>NZ_CP016278.1:2032500-3552500 GCF_002214645.1 Diaphorobacter nitroreducens
ATGGGTGCGTAGTTGGTCTTGAGCATTTCCACCACGGCATTCAAGGTGTGGCCCGAGTCCGCTAGATCATCCACGAGTAGCACGCGGCCAGCGATCTCCCCCTTGGGAGTCGTGATAAAGCGAGCGATGTCCAAGTGCCCCTTGACTGTCCCAGCTTCTGCTCTATAAGAACTTGTGGACATGATGGCCAAGGGCTTGTCAAAGATACGACTCAGAATATCCCCAGGTCGCAAACCGCCACGTGCAAGACAAAGGATCGTATCGAACTGCCACGCGGATTGATGCACCTTTAGCGCAAGCTTCTCTATGAGGTTGTGATACTCGTCGTAGCTCACGTACAAATGCTTGCCGTCTTCCGTCAGCATACTAACTCCTGAATTGATAGCAACAATCGCCTTAACAGCGGGCGACACACTCCAACTGCCCCACTATGCCCTCAGTCCGCCGCGTAGGGATGGCGCATCAAGATCGTGTGATCACGGTCTGGACTGGTCGAGATCATTGCGATAGGCACCCCCGTCACTTGCTCAATACGCTCCAGATAGCGGCGCGCATTGGACGGCAGGTCCTCATAGCGAGTCACTCCCACGGTGGATTCCGTCCAACCGGCAATATTCTCGTAAATAGGTACGCACCGTGCGATTTCTTCGGCACCCATTGGCAGAAGATCGATCCTCTCACCGTCCAACTCGTATCCCACGCACAGCAACAGTTCCCTCAACCCGTCCAGAACATCCAGCTTGGTGATGCAGAGCCCTGAAAGACCATTGACCTGCGCGCTACGCTTGAGGAGTGCAGCATCAAACCAACCGCAGCGACGGCTGCGCCCAGTCGTCACCCCTTTTTCGGCGCCCACAGTACTCATGTGATAACCCGGTGTTCCAGGCGTTTCCCAGTCCAGCTCGGTCGGGAAAGGCCCTCCCCCCACACGCGTGCAATATGCCTTGGTGATCCCCAAGATGTAGTGCAGATGCCCTGGGCCAACACCTGACCCCGCTGCCGCATTACCCGCCACACAGTTACTGGACGTGACATAGGGATAGGTGCCATGGTCCACATCGAGCAACGTGCCCTGGGCCCCCTCAAACAGCAGATTTGCGCCCGCGGCATGCGCTTCGTTCAGTTCACGCGAGACATCTGCCATCATGGGCTTGAGCATCTCTGCATGCCGCATGGCCTCCTCAAAGACCGGTTCAAATTGCACTTGCCCGCCCGTGATGTAGGGCTTGAGTGCATCGCCAAACTGAAAATTGGCCGAACCCAAGAAGGTGCTGAGGACATGGTTGTGCAACGCCAGCAATTCGCGCAGCTTGGCGGCAAAGCGTTCTGGATACTTGAGGTCTTGTACGCGCAGGGCACGGCGAGCAATCTTGTCCTCGTAGGCCGGTCCGATACCACGGCCCGTGGTACCAATCTTCTCGGCGCCACCGTGTTCACGCGCCGCTTCACGCGCCACATCCAGCGCCGCATGGAACGGCAGGATCAATGGACAAGCTTCACTGACACGCAGACGCGAGCGCACTTCGACGCCCGCTTTTTCGAGTCCCTCGATCTCCTCAAACAATTTGCCCGCCGAGAGAACGACGCCGTTGCCGATGTAGCACTTGACACCCGGGCGCATGATCCCGCTGGGGATCAAGTGCAGCGCCGTCTTGACGCCGTTGATGACCAACGTGTGACCAGCGTTGTGCCCGCCCTGAAAACGCACCACCCCCTGGGCGCTCTCAGTCAGCCAATCAACCAGTTTGCCTTTGCCTTCATCGCCCCACTGGGTGCCAACCACGACAACGTTACGACCCTTGCTTGCTTTCATGTCAAACCCGATTCAAATGCTGAAGAAACTCAAATCGCCTTTACGACCCAGTTGCCATCCACCAGGACAAGCTCCCGATCGCAGTGGAATTCGTCCACTTCGCTGCCGTGCCCCGGCAGCACACACACAACCGTTTCGCCCTGACGACGCAACGTAGCAATGGCAGCACTGAGCGCACCACCATCGCCCCAGGGCGCCCGGATGGCCGCACGCAATGACGGAGCCGACACCACACCCACCAGTTGCTTCACGTCCAAGCTAAAGCCTGCGGCTGGCCTGTTACGGCCGAAGACCGCGCCGACTTCGTCATAGCGGCCGCCTCGCACCAGCGCATCACTGGCGCCCTGCGCATAAATCGCAAAACGCGCTCCGCTGTAATAGGCATAACCCCGCAGATCTGCCAGATCAAATGTGACCCGCACACCGTCCATTCGTGCCGCAATTGCCCTCAAATCTGATAGCGCCTCGCGCGCACCAGGAAAGGGCTTCAACAAATTTTCGGCCTCATTCAGCACTGCTGCATCACCATACAGCTGCAACAGTGCCAACAACCCTTCCCGCGATGCAGACGGGAAATCGCGTGTCAAAGACGCCAGTTCGCTGGCGTCTTTGGCAGCAAGCGCACCGTGGACGTGGGCGAGCTGATGCATACCGACAGGAAGTCCTGCAAGCAGACTACGCACGATACGGACGTCGGCCAGATCTACGCTCACCTCCTGTGCGTGGGCACTGCGCAAGCACTCCAACGACAGCAACACTGCTTCGATATCCGCCTCGATACCTGGATGACCGTAGATCTCGGCTCCAAACTGCAAGGGCTCCCGTGTGGCGTGCGGACGATCGGGACGCGTGTGCAGTACTGGGCCGCAATAGCATAGACGCGCCACCCCCTGCCGGTTGAGCAGGTGCGCATCAATGCGTGCGACCTGTTGGGTCGTATCGGCCCTCAAGCCGAGAGATCGACCCGAGAGTTGGTCCACCAATTTGAACGTTTGGAGGTCCAGCGCCTCGCCAGTGCCCGTCAACAGTGATTCCAGATGCTCCAGCAAAGGAGGCATCACCAACTCATAACCGTAACTGCGTGCCGTATCGAGCAGTCCGCGGCGAAGTTCTTCAATGTGCCGCGCCTCGGAAGGCAAGACATCGGCAATATGATCCGGCAGGACCCAGGCAGACATGGGATGGGGCAGGCTGTTAAAACGTTGATTCTACCGGCATGGATAAGCCCCACCCCGGGACCGAAAGCGGCCAGGCTACGCGAGCAGCAGAATGGCGCCGCCAGCGATCAGCCCCAGCAGCGCGCAAAAGCGAATCTGGCCGTCACGCAATTGCAAAAGCTGCGTGAACACGCGGCGCCAACCACCAGGTGACACGAAGGGCAGCAGCCCTTCGATGACCAGCACCCAACCCAACGCGATCCAGAACCCGTTCATGGAGGCCGACCACCGCCATCAGTCGCTCATCAGCGACGGGGGCCTGCAGATGCATTGCCCGTCCCGCCTCTGAACACCTTGAAAAATTCAGAGTTCGCCGGATCCAGCACCATGACATCGCCCTTGCGGTTGAAGCTCGCCTTGTAAGCTTCGAGACTCCGGTAGAACTGTGCAAATTGAGGATCACGGCCGAATGCCTCCGCATACAGACGCGCAGCTTCCGCATCACCCTCGCCCTTGATCTTCTGGGCGTCGCGGTAGGCATTGGCAATGGTGATCTCGCGCTGCCGGTCTGCGTCTGCGCGAATCTTTTCCCCCTCCGCCGCGCCCGTGGAGCGCAGTTCATTCGCAACGCGCTTGCGTTCCGCTTCCATGCGTCGATAGACGGACTCCGTGATCGCTTCTACGTAGTCGACCCGCGTGATGCGCACGTCCACGACATCGACACCCCAAGGCTTGGAGCCGCGGACAGCTTCCAGCACTTCCCGTTTCACGTCGGACATCAGCGCATCGCGCTTGAGCGACAGCAGCTCCTTGACGGTGCGACGGTTGACCTCTTCCTGAAATGCATTGCGGACCACCCGATTGAGCTGCAGTGCACCTGCGTTCTCGTCCAGCCCCACATTGCGGATGTACTCGGATGGGTCGGTAATGCGCCAGCGCACATACCAATCGATCACCACGCGCTGCTTCTCGGCTGTCAGCATCGACTCGGTGTCTGAACTGTCCAGCGTGAGCAGACGCTTGTCGATGTAGCGAACGTTTTGGAAAGGTGGAGGTAGCTTGAAATTCAACCCTGGTTCCGTGATGACTTCCTTGATCTGCCCCAACGCGTACACCACGCCAAACTGGCGTTGGTCGACGACGAACACCATCGAGCTGAGCAATGCCAGCAACAACAGAACTGTCGATGCGATAAATCCGATTCTGTTCACACGGCTCTCCTATCGGGACTCACGTTCGCGCGAACGGTTGGCATCACGCAACCGAGAATCGCCGGGAAATTGAGAGGTCGCGGCAGGAGGGACTGTCGCTGGCGGCGTATCGGTCGCCGCAGCCGCCGAAGTCTGCTGTGAAACGCTCTGCATGATCTTGTCCAACGGCAGGTACAGCAAGTTGGATCCTTGCCGCGACTCCACCAGTACCTTGGTCACATTGCCGTAAATTTGCTGCATGCTCTCCAGATACATGCGGTCTCGCGTCACCTGCGGCGCCTTCTGGTATTCAGCAAGGACGGCGCTGAAGCGCTGTGTGTCACCCTGCGCCTGCGCCACGATGCGCGCCTTGTAGGCTGCCGCCTCCTCGATCAAGCGGGACGCCGTACCCGTGGCACGCGGAACCACATCATTGGCATAAGCCTGGGCTTCGTTCTTAGCGCGCTCCCGCTCCTGGCCCGCCTTGAGCACGTCATCAAAAGCCGCCTGTACTTGCTCAGGAGGGCGCACCCCCCCTTGCTGCAGGTTGATGCCAACGACTTCCACGCCGACCTTGTATCGGTCCAGAATGGTCTGCATCAGATTGCGCACGCGCGGAGCAATCTGGTCCCGCTCTTCCGCCAAGGCGGTATCCATGCGCATTTTGCCCACGACTTCGCGCACCGCCGTCTCTGCCGCCTGAACCACGGCTTCGGCCGGATTGCGGCTCTCGAACAGCCACGCACGCGCGTCATTCAAACGATATTGCACTGCGAACTTGATTTCGACGATGTTCTCGTCTTCGGTCAACATGGCGGACTCACGCAGCCCCGTGCTCTTGATGACGCTATCCCGCCCCACATCAGCGGACCGGATCTGGGTCACGAATACCAGTTCATGGCGCTGAATGGGGTAAGGCAGGCGCCAATTGAAGCCGGCGTTGACCGTGCTCTTGTACTTGCCGAACTGGGTGATCACCGCTTGCTGGCCTTCTTGCACGATGAAAAAGCCAGTGCCCAGCCAGATCAGCACCGCTATGGCGGCGATCAATCCCACGCCAACCCCCGCGTTCTTCATGTCTGGCTGGAAACCACCATTGCCGCCACCAGAAGCTGGACCACGCGACCCGCCGCCGCCAAACAACCCACCCAGCTTGCGGTTCAGATCACGCCACAACTCATCCAGGTCCGGCGGCTGTCCCGAAGGATTCTGGTCACGTCCACGTGGACGCTGTGAGTTATCCGGAGAAGGGCGCTCCGAATCAGGGCGCTGTCCACCCTCGCCCTTATCGTCCCCACGGCCCCAACGAGGATCGTTGAGATTGAACATCCCCCGAATACGCTCAGGCAGCACGGCCCAGCGAGAGGCCCGGTTAAGAAGGTTCATGCGCGAATTCTCGTACTCTCAATAGCAATAGAACACCAGCATTGTGCCCAATCAGTCCCACTCGCCCTTCAATTCAGCCGCCGTCACAGGGGGCATGCCTGACGAAAGTGACTTCTGAACCATGTCTGCCAATAGCTGCCGCAAGTCAGCCACCCCTTCGCCAAGGCCGGCACTGACAAAAATCCGCGGTACAGGCCGCCCATCCAGTTCATAGGTATCTTGCCGCACGTTAGGACGCACTTCGGGCGTGAGGGCATCCAATTTGTTGAATACCAAGAGTTGTGGAATATCTGCGGCGCCAATCTCACCAAGAACCAGTTGCACCTGTGCAATCTGCTCGGGAAAGGCGGGGTTGGCGGCATCGACCACATGCAGGAGCAGATCCGCGTCCACGGCCTCCTGCAACGTGGCCTGAAACGCATCCACAAGCCCGTGCGGCAGATCACGAATGAAGCCCACGGTATCGGACAATGACACCGAACCCGCGGCTTCGCCCAAATAAAGATGACGCGTGGTGGTGTCCAGCGTGGCGAACAATTGGTCCGCTGCGTAGGCTCGCGCCTTCACCAGTGCATTGAACAGCGTGGATTTGCCCGCGTTCGTGTAGCCCACCAGCGAGATATTGAATGTATCGCGCCGCTGCCGCTGCCGCCGCTGGGTCGCCCGTTGGCGCTTGACCTTGACCAGGCGCTCCCGCGTGCGCTTGATGGCTTCGCTGATCATGCGACGGTCGAGCTCAATTTGTGTTTCACCCGGCCCGCCCCGTGTGCCAATCCCCCCGCGTTGACGCTCCAAGTGCGACCAGCGCCGCACAAGTCGAGTGCTCAAGTACTGTAAACGGGCCAACTCCACCTGCAGCTTGCCCTCGTGGCTGCGGGCGCGCTGGGCAAAGATTTCCAGAATGAGCAGCGTGCGATCATTGACGGGCAATTCCAGGCTTCGCTCCAGATTCCGCTGCTGCGCCGGACTCAGCGCCTGGTCGAACAGCACCTCCTTCGCGCCATGCATCTGCGCCAGAGTGCGGATCTCATCCGCTTTGCCGCTACCCACGAACAGCGCCGCATCAGGCGTCTTTCGCTTGCACGTCAGCCGCGCGACAGGATTCAAGCCAGCAGTCTGGGCCAATAAGCCAAGCTCTTCGAGTTCGGCATCGAAATGGGGCAAACCAAAATCCACGCCTACCAATAGAACAGGCGTGGATTTCGTGTCAGGAGAAGAATGGGAACTCAAGGCTGCGTGCCCTGGGATGCGCAATGCTTGCGCCGTGGCGCAGCCTTGAACTGCCGCAGGGGCTTACTGGTTGTCCCCGTCGGCGGCGGGTTCCGCAGTCGAGAAGTTGACGGCACGACCAGGCACGATCGTGGAAATGGCGTGCTTGTACACCATCTGCGTCACGGTATTGCGCAGCAGCACGACGTATTGATCGAAGGATTCGATTTGACCCTGCAGTTTGATGCCGTTCACCAAATAGATCGAAACCGGCACATGCTCCCGACGCAATGCGTTCAGGAAGGGGTCTTGAAGAAGCTGACCTTTATTGCTCACGATATTCTCCGTGTTCAAAAATGTTGTTGTAAACCAGCACCTTACCACAGCCAGACGGCCATACGCCGTCCAGGGGCTCAGGAGTTCTGCTTGTCCGTATAAGGATTGCTGGAGGTTTTCATTTCGATACGCAGCGGCGTACCGACGAGGTCAAATTCTTTGCGAAAACGCGCCTCAAGAAAGCGCTTGTAGGCGTCCGTGACATGCTCCAGCGAATTCCCATGGATCACGATCACCGGCGGATTCATGCCGCCCTGGTGCGCATAGCGCATCTTGGGCCGGAACATACCAGAGCGCTTGGGGCTTTGGAACTGCACCGCCTCCTGCAGCAGGCGCGTCAACACCGGCGTAGGCATCTTGCGGTTGGCAGACTTGTACGCCTGGATGATGGATGACCACAGCGGCCCAATGCCCTGCCGTTTCTTCGCGGAGATGAAGTGCAACGGCGCGAACTTTAGAAACGACAGACGCGTTTCGATGGAACGCTCCAGCTGCTGCCGGCCATAGTCGTCCACCGCATCCCATTTGTTCACTGCGATCACCACGGCGCGACCACTCTCCAGGATGTAGCCGGCAATATGTGCGTCCTGGTCCGTCACTCCCTGCGTGGCGTCCAGCAGCAGCAGCACGACATTGGCTGACTCGATGGCCTGCAGGGTCTTCACGACCGAGAATTTCTCGATCGCTTCAAACACCTTGCCTTTGCGTCGCAGGCCCGCCGTGTCGATCAATTCGAACTTCTGGCCGTTGCGTTCAAAAGGCACCGATATGGCATCGCGCGTGGTGCCGGGCATGTCGAAAGCCACCAGACGCTCTTCGCCCAGCCAGGTATTGATCAGTGTCGACTTGCCCACGTTGGGGCGCCCTGCCACTGCAAGACGGATGACATTCTTCTCGGCAGCCGCATCCTCCTCCTCAATCTCGGGCAACGCGAGCGGTTTCAGCGCGAGATCCACCAGGCTGCGCACACCCTGGCCGTGCGCCGCCGATACGGGGTGCACCTCTCCCAGTCCCAACTCATAGAACTCGGCCAGATGCATGCTGTCCTGCATGCCTTCGGCCTTGTTGCCGGCCAACACGCAGGGTTTGCCCAGGCGGCGAAGGTAGTTGGCAATGTCGTGGTCCTGGGCGGACAGTCCGCCGCGTACGTCCACGACAAAAACCACGACATCGGCCTCCGCCACGGCCTGCTGGGTCTGCCTGGCCATCTCGCGGTAGATGCCGCTGGAGGCGTCGGGCTCGAACCCCCCGGTGTCGATGACGATGTACTCGTGCTTGCCCTGTCTCCCATTGCCATAGTGGCGATCACGCGTGAGGCCGGCAAAGTCGGCCACGATCGCATCGCGCGACTTGGTCAAACGGTTGAACAAGGTGGACTTGCCCACATTGGGCCGCCCCACCAAAGCGATGACAGGCTTCATCCTGTGTCCTATATCCCTATCAGTCCGGACGGAAGCCGTAGACGCCGCCCTTGCGCGTCACCACCACCAAGGTGTCGCCCGCCACCGCCGGGGCCGCCGCAATGGCCGAGCCATCGGTCGTCAGGCGGTTGAGCGGTGCGGCGTCCTCACGGGACAGCAGGTGCACCAGCCCTGTATCGTCACCCACTACCACCGAACGCCCCAGCACCAAGGGCGCTGTGAGCTTGCGGAACTGCAGCCTGTCCGATGTCCAGGCGCGGGCCCCATCGGTGCGCCGCCATGCGATCACCGTTCCGTTGCTTTCCGTGCCGAACAGCATGGTGTCATCCCCGTGGATGCCCACGCCGCCGCTGGCGGGCTGCGTCCACGAGACCGTCCCCCGGGATGCATCGATACAGCCCACCGAGGCCTGAAAAGCCCGCGCGCACAGGCTGTCGCCCACACGGCTCGTACGGCCAACGATCTCCACCAGCCGCTCGACGTCATTGGTGCCGCGCGGGCTGGCCAAGGGCGCCTCCCAGCGCACCACGCCGTTGTCGGGATTGAAGCCGACCAGACGGCCGGACAGCCCCGCAACCAGGGTGTCACCCACAGCCATCAGCACACCGCCCTGGCGCAGGACCAGGGGCTCACCCGGCCGCTGCTGACTCCAGAGCCGGTAGCCAGTCGCCGCGTCGAAGGCGGAAATGGAGCGATCCGCCGCCAGCACGAAGATGCGCTTGCCCGCGACCAACGGCGCCGTATAAGCCTGGGCGGGCAATGGCTTGCGCCAGATCTCCCGACCGCCGTCCAGTGCGATAACTTGATTGCCCTTCGACACCACCGCCGTCCAACGCCCATCACTTCCCACGCCCGAGGCAAGCGGCTGGTTGAGACGCGTGCGCCATACGTCGCCCCCCGTGCGTGCATCGATGGCCGCCACATCGCCATTGGCAGAGGCCACCGTCACCACGCTGCCCTCCACGTGCATGTCGAGTTCAAGGCCTTCCTGTTCCCCAATCTGGGACATCCACGCCTGACGCACTCCCAGCACAGGGACGTTGGGGCCGAGCTCCGCCGGCTTCGGCTTCGGCGTGCCGCCCCACAACGAGCACCCTCCCATCACCAGCAGGCTCACCAGCAAAGAGGCGCCGGTCAGCGCCCTCATGGCATGACTACGTGCCTGGCTCATTGCACGCCCCCCGACGTAGCGGAGGCTACCGTCTCCACCTGTGCACCCAAAGCGTTGAGCTTGGCTTCCACCAGGCGGCGGTATTCCACACGCTCGTCAAAAGCCTGGTAGGCGCGGCGGTACTCGGCAATGGCTTCCTGTTTCTTGTCCTGCAACGCGAACACATCACCCTTGCGATCCGCGACCGTAGCGGCAAACTCTGCGGGGAATTTCCCCGACAGCTGTGCCGAGGCCTCGTCGTAGGCCTTTTGCTCGATCAGGACGCTGGCCAGGCGCAGCCGGGCCAAGGCCTGGTAACCCTCATCAGACGCTTTCTCGGCCACCCAAGTCAACGTACTTTTGGCGGCGTCCCACTTGCCAGCGTCGGCCAGCGCTTTGGCGGCCAGAAGCCCTGCCTGCCCCGCCTGCGCGGTGCCGCCGTAACTCGACTTCAGGTCGCCAACGGCTTGCTCCACGCGCGCAAGGTCACCCGCCTGCATGGCCATTTCCACGGCCTCGGCCAGTGCCGTCGCCTGCTGGGCCTGGCGGCCCTGCCACAGCCGGTAGCCGTTCCAGGCGGCAAGCCCCCCCATGATGACAATCAACACCCAGGTGATGGGCGTGCCCCACGTGTTCCAGAAGTGCTTGATCTGCTCAAGCTGTTCTTGTTCTTGAAGGTCGAAGTTGTTGGCCATGTTGTGGTTCCGTTCAGCGCGAGGATTGTAGGGTGGCCGCCCATTCGGCCAGCGCCGCCAGCGGGCGCTCCGCCTGCTCGCCGCTATCCCGCAGCGGCTTGACGGTCACGGCCCCGCGGGCCAGTTCGTCGGCGCCGAAGACCAGTGCATAGCGTGCGCCGCTGGCGTCCGCCTTCTTGAACTGGGATTTCATGCTGCCCATGCCCTCGCCTGCGGTGGTGGGGCTGTGCATCTGCACCGACACCCCCTGCGCACGCAGCCGCTGCAAGGTAGCCATGACGACCGGCAGGGCAGATGCGTCGGGCACTACGGCATAGGCATCGGCAGCTGGTCGGGCCACTTGCGTCTCCTGCTCCTTGAGCAACTCCAGCACGCGCTCCACCCCCAGCGCCCAGCCCACGGCCGGAGCGGACTTGCCGCCGATCTGCTCGATCAGGTAGTCGTAACGGCCCCCACCGCAGATCGTGCCCTGCGAACCCAGTTGGTCCGTCACGAACTCGAATACCGTGAGGTTGTAATAGTCCATCCCGCGGACCAGGCGGGGATTGAGGCTCCAGGCCACGCCGTTGGCATCCAGGATCGCCTTGACGGTCTCGAAATGCTGCAGCGACGCCTCGCCTAGAAAGTCGATGAGCCGCGGGGCGCCTTCCACCAGCGCCTGCATCGCGGGGTTCTTGGTGTCGAGAATGCGCAGCGGATTGCTGTGCAGACGGCGGCGCGCATCCTCGTCGAGCACATCCATGTGCTGCTCCAGGTATGCGATCAGCGCCGCGCGGTGGGCGCGGCGCTCGTCGGGCTGCCCCAGGCTGTTCAATTCCAGCCGCACGTTCTCCAGCCCCAGTTCCGCCCACAGCGCATGCGCCAGCAGAATGATCTCGGCATCGGCTTCCGCGCCGGGAAAGCCCAGCGCCTCGGCACCGATCTGGTGGAACTGGCGGTAGCGGCCGCGCTGTGGCCGTTCATGCCGGAACATCGGCCCCATGTAGTACAGGCGCTTGCCGCCGTCGTAGAGCATGGAATGCTCTACCACCGCACGCACCACCCCCGCCGTTGCCTCGGGGCGCAGCGTCAGCTGTTCACCGTTGAGCCGGTCCTCGAAGGAGTACATCTCCTTCTCGACGATGTCGGTGACTTCGCCCAGGCCGCGCACGAACAGCGGCGTAGGCTCGACGATGGGCGTGCGGATGTTGCGATAAGCGTAGCGCGCCATGAGGGTGCGCACTTTGTCCTCCAGCCATTCCCAGCGCGCCGAATCGGGCGGAAGAATGTCGTTCATGCCCTTGATGGCAACCAGCTTCTGCATCTTGTTCTGTTGTTTGTGATTTTGAATCAAATCAGCCTCTAGCGCTTATCCATCAAGCGCTATAAGCTATAATACTTATAGCAAACTTGCGCACACTTCACTGTGCGCCTGCGCCGTTGCCGAAACGCCGGGCAATGTAGCCTTCAACGATATCCTGGAACTCTCGCGCGATGCCCTCGCCCCGCAGGGTCATGGCCTTTTCGCCGTCGATGAACACCGGGGCGGCGGGCGCCTCGCCCGTGCCGGGAAGGCTGATGCCGATGTCGGCATGCTTGCTCTCGCCCGGGCCGTTGACGATGCAGCCCATCACGGCCACCTTGAGTTTTTCCACGCCGGGATAGCGCAGCCGCCATACGGGCATCTGCGCACGCAGGTAATCGTCGATCTGCTTGGCCAGTTCCTGGAATGTGGTGCTGGTGGTGCGGCCGCAGCCTGGGCAAGCGGTCACGCTGGGCACGAACGCACGCAGTCCCAGCGATTGCAGGATCTCGGAGGCCACCACCACCTCCTGGGTGCGCGCCTCGCCGGGCTGCGGAGTCAGCGACACACGGATAGTGTCGCCAATGCCTTCCTGCAGCAGGATCGAAAGCGCGGTGGTCGACGCCACGATACCCTTGGTACCCATGCCCGCCTCGGTCAGACCCAGGTGCAGCGCATAGTCGCAGCGGCGCGCGAGTTCGCGGTACACCGAGATCAGATCCTGCACACCGCTGACCTTGCACGAAAGGATGATCTGGTCGCCGCTCAGGCCCATTTCCTCGGCGCGTTTCGCCGATTCGATGGCGGAGGTGATCAGCGCCTCGTACATGACCTGGCGCGCATCCCACGGCTGGGTGCGGCGGCTGTTCGCATCCATCAGCTCGGCCAGCAACTCCTGGTCCAGGCTGCCCCAGTTCACGCCGATGCGCACGGCCTTGTCCCAGCGCACCGCTGCCTCGATCATCTGGCCGAACTGCTTGTCCTTCTTGTCGCCCTTGCCCACGTTGCCCGGGTTGATGCGGTACTTGGACAATGCCTGTGCGCAGTCGGGAAATTCCGTCAGCAGGCGGTGGCCGTTGTAGTGAAAGTCGCCCACCAGCGGCACCGTCTCGCCCATGCGGTCCAGCTGCTCACGGATGTAGGGCACGGCCGCTGCGGCCTCCGGCGTGTTCACCGTGATGCGAACGAACTCAGAGCCCGCTTGCGCCAGTTCCTTGATCTGGATGGCCGTGCCGATCGCATCCACCGTGTCGGTGTTGGTCATGGACTGCACCCGCACCGGTGCGCCGCCACCCACCGTGACCACCCGGCTGCCCCAGACGATGCGTGCCTGCCGCGAGCGGCGTGCCTGGGGCTGTGCCATAGCGATCGGTGCGGCTGTGCCGGAGATATTCATTTACTTCACCTCGAAACGCGCAACGTTCTCGCGCGCAATCGCATTCAGATCCATGGGCTGGCCGCGCACAACCACCTCCGTGGCATCCGCCTTGCCAATGACAACCGACCAGGGAGGGCTGCCCGCCGCGGAAACACTCTCGCCCGCAGCCAGGATCTTCTGCAGCACGACGCCGCCCGCGGCGTTGCGCACCTGAATCCAGGATTCTCCCCGGGCGCGAATGACCAGCACGCCCGAAGCCTCTGTGCCCTTGGCGTCAACTCCGGCCTCGTTGGTCACGCCGTGAGATGGGGCCGGCTCCACCGCCGCAGCGGAGGTCGATGCGGCGAGGGCCGCTGAGGCCACCGCAGCAGAAGATGGCTCTGCCCGCACAATGGCCTGTCCCCCTGAGGCAACGGACTCTTGTGTTGAGGGCACCGCAGCAGTCACCGGGTCCAGTTGCGTGGCTTCGGGCGCGCGCTGTGGCGGTGTTACCGCCTCCGGACTGCTGGCGACCGGCAAACCGTCGTTGCCCTTCGGGAGAAAGGCGATGGCCACCGCGGCGGCCAACAGCGCGGCAACCGTCACGCCCATCATGCGCGATTTGGGTCGCTCCAGCGTTCCCCCCTTGATGAACCGGTGACCAGGGTCTTTGAACGACGCGTTGAGTCCCTTGTCCACCACAAGCTGCACGGGGCCGCTCTGGGGCAGCAATGCGAGCACCGGCGCAGCATCGGCCTTCAAGGTCCGGCAGACGCCCGACGCCAACGCCCGCATGAAGACGGCGTCGGGAAATGCGTCGTATTGGTCCGCTTCCAGCGCATGCAGTTTGTTCGCGGGCACCTTCAGCGTTCCGGCCAGCACATCAACATGGACCCCTGCGGATTCGCGCAGTTGCCTCAGCAACTGCCCCGCGGTAACGCCGCCCGCCGGTTCAGTGCCGTGATCCTGCATCCGATGATCACCCCCCCAGCGGCGCCCATGGGCTCACTCATCGAAGGCCCCTCGTTCGAATGCCAGGGTTTCTTTCGCGTTGGGGAAGCGCTTGCGCAACTGATCACCCAACTGGCGCATGGCCACGAACTCCTTGAGCACGCGCTCGATCTTCACACCCAACCACAGAGACTCGGCATTGGCATACTCGCCATTGTTCACGCGACGGACATAAAACTGCGCCCGCTTGGCCTCGCCCCGCGCAAACAGCACGGCCGCCAAGTGGTACCCCACCGCCGGGTTGCCCGCATCAATCTCATAGGCCTGCTTCAGCGCTTGTTCGGCCTCTGCAAGACGCCCCGCCCGCTGGTAGCACAGGCCCTGGGACATCAGCGTCTTGCTGCGTGCCTTGTAACTCGGCACGGCAAGCGCCCGCTCGAACATCTGATTGGCGACGTCGTACTGCTGGCGCTGGCACTGCAGCCAGCCATAGTTGTGCATGATGTCTGGATCGGAAGGCTTCATGCCTTGGGCGCGCTTGAGGCTGTCTTCCGCGAGCGCCAGGTCGCCCATATTCATGTATATCAAGCCGCGAAGGTGGTAGGCGTCGGCATACGTGGGATCGGTCGTGATCGCCTGCCGCACCTCCTCCATGGCCACGGTGGTCTGCCCCATTTGCAGGTAGTTCGCAGCCAGCTCCAGCCGGATACGCGCACGGCGGCGCACGTCGGCTTCGCCGCCACCGGATGCGGATTCCGCCACGGCACCATTGGCATCGGAGGCCCCTTGGTGGGCACAACCGGCAAGGCCCGAGACGACAACGGCAATGCCGATCGCCGCCATCGCCTGCCACCCGCCATGATTGATCCGCCACTTCGCCATGAAAGCCTCCCGTAATTGTTGCGCCACGCCGTCAGATGACCGGCTTGATCTCGATGGTCCTGAGCTTGGCCATGCGTTCATTGACCCGTGTTCGGTCCTTCACATCGCCAGCCAGTTGTCCGCATGCCGCATCAATATCGTCACCGCGCGTCTTGCGAACGGTCGTGACGATACCCGCGTCACTCAACAATTGTGCGAAAGCCGTCACAGCCGCCGGGGGAGATCGGCGCAGACCGGAAGCCGGGAACGGGTTGAAGGGGATGAGATTGAACTTGCACGACACCCCGCCGTCGGCCGCCTTGCGGCCCACCAGGTCAATCAACTGTCGCGCATGCTCTGGCTGATCGTTCACGCCTTCCAGCATGCAGTATTCAAAAGTGATGAAGTCCCGCGGTGCGTGGTCCAAGTAACGCCGACACGCCGCCAGGAGTTCATGCAGCGGGTACTTGCGGTTCAGGGGAACGAGGTTGTCGCGCAACACGTCATTGGGAGCATGCAGCGAAACAGCGAGCGCCACAGGACAATCCTGCGCCAGGCGGTCCATCATGGGCACGACGCCTGAGGTAGACACGGTTACGCGACGCCGCGACAAGCCGTAACCATGGTCATCGAGCATGACACGCAGCGCAGGCACCAGTGCAGCATAGTTCTGCAGCGGCTCGCCCATTCCCATCATCACCACGTTGGAAATCACGCGTTCGCCGTCACCGCGGCGCTGCCGTAGTGCGTGCTCGGCATACCAGAGCTGGGCCAGGATTTCGCCAGTAGTGAGATTACGGCTGAACCCCTGGTGACCGGTGGAGCAAAAACGGCAGCCTACGGCGCATCCAGCCTGCGAGGAGATGCACAAGGTGCCGCGATCGTCCTCAGGAATAAAGACTGTCTCCACGGCGTTGCCGTCGCCCACGTCGAACAGCCACTTCACCGTGCCGTCGGCAGAGATATGTTCGCTGATGGCTTGCAGCCCTGCCACCTGGGCGCAGCCCCTGAGCTTCTCGCGCAACGATTTCGCCAGGTCGCTCATCTGGTCAAAATCGCTGGCACCGCGCTGGTGGATCCAGCGAAACAGTTGCGTGGCCCGAAAACGTTTTTCTCCCAGCCGCTCGCAAAAAGCAGCCAGGCCGTCCAGGTCAAAATCCAGAAGGTTCGTGGTCATAACGTTCACGGATGTCCACGCCCACATAGCGCATCCGCACGGGGGCGGCCAAACCAGGACCGCCCGGCACGCGGAGCCACTGCATTAGCGCGAGTAGATGTTCAGGCCGGGGAAGAAGAAGGCCACTTCCACCTGTGCGGTTTCAGCAGCGTCGGAGCCGTGCACTGCATTGGCGTCGATGCTGTCCGCGAAGTCGGCGCGGATCGTGCCGGGCGCCGCCTTCTTGGGGTCGGTCGCGCCCATGAGTTCGCGGTTCTTCAGGACGGCGTTCTCACCCTCCAGGGCCTGCACCATCACGGGGCCGGAAATCATGAAGTCCACCAGATCCTTGAAGAAGGGGCGCTCCTTGTGCACTGCGTAGAACTGCTCGGCTTCGGCGCGCGACAGGTGGATCATGCGCGCAGCGACAATCTTCAGGCCAGCGGCTTCAAAGCGCGCATAGATCTGGCCGATCACGTTCTTGGCAACTGCGTCCGGCTTGATGATGGAAAGGGTGCGTTCGATAGCCATGTTGGTTTTCCTAGTGAGGTGTTGCGGTATTTTTTGCCCTGAAGGCAAACCGTCAATTTTAGCTTTACGCCAATCCCCTAACGGCCGCCGCGGCGCGGCCCGTTGTTGCGTTGCTGTTGGCGATGGCGCGAGAAACTGTCAGCCCCGATATAGCCGAGCGACGTCTTCATCGGGTCCGGCTGAGCATTCGGTGAGGGCGATCGCCCCGCACGCCCCCCTGTCTTGTCACGCCCACCGCCAGATGCCTTGCCGGGCCCCGCGGATCGACGATCGCCTTTGCGGCCGCCCCTGCCCTGGCCACTAGTGGGGCGCGCACCACCACCGTCCAGCGTTGCACCTGCCGCCTGCATCAGGGCACGAATGTCGCGCTCATCAAGCTCCAGCCACGCCCCGCGCTTGAGCCCGCGCGGCAGCATCATGGCCCCGTAGCGAATCCGAATCAGCCGGCTCACCGCATGTCCTACCGCCTCGAACATACGGCGGACCTCGCGGTTACGGCCTTCAGAGATGGTGACCCGGTACCAACAGTTGGCGCCCTCGCCGCCGCCGTCTTCCACGGAGCCAAAGGAAGCCATGCCATCCTCCAGCGGCACGCCTTCCAGCAAGCGTTGCTTTTCCTCGGCGCTCAACGCACCCAGCACGCGGACCGCATATTCACGCTCCAGCCCGAAGCGGGGGTGCATCAACTTGTTCGCAAGCTCCCCCGAACTCGTGAATAGCAACAAACCTTCGGTATTCAGGTCCAGTCGCCCGACGGATTGCCATTTGCCCTGCTGCAGCCGGGGGAGTTTGCGAAACACCGTGGGGCGGTTTTGCGGATCGTCATGCGTAACCACTTCGCCCACCGGCTTGTGGTATGCAATCACGCGTACCGGCGGTGGTGCAATACGGAAGCGGATGGGTTTGCCGTTGACCTTTATCTGGTCCCCAAACTGCACGCGCTGTCCGATATGGGCCGGCTCGTTGTTGACGGAAATACGACCTTCCAGGATGAGCTGCTCCATTTCCAGCCGAGACCCCATGCCCGCCTGGGCAAGCACCTTGTGCAGTTTGGGGGTTTCTGGCTGGGGAAGCAGCACCCGCTTGGCGGGGGCGAGCTCGGCGTTGGCTTCATCCTCGTCGAACAGACCCGACACCACGTCGGCAAACTGATAGCCATCACCCTTCGGCGCGCGCTTGGCAGCATGGCCGCTAGACTGTCGTGGCACCTCAACAGCAGCGCCTTGCTCATGCACTTCCTGCATCTTCACGTCCGATTGGGCACCGTCAGCGCTCAGTTGCGGCACTGCCACATTCTCCTGAAGCGCGCCTTCCGCAGACTTGCGCTTGCGGAGCCTGCGCGGCGCAGCAGCCTCCGATGCGGGCAAAGGCGAGTGACCCGCCATGGAGTCCGGATCCTTGTGAGATTCATCATTCATATGTCAATGTCCCGTGGCCCCTCTTCGGCACCACTGTGTGTCGCGCCCACTACCAGATCAGGGGCATCTTCAATATCTACTTCGTCTACGGCCGACACCTGCACGCCGTCCTCAGGTACCCCTGCAGTGTCTTCGCTCTGCGGTGCCCCCTGAATGGCGCCCAGCGCTTCAAACATGCTGACCTGCACGCCGGGGTCTTCGAGCGTAGGCAGTTGATCCAGTGATTGCAGTCCTAAATCGTCCAGGAACTGCCGTGTGGTAGCAAACAACGCAGGCCGGCCCACTGTCTCGCGGTGGCCAATGACCTCCACCCAGCCGCGGTCCTCCAGTTGTTTGATGATGAGGCTGTTGACCGTCACCCCACGGATGTCTTCGATGTCCCCGCGGGTCACGGGCTGCCGGTACGCAATGATGGCCAGCGTCTCCAGCGTCGCTCGCGTGTAGCGGGGCGGCTTTTCAGGATGCAGCCGGTCCAGAAATTCACGCATCTCGGGCCGGCTCTGGAAACGCCAACCTGTGGCCACTTGTACCAACTCCACCCCTCGCAAGGCCCAGTCCTGCTGCAGTTCCAGCAGCAGCATCTTTACTGTATCGGAACCCAGCGCGTCATCGAACAATGTCCGCAAGTCACGGATCGATACAGGCTGCGGGGCACAGATCAACGCGGTTTCAAGAACCCGTTTGGCGTCCACCGAATTCATGGTCCAACAGTCCCTGGAAAGGCAGCCTCGCATCAAACGGGAGGCTGCGCCTTGGGTTGGAGATATTGCGGCGCAGAAAGCAGAGCGTGGCAATGCGCCTTCACGGGGCCGGTAGCTCGTGCTGACCGGCGGTTCACGGCAGAACAGCCGTCAGGGGCGATTGTAGCGCAGCCCCCAAAAATCCAGCGCCTGCGTCATGTCTTCCGGCAGCGGCGCGTGGAACTCCAGGGGAGCGCCAGTGACCGGGTGTACAAACGCCAGCCGGAATGCATGCAGCGCCTGTCGATGCATGGGCCCGGCCATCGCGCCGCCGTACAGTGCATCTGCCACCAAGGGATGACGTATGGATGCCATATGCACGCGGATCTGGTGCGTTCGCCCCGTGTGCAGCGTACAACGCACGAGGCACACCTCCTCGTTGGCATCTATCAGGTCGAAATCGGTGCGGGCTTCCTTGCCTGGATGCTGTGCCAGATCGACCACCGCCATCCGCAGGCGATTGCGCGGGTCACGACCGATCGGGGCATGCACCGATCGATGTGCGGCCCCCGTCCAGCCACCCCACCCCAGCGCCACATACTGGCGGCTGACCTCGCGCGCAGCGATCATGCGGACGAGTGCATCCATGGCCGACCGGCTGCGCGCAACGACCATGAGGCCACTGGTGTCCTTGTCCAGGCGATGGACGATGCCCGCACGCGGCACCTGCATCGCCTGCGCATCCCGGCCAAGCAAGGCGTTCAGCAACGTGCCGCTCCAATTGCCGGGCGCGGGATGCACCACCAGCCCCGCAGGCTTGTGAATCACGAGGATGTGCTCATCCTCATACACCACATCCAATGGCCATTGCTCGGGCCGAAAAGCCTGGCTCTGCTGCGTAGGGCGCATCTCGACCGCAATGCGGTCCCCGGCCTTGACCCTGGACGCCGGCTTCTGTACCTCCCGCCCATTCAGGCGTACGCAGCCCTGGAGCAGCAACTGCTGCAGATAACTGCGGGAAAACTCTGGGACCAGTTCCGCGAGTGCCTTGTCCAGCCGCTGAGCATGCTGCTCGGCACCCACGACGACCTCCCGCAGTTCCGCCTCAAACTCGTCCGCCTGACTCCCACCTGTCTCTGCTGGACCAGCATCCTCCAGCCAGGACGCCTCTCCCATGGAAGCCGGCGCACTCAACGGGAGGGGAGGTAGCGGGCGGGGTCCACGGGCTTGCCCTGGCGCCGGATTTCGAAATGCAGTTTCACACGATCCGCGTCGGTGCTTCCCATCTCGGCAATCTTCTGGCCGCGGCGCACGTTCTGGTCTTCCTTCACCAGCAGCGTCTGGTTGTGCGCATAGGCCGTGAGATAGGTGTTGTTGTGTTTCAAGATCACCAGGTTGCCATAGCCGCGAAGCCCAGCACCGGCGTACACCACACGTCCATCGGCAGCGGCGAGCACCGGATCGCCTGCCTTGCCGCCGATGTCGTAGCCCTTGTTACGCACCTCGTCGAATCCCGCCAACAGGCTGCCCGACGAGGGCCAGATGAAGTTGACGTCATCCGTTGCAGCGGCTGCGGCCGGCGCGGTGGCCACCGCTGGCGCGCTGGGTGCCGCTGCCGGCGCCACCGCGGCCGGTGTAGACGCCGCCGATGCCGACGGCTTGGGTGCGCTCGCAGCCGATGCTGCAGCCAAGGGCGAAGACGTGACGGGGCGGGTGACCACACCGGTGTCAGATGCCACCGCAGTCGCCGCAGTCGCAGCAGGGGGCACCACACGCAGCACCTGGCCCACCTCGATCAGGTTGGCGTTTTCCAGGTTGTTCCAGCGCGCGATGTCTTTCCAACTTTGCCCGTTTTCCAGACCAATGCGAATCAGCGTGTCGCCTGGCTTCACGGTGTAGTAGCCAGGCTTGCCCGCGTTTTCAGCACCAGGCAAGGGCTTGACCTCAGGCACGGCCCCGGCGGGCCCCGTCGTGCCGCTGCTCGCGGCAAAGGTGCCGCGATCTTCCACGGGAGCCCTGTTGATCGGGGTGCTGCACCCCGCCAGCAAACCGCCAGCCAGCACGGCAACTCCCCAAACCACAAGACTACGCGATACCAACATAAGCAAATCCTTCAGGCGATCCCCGATTTTAGGGGGACGAAATGCACGGCTTCCAGAATGCCCTGCTTCAAGCCTTGCGCAGTTTTATCAACGACCAGCAGCATCTGCTGGCCGTCGGTGCCCGCCAGTGGGGCGACCAGCCGGCCACCCACGGCAAGTTGCTCGCACCACGCGGCGGGAAGGCTATCTCCCCCCGCCGCGGCAATGATGCCCGCATAGGGCGCGCCGCTGGGGTAACCCAGCATTCCATCGCCCAGGATCAGGTGCACATTTGCCAGGCGCAGCGGGCGCAAGTGGTCTCGCGCCTTTTCATGCAACGCGCGCAAGCGTTCAACGGTATACACCTCGCGCGAGACACGCGACAGCACCGCTGCCTGATAGCCGCAGCCCGTGCCGATCTCCAGCACCCGGCCCATTCCATTTCCGCGCGCGCACTCGGCCCCCAGCAACAATTCGATCATGCGTGCTACCACGCTGGGTTTGGAAATGGTCTGACCCAGTCCGATGGGCAGACTGGTGTCCTCATAGGCTTGGTTGGCCAAGGCGGTGTCGACAAAACGATGCCGCTCAATCATTCCCATGGCCTGAAGAACCGCCCCCGCCGAGATGCCCGAGGCTGCGAGTCGCTGCACCATGCGTGCACGCACGGCAGCGGAGTCCAGCCCCACGCCGTGCGGCGTGGGCGGCTGCACCTCGCGGCGCGCGCCTACCGGTGGCGCCGCAGTGGGTGCACCGGGTTGGCGCCAGTCGATCCGCGCAGGAAAACCTGGCCGCCGCTGCATCAAGCCACCTCGCCGGACGCCTGCGCTGGTACGAGACGGGCCAGAGTCTGCGCCCAATACCCCAGTCCGTCGTAATCGGTCAGGTCCACCTTCAATGGCGTGACGGATACATGGCCGTGGGCCGTGGCATGAAAATCGGTGCCCTCCGCCGCGTCCTTGGCGGCGCCAGCGCCACCGATCCAGTACATCAGCTCCCCACGCGGGCTCTGCTGCTCAATGACACGCTCTGCCGCATGGCGTCGGCCCAGGCGGCACATGCGCAAGGGCCGCAATGCGTCATACGGCATATTGGGAATGTTGACATTCAACAGCCAGGGGGCTTCGCCGACCAGGTTTTGGCGATCCATCTGCTGAACGATCTCGCGCGCCTTGCGCGCAGCCGACTCGATCTCGCCCCACCCCTTGTCCACCTGCGAAAAGGCGATGGACGGGATCCCAAAAAGATAGCCTTCCATCGCAGCACCCACCGTGCCGGAATAAATTGTGTCGTCGCCCATGTTGGCACCGTTGTTGATGCCGGAGACCACCAGATCAGGCCGGTAACCCAGCAGGCCCGTCAGCGCAATGTGCACACAATCGGCAGGCGTGCCATTGACATAGCGAAAGCCGTTGTGCGCGGTTTGCACATACAACGGCGAATGCAGCGTCAGGGCGTTCGACTTCGCGCTATTGTTGTGTTCGGGAGCCACCACTTCCACATCAGCAATGGTCTTAAGGGCGTCATGCAGCGCCACGATGCCAGGCGCCTGGTAGCCGTCGTCGTTGGAGATGAGGATTTTCATGGTCTGGAAGGCGGAACGGCTGGCATTGTAGGAGCGCACACACACGCTGTCGCTGGTCACGCAAGGGACAACCCAGCCTCAGGGACGGCCCCTATGATGCCCGCCCAACAGATTCGTAGCGACCAAGGAGACATTCATGCACGCCTGGCTCTGCACCAACCCCATCGGCGTCGAGGCCCTGGCCTGGACAGAACTGCCCGACCCGGCTCCCAAGGCGGGCGAGGTCCTCGTCGAGATCCGCGCGGCAAGCCTGAATTTTCCCGACCTGCTGATAGTGCAGAACAAGTACCAGATCAAGCCACCCCTGCCTTTCGTGCCCGGCTCGGAGTTCGCGGGCGTCGTGCAGGCCGTGGGCGACGGCGTCACCCATCTGCAGGTGGGTCAAAACGTGGCCTGCCTCAGCGGCACGGGTGGTTTCGCCACGCATACCATCGCCCCGGCCGCACGCTGTATCCCCCTGCCGGACGGCTTTGGCCATGTGGATGCGGCGGCATTCATCATGACCTATGCAACCTCCTACCACGCCCTGCTGGACCGGGGCCAGCTCCAGCCTGGCGAAACCGTGCTGGTGCTGGGCGCGGCCGGCGGCGTGGGCACTGCCGCGATTCAGATCGCCAAGGCCAAGGGAGCGCGCGTGATCGCCGCCGCCTCCACGGACGAAAAATGCGACGTGTGCCTGAAGCTGGGCGCCGATGCCGTGATCAATTACAGCGTGGAGGACCTGCGCGACGCCGCCAAGTCACTGACCGACGGGCGGGGACCGGACGTCATCTACGACCCGGTGGGCGGCGCACTGGCAGAGCCCGCATTTCGCTCCATCGCCTGGCGAGGCCGCTATCTGGTGGTCGGCTTCGCATCGGGCCCCATCCCTTCGTTGCCGTTGAATCTGCCACTGCTCAAGGGTGCTTCTGTCGTCGGCGTGTTCTGGGGCGAATTCGCCAAGCGCGAGCCCCAGGCCAATGCTTCGATGATGGGCACCCTGCTCCAGTGGTATGCGCAGGGCAAGATCAGGCCCGCCATCGACCGAACCATGCCCATGTCACAGCTACCCGCCGCGTTTGCCCACATGGGCGCACGTGCGGTGATCGGGAAACTGGTTCTGGTCAACTGACACGATTTACACATGGCTTGACCCGGCCTGCTATCCAAGCGGGCTGCACTCTGTCACACTTTTGGCTGTTTGCATCTTCCTGCGTCCCTGCAGATGGCCTCCGCCAAATCCCCTTCTGAAATTGCCCGCGAGACGCTCAAGCTACTCGCCACGCGCCGGCTTCCTCCCACGCCCGACCACTACCAGGCCCTCTATGACGAAGTGGCCGGCACCACCAGCGCGCCGGCGTTTCCCAGCGCCCAGCTGCGGCAGATCTCGCGGGTGATCCCCGGCCAGACCCCGGCGCAAAAGCGGTTGCTGGGCCTGTTGGAAACCGCCATCACCCAGCAGGACTGGGGCGTTTTGCAAAACGTGTTGGTGGGATACGCCAACCTGGGACTCTCGCCCGTGGCTGCGCCCGAGCCCGCGAGCACCCGGATTGACCACCTGCCGCTGACACTGGCGCAGAATCTGGCGCGGCTGGTGGACAACACCCTGCCGGCGCTGGGCGAGGACGATGCCCGCGTGCATGAGCTGGCTGCGCAATTGAGCACCTTCCTGCGCGAGCCCGACCCACCCGTCTCCACCGCCGAGCTGATGCTCGGCAACTTCAGCTACCGCCTGTCTTTCGCGGCGGAAGACCAGGCCGCCATCCGGCTGAGCTTGCTCAGCCTGCTGCGCCTGGTGTTCGAGAACATTGCCGCCCTGAGCATGGACGACGAGTGGCTGCACGGCCAGGCCGAGGCGCTGCTTGCGGCCTCCACCCCGCCGCTCACGCTGCGCCGGCTGGACGACGTGCAGCGACGCCTCAAGGACGTCATCTTCAAGCAGACTGAGGCCAAGGAACGCACCGTTCACGCCCAGATGCAGATGCGCGAACTGCTGGCCACATTCATCGAGCGCCTGGCGCAGATGGATGAATCCAGCAGCGCCTACAACACCAAGATGGAGGATTGCGCCGAGCGCATCAGCCAGGCCACGCAACTGCAGGACATCATGCCGCTGCTGGAAGAAGTCATGGCCGCCACGCGCGCCATGGCGCTGAGCAGCCGGGTGACGCGCGGCGAACTGCAGGAACTGCGCGAGCGCACCGAGGCCAAGCACGCCGAAATCGACCACCTGCGCCAGGAGCTGGACCGCGCGAGCGCCCAGGCGCGCCACGACCCGTTGACGGGCTCGCTCAACCGCAAAGGCTTTGCCGAGGCCATGGAGCGCGAGATCGCGCGTGCGCGCCGCCAGGACGCGCCGCTGTGCGTGGCGCTGCTGGATGTGGACAACTTCAAGTCCATCAACGACCGCCTGGGCCACACCGCCGGCGACGCGGCCCTGGTGCATCTGGCGCAGGTCACCCGCGAGGTGATGCGGCCGCAGGACCAGCTGGCGCGCTATGGCGGCGAGGAATTCGTCATCATCCTGCCCGACACCGAACTGGCGGAAGGCGTGAAGGCCATGGAGCGCCTGCAACGCGAGCTGACCACGCGCTACTTCCTCAAAGACCAGGAGCGGGTGCTCATCACCTTCAGCGCCGGTGTGGCCCAGGTGGAGGGCGAACAAGGCAGCGCCGACGCAATCCGCCGCGCCGACCAGGGCATGTACCTGGCCAAGCGCACCGGCAAAAACCGCGTGGTTGCTGCCTGACGCCTGGACCCCTTGTGCGATGTCCCGTGCACCCGCCTTCGCTTGACATCTCGCGCCGCACACTGCTGCGTCAGGCCGCCTGGGCCGGCATGGCCACGCAGTTGCCCCGCTGGGCCTGGGCCCAGGCCGCCGTGCGGCACGACCCCTTTGGCCTGGGTGTGGCCAGTGGCGACCCAGCGCACGACGGCGTGGTCCTCTGGACCCGCGTGCTTCCGCCCGCGGACCTGGCCGGCGCCCACGCCCCCTGGGCCGGCCCCCTGACCGTACGCTGGGAACTGGCCGACGACGCGCAGTTTCGCCACATCGTGCAGCAAGGCACGGCGATGGCGCTGCCTGAACTGGGCCACAGCGTGCATGTGGAGGTGGCCGGCCTGCGCCCCGACCGCTGGTACCACTACCGCTTCATGCTGGGTGACGCCACCAGCCCCGTCGGCCGCACCCGCACCGCACCCGCACCGGATGCGCTGCCCGGGCGCCTGCGGCTGGTGTTCGCGTCCTGCCAGCGGTGGGAGCATGGCCATTACGCGGCCTGGCGGCATGCCTGCGCGGACCAGCCCGACCTGGTGCTGTTCCTGGGCGACTACATCTACGAATATCCCAGCCCGCAGGACGCCACGGGCCTGGCCCGCGTGCACCCGCTACGCCTGCCTCGCAACCTGCAGGACTACCGTGACCGCTACGCCCTGCACAAGAGCGACCCCGCGCTGCAGGCTGCGCACGCCTGCGCCCCGTGGGCGGTGACCTGGGACGACCACGAGGTACAGAACGATTACGCCGCTGGCCAGGGCCGGGGCGAGCGCGCCGAATGGCTGCCGCTGCGCAGCGCCGCGTGGCAGGCCTTCTATGAACACATGCCGCTGCGTGTATCCACGCTGGCCGGCTCCGGCTTCCATCAGTTGCAGATCCACCGCCGCCTGCTCTGGGGGCGCCTGGCGCGGCTGCACATGCTGGACACACGCCAGTACCGCGACCTGCAGGCCTGCCGCACGCCGGGCAAGGGCGCGACCGGCGCGGTGCGGCCCGACGCCTGCCCCGAAATCCTGGACGGCCACCGCAGCTTCCTCGGCTGGGAACAGGAGCAGTGGCTGCACGCGGGCTTGGCAGCCGATGCGCGCAACCAAGCTACGCGCTGGAGCGTACTGGCGCAGCAGACCCTGTTCTCGCCACGCCGCTATCCCTCGGGCCTACAGTCCACCGACAGCTGGGACGGCTACCCCGCCGCACGCGACCGCCTGCTGCAGGCGCTGGCGCAGCACCCGCCGCGCAACACGGTGCTGCTGGGCGGCGACATCCACCAGAACTATGTTTGCAACGTGATGGCGCCACACGGGCCGCATGCCCACGGTGCGCCGCGCGTCCTGGCCAGCGAGTTCTGCGGCACCTCGATCTCCTCGCGCGCCGGCACCACGCAGGAGAAGGTGGATTCCATCACGCGCCACAACCCCCATGTACTGCTGGCACGCTGCGAGGAGCGCGGCTACGGCCTGTGCGACATCACGCCCACGCGCTGGACCACCACGCTGCACGCCCTGCGCGACCCGCTGGATGCCGGCAGCGCCGCGTACACTCTGGCCCGATTCGTGGTGGAAGACGGCCGCCCCGGCCCGCAGCCGGCCTAGGGCCCGCACCAATCCTGGCGCGTCGCGCGCCTTGCCACTTTCGTTCGCACCCAAGGAACACGCACGCAGATGACCGGGAAACCCGCGCCCACCCCGCGCCCCGACGAGGCCGACTTCTCGAACCACACGCCGATGATGGCGCAGTACCTGGCCCTGAAGGCGCAGCACCCCGACACGCTGCTGCTGTACCGCATGGGCGACTTCTACGAGCTTTTCTACGCCGATGCCGAGAAGGCCGCTCGCCTGCTGGACATCACACTCACCCAACGCGGCCAGTCGGCCGGCCAGCCGGTGACCATGGCGGGCGTGCCCTTTCATGCGCTGGAGAACTACCTGGGCCGCCTCATCAAGATGGGCGAGTCGGTCGCCATTGCCGAGCAGGTGGGCGAAGTGGGCGCCGCCAAGGGCCCCGTGGAGCGCAAGGTGGTGCGTGTGGTCACCCCCGGCACGCTCACCGATAGCGAACTGTTGTCCGACAAGAGCGAGTCCATGCTGCTGGCCGTGCACCAGGGCGCGCGTGCGCGCTGCGGCCTGGCGTGGCTCTCCGTCACCCAGGGTGTGGTGCAGCTGGCCGAATGTGCACAGGCCGACGTGGGCACCTGGCTCGCACGCATCGCCCCCAGCGAGGTGATCTACAGCGCGGGCATCACCCAGCGCTTTGAAGAACAACTGACCCAGTTGCGCCAGGGCGGCGTGTTCACCTGCCCCATGAGCCTGCGGCCCGACTGGCAGTTCGATGGTGCCCTGGGCGAGCGCAAGCTGCTGGAGCAGCTCGGCGCGGCCAGCCTGCAGGCCTGGAATGCCGAGGGCCTGCCCCACGCCCACGCCGCCGCCGCCGCGCTGCTGCAGTACGCCGAGCACACGCAGGGCCGCGCACTCACCCATGTGCACGGCGTGCGCGTACAGCAAAGCGACGAACTGATCCACCTGCCGCTGGCCACGCGGCGCAACCTGGAACTGGTGAAGACCCTGCGCGGCGAGGACGCGCCCACGCTGTTCTCGCTGCTGGACACCTGCATGACCGGCATGGGCAGCCGCCTGCTCAAGACCTGGCTGCTGGAGCCGCGCCGCGACCGCAGCGACGCGCGCCAGCGCCTGGCGGCTACGGCCGCGCTGCGCGGCGCCGGCAGCGGCCAGGGCCCGTGGCAGCTCCTGCGCAGCGAACTGCGCGGCGTGAGCGACGTGGAGCGCATCACCGCGCGCATCGCGCTGCGGCAGGTGCGCCCGCGCGAGCTGGTGGCGCTGTGCAAGACGCTACAAAAAGCAGAGCTTCTCGCGCTTAACAGTCAAGCGCCAGAGCCGTTTTTGGCCCAAATCTTCAGCCACCTGCAGCCCCCCGTCGACTGCGCGGCACTGCTGCGTGCCGCCATCCTGGAGGAACCCGCCGCGCTGGTGCGCGACGGCGGCGTGATCGCGCCGGGCTTCGATGCCGAGCTGGACGAGCTGCGCGGCATCCAGAACAACTGCGACGACTTCCTGCTCGATCTGGAGACGCGCGAGAAGGCACGCACCGGCATCCCCAACCTGCGTGTGCAGTTCAACAAGGTGCATGGCTTCTACATCGAGGTCACCAGCAGCCACGCGGACAAGGTGCCCGAAGACTACCGCCGCCGCCAGACACTGAAGAACGCGGAACGCTTCATCACGCCCGAGCTGAAGACGTTCGAGGACAAGGCACTGTCGGCGCAGGAACGCGGCCTGGCGCGCGAGAAGTGGCTGTACGAGCAGGTGCTGGACCAGCTGCAGCCGCATGTGCCCCAGCTCACGCGGCTGGCGCAGGCGCTGGCCACGCTGGACGTGCTGTGCACGCTGGCCGAGCGCTCGCTCACGCTCAACTGGTGCGCACCGCAATTCGTCAACGAGCCCTGCATCGACATCGAGGCAGGCCGCCACCCCGTGGTGGAGGCCCGGCTGGCCGAAACATCGAGCGGCGCCTTCATCCCCAACCACACGCGCCTGCACGCCAACGCGCGCATGCAGATCATCACCGGCCCCAACATGGGCGGTAAGTCCACCTACATGCGGCAGGTCGCCCTGATCGTGCTGCTGGCGAGCATGGGCAGCCACGTGCCGGCCGCGGCCTGCCGGCTGGGTCCCATCGACGCGATCCACACCCGCATCGGCGCGGCCGACGACCTGGCCAATGCCCAGTCCACCTTCATGCTGGAGATGACCGAGGCGGCGCAGATCCTGCACGCCGCCACGCCGCACAGCCTGGTGCTGATGGACGAGATCGGCCGCGGCACCAGCACCTTCGACGGGTTGGCGCTGGCCAGCGGCATCGCCACCCATCTGCATGACAAGACCCGCGCATTCACGCTGTTCGCCACGCATTACTTCGAGCTGACCGAACTGGCGGCGCGCCACCCGCACGCGGTGAACGTGCACGTGGGCGCCACCGAGTCCGGCCACGACATCGTCTTCCTGCACGAGATCCAGCCCGGCCCCGCCAGCCGCAGCTACGGCATCCAGGTGGCGAAGCTGGCGGGGGTGCCCGCCGCCGTGCTGCACCACGCGCGCCACACGCTCGCCGCGCTGGAAGAGCGCGCGGGCGAGGATGAGCTGCAGGTGGACCTGTTCGCTCCGCCGCCCGCGCCCGAGGTGGCGACCGTGAGCCCCGTGGAGTCCGCCCTGGCGCAGATCCACCCGGACCAGCTGTCGCCCCGCGAGGCGCTGGACGCGCTCTACCAGCTCAAGCGGCTGAGCACGCCCGGGTTTGAATAAAATAAGGCTCTAGCGCTTGCCAGTAAAGCGCTAGCAGCTATGTTTATGGTAGCAAACAAAACCTCATGAGCATGCCCGCCCTGCGCCCGCCGCAGCGCCGCAGCCGCGACACGGCCGCCCGGCAAAGCGCCCTACACTCGCCCTCTTCGCCTTCACTGCCCATCCCATGACGTACTGCGTCGCCATCAAGCTCAACGCCGGCCTGGTGTTCCTGTCCGACTCGCGCACCAACGCCGGGCTGGACCAGATCAGTTCCTTTCGCAAGATGATGGTCTACGAGCAGGCTGGTGACCGCTTCATGGTGCTGCTGTCGGCCGGCAACCTGAGCATCTCGCAGTCGGTGCGCGAAATCCTGCAGGTCGAGCAGATCCAGGAGCCCGGCGACAGCACGCCCATCACGCTGTGGAACGCCACCAGCATGTTCGACGTGGCGCGCGTGCTGGGCGCGGCGGTGCGTCGCGTGTACGAGCGCGACGGCGCCGCACTGCAGCGCGCGGGGGTGGACTTCAACGTCTCCCTGCTGCTGGGCGGCCAAATCAAGGGCGAGGGCATGCGCCTGTTCCAGGTGTATTCGGCAGGCAACTTCATCGAGGCCACGGCCGAGACGCCGTACTTCCAGGTGGGCGAGTCCAAGTACGGCAAGCCCGTGCTGGACCGCGTGATCACGCCCCACACGCCGCTGAGCGAGGCGGCCAAGTGCGCGCTGGTGTCCATGGACAGCACGCTCAAGTCCAACCTCTCGGTCGGCCTGCCGCTGGACCTCGTGGTGTACGAGGAGGGGCGCCTCGCCACCGACAAGATCGTGTGCATCGACGAGCACAACCCCTACTTCCGCATGCTGCACGACAGCTGGGGCGAGAAGCTGCGCCAGGTGTTCGACAGCATCGAGGACCCGGCATGGAACGGCGGCGTGACCGAAGTGCCCATCCGCGTGGAGCCCCTGCGCAGCCGGCCGATCAAGAAGATCACCACACCGCGCGACAAGCTCGTGTGAACCGTTCCATGGCCTGCATCGTTTTCTCCCACGCCAACAGCTTTCCCGCCGGCACCTACCGCGTGCTGTTCGATGAACTGCGCGAGCGCGGCTTTCGCGTCAGCGCCATCGAACGCTATGGCCATGACGAGAAATACCCCGTCAGCAACAACTGGCCCCACCTGGTGCAGCACCTGGCGGACTTTGCCGCCGAGCAACAGCAGCGCAGCGGCGAACAGGCCTTTCTGGTGGGCCATTCGCTCGGGGGCTTCCTGAGCGTGATGGCCGCAGCGCGCCACCCCGAGCTGGCACGGGGCGTGGTGCTGATTGACTCGCCCCTCATCGGCGGCTGGCGCGCCAGTGCCCTGGGGGTCGCCAAGCAGACGCAGGTGGTGGGCGCCGTCTCGCCCGGGCGCGTGAGCCGCGCGCGGCGCAACAGCTGGTCCAGCAACGAGGAGGCGCTGGAGCACTTTCGCCGCAAGAAGGCCTTCGCCCACTGGGACCCGCGCGTGCTGCGGGACTACGTGACACACGGCCTGCAGGACCAGGACGGCAAGCGCGTGCTGGCCTTTGACCGCGCGGTGGAAACCCAGATCTACAACACCCTGCCCCACAACCTGGCCCGGCTGCTGCACGCGCATCCGCTGCGCTGCCCGGCCGCCTTCATCGGCGGGCGCGATTCCGCCGAGATGCGCCAGGTGGGCATGGCGATGACCCAGCGCATCACCCAGGGCCGCGTGACGATGCTGGACGGCAGTCACCTCTTTCCCATGGAGCAGCCCCGCGCCACGGCCGCGGCGATCGAGGCCGCGCTGCTGAACCTGGCCCACATCGCGGATTCCTGACACGCGCAGCCCGCGGCAGCCCGCGGCAGCCCGCGGCGACTCGCCCTCTATCCGCTCACACCGCAGTCGTTACGCGGTGATACATTTGAACCTCCTGCGGAGGGTGCGATGCGGCTCTTGCTGTTGCTCTGGTGCGGAATCTTGCCTGGCGGCGCGCGGCTGCGCGCGGTGCTGGGCGGAATGCTGTGCCTGCTCGGCGCGCTGCACCCCGGCCCGGCGCAGGCCTGCAGAGCCACGGTGCTGGAGCCGGGCACGGGCCCCGTAGATCTGTGGGCCCACCTGTGCACGCGCTCTGACCCCACGCTGGCACGCACGGTGCAGGAGATGCTGGCCACTCCCACGGAGTTCGCGGCACCTGCGACGCGCGGCGGTTCACTGGGCGTGCGCCCGGATGCCGTGTGGCTGAAGGCGACACTGGTCCCCCAGGCGCGCGCAGGGCCCTGGGTCATCAATGTGGACTTCCCGCTGCTGAACGAACTCGACGTCTATCTGGTGGCGGACGGCGAGGTGCTGCAGCATCACGCCCTGGGCAACCTGCAGCAGCCCAGCCCCCACGCGCTGGATTGGCGCACCCCCGCGGTGGTTCTGGCGCTGGAGCACGAACGCACTTACGAGCTGCTGGTGCGCGTGCGCACGCTGGGCGGAATGATTGTCCCGCTGCGCATCGGCACCTGGCGAGACATGGCTGCGCCCATGCTGCGCGAGCAGATGCTGCAGGGCCTGTTCGTGGGCCTGGCGCTGTGTCTGTTCATCTACGGTCTGCTGCAGGCCGTTGCGCTACGGGAAAAGGTGTTCGCCTACTACGCGCTGCTGGTGCTGGGCAGCGCGGGGTTTTCCATCCACTTCTTTGGCATCGGCACCCTGTTCATCTGGGGGCACCACCCCTGGATGCAGCAGCACGCCGGCCCGCTGTTCGTCTGCATCGCGGTGATCGGCGCCTTCCTGTTCATGGGGCACTCGCTGGCGCGCGACAACCGGCCCGGTCGATTTCTGCGCACCATGCAGGGAGGAGCCGCGCTGTCCATCCTGCTCTGCGCCGCGTTCCTGTCAAACGTTTTGAACACGCCCGCGACCCTCGCCACGCTGGCACTTCTGGGGCCGCTGCCGGCGTTGATCAGCCTGCCCGTGGCCGCGCGGCGCATGCACGAGAACGACCCCGTGGGGCACACGCTGCTGCTCGCATGGCCGGCCTATATCGGCACTGCCGTCGCGCTCGCTCTGCTGGTGCATGGGGTGCTCCCCGCCCGGTTCTGGCCCATGCACCTCTTCCAGATCGCAGCCGTGGTCAACATGCTGCTGTTCATGCGCATGCTGGGCCTGCGCCACGCACGCCTGCGTGACGCAGTGCAAGACGCCAGCCGGGAGCGCGACGCGCTCATGTCGCTGGCCCGCACCGACCCCCTCACCGGCCTGCCCAACCGGCGCGGCCTGGACGCAGCCCTGGGCGCCGCGCTGCCCCACGCACAAGCCGACCGGCTGCTGGCCGTATTTATGCTGGACCTGGACGGCTTCAAACCCGTCAACGATCAGCATGGGCACGCCGTGGGCGACCGGCTGCTGGTGGCCGTGGCGCAGCGGCTGCGCGCCCAGTTGCGCCACGCCGACTTGATCGCACGGGTGGGCGGGGACGAATTCGTCGTCATGGCGCAGCAGCTGCCCAGCGTGATGCAGGCGCACGATCTCGGGATCGCACTGCTGGAATCCTTCCTGAAGCCGTTTTACGTGCAGGACGTCGAGATCCGCGTGGGGTTGACGATCGGCTACGCACTCGCGCCCGACGACGCCTGCGACGCCTGCACCCTCATCCGCCTGGCGGACGCCGCCATGTACAGCGGCAAGCAGCAGGGCAAGTTCTGCGTGCGCCGCAACAAGGGCGACCTGGCGCTGGCGTCGTCCTGACGCGGCTATTCGGCCCAGGTCACCAGGCCGCTCCATGCCGTGGCCAGCACCACCAGGCCAAACGCGATGCGATACCACGCGAACGGCACGAAGCTGTGCGAGCTGATGTAGCGCAGCAGCCAGCGCACGCACAGCCAGGCGCTGATGAACGAAAACACCAGTCCCACGGCAAACAGCGGAATGTCGGCCGCCGACAGCAGCGCGCGCTCCTTGTAGAGGCTGTAGACGCCTGCGCCGATCAGCGTGGGGATGGCGAGAAAGAACGAATAGTCGGTGGCCGCCTTGCGCGACAGCCCCAGCAGCATGCCGCCGATGATGGTGGCACCGCTGCGGCTGGTGCCGGGCACCATGGCCAGGCACTGCACCAGGCCAACCTTCAGCGCGTCCAGCGGCGTCATGTCGTCCACGGCATGGATGCGCACGGCGGCCTGCTGGCGCCGCTCGGCCCAGAGGATGACGAAGCCGCCCAGGATGAAGGTGCTAGCCACCACCACCGGCGTGAACAGATGCGCCTTGATGGCCTTGCCCAGCAACAGACCCAGCAGCACGGCCGGAAGAAAGCCGATCAGCACGTTCAAGGCGAAACGACGCGCCTGCCGCTCGGTGGGCAGCGCCACCAGCGTCGCGCGGATGCGCTGCCAATAGACCAGAATGACCGCGAAAATGGCGCCGGTCTGGATGGCGATGTCGAAGACCTTGGCCTTGGCATCGTCAAACCCGAGCAGCGCCCCGGCCAGGATCAGGTGGCCGGTGGAAGAGATGGGGAGGAATTCGGTCAGCCCTTCGACCACGCCCATGATGGCGGCCTTGAGCAGCAAGAGAGTGTCCACGCAAGCGTCCTGACAGCGAAAAAGCAAAGCGCGGATTATCAGCCCCGTGCGGCGTGACACGGGTGTCACGCCCTGTGTCCTGCCGGGCCATACGCCAGAACGGCTCCGCTCGCGCCCGCCAGGCAACCGCCCGCGCCACGCGGGTGCCGTTCGTCGCAATGCACTGTTTGGTGGGCCCCTTCTCCTTGCACAGTACGGCAACGGGGTGCAGTACCCCGTCTGGAGACGCGCCATGCATCACTCTCTTCATTCCCCGAACCACCCGGATACCCTCGACCGCCTGGCCCGGCGGCGCGCGGGTGCCAAGCTGGGCTGGCTGTTGCACGCGGGCGTCTACCTCACCGTTCAGCTGGCGCTGGCGGGCCTGGCGCTGATGCAGGGGCGGACTTGGACGCCCTACCCCGCTCTCGGTTGGGGTCTGGGCCTGCTGCTGCATGGGGCGGTCGTGTGGCTGGCCCTGCCCGGAGCCCACTGGCGCGAAGCGCTTGTCGCACGCGAGCGGGCGGCGCTGGCACGCGAGCGCAGCGGCCACAACGACTCGGCACCGCAATGACGGGCCGGCCCTGCAGCACAATGGCTCGTACCCCGCCTGTTCCATGAGCGTCAACCACCCCATCGCCTTCCTCTGCCGGCTGCTGACCACGGCGGCGTTCTGCTGCCTGGTGGCGCTGGGCGTCACACTGGCGAGATCCACGCCCTGGGATGCGAACCTGGTGTATTCGCTCACCATCGGCCTGGTGAGCTGGTTCACGGTGGACCTGGGGCGCATGGCGCTCACACGCCACAGCGCCATTCCGTGGCCGCGGCGGCCATGGGGAGCGGTACTCATCTTTGCGGGCACGGCCATGGGCTTTGTCTCCGGCTCGGTGGTGGGACACCTGTACAACGGCGGCGCACTGGGCGACCTGGCCTGGCTGCGCGGGCACGAGGCCGTGTCCACCCTGGTCGTCACCATCGCTGCCAGCGCATCCATCTCGTTTTTCTTCCACAGCCGTGGCAAGGCGCGCTTTCTGCAGGCGCGCGTGGCCCAGGTACAGCGTGACGCGGCCGAGGCACGCCTGAAACTGCTGGAAACGCAGCTGGAGCCGCACATGATGTTCAACACCCTGGCCAACCTGCGCGTGCTGGTGGCCACGGATCCGCCGCGCGCCCAGGAGATGCTGGACCACTTCATCGCCTACCTGCGCGCCACCCTGGGCGCATCGCGCGCCGCGCTGCACCCATTGGCCGACGAGTTCGCGCGGCTGCAGGACTACCTGGCCCTCATGGCCGTGCGCATGGGCCCGCGCCTGGACTACACCCTGGAACTGCCCGAGGCTTTGCACAACGTGCCCGTCCCGCCCCTGCTGCTGCAGCCGCTGGTGGAAAACGCCATCCGCCACGGCCTGGAGCCACAGGTGCAGGGTGGCCACATCCACGTACAGGCCGCGCTGCTGCAGGGCGGCACCCCGGCGGCGCGCGTGCAGCTGGCCGTGCGTGACACCGGCGCGGGCCTGCGCGACACACCACCCGCGGGCACCGCGGGCACGACCACCGCGCGCTTTGGCCTGCAGCAGGTGCGCGAGCGCCTCGCCACCCTGTACGGCGACGCTGGCACTCTCGAATTGATAGCTGCTAGCGCCCAGGGCACAGCCTGCATCATCACTTTTCCCTTGAAGCACCATGCACTCGACGTTCCCCCGAGCCCTGATTGCCGAGGATGAGCCGCTGCTGGCCGCGGCCCTGCGCCACGAGCTGCAGCAGGCCTGGCCCGCGCTGGAGATCGCTGCGAGCGTGGGCGACGGCCTGAGCGCCGTGCGTGAGGCGCTGGCACTGCGCCCCGACGTACTGCTGCTGGACATCCGCATGCCCGGCCAGAGCGGCCTGGAGGCGGCGGCAGAGCTGGCCGATGCCTGGCCCGATACCGCAGCCTTTCCCGCGCTGGTCTTCGTCACCGCCTACGACCAATACGCCGTACAGGCCTTTGAAGCCCAGGCGGTGGACTACCTGCTCAAACCCGTGCAGCCCGCGCGGCTGCGCCAGACGGTGCAGCGGCTGCAGCAACTGCTGGCACAGCGCGGCGCCCCTGGCGCGCTGCCGGCGCTGGAGCAAGCGCTGACCCAGTTGCGCGCTTTGGCGCAGGCCCCAGGGCTGGGCGGATCGGTGCAGCCCCCAGCGGGCGGCGGCGCGCCGCTGCGCATGATCCAGGCCAGCAGCGGCACGCAGATCCACCTCGTGCCCGTGCAGGAGGTCGTGTACTTCGAGGCGGCCGACAAGTACGTGCGTGTGCTCACCGCCGAGCGTGAATACCTGATCCGCACGCCACTCAAGGAACTGGCCGGGCAGCTCGATCCGACCGACTTCTGGCAGGTGCACCGGGGCACGCTGGTACGTGCCGCCGCCATCGCCAGCGCCATACGCGACGAAGCGGGCCGGATGCATCTGCAGCTGCGGGGCAGGCCTGAGCGGCTGGCGGTGAGCCGGCTGTATGCGCCGCTGTTCAAGGCCATGTAAGCGCGGGCCGGTGCGCACGGCGCCTGCACGCGCGCCGCGTCCGGTGTAGCCTCGGGCCCCATGCCCAACGCCCCCTCCGCCGCGCCGCTTCCACCCGCCCCCATCGCCATGGCATCACGCGCCGCCCTGCTGATGCTGGTGGCGCTGACCTCGGGCTTCGCGTTGAGCTCGGCCTTTCGCACCGTGGCCGCCATCATGGCCGCGCCGCTGCAGGCGGACTTCGGGCTGTCGCCGCAAGCGCTGGGAGTGTTCGCGGGCACCTTCCATTTCGCCTTTGGCGCCATGCAGCTCTTCATGGGCATCGGCATCGATCTGTATGGCGTGCGCCGCACGATCCTGGCGGCGTTTCCGCTGTGTATCGCGGGGGCGCTGCTGTCGGCGCTGGCACCGGGCTACGGCACGCTGCTGCTGGGCCAGGCGCTGATCGGCGTGGGCTGCGCGCCGGCCTTCCTGGTGTGCACGGTGTTCATTGCACGGCATTTCGCGCCGCAGCGCTTCGCGGCGATGTCGGGCATGGCGATGGCGCTGGGTACGCTGGGCATGCTGTTCACCGGCACGCCGCTGGCCTGGCTGGTGCAGCAGTGGTCCTGGCGCGCGGGCTTCGTGGTGCTGGCGGCGCTGGCGCTGGCGGCTTGGCTGTGGATCTGGCGCAACGTGCATGAGCCCGTCGCCGCGCCGGCGCAGCAGGAGGCCCCGCGCGAGTCCGTGCGCGAGGCGGTGCTGCGCTTCGCCGCGCTGTTCACCGTGCCGCACACCTGGGGCATCGTGGTGCTGGGCGCGGTGACCTATGCGGCGCTCATCTCCCTGCGCGGCCTGTGGCTGGGGCCCATGCTGATCGAGCGCCACGGTTTCTCGCTGGTGCAAAGCGGCAACGTGGCGCTGGCCCTGTCGGTGGTGGCGCTGTGCGGGCCGATGCTGTTCGGCCGCATCGACCCCGGCCCCGCCCGGCGCCGCCGCTGGATCGTGACCTGCACCCTGGCCATGGCGGTCCTGTTCGCGGCCATGGTGCTGCCGCACTCCGCCCTGCTGGACGTGGCCTGCATGCTGGCCGTGGGGCTGCTGTCAGGCTTCATCGTGCTGCAGTACGCGGACGTGCGCGCGGCCTACCCGGCGGCGCTCACCGGGCGGGCCATGGCGGTGTTCACCATGGCCATGTTCCTGGGTGTGGCGGCCATGCAGTGGCTCACGGGGCTGGTGGCGTCCCTTGCCAAGCGCGGGGGGACGGACCCTTACCTGGCAGTGATGGCCTGCATCGCCGTGCTGCTCGCGCTGGCGGCGCTGGCGTTTCGGCTGCTGCCGCATCCGCCACAGGGTGAAAGATAGCAGTCAAATCTGCCGTTATCGCTTACAGGATAAGCGCAAGTAGCTATCAATTAAATAGCGTCACATGCCAACTGCCCCAGCGCACGTTCACAGCGAGCTGGCGCTGGAGCCGTCGCCCCGGTAGAGCCAGGGCACGTCCAGCAGCCGCTCTCCCAGCAGCCGCAACGCCGTGTCGCGCCCCCAGCGCACGAGGCCCGTGGCATGGAAGATGCGCCCGTTGCGCCGCGAGCGCTCCTGCACGCGCGCGTTGCGCTGCCAGCGGTTGAGCGCGTAACGGCGCAGGCGCAGCGGCACTTCCAGGTCGTGCATGGCCAGGGCGCGCTGCAGCTCGGCCGCGTCCTCGATGGCCATGCCGGCGCCTTGCGCCAGGTAGGGCCGCATGGGGTGTGCCGCGTCGCCTAGCAAAGCCACCAAGCCCTGCGCCATCTCTTGCGGGCCGGCGACGGGCGGGCGGTCCAGCAGCGGCCACAGGCGCCAGCCGCTGCCCACCTGCGGCACGGCGCGAATCAAGTCCTGCAGCGGCGTGCAGGTGCGGGCCAGCGCGGCCTCCAGATCGGCCGCGTTGGCGCCATGGTCCCAGGAATCGAGGTCGGCCGGCGGTTGCCCGTGGCGGATGGCCACCACGTTCAGCAATTCGCCACGGCGCAGCGGGTACTGCACCACGTGCAGGCGCGGTCCCAGCCAGGCGGTCACCTGCTGGCTGCGCAGCGCCTGGGGCAGCGCGTCCTGGCGCACCACGGCGCGGTAGGCCAGGTGACCGGAGACTCGCGTGGGCGTCTCACCCAGCAAACGCATGCGCGTGCCGCTGCGCAGGCCGTCGGCGCCGATGAGCGCATCGCCTTCGATCAGCAGATCTTGCGCACCGCCCTCGCTGTCGCTTCCCGGGCCGTGGCGCGCTACGCGCACGGTGACCACGCCACCCTCTTGCGCATGGTGCACGATGGAATGGCCCAGGTTCAGGTGCACACCGGTGCGCTCGCGCAATGCATCGAACAGCAGGCCGTGCAGGTCCGCACGGTGGATGGTGGCGTAGGCGGCGCCGTAGCGCTCGATGGCGGTGTTGCCCAGGCGCAGCGCCGCCAACTCAGCGCCGGTGAGCGCACTGCGCACCTGCAGACGCTCGGGGAAGGCGGCCACGGCCTGCAGCGCCCCCTGCAGGCCCCAGGCCTGCAGCCGGCGCACCACGTTCGGGCCGATCTGCACGCCGGCGCCCACCTCGGTGAACTCCGCGGCACGCTCGAAGAGGCGCACTTCCCACCCGGCACGCGAGCTACCCAGGGCGGCAGCCAATCCTCCAATGCCACCGCCTGCGATCAAGACTTGTTTCTGCATGGGCCGATTGTCCGCCCACCGGCAGCCACCCTGCTACAGCGGCGCACCAGGCATGGCGCAAGCCCGCGGCGCGCAGACCAGATCGCACCGCCTGGGGCCGCAGCATCGCGTCCTAAGAGATGGAATCACGCACTCAGCAACTGTCGCAGTACATACGGCAGGATGCCGCCCGCACGGTAATAGTCCACCTCGATGGGTGTATCGATGCGCAGGGTGACGGCCACTTCCTGGCAGGAACCATCCGCACGGCGGATGACCAGGCGCGCCTCGCTTTGCGGTGTGAGCGCGGGGTCTGGAATCACGTCGATCACCTCGTCGCCTTGCAGGCCGAGGCTCTGCCACGAGTCGTTGTCGCGCAGCTGCAGCGGCAGCACGCCCATGCCCACGAGGTTGGAGCGGTGGATGCGCTCGAAGCTGCGCGCCACCACCGCCTTGATGCCCAGCAACTGGGTGCCCTTGGCCGCCCAGTCGCGGCTGGAGCCGGTGCCGTATTCCTCCCCCGCGAAGATCACCGTGGGCGTCTTGTTGGCGATGTAGTGCATCGCAGCGTCGAAGATGAACATCTTCTGGCCCTGCATCGGCCCCTCGCCCTGGAAGAGGGTGACGCCCCCCTCCTCGCGCGAGCCGTCGGCCAGCGGCGGGATCATGAGGTTCTTGATGCGCACATTGGCAAAGGTGCCACGCATCATCACGTCGTGGTTGCCGCGGCGCGCGCCATAGCTGTTGAAGTCGGGCTTGGCCACCCCGTGCTGCAGCAGCCACTGGCCGGCGGGAGAGGTTTCCTTGATGGAGCCTGCGGGAGAGATGTGGTCCGTGGTGATGGAGTCGCCGAACAGCGCCATGATGCGGGCACCCATCACGGATTCAGAGTTTTTTTGGCCTGCAGCGCCCTGTTTACCAGCGCTAGCAGCTACTGAATCGAGAGCAAAATCCGCGAAGAATGGCGGCTCCGCGATGTAGGTGCTGCCGGGCCATACATAGACGTCTCCGTCCACCCCGCGGATCTTGTTCCACAGGGCTCCGGGGTCGGTCTTGACCTTGGCGTAGTTCTCCTTGAAGGCCTTGCCGTTCATGGCGTACTTCATGAGCGCATGGATCTCGTCGCTGGTAGGCCAGATGTCGCCAAGGTACACGTCGCGCCCGCCCTTGCCCTTGCCGACCGGTTCGGTCATGAGGTCCTTGAGCACCGTGCCCGCGATCGCATAGGCCACCACCAGCGGCGGGCTGGCCAAGAAGTTGGCTTTGAGGTTGGGGTGGATGCGCGCCTCGAAATTGCGGTTGCCCGACAACACCGCGGCACACACCAGGTCATTGCTGGTGATGACCTCATTGAGCTCGGGCGCCAAATCGCCCGCATTGCCGATGCAGGTCGTGCAGCCATAGCCCGCCAGGGCAAAGCCCAGCTTTTCCAGATAGGGCAGCAGCCCGGTCTGCGTGAGGTATTCGGTCACGATGCGCGAGCCCGGCGCCAGCGAGGTCTTGATGTGCGGCGCGACCCGCAACCCTGCCTCCACCGCTTTCTTGGCCAGCAGGCCCGCAGCCAGCAGTACGCTGGGGTTGGAGGTGTTGGTACAGCTGGTGATCGCCGCGATCAGCACGTCGCCGTTGCCGATGGTCGGGTCCGCCCCCTTGGCGGGCAAATGGATCGCCGCGTCTTCGTGCTGCACCTCCAGGCGAGGCTTGTTCTGCTCCATCTCGACCAGGAAGCGCGGCGCCCCTTCGGGTGCGGGTTTTTCGCTGGGGGCCCCCTCGGTCACGGGCGCCATGCGCCGGTGGATATGGTGGCGCGTGTGCAGCAGCTCAGCGGGCTGGTTGAAACCCGACTCGGCCACCGGTTTGCTGAACAGCTCGGCAAACTGGCGGCACACGTTGCCCAGTTCGATGCGGTCCTGCGGGCGCTTGGGGCCGGCCAGGCTGGGGGTGACATCCCCCAGATCCAGACGCACCACCTGCGAGTAGTCGATCTCCCCCGCGCGCGGCACACCGAACAGGCCCTGTGCGCGAAAGTACGCTTCAAACGCATCGATCTCCGCCTTGGTGCGCCCCGTGCCGCGGAAGTAGTCGATGGTCTTCTCGTCCACTGGGAAGAAACCCATGGTGGCCCCATATTCCGGTGCCATGTTGCCGATGGTGGCGCGGTCGGGCAGCGCCAGGGTCCGCGTGCCTTCTCCAAAGAACTCCACGAACTTGCCCACCACCTTCTCGCGGCGCAGGATCTCGGTCACGGTGAGCACGAGGTCGGTGGCGGTGACCCCCTCGCGCAGTTGACCCGAGAGTTCGAAGCCCACTACGTCGGGCGTGAGGAAATACACCGGCTGGCCCAGCATGGCGGCCTCGGCCTCGATGCCGCCCACGCCCCAGCCCACGACGCCAATGCCGTTGATCATGGTGGTGTGGCTGTCGGTGCCCACCAGCGTGTCGGGGTAGTACACGCCGTCGTTGCCCTTGTGCACGCCGCGTGCGAGGTATTCCAGGTTCACCTGGTGCACGATGCCAAAGCCCGGAGGCACCACCCCAAAAGTGCTGAAGGCCTGCATGCCCCACTTCATGAACTCATAGCGCTCGCGGTTGCGCTGGAATTCCAGCTTCATGTTCAGGTCGAGGGCCTTCTTCGTGCCGTAGTAGTCCACCATGATGGAGTGGTCCACTACCAGGTCCACAGGCACCAGCGGTTCGATCTTGCGGGGGTTGTGGCCCAGGCGCTGGGCCACGCTGCGCATCGCGGCCAAATCGGCCAGCAGCGGCACGCCCGTGAAATCCTGCAGCACGACGCGCGACACCACGAACGGAATCTCGTCCTTGCGCGGCGCATTGGGCGCCCAGCGAGCCAACTGCTCCACATGCTCTGCAGTGATGCGGCGGCCATCGCAATTGCGCAGTACGGATTCCAGCACGATGCGCAGGGACACCGGCAGCCGGTTCACCCCCGGAAACTGGCGCGCCAGCGCAGGCAGCGAGTAGAACTTGCCGCTCTTTCCTGCTGCCGTGGCAAACGTAGCGAGCGTGGAAGCAAAAGCGTGACCGGGGTTGCGGGAGGCTGCCATACAAGAACTCCTGTGGGTAACGACAGAGCCCATTTTGGCAGCGCCGCACTGCAGAGCCAACGCATCGCGAAATACCTTTACCCCACGCTGGGGGCAATCGGATTTAAATGAATACGCGTTCTGCGGTCGCGGCGCGGCCAGAAAGCACCGGTACAGCGCTCCTGCACCGTATCCGTTAATCGGTGCGTGGGCCACTTTGCCGAGTGTCTGACATCAGCGGGTCCTTTGACGCACCCACCATATTGCCGCGCACCGCGCCACGAATACTGCACCCCTCATAAGCGACAAAACCCGCCAAGGCCACGCCCCAGCGGGTTCTTCAAATCACACGCAAAACAGCGGTTAGGTCGGCCCGGAGAATTGCGCCGAGCCGCGCCGCCACGTGGTGTTCAAATAACGAACTTCTCGCGGTCTTCGTTTTGAATCCATTTCGGCGCCTTGCCGCGGCCCGTCCAGGTCTGGCCCGTGGCGGGGTCGCGGTATTTGGGCGCGACCTTGGTTCCACTGGTTGCAGAAACGCGGCCCGTGCGGCCTGCAGGGAACACATCCTGCTGCGTCAGGCCATATTCCGCCACCAGTTCGCGCACCTGCGAGATAGCAGCCGTCAATTCACGGCGTCGCGCCTCGGTGATTTGCTGCTCAAGGGCTTCACGCTGTTTCAACAGTTCTTTGTAGCTGACGGTCATGGAGGTATGGAGCGTTAAGGATTAATGGGCACGCGGATTATAAAGTCCCAAACCCAATCCCGTTACAAGTTCATGGCAATTGGCCGCATAAAAAAGCAACCAACAACCCCAGCCCGGATCACTACCTCTCATGGACACCCTCAAGGAACCTTTTCTCGCGCAGGTGCACAAATGCATCCGTATCATTGCTTGCACCAAAATGGTGATTTGATTCAACTAGTTACTAACGCTTCTGGTTTGCGCAGCACTTTCCCAGCATCGCATAGCCCTTCAAATAACCACCGATTCCACCCAGTTGGCGCGCACAATCGCCGCTTCTCCTGACTCTGTTCTAAGAATATGGCTCTATATTGTGTGGGCGACATCCAGGGTTGCGACAACGCCTTTGAACGCCTGCTCGCCACCATTGGTTTCTCGCCCAGCCGGGACACGTTGTACGTGCTGGGTGATCTGGTGAACCGCGGCCCGGACTCCGCCGCAGTGCTGCGCCGCTGCATCACCCTCGGAGACAGCGTGCGGCCCCTACTCGGCAACCATGATTTGCACCTGCTCGCTGCCGCCTACGGCACGCGCCGACCGTCGCGGCGCGACACGCTGCAGGGCATCCTGCTGGCGCCGGATCGGGACGAGATGCTCGAATGGCTGAGGCACCAGCCGCTGGCGCGGCGTGTGCACCATGGCGGCGGCGACCTGCTGATGGTGCATGCCGGCGTGTTGCCACAATGGACGGCAGAGGAGACGTTGGCATATGCCGGCGAAGTCGAAGCCGTCCTGCAAAGCCGGGAGTTCGCCGGTTTTCTGCAGCAGATGTACGGGAATTCTCCCGACCTGTGGAGCCCGGAGCTTCAGGGAACGGACCGCCTGCGCGTGATCGTGAATGCGCTCACGCGCATGCGCTTTTGCTCACCCGAGGGCCGTATGGATTTCGAGAGCACCGAAAGCGCCTCCGAGGCGCCTCCAGGGCTGGTGCCGTGGTTTGACGCACCCGGACGTCGCACGCTGAACACACTGATCGCCTTTGGCCACTGGTCCACGTTGGGCTGGCTGGACCGGGCTGACGTCCTCGGGCTGGACACCGGGTGCGTGTGGGGCGGCTGTCTGAGCGCAGTGCGTTTCGGCACGACACTGGCCGACCGCGAGCGCTACCACGTGGAATGCCCGCAGGCGCAAATGCCCGGTGCCTAGGCACGCTATCAACAATATAGCTTGGAGCGCTTGCTGTTCCGTCAGTTGAGCCGCAAATCGCCAAAAGCCTTCTTCGCGGCACCGCTGGCCCGCGAAGAAAGCGTTTTCATGCTGCGCGCGCAGGCACTGGGCGCAGCGCGGCGAGCATGCCAGGGGAGCTCCAGCGCGTGCCATCCGCGCTCGCCACGAGGGCTTCGACATGTGCGTGGCCCGCATGCCATGCAGGTGCTGCCGCAGGTCCTTGGACCATCAGCGCCGTGCCCCAGCCGTTGACGTCTTCGATACGCTCGGCCATGAGCGCCACGCCAGACACACCTTCCGTAGGCCAACCCGTGCGGGGGTTGAGCACATGGTGCAGGCGGCGTCCTGCACGCAGGAAGCCCCGCTCGTAGTCGCCGGACGATGCCACCACGCCGCGCCCTTGCAGCTCCAGTACGCCCAGCAGCTGCGCCGGAGCGGAGGGATTGCGCACGCCCACACGCCAGGGACGGTCGTGCTGCCGGCCCATGACCAGGACATCGCCACCGCCGTTGACCAGCGCATCCGTGACGCCAGCGCGCTCCAGCACTTGCAAGCCCGCCTGCAAAATAGGTAGCTTCGCCACGCCGCCCAGATCCAACCCCATGCCCGGCCGCGCAAGGTAGGCCGTTCCTGCGCGCTCGTCCAGCACGAGGTGGCGCGCGTTCACCAAACGCAGCGCCTGAGCGATCTCCTCAGGTGCCGGCGCGGCTTCGTGGCCGGGCTCAAAATGCCAGCCCCGCAGTGCACCGACGGTGGGATCGAAGGCGCCAGCACTTTCTTGGTGCAGGCGACGCGCCGTGCGCAGCACCTGCATCACTTCCGGGGCCACGTGCACGGCATGCCGGCCGGCGGCCGCGCCGAGCCGCGCCACGTCGCTGCCCTCCCGGTAACGGCTCATGAGCGCCTCCAGGCGCTCCATTTCCGCGAATGCGTGCAGCATCGCCTGCTGCACAGCGCCGGCATCGCGGCCATTGCCAACGGCAGCCGCGATGTCCACGCGTGTGCCCATGAGGGTACGGCTCGCGCGCACCAGGGGCTGCGCGCCCTCCACCATGCCAGCCAAAGCCTGGCGCGGGTCGAGGTACGCCAGCGCGCCCAGCAACGGCAGCGCAAGGGCGAAGCGCCGCCGCGTCCACCGGTTGCCTACCGCCGGCATGCACCGATCTGAATTCATCGCGAGCCCCTCCGGTCCTTACATCGACTGGTCAGCCATGAAATCCACGGCAGCCTTCACTTCGTCGTCGCTCAACGAAGCCGCGCCGCCGCGCGCGGGCATCATGCCCTTGCTGCCGGTGAAGCCTTCGATGGCGTGCTTGTAGAGCGTGTCCTTGCCCTGGGCAATACGCGGCGCCCAATCGGCCTTATCGCCAGGCTTGGGAGCCCCTGCAACGCCGGCCGCATGGCACATCGCGCAGGTTTTGCCGTACACGCTCTTACCGACGGTGTTCTCCGCCGTCGCGGGGGCGGCGGCAGGTGCTTGAGCGGCTGGCGCGGGAGCAGGGGTAGGCGCGGGAGCCGGTGCTTGCGCAGCGGGTGCAGGAGCAGGCGCGGGCGCCGGAGCGTCGTTTTTGCCACAGGCGGCGAGCAGCAGGGTTGCGGCGGCCAGCGCCATCGTGAGAGATGTCTTTTTCATGAAAGCCTTTCTTGTTGACGTCCAAAACCAAAAGGGCATCTTAGCCTGCGCCCCATGCAACGAGCCTGCCCTTCAATGGGTCGTCAGTTTGGTAGTTTCCAGAATCATTCATTTGATGTAAATCAACATCGAAAGAAACATTCAAAGTGAACATTTAGGCACTGTCACCACAGAGGTGGCTTCCAACACGCGCCGTTAGAGCCCATACTTCCGCCATGGATAAACTCCGCTCCCTGAACCTCCTACGCTGGTGGGCAGTGGCGTGGTTCGTCCTTGGTTTTGGGGCGGCACTAGCCTCCCCCCTCATTCAGCCGCGCACCATGGAACTCGTCTGTTCCAGTGCCAGCGGCGCCACCTTGGTGGTTCACCATGCCGGTAGCAATGCCGTGCTCGACATCCTGGGCATGGACTGCTCGCTGTGCCTGCCCAGCATGGAACCGCCGCAACCCGCCGTACTGACCGTGCCGGGCTGGCCCATCACCCATTCCGTACCCCTGCCACCGCCTCGTGTGGTGGCCGTTGCCCCCACGGCCGCGCCACCACCTGCGCGCGCGCCCCCATTTTCCGCTTGCACTACCTGAAAGAGGACATCATGAGCGACAAGAGAGAGAGCCTGAACCCTGAAACCGTCGGCATGGGACGCCGCCGGTTCATCAATACCGCTGCTTTGGCGGGACTGACCGTGGGCGTTGCCGCGTGCAACGACAAGCCCGCAGCCGCCCCTGCAGCATCCGGCACCCCCGCGCCGGCACCCGCCCCCGCTGCTGCCGCCCACGCCGGCGCCAATGTGCACCTCAAGCCCGGTGAGCTCGATACCTACTACGGTCTTTGGAGCGGCGGCCACAACGGCGACGTTCGCGTGCTGGGCCTGCCCTCCGGTCGTGAACTTCTGCGCATTCCCTGCTTCGTGCCTGACGCCCTCGTGGGCTGGGGCATCACCAATGAATCCAAGGCCGTGATGGGCACCAAGCCCGACGGCAGCCTGCGTTACACCGTGGCGGACACCCACCACTTGCACGGCTCGTACAAGGACGGCAACTACGACGGCCGTTACGCCTGGGTCAACGACAAGATCAACAGCCGCATCGCCCGCATCCGCCTGGACTACTTCATCTGCGACAAGATCACCGAGCTGCCCAACGTGCAGGGCTTCCACGGCATCTTCCCCGACAAGCGCGATCCGGTCGATCCCAACATCAACTACACCACGCGCGTGTTCTGCGGCGCTGAATTCGGCATTCCCCTGCCCAACGACGGCAAGGATGTGAACGCCACCGAGAAGTACCGCTCGATGTTCACCTGCGTGGATGCCGAGACCATGGAAGTGCGCTGGCAGGTCCTGATCGACGGCAACTGCGACCTGACGGCCACGTCGTTCGACGGCAAGCTGGCAGCGACCAACCAGTACAACACCGAGAACGGTGTGCACTACGAAGACATGATGTCGGCCGAGCGCGACGCCTGTCTGTTCTTCAACATTGCCCGCATCGAAGAAGCCGTGAAGGCCGGCAAGTTCAAGACCTACGGCACGTCCAAGGTGCCCGTGGTGGACGGCACCCGCGAAGCCAACAAGGATGCCAAGACCGCCCTCACCGCCTATGTGAGCGTTCCCAAGAACCCGCACGGCGTGAACGCCAGCCCCGACCAGAAGTACTTCATCTGCGCCGGCAAGCTGTCGCCCACGGCCACCGTGATCGAGCTGGCCAAGGTGCTGGACTGGTTCGACGGCAAGAGCGAGAAGCTCGACGACGCCATCGTCGCCGAGGTGGAAATCGGCCTGGGCCCGCTGCACACCGCCTTCGACGGCCGCGGCAACGCCTACACCACGCTGTTCCTGGACAGCCAGATCGTCAAGTGGAACATCGACAAGGCCATCGCCTTCCACAAGGGTGACAAGAACGCCACCTACGTCGTGGACCGCCTGGACGTGCATTACCAGCCTGGGCACATCAATGCCACGCACTCCGAGACCGTGGCCGCTGACGGCAAGTTCCTCGCCGTGGGTTGTAAGTTCTCCAAGGACCGTTTCCTGCCGGTGGGCCCCTTCCACCCCGAGAACGAGCAGCTGATCGACATCTCGGGCGACAAGATGGTGCTGCTGGCCGACCACCCGGTGCGCGGCGAGCCCCACGACTTCATCATCTTCAAGCGTGACATCGTGAAGCCCAAGCAGGTCTACGACCTGGACGAGTTCCCGCTGGCCGTCAAGGACGCCAAGGAATCCGGCGTCTTCCGCAACGGCAAGAAGGTCACGGTGAAGCTCACGTCGCAGGCCCCTGCCTTCAGCCTGCGTGAATTCACCGTCAAGAAGGGCGATGAAGTCACGCTGATCCTCACGAACCTCGACAAGATCGAAGATTTGACGCACGGCTTCGCGGTGCCCAAGTACAACATCCAGTTCGTGATCAACCCGTTGGAGACGAAGTCGGTGACCTTCATCGCCGACAAGCCCGGTGTGTTCTGGGCTTACTGCTCCACGTTCTGCCATGCGCTGCACCTGGAAATGCGCACGCGCATGATCGTCGAAGCCTGATGACGCGCAACCCTCCTGGGCCTGGCCTGGGAGGGTTGTAAGTCAAATTGGCTTCTTTCGCAGACGCAGCAAGCGGCGCCTGCTATTAGTTGGATAGTGCAATGTTTTCCCTAGGTTCACGGTTAGCCGCTTTCTGTCTTGCTCTGGTCCTCGCCGCCCCGCTTTGGGTGCCGCGGGCGCACGCAGGGGCCTACGAGGCGGAACTGCCTGCGAACCTGGCCACCACGCCCGACATGTGCGCGCTGCTGCCGTGCACCGAAGTATTTCCGGGTGCTACGCATTTTTCGCCGCGCAAGGGCCAGCCGCCCTATGTCGAGGCGTATGACAACGACTCGGCCCAGAAGAAGCTTCTGGGCTACGTCATGCTGTCGACCGACATCACCGACACGCCCGCCTACTCGGGCAAGCCGGTGGTCACGCTCATCGGTATGGACACGCAGGGCCGCTTCGTCGGCATGAAGGTGCTCAAGCACTCCGAGCCCATTCTGCTGCTGGGCATCCCCGAGTCGGCACTCATCAATTTCAACAACCAGTACATCGGCAAGTCGGTCACCGACACCATCGAAGTCGGCCCCTCCCGCCCCGATGAGAACGTCATCGGCGTCGACGCCATCTCCGGCGCCACCGTCACCGTGGTGGCTCAGAACCAAGTGGTCATGGCCTCGGGCTCGGCCGTGGCACGCCAGACCGGCATCATTGCTCCCACGGTGCGCGAGCAGCCGCGCTTTGTCACCACCGGACAAACCTACGATTGGGCCCAACTCGTCAAGATGGGCGCAGTGCAGCAATTGCTGGTCAAGCCCGAACAGGTGGGCCTGCCGCGCGGTCCCGAGCCCTTCATCGAAATGTGGTTCGGCGACCTGAACCAGCCCGACGTAGGCCGCAGCCTGCTGGGCAAGAACAGTTTCGAAAGCCTGCGTTCGCGCCTCAAGGAAGGCGAGAGCGCCATGTTCGTCATCAAGACCGGCGGGCAGGAGTCCTTCAAGGGATCAGGTTTCGTCCGCGGCGGCATTTTTGACCGTGTGCAGGTCAAGCAAGGTGCCGACTCCTTCACCTTCCGCGACCTGGACTCCCTTAATCTGTACGGCCTGGAGGCCGCCGGCGCACCCCGCTACACCGAGTCGTCCATCTTCATCATCCGCTCGCAGGCCTTTTCTGCGGCCTATCCGTGGAAATTCGCCTTCCTGGGCAACCGGGTCGATCGGGCCACGGGCCATCGCAGTTTTGCCGTCTTCGAGTCGAAGTACTGGTTGCCGGCAGACCTGCTCGAAGGCGGCCGCCCCAAGGTGCAAGAACCCGATGCCCCCTGGGTACGCATCTGGAAATCACAGGCCCTGCCCATCAGCCTGTTCGCCCTGCTGCTGATCGCAGTCACCGTGGTGTACGCCTTCCGCGAAAGGCTCACCCGCCTGTCCACGCACAAGAACAAGTGGCCGGTCAATGGCTTCAAGTACACCTTCTGGGCCATCAGCATCTTCTGGATCGGCTTTGGCTACATGGCCCAGCCGTCCATCACCCAGGTGCTGACCTGGTTCCACTCCGTCCTGTTCCAGTGGACCTGGTCGCTGTTCCTGTCCGATCCGTTCATCTTCCTGTTCTGGATCTTCATCATCGTGACCGCCTTCCTGTTCGGGCGCGGGCTGTTCTGCGGCTGGATGTGTCCGTTCGGCTCGCTGCAGGAGGCGATCTTCAAGATCGCCAAGGCCCTCGGGCTGAAGCGCTTCCAGACACAGCTGCCGCAGAAGTGGCATGACCGACTCAAGTGGATCAAATACGCCGTCTTCTTCGTCCTGCTGGCGGTGTCGATGTTCTCCATGGGTCTGGCCGAGAAGCTGGCCGAGGTCGAACCCTTCAAGACCACGTTCCTGGTCGGCGTGATGAACCGGGCATGGCCCTATGGCCTGTTCGTCGCCGCCATCCTCGGCGTGTCGATCTTCATCGAGCGCCCCTACTGCAAGTACATCTGCCCGCTGGGCGCCTCGCTGGCCATGCCCAGCACCTTCCGCTGGTTCGGGTTGAAGCGCAAGCAGGACTGCAACAGCTGCAAGGCCTGCGCGGTGGGTTGCGGAGCCCAGGCCATCGACGCCGACGGGCGCATCGACCACCGCGAATGCCTGCATTGCCTGGATTGCATGATCCTGTACACCGACACCAAGGGCTGCCCGCCTCTGGCCAAGGAGCGCAAGCGCCGCGAGAAGGACGGCTTGGAGATGACGCCTATCGGCAAGAATGGCTACTTCATCCCCATCTACCCCGCCACCGTGCAGGACCAGATATCGGCCAAGGCCGCCCGGGGCCCCGATCCGCGCATGCCCACCGAACCCACGCTGCCCGCGCACAAGCGCAACGTAGGCTTCATGAGCTGGCTGTTGCTGGAACTGCGCGACCATCTCTGGCCCTGGAGCGCCGAAGGCTGGCGCAGCCAACGCGCGCTGCAGATCGCCGGGCTGTCGCTGGCGGTGGCGGCCACCATCGCCTGGATCATGGCGGCGATGGGCCACCTCTCGTCGGGCGCCATCATCGGCTGGTGGTTCGGCTGGAGCGTGTACGAAGTGCTGATTCGCCTGTCGGGCCGCCGTTACGTCAAGGACGGCCCGTGGTGGCGCGACAATTACCGCGTTGCAGGTGTAATGGACATGATGAGCTACGTAGGATTCAAGAACCTGATGATCGGTGCTGCGCTGTTCCTGGTGCTGCAGGCGCTGGGACTGTTCACCCCATGAAGGGCGGTGTCACCCACTTAATGCTGGCCTTGGCGATGACCCTCGCCGGGGCCTGCCAGGCAGCCACCCTCCATGTGCGAGCGGGCGACGATCTGACCGCCGCCGTGCGCAAAGCCAAGGCAGGCGATGTGCTGGAGATTGCACGGGGCACGTACCGCGCCAATCTGGTGATCGACAAGCCCCTCACGTTGCGCGGCGTGGACCGCCCCACCATCAGCGGCGGCAACCAGGGCGACACCATCCGCGTCACCGCACCGGACGTGGTGATCGAGGGCCTGATCGTGCGCGACTCAGGTGACGACCTCAAGGATCAGAACGCCGGCATCTACCTCTACCCTGGCGCCCACCGTGCCGTCGTACGCCGCTGCGACCTCACCTACAACCTGTTCGGCCTGTGGATCGAGAAGGCCAATGACGTGCTCATCGAGCACAACATCATCACCGGCAAACGTGAATACTCCTCGCCGCAGCGTGGCAACGGCGTGCAGCTGTACAACACCAAAGGCGCAAAGATCCTGAACAACAACATCAGCTTCGTGCGCGACGCGCTCTACGTGGACGTCTCGCACCATGCTCTGTTCAAGGGCAATCAGCTGCATCACAGCCGCTACGGTACGCACTACATGAACTCCTACTACAACCTGTGGGAGGACAACGACACCTACTACAACCGTGGCGGCTTGGCCCTGATGGAAGTGCGCGAGCAGACCGTGCGCAACAACCGCGCCTGGGGCAACTCCGACCACGGCATCATGCTGCGCACGCTGCAGGATTCGGTGATCGAAGGCAACGTCGTGGCCGGCAACAGCCGGGGCTTCTTCATCTACGACGTGGAGTACATCAAGCTCAACAACAACCTGGTGGTGGACAACACCGTCGGCGTGCACCTGGCCGCGGGCTCGAAGAACAACGAAGTCGAAGGCAACGACTTCATCTCCAACCGCGAGCAGGTACGCTACGTGGGTGCGCGCGACGAGCGCTGGGGCGCCAAGAGCGGCAACCACTGGAGCAACTACCTGGGCTGGGACCGCGATGGCGACGGTGTCGGCGATGTGCCCTACGAGGCCAACGACATGGTGGACCGCCTGACCTGGCGCCACCCTAGCGTCAAGCTGCTGCTGGCCAGCCCGGCCGTGCAGGCCCTGCGCCTGGTGGGCCGGCAGTTCCCTGTGCTGCGCGTGCCATCGGTCGTGGACCCGAAGCCGCGCATGCAGCCCAGCAATCAACAATGGAGTGAATGGCGTGGCAAGCATTTCCCCGGCCAGTGACAACGTGGCCATCTCGCTGCGCGGCGTCAGCAAGCACTACGGCGCGCTGCACGCCGTGGACGGCGTGGACCTGGACATCCCCAAGGGCGAGATCTTCGGCCTGATCGGGCACAACGGCGCAGGCAAGAGCACGCTGTTCAAGATGATGCTGGGCCTGGTGAAGCCCACGCAGGGCACGCTTTTGATCGCAGGTGCCCAGGTGGGTGGGCGGGGGTTCCGCGCCGCCCGCCGCCAACTGGGCTACCTGCCCGAAAACGTGGTGCTCTACGACAACCTGGACGGGTTGGAGACGCTGCGCTTTTTCGCGCGGCTGAAATCCGCCCCGCTGGCGCAGTGCGCGGACATTCTGGAGCGCGTGGGCCTGGCACACGCCGGCAAGCGCCCGGTGCGCGAGTATTCCAAGGGCATGCGCCAGCGCCTGGGCTTCGCGCAGGCATTGCTGGGCAGCCCGCGCGTGTTGTTCCTGGACGAACCCACCAACGGCCTGGACCCGCAGGCGATCCGCGACTTCTACGCCACGCTGCGGGGCCTGCAGGCCGAGGGCGTGACCATGGTCATCACCTCGCACATCCTCGCCGAACTGCAAGAACGCGTGGACCGGCTCGCCATTCTCTCGGCCGGCCGCATCCAGGCGCTGGGCAGCGTGCAGCAGCTGCGCGAGCAAACCCGCATGCCGCTGTCGTTCGAACTGGACATCGCACCCGCCGACCGGCCCGCCGCCGCACAGGCGCTGGAACAAGCGACGGGCATCGTCCCCGAGCACACGCCCGAAGGCTTGCGCCTGCACTGCCCGCGCGAGCAGAAGATGGCCGTGCTGGCCGCCCTCGCGCCACTGGGTGCGCGCGTGCGCGACCTCAAGCTGCTGGAGCCCTCGCTCGAAGACGTGTTCTTCGGCTTCGCCGACTGACACCCTGCCCACGACGCCCCATGGAACTGACCCAGATCTTCACCATCGCCGCCAAGGAATTCCGCGATCGCATGCGCAATCGCTGGGTGCTTGCGGTGGCCCTCGTCTTCACCGTGTTCTCACTCGTCATCGCCTACTTCGGCGGCGCGCAGCAGGGCACGGTGGGCTTTCGCTCCATCGAGTTCACCATCGCCAGCCTCGTCAGCCTGGTCATCTACCTCATCCCACTGATTGCGCTGTTGCTGGGGTTCGATGCCATCGTGGGCGAGCGCGAGCGCGGCTCGCTCGATCTGCTGCTGGCCCTGCCCATCACCCGGCTGGAATTGCTGCTGGGCAAATACCTGGGCTTGGCGGCTGCGCTGGCGCTCTCCACCCTGGCGGGCTTCGGGCTGGTGGCGGTGCTGCTGTGGCGCCACATGAGCGCCAATGCCCTCTTTCACTACGGCGGCTTCATGATCAGCTCGGTATTGCTGGGCCTCGCATTCCTGAGCCTGGCAGTGATGCTATCGGTGCTGGCACGCGACCGCACGCGCGCCTCGGGCCTGGCCATCGCTACCTGGTTCTTCTTCGTGCTGGTGTTCGATTTGCTGCTGCTGGGCCTGCTGGTGGCCACGGGCGGGCAGTTCGCGGGCGATGCGTTCGCCTGGCTGCTGCTGCTGAACCCGGCCGACGTGTTCCGTATCCTCAACGTGTTCTCGCTCGAAGACGTGCGCACGCTCTACGGGCTCGCCAGCGTCGTTCCCTCGTCGCTGGGTAGCCCCGCAATCATGGGTGGCGTGATGCTGGCGTGGATCGCCCTGCCGCTCGCCATCGCCAACTGGAGATTCAAGCCATGACCTGTTCCTGCATCACCCGTCGCCGTGCACTGGGCATGGCCGCCTTCACGGCGCTGGCCACCAGCAGCCTGCTGGCTGGCTGCGGCGACAAGGCAGCCGAACAGCAGTCCCTTGCGCCCGTGGAGATCGACCGTTCCACAAGTTGCGAGCTCGACGGCATGCTGCTTGCAGACTACCCCGGCCCCAAGGCGCAGATCCACTACGCGGGCCAGGACAAGCCCTCCTTCTTCTGCGACACCATCGAACTGTTCAACACCCTGCTCGCCGGCGAACAAGTGCGTGCGGTGCGCGCTGTGTACGTGCAGGACATGGGCAAGGCCGACTGGAACGAACCCAAGGGCCACTGGATCGACGCCAAGACCGCCGTCTACGTGCTGGGCAGCAAGCGGCATGGCTCCATGGGCCCCACCATCGCCAGCTTCGCGCAGGAGGCCGATGCGGCCAAATTCGCCGGCGAACATGGCGGCAAGGTGCTGCGCTTTGCGGACATCAAGCTCGACATGGTGGACCTGAGCGGCGGTGCGCTGCACGACACCCGCATGTAACAGCCCTTGCACCATGTCTGCATCCACCCTGAGTCCTCCGCCGCACCAGCCACGCCGCAGGCGCATGCTGGTTGCGGGCACGCTGGCGTTTGCAGCCGCGGCGGGCGGGCTCTGGGGCGTGCCGAGCCTGCGCAGCGCGCTGCGGCCCCAGCCGGCTCCCGCCCTGGAGCCGGACGTGTGCATCGTCGCACCCCCAACGCCGTACGACCCCGCGTCGGGCCTGCCGCCCACGGCAGCGCGCCCCATTCCGGTGGATGCGCGTTGTCCCGTGTGCGGCATGTTCCCCGCCCGTTCGCCCGACTGGGCGGCGCAGGTCATCTTTCGCAATGGCGACGCACAGTTTTTCGACTCGCCCCTGTCGCTGTTCATGTACCTGCAGGACGTGGCCCGCTACAGCCCCGGCCGCAATGCACGGGACATCATGGCGCACTACGTCACCGACACCGCTCGCCCTACGGCCGCGGGCGGCGCCCGCTGGACGGACGCGCTGTCTGCCTATTACGTGCACGGCTCGTCGGCGCGGGGGCCGATGCGCGCCGGCAATCTGCCCGCGTTCTCGACACGGGAGGCCGCACAGGCCTTTGCCGCACAGCGCGGCGGCACAGTGCTCGCTTTTGGCGCCGTGGATGCACCCCTGATCGCGCAGTTGGCGGGCCCTGGCGGGCACAATCACCCCTAGCATTCGCTATTAAAAACATAGCTACCAGCGCTTATTCCGCAAGCGCTAGGGGCTCTTTTAAATGAAAAGGCCGCTGAACGGCGGCCTGTGTTTTCAGTGGGTTGATGGCTCGGCCGTAGAGGCCTGCGGTGCCTTAAACAAGGCGGGTAATTTGCGCTTGGGCTTGATGTTGGCGGAGATGCCGCCACGCGCGGGAGATGCCTTGGGGGCCACCTCCCAGCTCGCAGACGCACCGGCCGAGGTGCTGGCCTCGTAGGGCTTGTCGAAGAACGGGTCGCGAGACGCCGCAGGCGCGGAGCGGTACGCGCTGCGCTCGCGGCTGCGGGGGGCGGCTGGAGCGCCTTCGCCCGAATCGTCGCCGCCCCAGGCGCGGCGGCCGTCGTTGTAGCGGCCCCGCGGACGATCTTCCTGCAATTCCAGCGGTTCCAGCTCGATCTTCTTCTTGATGAGCTTCTCGATATCCGCCACCAGGCGGGTATCGCTGCTGGCCGCCAGCGTGACGGCCAGACCCGATGCGCCGGCGCGGCCCGTACGGCCGATGCGGTGCACGTAGTCCTCTGCATTGAAGGGCACGTCGTAGTTGAACACCGCGGGCACGTCCTTGATGTCCAGGCCCCGCGCCGCCACGTCGGTGCAGACCAGCAGGTCCACCTCGCCGCTCTTGAAGGCTTCCAGCGCCTTCAATCGCTCGTCCTGGCTCTTGTCGCCATGCAGCGCTGCGGTCTTGAGGCCGTCGCGCTCCAGGCTGCGGGCCAGGCGCGCGCAGCCCAGCTTGCTGTTCACGAAGATGAAGGCCTGCTTGAGGCCGCGCTCGTTCAGCACATGGCGAATGGCGCGGCGCTTGTCGTCGCCGTCCACCGCGAAGAAGCGCTGCTCCACGGTGGAGGCGGTCTCGTTGGGGCGCGCGACCTCGATGGTGATCGGGTCCTGCAGATAGCTGCCGGCCAGGCGCTTGATCTCGGGCGAGAAGGTGGCGGAGAACAGCAGCGTGGTGCGCTGCTTGGGCAGGTAGGAGAGGATGCGCTGCAGGTCGGGCAGGAAGCCAATGTCCAGCATGCGGTCGGCCTCGTCCAGCACCACGTATTCGACCTGATTGAGTACCGCGTTCTTGGCCTCGATATGGTCCAGCAGACGGCCGGGCGTGGCCACCAGCACCTCGACGCCCTTTTTCAGCTCGATGGTCTGCGGCTTCATGTCCATGCCGCCAAACACCACCGTGCTGCGCAGCTTGGTGTACTTGGCGTACAGCGCGATCTGCTGCGCCACCTGGTCCGCCAGCTCGCGCGTGGGCAGCAGCACGAGCGCGCGCACAGGGTGGCGCGCGGGAGAGGCTGAACTGTTCTCGTGCTTGAGCAGGCGCTGCAGCAACGGCAGCGAAAAAGCCGCCGTCTTGCCGGTGCCGGTTTGCGCCGCACCCATCACGTCCTTGCCGGTCAGCACGACAGGGATCGCCTGCGCCTGGATCGGCGTCATGTTCTCGTAGCCCATCTCGGCTACGGCGCGCTTGAGCGGCTCGGCCAGCGCAAGAGTGGAATAGGGTTGTGTCATGAAGCCGCTATTGTCGCATTGCAGCAGCGGCGAAGGCCAACAAGGCCGTCAACGGCCTGTACCGGGGCTTCTCCTGCTTGGCGCGAAAACGACGGCTTAGCGCGCGTTCACGGTGTCAAAGCGACTGTGCGTTGAAAGTGTTGCAGCCTTGCACACTGCCGGTCTTGAACCCCTGCGTGAACCACCGCACGCGCTGCGCGCTGGAGCCGTGGGTGAATGCATCGGGCCGCACGGTGCCGGTCTGCTGGCGCTGCAGCGCGTCGTCACCGATCTGCTCGGCGGCGTTCACCGCGGATTCGATGTCGCCCTGCTCCAGCCAGTTCTTGGCCTGTTGCGAATGGTGGGCCCAAATGCCGGCGTAACAGTCGGCCTGCAGTTCCAGCCGAACCGACAGCGCGTTCTGCTCGCGCTGGCTCACGCGCCCACGCATGCCGTCCACCTTGCCGGTGGTGCCCAGCAGGGTCTGCACATGGTGGCCGACCTCGTGCGCGATCACGTAGGCGCGGGCAAATTCGCCTGGAGCACCCAGCTGGCGGCTCATGGTGTCGAAGAAATCCATGTCCAGGTACACCTTCTGGTCCCCAGGGCAGTAAAACGGCCCCATCGCGCTCTGCCCCGTGCCACAGGCCGTGGGCGTGGCGCCGCGGTAGAGCACCAGCTTGGGCTGGCGGTACTGCGCCCCACCCTGCTGGAACACCTGCGCCCACACATCCTCCGTGGACGCCAGGACGGTGGAGACGAAGGCGGCCTCACGGTCGCCCTGCGGCGGACGCTGGGCCGGCCCCTGTTGGACCTGCGGCGCGCCCCCGCCCGACAGTACGCCGATGGTGGTCAGCGGGTTGATGCCAAACACACCCCAGCCGATGAGCGCCACAACGATGGTGCCAATGCCGATCGAGCGTCCGCCGATGAAGCCGCCCCCGCCGCCGCTGCGCCGGTCTTCCACGTTGTCCGATTCGCGATTGCCTTCCCATCTCATGGGTATCTCCTGCGTGCACGACGCACCAGCCGCCGATGTTACGCCCGCCGCGGCACCCTCGGGATTTCGCGCCGCGCACTACTGCGCTGCCAGCAACATGTCCTGCGACGGGCGCGGCTGCAGCGTGTGGTTGACGTACTTCGCCATCCGTTCGTGGGCTTGGTGCGTGTGGCGTTCCACCACCGCCTGCAGCACCCACAACTGCGCAAGGATGACGATGGCGGCACCCAGCCACATCCAGAGGCTGGGCATCGACGCAGACTTCACGGGCGGATCCCATGGCCGGGGCGCAGCGGGGGAGGCGGGATCATGGATGGGGCGGGACATGCAGTACTCCTGAAACACTGCAGCCATCCTAGGCAGCGCCACGCAGCCGTACCACCGGCGCAGGGCCAGCCCGCGTGTAGGACGGCGGCAAGCGCCGACGCAGGAGGCGGCGCGCACCCCACGGTCCAGGCCGCGGTCCTTCAGGCAGGTCCTTCAGGCCTTGGGCAGCGTCACCCCGTGCTGGCCCTGGTATTTGCCGTTGCGGTCCTTGTAGCTCACGGCACATTCCTCGTCACCCTGGAAGAAAAGCACCTGCGCGCATCCCTCGCCCGCGTAGATCTTGGCGGGTAACGGCGTGGTGTTGGAGAACTCCAGCGTCACGTAGCCTTCCCACTCGGGCTCGAACGGCGTGACGTTGACGATGATGCCGCAGCGCGCATAGGTGCTCTTGCCCAGGCAGACGGTGAGCACGTCGCGCGGGATGCGGAAGTACTCCACGGTGCGCGCCAGCGCGAAGCTGTTGGGCGGGATGATGCAGTAGTCGCCCTCGAAGTCCACGAAGCTCTTTTCGTCGAAGTTCTTCGGGTCCACCACGGTGCTGTGAATGTTGGTAAAGACCTTGAATTCGCGCGCGCAGCGAATGTCGTAGCCGTAGCTGCTGGTGCCGTAGCTGATGATCTTGCGCCCGTCCTGCTGCCGGATCTGGCCGGGCTCGAACGGCTCGATCATGCCGTGCTGCTCGGCCATGCGGCGGATCCATTTGTCGCTCTTGATGCTCATGGGGTACTCCTGGCGCGTATTCTAGGTGAATGAAAGCTACTTAAATGATAGCTGCTGACGCTTGATACATAAGCGTCAGAGGCAAATATTTCATGCAATGACAGTGCGCTCGATCAAACGGTCGTCGCCGAGCACGATCATCGCGAACAGCAGTTCGTCCAGGTGGGCGGCGCCCGCCGTGCGCCGCGCCAGCAGTGGGGTCGCCCCAGGATTCAGCACCACGAAGTCGGCTTCGCAACCCGGCTGCAGGTTGCCCACCACGCCATCCAGCCCCAACGCCCGCGCGGCACCGGCGGTATGCAGCCACCACAGCCGTTGCGGCGCCAGGCTCAGTCCCGTCTTGGTCTGCCCCTCCCGGCCTACGTAGTACGCGGCCAGCATCGTGTGGAAAGGGCTGAAGCTGGTGCCGCCGCCCACGTCGCTGGCCAAGCCGTAGCCGAAGCCCATGCGGTCCGCGCCCGCAAAGTCAAACTGGCCACTGCCCAGGAACAGGTTGCTCGTGGGGCACACGGCAGCCACCGCGCCGCTCTCGCGCATGGCGGCGCGGTCCTCGTCGTCGAAATGGATGCAATGCGCGTACACCGCGCGCTCACGCAGCAGGCCGACACGGGCATACACATCCAGGTAGCTGCGCGTGCCGGGGAACAGCCCCCGCGCCCAGCGGATCTCCTGCTGGTTCTCCGCCACATGGGACTGCACCCATACGTCGGGGTAGCGCGCGGCCAGAGCACCCGCGCCGCTCAGCTGCTGCGGCGTGCTGGTGGGGGCAAAACGCGGCGTGATCGCATAGCCCAGCCGCCCCTTGCCGTGCCAGCGCTGGATGAGCGCTTCGGTATCGATGAGGGATTGCTCGGTCGCGTCGCGCACGCCGTCGGGCGAGTGGCGGTCTTGCAGCACCTTGCCGGCAATCAGGCGCAGCCGCCGCGCCTGTGCCTGCGCCATCAGCGCATCCACCGAGCCCGGATGCGAGGTGGCGAAGGTGAGCGCGGTGGTCACGCCGTTGCGCTGCAGCTCGTCGAGGAAGAAGCACGCCACCTCGGCGGCATAGGCCGCGTCGCCGAAGCGCGATTCGTGCGGGAAGGTGTAGTTCTCCAGCCAGGGCAGCAGGCCGTCGGCGGGCGAGCCGATCACGTCCAGCTGCGGATAGTGCACATGCATGTCCACGAAGCCCGGTGCAATGATGCGGCCGGGCCAGTGGGTCACCGGCTGCGAGGCCTGAGGAAGATAGAGGGGCGCCAGCGCGCGCCACGCGCCGGCGGCGTGCACGCGCTGCACGCCCCGGTCATCGGGCGCGGTGGCCAACAGGCCGTCTTCTTCGTACAGGGCCGTGCCGTCATCGGCAAAGCGCAGGAGCGCAGATCGGTAAAGGTGCATGGCCCCGGATGATGCCCGCAATACCGGGGGGCGTCAGGGCGCGATGCTGGCGCCGTTTTCGTACCAGCGTTTGAAGGTTTCGCGCTCTTCGTCGGACAGTGCGCCCGGGTTGCCAAATGGCATCTTGCGCAGCTGCACCACCTGTTGGTAGATCTGCTGCGCGTGGCTCTTCACGTCCTGCGGGGTGTCGAACTTCACGTTCTTCTGCGCGATGGTGTTGGCGCTGTGGCACACCACGCAGTGTTTTGCATGACGGCGTGCAGTTGTTCGTAGCCTGCGGCGGCCGGCGCGGCGGCGGACACGGCCGGCGCAGCCGGCTTGAGCCATACCACCACGCCCAACAGCACCACCACGCAGACGGCCGCATAAGGCCAGGGATGGCCGTTGCGGCCCAGCTTGTAGCCGTGGCGCATCACGAAGAACTGGCGAATGGCCGCGCCCGCGAACATCATGAGGATCAGTACCAGCCAGTTCTGCCCATGGTTGTAGAGCCAGCCGTAGTGGTTGGAGAGCATGGCGAACAGCACCGGCAGCGTGAAGTACGTGTTGTGCACGCTGCGCTGCTTGCCGCGCTTGCCATGCACCGGATCCACCGGCTGGCCGGCCTTCAGTGCCGCCACCACCTTGCGCTGGCCGGGAATGATCCAGAAGAACACGTTGGCGCTCATCGAGGTGGCGAGCATCGCGCCCATCAGCAGGAAAGCCGCCTGGCCGGGAAAGATGCGGCAGGCCAGCCACGCGGCGATGCACACCAGGACCAGCACCAGCGCCCCCACGATGGCATCGCCGTTGACCTTCTGGCCGAACACGCGGCAGATGCCGTCGTACAGCAGCCAGAACACCACCAGGAAGGCCAGTGCCGCAGCGATGGCCATGGCGGGCGACATGAGCGGGTTGGCCGGATGCACCAGGTAGATGCCCGCGTTCCACAGATACGAGACCGTGAGCAGCGCAAAGCCGCTGAGCCAGGTGGTGTAGCTCTCCCAGAAGAACCAGTGCAGATGGTCCGGCAGCTTCGGGGGCGCCACGTTGAACTTGACCGGGTGGTAGAAGCCCCCGCCGTGCACAGCCCAAAGCTCGCCGTTCACACCCTGGCGCTGCAGGTCCTCGTCGACCGGCGGCGTGAGGCTGCTGTCCAGAAAGACGAAGTAGAACGAGGAGCCTACCCAGGCGATGGCAGTGATGACGTGCAGCCAGCGCAGCAGCAGATTGGCCCAGTCGAGGAAGTAGCTTTCCATCGTGTTTCAACCTTGGCGGCCCGGCGGGCCGCCTGCAAGCTGCTCACCACTGCGGGCGCTCTGAGCAGAAAAAGAGGGGCCGCGCACCGTGGCAGGAAGCTGCCGGGGCACCGCTGCGACCCGTTTTGTGAACAGGAAGTGTATGCACTTTTCTGACAACGTCCGCTGGAATGGCTCAGGGATTGTCCCTAATCCTGCAGGATGTAATCCGGATGCTGGGCGCATACGTCATCCACCGCGCTGAGCGTGCCCGACAGGTGCTCGCGCAACGCCTCCTGGGCCGCGGGAGCGTTCTGCCGGTCAATGGCGTCGAGGATGGCCCGGTGCTGGCGCATGATGACGCCCGTCTTGCCTGCGGTGGGCAGGTGCAGGCGGCGCAAGCGATCCACATGGCCGGAGTAGCGGCGCACCAGCGCCCACAGGCCCATGACGCCGGCCGCCTCATACATCAGGCGGTGAAAGCCATGGTCCGCACCCAGAAAGTCGTCATAGCGCTGCGCGGCGGCCAGCGATTCCTGCAGTGCGCACTGCGCCTGCAATTGCACTACCAGGCCGGGGGGCGGCTGCAGCGCCAGCGTGCGCACGATCTCCAGCTCGATGGAGCGGCGCAGGAAGTGCGCTTCGCGCGCAGCCGCCACGTCGATGCGGCTGACCAGCGTGGCGTGCTGGGGAAAGACTTCCACCAGGCCCTCCTCTTCCAGGCGCAGCAGCGCCTCGCGGATGGGCGTCTGGCTCACGCCGAATTGCCCGGCCAAGTCGCTGCGCACCAGCATCGCGCCGGGCACCAGCTCCAGCGTCAGAATGGCCTCGCGCAGGCTTTCGAAGACCTGCGGGGCGGCCAGGCGCGAACGGTCAAGGCGAAACTTGGTCAGTATGGGCATACGTGGATTCTCGCATTCGTGCACTAATATATTAGTGTTCCAATATTTCAAATGGCGCGCCTTCACGGCCGTGCCCGCCTCTCCTTTTCTCTGTCCACACACTTCCCAAGGATTCCCATGTCTGCTTCCTCCCCCCACGGCCTGCTCATCAACGGCGAATGGGTTTCCACGTCCCAGGCCGCACCCAACACCAATCCCAGCAACCTGGCCGATGTGGTGGGCGAATACGCCCAGGGCGACGCCTCGCACGTGGACGCCGCCGTAGCGGCCGCCACCGCTGCCTTCCCCGCATGGAGCACGTCGGGCATCCAGGCGCGCCACGATGCGCTGGACAAGATCGGCAATGAAATCCTCGCGCGGCGCGAGGAACTGGGCGCGCTGCTGGCGCGCGAGGAAGGCAAGACCCGTGCAGAAGGCATCGGCGAAGTCGCCCGCGCCGGGCAGATCTTCAAGTTCTTCGCCGGCGAATGCCTGCGCCTGGCGGGCGAGACCGTGCCCTCGGTGCGCCCCGGCATCGGCGTGGAGGTCACGCGCGAGCCCATCGGCGTCGTGGGCCTGATCACGCCGTGGAACTTCCCCATTGCCATCCCCGCCTGGAAGATCGCGCCGGCCCTGGCGTTCGGCAACTGCGTGGTGTTGAAGCCCGCCGACCTGGTGCCCGGCAGTGCGTGGGCGCTGGCCGAGATCATCCACCGCTCGGGCATCCCCGCCGGCGTGTTCAACCTGGTGATGGGCCGCGGGCGCGTGATCGGCGAGGCGCTGGTGCAGCACCCCGGCGTGGCCGCCATCAGCTTCACCGGATCGGTCGGCGTGGGCCGCGGCATCGCCCAGGCGTGCGTGCAGAACGGCAAGAAGGTGCAGCTGGAGATGGGCGGCAAGAATCCGCAGGTGGTGCTGGACGATGCCGACCTCGCGCAGGCGGTGGAGCTGTCCGCACAGAGCGCGTTCTATTCCACGGGCCAGCGCTGCACGGCGTCCAGCCGCCTGATCGTCACCCAGGGCATCTACCCGAAGTTCATCGAGGCGCTCCAGGCACGCATGGCGAAAATCAAAGTGGGTGATGCGCTGGCCACGGGCACCGACGTGGGCCCTGTGGTGAGCCAGGCTCAGCTGGAGCAAGACCTGTCGTACGTAGAGATCGCCAAGGCCGAGGGCGGCGTGCTGGCGGCCGGCGGCCTGCGCGTGGCCTGCCACACGGGCAGCGGCAACGAAGGCTTCTTCATGGCGCCCGCGCTGTTCGTGGATACGGCGCCGGCGATGCGCATCAACCGCGAAGAGGTGTTCGGCCCCGTGGCCAGCGTGATCCGCGTGCGCGACTACGACGAAGCCCTGGCCGTGGCGAATGACACCGAATTCGGCCTGTCCGCCGGCATTGCCACCACCAGCCTGAAATACGCCACGCACTTCAAACGCCATGCACAGGCGGGCATGGTGATGGTGAACCTGCCCACCGCCGGGGTGGACTACCACGTGCCCTTCGGCGGGCGCAAGGGCTCCAGCTACGGCCCGCGGGAACAAGGCCGTTATGCGCAGGAGTTCTTCACGACGGTGAAGACGGCCTATACGCTGGCGTGACCCACGATACTCCTGTAGTAATAGCTGCTGGCGCTCGCTCCATAAGCGCCAGCAGCCATTTTTATACGCAATCTCAGGCCAGCCGCTGCAGCAACTGCGCGGCCACGGCCACGGCGATCACCTCGGGCTGCTTGCCGGCGATTCCGGGCACGCCGATCGGGCAGGTCACCTGCGCCAGCTCGGTATCCGAGAACCCCCGCGCCGCCAGCCGGTGCCGGAAGGTGGCCCACTTGGTGCGGCTGCCGATCAGGCCGATGAACGGCAGATCGCCGCGCGCCCGCTGCCGTGCGAGGCACGCCGCCACGATGTCCAGATCCTCCGCGTGGCTGAAACTCATGATGAGCACGAAGGACTGCGGTGCCACACCCGGCACGGCCGCCTGTACCGGGTCGGACTGCTCACAGACCACGGACGCGCCGTCCCCCTGCGGCGGGAACACGCCATCGCGGCTGTCGATCCAGTGCAGCGCAAACGGCAGCGGCGCCAGCACCCGCGCCAGCGCATGCCCCACATGGCCGCCGCCGAAAAGCGCCACCGGCTGCAGCCGCGGCGCCAGGCGCTCGCGCAAGGCCGGCGCGTCAGCAGCCCCCACGCATTCAAACCGCAGCTGCACCACGCCGCCGCAGCACTGCCCCAGGCTGGGGCCCAGCCCATATCGCACGAGCGGCATGCGCGAAGGGTTGCCAGCCAGGTGCTCCGCCAGGCGTTCACGCGCTTCGCGCAGCGCCTGCAGTTCCAGATGGCCGCCGCCGATGGTGCCGACGAAGTCGTTGCCCACCGCGAACACCGCCAGCCATGCCCCGGCTTCCCGCGGCGCCGAGCCTTGGGTAGACTCCACCGTCACCAGGCAGGCGGGTGCGGTCTTGATACGCTCCAGCAGGCAGTCCAATGCCTTCACTCGCTGATTCCTCCAGCTTGATTCATGCGCGCCACCGCCTTGGTCGTGGTCGCGGTACAGCATAGCGACAAACACCATGCCACAGCTGCCTTCTGCCCCGTCCTCTTCGGCCCAGCGTGCATCCCGTGCGCGCCGAACGTGGTGGCTGCCCGCCGGGGTGATGGCATTGGTCGCGGCGATCGTCTCGGCCTGCAAGTCGGGGCCCGAGGCGCCCTCCGCCCAGGACTCGCGCCTACCGGGCAACGACGCGCGCGTCACCGGTCCGGTGCCGGCCGCCCAGGGCTCGGCACGCGCGTCCTCCGCGGCCACCCCGCGCGCCTACCGGCAGGATGCCGCAAGCCACATTTATGGCCTGAATGCAGCGCGCATCTACAAGGGCAAGCTGCCGCCGCTGCTGCATGCCATTGGCGTGCTGGAGGTGGACATCGACCGTGCGGGCCGCGTGACTTCGCTGCGCTGGATGCGTGCGCCCCGCCATGCGCCCGACGTGGTGGCCGAGATCGAACGCACGGTGCGCGCGGCAGCGCCCTTCCCCGTGCCCACGCGCATGGCGCGCGTGACCTACACCGACACCTGGCTGTGGGACAAGTCCGGGAATTTTCAGCTCGACACGCTGACCGAGGGCCAGCTCTAAGACGCCGCCGCACAGGCCTCCGCGATGGCGCGCGCCCTGGTTTGCAAGGCGCGAATCACAGCAATAGCCGTAGCGACTGCGGGCATCTGCACCGCCGCAGCCCGCCCAAAGCAGGCATGCGCGACTCGCAAGAATTGGCTCCGCGTTGCCCTGCGCCGCGCGGCACACGGCGCGGGCTTGCAGCATCAGGACCCGCGGTAGGTGGAATAGCTCCAGGGGCTGACCAGCAACGGCACGTGGTAATGCTGGTCGGCGTGGGCGATGCCGAAGTCCAGGCTCACGCGGTCCAGGAATGAGGGCTCGGGCAGCATCACGCCTTTCGCCTTGAAATACGCCCCCACATCAAACGTCAGCCGGTAGGTGCCGGTGCGCAGGCTGGCGTTGTCGAACAGCGGCGCATCGGTGCGCCCATCGGGGTTGAGCACCAGGCGCTTGACCAGCGTGGCCTGGTCACCCTGCGTGGCATACAGCGCCACCACCATGCCCGCCGCGGGGCAACCGTGCATGGTGTCAAGAACGTGGGTGCTGAGGCCCATGGTGAAGTCTCCTGCAATGGCAAGCCGCAGCCCGCCGATGGTGATGAGGAATGCGCTGGCGAATGGGGCAGGCGATTGATACGCCCCCCTCCCTACGATCAAAGTGTATACAACTTCTGTACGCGATAAACGCCACGTCCTGTGGTGCGCCATCCAGGACAGTTCCCGCGCGGATCGCCTGATGGGGAACAGCCGGCAGGCCGCGCGTACTCAGGCAGGGCGCGTCCACGCCAGCAGATCAAAAAAGTGAGCTGCCAGCGCTTTATAGAAGCCGCATTCAGATGCATTCGTATCTGAAATCCAGCAACAGCAGGCGTGGCAAGCTACAAAACAAGTAGCGCGCGGAAGTCGTTCACATTGGTGTGCGTGGGCCCGGTGACGACCAGATCGCCCAGCCGCTCGAAGTAGCCGTAGGCGTCGTTGCGGTCCAGATGGTCGCCGATGCGTGCGCCCTGCGCCGCCGCGCGCGCCAGCGTGTCGGGTGCCACGCGTGCGCCGGCGTTGTCTTCCACGCCGTCGATGCCGTCGGTATCGGCCGCCAGCGCCCACACCCCTTCCTGCCCCTGCAGCGCCTGCGCCAGGCCCATGCAGAACTCGCCCGCGCGGCCGCCGCGCCCCTTCGGCGCGCCCGGGGCGCGCGGGCGCACGGTGACCGTGGTCTCGCCGCCTGAAAGGATCACGCACGGCCGCGCAAACGGCTGGCCGTGGCGCGCCACCGCACGCGCCAGCGCGGCGTGCACCTTGCCCACCTCGCGCGACTCGCCCTCCATCTCGTCGGACAGGATGTACGCCGCCACCCCCGCCGCGCGCGCCGCATCCGCCGCTGCCTGCAGCGACTGCTGGGGTGTCGCGATCATGTGCACCGCATGGCCGGCAAAGCGGACATCGCCGGGCTTGGGGGTTTCCAGCGCACCGGCCTGCAGCGCTGTGTGCACGGCGGCGGGAATGTCGATGCGGTAGCGCGCCAGGATGTCCAGCGCGTCAGCGCAGGTGCTGGCGTCGGGGACCGTGGGGCCGCTGGCGATCACGGAAGGGTCGTCCCCCGGCACATCGCTGATGGTCAGCGTGACGACGCGCGCCGGCGCGCAGGCTGCCGCCAGGCGACCGCCCTTGATGCGCGAGAGGTGCTTGCGCACGCAGTTCATCTCGCCGATGGCCGCGCCGCTTTCCAGCAGTGCGCGGTTGATGCGTTGCTTCTCCTCCAGCGTGATGCCTTCGGCCGGCAGCGTGAGCAGCGCCGAGCCACCGCCCGAGATAAGACACAGCACCAGGTCGTCTTCGGTCAGCCCGCGGGTCAGCGCCAGGATGCGCTCGGCCGCGGCCAGGCCCGCCGCGTCGGGCACGGGGTGCGCGGCCTCGACGACTTCCAGGCGCTGCGCCAACCCCTCGGGCCGCGGCGGTATGTGGCCGTAGCGCGTGACCACGAGCCCCGACAGCGGTGCATCCTGCGGCCACAGCGCCTCCAGCGCCTGCGCCATGGAGGCACCCGCCTTGCCCGCGCCCAGCACCACGGTGCGCCCCTTGGGTGGCGGCGGCAGATGCTGCGCCATGCTGTGCAAGGGCTGGGCGCGCTGCACCGCCACGCGGTAGAGGTGCAGCAGGAAGGCTTGAGGGTCTCGCAAGGGGTCTGGGGCTGTCATGGTCATGGGTCGTTGTCTCCGCCGCGCATTATCCAAAGCACGCGGCCGGCACAAGCCCTACCGTCAATCCAGCGAAACCTTGGCTTCCTTGACCAGTCGCGCAAAGCGCGCCGTATCGTCCTTGATCTGACGCGCCATCTGCTCGGGCGTGTTGGCGATGGGATCTGCGCCGATGTCGTCCATCTTCTTACGGAACTCGGGCGACTGGATGATCTTCACCATGTCGGCGTTCAGCCGCGCCACGATGTCCTTGGGCGTGCCCGCTGGCGCCAGCATGCCGAACCACGTCCCCATGTCGAAGCCCGGGAGGCCCGCCTCCTCCAGCGTGGGCACGTCGGGCAGTGCCACCGAGCGCTTGGCCGTGGTCACGGCCAGCGCGCGCAGCTTGCCGGCCTTGATGTGCGGCAGCACCGGCGTGACGGTGTCGAACGACATGCTGATCTGCCCGCCCAGCAGGTCGGTGGTCAGCGGGCCGCTGCCCTTGTAGGGCACGTGCAGCAGCTGCACGCCGCCCATGCCTTCGAACTGCGCGCCGATCAGGTGTTGTCCCGTGCCTGTGCCGTTAGAGCCGTAGGTGAGCTTGCCGGGCTGCGCCTTGGCCTGTGCCAGCAGTTCCTGCACCGTCTTGGCAGGTACCTGCGGATTCACCACCAGCACATTGGGCACCAGGGCCACGGTAGTGATGGGAGCGAAGTCCTTTTCAAAATCGTAGCCCAGCTTGCGGTACACGCTGGTGGCGATGGTGTGGTGCACAGCACCCATGAGCAGCGTGTAGCCGTCCGCCTTGGCCTTGGCCACATAGTCAGCGCCCAGCGTGGCGCCGGCGCCGGGCTTGTTCTCCACCACCACGGGCTGGCCTAGGGTTTTGGAGAGCTCCTGCCCCAGCGCCCGTGCCAGCACGTCGGTAGTTCCGCCCGCGGGGAACGGCACGATGATGCTCACGCTGCGGCTGGGCCAGGTCTGGGCCCAGGCGCCGGGCAACGCGAGCGCCGCGGCGGCGGCCAAAGCACCCAGCAGGGCGCGTTTGCGAAGGTTCCTCATCTCTTGTCTCCTGTGTTGTCGTGATGAAAACGCATGGGCGGTGCGTGCCGCCCACCGGCTCAGGCCAGCGCTGTCTGCTGTCCCACCGGCTGCGCCAGTTGGGCGCACACCGCATCGGTGACCTGCTGCGTGGTGGCCTGGCCGCCCAGGTCGCCCGTGTGCAGCGCAGGGTTGGCGGTGACATGCTCCACGGCACGCATCAGGCGCTGCGCGGCGGCGTGTTCGCCCAGGTGCTCCAGCAGCATCACGCAGCTCCAGAACGTGCCCACCGGGTTGGCCAGGCCCTTGCCCATGATGTCGAAGGCCGAGCCGTGGATGGGCTCAAACATACTGGGGTAGCGGCGCTCGGGATCGATGTTGCCGGTGGGCGCTATCCCCAGGCTGCCCGCCAGCGCGGCGGCCAGGTCGCTCAGGATGTCGGCATGCAGGTTGGTGGCGACGATGGTGTCCAGCGATGCGGGGCGGTTCACCATGCGCGCGGTGGCCGCGTCCACCAGTTCCTTGTCCCACCGCACATCGGGAAATTCGCGGCTGATCTGCACCGCGATTTCGTCCCACATCACCATGGCGTGGCGCTGGGCGTTGCTCTTGGTGACCACCGTGAGCAGCTTACGCGGACGCGACTGCGCCAGTTTGAACGCAAAGCGCATGATGCGCTCCACACCGGCGCGGGTCATCATGCTCACGTCGGTCGCGGCCTCCAGCGGATGGCCCTGGTGCACACGGCCGCCCACGCCGGCGTATTCGCCTTCGGAGTTTTCACGCACGATGACCCAGTCCAGGTCCTGGGGCGCGCAACGCTTGAGCGGCGCATCGATGCCCGGCAGGATGCGCGTGGGGCGCACGTTGGCGTACTGGTCGAACCCCTGGCAGATCTTCAGGCGCAAGCCCCACAGCGTGATGTGATCGGGGATATGCGGGTCGCCGGCCGAACCGAACAGGATGGCGTCCTTGTCCCTGAGCGCCTGCAGGCCGTCGGCCGGCATCATCTCGCCGTGCGCGCGATACCAGTCTCCGCCCCAGCCATAGCTGGTGAACGCAAAGCCCAGGCCCGGCTGGGATGCCGCTAATGCCTCCAGCACGGCCTGGCCGGCGGGGATTACCTCCTTGCCGATGCCGTCGCCGGGGATGCAGGCAATGCGATAGGTCTTGCTCATGGAAATGCTCGCTCCTCAAATCAGAAGGCCGCGCAACATGCGTGGCATGGCCCTGAATCTAGCGATGCCATGCCCACATATCACCGCGTTAAAGTGATGCCATTGTTTACTTTCATTCAACAATGAGCACCCCCTCCACCGCCCCGTCAGAGATGGCTTTCTTCAGCCTGCTGGCGCGCTGGGCCAGCCTGTCGGCCACCGCGCGAGAGCTGGGCATCAGCACGGCGGCGGCCAGCAAGCGCCTGGCGCAGATGGAATCGCGCCTGGGCGTGCAGCTGGTCAGCCGCACCACGCGGCGACTGCACCTGACGGCCGAGGGCAATACCTACCTGCGGCACGCGCGCCGCATCCTGGCGGAGATCGACGCCATGGAGCAACTGGTGAGCGACATGCAGGCCGAGCCCCAGGGCCTGCTGCGTGTGAACGCCACCCTGGGCTTCGGGCGCAGCCACATCGCGCCACTGGTGCCTGCCTTCGTGCGCCGCCATCCGCAGATCCAACTGCAGCTGCAGTTGTCGGTGCAGCCACCGCCGCTGGCGGACGATGGGTTCGACGTGTGCATCCGCTTCGGCGAGCCGCCCGATGCGCGCGTGATTGCGCGGCGCCTCGCCCCAAATCGGCGGCTGCTGTGCGCCGCACCCGCCTACCTGGCGCGCCGCGGAACGCCCACGCGGCCGGCCGAGCTGCCGCAACACGACTGCATCGACATCCGCCAGGGCGACGACGCCCACGGCGTGTGGCGCTTCAACGGCCACCGCAAGCAGGAGACGGTGCGGCTGCGCAACCACCTGAGCACCAACGACGGCGAGATTGCTGTGAACTGGGCACTGGCGGGCATGGGGATCGTCATGCGCGCGGAATGGGACATCGCTCGCTACCTGCGCAGCGGGAGGCTGGTGCAGGTGCTGCGGGACTACGACACGCCGCCGGCGGACATCCACGCCGTGTACCCGCAGCGGCATGCGGCCACCGCGCGGGTCAAGGCCTTCGTTGATTTCGTGGCACAGCACTTCAACGGCAGCGCACCAGGCATTTAACAGTCCACAGAAACTGTATACAAAAATTGTCTTTCACGACTATGATGGCCGCATGGAAACCTCCACCACCGGCTTCATCGTCGAAAGCCTCACGCGCGCCATCGTCGAGCACCGCCTGCTGCCCGGCACCAAGCTGGCCGAGCAGAAGCTCGCCGACCATTTCGGCGTGTCGCGCACGCTGGTGCGCCAGGCGCTGTTCCAGCTGTCGCAGAACCGCCTGATCCGTCTGGAGCCCGCGCGCGGCGCCTTCGTGGCCGCGCCTTCGGTCCAGGAAGCGCGCCAAGTGTTCGCCGTGCGCCGCATGCTGGAGGCCGAGATGGTGCGCGCCTTTTTGGCGCAGAGCACGCCCGCGAAAATCCGCGCGCTGAAGGCCCATGTGGCGGCCGAGAAGAAGGCCATGGAGGGCAACGACGTGGGCCAGCGCACCGAGCTGCTGGGCGACTTCCACGTGCGCATGGCCGAGCTCATGGGCAACGACGTGCTGGCCCAGTTGCTGGGCGAGCTGATCTCGCGCTGCGCCCTCATCACGCTGATGTACCAGTCCACCACCGCCGCCGAGCATTCGCACGAGGAGCACGCCGCCATCGTCGCGGCACTGGCCGCGGGCGACGCGGCGCAAGCCGTGCAGCTGATGCAGCAGCACCTGGACAACGTGGAGGCGGGCCTGACCTTCGACCGCGACCTGCCGACCAACGACCTTTCGATGGCCCTTTCCTCCGTATCGCCATGACCTACGACACGACGGCGCCCTACCCCCGCGACCTGATCGGCTACGGCCGCACGCCCCCGCATCCGCACTGGCCGGGCAACGCCCGCGTGGCCGTGCAGTTCGTGCTGAACTATGAGGAGGGCGGCGAGAACTGCGTGCTCCACGGCGACCCCGCCAGCGAGCAGTTCCTGTCCGAGATGTTCAACCCGGCCGCCTACCCCGAGCGCCACATGAGCATGGAAGGCATCTACGAATACGGCGCGCGCGCCGGCGTGTGGCGCATCCTGCGCGAATTCGAAAAGCGCGGCCTGCTGCTCACGGTGTTCGGCGTGGCCACCGCGCTGCAGCGCCACCGCGAGCTGGCCCAGGCCTTTGCCGAGCTGGGCCACGAGGTGGCCTGCCACGGGCTGAAGTGGATCCACTACCAGAACGTGCCCGAGGAGGTGGAGCGCGCCCACATGGCGCAGTGCCTGGAGATCTTCGACACGCTCTACGGCCACGGCGGCGACCACGGGCTGGGCTGGTACACCGGCCGCGACAGCCCCCGCACCCACCGCCTGGTGGCCGACGACGGGCGCTTTGCCTATGACAGCGACTACTACGGCGACGACCTGCCGTTCTGGATGAAGGTGGCCAAGAGCGACGGCAGCGCGCACCACCAGCTCGTCGTGCCCTATACGCTGGATTGCAACGACATGCGCTTTGCGCTGCCGCAGGGCTACTCGCACGCCGACCCATTCTTTCAGTACCTGAAGGACACGTTCGATGCGCTCTACGCCGAGGGCGACCCGGCCGGCGACAACGCGCCGAAGATGATGAGCATCGGCATGCACTGCCGCCTGCTCGGCCGTCCCGGCCGCATCACGGCGCTGCAGCGCTTCCTGGACCACATCCAGCACCACAACCACGTCTCGGTGTGTCGCCGCATCGACCTGGCGCGCCATTGGGCGCAGCGCTTTCCCGTACCCGCCATTTAAGCCAGATCGGGCTGTAACGCTTATCCAATAAGCGCGAGCAGCTCTTTTTTTGATAGCTATAGGAACCGCCATGGCATGGACCCTGGAACAACTCAACGCCGCCTCCCCCACCGAGGCCCTGCAGATGCTCGACGGCCTGTACGAGCATTCGCCCTGGATCGCCGAGGCGGCGCTGCAGCTGCGCCCCTTCCGCTCGCTGGCCCAGCTCAAGTACGCCATGGTGCAGGTGCTGAACGGCGCCGGCATGGAACGGCAGTTGGAGCTGATCCGCGCCCACCCCGAGTTGGCGGGCAAGGCCATGGTGGCGCAGGCGCTCACGGCCGAGTCCACGAACGAGCAAAGCCAGGCGGGCCTGACCCACTGCACGCCCGAGGAGTTCGCGCGCATCCAGCAACTGAATGCCGACTACAACGCCCGCTTCGGCTTTCCCTTCATCCTGGCGGTGCGCGGGCCGCGCGGCACGGGGTTAGCGAGGCAGGAGATCATCGCCACCTTCGCACGTCGCTTGTCCAACCACCCCGACTTCGAGCGCGCCGAGGCGCTGCGCAACATCCACCGCATTGCCGAGATCCGCCTGAACGACAAGTTCGGCGCCGAGCCGGTGCTGGGCAACGACGTCTGGGACTGGCACGAGCGCCTGGCCCAGCACAGCGACCCGGGCTATGCCGAGAAAGGCCAGCTCACCGTCACCTACCTCACCGATGCGCACCGCGCCTGCGCCCAGCGCATCAGCCATTGGATGCGCGACTGCGGCTTTGACGAGGTCGAGATCGACGCCGTGGGCAACGTGGTCGGCCGCTACAAGCCAGCCACACCCGACGGCAAGTATTTGATGACCGGCAGCCACTACGACACCGTGCGCAACGGCGGCAAGTACGACGGGCGTCTGGGCATCTTCGTGCCCATGGCCTGCGTGCGCGAGCTGCACCGCCAGGCCAGGCGCCTGCCGTTCGGCATCGAGGTGGTGGCGTTTGCCGAAGAGGAAGGCCAGCGCTACAAGGCCACCTTCCTGGGCTCGGGCGCGCTCATCGGCGACTTCCGCAACGAATGGCTGGACCAGAAGGACGCCGACGGCATCACCATGCGCGAGGCCATGCAACACGCCGGTCTGTGCATTGGCGACATCCCCAAGCTGCGGCGCGATGCCGCCCGCTACCTGGGCTTCATCGAGGTGCACATCGAGCAGGGCCCGGTGCTCAACGAACTGGATATCCCGCTGGGCGTGGTCACGTCCATCAACGGCGGCGTGCGCTACGTCTGCGAGATGCTGGGCATGGCCAGCCACGCGGGCACCACGCCCATGGACCGCCGCCGCGACGCCGCCCTGGGCGTGGCCGAGCTGGCGCTGTACATGGAGCAGCGCGCCGCGCGCGATGGCGACAGCGTGGCCACCATCGGCATGCTGCAGGTGCCAGGCGGCTCCATCAACGTGGTGCCGGGCAAGTGCAGTTTCAGCATGGACATGCGCGCGCCCACCGATGCGCAGCGCGATGCCATGGTGGCCGACGTGCTGGCCCAGCTGGAGGAAATCGCCCAACGCCGCGGCCTGCAGTACAAGGCCGAGCTGGCCATGAAGGTCGCCGCAGCCCCCAGCGCCCCGGCCTGGCAGCACCGCTGGGAGAAGGCCGTCGACGCCCTGGGCGTCCCCATCTACCGCATGCCCAGCGGCGCCGGCCATGACGCCATGAAACTGCACGAAATCATGCCGCAGGCCATGCTGTTCGTGCGCGGCCTGCACGGCGGCATCAGCCACAACCCGCTGGAATCCAGCACCGCCGATGACATCCAGTTGGCGGTGGATGCCTTCAGCCATGTGCTGCAGCAGTTGGCCGCCGAATAACCCATCCATGGAACGCTCCGCCATGAACCAAGACCGCCAAGCCACCTATGCCGCACTGGATGCGTGGATCGACCAGCACTTCGACGAGCAGGTGCGCTTTCTGCAAGCACTGGTGCAGGTGCCCACCGACACGCCGCCCGGCAACAATGCACCGCATGCCGAGCGCACCGCTGAACTGATCCAGGCCTTCGGCTTCGAGGCCGAGAAGCACGCCGTTCCCGCGCAGGAGGTCAAGGATTACGGCATGGAGTCCATCACCAACCTGATCGTGCGCCGGCCCTATGGGCCCGCGGGTTCGGGCCGCACCATCGCCCTCAACGCCCACGGCGACGTGGTGCCGCCGGGCGAAGGCTGGACCAGGGACCCGTACGGCGCCCAGATCGAGGGCGGCGCCATGTATGGCCGCGCCACCGCGGTGAGCAAGAGCGACTTCTCCACCTTCACCTTCGCCGTGCGCGCGCTGGAGGCGGTGGCCAAGCCCACGCAGGGCGCGATCGAGCTGCATTTCACCTACGACGAGGAGTTCGGCGGCCTGCTCGGCCCCGGCTGGCTGCTGGCGCAGGGACTGACCCGGCCCGACCTGATGATCGCCGCGGGCTTCAGCTACGAGGTGGTCACCGCCCACAACGGCTGCCTGCAGATGGAGGTCACCGTGCAGGGCAAGATGGCCCATGCCGCGGTGCCGCACACGGGCGTGGACGCACTGCAGGGCGCGGTGGCCATCATGAACGCGCTGTATGCCGAGAATGTGCAGTACCGGCAGGTGACGTCGAAGGTGCCGGGCATCCGGCACCCGTACCTGAACATCGGCCGCATCGAGGGTGGCACCAACACCAACGTGGTGCCCGGCAAGGTGGTGCTGAAGCTCGACCGCCGCATGATCCCGGAGGAGAACCCCGCCGAGGTCGAGGCGCGCATCCGCGCCGTGATCACCCAGGCGGTGGAAGGCTTCAATACCGAGCGCGGCTACGGGAGCGCAGACGCCCTACGCGTGGACATCAAACGCCTGCTGCTGGCCAACGCCATGACGCCGCTGCCCGGCAATCAGCCGCTGGTGGAGGCCATCCAGCAACACGGCGAGGCAGTCTTTGGCGAGAAGCCTCCCGCCGTGGGCACGCCGCTGTACACCGATGTGCGCCTTTATGTGGAGCGCGGCATCCCCGGCGTGATTTACGGCGCGGGCCCGCGCACGGTGCTTGAATCGCACGCCAAACGCGCCGACGAGCGCGTGGTGCTGCAAGACCTGCGCCGCGCCACCAAGGTCATAGCGCGCAGCCTGGCAGACCTGACGGCCTGACGCACAGCCGCACCAATGCTCCAGCCCGGCCCATGCCGGGCTTTTTTACGCCCTGCGCCGATCCCATCGCGCCGACTGGTGGCGAGCACCCGCCGGGCGTAGCTGCGCCGTTGGCTGCCGACACCACCGCTTGGCAAGCAGCAAGGGCAAACCCCTAGCAATTCGACCTTGATCGGGGTCGCCTTACGACAGGCAATTCCGCATACTTTGTATACAGTTTTTGTATGGATTGCTGTGCGCAATGGCAGCCCTGTCCGGCACGGCGGAAGCCCCTTGAACAGCAAGCCAGGATTCCAAGGAACACCCATGTCCACGAACGTTCATCCGGTTGACGAAAAGCTGCCCTGGGGCCGCGCAGCCACGCTGGGTCTGCAACATGTGCTGGTGATGTACGCAGGCGCGGTGGCCGTGCCGCTCATCGTGGGGCGCGCGCTCAACCTGCCGCCCGAGCAGGTGGCGCACCTGATCTCCGCCGACCTCTTCGTCTGCGGGCTGGTCACGCTCATCCAGGCCTGGGGTGCCACGCAGTGGTTTGGCATCAAGCTGCCGGTGATGATGGGCGTGACCTTCGCGGCCGTGGCGCCCATGGTGTCCATGGCGCAAGCCACGGGCGGTCAGGCGGGCGCGGGGCTGATCTTTGGCGCGGTGATCGGGGCGGGCGTGGTCTCGATGCTCATCGCGCCGGTGATCAGCGGCCTGCTGCGGTTCTTTCCGCCGGTGGTCACGGGCACCATCATCGCGGTGATCGGCATCAGCCTGATGCGCGTGGGCATCAACTGGATCTTCGGCAACCCCGTGGGGCCCACGGCCCCGGCCGTTCCCAACCCGGAGCACCTCAAATGGCTGGCCGAGGCCCAGGCCGCCGCCGGCGCGCCCGGCTCCTCGCTGCCGCCAGTGCCCAAGGGCTTCGCCGTGGTGCCCACGCTGCCCAACCCGCGCTATGCCGACCTGACAGGCGTGGGCATCTCGGGCGTCGTGCTGCTCACCATCTTGCTGGTAGCGCGCTTTGGCAGGGGCTTCTGGGCCAACATCTCGGTGCTGCTGGGCATCATCGTGGGCGGGGTGGTCACTGCGTCCATGGGGCTGATGGACTTTCACAAGGTGGCCCAGGCACAGTGGTTCGACATGGTGCTGCCATTCGAGATCGCGCTGCCGGTGTTCGACCCCATCCTGATCCTGACCATGACGCTGGTGATGATCGTCGTGATGATCGAGTCCACCGGCATGTTCCTGGCCCTGGGCGAGATGACGGGGCGCGAGATCTCGCGCGACGATCTCACGCGCGGCCTGCGCACCGACGGCCTGGGCACGCTGATCGGCGGCCTCTTCAACACCTTCCCGTACACCAGCTTCTCGCAGAACGTGGGGCTGGTGGCCGTCACCGGCGTCAAGAGCCGCTGGGTGTGCGTGGCGGGCGGCATGATCCTGATCGTGCTGGGCGTGCTGCCCAAGATGGCGGCGCTGATCGAGTCGCTGCCCACCGTGGTGCTGGGCGGCGCGGGGCTGGTGATGTTCGGCATGGTGGCGGCCACGGGCATCCGCATCCTGTCGAACGTGGACTTTCAGAAGAATCGCAACAACGCGATGATCGTGGCGGTGTCCATCGGGGTGGGCATGATCCCGCTGATCGCACCCAACTTCCGCCAGTGGATGCCCCATGCCATCCATCCGCTGATCGAATCCGGTATTCTGCTGGCCTCGATCACTGCCGTGGTCCTGAACATCTTCTTCAATGGAGCCAGCCGCGACACCTCTGCGGCCGTGCTCGCCGCCCGGCAGGCCGACGCCCACTGAACGTCGCCCTGCCCCGCGCCTTCCACCCGAAGGATCGCGCCCCGCGTGCCGTATGGCGCACGGGGCGCGGAAGGTTTGTTGACGTCCACGCAGGCTGCCGTGCAGGCCCTCTGTTTGCGTCAGCATGCAGTAAGCTTGTCCGGCCCGTGTTGGCCTGTTTTTTCGTGCACCGCACCATTCGTATTTCGTATGACCCAGCCCCTGTCTGCCGCTGAAGCGGCACTGCGCGAAGCCGCGCTCGAATACCACCGCAACATGACGCGCGGCAAGATCGCCGTCACGCCCACCAAGCCCCTGTCCAACCAGCGCGACCTGTCGCTGGCCTACTCGCCTGGCGTGGCCTATCCCTGCCTGGACATCCAGGCCGACCCGACCAAGGCGTTCGACTACACCTCGCGCGGCAACCTGGTCGGTGTGATCACCAACGGCACGGCCGTGCTGGGCCTGGGTGACATTGGCCCGCTGGCCGGCAAGCCGGTGATGGAGGGCAAGGGGTGCCTGTTCAAGAAGTTCGCCGGCGTGGACGTGTTCGACATCGAACTGGACGCACGCGACCCCGACAAGATCATCGAGATCGTGGCAGCACTCGAGCCCACCTTGGGCGGCATCAACCTCGAAGACATCAAGGCGCCCGAGTGCTTCTACATCGAGCGCGAGCTGTCCAAGCGCATGAACATTCCGGTGTTCCATGACGATCAGCACGGCACGGCCATCATCTCCAGCGCCGCGCTGCTCAATGGCCTGGAACTGGTGGGCAAGCAGATCGACCAAGTCAAGGTCGCCGTCTCGGGCGCGGGTGCCGCCGCCATTGCCTGCGTGGGCGTGATGGTGGGCCTGGGCGTGAAGGTGGAAAACATCTTCATGTGCGACTCCAAGGGCGTGATCTACGAAGGCCGCCCCGGCGGCTTCGATGAATCCAAGGCACGCTACGCACAGAAGACCGATGCACGCACGCTGGCCGACGCGGTCAACGGCGCTGACGTATTCCTGGGCTGCTCGGCCCCCGGCGTGCTCACGGCCGAGATGGTCAAGACCATGGCGGACAAGCCCATCATTCTGGCGCTGGCCAACCCCGAGCCCGAGATCCGCCCCGAACTGGCCAAGGCCGTGCGCCCGGACTGCATCATCGCCACCGGCCGCTCGGACTACCCCAACCAGGTCAACAACGTCCTGTGCTTCCCCTACATCTTCCGCGGCGCGCTGGACTGCGGCGCTACCAAGATCACCGAGGCCATGAAGCTGGCCTGCGTGCGCCAGATCGCCGCGCTGGCCAAGGAAAACATCAGCGAGGAAGTGGCTGCCGCCTATGCCGGTCAGGAGCTGACCTTCGGCCCCGATTACCTGATCCCCACGCCGTTTGACTCGCGCCTGATCCTCAAGATCGCCCCCGCCGTGGCGCAGGCAGCGCTGGAGTCGGGCGTGGCCAGCCGTCCCATCGAGGACATGGAGGCGTACAAGGAGAGCCTGTCGCGCTTCGTGTACCAGACCGGCATCCTGATGCGCCCGGTGATCAACGCCGCCAAGACGCTGCCCAACGCGCAAAAACGCGTGGCCTATGCCGACGGCGAGGACGAGCGTGCGCTGCGCGCCGCGCAGTTTGCGATCGACGACCGTATCGCCCACCCGATCCTCATCGGACGCCCGGCGGTGATCGCCGCGCGCATCGCCAAGGCCGGCCTGCGCATGCAGCCGGGCAAGGACGTGGAGATCTGCGACCCCTCGGACGACCCGCGGTTCCGCCAGTATTGGGAGGCCTACCACCAGCTCATGAAGCGTGACGGCGCCACGCCGGAGGTGGCCAAGGCGGCCGTGCGCCGCTCCAACACCATCATCGCCGCGCTGATGGTGAAGCTGGGCGATGCCGATGCAATGATCTGCGGCCTGGTGGGTACCTACGAGACGCACCTGGAGCGCATCCACAGCATCCTAGGCCATGCACCCGGCGTGCAGCAATACGCCGCGCTGAACGCGCTGATGACGACCAACAACGGCACGCTGTTCATCGCCGACACCTACGTCAACGAAGACCCCACGGCAGAGCAACTGGCCGACATTGCCTGGTCTTCGGTGCAGGAAGTGCAGCGCTTTGGCATTCCGCCGAAGGTGGCGTTCCTGTCGCACTCCAGCTTCGGCTCGTCCAAGCGCGCCTCGGCGCGCAAGATGCGCGCCGCTCGCGACCTGTTCGTGGCCCGCCATCCCGAGATCGAATGCGATGGCGAGCTGCATGGCGACGCCGCGCTGGAGCCCAAGATCCGCAACAACTACCTGCCGGACTCCACGCTCACCGGCTCGGCCAACCTGCTGATCTGCCCGAACATCGACTCGGCCAACATCCTCTACAACGTGCTCAAGACCACGACCAGCGGCGGTGTCACCGTGGGCCCGATTCTCATGGGTACCTCCGCCACGGCGTACATCCTCACGCCCGCAGCCACCGTGCGCCGTGTGTTGAACATGACCGCACTGGCCGTCGCCAGCAGCGCCGCGCGCCGCAAGTAAGCGCAGCGCACAGCAGGGCCGCCCGCCAGTCCATGGTGCGCGGCCCTTATTTTTTGACAAATCATTTGAATTCAAATAATTTGTTAGAATAACAAAATGACTGCTGCCTCACCGTCCGATGCCACCCGCCTCGCCAACCCCAAGCGCCTGCTGGGCGTGCGGCTCGTGGGCCTAGGCCGGCGTTGGCGCAAGACGCTGGACGCACAACTGGCCGCCGAAGGGCTGAGCGACGCCGTCTGGACGCCGCTGGTGCACCTGCACCGCCTGGGCGACGGCATCTCGCAGACCGAGCTGGCAGCCGCCGTGGGGCTGGACGGCTCCAGCCTGGTACGGCTGCTGGACGCATTGGCAGCCCAGGGACTGGTCGAGCGCCAGGCGCACGCGAGCGACCGCCGCATCAAGCTCGTGCATCTCACTGCCGCTGGCAAGCGCACGGCCAACGGCATCCGCAAGCGCCTTGCCGCCATCGAGGATGAGTTGCTGGCCGATCTGGACGAGGCCACCGCCCGCACCCTGCTGCAGGCCTTCGAGCAGATCGAAGCGCGCATTGCCAGCGCCCAGCACGAGGACTGATGCCATGGCGTTGCCAACCGGCCCTCTTCTTCCCAGCTCCCACGGCCACGCTCTGCGCCAGGCATTGGCATCCGCGCGGCTGCGGGAGAGCCTGTCGCTGCAGCGCCCCGCCTCGTTGCGCAACGCCACGATTGCCGGCGCGCAGGTGGCGTTGGCGGTGATCCTGGTTGCCGGGCTGCTGCATGTCTCGCCCTGGGCCCAGGTGGCGGGCTTCGGCGGCCTGGGCGCTCTGGCGGCACTGTTCGGGCGCTTCGCGCCGCTGGCCCGCCGCCGCGGCGTCGTCCTCAGGGCCGGGGCGCTGCTGGTCATGCCCGTGGCGCTGCTGTCGCTGCTGGCCTGGTCGGGGCTGGGACCGGTAGCCATGCTGCTGGCCCTGTCGGGCATGGCAGGGCTACTGGCATCACTGGCCCACCGCATGCAGATGGGCGCGCCGGGAGCGGTGATTTTCATCTTCGCGGCCAGCGCCGCGATCAGTCCGGTTGACAGCGCGCTGGCACTGGCCGGGCGCGCCGGCGCCACCGTCCTGGGCGTGGCCGCCGCCTGGCTGTTGTGCCTGCTGACCGACCGCCTGCGCGACCTGGAAGTAGCACCGCCTGCCGCAACACCCGTCCAGGCAACGGCGGGGGCACGTGCCCCGAAGCCCCTCACTCCGGGTTACGCACCCGTGCAGTCGGCACGCGTGGCGCTGTGCGCCGCGCTGGCCGCCCTGCTGGCACACGCCGCGGGCTGGGCGCACCCGGCCTGGGCGTCGATTGGCGCGGTGGCCGTGCTGCAAGGTGCGCACCTGCCGGGCACGGTGCACCGCGGCTGGCAGCGCACGCTGGGCACTGTGGTGGGCGCTGGCATCGCCTGGGCGATCCTCTCGTCCGAGCCATCGTTCTGGACGCTGCTGCTGGCCGTGGCCGTGCTGCAGGTGCTGACTGAGGCGGTGATCGGGTTCAACTACGCACTGGGCCAGATTTTCGTGACGCCGATGGCTCTGCTGATGACGAACATGGCGCACCATGGCGAAGCCGCGGAAATGGCACTGTCACGCATCTTCGATACCACCCTGGGCGCGGCGGTAGGGATTGTGTTGGCGCTGGTACTGTCGTCGCTGGACGAGAGGGTGTACCTTGCGCGCCACCATGGCCGCGCGCAGTGATTTAAGGTCAAACAGGCCTCTAGCGCCCATCCAACAAGCGCCAGCAGCTTTTTTTTTGATAGCAAAACAACAGATCAGCGAGCCCGTGTCCGCCGCTCGCTGGCCAGCGCCGCTGTGAACACAGCCAGGCCGCCCAGGCCCAGCAGCGCCCCCACCCAGCCGGTGGAAGTCCAGCCGCCGCCCGCTGCGATGGCCACACCGCCCAGCCAGGCCCCCAGCGCATTCGCAGCGTTGAAGGCGGAATGGTTGAGCGCGGCCGCCAGGGTCTGCGCATCGCCCGCCACGTCCATCAGACGGATCTGCAGCGCGGGACCGATGGCCACCACCGTACCCAGCAGGAAGACGGACAGCGCCGCCGTCAGCGGGTGGTGCGCCGCCGCGACGAACACCGCCATCACCGCCACCGACCACCACAGCAGCTTGCCCACGGTGGGCATCAGTGCGCGGTCCGCCATGCGCGAGCCCACCAGGTTGCCCGCCACCATGCCCAGGCCAAACAGCGACAGCGTGAACGGCACCAGCGCCGCCGGCATGCCGGCCACTTCCAGTAGCGTGGGCTTGATGTAGCTGAACACCGCGAACATGCCGCCGAAGCCGATGGCGCCGATGCCCAGCGTGAACCACACCTGGCCCCGCGCCAGCGCGCCCAGTTCGCGCCAGGGGCTGGCGCCCTGCGGCGCGGGCATGTCGGGCACCCAGCGCCGCACCATGAACACCGCCGCCAGCGCGATGGCCCCCACAAACACGAAGGCCGCGCGCCAGCCCAGCAGACTGCCCAGCGCCGCCGCGATGGGCACGCCCACCAGCGTCGCGCTGGTCAGCCCCAGCATCACCCAGCCCACGGCCCGGGCGCGCTGGCCCGGCCGTGACAGTGCCGCGGCCACCAGCGCCGCGACGCCGAAGTAGGTGCCGTGCGGCAGGCCGCTGACCAGCCGCAGCAGCCCCAGCGACGCATAACCTGGCGCCAGCGCCGACGCAAAGTTGCCCAGGGCGTAGACCGCCATCAGCGCCATGAGCAGCGCCCGCCGGCCCCAGTGCGCCGCCAGCACGGCCAGCACCGGCGCGCCCACCACCACGCCCAGCGCGTAGGCGCTGATCACGTGCCCGGCCTGCGGAATGCTCACCCCCAGGTCGAGCGCCACCTCGGGCAGCAGGCCCATGATGACGAATTCGCCGGTGCCGATGGCAAAGCCCCCCACGCCCATGGCCAGCACGGCGCGCACCAGCGTGCGCTCGTCCGCGGGGCTGGCGGCCGCGGCATCGGCGGGGGGTGTGACAGTGCTGGAAGTGGGCGTGGCAGAAACAGTCATGGAAAGATCGAAAACCAGGGTTAACCCCAGGGCGCGCGACCATAGCACGCATGGCCCTTCCCCGCCGGCGCACGGGCTTGGGGCGGCTGCACGTACGCGATACAGGTGCTACGCTGCGGCGCAATGCCATCACAGGGCCGACCATGAACGCTGATTCCGCTCTTCAGGAGATCGCCCGCACCGTGCAGGTGCTGGCCTTTGACACCTTTGGCACGGTGGTGGACTGGCACGGCAGCATCGTGCGCGAAATGCAGCAGCGCCACCCCCGCGTGGACGCCGACGCCTTCGCCCGCGCCTGGCGCGCGGGCTACCAGCCAGCGATGGCCCGGGTGATGAGCGGCGCGCAGGGCTGGACGCTGATCGACGCCCTGCACCGCCAGATCCTCGACGAAATCCTGCCGCGCTTTGGCCTGGCGCACCTGGGCGAGGAAGAGCGCGTGCACCTGAACCGCGTGTGGCATCGGCTCTCTCCGTGGCCCGACTGCGTGGCGGGACTGACGCGGCTCAAACGCCGCTACACCATCACTACCCTGTCCAACGGCAACATCGGGTTGCTCACCCACATGGCCAAACGCGCCGGCCTGCCCTGGGACTGCATCCTGAGCGCCGAGGTCTTTCGCGCCTACAAGCCCGATCCCGCCACCTACCTGGGCGTGGCCCGCGTGTTCGACCTGCCGCCGCAGCAGGTGATGCTGGTGGCCGCCCACCACGACGATCTGGCGGGCGCGCGCGCCTGCGGCCTGCGCACGGCTTATATCGAGCGGCCGCTGGAGTTCGGTGCGGGCCACGCCAAGGATGTCTCGCCACGCCCAGCCAACGACCTGCACGCGCGCGATTTGCTGGACCTGGCGGACCAGTTGGGGGCGTGACGGCCGGCGTGCGGGCGCAATGAAAAAGGGCTGGCACCTGACGGCACCAGCCCTCGAGGCAGTCGCACGGACCTGGACAACCAGACCCGTGTATTTGCCGGCTTACTGCTTGACGGCTTCGATCTGCGCCACGATGCGCACGTTCTTGGGGAAGCCGTACTGCACGCCGTAATCCACGCCGAAGGCCGTGCGATCGATCGTGGTCTCGAAGTCGCCGCCGCACACTTCACGCTTGAGCATCGGGCTGTCGTAGCAGGCGAACTGGTTGGCCTTCAGGGTGACGGGCTGCGTCTTGCCCTTGATGGTCAGGTTGCCCGACACGGCCGTGAGCTTGTCGCCCTCGAAGGTGAACTTGTCGCCCACGAACTTGGCGGTGGGGAACTTAGCCGCGTCAAAGATGTCCGCGCTCTGCAGGTGCTTGTCGAACGGCGCGGTACCGGTATTGACGGAGTCGATGTGCAGCGTCAGCTCCACCTTGCCGGTCTTGCCGGCCTTGTCGAACTGCACGGTGCCTTCCTTCTTGTCGAAGCGGCCGCGGTTCACGCTGGCGCCGAAGTGGCTGATCTCGAACGTGGCGAAAGTGTGCGTGGGGTCCACGGCGTACGTGGCGGGCTGGGCGTGCACGGCACCTGCGGTCAGGGCAGCGGCGGCAGCGATGGTCAGGAAGGTGGAACGCATGTCGGTTTCTCCGTAGTAGAGGTTGGTGATTAAAAAGGGGGAAGCGTTAAAGCTTGGGCACGCCGGTCAGGGCCAGCTTGAACTTGACCTGCACCTCGTCGGCCACCATGGACGTATCGGCCCATTCGTTCTCGCCGATCTTGAACGCCAGGCGCTTGATGGCGAAGCTGCCCGCCGCGGTGGTGATGGCGCCGCTTTGGGTCAGGGTGACGGGCACCACGACGTCCTGCGCCGCGCCCTTGATGCTGAGCTTGCCGGCCACTTCGTACTTGCCCGCGCCCACGGCCTTGATGGCGCTGGACTGGAACGTGGCCTGCGGGAACTTGGGCACGTTGAACCACACGGGCTTGGGCAGCTCGGCATCGGTTTCCTTCACGCCCAGCGTGGCACTGCCGGTATCCACGGTGAACGCCACCTTGCTGGTGGCGGGCTTGGCGGGGTCGAACGCGACCTGGGCATCAAACTTCTTGAAGCGGCCCTCGACGGGCACGCCCATCTGCTTGCTCACGAAGACGATCTCGCTCTGCTCGGGCACGAGCTTTTGCTGCGCGAAGGCGCTGCCTGCGGCCAGCAGCGCGGCGCCGGCCAGTGCCATGCCAGCAAGACGGGGAAAGGACGACTGCATCATGGTGAATGCTCCATTCATGGATCTGGACGGGAAGAGAAACGGGCTCAGCCACGCGCCGGCAGCATGCGGCCTACCAGGCCGTCGCGGTCGATGAGCTGGTGCTTGACGGCTGCCGCCACGTGCAACACGACCAGGGCGGTCAAGGCGTAGGCGCTGATGGCATGCAGGGGCTTGATGGCCTCCGCCAGGGCAGGGCTGACCGGCACAAAGTCAGGCAGCGGCACCACGCCGAGGAAAACGATGGGAAAGCCCGCGGCCGAGCTGTAGGCCCAACCCACCAGCGGCACGATGAGGAACAGCGCATACATCAGGTAATGCACGCCATGGTGCGCGGCCTGCTGCCAGCGCGGCATGGCTGCCAGCACCGCCGCAGGCAATGCGGGCGGACGGTGAGTCAGGCGCCACAGCAGCCGCAGCACCGACAGCGCCAGGATGGCCACGCCCGCCCACTTGTGCCAGTTGTAGAGCTTCAGGCGCTGGGGCGAAAACGGCAGCCCCGTCATGTACCAGCCGACACAAATCACGGCCACGATGGACAGGCCCAGGATCCAGTGCAGGGCGATGGCGGTGGCGCCGTAGCGCGCGGGGCGTGGTGCGGAAGCGGTGGTCATACGGAATGGTGGCGGTAGAGGAACAGTGCGCGGCGATTGCCCGGATGGGACCCGCAGCAGAGACGGCGCTCTGTTGAAGTGACGCAGTCTAGAGTGCACTCCGTGCGGTAAGTTTCAACCGTATTGATGTTTCGATTCAAAATTTATGAACGACAGCGGTTAACCACGTTGGACAGGGGCCCTCGCGCACCCGCGTGCGCAGCAGGGCATGTCATGATTCGCGCATTGGCCTTCGCCACCTTTGCGTTCGCCGTCGCCGCACTTTCACCGCATCCCCATGACTCCTCCCTCCACTTCCGTCGTCTACGGCACCGAAGACGTGCTGGTCTCGCTGTGCAACTCCGTGACCCGTGTGCTGTCGGTCGCCACCCAGGGCCCCGTGCACTACTCAGGCATGGTGCAGCGCATCACCAAGACCTGCCTGAAGCCCGACATTGGCTGCTTCGTGCTGTTCGACGGCGGCTTCTCGGGGCTGGTGATCATCAATTTCTCGGCCGCCGCAGCCATGGAAATTTACGAGCGCTACATGCTCAGCATGGGCATGTCGGCGCAGGAGCTGGCCAGTTCTTTCACCTCTGACGAAGTCAGCAACGTCATGGGCGAACTGATGAACCAGGTGGTGGGTGACTTCACCGGCAAGGTGCGCCGCGAACTGCAGACCCACATCACGCAGAACCAGCCCAAGATGCTGGTGCTGAACCAACAGGTGGTGCTGAGCGTGGACGCCAACCTCGACCAGCCCGAGGCCCGCCGCGTGACCTTCTACACGGGCAGCAACAACATCTTCTATCTGGAACTGGCGATCGACCGCACACAGTTCATCAAGCTCTACGACTTCGAACCCCAGGACGCGCCCGACCCCGACGCACTCATGGCGCAGGCGGCAGCACCCGCGCCAGCGGCAGCCCCTGCCAGCGCAACGGATGCCGACACCGAGGCGCTGCTCCGGTCACTCGGGATGTAGCATCATTTTGCTATTAAAAATATAGCTTTTAGCACTTATCCGTAAAGCGCTAAAAGCCATTTTCACTCATAGTCCGCCCGCGTCCTACGACAAAGGAGGCCTGGTGCCGACGGCGCGCCCGCACACGCCTTCTAGGCTGGAAGCCATTTCCACAGCGGAGTGCCACCATGCCCCAACGCACCTGGAGCGCCAAACGCGAGCGCCAATACGAGCACATCAAGGACAGCCTGCTGGAGCGCGGCGAAAAGCGGGACACCGCCGAAGAAATCGCCGCACGCACCGTGAACAAGGAACGTGCCCAGCACGGCGAGGCCAAGCAGGCCGATCCCCACACACTGCAGGACACGCCCGCCCCGGTACGCGGAGGCCAGCGGTCGCACCAGGGCCCGCAAGGCCGCACGCGCGAGCAACTCTACGAGGACGCCCGCCGACGCGGCATCCCCGGGCGCTCCAAGATGAACAAAGCCCAACTGGCGGCTGCGCTAAAGCGCTGACTACGAGCCCCTACAGGGCCACACCACAAGCACTGCGCCGCCCCGCCACCCGCTTACAATAGGCGGCTTCGCGGAGACTTGGGTGAGTGGTTTAAACCAGCAGTCTTGAAAACTGCCGACGGGCAACCGTCCGTGAGTTCGAATCTCACAGTCTCCGCCACCGCCAGAAAAATCAGCGCCTCGCGAGGGCGCTTTTTTTATGTCCATTCGGGGGCGGATGAAGCGGGTTTGCCAGGTTCACATGCCAATCCGTGATGGGCCAATCGCCTCTGGCATTGCGTTCACAGCATGGTGCGCAATGACTCGCCGGTAGCGTCTCCAGCAGCTTCAGGCGCGCGTGTGCCGAGTGACATGGTTCGCATGCGCCTGGCACCACTTCTTTCATGGCCGGTGCGTGGTGCCCCTCCCGAAACACAACGGCCCAAGACCGTTGCGCACCACATCTATGCCGCTGCAAAAAGCAACGCCAATGCGAGTACGGTACCGCCAACATAGGTGCCCAGCGCCCCCACGGCACGGAAAGGGTTGGGACGCGCCAACGTGGCAGAACCCAACACGCCGATCACCAACAGATAGCGCGACGCGGTCACGCCCACCATCACCCAACTGACCCATTCCGCCGAACTCCGCTGACCCAGCAGGTAGATCAGAAGCGCCAGCATGGCTGCATATTCGGCAGTGTTGCCGTGGGCACGCACCGCCTTGGTCAGCGCATGGGCTGGATCGTCTGCCCCTGCGCACAGAATCCGAAACCGAGCGCGGGTCGCACTGACGTACAGGCCGCTCAGAAACAAAAGCAGCGCCAGCGCAGCAATGCAGAAAACAGCCACAGTCGAAGGTTGCATGGTGACTCCCCAAAGGTAGATAAAAACCCCGCCCACCGGCAACGTACGCCAGCCCGGTTACAGGCCTGTTGCGGAGTACCGTTCCAGTGCAGCGTCTTGTACGCAATGCCCAAACGTCCTGGCACCTCATGGAAGTACCGCCGCTCGCCAGGAAGCGTTCCGGCGCCTTTCTACCATCGACACCTGTGGTGCCACGCGGCGAGCGCATTCCGCTGCGCTCACTGCTCCATCAACGCCACCGGTCGCCGGGCACCCCCATTCGCCGTCATGGACCAACCAGTGCCAGCGGCACGCGGCCGCGCTCGCGCTGCAGACAGAGGTTCTGGACGGCGCTGGCGGTGCGCGCCAACGGCGCGATAAAAGGCCGCGCATTCGGCGGCGGTGTGGGCGTGGGGGCCGTTATGGCGTCTCGTTCAACCAATCGCGCTGCGCGGAAGTTTCTTCCAACGCCAGCAGCGCACGCTTGCGCGGCAGGCCGCCGCCAAAGCCGGTCAAGCTGCCGTTGCTGCCGATCACCCGGTGGCAGGGCACGACGATGGAGACCTTGTTCTGCCCGTTGGCCGCAGCGACGGCGCGCGTGGCCGTGGGCTGGCCGATGGTCCGCGCCTGCTGTGCATAGCTGCGCGTCTCGCCGTAAGGGATGGCCAGCAGCGCCTGCCACGCGGCGATCTGGAATGGCGTGCCCACCAGGTCCAGCGGCACACTGAACACGCGGCGGCGGCGCCCGAAGTATTCCGCCAACTCACTGGCCAGCAGCACGGTGACCGCATTGCCCTTCTCCTGCAGGGCCTTACCGCGAGCGGCCTGCACCTGGGCCAATTCACGCTCCACACCCGGCTGCCCCAGGAACTCCAGCAGACACAGCCCCCGGTCCGAAGCCACGGCCAGCATCTCGCCCAACGGGGTAGGCATGGTCTGCGCATACAGCATGGCGCGGCGCCCCCTCAGTCCTCGATGCCGCGCTGCGCGGGAATGCCCGCCTGGAACGCATGCTTGATGAGCTTCATCTCCGTCACCGTGTCGGCGATGGCGATGATTTCCTCGGGGCAGCGGCGGCCCGTCAGGCACACGTGCACGTCCTTGGGCCGCGCCGCCAGGGTGTCCAGCACCTCCTGCAGTGGCAGCCAGCCATAGATCAGGGGATAGGTGATTTCGTCGAGCACAACGAGGAAGTTCTCGCCCGACAGGATGGCCCCACGGGCCTTGGCCCAGCCGTCGCGCGCCAGTTGGGCGGAGTGGTCCAGGTCCTTGCTCTTCCAGCTGAAGCCGTCCCCCAGGCCTTCGATGGACAGGCCGATCTGCTCGAACATGCGGTGCTCGCCGAAGCGGGCGCTGGGCACCTTCATGAACTGGAAGACCTTCACGGCCTTGCCCCGGCCATGCGCGCGCAGCGCCAGGCCGAAAGCCGCCGTGCTCTTGCCCTTACCGTCGCCGGTGTTGACGATGACCAGGCCCCGGCGCTCGCCTTCGGCCTTGTCGTAGCGTTTCTCGGTGGGGGGAGTTTCAATCTGCATGCAATGCCTCAAAAAGAAGTTTTGGGAAATCAAGCCGTCACGGGAAACGATGGAGCACGCCGCGCCTGGAAGGCCGCATCTGGCGCACCAACTGCAGCGCCAGCTCCTCCATCGAGAGGCCGGGTGGCACGCGCAGCGAACGGTAATGCGGCAGGCGCCAGCGCTGCCAGGCTTGCATGAGCATGGAGCCGCGCATCCATAGGGCACGGAGAAAGGCCAGCGCCACCCGCACGGGCGCGGGCCACAGCAGCACCTGCGCGACCTGGGGAAAACCGGCGTCCAAATTCATGCGTTCACACTCCATGCCCTCTGCGGCCGGCCGCCCGCCGCAAGGGGTTCAAGGGAAAAGGGGCGCAGCGCGTTCACCGCTCCATGCGGGGCAGCGCCATCCACAGGCCGTCGATCTCGCGCACCTGGATGCGCCGCTCGAACACCTGCTCCAGCGCGGCGTGCGTGGCCGTGCTCTGGCATGGCCCGTGGTGCACCACGCCGCCGGCGGCCATGATGAGCATGTCGTCGGCCTGCAGCGCGATGGATACCTCGTGCAGCACGCTGACCACGGTACCGCCCTGCCCCACCAGGTCGCGCACGGTGTGCAGCCAATCGGTCTGGTGCGGCGGGTCCAGGTTGGCCAGGGGTTCGTCCATGAGCAGCACGGGCGCCTGCACGGCCAGCGCGCGCGCCAGCAGCACGCGCTGGCGCTCGCCTCCCGACAGTTCCGACAGCGGACGGTCGCGCCAGTCCCACGCCTGAGTGGTGTGCAGCGCCTGCTGCACGGCGGCATGGTCGGCATCGCTGGCCGGCGCCATCCAGGCACGGTGCGGCAGGCGGCCGAGCATGGCCACGTCGTAGGCGGGCAGGTCTTCGGCGGCGGACTCGTTCTGGCCCAGCCAGGCCAGTTGGCGGGCGCGCTCGCGCGGGGGAATGTCGGCCAGCGCGCGGCCCAGCAACTGCACCCGCCCTTGCACACGCGCATGGCGCAGCAGGCCTGCCAGCACCTTGAGCAGCGTGGACTTGCCCGCACCATTGGGGCCGACCACGCTGGTCCAGCGGCCAGCGGGCAGGTCCAGGTCAATGCCGCGCAATATAGAGGCATTTGCGATGCTGGCGCTTATCTGGCGTGCGCTAACAGCTATGTTCTTCATAGCGAGCTTCCCAACACCCGGCGGTGCATGAGCCACAGCAGGTAGCTGCCGCCCAGCGCGGCGGTGAGCACGCCCACGGGCAGTTCCTGCGGCGCCACCACCCAACGCGCCAGGATGTCGGCGGCCAGCAGCAGCACCGCGCCCATCAGGCTGGACAGCCATACGTGCCACTGGTGGGTGACGCGCGCAATCGATCGCACGAGGTGCGGCGCCGCCAGCCCGACGAAGGCAATCAGCCCGGTGTGCGCCACGGCCGTGCCGGTGGCCAGGGCCAGCGCCAGCACCAGCCCCGCGCGCATGGGCACGATGGGCAGGCCCAGGCTGGCGGCCGTGGCTTCACCCAGCATCAGCCCGTCCAGCAGGCGCGACAACGCCCAGGCCGTGGCGGCACACAGCAGCCAGCCGCCAGCCATGATGGCGCAGGCCTGCCAGCCCACGAAGGCCGAACTGCCCATGGTGAAGACCTGCATCGGCTCCAGAATGGCGGGCTGCGCCACCTGGATCAGGTCGCGCGCAGCGCCAAGCACCACGCCCACGATTACGCCCGCCAGCAGCAGGCGCAGCGTGTGTTGCACACCACGGGCCAACACCAGCGTCAGCAGCACGGCGCCCGCAGCACCCGCGAAGGCCAAGCCCGTCACGCCCAGTCGCGCCAGCCAGCTCGCCGTGCTGGGCGACACACCCAGAACGGCCATGGCCACGGCGCCGCCCAGCGCCGCGCCCGACGCGCTGCCCAGCAGGTACGGGTCGGCCAGCGGGTTGCGAAAGAGCCCCTGGGCAATGGCGCCCGCCAGCCCCAGCAGCGCGCCGGCCAACCATGCGCCCAGTGTGCGCGGCAGGCGGATGTCCCACACGATCTGCTGCGCCAGCGGGTCGCCCCGCAGGTTCAGCAAGCTGCCAAAGCCCGTGCTGCCGACGCTGGCGCCGAGCAGCAGCAGCGCCACGCTGGCGGCCAGCAGCCACAGGCCCAGCCAGCGCGCGCGGCGGCCGCTGGCGTCGGGGTGCAAGGAGGTGGCATAGGTTGCTGGCATGGCGGTGGTCGCCACCATGGTAGAGGGCTGCGGGAGGCGCGCGCTCATTCGTACTTCTCCGCCAGGCAGCGGGCCATGATGCGCGCGGCCTCGGCCATGCGCGGGCCGGGGCGCACCACCACGTCTGACAGTTCGGGGCCGAAGTCGCACACGCGGCCCGCCTTGACCGCGGCCAGGTGGTTCCACCCCGGGTATTGGGTCATGGGTTGCATGCTGCGGTTGGCCACCATCAGCACGTCGGGCTGTGCGCGCAGGACGAACTCGGGATTGAGACGCGGAAAGGGCCCCAGCTCGGGCGGGACCACGTTGCGCGCGCCCAGGCGCACCAGCGTCTCGCTGATGAACGAACTGGCCCCCGCCGCATAGGGGCCGCGGCTGACCTCGAAGAACACCCGCGCCCCGCGCGCGCGCTGCGGCAGCGACTGCGCGGCGGCCTGCACGGCGGCATCGATCACGCGCCACACGCGCTCCGCGCCGTGCTCCGGCGGCACGGCCAGCAGTTCACCCAGCACCCCCAGCACGCGGCGCACGTCCGCATGGGTCTTGTGGTCCAGCGCCAGCACCTTCACGCCCAGCGCCTCCAGCCGGTCGCTGACGCGGCTGCTGACCGACAGCAGTACCACGTCCGGGCGCAGCGCGACGATGGCCTCGATGTTCGGGTCCAGCCCGCCACCCACCTGGGGCAGGCGCCGCACGGACGCGGGCCAGTTGGAGTAGCGGTCCACCCCCACCAGGCGCTCACAGCGCTGCAGCTCGCACACGCTCTCGGTCAGCGACGGCAGCAGGCTCACGATGCGCTGGGGCGGCTGGTCGAACCGCAGCGCGCGGCCCCGGTCGTCGGTGATGGTTACCGCGTGGGCGCTGGGCAAGGCCAGCAGCAGGCCCAGCAGCCAGCCGGCGGCAGCAAGCTGGCGGCGCCAGCGAAGAGGCATCATGGTGCGTCCTTCAGGGTAAGCGACAGGCCCGCCGCCATCAGCGTGACGCGCTGGCAGGCTGCCGCCGCGCGCTGGTTCAGGGCGCCCAGCGCGTCCACGAAGGCGCGCACTTCGCGCCCCAGGGGGATCACGCCCAGGCCGATCTCGTTGCCCACCAGCACCACGGGGCCGGGCACGTGCGTCAACGCTTCAAAAAAGTGAGCTGCCTGCGCTTGCCAATCGGTCGCTAGAGGCTGTTTTTGCTCTACATCTTGGGGTTCGGCCGGCATGAGCCAGTTGGTGAGCCACAGGGTGAGGCAGTCCACGACGATCAGGGTCTGTGGGGTGCTGTGGCACGCCAGGGCGTGGGCCAGATCGCGCGGCTCTTCCACGGTCTGCAGGCCGGGCACACGCTCGGCACGCTCGCGCTGGTGGCGGGCAATGCGCGCACGCATCTCGTCGTCCCACGGCTGGCCGGTGGCCAGCAGCAGCGCGCGGTGTGCCGGCGCGGCCTGCAGCCACTGGCGCGCCAGCAGTTCGGCGCGGCGCGACTTGCCGCTCTTTTGTCCACCCAGGATGAGTTCACTGCGGGCGATGGTCTGCGGCGCCGCGTTCATGGCCCCGCCTCCGCACCCAGCAAGGCTGCGGTCGCCTGCGGGCTGGACGCAAACCATGCGTGGAAGTAACTCGCGTGGATGCTGCCGTGGCGGTACACGGCTTCACCGTCGTCCGGTGCCCCTGCATGGTCCGGACGCTGGGCGCGTGCGCACACGGCGGCGGGGCTGTCGGTGACCGAGTAGTGAAAGGTGTGGCCGCGCAACTCATGCGTGCCCATGCGCAGCGCGCGCGGTCCCAGCGCGGCCAGGCGCCGCTGCATGGTGGCATGACCCGGTAGCAGCCCCCACAGGGGCACGCGGCGCCCGTCGGCCAAGGTGATGGACTCCAGCAGCGCCATCATGCCGCCGCACTCCGCCCACACGGGCCGACCCGCCGCCACGTGCGCCTGCAGGCTGTCGCGCATGGCCGTATTGGCGGCCAGCGCATCGGCGTGCAGCTCGGGGTAGCCGCCGGGCAGCCACAGCGCGTCGCAGGCTGGCAGCGCAGCGTCGCGCAGCGGCGAAAAGCGCACCACGCGCGCGCCCAGCTGCTGCAGGGTATCGATGTTGGCTTCGTAGATGAAGCAGAAAGCCTCATCCGCCGCCACGGCCACGGTGCGGCCGGCCAGCAGCGGCGTGATGGCGGCACGGCCCACGGGCGTGCCGCCGAAGTCCACCGCCCAGCGCTGCAGGTCCGCGGCGGACATGCGGCCCAGGGGCGTGCCGGCCAGCGCATCGGCCACGGCGTCCAGCCGCTGCAGGGCATCGGGCAGTTCGTGCGCTGCCACCAGTCCCAGGTGCCGCTCGGGCAGAAGGCCACCAGGCTCCCTCCCGCCCGCAGCGTCACCCACGACCCGTGGCAGCGCACCCAGCCAGTCCGCAGCGTCGGCCAAGCCGTCCCGCAGCATCTGCGCATGGCGGTCGCCCGCCACACGGTTGGCCAAGACACCGGCCCATGGCAGGCCCGCACGGTAGTGCCGCAGCCCATGCACGATGGCGCCCAGCGTGCCCCCCATGGCAGAGGCATCCACCACCGCAAGCACCGGTATGCCGAAGCGCTGCGCCAGGTCGCCCACGCTGTGCTCGCCGTCGAACAATCCCATCACCCCTTCGATGAGCAGCAGGTCTGCTTCGGCCGCCGCGGCGCGCAGGCGTTGCGCGCAATCTGCCGCACCGGTCATCCACAGATCGAGCTGGTGCACGGGGGCGCCGCTGGCCAATTGGTGCCAGTGCGGGTCCAGGAAGTCGGGCCCACACTTGAACACCCGCACGCGCCGGCCTTGGCGTGTGTGCAGGCGCGCCAAAGCGGCGGTGACGGTGGTCTTGCCCTGCCCAGAGGCGGGCGCGGCGATGACCAGGGCGGGACAGCGGCTCATGGTGTGGCAGTCGGTGATGGCGTTACTGCGGCGCCCACTTCAGGCCCACGTAGAACGTGCGGCCGCCGGTGGCGTAGGTGCGCGCCAACTGGTAGTCCTTGTCGGCCAGGTTGTCGACGCGGGCCAGCAGCGTCACGTCGCGCGCCACACGCTTGCTGGTGTAGAGGTTGAGCGTGGTGTAGCCGCCCAGTACGTTGGTGTTGGCCGCGTTGTCGTACCGGCGCGCGGATGCGTAGAGCTCCGCCCCCAGCGTCCAGCCTGCCACCAAGGTGTCGGCACCCAGCGTGGCGTAGCGCTTGGCACGGCGCGCCAGCAGTTTGCCGCTGTCCAGGTCACGCGGGTTCTGCCAGTCGATGGAGCCATGCAGCGACACGCCCGCGATGCGGTGCGCGGCCGACAGCGTCACGCCCTTGTACTCGGCGCGGCCCACGTTCTCGTAGCAGCCGAAGCTGGAATCACAGCGGCCCGCGGCGCCGAAATTGATGAGGTTGCTGACGCGGTTGCGGTACGCCACGACACCCACGCTGCTCTCTCCTTGCGTCCACCGCGCGCCCAGCTCCACGTTGCGCCCCTTCTCGGGCTGCAGGTCGGGCGCGCCGTATTCGCTGAAGCGGTGGTAGAGCGTGGGTGCACGGAAGGACGTGCCGGCCGCTGCGGTGACGCGCCACTGCGGCGTAATGGCGTAGCCATAGGACAGGCTGCCCGTGCTTTTGCCGCCGAACTCGCTGTCGTCGTCATAGCGCAGGTTGGCCTGCAGCGTATGGGCGCCCTGGTTCAGGCCATATCCCAGCGCGAGCGCGTTCTGTGAGCGGTCACGCTGGAGGTCGCCCACGAACTCGGTGGCGGGGTTGTGCAGTTCGTCCTCGCGGCGCTCCAGCGCGGCTGTGAACAGATGCGCGCCCAGGCGCCACTCGTTTTGCAGCAGGTAATTGTGCAGCGTGGTCTCGGTCATGTAGAAGTTGGGCCGGGTGCTGTATTCACTCTGCCCCTGCGTGACCTGCAAGCGCGTGCTGTACACGTCGCTCCACTTGGCCAGCCATGCCAGGCTGGCCGTGCGCAATTGGTGGTGATTGCGGTCGTCGGCCGTTTTGCTGCCGTCGTACTGCGAGTTGAGGTTGCTGGCCAGCAGCGTGCCCTCCAGGCGATGGGTCGTGTCGAACTGCACGCCCAGTCGGGCATTGGCAGAGGTGCGGCGGTAGCCGTCTTCGTCCGGGTTGTAGGCGGAGCCTACGCGGGCACTGAAGCCATCGGCGCGCTCATGCGACAGCCCCAGCGCATAGTCCACCTGCTCGGTGCCGCCACTCACGCCGGCCTGCACCGTCCGCGTGCCCTGGTTGCCCAGGCCCACGCCCACGTAGGGCGCCGGCGCACCCTCGCCCTTTTTGGTGAAGAGCTGGATCACGCCTCCCATGGCATCCGAGCCGTACACAGCAGCCGCTGGCCCGCGCACGACCTCGATGCGGTCGATCTGCGACAACGGGATTTGCTCCCACACCACGCCGCCGGTGGATTGCGAGTCCAGGCGCACGCCGTCCAGGTACACGGCGGTAAAGCGCGACTCCGCGCCGCGCAGGTAGACGCTGCCATTGCTGCCCTGGCCGCCATTGCGCGTGATCTGCACGCCTGGCAGGCGCGAGATCACGTCAATGACGCCTACCGCGCCGCTGGCCTCGATGGTTTCACGGTCGATGACGGACACATCGGACACGATGTCGGCCAGCGGCCGGGCCACGCGGGTTGCCGTGATGACGGTTTCACGCAGTTGGGGTTCTGTGGCTGCCTGGGCCAGCAGGGTCTGGGACACGGCGGGGAAAGCGGCGGCCAGCGCCAGCGGCAGCACGGCGACGCGCGCGTGCACGGAAAGCGCACTCAAGCGCACATTGAACGGACGGGTGTTTGTCATGTGGGGCAAACAGAGAGATCGCCACGGCCGACCTCCCCGTCGGCACCTGGGCATAACGGCCCAGGTTTCACAAAAGGAAACGCGGAGCCACCTCGTTGGCCGGTATCCGGGCTGGCGGAACGCTCTGCATCGCCTTCCCAAACGCTTGTTCAAGGCGCTCAGTGGCTTGTCAATGAAGAGGGAGCCGAGGTACGGCTCATCCGCTGACCGTTGCGGGGGCAGCGCAGGCACAGGACACACTCCATGGCGGAGAGTCCCTCCCTGCTTCCCGTTGAACTGCGGCATGTGAACCACGCCGCGAGCACCAACTGCGCAATTTTACGATGGTTCGCACGCCGATCCCTACAATCGGCAGCGTATGGCCTCCCCCTCTTCCATCGACCAGATCGCCGAGCGCGTTGAGCGGCTGCTGCTGCGCCATGCCGAGTTGCAGCGCACCAATGCCCTGTTGGCGCAGCAGGTCGCGGCGCTCACCCAGGAGCGCGATTCCCTCCAATCCCGCCTGCAGGCTGCCCGTGCGCGCGTGAACGCATTGCTGGACCGCCTGCCTGCCGAGCCCGAACTCCCCGGCACTGCCGAGACGAAAGACGCGCCATGAAGCAGATCGAGGTACAGATCCTCCAGCAAAGCTATCTCCTGGCCTGCCCGGACGGCCAGGAGTCGCGCCTGCTGGAGGCGGTCGAGCGCGTGGATACCGCCATGACGCGCATCCGTGACGCGGGCAAAGTACGCGCGCGTGAGCGCATCGCCGTGCTGGCGGCCCTCAACCTGGCTTTCGAGATCGCCGACCGCGAAGCCGCCGATTTGGCAGCCGCCTCAGCCCCTGCGCGCATCGTCCCCACCCCGGTCGCGCTGCACGTGCACGACAGCGATGAGCGCGTGCAGCAGTTGCTCCTGCGCCTGGACGAGGCGCTGGGCGAGGATGGGCGCCTCCTATAACCATTACGGTAAAAGCCTGGCCCCTGGCTGCACACGGACGGCCCACTACAATGAACATGTCTGCGGTGCTGCCGGGCTTTATATTTCCTTGAACCAATGCTCATTGAGCACGGGCTTGGTACATCGCCCGGTGAGCGTGATCATCTCGCGTCAGATGAACCCAACGCCTGGCTGCCCTCGCCCACCTGAACCCCCGGTTCAGGATGCCGGTCCGGTGGCATTCGCAGACACCTTTTCTCCGGTAATCGCTTGCGCCCTCGCTCCGGGTGAGTGCCAGCGACCTCAATACCTGCTCAGAAAATCCGGCGCTCCGCGGCCAGCGCGCGCAACCCACCCATCTGCAAGGCACAGAGCAGACCTTGGTAGTCGTCGCACCGATGGCAAATATCCTGGCGTGGTTCGGGCGTTTCCCAGTCCTTCGGCAATCACGCCGACACGCAGCGCGCCCTCATACGCACGATGGCGCATCCAGTAAGGCAGCGATGTGTAGCTGGATTTCTCCACGTCGATGAGAACAGACTCGTCACTTCCGCTGGTATAGATCTGACAGCGATACGTCACGCCTGAGCGCCTCGGTTTGCGCCATTCGCTTGCCACGGCATGCTTCGCGGAGTCGCTGTGGTTCCAAAAAACGCTGTTTTCAGGGCACGCACCACGGCGCCGGCTGCCCATGGACAACCTCCATCCACAGCGCCCATGCACCCAGGGAAAAAAGCACGCCACCTGCCAGCCGAGACCCCCACGCCCCACCCTTCACGCCGATCCAAGCGCGAATGCGGCCAAAAGTCCACGGCCCCAGCACCAGCCATACACCGCTTCCTACGCCAAACAGGACCATGCACAAGGCTCCGCGGAGCACGCTTCCGCTGAGAGCGGCAGTCAACAGTGCGGTGTACAGAAGGCCGCATGGCAGGAGCGCCCAGGCCACACCCGCGGTCAGGAGCCCGCCAGGCCGAGAGACCAAGGGCTTGACCTTCGCCCAGGCAGCACGCCCCGCCCGCTCAACCCACAAGGGCTGCTGCGCTTGCACCATCATCATCCCGCCCCACGCGAGGATGAGCACATGCATCAGCGTCCAAAGGGGGCGCAATGCCGAGGTGCTTTGCCCCAGCCATGCGAGTTGCTCCATGGCCAGCGCAACCACCGCCCCTGCAGCGCCGTAACCGATCAGGCGCCCCACGTGAAACTGCGCTACCCGTTGGAGGATTCCGCGGCGGGACGCCCATTGAATGGTGTGGGTGGCGTCCGGCGTGCCACCCAGCCCCGTAAGCGCCGCGCAGGGAACAGAACACATCGCCAAACAGTGAGCCCCTCCCATCAGCCCCATCAGGAAGGCCGTCGTGGCCAGCGCCCACAGCATGGGTCAAATAATCCGGGAAAAGCGAGCGCGGTTACGGTCAGCCTGCAGATACTTGTCGAACACCATGGCCACGCCGCGCACGAAATACCATCCCATGGGCGTGACTTCAACGCCCTCATCACTGATTTTCACCAAGCCCTGAGCCGCCATTTCTTGCAGTTGCTGTAATTCCGCATCGAAATAACTGCGGAAATCAATCAGCCAGGACTGTTCCAACGGCTCAAACAGCAATTCACCTTGGCACATCAACGCCATGATGACTGCGCGGCGCACCAAGTCGTCCTTGGTCAACGCCAGCCCGCGCACCACAGGCAAATGCCCCTGGTTAATGCAGTCGTAATACTCGTCCAGCGTTTTCACATTTTGGCTGTAAGTAGCGCCCACGCGCCCGATGGCAGAAACGCCCAGACCAATCAGGTCGCAATCGGGCTGCGTGCTATAGCCTTGGAAATTGCGGTGCAGCCTGCCTTGCCGCTTGGCCACCGCCAGCGCATCGTCAGGCAGCGCAAAATGGTCCATGCCCACGTAGACGTAGCCGGCTTCCTGGAACACATCAAGTGACCGGGCCAGCATGGACACCTTGGCCGAAGCCATGGGCAACTCGGCCGTGATGATGCGTCGCTGCGACTTGAAGCGTTCTGGCAAGTGAGCGTACGCATACAGCGCGATCCGGTCTGGCCGCAGCTCGGCTACCTGCTCCAAGGTGCGATCAAACGACTCCGGTGTCTGTCGCGGCAGCCCGTAGATCAAATCCACGTTCACCGATTCAAACCCGAGCTTCCGAGCCGCATCGACCAACGCGAACACCTTTTCGGCAGGCTGAATGCGGTGCACGGCCTTTTGTACTTCAGGGTCGAAATCCTGCACGCCAAAGCTCAGGCGATTGAAACCCAGCTCCGCCAACAATCCCAGCCGCGCTTCATCCACGGTCCGGGGGTCCACTTCTATGGAGTACTCCCCCCCCGGAACGAGGACGAAACTGCGCCTCAGCATGCCCATCAGTTCGCGCAAACCGTCATCCGTCAGAAAAGTAGGCGTGCCTCCGCCGAAATGCAGCTGGCTCACATGCTGACCCACACCGCAGTGCGCCGTATGCAGGTCGATCTCACGGCTGAGGTAACGCAAGTAGACCTCTGCCCGCTCTGGATGCCGGGTAATGATCTTGTTACACGCGCAGTAATAGCACAGCGATTCACAAAACGGGATGTGGACATAAAGCGACAAAGGCATCGCCTTGGCTACCGAACCCACGCGACGCTGCTGCAGCGCAAGGATGTATTCCCGCTCGCCAAAAGCCTCGACAAAACGATCAGCAGTCGGATAAGAGGTGTAGCGCGGCCCTGGGACGTCAAAGCGACGCAGGAGCTCTGTTGTAACAACGGTCATGACGGGATTCCTTGCACTTTCATATCACTGTGCCGTAGAGTCCCCCATGAGTCCTTGACGTTGATCAAGCGCCCATAAGGTCCTTGTGGCGACAATTTGACTTCGGCTCAAAGTCGTCCAACGGCCTACGGCATTCCATGTCTCCCAGCCGTTCAGAGGTAAGCTCAAGCCATGAACAGGGTTCCCATGCATACGAATCTCCAGACCATCAAAGTTGCCTGCTCAAACTGCAATCTGCGTGAGCTGTGCATGCCCGTGGGTCTGGACGACCAGCAACTCAAGCGCATCGATGACATTGTTGCTGTACGACGCAAGATCAAGCGTGGCGGCACGCTTTTCCGGAACGGTGAACCCTTCACATCCCTTTTTGCCATCCGCACCGGATTCTTCAAGACCTGTGTCGCCACCGAAGACGGTCGCGATCAAGTGACGGGTTTTCAAATGGCGGGCGAGATCATCGGCCTGGATGGCATCGTGAGCGACCGCCACACTTGCGATGCGGTGGCGCTTGAAGACGCCGAAGTATGCGTCATGCCCTTCGACCGTATTGAAGAGTTGTCGCGCGAAGTAACGGCACTACAGCACCATGTGCACAAGATCATGAGCCGCGAGATTGTTCGTGAGCATGGGGTCATGCTGTTGCTGGGGAGTATGCGTGCCGAGGAACGCCTTGCCGCATTCCTGTTGAATCTCGTACAACGCTTGCATGCTCGGGGTTTCTCACAATCCGAATTGGTGCTGCGCATGACACGCGAAGAGATCGGCAGCTACCTGGGATTGAAACTGGAAACCGTCAGCCGCACGTTTTCCAAGTTCGTGGAAGAAGGTATTGTGGAAGTAAAACAGCGCCATGTGCGCATCGTCGATACCGATGCGCTGAAGCGCATTGTCAACAGCCAGCAAGCCTGCCATTAAGCCTCGGTTTTTTGTTCATTCATAACTGATCGGCGGAAAGATCAGGAAACGTATTTGGCGCAATCAGCCGGCCGCGCCCCTTTGGGCACGGGGCAGCGATTCAACTCAAAGGGCGAGAGTGACAACAGCGTCGTCAATGCGCTGGAAGCCATGAGTACGAACCAGAACGTGAAGAAGGCGATGGTATACACACCTTCGCGCGAGAGATGCAGGGGTTGATCAAACCACTGCAGCGCTTCTGGATCCACGAAGGCGAACACTACCATTTCCATGACGCCCGCCATCAAAAAGGCCGGCCACGCGATCCACATCAATCGTTGCATCCACATTCGCCCATCTCCTAGCAAGTGTAGTTGACAGCCTAGCATCTGTTCTCCGGCATGCAAAGAGGACTCGCCCTGCCGGTCAGCGCGGTTGATCCTCCAGCGGAGTAGCTGCATGGTTGCGCCCCTTCATGGCAGGCGTCATGTCGCCCCCAGACTCCTTCAGGGTCTCGTTGATGTTCAAGCCCCGTTGGTAATAGTCTTCCGCGATGACGGGGTCGGGTTTGCTCACGGCCAGCCAGAGGGTCACGAAGCCCGCAATGATGACAATCACCGGCCCCGCGATGACAAGCCAGACATGGCCAAACGTCCACCAAGGCTTTCCGTCGTCGTCCAGTTTCATGGGGGAATTACTCAACATTTATATTAACTCCTCGCTCATTTATGAGCACAGCTTGTTCATTTGTATTCCACGACCGCCTTCAGCGGGGTACGAGGAATACGGATTTCTCTGCCACTTGGGCTTTATCACCCTGCGCTTGAATATCGAAATACACCGTATGCGATCCAGGAGATGCTGAGCCATACGGAATTTGAAGACGGACAACCACCCATCGGGATTCCGCCGGTCCAATGTCAATTGCGGTCTCGGACGCCACTTCCAGCCCTTCCATACCGTGGGCGCTGATGGTGTAGCGCTGCGCCCCCTCCGTGGCGTTCATGATCTGCAGCCGGTAGATATTTTCCAGCTTGCCTCCCGCCACGATGCGCGAGAGCGCAGCGCGGTCGCGCACGATGTCCACCTTCAACGGGGTGCGTACCACCAAGCTGGCCAGCATGCCGATGCACAACACCACCAGCACCGCTGAATAGAACAACACACGGGGTCGCAGCACGCGTTTGAGCATTTGCGATTGGGTCCAGTGGTTCTTGACGCCGTTCTGCGTTGAGAAGCGAATAAGCCCGCGCGGATACTTCATCTTGTCCATCACGGTATTGCAAGCGTCCACGCAGAGACCGCAACCAATGCATTCATATTGCAGTCCGTTGCGAATATCGATACCCGTTGGGCAGACCTGGACACACAGCGTGCAATCGATGCAGTCACCCAGTCCCGCAGCTTTGTGGTCTACCGTCTTGTTACGGGGCCCGCGAGGCTCGCCGCGCTCAGGATCGTAAGAGACGACCAGCGTGTCCCTGTCGAACATTGCGCTTTGGAAACGCGCATAAGGGCACATGTATTTGCATACCTGCTCGCGCAGGAATCCTGCGTTACCGTACGTGGCCAACCCATAGAAGATCACCCAGAATATCTGCCACCCTCCTTGCAGGGCCAGCAACTCTCCCCCCAGCTCGCGAATCGGAACGAAATAGCCCACGAAGGTGAAGCCGGTCCAGAATGCGACCGCAATCCAAATGGCTTGCTTGACAGATTTTTTCCAGATCTTCTCAAATGTCCACGGACCATTGTCCAGGCGCATACGGGCACTGCGGTCGCCTTCGACTTTGTGCTCGATCCACATGAACATTTCCGTGTATACGGTCTGGGGACAGGAGAAGCCGCACCACAGGCGTCCCGCCACTGCGGTAAACAGAAAAAGCGACAGCGCGGAAATAATCAGCAAACCCGTCAGATAAATGAAGTCCTGCGGGTAAAGCACCAAACCAAAAATATAGAAACGGCGTGCTCCGAGGTCAAAGAGCACCATCTGGCGCTGGCCCCACTCCAGCCATGGCAGGCCATAGAAAACCAGCTGTGTCAGAAACACCATCGCCCAACGCCAACGTGCGAACACTCCACTTATCGAGCGTGGATAGATTTTCTTTTGCGCCTCATAGAGCGAAATGACCTCGGTCTGCGAACTTTCGGCCCCCACTGGCGTGATAGGAATCACCTTACGGGGCTGACCTTCGGCTGGCTTCATGGTGGAATCTCAAAAAGGAAGTGCAACTTCCAAAACGCAAAACGGCCGGCGCCCCTCGACGGGGAGCCGGCCGCACAGGGAGCATCAGCGCGGGGCGCCGGCCTTATTGGACAAACCCCAGACGTATGCCGTCAACACCTTGATCTGTGCATCGGTCAACTTGCCCGTTTGGGCAGGCATCTCGTTGGTCTTGCCATTGTTGATCATAGCGGTGATGGCAGCTTCGCCCCAGCCATGCAGCCAGATGTCATCCGTCAGATTAGGGGCACCCAGGGCCACATTGCCCTTGCCGTCCATCCCGTGGCATGCAGCGCACGCAGTGAACTTCGACTTGCCCAGAGACGCCTTCAGGGAGTCATGCGGGCTTCCCGAAAGGCTCAGGACATAGTGGGCGAGGTTGCGCACATCTTCCGGCGAGCCCACGGCGGCCGCCATGGGAGGCATGACGCCAATGCGCCCATCGTGGATGGTCTTCTGGATCTGATCAGGCGCACCGCCGTGCAGCCAGTCACCGTCGGCCAGGTTGGGGAAGCCCTTGCTGCCGCGGGCATCGGAACCATGACACTGCGCGCAGTTGTTCATGAACAGACGCTCACCAATTGCCATGGCCGCTGTGTCGGCCGCCATCTCTTGGGGCTGCATGGCCTCGAACCGCGCGTACAGGGGCTGCAACTCTGCGTTAGCCTTGTCCACTTCGGCTTGGTACTCGCCCAGCTGCGTCCAGCCCAACTTACCCTTAAAGGTCCCCAATCCGGGATAGGCAGCCAGATAGCCAGCGCCGAATACCAGCGTGATGATGAACAGCCACATCCACCAACGGGGCATGGGGTTGTTCATTTCCGTCAGGTCTTCGTCCCAGACGTGACCGGTGGTGTTGTCGGCCGTAGCCTCGACCTTCTTGCGGGACGTGATCCACAGCAGCAAGCCGCAGGCCACGATACCGATGATGGTGATTCCGGCCACGTAGAAGGACCAGAAGTTACTCGTGAAATCGCTCATGGGTTATCTCTTTTCTTGTGGAGACTTCTTCAGTCCTCGGCGAAGGGCAACTGCGCTGCCTCCTCGAACCGGGCCCGGTTGCGGCGCATGAAGGCCCAGAACCAGATGCCCACGAAACACGCCAGCGACGCCAGCGTGGCCACGATACGCATGGTGGTGATGTCCATGACCAGCTCCTCGATTACTTGAGCGCACGGCCCAAAACCTGGAGATAGGCCACCACGGCATCCATCTCTGTCTTGCCCTTGACCTGCTCGGCGGCGCTGGCGATCTCCTCATCCGTATACGGGACGCCGACCGTGCGCAATGCCTTCATGCGAGGAGCGACGACGGAAGGATCGATCTGGTTCTTTTCGAGCCAGGGGTAGGCGGGCATATTGGACTCGGGCACCACGTCGCGCGGATTGTTCAGGTGAATGCGATGCCATTCATCGCTGTACTTTCCACCCACGCGATGCAGGTCGGGCCCAGTGCGCTTGCTACCCCATTGGAAGGGATGGTCGTAGACGAACTCGCCAGCCACCGAGTAGTGACCATAACGCAGGGTTTCCGCGCGGAACGGACGGATCATCTGCGAGTGGCAGTTGTAGCAACCCTCGCGCAGGTAGATATCGCGTCCGATCAGTTGCACTGCCGTGTAAGGCTTCACGCCTTGGACGGCCTCAGTCGTCGATTTTTGAAAGAACAGAGGAACGATTTCCACCAGGCCGCCGACGGCCACAACCAGCAAGATCAGCACGATCATCAGGAAGTTGCTGGTTTCGACCTTCTCGTGCGTGAAGCCGGTGGATGCTTTGTTATGCGTATTGGACATGTAGTTGACCCTCCGAACTTCAGGCGTGAGCGGGTTTCACGGCGGGAATGGCCACCTTGACGGAGCGTCCGGAGATCGCCGTCACCCAGACGTTCCATGCCATCACCAACATACCGCCGAGGTACAGCAGACCGCCAAAGAAGCGGATCGCGTAGAACGGATAGGTCGCCTTGACTCCTTCCACGAAGGTATAGGTCAGCGTGCCGTCGGGGTTCACTGCGCGCCACATCAGACCTTGCATCACGCCAGCAATCCACATGGCGGCGATGTACAGCACGATGCCGATGGTGGCCATCCAGAAGTGCAGTTCAATTGCCTTGATGGAGTGCATCTTCTCCTTGCCGAACAGGCGAGGCACCAGGTAATACAGCGAACCCATGGTGATCAGACCCACCCAGCCCAGCGCGCCTGCATGCACGTGGCCCACAGTCCAGTCGGTGTAGTGCGAGAGCGCGTTGACGGTCTTGATGGACATCATCGGGCCTTCGAACGTGGACATGCCGTAGAACGACAGCGACACGATCAGGAAGCGCAGGATGGGATCGTCACGCAGCTTGTGCCAGGCACCGGACAGCGTCATGATCCCGTTGATCATGCCGCCCCAGCTGGGCGCCAGCAAGATCAGCGAGAACACCATGCCCACAGATTGCGTCCAGTCAGGCAGCGCGGTGTAGTGCAGGTGGTGCGGACCCGCCCACATGTACGTGAAGATCAGCGCCCAGAAGTGGACGATGGAGAGGCGGTAGCTGTACACCGGACGGCCAGCCTGCTTCGGGATGAAGTAATACATCATGCCCAGGAAGCCGGTCGTGAGGTAGAAGCCCACGGCGTTGTGGCCGTACCACCACTGCACCATGGCGTCCTGCACGCCTGCGTAGGCGGAATAGCTCTTCATGAAGCCCGCCGGAATGGCCGCACTGTTGACGATGTGCAGCAGCGCCACGGCGATGATGAACGCACCGAAGAACCAATTGGCCACGTAAATGTGCTTCACCTTGCGCTGGCCGATCGTTCCGAAGAACACCACCGCATAAGAGACCCACACGGCAGCGATCAGGATGTCGATCGGCCATTCCAGCTCGGCATATTCCTTGCCGGAGGTATAGCCCAGCGGCAGGCTGATGGCCGCCGCTACGATGACCAGTTGCCAGCCCCAAAAAGTGAACGCCGCCAACTTGGGCAGAAACAGCCCCGCCTGGCAAGTGCGCTGCACCACGTAATAGCTGGTGGCGAACAGGCCGCAGCCGCCGAATGCGAAGATCACGGCATTGGTGTGCAGCGGACGCAGCCGGCCATAGCTCAGCCATGGAATGCCGAAGTTGAGTTCAGGCCAGGTCAGCTGGGCGGCGATGAACACGCCTACCAGCATGCCGACCACCCCCCATACGACAGCCATGATAGAAAACTGGCGTACTACGGTGTCGTCGTAGTGCGCAACTCTTGTTTGTGAAGAATCCATCGGGCACCTCTAGTATTTGCAGTAAAAAGTTTTAACCAGGCTCGCAGTAGGCCTATTGACGAACATCAACCGTCCCTCAGAATGCGCTCCCCCTCCTGATCGACGTTCTCAAATTGGCCACGGTAGACGGCCCACCACAGTCCCGCCAGTACAAACAGCACCAGTACGACGGAGAGCGGAATCAACAAATACAGGATGTCCATATCAGACGACCTCCAAGGGCGTGCTCACGGCACGTGGGGCACCAGCGCAGTCGTCGGAACTCTCGTGGCTGATCGGGTCCGGCAGGCGCGCCAGGCGGGCCGCGTTGAGCACGACGAGCAGTGAACTCAGCGCCATGCCCAGGCCCGCGAGCCAGGCCGGCATGTAGCCCGCAATCGCCAGGGGCACGCACAGCGCGTTGTATGCAGCCGCCCACCACAGGTTCTGGCGGACGACGCGCAAGGTGCGCCGCGCCAGCCAGAGCGCCTGCGCAACAAGGGCGAGATTTTCGCCCATAACCACGAAGTCGGACCGTGACTGGGCCAGGGGCACGGCACGGCCGAACGCAAACGAGACATGCGCACCGGCCAGCACGGGGCCGTCGTTGAGCCCGTCGCCCACCATCGCCACATGGTGTCCTTGCGCCTGCAACGTCTGCAGATGCGCGAGCTTGTCCTGCGGGGTGCAGTCTCCCCGGGCCTGGCCGATGCCCGCCTGGGCAGCCACCCGCTGCACGGACTCGGCCCGGTCGCCGGACAGCAGCTCGACCGCCACGCCTTCGGCGCGCAGCCCGCGCACGGCCGCCGCGACCTCGGGGCGCAGTTGTTCGCTCAGCACGAACCGCGCGATTTCCACTGCCGCGCCTTCGCATTCCATCGACAGCACGACCTGCGGCCCCGCATCGCCGCCCACGGCAGGCACGCGGGCATGGGCCGCAGAGCCCAGGCGCAGAATCGTTTCCTGGGCGTGTGACGGTGACGATGCACGGGCCACCAGGCCTGCACCCGTCAGCTCCTGCACGGCATGGACCGTCCAGTCCGCGGGCACCGCGGCAGACTGCGCCGCGGATGCCAGCGCGCGCGACGCGGGATGCAGTGAATGCGCCGCCAGCGCCGAAGCCAGGGCCAGCGCCTCGCCCTCGCCCCAGCCGGCCCTTGGCGCCACATGTACGGCATGCAGCGCAAGCCCATCGCGGGTCAGCGTGCCCGTCTTGTCGAAGACCACCGTATCCACCGCGGCCAGCGCCTCCAGCCCTTGCAGATTGCGCACCAGCACGCCCCGCCGCGCCAAGGTGCCCGCAGCCGTCAGCATGGCCACCGGCGTGGCCAGAGACAGCGCGCAGGGGCACGTAACGATGAGCACCGCCACCGCCACCATCAGAGCATGGCTGGGGTCGCTCGGCCACCACCACACTGCCGCCAGCACCGCGGCCAACAACACCGCCACCAGGAAAGGCCGGGCCACCCGGTCCGCCAGCTGCGCCAGGCGGGGCTTTTGCAAAGACGCGCTCTCCATCAATGCCACGATCTGCCCAAAGCGCGTCTCACTGCCCAGCGCCAAAACCTCCACCGTGACCGGTGCGCGCAGGTTGTAGCTGCCCGCCGTCACGCGGCTGCCTTCGGGTCGGTCCACAGGCGTGGATTCACCGGTGAGCAGCGCCTCGTCGGCCTGGGTACCGCCTGAAAGGATGCGGCCATCCGCGGGAAAGGCCTCCCCCGGCAACACGCGCACCACGTCTCCGGCCTGCAGACGGCGCGTGGCCACGCGCGTGAAGCTGCCGTCTTCCGCCCGCCGCTCCACGCTGTCGGGCAACCGGTTCATCACGGCTTCCAGCGCCCCTGCCGTGCGATCGCGCAGGCGCAGCTCCAGCCAGCGGCCCGTGAGCAGGAAAAAGACGAACATGGTCAGCGAGTCGTAGTAGACCTCGCGGCCAAAGGGGCCGGTCGGATCGAACGTGCCCGCCATGCTGACCACGAAGGTGATGAGCATGCCCAGCGCCACGGGCAGATCCATGCTGACCCGCCGCTGCCGGATATCGCGCAGCGCGCTGGAGAAGAAAGGCCCGCAGGCGAACAGCACCACCGGCAGGCTGATGACCCAGGAGGCCCAGCGCAGCAGTTGTTCCATTTCCATGGTCAGGTCGCCGGGCATGGCTTGGTAGGCAGGCCATGCGTACATCATGACCTGCATCATGCAAAAACCCGCCACCAGCCAGCGCCACAGCGCCTTGCGGTTCTCGCGCTGGCGCTGCTCCCGCGCCAGCGCATCCAGGGCAGGCAGCGCGCGGTAACCGGCCTTCTGGACCGCGCCCATCCACTGCGACGGGCGCACTCGTCGCGGGTCCCATACCACGCGTGCGCGGCGGGTGGCGGCGCTCACGTCCGCTTCCGCCACGCCGGGCACACGCCGCAGGGCTTCCTCGATGGTCAGGGCGCAGGCGGCGCAGTGCATTCCGTCGAGCACCACATGCGACTCCCACGGACCCGCCTGGGCATCCGCACCTGCGGGGGTAGATGTGCAGGGCTTGCCAAAGGCCGACCATTCCTGGGGGTCATCAAGCAGCGCGACCTCATCCGGTGCAGCCGTGGAGAGGGGCGACGCCCACGGGTCGGCATCAGGATTTGACATAGCCTGAAGACTATTCGGATTGCGCGAAGGACTCATTGACTTGAATCAAGACATGGACCACGAACTATCCTATGCTTTTACCGTTCTTAACGAAATGAGGAGCTGCACATGTACAAACGCATCCTGATCGCCACCGACGGTTCCCCCTTGTCGCAAAAGGCCGTGGAAAGCGGGCTCTCGCTGGCGGGACTCACAGGTGCGTCGGTGGTCGCCTTGAAGGTCGTTCCCCGGTATCCGCGCAGCTATTTCGAAGGTGGCCTGCCCGTGGACGCCGCGGACATCAAGCGCATCGAGAAGCAGTGGGCGGATGCGGCCCAGGAACTGGTGGACAAGGTCAAGGTGCAGGGCACCGACGAAGGCGTGACCGTGAAGACCGTAGTCGCCAAGTCCGACCTGATCGCCGAAGCCGTGATCGCCGCCGCCAAGAAGCACAAGTGCGACCTGATCGTGATGGCCTCGCACGGCCGCAAGGGCATCAAGCGCCTGCTGCTGGGCAGCGAGACGCAGCACGTGCTGACGCACTCGCACATTCCGGTGCTGGTGCTGCGCTAAGCATCAAATCAGGCTCTAGCGCCCTACCATCAAGCGCTAGCAGCTATCATCTAAATAGCAAAAGGCGGCCCAGGCCGCCTTTTTGTATTGCAATGCCGCGCCGGCTCAGGCGAACAGCCCCTTGTACTGGTCGCGCAGCAGGTTCTTTTGCACCTTGCCCATGGTGTTGCGCGGCAGTTCGGTGGTGACGAAGCAGCGCTTGGGAATCTTGAAGTTGGCCAGTTGGCTCTTGAGCGATGCGATGACCGCGTCGCCGTCCACCTTTGCACCGGGCTTGGGGATGACCACCACCACACCCACTTCGCCGAAGTCCGGGTGCGGCACGCCGACCACGGCGCTCTCGGCCACGCCGGGCATCTCGTTGACGTAGCCCTCGATCTCGGCCGGGTAGACGTTGTAGCCACCGCTGATGATCAGGTCCTTGCTGCGGCCCACGATGCTCACGTAGCCGCGCTCATCCACCTTGCCAACGTCGCCGGTTTTGAACCAGCCGTCGGCGCTGAACTCTTCCTTGGTCTTCTCGGGCATGCGCCAGTAGCCCTTGAACACGTTGGGGCCCTTGACCTGGATGTTGCCGATCTCGCCCACGGGCACCGGCTTGCCGGCATCGTCCACCACGCGCAGGCCCACGCCGGGCAGCGGAAAGCCCACGGTGGAGCCGCGGCGCTCGTCCTGCCCCCCATGGCGCGCGTCGGCCGCGTAGGGATTGCTGGTGAGCATGATGGTCTCACTCATGCCATAGCGCTCCAGGATGGTGTGGCCCGTGCGGTCCTGCCATTCTTTGAAAGTCTCGATGAGCAGCGGCGCCGAGCCCGCGATGAACAGCCGCATGTGGCTGGCCGCGGCCTGGGTCAGCGCCGGCTCGGCCAGCATGCGCACGTAGAGCGTGGGCACGCCCATGAACACCGTGGCGCGCGGCATGGCAGCGATCACCGCCTTGGGGTCGAACTTCGCCATCCAGATCATCTTGCTGCCATTGATCAGCGCACCATGGATGGCCACGAACAGGCCGTGCACGTGAAAGATGGGCAGCGCGTGGATCAGCACGTCGCCGGGCTTCCAGCCCCAGTAGTCCTTGAGCACCTGGGCATTGGACAGCAGGTTGCCATGCGTGAGCATCGCGCCCTTGCTGCGTCCCGTGGTGCCGCTGGTGTAGAGGATGGCAGCCAGGTCGTCAGCCTTGCGCGGGACGGCGCGGTGCTCGTCGCCGAAGTGCGCGGCACGCTCCAGCAGGCTGCCGGTGCGGTCGTCGCCCAGCGTGAACACATGTTGCGTGCCCGCAGTGAAGGCGATCTTCGACACCCAGCCGAAGTTGCCTGGCGTGCAGACCACCACGGCCGGCTCGGCATTGCCGATGAAGTACTCGATCTCTGCGCTCTGGTAGGCGGTGTTCAGCGGCAGGAACACATAGCCGGCGCGCAGCGTGGCCAGGTACAGCAGCATGGCTTCGACCGACTTTTCCACCTGCACGGCGATGCGGCTGCCCTCGGGCAGCTTCAGCGATGCCAGCAGGTTGGCGATGCGGGCGCTGGCGCGGTCCAGGTCGCGCCAGGTGTAAAGCAGCGGCGCACCCGCGGCCGAGGCGGCCTCGACGGCGGTCTGGTCCAGGTCAGCAGGAAAGGCGGCGCGCAGCGCGGAAAACAGGTTCTGGGAGGAGGAGCTCATGGTGGTGCACACACAAAGGATTCAGAAAACGGGAGCGCGCTTGGCCAGGAAGGCGTTGATGCCCTCGCGGTGTTCGGCGCTGTCGGCATAGGCGTAGGGGTCGGCCAGTGCGTTATTTGCTATCAAATCAGAAGCTGCTTGCGCTTGCTGGTCGGGCGCTAGCGGCACATTCTTCCGTATAGCGCGCAAGGTCTGCTTGTTGAGCCGGGCCGCACCGGGCGCCAAGGCTGCGATGCGCAGCGCCGTGCCCAGGGCTTGCGCATCCAGCTGCTCGGTGTCGACCACGCGGCTCAGAAAGCCCCGCTGCGCCATCTCGGCGGCGCTGAAGGTGGCCGCCTCCAACAGCATCTGGCGCGCCGTCACGTCGCCCACGGCGCCCGCCACCAAGGCGGCCTCGCGCGGCGCCATCGGAAAGCCCAGCTTGGCGATGGGCGCGCCGAAACGCGCGCCGGCAGCGGCAATGCGGATGTCGCAGCAGCTGGCGATCTCCACGCCCGCGCCCATGCAGGCGCCTGCGATGCGCGCGACGATGGGCACGTCGCAGTCCAGCATGGCCGCCAGCCCGCCCCAGACATCGCTCTCGTGGAAGTCGCGCAGCTGCGCGGGGTCGAAGCGAAAGGCGGGGTACTCGGAAATATCCCCCCCCGCACAGAACGCCTCCCCTGCCCCCTCGATGAGCACGCAGCGCACGCCATCGCTGCGCTGGATGTCCTGGAACACCGTGCGCAACTGGCGCCACATGGCGCGCGACATGGCGTTGAGCCGGCCCTCGTGGCGCAGCGTCACGCGCACCACGCCGCGGCCGGCGGCCTCTCCTGCGGCCATGGCCGCGACAACTTCACCTGGCATGCGATCGGACTCTCTTCGTGGGGGTGGCGGCGGCGCCACTGGAGGGGCGCCGCAGTGGGGGACTACATCACTCCAGCTTGGCGCCCGAGGCCTTCACCACCTGCGCCCAGCGCTTGATCTCGCTGCTGACCATCTTGGCGAAGTCCGCCTGCGACAGCGTGCCGAACTCCGCGCCGTTGCCGGCCCAGATGGCCTTGAGCTCCTCGGCCTGGCCGAGCTTGCGGATCTCCTCGACGATGCGCGCCTGCAGATCGGCCGGCGTGCCCTTGGGCGCCCACAGGCCATACCAGGTGGACACGGTGTAGTCCGGCAGGCCCACCTCTGCCGCGCAGGGCACGTCGGGGAAGGCCGGGTTGCGCTTGGAGCCCGACACCATCAGCGCCTTGATGCGCCCGCCCTTGATGTGCGAGGCCGACGAGCCCAGGCCGTCGAACAGCATGTCCACGTTGCCGCCGATCAGGTCCTGCAGCGCAGGGCCCGCGCCGCGATAGGGGATGTGGGTGATGAAAGTCCCCGTCTGCAGCTTGAACAGCTCGCCCGCCAGGTGGTGCGAGGTGCCCGAGCCGGCCGACGCATAGTTCAGCTTGGCGGGGTTGGCCTTCACGAAGTCCATGAACTGCTTCATGTTGGTGGCCGTCACGTTGCGCGGGTTCACCACCAGCACCTGCGGCACGTTGGCCACCAAGGCCAGCGGCACGAAGTCCTTTTCCAGGTCGTAGTCCAGCTTGGGGTACATGGACGGTGCAATCACATGGTGCACGCCACCCATGAACAGGTTGTAGCCATCGGCTGGCGCCTTGGCCGCTACGCTGGCACCCACGGTGCCGCCCGCGCCGCCGCGGTTGTCGATCACCAGCGTCTTGCCCGTGGATTTGGCGAACTGCGCAGCCAATGGGCGCGCAAAGGCATCCGTGCCGCCGCCCGCGGGGAACGGCACCACCATGTTGACCGGCTTGGTCGGCCAGCCGCTGGCGCCTTGCGCCCAGGCACCGCCCGTGGCCAGCGCCAGGCCCGCAGCGCCGGCTGCGCGCAGCATGTCACGGCGTTGCAGCGCGGCGGTGGCGATCTGGCTCAAGTTCTCTCTCTCTCGCATGGCGTTGTCTCCTGTCTTTCTGTTGTGAAAAGGGTGGGTTGGCAGGTGCTCAGGCGCGGCGCGCCCGCTCGGCCAAGGCCGCCGAGGGCAGCTGGGCGCGAGCATACAAGGCCCGCCGCGCCCGCCGGCGCCGAGGCAGCGCGCCGTCAGTCACGGCACAGGCTGTCGATATCGCCCGACACGGGCACGCGCCCCTGCGCAAGCAGGCCGTGGTGCTTGTCGATGCGCTTGAGGTCATACAGGTAGTTGACCATCAGCCCGAAGGACTGCTTGAGCCCCTTGGCCGACGGGTCGCCCGCCCAGTTCAACCGCTCCACGCGGGCGCCATTGCCCAGGTGAAAGCGCGCCACCGGGTCCACCGGCTTGCCGTCGTGCAGCTCGCGTCCCAGGTAGCGCGCCGCGCACTGCATGAGCAGCTGGCGCACGGGTGACTTGGGCGGCAGCTCCAGCGCCTTGTCGGCCGCGGCCAGCACATGCGCGGCCTGCGGCGGCTCGAAGCCCACGGCGCGGCCCAGTTCGGCCAGGCGCTTCTCGTCGAGCTGCTCCAGCTGCGCGGCGCAGTTCTTGGACAGCCAGGAACGAAAGCCCGGGATTGGCGAGAGCGTGGCGAAGGTGCGCAGGCGCGGGAATTCCTGCGTGAGCGTCTCGGCCACGTGCTTGATGAGCGAATCGCCGAAGCTCACGCCGCGCAGCCCCGTCTGCGTGCTGCTGATCGAGTAGAAGATCGCCGTGGTGGCACGCTGGATGTCGGCGGCCTCGGCGGCCTCGTCCAGCAGCGGGGTGATGCTGGACGAAATCTCGTTGACCAGCGCCACCTCCACGAAGATCAGCGGCTCATTGGGCAGGCGGGGGTGAAAGAACCCGTAGCAGCGGCGGTCGCTGTCCAGTCGGTTCTTCAGGTCCGCCCAGCTGCGGATGTCGTGCACCGCTTCGTACTTGATGAGCTTTTCGATCAGCGAAGCGGGCGAATCCCACGACAGGCGCCTCAGTTCGAGGAACGCCACATCGAACCAGGTGGAGAACAATTGCTCCAGCTCCGCGTCCAGCGGCAGCAGGCGCTTGTCGCTCTTGAGCAGAGGCAGCAGCTCGGCGCGCAAGTCCACGAGGAAGCGCATGCCTTCCGGAAACACCGCAAAGCGCTGCAGCAGCCGTGTACGCGGCGACACCATGGCGCGGCGCAGGTGGGCTTCGGCCTGGGGCGCATCGTCGGTGCCGGCGGCGGCCTCGTAGCGCTGCTGGGCCGATTTGAAACGCGTGGCATCGGGCGCGAACTGCTCGCACATCAGCAACCACAGGTCGCGCCGCTCTTCGGGCGTGGCCTCGGCGTACCACGCGGCAATGGCCTGCGCGCGGCGCCCGCCTTCGATCTCGCTCACGCGCGGGGCCACCACTTCCTGCAGGTCGGTCAGCAACCGGCGCAGCACGCGGGGCGACAGCGCCTCGCCGCTCCTGCGCAGCGTGGCCTGCAAACGCTCGTGCGTGGAGCGTTCGGCCGCAGGCTTGGGCGGCGCGGCGCTTGCGCCGTCCTTGTTCTTGCTGGCAGCTTTGCTGTCTGCGGACCGCAGGCGGTCCACGTTGCGCGAGATCCAGGTGGAGGCGGCGTTCATGGTGTGATCCGTGAGGGGTGGTTGCGTGCAAGCTCGCGCAGCGCGTCGCGCTGCGCCAGAAGGTGGTTGCGCATGGCCTGCTCGGCCGCGGCGGCGTCGCCCTTTTGGAGTGCGGCGAACACCTGCCGGTGCTCCGACAGGCTCTGCTGCAGCCGGCCGGGCACCTGCAACGTCTGGTGCCGCGCCAGGCGCAAGATCTTGCGCAGGTCGCCGATCACCTGGGCCAGCCAGCGGTTGTCCGCCAGGGTGATGAAGGCCTCGTGGATGGCGTAGTTGGCTTCGTAGTATTCGGTGATGCGCCCCGCCTCGGCATGGTCCTGCAGGCGCTGGTGCAGCACCTGCAGCGCGTCGATGTCGGCGGGCCCTGCGTGCTCGGTGGCCTCATAGGCCGCACGGCCCTCCAGCAGCGCGATCACGGGGAAGATCTCCTGCAGATCGCGCTCCGTGATCTCGGCCACGAAGCAGCCGCGGCGCGGCTCATGGCGCAGCAGCCCTTCCGCCACCAGCACCTTGAGCGCCTCGCGCAGCGGCGTACGCGACACGGCCAGCCGCTCGCACAGCGCGGCCTCGTCCACGAAGCTGCCCGGCGCCAGTTCGCCCGCAAAGATCTGCTGACGCAGCATCTCGGCGGCCTGGTGGTGCAGGGAATTGGCAGGCGGACGGCGCATGGTGAATGGGCGGCAGGCGTTATGACGTCACGAATGGCACACAAGTGGTCGCGAAACTGCATCATTTCGCGTAATTTTCAATAATTATGAAAGCATGCCCAGCCGCCGGGATGGGGACTATCCCTAGCGGGGCATATTGACGCAACGCGGCAACACTCCGCCACCGCGCCGCCCGCAAGGAACAATCAAAAATGAGAGCTGCCAGCACTTGCTGGACAAGCACTGGCGCCTTCTTTTATGCAAATCCCTCAGGAGCGTCCTGCCGCTGCGCCCAGACCCACATCGCCACCCCGGCCGCCACCATCGGGATGCACAGCCACTGGCCCATGCTCATGCCCAGCGACAACAGGCCCAGGAAGCTGTCGGGCTCACGGAAGTATTCGGCCGTGAAGCGCAGCACGCCATAGCCCACGAGGAACGCCGCCGCTACCTCGCCACGCTTGCGCGGCTGGCGCGCATACAGCCACAGCAGCACGAACAGCAGCAGGCCTTCGAGCAGGAACTGGTAGATCTGCGACGGATGGCGCGGCAGCATGGAGCCGCTTTGCGGGAACACCATGCCCCAGGGCAGATCCTGCGGCGCGAAGCGCCCCCACAGTTCGCCGTTGATGAAGTTGCCGATGCGCCCGGCCGCCAACCCCGTGGGCACGCAGGGCGCCACGAAATCGGCCACCTGCAGCCAGGGCCTGCGGCGCGAATGCGCAAACCACAGCATGGAACCGATCACGCCCAGCAGCCCGCCGTGAAAGCTCATGCCGCCCTGCCACACGTAGAAGATCTCCAGCGGGTGGCTCAGGTAGTAGCCCGGCTTGTAGAACAGGCAGTACCCCAGCCGCCCGCCCACCACCACGCCCAGCACGCCCAGGAACAGGATGTCCTCCACGTCCTTGCGCGACCACGCCTGGTCGCCACGCAGGGATGCGTAGGGCTGGTGGCTCAGGCGGCGCATGCCCAGGAACATGAACAGCGCAAAACCGGCCAGATAGGTCAGGCCGTACCAGTGAATGGACAAAGGCCCGACCTGCAGGGCCACGGGGTCGATTTGGGGGTACATCAGCATGGCGGGCATTGTGCCGCAGGGCCGTGACACGCCCGCGCCCGTCCAACGCTGCCAGGATGAGAATGCGCCTGCGTACGGCCCGCATCCAGGGCGCCCGCGCCCGGGAATTGACGGCCGCCATTGAACCGGCGCGCAAGGCGCCGGATACTCACGCCATCACCACCCCCACGAGAACAACAACATGCAAGGCCACCCGGAAGTCATCGACTGCCTCAAGGATCTGCTGCGCGGCGAGCTGGCCGCGCGTGACCAGTACTTCATCCACTCCCGCCAGTACGAGGACCAGGGCCTCACCCGCCTGTACGAGCGCATGGGCCACGAGATGGAGGAGGAAACCCAGCATGCCGACGCCATCCTGCGCCGCATCCTGATGCTGGGCGGGCGCCCCGACATGCGCCCGCACGACTTCACGCCCGGCGAATCCGCGCAGGAGATGTTGCGCAAGGACCTGGACACCGAATACACCGTGCAGGCCCGCTTGAAGGCCGCGATGGCCCTGTGCGAATCCCACCGCGACTACGTGAGCCGCGACATGCTGCTGGCCCAGTTGCGCGACACCGAGGAAGACCACGCCTACTGGCTGGAAAAGCAGCTCGGCCTGATCGAGAAGATCGGCCTGCCCAACTACCTGCAAACCCAGGCGGGCGGCCCTTCGGGCTCGTGAGGCTGCGGCGCTCTCAGGCGCCCGCCGGCACGTTGACCATGGTGGCCTGCATCAACGCCACCACCTTGTAGTCGGGCCCGTCGCCCGTGTACGCGCGCACTTCGCCGGTGCACACGGTGAGCATGCGCCCGGCGTTTTGCACCTTGCCCACGGCGAGGAAGCGCCGGCCCAGCGCGGGCCGCATGAAGTTGGTCTTGAATTCCGCCGTGACGATCTCGCAGCCGGGGGGCGAGCGGGTCAGCGCCGCGTAGCCGCAGGCGCTGTCCACGATGCTGGTGATGGCCCCGGCGTGCACGAAGCCCTGCTGCTGCGACAGGTGGGTGGAAAACGGCATCTCGATATGCACCTCACCCTCCGCCACCAGCGCCAGGCGGGCGCCGAGCGTGGCCATCAAACCTTGTGCCGCGAAGCTGGCTGCGATGCGTTGCTGGAAATCGTTCATGGGCGATGGCATTCCGTTGCTACAACAAACAGAGCTGTTGGCGCTGACCGCACGGTCATTTGAAGCTCAAATGCACCTGTAAATCGCTTCCGTCCAGCGCGAGCAGCTCACAAATCAGGAGCGCACGCCCGGCACGGGCGTGCACCACACCACATCAGTCCAGCAGCGACACGTCGCGCACGGCGCCCTTGTCGGCCGACGTCACGAGCTTGGCATAGGCCTTGAGCGCGGCCGAGACCTTGCGCGGACGTGGCTGGGCGGGCTTCCAGCCCTTGGCGTCCTGCTCGGCGCGGCGCTGGGCCAACTCCTCGTCGCTCACCAGTACGTTGATGGTGCGGTTGGGAATGTCGATGCGGATGCGGTCGCCGTCGCGCACCAGGCCGATCGCGCCGCCGGCTGCCGCCTCGGGAGAGCAGTGGCCGATGGACAGGCCCGAGGTGCCGCCAGAGAAGCGCCCGTCGGTCAGCAGCGCGCAGGCCTTGCCCAGGCCCTTGGATTTGATGTAGCTCGTGGGGTAGAGCATTTCCTGCATGCCGGGGCCGCCCTTGGGGCCCTCGTAGCGCACCACCACCACGTCGCCGGCCTTCACTTTGTCGGCCAGGATGTTCTCCACCGCCTCGTCCTGGCTTTCGACCACATGCGCCGGGCCTTCAAAGACCAGGATGGATTCATGAACGCCCGCGGTCTTGACCACGCAGCCGTCCTTGGCGATGTTGCCGGTGAGCACCGCCAGGCCGCCTTCCTTGCTGAAGGCGTGCTCCGCGGAGCGGATACAGCCCGCGGCGCGGTCCAGGTCCAGGCTGGGCCAGCGCACGCTCTGGCTGAAGGCCACCTGCGTGGGCACGCCGCCGGGGCCGGCCTTGTAGAACGTCTGGACGGCCTCGTCCTGCGTGCGCGTCACATCCCACTGCGCCAGCGCCTCGCCCAGTGTGGGTGCGTGGATGGTGGGCACGTCGGTGTGCAGCTTGCCCGCACGCTCCAGCTCGCCCAGGATGGCGAAGATGCCACCGGCGCGGTGCACATCCTCGATGTGGTACTTGTCGGTGTTGGGTGCGACCTTGCACAGCTGCGGCACGCTGCGCGACAGGCGGTCGATGTCGGCCATGCTGAAGTCGATGCCGGCCTCCTGCGCGATCGCCAGCAGGTGCAGGATGGTGTTGGTGGAGCCGCCCATGGCGATGTCCAGCGTCATCGCGTTCTCGAAGGCCTTGAAGCCGACCGAGCGCGGCAGGATGCGCTCGTCGTCCTGTTCGTAGTGCTGGCGCGCCAGTTCCACGATGCGCCGGCCCGCGCGCTTGAACAGCTGCTCGCGGTCGGCATGCGTGGCCACCACGGTGCCGTTGCCGGGCAGGGACAGGCCCAGCGCCTCGGTCAGGCAGTTCATGGAGTTGGCGGTGAACATGCCCGAGCAGGAGCCACAGGTGGGGCAGGCATTGCGCTCGGCCTCGGCCAGGTCGGCGTCGCTCACCTTGTCGTCGGCGGCCATCACCATGGCGTCGATCAGGTCCAGCTTCTTGATCTGGATGGTGCTGGTGCCGGGCACGGTCTGCTGCACCTTGCCGGCCTCCATGGGGCCGCCGGAGACGAAGATCACCGGGATGTTCAGCCGCATGGCGGCCATGAGCATGCCGGGGGTGATCTTGTCGCAGTTGCTGATGCAGACCATGGCGTCGGCACAGTGCGCGTTCACCATGTATTCCACGCTGTCGGCAATGATGTCGCGGCTGGGCAGCGAATACAGCATGCCGTCGTGGCCCATGGCGATGCCGTCATCCACGGCGATGGTGTTGAACTCCTTGGCCACGCCGCCGGCGGCCTCGATCTCGCGCGCCACGAGCTGGCCCAGGTCCTTCAGGTGCACATGGCCGGGCACGAACTGGGTGAAGGAGTTGACCACCGCGATGATGGGCTTGGAGAAATCGGCGTCTTTCATGCCGGTGGCGCGCCACAGGGAGCGGGCCCCTGCCATGTTGCGGCCGGCGGTGGAGGTCTTGGAACGGTATGCGGGCATCGTGGTTGCGGGAGATGAGTGGCTCAGGAAAGTCGATGGGCCCGTGCGCTTGGGGGCCTGCGCGCGCCGCAGCGGAAACCTCTTGAGCCCCGCCCTAGGCAAAACCGTTTGATTATGTCGTAGCCCCGGTACCCACGTTGGCGCCCTGGCCCCGCATTCACCCGCATGGACAGCCGCTGCGGCGGCGTCCACACTCGGCCGTCTCGCCACCGCAGAAGCAAGACCCGCCATGACCGACCCGCTGCCGCTGAACCGCCGCTCCGCCCACATCACCCAGGGCAAGGCGCGCGCGCCCAACCGCTCCATGTTCTACGGCATGGGCTACCAGGAGGGAGACTTCGCCAAGCCCATGGTGGGCGTGGCCAACGGGCACAGCACCATCACGCCCTGCAACAGCGGCCTGCAACGCCTGGCCGACGCGGCCATCGCAGGCATCGAGGAAGCGGGCGGCAACGCCCAGGTCTTCGGCACGCCCACCATCAGCGACGGCATGGCCATGGGTACCGAGGGCATGAAGTACAGCCTGGTGAGCCGCGAGGTGATTGCCGACTGCGTCGAGACCTGCGTGCAGGGCCAGTGGATGGACGGCGTGGTCGTGATCGGCGGCTGTGACAAGAACATGCCCGGCGGCCTGATGGGCATGCTGCGCGCCAACGTGCCGGCGATCTACGTGTATGGCGGCACCATCCTGCCGGGCCGCTGGCAGGGGCAAGACCTGAACATCGTGAGCGTGTTCGAAGCCGTGGGCCAGAACGCCGCGGGCAGGATGACCGACCAGGAACTCAAGGATATCGAGCAGCACGCCATCCCGGGCACGGGCTCGTGCGGCGGCATGTACACGGCCAACACCATGTCCTCGGCCTTCGAGGCGCTGGGCATGAGCCTGCCCTACTCCTCCACCATGGCCAATCCGCACGACGAGAAAATGAACTCGGCCCGCGAATCCGCCCGGGTGCTGATCGAGGCCATCCGCAAGGACTTGAAGCCACGCGACATCGTCACGCGCAAGGCCATCGAGAACGCCGTGGCCGTGATCATGGCCACGGGCGGCTCCACCAACGCAGTGCTGCACTTCCTGGCGATCGCGCACGCGGCGGGTGTGGAGTGGTCCATCGACGACTTCGAGCGCATGCGCAAGAAGGTCCCAGTGATCTGCGACCTCAAGCCCAGCGGCAAATACCTGGCCGTGGATCTGCACCGCGCGGGCGGCATTCCGCAGGTGATGAAAATCCTGCTCAACGCCGGCCTGCTGCACGGCGACTGCCTGACCATCACCGGCAAGACCATCGCCGAGACCCTGGCCGACGTGCCCGACGCACCACGGGCGGACCAGGACGTGATCCGCCCGATCGACAAGGCGCTGTACCGCGAGGGGCACCTCGCCATCCTCAAGGGCAACCTGAGTCCCGAGGGCGCCGTGGCCAAGATCACCGGGCTGAAGAACCCCGTCATCACCGGGCCCGCGCGTGTGTTCGACGATGAGCAGTCGGCGCTGCAGGCCATCCTGGACGGCAGGATCGTCGCGGGCGACGTGATGGTGTTGCGCTACCTCGGCCCCAAGGGTGGCCCGGGCATGCCGGAGATGCTGGCCCCCACGGGCGCCCTGATCGGTGCGGGCCTGGGCGAGAGCGTGGGCTTGATCACCGACGGGCGCTTCTCGGGCGGCACCTGGGGCATGGTGGTGGGCCACGTCGCGCCCGAGGCGGCTGCGGGGGGCACTATTGCGCTGGTGCATGAGGGCGACACGATCACCATCGACGCCCACCAACTGCTGCTGCAGCTGCACGTGGACGACGCCACGCTGGCACAGCGCCGCGCCGCCTGGCAGCCACCCACGCCGCGCTACATGCGGGGCGTGCAGGCCAAGTTTGCCTTCAACGCCTCCAGCGCCAGCAAGGGTGCGGTGCTGGATGACTTTTCATGAAAAATGCCGAAAACGCTTATCCAATAAGCGCCAGCAGCTATCAAAACAGGATCATTGCTGCGCCATCACCGCCCAAGAAAAACCCGCAGGGCGCGTGCACCGCTGCGGGTTGTCTGGACAGGGAAGAGGCCCTCAGCGCGGTCGGCGCGGACCCATGCCCATGGATTCCTTCTGTTTGTTGATGCGGTCCTTGCGGCGCTGGTCCATCTTTTCCATGGCCTTGCGCTTGGTGTAGCCGGTGGCATCCGCCCAGGCCCACCAGGCCGCAGCTACCGCAAAAGGAGACAACACCCACCACCATGACCAATTCGCCACAGGGCCGATCTCCAGATATTTGAGAAGTATCAACAAGATGCCTAAAAGCAGCGCATACATGGTCACATCCTTTGGTGCCGCGCGAGCTTTGGCCTGGAGCCCGTCAACGGCGAACACTACAATCCCATTGAAGGCTAAATGTACCCCAACCCTAGAGGAAACCCCGCGATGAAGCGCACACTGATCACCCTCGCCATGACGCTGTCGGTTGCAGCCCCTGCATTCGCCGACCAGGCCCTGGCAACCTCCAAGAACTGCATGGCTTGCCACGCCGTGGACAAGAAGCTGGTGGGCCCGTCCTACAAGGACGTTGCCGCCAAATACGCGGGCCAAGCAGGCGCCGCAGACAAACTGGCCGAGAAGATCATGAAGGGAAGTTCCGGTGTGTGGGGCCCCGTGCCCATGCCCGCCAACGCCCAGGTGAACGCCGCCGACGCCAAGAAGCTGGCGACCTGGGTCCTGTCGCTCAAATAATCCAGAGGGGAAAGCGCCTTCGCGGCGCGCCCTGCAAAAAGGCCGCAGCGCTCACGCCCTGCGGCCTTTTTTATGGCGCAAGGGCCGTCAGAGCCTGAGTTCCGGCTCCGTGCGCACCGGCGGCACGGGCTGCACGGCTTTCGGCTCGCCCCGGCGGTGCAATTGGTCTTCCAACTGTCCCACGTAGGCGGCAGTGATGTTGTCCGATTCCTGCGCCCGCGCGCTCAGGCGCGCCTCCAGCGCGTCCAGGCGCGCCATCAGGGCGTCGTAGCCCGTGCGGTGCTGGGTTTCCAGGAACTGGCGCAGCTCCGTGAAACGCGATGCCTCCGCACGGTCGGCCAGCTCGCGCTGCGCCGCCATCTCCTTGGCATGGCGGCGCGTCTCCATGAGCACGGAGCCCTGCAGCGTCAGCACATAGGCCAAGAAAAAGGCCCCCAGCAGGACGGTCAGCCCCAGCATGATGAGCCCCAGGGGCGCCTGCACCGTGGCGACGCCCAATGAAACGACGGTGGGCACCGAGAGCGTCGCCCAATTGAGTGCTCCCAACGCACCGATGGCCACGACGATCAATAAAAGGATGAGGGTTTTGAGCTTCATGCAAGGGACTCCTGATGGCCAGCTGGACCGCTATCTGTTTTCAACCCACGGGATGTGCGGCCAATGCGCGGGTTGTACCCCATGGCGGCATGCCCGTCATGGCCCAACCCGGTATTTGCGCCCTGCTCCTACAACGCCAGGGTTCAAAGCTGCTTCGCCCGAAACGAAAAAGCCGCCTGGCAAGAAGCGGCTTGGGTCTGCAAAACCTGGACGCCGACGCCTCGCGGCTTCACCCGCTGGGCTGGGCCCACCGATGCAGGTTTTGCCGACACGCCACATCTGCTGCGCAGATCGGAGTGCCGACCAACCCCGCAAGCGCTGCGCGCCGGCGCCTTGCGGCGCCTCCTGCATCAGTTGGACTGCGCCAACTGATCCAATGTTTTTGCCAGCACGTCACATCTGCTGCGCAGATATGAGTGCCGTCCAACCCCGCAAGCGCTGCGCGCCGGCGCCTTGCGGCGCCTCCTGCATCAGTTGGACTGCGCCAACTGATCCAGGATTGCGGGGTTTTCCAGGGTGCTGGTGTCCTGGGTGATGGGTTCGCCCTTGGCGATCGAGCGCAGCAGGCGGCGCATGATCTTGCCGCTGCGGGTCTTGGGCAGGTTGTCACCGAAGCGGATGTCCTTGGGCTTGGCGATGGGGCCGATCTCCTTGGCGACCCAGTTGCGCAGTTCGGTGGCGATCTGCTTGGCCTCCTCGCCCGTGGGGCGCGAGCGCTTGAGCACCACGAAGGCGCAAATCGCCTCGCCCGTCAGGTCGTCGGGACGGCCCACCACGGCTGCCTCGGCCACGAGGTCCGTCTTGGCGACCAGGGCGGACTCGATCTCCATCGTGCCCATGCGGTGGCCCGACACGTTCAGCACGTCGTCGATGCGGCCTGTGATGCGGAAGTAGCCACGGTCGGCACTGCGCACGGCGCCGTCGCCGGCCAGGTAGGTGGTGCCCCCCAACTCTTCGGGGAAATAGCTTTTCTTGAAGCGCTCGGGGTCGCCCCAGATGGTGCGGATCATCGAGGGCCAGGGCCGCTTGATCACGAGCATGCCGCCCGCGCCGTTGGGCAGGTCTTTGCCGGTTTCATCGACGATGGCGGCCTGGATGCCCGGCAGCGGCAAGGTGCACGAACCCGGCACGAGCGGCGTGGCACCCGGCAGCGGGGTGATGACGTGGCCGCCGTTTTCGGTCTGCCAGAACGTGTCCACGATGGGGCAGCGTTCACCGCCCACATGGCGGTAGTACCACATCCAGGCCTCGGGGTTGATGGGCTCGCCCACGCTGCCCAGGATGCGCAGGCTCGACAGATCCCAGTTCTTGGGGTGCACGCTCTCGTCGGAGTCGGCCGCCTTGATGAGCGAGCGGATGGCGGTGGGCGCCGTGTAGAACACCGTGACCTTGTGGCGCTCGATCATCTGCCAGAAGCGCCCGGCGTTGGGGTACGTGGGCACGCCCTCGAACACCACCTGCGTGGCACCCGCAGCCAGCGGGCCGTAGGCCACGTAGGTGTGGCCCGTGATCCAGCCGATATCGGCCGTGCACCAGAACACGTCGTCGGGGCGAATGTCGAAGGTCCACTCCATCGTCACCTTGGCCCACAGCAGGTAGCCGCCGGTGCTGTGCTGCACGCCCTTGGGCTTGCCCGTAGAGCCGCTGGTGTAGAGGATGAACAGCGGATGCTCCGCGCCCACGGGCGTGGGTGGGCATTCGGTGCCCCGCCCGGCCAGGATCTCGGAGAAGGTCTTGTCACGCCCCGCCACCATGTCGCAGGCCGTGGCCGTGCGCTGGTACACGAAGACATTCTTGATGCTGTCGCAGCCGCCCATGGACAGGCCCTCGTCCACGATGGCCTTCAGGGGCAGTTCCTTGCCGCCGCGCAATTGGTAGTTGGCCGTGATCACCGCCACGGCACCCGCATCAATGATGCGCTCGTTCAGCGCCTTGGCAGAGAAACCGCCGAACACCACGCTGTGCGTGGCGCCGATGCGCGCGCAGGCCTGCATGGCCACCACGCCTTCCACGCCCATCGGCATGTAGATGAGCACGCGGTCGCCCTGCTGCACGCCATGCGCCTTCAGGGCATTGGCGAACTGGCTCACGCGCTCCAGCAGTTGCCGGTAAGTGACCTGGGTGACGGTGCCGTCGTCGGCCTCGAAGAGGATGGCGGCCTTGTTCTCGACCGGCGTGCCCATGTGCTTGTCCAGGCAGTTGGCACTGGCGTTGAGCTCGCCGTCGGCAAACCACTGGTAGAACGGCGCCTTGGACTCGTCCAGCGTCTGCGTGAACGGCTTGGTCCATTGCAGGTGCTCGCGCGCCAGGCGCGCCCAGAAGCCCTCGGGATCCTTGTTGGCTTCGGCGCACAGGGCCTCGTAGCCGGCCATGCCCGACACGCGGGCCGCCTTCACCACGCTATCGGCAGGCGGGAAGACGCGGTTCTCCACCAATACGGATTCGATGGCATTGGACGATGCACTCATGGGTTTGTCTCCTGAAGCTAAGAATTTTGAGTGGTACTTTCAGCCCTGGTACTTACAGGCCACTGACGGAGCGCCACAGCATACGGCAGCGCTCCAGCGCCATGCCCTGGCATGCGTGAAATGCCTGACGGTGGCATGTCTTCGGGGCGAAACGGGCTGCCCCTAAAATCGCGCGCCTCACCTTCCCGACGTATTTCCCGTCACCATGACTTCCCCTTCCCCCCATTCCGCCCACATGGCAAACGCCCCGCTGCGCCCCCTGCCCGCCCTGATCTTTGCCAGCCGCTGGCTGCAACTGCCGCTGTACCTGGGCCTGATCGCCGCCCAGGGCGTCTATGTCTGGCACTTCCTGCTGGAACTGTGGCACCTGGTGGAAGCGGCTTTCGGCCACGAGGCCGCGCTGCAGGCGCTCATCACCAGCATCGGCTACAAGCCGGACGCGCCCGTCACCTCGCTCAACGAAACGGTGATCATGCTGGTGGTGCTGGCGCTGATCGATGTGGTGATGATCTCCAACCTGCTCATCATGGTGATCGTCGGGGGCTACGAGACCTTCGTGAGCCGCCTTGGCCTGGACCGCCACCCCGACCAGCCCGAGTGGCTGGGCCATGTGAACGCCTCGGTGCTCAAGGTGAAGCTGGGCCTGTCGATCATCGGCATCAGTTCGATCCACCTGCTCAAGACCTTCATCAACGCCGCCAACTACAGCGAGAAGGTGCTGATGTGGCAGACCATCATCCACGTCACTTTCCTGTTCAGCGCGCTGGCCATCGCACTCACCGACCGGCTGCTGCACACCTCCGAGGACAAGCACTGAGGCATGCGGCCGGTCCCCCGGCCAATCGCCCGCAAACCCATGGAACGCCCGCGCTCCATGGGTTTTTTGCTTCAAAAGCCCTCTAGCGCCCATGCAATAAGCGCGAGCAGCTATTAATTTTGCAGCAACCGGCGAGCATGCCGTCCGTCCACGCGCGGAATAGCACAAATCAAAAAACCCGTTTTTTGACTAAAAAACACCGAATAACTATACTTTCACGGTGTTTTACAACCTGCCACGCAGGTAATTCGCTCTTTGTGGCTGCGTTGCCCGAGAGCGCCCCGTGCCAACGCGCCTCCCACTGCTGGCGGCCCTGGCACACAGGCCGAAGTATTCGCCCCTGATGCCCCAGGGTGCCCTGCCGCCAATGCGCGGCGCACGGTACCCGCGTGACTGCGCAAGTCCTCAGCCAGACCTCTTGCGCCGCGCACCCAGGCCCTTGCGCACCGTTCGCGTGCCATTCGGGCCGATCTGGTCACTTTTCGTGTCCGCCCTCTTCCCGGCCCTGCAGGCCGCGCCCGTCGATTGGCGACGCGCGTGCCCTCGCGGGGACGCCGCATCGGGGTCGTGTGTGCCGCTTTGGCCTTTGCGTTCCTGCCGCCATTGGTGCGGCAGGGGCCCGTTCAACCCGTCACAACCGAGGAAGGACCCACACAGTGGCCAAGCAAATCATCATCGACCATGTCTTCAAGGTCTTCGGCGACTCGCCGCAGGAAGCGCTGCGCCTGGTGCAGCAGGGCCTGAGCAAGCAGCAGATCCTGGAGCGCACGGGCCATTCCATCGGCGTGTTCGATGCCAGCTTCACCATCGAGGCCGGCGAAATCTTCGTCGTCATGGGCCTATCAGGCTCGGGCAAGTCCACGCTGGTGCGCATGCTCAACCGCCTGATCGAGCCCACCAGCGGCCGCATCCTGGTGGACGGCCAAGACATCAACCGTCTGGGCGACCGCGAGTTGCGCGCGCTGCGGCGCAAGGACATCAGCATGGTGTTCCAGTCGTTCGCCCTGATGCCCCACATGACGGTGCTGGACAACGCCGCCTTCGGGCTGGAACTCGCCGGAGTGGACCGTGCCGAGCGCCAGCAGGCAGCGCAGGAGGCCCTGCAGCAGGTGGGCCTGGGCGCCTGGGGCGCCAGCTACCCCGACGAACTCTCGGGCGGCATGCAGCAACGCGTGGGGCTGGCGCGCGCGCTGGCAGCCGACCCGTCCATCCTGCTCATGGACGAGGCGTTCTCCGCGCTGGACCCCATCATCCGCACCGAGATGCAAAGCGAGCTGCTGCGCCTGCAGCAGATCAAGCGCCGCACCATCGTCTTCATCTCGCACGACCTGGACGAGGCCATGCGCATCGGCGACCGCATCGCCATCATGAAGGACGGCCACGTGGTGCAGGTGGGCACGCCCGACGAGATCCTGCGCGCGCCTGCCAACGACTACGTGCGCAGCTTCGTGCGCGGCGTGGACGCTGCGGCGGTGTTCAAGGCGGCCGACATCGCGCGCCAGGCGCTCACCGTGGTGTCCGAGCACGACGACCGCGGCTGCCGCGCGGCACTGCGCCTGCTGGAGGACTCGGACCGCGACCACGCCTACGTGCTCAACAGCCGCAAGCGCCTGCTGGGCGTGGTGTCTTCGCAGTCGCTGCGCGAAGCGCTGCACGGCCGCCAGGGCGCGCTGGGCCTGCACCACGCCTTCTTACCCAATGCCCAGCCGCTGGATGCCTCCACGCCGGTGGCGGACCTGTTCGGCCCCATGGGCAGTGCGCCCTGCCCGCTGCCGGTGGTGGACGAGGACGGCATCTACCAGGGCGTGATCAGCCGCACCACGCTGATGAAGTTCCTGGACCGCGACACGCCGCCCGTGCCGCCGCCGCAGGCGGAGGTGCCACCCATCCAGCTCAACCCCCACTTTCCGGCGCAAGCCAGCACGCCGGTGGCAGCGCCCCGCTAAGAACAACACAAGGAGAGGACACGCATGAACGACACAACGCAAGAGACCGCCGCCATCGACGATCCCTGGGCACCCGCCGACGCCGCGCCCGCTCAGGCGCAAGCACAAGCCAGCGACCCCTGGGCCGCCGACACGGCGCTGCAACCGGCGGATGCCGACCCGTGGGGCGCCGGCGGCACCGCCGGCACCGATGCCGCGGCCGGTGTGGACTGGCTTGACGCCGCGGCGGCGCCGATGCCCGAGCCCGACGCCGGCCTGGCCGGCCTGTGGCAGCAGATCGCCACGGACGGCCTGCCCGTGCAGGGCTGGATCAACGACGGCCTGCACTGGGTGGTGGAGAACTTCCGCCCGTTCTTCCAGGCGGTGCGCGCGCCCATCGACGCCACGCTCACGGGCGTGACCGACCTGCTGCTGGCCGTGCCCGCGCCCGCGCTCATCGCGCTGGTCACGCTGCTGGCCTGGCAGTTCGCCGGCCGCGGCCTGGCCGTGGGCGCGGCGCTGTCGCTGGGGCTGGTGGCGCTCTTGGGCATCTGGCCCGACGCCATGGTGACGCTGGCGCTGGTGCTCACATCGCTGTTGTTCTGCGTCGTCATCGGCCTGCCCATGGGCATCGTGCTGGCGGCCAGCGAGCGCGCGCAGCGCTGGACGCGCCCGCTGCTGGACGCCATGCAGACCACGCCCGCCTTCGTGTACCTGGTGCCGGTGGTGATGCTGTTCGGCATCGGCAACGTGCCGGGCGTGATCGTGACCATCGTGTTTGCGCTGCCGCCGTTGGTCCGCCTGACCAACCTGGGCCTGCGCCAAGTGCGCCCTGATCTGATCGAGGCCAGCCGCGCCTATGGCGCTTCGCCCCTGCAATTGCTGTGGAAGGTGCAGCTGCCGCTGGCCATGCCCTCGATCATGGCCGGCATCAACCAGGCGCTGATGCTGTCGCTGTCGATGGTGGTCATCGCCTCGATGATCGCCGTGGGCGGCCTGGGCCAGATGGTACTGCGCGGCATCGGCCGGCTGGACATGGGCCTGGCCACCGTGGGCGGCCTGGGGATCGTGCTGCTGGCCATCGTGCTGGACCGCCTCACCCAGGCCATGGGCCAGCCGCGGCGCGCCAGTGCGCGCTGGTGGCACACCGGCCCCGCGGGCCTGGTGCTGCGCGCCGTGCGCGGCAAGCCCGCAGCGCACGCGCCGCAAGCCGCCCCGCTTGCCACCCCCCGCAACTCCGCGGCCTGACACCACTCCCGTTCACCACCAGAAAGGAAACCCCGGATGACTCTTCTGTCGCTGACCTCTTCCACACACACTGCACGTTTCGGCGCATGCGCCGCCCTCGCCCGCCGCCTGCACGCGCCGCTGGCCGCGGTTGCCGCGGGTCTGGGCCTGGCGCTGGGCGCCACCGCTGCGCTGGCCCAGCCCACCGCCCTGCCCGGCAAGGGCGTGAAGGTGCTGCCTCTCAAGAGCTCGATCGCCGAGGAGACCTTCCAGACACTGCTGGTCATGAAGGGCCTGGAAAAACTCGGCTACGACGTGCAGCCCATCCAGGAGGTGGAGTACCCCACGGCCCACATCGCCATCGGCAATGGCGACGCCACGTTCATGGCCGACCACTGGAACCCGCTGCATGCCGACTATTACAAGAACGCCGGCGGCGACGCGAAGCTCTACCGGCGCGGCACCTACTCGGGCAACGCGGCGCAGGGTTACCTGATCGACAAGAAGACCGCCGACGCGCATGGCATCACCAACGTCGAGCAGCTCAAGGACCCGAAAATTGCCCAGCTGTTCGACACCAACGGCGACGGCAAGGCCGACCTGACGGGCTGCACGCCCGGCTGGGGCTGCGAGGCCATGATCGAGCACCACCTGGACGCCTACGGCCTGCGCAACACCGTCACGCACCAGCAGGGCACCTACTCCGCGCTGATCGCCGACACCATCACGCGCTACCGCGCGGGCAAGCCCGTCCTGTACTACACCTGGACGCCGTATTGGGTGAGCAACGAGCTCAAGCCCGGCAAGGACGTGGTCTGGCTGGAAGTGCCCTTTTCCTCCCTGCCCGGTGAGCAAAAACGCTTGGACACGCGCCTGCCCAACGGCAAGAACTACGGCTTCGTGGTGAACCAGCAGCAGATCGTGGCCAACAAGGCCTGGGCCGAGGCCAACCCCGCCGCCGCCAAGCTGTTTGAGGTGATGCAGCTGCCCGTGGCCGACATCAACGCCCAGAACCACCTGATGAGCCGGGGCCAGAACAAGGCCGCCGACATCGAACGCCATGTGAACGGCTGGATCAAGGCACACCAGAAGACCTTTGACGGCTGGGTGCAGCAGGCGCTAGCCGCGGCCCGCTGACGAGTGCCTTTGCAACAATTTGCATAAAAACAGGAGAGAACGCCTGTCCCTCATGCGCGAGCAGCTATCTTTTAAGTAGCACCAGAATCGGGCGGGGCGGGCTTTCGCCCCGCCCATGCCTGCGGGCGAGGCGTTGCCATTGGTTGCATTTGGCGCGCTTCCTGCCACCGTGGCCAGGCCCCGGGGGTGGCCCGGCCGTGCCATCCTCGGCGTTTCACCACGGCCAAGCGGCTCCCCACTTCATGCAACTTCCGCGTCTCACCCTCCAAGGCAAGGCCTTTGCAGCCCTGTCGGCGCTGCTGGGGGTGATGCTGGTGCTGTTCGTGGGCTTCTCGCTGCTGGGGCTGCAGCGGGGGCTGGGCCCCTACGTGGCCGAGGTGGAGTTGGCGCGCATGGACTGGCTGGTGTTCCGCCTGCAGGCCGCGTATGAACAGCAGGGCGGCTGGCAGACACTGCGCGAGCAGCCCGGCCTGTGGCGCGAGCTGCGCCGCCCGCGCAACGTTCAGATGCCGACCTTCGGACCCGCTCCCGTGCCTGCGCCCGAGCCCCTGTTGCTACCCCAGGTCACGCCCGGCACGGCCCCGCCACCGGTGGATGCGCTGTCGCGCCGCCTGGGCGTGGTGGATACGCAGGGCCGCGTGGTGGCGGGCGCCGCACCCGTTGCCGGCGGTGCGCGGACCGCGCTGCGCGACGGCGAGGGGCGCCTGATCGGCCACCTGGTGCTGGCGCCGCTCGACGGGCTGGAGCGCGATGCGGACCGCGCCTTCCTGTCCAAGCAGCTCGGTTTCGTGGTGTGGAGCGGCGTGACGGGCCTGGCGCTGGCACTGCTGCTGTCCTGGTGGCTGGCGCGGCGCTGGCTGCGCCCCATCGACACGCTGGTGACCGGCGCGCAGGCCATTGCGGCAGGCGAGCTGCACACCCGCGTGCCCGAACAGGCCGACAGCGAGGAATTCACCCGCCTGATCCACACCTTCAACGCCATGGCCGAGCAGCTTGCGAGCGTCGAGGCCTCGCGCCGCCAATGGATCGGGGACACCGCGCATGAACTGCGCACGCCGCTGGCCGCGATGCGCGCCGAGATCGAGGCCGTGCAGGACGGCGTGCGCCCGTTCGACGAAAAGACCGCGCGCCGCCTGCACCGCCAAGTCATGCGGCTGATCCAGCTCGTGGGCGATCTGCGCGCCAGTGTGGACATGGCAGGCGACCAGCCCCCGCCCGTCATGAGCGCCGTGCAGCCGCTCGCGCTGCTGCGCGAGGCCATGGCCGGCATGCAGTCGCGCTTCGACCAGACGGGTGTCGCCCTGCAGGCCGCGCCAGACCTGGCCACGCTCGCCAAGCAGCCGCTGCAGGTGCACGGCAACGCACAGCAGTTGCACCGCGTGTTCCTGAACCTGCTGGAAAACAGCCTGCGCTACACCGACCCTGGCGGGCGGCTGCAGGTGTCGGCCAATGTGCAGCGCAATGGCGGCCCGCCGCGCCTCACGCTGCGCCTGGACGACACGGCGCCCGGCGTGGCGCCGCACGAGCTGCCGCACCTGTTTGAGCGCCTGTACCGTGCCGAGGCCTCGCGCCGCCGCGCCTCGGGCGACCTGGGCGGCTCGGGCCTGGGCCTGGCCATCTGCCGCACCATCGTGCAGGCGCACGGTGGCCAGATCGAAGCCAGCGCCTCGCCGCTGGGCGGTCTGCGCATCACTCTCACGCTGCCTCTACTGGAGAACCCCTCGCCATGACCACGCCCGCACGCATCCTCGTCGTGGAGGACGAGCAGGACATCGCCGACGTGCTGCTGGACTACCTGCGCCACGCGGGCTACGCCCCGGAGCACGCGGCCGACGGCCGCACGGCCCTGCAGGCCCTCACCGCCCCCCAGCCGCCCGACCTGACGCTGCTGGACGTCATGCTGCCCGGCATCGACGGGCTGGAGGTGCTGCGCCAGGCGCGCCGCCACACCGACAACCCCATCGTGGTGATCACTGCCCGCGTGGAAGAAGTGGACCGCCTCATCGGCCTGGAACTGGGCGCGGACGACTACATCTGCAAGCCCTTCTCGCCGCGCGAGGTGGTGGCGCGCGTGAAGGCCGTGCTGCGCCGGCGCGCACCGCCGGCCCAGGCCGCCGCGCAGGCGGAGCTGGCCTACGGCGCGCTGGTGCTGGACGAGGCCCAGCTGCAAGCCACGCTGCACGGCACCCTTGTGGCGCTGACACCGCGCGAATGGCATCTGCTGCGCACCCTGCTGGCACACCCGCGCAGCGTGCTGTCGCGCGCCCAGTTGCTGCAGCACGCCTACCCGGACTCGCCGCAGGAGCCCAACGAGCGCGCCGTGGACAGCCACATCAAGAATCTGCGCCGCAAGCTGCGCAGCGCCGACCCCGCCGGGCACGACTGGATCCGCTCGGTCTATGGCGTGGGCTTTGCCTTCGACCCGCCCGCGGCGCCTCAGGACGCTCAGGACTGAGCTAGCTCCTTTTTTAATAGCTGCTTGCGCTTACCACAAGCGCCTTTAGGGCACTTTTTGCTTTAAACGCATCCCGGCAGCCACAGCGGCCTACGCCGGGTGGGGACAAGGGTTTGTTACCGAGCGTGACGGCGCCTAGAATGCCGCAGCCTCTGTTCCCGCGCCCGGCGCCCTCACCGACGAACCACCATGCCCGCTCCCCTGCGCTTTTGTGCCGACGTGTCGCTGCAACGTCCCCTGTTGTCGGCGCGCGAGCGCGAGGCCCTGGACCGCAGCCCCTGGTTCTCCACCCTCTCGCCCTCGCTGCGGCACGACATCTTTCGCCTGGGCCACGTGACGCGCCATGCACACGGCGACCTGATCGTCGAGCAGGGCCGTCCCATCCGCGAATGGTTCACCTGCGCCAGTGGCGCGCTGCGCTTTCAACGCACCACGCCCTCCGGCAAGCTGGTCACGCTGGCCTATGTGGAGCCCGGCATCTGGGTGGGTGAGGCCGAGGTGCTCTACGGCCGCCCCTGCACCTACGACGCGCATGCCCATGGCCCCACCACGCTGTTGAGCGTGCCCGAACCCACCTTCCGCACGCTGCTGCAGGAGCATCCCTCGTTCGGCGAGGCGCTGCTCACGCTGCAGGCATGGAGCATGCGGTCGCTGTATTGCATGATGGAAGACATGGCCACGCTGCCGCTGCGCGCGCGCCTGGCCAAGCAATTGCTACAGCTGCTGCAGCGCTTCGGCCCGCAGCGCACCGAGCCGGGCGAGAGCGTGCCGCTGGGCCTGTCGCTGGCGCAAGACGAGCTGGCCTGCCTGCTCGGCGGCTCGCGCCAGCGCGTGAACGTGGAATTGAAATGGCTGGAACGCGAGGGCCTGATCAGCGTGCGCCCCCGCGGCATCGAGATCCTGGACGCCACCGGCCTGCAGACGCTGGTGGACCAGGCCGCCGCGGATGGCCGAGGCGACGAGTAAGGCGCTCCCCTCTCGCGGCGCACGCCCCCGCGCTCGCCGAATCTCTAGCGTCCCACCATCCGGGCGGGCACCACCCACTCATCGAACTGCGCGGGCGTCACGTGGCCCAGCGCCAGCGCGGCCTCGCGCAGCGTGCTGCCTTCCTTGTGCGCCTTCTTGGCAATCGCCGCGGCCTTGTCGTAGCCGATGTGCGGGTTGAGCGCCGTCACCAGCATCAGCGAGCGCTCCACCAGCTCCGCGATGCGCGCGCGGTTGGGCTCTATCCCCACGGCGCAGTGCTCGTTGAAGCTCACCATGCCGTCGGCCAGCAACCGCACGCTCTGCAGGAAGTTGTGCGCCACCAGCGGGCGGAACACGTTCAGCTCGAAGTTGCCACTGGCCCCGCCGATGTTGATGGCCACATCGTTGCCCAGCACCTGGGCGCACAGCATGGTCAGCGCCTCGCACTGCGTGGGGTTCACTTTGCCGGGCATGATGGACGAGCCGGGCTCGTTCTCAGGGATGGTGATCTCGCCGATGCCGCTGCGCGGGCCGCTGGCCAGCCACCGCACGTCGTTGGCGATCTTCGTGAGGCTGGCCGCCAGCGTCTTCAGCGCGCCGTGGGCATGCACCAGCGCGTCCTGCGATGCGAGCGATTCGAACTTGTTGGGCGAGGTCACAAAGGGCTGGCCGGTGAACTGGGCCAGCTCCTGCGCCACACGTTCGGCGTAGCCCTCTGGCGCATTCAGGCCCGTGCCCACGGCCGTCCCGCCCAGGGCCAGTTCATGCAGGTGCGGCAGCGCCGCGCGCACATGGCGCTCCCCATGGGCAAGCTGCGCCACCCAGCCCGAGATCTCCTGCCCCAGCGTGAGCGGCGTCGCATCCTGCAGATGGGTGCGGCCGATCTTCACGATGTCGTCGAACGCCTCAGCCTTGGTCTGCAGGGTGGCGCGCAGCTCCTCCATGGCGGGCAACAGCCGGTGCACCAGCGCCTGCACCGCGGCCACATGCGTGGCGGTGGGGAACACGTCGTTGCTGGACTGGCTCTTGTTCACGTCGTCGTTGGGATGTACCAGCCGTGCCTCGCCGCGCTCCCCGCCCAACAGCTCGCTGGCGCGGTTGGCCAGCACCTCATTGACGTTCATGTTGGTCTGCGTGCCCGAGCCGGTCTGCCAGACCACCAGCGGGAACTCGTCGTCGTGCTCGCCCAGCAGCACCTCGTCGGCCGCGGCGACGATGGCGCGTGTCTTGTCCGCACCCAGCAGCCCCAGCACGTGGTTGACCCGGGCCGACGCGCGCTTGACCTGCGCCAGCGCGCGGATGAGTTCCTGCGGCTGTCGTTCGCCCGAGATGGCGAAGTTCTGCAGCGAGCGCTGCGTCTGCGCGCCCCAGAGCCTGTCGGCCGGCACCTCGATGGGGCCGAAGGTGTCGCGTTCGATACGGGTGCTGGAAGTCATGGAAACGCCTTTCTGATCCGGGAAGGAGCAACGGGGCGATTTCACCGCAAATGGCCGCGCGGCCACTGAAAGCCCCTGCCGCCACGCCGGGCGGACGGGGCTTCTACCCTTGCTTTTGCCCTTGCATCAGGCTCGTGCAAGGTGCAGGGCGATAATCGCGGGCGTCCGTTTCACAAGAATCCTCCCCCACATGACCACGACCATCCGGTACAACGACCTTGTGGAGTCCGTAGCTGCCGCGCTGCAGTACATCTCCTACTACCACCCCGCCGACTACATCCAGCACCTGGCCCGCGCCTACGAGCGCGAGCAGAGCCCCGCGGCCAAGGATGCGATGGCGCAGATCCTCACCAACAGCAAGATGAGCGCCACGGGCCACCGCCCGATCTGCCAGGACACGGGCATCGTGAACGTGTTCCTGAAGGTGGGCATGGGCGTGCGCTTCGAGGGCTTTGCCGCCGACCAAAGCCTGGAGGACGCCATCAACGAAGGCGTGCGCCGCGGCTACAACCACCCCGACAACACGCTGCGCGCGTCGGTCGTCGCCGACCCGCAGTTCGCCCGCAAGAACACCAAGGACAACACACCCGCCGTCATCAGCGTGCAGATCGTGCCCGGCGACACGCTGGACGTGACGGTGGCCGCCAAGGGCGGCGGCAGCGAGAACAAGTCCAAGATGGTCATGATGAACCCCAGCGACAACCTCGTGGACTGGGTGCTCAAGACCGTGCCCACCATGGGCGCCGGCTGGTGCCCGCCGGGCATGCTGGGCATCGGCATCGGCGGTACGGCGGAAAAGGCCGTGCTGCTGGCCAAGGAAAGCCTGATGGAAGACCTGGACATGTACGAGCTGCTGGCCAAGAGCCAGCGCGGCGAGAAGCTGGACCAGGTCGAAGAGCTGCGCCTGGAGCTGTACGAGAAGGTCAACGCCCTCGGCATCGGCGCCCAGGGCCTGGGCGGCTTGGCCACCGTGCTGGACGTGAAGATCAAGATGTACCCCACGCACGCGGCCAGCAAGCCCGTGGCCATGATCCCCAACTGCGCGGCCACGCGCCACGCGCACTTCGTGATGGACGGCTCCGGCCCCGTCTACATGGACCCGCCGAGCCTGGACCTGTGGCCCAAGGTGGACTGGGCGCCCAACACCGAGACCAGCAAGCGCGTGGACCTCAACACCCTGACCAAGGAAGAGGTCGCGAGCTGGAAGCCTGGCCAGACGCTGCTGCTGAACGGCAAGATGCTCACCGGCCGCGACGCCGCGCACAAGCGCATCCAGGACATGCTGGCCAAGGGTGAGAAGCTGCCCGTGGACTTCACCAACCGCGTGATCTACTACGTGGGCCCCGTGGACCCGGTGAAGGACGAGGCCGTGGGCCCCGCCGGCCCCACCACCGCCACGCGCATGGACAAGTTCACCGACATGATGCTGGAGCAGACCGGCCTGATCGCCATGATCGGCAAGGCCGAGCGCGGCCCGGTCGCCATCGAGTCCATCAAGAACCACAAGAGCGCCTACCTGATGGCCGTGGGCGGCGCCGCCTACCTGGTCAGCAAGGCCATCAAGAACGCCAAGGTGGTGGGCTTTGCGGACCTGGGCATGGAAGCCATCTATGAGTTCGACGTGGTGGACATGCCCGTCACCGTGGCCGTGGACGCGGGCGGCACCAGCGCCCACATCACCGGCCCGGCCGAGTGGCAAAAGAAAATCGCCGCGGGCGAATACAAGGTCGTGCCCATGGTGGCCGCCTGACGGCCTCGCGATGTGAACCGTCCGTGACAAAACCGCCCTCGGGCGGTTTTTGTTTTTCCAACGGATAAAGGGCCAGCGCGGCAGGGAACCCCGCTGCCGCCTTGCACTCCCATCTGCATCTCTTCACCGACTCAGGAGCACCATGACCGCAGAAGAAATTCGCGCCACCCTCACCTTGTGCCTGATGGCCTCGTACGCAGACGGCGAGAAGCACGACCGCGAACGCGAGCAGATCCGCGAGGTCGCGCAAGGCCTTGCGGGCGACGCGCAGGTCAACCTGCCCGGCCTGTACCAGGACGTGCTGCTGCGCCGTGTGCAGCTGCCAGAAGTGTTGGGCCGCCTGGCCTCTCCCGAGTCGCGCCAGCTGGCTTATGAGATGGCCGTGTGCGTGTGCGAAGCCGACGGCCACACCAGCGCCAAGGAAGACGCCTTCCTGGCCCAGGTGCGCCAGGCCTGGGGTCTGGGGGGCGCGCATACCACAGGGGGATTCGATGCCGAGGCCCAGGCCGTGGCCGACGCCCCTTTGCAAGCGCCTCTGCAAGCGCCGCTGGACGCATCCACTGCGCCTGCGACACCGCCCCCCCACCCCGCCGCTGCGGACGCACTGCCCACCACCGCCGCGCAGCGCCGCCCCGGCAGCCTGCCGCCCGCCGAGATGGACCGCAAGATCCTGCAGGCGTCGATCATGAACGGCGCCATCGAACTGCTGCCCGAGAACCTGTCCACCCTGGCCATCATCCCGCTGCAAATGCGGCTGGTCTACCAGATCGGCCAGAGCTACGGCTATGAGCTGGACCGCGGGCACATCAAGGACTTCCTCGCGACGCTGGGCGTGGGGCTCACCTCGCAGTACCTGGAGCAGGCAGGCCGCAAGCTGCTCAGCGGCCTGCTGGGCAAGGCCGGCAAGGGCCTGCTGGGTGGCCTGGGGCGCCAGGCGGTGAGCAGCGGCATGAGCTTTGCGGCCACCTATGCGCTGGGGCATGTGGCCAACCAGTACTACGCGGGCGGGCGCGCGCTGTCCACCGACATGCTCAAGGACGCCTACCAGCACGTGATGCAGGACGGCCAGCAATTGCAGGCGCGTTACTTGCCGCAGATGCAGGCGACCGCGCGCCAGCTCGACACGGCCAAGATCCTCTCCATGGTTCGCGGCGGCTGAGAGGCAAGTTGCCGCGCTGAACGCGGGTTTTGCTACTTTTTCATGAGCATCTAGCGCTTGACTGGCAAGCGCTAGAGCCATTTTTTATATAGATTCCGCCCCGCGGCGGCGCTTGGCCCACAGCCCGCCGAACTGGTTGATCACCATGCCCGCCAGCACGCCCAGCGTGCCCATCCATTGCCAGGCCGTGGGGCGCTCGCCCAGCAGCAGCATGGCCGACAGCAGTCCCACCACCGGCACCAGCAGCGACAGCGGCGCCACGGTGCTGGCGGCGTAGCGCTGCAGCAGGCGCGTCCACAGGCCATAGCCCAGCAGGGTGGACAACAGCGCCAGATAGGCCACCACGCCCAACTCGCGCCCGCCCAGGCCGCGCAGCTGCTGCACCACGGCCTCCGTGCCGTCCACCACGCAGGCCAGCAGCAACAGCGGCACGATGGGGAACACGCTGCTCCAAACAATGAAGGACACGGGCTCGTACGGCCCCTGGCGCGCTGCGACGCGCGTGAGCAGGTTGGAGCCGGCCCACATGGCCGCGGCCCCCACGGTGAGCAGGAAGCCCGCCAGGGTCATGCCGGAGGCGCCGTCGCCGTGCGCCGCGCCGATGAACGCCAGCCCGCCGATGGCGATGCACAGGCCCAGCCACTGCCAGCGGTGTGGCGTCTCGCCCAACAAGGCTGCTGCCATGAGCATGGTGATGAATGCCTGCGTCTGCAGCACCACCGAGGACATGCCCGCCGGCATGCCCAGCTGCATGCCGGTGAACAGCAGGCCGAACTGTCCCACACCCTGCACCAAGCCATAGGCCGCCATCACGCCCCAGGACAGGTGCCGCGGCGGGCGCACGAACAGCAGGAACGGCAGCGACGCCGTCAGGAAGCGCAGCGCGCACAGCACCAGCGGCGACAGCGTGGCCAGGCCCCACTTCATGACGACGAAGTTCAGCCCCCAGACCACAACCACCACCAGCGCCTTGGCCCAGTCGGCCCGCGACAGCGACGTGCTCATGCGCGGACTGCCGGCGCGGCGCGGCTCAACTGCCCGCCACCTTCATGCGGTTGATGAGGATGGAGCCCACCGTCTTGGCGCCATAGGTGTAGGCGTCGGCGCCCACGGCCTCGATGCCGCGCAGCATGTCCTTGAGGTTGCCGGCGATGGTGATCTCGTGCACCGGATAAGCGATGCGGCCGTTCTCCACCCAGAAGCCGCTGGCGCCGCGCGAGTAGTCGCCCGTCACGTAGTTCACGCCCTGGCCCATGAGCTCGATCACGAACAGGCCCGTGCCCAGCTTTTGCAGCATGGCGTCCAGGTCGTCGCCGGGCTTCGTAAGGCGCGACGACAGCACCAGGTTGTGCGAGCCGCCGGCGTTGCCGGTGGTCGGCATGCCGAGCTTGCGCGCCGAATAGGTGCTGAGGAAATAGCCCTGCACGCGGCCCGCCTCCACCACCTGGCGCGGCGCCACGCGCACGCCCTCGTCGTCGAACGGCGAGCTGCCCTTGCCGCCCAGGATGAACGGGTCCTCGGCCACGTCGATGTGCTTGGCGAACACCTGCTTGCCCAGCGAATCGACGAGAAAGCTGCTCTTGCGGTACAGCGCGCCGCCGCTCACGGCCTGCACGAAGCCGCCCAGCAGGCCGGCGGCCAGGGGCGACTCGAACAGCACCGGGCATTCGGTGGTGGGGATCTTGCGGCTGCCCAGGCGGCTCAACGCGCGCTGGGCGGCGTAGCGACCCACGGCCTCGGGCGCGGCCAGTTCGCGCGCGTCGCGCATGGAGCTGTACCAGGCGTCGCGCTGCATCTCGGCATTGCGCCCCGGCAGCGAGGCGATGGGCGCCACCGAGATGCTGTGGCGCGAACTGGCGTAGCCGCCGCGAAAGCCGCGTGTGTGGGCGCTGAAGAAGTGGCTCTGCTGCGCTGACACGCCCGCGCCTTCGCTGTTGGTGATGCGTTTGTGGGTCTTGAAGGCGGCGGCCTCGCACTCCAGCGCGAGAAGCGCGGCCTCTTCGCTGGTGATAGCCCAGGGGTGGAATAGTTGCAGGTCGCGGTGCGTTTCCTGTGGCGCGATGTCGGCCGCGTCGGGCAGGCCGGCCACCGGGTCCTCGGCGGTGAAGCGGGCGATGTCGTAGGCCGCCTGCACCGTGCGCTCCACGGCGGCCAGCGAGAAGTCGGACGTGCTCGCATTGCCACGGCGGTGGCCCACGTACACCGTCACGCCCAGCGACTTGTCGCGGTTGCGCTCCACCGTCTCCAGCTCGCCCTTGCGTACGTTCACCGACAGGCCGCAGCCTTCCGAGGCGTCCGCCCCCGCGTCGGTAGCGCCCAACTTCTTGGCATGGGCCAGAGCATGGTCCACCAGGCCTTCAAAGAACTCTCGGGTATAGCTGAAGCCGTTGTCGGGCTGGGAAGAAGTGCCGCTGGCGGCGCGGTTGCTGGATGTATTCATAGCGGCGGCTATGATACTTGCCGACCCGCGCCGCCGCGCGGCAGGCGCCATTGCCGCTGCGCCGCGCAGGGCCTGTTTCCGCCCCCAGCACACCCATGTCACGCAAACCCAAAAAAGGCTATTTTGTGAAGGGCCATTTCGTTGCCGAAGGCAGCGAGATGGACCTGCAGCTCAAGGCCGAACTCAAAGGCACCGACGGTGCCACCAAGACCGACCTCAAGCGCGAGATGGAGGCGCTGCAGGACCTGGGCTCCGAGCTGCTCACGCTGCGCAGCGACCTGTTCGCGCGCCTGGACCTGCCCGAAAAGCTCCAGGATGCATTGGCCGAGGCCCGCCGCATCACCAACTTCGAGGGCAAGCGCCGGCAGATGCAGTTCGTGGGCAAGCTCATGCGCAAGCTGGAAGAAGACACCGTAGCGGCCATCCACGCCGCGCTGGACGAGCAGCGCAACGGCTCCGCCGCCGAGAAGCTGGCCCTGCACCAGGCCGAGCACTGGCGCGACCGCCTCATTGCGGACGACAATGCGCTGGCGGCATGGCTGGAGCAGTTCCCGCGCACGGACACGCAACAGATCCGCGCGCTGATTCGCCAGGCGCGCAAGGATGCGCCGTCCGACCATGAGGCCCGGGTGGCCCAGTCGCAGGGCGAGGCCCCGCGCAAGGGGCGTGCCTACCGCGAACTGTTCCAGCTGGTGCGCCACCAGATGACCGAAGCGGCCGCCCTGGCCGTGCATGAGGAGCGCGAAGACGATGCCTGATACCCACAAAGCCCCGTCCTACGAGCCGGTCAAGATCGGCATCGTCTCCATCAGCGACCGCGCCAGCAGCGGCACGTACGAAGACAAGGGCCTGCCCGCCCTGCACGACTGGCTCAAGCGCGCGCTGCACAACCCGATTGCTTTCGAGCCGCGCCTGATTCCCGACGAGAAAGAGCGCATCAGCGCCACGCTGGTCGAACTGGTGGACGCTGGTTGCAGCCTGGTGCTGACCACCGGCGGCACCGGCCCCGCGCTGCGCGACGTGACGCCCGAGGCCACGCTGGCCGTGGCCGACAAGGAGATGCCGGGCTTTGGCGAGCAGATGCGCCAGATCTCGCTGACGTTCGTGCCCACGGCCATCCTGTCGCGCCAGGTGGCGGTGATTCGCGGCCAGAGCCTCATCATCAACCTGCCGGGCCAGCCCAAGGCGATTGCCGAGACGCTGGAGGGCCTCAAGGACGACAGCGGCGCACAGCGCGTGACGGGCATCTTCGCCGCCGTGCCCTACTGCATCGACCTGATCGGCGGGCCCTACCTGGAGACACGCCCCGAGGTCTGCAAGGCCTTCCGCCCCAAGACCGCCGTGCGCCCCCAGCGCTGAGCGCGCCGCCCCGCCACGGGGCCGTGCCATGCTGCCCACCGATCGTCCTGCCGCGCCTTCGCGCCCCCGCGCAGGCCACACGTTCCTGGCCGGCCTGGCCATCGCCGGCCTGCTGGTTCCCGAGGCGGTTGCGTACGCCGCCATCGCCGGGGTACCGCCGGCCCATGCGCTGGTGGCCGCGCTCGTCGGGCTGCTCGTCTACCCGTTCATCGGCACCAGCCGCTTCGCCACGCTCTCGGCCACGTCGTCGGCCGCTGCGATCTTCGCGTCCGTCGTGGCGGCGGAAGGCACGGGCGGCGCGTTCGCGCTGGTCGGGGTCACCGGCGGACTGTTCATCGTGGCGGCGCTCGCACGCGCCGACTTCCTGGCGGCGTTCGTCTCGCGCCCCGTGCTGCGCGGCTTTGCGTGGGCGCTCGCGGTCACCATCGTCGTCAAGCAACTGCCCGGCCTCACGGGCGTTCCGGCCCAGGGCACGCACACGCCCGGCCTGCTGTGGGACTGGCTGGGCAGGCTCGGCAACGCACAGGGTCTGACGGCAGCGCTGGGCTGCGGCGCGCTGGCTCTGTGGCTGGCGCTACAGCGCGCCCATGCGCGGCATGCCTGGGTGCAGCCCTCGGTGCTGGTGCTGGCGCTGGGCATCGCGCTGTCCGCGGCGCTGCCTTTGGCGGCGCACGGCGTGGTGCTGGTGGGGCCGGTCACGCTGCAGGGGCTGCAGTGGGGCTGGCCGCGGCTGGACTGGGACCACTGGGTGCGCGCCGCCCAGGTGGCGCCAGCGCTGATGATGATCCTGTTCGCCGAGTCGTGGGGATCGGCCCGCTCCCTGGCCCTGCAAGCGGGCGACCGCGTGCACGCGCGGCGTGAGATGCTGGCCCTGGGCGCCGCCAACATCGGCAGCAGCCTGCTGCAGGGCCTGCCCGTGGGCGCAGGCTTCTCGGCTTCGTCGGCCAACTACGAGGCTGGGGGGCACAGCCGCTGGACGGGCCTCGTCGCCGCAGCGGCGATTGCGTTGGCGCTGGGATTGGCGCAAGGCGCACTGGCGCTTGTGCCGCTGCCGGTGCTGTGTGCGGTGGTGATCGGCATCCTGTCGCACAAACTGGGCCCGCGCCCCTTGTGGGCCACGCTGCGCTGGAATGGCGACGCCTGGATGGCATTGGCCGCCGCGGCAGGGGTGTTGGTGCTGGGCGTGCTGTTCGGCATGCTGCTCGCGGTGGGGCTTTCGCTGCTGCTGGCGCTGCGCCGCTTTGCGCAGCCGGCCGCCAGCGAGCTGGGCCGCCTGCCGGGCACGCATGATTTCGTCGCGCTCAAGCTGCACCCGCAGGCGCAGCGCACGTCGGGCGTGCTGGTGCTGCGGCCGGACGAACCGCTGTTCTTTGCCAATGCCGAGGCCATGGCGCATATCGTGGCCACGCACGCAGGAGCCCAGGGCGTGCGCGCCGTGGTGCTGAGCGTGGAGTCCAGCGACGACATGGACGTGACCACGCTGGAGGCCCTGCAGGAGTTGCAGGCCCATCTGGCGCGCCGGGGACTGGCGCTGCTGCTCGCGCGCATCAAGGACCACCCGCGTGCCGCGCTTCAGCGCGCCGGGCTCACGCATATTCCGCTGTTCTGGAGCGTGGACGACGCCGTGGGCGCGGCACAGGGCATGGCCATACCCGAGCAGTCCACTCAACCGTAGCCCCGCCGCCGCGTACCCGGCGTAATGTGGCGGCTTCACCCCACAAAGGAGCCCCGCATGACCGCCATGATGAAAGCCGCTGTCTTCGTCGAAAAAGGCCGCATCGAACTGGCCGACAAGCCCATTCCCGGCGTGGGCCCCAACGACGCGCTGGTGCGCATCACCACCACCACCATCTGCGGCACCGACGTGCACATCCTCAAGGGTGAATACCCGGTGGCCAAGGGCCTGACCGTGGGCCATGAGCCCGTGGGTGTGATCGAGAAACTGGGCAGCGCCGTGCAGGGCTACCAGGAAGGCCAGCGCGTGATCGCCGGCGCCATCTGCCCCAACTTCAACAGCTACGCGGCGCAGGACGGCTATCCCAGCCAGGACGGCAGCTACCTGGTGCCGCGTGGCCTGTGCGGCTGCCACGGCTACAAGGCGACGGCCGGCTGGCGCTTTGGCAACCTGATCGACGGCACCCAGGCCGAGTACGTGCTGGTGCCCGATGCCCAGGCCAACCTGGCGCCCATCCCCGATGGCCTGACCGACGAGCAGGTGCTGATGTGCCCGGACATCATGTCCACCGGCTTCAAGGGCGCGGAAAACGCCAACATCAAGATCGGCGACACCGTGGTGGTGTTCGCGCAGGGCCCCATCGGCCTGTGCGCCACCGCCGGCGCGCGCCTGCTGGGTGCCACCACCATCATCGCCGTGGACGGCAACGACGACCGCCTGGCGGTTGCGAAGAAGATGGGCGCCGACGTGACGCTGAACTTCCGCAACGTGGATGTGGTGGAGGAGGTGATGAAGCTCACCGGCGGCAAGGGCGCTGACGGCTCCATCGAGGCACTGGGCACGCAGGCCACGTTCGCCCAGGCCATGAAGGTGCTCAAGCCCGGCGGCACGCTGTCCAGCCTGGGGGTGTACTCGGAAGATCTGTCGATCCCGCTGGCGCAGTTCGCTGCCGGCCTGGGCGACCACACCATCCGCACCGCGCTGTGCCCCGGCGGCAAGGAGCGCATGCGCCGCCTGATGAACGTGATCGCCGCCAACCGCCTGGACCTGGGGCTGCTGGTGACGCACCAGCGCAAGCTGGACGACATCGTGGAGGCCTACGACCTGTTTGCGCACCAGCGCGACGGGGTGCTCAAGATCGCCATCAAGCCTCACTGAGGCGAGCCAACGCCCACCAAGGAAAATAGGCCGCTAGCGCTTATACATCAAGCGCTGGCAGCTATTGAATTAGGAGCATTCATCCAACAAAAGGCCCCGGCGGCCCTTCCTCGGGCTCAGAACCCGCGCATCTCGCCCCACTCGCCCCAGGGAGCGCGCGAGGAGCGCAGGGTATTGATGGGCGCCGCCGCATCCTCATAGCCCAGCGCCACGCCAAAGGCCACGCGGTACGGCTCGGGCAATCTCAGCTGCTGCTGCAGCGTGCCGGCATAGCGGCGCCAGAAGCCCTGGGCGCAGGTGGCCAGCCCATGCTGCACCGCCAGCAGCATCAGCGACTGCAGGTAGATCCCCAGATCAGCCCATTGCGGCTGGCCCATGCGCTCGTCCACGCACACGAAGATGCCCACGGGCGCGCCAAACAGCTCGGCATTCTTGGCCAACTGCTGCAGGCGCCCGGCCTTGTCCTCGCGCGGAATGCCGATACTGCGGTACAGGTCTTCGCCGTTGGCGAAGCGGCGTGTGCGGTAGGGCTCCCACAGGCCCGGCGGGTAGGACTGGTTGTCCGGTCCTTCCTCGGGTTGCGCCTGGGCGACGACCGCCAACAACTCCTGCAGCGGCGCGCCCGTGAGGGCCACCACGCGCCAGGGCTGCAGATTGCCGCCGGAGGCCGCCTGTGCGGCTTCTTGAAGAATCGTCTGCACCGTCGCCGCGGGGGGCGCGTCGGGCAAGAAGGCGCGCACCGAGCGGCGCGCACGCAGGGCCTGGGTGACTTCCATGGATTGTTTACTTGCCAATGATGTCGTTGAGCTTGGCCGCCTGGAATTGCTCGCAGCGCACGGCCTCGTCGGGTACACAGCCGCCGCTTTGCGGGGTGGACCTGGAGAGCTTTTCAATGGCCTGCCACAGCAGTGCGATCTGGTGCTCCTGCGTGGCGGCGGAATCGATCAGGCCGCGCATGGCCTGGGTCAGCGGGTCGTCCTGCAGGGAGGTCACGCCGTAGGCGCTGAACTTGGCCTCCTCGGGCTTGTGCGGCTCGGTCACATCGGCGCTCTGGCCTTCCTTGGACGGAATGATGCGCGCGGGGATGCCCACGGCCGTCGCACCCGCCGGCACCGGCTTGATGACCACGGCGTTGCTGCCGATCTTGGCCCCATCGCCCACCTCGAAGCCGCCCAGCACCTTGGCGCCCGCGCTCACCACCACGTTCTTGCCCAGCGTGGGATGGCGCTTGGTGCCCTTGTAGAGCGAGGTTCCGCCCAGCGTCACGCCCTGGTAGATGGTGCAGCCGTCGCCGATCTCGGCGGTCTCGCCCACCACCACCCCCATGGCGTGGTCGAAGAAAACCCGCTCGCCGATCTTGGCGCCCGGGTGGATCTCGATGCCCGTGAACCAGCGCGCAAAGTGCGAGATGAAGCGCCCCAGCCACTTGAAGCCGTTCGTCCAGCACCAGTGCGCCGGCCGGTGCAGCCAGATGGCGTGCAGGCCGGGATAGCAGGTAATGACCTCCCAGGTGCTGCGCGCAGCCGGGTCGCGTTCGAGGATGCACTGGACGTCGGATCGCAGGCGGGCAAGCATGAAGGGCAATGGTGTAACGAGAAGCTTGGCAGTCTAGCGGTTTGCCTGCGTGGCCTGCAGCATGGATTTGGCGACACCGCGCAGGATGTGGATTTCCTCCTGCGTGAGTTGCGCGCGGTTGAAAAGCTGGTTCAAGCGCGGCATGAGCTTCTTGGGCGCGGCCGGGTCCAGAAAGCCGATGCCCGTGAGCGCCTGCTCCCAGTGCGCAAGCATGCCGGCCACTTGCGCGGCGTCCGCACGCTCGCCCTGAGGGGCGGACTCCTGCACCGCAAAGCCCTCCCCACGGGTGGCGAGGGCCTGCCGCCATTCATAGGCGATGACCTGTACCGCCGCGCCCAGGTTGAGCGAGCCGAACTGCGGATTGGTGGGAATGCTCAGCGCCACATGGCAGCGGTACACATCCTCGTTGGCCATGCCAAAACGCTCGGAGCCGAACAGGAAGGCCACGCCAGTTTCCGGCGACGGGTTTCTAGCCAAATCAGCCCCTGGCGCTTTGCCATCAAGCGCGGGCAGCTCATTATTCAATAGCATCTCGAAATGCTGGCGCGGCGTGCGCGTGGGCGGGCCGAAATCGCGCGGCGTCATCGCCGTGGCACACAGGTGGCTCACGCCCTCCAGCGCCTCGTCCAGCGTGGCGACGATGCGGGCATGGGCCAGCACGTCCAGCGCGCCGCTGGCCCGCTGGATGGTCTCCTCCTTGCGCAGCACGTTGGGCCAGCGCGGTGCGACCAGCACCAGGTCATCGAAACCCATGGTCTTCATGGCGCGGGCCGTGGCGCCCACGTTGCCGGCGTGGCTGGTCTGGATCAGGATGAAGCGGGTTCTCATGGCGCGAAGTGACTCGGGAGCAAGCCTGCCATTGTCGCCGCTGCTGCAAAGCGCTCGAAGGCCCGCGCGTGCAAGCCCGAAGGGTGATGGGTAAAATGCCCGTTTTGCGCCCGCATCGCCGGCTGCGCGCCCCGCGGCCACGAGCCGCCCCGCTCCTTCGTCACAATCCAATGTCGTCCAATCTGCACCCCATGCTCAACGTGGCCATCAAGGCCGCTCGCGCCGCCGGCGCCATCATCAACCGCGCGGCCCTTGACGTGGAGGCCGTGCGTATTTCGCAAAAGCAGATCAACGACTTCGTGACCGAGGTGGACCATGCCGCCGAGCAGGCCATCATCGAGACGCTGCTCACCGCCTACCCCGGCCACGGCATCCTGGCGGAGGAATCGGGTTCGGAGCACGGCTCCAAGCATTCCGAATACGTCTGGATCATCGACCCGCTGGACGGCACCACCAATTTCATCCACGGCTTTCCCGTGTACTGCGTGAGCATCGCCCTGGCCGTGCGCGGCAAGGTCGAGCAGGCCGTGGTGTACGACCCCTCGCGCAACGACCTTTTCACCGCCACGCGCGGGCGCGGCGCCTTCCTGAACGAGCGCCGCATCCGCGTGAGCAAGCGCACGCGCCTGGGCGAATGCCTGATCTCCACGGGCTTCCCCTTCCGCCCCGGCGACAACTTCAAGCAATACCTGAACATGATGGCCGAGGTGATGCCCCGCACCGCCGGCCTGCGCCGCCCCGGCGCTGCCGCGCTGGACCTGGCCTATGTGGCCGCCGGCTACACGGACGGCTTCTTCGAGAGCGGCCTGTCGATCTGGGACGTGGCCGCGGGCGGCCTGCTGGTGACCGAGGCCGGAGGTTTGGTGGGCAACTTCACGGGCGAGGCCGACTACATGGAGCAGCGCGAATGCCTGGCCGGCGCGCCACGCATCTATGGCCAGCTGGTGACTCTGCTGGGCAAATACAGCAAGTTCGCCAGCGCGGGCGACAAGGCCGCGGTGCGCCAGGCCGCCGAGGTCACGGAAGTCGCTGACGTGGCCGGCGACGAGGCGGCCGCGCAGTCGCCAGACGACGCCACGCCCACCGCACCGGACAGCGCCGCCGAGGACACCCACACGCGCCCCCCGGCCGCGCCGTAACCCCCACACTCACAAAACAATAGCTGCTCGCGCTTGCTGCAAGCGCCTTAGCAGCTATTTTTTATGAGAGCTGCGGCAGCACTTCAATGGGGATCGGGGTAGCGCTGTGCGATGCCGCGGAAGTCGTCGGCCAGTTCCACGAACGCATCCACCATGTCCGGGTCGAAGTGCGTGCCCCGCCCCTTGAGGATGATGGTGCAAGCCTGCTCATGGGAGAACGCCGGCTTGTACACGCGCTTGCTGATGAGTGCGTCATACACGTCGGCCACGGCCATCAGGCGCGCAGACACGGGAATGGCGTCGCCCTTGAGGCCTTCGGGGTAGCCCGATCCGTCCCACTTCTCCTGGTGGCTGTACGCGATCTCCTTGGACACGCTGAGGAAGGCCACGCGCATGCCCAGGCGCTGCTCGGCATCCTCGATGGCCTTGCGCCCCAGCGTGGTGTGGGTCTTCATGATCTCGAACTCCTCCACCGTGAGCTTGCCCGGCTTGAGCAGGATGCTGTCGGGGATGCCGATCTTGCCGGTGTCGTGCAGCGGCGCCGACTTGTACAGTAGATCGATCATGCGGTCGTTCAAGGCCGCCTCGAAGCGCGGGTGGTGGCGCAGACGCTCAGCCAGGGCCTTGACGTACAGCTGCGTGCGGCGGATGTGGTTGCCGGTTTCGTTGTCGCGCGTCTCGGCCAGAGAAGTCATCGCCATGATGGTCACGTCCTGGATCGCCTGCACCTCCAGCGTGCGCATCGCCACCTCACGCTCCAGGTAGGCGCTCTTGTCGCGCAGGAAGTCGGCCGTGGCCTTGAGCGCCAGGTGCGTGGCCACGCGCGCCAGCAGGATGGAGGGGCTGATGGGCTTGGTGATGTAGTCCACCGCCCCCAGCGCCAGGCCTTCGCGCTCGTCGTCGGGATCGGAGCGCGCGGTGAGAAAGATCACCGGAATGTGACGCGTGGCCTCGTTGGCCTTGAGGCGCCGGCAGACCTCGTAGCCGTCGATGCCGGGCATCATGATGTCCAGCAGCAGCAGGTCGGGCGGAGCGTCGGACTGCGCGATTACCAGGGCCTTCTCACCGCTGGCCGCCACCTTGACGCGGTAATGCCCCTGCAGCAGTCCGGCCATGAGCGTCAGGTTGTCGGGCGTGTCGTCCACTACCAGCACGGTGGCGATGGGCTTGTCGACCAGGCGGTCCGGAGCGGCGTTCACGTAGCGTTGCTGATCCATGGGAAGTCCTGCCAAAGAGTTGGTGGGATGGGGCGTCATTCCGCCGGGGCCGCGGGGCATGCCTCCAGCCGCCGCAGCGCGTCGTCATAGGCGAAGCTGCGCACGCTGCGCTCCAGCGCATCGAAGTCCGCACCCAGCAAGGCGGCAAGCCCAGCCGCGTTGCGCTGGAGGTAGTCGCCTGCGGCCGGGTCGTCCGCGCGCAGCAGCGTACGCAGCCCGCGCAGCAGCTGGGCGGGCGTCTGCGGCGGCACGGTGGCCTCGCGAGCGTCCGCGCCCGGAGCCTGCCGGGCCCAGGCACCCAACGCCTGCAGCAAAGGCGCCATATGCCCTGCCAGGGCCGCCAGCAGGGGCTGGAGCGTTTCTGCCGGCGCCTGAGAGCGCAGCGCCTGCTCCAGTGCCTGCGCATGCCGCGACACCGGCTGCGCACCGAGGTTGGCGGCCACCGAGCGCAGCGTGTGCGCGGTGCGCTCGGCCAGTGCCCAGTCCTCCGCCTGTATGGCCGCCTGCAGGTTCTGGACGACGTCACTCTGGCTCAGCGCGAAGCGCTGCAACAGTTCGGCGTACAGCCCCGGCTTACCCGAAGCCCGCTTCAGGCCCAGCGCGGTATCCAGGCCCGGCACACCCTGTGGCAGGGCAGGCGCGAATGCAGGTGCCAGCGGCGCGTTCGCCGGGGGTGCGGGCGAGTGCGATGCCGCCTCGGGGCGCGGCGACAGCCAGCGCACCAGCGTGGCCCACAGCACTTCGGGGTCGATGGGCTTGGGCACGTGGTCGTTCATGCCCGCGGCAAAGCAGCGCTCCCGGTCGGCCTGCATGGCATTGGCAGTCATGGCGATGATCGGCAGGCCGGCATGGCGCGGGTCGGCACGCAGTTGCCGCGTGGCCGTTTCGCCATCCATCACGGGCATCTGCATGTCCATGAGCACCACGTCGTACCGGCGCCGGTCGATGCATGCGATGGCCTCCTGGCCGTTGGACGCCACATCCACCTGCATGCCCGCATCGCGCAGCAGCTCCTGCGCCACGATCTGGTTGAGCTCGTTGTCTTCCACCAGCAGCACCACCGCACCGCGCAGCACGGCGGGTGCGGCGCCAGACGCAGACCGCGGCAGCGGATGCACGTCCCACGCCTGGGCCAGCGGCTGCATGAGCGTGTCGAACAGCACCGACGCGCTCACCGGCTTGACGAGCACGTTGTCGATCCCCGCGCTGCGCGCTGCGTCCATCACCTCGTCGCGCCCGTGCGCCGTAACCATCAGCATCTGCGGGATATGCGCAAGGCCCAGCCCGCGGATGCGGCGCGCCAACTCGATCCCGTCCATCCCCGGCATGTGCCAATCCAGCAGCAGCAGGCCGTAGGGGCGCTGCTCGGCCACCGCGTCGCGCAGTGCCTGCAGCGCCTGCACGCCCGAGTGCACCTGCGTGGCCTGCAGGCCCATGGTCTGTAGCATGTCCACCAGCACCTGGGCGGCGGTGTGGTTGTCGTCCACCACCAGCACCCGGCAGCCGCGCCAATCGCTGCGCAGCAGCGCGCGGGGCAGCGGCTCGCCCCGTACCAGCGGCACGATGATCCAGAAGGCCGAGCCCTGCCCTGGTTCGCTGCGCACGCCCACTTCGCCGCCCATGAGTTCGGCCAGGCTCTTGCTGATCGCCAGGCCCAGGCCCGTGCCGCCGTAGCGGCGGGTGGTGGAGGAATCGGCCTGCTCGAAGCTCTGGAACAGCCGCTGCATCTGCTGCGGCGCGATGCCGATACCGGTGTCGCGCACCTCGAAGCGCAGCAGCACGCGCGCGCCTTCGTCGCGCTCCAGCCGCACCAGCAGATGGATCTCTCCTTGCTCGGTGAACTTAACGGCGTTATTGGCAAAGTTGATGAGGATCTGCCCCAGGCGCAACGCGTCGCCCACCAAGTGCTGCGGCACGTCGGGGGCCACGTCCAGCACCAGCTCCAGCCCCTTGGCCGCCGCCTTGAAGCCCACCACGTCGGCCACGCCTTCCAGCATACGGTCCAGCGCGAAGGGGCTGCGCTCCACCACGAGCTTGCCGGCCTCGATCTTGGAGAAGTCCAGGATGTCGTTGATCACGCCCAGCAGATGCTGGCCCGCCTGCTGCATGCGCACCACGTAGCCGCTTTGGCGCGCATCCAGCCCCGACTTGAGGGCCAGGTGCGACATGCCGATGATCGCGTTGAGCGGCGTGCGGATCTCATGGCTCATGTTGGCCAGGAAACGCGACTTGAGCGCCGCCGTCTCCTCGGCCAGTTCCTTGGCGCGGCGCAGTTCCACTTCGGCGCGCTGGCGGTCGGAGACGTCCACGAAGGTGCCGATGACTCCGCCCGCCGAGCCGTCCGGGCGGTTGAACCCATGCAGCCAGAACATCGTGTGGTGCACCAGTCCATCGGCATACGGCATGGCCATCTCGCGGTGCACGGACTGCGCGCCCCGCAGCGCGGCCTCGGTATCCGCGTGCAGGCGTTCGCGCTCCAGCATGGGCAGGAACTCCAGGTCCAGCACCGTCTTGCCGATGAAGTCTTCCGTATGGATGTCGAAGGCCTGGACATAGGCCCGGTTGAAACCCAGGTAGCGCCCCTGCGCGTCTTTGTAGAAGAGCGGTACCGGAATGGCATCGATCAGCGCCTGCTGGAAGGCGAGCTGCTCGGCCACGCGCGCCTCCAGCATCTTCTGGTCATGCACATCCACCTGCACGCCGATGATGCGCGCGGCCTGTCCTGCTTCGTCGCGCACCACGCGCGCGGTACACAGGATCCAGCGCGTGCTGCCATCGGCGCGCACGATGCGCCAGGAATCGCGCAGACGGCCGCCGCCCTGGCCGGCCTGTGCCTGCGCCAGCAGGCCTTGCACGCGCGCACGGTCTTCGGGATGGATCACATCCATCCACGCCTGGAACGGCCTCTCTGCGGCATGCCCGTCCTTTTGCGCCGGCAGCGACGCCGCGCCATACAGCTGCTCCAGTTGGGGCGACCACACCATGCGCTGCGTCAGCAAGTTGTAGTCGAACACGCCGATGTGCCCCGCCTCCTGCGCCAGCTCCAGCCGCGCGTTGGCTTCGCGCGTGGCAGCCTCGGCGCGCTGCGCCTCGGTCACGTCCTCGATCACCCACAGCGATGCGATCTGCACGCCCTCCATCTTCAGCCCGCGGCCCGCCATGCGCGCCGTGAACGACGTGCCGTCCGGACGCCGCAGCACGGCCTGCTCGCGCACCGAGCCACCGGCCAGAAGCATGGGAACGGTCCGTGCAGTGAAGGCGCCGTAGCCGGCCTCGCCTGCGAACAGGTCCTGTACCGGGGTTCCCGCCAGGGCATCGTCCGAGGAGCGCAGCAGTTCCGCCAGGGCACGGTTGAACTGCCGTATCTGCCCGTCGCAGACGAGCACGATGGGCGGCGCGTTGTCAAAAAGCGCTGTCTGTTGTTCCAGCAGTTCGCTCAGGCGGCGCTCACGCCGCTCCAGCTCTTGTGCGGCCTCGATGCGTGCGGTCACGTCCTGCAGCAGCCCCACGATCGCGATGCGCCGGCCCTTGGCGTCGAACACCGGCGACAGCGTGGCTTCCTCGTGGTACAGGGTGCCGTCCCGGCGCCGGTTCACGAAGCGTCCGCGCCAGGAATGGCCGGCCAGCAACCGGCTCCACATGTCCCGGTAAGTACCGGCGGGCGTGTGTTCGCTGGCGGCTATCGATGGCTTGCGCCCGCGCACTTCACCCAGCGTGTAGCCGGTGTTGCGTTCGTACTGGGGATTGACCCACGCGATCACCCCTTCCGCATCGGTGATGACGATGGAAATGGGACTGTTCTCCAGTGCCGCGCCCAGCACGGAAAAGCGCTGCATGCTCTCCGCCAGGCGGCGCCGGTTGCGCAGCGCGTCCAGCGCCATGGCGCCCACGAGCGCGAAGAGCGCGAACGCGCCCCCTCCCACCATCCAGCGCAACCCCATGGGCATGATGGCACTCATGTCGTCCAGCAACACCAGCTGCCAGGGGCCCGCAGGGTCCTCCCAGTCCACGGCGCGGCGGCCCACGGCATAGCGCACGCCGTCGATCAGCGCTTCGCGGGAGTCGATGGAAAACGGCAGGGCCGACACCAGCCCGTTGTCGAAACGGCTGCCAAACTGGCGCGTGCTGCGCACCGCGTCGATGCGTTCCTGCGTCAGGGGCGCGGTCATCGCGTAGAGCCACTCCGGACGGGTGGAAGAGAACACCACGCCCTGCGGCGACATCAGCAGCACGGGATGCCCCGCCCGCGTGAGCAGGCGGTCGAAATGGGAGAACCCCACCTTGACGGTAACCACACCGATGATGGGACTGGACGGGGTATCGCTCTCATACAGCGGCGCTGCGTAATAGAGGCCGCGCTCCTGCGACGTGCCGCCCAGGGCGGCATATACGGACGCATTGCCCTGCAAGGCCTGCTGAAAATAGGGCCGATGTCCCAGCTGCGCACCGGTCGTGCGGTTACCGGCGGTGTCATGCGCTACCACCGTGCCGTCGCGCGCGATCACGTAGGCACCATCCACCATGAAGCGGCCGCGGATGACGCCCAGGCGCGCCAGCACCGGCGGCGCATCGTAGGGCAGAAAGCCCTGCGCGGCAGCCTTGAGCGACGGCTCGCTCAAGCCAAGCAAGGTAACCATCCCCAGCAGCGGGCCGTTGCTGCTCTCGCTCAGCAGCGTCTGCTCCATGCCTTCCAGCAGCTGATTGCGTTCGTGTTGGCGCTGTTCCGAGCGCACCAGCGCGACCGCTTCCACTGCCAGCCAGGCACCCAGCGCCGCCAGCACGAGCACCCATAGGGCGCCCCGCAACCACCGGCCCTGTGGGTCGCGCAGCGAATCGCGCAGAACAGCCAGCCGTTCCTTGCGCTCAGGCATGGCCGTCATGCCTGCCAAGGGGCCGAGCGACCAGCCACACATCGGGGGAGCTTTTCAAGGAAACCTCCATCAGCCCCGTGTTTCGGGGGTCGGTGCAAGATGCGTCACAGACGCGTGGCGCGCCGTGATCCAGTGGGTGCGCGGAGTATGTCAAAACGTAACCATTTTCGCCATCCCGCATGACACTTATCCACCACCTGCCAACAGCAGCGTACCAGCATGTAACAGCGGGAGCGTGTGACCTTCCTGCCCAGTACGATGGCCCGGATCACGCCACCACCAAGGAGACCCCGATGCGACCGTACCTGCGCGCCCAACGTATGACCGCCTCTGTCGTTGCCGCCCTCGCGGTGGTGACGCTGGCGGCCTGTTCCAGCTCCCCAGCCGCATTCCACTACCAGGCGCCGCAGCAGCCCGAGGGCTCTTCCGGCTACACGGAGAAGCCCGGTTGGGCTACCGAGCGCTTCGCGGTGGCAGCCGCCAATCCGCTGGCGACCGACGCCGGCTACCAGGTGCTGAAGGCAGGCGGCTCGGCGCTGGATGCGGCCATCGCGGTACAGATGGTGCTTACCCTCGTGGAACCGCAGTCCAGTGGCATCGGCGGCGGCGCGTTCCTGCTGCACGCGGCTGGCAGCAAGGTCGAGGCCTACGACGGGCGCGAGACCGCCCCCACGGCCGCCACGGAGAACCTGTTCATTGGCGCCAATGGCAAGCCCATGGCCTTCCATGACGCTGTGGTGGGCGGGCGCTCGGTCGGCGTGCCGGGTACGGTGCGCATGCTGGAGCAGGCCCACAAGGAACACGGCAAGCTTGCCTGGGCCTCACTGTTCGAGCCCGCCATCCAGTTGGCGGAACAGGGCTTCAAGGTCAGTGCGCGCCTGCACACCTTGCTGGCCAATGAGAAGTTCCTCGCGCAGGACCCCGTGGCGCGTGCCTATTTCTTCGATGCCGCTGGCCAACCCTGGCCCGTGGGGCACACGCTCAAGAATCCTGAGCTGGCGAGCGTGCTGCGTGCCATTGCCAGGAACGGCTCCAAGGCGCTGCTGGAAGGGGAAGTGGCCCAGGCCATCGTGGCCAAGGTCCAGGGCCACGCAGGCAATCCCGGCGGGCTCAGCCTGGCCGACTTGGCAGGCTACCAGCCCAAGAAACGAGAGGCCCTGTGCTCCGACTACCAGATCGGCGCTAAAGCCTATCGCGTCTGCGGCTTTCCGCCGCCCAGTTCCGGCGCCATTGCCGTGGCGCAGATCCTGGGCATCCTGAAGAACACCGATGCCACGACCATGCCGTTGCAGGAGGGCCCCCAAGGTTCCGCCGACCCGCTGGGCCCGCTGCCCACGGCCGACTGGCTCTATCTGTACAACGAAGCCGCCCGCCTGGCCTTCGCCGACCGCGCGCAATACGTGGCCGACCCCGATTTCGTGCGCCCCCCTGCCGGCAGCTGGATGAGCCTGCTGGACCCGGCCTACCTCGCCAGCCGCGCACGCCTCATCCAGCCGCAGAGCATGAAGGTAGCCCAGCCCGGAACCCCCGGCGGGGCGCAGACCAGCATGGCGCCCATGCCCGACCAGCCGGAGTACGGCACCAGCCACATCAGCGTCGTCGATGCCCGGGGCAATGCCGTCGCCATGACCACCACCATCGAAGACCAGTTCGGCTCCCGCCAGATGGTCAGCACCAGCAGCGCGCGCAGCGGGGGCTTCCTACTCAACAACGAACTGACCGACTTCAGCTTTGCGCCGCGCGACGCCCAGGGCCGCCCCATCGCCAACCGCGTCGAGCCGGGCAAGCGCCCCCGCTCGTCCATGGCGCCCACACTGGTGTTTGACAAGGCGTCCGGGCGCCTGCTGATGAGCGGAGGCAGCCCGGGCGGCGCGCTCATCATCCACTACACCGCCAAGACGATCTACGGGATCTTCAACTGGGGCCTGACGCCGCAGCAGGCGATCAATCTGCCCAACTTCGGCAACCTCAACGGCCCCACCCTGCTGGAGGAAAAGCGCTTCACCTCCACCACGATCGACAACCTGCGCGCACGCGGCGCGGAAGTGCGCGAGATGAACATGACCAGCGGCCTGCAGGCCATTACGCGCAGCGAAGTGCATGGCAAACCCATGTGGCTGGGCGGAGCGGACCCGCGGCGCGAAGGCGTGGTCATGGGCGACTGAAAGCCCCGATCCCCCCCTGGCGACGCACGGGCGATGCGTCGCCCTTCGTGCGGCAGCGCGTGGACCGCCTGCGCTATTGCGTGCGCCGTTTTCTCCCATTTTCATAGCAGCGCAACGCCCCTCCCCCTGCGGGGGCAGGCTAAACCCTTTACCTGGCGAGGCTGCGTGACTTCGTAGAATGTCACCTTTGTAAGGACGTGTGCGCGGCGCCGCCGACCGTGCCCTGCCTACCGACGGCAGCGTCAGCGTTCTGCAAATCGATCTGGCCCATGCCCCACCCCGCGTGCGGACAGACACGCGCACCCAGCCATCTTCTTGGAGACACCATGCAGGCTTTACTTTCACTGTCGCGGGCCATCGACAGGCTCAACGCGTTCGTGGGCAAGTATTCAATCTGGCTCATCTTCGCATCCACTTTCATCAGTGCCGCCAACGCCATCGTGCGCAAGGCGTTCGACACGAGTTCCAACGCCTTTCTGGAAGTGCAGTGGTACCTGTTCGCATGGTCTTTCCTGATCGCCGCCGGCTGGACGCTGCTCAACCGCGAGCACGTGCGCATCGACGTGGTCAACAGCCGCTTGCCCAAGAAGGTGCAGGTGTGGATCGACATCGTGGGCTTTGCGCTCTTTCTCACCCCGCTGTGCATCACCATCCTGTACCTGAGCATGCCGGTCGTGATCCAGATGTACCAGTCGGGTGAAGTGTCCGGCAATCCTGGCGGCCTGATCCGCTGGCCCGTATGGGTGGCGATTCCCGTCGGTATCACGCTGCTGATGCTGCAAGGCTGGTCCGAACTCATCAAGCGCATCGCTTTCCTGCGTGGCCAGGGGCCCGATCCCATGGGCAAGCTCAGCGACAAGAGCGCTGAAGAAGAACTGGCCGAGGCGCTGCGCGCCGAAGCTGAGAGAAAGCAGGAGCAGGCCCTGTCCGCCGCTCCCGCCGCGCAACGCTGATCTGCCCCAGGAAAGCATTTCATGGAATTCATCACAAGCAATTACGCCCCCGTCATGTTCGGGGGCCTGATCATCTTCCTGCTGCTGGGCTTCCCCGTGGCGTTCAGCCTGGGCGCCTGCGGCCTGCTGTTCGGCTTCCTGGGGATCGAGCTGGGGGTCTTTCCTTCATCCGTGATGGCCTGGCTGCCGCAGCGCCTGATCGGCATCATGGCCAACGACACGCTGCTGGCGGTGCCCTTCTTCACGCTCATGGGCCTGATCATGGAGCGCAGTGGTATGGCGGAGGACCTGCTCGACACGGTGGGCCAGGTGTTCGGCCCTTTGCGCGGCGGCCTGGCGCTGGCGGTGGTTTTCGTGGGCGCGCTGCTGGCGGCCACCACCGGTGTGGTGGCGGCCTCGGTGATCTCCATGGGCCTGATCTCGCTGCCCATCATGCTGCGCTACGGCTACGACCGGCGGCTCGCCAGCGGTGTGATTGCTGCATCCGGCACCCTGGCCCAGATCATTCCCCCTTCACTGGTGCTGATCCTGATGGCCGACCAGCTCGGCCGCAGCGTGGGCGAGATGTACAAGGGCGCATTCGTGCCCGCATTCATCCTTGTGGGCCTGTACGTGCTGTGGGTGGTCATCCTGGCCATCTTCAAGCCCCAGTCCGTACCCGCCCTGCCACCCGAGGCGCGCATCTACCGCGAAGACAACGGCAGCTCCGGCTATGCCTCGCTGGCCGTCGTGATGGGTATCTCCACGGCAGCATCGATCTTCCTGGCCGCTCACATGGCCGACGTGCATACGTGGTGGACAGGCACCGAAGTGCTGGATGTGCCGACCGATGAGAAGGTCGTCACCGCCATGTGCGGCGGCACCTTCATCGCGTTCGTCATCGCGAGCATCAACCGCGTGCTCAAGCTGGGCATGCTCTCCCGCCTGGCCGAGCGCGTGACCTTCGTGCTGATTCCGCCACTGCTGCTGATCTTCCTGGTGCTGGGCACCATCTTCCTGGGCATTGCCACGCCGACCGAAGGCGGCGCCATGGGTGCCATGGCGGCGTTGGTCATGGGCTTCGCGCGCCGGCGCCTGGACATGCCCCTGCTCAAGCAGGCGCTGGGCGCCACTACGCGCCTGGCCAGCTTCGTAATGTTCATCATGATCGGCGCCACCACGTTCAGCCTGGTGTTCCAGGCGGCCGACGGCCCGAAGTGGGTGGAGCACCTGCTGGCCAGCCTGCCCGGCGGACAGGTGGGCTTCCTGATCGTGGTGAACCTCATGATCTTCTTTCTGGCGTTCTTCCTGGACTACTTCGAGCTGTCCTTCATCGTGGTGCCGCTGCTGGGACCCGTCGCCGACAAGATGGGCATCGATCTGATCTGGTTCGGCGTGCTGCTGGCGATGAACATGCAGACCTCGTTCATGCACCCGCCTTTCGGCTTCGCGCTGTTCTTCCTGCGCTCGGTAGCCCCGGACAAGCCCTACATCGACCGGGTGACGCACAAGGCCATCCAGCCCGTGACCACCATGCAGATCTACAAGGGCGCCATTCCCTTCGTCCTGATCCAGTTGATCATGGTGAGCCTGCTCATCGCCTTCCCGTCCATCGTGACGGGCAGCCTGGACAAAAAGGTGGAAGTGAACATGGAAGCAGTGGGCGCGCAAATGATGGATGCGCTCCAGGATGCGGAGAGCTACGGGGCCCCAGGCAACGACCCGTTCGCATCGCAGCCCGCTCCAGACGCCGAGCAGGCACCTGCACCGGAGGGCGAGTTGGCACCCCCTGCCGACGGCGGCTACGGCTCGGACGACCCAGCCAAGGCGCTGCAGGACGCCATGGGCTCGGGCAGCAAGTAAGCCGTCTCACCCCCACTAAAAGCCCCGGTATGCCGGGGCTTTTTTAGTTTGCGCGGGCAACAAAAAAGCCGCAGGGAACTGCGGCCTCGTTGGATTGGTCGCAAGCCGCCGCCGCAAGGGCAGCAGCCCGCCACGCGATCAGATCTTCACACTGTTCATGTACTGGTTGAACGGGAACTCCGAGAAGCGGTTCCACAGGATCTGGTCGCGCTGGAAGGCGCGCATGTCCTGGTGGATCTTCTTGAACTCGGGCGACTTGGCCTCGTGCTCGGCAAACACTTCCATCGACGCCTTGAAGCCGGCGTCCATGATCGCCTTGGGGAACGCCTTAAGCTGCGTCTTGTTGGCCACCAGGTTCTTGATGGCGCGCGGATTGAACACCTGGTACTTGGCGGTCATGTCGGCAGCGGCCACGCGGGTGGCTGCGTCCAGGATCGCCTTGTGCTCGGGCGACAGGGCGTTGTACTTCTTGATGTTGATGAAGAACTCCAGGTCAGCGGAGCCTTCCCACCAGCCGGGATAGTAGTAGTACGGCGCCACCTTGTTGAAGCCCAGCTTTTCATCGTCGTACGGGCCAACGAACTCCACGGCGTCCAGCGTGCCCTTCTCGAGCGCCTGGTACACGTCACCGGCGGGCATGTTCTGCGCCACCACGCCCAGCTTGGCCATGGCCTCGCCGAACACGCCGCCGCCCAGGCGCATCTTCAGGCCCTTGAGGTCAGCGACGGTCTTGATTTCCTTGCGGTACCAGCCGCCCATCTGGGTGGTGGTGTTGCCGGCGCTGGCGGTCTTGAAGTTGTATTTCTCGAAGAAGGCATCCAGGTACTTGCGGCCGTTGCCGTGGTCCTTCCAGGCGGCCATCTGCAGCGTGGTCAGGCCGAAGGGCACGGCGCAGCTGAAGGCGAACACGGGGTCCTTGCCGGTGAAGTAGTAGGCGGCCGTCTGGGCCATATCGATGGTGTCGCCCTGCAGCGCATCCACCACGCCAAACGCGGGCATCAGCTCGCCGGCGGGGTGCACGGAGATCTCGAACTTGCCGCCCGACATCGCCTTGACGGCCTGGGACAATTTTTCTGCACTGCCAAAGATCGTGTCCAGCGACTTGGGGAAGCTGGAGGCAAGGCGCCAGCGAACGGCGGCCTGGGCATGCACTGCGGGTGCAACCCCGGCTGCGAGTACGCCAGCCAAACCGGCCTGCTTGATGATTGAGCGACGATCCATGGACAAATTCTCCGAAATGATGAAGCAAACAAACAGTAACGCGGTTGAGTGTACGCGCCGCTGAATCCCGCCGATGAGCGGAGGTAAATTGTAAAAACGTGGGTTGCCGGCCCCGTTGCGGGTTTCCCCTGAAAAATCCGCGAATGGCGCGTATTACTCGGCCGGGCAAGGAGCAGCGCAGGCCTCCGCGATGGGCTGCACAGGCGCCGCGACGCATCCCAGCGGCACGCTGCCGCGGGATGACTGCATTGTTGTGAAGGGAAGGAAAGCGCGTCAGGCCGCTGCCAGCGCCTGCTCGCCCGGCAATGCGCCGAAGCGCTCGGTGATGGAGCGCTGTATGCCAGCGGCGTCCAGCCCCTGCAGGGCCAGCAGCTTGGCCGGGTCGCCATGCTCGATGAACGCGTCGGGCAGGCCCAGTTGCAGCAAGGGGCGCTGCACGCCTGCGGCGGCCAGCGCCTCGGCCACGGCACTGCCGGCGCCGCCCATGATGCAGCCCTCCTCGACGGTGACCAGCGCATCGTGCTCCGCTGCCACCTGAAGCAGCAACTGCGTATCCAGCGGCTTGGCCCAGCGCATGTTCACCACCGTGGCGTCCAGCGCCTCGGCCGCCTGCAGCGCCGGGTACAGCAGCGTGCCGAAAGCCAGGATGGCAATGCGCCGGCCCTTGCGGCGCACCTCGCCCTTGCCGAAGGGCAGCCCCTCCAGACCGGGTAGCGGCGCCACGCCCACGCCCGCGCCGCGCGGGTAGCGCACGGCCACAGGGTGGTCTTGCTCGTAGGCGGTGGTGAGCAGTTGGCGGCATTCGCGCTCGTCGGCCGGGCAGGCCATGCTCATGTTGGGAATGCAGCGCACGAAAGCGATGTCATACGCGCCGGCGTGCGTGGCGCCGTCCGCACCCACCAGGCCCGCACGGTCCAGGGCAAACACCACGGGCAGGTTCTGCAGCGCCACGTCGTGGATGAGCTGGTCATAGGCGCGCTGCAGGAAGGTCGAGTAGATCGCCACCACCGGCTTCACCCCCTCGCACGCCATACCGGCGGCAAAGGTCACGGCGTGCTGCTCGGCGATGCCCACGTCGTAGTAACGCTCGGGAAAGCGCTGGTGGAACTCCACCATGCCCGACCCCTCGCGCATGGCGGGCGTGATGCCCACCAGGCGCTCGTCCTTCTCGGCCATGTCGCACAGCCACTGGCCAAAGACCTGCGTGAAGGTCTGCTTGGGCGGCGTGGCCGGTTTCACCAGGCCCACGCGCGGGTCGAACTTGCCCGGGCCGTGGTAGGCCACCGGGTCGGCCTCGGCCAGCTTGTAGCCCTGGCCCTTCTTGGTGACTACGTGCAGGAACTGCGGGCCCTTGAGGCCGCGGATGTTTTCCAGCGTAGGAATCAGCGAGTCCAGATCGTGCCCATCAATGGGGCCGATGTAGTTGAAGCCGAACTTCTCGAACAGCGTGGCCGGCACCACCATGCCCTTGGCCTGCTGCTCCAGGCGCTTGGCCAGCTCCAGCAGCGGCGGCGCGTTCTTGAGCACACTCTTGCCCACGTCGCGTGCCTTGGCGTAGAACTGTCCGCTCATGAGCTGCGCCAGGTAGCGGTTCAGTGCACCCACGGGCGGGCTGATGCTCATGTCGTTGTCGTTCAGGATGACCAGCAGGTTGGCGTCGGCCACGCCGGCGTTATTCAGCGCCTCGAAGGCCATGCCGGCGGTCATGGCGCCGTCGCCGATGATGGCTACACAGCGGCGTTCGTCGCCGCGCTGCTTGGCCGCCAGCGCCATGCCCAGCGCCGCGGAGATGCTGGTGGACGAGTGCGCGGTGCCAAAGGTGTCGTATTCGCTCTCGGCGCGCTGCGGAAAGCCCGACAGGCCGCCCAGCTGGCGCAGCGAGGGCATGCGGTCGCGCCGCCCGGTCAGGATCTTGTGCGGGTAGGTCTGGTGGCCCACGTCCCACACCAGCCGGTCGCGCGGCGTGTCGAACACGGCGTGCAGCGCCACGGTCAACTCCACCGTGCCCAGGTTGGACGACAGATGCCCGCCGGTCTTGGACACGCTCTCCAGCACGAAGGCGCGCAGCTCCGTAGCCAGTGCCTTGAGCTCGGCACGGGGCAGCCGGCGCAGGTCGGCGGGATCGTTCACGCGCTCAAGCAGCGGATAGTTCGTCGTGGACATATGCTATGTTTTTAGTAGCTGCTAACGCTTGATGAACAAGCGCTAGAGGCCAATTTGATTCATAAAAAGACACCAGCCCCGCCATGCGCAGCCTTGCCCATCATCAATGCGAACGGCGCACCACCATGTCGGCCAACGCCGCCAACGCCCGCGTGTCGGTCAGGCCGCTGGCGGCCAACGCCGCCAGTGCCTGCGCGCGCAGGGCTTCGGCATGCGCGCGCGCGGCCTCCAGCCCCATCAGCGAGACATAGGTCGGCTTGTCGCACGCGGCGTCCTTGCCGGCGGTCTTGCCCAGTGTGGCGGAGTCCTGGGTCACGTCCAGCACGTCGTCCACCACCTGGAAGGCCAGGCCCATGGCTGCGCCGTAGTCGCTCAGCGCGCGCAGCGTGCCCTCCGGGGTCTGGCCGCAGACCGCGCCCATCACCACGCTGGCCTGCAGCAGCGCGCCCGTCTTAAGGCGGTGCATCTGACGCAACTGGTCTTCAGACAGCTGCAGGCCCACGCTGGCCAAGTCGATGGCCTGCCCGCCGGCCATGCCGTCGGCGCCCGCGGCGCGGGCCAACTCACGGCACAGCCGCGCCTGCATGGCCGGCGGTACCCCCTCCTCGGGTGTGAGCAGCTCAAACGCCAGCGCCTGCAGTGCGTCGCCCGCCAGCAGTGCACGCGCTTCGCCAAAGCGCACATGCACCGTGGGCTTGCCGCGGCGCATCACATCGTTGTCCATGCAGGGCATGTCGTCATGCACCAGCGAATAGGCGTGGATCAGCTCCACCGCGCAGGCGGCGCGCAGGGCGGCCTGCGCGTTTCCACCGACGGCCTCGCAAGCTGCCAGCACCAGCAGCGGGCGCAGGCGCTTGCCGCCATCCAGCACGGCATAGCGCATGGCCTCGCCCAGGCCTGCGGGCGCATCGGGGCACACCCAGTGGGACAGGGCGTCCTCGACCCGCGCAAGCTGCGCGCGCATCCAGCCATCGAAATCGAACACAGGTACGGCGGACATGGCGGGCGTCACTCCTGCGTCCATGGCTGCAGCGTGCCTTCGTCCAGCACCTTGATCTGGTCCTGTACCGCGTCCAGGCGCGCGCGGCAGAAGTTCAGCAGCACCGCGCCCCGCTGGTAGCCCGCCAGCATCTGGTCCAGCGGTAGCTGGCCCGACTCGATGCGGCCCACGAGCTGTTCAAGCTCTTCCAGTGCGGCTTCGTAGCTGACGGGATCGGGCTGGGTGGATGAAGGGGCGGCGGGAGCCTTGGCCATGGAGACGCAGCGCCAAGGGCGCAAGTGGAAACGGCCAATTTTAGGCGCAGGGCCCCGCGCCTGCCCGGCGAAGGCCGCGGGGATGCCCCCGCGGCCGGCGGGAGATCGCCGCCCCGGACGCCGCACGCGGCTTGCTAGGCGCGCGCAATACACGTACACCCGCCGCGGAAATAACCCCACCACCTATAATCCCATTCCTTCACTACGAACCGGCTATGGAGTACTTCCCTGGGCCGGTTTCGTTTTTTCTATAGCCCCGTGCGCACGCGCACCCTCCCTGTGGGGAGTCTTTAGGTCAGGTCACCCATGTCTGATTTAAGTCTTCAACTGCAGCAGGCCGCAAGCCAACTACCAGTTTCCAGCTATTTCGACGAAGCGCTGCTGCAGCGCGAACTGGAGACGATCTTCCAGCGAGGGCCCCGCTACGTGGGGCACCAACTCGCAGTCCCCGAGGTGGGCGACTACTTCGCGCTGCCCCAGGAAAAGGAGGGCCGCGCCCTCGTGCGCAATGCCCAGGGGCAGGTGGAGCTGATCTCCAACGTCTGCCGGCACCGCCAGGCGGTGATGCTCAAGGGCCGCGGCAACCTGCAGGCCCAAGGCAAGGGCCATGCGGGCGGCAACATCGTCTGCCCGATTCACCGCTGGACGTATTCCACCAGCGGCGAGCTGTTGGGCGCGCCGCATTTCGCGCACGACCCCTGCCTGAATCTCAACAACTACAAGCTGCGCGAATGGAACGGCCTGCTGTTCGAGGACAACGGTCGCGACATCGCCGCCGACCTGGCCGGCATGGGCACGCAGCGTGAGCTGTCGTTCGAGGGCTATGCGCTCGACCATGTGGAACTGCACGAGTGCAACTACAACTGGAAGACCTTCATCGAGGTCTACCTGGAGGACTACCACGTGGGTCCGTTCCATCCAGGCCTGGGCAACTTCGTCACCTGTGACGACCTGAAGTGGGAGTTCCAGAAGGAATACTCCGTGCAAACCGTGGGGGTGGCTTCCACGTTCGGCAAGCCGGGCTCCGACGTGTACAAGAAGTGGCACGAGGTGCTGCTGAAGTACCGCGAAGGCAAGATGCCCGAGCGCGGCGCGATCTGGCTGACCTACTACCCGCACATCATGGTGGAGTGGTATCCGCACGTGCTCACCGTCAGCACGCTGCACCCGATCGGTGTGGACAAGACGCTGAACATGGTGGAGTTCTACTACCCCGAGGAAATCGTCGCCTTCGAGCGCGAGTTCGTCGAGGCGCAGCGTGCGGCCTACATGGAAACCTGCATCGAGGATGACGAGATCGCCGAGCGCATGGACGCGGGCCGCAAGGCCCTGATGGAACGCGGCGACAACGAGGTCGGCCCCTACCAGAGCCCCATGGAGGACGGCATGCAGCACTTCCACGAGTGGTACCGCGGTCGCATGGGTGCCGCCGTGTCCCGCGGCTAAGGCCCCACACCGCCGCCCCACGCTACCATTACAATAGCTGCCAGCGCTTGATACACAAGCGCTGGCAGCTATTTTTATTCATACCCATAGGTTTTCCATGCAAGCGCTCTGGATGGTGTTGGCGGCGTTCCTGTTCGCAAGCATGGGGGTCTGCGTGAAGATGGCCTCGGCCTACTTCAACGCGGCCGAGCTGGTCTGCTACCGCGGCTTCATCGGCATGGCCATCCTCTGGGCGCTGGCACGCTCGCAAAAGGTGGCGCTGGCCACACGCTACCCCGGCATGCACGCCTGGCGCAGCCTGATCGGCGTGACATCGCTGGGCGCGTGGTTCTACGCCATCGCCTACCTGCCCCTGCCCACGGCGATGACGCTCAACTACATGAGCAGCGTGTGGATCGCCGCCTTCCTGATCGGCGGCGCGTTGCTCGCCTGGCGCCCCTCCAGCGCGCAGCCGCGCCCGCCGTTGCAGGTGACCTTGGTGCTGACCGTGCTGGTCGGGTTCGCGGGCGTGGTCATGATGCTGCGCCCCAGCATCGACGACAACCAGGCCTTCGCGGGCCTGGTGGGCCTGTGCTCGGGCCTGACCGCCGCGTTCGCCTACATGCAGGTGGTGGCGCTGTCGCGCCTGGGCGAGCCCGAGACGCGCACCGTGTTCTATTTCGCCGTGGGCTCGGCCGTAGCCGGCGGCGCGGCTATGCTGGTCACGGGTATGTCCGACTGGCCCGGGTGGCCCGCGCTGTGGCTGCTGCCGCTGGGCCTGCTGGCCGCGGGCGGGCAGTTGTGCATGACACGTGCCTACTCGCGCGCCCTCACCGCCCGCGGCACGCTGGTGGTGGCCAACCTGCAGTACTCGGGCATCGTCTTCGCCAGCATCTACGGCGTGGCGCTGTTCGGCGACCAGTTGCCACTCATCGGCTGGGCGGGCATGGCGCTCATCGTGGGCAGCGGCATCACGGCCACCGTACTGCGTGCCCGGGCCGCGCCGGACACGCCTGCCGAAGAACACTGACGCGCTGGCGCGCCCAACGCCGCGACAATGGGGCCTGATCGATACGCACAGAGCCCGACCATGCCCTACACCACGCTGATCTCCGTTCCTGAACTGCAGTCCCTCCTGCACAGCGGCCAGCCGCTGATGGTGTTCGACTGCAGCTTCGACCTCACCCAACCCACCCTGGGCGCCAGCCAATACCGCGAGGCGCACATCCCCGGCGCCTTCCACGCCGACCTAGACAAGCACCTGAGCGCCCGCCATGGCGCCCCCGGCGCGGGCGGCACGGTCGTGGCCTCGGCGGCGGACGAGCCCGCATCGGGCGGGCGCCACCCGCTGCCCAACCGCGAGCGATTTGCGACCTGGCTCTCGGACATCGGCTTTGCCAATGACATGCAGGCCGTGGTGTACGACCGCAACGGCGCCAACTACTGCGGCCGCCTGTGGTGGATGCTCAAGTGGGCGGGACATGATGCCGTGGCCGTGCTCGACGGCGGGCTGCAGGCCTGGCAGGCCGCCGGCGGCGCGGTGGCCAGCGGCGACGAGCCGGCGCGTTTCCAGTCGCACTTTCGGCTGCAGGCGCCGCTGCGCCGGCTGGTGAGCGCGCAGGAGGTGCTGGCGCAACTGGGTCAACCCGGCCAGACGGTGGTCGACGCGCGCGCCACACCGCGCTACCGGGGCGAGGTGGAGCCGCTGGATCCCGTGGCGGGCCACATCCCCGGCGCACTCAACCGCCCCTTCGGCCTGAACCTGGGAACGGACGGCCACTTCAAGAGCCCGGAGCAGCTGCGTGCCGAGTTCACCAACCTGCTGGATGGCCGCGACCCCGCCACCGTCGTCCATCAATGCGGCAGCGGCGTGAGTGCCCTGCCCAACCTGCTGGCCATGGAAATCGCGGGCCTGGGTCCCACGGCCCTGTTTGCCGGCAGCTGGAGCGAGTGGTGCAGCGACCCCGGCCGGCCGGTTGAGCGCGGCTGACGCTCACGCGGACGCTTCCGCAACGTTACAGCCCGTTTTGCGGTGCACGGCCAAGCCGGCGCCGTGCCTGGGCCTGCCTGTGGTGCCGGCGCAGCGGCACCTGTCGCGCGCACGCATCGCAACGGCGGACGGCCTTCACGTACGCAGGCATTTCTCACCTATACTTAAATGCGAATCGTTCTCATGACATATCTTAAGTAGCCTGTGATCCGCGCCTGCTCCGCCTTGACGCCGTGCCTCGACACTGCCCCGCCCCTGTTCAACGGCGAGGCCTCGGCCGCCGTGCGGCCGTCCCGCTCCCTCGCGGCACAGGAGGGAGTCCGATGAGGCCCACGCAACCGTTGTGGCGCTACCGGCTCGCCGTAGCCTCGCGCACACTGGCCGCGGTGGCGGGAGGCTATGCGCTCACGGCGGCCTTCACGGCTGCGGCCGCGCTGGCCCTGGCACAACGCAGCACCCGCGTGGACGCCGTGCTGGCCGCCACCTTGCTGGCGTGGCTGGTCTATGCGTTGACCATCGCCTGGGTTTTCTTTGCGCGCACGGCCTGGCAGGCCTGGTGCGGCGTGCTGGGCCCTGCGATGCTGCTGGGGCTGGCCGCCCAGGTGCTGCAATGGCTGGCGGGTGCCGCATGAGCCCGCCCGCCGATGCATCCCGCGCCCCCGCACGCGAGGGCTTTCGCCAGGCCATGGCCTGGCTGCACACCTGGGCGGGGCTGCTGCTGGGCTGGCTGCTGTTTGCCATCTTCGTGACGGGCACGCTGTCGTATTTCAAGCCCGAGTTCAACCACTGGATGCGCCCCGAACTCCAGGCCTTGCCGCCCGCCAAGGCAGATGACGCGGCAGCCGTCGCCGAGCGCGCCCTGGCCGCCCTGCGGCAGCACGCACCGCAGGCCACCCAGTGGATCATGCGCCTGCCCGACGAGCGCCAGCCCGAGGTGTCGCTGCTGTGGCACGCTGGGCCGCGCGAGCGCTTCCAGACCCTGCTGGTGCACCCCGCCACCGGCGACATCCTCACGCCACGGGCCACGGCGGGGGGAGACTTCTTCTACCGCTTCCATTTCGAGTTGCGCACCGCGCACCAGGGCCGCTGGGTGCTGCAAGGGCGCTGGATCGTGGGCGCGGCCACGCTGCTGATGTTCGTGGCGCTGCTCACCGGCGTGGTCACGCACCGGCGCATCTTCAAGGACTTCTTCACCTTTCGCCCCGCCAAGGGCGGCCAGCGTGCATGGCTGGATGCGCACAACGTCAGCGGCGTGCTGGCGCTGCCGTTCTACCTGGTGATCACCTTCAGCGGACTCATGATCTTTCACTCGCTGTACCTGCCGGCGGGCATTGCCGCCGTGTATCCCGGCGCACGCGGCACCGACACGGCCAGCTACTTCGCAGAACTGCAGGGGGACGCCCCGCGCAGCGCGGGCTCCGCCCGGGCCGGTCCGCCCGCGCCCCTGCCACCGCTGGCCGTGGCCGCTGCCATGCAGCAGGCCCAGGCCCACTGGCAGGGAGGGCGCGTGCAGCGCCTGCGCGCGCAGCGCGACCCCGGCGGCGATGTGCGCCTGGAGGTCACGCGCCATGACGGCGACCGCCTGCAGTACGGTCCCGAACGCCTGTGGTTCGATGGCGCCAGTGGCCAGTTGCTGCACGAAGCCGCCCCCGCCGGCGCGGCACGGCAGACCTATGGCGTGCTCTACGGCCTGCACCTTGCACGGTTCGCAGGTCCCGGCCTGCGCTGGGCCCTGTTCGGCTTCGGCGTGCTGGGCAGCCTGATGATCGCCACCGGCCTGGTGCTGTGGACTGTCAAACGCCAAGCGCAGGCACGGCGTCCCCATGCCGGGCAGCCCCAGCGCCTGCCCTTCGGCGAGCGGCTGGTGTCCACCCTCAACCTGGCGGCGCTGGCCGGCCTGCCGCTGGCTTTGGCGGTCTACCTCGCTGCCAACCGGCTGCTGCCGCTGCACTGGGCGGCGCGGGCCGATGCAGAGCTGGCCTGTTTCTTCAGCGCATGGGCGCTAGCGCTGCTGCTCGCGGCCGTCTCGCCGGGCCGGCGCGGCTGGTGCGCCCTGCTGGCACTGGCCGGGGCGCTCTGGGCGCTGCTGCCGCTGTTGAACGCAGCCACCACGCACGCGCACCTGGGCGTCAGCCTGCCAGCCCGCGACTGGGTTTTGGCGGGCATGGACCTGGCATTCCTCGCCACCGGCGCGTTGCTGCTGGCGCTGGCCTACCGGCTGCGACCCCTGCGGGCGACCGCTGGCGCAAGGCCCCCAGCGGCCGTGCCGGCACACCTAACGGCCGCGCGCGGCCACCGCGCGGGAGCCTGAGATGACGGAACTGTTGTTGTGCCTGGCCGGCTGGTGCGCCATGGCCCTGGGCATGGATCGGCACCACGAGGACGCGCTGCGCCGATCCGCCACCGCCCCCACGCTGCAGCGCCTGCGCGGCGCGGGCTGGGTACTGCTGGCAGCGGCCCTGGCCCATGCCGTGGGACGGCCGGCCCCGACCGTGCCCATGGGCCTGGTGTGGTGGGGCGTAGCCCTCTCGCTGGCAGCGCTGGCCGCCACGGCGCTGGCCACCTGGCGACCACGCTGGCTGCCTACCGCCGGCGTGGCGGCCTTGCTGGCTGCGCTGTTCGTAGGGGCCGCGGCCACGGGCTGCGCCGGCGCCGGGCCGGGCTGAGCCCGCATGGCCCGCATCGCGGGCCGGTGTGCCGACGCACACGCACTTCTTTCAGAGCCACCCACGCCAGCCGCCCGGCTGGCGCAGGCAGCCAGCGTTATCCAAAAAGCGCCCCGTGGCGCCCTTGCGAGAGCCTTCATGCGCCTGCCTGTATTTCACATAAAAACCTGCCACAGCGCTTATCCGTAAAGCGCTGACAGCTATCCATTCAATAGCAAACGCCATTCCTCGCATACATCCATCCATTCACAGGAGAACACGCCCATGTCCCTCATCCCTCGACACCCCCTCGCGCGGCTGGCCGGTGCGCTGCTGCTGGCTGGCGGCGCTGCACAGGCCCACCAGGTCTGGCTGGAGCAGGCACCGAACGAGACGCGCCTGCACTTCGGTGAATACGCCGATAACCTGCGCGAGACCTCGCCGGGCCTGTTGGATAAATTCACCGCAGTGCCTGTGCTACGCCAGGCCGGAGCGCGGTCGACCGAAGGCCGCCGCACGCCCACGGCCTTCGTCTATGCGCCGCAAAGCGCTGTGGACACGCTCTGGGCGGAAGCCCCGTACCCGCTCATCGACCGCAGCAAGACGCAGCGTCCGCCGCTGCTGTGGCGCCCCGCGGCGCGCTGGGTGTCCAGCCTGGCGCAGCCGGTGGACGCCGCCGCGCCCCTGGACCTCGTGCCCACGGGGCAGGACGGCACGCTGCGCGTGGTGTTCCAGGGCGTCCCGCTGCCCAAGGCCAAGGTGACGCTGGTGGCGCCCTCCGGCTGGTCGCGCGAGGCCACCACCGGCGAAGACGGCACGGTGCGCTTTGCCCTGCCATGGCAGGGCCAGTACGTGGCCGAGGTCCAGCACACCGACAAGACCCCCGGCGAGCACCTGGGCCAGCCCTATGGCGAAGCGAGCTACGTGACCACGCTGAGCTTCGTGCAGACGCACGGCGCCATATCGCCTGCCCTGCCCGCCCTGCCCGCACCGCCCGCCAAGGCGCGCTGAGCGGTGTCCCGCCCCTTGCATCCCCTACCGCCATGAAACCTCCCCTTGTTCCCCGGCCGCGGCGCACGGCCGTGGCCCTGGCCGCGCAGGCCGCGCTGTGGCTGCTGTGCGGCAGCGCGATCGCGCAGACCGCCGAGGCCCCGCAAGGCGCGCCGGCGGCAACCGCCACCCTGCGCCAGGTAGACGTGGTCGACTCCACGGCGGGCGCCGCCGCCACGCCCGCGCGCCGCGCGCAAAGCAGCTCGCGCCTGGGCCTGCCAGTGCTGGAGACGCCGCGCGCCGTGAGCGTGATCGACAGCGCGCTGCTGGAGCAGCAGTTGGCCACCACGGAGCGCGACGTGCTGCGCAACGCGGCCGGCGTGTCCTCGCGCAGCGAATACGCAGGCTCGTACTCGCAGTTCGCGATCCGCGGGTTGTGGGCCAACAACACCTACAACTACCTGCGTGACGGTGCCAAGTTCGTGCACCTGCTCGATCCACCGCTGTTCAACATCGAACGCGTCGAGGTCATCAAGGGCCCGGCCGCGCTGGAGTTCGGCCAGGTGGCACCGGGCGGCCTCGTCAACTACGTGAGCAAGCGGCCCCAGGCCGATCCGCTGCGCAGCGTGAAGATCGGTGCGGGCAGCCACGGCTGGCGCAATGCCGAATTCGACCTCACCGGCCCCCTGAATGCCGACGGCACGCTGCGCTACCGGCTGGACGGCGGCGCGAGCCGCGGCGGCAGCTTCGTGGACGGCAACAGGCCGCGCAAGCAGGGCCTGGCCGGCAGCCTGGAATGGCAGCTCACGCCGGACACGCGCTGGCGCGCACAGGCCGAGTACCAAAGCCTGGAAGGCGTATCCACCGTGGGGCTGGCGGTGCCCGACCCGCAGAACCCGCGCAGCGCGGACGTGCTCCCGGTGGGCACCTTCTATGGCGAGCCCTGGCTGCGCACCGACGGGCACCTGCGCTTTTATTCCACGGAGCTGCAGCACCGCTTCACAGACAGCCTTGAAGGGCGGGTGCACCTGTCGCGCAACGAGACCTTTCGCAACGTGAACATGGTCTACCCCATCGGCCCGGTGACGGGCGGCCAGGTGGCGCGCAGCTACTGGCTGGCACCGGGGCAGAACTACACGTCGGACACCGCGCTGGCCGAACTGCGCGCACAAGTGCGGACGGGTCCCGTGCGCCACACGCTGCTCGCCGGGCTGGATTGGCGTGCCATCGAGGGCGTGTACGGTGCGCGTGGCACGGGCAACCTGGGTGCAGTGGACCTGTACCAGCCCGTGACGGGCCTGGTGCCGCCCGCGGCTTCGGGCGGCAGGGCCGCCGTGGCCTCGGACACGCGCAACACGGGCCTGTTCGTGCAGGACCGGCTCGCCCTGGGCGACTTCAGCCTGCTGCTGGGCCTGCGCCACGACCGGCTCAAGGACGCTTACACCAAGCCCGCCACGGATCTGAGCAAGACCCAGCCCAGCGCCGCGCTGAGCTGGCAGCCCCTGCCCGCCAGCATGTTCTATGTGAGCCATGCGCGCTCGTTCCAGGCGAACTCGGGCACGCTGCTGTGGGGCGACCGCGCGGCACCGCCTTCCGAGGGCAAGCAGTTGGAGGTGGGCTGGAAGCAGGAATGGCTGGGCCAGCGCCTGCTCACCACCGTGTCGGCCTTCGCGCTGGAACTGACCAACGCACCGGCCAACGACCCCGAGCACCCCGGCTACTCGGTGCTGACGGGCCGCCAGCGCATCAAGGGGCTGGAAGTGGAGGCCCAAGGCCGCATCACCCCGGGCTGGAGCGTCACCGCGCAGGCCACCTTCCTCGACCCCAAGGTGCTGGCCGACACCGTGCCCGGCGCCAACGTGGGCCACCGCGTCGCGCTCGCCCCGCGGCGCACCGCCTCGCTGTGGACCCAGTACCGCCTGCCCCGGGTGCCCGGCCTGTGGGTCGGCGGCGGGCTGGTCCACCAGGGCGACAAGTTCACCGCCAACGACAACCGGTGGCGCCTGCCCGGCTACACCGTGGTGGACCTCGCGCTGGGCTACCAGTTCGGCGGCGGCGTGCGACTGCAGGCCAACCTGAAGAACGCCGCCAACCGGCGCTACTACGTGGACGCATCCACCACGGCCGCGGGCTTTGCGGCCGTCACACCGGGCGAGCCGCGCTCGCTCTACGTCACGCTGGACTACACGTTCTGAGCACCTCAATTTCTATCAAAACACGCTGCAGCGTCCGTCCATCCTGCGCAACCAGCTTCACTATTCATAGCACCATGATCTTTCGCCCTTTCCCCGCCACGCGCACTGCCGCCGCACAGGCCGCCGTGGCGCTGCTGTGCGGCGCCGCCGCGCATGCCCAGACCACCGAAGCCGCCCTGCCCGCGGTCACCATCAGCGCCGACCCGGCGCAGCAAAGCGCCACCGAACCGGTACGGGGCTTCGTGGCCCGCCGCGCGCTGTCTGCCACCAAGACCGACACGCCGCTCATCGAGACACCCCAGGCCATCAGCGTGGTCACGCGCGACCAAATGGAAGCCCAGGGAGTACAGACGCTGCGCGAGACCACGCGCTACAGCGCGGGCATCGTATCGAGCTACTTCGACAGCCGCGTGGACAGTTTCAAGGCGCGCGGCGGCGATGTGACGCAGTACCTGGACGGGCTGCTGCGCACCTATGGCACGTACAACAATGTCAAGGCAGAGCCCTACACGCTGGAGCGCGTGGAATTCCTGCGCGGCCCCTCTTCGGTGCTCTACGGCCAGGGCAGCGTGGGCGGCGTGCTCAACCTCACGTCCAAGCGTCCGCTGGCCGAGCGCCAACGCGAGGTGCAGGTGCAGGTAGGCAGCCATGCGCGCAAGCAGATCGCCGCCGACCTGACCGGCCCGCTGGATGCCGAGGGCCAGTGGCTCTACCGCCTGGTGGCCGTGGGCCGCGACAGCGGCACGCAGGTGGACCACGTGGACGATGACCGCGTGGTGTTCGCGCCATCGCTCACCTGGCGGCCGAGCGCGGACACCTCGCTTACGCTGCAGGCGCACTACCAGAAGGACCAAAGCGGCTCGCTGATCGGCTTCTTCCCCTGGCAGGGCACGCGGCTGCCGAGTGCCTACGGGCGTATTCCCACCAACACCTTCATCAGCGAGCCGGGCTGGGACGCCTACGACACCGAGAACGCCTCCTGGGGCTACCTCTTCAGCCACCGCCTGAACGGCGACTGGACGCTGCGCCAGAACCTGCGCCGCACCGTGAGCGACGTGGACTACCGCACGCTCTACACCAGCTTCACTGCCAATGCCGCCAGCGGCCGACCCGCGCGTCCGGTGTTCGACGCCAATGGTCGCACCGTGCTGCGCGACGCCGCCTGGCAACGCAACGCCAGCCGCCTGCTGCTCATCGACACGCAGCTGGAGGGGCGCCTGCGCGCGGGCGCGGTGGAGCACACGCTGCTGGTCGGCGTGGACGGTCAACGCAACCACACCAGCCAGTCCAATTGGCGCGCCGTGGCGCCCGCCATCGACGTGTATGCACCGGTGTACGGCAACTTCACCCCGCCCAGCAGCGCCGCCCTGACGGCCCTGCCCGACGTGACGCAGCGCCAGTTGGGCCTGTACCTGCAGGACCAGATGCGCTGGGGTGCGTGGACCGCCACGCTGGGCCTGCGCCATGACCGCGCCAAGACCGACACCGAAGGCCGCCCCGCCGCGGCGGTGGACGACAAGGCCTGGACCAAGCGCCTGGGCCTGACCTACCAGGCCGGAGGGGGCTGGGCACCGTATGTGGGCTATTCAGAGTCGTTCCAACCGCTGGGGGGCGTCAACGTGTACGGCACGCCCTACAAACCCCAGCGCGGCCAGCAGTGGGAAGCCGGCGTGAAGTGGATGCCCGAAGGGCGCGGCATCTCGGCCTTTGCGGCGCTCTACCACCTGCGCGAGAAGAACCGCAAGACCACCGACCCGAGCAACCCGCTCAACAGCCTGCAGATCGGCGAGGTCACCATCAAGGGGCTCGAAGCCGAGATGACCGCCAGCCTGGCGCGCCATTGGGACTGGACGCTGGGCTATGCCTATGCCGACGCCACCATCAGCCGCAGCAACGCAGGCGACCAGGGCCAGCGCGTGGCGGGCGTGCCGCGGCATACGGCGTCCAGCTGGCTCATGCACCGCTTCGCGGCCCAGGGCCGCGGCGGCTGGACGGTGGGCGCCGGCGTGCGCTACACCGGATCGCAGTGGACCGGCGCCCCGGCCATCGACACCCCGTCGGTGCTGCTGGCCGATGCCATGGTGGCCTACGACGCGGGCGATTGGCGTCTGGCGCTGAACATCAACAACCTGACGGACAAGGTCAACATCACCCAGTGCCTGGCGCGCGGCGACTGCTTCTACGGCGAGCGCCGCAACGTGCTGCTGACGGGCACCTACCGCTTCTGAGCGCGGTGTAAAAAAAGCCCCGGCAGGCCGGGGCTGGTGGTGCTGAAGGGCGGCGTCAGACGTGGGTGATGGAGATCGCTCGCGTGTTCAGGCACGCCTCCAGCGCCTCGGGGCCGCCCTCGGAACCGTAGCCCGAATCCTTGATGCCGCCAAACGGCAGCTCGGCCGAGGGCGTCGCGGGTTGGTTGACCCACAGCATGCCCACCTCGACGCGCTGGCTCAGCAGGTGGGCATTCTTGAGCGAGCGCGTGAACGCGTAGCCCGCCAGGCCGTAGGCGAGGCGGTTGGCCTCGGCGATGGCCGCTTCGAGCTGCGTGAAACCCTGCACGGCCGCGACGGGTCCGAAGGGTTCCTCGTTGAAGATGCGTGCATGTGTGGGTACGTTGTCGAGCACCGTGGGCGCAAAGAAGTTGCCCACCTCGCCCAGCCGCTCGCCACCCGTGCGCACCGTGGCGCCCTGCTGCACGGCATCGCCCAGCAGGTCGGCCATGGCCGCCACGCGGCGCGGGTTGGCCAGCGGGCCCATCTGCGTGCCCTCGGCCAGGCCGTCACCCACCTTCAGGCCCTGGGCATGGCGCGTGAGCGCGGCCACGAAGTCGGCGCGCACGCTCTCGTGCACCAAAAAGCGCGTGGGCGAGATGCAGACCTGCCCCGCGTTGCGGAACTTGGCGCCGCCCGAGGCCTTGACCGCCAGTTCGATGTCCGCGTCCTCGCAGACGATCACCGGCGCGTGGCCGCCCAACTCCATGGTCACACGCTTCATGTGCTGGCCCGCCAGCCCCGCCAGTTGCTTGCCCACGGGGGTGGAGCCGGTGAATGTGACTTTGCGCACGATGGGGTGCGGGATCAGGTAGTTGGAGATCTCGGCCGGGTTGCCGTACACCAGGCCCACCGCACCGGCGGGCACGCCGGCATCGGCAAATGCACGGATCAGCTCGGCCGGGCTGGCGGGCGTCTCCTCCGGCGCCTTGACCAGCACCGCGCAGCCCGCGGCCAGCGCCGCGCCCAGTTTGCGCACCACCTGGTTGATGGGGAAGTTCCAGGGCGTGAACGCGGCCACCACCCCCACCGGGTCCTTCACCACCATCTGGCGCACGGCGAGGTTGCGCGACGGCACGATGCGGCCGTACACGCGCATGCCCTCATCGGCAAACCACTCGATGATGTCGGCCGCGGCCATGGCCTCGACACGCGCCTCGGCCCGGGGCTTGCCCTGCTCCTGCGTGAGGATGGCTGCAATGGCATCGGCGCGCTCGCGCATCAGCGCGGCCGCCCGGCGCATGGTCTTGGCGCGCTCGATGGCGGGCGTGTCGCGCCACACCTCGAAGCCCTTTTGCGCAGCCTCCAGCGCACGGTCCAGGTCAGCAATGCCCGCATGCGCCACCCGCCCGATTTCCTGGCCCGTGGCCGGGTTGTGCACGGCGATGGTCTTGCCGCTCTCGGCGTCCTGCCATTGGCCGGCGATGAAAAGGCGCGTGTCGGGATAGGTCATGCAATGGGCTCCTGGATGTCATGTCAAGAAAAATCGGGCGCCAGGCGCAGGGGCAAGACCCGCGCCGGCCGCAACCGGTCACTATAGAGTGCAACGCCCCGCGGCGCAGTCGCGTGGGCGCGAATCCCCACGCGCTCAGCTGGTGGTATCCCAACCCCCGCCCAGCGCGCGCACCAACCCCACCGTGCCCACGTACTGCGCTGTGCGCACCTGTAGCGCCTGGCGGCGGTTGCGCAGCTCGCTGCGGCGCGCATCCAGCAACTCCAATTGGCTCACCAGACCGTTGCGGTAGCGCGAATCGGACAGCTGCGTAGCGCGCGCCGCAGAGTGCACGGCGCGGTCCTGTGCCTGCGCCTGGCCGGCCAGCAGGCGCAGCGCGCTGAGCTGGTCTTCCACCTCGCGAAAGGCCGTGAGCACCTGGCCGCGGTGGGCGGCGAGCGCCCCTTCCAGCCGGGCGCGCGCACCCTCCTCCTGGGCGGCGCGCTGGCCGCCATCGAAGAGCGGCAGCGACAGCAGCATGCCAATGCCCCACGAACGCGCCGACCACTTGAACAGATCGCCCAGCTCTGGCGATGCAAAGCCCGCGCTGCCCGTGAGTGCCAGCGCGGGAAACCACGCCGCCTGCGCCACGCCCACGCGTGCCTGCGCCGCCAGCACCGCGGCCTGGGCCGCAGACACATCGGGCCTGCGCGCCAGGACCGTGCTGGGCACGCCGGGCGGAATCACCGGCAGCGCGGCCTCGACCGCCGCCGGTGGCAGCGAGAAGCCCGTGGCCACGTCGCCCACCAGCACGGCCAATGCATGCCGCAGCTGCGCCTGCTGGCGCTCCAGCGCCAGTGCCTCGGACTCGGTGGCCGCCACCTCCGTCTGCACGCGCGCCACGTCCAGTTCCGCCACGTCGCCCGCCTGGTAGCGGCGCTGCGTGAGGTACAGAGTGCCGCGGTAGGCTTCCAGACTCTCATCCACCAGCGCGCGCTCCGCCTGCAGCGCACGCAGTTGCAGATAGGTCTGTGCCACGTCGGCCTGCACCATCAGCCGCGTGCTCTGCAGCAGCGCGGCGCGGGCCTGGGCGTCCAGCCGCGCCGCATCGCTGGCGCGCGCCAGCCGGCCGAACAGATCCAGCTCGTAGGACACGCCCAGCCCCGCCGTTGCGAGCGTGGCAGGCTGCGTGCCATTGGTGGTGGTCACACCGGCCTGGCGTGAGACGTCGGCGTTGGCGCCCACCTGGGGCGCGCGCTCTGCATCTGCCGAGCGCAGCAGCGCGCGCGCCTCGGCCAGCCGGGCCGCAGCCTCCTGCACGCTGGTATTGGCCTGACCAGCGCGTTCGACCAGATCGCTCAGCACCGGATCCTGAAAACCCAGCCACCAGGCGCCGCGGGGCTGTGCCTCCGCGGGCGGCGCGGTCGTCCAGGCCGGTGCACCCTCCGTCGCCGCTGCGCTGAAGGCGGCGGGCACGGCAACGCCCGCGTGTTCCGGCGGCGGCGCCAGCGGAGCGCCCATGCAGCCTGCCAGCACCAGGGCCGCGGCCAGCGGCGCCAGCCGCGCGGGGAAAGCAAGGGAAAGCATCGTCATGGGGAATTCCTTTTTCATTCGTGCTGTCCACGCGGCGCGGCCGGCAGGGGACGCGCCGCGCCGCCGGCGCCGGCCTCTTCGATCAATGGCGCGGTATGGCTGCCGTGCTGCTGCAGCGGCCGGTTACCGGCCATGCGGCGCAGCGCCACGTAGAACACGGGGGTGAGGAAGAGGCCGAAGGCCGTCACCCCGATCATTCCGGCGAACACCGCCACGCCCATCGCGCTGCGCATCTCGGAACCCGCGCCAGTGGACAGCACCAGGGGCAACACCCCCATCACGAAGGCCAGCGAGGTCATAAGGATGGGCCGCAGCCGCAGGCGGCTGGCCTCGATGGCGGCCTGCATCGGCGTGCGGCCGGAAAACTCCAGCTCGCGCGCAAACTCCACGATCAGGATGGCGTTCTTGGCCGACAGTCCCACCAGCACGATGAGCCCGATCTGCGTGAACACGTTGTTGTCCCCGCCGCTGAGCCAAACGCCCGTCATGGCGGCCAACAGGCCCATGGGCACGATCAGGATGATGGCGATCGGCAGCGTGAGGCTCTCGTACTGCGCGGCCAGCACCAGGAACACCAGCAGGATGGCGATGGGGAACACCAGCACCGCGGAGTTGCCGGCCAGGATCTCCTGGTAGGTCAGCTCGGTCCATTCGAAGGAGATGCCCTGGGGCAGCGTCTCGGCGGCGATGCGCTCCACCGCCGCCCGCGCCTGGCCCGACGAGTAGCCGGGCGCCGGACCGCCGTTCACGTCGGCCGACAGGAAGCCGTTGTAGCGCATGGCACGCTCGGGGCCGAAGCTGGGCTCGATCCTCATCAGCGCCGACAGCGGCACCATCTCGCCCGTCGTGGAGCGTACCTTCAGCAGCGCCACGTCTTCCGCGCGGGCACGGAAGGCCGCGTCGGCCTGCACGCGCACGCTGTAGGTGCGGCCGAACTGGTTGAAGTCATTGGCATACAGGCTGCCCAGGTAGATCTGCAGCGTATCGAAGATGTCCGTGACCGGCACGCCCAGCTGGCGTGCCTTGGTGCGATCGATGGCGGCATAGAGCTGCGGCACGTTGACCTGCCAGCTCGTGAACAGGCCCGTCAGCTCGGGCGTCTGGTATGCCTTGGCCATGAAGGCTTTCACGGCCGCGTCCATGGCCTCGTAGCCCAGCGACGCACGGTCCTCGATCTGCAGCTTGAACCCGCCCGTGGTGCCCAGCCCCGCCACCGGCGGCGGCGGGAACATGGCGATGAACGCATCCTGGATGCCGCCGAATGCCTGGTTCAGCTGCCCGGCCACCGCCCCACCGCTCTGGTCGGCGCGCGTGCGCTCGGCGAAGGGCTTGAGCGTGGCGAACACGATGCCCGCGTTGGAGCTGTTGGTGAAGCCGTTGATCGACAGGCCCGGAAACGCGATGGCGTCTTCCACGTTGGGGTTCTTCTTCATGATTTCACCCATGCGGCGGATCACGTCGTCGGTACGGTCCAGCGTGGCGCCGTCGGGCAGCTGCGCAAAGCCGATCAGGTACTGTTTGTCCTGCGCCGGCACAAAGCCGCCCGGTACGGCCTTGAACAGGCCCCAGGTGACGCCCACCAGGGCCAGGTAAATGGCCAGCATCAGCGCCTTGCGCCCCACCACGCGGCGCACGCCGCCGCTGTAGGCCTGCGAGCCCCGGTGGAACACGTGGTTGAAGCGGCGGAAGAAACCGCCGAACGCACGGTCCATGCCGCGCGTGAGCGCATCCTTGGGCTCGTGGTGGCCCTTGAGCAGCAGCGCGCTCAACGCTGGCGACAGGGTGAGCGAATTGATCGCAGAGATCACCGTGGAGATGGCGATGGTCACCGCGAACTGGCGGTAGAACTGCCCGGTCAGGCCGCTGATGAACGCCAGCGGCACGAACACCGCCACCAGCACCAGCGCGATGGCGATGATGGGCCCGCTCACTTCGCGCATGGCGCGGTAGGTGGCCTCGCGCGGGCTCAGCCCTGCCTCGATGTTGCGCTCCACGTTCTCCACCACCACGATGGCGTCGTCCACCACGATGCCGATGGCCAGCACCAGTCCGAACAGGCTCAAGGCGTTGATCGAGAAGCCCAGCAGGTGCAGCACGGCGAACGTTCCCACCACCGACACCGGCACGGCCAGCAGCGGAATGATGGAGGCGCGCCAGGTCTGCAGGAACAGGATCACCACGATCACCACCAGCGCCACGGCTTCCAGCAGCGTCTGGATGACGGATTTGATCGACGCCCGCACGAACTGCGTGGGGTCGTAGGCGATGCGGAACTCCACGCCCTCGGGCATGTTCTTTTGCAGCTCTGCCATGGTGGCGCGCACGTTGGTGGAAATGTCCAGCGCGTTGGACCCCGGCGCCTGGAACACGCCCATGCCCACGGCCGGGTCGTTGTTGAGTAGCGAACGCAGCGCGTAGTCGGCCGCGCCCAGCTCCAGCCGGGCCACGTCGCGCAGACGGGTCACCGCGCCATCCTCGCCGGTCTTGACGATGATGTCGCCGAACTCTTCCTCGGTCGTGAGGCGCCCCTGCGCGTTGATGGACAGCTGCAGGTCCACGCCCGGCAGGCCCGGCGATGCGCCCACCACGCCGGCCGCGGCCTGCACGTTCTGACCGCGGATGGCGGCCACCACATCACTGGCCGAGAGGCCGCGCTGCGCGACCTTCTGCGGGTCGAGCCACACGCGCATGGAGTAGTCGCCGCCGCCAAAGATCTGCACCTGCCCCACGCCCTGGATGCGCGCGAGGCGGTCCTTCACATTGAGCACGGCGTAGTTGCGCAGGTAGTCGATGTCGTAGCGGCCGTTGGGCGAGACCATGTGCACGACCATCGTCAGGTCGGGTGCGCTCTTGACCGTGGTCAGCCCCAAGCGGCGCACCTCCTCCGGCAGCCGCGGCTCGGCCTGCGAGACGCGGTTTTGCACCAGTTGCTGCGCCTTGTCCGGGTCGGTGCCCAGGGCAAAGGTCACGGTGAGCGTCATCACGCCGTCGGTCGTGGCCTGGCTGCCCATGTAGAGCATGCCCTCCACGCCGTTGATGGATTCCTCCAGCGGCATGGCCACGGTCTCGGCGATCACCTTGGGGTTGGCGCCAGGGTAGGTGGCGCGCACCACCACGGAGGGCGGCGCGACCTCGGGGTATTCCGAGATCGGCAGCGCGCGCAGCGCGATCAGCCCGGCAAGAAAGATGAGCACCGACAGTACGCCCGCGAAAATCGGGCGGTCGATGAAGAAGCGGGACAGGTTCATGGTGAAGGTCCTTCGTTGCGCCGCCCCCCTCAGGCAGCGGGCTGCTTGGGCGTGGCGCGCGCCTGCGCGCCGTTGCCGTCCAGTTCGGCCTTGGCGGCCATGGGCACTTCCTGCGGCGCCACCTGCACGCCGGGGCGCACGCGCTGCAGGCCATTCACGACAATGCGCTCGCCGGCCTTGAGGCCCGAGGTGACGACGCGCAGCCCATCCACGTGCACCCCCAGGTGCACTTCGCGGTATTCGGCCTTGTCGCCCTCGCCCACCACCATCACGAACTTCTTGTTCTGGTCCGTGCCCACGGCGCGCTCGTTGATGAGCACGGCCGAGGAGCGGTGCGCCTGGCCCATGCGGATGCGTGCGAACTGGCCCGGCATGAGCGTGCCGTCGGCGTTGTCGAACACCGCGCGCACGCGCACCGTGCCGCTGCGGGCGTCCACCTGGTTGTCGATGAGTTGCAGGTGCCCCACGTGCGGCGTGCCACCCGTGGTGCCCGTGCCCATCTGCACCGGTATGCGGTCCACCGCGGCACGTGCGTTGCCACTGGAGCGCGTGCTGGTGCGCAGGTCTTCCAGCGCACGCGCAACCACCTGCTCGTCAGTGTCGAAGCTCGCATAGATCGGGCTCACCGAGACCAGCGTGGTAAGCACCGGCGCGCCGGCCCCCGCCGCCACCAGGTTGCCCACCGTGACCTCGATGCGGCCCACCCGCCCCGCGACGGGCGCGCGCACCTGCGTGTAGCCCAAGTTCAGCCGCGCGGTCTGCAGCGCCGCCTGGGCCGCGCGCAGGTTGGCCTCGGCCTCGCGCTGGGCGTTGGCACGCTCGTCGTGCTCGCGCTGGGCAATGGCGCGCTCTTCCCACAGGCGCGTGGCGCGCTCCATCTCGCTGCGGGTGTAGGACACGCGGGCCTGCGCGGCGACGACCTGGGCCTCCGCACGGTCCACCTCGGCCGCGTAGGGCGCAGGGTCCACGGTGAAGAGCAGGTCGCCCTGCTTCACCAGTGCGCCCTCGCGGAAATGCACCGCCTGCACGGCGCCCGCCACACGGGGGCGAATGTCCACGCGCTGCACGGCTTCCAGCCGGCCGGAGAACTCGTCCCACAGCGCAATGTCCTGCTGCAGCACGGCCGCCACCGAGACCGGCATGACCTGCGGGACCGTGCCGGTGGCGGGCGCCTCGGCATGCGAACTTTGCAGGCCCAGCACGGCTCCCCCGGCTACGGCCACGGCAAGGGACACGCCGGCGGCGGTCCACCAGCGGCGACGGGACGACGAGAAAAATGGTGAATTCATGGTGATTCCTCCAGGCCTTTCGGCAATCAACGACAGGCCGCTCGCAGTGCGCGGCGGCAGATTCAGGCAAGGCTTTCTCCTCCGGCACGCAAAGCCGGAACAACAGGGGCGGCGGGAACGCCGGGTTGGCGCTGGAGCGGGCTCGGCGCGCGGAAACTCACCGCGGGTGAGGATCAGGCGCCTCGCTCCTCCCTAAAGCCCGTACAGGGGCTGGATCACAAGGCTCAGCTCGATGCCGGACATCGCGTGGCCTCAAAGAAAAGCCGGAACTGCTCCTGCACCTGCACCGCGCAGGGGCAGGGATTCGTTCCGGGTTGCAGCAGGGCGTCGGGCCACTGCGCTGCTTGGGTGAAGACATGCCGCTTGACCGCAAGCCCCGCCGCTTCCAGGCGCGCGGCGTAGGCCAGCGCCTCGTCCCGCAGCGGATCGGTGTCGCCCACCAGCACCAGCGTGGGCGGCAGCCCCGCCAGCCGCTGCGCGGTACCGGGCACGGCGTAGGGATGCTCGGCATCGCGCGCGCAGCGGAAAAACTTCAGCCAGCCATCGGCCCACTTGCACGCCGTGGCTTCGCCCGTGGCGGCGCGCAGCGACGGCGTACCCACGCAGGGGTCCAGCATGGGCGACAGCAGGATCTGGCCGGCCAGCGGTGGATGCGACTGGTCGCGCGCCATCATGCTGATGCCTGCCGCGAGATTGCCACCCGCCTCCTCGCCCGCCAGATACACGAGCGCACCCGGCCCCGCCAGGCGCGAGCGGTGCTTGAACGCCCACTTGAGCACGGCGTAGCCAGTCTCCAGCGGCTGGGGAAACGGATGCGCCGGTGCCAGCGGGTACGCCACCGACACCACCCGCGCGCCCGCGGCCTCCAGCAGCCCACCCACGGTGCAACCGTTGTCGAGGTCACCCGACACGAATGCGCCACCATGGAAATGCACCACCAGTGGCGACGTCTCGCCAGCTTTCTTGCGTCCGTACATGCGCACGGCCACCTGCTGCTCCGTGGCCACCTCAATGGTGGTGTCGGTGCAGAGGGAGGGCGATGAGGGACGGGTGCTCTGGATCATGGTTGGGCTGGCCGGCAAGTCCGGTTGATGGGAAATGTAGCGAGGCGGGCAGCGCCGATAAATGGTGCATCTTTCACCGCACTGTTTCCGAATGCCGAACAATCGGCGCGCACGGTGCGTGTGAAAATCCGTCGGCCTCACAAGGGACAAGAGAAGGAGAAGCACATGGACCAGATACAGGCCATGCGCATATTCGCGCGGGTGGTCGAAGCTGGCACCTTCACGCGCGCCGCCGATTCACTGCAGCTGCCCAAGGGCACCGTGACCAAGCACGTCCAGGCGCTGGAGGAGCGCCTGCGCGTGAAGCTGCTCAACCGCACCACGCGCCGCGTCACCGTGACGGCCGACGGCGCCGCGTTCTACGACCGCACCGTGCGCCTGTTGGCCGACTTCGACGACATCGAAGCCAGCATGAGCCAGGCGCGCGCCAACCCGCGCGGACGTCTGCGCGTGGACGTGGGATCGTCGGTGGCGCGGCTGCTCATCGTGCCAAACCTGGCGCAGTTCCAGGAGCGCTACCCCGACATCCAGATCGACCTGGGCGTCAGCGACCGCACCGTGGACCTCATCGGCGACAACGTCGACTGTGTGATCCGCGGCGGCGAGCTGGCCGACCAGTCCCTGGTGGCGCGGCGCATCGGCAACCTGGAATTCATCACCGTGGCCGCGCCCGCCTACCTGGAGCGCTTTGGCGTGCCCGCGCACCCGCTGGACCTGGAGCGCAGCCACCGCACCGTGATCTACTTCTCGCCCGTTTCGGCGCGCCGCTACCCGCTGGAGTTTCACAAGGACGGCGAGGTGATCGAAACCTCGGGCCCCTCTCACTTGGCCGTGAACGAGAGCAACGCCTATCTGAACGCCCTCGTCGCCGGCCAGGGCGTGGGGCAGATCACCACCTTCCAGGCCCAGCAGCACTTCGAGCGCGGCGAACTCGTGCGCGTGCTGCCCGACTGGTCCCACCCCCTGCTGCCCGTGTACGTGGTGTATCCGCCCAACCGCCATCTGAGCGCCAAGGTACGCGCCTTCGTCGACTGGGCTGCGGAGCTGTTTGCCAACGAGCCGCTGCTGCAACACCAGTAGAGGCAATTGCTATATTTTTAATAGCTGTTGGCGCTTACCAAACAAGCGCTAGAGGGCAATTTCCTTCAAACCAGCGTTCGTGAGCGGCAAGCGCGTATGCTCGCCGTCCATGACCGACCAACCTGCAGCGCCCGCCCCACAACCACCCGCACAGCCCCGCAATCCGCTGCACGGCATCACGCTGGAGGCGATGGTCGTGGCGCTGCAGCAATACTTCGGCTGGGAGGGTCTGGCCAGCCGCATTCCCGTGCGCTGCTTCCAGAGCGACCCCAGCGTCGCCTCCAGCCTCAAGTTCCTGCGCAAGACGCCATGGGCGCGCGAAAAGGTCGAGGGCCTGTACCTGTTCATGCTGCGCGAGCAGCGGCGCAACGCATCGCGTTGACCGCGGGGACGGCCGCACTGGCGAACGTGCACAGCAGCTGGCGCATGCCGGCGCGCGGTTCGTCGCAATGCGCTGGAACGCCGACGGGCGGGCCGGCACAGTGGCTCCACGGACGGCATGGTGCCGCCGGCAGTGTCCCCACAGGAGCCCTCATGAACGCCTTGCATACGCTGACCTCGCAGGTCCCTTCCACGCGCCGCCCCTTGCTGCGCGGCGCCATCGCCAGTGCCGTACTGGCGCTGGCCGGCACCGCCACCACGGGCGCGCTGGCCCAGGTGCCGCAGCACGCCCCCGCGCCCCCGGCGGCACAGACGCAGGTGGCCACCATGCCCCATTCCACGCACGACCGTACCAACGCTGTCGGCCGCACACGCGCTGAAGTGATTGCCGAACTGCAATGCGCGCGCGAGTCGGGCGAGCTGGAGGCCAGCGTGCTGGCCCAGTACGGCCTGGTGCCCCCTGCCCGCCAGGGCGCGCGCGCGAACTGCGCGCAAGACGCCCAGAGCCGCCAGATGGCACAGGGCCAATAAACACCCCCCGGAGCCCGGGCCCGGAAGTGCCGGTCAGTCCGCCGCGGGCGCGAGAAAGTCCCTGCTGATGCAGCCGCCGAGTTCGTTCACGCGGTCCAGGAACTGCGTAAGGTAGGCATGCAGGCCGGTGGCCAGGATTTCGTCGATGCGGCCGTAACGCAGATCGGACAGCAGGCGTCCGGCCCGCCGCTCGGTCTCCCCCGAATGCTCATGCGCGACGGCGGCCAGGTTGTCCACCACCTCGTGCATGCTGGCATGCAGCGAACGCGGCATGTCCCGCCGCAGCATGAGCAGGTCGGCCACGCGCTCGGGCGTGATCACGTCGCGGTACACCTTGCGGTAGACCTCAAACGCCGAAACGCTGCGCAGGATGGCGCTCCAGTGGTAGAAGTCGGCCTCGGGCGTGGAACGGCGGGCATCACCCGCCAACCCATGGAAATCGCTCTGCACCGCATGGAACTTCACGTCCAGCAGCCGCGCCGTGTTGTCGGCGCGCTCCAGGAAGGTGCCCAGGCGCAGGAAGTGAAACGCCTCGTCCTGCAGCATGGTGCCCAGCGTGACCCCACGCGACAGGTGCGAGCGGTACTTGACCCATTCGAAGAACTGCCCGGGGTCGCGCTCGAAGGCCCCCTCGCGCAGCTGGCGTGACAGCTCCAGCCAGGTCTGGTTCAGCGTCTCCCACACCTCCGTGGTGAGGGCACCGCGCACGGCGCGCGCGTTCTCGCGCGCCGCGCGCAGGCACGCGGCGATGGACGACGGGTTGCCCTCGTCGCACACCATGAACCGCAGCACACCCGTGGCCGTGATCGCGCCCTGCCGCGCGGTGTAGGCGGGAATCAGCTCACTGATCGACAGCAGCCCGCGCCAGCCCTCCTGCGCCTGGGCATCGGACTGCGGCAGCAGGGAGGTCTCGTAGCTGACGTTGAGCATGCGGGCGGTGTTTTCTGCCCGCTCGGTGTAACGGGACATCCAGAACAGGTGATCGGCAGTGCGGCTCAGCATGTGGCCTCCTCGGCTTGGGCGGGCAGCAAACCCCGCACGCGCTGCGCGCGCCCGCTGTGTTGTGGCGCAAGCCCGCCTGCGGCGGACCTGTCTGCCCGCTCGGTGTAGCGGGACATCCAGAACAGGTGATCGGCAGTGCGGCTCAGCATGTGGCCTCCTCGGCTTGGGCGGGCAGCAAACCCCGCACGCGCTGCGCGCGCCCGCTGTGTTGTGGCGCAAGCCCGCCTGCGGCGGGCCTGTCTGCCCGCTCGGTGTAGCGGGACATCCAGAACAGGTGATCGGCAGTGCGGCTCAGCATCTCATTGACCTCCATCCTCATCCCCCAGCACCCAGGTGTCCTTCGTGCCGCCGCCCTGCGACGAGTTGACGACGAGCGAGCCCTCCTTGAGCGCCACGCGCGTGAGCCCGCCGGCCACCATCTGCACTTTTTGTCCACTGAGCACGAAGGGCCGCAGATCGATGTGGCGCGGCGCGATGCCCGCATCCACGTAGGTGGGACAGGTCGAGAGCGAGAGCGTGGGCTGGGCGATGTAGCCCGCGGGATTGGCGAGGAGCGCGGCGCGGAAGGCCTCGATCTCGGCGCGCGTGGCCGCGGGTCCGATGAGCATGCCGTAGCCGCCCGCGCCGTGCACTTCCTTGACCACCAGCTCCGGCAGATGCCCCAGCACGTACTGCAGGTCTTCAGGGCGGCGGCACATCCAGGTGGGCACGTTGGCCAGGATGGGCTGCTCGCCCAGGTAAAAGCGGATCATCTCGGGCACGTACGGGTACACCGACTTGTCGTCCGCAATGCCCGTACCCACGGCGTTGCAGATGGCCACGTTGCCCGCGCGGTAGGCCTGCATGAGCCCCGCGCAGCCCAGTGTGGAGGTGGGCCGGAACACCTGTGGGTCGAGGAAGTCGTCATCCACGCGCCGGTAGATGACATGCACGCGCTGCAGGCCGCGCGTGGTGCGCATGTAGACGACGTTGTCCTTGACGACCAGGTCCTGGCCTTCGACCAGCTCCACGCCCATCTGCTGCGCGAGGAAGGCGTGCTCGAAATAGGCGCTGTTGTGCATGCCGGGCGTGAGCACCACCACGGTGGGGTCGGCGCTGCTCCAGGCCGGCGCGCTGGCACGCAGCGTGTCCAGCAGCAGGTCGGGATAGTGCGCCACGGGGGCCACCTTGTGCAGCGCAAACAGCTCGGGAAACAGCCGCATCATCATCTTGCGGTTTTCCAGCATGTATGACACGCCGGACGGCACGCGCAGGTTGTCCTCCAGCACATAGTGGATGCCCTCGCCATCCGCGCCCGGCGCGCGCACGAGGTCGATGCCCGCGATGTGCGCGTACACGTCCTGCGGGACGTCCAGGCCCACCATCTCGGGACGGAACTGCGCATTGGCCAGGATCAGGTCGGCAGGCACGATGCCTGCGCGCAGGATGTCCTGGCCGTGGTAGATGTCGTGGATGAAGCGGTTGAGCGCCGTGACGCGCTGCACCAGGCCGCGCCGCATGCGGCGCCATTCCTGCGCGGGGATGATGCGCGGAATCAGGTCGAAGGGGATCAGCCGCTCGGTCCCGGCGCCCTCCTCGTCCTTGTCGCCATACACGGCGAAGGTGATGCCCACGCGGCGGAAGATCACCTCGGCCTGCGCGCGGCGGGCCTGCATGGCGTCGGCCGGCTGCTGCGCCAGCCACTGGCCGTAATGCCGGTAGTGCGCCCGCACGTCGCTGCCCCCGAAGGGCAGCACGGTGTACATCTCGTCGAACTGCTGCATGCGGCGTGCCTCCTGCACCCAGGATAGCAAGTTGCAGGCCGGGCAACGCTACGGCTGCGGCAAAAGTGACGCCTCGGGCACGCGGTGGTGCCAGTAGCGCCGCGTGGCCTCTCGTTCACAGTGCACGGCCAGCGGCGCATCGGATACCCAACGCGCCGCACCGCAGGGCGGCGACTGCACGAGCAAGACGCCGCGCTGCTGGTAGCGCGCCGCCACGTCGGGCGCGGGGTGGCCGAAGCGGTTGCGGTAGCCGGCCTGCACCAGCGCGGTGCGCGGCTGCACGGCATCCAGGAATGGCGCGCTGGACGAGCTCTTGCTGCCATGGTGCGGCACCAGCAGCAGGTCTGCCACCAGCGCGGCACCGCCACCTACCAGCGCCTGTTCCTGCGCGCGCTCGATGTCGCCCACCAGCAGGGCCACCGCACCGCCGGTCTTGTCACTGGTCCCCGCGGCTGCGATGCGCAGCACACAGCTCGTGGCATTGGACTTCGGCGCACGGGCGCCCGGCCCATCGCCCGCATCGCGCGGCGGGTGCAGCACTTCGAAAAGCACGCCGTCCCAGTTCCAGTGCTGGCCCGCCAGGCAAGGCTCGGCGGGCCGCAGGGCCTGCAGTGCATGGTCGGCCTCAATCGACCCCAGCAGGCGTGCCTGCGGCTGTTGCGCCAGCACTGCCGCGGCGCCGCCGGTGTGGTCGGTATCGCGGTGGCTCAATACCAGCAGGTCCAGCCGTTCGCCCAGCGCGCGCAGGAGGGGCACCAGCACGCGCTCGCCCGCGTCGCTGTCCTGGTGGTAGCGCGGGCCGGCGTCGTACAGCAGCGCATGGCGCGCCGTGCGCACCAGCACGGCCTGGCCCTGGCCCACGTCGGCGGCCAGCAGCTCGAACTGCCCCGGCTGCGGGCGCGCGGACTGCCACCACAGCGCCGGCAGCAGCAGCGCAAGGCCCAGGGCACGTACGCCCCACGGCAGGCGCAGCGCCAGCAATACGCCGCCGGTCACGGCTGCCGCGCCGGCCCACAGCGGGGCCATGGGCAGAGCGACCTGCGCCCAGGGCCAGGCTGCCAGCCACTGCAGCAACACCGACAACGCCTGCACGCACCACGCCGCCGCCTGCCACAGCGGCGCCCACAGCACCCCCAGCAGCGCCAGCGGCGTGACCACCAGCGTGGTCCACGGAATCGCCACCAGATTGGCCAGCAGCCCCACCAGCGAAACCTGCCCGAACAGCAATAGCGTGAGGGGCGTGAGCGCCAGCGTCACCACCCACTGTTCACGCAGCAATGCATAAAAACGGCCTGCAACGCCTACGGGATAAGCGCTAGCAGCTCCCAAATCGGTAGCAAACAGCACAGCCACGGCCACAAAGCTCAGCCAGAAGCCCGGCTGCAGTAGCGCCCACGGATCGACCGCCAGCACCACCGCGCAGGCCAGCAGCCACACCTGCGGCCAGGGCCAGCGCCGCCCCGACAGGCGCAGCAGCGCCACCGTGGCCAACATGCACACCGTGCGCTGCGCGGGCACGCCCCATCCGCTGAAGAGCGCATAGGCAGCGGCCAGCAGCACACCGCCCACCAACGCCGCCGTGGGCGCGGGCACGGCCAGGCACAGGCGTTGCGAGCGGCGCCAGGCCCGGTCCAGCAGTGCGGCCGCAAGCCAGGCAAACAGCGTGATGTGCAGCCCCGAGATGCTCATGAGGTGGGCCACGCCCGTGGCGCGGAACACATCCCAGTCCGCCCGCTCGATGGCGCGCTGGTCGCCCGTGACCAGCGCCGCCACCACCCCGGCCGCACGCTGGCGGGCTGCATCCTGCGCAGGGTCCACCAGCGTGCGCACGATGGCGTCGCGCACCCGCTGGCGCAGTTGCTCTACGGGGTGGCGCCAGGTGGCGCCCAGCCGCTCAGGCGGGCCGTGCAGCGCATCCAGCCGCGCGCTGGTACGCACGTAGCCCGTGGCCTGCACCCCTTGCTCCCACAGCCACAGCTCGTAATCGAAGCCGTTCGGATTGCGCCCGCCGTGCGGCGCCTTCAGGCGCACGGTCAGGCGCCAGCGTTCACCGGCGCGCACAGCGGGCGGTGGACTGTCCGCGCCTGACTCATCACCCAGCCCGCCGGCATACCAGGTCAGGTCGATGAGCGGCGGCACGCGCACGGTCGCACCGTCCAGTTGCGCCGCCTCCACTTCCAGCCGCAGGCGCAACCCGGTCTCGCGCGGCTGCGGCATGGCGGCAACCACGCCCGTTACGCGCAGATCACGCCCCTCCAGCGCCGGCGCCAGAGACTGCTCCAGGAAGACCGCAGCGCGCATACCGCACAGCCCGTACATCAGCACCGCGGCCAGAATCGCCACGCCGCTGCCGTGCCAGCGGCGCGGGCCGCGCACACCGGCCCACCAGGCGAGCGCCCCGGCCGCCAGCAACGCGCCAACCATCAACCCCGCATAGGACGGCCAGGGCCACAGCGCAGGCTGCTGCAGTTGCAGCGCCACGCCCACCACCCCCGAAGCCAGCGCCATGGGCAGATGCCAGGACCGCACCACAGGCACGCGAGCGACCGGCACGCGAGCGGACGCCGTCGCCACCCGCGCGGCGGTGCTCCCTCCCTGCTGGTGCTGTGGCCCTTCGGGCGCCCACTGGTCCATGGCCGCATGCTATGCGAACGCACGCGGTGAACGCTCCGCCGGCGTGGCGATGTGCAACACTCGCCCGGTCCCACGCCGCATCGGCGGCCGTGGGCGCGTGTCCCGGGCCGTGCCGCGCCCGCCCTCGTTTTCAAGGATTGCCATGAGCGTTTACGACAAGCTGAAGGAACTCAACATCACCCTGCCCCCCGTGGCCGTGCCCGCCGCCGCCTACGTGCCCTATGTGCAGACCGGCAACCTGGTGTTCCTGAGCGGCCACATCGCCCGCAAGGACGGCAAGCCCTGGGCCGCGCAGTTCGGCCGCGACATCACCACCGAGGAAGGCAAGGCCGCCGCGCGCGCCGTGGCCGTCGACCTGCTGGGCACGCTGCATGCGGCCACCGGCGGCGACCTGAACCGCGTGCAGCGCATCGTGAAGGTGATGAGCCTGGTGAACTCCACGGGCGACTACACCGAGCAGCACCTGGTGACCAACGGCGCCAGCGAACTGCTGGGCGAAGTGTTCGGCGACAAGGGCAAGCACGCGCGCAGCGCCTTTGGGGTGGCACAGATCCCCATGGGTGCCTGCGTGGAGATCGAGTTGATCGCCGAGCTGGCCTGAGCCGCGCACCGCGTTCTTTCCCAGCCTCCCGCGTGCGCTCGTCGCGGCATGCGGAAGGTGAAGGAGCCAGCCCCGCGCGCCCGCGTGGCAAGCAAGGCGCCCCGTCAGCGAAAGGCGTGCGACCGCACGCGGATCAGAAGGACTCCCAGTCGTCCTCACCACCTTGGGCCAGTGCCGCAGGCCGTGCGGCGGCGGCAGGTGCAGCAGCCGCACGCAGGGGGGCCGCCACACGCTGCGCCGGCGCCCGTGCCGGCGCTGCCGCCGCGCGGGGCGCGGCGGGTGCCTTGCCCACAGGTGCCACCGGCATGGGACGTGCCTGTGGAGCAGCCGGCACGGGGCGTGCGGCTGACGGCACAGCAGCTACCGCGCCATCGATGCGGAATGCTGCCACCACGCGCGTGAGGTGATCGGCCTGCTCGCGCAGGCTTTGCGCCGCGGCGGCGCTCTCCTCCACCAGCGCCGCGTTCTGTTGCGTCATCTGGTCCAGTTGACCCACGGCCTGGTTTACCTGCGAGATGCCCGCACTTTGCTCGGTGGCGGCGGCGGTGATCTCGCCCATCATGTCGGCCACGCGCTGCACCGACTGCACCACCTCTTGCATGGTGGAGCCGGCGCTGTGCACCAGGCGCGAGCCGCTTTCCACGCGGCCCACCGAGTCGCTGATCAGGTCCTTGATCTCCTTGGCGGCCGATGCCGAGCGCTGCGCCAGGTTGCGCACTTCGCCCGCCACCACCGCAAAGCCCCGGCCCTGCTCGCCCGCACGCGCCGCCTCCACGGCCGCATTCAGCGCCAGGATGTTGGTCTGGAAGGCGATCCCGTCGATGACGCCGATGATGTCGGCGATCTTGCGGCTGCTGTGCTGGATGTCGTCCATGGTGGACACCACCTCTCCCACCACGCTGCCGCCGCGGCGCGCCACGTCGCTCGCGCCGCCGGCCAGCTGGCTGGCCTGGCCCGCCGTCGCCGCGCTGTGCTGGACGGTGCTGGTGAACTCCTCCATGGCCGCGGCGGTTTGCTGCAGGTTGCTGGAGGTGGATTCGGTGCGCGCGGACAGGTCCTGGTTGCCGGTGGCGATCTGCGCGCTGGCCACGGCAATGCTGTCGGTGGTGTGGCGCACCTCCTGCACCATGCGCGCCAGCGAGTCGCGCATGCCGGCCAGCGAGCGCAGCAGCTCGCCAAATTCATCGCCACGCTGCACATCCACCGCCTGCTCGCGCAGGTCGCCGTCCGCCACGCGCGCCGCGAGCGCGTTGGCCTCGGCCAGCGGGCGCTGGATGCTGCGGATCAGGAAATACGCCCCCAGCACGATGGCCGCGAGCATCATGGCTGCGGCCGCGGCCGCCAGCTTCACCGTGAGCATGCGCGTGGCGGCCATCTCTGCCTGGCGCGCCTGGGCGGTCTGCTCCTGCATGCGCACGAATTCCTGCAGCGTGCCCAGGTAGGTGGCCACGGCGGGCACGTAGGACTGCTGCGCCAGGCGCACCGCCTCGTCATGGCTGCCGGCGTCCTTGAGCTGGCGGGCCTGGTTGCGCAGATCGATCATGGCCTTGCGCGCGGTGGCGATGCGCCCCATCTGCTCGCGGTCGGCGGGCGTGAGGGCCATGGCTTCCAGCCCCTTTTGCAATTCGCTGATGCGCGCCGAGGTGGCGGCAATGTCGCCCTTGAACGCCTGCTCCACCACGGCATCGGTGCTGAGCACCAGCGCCAGCGTGCGGGCCGCATTGGTCTCGGTCAGGCCGGCCCAGCGTGTGGCCGTCTGCACGCGCTGCGTCATCTCGCGGCTCAAGGCGTCGGATTCGGCCTGCGCCCTGGCAGAGCGCACACCAGCCACGCCCACGACGGTCAGTTGGGCCAGCACGATGCAGCCCACGGCGAGCCAGAGTTTGTGGGAAATGCGCAGCGATCTCATGGGGTGGGCTCCTGGAATTCGTTATGGCGGGGTTGCGAGAATGCTACCAAACGCAACAAAGAAGCCCCGCCGCCCACGCGACATACTATCGCTATCAAAAAATAGCTTCTCGCGCTTTCTACGCCGTAACTTCAACGGCTTTTATCCGTAAAAGCTTGTAACAGCAAGCGCGACCAGCTATTGTTTTTGAATCACTCTACGCGCAGCACGTCGGACGGCTTGAAACCCAGGTCGGCCGCCTTGCCCTTGCGCCCGCGCACTGCGCGCGCGTTGTTGAGCGAGCGGATCTCCAGCTGCTCCTCGCGCGGCTTGCCGCCGCGGCCCACGCCCACGAAGCGCACGCTGCGCGTGTAGGCCGCCGCGCCGGCCAGTTGGTCCTTGGGCTCCAGGTCGATGAGCATCAGCCCGCGGCCGCCCTTTTCCATGAGCTTGAGTTCGGCGATCTCAAACGTGAGCACTCGCCCACCCACGGATGCGCAGCACACATGGGTGGCGGGCGCCAGCGGCTGGCTGCCGCTGGTGAACGCCGCATGCGAGGGGCGGCACAGGCGTTCGCCCTCACCCAGGTTCACAAAGGCCTTGCCGCCACGGTTGCGTGCGGTCATGTGCTCCACGGTGGACAGGAAACCATAGCCGCCCGAGCCCGCAAGCAGCAGCGCTGCGTTGGCCGGTCCGGCGAAGTAGTGCACCGGCTGCGTGCCGGCCTCCAGCTCGATCAGCGTGGTGATGGGCTGGCCGTCGCCACGCCCGCCCGGCAGGCTGGACACGGCCACCGAGTACACCCGCCCGTTGCTGCCGAAGACGATGAGCGTGTCCACCGTGCGGCACTCAAAGGTGCCGTACAGGCCGTCGCCCGACTTGAAGGCGAAGCTGCCCGCCTCGTGCCCGTGGCCCTGGCGCGCACGCACCCAGCCCTTTTCGGACACCACCACGGTGACGGGTTCGTCCAGCACCTTGACCTCGGCCACGGCCTTCTTTTCGGCTTGGATCAGCGTGCGGCGCGCGTCGCCGAACAGCTTGGCGTCTGCCTCGATCTCCTTGACCATCAGGCGGCGCAGCGAGGCGGGGTTGGCGAGGATGTCCTCCAGCTTGCCCTGCTCGTCGCGCAGCTCTTTCAGCTCCTGCTCGATCTTGATGGCTTCCAGCCGCGCCAGTTGGCGCAGGCGGATTTCCAGAATGTCCTCGGCCTGGCGGTCCGACAGGTGAAAGCGCGCGATCAGCGCCGCCTTCGGCTCGTCGGCCTGGCGGATGATGGCGATCACCTCGTCGATGTTCAGCAGCACCAGCTGCCGCCCCTCCAGGATGTGGATGCGGTCCAGCACCTTGTCCAGCCGGTGCTGGCTGCGCCGCGTGATGGTGGTCTGGCGGAAGTCGATCCACTCCTGCAGCATCTCGCGCAGCGACTTCTGCACGGGCCGGCCATCCAGCCCCACCATGGTCAGGTTGATGGGCGCGGAGGTCTCCAGGCTGGTGTGCGCCAGCAGCGCGGTGATGAGGTCCTGCTGCGGCACCTTGCCGGTCTTGGGTTCGATGACCAGGCGCACCGGCGCGTCCTTGCTGGACTCGTCGCGCACGCCGTCCAGCAGTGCCAGCAAGGCAGCCTTGAGCTGCGTCTGCTCCTGCGTGAGTGCCTTCTTGCCGGTCTTGACCTTGGGGTTGGTGAGTTCCTCGATCTCCTCCAGCACCTTCTGCGCGGAGACGCCCGGCGGCAGCTCGGTCACCACCATCTGCCACTGGCCGCGCGCCAGGTCCTCGATCTTCCAGCGCGCGCGCACCTTGAGGCTGCCGCGGCCCGTGCGGTAGGCGTCCTGGATGTCCGCATCACTGCTGATGATCTGGCCGCCGCCCGGGTAGTCAGGGCCGGGGACCAGCGCGAACAGCTCCTCGTCGCTCAGCTGCGGCTTCTTGACCAAGGCCACGCAGGCGTCGGCCACCTCGCGCAGGTTGTGGCTGGGGATCTCGGTGGCCAGGCCCACGGCGATGCCGCTGGCGCCGTTGAGCAGCGCGAACGGCAACCGCGCGGGCAGCTGGCGTGGCTCCTGCGTGCTGCCGTCGTAGTTGGGCACGAAATCCACCGTGCCCATGTCGATCTCGTCCAGCAGCAGGCCGGCGATGCGGGTCAGGCGCGCCTCGGTGTAGCGCATGGCCGCCGCGCCGTCGCCATCGCGGCTGCCGAAGTTGCCCTGGCCGTCGATCAGCGGGTAGCGCTGGTTGAAGTCCTGCGCCAAGCGCACCAGTGCGTCGTAGGCCGACTGGTCGCCATGCGGGTGAAAGCGGCCCAGCACGTCGCCCACCACGCGGGCGCTTTTGACGGGCTTGGCCGCCACGTTGCGGTTTGGCCCGCTGTAGCCCAGGCCCATGCGGTCCATGGCGTAGAGGATGCGCCGCTGCACGGGCTTGAGGCCGTCGCACACGTCGGGCAGCGCGCGGCCCTTGACGACCGAGAGGGCGTATTCCAGATAGGCGCGCTGGGCATAGCCGGCCAGTTCCAGGCTGTCGCCGTGGTCGGCGGGCGCGGAGAAGTCGAGAGTGGGTTGGTCGCTCATTCAGTGAAGACAGACTCGGTCGATGACTGCCGGGCCAGGCGCGTGGGCGCAGGCGTGGACATGCGCTGCGCGTCGCCGCGCTCACCGGCATCGGATAGGGAATGGGGCGTGGCGGGCAGTTCCATGCGCACGCGCCCGGGGTTCGCGCGCTGACCGCGCGTCGGTAGCGGCGGCTTGAGCAGCGCATACAGGCCCATCACACTCTGTACGTAGTTGCGCGTCTCGCGGTAGGCGGGAACGCGGTTGCCGGCGCGCTGCACGGCACCCTCGCCCGCGTTGTAGGCTGCCAGCGCCAAGTCCAGGCGGCCCTCGAAGAGATCCATGAGGTAGCGCAGGTAGCGCGTGCCCGCGGCCACGTTGGTGGCGGGGTCCACCAGCTTTTGCTCCACCGAGCGCCTGGCGTCGCCGCTCACACCGAAGCGGCTGGCGGTGGCGGGCATGAGCTGCATCAGCCCCACGGCGCCGCGCGGCGAAACCGCACGGGTGTTGAAACCCGACTCGGTGGCGATCACCGCCTGCAGCAGCGCGTAGTCCACGCCATGGCGCGCCGACGCCGAGCGCAGGTGCTGGCGCACGAGCTTGTAGTCGTGCGACACCTCGAAGAAGGCCAGCAGCCGCGCCCCCGAGGGACTGGCCGGCCCGGTGGAGACATCGGCCGCACCCTGACGTCCGGTGTTGGAGCCGTCGCGCTCGGAGTCGAAGTCGTTGCCGCGAAAGAACAGCGCGTAACGCTCGTCCAGCTGCTGCGCGGCGAAATGCGTCACGCCGCGCTCGTCCACGAAGGCCCACAGGTCCGCATGCGCGGTTTGCTGCAAAAAAAGGAGCGCGCAGCACATGCCAGCCGTGCGCAAAAGCCCCAAAAGGCTGTTACGCATACGGTATCCCAGGCGCGCAGTCATGGCGAGTGCCTTCGTCAGATGTCCACATCCACCAGGTCGCCGTGCAGCTCCATGAGCTCGCGGCGCGCGGCGGCCTCGCCCTTGCCCATGAGCTTGGTGATCAGGCCCTCGGTGGCGGTGAAGTCGAATGTGCCCAACTGCACCGGCAGCAGGCGGCGCGTGTCGGGGTTGAGCGTGGTCTCCCACAGCTGCTCGGCGTTCATTTCGCCCAGGCCCTTGAAGCGGCTGATCTGGCATTTCTCGCGCGGCACGCCGTCCTTGGCGCACTTGTCGAGGATGCTTTCCAGCTCGGATTCATCCAGCGCATACACCTTGGCCGCGGGCTTCTTGCCGCGCGCCGGCACGTCCACGCGAAACAGCGGTGGCCGGGCGACAAAGATATGGCCGGCCTCGATGAGCTTGGGGAAGTGGCGGAAGAACAGCGTGAGCAGCAGCACCTGGATGTGCGAGCCGTCCACGTCCGCGTCCGAAAGGATGCAGATCTTGCCGTAGCGCAGGCCGGACAGGTCAGGGGTGTCGCTCGGGCCGTGCGGGTCCACGCCGATGGCTACCGAGATGTCATGCACCTCGGTGTTGGCAAACAGGCGGTCGCGGTCGACCTCCCAGGTGTTGAGCACTTTGCCGCGCAGCGGCAGGATGGCCTGGCTTTCCTTGTCGCGGCCCATCTTGGCACTGCCGCCGGCCGAGTCGCCCTCGACCAGGAAGACCTCGTTGTAGGCCAGGTCGCGGCTTTCGCAGTCGGTGAGCTTGCCGGGCAGCACCGCCACGCCCGAGCCCTTGCGCTTTTCGACCTTCTGGCCAGCCTTTTGCCGCGTTTGCGCGGCCTTGATGGCCAGCTCTGCCAGCTTCTTGCCGTATTCCACATGCTGGTTCAGCCACAGCTCCAGCGCCGGGCGCACGAAGCTGGACACCAGCCGCACGGCGTCGCGCGAGTTCAGCCGCTCCTTGATCTGCCCCTGGAACTGCGGGTCCAGCACCTTGGCCGCCAGCACATAGCTGGCGCGCGCAAACACGTCCTCGGGCAGCAGCTTCACGCCCTTGGGCAGGAGCGAGTGCAGTTCGATGAAACTCTTGACCGCGTTGAACAGGCCGTCACGCAGGCCGCTTTCATGGGTGCCGCCGGCGCTGGTGGGGATCAGGTTCACGTAGCTCTCGCGCACCGGCTGGCCTTCCTCGGTGAAGGCCACACACCATGCGGCGCCCTCGCCCTCGGCAAAGCTCTCGTTGTGGCGGTCGGCGAAGCCCTCGCCCTCGAACAGCGGGATCACCGGGTCAGCGCTCAGCGTCTGCGCCAGGTAGTCGCGCAGGCCGCCCTTGTACTGCCAGGTCTGGGTGTCGCGCGTCTTTTCATTGACCAGCTGCACCGTGACGCCGGGCATGAGCACCGCCTTGCTGCGCAGCAGGTGCGTCAGCTCGCCCATCGGAAGGTTGCTGGACTCAAAGTATTTGGCGTCGGGCCAGACGCGCACAGTGGTGCCCTGCTTGCGCTCGCCCGCCTGCAGCGGGCGCGCCGCCAGCGGCTCGGTCACGTCGCCGCCCGCAAACACCAGGCGCGCCACCTGGCCCTCGCGGTGGGTGGCCACCTCCAGCCGGGTGGCCAGGGCGTTGGTGACGCTTACGCCCACACCATGCAGGCCGCCCGAGAAGCTGTAGGCCCCGCCCTTGCCCTTGTCGAACTTGCCGCCCGCGTGCAGGCGGGTGAACACCAGTTCCACGACCGGTGCGTTCTCCTCGGGATGCAGGCCGAACGGAATGCCTCGGCCGTCGTCCTCCACGCTCACCGAGCCGTCGGTGTGCAAGGTCACCTTGATCTTCTTGCCAAAGCCCGCCAGTGCCTCGTCGGCCGCGTTGTCCAGCACCTCCTGGATGATGTGCAGGGGGTTGTCGGTGCGGGTGTACATGCCCGGCCGCTGCTTGACGGGCTCCAGTCCCTTGAGGACGCGGATCGAGCCTTCGGAGTAGTCGCTGGCGGAGGTGGATGCGGGTTTGACTGCCATGGCGGCGGATTGTAGTGCTGGATATAAAACCAGGATGGTGACACTTTCTTGCCCCGCCAGCGTGCCGCACAGGGGGGCGCCAAGCAGGCGACACGGGTTTTCGCTACATTCGCCGGATGCACGACGCAACCCGAAAACTGTCCATGGCCCAGGTGCTGATCTGCGGCGCCGCCATCGTCACTCTGTCCATGGGCATCCGGCACGGCTTCGGCCTGTGGCTGCAGCCCATCACCCAGGACATGGGCTGGACACGCCAGACCTTTGCCCTGGCCATGGCCATTCAGAACCTGTCCTGGGGTCTGTTCGGCATCTTTGGCGGCATGCTGGCCGACCGCCTGGGCGCCTTCCGCGTGCTGATCGGCGGAGCAGTGCTCTACGCCATGGGCCTGGCCGGCATGGCGCTATCTCCCACGCCGCTGCTGTTTTCGCTGACCACGGGCGTGCTGATCGGCGCTGCACAGGCGGGCACCACCTACGCCATCATCTACGGGGTGCTGGGCCGGCAGATCCCGGCCGACAAGCGCTCCTGGGCCATGGGCGTGGCCGCTGCGGCGGGCTCGTTCGGCCAGTTCCTCATGGTGCCGCTGGAGGGGCAACTGATCCTGCGCCTGGGCTGGCAAGAGGCCCTGCTGGTGCTCTCGGCCATGGTGATCCTGATCGTTCCGCTGGCCTTCGGCCTGCGCGAGCCGGGCTTTCATGGCAGCGCCCCCATCAAACGTACCCAATCCGTGGGCGAGGCCTTTGCCGAGGCGCTGCGCTACCGCAGCTTCCTGCTGCTCACCGCCGGCTACTTCGTGTGCGGCTTCCAGGTGGTGTTCATCGGTGTGCACATGCCCAGCTATCTGCGCGACCAGGGCCTCACGCCCCAGGTGGCCAGCTATGCGCTGGCGCTGATCGGGCTGTTCAACGTGTTCGGCACCTATATCGCGGGCTCGCTGGGCCAACGGATCCCGAAGCGCCACATCCTGGCGTTCATCTATTTCGCCCGTGCCGTGGCCATCACCATCTTCCTGCTGGTGCCGCTGTCGCCGCTGTCGGTCTACGTGTTCTCGGCCGTGATCGGCGCACTGTGGCTGTCCACGGTGCCCCCCACCAATGCCACCGTTGCGCAGATCTTCGGGGTGCAGCACCTGTCCATGCTCAGCGGCTTCGTGTTCTTCAGCCACCAGATCGGCAGCTTCCTGGGCGTGTGGCTGGGCGGCTATCTGTATGACCGCACGGGCAGCTACGACATCGTGTGGTACCTGGCGATTGTGTTGGGCATCCTCGCCGGCCTGGTGAACCTGCCCGTACGCGAGGGCGCCATCGTGCGCGCCACCCCTCAGGCGGCCTGACCATGCGCACGCTGTACAAGCGGTCGATCGTCGCAGCTGCGCTGCTCGCGGTGCTGCTGGGGGTGTTCGCGCTGTACCTGCAGCCCGACTTCATGCTGACGCTGGCGGACCAGATCTGGGCCTGCTTCTGACGATGGCCCCGCACGGCACCGCCCATGCGCCGCTGCCCGCGGCCTCGGAATGGATACAGCGCTGGTCCCACCTGGTGCCTGCGGGCGGCAGTGTGCTGGACGTGGCTTGCGGTCACGGCCGTCACATGCGCTGGTTCCATGAAAGAAAACACCCGGTAACGGGCATAGATAAAGCGCCAGAAGCTATCGAAAGCATAGCACCATGGGGCGCAACGATCGTTGCGGATATCGAGGCTGGCCCCTGGCCCCTGCCCGGGCAGCGCTTTGCCGGCCTGGTGGTCACCAATTACCTGTGGCGTCCTTTGCTGCCCACCATCGTGGACAGCGTGGCGCCCGGTGGCGTGCTGCTCTATGAGACCTTCGCCGTGGGCAACGAAACTGTCGGCCGGCCCGCACGGGCCGAATTCCTGCTGAGGCCGGGCGAACTGCTGCAGGCCTGCCGGGACCTGCGCATCGTGGCTTACGAGGAAGGCTTCCTCGATGCGCCCGCGCGCTTCGTGCAGCGCATCGCCGCCGTGCGGCCTGCGCCGTCCATGGACGAGCCTCTGCGCGCGCCGCTGCGCGCGCCGCTGCAGGGCCCCGTCTAGTTAGAATGTCTTTTTACCGTTTTTGAACGCGGACATGACTTCTCCCAGCGCCCCCCTGACCGGCAGCATCGTCGCCCTCGTCACGCCCATGCATGACGACGGCAGTGTGGACTACCCCGCGCTGCGCAAACTCATCGACTGGCACATCGCAGAAGGCACCGACTGCATCGGCGTGGTGGGCACGACCGGCGAATCGCCCACGGTGAACGTGGAGGAGCACTGCGAAATCATTCGCGTGTCCGTGGAACAGGCCGCCAAGCGCGTGCCCATCATGGCGGGCTGCGGCGCCAATTCCACGGCCGAGGCCATCGAGCTGGCCAGGTTCGCCAAGAAGGTCGGCGCCGACAGCCAGTTGCAGGTCGTGCCCTATTACAACAAGCCCACGCAGGAAGGCCAGTACCGCCACTTCAAGGCGATCGCCGAGGCCGTGGGCGACCTGCCGATGGTGCTGTACAACGTGCCCGGCCGGTCGGTGGCGGACATGCAGCACGAAACCGTGCTGCGCCTCACGCAGGTGCCCGGCATCGTGGGCATCAAGGAAGCCACAGGCAACATCGAACGCGCGCAATGGCTCATCCGCGACGTGCCCAAGGGCTTTGCCGTGTATTCCGGCGATGACCCCACGGCCGTGGCGCTCATGCTGTGCGGCGGCCAGGGCAACATCAGCGTGACGGCCAACGTGGCGCCCCGCCTGATGCACGAGCTATGCGTAGCCGCGCTGGCCGGCGACACCCGCCGTGCCATGGAGATCCAGTTCCGCCTGATGCCCGTGCACAAGCAACTGTTCGTCGAGGCCAACCCCATCCCCGTGAAGTGGGCTGTGCAGCGCATGGGCCTGTGCGGCGGCGCTCTGCGCCTGCCCATGACGCCCCTGAGCCAGGGCAACGAAGCCGTGGTCGAGGCCGCCCTGCGCGCCGCGGGGCTGCTCTAAGCTCTAATTTCACCCAGCCTGTTGCCAGCTTGCAGCGTATTTGGAACGCTCCCGGCCGAATCTGGATCAATGAGGATTTTCGCGTGAACGCTACCACCCGTTTGGGCCTGCTGGGCCTTGCCGTGACCCTGTCCGCCTGCTCCGTGCTGGAGAACGACAAGATCGATTACAAAAGCGCCACCAAGGGGGCAACCCTGGAGGTGCCTCCGGACCTGACGCAGCTCTCGCGCGACACACGCTACACGGTGCCTGGCGGCGTCGTGTCTGCTGCCGCTTTCGAAGCCGGCCAGGCGCAACAGCCCCGCGGCGCGGCGAGCGCAGCCCCGAAGTCCATTGGAGACGTACGCATCGAGCGCGACGGCAACCAACGATGGCTGGTGGTGGACCGCCCTGCCGACCAACTGTGGGACCCGGTGCGTGACTTCTGGATCGAAAACGGCTTCGTGTACGTGCTGGAACAACCCAAGCTCGGCCTGCTGGAGACCGACTGGGCCGAAAACCGCGCCAAGCTGCCGCAGGACATCATCCGCTCCACGATTGGCAAGGTCTTCGATTCGCTGTATTCCACGGGCGAACGCGACAAGTTCCGGACCCGCCTGGAGCGCAACGCCAGCGGCGGCACGGAGATCTACATCAGCCACCGCGGCATGGTGGAGGTCTACACCAACACCCAGAAGGACAACACCGTCTGGCAGCCCCGCCCGGCCGATCCGGAACTGGAAACCGAATTCCTGCGCCGGCTGATGGTCAAGCTGGGTGTGAGCGAGGAGCAATCCAAGGCCGCCGCCGCAGCGCCCGTACCCTCCGCCCCGTCCGCGCGCATGGCCACGGTGGACAACGTGCCGGTGGTGCAGCTTGATGAAGGCTTCGACCGCGCGTGGCGCCGCGTGGGCGTGTCGCTGGACCGCACCGGCTTCACCGTGGAGGACCGAGACCGCAGCCAGGGCGTGTACTTCGTACGCTACGTCGCCCCGACCGAGAAGAAGGAGCAAGGCTTCTTCAGCAAGCTGTTCAGCCGCTCGCCCGACGCGGTGCCGCCGCTGAAGTACCGCATCGTTGTGCGCAGCGAGGGCAACCGAAGCACCGTGTCTGTGCTCAACGCCGCAGGCGCGCCCGAGACCTCCGCCAATGCGCAGCGCATCGTGCGCGTGCTCGCGGATGATCTGAAGTAAAAGGGGCGGCGCCGCGCCGCTTGCGCCTACACGATGCTGCGCTTTCGCAATCTGGCCAGCGGCAGCACCGGCAACGCCACGCTGGTTGAAGGGCGCAGCGGCGCGCATACCCGGCGCCTGCTCGTGGATTGCGGGCTGGGCATCCGGCAACTGCAATGGCGCCTGGAGGCTGCCGGTACGGCCCCGGCGCAGTTGGATGCCGTCTTCATCACGCATGAGCATTCCGATCATGTGGGCTGCGTGCTGAAGCTCGCCCTGCGCGAACGCATCCCCGTTTGGATGAGCGAGGGCACCTACGGCGCCCTAGGGTCACCCGACCTTGACGGCCTGCTGCATGTGGCGTGCGATGGCGTACCCGTCGATATGGGCAGCTTTTGCGCACATCCTTTCAGCGTGCCGCATGACGCACGTGAACCATTGCACTTGCGCTGCAGCGATGGCGCGACGCACATCGGCCTACTGACCGACCTGGGCCATGCGGCAGAAACGGTGGTGGAACGGCTGCAGGGTTGTCACGCGCTGCTGCTCGAAGCCAACCACGACGCCGACCTTCTGGCGTCGGGCGACTATCCCGTGTTCCTGAAACGGCGCATCGCAGGTCCGCGTGGGCACCTTCCCAACCATGTCAGCGCGGACATCCTGCACGCCGTACATCACCCGAATCTGCGACACGTGGTGGCTGCACACCTGAGCGCACACAACAACCGACCGGATCTCGCGCAATCCGCTCTGGCGCAAGCTGTGGGGTGGCATGCAAGTGACATCGTAGTGGCCGATCCGCGCGAGGGCACTCCCTGGATCGAGGCCAGCTACTGAGCCATTGCCCAAAAAAGAAAACCCCGACCTTGCGGTACGGGGTTTGCAGCAAGCCCGGCCCCTGGAGGGGCCCGGCATCAGGGTGTTCTTACTTGGCTTCGGAAGCGGCAGCGCCGGTAGCGGCGGCAGCAGCAGCATCAGCAGCCGCCTTGGCGGCATCGGAAGCTGCGTCGGTAGCGGCAGCAGCAGGTGCCTCGACAGACGCTGCGGGCGCGGGAGCAGGTGCGGGCTCAACAGCCGGTGCGGGAGCAGGAGCTTCCACAGGAGCGGGAGCAGGTGCGGGCTCTTCCTTCTTGCCGCAGGCGGCGAGAGCGGCAGCAGCGATCAAAGCAGCCAGAACGACGGAGTTCTTCATTTGGTGTCCTATCAAGGGGAACGATTGTTATCAAACAGCCCAACGCCGCCATCCACACGGCCAGTCAGGCAGTGGCGCTACGCTTTGCGAAGCAAACGCCGGGGGCAAAACCAGTTCGAAATTATAGAAAGATTTCGTCAATAGTGGATAACACGAATAACTGGCTACCCTTGTTACAAAGAGGGTGAATCCGTCACAGGCCAAGTACGGATGCAGGGAATCCAGGAGTGCTCTTGCGGTCTACCCACTCCTGCAGCGATTCGCGCAGGATGATGCGGCGCTCCGGCTCGGCGCCGGCGACGCCGTTGCACCGCACCGGGTCGTGCCGTTGTAGCGCCCACAGCGGCGACCACAGTGCACTGGGCACATCCTGCGGATCTGCGACGGACGCCTTGCGGCAGACAATGATGTGGTCCCAGCGCACGCGCCACTGCACAAAGCGCGCGTGCCGCCGCACGATTTCATCGAACCCCGCCGCCACCAGCACGAAGCGCCGCCCCGCCCGCGCCCAGTCCTGCAGGGAATTGGCCACGGAGCGCTCCCCCAACGGCCAATCGTGGAAGCTGGCGTCCGATAGGATGAGTTCGGGCCAACCTTCGCGCGCAGCGCATGCCAGGGCATCGCGCACCAGTTGCTGAAATGCCACCCGCCCTTCAAACCGGCCAGCGGGCAGCGATGGCTGTGCGTGCGAGATGGCGTCTTCCATGGTTTATCTCCGGCGGCGACGCGTCAGGCCTGCGCGCCCGCATGGGCCCAGCCTGCCTCGCACCAGGCGGACAGCAGTTCCAATGCTTCATCGCTCGCCCGCGCGAGGTCCCGCGAGCCCAGGAGACGCTCGTCGGCCAAGCGACGCATCAGTACCGCATCGCGACCGGCCGCGCGATAGCTTTCGCCGTTGATGAAAACATGCCTGTCGTCATACATCATGCGCGTGCGCCGGTCCAGCACCACGCTCTCCAGCATGCCCGCCGGAGACGGCGCGAACCACACGTTGGGCTTGGGTTCGGTCAGAGCCTCGCCCAGTGCGCACTCCAGCGCCTGAGGCTGCTGCAACGCGCGCTGCACCGCCTTGCGTGCGAAGTCTTGCAACGCGGCCGGGATGGCTCCCGGGTTCGCAACAGCGGACTGCTGTGCGTCACGGTAGATGGCCCCCTCCTCGTCGGCCGCCGCCTCCGCCATGCGCTGCAGCACCTCATGCGCCAACTGGGCACCATTGGGCGAGCGAAAGCCGATGGAATAGGTCATGCATTCCCCCTCGGCAATGCCATCGTGGGCCCAGCCCGGGGGCAGGTAGAGCATGTCGCCGGGCTCGAGCACATGCTCTTCTTCGGGCTCGAAAGCCGCCAGGATCTTCAGCGGCAACCCGGGGCGCAGCGTCTTGTCCTTTTGCCGGCCGATGCGCCAGCGCCGCCGCCCGTGGGCCTGCAGCAGGAAGACGTCGTAGTTGTCGAAATGCGGCCCCACACCTCCGCCGTCGGTGGCGTAGCTGATCATCAGGTCATCAAGCCGCGCCTCCGGCACGAAACGGAACTGCTGCAGCAGCGCATGCACGGCATCGTTGTGCAGATCCACGCCTTGCACCAGCGCGGTCCAGCGCGGCGTGGCCAGGGACGGCAGGGAGCGGCGTGCCAACGGCCCATGGCGCAGCACCCATTGGCCGGCCTTGTCCTGGATGAAGCGCGACTCCACACCGTCCTGCCCGGCCAGCTCCAGCAGTTCGGCGCGGCTCAGCAGCGGCTTGAAGCCGGGGATGGCCTGGCGCACCAGCAGCGGCTTCTTGTGCCAGTGGCGGCGCATGAACTGCGCCGGGCTCAGGCCCCCGAGCAGGGCCAGCGGTTGTTGAACGTCCATGGAATCAAAATGGCCGCGCGCGCGGCAGGGCAGTGAACTGCGACAATTCTCCTATGGAAATTACCGAACAATGTGTGGTCGCCTTGACCTGGGTCTTGAAAGACACGCTGGGCGAGGAACTGGATGTGCTCGACGATCCCGTGGAATTCCTCGTGGGGGGAGACGACCTGCTGGGCCGCATCGACCAGGCCCTGCAGGGCCATGGCGTCGGCGCCGAACTCTCGCTGCACCTGGAGCCCGAGGAAGCTTTTGGGGACTACCAGGACAAGCTGCTCTTCCTGGAGCCCCGCCAACTGTTTCCCGCGGATATCGAAGAAGGCATGACGTTCGAGGGAACGGCTTTGCCCCAAGGCGTCAACCCCGATGCACCGCGCGACGCGCTGTACACCGTGGCGCAGATCTACCCTGAGCACGTGGTGCTGGACGGCAACCATCCGCTGGCAGGCATCGCACTGCGGCTGCAGCTCAAGGTGCACGCGGTGCGCGAAGCCACGGAGGAAGAAATCGGCCGTGGCACAGCGGGTACGGGGTTCTTCCGCATTCAGCCGCAGGCGCCGGGCAGCGACCTGATCCACTGAACCACGCATTTTTCGACACACAGCCCCAAAAGACGGGCTCCCCTCGGGAGCCCGTTGTGTGTGCGCGGCGAAGCCATCGGCGCGTCAATCGTCTTACATGCGCGATATCTGTCCGCCATACAGCCGCACGCGGTCGCCGGTGCGCAAATCGCCTGGCGACGGCACTTCGTACACCCGCTGGCCGCCCCGGTCCAGGTTCACCGTGATGCGATAGGCCTCGTAATCGCCGGTGTTATTGCGGCCTTCGATAGCGTTGCCCGCCACCGCGCCACCCACGGCCCCGATGGCGGTAGCCGCCGTGCGGCCGGAGCCCGAGCCAATTTGATTGCCCAGCACGCCGCCCACGACGGCACCCAGGATCGCGCCAGCGCCGGAGGTGCGGTTGCGCGCCTGCAGTCCCTCGATGTAGGCCACGGTGCCGTACTCGGTACCTTGCTGGTTGGTGTATCCCGGCGCCGGTTGGCTGGTGTAGCCGGGCGTCGGATGGTAGTCAGAGTAGCGCGGCTGTTCGGCGCAAGCAACCAGTGCGCCAGCCACCAGCGTGGAGCCGGCCAAGGCGATGAAGCGGGAATGAGGACGCATGGAAATCTCCTTGGTTCAACAATGCAAGCATGGCTACATGAAAGCGGCCACCCATTGGCAGATTGAAGCACCGCGGCATCCTCCACACTGCCGTCCATGCCCGGCGGGCCTCGTAGTGAAGTGCGCATCCGCCATGTAGGCAGGGGCCGACAGCGGCGCTGGCGCTCAGTGCTTGCCCGTGGAGCCGTAGCCGCCCTCACCGCGCTCGCTGGCCGGAAACTCCTGCACCACGTTGAACTGGGCTTGCACCACCGGCACGATGACCAACTGCGCCAGGCGCTCCATGGGCTGCAGGGTGAAGGCCTGGGGGCTGCGGTTCCACGCGCTGACCATGAGTTGCCCCTGGTAGTCGCTGTCGATCAGGCCCACAAGGTTGCCCAGCACGATGCCGTGCTTGTGGCCCAGCCCCGAGCGCGGCAGGATCAGCGCGGCATAGCCCGGGTCCTCAAGGTAGATGGCGATGCCCGTGGGCACCAATTGCCAGGCGTTGGGCTCCAGCGTGAGCGGCGCATCCAGGCACGCGCGCAGGTCCAGCCCCGCGCTGCCGGGCGTGGCATACGTTGGCAATTGATCCGCCATGCGGGGGTCGAGAATCTTGACGTCGATTTTCATGGGAGCAGAGGTTCAAAGGAATGGTCGCGCGGTGTCACGCCGGCAGCACCGCGGGCCGAACCCGCGATCATCGCCCAACCGGGGCGTCCCTACCCGCTCAAACGGCGGCAAGGCGCCGCGCGATCTCCGCCACCAGCTGATGGCCCAGCGCTTCCTTGGAAGCACGGGGCAGTTCACGATGGCCCTGCGCGTCAACCAGCAGCAGCGCATTGTCGTCCTGCCCGAACGTGGCCGGGCCGATATTGCCCACCAGCAACGGCACGCCCTTGCGCTCGCGCTTGGCGCTGGCATGCTCCAGCAGGTTCTCGCTCTCGGCGGCAAACCCCACACAGTACAGACGGCCAGCGCGCGCGCGCTCGGTGCGCGCCACCGTGGCCAGGATGTCGGGGTTCTCCACAAACTCCAGCGCCGGCACGTCGCCCGTGCCGTCCTTCTTGATCTTGTGCAGCGCAGCAGTGGCGGGACGCCAGTCCGCCACCGCGGCCGTAGCTATGAAAATAGTAGCTTCTCGCGCTTGCCCCTCAACGATTGCAAGCATATTTTGTGCTGAACGCACGTCGATGCGGCGCACGCCGCGCGGGGTGGGCAGGTGCACCGGCCCGGCGACCAATGTGACCTGTGCGCCAGCGGCACGCGCCGCGCGGGCAATCGCAAAGCCCATCTTGCCGCTGGACAGGTTGGTGATGCCGCGCACCGGGTCAATGGCCTCGAAGGTGGGGCCAGCGGTAATCAGCACGTGCTGGCCCGTAAGCAACTGGGGGGTGAAGAAGGCCTCCAGTTCCTCCAGAATCTCCGCGGCCTCCAGCATGCGGCCGTCGCCCGTCTCGCCACAGGCCTGGTCACCAAAGCCCACGCCCAGCACCGTTGCGCCGTCGCGCGCCACCTGGGCCAGGTTGCGCTGTGTGGCCGGGTGGCCCCACATCTCGCGGTTCATGGCGGGCGCCAGCAGCAACGGCACCCGATCCCGGGGCCGTGCCAGACACAGCAGGCTCAATAACTCGTCGGCCCGCCCCTGCACCAGCCGCGCAATGAAGTCCGCGCTGCACGGCGCAATGAGGATCGCGTCCGCCTCGCGGCTCAGGTTGATATGGGGCATGTTGTTCGCCTCGCGCGCGTCCCACTGCGAGGTGTAGACGCTGCGTCCCGACAGCGCCTGCATGGTCACGGGCGTGATGAACTGCGCAGCCGCCTCGGTCATGACCACCTGCACCGTGGCGCCGGCCTTCACCAGCAGCCGGCACAGTTCCGCCGATTTGTAGCAGGCCACGCCGCCGCTCAAGCCCAGGACAATGTGTTTGCCAGCCAACTGTTCGTTCATGGGGGCGCAATTTAGCAGAGGGCATGGCCCCTGCCCTGCATCCCAGCAGTGGGCTGATTACAATCCCAATTTCCCACCACCATCAAAGACATGACCAAATTCGTCTTCGTCACCGGCGGTGTGGTGTCTTCCCTGGGCAAGGGAATCGCCTCAGCCTCCCTTGCCGCGATCCTCGAATCGCGGGGTCTCAAAGTCACCCTCATCAAGCTCGACCCGTACATCAACGTGGACCCGGGCACCATGTCGCCCTTCCAGCATGGTGAGGTCTTCGTGACCGACGACGGCGCCGAAACCGACCTGGACCTCGGCCACTACGAGCGCTTCATCGAAACGCGCATGAAGCAGGCCAACAATTTCACCACCGGCCGCATCTACCAGTCCGTGCTGGAGAAGGAGCGCCGCGGCGACTACCTCGGCAAGACTGTGCAGGTGATCCCGCACGTGACCAATGAAATCCAGGAGTTCATCAAGCGCGGCGCCGGCATCGGCACGCCAGACGCCGTGGACGTGGCCATCTGCGAGGTGGGCGGCACGGTGGGCGACATCGAGTCGCTGCCCTTCCTGGAGGCGGTGCGCCAGCTCTCGCTGAAGCTGGGCCCGAACAATTCGGCCTTCGTGCACCTGACCTATCTGCCGTGGATCGCGGCAGCCGGCGAACTCAAAACCAAGCCCACGCAGCACACCGTGCAGAAGCTGCGCGAGATCGGCATCCAGCCCGACGCGCTGCTGTGCCGCGCGCTGCACGCCGTGCCCGAGGAAGAGAAAGAGAAGATCTCCCTCTTCACCAACGTGGCCGAATGGGGCGTGATCTCCATGTGGGACGTGGACACCATCTACAAGGTGCCGCGCATGCTGCACGAGCAGGGCCTGGACGGACTGATCTGCGACAAGCTGCGCCTGAACACACCGCCCGCCAACCTCAAACGCTGGGACGACCTGGTGTATGAGACCGAGCACCCGCGCGGCGAGGTGCAGATCGCCATGGTGGGCAAGTACGTGGAACTGTCGGACGCCTACAAGTCCGTCAACGAAGCGCTCAAGCATGCAGGCATGCAAAGCCATGTGCGCGTGAAGATCACCCACCTGGATTCCGAGACCATCACCGACGACAACGCCGCGCAACAGCTGGCGCAGTACGACGCGATCCTGGTGCCCGGCGGCTTCGGCAGCCGCGGTGTGGAGGGCAAGATCTCCACCGCCCGCTATGCCCGCGAGCACAAGGTGCCCTACCTGGGCATCTGTCTGGGCATGCAGGTGGCCACCATCGAATATGCGCGCCATGTGGCGGGCCTGGCGGGCGCCAACTCCACCGAGTTCGACGCACACTGCAAGCACCCCGTGATCGCCCTCATCACCGAGTGGAAGGACGAGGACGGCACCATCAAGACGCGCGATGCCAACTCCGACCTGGGCGGCACCATGCGCCTGGGCGCGCAGTCCTCCGACGTGCAGCCGGGCACGCTGGCCCACAGCATCTACGGCGACGTGGTGACCGAGCGCCACCGCCACCGCTACGAGGCCAACGTGCAGTACCTGGACAAGCTGCGCACCGCCGGCTTGGTGATCTCGGCGCTCACGCAGCGTGAGCACCTGACCGAGATCGTCGAGCTGCCCAAGAGCGTTCACCCCTGGTACATCGGCGTGCAGTTCCACCCCGAGTTCAAGTCCACGCCCTGGAGCGGCCACCCGCTGTTCAACGCATTCATCAAGGCGGCCGTGGAACACCAGAAGCCAGCGGCGAAAGCCTGATTGGAAGGAAAGCCCATGCAGCTGTGCGGATTCAACGTCGGCCTTCAACATCGCTTCTTCCTGATCGCAGGCACCTGCTCCATTGAAGGCCTGGAGATGTCGCTCGACGTGGCCGGCCAACTCAAGGAGGCCTGCGCGCCGCTGGGCATCCCGCTGATCTACAAGGGCTCGTTCGACAAGGCCAACCGCTCGTCCGGCGCCAGCAAGCGCGGTGTCGGCCTGGATGCCGGTTTGAAGATCCTTGACGAAGTGCGCCGCCAGCTGCAGCTGCCCATCCTGACCGATGTGCACGAAACCTCGCACGTGGCCGAAGTGGCCAGCGTGGTCGACGTGCTGCAGACCCCGGCCTTCCTGTGCCGCCAGACGGATTTCATCCGCGCCGTGGCGCAAAGCGGCAAGCCGGTGAACATCAAGAAGGGCCAGTTCCTTGCGCCCTGGGACATGAAGAACGTCATCGACAAGGCCCGCGCCGCCGCGCGCGAGGTGGGCCTGTCGGAAGACCGCTTCCTGGCCTGCGAGCGCGGCGTGAGCTTTGGCTACAACAACCTCGTGGCCGACATGACCAGCCTGGCCGAGATGCGCAATTCCGGCGCGCCCGTGGTGTTCGACGTGACCCACTCGGTACAGAAGCCCGGCGGCCTGGGCGCCGTGAGCGGTGGCGCGCGCGACATGGTGCCCGTGCTGGCCCGTGCCGGCGTGGCCGTCGGCGTGGCGGGCCTGTTCATGGAAACGCACCCCAAGCCCGCCGAGGCATGGTCGGACGGCCCCAACGCCGTGCCGCTCAAGCACATGCGCGCGTTGCTTGAAACGCTGGTGGCGCTCGACGACGTGACCAAGAAGAACGGTTTTCTCGAAAACAACTTTGGAGCCTGACACCATGCCCAGCGGCTACATCATCGCCAACGTCCGCGTGACCAACCCCGCGCAGTACGAGGAATACAAGAAGTGGTCCACCGCCGCCTTCGCGGCGCACAACGCCGAGATCTGCGTGCGTGGCGGCCAGGTGGAGGTGATGGAGGGCGACTGGCAGCCCGAGCGTGTGGTGATCGCCAAGTTCCCCAGCTTCGAGGCGGCCAAGGCGTTCTACGATTCGCCCGAATACGGCAAGGCCCGTGCGGCGCGCGAGGGCGCGGCCATCATGCGGCTGGTGTGCGTCGAAGGCCTTTGATGCTACCCATTTGATAGCTGCCAGCGCTTGATGGAAAAGCGCTAGCGGCCAATTTGATTAAAAACTTCCGCAAAAGGAAACCCATGAGTGCCATCGTTGACATCGTAGGCCGCGAAGTGCTGGACAGCCGCGGCAATCCCACCGTCGAATGCGACGTGCTGCTGGAATCGGGCGTGATGGGCCGCGCGGCCGTGCCCTCGGGCGCGTCCACCGGCTCGCGCGAAGCCATCGAGCTGCGCGACGGCGACAAGGCCCGCTACCTGGGCAAGGGCGTGCTCAAGGCCGTGGAGCACATCAACACCGAGATCAGCGAGGCCGTACTGGGCCTGGACGCCTCCGAGCAGGCCTTCCTGGACAAGACCCTGATCGACCTGGACGGCACCGACAACAAGAGCCGCCTGGGCGCCAACGCCATGTTGGCCGTCTCGATGGCCGTGGCCCGCGCCGCTGCCGAAGAGTCCGGCCTGCCCCTGTACCGCTACCTCGGCGGCATGGGCGGCATGCAGCTGCCCGTGCCGATGATGAACGTCATCAACGGCGGCGCGCATGCCAACAACAGCCTGGACCTGCAGGAGTTCATGATCATCCCCGTGGGCGCGCCGAGCTTCCGCGAGGCCGTGCGCTGGGGCGCCGAGGTGTTCCACGCGCTCAAGAAGATCATCCACGACAAGGGCATGAGCACCGCCGTGGGCGACGAAGGTGGTTTTGCGCCTTCCGTGGAAAACCACGAAGCCGCCATCCAGCTGATCCTGCAGGCGATTGAAGCCGCCGGCTACACCGCGGGCGAGCAGATCGCCCTGGGCCTGGACTGCGCCGCCAGCGAGTTCTACAAGGACGGCCAGTATGTGCTGGAAGGCGAAGGCGGCCTGCGCCTGACCGCCCAGCAGTGGACCGACATGCTCGCCACCTGGTGCGACAAGTACCCCATCATCTCCATCGAAGACGGCATGGCCGAAGGCGACTGGGACGGCTGGAAGACCCTGACCGAGCGCCTGGGCCAGAACGTGCAGCTGGTGGGCGACGACCTGTTCGTGACCAACACCAAGATCCTGAAGGAAGGCATCGACAAGCGCATCGCCAACTCGATCCTTATCAAGATCAACCAGATCGGCACGTTGACCGAGACCTTCGCCGCCATCGAGATGGCCAAGCGCGCCGGCTACACCGCCGTGATCAGCCACCGCTCGGGCGAGACCGAGGACTCGACGATCGCCGACATCGCCGTGGGCACCAACGCCGGCCAGATCAAGACCGGCTCGCTCTCGCGCTCCGACCGCATCGCCAAGTACAACCAGCTGCTGCGCATCGAAGAAGACCTGGGCGACATCGCCTTCTATCCCGGCCGCGCCGCGTTCTACAACCTGCGCTAAGCCCACCCGCACCGCTGCGCCCCGCCATGGGCACACGCATCGTCCCGCTCGCCCTGCTGCTGCTCCTCGTGGGGATCCACGCGCAGCTGTGGACCGGGCGCGGCAGTGTCGGCCATGTAGAGGACATGCGCCGGCAGATCGCCGCCCAGCAGGCAGCGAATGCGCAGGCGCGCCAGGCCAATGAGCGCCTGGCCGCCGAAGTGCAGGACCTGAAGGACGGCCTGGAGATGGTCGAGGAAAAGGCGCGCAGCGAACTGGGCATGGTCAAGCCCGGCGAGATCTACGTGCACGTCACGCCGGCCCGCAAGTGAGCCCCTCGCCCGGCCCCGTGCCCGGCGCTGCGGCGGTGCGCATCGCCATCCTGGGCGCGCACACGCCCGCCTGCACCGCCTTGCGCGACGGCATCGCACAGCACTGTCCCGCGCTCGCAGTCACGGTGGCCGGCCCCGATCTGCCGGCCCTGCCGGCGGACCTCACGCTGCTGTGCGCACTGGACCTTCCCGATGCACATGAACTGCAGTTGCGCGCCGCGCTGGCCCAAGCCGGCACGGCCTACCAGGTGCTGTACGGGCCGCCAGCGGCGCAACTTCGCAACGCACTAAACGCTATTGATTTAATAGCTACTCGCGCTTATCCATCAAACGTTGAGGCCGAATTGGAGTCGGAACCCAGCCATCCTCGGCTGCGCGCTTGGGGTTGCGAAGAATGCGTGGAGCCACAGTGCGAGCACCGGCTGTTCACCGCGCTGCGCGGCCTGGGTGCAGGGGCGTGAGGCGGACGCTTCACGCTCGTTGAAGCGCGACCACCTGCAGCGCCGCGGCGCGCAGGCTGGCTCGCGAAAGCCGCCCAGAGCGGCCGCCTGGATCACTGCATGCGCGACGGCGCGGGCGGCTGCTTGTGCGGATCGGTGAACAGCTGCGCGGCATCCACCGGGTCGAAGTGGTATTGCTGGCCGCAGTATTCGCAGCCCACCTCGATGTTGCCACGCTCCTCCAGGATGCTCTCGACCTCTTCCGTGCCCAGGCTGCGCAGCATGTTGCCCACACGCTCGCGGCTGCAGGAACACGCGAAGCGCGGGCCGCTATCGCCCTGCTGAGGCGCGAAGCGCAGCAGTTTTTCCTCCCAGAACAAGCGGCGCAGGATGGTGTCCACGTCCAGCGTGAGCAGCTCCTCGCGCGTGAGGCTGCTCGCCAGCGTGGCGATACGGTTGTAGTCCTCGTTGCGGCCGATCTGGTCCTCGTCCTCGCGCCCATGGCCGCCGGCCAGGTTGGCCTCGCCCTTCAGGGGCATGCGCTGGATCAGCACGCCCGCGGCCACCTGGTCGTTGGCAGCCAGCACCAGGGTGGTATCAAGCTGCTCGGACTGCAGCATGTAGTGCTGCAGCACGTCGCTGAGCTTGTGCAGCTTTTCCTGGTGGTCGCCATACAGCGGCACCACACCCTGGTAGGGCTGCTGGCCGGGCAGGCGGTCCTTGGGGTCCAGCGTGATGGCGCAGCGCCCGCCGCCGCCCACGTTCACCATGTCCGGCAGGCCCGCGTTCGCGGGCAGTTCGCCCGACACCGACGCGGTGGCGCGCAGGCTCAGGTCGGACTGCACCTCGGCCACGGCCAGCTTGACGGGGCCGTCACCAAAGACCTGCAGCACCAGCGCGCCGTTGAACTTGATGTTCGACTGCATCAGCACGCCGGCGGCGGCCATCTCACCCAGCAGCTCGCTCACGGGCGCCGGGTATGGCCCCGTTTCGGTGTTGGCCGCGCGGCGGCGCAGGAGCTCTGTCCAGGCGTCGGTCAGGCGCACGATCATGCCGCGCACGGGCAGGCCATCAAACAAAAACTTGTGCAGTTCGGACACGCAGTATTTCCAGTCAATCAACGGCCGGGCTATTACCCCAGCTTGCGCAGACCCGCCTTGAAGCGGCGCGCGTTTTCCATGTAATGCCGCGCACTCTGGCGCAGCCCTTCGATCTGCTCGGGCGTGAGCTGGCGTACCACCTTGGCCGGACTGCCCAGGATCATCGATCCGTCAGGAAACTCCTTGCCCTCGGTGACCAGCGAGCCGGCGCCCACCAGGCAGTTGCGGCCGATCTTCGCGCCGTTGAGCACGATGGCGCCAATGCCGATCAGTGATTCATCCCCGACGGTGCAGCCATGCAGCATGACCTGGTGGCCCACGGTGACGCGCTCACCGATCACCAGCGGCTGGCCGATGTCGGCGTGCAGCACGCTCGCGTCCTGCACGTTGGTACCCGCGCCGATGGTGATGCGCGCCGTGTCGCCACGCACCACGGTGCCGAACCATACGCTGGCGTCCTCGCCCAGCACCACGTCGCCCATCACCTGGCCACTGTCGGCCACCCAGGCCGATGCGGCCACCTGCGGCGCCACGCCGTCGAGTTCATAGATCGCCATCGCTTGTCTGTCTCCGTTGTTTGTGTAGGGGAACCTAGAATTGTAGGGATGGAGCTTCGCCAACGTGCCCTGGAGGTCTTGCGCCTCTGCGACCCTGAAGAAAATCGGCCGCAGCGCTGGATATGTATGCGCAAGCAGCTCGCATTTCAATAGCGACAGAAACGCGTCTCACCGCCCCGCCCGCCGACACCCTGCCCGGCCGCCCCGCGCGGCCGCAGCTGCTGCACCACACCGCCGTGGCACGCCGCTCGCCCGCCACGCCCGAGGGGCGCGCGGTGCTGATCCACGCCATCGCCCATATCGAGTTCAACGCCATCAACCTCGCGCTGGACGCCATCTGGCGCTTTGCGGGCATGCCCGAGACGTTCTACCGCGACTGGCTGCGCGTGGCGGCCGAGGAGGCGAAGCACTTTCTCCTGCTGCGTGACCACCTGCGCCGACAACTGCACCATGACTATGGCGACTTTCCCGCGCACCAGGGCCTGTGGAGCATGTGCGAGAAGACGGCCGACGACATCGTGGCGCGCATGGCCCTGGTGCCGCGCACCCTGGAGGCGCGCGGACTGGACGCCACGCCGCTGATCCAGCACAAGCTGCGCCAGGTCGGTACACCGGACGCGCTGGCCGCCGTGGCGATCCTGGACACCATCCTGCGCGAGGAAGTGGGCCACGTGGCCATCGGCAACCACTGGTACGGCTGGCTGTGCACGCGCGACGGACTGGACCCCGTGGCGCACTACGCCGCGCTGGTCCAGCATTACGAAGCCCCCCGCCCCAATCCGCCGCTGAACGAGGCGGCACGCCGCGCCGCCGGTTTCAGCGAGGCGGAGATGCGCTGGCTGCAGCACGGCTGAATCGCCTCCAGCCGCACTGCCATCCCCCAGCCATCGGGGGTTCTTCCCTACAATGCCAGCAGCGATACGCCACGCCGCTGCCGCCAGCCCTCGCGCCTGCAGCGGGCATCCGCATCGCCCGGTATCCCGCACACGCCCAGGCATTCCATGACGAACCCCACACCTCCCGCTTCTCCCTCGGCGGCCGGCGCCTCCCAGGCTGGCAGCACCGGCTCCATGATCGCCCGGCAGGCCATCATGAACGGCCAGCAGGCGGTCGTCGGCTACGAACTCTTTAACCGCTCGCGCTCCACCGTCGGCCACACGGCCGCCAGCGACGTGATCCTGGTCTTCACCGCGCTGTCGCATGCGGGCACCGAAGAGCTGGTGGGCAAGATGCTGATTTTCGTGAACTGCACCCACGAAAGCCTGACGGGCGGACACCTGGAACTGGTGAACCCCGACAAAGTGGTGCTGGAGATCCCTCCGCTGGGCCACGTGGCCGCGGCCGAGGTGCATGCGCGGCTTCCCATCCTGCAGGCGCTGCGCAGCCGCGGCTTTCACCTCGCCTTCAACCACACGGTGCTGGAATCCACCTACGCGCCCTGGCTGCCGCTGGCCGACTACATCAAACTCGACATGTCGGTGCTTGCGCGCGACCAGCTCGCGGTGCTGATCAACTACGCGGGGCGCCATTCCCAGGCCGAACTGATCGCGGAAAAGCTCGAAACCGCGCAACAGTACGACATGGTGTCGTCCATGGGCGTGGAAATGTTCCAGGGCTACTGGTTCTCGCGTCCCACGCTGGTGGAGGCCAAACTGCTCACCCCCGGCCAGGCGAGCATCGTGCAGCTGCTCAACCTGGTGCGCAGCCAGGCCAGTACCGACGAGATCGAAGAGGTCCTCAAAAAGGATGCTGGGCTGGCCTTCAACCTGATGCGTCTGATCAACTCCGCGGGGCTGGGCATGACGCGCGAGATCACCTCCTTTCGCCAGGCGGTGCTGCTGCTGGGACTCAAGAAGCTGTTCCGCTGGGCCGCCCTGCTGCTCACGGCGGTGCGCAGCGGCGGCACGCCCCCGGCCGTGGGACAGACGGCCGTGGTGCGCGGCCGCCTCATGGAACTGCTGGCCCAGGAATTTCTGCCCGGCGAAGAAGCCGACCAGGCGTTCGTGATCGGCATCTTCTCCATGCTGGACCAGATGCTCGGCATGCCGCTGGCCTCCGCCGTGGGGCTGCTCAACCTGCCCGAAGAGCTGTCCACTGCCCTGCTACAACGCAGCAACGTGTACGGCCAGCTGCTGACACTGGCCGAAGCCTGCGAGACCAGCGACGACCACACCTTCGACCAGATCGCCCAATCGCTCCACCTGACGAACCAGCAGATCAACTGGGCCCACTTGCAAGCCCTGGCCTGGGCGGACCAGATGGCGCCCGCCTGAGCCACTGCCGCGCCGACCTCCTAGAATCCAACGAACTTCCCACGCCATCCATGTCGAGCCTTCCAGACACCGCCGCACAGCTCCCCGCCGATTCCGCCCAGCCGTCACCCGAGGCCACCGAGGCGCAGAACCAGGTCGTCATCGCACGACAGGCCATCCTGGACGAACAGCGCACCGTCTTTGGCTACGAACTGTTCGACCGGTCCACCGCCGCGGACGCGCACACCGCCGCCAGCGATGCGGCGCTGCTGTTCAACGCGCTGTCGTATGCGGGCTCCGAGGCGCTGGTGGGCAAGAAAACCGTCTTCATCAATTGCACGCACGACAGCCTGGCCGGCGGACACCTGGAGCTGATCCACCCTGAAAAAGTGGTGCTGGAAGTACCCACACTCGGCGCCCAGGCCACGGCCGAGCAGATCGAGCAGTACATCCCCACGCTGCAAGCGGTGCGCACGCGCGGCTTTCGGCTGGCCTTCAGCCAGGACGTGCTGCGGCGCGCCTACAGCAGCTGGGTGCCTCTGGCCTCGTTCATCAAGCTGGACATGCAGGCCTTCAAGCCGGAGCTCGCCGAGCCGCTCGTGAAGTTCGCCCAAGCCCACTCGCAGGCCACCCTGGTGGCCGAGAAGGTAGAAACGGCCGAACAGTACCAGCGCATGGCTTCGCTGGGCGTGAAGCTGTTCCAGGGCTACTGGTTCGCACAGCCCTCGCTGGTCAAGGCGCAAACCATCCGTCCCTCGCAGGCGACCATCATCCAGCTCATCAACCTGGTGCGCCAGCAGGCCAGCACCGGAGAGATCGAGGAGCTGCTCAAGAAGGACCCCACGCTGTCCTTCAACCTGCTGCGTTTCATCAATTCCTCGGGCTTCGGCCTGTCGTGCGAGGTGACCTCGTTCCGTCACGCGGTGATGATCCTGGGCCTGAAGAAGCTGTTCCGCTGGGCGGCACTGTTGATGACCACCTCGCGCGCCAGCGGCTCGCCGCCCGCCGTGGGCCAGACGGCCGTGGTGCGCGGCCGCCTCATGGAACTGCTGGCCGCCGAGCTGCTGCCCCCCGAGGAATGCGACAACGCCTTCGTGGTGGGGGTCTTCTCACTGCTGGATGCGATGCTGGGCGTGCCGCTGGAGCGCGCCCTGGAAACGGTGGCCCTGCCCCAGCCGGTGCTTGACGCACTGCTGCACAACAAGGGCGTGTTCGCCCCCTTCCTGGAGCTCACCAAGGCCTGCGAAAGCGGTGACGACGAGGCTTTCGCGCGCACGGCCGAAGCGCTGCACCTGTCCAACCGCCAGGTCAACTGGGCCCACCTGCAGGCACTGGCCTGGGCCGAGAGCCTGACGGCCGACGAATAAACCCGATGCCCCCTGTGCGCGGGCCGGCCGGCGCGCGCACGGGGGCAGCCGTCAGTTCAGGCGGATGTTGGCGGCGCGGATGATGCGCGCGTTGCTCTGCGACTCCGCCGCGATCTGCCGGCGAAATGCCTCGGCGCTGCCGCCCGTGGGCACGTTGTCCGAAGCCTCCAGGCGCGCCTGGATGTCGGGCAGCGCCAGCGCACGGTTGATCTCGGCATTCAAGCGCTCCAGCACCGCGGCCGGCACGCCCGCTGGCGCGAACATGCCGAACACCGAATTCAGGTTGGCCGCGGGCAGGCCCAGTTCGCCCAGCGTGGGCACGTTCGGCAGGGTGGTCAGCCGCGCGGGCGCACCCACGGCCAGCGGGTGCAGCTTGCCCGCCTTGATCTGCTGCATCACTGCCGGGCCGGCGTTGGTGGACAGCACCTCGAACTGACCCGAAAGCGCATCGTTCAGTTGTTGCCCGCCGCCCTTGTAGGGCACGTGCGTGATCTGCACGCCGCTGCCCTGCATGATGTGTTCCAGCATGATGTGGCCCAGCGACGCCAGCCCCGATGTGGCCCATCGCACCTGGCCCGGCTGCGCCTTGGCGGTCGCCAGCAGGCTGCGGAAGTCACGCTCCTTGGCGGCCTGCGTGCCCAACAACAGCACGGGCGAGTACATCACGCTGGCCACGGGCACGATGTCGCGCGTTGCGTCGTACGGCGGCGTGCCCAGGTGCGGGTTGAGCACCAGCGGGCTGATCGCCGAGAAGCCCAGCGTGTAACCATCCGGCGCCGCCTTGGCCACCGCGTCCATGCCGATGGTGCCGCCCGCGCCGGCCTTGTTCTCCACCACCACGGGCGTGCCCAGGCGTTCGGAAAGTTTGTCGCCCAACGCGCGGGCGACCACGTCGCTGACGCCGCCCGCGGGATAGGCCACGATGATGCGGATGGGCTTGGCGGGCCAAGTCTGGGCCTGCGCGCCCAGGGGCAGCGCGGCAGCCAGCGCGAGGGAGGCCAGCACACGACGGCGCACGGAATCTGTCATTGCAACTCCAGAGTTTCAAGAAAGAGCGCGATTTTTCACCCGTTTACCGCTGTCCGCCGGCACTCCGCGCCATGCCCCTTCAACCGCGCGGATGGTGCTGCGCATGCAGCGCCTTCAGCCGCTCGCGCGCCACGTGGGTGTAGATGGTGGTGGTGGAAATGTCGGCGTGGCCCAGCAGCAGTTGCACCACGCGCAGGTCCGCACCGTGGTTCAACAGGTGAGTGGCAAAGGCATGGCGCAGCGTGTGAGGCGACAGCGGCGCGGTGATGCCTGCAGCCTGCGCGCATTTCTTGACGATGACCCAGAACATCACGCGCGACATGGCCGCGCCGCGCTGCGTGACGAACAGGTCATCCGTTTGCTGCCCGCCCAGGATGGCGCCACGCCCCTCGGCCAGGTAGCGCTGTAGCCAGCGGTGCGCCTCCTCGCCAAAGGGCACCAGCCGCTCCTTGCCGCCCTTGCCCATGACGCGCAGCACGCCTTCGGCCAGCCCCAGGTGGAAGGTTTTCAGCGTGACCAGCTCGCTCACGCGCAGGCCGCTCGCGTACATCAGCTCCAACATGGTGCGGTCGCGCAGGCCCAGCGGCGTGGCATCGTCCGGCGCATGCAGCAGGGCCTCCACCTGCGCCTGCGTCAGCGTCTTGGGCACGCGCAGCGGCTGGCGCGCGGCTTGCAGGCGCACTGTGGGGTCGGCTGCGATGCGCCGCTCGCGCAATGCCCAGTGGAAGTAGCGCCGCAGCACGGTGAGGCGGCGGTTGGCCGACGTGGCGCGCGTCTGCGCGTGTCGGGCAGCGAAGTAGCCCTGCAGGTGGTGCTCGGCCGTGGCATCCAGCGCCAGCGGAGGGTTCTGCTGCGCCAGCCATTGGGCATACAGCGTGAGGTCCCGGCGGTAGGCGGCCAGCGTGTTGCGCGACAGGCCGTCCTCCAGCCACAGGGCGTCGATGAAGGGGTCTATGGCGTTCTGGCTGTCGGGCAACATGGCGAAAACCATAGCATCAAAAAAACGCCCGCGGCAGGCGGGCGTTTTTCAGAGGGCTGGGGGCGCGCTTATTCCAGCGTGAGCTTCTGCTTTTGCACCACCTGCTTGTACACGCCGAACTCGGCCTTGATCTGCTCGGCGAACTGCTCGGGCGTGTTGGCGACGATGATCGAGTCGGTGTCCTCGATGCGCTTGCGCACGGCGGCATCTTCCAGCGCCTTCTTCACGCCTCCGTTGATCTTGTCCACCACGTCCTTGGGCAGGTTCTTGGGGCCCAGGATGCCGTAGTAGGCCATGCGGTTCACCGGCTCCAGGCCCACTTCCTTGAACGTGGGCACATTGGGCAGTGCCGCCACGCGCTGCGGCGCGGACACCACGATGGGCACGAGCTTGCCGCTCTTGATGAAGGGCAGCGCCGAGGGCAGGTTGTCGAAGATGATGGGCACCTGACCCGCCACGGTGTCGTTGAGTGCCGGACCCGCGCCGCGGTAGGGAATGTGCGTGACGAAGCTGTTGGTGAGACTCTTGTACAGCTCCATCAGCAGGTGGCCGATGCCACCTGTGCCCGAGGACGCGTACGAGTACTTGCCGGGGTTCTTCTGGATCTCCGCCAGGAAGGACTTGTAGTCCTTGGCCGGGAAGCTGGGGTGCACCGCGATGATGTTGGGCGTGGCCGCGATGTTGATGATGGGCGTGAAGTCCGTGATCGGGTTGTACGGGATCTTGGAGTTGATGGCCGGATTGGCCGCCGTGGTGGACACGGTGGCCACGCCCAGGTTGTACCCATCGGGCGCTGCGCGCGCCGTTTCCTGCGCGCCAATCACGCCGCCGCCACCGCCCCGGTTCTCCACCACCACCGACTGGCCGAGCGCGCGCGACAGTGGGTCGGCGATCACGCGGGCGATGATGTCGGTGGTGCCGCCGGGCGCGAAGGGCACCAGCAGCTTGACGGGCTTGTTGGGGTAGCCCTGGGCGAAGGCGGTGCCCGCGGTGGCCGCCAGCACCAAAGCCAGCAGGTTGCGACGTTGCATGCGAAATCTCCTCATCAAATTGTGTTTGGTGGAAAAAACAGGGGGTAGGCGGCGATCCTACGGTGCCATGCCGCGTTGACCACCGCGGGCGCCGCGCTGATTTGTTGGGAGTTTCCCCAATCATTCGCGCCGCCGGCCCGCAGCGCCACGGTATGCTGCGCGCCGTGAGTTACGTGCAGCTTCTTCTCCCGGATTTCTCGCTGATCCTGTTCGGCTACCTGCTGTGCCGCTACACGCCCCTCAACCGCTCCGTCTGGCAGCCGGTGGAAAGCCTGGTGTATTACCTGCTGTTCCCGGTGCTGCTGTTCCAGTCCATCGTCAAGAGCCCCATCAACGTGGGCGAGGCCACCGGCCTGGTGGTGGCTGGCGTGGGCACGGGCCTGTGCGGCGTGTTACTGGCCTACAGCCTGCCGCACCTGCCCTGGCTGGGCAGGCACATCGACCGGCGCGACCACGCGGCGGCGGCGCAGGTGGCTTTCCGCTTCAACTCCTTCATCGTGCTGGCCCTGGCCGAGCGCCTGGCGGGTGCGCAAGGCCTGCTCATGGTGGCGGTGCTGATTGGCGTGTGCGTACCGCTGCTGAACGTGGCCGCCGTGTGGCCCATGGCGCGCGGCGGCCAGCAGGGCTTCGTGCGCGAACTGCTGCGCAACCCGCTGATCATCGCCACGGCGACGGGGCTGGCGGCCAACCTGCTGGGCTTTCGCATCCCGCAGTGGCTGGAGCCTACGGTGGGTCGCATCAGCGCCGCGTCGCTGGCGCTGGGGCTCATGGCGGCGGGCGCGGGCATGCAGTTCGGCCTGCTCACGCGCAGCAAGCTGCTGTCCGTGTCGGTGTTGACCATTCGCCACTTGGCACAGCCGCTGATCGCCTGGGGGTTCGCGCATCTGCTGGGGCTGGACGCCATACAGACCTCGGTGCTGATGGCGTTCTGCGCCGTGTCCACCGCATCCACCTGCTATGTACTCGCCGCACGCATGGGCTACAACGGCGCGTATGTCGCAGGCCTGGTCACGCTGTCCACCGTGCTGGGGGTGGTGAGCCTGCCCTTCGCTCTGGGCTTATTGCGTTGACGCTATTTAATTAATAGCTACTTGCGCTTGCCCTGCAAGCGTTGCAGGCCATTTTTATTCAGTTTTCCTGCGCCAGCGCCCAGGCCACATGCTCGCGCACCAGCGGGCTCGGGTCATCGGCGCGTGCGGCCAGCGCCGCACGAACGACAGGGTCGCGGGTCGTGCGCAACGCGTTGCCCAGCGCCACGGCGATGTTGCGCAGCCAGCGCTCATGGCCGATGCGACGGATCGGGCCGCCCTCGGTCATGCGCAGGAAGGTCTCCTCGTCCCACGTAAACAGATGCACGAGCTGCTGCCCCACCAGCCCCGCACGCACATCGAAATCGGGCAGGCTGCTGGTCTGCGCGAACTTGTTCCACGGGCAGATGAGCTGGCAATCGTCGCAGCCATAGATGCGGTTGCCCATGAGCGGACGCAACTCCAGCGGAATGGGCCCGGCGTGCTCGATGGTGAGGTAGGAGATACAGCGGCGCGCATCCAGGCGGTACGGCGCGATGATGGCCTGCGTGGGGCAGACGTCGATACACGCCTGGCAACTGCCGCAGTGGTGCGTGACGGGCTCGGTGGGTTCGAGGGGCATGTCCACATAGATCTCGCCCAGAAAGAACATCGAGCCGGCCTCGCGGCTCAGCACCAGCGTGTGCTTGCCGCGCCAGCCCTGGCCGCTGCGGCGCGCAAGCTCGGCCTCCAGCACCGGCGCCGAGTCGGTGAACACGCGGTGGCCAAACGGCCCCACCGCCTCGGCGACGCGGTCGCTGAGCTTTTGCAGCCGCGCGCGCAGCACCTTGTGGTAGTCGCGTCCCCGGGCGTAGACGGAAACCACCGCCTCGGTGGGTCGCGCCAGCCGGCCGAGTTCCAGGGCCTGCCAGCCTTCGGCGGCTTCCAGCGCCGTCGCCCGCGGCAGGTAGTCCATGCGCGCGGTGATCACGCTCACGGTGCCGGGCACCAGCTCCGCCGGGCGGGCACGCTTCAGGCCATGCGCAGCCATGTAATGCATCTCGCCATGGAACCCTTGGGCCAGCCATTGCATCAATCCGGGCTCGGCGGAGGACAAGTCCACGCCGGCCACCTTGATTTGGGAAAATCCCAGCTCGCGGGCCCAGCCTTGTATTTGAGGAACGAGTTGACTGCTGCACACCATCAACACCCGATTGTAGAAACGCCGCACTGCCTGTCGCTGCAATGGCACGACGAGGACGACACGGCGCGCTTTGCCACGCGCCTGGCCGCGCAGCCCGGCCTGCGCAATGCCTTCATCGCCCTGCATGGCGACCTGGGTGCAGGCAAGACCACGCTGGTGCGCCACCTGCTGCGCGCCCTGGGCGTGCAGGGGCGCATCAAGAGCCCGACCTACGCCGTGGTCGAGCCGCACCAGGCACCGGGGCTGCACATCTGGCACTTCGACTTCTACCGTTTCAGCGACCCGCGCGAGTGGGAAGACGCAGGCTTTCGCGACATTTTCGCCAGCCCCGGTCTGAAGCTGGCCGAGTGGCCTGGCCATGCAGGAACCCTCATCCCGCCTGCGGATATTGCTATTCACATTGAAGCGGAGGATGATTCAGCCCGGCACGTGACGCTGCGAGCCCACACGCCCCATGGCAGCGCCATACTGCAAGGACTGGACACCCCATGAGCGATGCCCGCCGCCCTTCCCCCCTTCACAGCCGCCGCACCCTGCTGCGCGCGGGTAGCCTGGTACTGCTGCTGGGCACGCAGCAGATCGCGCGCGGCGCCACCATCGTCGCGGTGCGTGTCTGGCCCGCGCCCGACTATTCACGGGTGACCATCGAATCGGACCGCGCGCTCACGGCCCGCCAGACCTTCGTGGACACGCCGCCGCGCCTGGCCGTGGACATCGAGGGCATCGACCTCAACCCCTCGCTGCGCGAACTGGTCGCCAAGGTGCGCGCAGACGACCCCAACATCGCCGGCATCCGCGTGGGCCAGAACGCGCCCGGCGTGGTGCGCCTGGTGGTGGACCTGAAGCAGGCGGCGCGGCCGCAGGTCTTCACGCTGCAGCCCGTGGCCGCGTACCAGCACCGGCTGGTGTTCGACCTGTATCCCGCGCAGCCGCCCGACCCGCTGGAGGCACTGATCGCCGAGCGGCTGCGCGACGCCACCGCGCCGCTGCCCGGCAGCGCAATAGGTACAGGGCGCGCCATGGCGGCTCCCCCATTGACGGACCCGCTGGGTGACCTGATTGCACGGCATTCCGCACCGCAGGCCATGCCCCCTGCCCTGCCCGTGCCGGGCACGGCGGTGGCAACCGCACCCGTGGCGCCGGCACCCGCCGCCCCGGCGCGCCCTGCCGCACCCGCCACCCCGCCCACGACGGCCCGCGCGGCGTATTCCACCGACCGCCTCATCATCATCGCGCTGGACCCCGGCCACGGCGGCGAAGACCCGGGCGCCATCGGCCCGCGCGGCACGCGCGAAAAGGACGTGGTGCTGAAAGTGGCGCACCTGCTGCGCGACCGCATCAATGCCACGCAGGTGGGCGGCAATCCCATGCGCGCCTTTCTCACGCGCGACGGTGACTTCTTCGTCCCGCTGGCGGCGCGCGTCGACAAGGCGCGGCGCGTGCAGGCAGACCTGTTCGTGTCCATCCACGCCGACGCCTTCACCACCCCGTCGGCACGCGGCGCCAGCGTGTTCGCGCTGAGCCAGGGCGGCGCGTCCAGCTCGGCCGCGCGCTGGCTGGCCAACAAGGAGAATGAGGCCGACCTGATCGGCGGCGTGAACCTGGGCGCACAACAGGACCGCCATGTGCAGCGCGCGCTGCTGGACATGAGCACCACGGCGCAGATCAACGACAGCCTGAAGCTCGGCAGCGTGCTGCTGGGCGAGATCGGCGGCATGGCCAAGCTGCACAAGCCGCGCGTGGAGCAGGCGGGCTTTGCCGTGCTCAAGGCGCCCGACATTCCCAGCGTGCTGGTGGAGACGGCCTTCATCAGCAACCCCGAGGAAGAGTCCAAGCTGCGGTCCGCCGGGTATCAAGAGCAGTTGGCCGACGCGCTGATGCGCGGCATCGTCCGATACTTCGCGAAAAACCCGCCGCTGGCGCGCAGCCGCACCGTCTGAGCAGCGCGGCCGTGCCGGCGGCCAGGAGACCGCCATGGCACTGCCCCACGCCCAGTCCTGCGAAGTCGTCAGCCTCCGGCCCCTGGGGCCGCGCCTGCACGACACCCCCACCAGCGCCCTCATCAAGGCCGGCCAGCTGGAAGTGATCCGCGTGGTGCTGCCCGCCGGTAAAGAGCAGCACCAGCACGACGCACCGGGCGAAATCACGCTGCTGTGCCTGGAGGGCGAGGTGCTTTTCCAGGCCGGCGCGCAGTCGCATACCCTGCGCGAAGGCGACTTCCTGCACCTGGTGCCGCGCATTCCGCATGTGCTGCGGGCGCTGCAGGACGCCTCGCTGCTGGTGACGATCTGTCTCGTGCCGGTTAGGGCCTAGGGCCGCCGCGTCCTACACGCGCCGGCAAGACGGGCCTACACCGGCGCCGGGCCTGCGGGGTGACAGTTGAGTCACGGCCCCACACCGGGGTCTGTTGACCATAAGGAGCCACCATGCAATACCGCCACCTTCTCTCCGCCGCCGCCTGCGCAGCCGCCCTGGGCCTGGTGGGCTGCTCGTCCAATCCCACCAACGCCCAGATCGGCACCGGTGTCGGCGCCGTGGCTGGCGGCGCACTCGGTAGCGCCGTGGGCGGCACGGCCGCCACCATTGGCGGCGCCGCTGCTGGCGCGCTGATCGGCCACGAACTGGGTGAGGACCGGGACCGCGATCGCCGCCGTTGACGGCCCGCCTGAGAGCCTCACCATGCAGAACGCCACCCTTCTCGCGAGGCGGTGGCGTTTTATATGGAATATGGCCTTAACGCGCTTCTAGCAAGCGCGACTAGCTATCTATTCAATAGCAACCGCAGTTCCCTGTGCCTTGCGCCCGGCGCGCCATGCGCCAAAGATGGCAATCAGGCCGGGGATGAAGATCATGGCCCAGATGATCTTGTCCAGATGCCGCTGCACCCAGGCCATGTTTCCAAAGAAGTACCCCGCCGTGCAGATGCCCACGACCCACAGTACTGCACCACCGACGTTGTAGGCCGTGAACTTGCCTCGCCCCATCGCCGCCACACCGCCCACGAAGGGAGCGAACGTGCGAATGAAGGGCATGAAGCGCGCCAGCACGATGGTGATGCCGCCATAGCGCTCGTAGAACGCATGGGCCTGGTCGAAGGCCTTCTTGTTGAACCAGCGCGAGCTTTCCCACTGGAATACCTTGGGTCCGAAATAGCGCCCGATGCTGTAGTTGCACTGGTCGCCCAGGATCGCCGCAGCCAGCAGAACCGCGCAGGCCAGCGGGAAGTTCATCAACCCTGCACCGCTGAGCGCCCCCACCACGAACAGCAGCGAGTCACCCGGCAGAAAGGGCATGACCACCACGCCCGTCTCCACGAACACGATGATGAACAGCAGCGCGTACACCCAGGGGCCATAGCTGGCCACGAAGGCGGCGAGATGCTTGTCCACATGCAGGATGAAATCGATCAGGAACGCAAAGACTTCCAAAACACAAACCTCCCGTTGGCGAAGTGCGCCGTAATGTACCCGCGCCCCCAATGCCCCTGGTTGCACCACACCACCATTGGCAATTGCTCACACTTGTTGGCAATTGGCAAACAAACCGCGGGGCACACTTCACACGGCCGCGCCATAGTGCACCCACGGCGTGCGCACCGCGCCGCACCTCATTACAAGACCATCTCCCCGAAAGGAACCGCCATGACCGTCCTCCGCCACAGCCGCCTGATCGCCACTGCCGCACTGCTCACGGGCGCCCTTGCACTGGGCGGCTGCGCCCACCGGCCCAGCAACGCACAGATCGGCACGGGCGTCGGCGCCGTGGCCGGCGGCCTGGTGGGCAGCGCGGTGTTCGGCTCCACGCTGGGTACCGTGGGCGCCGCCGCCGCCGGCGCGCTGATCGGTAACGAGGTCGGCCGCAACAACGACCGCGGCTACCGCCACCGCCACTGACCCTTACAGCACCCGCGGTCGCATCGCCACCTAAAATCCCCGCGTGACCGCACAGCCTTCCGACACCGCCCTCGCCCCCGCGCCCCGGCGCCCCATCCGCGACCTGCCCGATGAGCTCATCAGCCAGATCGCGGCGGGCGAAGTGGTGGAGCGCCCCGCGTCTGCCGTGCGCGAGCTGGTGGACAACGCCCTGGATGCGGGCGCCACCCAGATCACCGTGCGCCTGCTGGCCGGCGGCGTGCGCCTGATCGCCGTGGAGGACGACGGCAGCGGCATCCCGCAGGATGAGCTGCCGGTGGCCCTGCGCCGCCACGCCACGAGCAAGATCACCAACCTGCACGACCTGGAATCGGTCGCCACCATGGGTTTTCGCGGCGAGGCTCTGGCCGCCATCGCGTCGGTGTCCGAGATGGCGCTGCTGTCGCGCACCGCGCAGCAGGCCAGCGCCTTTCTGCTGGATGCGCGCAGCGGCGAACTGCGCCCCGCGGCACGCAGCCGTGGCACGACCGTGGAGGTCAAGGAGCTGTTCTTCTCCACCCCCGCGCGGCGCAAGTTCCTCAAGACCGACGCGACCGAGCTCGCCCACTGCATCGAGGCCGTGCGCCGCCATGCGCTGGCGCGGCCCGATGTGGGCTTTGCCATCTGGCACGAAGGCAAGCTGGTGGAGCAGTGGCGCGCCACACTGGCTCCCGCTGCCACAGCGGACGAGGGCAAACGCCAGCAGGCCCTGCAGCAGCGCCTGAGCGACGTGCTGGGCGAGGACTTCATTCGCGACTCCGTTCCTGTGCACCTGCGCCTGGGCGCGGTCACGGTGACGGGCCGCGCCGGGCTGCCCGATGCCGCCCGTTCGCGTGCAGACCAGCAGTTCTGCTACGTGAACGGCCGCTTCGTGCGCGACAAGGTGCTCACGCATGCCGCGCGCAGCGCCTACGAGGACGTGCTGCACGGCCACAAGCAGCCGGTATACGCGCTGTACGTACAGATCGACCCGCAGCGTGTGGACGTGAACGTGCACCCGACCAAGATCGAGGTGCGCTTTCGCGACAGCCGCGAGGTGCACCAGGCCGTGCGCCACGCGGTGGAGAACGCTCTGGCGGCGCCGCGCGCGCAGGCGCTGGTGGCTGCCGCCGCTTCAACTTCTGTAGCGCCTGCCGCTCCATCCGTGGGCGATTCAGATAGAAACCCGGCTCATCCCCCCTATTGGCAAGCGCAAGCAGCTATCAAATTTGAAGAGCGCGCAGGCCACAAGGTCTCTGACCTGCAAGCTCTATGGGGCACCTCCACGGCTGCGCCACAGCCCGGTATGCCGGCAACCGCCGCCATGGCACCGGTCGCTCCAGGCGCGCCCACGGCGCCGTCCTTCCCCCCCGCCAACGCGGCTGCACTGGCTGCCGTCGACATGGCGGCTGCGCCCGTCGAGGATGCTCACACCTGGCCGCTGGGCCGCGCCGTGGCGCAGGTCCATGGCGTGTATATCCTGGCCGAAAGCGCACAAGGCTTGGTGGTGGTGGACATGCATGCGGCGCACGAACGCATCGTGTACGAGCGGCTCAAGGCCCAGGTGGACCAAGGTGCACGCATCGCCAGCCAGCCACTGCTCATCCCCGCCACCTTTGCCGCCACCCCCGAAGAGGTGGCGACCGCCGAGGCGCATGCCGACACGTTGGCCCGGCTGGGACTGGAGGTCGTGCCGTTCTCGCCGCGCACCCTGGCCGTGCGCGCCGTGCCCACCACGCTGGCCCAGGGCAACCCCGTGGAGCTGGCGCGCAGCGTGCTGGCCGAGCTGGCCACCCATGACGCCAGCACCGTGGTGCAGCGCGCGCAGAGCGAGATCCTTGCCACCATGGCCTGCCATGGCGCCGTGCGGGCCAATCGCCGCCTGACGCTGGACGAGATGAACGCCCTGCTGCGCCAGATGGAAGTCACCGATCGCTCCGACCAGTGCAACCACGGCCGCCCCACCTGGCGCCAGCTCAGCATGAAAGAGCTGGACGCGCTGTTCCTGCGCGGGCGCTGAGCGCATCCACACACCCTCTCACGCCGCTACCACCCAGCGGCATTCCTTTCTCCCCTCCCTTCTCCCCCGACTGCCTTGCACTGCCAGCGCTGCCTTGGCGGTGCCCAGGGCGGCGCAGCCGTGCCCCTGTCAAACCGTTGCGCAATCCCGCGCAACAGGGCATTCGCCGCCGACTTCGCACCAAAAGCGCGCAAGAAAACGCACCAGCAACGCGCGACAACCCCGAAAACCTGTCCCATTGCGGGGCATCAAATCCAAAATGGTGCATAACCACATGTCTTTTTGACATAATTCGATGCTGCATTGCCGCATCGCTAAATTTCCCTTGAGCAGAAAGTCCTTATGAAGCACCAATCCGTGGGCCATTTCCTTGAACAGGTTGCACAGCGCAACCCCGGCCAGCCCGAATACCTGCAAGCCGTGACCGAGGTCATGGAAAGCCTGTGGCCGTTCATCGAAAAGAACCCGCGCTATGCCGAGCAAGGCCTGCTGGAGCGCCTGGTGGAGCCCGAGCGGGTGGTGATGTTCCGCGTGTCCTGGTTCGACGATCACGGCAATGTGCATATCAACCGCGGCTATCGCATCCAGCACAGCATGGCGATCGGCCCTTACAAGGGCGGCCTGCGCTTTCACCCCTCGGTAAACCTGTCGGTGCTGAAGTTCCTGGCCTTCGAGCAGACCTTCAAGAACGCGCTGACCACGCTGCCCATGGGCGGCGGCAAGGGTGGCTCGGACTTCGACCCCAAGGGCAAGAGCCCGGCCGAAGTCATGCGCTTTTGCCAGGCCTTCGTGACGGAGCTGTTCCGCCACGTGGGTCCCGACACCGACGTGCCTGCGGGTGATATCGGCGTGGGCGGCCGTGAGGTTGGTTTCATGGCGGGCATGTACAAGAAGCTGGCCAACAACGCCGCCAGCGTGTTCACGGGCAAGGGCCTGGCCTTCGGCGGCTCGCTGATCCGCCCCGAGGCCACCGGCTACGGCACGGTGTACTTCGCCGACGAGATGCTCAAGACCCGCGGCCGCAGCTTCGACGGCCTGCGCGTGTCCGTGTCCGGCTCGGGCAACGTGGCCCAGTACGCCGTGGAAAAAGCCATGCAACTCGGTGCCAAGGTCATCACCGTGTCGGACTCCAGCGGCACCATCATCGACGAAGACGGCTTCACCCCCGAGAAGCTGGCCATCCTGATGGACGTGAAGAACCACCATTACGGCCGCGTGAGCGACTACGCCGCCCGCACCGGCGTGAAGTTCGAAGCCGGCGTGCGTCCCTGGCATGTCAAGGTGGACGTGGCCCTGCCCTGCGCCACGCAAAACGAGCTGGACGAAAACGACGCCCGCACCCTCATCAAGAACGGCGTGCTGTGCGTGGCAGAAGGCGCCAACATGCCCTCGACCAACGAGGCAGCCAAGCTGTTCGAGCAGGCGGGCGTGCTGTACGCACCGGGCAAGGCCAGCAACGCCGGTGGCGTGGCCACCTCGGGCCTGGAAATGAGCCAGAACGCGATGCGTCTGTCGTGGACCCGCGACGAAGTGGATGCGCGCCTGCTCCAGATCATGCAGGGCATCCACGCCGCCTGCCTGCAATACGGCAAGCGCGCCGATGGCAGCGTGAGCTACATCAACGGTGCCAACGTGGCTGGCTTCGTGAAGGTGGCCGACGCCATGCTGGCGCAAGGCGTGGTCTGATACCCCTGCGCAGGCCCCGCGCCTGCGGCACACCGCGCAAGCCGGCCCCTGGGCCGGCTTTTTCTTTCAGCGGTTGGCCGTCAGCAACAAGCCGCCTGCTCCCATGAAGAAGCCACCTGTGGCACGGTTCAGCCGCACCACGCCGCGCTGCGTGCGAATCACGCGGCGGATCTGCCGCCCGCACGTGGCATACACCGCTGTGGCCACGAATTCCGCCATCAGGTAGATGCTGCCCAGTACCAGGAACTGCCGCGCCGCGGGCTGTGCCGGATCGATGAACTGCGGGAAGACGGCCGCAAAGAGGATGATGGCCTTCGGGTTGGTGATACCCAGCAGGAACTCCTGTGCCATCAGGGCGCGCACCGAGGCGCGCGCGGGTGCGGGTGCCTCATCTCCCTCGACCAGCGCCGGGCCACCGAACTCCCGGCTGCGCCATGCGCGCCAGCCAATCCAGAACAGATAAACGGCGCCGGCCCATTTGACGGCCGTGAATGCGGCCTCCGAAGCCAGCAGCATGGCCCCCAATCCCACGGCCGAGACACTGAGGAAAATGGCGAATGCGGCCACCCGCCCCACGGTCGCGATCAGCGCGGCTGCGACACCGGCGCGGATGCCGTTGTTGAGCCCGCAGAAATTGTTGGGGCCGGGCGTGAGCGCAATGGCAACGGCGGCGGGGGCAAACAGCAGGGCTTCCACGACAACTCCTTGCGCCAGCGGGCGCGGGAAAAGGTGCGCCAGTTTATTCCGGCAGTACCACCCGGTGGCGCCAGGGCAGATCGCCCAACGCATCGTAATGCGCCACCACCAACACGCGCCCAGAGGTGCGGGGTGCACTTGCCTCCCGCTGCAGCGCCTGCAGCAGGTAGGTGATGGACGCCTTGTCCAGGCCGGACAGCGGCTCATCCAGCAATGTCAGTGGGGCGCCGCTGGCCAGTGCGCCGGCCATCAGCACCTTGCGCTGGCTGCCTGCGGAAAGCTGGTGCATGGCCTTGTGCAAATGCCCGGCAATGCCCCAGCCCACGACGTGGGCGTGCCAGTCCTCCTCGGACCAGCGCGCATGGACCGTGCGCAGCCCGGCGGCCCAGTCCTGCGCCGTCATCGCCTGCGGCCACGGCGCGCGCGGGTCGCGCCAAAAGACCTGTGCCCGGTATTGCGCAGGCTGCTGCGTCGCGCTCGTGCCATGCAGCAGCATCCGCCCGGCCTGCGGCGCCCACTCTCCGGCCATCAGGCGCAACAGGCTGGTCTTGCCCGCCCCGTCCCCACCCTGCACCAGCACCAGGCCTGCGGGAAAATCCGCGCTCCAATGCTGGAACAAGGGCCGTTGCGCAAAGCCGAAGCAGATTCCCTCGGCCCGCAACGCGGGCGGGGATGCAATAGGCTCGGGGCACTTCAGCATGACGTCTCCTGAAGAAACAGCGCCCGCATCACAGGGCTGGGTTGTCGCATGACTTTGCATTTTCTGGATTTTGACTACAGCGAGGATGAGGAAGGCACGGGCACCTGGGATGCTATGGCCAGCGTGCCCACGGATCGCCTGCCCGAACTGCTGGCGGAGATTACGGCGCTTCTGGACTGGGCGCACGCCGAGTTCGGCGCACTGCGGGGCCCGGTCGAGACGGGAGGACTGTGGGACTACGACCTGCAGTGCGAGCGCGACGGGTTGCCCTTGCTGGCGCTGGCGTTCGACATCCACGAACGGCAAATTCATCCACGACCACAATCCCAGCCCCAGGCGTGGGTGACCTTGACGCTGACCCTCAGTGGTGGCCCGGCCTTTGCAGCGGCGTTCGTGGACCGCTTCGGCGCCGCGTAACCCAGCGACTCTTCCGCCCTACACTGGGGCGCATGGCAAGGACGACCAACGCCCAGAAAAGACCCCAGGACATGCGCCACCTGATGAGGGAACTGGCGCCGTTCCTGCGTCCCTACCGGATACACCTCGCTGGCGCGATGGCGTTTCTGCTGCTCGCCGCCTTGGCGACGCTGGCCTTTCCCACGGCCCTGCGTCAATTGATCGATGGCGCGATTAGCGCAGCCACCCCCGGGGGAAAAGGCGTCGGCGCACCCGCGTTGCGCACGCACTTTGCGGTGCTGTTCGCGGTCGCCGTGGCACTTGGATTGGCGTCGGCCGCACGCTACTACCTCATGAGCTGGCTGGGCGAACGCGTCACGGCAGATCTGCGCAACGCCGTCTACGCACACGTGCTGCGGCAGAGCCCGGAGTTCTTTGAAACCACGCAAACGGGGGAAGTGCTGTCGCGCCTCACGGCCGACACGACACTGGTGCAGACCGTCGTGGGCTCATCGCTGTCCATGGGGCTGCGCAATGCCGTGCTGGGCGCCGGGGCGCTGGGCATGCTGATCTGGAGCACACCCTACGTGATGGCGCTCGCCTTCGGGGCCATCGTCGCCATCGTGCTGCCGTCGATGTGGATCGGACGGCGTGTTCGGCGTCTGTCACGCGCAAGCCAGGACCGCGTGGCAGATGCCAGCGCCATCGCCGCAGAGGTGTTGGGCGCCATTCCCGTGGTGCAAAGCTACACCGCAGAAGCGCGCGAGGCCGCCCGCTTCGCGGCGGCTACGGAGAGTGCGCTGCGCGCAGCCCTGCGCCGCAGCGGCGCCCGTGCAGCGCTGATGGCCTTCATCATCATTGCCAGCGCCGCGCTGTTGCTGTGGGGGTTGTATCTCGGGGCCCAGGCGGTCCTTGCAGGGACGCTCTCGGCCGGGCAACTGGGGCAGACCATTCTCTATGCGATGTTTCTCGCGGGTGCCGTAGCCGTGCTGGGCGAGGTCTATGGCGACCTGTTGCGCGCCGCGGGTGCGATGGAGCGGCTGATGGAACTGCTCGCAACACGCCCCACGCTTGCCGCACCATCCCGGCCCGCCATGCCGCGGGCCACAGACCTTTCGATCGAGTTCACGGGCGTAGGCTTCTCCTATCCCTCGCGCCCCGTGCCACCCGCGCTGCGCCACTTCGACCTGCGCCTGCTGCCAGGAGAAACCGTTGCGTTGGTGGGCAGCAGCGGCGCCGGCAAGTCCACCGTCTTTCAATTGCTGCAACGCTTCTACGACGTGAGCGAGGGCCGCATCACGTTGGGTGGCGTGGATTTGCGCGACATGGACCCGCAGGTGCTGCGAAGCCACATTGGCGTGGTTCCGCAAGACGCCGAGATTTTTTCCGCATCGGCCCTGGACAATATCCGCTATGGCGATCCGCAGGCGAGCCGGCACGCGGTGGAAGCAGCGGCACGCGCCGCATTTGCCCATGAATTCATCGACGCGCTGCCGCAGGGGTACGACACCTTTCTCGGCGAGCATGGCGTGCGCCTCTCAGGAGGCCAACGCCAGCGCATTGCCATAGCCCGCGCGCTGCTGAAGAACGCCCCCGTACTGCTCCTGGACGAGGCCACAAGCGCCCTGGACGCGCACAGCGAGCGTGCCGTGCAGCTTGCGCTGGACACCGCGCTTCGCCAGCATTCCCGCCAACGTATTACCCTGGTCATCGCCCACCGGCTGGCCACCGTCCAGCATGCGGACCGCATTGTGGTCATGGACCATGGAAGCATGGTCGAGCAGGGGCGGCACGAGGACTTGCTGCATCAGGGCGGCGTCTATGCCCGCCTGGCAGCGCTGCAGTTCTCGCGTTGAAGGGTCATTGGGGGCGGCGCCGACGCGCTAGAGCCAGCCAAAGCCAGAACCCTAGTGCAGAGGCTCTTTCGCTGCCTGCGGCAACGCCAGCGGCAGCACTGCAATGCCCTCATCCAGCAGCTCGGCGGTTTCCTGAGGCGTCGCTTGGCCGCGTATGCCGCGCTCTTCCGTCTCGCCGTAGTGCATGCGGCGTGCCTCGGATGCGAAGCGGTCTCCCACGTCCTCGGTCTGCGCCATGACCCGGCGCGCCATGGCAAGCCATGCAGCCTGAAAGGCGGCAGATACCCCTTCTGGCGGAACGGGAGCGGGAGCCATCGCAGCGGCTTCCCGTGATGTGCAGGCCCCAGTGCTCAGGTTCAACCGGGGAGCGCTGACCCCCTTGCGCACCTGCGAGTCTCCGCACATCGGACACTGCACCAGGCCACGGGCCTGCTGGCTGTGAAAGTCGCCCTCACTCGCAAACCAGCCTTCAAACGTGTGGTCGAGCGAACACAGCAGGTCGAGTACTTTCAAGGCCAACCCTCATCAGTCCTCGGCGGCACTGCGGTCGCGGCGACGCATCAGGTAGCGGTAGACGAACCCCGGAAATGCCAGCGTCACGAACAGCGCCCCGGTGACCGCGTAGAACTCCCAGCCCTGGGGCGCAATCTGCCCCGCCCGTTTTTCGAGCGCCAACGCCAGACCACCGACCAGGAAGTACAGCAACACCAATTCCAGCGCGCGGACGAAGAAGGGTTTGCCTTCCCGGGCGCGCGCGCCGACGACCAGCCACCGGTCATTGATGAAAGGGAGATTGGCCGCCACAAGGGCGGCCAAAATTACCAGCCAGATGGCCCCCGTCTGGGTCATGGCAGCCGCGGCGCCCGGTCAGGTGGCGAGGGCGCGCACGATGGCGTCGGCGCACAGGGCCATCAGCCCACCCGGCAGCAGTCCCAGGACCAGGACCAGAGCGCCATTGATGGTCAGCACCACACGCACGTCCAACGGTGCGGACACGCTGGTAGCAGTCAATGGTGCGTCGAAGTACATCACCTTCACCACGCGCAGGTAGTAGAACGCGCCGATCAACGACATCATGACGGCGAATACCGCCAAGGCGATGTGCAGTACCTGCCCGGACGCGACCAGCGCTTGCAGCACGGCCAGCTTGGCATAGAAACCGACCAGCGGCGGAATGCCGGCCATCGAGAACAGACACACGGCCATCACGCCTGCGTACAGCGGGCTGCGCTGGTTCAGACCGGCCAGGTCGGAAATTTCTTCGCTTTCAAAACCTTCGCGCGCCAACAGCAGGATCACACCGAAGGCCGCCAACGTGGTGAGCACATAGGTCACCACGTAGAACATGGCGGAGCTGTAGGCGTTCTCCACAGCGGTGGCGTCCACGTTGCCATGCACCACACCCGACATCAGGCCCAGTAGCACGAATGCCATCTGCGAGATCGTCGAGTACGCCAGCATGCGCTTGAGATTGGTCTGCATGATCGCAGCCAGGTTACCCACCAGCAGCGACCCGATGGCCAGTACCGCGAGCATCTGCTGCCAGTCGATGGCCAGCGGCAACAGGCCGTCCACCAGCAGGCGGATGGTCATGGCGAACGCGGCCAGCTTGGGGGCGCTACCGATGAACAGCGTCACGGCCGTGGGCGCGCCCTGGTACACGTCAGGCACCCACATATGGAACGGAACCACGCCCATCTTGAAAGCCAGCCCGGCGACCACGAACACCAGACCGAACACCAGTACCTGGTGACGGATCTGCCCCGCGTTGATGGCCTTGAATACCTGGCCGATGTCCAGCGAACCGGTGGCGCCGTAGAGCATGGACAGGCCATACAGCAGGAAGCCGCTGGCCATAGCACCCAATACGAAATACTTCATCGCGGCCTCGGTGGCCGTGGTGTTGTCGCGCCGCAGGGCCACCAGGGCATAGCTGGAGAGAGTGAGCAGTTCCAGGCCCAGATAGATCAGCAGGAAGTTGTTGGCCGAGATCAGCACAAACATCCCCAGCAGAGCGAGCATGGTCAGCGTGAACAACTCACCACCACGCAACATGTCGCGGTCCGCGGCATAGGGACGGCCATAAACGAGCAGGACCATCACGGCCACGGTCGCGAAGCACTTGAGCCAATTGCCCATGGCATCGCTGACCACCATGTTGCCCCAGGCATAGAAGGTGTTGCCACTGCTCGCGTACATGGCCTGGAGCGCCGCCACCACCGCCAGGGTGAGCATGGTGAGCACGTAGGTTCCCGTGCGGCGCGCGCTGCTGACGCCCAGATCCACCAGGGCAATCACGCAAGCCATGACCAGCAGCACGATCTCGGGATAAATCGCCAGCCAGCTGATGTTGTCAATCATCTCGTATCTCTCGGTTCAGTCTGGTCAGTTGAGCTTGGATTGCGCCACATGCTTGAGCAACTCTGCCACGGACACATCCATCACGTCCGTGAAGGGCTTGGGATAGACGCCCATGTACAGCACGGCAATCGCCAGCAATCCCAGCACAAGGAATTCCCGTCCGCCAATATCCGTCAGGCCGCGCACGTTGTCGTTCGTGACGGGGCCCAGATAGACGCGCTTGTACATCCACAGCGAATAGCTGGCGCCCAGGATCAACGCCAACGCCGCGCCAAGGCCGACCCAAAAGTCGAACTTCACGGCGGCGATGATGACCATCCATTCACCGACGAAGCCCGCCGTAGCCGGCAGCCCGCAATTGGCCATGGTGAACAGCAGCGCAAAGGCCGCGAACTTGGGCATGGTGTTGACCACGCCGCCATAGGAAGCGATCTCGCGCGAATGCACGCGGTCGTACAGCACGCCAATGCACAGGAACATGGCGCCGGACACGAAGCCGTGCGCAATCATCTGGACCAGGCCACCCGAGACACCCATGTCATTGAAGACGAAGAAGCCCAGCGTGACAAAGCCCATGTGCGCAACCGACGAGTAGGCCACGAGTTTCTTCATGTCCTTTTGCACCATGGCCACCAGCCCCACGTAGATCACAGCCACCAGCGACAACGTGATCATCAGCCAGGCCCATTCGTGCGACGCGTCCGGCGCGATCGGCAGCGAGAAGCGCAAGAAGCCATACGCGCCCAGCTTCAGCATGATGGCGGCCAGCACTGCGGAGCCGCCCGTGGGCGCTTCCACGTGCACATCGGGCAGCCAGGTATGCACCGGCCACATTGGCACCTTCACGGCAAATGCCGCGAAGAAGGCGAAGAACAGCAGGGTCTGCGCGGTCGCCGACAGGGGCAGCTTGTGCCACGTAGCGATGTCAAAGCTGCCGCCGGACTGGTTGTACAGGTAGATGAACGCAATCAGCGTGAGCAGCGAGCCCAGCAGCGTGTACAGGAAAAACTTGAACGCCGCGTAAATCTTGTTCGGCCCGCCCCAGATACCGATGATCAGGTACATCGGGATCAGCGTGGCCTCGAAGAACACGTAGAACAGCATGCCGTCCATGGCGCTGAAGACGCCGACCATCAGACCCGAAAGGATCAGGAACGCGCCCATGTACTGATTCACCCGCTCGGTGATCGATTCCCAGGAGGCAATCACGACGATGACGGTGATGAACGCCGTCAGCGGCACGAACCAGAAAGCGATGCCGTCCACACCCAGGTGGTAGTAGACGTTGAAGCGCTCGATCCACATGGACTTTTCGACAAACTGTGCAGCCGCGCTGCCGTTGTCGAAGCCGCCCATGAGCGGGAGCGTGACGGCCAAACCCAGCAGCGCGCCGATGAGCGCCAGCCAGCGGACCATGCGTGCATGCTCGTCGCGCCCCAAGGCCAGCAGAAGGGTGCCGAAAGCAATGGGCACCCAGATGGCAAGACTCAACAAACCCATTTTCTTTTTTCTCCTACTTGTTGAGCCAGACGAAATAAGTCATGAGCGCGAACACACCCAGGATCATCACCAGCGCATAGTGGTAGACATAGCCCGACTGGAGCCAGCGCACCAGGCCTGCGATACGTCCCACGAGCTTCCACGAGCCGTTCACGAGGGCCCCGTCGATCACGCCTTGGTCGCCGCCCTTCCACAGGGCAATGCCCAAGCCGCGGGCACCACGCGCGATGATGTTCTCGTTGATCCAGTCGAGGTAGTACTTGTTTTCGAACAAGGTATAGATCGGCTGGAACATACGCTTGATGGCCGCGGGCAGCGCCGGGTTGACCATGTACATGTAGTACGCCATCGCGACGCCAGCCAGTGCCAGCCAGAACGGTGCCGTCTGCAGGCCGTGCAGAGCCATGGCCAACGGACCGTGGAAGATCTCCGCCAGTTCCGCCATCGCGGGGTGCTTGGCGGCGTCCACGAAGATCACGTCCTTGAAGAAATCGCCAAACAGCATCGGCTGGATGGTCATGAAGCCGATCAGCACGGAGGGAATGGCCAACAGAATCAGCGGCACGGTCACCACCCACGGGGACTCATGCGGCTCATGATGGTCATCGTGGCCATGGTGGTCGCCGTGGTGCGCATCGGGATTTTGGTCGTAGCGTTCCTTGCCGTGAAACACAAGAAAATACATACGGAAGGAGTAGAACGCCGTCACGAACACGCCGGCCAGCACGGCGAAATGGGCGAAGCCCGCAGCCGGCAGCGTGCTGGCATGCACCGCCTCGATGATGCTGTCCTTGGAATAGAAGCCTGAGAACAGCGGCGTGCCGATCAGGGCCAGAGATCCCAACAGAGAGGTAATCCAAGTGATGGGCATGTACTTGCGTACGCCTCCCATCCAGCGGATATCCTGGTTGTGGTGCATGCCCATGATCACCGAGCCGGCGCCCAGGAACAGCAAGGCCTTGAAGAACGCATGCGTCATCAGGTGGAAGACGGCCACCGAATAGGCCGATGCGCCCAGGGCGACGGTCATGTAACCCAGCTGCGACAGCGTGGAATACGCCACCACCCGCTTGATGTCGTTCTGGATGATGCCCAAGAAACCCATGAACAGTGCGGTGATCGCGCCGATCACCAGAATGAAGTTCAGCGCGGTATCCGACAACTCAAACAGCGGCGACATGCGCGACACCATGAAAATGCCGGCCGTCACCATGGTGGCCGCGTGAATCAGCGCCGAAATCGGTGTCGGGCCTTCCATCGAATCGGGCAGCCACACGTGCAGCGGGAACTGAGCAGACTTGCCCATCGCGCCGATGAACAGGCAGATGCAGATCACGGTGATCAGCATCCAGTCGGTGCCGGGGAAGCCAATCGCGCCCAGTTCGCCCGACTTGGCGAAGATCTCGCTGTAGTTGAAGGTGCCCGCGTAGGCAGCGATCAAGCCAATGCCAAGGATGAAGCCGAAGTCGCCGACGCGGTTGACCAGGAAGGCCTTCATGTTGGCGAAGATCGCCGACTGCTTGTTGAACCAGAAGCCGATCAACAGGTAGGACACCAAGCCCACCGCCTCCCAGCCAAAGAACAGTTGCAGCAGGTTGTTGCTCATGACAAGCATGAGCATGGAGAACGTGAACAGCGAGATGTAGGCGAAGAAACGGTTATAGCCTTCGTCCTCCTCCATGTAGCCGATGGTGTAGATGTGCACCATCAAGGAGACGAAGGTCACCACGCACATCATCATGGCGGTGAGGCTGTCGATGAGGAAGCCCACCTCCATCTTCAGACCGCCCACCACCATCCATGTATAGATGGTCTCGTTGAAACGGGCGCCATCCACAGCCACGCTCTTGAGCGTCATCGCCGAGAGCACGAAGGCGACCAACACCCCCAGGATGGTGAGCGAATGGGAAGCACGGCGACCGAACCAGTTGCCGCCGAAGGCCGTGCCAAAGATGCCCGCAAGCACGGAGCCGACGAGCGGCGCCAGGGGCACCGCCAGCAGCGTCGAAGCAGAAAGGGTTTGACTCATTCTTGAGAACCTTGCAAGTACCGGGGCGACCCATCAACCCTTGAGGGTGTTGAGATCTTCCGCATCAATGCTGGTCTTGTTACGGAACAGCAGCACCAGGATGGCCAGGCCAATGGCGGACTCAGCAGCCGCCACCGTGAGGATGAAGAACACGAATACCTGACCGTGCATATCGCCCAGGTAATGAGAAAACGCCACGAAGTTGATGTTGACCGCGAGCAGCATCAGCTCGATCGCCATGAGCAGGACGATGAGGTTCTTACGGTTCAGGAAGATGCCAATCACCGCCAGGGCGAACAGCATGGCGCCCAGCGAGAGAAAGTGGCCCAGAGTCAATGTCATTGCTTCTTCTCCTCTGCGGACTCGGGGACTGCTGGCGCGGCGGCCTGCTGCGTGACGGGCAACTGGACCATGACAAGGCGATCACGGGCACGCACGCGCACCTGCTCCGAAGGGTCAATGGCCTTGGAGTCCTTGCGCTGGCGCAAGGTCAGGGCGATGGCTGCAATCATGGCCACCAGCAGGATCACCGCAGCCACCTCAACGGGGTACAGGTACTCTGTGTAGAGCAGTTTGCCCAAGGCTTTGGTGTTCGAGTAAGGCACCACCTGCCCCGCAGCATTCACCAGCACTTCGACGGCCTTGGGCTCTTCGATGCCACGAAAACCAGTCATGAGCACAGCGGCCATCTCGAATGCCACCAGGGCACCGATGAATGCCGCCAAAGGAAAGTGCTTCCAGAAACCGCGTCGCACGGTATCGATGCGGATGTCCAGCATCATCACGACAAAGAGGAACAGCACCATCACGGCGCCCAGGTAGACGAGCACCAGCGTGATGGCGAGGAATTCCGCCTTCAGCAGAAACCACACGCCGGCGGCCTGCGAGAAGGCAAGAATCAGATGCAGCACGGCATGCACGGGGTTGCGCGCCGTTATGACCCGGAAGGCCGCGTACAGCAGCACTACCGAGAACAAGTAGAAGAAACCGGTTTTGGCGTCCATGAATCGGGTCTTTTCAAAAAGTCAGGTGCGGTGAGGCAACCCGATCAACGGTACTTGGCGTCCGCCGCCTTGGCGGCTGCGATCTCGGGCTCGTAGCGGTCGCCCACGGCCAGCAGCATGTCCTTGGTGAAGTACAGATCACCGCGCTTCTCGCCGTGGTATTCGAAGATCTGCGTTTCCACAATGGAATCCACCGGGCAGCTCTCTTCGCAAAAGCCACAAAAAATGCACTTGGTCAGGTCGATGTCATAACGGGTGGTACGGCGCGAACCGTCCTCACGCACGTCGGACTCGATGGTGATCGCCAGCGCCGGGCACACCGCTTCGCACAGCTTGCAGGCAATGCAGCGCTCTTCGCCGTTGTCATAACGGCGCAGCGCGTGCAGGCCGCGAAAGCGCGGCGACAACGGTGTCTTCTCCTCGGGGAACTGCACAGTGACCTTGCGACGGAAGGTATAGCGACCGGTCAGGGCCATGCCCTTCGCCAGTTCCCAGAGCATGAAGCTCTTGAAGAAATCCTTGATTGAAAAGGATGCAGGAGCAGCAACAGCAGCCATGGATGTCCCCGCTTATTTCCAGATGTTCCAGGGCGACAGCAACCAGGCGCCCACGATCAACAGCCATACCAGCGTGACCGGAATAAAAATCTTCCAACCCAGACGCATGATCTGGTCATAGCGGAAGCGCGGGAACGTGGCGCGAATCCAGATGAACATGGATACCACCAGGAACGTCTTGATGCCCAGCCAGATCCAGCCCGGAACGAAGCCCAGGGCTTCGATCGGCGGCAGCCAGCCGCCCAGGAACATCACCACCGCCAGGATGGAAACCAGCCACATGCTGGCGTATTCGGCCAGGAAGAAGATGGCGAAACCCATGCCTGAATACTCGACCATGTGACCGGCGACGATTTCCGCCTCACCTTCCACCACGTCAAACGGGTGGCGGTTCACTTCGGCCACGCCCGAGATCAGGTAGACCAAGAAGATGGGCAGCAGGGGCAGCCAATTCCACGACAGGAAGTTCAGGCCCATGGCCGCCATCGTGCCCTGCCCTTGGCCCAGCACGATCTCGGTCAGGTTCATGCTGCCCGATACCATGATGACGACCAGGAAGCAGAAACCCATGGCAATTTCGTAGCTCACCATCTGCGCAGACGCACGCAGCGCGCCCAGAAAGGCGTACTTGGAGTTGGACGCCCACCCCGCAATGATCACGCCGTAGACCTCGATGGAGGTGATGGCCATGATCAGCAACAGACCCGCATTGACGTTGGCAAGCGCTACATCGGGTCCGAAGGGAATCGCCACCCAGGCCGCCAGGGCAGGCATGATGGCCATGACCGGGCCGAGGTAGAACAAGCCCTTGGCCGCGGCCGTGGGCTGGATCAACTCCTTCGAGAGCAATTTCAGACCGTCAGCCAGAGGTTGCAGCAAACCAAAGGGACCCACGCGGTTGGGGCCCATGCGCACCTGCATGAAGCCCAGCAGCTTGCGCTCCCACAGCGTCAGGTAGGCCACGGCACCCATCAGGGGGCCCACGATGCAGACGATCTTGATCAGGATCCAGAGTACGGGCCAAGCCACCCCGGTCCACCATCCGGCGGCAACCAGATTGAGGCCGCCGTTGTAGATTGCATCGATCATGCGGCGACTCCTTCACGTGCCGCGCGCGCGTCGGCAGTCAGTTGCAGCGACGGTGCGCGGCGCACCAGGCTGTCGAGCTGATAGATGGCTGCCACGACGGGTTCAGCACACTCGCCGCCCAGCTTCGGCTCGGCCGATGTGGCGTTGCTCAGGCGCTCCGCCGGCAGCAGCGTGCACTCACCTGCGGGCTTGCCGGTCGCACGGACCAGCACGTCCTGGGACGTCTCGTAGTCCATGCCTTCCAGCCCGAGCAGATTGCCCAGCACGCGCAATACCTTCCACGCAGGACGCGCCTCGCCGGCCGGCTTGACCACGGCATGGAAGCTCTGCAGGCGCCCTTCGGCGTTGACGAAACTGCCTGAGGTCTCGGAGAACGGAGCTATCGGCAGCAGCACGTCGCTGAACTCGAGGTTGGTCTTGAACGGGCTCAGCGTGACGACCATGTCGGTCTGCGCCAAAGCTTGAGCCGCTGCAGCACCCAAGGCGGAGTCGTGCTCAGGCTCCACATTCAGCAGCAGGGCTGCCTTCAGGCGGCCATCCAGCATTTGTGCAGCGTTCAGCCCGCCCTCTTGGGGTTGCGCACCGACGAACTGCGCACCGACCGTATTGGCGGCCTCCGTCAGGTAACCCACCGTCGCTCCGGTCTGCGCGCCAATCCACTGCGCCAGCGCCAGCAGGCTGGACGCTTGGGCATGATGGGCAGCACCATTGCCCAGCAGAATGGCTTTGCGCTCCCCCGTCAGCAATGCAGCGGCAATGGCCCGGGCGTCTTCGCTGGTGGCAGCCCCTTGCACGGGGGCAGCCACACCCTTTTCTGCAGCGATGGCGGCTGCGACTTCCGCCAGCGCCGTGCTCCAGCCGGCCGCTGGGGCCAGCTTGGTGCGGACATTCGGAATAGCCCAATCATTTGCTACTGAATTAATAGCGCTTACCGCACACCCATGGCGCGCTGCCTGCCGAATTCGCTGTGCAAACAAGGGATGGTCCTTGCGCAGATTCGAGCCAACGACCAACACGGACTGCAGCGTGCTCAGGGATGCGATGGACGTCCCCAGCCAGCGCACACCTTCGGCCTTGCCGAACTCCGCATGGCGCAGACGGTGGTCGATGTTGTCGCTACCCAACCCGCGCACCAGCGCGCCGGCCAGGAACAACTCTTCTACTGTGCTGTGCGGGCTTACCAGCGCTCCGATGCTCTGGGCGCCGTGCTCGGTTTTGACGCACCGCAGACCGTTGGCCACATATTCCAGGGCTGTCTGCCAATCGACTTCCTTCCACTCCCCGCCCTGCTTGAGCATGGGACGTGTCAGGCGGTCGGGGGAATTCAATGCCTCATAGGAAAAACGGTCGCGGTCAGCAATCCAGCACTCGTTGACATCCTCGTTCTCGAACGGGACGACGCGCATGACCTTGTGGTTCTTGACCTGCACAATGAGATTGGCGCCCGTGGAGTCGTGCGGACTCACGGATTTGCGGCGAGAAAGTTCCCACGTGCGGGCGCTGTAGCGGAAGGGCTTGCTGGTCAGCGCCCCCACCGGGCACAGGTCGATCATGTTGCCCGACAGTTCCGAGTCGACGGTATCGCCGATCACGGTCGTGATCTCCGAATGCTCGCCGCGGTTCACCATGCCGAGTTCCATCACGCCCGCGATTTCCTGGCCGAAACGAACGCAACGCGTGCAATGGATGCAGCGGGTCATCTCTTCCATGGAGATCAGTGGGCCCACGTCCTTGTGCGCCACCACGCGCTTTTCCTCGCCGTAGCGCGAGGAATCGCCGCCATAACCTACGGCCAGATCCTGCAACTGGCATTCGCCGCCCTGGTCGCAGATGGGGCAGTCCAGCGGGTGATTGATGAGCAGGAACTCCATCACCGATTGCTGGGCCTTGATCGCCTTGTCGCTCTTGGTGCGCACGATCATGCCCTGCGTCACGGGTGTGGCGCATGCTGGCAGGGGTTTGGGGGCCTTCTCCACCTCCACCAGGCACATGCGGCAATTGGCGGCAATGGAAAGCTTCTTGTGGTAGCAGAAATGGGGAATGTAGGTACCCACCTTCTCGGCCGCATGCATCACCATGCAGCCTTCGGTGACTTCTACCTTCTTCCCGTCCAGTTCGATTTCAACCATATGCTGTACTCGCGTTCAGGCGCTGGCCGGGGTGGAACCCGATGGGTGGGCGTTTCGGATCAGCGCTTCAAACTCCGGACGGAAATGCTTGAGCATGGCGCGCACCGGCATGGCTGCCGCATCGCCCAGCGCGCAGATGGTCCGGCCCTGAATGTTGTCCGCGACGGAATTGAGCAGGTCCAGATCGCTCTCCCGCCCGGCTTGGTGCTGGATACGATTGATCACGCGCCACATCCAGCCCGTGCCTTCGCGGCAGGGTGTGCACTGACCGCAGGATTCATGCGCGTAGAAATACGACAGGCGCAGCAGGCTCTCCACCATGTTGCGGGAATCGTCCATCACGATCACGGCGCCCGAGCCCAGCATGGAGCCGGCCTTGGCGATGGAGTCGTAGTCCATCGTGCATTCCATGATGATGGACGCCGGCAACACGGGAGCGGAAGAACCGCCCGGAATCACCGCCTTGAGCTGGCGACCCTTGCGCACGCCACCCGCCAGTTCCAGCAGCTTGGCAAATGGCGTGCCCAAGGGCACTTCATAGTTGCCTGGACGCTCTACGTCGCCGGACACCGAGAAGATCTTGGTGCCACCGTTGTTGGGCTTGCCACACTCGAGGTATGCCTGGCCGCCATTGCGGATGATCCACGGCACCGCAGCGAACGTCTCGGTGTTGTTGATCGTGGTGGGTTTGCCGTACAGGCCAAAGCTGGCCGGGAATGGCGGCTTGAAGCGCGGCTGGCCCTTCTTGCCTTCCAGCGATTCCAGCAACGCGGTTTCCTCACCGCAGATATACGCCCCAAAGCCATGGTGCGCATGCAGTTGGAAGCTGAAGCTGCTGCCCAGGATGTTGTCACCCAGATAGCCTGCAGCGCGCGCCTCTTCCAGCGCCGCTTCAAAGCGCTCGTAGACCTGGAAGATCTCGCCGTGGATGTAGTTGTAGCCCACAGAGATGCCCATCGCGTAGGCCGCGATGATCATGCCCTCGATCACGATGTGCGGGTTGTACATCAGGATGTCGCGATCCTTGCACGTGCCCGGCTCCCCCTCGTCGGAATTGCAGACCAAGTATTTCTGGCCAGGGAACTGACGCGGCATGAAGCTCCACTTCAGGCCAGTCGGGAAGCCCGCACCACCACGGCCGCGCAGACCGGATTCCTTCATGGTGGCGATCACCTGGTCCTGGGTCAGGCCTTCACCACCATCCTTGCCCAGCAGCTTGCGCAGGGCCTGGTAGCCTCCCCGGGCCTCGTAATCCTTGAGGCTCCAGTTGCTGCCGTTCAAGCCCGCATAGATCTGCGGATTGATATGGCGGTCATGGAAGCAGGTCTGTACGCCCGTCGCCTGAAACTGCGACAGCACTTGTGCAGCCGTGGTCATTGTTTGCCCTCCGCAGCGCGCAGGCCATCCACCATCTGGTCGAGCTTGTCGTCGTCCATGAAACTGCACATGTTGCGGTCATTGACCAGCATCACGGGCGCGTCAGCGCAGGCCCCCAGGCATTCGCATTGCTGCAAGGTGAAAAGGCCATCGGCGGTGGTTTCGCCCATGGAAATGCCCAGCTTCTTCTCAAGGTGGTGCAGCGCATCCTGCCCACGGCGCAGCTGACATGGCAGGTTGGTGCAGACGGCCAGCTTGTACTTGCCCACCGGCTGCTGGTTGTACATGTTGTAGAACGTGGTGACCTCGTGCACGGCGATCTGGGGCATGCCCAGGTACTCGGCGATCACGGCCTCGCTCTCGGCGCTGACCCAGCCCTGTTCCTGCTGGACGATGGACAGGCACGCCATGACCGCCGACTGCTTCTGGTCTGCGGGGTATTTCGCCACTTCGCGGGCAAAACGTTGCTTGGTCGCTTCGGTAATCATCGGTCAATCTCTCCGAACACGATATCCATGGTGCCGATGATGGCCACGGCGTCGGCCAGCATGTGGCCCCGCGCCATTTCGTCGAGTGTGGCCAGATGCGCGAACCCGGGTGCGCGGATCTTCAGGCGGTAGGGCTTGTTCGCACCGTCGCTCACCATGTAGATACCGAACTCCCCCTTGGGGTGCTCAACGGCCGCGTAAGCCTCGCCGGCCGGCACGCGGAAGCCTTCCGTGAAGAGCTTGAAATGGTGGATCAGCTCTTCCATGTTGGACTTCATGGCCTCGCGTGAGGGCGGCGCGATCTTGTGGTTGTCCGTGATGACGGGGCCGGGGTTGGCCCTGAGCCAATCGACGCACTGCTTGATGATGCGATTGGACTCGCGCATCTCTTGCACGCGAACGAGATAGCGGTCATAGCTATCGCCCGTCACCCCGACCGGCACATCGAAGTCCACACGGTCATAAGCGTCATACGGCTGCTTCTTGCGCAGGTCCCATGCAATGCCCGAGCCGCGCAGCATCGGGCCGGTCATGCCCAGGTTCAACGCGCGCTCAGCCGGCACCACGCCGATACCCACCGTACGCTGCTTCCAGATCCGGTTGTCTGTCAGCAGGGTCTCATACTCGTCTACGCACTTGGGGAAGCGCTGCGTGAAATCGTCGATGAAATCCAGCAGCGAACCCTGGCGGTTACGGTTGAGCTCCTCGATAGCCTTGGCGTTCTTGATCTTGCTGACCTTGTACTGGGCCATGCTGTCCGGCAGGTCCCGGTACACGCCTCCCGGACGGAAGTAGGCCGCGTGCATGCGAGCGCCAGAAACGGCCTCGTACATGTCGAACAAGTCCTCCCGCTCACGGAAGGTATAGATGAGGATCGTGGAGCTGCCGCAGTCGTTGCCGTGCGAACCCAGCCACATCAGGTGGTTCAGCAGGCGCGTGATTTCGCCGAACATCGTTCGGATGTACTTCGCGCGCAGCGGCACCTCGATGCCCAGCATCTTCTCGATGGCCAAGCAGTAGGCCTGCTCGTTGCACATCATGGACACGTAATCGAGACGGTCCATGTAGGGCAAGGACTGGATATAGGTCTTGTGCTCTGCCAGCTTTTCGGTGGCACGGTGCAGCAGCCCGATGTGCGGGTCGGCCCGTTGTACGACCTCGCCATCCAGTTCCAGCACCAAGCGCAGCACGCCGTGTGCTGCCGGGTGCTGCGGTCCGAAGTTCAGGGAGTAGTTCTTGATTTCAGCCATGGTCGATCACCAAGCGGCATGCCGCCTCAGTGCAGGCCTCCGTACTTGTCTTCGCGGATGATGCGCGGCGTCACTTCGCGCGGCTCGATGGTCACGGGCTCATAGATCACGCGACGCTGGTCGGCGTCATAGCGCATCTCGACATGGCCGGACAAGGGGAAATCCTTGCGGAACGGGTGGCCGATGAATCCGTAATCGGTCAGGATGCGGCGCAGATCGTTGTGCCCATCAAACACGATGCCGAACAGATCGAATGCCTCGCGCTCAAACCAGTTGGCCGAGTTCCAGATGTCGGTAACCGAGGCGACGATGGGGAAGTCGTCGTCGGAGCAGAACACCTTCACGCGCAACCGCTGGTTGAGGGAAACGGACAGCAAATGGGAAACCACGGCGTAGCGCGGTCCTTCCGAGCCCGTGGCGCCATAGGCAGAATAGTCGACGCCGCACAGATCAATCAATTGCTCGAACTTGCAATCGGGCGCATCGCGCAGGATTTGCATGGCTTCGAGATAGCGCGCAGCGGACACCACCACGGTCACCTCATCCAGCGCCACCGAGATCTGGCGCACGCGGTCACCCAGAGCGGAGGCAACCACGTCCCGCAGGCTCTCGGGGTGAATGGCAATAGCAGTCATCTTCGTCCCTTCAGGCGCGCGCAATGGTGTGGGTGCGGCGGATCTTCTGCTGCAGCTGAATGATCCCGTAGATCAGCGCCTCGGCCGTCGGAGGACAGCCGGGAACATACACATCCACAGGGACGATGCGATCACAGCCACGCACCACCGAATAGCTGTAGTGGTAGTAACCCCCGCCGTTGGCACAAGAGCCCATGGAGATGACCCAGCGCGGCTCGGCCATTTGGTCGTACACCTTGCGCAGAGCGGGCGCCATCTTGTTGCACAGCGTGCCGGCCACGATCATCAGGTCCGACTGTCGCGGGCTCGCCCGGAACACTTCCGCGCCAAAACGCCCCAGGTCATAACGTGCGGCGGCAGCATGCATCATCTCGACAGCGCAGCAGGCCAGTCCGAAGGTCATGGGCCAAAGGGATCCGGTCTTGGCCCAGTTCACCACGGAGTCATAACTCGTGGTGATGAAGCCTTCCTTCATCACACCTTCAATCATTGCGTCATTCCTTTGAGCGGCGGCTCATTCCCAGTTGAGGGCGCCTTTTTTCCATTCGTAGGCAAAGCCCACCACGAGGATGGCCAGGAAAACCAGCACAGCGACAAACCCCGTCACCCCCACCTCTTGCAGAGTCACCGCCCAAGGGAAGAGGAAGGCAATTTCCAGGTCGAACAGAATGAAGAGGATGGCCACCAGGTAGTAGCGCACGTCGAACTTCATACGCGCGTCTTCAAATGCCTCGAAGCCGCACTCATAAGGGGAGTTTTTCGCCGGATCCGGGCGATTGGGGCCAAGCACATAGCCCAGAAGAAGCGGCACCACACCGACACCGATGCCGACCAGAATGAACAATAGGACAGGGAGGTATTGATCGAGGTTCATCTGGCAGATGTGCTCACCGCTGAAAAACCGCCTCGCATGCCCCGCAACGCGGACCAGGGAGGCGGCTTCTTGTGATTGGTGCCGTCGGCGAGACTCGAACTCGCACAGCTTTCGCCACTACCCCCTCAAGATAGCGTGTCTACCAATTTCACCACGACGGCTGCTGTATGCATCTGGATGGCATGAGGACCGGAAATAACGGTTTTGGCTTTCCAGACAATCCGGGATTCTACCCCGGAAAAACCCTGTCACAAACGGATGAGGCGTTTTTTTGCGACGCCTCAAACGTTCACTTGGTCGGGATCTGAGCGGCGCCGGAGGCAGGCTCCACCGCCGGCGCTGGGGCCGCCGCAGAGGCATCGACCGCAGGCGCCGTCGAGGCGGGGACAGCGGCTGCGGGCGTCTCCAGAACACTACCAGTGCTCACCGGACGCTGGTTGCCAAAGTATGCCAATGCCAGGGTTGCCACGAAGAACACCGTCGCCAGGACCGCCGTGGTGCGCGAAAGGAAGTTGGCGCTGCCGCTGGCCCCAAACAAGCTGCCGGAACTGCCACTACCGAAGGCTGCCCCCATGTCCGCACCCTTACCGTGCTGGATCAGGATCAACCCAATCATCCCGAGGGCGGTCAGCATCTGCACCGCCAGAATCACGTTCACAACCAGTCCCATAATCCCATCACTCCTAATTTAATAGCTACCAGCGCTTGTCAGCTATGCGCTGCAGCGATAATTTTCAAGAAATCCGCGGCCTTGAGCGACGCACCGCCCACCAGGCCCCCATCGATATCCGGCTGCGCCAGCAGTTCGGCTGCGTTGGCAGCATTCATGCTGCCGCCATACAGGATGAGCACGCGATCCGCGCTCTCGGTCGCGGCGGCGAGCTGAGCGCGCAGTACCGCATGCACCTGCTGCGCCTGCTCTGGCGTTGCCGTGCGACCGGTGCCGATGGCCCAGACAGGCTCGTAGGCCACCACGATCTCGCTCACGCAGTGCCCCACGGCATGGATCACAGCCGCCAGTTGGCGCTTGACGACGGTCTCGGTCTGGCCCGCCTCGCGCTCCGCCAGGGTTTCCCCCACGCATACGATCGGCGTGACGCCGCCCGAGAGCGCCCGCTGGGCCTTGGCCGCGACCACGGCATCGGTTTCGCCATGGTATTGGCGACGCTCGGAGTGCCCCACAAGCGCGTAGCGTGCACCAAAGTCGCGCAACATACTCACAGAGACCTCGCCGGTGAACGCGCCCCTTTCATGCTGCGACACATCCTGGGCGGCCAGAGCGATTTCGCTGCCCGCGACCAAGGCCTGCACCTGCGCCAGGTAGGGCGCCGGCACGGCCACCGCCACGCCACAGCCGGGCACACCCAAGCCGTCGCGTAGCGCCTGCAACAGCGCCGCATTGGCCTGCAGGCTGCCGTTCATCTTCCAGTTGCCGGCAATGAGTTTCTTTTTCTGTGTCATGTCGTCCATGTCAAAACAATCTTGCCCACGTGCTGGTTGGATTCCATCAGCGCATGCGCCTGCGCGGCCTGCGCGGCCGGGAAGGTGCTGTGGATGACCGGCTTCACCGCGCCCGACGCCAGCAGCGGCCAGACATGCTCACGCAATGCCTGCGCAATGGCGCCCTTGAACGCCACGGGACGCGGCCTCAGCGTGGAGCCCGTGATGGTCAGCCGCCTGCGCAGCACCAGCCCCGCATTGAACTGCGCATCCAGCCCGCCCTGCACCGCGATGATGACCACGCGGCCGTCCTCGGCCAGGCACTCAACCTCGCGCGCCACGTAGGAGCCGGCCACCATGTCCAGCACTACGTCCACGCCGCGCCCATCGGTAAGGCGCCGCGCCTCGGCCACGAAATCCTGCGTCTTGTAGTTGATCGCGTGGTGCGCACCCAGCGCCAGGCAGGCTGCGCACTTTTCGTCCGAACCCGCCGTGACGATGACCGTGGCGCCGCGTGCACGCGCCAACTGAATAGCCGTAACGCCAATGCCGCTACTGCCGCCCTGCACCAGCAGGACCTCTCCCGCCTGCAGGCGGCCGCGGTCGAACACATTGCTCCAGACGGTAAAGAAGGTTTCCGGCAGCGAGGCCGCCTCCACGTCGCTCAAGCCCTGCGGCACCGGCAGGCATTGCGCAACAGGCGCGACGCACCACTGCGCATAACCGCCGCCCGCAACCAAAGCGCACACCCGGTCGCCCACGCGAAGGCCCGCCTGCGCCATGGCGGCGGCATCGCCGGACTCGACAACGCCCGCCACTTCCAGCCCCGGCAGATCGGAGACGCCCGCGGGTGGCGCGTAGTTGCCCTTGCGCTGCAGCACGTCGGGGCGGTTCACCCCGCTGGCCGCCACGCGGATCAACAACTCGCCGTCTCCCGGCTGCGGCACCGGGCGCTCGGCGAGACGCAGCCCCTCAGGCGGGCCAAACGCCGCAATCTCTACGGCCTGCATCACGTCATTCATGGCAGTTTTGAATCATTTGAGCCGCTAGCGCCCGTCCATCGGGCGTTAGCAGCTCTCATTTCAATAGCAAACAGGTATTCCCGAAGGAACACCCCCGGCTTACTGCTGCTGTTGCTCGGAAGCACCGCCATCACGGCGCTCACGACGCTCGCCCCGCTCCGCAGGGGCGGGACGGCCGCTGTCGCCGGCGGGGCGGTCAGCCAGCGCCTTCATGGACAGCTTGACGCGGCCCTTGTCGTCGGTCTCCAGCACCTTGACCTTCACGATCTGACCTTCCTGCAGGTAGTCGCCCACCTTTTCCACACGCTCGTGGGCGATCTGGCTGATGTGCAGCAGGCCGTCCTTGCCGGGCAGCAGGTTGATCAACGCGCCGAAGTCCAGGATCTTGGTGACAGGGCCTTCGTAGATCTTGCCCACTTCAACCTCAGCCGTGATCTCTTCGATGCGGCGCTTGGCTTCATCAGCCTTGGCAGCCTCGGTGGCTGCGATGGTGATGGTGCCGTCTTCCTCGATGTTGATCTGGCAGCCGGTCTCGTCCGTCAGGGCACGGATGGTGGCGCCGCCCTTGCCGATCACGTCGCGGATCTTCTCGGGGTTGATCTTCATCGTGTAGAGCTTGGGCGCGAAGGATGAGATCTCGGTCTTGGCTTCACCCATGGCTTCCTGCATCTTGCCCAGGATGTGCATACGTGCTTCCTTGGCCTGCGCCAGGGCGACCTGCATGATTTCCTTGGTGATGCCCTGGATCTTGATGTCCATCTGCAGGGCGGTGATGCCGTTGGTCGTACCAGCCACCTTGAAGTCCATGTCGCCCAGGTGGTCCTCATCGCCCAGGATGTCGGTCAGCACGGCGAAGCGGTTGTCTTCCTTGATCAGGCCCATGGCGATACCGGCCACGTGCGCCTTCATGGGCACGCCGGCATCCATCAGCGACAGGCAGCCGCCGCAGACCGATGCCATGGACGAGGAGCCATTGGATTCGGTGATCTCCGACACCACACGGATGGTGTAGGGGAACTCGTCCTTGCTCGGCAGGCAAGCCACCAGGGCGCGCTTGGCCAGGCGGCCGTGGCCGATTTCGCGGCGCTTGGTCGAGCCCATGCGGCCCACTTCACCCGTGGCGAAGGGAGGCATGTTGTAGTGGAAGATGAAACGGTCTTCGAACTCGCCGGCCAGTGCGTCGATGCGCTGCGCATCGCGCTCGGTGCCCAGCGTGGACACCACCAGCGCCTGGGTCTCGCCACGCGTGAACAGGGCGGAGCCGTGGGTGCGCGGCAGCACGGAGTTGCGGATCTCGATGGGGCGCACGGTGCGCGTGTCGCGGCCGTCGATGCGGGGCTCGCCGGCCAGGATCTGGCTGCGCACGATCTTGGCTTCGATGTCGAACAGCAGGGCCTCGACCTTCACGGCGTCGAACTCCACGCCCTCGCCCTTCAGCGATTCCAGCACCGAGGCCGATGCCTCGCGCAAGGCCTGGGTGCGGGCCTGCTTGCTGCGGATCTGGTAAGCCGCGCGCAGCTTGTCCTCTGCCAGGGCCGTGACCTTGGCAATGAAAGTCTCGTCCTTGGCAGGCGGCTGCCAGTCCCACACGGGCTTGCCAGCGTCGCGCACCAGCTCATGGATGGCGTTGATCGCCACCTTGCCCTGCTCGTGGCCGAACACCACGGCGCCCAGCATGATCTCTTCGGACAGCTGCTGCGCTTCGGACTCCACCATCAGCACAGCGGCCTCGGTGCCCGCCACCACCAGGTCCAACTGCGAGCTCTTGCGCGCAGTCTGCCCGGGGTTCAGCACGTATTCGCCATTGACGTAGCCCACGCGTGCGGCGCCGATGGGGCCATTGAACGGAATACCGGAAACGGACAGCGCTGCGCTCACGGCGATCATGGCGGCGATGTCAGCGTCCACTTCGGGGTTGAGCGAGATGGTGTGGATGACCACATGCACCTCGTTGTAGAAGCCCTCGGGGAACAGCGGGCGGATCGGTCGATCGATCAGGCGGCTGGTCAGCGTCTCCAACTCGCTGGGCTTGGCCTCGCGCTTGAAGAAGCTGCCGGGGATCTTGCCGGCGGCGTAGGTCTTCTCGATGTAGTCCACCGTCAGCGGGAAGAAGTCCTGGCCAGGCTTGGCCTGCTTGGACCCCACCACGGTAGCGAGCACTACGGTGTCGTCAATGTTCACCAGCACGGCGCCTGAGGCCTGGCGGGCGATCTCACCCGTTTCCATGACAACGGTCTTGTCACCCCACTGGAACGACTTGGTGACCTTGTTAAAAATGCTCATAATGACTCCTTGCTCTCAAAATAATAGCTGGCAACGCTGTACCAGCAAGGCTTGGAGCGCAATTCAGAACACGATGCCATTCCAGCGACCCTGCCCTGCCCATCGGAAGGCAAGGCCCCTGGAATGACACAGCTTCGCTCTGCAGTTGCGTCTCCGAAGTAAAAAACGCCTGAGCTAGACAGAGCTAACCCAGGCGTCTCGGCATGCCGGCGCGCTTACTTGCGCAGGCCCAGCTTGGCGATCAGTGCCGTATAACGGTCGGCGTCCTTGGCCTTGAGGTAGTCCAGCAGCTTGCGACGACGGCTCACCATGCGCAGCAGACCACGGCGGCCATGATGGTCCTTGGCATGCTGCTTGAAGTGAGGAGTCAACTCGTTGATGCGGGCGGTGAGCAATGCCACCTGGACTTCCGGGCTGCCCGTATCGTTGGCGGAACGGGCATTGGCCTTGACGACTTCGGCCTTGACGGATGATGCGATCATGTTTTTCCTTGATAGAAGAGCCCAAGCAGGCAGTCGCATTGCTGCACCAACTGCCTATGGCTCTGGTTGTACTTGCGCCGCGACTGGAAGGGGTCGACAGCGTGCGTCTTGCACCATGCAAAACCTTGCGATTATACCGCTGCGCTTTTCCCCACTTCTTCGCCGCCGTCCAACCCCTGTGCAACGGGCTTTCGGGCATGATGCAAACCGTACTGCAAAACGTTGCAACGCCCTTTTTGAAAGACCACTATGCGCTTCATGGATACGTTTGTCCGCCGGTCTCTTTCCCTGCCAGTGGGTGTCGGCGTGGCCGCGCTCTTGTTGTCATTTGCGTCACTTCACAGCCATGCCGCAGCCACACCCGAGAAGGCAGCCAGCGCTTCGAAGAGGTCCAAAGCCATCCGGATCAAGAACACGCAGAACCATTCCGGCGAAAGCCAGGCAGAGCGCGACCGGCGCCTCTACCGGGAGTGCAAGGGCATGCCCAACGCAGGCGCCTGCCTGGGCTACACACGCAAGTGAGCAACATCGAGCGATTTCGCAAAACCGGGCGAAAACTCCGCTACAATCACGCCATCGTCACAATGCGCTGATCGACTGATTAATTAGCCAGTGACGATTTTTGATATAGCTTGAAAACTTCGTGCTATAATTCAAAGCTTAGCGGCTGTAGCTCAGCTGGATAGAGTACTTGGCTACGAACCAAGGGGTCGTGGGTTCGATTCCTGCCAGCCGCACCAAACGGTAAGCCCTGGAACTGCAAGGTTCCAGGGCTTTTTCGTTTTTGGCATTTGCTCCCTTTCAGGCACGATAAGCATATGAGCAAGGCATTCACCAAGGAAACCGATACCGACGACGAACCGTCCCTCCCCCCGCAGGCGCCCGTGGGGCCCGGCAAGAACTACATCACACCCCAGGGATATGCGCGCCTTCGCCGCGAGTTGCTGGACCTTATCGATGACGAGCGCCCCAAGGTGGTGGAAATTGTCCATTGGGCTGCCAGCAACGGAGATCGCTCGGAGAACGGCGACTACCTGTACGGCAAAAAAAGGCTGCGCGAGATCGACAGGCGCATCCGTTTCCTGACGAAACGGCTGGAAATCGCGGATGTCGTGGACCCATCGGTACACGCGGGCAGTGACCAAGTCTTCTTCGGCGCCACGGTCACCTACGCCGAGGAGGACGGCGTGGAGCGCACGGTGACGATTCTGGGCATTGACGAAGCCGACAACAGCCTGCAGCAGATCAGCTGGATTTCTCCCGTGGCGCGCGCGCTGCTCAAAGCCCGGGAGGGAGACGAAGTGACCCTGCAGACTCCCGCCGGCCTACGTACCTTGGAAATCCTGCGTGTCGAATACCCCGTCGCGGCGCCTCGGTGACGAACCCAAGCCCTCAAGCGGGCTGGGGAAGCACGCGGAACGCTCGCAATACGGAATGCGTGCGGCGCAGATTGCGCAACACGGCCTCTACATGGTGTTGATCACGCACCGCTGCCACAAAACGCAGATCAGTGGTGTCCATCGCATCGTCCATGTCCACACGGACGATATCTGCCTCTGAGTTGGCAAATTCGGATGCGATGCGAGCCAGTACCCCCTTGCCATTGGTCACGGTCACGGTGATACCGGTCTCGAATTGGCGGGTAGGCTCATCGGACCAGTCGACGGCAATGAAGCGCTCGCCATCTTTGTGCTGCAGTTTCTTGGCTACCCCGCATTGCGCGTGATGGACCACCAGGCCCTCGCCGCGGCCCAGGTATCCCACGATGGGGTCACCCGGCACCGGGCGGCAACACGCTGCATATTGAACAGATGCATTCTCGCTGCCGTCGAGGGTGATGCTCCCTTGCGAGACTGTTTCATGGGAGCTGTAGCGCTCGCGGGTCAGCAGCAATGCATCAGGCCGCTGGCCGTCTTCCGATAGCAACACGACCAGGCGCTTGGCCACGATGCCGGCAATGCGCTTGCCCAGTCCCACATCGGTCATGAGTTCCGCGCGGCTGCGATTGCCCGTAAAGCGCAGCAGTTTTTCCCAAATGGGCGCTTGGGTCTGCACGTCAGGCAGTTGTTCGATGCCCTCGGCGCGCAGCGCCTGGGTCAGCAGTTTCTCGCCCAGGCCCGCCGACTCGTTCTGCGCCAGCGTCTTGAGATAGTGGCGAATCTTGGAACGCGCGCGCCCTGTGCGCACGAACCCCAGCCAAGCCGGGTTGGGCCGGGCGCCCTGTGTGGTAACGATTTCCACCACATCCCCGTTCTTGAGTTCGGTGCGCAGGGGCACCTGTTCGTTGTTGATGCGCGCCGCCGTGGTGCGGTCGCCCACGTCGCTGTGGATCGCATAGGCAAAGTCCACCGCCGTGGCCCCGCGGGGCAAGGCCATGATCTGGCTCTTGGGCGTGAAGACATAGACGGCATCTGGGAACAGGTCCACCTTGACGTGGTCCCAGAATTCGGCCGCGTCGCGCGTTTCATTCTGGATGTCGAGCAAAGACTGCAGCCATTTGGTGCCCAGGCGTTCTGCCACCGCGCCATCCGCATCTTTCGCCTTGTAGAGCCAGTGCGCCGCCACACCCGCTTCCGCCACGATGTGCATTTCCTCGGTGCGAACCTGAAACTCAATATTCAGGCCAGCAGGTCCCACCAGCGTCGTATGCAGCGACTGATAGCCATTGAGCTTGCCAATGGCGATATGGTCCTTGAACTTGCCGGGCACCGGTTTGTACATCTGGTGCAACACACCCAAGGCGGTATAGCAGTCCGTCACCGAATGCACGATGACACGGAAGCCATAGAGATCCGTCACCTGCGCAAAGCTCAGGTGCTTGGTGATCATCTTCTGGTAGATCGCAAAGAGTGTCTTCTCACGTCCCGCCAGCCGCACGTGCATGCCCAACCGCGCAAATGCGGCATCCACTTCCGTCTGCACCTTCTGCACGATGTCGCGGCGTCGGTTGCGCGACTTCGTGACCGCTTTGGACAGCGTGGCATAGCGCCATGGATGCAGGTGGCGAAAGGCGAGGTCCTGCAGTTCGCGGTAGGTCTGGTTCAGCCCCAATCGATGCGCGATGGGGGCATAGATCTCCAGCGTCTCCGACGAAATGCGGCCCCACTTGCTGCGCGGCATGTCGGAGAGCGTGCGCATATTGTGCGTGCGGTCCGCCAGCTTGATGAGGATGACGCGCACGTCGCGCGCCATGGCCAGCAGCATCTTGCGAAACGACTCGGCCTGGTTCTCCTCACGGGTATTGAACTGCAGCTTATCGAGTTTGGTGAGACCATCCACCAGTTCCGCAACAGGCGCACCAAACCGGTCGATGAGATCGGACTTGGTGATGCCGCAATCTTCCATGGCGTCGTGCAGCAAGGCTGCCATGAGGGCCTGGACATCCAGCTTCCAGCTCGCGCACAGCGCCGCCACGGCAATCGGGTGCGTGATGTAGGGCTCGCCACTGCTGCGCAACTGCCCCAAGTGCGCTTCATCGGCGTAACGGTACGCCTGGCGCACCTGCTCGACGCTGGTTTCGTCAAGGTAGTCGAGTTTTTCCAGCAGCGCAGCAAAGCTCGCCGCCGCGGCGTTGGCGGCCGCAGCAGAAGAACTGTCAACCGCCACAGGGACGGCCTGCGGATTGTCAACAGCTGCCTTGTTCAACACGACGTTCATGGCTTAAATGTAGCGCGCCCCGCCCGAGCGGCAAGCGCAGGCAAAAAAAAGCACCGCCACGCGGTGCTCTTTTACCGGGATCACCGGAGGCTGACGATCGCTCAGCCCGGAACCTTCTTGAGCATTTCCAGGCCGACCTTGCCAGCGGCGATTTCGCGCAGTGCCGTCACGGCTGGCTTGTTGCGGCTCTCGATCTTGGGGGCGTGGCCCTGGCTGAGCATGCGGGCACGGTAGGTGGCGGCGAGCACCAGTTGAAAACGGTTGGGAATCTGCTCGAGGCAGTCTTCCACGGTAATGCGGGCCATGGTGTTCTCCAGGGATCAGGGAATATTGAGCGACTCGAAGGTTTCGGCCCGGGCGCGGCGCTGGGCGGCGTACTTGAGACGCTGGGCATGAACGATGGTTTTCAGGTCGAAAAGCGCTCGCTCAAAGACCTCATTGATTATAACGAAGTCGAATTTGCTGGCCTGCGCCATTTCCTCTGCCGCGTTCTCCAGGCGCAGGTCGATCACGTCGGGCGCATCTTCGCCCCGGCGTTCCAGCCGGGCGCGCAACTCGTCCCAGCTGGGCGGCAGCACAAAGACCAGCACGGCGTTCGCGAAGGCCTGCTTGATCTGCAGCGCGCCCTGAAAGTCGATTTCCAACACCACGTCCGCCCCCTGGGCCACGCGCTCCTCGATCACCTTGCGGGAGGTTCCATAACGGCGTCCATGGACGTTCGCCCACTCGACGAAACCGTTAGCCGCCACCATCGCGTCGAACTCCTGCTCGGAAGCGAAGAAGTACTCGCGGCCGTGCTTTTCCTGCCCGCGCGGCGCGCGAGTCGTGTGCGACACGGAGGGCTGCACATGTGAGTCCAGCTCCAGCAGGGCCTTGACCAAGCTGGATTTACCCGCCCCGCTGGGGGCAGAGACTACAAACAAATTTCCGGGATAGTCCATATGGGGTGTGCGTGAGCCGCTATCAAAACAGGATTATCACTCGATGTTCTGCACTTGCTCGCGCATCTGCTCGATCAGCACCTTCATGTCCACGCTGATGCGCGTGAGGTCCATGGCAGCCGACTTGGAGCCCAGCGTGTTGGCTTCACGGTGCAGTTCCTGGATCAGAAAATCCAGCCGCTTGCCGACCTCGCCGCCTTTTTTGAGCAGGCGGGCAATCTCGTCCAGGTGCGACTGCAGCCGCGTGACTTCCTCCGCGACGTCGATGCGGATGGCAAAGGCCGTGGCCTCGGTCAGGGCGCGGTCCTGGGCCGCTTCGGGCACCACCGCGCCTTCGGCCAGCGACATGGCCTCCTTCCAGCGCTCCATGAAGCGCTGGCGCTGCTGCTCCACGAGCTGCGGAACCAGCGGCACCGCCTGGCGGGCCAGCTCGCGCAACTGCGCGATGCGCTCCTGCAGCATGGCGGCCAGGCGTTCGCCCTCGCGTTGGCGCGCGGCCACCAGGTCGTCCAGCGCCTGCTCGGCCGCGCGCGCTGCCGTTTCGCTCCAGTCCAGCGCAGGAGCACCGGCATTGGCGCACAAGCGCAGCGCGTCGGCCACCGACAGCGGCCTGGCGTCGGGCAGCCACGAACGCACCGCATCCTGCACCGCGCCTACCCGTTGCAAGATGCGCGGGGATGGCTCGGCGAGCGCGGCGGAGTCGTCGTTGTCCACGAAAGCGCGCACCTCGACCTTGCCGCGCTTGAGGCGCTGCGTGAGCAGGGCGCGCAGCGCCGGCTCCTGGGCGCGCAGTTCATCGGACAGGCGGAAAGACAGGTCCAGAAAGCGGCTGTTGACCGCACGTATTTCCAGGCCCAGGCGCCGTACGGGCCCGTCCTTGTCGTCCCCTGCAGTAGCCACGCCGCGCTGCACGCTGGCGTATCCGGTCATGCTGTAAACTGCCATTGGACTTTTCGGTGGTTGGTTGCTTGCGATCCAGCGATTATCCGGGTTCCCCACCCGCGCCCACGACTGCCTTCGCTTCCTATGTCAAAAATCAAGCCGGCCCCCCTGCCCCCCGATACCGCCATTGGCGGCTACCGCGTGGTGCGACGGCTGTCCTCCGGTGGTTTTGGCGTGGTGTACCTCGCCATTGACGCCGAAGGCCAGCAAGTGGCCATCAAGGAATACCTCCCCGCTTCTCTGGCTACGCGTGCACCGGGCGAACTACTGCCCAAGGTGCCGCCCGAGAAGCTCTCGCTCTACCGCCTGGGCCTCAAGAGCTTCTTCGAGGAAGGCCGTGCGCTCGCGCAGATCTCGCACGCCTCCGTGGTGAGCGTGCTCAACTTCTTCCGCGAGAACGAGACCGTCTACATGGTGATGAACTACCTGGAGGGCGCGACCCTGCAGGACTTCATCATCACCGCACGCGACCTCAAGACACAGAAGGTGTTCCGCGAGTCCACCATCCGCTCACTGTTCGATGAGGTGCTGCGCGGCCTGCGCATCGTGCACCAGCACAAGATGCTGCACCTGGACATCAAGCCCGCCAACATCTTCATCACCGACGACAACCGCGCGGTGATGATCGACTTCGGCGCCGCGCGCGAGGTACTCTCCAAAGAGGGCAACTTCATCCGCCCGATGTACACCCCCGGCTTTGCTGCGCCCGAGATGTACCGCCGCGACTCGCAGATGGGCCCTTGGACGGACATCTACGCCGTTGGCGCCTGCATCTATGCGTGCATGCAGGGATTTCCGCCCAACGAGGCGCCGCAGCGCCAGGAGAAGGACCGCCTGTCGCTGGCGCTGAACAAGCTGCGCGGCGTGTATTCGGACAACCTGATCGAGGTGGTCGAATGGTGCATGGCGCTCGATCCGCTGTCGCGCCCGCAATCGGTGTTCGCGCTGCAAAAGGAGCTGAGCCGCGAGGGCGAACGCCGCTATACCAAGCTGTCGGTGGCCGAGAAGATGCGCATGCAGCTCGACACCCTGGTGTCGGACACCAAGAAAAACGTGCAAAAGGTGGGCGAAGCCACCGGTCTGGGAGCGCGGCCTAAATGAAGTTCTCTGTCTTTCAGATCAGCCGCCGCGGCGGGCGCGAGAAGAACGAAGACCGCATGGGGTACTGCTACACGCGCGAGTCGGTGCTGTTCGTGCTGGCTGACGGCATGGGCGGCCACCCGGAGGGCGAGGTCGCCGCGCAGATCGCCATCCAGACGGTCTCCGCGATGTTCCAGCGCCAAGCCAAGCCCACGCTGAAGGATGTGCAGGAGTTCCTCTCCACCGCACTGCTGGGCGCGCACCATCAGATCCTGCGCTATGGCACCACCAAGGACATGCTCGACACGCCGCGCACCACGCTGGTGATCGCCGTGGTGCAAGACGGGCGCGCCAGCTGGATCCACTGCGGCGATTCGCGCCTGTACCTCGTGCGCGGGGGCGAGCTGCTCATGCGCACGCGTGACCACTCCTACCTGGAGTTGCGCAACGCCGCCATCGCCGGGCTGGAGCGCGTGAACCGCAACGTGCTGTTCACCTGCCTGGGCTCTCCCACGAAGCCGCTGTACGACGTGGCCGGCCCCGTGCTGCTGGAGCAGGGTGACCGCATCCTGCTGTGCTCCGACGGCCTGTGGGGCGCACTGGACGACGAGACCATCGCACGCCAGCTGGGCCGCCAGACCGTCTCCAACGCCGTGCCCGACCTGGTCGAGGACGCCCTGCGCAAGGCCGGGGACGGCAGCGACAACGTGACCGTGGTGGCCATGGAGTGGGAAACCCCCGACACATTCGAGTCCACCCAGGGCATTTCCACCGACAGCATCAGTGACGACGTGTTCGCCTCCACCATCCAGGCCGGCCCGCTGGAGAGCTTTGCGGACGACCTGGACGACGAGACCATCGAACGCTCGATCGCCGAAATCAACGAAGCCATCCGGCGCTCTGCCGCGCGCAAGCTGTAGGCTGCGGCCCGGGCGCACCGCCTCCTCCGCTCTCCGCCAGGAGCGCGGGGAGCCCCTTCTTTGACCTGGACCTGCCATGAACACCACCCCCTTTGCCCGCAGCGGCGGCCGCGCCCTGGACCAGCTGCGCTCCATCCGCATCACGCGCCACTACACCATGCATGCCGAGGGCGCGGTACTCATCGAGTTCGGCAACACGCGCGTGCTGTGCACCGCGTCGGTCGAGGAAAAGGTGCCGCCGCACAAGCGCGGCAGCGGCGAAGGCTGGGTGACGGCCGAGTACGGCATGCTGCCCCGCTCCACCCACACCCGCAGCGACCGCGAGGCCGCGCGCGGCAAGCAAAGCGGACGCACGCAGGAGATCCAGCGCCTCATCGGCCGCAGCCTGCGGGCAGTCTTTGATCTCAAAGCCTTGGGTGAGCGCACGATCCAGATCGACTGCGACGTGATCCAGGCCGACGGCGGCACACGCACCGCCGCGATCACGGGCGCCTGGGTGGCGGCGCAGGACGCGGTCAACACCCTGCTGGCTGCGGGCAAGATCAGCGCATCGCCGCTCACCGGTGCGGTGGCCGCCGTGTCCGTGGGCATCGTGCAGGGCCAACCGCTGCTGGACTTGGAATATGTGGAGGACGTGGCCTGCGACACCGACATGAACGTGGTGATGACCGGCACCGGCCACTATGTGGAGGTACAAGGCACGGCCGAGGGCGCGACCTTCTCGCGCCAGGAAATGGACCAACTGCTGGCGCTGGCCGAGAAGGGCATCGCCGAGCTGGTCGCCCTGCAACGGCAGTCGCTACGCAATTGATAGCTGTTTGCGCTTGACTGATATGCGCTAAAGACCTTTTTGACCATGAAACTCGTACTCGCCTCCAACAACCGCGGCAAGCTCGCCGAACTGCAGGCCATGCTGGCCCCGCTGGGCGTGCAGCTCATTCCCCAGGCCCAACTGGGCGTGGGCGAGGCCGAGGAGCCGTTCCACACCTTCGTCGAGAACGCACTGGCCAAGGCCCGCTTTGCCAGCGCCCACACCGGCCTGCCCGCGCTGGCGGACGACGCCGGCCTGTGCGTGCAGGCCTTTGGCGGTCAGCCCGGCGTGCAGACGGCCTACTACGCCACGCAGTTCGGCTACGACAAGGGCGACGCCAACAACGTGCGCGCGCTGCTGGAGCAGATGCAGGGCATCGACGACCGCCGCGCCGCGATGGTCAGCACGCTGGTGGCCGTGCGCAGCCCGCAGGACCCCGAGCCACTGATCGCCGTGGGCCGCGTGGCCGGCGAGATTGCACGCGCGCCGCGCGGCACGGGCGGCTTCGGCTTTGACCCGGTGATGGTGCTGCCCGCCTTCGGCAAGACCTTTGCCGAGCTGCCGACCGAGGTGAAGAACGCCCACAGCCACCGCGGCCGCTCGTCGCGCCAGATGCTGGAGCTGATGCGCGAGCATTGGTTTGCCGGAACCTCAGAAAGGTGAGCGGTTAGCGCTTTCCAGATAAGGGTTTCAATGTCTTTTGATACTGAAACGGTTGTCAGGAAAGCGCCAGCAGCTATGGTTTTTAGACTCGTATGACCATCCCCATCCTCCCCGCCGCGCAGTCCGGCGCGCCGCTGCGCGACGTGCAGCACTACATGCGCCCCGGCCTGCTGCAACTGTCCAGCCTGCCGCCGCTGTCGCTGTACGTGCACCTGCCGTGGTGCCTGCGCAAATGCCCGTACTGCGACTTCAACTCGCACGAGGCGCGCGGCGGCATGGGCGGCGATGGCGGCGTGCCCGAAGCGCGCTACATCGACGCCCTGCTGGCCGACCTGGAGGCCGCCCTGCCGCTGATCTGGGGCCGCACGGTGCACAGCATCTTCATCGGCGGCGGAACGCCCAGCCTGTTTGCACCCGAGTCCATCGACCGGCTGCTGGGCGACATCCGCGCGCGCCTGCGGTTGGACGCGGGGTGCGAGATCACGCTGGAGGCCAACCCCGGCACGTTCGAGAAGGAGCGCTTTCGCGCTTACCGCGGCGCGGGGGTCACGCGGCTGTCCATCGGCGTGCAGAGCTTCAACGACCGGCACCTGCAGGCGCTGGGCCGCGTGCACAACCGCGCACAGGCGCTGGCCGCGGTGGAAGAGGCCGCACAGGCCTTCGACACCTTCAACCTCGACATCATGTACGCCCTGCCCGGCCAGACGCCGGCTGAGCTGGACGAGGACATGCGCACCGCGCTCGCGCTGCAGCCGCCGCACATCTCCATCTACCACCTGACCATCGAGCCCAACACCTACTTCGCCAAGTACCCCCCACCGCTGCCCGAGGACGATGCCGCCTATGCCATGCTCGACCGCATCACCGAACTGACGGGCGCGGCAGGCCTTGCACGCTACGAGGTATCGGCCTATGCACGCGAGGGCCACCAATGCGTGCACAACCGCAACTATTGGCAGTTTGGCGACTATCTGGGCATTGGCGCGGGCGCGCACAGCAAGCTCAGCTTTGCGCACCGGGTGGTGCGCCAGGTGCGCCTGCGCGATCCGCAGCTCTACATGGCCGGAGCACTCGCAGGGCGCGCCATCGCGCAAGACGACGACGTGCGCCGCGCGGACCTGCCGTTCGAGTTCATGCTCAATGCGCTAAGGCTGCAGGAGGGTTTTGCGCTGCAGGACTTCACCGCCCGTACGGGCTTGGCGATCACGGCCATAGCCGCTGGCCTGCAGCAGGCCGAGGCGCAGGGCCTGATCACGCGCGACATGGAGCGCGTGCGTCCCACGCAGCGGGGCTTTGACTTTCTAAGCGACCTGCAGGCGCTCTTCCTGGCGGACTGAGCGGGCGCCGAAAGCACACCGACGAAGCGTGCCCGGTCACAGCCGCGCACACTTCATCAGCGCCACATTCCTGCGGCTGATCAGCCGCAGCGCACGGCAATGATCTTGCCGCTGGCGTCCACCTCCAGGTTGAGGCGTTGGCCATCGAACTCCTTGGTGATCATCTGGCCCGGGCGCAGTACGCGCGCCAAGCGCGCGCCGGAGCGCACGCGCGCGTCCTCCACCACCTTGGCCGTGGCATTCTTACCCACCGCCGCCTGCGCGCCCTGGGCGTTGCATTCACCGCCCACCGGGGCCGTGCTGGCGCCAATGGGCGCGGGCGCCGGGCTGCTGCCCGGTCCGATCGACGAACAACCTGCCATCATCAGCCCCACCACGGCCACGGCGCCGCCTGCCTTTAAGAAATAACGCATGCCTGTTGCCTCCTGCTCCGAAAAATGCAGCACCATACCGCAGCCGCGGTGCACGGGCCGTCACCATCGGTAACCCGGCGGCGACGCGGCTAATCCTCGCGGTGCTTTTGCACGCTCAAGCTGCCGTCGGCTTCCAGGAAGAGGTAGCGCATGTCCTTCCTGTCGCAGTCGGCCTCTCGCAACGCCCGCTCCACGTCGTTCTCCGATACGCGATGCCGCTTGCGCACCGTGTCAAAGACATGCCCATTGCGCCCCAGCAGGATCGCCTCGCCCTCCAGCAGTTTCTCGGCCATGCGAAAACGCGCCGTGAGTATCCCCACCAGGATGTTCAATCCGATCAGCACCAGGCAGACGATGAGACCGCCCCACAGCGACTGGTCCTTGCCCGTCATGGACGGACCCGCGGCCTCGCTGACCAGCATCACCACCAGCAGGTCGAACGGCGTGAATTGCCCGACGGTGCGCTTGCCGCTGACGCGCATGAGCGCCAGCAGCAGGCCGTAGACCATGGCGGCGCGCAGCACCAGCTCTGCGGCGGGTAAGTCCAGGTTGAACATAGCGGTCGCTCCGGTCAGTCAGGGTGCAGCCGCCCGTACCGCAGGCCGTACGGCGCACTTGAACACCTCATGCAATTGCCGCAGGGCCTCCGTCTTGCGGTGTTCCGATTCCGCGGCGGTGCAATCCGACGGCACCCACACCTTGTAGCCCAGCATGCGCGCATCGGTGGCCGTCAGCATCACGCACATGTCGGCGGCCAGGCCCACGATGATCAGCTGCTCGGTCTGCATCTTGTCCAGCAAATGCTGCAAGGGAGTCGAATGGAACGCCGAATGCTGTGGCTTGAGGATCACCAGATCCTGCGGCGCGGGCGCAAGCAGGCAGGCCATCTCGCCGCGCGCCCCCGGCAGCGCGCGGCAGGCCGTGAGAATGTCACGGAAGTCGCTGTGCCACGTGCCATAGTTGTCGTTGGCATAGATCGCCGTGACCCCGCGCCGCGCCAGGCGTGCCTTCAGCCGCGCAATGGCGTTCGCGGCGCGTACCGCTCCGGGCAGCAGGTCTGCCGCTGTAGGGAAATTCAGCGGATTGATCACATCCACCAACAGCAGCACGTGTTTGCTGCGCGGCAGCGGCGTGCGGCGCAATGCGGCGGGGCGCGCCACGCAGCCTCCTCAAAGCATCGCGTCGCGTTGCTGCTCCGCGCGCGACGCGCCAATGGCGGTCTCCACCTGTTTGACCTCTTCCGGCGGAGGCAGCACCGCCGGCATGCCCAGGCTTGCAATCCACAGCTCGCGGCACCAGCCCTTGGTGTGGTACAGGTGGTGGTCCTCGTCTTTCTCCACGCGCTCGTGGGCATCTTTCAGGGCGCGACCGACATCCCCGGTCGCCACCTCCGCCACCTTGCCCAGCAGCTCCCAGTTGGCGTGGTCCTTGGTCTCGGCATGCACCACGCATTCGCAGGCGACCAACTGGGCCTGCGCAGGATTGCCGGCCTGCCGGGCCAACTCGATCGCCTTGACCAGCGAATCGCCGATGTGCTTGACCACCAGGCGCGAAGGCACCACCTCGTCGGGGTCGATTCCCAGGTTTTCGCAGGTTGTGCGTACCACGTTTTGGTGCGATAGCGTCTCGTCGAGGTAGCCCTCCCATTCCTTCTTGAGGTCTTCATTGGTCGCGCAGTCGATCGCCGCACGGTACACCTGCTCACCACCCAGCTCGGTTTCCATCATCTGCAACAGCAGATCCTTGAGTTGGGCTTCGTCATAACGTGGCTTGGGCATGGGTCTTCTCCAGGTTGTGGGGTTGGAATGCAAGAGAAGCCCATGGTGTGAGGCGGACCGGTTCCGCGCCGTAGGCAACGGCCTATTTGCGCGTAATGCAATTTCCGAACAAAGCAGGCGCGCAGCCGACCGCTGTCACGTTGATCGCAGACGAAAAGACAAAACCCCGCTATCAACGCGATAGCGGGGTGTGACATTGGGGTCAGGTAGTGCTTGAAGGACTGGAGCCGACAGCAAGCCGGCGCGCCATGCGCGTGGCATTCACTGTCCGGCGCGAGAACGAGCTTTGAAAAGGTGGATGGTTTCGCCGCGTGCGAGCATATCAACCAACTGGGCGATTCGTCTGGCGCGCGTTTCTGCTTTCACGGCTGTCTGGATACGCCACAGTACCGCGTAACGATTGGCCGCATTGATCGTTGCAAAGAAGGCTTTGGCCTTTGGATCGATTTCCAACGCGGCCAACAGATCCTCGGGTACGGTAGACGTACGAGCGCTGTCGTAAGCCCGTGCCCAGCGCCCATCGGCCTTGGCCGCTTCGATCTGGGCGTAGCCAGGCGCCTGCATGCGGCCCGCCACTATGAGTGCCTCGACCTTGTCGATGTTGACTTTCGACCAGATGCTGCGCGCGCGCCGCGGCGTGAAACGCTGGAGGTAGTGCTGATCGTCGAGAGCTTTTTTCTGACCGTCGATCCAGCCCCAACAGAGTGCGATTTCCACCGCCTGGGGGTAGGAAACGCTGGGTTCTTGAGCGCCCTTTTTCGCGATCTTGAGCCAGAGGCCGCCCGAAGCGGCATGGTTCTTCCTCAACCATGCATCGAAACCCTTGGCGCTCTTGAACGAGGCCGGGGCAGATTCAAGTTGAATGCTGGATCTGGCGACAGTCATCGATCAGAGTGTGCCCCAAGAGCGCCGCTTGTCGTTATGGCCAGAGAAGCTGTGAGCTGCAGGCCGTGCCGCCGCACCCGTTGGCTGCCAGGTGGCGCAATCCCCTGGCGCAGTCCAACGCCCCTCCTCTCAGCGCCGACGCGGATACGCCCCGGACAGCGGAGCATGCGTCTTCATCAGTTCAACCATCCAATCCATGAACACCCGCAGCCGAGCGCCCACATGACGGTTGGGAGGAAACGCGATATACAGCGGCATCGGCGCAATGGACCAGTCCTCAAACAGCGGCGCCAGTTCACCCCGCGCCAGATGAGGCGCTGCCATGTACTGAGGCAACCAGAGCGCTCCCAGACCGGCAACGCCTGCCGCCAGGTAGGCATTGCCATCGTCGGTGGCAATCGCGTAACGGCCCATCACGCGCACTTGTTCGTCACCGCGGTGCAATACGCAGGATAAGACGCGTCCGGTGCTTGATCCCAGAAAACCCACGATGTGGTGCGGTGCGGCCTCCAGGTTCTTGGGGTGCAAGGGCATTCCGGCATTCGCCAAGTATGTAGGTGCCGCATACAGCCCCATGGAAAGATCGCCTACATGCCTTGCCACAAGCGAGGCGTCGCCCGGCTCACCTCCCCGCACCACGCAATCGACGTTTTCATCGATCAGATCGACCACTCGGTCACTTACACCCATGTGCAGCTGGATGTCCGGATAGCGCGCATGGAATGCAGCAAAAGCCGGAACAAGGACCATGCGTGCCAGAGGGCTGGGCACGTCCACCCGCAGGCGGCCTTGAGGCGCGCTTGAGGCACTGGTCAGACTGGTCTCCGCATCATCCAGGTCACCCAACAGACGCACGACACGCTCGTAATAGGCGGCACCTTCGGCTGTCACGTTCACTTTGCGGGTGGTGCGGTTCAAAAGCCTGACCCGTAAACGCGCTTCCAACTGCTGCACAAGCTGAGTTACCGTAGTTTTGCTCATGTGCAGCGTTTGAGCGGCCTGGGTAAAGCTGCGTGTCTCTACCACGCGAGCAAAGGCCACCATAGCGTCGAAACGATCCATAGAGGTCAGGAGATTGTCCAGATTCTGCAAACAGTCTTGATGATACTTTCCTGTTTATCCAAACAGATACAGTGCCTACAGTGGGTTCTTTTATCCAATGAAAGATGTCCCATGCCTCCACGCGACGTTGTCTTCCCGCCAGGCCGCCAAGCTCTTTACGAGAAGAACCGCTACTCACCAGCGATCCGGTCCAACGGCTTTCTATTCGTCTCGGGCCAAGTGGGCAGCCGTGCAGATGGCACGCCAGAGCCCGATCTGGCATCTCAAGTCCGCCTCGCCTTCACTCACCTGAACGCTGTGCTGGAGGCAGCCGGGTGCAGCTTTGACGACGTAGTCGACGTGACGGTGTTCGTAGTGGATCCCGAGAAGAATTTCGAGCGCATTTGGCAGATCGTGCCGGACTATTGGGGCAATGCCCCCTATCCCACGCTGACCGGTATCGGCGTAACCTGGCTTTACGGCTTCCAGTTCGAAATCAAGGTAATCGCGAAGCTTCCAAGCTAAACACTGAGTCCTTGGGGAAAGGCTTTGCCCTTGGAGTCTTTGCGATCCAGGCCAGAGAGTCGGTCGTCGCGGTACTTGGCGATCAGTTCCGGTGTCAGCGCAGCCAGCGAATACTCGCCGGCATCGAGCTTCGGGGAAAAGTCCAGCGACTAGAGGTCGATCGACAGCGATGGGTGAACTGACGGCCAGCCACTCAAAACCATTGACTGATGGCTACATGAACCCCCAAAGAAAAAATCCCGCTACCAGATTGATAGCAGGATTTTTTTATCTACTTGGTAGGGCGTGTTGGACTTGAACCAACGACCAAAGGATTATGAGTCCTCTGCTCTAACCAACTGAGCTAACGCCCCAGGGTGCACTGCCCTGCCTCGTAGGCGGCGCAGCGGCGCGTATTGTAGGGGCTACTTCCGGTGGCTCAGGGCGTTGGAGACCAGCTTGGAGGTGATGTCCACGATCTGGATCATGCGGTCATAGGGCATGCGCGTGGGGCCGATCACGCCCAGGGTGCCCACCACCTGACCGTCGACCTCATAGGGTGCACTCACCACGGACAGCTCTTCAAATGGCACCACCTGGCTCTCTCCGCCAATGAAGATGCGCACCCCTTCTGCCCGGCTGGAAATGTCCAGCAGGCGCAGGATCTGCGTCTTTTGCTCGAACAGGTCGAACGCACGGCGCAAGTGGCTCATGTCGCTGGAAAAATCGCTCACGGACAGCAGGTTGCGCTCGCCCGAGAACACCACCTCGTCCTGCGACCCGGACATGGCCTCCGAGCCCACGCTCACCGCGGCCTGCATCAGCGCCGCGATTTCTCCGCGCAGCTTGTCCACCTCCAGCTTCAGGCGCTCGCGCACCTGCTCCATGGTGAGGCCCGCGTAGTTGGCGTTGAGGAAGTTGGCGGCCTCCACCAGTTGCGACTGGGAGTAATCGACCTCGGTAAAGATCACGCGGTTCTGCACATCACCGTCGGGCGAGACGATGATCACCAAAAAGCGCTTCTCGGACAGCCGCAGGAATTCGATGTGGCGAAACACCGAGGCGCGCCGCGGCGCCATCACCACCCCCACGAACTGCGACAGGCTCGACAACAGGTGGGCGGCGTTGGCGATCACCTTCTGCGGCTGCTCGGGCATGAGCTGGACTGTCGGCAACTGCTCCTGCTGCACGGTGAGCATGGTGTCGACGAACAGGCGATAGCCCTTGGCGGTGGGCACGCGGCCCGCGGAGGTGTGGGGGCTGGCAATAAGCCCCAGGTCCTCCAGGTCTGCCATCACATTGCGTATGGTGGCGGGCGACAATTCAAGCCCTGATGCCCGCGACAAGGTTCTGGAGCCGACTGGCTGCCCCTCGGCTATGTAGCGTTCCACCAAGGCCTTGAGTAACAACTTGGAGCGGTCATCAAGCATTGAATCATTTTAATGATGTAATTTCTGCATGAAGCCCATCTTCCGCCGCGTTGCAGTCATAGGCAAATACCCGGGGCCTGGCGCCGTTTCAGCGTCCGACAGCGCACGGCAGATCATTGAGAGCATTGCCCAGTTCGTCACCCAGCAGGACTGCGAGTTGACGCTGGAGGCCGAAACCGCCGCCCACACGGGCCTCACGCAATACCACACGCTGGATGTGGAGGGGATCGGCCGGCAATGCGACCTGTGCCTGGTCGTAGGCGGCGACGGCACCATGCTGGGCGTGGGCCGGCGGCTGGCCGGCTACGGCACGCCGCTGGTGGGCATCAACCAGGGGCGGCTGGGCTTCATTACCGACATTCCGCTGGAGGGCTACCAGGACGCGCTCACGCCCATCCTGCACGGAGACTACGAAGAAGACGTGCGCCCGTTGATGCAGGCTTGCGTGATGCGCGGTGGCGAGTGCGTGTTCGAGGCGCTGGCCCTCAACGACGTCGTGGTCAACCGCGGCTCCACCTCCGGCATGGTGGAGCTGCGCGTGGAGGTGGACGGCGTATTCGTTTCCAACCAGCGCGCCGACGGCCTGATCGTCGCGTCGCCCACCGGCTCCACGGCGTATGCCCTGTCTGCGGGCGGCCCGATGCTGCACCCATCGATCCCCGGCTGGGTGCTGGTGCCGATCGCGCCGCACACCCTGTCCAACCGGCCGATCGTGCTTTCCGACGCGACTGAAGTGGCCATTGAGGTGGCGGGCGGGCGCGACATCAGCGCCAACTTCGACATGCAGTCGCTCGCATCGCTGCAACATGGCGACCGCATACTGGTGCGCCGTTCCGCGCACCGGGTGTGCTTTCTGCACCCGCGCGGCTGGAGTTACTTTGCCACCTTGCGCAAGAAGCTAGGCTGGTACGAGGGAGGTTCCTGACCATGGCCCTGAGGCGGATCGCCCTGAGCGATTTCGTGATCGTGCGATCGCTCGAGCTGGACCTGCATGCCGGCTTCACCGTGCTCACCGGTGAAACCGGAGCCGGCAAGTCGATCCTGATCGACGCGTTGCAACTGGTGCTGGGCGCGCGTGCCGACTCCGGTGTGATCCGCGAAGGCGCGCAGCGCACCGACGTCTGCGCCGAATTCGACGGTGGCACCATCGCGCTGGCAGCCTGGCTGGACGAGGCGGGCTTTCCGCGCGACGACACGCTGCTGCTGCGCCGCACCGTCGATGTGCAGGGCAAGAGCCGCGCCTGGATCAACGGCATCCCCGCCACGGCAGCGCAGATGCGTGCCGTGGGCGAGCATCTGCTGGACATTCATGGGCAGCACGCCTGGCAGAGCCTGACGCGGCCCGACGCCGTGCGCGGCCTGCTGGACGCCTATGCCGGCGCGCAGGTGCAACCCTTGGCCGCGCTGTGGACGAGTTGGCGCGACGCGCAGCAGGCGCTGACCCACGCCCGCGCTGCCCAGGACACGCTGCAACAGGAACGCGAGCGCCTGCAGTGGCAGATCGGCGAAGTGGACAAGCTGGCGCCGCGGGATGGCGAATGGGAGGAACTCAATGCCGAGCATGCGCGACTATCCAACGCCCAGTCGCTGCTGGACAACGCCCAGGCCGCCCTGAGTGTGCTGGAGGACGAAGACGCAGGCGGCGCGCTGCGGGCCCTGGCGCAGGCACAGCACCTGCTGCAGGACTACGAGCATGTGGACCCGTCGTTTCGCACCATGAATGAGGTGCTGACCTCCTGCATCGCCCAGGCGGGCGATGTGGCGCACTCTCTGCAAAGCTACCTGCGCCACGCCGAGCCCGACCCGGATCGGCTGCAGCAGCTGGACGCCCGTGTATCGCAGTGGATGCAGCTCGCGCGCCGCTACAAGCGCACCCCACCCGAACTACCCGCGCTGCTGCAAGACTGGAAGGACACGCTGCACCGTTTGGACAGCGCCACTGACCTGGCCGCATTGCAGGCTGCCGAGCAAACCCATGGCGCCGCTTACCAGAAGGCCGCACGCGCCCTGTCGCAAAAGCGCGCCAAGGCTGCGCCGCTACTGGCGCAGGCCATCACCCGCGCCATGCAGGGCCTGGGCATGGCGGGCGGGCGCTTCGAGGTGCAACTGGACAAGGCCGAGCCTGGGCCGCACGGCATCGACCAGGTGGCTTTCCTGGTCAGCAGCCACCCGGGCATGACGCCGCGGCCCATCGGCAAGGTGGCGTCGGGGGGCGAGCTGTCGCGCATGGCGCTGGCGATCTCGGTCACCACCAGCGAGCTGGGCGAGGCGCCCACGCTGATCTTTGACGAGGTGGACTCGGGCGTGGGCGGCGCCGTGGCGGAGACCGTGGGCCGTCTGATGCAGCAGCTCGGGACGGCCCGGCAGGTACTGGCCGTCACCCACCTGCCCCAGGTGGCCGCGTGCGCGGACCATCACCTTGTGGTGGCCAAACACAAGCACGCCGAGGGCACCACCAGCAGCGTGGCCGCCGCCAACGAGGAGGCGCGCGTGGCCGAGATTGCGCGCATGCTGGGCGGCGAGCGTCTGTCCCCTACCACCCTGGCGCATGCACGCGAGATGCTGCAGGGCGCCGCCAAACCCACACCCTGAGCCATGGATCTGGAAGTCGTCGTCATCACCGGTATGTCCGGCTCGGGCAAGTCCGTCGCGCTGCATGCGCTCGAAGACGCGGGCTACTACTGCGTGGACAACCTGCCGCCGGAACTTTTGACCTCCTTCGTGGAGCTGGAGCATGCGCACCACGGCCACCGCGTTGCCGTGGCCATGGACGTGCGCAGCGCCACCGCACTGCCCCTGGTGCCGCAGCAGTTGGCCGGCCTGCGTGCGCAGGGCGTGCAGGTGCGCCAACTGTTCCTGGACGCCACCAACGACGTGCTGGTGCGGCGTTTTTCAGAAACCCGGCGCCGCCACCCTCTGTCCCAGGCCGAGATGCGCGAAGGTCCGCGCCCGCTTTTGCACACCATGCGGTTGGAGCGCGAGCTACTGGCCCCGCTGCGCGAGCAGGCACACGTTATCGACACCAGCACCCTGCGGTCCGCGCAATTGCTGAGCTATGTGAAGGACCTGCTGTCGGTGCCGCCGAGTCGGCTGACCCTGGTGTTCCAGTCGTTTGCGTTCAAGCGCGGCATCTCCATGGACGCCGACTATGTGTTCGACGTGCGCATGCTGCCCAATCCCCACTACGAGCCGCTCTTGCGCGCCCTCACGGGCAAGGACGCGCCGGTCATCGACTACCTGCGTCAGCAGCCCGAAGTAGCGCTGATGCTGGCGCACATTGGCGACTTCCTGGACCACTGGCTGGACGCGCTGGCCCACAACCACCGCAGCTACGTGACCGTGGCCATCGGTTGCACGGGAGGACAGCACCGCTCCGTCTACCTGGTGGAGCAGCTGGCGGCGCGCTTCGAGGGCCGCTGGAATACGCTGCGCCGCCACCGCGAGCTCGACGGCATCTAGCATGCACCGCTAGGTGACAGCTATTGTTTTAGTAGCTTCTAGCGCTTGCTATTGAACGACTTGCAATAGTTTTCTACCGGAAGTCGCCTATCTACGGGCGCTACCAGCTCTCATTTTTGACAGTCGTCCCCAAGGGAGGCGAGCAGCTTGCGCACGGGCGCGGGCAGCCCCAGCGCCGGCCATTGCGCCGGAGCGAACCACCCCGACTGCTGCTCAGCGCAATGCGCGTCCGGCCGCAGCGTTGCATCGCGCGCCAGCACCGGATGCAGGTGCAGGTCGCGGTGCGTCAGCACGTGGGTGAAGGCCGGCAGATCCCGCGCATCGCAGCTGGCGTGCAGCTGCAGCGCCTCGTCCAGCGCCGCGCGGCTGTCATAGACCGGCGGACAGTACAGCCCCGCCCAGATGCCGATGGGCGGACGCCGCTCCAGCCACAGCCGGCCCGCACCGTCCTGGCGCAGCAGCAGCCACCAGGCCTGCGCGCTGCGCTTGAGCTTGCGCGTGCGCACCGGGTAGTCCTGCGGGTTGCCGTCGCGGCGCGCCACGCAGGCCTCTTGCAAGGGGCACAGCAGGCAGTTGGGGTTGCGGGGCAGGCAGATGCCGGCACCCAGGTCCATCAGGCCCTGCGTGTAGCGCGGCATGGCATGGGACAGGTCCTGCCGTGGCAACAGCGCCTCGGCCTGCTGCCATAGCGCGCGCTCGTTCTTCGCCTCGGCCAGGTCGGCGCCGAACCCCAGCACCCGCGTGAGCACGCGCCGCACGTTGGCATCCAGGATCGGCGCCCGTGCGCCGAAGCAGAAAGCGGCTATCGCCCCTGCCGTGGAGCGGCCGATGCCCGGCAAGGCCGCCAGCTCATCCACCGTGCGGGGGAATTCCCCGCCGTGCTGGTGCACGACGATCTGGGCGCAGCGGTGCAGGTTGCGCGCGCGGCTGTAGTAACCCAGGCCGCTCCACAGCGCCAGTACCTCGTCTTGCGGCGCAGCAGCCAGTTGGCGCACGTCGGGAAAGCGCGCCAGAAAGCGCGCGTAGTACTCCAGCACCGTGGCCACCTGGGTCTGCTGCAGCATGATCTCCGACAGCCACACGCGGTATGCATCGCGCGTGTTCTGCCAAGGCAGGTGGTTGCGCCCATGCGCTGCCTGCCAGCGCACCACCTGGGTCGCCAGCTCTGCGGACGGACCGCTCATGACGCCGCGAGCGGCTGGGGTTCGGTAAGGGGTATGTCGATGTCCACGCCCTCAGGCGCTTGCGGCTGCCGCACGAGGTCGGAGGTCAGCTCGGTCAGCCGCTGCTCCAGTTCGGCGAGGTGCTGCTCGGCCTCTTCGATCTCGGCGATGCGGTCCACCAGCCCGTTGGCGGCCTGCTGGATGCGGTTCACCGCCTCGATGCGCCGCGAGAAGCTGCGCTTGCGCTCACGCAGCTGCGCGTCCAACTGCGCTGTGGCCGTCTTGCTCCACAGCTCCAGCTCGTTGGCCGCGGACTCGAACACGGTGCGCAGGCGCAGGCCCATGGCCCGCAACAAGCGCTGCGCGAACTCCGGCTGCGCCAGGCGCAGCGTGTTGCCCATGCCCACGTATTGCAGGTGCCGCTGCTCGATGGCCACGATCTCCTGCACATAGTTACCCAATTGGGGCGCCGCAGGTACTTGCAACGAGAAGCCGAACTCCGTGTTGAGCTGGCGGAAGGTGCCGCCCAGCATGGCCTGGATCTCGATGCCCGTGGACTGCGCGGCCTCCATGATGGTGCGCACCTTGGCGAAGGTGTCGCCATATACCTTGCGCACGCCCAGCTTGAGCCCTTTGGGCTGAAGCGCCTCGGTGAGCTCCACCAGTTGCGCCTTGAGCGAACGCGGCCCAAGCTGGTGGAACACCTCGCGCAGCATCTTCAGGTGAACTGCCCGCACGGCCTGGATCTTGGCCGTGCTGGCTTCAAACTCCTGCTGCTCCTGCTCGATGCGCCCGCGCATGGCGTCGATCACCGAGGCATTCTTGCCGCGCAGGCTGCGCAACTCCAGCATCTGATCATCCAGATCGCGCCGGCGGATGTTGATCACCCGCCGCGTCTCGGACTGCAGGCTTGCCACGCCGCTGGCCACCGTGGCCCGCAGGATGGCCTGGCGCCGGCCCATGATGCCCTCGGCCAGCGCTTCCTCCAGCAGCGGCAGCCCACTGGACTCCAGCAGGATGTCGTCACAGTTGATCTTGGCCACCAGGCCCTTCTGGGCCGACACGGGCACGACATGGCTGAGCGGCACGCCCAGCAATTCGGCCGATGTCTGGCGCTGGCGCTCCAGCTGCGCTTGCACTTGCGACGGGGAACTGAGCGTGTCCCACAGCGTGTCGATCTTGTTCAGCACCACCAGCCGCGCATCGGTCGCGTCTTCAGCCGTGCCCAGGTGGTCGCGCCAGATGGTCAGGTCCGAGCGCGTCACGCCCGTGTCCGCGCCCAGGATGAACACCACGGCGTGGGCCTGCGGGATGAGGTTGATGGTGAGCTCGGGCTCCGCGCCCACGGCGTTCAGGCCCGGCGTATCCAGAATCACGAGCCCCTGCTTGAGCAGCGGATGCGGAATGTTGATGACCGCGTGCCGCCACATCGGCACCTCGACCATGCCCGCAGCGTCCAGCACGGGGTTCTCGTCGGCGGCCTCATCGCTCCAGAAACCCAGCGCACGCGCCTCATCCACGGACACGCGGCGCACTTCCGATACTTTTTCAAGCGCCTGGGCGAGTTGGGCCGGGTCGTCCATGTCCAACGGCACCTTCACCCAGCGGTCTGCCTTCAGGCGCCACTCGGCCAGTCCCAGGGACTGCATGCGCGTGTCGATAGGCAGCAGGCGCAGGCTGGGGGCGGTGCCGTTTTCATAGCCCAGCTCGGTCGGACACATGGTGGTGCGCCCCGCACTGGCCGGCATGATGCGCCGGCCATAGCCGGCGAAGAAGATCGCATTGATGAGCTCGGACTTGCCGCGCGAAAACTCCGCCACAAAAGCGACGGTCACCTTGTCGCTGCGCACCTGCTCTTCCAGCCGCTGCAGACGCTCCTCCACAGCCGCGTCCATGAGGTCGTGCGAACCCATCCATTGCCCCAGGCGCTTGAGTTGCTGGGCGAAAGCACGCCTCCATGCGCCGTGCTGGTCAAACTGTTCGTTGAATGAAGGTCCCACTTTGCTCCCGGATATCAATGCAAGCGCCCGCGTGGGCGGGAGATGGCGCAATATAGCATCGCCATTGCGCCGATCCGCCGCCACGCAGCCCGGTCAGGCGCGCTGGCAGTGCGGACAGAAATAGGTGCTGCGCTGCCCCTGGCGCAACAGACGCACGGGCGTACCGCACTGGCGACACGGCAGGCCCGCGCGGCCATAGACATTGGCCTCCAATTGGAAATGCCCGGCGCTGCCGTCGGCGCTGGAGAAATCACGCAGCGTGCTGCCGCCCCGCTCCACCGCGCGCGCCAGCACCTCGCGGATTGCACCGTGCAGACGCCGGGCACGCTGGGGGCCGATCGCGCAAGCGCGGGTGGTTGGCCGGATGCCCGCGAGGAACAGCACCTCGCAGGCATAGATATTGCCCACGCCCACGACCACCGTGCCAGCGAGCAGCAGTTGCTTGATGGGCGTGCGTTTGGCGCGCAGCCCCGCGTGGAAGGACTCGAAGGCGAAGTCCTCGCCCAGCGGCTCCAATCCCCACCCATCGAGCAGCTTGCGTGCACGGGGATCGGACTCACCCGCCGCCCAGACCACGGCGCCGAAGCGCCGCGGGTCGTGCAGCCGCAGCGTGCCGTGGTCCGTTATCAGTTCGAAATGATCGTGGGCGCCGCGCGCGGGCAGATCGCGTGCAAAGCGCAAGCTGCCCGACATGCCCAGGTGAATGAGCAGCAGCCCTTCATCCAGATCCAGCAACAGGTATTTGCCGCGCCGGCGCACGCCGCACACCCGCCGTCCGACCAATACTGCGGGCTCCATGCCCAGCGGCCAGCGCAGGGGCTTGCCCACCGCAATGCCGCAGACAGTCGCGCCCTCGATCGCGCCCGCGAAGCTGCGCCGCGTGACTTCCACCTCCGGCAGCTCAGGCATCGCAATACTCGTCAAGAAGTTCAAGAGCCATGGATTATTATGGGCCGATGGTGCAATCTCTTCGTTTCAGGGCTGTCGCACTGGCATGTTGGGCTGCGGCGAGCATGCTGCCGGCCATGGCCCAGACGCCTGCCCAGTCCACCGTCCCCGCCCCTCCAGCCGAGCTGGAAGATACCGATGCGGCTGCCAGCGACGATGCAGCCGCCTTGAATGCCGAGCTGTTCTACGAATTGCTGTTGGGCGAGATGACCACCAGCCGGGGCGACCCCGGCACCGGTTATGCCCTGATGCTGGACGCTGCACGCCGCAGCGGCGACCCACAGTTGTACCGCCGCGCCACGGAGATCGCCCTGCAGTCGCGCTCGGGCGAATACGCCTTGATGGCCGCGCGCGCGTGGAAGGAGGCCCTGCCGCAGTCGCGCGATGCCAATCGCTACATGCTGCGCATCCTAGTCTCCCTCAATCGCATCGGCGATAGCGCCGAACCCTTGAAGCAGGAATTGAGCACCGCGCCGACGCGCGACAAGATATCCACCATCCGCGCACTGCCTCAGCTCTATGGCCGTGCCAGCGACAAGGCACTGGCCGCGCAGGTGGTGCGCCAGGCCCTGCAGGCAGAACTGAACCACCCGGCCATCGGCCCCATTGCCTGGACCACCGTGGGGCGCATGGACCTGGCAGCCAGCGACAAGGCGGGCGCCCTGGAGGCGGCGAGCCAAGCCCATGCACAAGACCCCGCCGACGATGGCGCCGCCATGCTGGCGCTCGAGCTGCTCGCAGAGGGCGTCACGCAGGCGGAGCCGCTGCTCGCGGGTTACCTGGCCGGCAAGCCCCTGCCCGAAGTCCGCATGGCCTACGCACGCCTGCTGCTGGAGTCTCAGCGCCTGGCCGACGCACAGTTCCAGCTGGATGCAGTCAATCGCGAACAGGCCGACATGCCCGAAGCCTGGTTGTTGCAGGCGTCGCTACACCTGCAAGGCGGACGGCTGGAGCAGGCGGAGGAAGCACTGCGGCGTTTTACCGGCTTGCTCGAAGACCTGCCCGCCACGCCCCAACGCAAGCGCGCGCTCACCCAGGCATATCTGATGCACGCGCAAGTAGCGGAGAAGCGTGGCGACTACGCCGGGGCCGAAGGTTGGCTTTCGCGCATTGAAGATGCCGCCGAACTGCTCACGGCTCAAAGCCGCCGCGCTGCACTGCTCGCACGCCAGGGCAAATTGGAAGAGGCGCGCGCATTGATCCGCGCCGTGCCCGCAAGCACCCCGGATCAGGAACGCCTCAAGTTGCAGGCCGAAGCCCAGTTGCTGCGCGAAGCAAAACAATATGCACAGGCCTACACGGTCCTCGGCAAGGCCGTAGCGCTGGCGCCCGCGGACAACGACCTCGCCTACGACCAAGCCATGCTGGCGGAAAAGGCGGGCCGCCTCGACGACATGGAACGCCTCTTGCGCGCCATCATCGCCCGCCAACCCGACTACCACCACGCACTCAATGCCCTGGGTTTTTCCCTCGCAGAGCGGGGCGTGCGTCTGGAGGAAGCCAAGGCGCTCATCGTCAAAGCGCTTGAGTTTGCACCGAACGATCCGTTCATCACCGACAGTCTGGGCTGGGTGGAATTCCGCCTGGGCAACCGCCAGGAAGCGCTGACCATCCTGAAACGCGCCTACGAAACACAACCGGACGCAGAGATAGCAGCCCACATCGGCGAAGTTCTGTGGTCTCTGGGACAGCATGATCGCGCGCGTGACATCTGGCGCGAGGGCCTGCGTATCAACAAAGACAACGACACACTCAAGGGCACGCTCGACCGGCTGGGAGTGCGTCTGTGAGCCAGTCGCAACTGGCGGCTGACCACCGCCCTCTGCGCGGCCGGCTGGTGCTCGGGATAGTTGCAGCGGCAACCCTGGTCGCCTGCGCGCAGCCGCCACGCCCTGCGGATGCCAGCCCGGACCATTGGTCCGGCCGGCTGGCCGTTCAGGTGGAAGACGATGCAGGCCAATCCTTCAGTGCCGGTTTTGAATTGAAGGGCCACCCCTCTGCGGGAGAGCTCACTCTGATCAACCCGCTGGGCAACATCATCGCGCGTGTGGAATGGACTCCGCATCGCGCCGTGCTGGTCCAGGGGCAGGAGCGCAGGGAGGCTGCCTCACTGCAGACCCTGGTACATGACCTGACCGGCAGCGACCTACCCATTTACGCGCTTTTCAGCTGGCTGAAGGGCGAAGCCCTCCAAGTCGCCGGCTGGCGCACCAACCTCGATGCCCTGCAGCAGGGGCGCTTGTCGGCCACGCGCGAGCAGCCGCTGCCTCGCACTACGCTGCGCATTGTCTTGAGCCTCTGACCGCTTTCCATGCAAGCCCTGTACGACGTGCCGGCGCCGGCCAAACTGAACCTGTTTCTGCATGTCACGGGTCGCAGGCCCGATGGCTATCACCTGCTGCAGTCGGTCTTCATGTTGATCGATTGGTGCGATGTTCTGCATTTCGAGGTGCGCGGCAATGGGGCCGTCACACGTGAAGACCTTACCAGCGCCCTGCCTGCGGACGATCTGGTCGTGCGCGCCGCACGTGCGCTGCAAAAGGCCACCGGTTGCCCGCAAGGGGTACATATCGGCGTCTCTAAACACATCCCCGCACAAGCCGGCTTGGGTGGCGGATCTTCGGACGCGGCCAGCACGTTGCTGGCACTCAACCGCCTGTGGAAGTTGAAACTGTCACGGCAGCAGTTGCACTCGATCGCCCTGACGCTGGGCGCCGATGTTCCGTTTTTTTTGTGCGGCGCAAGCGCCTGGGTCGAGGGAATTGGTGACATAATTCGCCCTCTTGAGTTGGAGCACCAACTTCCGCCTGCGGCTTTCGCGGTGGTCAAGCCCGAAGCGGGGCTGGATACGAGAATGATTTTTTCGCATCCCTCCCTTAAACGTGATTCGAGTTGTGCTACAATTTCAGGCTTTGCTGCAACACACTACCAATTTGGAAGTAATGACCTGCAGCCAGTCGCACAGGCCTTGTGCCCTGAGATTACGCAAGCCATCAATTGGCTTGAATCAAAAGGGTTGCAAGGACGCATGACAGGCTCTGGAAGTGCAGTGTTTGCACAAATCACACACGCTGTCGATCTGCACGATGCACCCGCTGCATGGCATGTCAAAGTGTGTGAAAATCTAAAGTCTCATCCGCTAGCGGATTGGGTTTTTGGATGAAAAGATACTGGGTGAGCTGACGCAAGACAGCTGACCTGCGTAGGGGAGTCGCCAAGTTGGTTAAGGCACCGGATTTTGATTCCGGCATGCGAGGGTTCGAGTCCTTCCTCCCCTGCCAAAGATTATTTCCCACACGGGATTTAAATTCAGACGGCTGAGTCGCTCATGCAAACCAATCCCCCCGACTTCGTGGTTTTCACGGGCAATGCCAACCCTGGATTGGCTGCCGAGATCGCTCAAAATCTTGGCACCACTCTCGGCGCCATTGATGTGGGCCGGTTCTCCGACGGCGAAGTCACCGTCGAAATCAAGCAAAACGTCCGCGCCCGCGATGTATTCGTGGTGCAGTCGACCTGCGCGCCGACCAACGAGAACCTGATGGAACTGCTGATCATGGTCGACGCGCTCAAGCGCGCCTCGGCCGAACGCATCAGCGCCGTGATTCCCTACTTTGGTTACGCTCGCCAGGACCGCCGTCCGCGTTCCACACGCGTTCCGATCTCCGCCAAGGTGGTGGCTAACATGCTGCAGGCAGTGGGCGTCGCCCGCGTGCTGACCATGGACCTGCATGCCGACCAGATCCAAGGTTTCTTCGACATTCCGGTGGACAACATCTACGCGTCGCCGGTGCTGCTGGGTGACCTGAACCAGAAGAAGTACGAGAACCTGATCGTGGTGAGCCCGGACGTGGGCGGCGTGGTGCGTGCACGCGCCCTGGCCAAGCAGCTCGGCACCGATCTGGCCATCATCGACAAGCGCCGCCCCAAGGCGAACGTGTCGGAAGTCATGCACGTGATCGGCGACATCGAAGGCCGCAACTGCGTGATCATGGACGACATGATCGACACCGCCGGCACGCTGGTGAAGGCCGCCGAAGTGCTCAAGGAACGCGGCGCCAAGAACGTTTACGCCTATTGCACGCATCCCATTTTCTCGGGCCCGGCCATCGAGCGCATCGCACAAGGCACGGCCCTCGATGAAGTGGTGGTGACCAACACGATCCCCCTGAGCGATGCCGCCAAGGGGTGTTCCAAGATTCGCCAGCTCTCCGTGGCGCCGCTGATCGCCGAAACGATCCAGCGCATTGCCAAGGGTGAGTCGGTGATGAGCCTGTTCTCCGACCAGGCTTGATGATCGCTCCGCCGCTGGCGGAGGTGTCACAGCCCCAAGCCTCCTTCGGGAGGCTTGCTTGTTCGGAGACAGCACGGGCCCATGCCATGGTGGCGTGCGGTCTTTATCAACAGGGCCAGGCTGGTCGCGGCCGGCCCCTTCAGGAGTTCAAACATGCAATTCGTCGCTTTTGAGCGCGCCAAGCAAGGTACGGGTGCGAGCCGCCGTCTGCGCATTTCGGGCAAGGCCCCCGGCATCGTCTATGGCGGCTCCGCCGAGCCCCAGCTGATCGAGATCGATCACAACGCCCTGTGGCACGCCCTCAAGAAGGAAGCGTTCCACTCCAGCATCCTGGACATGGAGCTGAACGGCCAAGTCACCAAGGTGCTGCTGCGTGACGTGCAGTACCACCCCTTCAAGCAGCAAGTGCTGCACGTGGACTTCCAACGCGTGGACGAGAAGACCCGCGTGCACCTGAAGGTGCCGCTGCACTTCGAAGGCGTCGAAGGCTCGCAGGCCGTGAAGGTGGAAGGTTGCACGGTGACCCCGCTGATCCATGAACTGGACGTGATGTGCATGCCCGCGCAACTGCCCGAGTTCATCAAGGTGGACCTGAGCGGCCTGACCTCCAAGTCCACCATGGGCCTGCAGTCCGTGAAGCTGCCCCACGGCGTGAAGGCCGTGGTGCGTGGTTCCAACAAGAACCCCGCCCTGGTGTCGATCAAGCTGCCCGAAGTGGTGGCCGACGCGACCGCAGCCGCAGCACCCGCAGCCGCACCCGCCAAGAAGGGCAAGAAGTAAGCACTTCTGCCGGGCCGTCGCCCTCAGGGGCGGCCTCTTGCGTCTCAACGGCCCACCTCGCGTGGGCCGTTGGCGTTTTGTGGCCCCCTGCAAGCGCACGTCGCGCCGCTTCAGGCGCGCCGGATAATCCCAACATGATCAAACTGTTTGTGGGCCTGGGCAACCCCGGCCCGGAGTACGAGGCCACACGCCACAACGCGGGTTTCTGGTGGATCGACGCGCTGGCGCGCGAACTCAAGGTCACCCTGGTCCCCGAGCGCAGCTACCACGGCCTGGTCGCGCGCGCCAGCGTTGCCGGCCACAGCGTCTGGCTGCTGCAGCCGCAGACCTTCATGAACCTTTCAGGCAAGTCGGTGGCGGCCCTTGCGCGCTTCTTCAAGATCCCGCCGGAGGAAATCCTCGTCGCACACGACGAATTGGACATTCCGCCCGGACAGGCCAAGCTCAAGCGCGGCGGCAGCCACGCAGGCCACAACGGGCTGCGTGACATCCACGCGCAACTGGGCACCAGCGACTACTGGCGGCTGCGCATCGGCATCGGCCACCCCGGCGTGAAGGCGGAGGTGGTGAACTGGGTGCTCAAGAAGCCCGCGCCCGACCAGCGCACGCTGATCGAGGACAGCATTCTTCATTCGCTCAAGGCCTACCCTGCCCTGCTCGCCGGTGACATGGACAAGGCCACGCTTCTCGTGCACACCACCAAGCCGCCCCGCCCCAAGCCCACACGCCCCGCTCAGGCGCAGGCCGCACCACAAACGGGCCTAGATTAACTATTATTTAGATAGCTGGTAGCGCTTACCAGATAAGCGCTAGCGGCCCAAAAAGCCTCCAGGTTCAAGCCACTTTCGGTGGCTTCAGGCGCTGGAACTTCTGCCACAGCGTCTCGCGGCTTTCCTGGTGGGCCGGGTTGACCGGAATGCAGGCCACGGGACAGATGGCCACGCACTGGGGCTCATCGAAATGGCCCACGCATTCGGTGCACTTGGAGGGTTCGATCTCGTAATGCTCCTGGCCCAGGAAGATGGCCTCGTTGGGGCATTCGGGCTCGCACACGTCGCAGTTGATGCACTCGTCCGTGATCATCAACGCCATGGCGCAACTCCCTTGCGGCACATGGCGCAATGCGGTGACAGGCGGGCGGTGAACAGCATCCTGCAATTATCCGCCCACCCCTGTGCCCCCGTGGGGATGGCCGCCATGCGCCCGCGGTTTTTGTCCTATGCTCGGTCCACCACCGCCCCGGCCGCGCGCCGCAGCCTTCACTCCCATGGCCCTGTTCTTCCTCCAACGCCTCGCCACTTTGATCGCCACGCTGCTGGGCGCGTCGGCCGTGGTGTTCGTGGTGCTGGAGGTCCTGCCGGGCAACGCGGCCGAAGTGCTGCTGGGGCCTGACGCCGCACCCGAGGCCGTGGCCGAGCTCGCCGCCCGGCTGGGCCTGGACCAACCCGCGCTCGTGCGTTATGGGCAGTGGCTGGGTGGACTGCTCACGGGCCAGTTAGGGGACAGCCATGCCTACAGCGCGCCCGTGGCCGACCTGATCGGCGAGCGCCTGGCGCTGACCATTCCGCTGGCCCTGCTGGCCATGCTGCTGACCACCGCGCTGGCGCTGGCCGCTGGCGTGTATGCGGCATCGCGCCACAACCGCCTGGGCGACTGGGGAGTGATGGGGCTGGCGCAACTGGGCATTGCCATTCCCAACTTCTGGTTTGCCATCCTGCTGATCCTGCTGTTTTCGGTACAGCTGCAATGGTTCTCGGCCGGGGGCTTTCCCGGCTGGAGCGCCGAAGCCGGCGGCGGCGTGCTGCCCGCGCTGCAGGCCCTGCTGCTGCCCGCCGTGGCCCTGGCCGTGGTGCAGGCCGCCATCCTGGCGCGCATCACGCGCTCCGCCGTGCTGGACGTGCTGCGCGAGGACTTCGTGCGCACGGCGCGCGCCAAGGGGCTCTCGCAACGCGCGGCGCTGTGGGGCCATGTGCTGCGCAACGCCATGATCCCCGTGGTGACGGTGATGGGCCTGCAGTTCGCCAACCTGCTGGCCGGCACCATCGTGGTGGAGAACGTGTTCTACCTGCCCGGGCTGGGCCGGCTGATCTTCCAGTCCATCGCCAACCGCGACCTGGTGGTGGTGCGCAACTGCGTGATGCTGCTGGCGGCCATGGTGGTGGTGGTGAACTTCGTGGTGGACCTGCTGTACGCGGCCATCGACCCGCGCGTAAAGGCCCGCGGTCTATGAGCGCGCTGCCGGCCTTCCCCGCGCCCAGCCCCCACACGCCGGCGTTCTGGCGCCGTGCGCTGCGCCACCCCAGCTGCGCGATCGGTGCCGTGCTCACGCTGGCGCTGGTGCTCTCCGCCCTGCTCTCCTTCGTCTGGACGCCATGGCCGCCTTATGAGATGGCGATGGATGCCGCCCTGCAGCCCCCCGGCGCGCAGCACTGGCTGGGCACCGACGCCTACGGGCGCGACGTGGCCTCGCAGCTGCTCGTGGGCGCGCGCGCGTCCATCGCGGTGGGCGTGATTGCCGTGGGCATCGGCCTGGCGCTGGGCGCCGCGCTGGGGCTGCTGGCAGCGGCGCGCGGCGGCTGGGTGGAGGAAGCCGTCATGCGCCTGGCGGACTTCACCTTCGCGTTCCCCGCGCTGCTGCTGGCCATCATGCTCACGGCCGTTTTCGGCCCCGGCATGGTGAACGCCATCATCGCCATCGGCATCTTCTACATACCGACTTTTGCCCGCGTCACGCGCGCATCGGCCAAGGCGGTGTGGGCGCGTGAATACATCCTGGCGGCGCGCGCCTGCGGCAAGGGCCCATGGCGCATCACCTTCGAGCATGTGCTGCCCAACATCGCTTCGGTGCTCATCGTGCAGGCCACGATCCAGTTCGCGCTGGCGATCCTCGCCGAGGCCGCGCTTTCGTACCTGGGCCTGGGCACGCAGCCCCCGCAACCGTCGTGGGGACGCATGCTGGCCGAGGCCCAGACCCTCATGTTCCAGGCGCCGCTGCTGGCCGTGTGGCCGGGCGTGGCGATTGCGCTGGCGGTGCTGGGCCTGAACCTGCTGGGCGACGGGCTGCGCGATCTGCTGGACCCCCGACTGTCCCGCCAGCGATGACACCAGCGCACGCACCTCCCTCCCCTGCGCCATTGCTGGACGTGCAGCAACTGGCCATCACGCTGCGCACGCCGCTCGGCCCGGTGCGCGCCGTGCATGACGTGGACTTCGCCCTGCAGCCCGGCGCAACGCTGGGGCTGATCGGCGAATCGGGCTGCGGCAAGTCCCTTACCGCGCTCGCGCTCATGGGCCTGCTGCCTGAAGGCGCGCGCGTGCAGGGCCGCATCCGCCTGGACGGGCAGGAACTGCTGCCGATGACCGAGCCCCAGTGGTGCCGGCTGCGCGGCGACCGCATCGGTATGGTGTTCCAGGAACCCATGACCGCGCTCAACCCCGTGCACACCATCGGGCGGCAGGTGGCCGAGCCGCTGCGCCTGCACCGCGGCCTGTCCGCCCGGCAGGCGCACGCCGAGGCCGTTGCGTTGCTGGAACGTGTGGGCATCGCGCAGGCCGCGCAGCGGCTGGACGCCTACCCGCACCAGTTCTCGGGCGGGCAGCGCCAGCGCATCACCATCGCCATGGCGCTGGCCTGCGGGCCGCAGCTCCTGATTGCCGACGAGCCCACCACGGCGCTGGACGTGACGCTGCAACGCCAGATCCTGGAGTTGATCCAGGGTCTGGTGGCCGAGCGCGGCATGGCGCTGATCCTCATCTCGCACGACCTGGGCGTGATCGCGCAGAACGTGCAGCGCACGCTGGTGATGTATGGCGGCACGGTGGTCGAGGCCGGCCCCACGCGCGAAGTCTTCCGCACGCAGGCCCATCCCTACACCCGCGGCCTGTTCGCCGCACGCCCGCAGTGGGGCTCCGCACGCGTACGCGGTGCACGCCTGCCCACGATCGCTGGCACCGTGCCCGACCTGGCCGATCTGCCGCCGGGCTGCCCGTTCGCTGGGCGCTGCCCGCTCACCGTGCCCGACTGCCACGCCGCCCTGCCGCCCGCCACGGCGCTGGGCCCGAGCCACATGGCGCGCTGCATACGGCTGGGGGAGAGCGCGTGAACACTATCAATTCAATAGCTGCCAGCGCTTTCCCTACAAGCGCTACAGGCCATTTCGACCCAAATGCACCCCTTTTGCGCGTACGCGGCCTGCAGCGGGACTATCCGCTGCCCCGCACACGGCCGTGGGGGCCGCGCGCGCAGGTGCAGGCGCTGCGGGGTGTGGACCTGGACATCACCACCGGCCGCAGCCTGGGCGTGGTGGGTGAATCGGGCTCGGGCAAGTCCACGCTGGCGCGCCTGGTGATGGCGCTGGACACGCCCAGCGCCGGCAGCGTGCACCTGCTGGGGCGCGACCTGCACCGGTTGCCCGCGCACGCGCTGCGCGCCGCACGGCGCGACTTCCAGATGGTGTTCCAGGACCCCTACGGCTCGCTGGACCCGCGCCAGACGGTGGAGCGCATCGTCACCGAGCCGCTGCAGGCCCTGGGAAGCGCCACACGCGCCGAACTGCGCGAGCAGGCCGCCGCCGTGTTGCAGCAGGTGGGCCTGCGCGCGGGCGATGCCCACAAGTACCCGCACGAATTCTCGGGCGGCCAGCGCCAGCGCATCGCCATCGCGCGCGCGCTCATCACGCGGCCGCGCCTCATCGTGGCCGACGAGCCCGTGAGCGCGCTGGACGTATCCGTGCAGGCCCAGGTGCTGAACCTGCTGCAGGACCTGCAGGAGCGCCTGGGCGTCACCTACCTGCTCATCAGCCACGACCTGGCCGTGGTGCAGCACCTGTGCGACGAGGTGCTGGTGCTGCACGAGGGGCGCGTCGTGGAGCGCGGCGCGCCGCACACGCTGTTCAGCACGCCGCAACACCCCTACACGCAGGCGCTGGTGGCCGCGGTACCGCGCATCGCGCTCTAGCCGCACGGCGCCAGCGCGCCACGCCCGGCCGCGCCCTGTAGTAAAAAGCAGAGCACAACCCGCCGCACGCATTCCACCCGTCCAAGGAGATCCCGCCCATGTTCACCCGCCGTACCGCCCTCGCCTCCGGCGCCCTGGCCACCGCCGCGCTGGCCACGCCGCTGCACGCGCTGGCGCAAGGCAAGAAGGACGCCGTGACCCTGGCCCTCGCCCTGGAGCCGCCGGGGCTGGACCCCACGGCCGGCGCGGCGTCCTCGATTGCCGAGGTCACGCTCTACAACATTTACGAGACGCTCACCAAGATCAACCCGGACGGCAGCGTCTCGCCGCTGCTGGCCGAGAGCTGGGAGGTCTCGCCCGACCTCAAGACCTACACCTTCCGCCTGCGCAAGGGCGTCACGTTTCACAACGGCGAGCCGCTCAATGCCGCAGCCGTGAAGTTCTCCTTCGACCGCGCGGGCGGCGACAAGAGCACCAACAAGGACAAGCGCAGCTTTGCCAACCTGAGCACCCAGGCGGTGGACGAGTACACCGTGGTGGTGCTCAACAAGGACATCGACCCCGACCTGCTGTTCGTGCTGGGCCAGGCCACGGCCATCATCGTGGAACCCAAGAGCGCCGCCACCAACGCCACCAAGCCCGTGGGCACGGGGCCCTACAAGCTCGCCGGCTGGAGCCGCGGCGCCTCCATCACGCTGGCCGCATGGCCGGGGTGGCGCCAGCCGTCCAGCATCCGCATCCGCCGCGCCACGTTCCGCTTCATTCCCGATGCGGCGGCGCAGGTGGCCGCGCTGCTGGCGGGCGACGTGGACGCCTTCCCGCGCGTCACGCCGCGCAGCATGGCGCAGTTCAAGAACAACCCGCGCTTTCAGGTAGTGGTGAGCGGCTCGCGCGCCAAGACCATCCTCGCGATCAACAACGCGCGCAAGCCCTTGAACGACGTGCGCGTGCGCCGCGCCATCGCCGCCGCGATCGACCGCAAGGCCATCATCCAGGGCGCGGCCGACGGCCTGGGCGTGCCCATCGGCAGCCACTACGTGCCCGGCGCCTTCGGCTATGTGGACACCACGGGCATCAACCCGCATGACGTGGAGAAGGCCAAGCGCCTGCTGGCCGAGGCCGGCGTGAAGACACCCCTTACCCTCACCATGACGCTGCCGCCGGCGCCCTACGCACGCCAGGGCGGCGAGCTGATTGCCTCACAGCTCGCCAAGGTGGGCATCGTTGCCAAGCTGCAGAACGTGGAGTGGGCCCAATGGCTCAGCGGCACCTACGGCAACAAGAACTACGACCTGACGCTGATCTCGCACGTGGAGCCGTTCGACCTGGGCAATTTCGCCAAGCCGGACTACTACTGGGGCTACCACTCCGAACAGTTCGACGCGCTGTACGAGAAGATCCAGAACGCCGCGCGCCCCGCCGACCGCGCCCGCCTGCTGGGCGACGCGCAGCGCCTGCTGGCCGAGGACGCGGTGCACGCCTTCCTGTACCAGCCGCAATGGGTCACCGTGGCCCACAAGCAATTGCGCGGTCTGTGGAAGGACATGCCGGTGTTCGTCAACGACCTGTCGGCATTGCACTGGGCATAAGGAGCTGGCGCGTGCTAGCGCCAGCCCCCTCGGCACGGCCACTTCCGCCCGGGTGGAACTGCCGTTCTCTCCACACCGCCTCCGCGATGACACAAGGATCGCCATGACGCAATTGCACGAGCTGTCCGCCAGCGAACTGCTCGCCGGCTACCGCAGCCGCCAGATCTCTCCGGTGGACGCGTTGCTCGACGTGCTCAGCCACGTCGCGCGGTGGGAGCCCCACCTGCAGGCCACCTACCTGCTGCGCCCCGAGGCTGCGCTGGCCCAGGCCCGCCAGAGCGAGGCCCGCTGGCTGCGCGGCGCCCCCTGCGGCCCGCTGGACGGCGTGCCGGTCACCCTCAAGGACAACATCGCCACGCAGGGCGATCCCACACCGCTGGGCACCGCGGCGCTCCCCCTGGTGCCCGCCGCGGCCGACGCACCGCCTGCGGCCCGTCTGCGCGAGGCGGGCGCCGTACTGCTGGCCAAGACCACCATGCCCGACTACGGCATGCTGTCCTCGGGGCTGTCGAGCTTTCATCCGCTGGCGCGCAACCCCTGGGACCTGTCCAAGGGCCCGGGCGGCTCCAGCGCCGGTGCGGGCGCGGCGGCGGCGGCGGGCTACGGGCCGCTGCACGTGGGCACGGACATCGGCGGCTCGCTGCGCCTGCCGGCCAGCTGGTGCGGCATCTTCACGCTCAAGCCCAGCCTGGGCCGCATTCCCATCGATCCGCCCTACACCGGCCGCGCGGCCGGCCCCATGACGCGCGGCGTGGAGGACGCCGCGCTGATGATGCAGGTGCTGTCGCAGCCCGACGCGCGCGACAGCATGAGCCTGCCAGCACAGCCCATCGACTGGCTGCGGCTCGCGCCCGGCACGCAGCGCCTGCGCGGCCTGCGCCTGGGGCTGCTGCTGGACGCGGGCTGCGGCCTGGCTACCGATCCCGAGGTGCGCGCCGCCGTGCAGGCCGCCGCGCAGCGCCTGGCCGATGCGGGCGCCATCGTCGAGCCCATGGAGCCGTTCCTCACGCGCGCCATGCTGGACGGCATGGACCACTTCTGGCGCATGCGCTCGCACATGGACATGCGCACGCTCACCGTCGAGCAGCGGGGCAAGGTGCTGCCCTACATCCGCGCCTGGGCGGATAGCGCCGCCACGCTCAGCGCGGCCCAGGTGTACGAGGCCAGCCAGCAGTTCCACGCCACGCGCGTAGCCACGGTGCGCGCCTGCGCGGGGTACGACTACGTGCTTTCGCCCGTGGCGCCCATCACCGCCTTCGCGGCCGAGCTGCCCTCGCCCACCGACGACCCGCTGCGGCCGCTGGAGCACATTGCCTTCACCGTGCCGTTCAACATGTCGGAGCAGCCGGCCGCGTCGGTCAACTGCGGCTACAGCGCCAGCGGCCTGCCCATCGGGCTGCAGATTGCCGGACAGCGCTTTGACGACCTGGGCGTACTGCAACTGGCCCACGCCTTCGAGCAGTTGCGCGGCGCGCAGCGGCCCTGGCCCGCGCCGCCCGCGCCTTGAAGGCACGAGCCAAAATGGCCTCCAGCGCTTGATAGACAAGCGCTAGCAGCTATAAAAAGTGAAGTATCAGCGCTCGGCTGTGGCCAGCCGCACGGCCAGGCCCAGGAACACCAGGCCCGCCACGCGGTTGAGCATGCGCTGCGCGCGCGCCGAGCGCTGCAGCAGCGCGCCGAACGCCCCGCTGAAGCATGCGATGGCCCCGAACACCAGGAACGTGGCCAGCATGAACACCACCCCCAGCACCAGGATCTGCCGCGCCATGCCGCCGCGCGCGGGGTCGGCAAACTGCGGCAGGAAGGCCAGGAAGAAGATCAGCACCTTGGGGTTGGTCAGGTTCATCACCACACCGCGCCCCACCATGCGCAGTGCACCACCGGGCACACGGGCGCCCGGCGCCATCGCCGCGCCCGTAGCGGGCGCCTCCTCGGGCACGCTGGCCGGCGCCCGCAACGCCCCCCAGGCCAGATAGGCCAAATAGGCGGCGCCGCAGAACTTGAGCACCGTGAACGCCACGGCCGACGCGGCAAACACGGCCGCCAGTCCCAGCGCCACGGCCGTGGTGTGCCCCACCAGCCCCAGGCACAGCCCCAGCACCACGCACATGCCCGCGCGCCAGCCGCGCTGGGCCGACTGCAGCAGCACGAACAGGTTGTCGGGCCCCGGCGTGAGCGCCAGCAGCACGGAAACACCAAAGAACGCGACAAGGGTTTCGATCGAAGGCATGGGACGGTCTGAGGGTGGGACAGAGAACCGCCGGAGCGGCGGCGCACCATTCTGCACCGCGCACACGGCGGGCGCGTGCGCAGGCACGACAATCGACGGTTTCGCCCGCTTTTCACGGACTTGTCTGCCATGGACTTTTTATTCGTGGTGGCCCTCGCGGCCACCGGCGCCTACATGCTCAACACCCAGCAGCAGCGCCGGCGCATCGTGCTGCTGGCGCAGCATCTGCAGCCCTACCAGATCGAACGGCTCATGGAGACACTGACCCAGGGCTACCTGCGCGCCATGGGCGAACAGGACCCCGAGCGCCGCCAGCAGGTGCTGAACCTGCTGGCCAGCAGCGAGGCACAGTTGAGCGAACAGTTTGAGCGCTTTGCGGCGGACTTCCGCCGCGTGCCCGCACCGCTGGCGCGCGCGAGCCGCCTGGCGCTGGGCCTGCCGTTTGCCACGCAGTTGCTGCCCGCCGCCACCTTCGACATGCGCGAGGCCATTGACGTGCACGCGCGCGGCATCGCCCGCGTGGCGCGCAACGACGTCGGCCTGTCGCCGCGCGACAAGGCCTTCACCATGACGGCCGAGCTGCTGCTGATGCAGCACACCTGCCACTGGTTCTGCAAGTCCAAGACCGTGGCATCGGCCCGCACGCTGGCGCGCCACCAGACGCCGCACGCCCAGCTGGTGGCTGCGGTTTCGCCGGAAACGCGCGCCGCCTACCTCGCCCTGACCGGCCCAGCGCGCTGAAGCGCGGCGGGCGCGGCAACTCGCGCCCCCGTCCTACCCTGCCGGCGCCGGCGCCCGGTTCCAATCAACCAGCCCATGAATACCCTCCCCACCGACAACGATCCCGTCCAGGCCTGGATGGCGCTGGGCGTGCAAAGCGCCATCCTTGCGCGCACCATGCCCGCCGTGCGGCACGACCTGGCGGGGCCGCTGTCGGCCATGCGCATGGCGGCCACCGTGCTCAAACGCCGGCTCGGTACGGGCGAGTTGCCGCCCGCACAGGCAGTGGAGCGGGTGGAGCAGTTCGAAGGCCACCTGACCCGCCTGGCCGACAGTGCCAAGCGCCTGCGCCATTGGGACCTGCCCGCGCAGGACAGCGCTCAGCCCCTGGCGGCCGTGGCCGCCCAGGCGGTTCAGCTGGCCCGGCCGCTGCTGGCCATGCGCGGCACCGACCTGCAAGCGCCCGGCCCGTTGCCCGAGACGCCCGTCGCGGCACACACCACCCTGTGCCTGCTGCTGGGCGCCCTCTATCACCTGGCGGAAACGGGCTCCCCGCCTCCCGCACGCATCACGCTGCAGGCCGCGCAAGGCCGCAGCGGCCTGCGGGTACAGGCGGACGGACAGGCAGACGCCGGCCTGGCGGCATTCGCCTCCCAGCCAGTCCCGCCACTGGATGCCGCTGCGCTGCTCTGCCTGGCGCGGCATGGCGGCGCGCATGTGCAATGCGGCGCAGGCTGGGTGGAGCTGGACGCGGCACCTGCACGACCAGACGTTACGCCGTGACGATCCAGCCCTCCAGCGGGTCCATGTCGGGCGGCAGGCCGTAGCGCAGGTCGCCCTGCTGCCGGCAGCGCCATGCCCATGCGGCCTGCAGCAGGCACAGCACCGCATCCACGCGGTCGCCGCTGCCGTCGTCCAGCAGTGCCGCGCGCTGCGCGGCATCCACTGTCAGGCGCAGGCCCAGGCGGGTGTCGCCGCACTCCAGGCGGCGCAGCAGTTCCGTGCGCGCCGCGTGCCGGTCGGCCGTCTGGCGCGCACGCGCGTCGCTCTTGTAGCTGCGCCGCCCGATCAGCTCGCGCGCCAGCAGGCCGGGGTAGGCCTCCAGCGCCACGCGCCGCGGGTCCCCGGCATGCAGGCCAGGCAGGTGCACGCCGGCCTCCAGCAGCAGCGGCACGCCCGCATGCAGCATGTAGGCCACGGGTGGGTTCACCCATTTCATCGACGGGCTGGAGCCCGCGGGACGGTCCGTGGCGCGGTGGGCCAGCTTGGCGCCGGCAGGGCGCGCGGCGCAGAACGCGGCAAAGGTTTCACGCACTTGCGCGCGCGTGAGGCCGCGGTAGTGCGCGATGCTGCTCGCCCATTCGAGCGGCCAGCCGAGTCCGGTGAGCAGTTCGCGGGGCAGGCCGAAGGGCAGATCGAAGCCGCCCACCCACGCGCGCGGCGCGGCCAGCCATCGGCCGAAGGCGGCGAGCGTATCCAGCGGCTGCAGGTCTTGCAGCACCACGCTGCCGCCCTGCAGCGCGCCCAGCGCCAGCACGATGGGCTTGCGCCGGCTGGGACTGCTGGAAAAATCGCACCCTACCAGCAGCATTGCAGCCAGGGCCTGTTCACACTATTTTTGCCAGTGCGAAGGGCGTGAAAACCGCGCCAATCTAGGCGCGTGACGACGCCAAGGCCGGGGCCTTGGCTAGGAGGGCAAGGACGCGTGGCGCGGTTCTCACTCCGGCCCCCTCGGGTTGCGATCAAAACGGGACATTCGCGGCGGTGCCAAGCCGCGCTGGGGTCACACCCCAGCTTCGTTTGGCGCCTTGCGCCTGGCCCCTTTTGATCGCAACGCATCTGGCAAAAACAGTGTGAACAGTCCCTAGCCCAGCGCCAGCGCCACCACGCCGGCGGCAATCAGCAGCGCCCCCGCCAGGCGCGCGGCGCGGTCGCCCTCGTCCAGCAGGTGCCCGCCGATGAGCGCCGCGAACAGCATGGAGACCTCGCGCGCCGGCGCCACGTGGGCCATGGGCGCCTCCTGCATGGCAAACAGCACCAGCACGTAGGCGATCGGGCTCACCACGGCCACCAGCAGCGCAAAGCGCCACTGCCCGGCCCACAGGCGCGCCGTCTCGGCGCGGTTGCGCAGGGCCACGGGGGCGAGCACTGCCACGCGCACGAAGTTGCCCATGTAGTCCACCAGCACGGGCGACAGCAGCATGGCCTTGACGGCGTAGCCGTCCACCACGGTATAGCTGGCGATGAAGATGCCGGTCAGCACGCCATAGCGCAGGCCCGCGCGCACACGCAGGCGCGCCTGGGGGTCGTGCGCCGCGCGCAACAGCCCGGGGCCGCCCGCAATCAGGAAGACGCCGCCCACCACCGCCACGATGCCCAGCACGCCCCAGGCGGACAGCCGCTCGCCCAGCAGCGTGACGGCCACCAGCGCGGTCAGCAGCGGCCCCGTGCCCCGCGCCAGGGGGTAGACCACGGTGAGGTCGGCCTTGCGGTAGCCGCGCAGCAGGATCACGTAGTACAGCACGTGCAGCACGCCGCTCAGGGCCACGATGGCCCACTCGCGCGCGCCCCACAGCGGCACGGCGTCACGCCCGAGCCACCAGCCCAACGGCGCCCACACCAGCATCATGAGCACCGAGGTGAAGAAGGCGAAACGCGCATCGCCGCCGGCCTTCTTGGCGGCGATGTTCCAGCCGGCGTGGATCAGGCCGGCGAGGAGGATGAGTGCGAAGGCGTTGAGCGACATGAAGGGCCCGCCGCCGCAGCGCCTCGCGGCCGGCTGCGGCGTTCAGGAGGTGGTCGGCGGCATCAGTGCGCCACGGCGGCACCGGCATGCGCCAGACGTGCGCCGCCCGGCAAGCGCCTGGACCGGCAGCACCGCCCCGCCATACTGACGGCGCCCCCGTCCTGCACGACGCGCGGGAGTCGGGGACAGCGGCGCAAGCCGCTCAGGGGGCTGTCCACCCTCAGGCCCGGCCGATGATGCTGGCCGTGGCCATGAGTTCTTCGAGCAGCGCGAACGACACCTTGCCCGAAGCTGCATAGGGGTCGAACTCGGGCCGCTCGGAATACTTGAGCACGATGGAGTGGTTGAGCTTGGTCAGGTTGACCTGGCCCATGGTCCAGCCGCCAAAGCGGCGTTCGGTGATTTCCTCGAAGGCCAGCAATTCCACGTCCTTGTGGCGCGGGTCGCGCTGGATGTGGCCGTACAGGTCGCTGACGGCCGAGCGCCCGCCTTCGATGGCCTGCAGGAAGATGCCGCCGCCGTAGCACAGCACGCCTGTGATGCCACTGGCGGGGTTGTGCTGGCGCGACTGGGTGAGGATGGCCTCGATGGCCTCGGACGAGGTATCGACGGCACGGCTGACGTAGAGAAGACGGACCAGCATGGGTCAGCTCCTTCGGGGAATGAGGGCCAGGAATTCGCGGCGCAGCGTGGGGTTGGTGAGGAACACCCCGCGCATCACCGAGTTGATCATCTTGCTGTCCATCTCGCGCACACCGCGCCAGGACATGCAGAAGTGGCTGGCCTCCATGACGATGGCCAGCCCGTCGGGCTGGGTCTTTTCCATGATGAGGTCGGCCAGCTGCACCACGGCCTCCTCCTGGATCTGGGGACGCCCCATGACCCAGTCCACGAGGCGCGCGTACTTGGACAGGCCGATCACGTTGGTGTGCTCGTTGGGCAGCACGCCGATCCAGATCTTGCCGATCACCGGGCAGAAGTGGTGGCTGCAGGCGCTGCGCACGGTGACGGGGCCGACGATCATCAGCTCGTTCAGGTGCTCGGCGTTGGGAAACTCGGTGATCGCCGGCGGCTGCACGTAGCGGCCCTTGAAGACCTCGTTGAGGTACATCTTGGCCACCCGGCGCGCCGTGGCCTGCGTGTTGTGGTCGCCCGCTGTGTCGATGACCATGCTGTCGAGGACGCCCTGCATCTTGGCCTCGACCTCGTCCAGCAGGCGCTCCAGCTCGCCGGGCTGGATGAACTCCGCGATGTTGTCGTTGGCATGGAAGCGCCGGCGCGCCGCGTTCAGCCGTTCGCGAATCTTGACGGAGACGGGCGTGCCCTCGTCGGGCGCGGCGCCGCTCAGGGGTGCTGGGGGTTCTGAAGACATGGCGGCATGGTACCAGCGAATGCCGATCCAGGCTTTATAAGCCTTATATGCCTCTAGCGCTTATGGGGCAAGCGCGAGCAGCTATCCAAACAATAGCAATATTTTCCCACCGGCAGGGGCGCGGCATTCAGTAGCGGTTGCCCGTCACCCACAGGGCCGCGCGCATGATGCCGAAGGCGATGCGGTCCAGCGCGCGCTCGCGCCAGGGGCGTTCGGCGTAGCGCTGCGGGTCAAGCTGGCGGCCCTCGTGGGCCATGGCGTGGCGCAGCCGCTTGCGCAGGTCCTGGGCAAAGGGGGCGTCGCGCACGATCACATTGGCCTCGCGCGCCAGCAGCAGCGACAGCGGGTCCAGGTTGGACGAGCCCACCGTGGCCCAGGCGCGGCGGCTGTCCGCGTCGATCACCGCCACCTTGGCGTGCAGGAAGCTGGGCGCGTATTCATGAATCTCCACGCCCGCCGCCAGCAGCGTGCCGTACACCGGCCGCGCTGCGTGGTATTGCATGAAGTATTCGTACCGCCCCTGCAGCAGCAGCTGTACGCGCACACCGCGCCGCGCCGCCAGCACCAGCGCGCGGCGCAGCTTGCCACCGGGCACGAAGTAGGCGTTGGCGATGATGACCTCATGCCGCGCGCGGGCAATGGCGCGCAGGTAGGCGCGCTCGATGCGTGCACGGTTGCGCACGTTGTCGCGCAGCACCAGCTCGGCGCGCATGCCCCGCGTACGGCTCTCGGCGCGCCGCGCCGCCAGACGTGCGGCGCTGGCGGCGCGCAGGTCGGCCAGGGCCAGCGACAGGCGGCGCTGGCGTACGTCGCGCACCGCGCGCATGCGCAACCACAGTTGCTCCATGGTCTCGCTGGCCTGCTGCACCAGGCTGCCCTCGGCGCGCACGGCAAAGTCAAAGCGCGGTGCGGTGAGCGCGCCGTGGTTGGGGTCGTGGTAGTCGTCCAGCACGTTGATGCCGCCGCAGTACAGCACGCAGCCATCCACCACGCACAGCTTGCGGTGCAGCCGGCGCCAGCGCATCGGCAGCAGCAGGCCCAGCGGGCCGAGCGGCGAATACACCTGTACGTGCACGCCGGCCTGCACCATGCGGGTGCGCCAGGGCTCGGGCAGCCGCCCCGTGCCCACGCCGTCCAGCGCCAGGTGCACGCGCACGCCGCGCCGGGCTGCGCGCATCAGCGCCTCGGCCACGTCGGCGCCCGCGCCAGTGCAGTCAAAGATGTAGGTCTCGAACTGGATATCGGACAGCGCCGCATCCATCTCGGCGATCAGCGCCGGGAACAACTCCTGCGTGCCCTGCAGCAGCTGGATCTGGTGGTCTCGGCCGGTAGCGTGCGCGCGCGTGGGGGCGACCATGGAATCAGAGCTTGAACTCTGCGATCAGCGGCAAATGGTCCGACATGCGCCACCAGATCCGCCCACGTGGCACCTGCAGCCCCAGCGGGGTAAGGCCCCGCACGTACACATGGTCCAGCTGCACCATGGGCAGACGGGCGGGGTAGGTGAAGGCCTGGGGCGCATCGTCGTACTCGAAGAGCCCGAAGCCCGCAAGCATGCGCTTGATCTGCAGTCCCCAGTCGTTGAAGTCGCCCGCGACGACCAGCGGGGCATCCTCGGGCACCTCGCGCGCGATGAAGCGCTGCAGCTGCGCCACCTGGCGGATGCGGCTGCCGGGCACCAGGCCCAGGTGCACCACGATGGCATGCACCCGGCGGCCCTGTATCTCCACCTCCACATGCAGCAGGCCACGCTGCTCGAAGCGATGGTCGGAGATGTCCTCGTGCTGGTGGCCGATCACCGGCCAGCGCGTGAGCAGCGCGTTGCCGTGCTCTCCGTGGCGCGTGAAGGCATTGGTGCGGTAGATGGCTTCGTAACCTTCGGGGGCCAGGTACTCGGCCTGCGGCACATGGGGCCAACGCTCGAAGTAGCTGGCCTCCTTGCGGTTCATCCTGCGCACCTCCTGCAGGCAGACGATGTCTGCATCGAGCTGCTCGACCGCCAGGCCCAGATTGTGGATCTCCAGCCGGCGCGCGGGGCCCAGCCCCTGCACACCCTTGTGGATGTTATAGGTCGCTACGCGCAGGATGCCGGAATGCTCGGCAGGCAGTTCGATCGGTGTTGCGGTCATCGTCCAACGAATCGTGGCAGCCAGAGTATGGCCTCGGCATTGGAAGGCGAGTAGCAGCGGTCCGCGGCTTCGCGCCAGCCCATCCAAGCATATGCCGTGTGTTCGCGCGGATTCAAGGCCACTGGCGTCTGCGCCGGCACGCACAGGCCGAAGACACGCTCGGTATTCAGGCAGACACCCGGCGCGTAGCGGTGCCGCCATTGCGGGTAGATGGTGTAGATGTTCTCCATGCCCCAGTCGCGCAGCGCGCAGCCCGCAGCGGCGGCCTGGATGCCGGTTTCCTCCGCCGCCTCGCGCGCGGCGGTGACGGCCCAGTCCTCGCCCGCAAAATCCTTGCTGCCGGTGACCGATTGCCAGAAATCTTCGGCCGAGTCGGCACGGCGCAGCAGCAGCACGTCCAGCGCAGGCGTGTGCACCACCACCAGCACGGATTCGGGAATTTTGTACATGGCGCCGTCCCTGTGCATGCGCGCTGCGCTAGCGGCTCGGCACCGGCGGCGGCAGGGGCTTGGCTTGCAGCGCCCGCACCTGCTCCACCAGGGCGTTGTGCGTATCCAGGAAGGCGGCGGCAACCACCTTGGCTTCGTTGGTGTTGCTCCAACCTGCCCCGGATGCGCCCCCCAGCCGCCCGATCATGATGCCGCCGATGCCCAGATCGGTGGTGCGGGCTGCGCCCGTGGCGGCAGCCACCTGTTCGGTGGTTTCGTTGTCCGACAGCAGTAGCGCCGTCTGCGCCTCCTTGAACTTCACCTGCTCGGCCAGGCCGATCAGGCCGGCCAGATCGCGCAGCACCGGAATCATGCCCATGATGCCTGCCAGGCCGCGCCCGGCATCGCTTTCGCTGAAGGTTAGGCTGGGAGTGAGCGTGTACTGCGCCTCATAGCCGCGCCCCTTGGCCACGGTCGAGTTGGGGCGCAGCACGCCGGATTCACGCAATTCGCTCTCCTGTACCGTACCACGCAGCCCCGCGCCACGATCCATCACGCGAAAGCAGCCGCTTTGTTGCACCATGAGCTTGATCAGGGGCACGGGCGAGGTGGGCAGGTTGTAACCACCCGTGGCATAGCCGTGGGGACTCTCGGCCAGCGCCACGGTGGCCACCGGGCTGTCGCAGCGCAGCAGCTCGCGCGCGGCGTTGCGCGGGCCCTGGGGCCCGGCCGAGCCAGTGACCACCGAACCGCCTTCGCCCAGCTCGGTTTTCTTCTCGCCGCAAGCCGATACCCCCAGCGCCACGCACAGCAGCAAACCGGTATGGGACAGCCGTCGAAACAGCATGCGCATGGTCTCCCTCCAAGAGCTTGTGGACACGTTATGGCAAACAAAAACGGCAGGCACGTGAACGCGCCTGCCGCTTAGGTGTCGGAGCCCGCGCGCTCCTCAGTGGGCTGCAGGCAGCGGGTTGCGCAGGCGGATGTGCAGTTCGCGCAGCTGCTTTTCGTCCACAGGCGAAGGGGCCTGGGTCAGCAGATCCTGGGCGCGCTGGGTCTTGGGGAAGGCGATCACGTCGCGGATGGACTCGGCTCCCGTCATCAGCGTGATCAGGCGGTCCAGGCCGAAGGCCAGGCCGCCGTGCGGAGGCGCGCCGTACTGCAACGCGTCCAGCAGGTAGCCGAACTTGGCGCGCTGGTCTTCCGGGCCGATATTGAGCGCCGCAAACACCTTGGCCTGCACATCAGCGCGGTGGATACGCACCGAGCCGCCGCCCAGCTCCCACCCGTTCAGCACCATGTCGTAGGCCTTCGCAATGCACTTGCCGGGGTCGGTGTCCATGAGGTTCTCATGGCCGTCCTTCGGCGACGTGAAGGGGTGGTGCACGGCCACCCAGCGGTCTTCTTCCTCGTCATGCTCGAACATGGGAAAGTCCACCACCCACAGCGGCGCCCAGCGGTTCTCGAACAGACCATTCTTCTTGCCGAATTCGCTGTGGCCGACCTTCAGGCGCAGTGCGCCGATGGCGTCGTTGACGATCTTTTCCTTGTCGGCGCCAAAGAACAGCAGGTCGCCGTCCTGCGCGCCCGTGCGCTGGAGCACTTCGGCCAGTGCGGCGTCATGGATGTTCTTGACGATGGGCGACTGCAGGCCGTCACGGCCCTTGGTCTTATCGTTGACCTTGATGTAAGCCAGACCCTTGGCGCCGTAGATCTTCACGAACTCGGTATAGCCGTCGATCTCGCCGCGCGACAGGCCGCCCTCTTCACGGGCGCCACCGGGCACGCGCAGGGCCACCACACGGCCGCCCTTCATGTTGGCGGCGCCGGAGAAGACCTTGAAGTCCACGTCCTTCATGACATCGGTCAGCTCGGTGAATTCGAGCTTCACGCGCAGGTCAGGCTTGTCGGAGCCGAAGCGGTGCGCTGCTTCCTGGTAGGTCATGGTGGGGAATTCGCCCAGGTCCACGCCCAGTTGCTGCTGGAACACTTCCTTGATCATGCGCTGGAAGATGGCGCGGATCTCTTCCTCATTCAGGAACGAGGTCTCGCAGTCGATCTGCGTGAACTCGGGCTGGCGGTCGGCGCGCAGATCCTCGTCGCGGAAGCACTTGGTGATCTGGTAGTAGCGGTCGTAGCCGGCCACCATCAGCATCTGCTTGTAGAGCTGGGGCGACTGCGGCAGCGCGAAGAACTGGCCGTCGTGCACGCGGCTGGGCACGAGGTAGTCGCGCGCGCCTTCGGGCGTGCTCTTGCCCAGCATGGGCGTCTCGATGTCGATGAAGCCTTCCTTGTCCAGGAAGTTGCGCACCTGGATGGCCGTCTTGTAGCGCAGCATCATGTTGCGCTGCATGTACGGGCGGCGCAGGTCCATCACGCGGTGCGTGAGGCGCGTGGTTTCCGACAAGTTGTCGTCGTCCATCTGGAAGGGCGGCGTCACGGACGGGTTCAGGACGTTGAGCTCCTGGCACAACACCTCGATCTTGCCGCTCTTGAGGCTGTCGTTGGTCGTGCCTTCGGGGCGCGCGCGCACCAAACCCTTGACCTGCACGCAGAACTCGTTACGGACATCCTCGGCCACCTTGAACATCTCGGGACGATCAGGGTCGCAGACCACCTGCACATAGCCTTCGCGGTCGCGCAGGTCGATGAAGATCACGCCGCCATGGTCGCGGCGACGGTTCACCCAGCCCGACAGGGTGACGGTTTGGCCCAAGAGGGCTTCGGTCACAAGACCGCAGTAGTGGGAGCGCATGGCCATGGATCAGTCTTCCTGCGTCCTCGTGGGACGCGACGATGGTTGTTCTTTCCACCCACTCGGCGCACAGGCACGGGCGGGCGACGACGGTTTTCTTATGGAGCGGGTTCCGTGGCAACGGGGTCGGGTGGCGACACCACCCCCATCGACACAATGTACTTGAGGGCCGCATCGATGCTCATGTCCAGCTCGATGCAGTCGCTCCTGCGCATGAGCACGAAGTACCCGCCCGTGGGATTGGGCGTGGTGGGCACGTAGACGCTCACATACTCGTCACGCAGGTAAGCCGCCACCTCGCCGCTGGGCGCGCCGGTGATGAAGGCCACCGTCCACACCCCCTCGCGCGGCCACTGCACCAGCACGGCGGTGCGAAAGGCGTTGCCGCTTTCAGAGAACAGCGTGTCGGAAACCTGCTTGACACTGGAGTAGATCGAACGCACCACGGGAATGCGGCTGACCAGACGGTCGCCCCACTCCACCAGCTTGCGCCCCGCGAAGTTGCTCGCCAAGGCCCCCACCACCAGCAGGATGCTGAGCGTGAGCAGCACCCCGAAGCCGGGGATGTGAAAGCCCAGCAGTTTGTCTGGCTGCCAGGAGCCCGGCAGGATGGCGAGGGTCTGATCCAGGGTACTCACGATCCAGCTCAACACCCATGCGGTGATGACGCCGGGCACGATGACCAGCAGACCCGTGAACAGCCACTTGCGCAAGGCAGCCATGCGAGTTATCCGAGGTTAAGAGTCAGAAGTGGCCGCAGCGCTTGCTGGAGCAGCGCTAGCAGCTTCTGTTTTAGGAGCGTCCGATGCCGCAGCAGGCGCACTGGCACGGCCGCTGAAATCGGTGGCATACCAACCCGTGCCCTTGAGTTGAAAGCCCGCGGCCGTCAGCTGCTTGGAAAAAGCCGGCGCACCGCAGGACGGGCAGACGGCGAGCGGCGCGTCGGAGATTTTTTGCAGCACGTCCTTGGCATGGCCGCAGGAACCGCATCGATAGGCGTAAATAGGCATTACGAAGAAGTGCGAAGAATGTGCAAAACCTTCAATTATAGGCATGCACCCCAGGCCGCACCGTGCGCCCGTGCGTCACTCCACCCCCACCACCCGGTGGTGCGGCGCATGGGAATTGCGCACCACCTGCGGCGCAAGCGAACCGGCAACCATGCCGACCATGGCGGCCAGCAGGCCGGCGAGTTGCTGGGGGAACGCCTCATGCAGCGCGGGGGTGACCATGAACACCAGCCACACGCCAATGCCCAGCGCCACCGCGCACAGCGCGCCTTGCGTGTTGGCACGCTTCCAGTACAGGCCGAATACCAGCGGCACGAACGCCCCCACCAGCGGCACTTGGTAGGCGCTGGACACCAGCTCGTAAATGGGCGTGCCTTCCATCTTGATGGAATAGGCCAGCACACCCACCGCGAACACCAGCACGCTGATGCGCATGGCCAGCAGGTTCTCGCGGTCGCTGATCTTTTCAGGGCGGAACTGCCGCCAGATGTTCTCGGTGAAGGTGACGCTGGGCGCCAGCAGTGTGGCCGAGGCGCAGGACTTGATGGCCGACAGTAGCGCACCGAAGAACAGCACCTGCATGACGAGCGGCATCTTGTCCATCACCAGTGTGGGCAGCACCTTCTGCGGGTCATCCTTGAGCAGTTCGGCCGTCTCCTGCGGCATGATCAGCAGCGCGCTAGCCACGAGGAACATGGGCACGAAGGCGAAGAAGATGTAGGCCGTACCGCCGATCACCGTGCCATGCGTGGCGGCACGCTCGGTATTGGCCGACATGACGCGCTGGAACACGTCCTGCTGCGGGATGGAGCCCAGCATCATGGTGATGGCGGCACCGAAGAAGAAGATGATCTCGTGCCAGGTGGGTTCGGGCCAGAACTGGAACAGGTCGCGGCTGGTGGCCAGCTCGATCACCTTGCCCGCGCCCCCCGCCATGTCGCTGGCGAACCAGGCCAGCACCACCAGGCCGACCACCAGAATGATCATCTGGATGAAATCGGTCACCGCCACCGACCACATGCCACCCCACAGCGTGTAGACCAGGATGGACAGCACGCCGATGGCCATGCCCATGGGGATGCTCACCGCACCGCCGGACAGCAGGTTGAACACCAGCCCCAGCGCCGTGACCTGCGCCGACACCCAGCCCAGGTAGCTGAGCATGATGATGAGCGAGCAGATCACCTCCACTGCGCGGCCGTAGCGCTCGCGGTAGTAGTCGCTGATGGTCAGCAGTGTCATGCGGTAGAGCTTGGCCGCGAAGAACAACCCCACCAGAATCAAGCACATGCCGGCGCCAAACGGGTCTTCCACCACGGCCTTGAGCCCCCCTTCGATGAACTTGGCGGGCACGCCCAGCACGATCTCGGAGCCGAACCACGTGGCGAACGTGGTGGTGATGATCATGTACATGGGCAGGTGGCGTCCGGCAATCGCGAAATCAGCCGTGTTCTTCACCCGTTGGGCAGCCCACAAGCCAATGCCGATGGTGACAAACAGGTAGGCAATCACCATGAAGAGCAACACGCTGGTACTCCTGAGGAATGGGAGAGGGAAGGAAGTTAGAAGATGCGCACGCGCACGAAGAGCTGCATGACCAGCAGCCCCAGCACGAAGCCCAGGCCGCCATAGATGATGCTTTGCAGCAGCCGGTTGGTGCGCTTCTGGGTGGCCAGCAGTTCCTGCAGATCGCCCCGGTTGTCATGGGGCCGCTGGCGCAGGAAGTCGTGGAGCAGGCGTGGCAGGTCGGGCAGGATCTTGGCGTAGTGCGGCGCCTCGGCACGCAGCTCGCGCCACAGGCGTTGGGGACCCAGCTGATCGAGCATCCACTTCTCCAGGAAGGGCTTGGCCGTACTCCACAGGTCCAGGTCGGGGTCCAACTGCCGGCCCAGCCCTTCGATGTTGAGCAAGGTTTTTTGCAGCAGCACCAGCTGCGGCTGGATCTCCACCTGGAAGCGCCGCGAGGTCTGGAACAGCCGCAGCAGCACCATGCCCAAAGAGATTTCCTTGAGCGGCCGGTCGAAATACGGCTCGCACACGGTGCGGATAGCGGCTTCCAGTTCGTTCACGCGGGTATGGGCGGGAACCCAACCGCTTTCGATGTGCAGTTCGGCCACGCGCTTGTAGTCGCGCCTGAAAAAAGCCGTGAAGTTCTGCGCAAGGTATTCCTTGTCGAACTCGGTCAGCGTCCCGACGATGCCAAAGTCCAGCGAGATGTAGCGGCCGAAGGTCTCGGGCGCCAGGCTCACCTGGATGTTGCCGGGATGCATGTCGGCATGAAAGAACCCGTCGCGGAACACCTGGGTGAAGAAGATGGTCACGCCGTCGCGGGCCAGCTTGGGAATGTCCACGCCCGCGCTGCGCAGGCGATCCACCTGGTTGATGGGCACGCCCTTCATGCGCTCCATCACCAACACTTCGGCATGGCAGAAATCCCAGAACACCTCCGGGATGAGCACCAAGTCCAGCCCCTGCATGTTGCGGCGCAGCTGCGCCGCGTTGGCCGCCTCGCGCACCAAATCGAGTTCGTCGTGCAGGTAGTTGTCGAACTCGGCCACGACCTCGCGCGGCTTGAGGCGCTTGCCGTCGGCGGACAGGCTTTCCACCCACCCGGCCATCATGCGCATGAGCGCCAAATCCTTGTCGATCACCGGCAGCATGCCGGGGCGCAGCACCTTCACGGCGACTTCACGCGCGTGCCCTTGGCGGTCACGGATCACCGCGAAGTGCACCTGTGCGATGGACGCGCTGGCCACGGGCTGCCGGTCGAACGAGACGAACACCTCGCCGATCGGGCGGCGAAATGCGCGCTCGATGGTGGCGATCGCCACATCGGGGTCGAACGGCGGCACGCGATCCTGCAGCAGCGCCAGCTCGTCCGCAATGTCCGGCGGCATGAGGTCGCGGCGCGTAGACAGGACCTGCCCGAACTTCACGAAAATCGGACCCAGGCTCTCCAAGGCCTCGCGCAGCCGCTGGCCGCGCGGCGCGTCCAGCTTGCGACCGAAGGTGATGACCCGCGTGACGGCGCGCAGCCACGGCTGCCGGAAGGTCGACAGCACCAGTTCGTCGAGTCCATAGCGCAGCACCACCCAGACGATGGTGATGCCGCGGGCAAAGCGGCTCATGGCGGGGAGCGGTCCGGCAACTCGCCCGCTGCGGGCGCGGGCGCCTGGCCGCCGGGCACGCGTGCGCCCACGAAGCTGCGCAACGCCTGCACGGCGCGTCCCACAACGGATGCCACAGCGCGGGCCGGGGCATCGCCGATCACGCGCGCCATGTCTTCCTCGACATCCCAGCGCACATGGTCCACCAGCCAATTGATCTCGGCCGCGAACTGCACGTCGCCTTCGATGCGGATGGTGGGCTTGTCGCCGCGCAGCGCACTGCCGGCCAGCGACAGCGGAGAGGTCTCGGACACTTCCAGCCGGAGGTCGGCCACGGCCTCTGCAGGCGCGAGATCGAACAGCCCGGCGGGCGTCACCTGCAGCGCCATAGAGAAGATGCGCCACTGCACGCGCGCGACGCGGCCGCGCTGGCGTGCCAGACGGTCCATGGCTTCCCGCTCCTGCATCAGCACATGGTTGAGGAACAGCACCGTTCGGTGCTGCACCTCATGCACCAGCCACGCGGGCGGCAGGGGGCCAGACATGACGCGTTCGAAGAGCCCGTCCAGGAAAGAAAAAGGGGACCGTGTTGCCATAGTCCCCGATTATTCCCCGAACTGGGCGCAGCGCAGCAGGCTTTTTCGCCGTGCGCCGCCCGGTTCCAGCGGCGCCATGCTTACTGCAGCGCCTGCACGCCTGCGACCAGCCAGCCGCTGGCGCCGTTCTTGGGCTTGGTCATGTTCCAGACCTCGCGGAACGGGCTCGGGCCGGCCGAAGGCTCCTCGCGGATCATGCCGGAGAACTCCACGCTGGCCATGTAGCCGTCGCCCAGGTCCTCGATGCCCAGCAGTTGCGCCTCGAGCATGATCACATCGGTCTGATTGGGCTGCTGGTCGCCGCGGTGCGATTCGCGCTCGTTGAGCTGCGTGCGAATCTCGTCAACCATGCTGTCGGTCATCATGGAGCGCAGCGTGGCGACGTCGGAGCGATCCCAGGCGGCCTGCAGCGTAGTGAAGTTGCGCTTGGCGGCCGACAGGAAGCCTTCGGTGTCGAAGCCGGCCGGCACGCCCCAGTTCTGCGAACCCGACAGCGCCGAGCCGATGATCCCGCCGGTAGCGGCAGCGGCCGGCGCCTGGAAGGCCATGCCGCCGCGCTCCCACGGGCGGGCGGACGCGTCGTTACCCACCTTGTCCGGGCTGTACTGGCGCGGCATGCGCGCATCTGCGGCGGGCGCGGAACCCGCGCCCTGGAACGCGAAGGGCGAGGCGTTCACCGGCGCACCTGCGGATTTGCGCGCACGCATGACCATGCCGACCACCACCATGACCACCAGTGCCAGCAGGGCGATCAGCAGGAACTGGCCGAACTCTGCGCCCAGGCCCAGCGAGCTGGCCAGCCAGGCCAGGCCCAGGCCCGCGGCCAGGCCGCCCAGCATGGCGCCCCAGGGCTTCCTGGGGGCGGCTGCGGCGGTATTGGGCGCCGCGGCGGGCTTGGCCGCAGTGGTGCCTGCCGCCGCATTCTGCGTGGGTGCGGCAGGAGCGGCGGGGGGCGTCGCAGCGTCGCGCTGGGTCACGTTGCTGGACTGCTTGCCGATGGATTTGCCGCCCCCGAGACGGCGCGCATCCGCATCCAGATGCACGACCGCCAACATGGCGACCAAGACCACTGACCACAGTTTCATCATGGCTTCTCCGAAATATCGATAGTTTTCAATGAACTCTTTCAGCACTTGATTCCAACATGCAAGGCGACGATGCCGCCAGTCATGTTGTGATAGTCCACATGCCCAAAGCCACTTTGCCGCATGAGGGATTTGAGCTCTTCCTGGCCCGGGTGCATGCGGATGGACTCGGCCAGGTAGCGGTAGCTCGAATCGTCGCCCGCCACCAGCTTGCCCAGCCGCGGCAACACCTGGAACGAATACCAGTCATAGGCCTTTTCCAGCGGCTTGGCGACGCGGGAAAACTCCAGCACCAGCAGCCGGCCGCGCGGCTTGAGCACGCGGCACATCTCGCGCAGCGCAGCGTCCTTGTGCGTCATGTTGCGCAGGCCGAAGGCCACGCTCACCAGGTCGAAGTGGTTGTCAGGAAACGGCAGGTGCTCGGCATCGCACACCGTCGTGGGCAGCACCACGCCTTCGTTGATCAACCGGTCGCGTCCCACGCGCAGCATGGCCTCATTGATGTCGGTATGCACGACGCGGCCCGTGGCGCCCACTTTCTTGGAAAAGGCCAGCGACAGGTCGCCCGTGCCGCCCGCGATGTCCAGCACCTGGTCGCCCTCGCGCAGGTTGGCCACCATGACGGTGTAGGCCTTCCAGGCGCGGTGCAACCCGGCCGACATCAGGTCGTTCATCAGGTCGTACTTGGGCGCAACAGAATCGAACACGCCGCGCACGTGGCGCGCCTTGTCCTCTTCCTGAACCGACTGGAATCCGAAATGCGTGGTACTCATACCACGATGCTAAGCGCCCACTGACCATGCGTACAGCGGCAACCCCGCATGCGCCTAGGTCATCTGTCGCTATTTAGGCTAAAGCGTGGCGCGGCGCGGCCACGCGGGCGGGCCGTGCTGCGCCTCAATGCCCGCCGCAGCCGTGGCCGCCGGCCTTGGGCGCCATGGGTGCATCACGGTCCACGCCGGCGGCGGCCAGCCGCTCGGCATAGTCTGCCCACAGCGCCTGCTCGTTACGGCCCAGTTCGTACAGGTAGTCCCACGAGAAGATGCCGCTGTCGTGCCCGTCGGAGAAGGTGGGCTGCACGGCGTAGTTGCCTACCGGCTCCAGCCGCGTCAACGTGACGTCGCGTTTGCCGGTCTGCAGCACCTGCTGGCCCGGCCCATGGCCCTGCACTTCGGCCGAGGGGGAATACACGCGCATCAGCTCGAACGGGATGCGAAAGTGTGCGCCGTCGGAAAACGTCACCTCCAGCACGCGCGACTGCTCGTGCACCGTGATGGATTGGGGCATGGGCGCGCCCGCCGTCAGACCTGCCATGGATTCACCTGCGCAATGAAAAGAAATGAACACCGGCGGCGGAGACCGCGCACCGCCGCCCTGCCGCTATTGTCCGCCGCCGGAGCCAAGGCGGCGCGATGCGAGCCAAATCAGCCCCCAGCGCCCAAGGGGAAAGCGCTGGCAGCTATCAATTGATGAGCATCACTGCTCACCCAGGTCGGCCCAGCGCTCCAGACGCTCGCGCATCAGCGCGTGCAGGGCGGGCAAGCGCTCGGCCACCAGCGTCTCACGCGCGGTGTCGCACTCGCGCTGGGGGTGCGCCCAGACGGGTGCGGGGAAGTGGCTGTCCCACTCGTAGCGCGCGATCACGTGCCAGTGCAGGTGCGGCACCACGTTGCCCAGGCTGGCCAGATTGATCTTGGCCGGCGCCAGTTGCTCGCGCAGCGCCTGCTCCACCAGCGTCACGGCCTCCATGCAGTGCTGGCGGTCGGCGGGGGAGAGGTCGGAGAACTCCGCCACATGGTCCGCCCAGATCACGCGGTAGAAGGCCGGAAAGCCGGCCTCCTGCGCATGGATCACGCGCAGCTTGGCGCCGCGCCAGACAAACGCACCCGCGTCGGAGTCACACAGGGGGCACGCGCCAGCGCCACCCGTGGAAGGCGCGGACATGCCGGGCATGGCGGACTGGCTCATACCAGCACCCGCTCGATGCCGCCGGCGTTGGCGCGTTGCACGTACTCGGGCAGCCAGTTCTCGCCCAGGATCTGCTTGGCCATCTCGATGACGATGTAATCGGCTTCCAGCAGGCCGGTGGACAGGTCGTCCTGGTAGCGCGAGATGCCCTGCAGGCAGCTGGGGCAGCTGGTCAGGATCTTGATGTTGTCCTGCGCGCCCACCGCGCCGCTGGAACGCAAGGCCGCCTCGCCCTTGCGGATTTCCTCGGTCTTGCGAAAGCGCACCTGGGTGGAAACATCGGGGCGCGTCACGCCCAGCGTGCCCGACTCGCCGCAGCAGCGGTCGCTCTTGAGCACCTTGTCGCCCACCAGGGCGCGCACGGTCTTCATCGAGTCGCCCTGCTTCATCGGGTTGTGGCAGGGCTCGTGGTACAGGTAGCCGCCCTGCCCCGCGGGCAGGGTGATGCCCTTTTCCAGCAGGTACTCGTGGATGTCGATGATGCGGCTGCCGGGGAAGATCTTGTCGAACTGGTAGCCCTGCAACTGGTCGTAGCAGGTGCCGCACGAGACCACCACGGTCTTGATGTCCAGGTAGTTCAGCGTGGTGGCCACGCGGTGGAACAGCACCCGGTTGTCGGTGATCATCTTCTCGGCCTTGTCGAACTGGCCGCTGCCGCGCTGCGGATACCCGCAGCACAGGTAGCCCGGCGGCAGCACGGTCTGCACGCCGGCGTGCCAGAGCATGGCCTGCGTGGCCAGCCCCACCTGGCTGAACAGGCGCTCCGACCCGCAGCCGGGGAAGTAGAACACCGCCTCCGTGTCGGCCGACGTGGCGGCCGGGTTGCGGATGATGGGCACGTAGTCCTTGTCCTCGATGTCCAGCAGCGCGCGCGCCGTCTTGGTGGGCAGGCCACCGGGCAGCTTCTTGTTCACGAAGTGGATCACCTGCTCCTTGACCGGCGCCGTGCCCACGGTGGCGGGCGGGTGCGCGGTCTGCTTGCGGCTCACGCTGCGCAGCACGTCCACGGCCATGCGCTGGGCCTTGAAGCCCACGTTGACCATGCCCGCGCGCAGCAGCTTGATGGTGTCGGGGTTGGTGGCGTTGAGCATCGCCATGGCCATCTTGTTGCCGGGGCGGAAGCTTTTCTTGCCCATCTTGCGCAGCAGGTTGCGCATGTTCATGGTCACGTCGCCGAAGTCGATCTTGACCGGGCACGGCGAGTAGCACTTGTGGCACACGGTGCAGTGGTCGGCCACGTCCTCGAATTCCTGCCAGTGGCGGATGGACACGCCGCGGCGCGTCTGCTCCTCGTACAGGAAGGCCTCGGCCAGCAGCGAGGTGGCCAGGATCTTGTTGCGCGGGCTGTACAGCAGGTTGGCACGCGGCACGTGCGTGGAGCACACGGGCTTGCACTTGCCGCAGCGCAGGCAGTCCTTCACGCTGGCAACGATGTCGCCGATGTCGCTCTGCTGCATGATCAGCGACTCGTGCCCCATCAGCCCGAAGCTGGGCGTGTAGGCATTGGTCAGGTCCGCGAACATCAGCGAGGTGCGCGAGCCTTTATGCGCCAAATGGGCCTGCAGCGCTTGCCCGTCCTGCGCGAGCAGCTCCTGATTGCGTAGCAGCTTGCCGCGGTTGAAGCGGCCTTGCGGGTCCACCTTGCGCTTGTACTCGGCGAACGGCGCCAGTTCCTCGTCGGTCAAAAACTCCAGCTTGGTGATGCCGATGCCGTGCTCGCCCGAGATCACGCCACCCAGGCTGCGCGCCAGCACCATGATGCGCGCCACCGCTTCGTGCGCGGTCTGCAGCATGGCGTAGTTGTCGCTGTGCACGGGGATGTTGGTGTGCACGTTGCCGTCGCCGGCGTGCATGTGCAGCGCCACCCACACCCGGCCCTTGAGCACGCGCTTTTGCACATCGCCCAGCGCCTGCATCAGCGGCTCGAAGTCGCTGCCGGTGAAGATGTTGCGCAGCGGGTCGCGGATCTGCGTCTTCCAGCTGGCGCGCAGGCGGTGGTCCTGCAGCTGGGGGAACAGTTCTTCCACGCGCTGCAGCCAGTCCTGCCAGAGCGCGCGCGTCTCGCGCACCAGGGCCAGGGCCAGGGCCAGCTTTTCCTCCAGCAGCTCGGGCGAAGGCGGCTCGCCGCCCGCCTCGGGCTTGCCCAGCGGCAGGTTGCCGCGCGCGAGGAACTCCTCCAGCGCGTCGGCCAGCTCGATCTTGTTGCGCAGGCTGAGTTCGATGTTGATGCGCTCGATGCCGTCGGTGTACTCGGCCATGCGCGGCAGCGGGATCACCACGTCTTCGTTGATCTTGAAGGCGTTGGTGTGGCGGCTGATGGCGGCCGTCTTCTTGCGGTCGGCCCAGAACTTCTTGCGGGCCTCGGCGCTCACCGCCGTGAAGCCCTCGCCGCTGCGGCTGTTGGCGATGCGCACCACCTCGGCGGTGGCGCGGGCCACGGCATCAGGGTCGTCGCCCACGATGTCGCCCACCAGCAGCATCTTGGGCAGGCCGCCGCGCTTGGACTTGGTGGTGTAGCCCACGGCGCGCAGGTAGCGGTCGTCCAGGTGCTCCAGGCCCGCCAGCAGCACGCCGCTGCGCTTTTGCTCGGCGAACATGAAGTCCTTGATCTCCACGATGCTGGGCACGGCGTCCTTGGCGTTGCCAAAGAACTCCAGGCACACGGTGCGCGTGTGCTCGGGCATGCGATGCACGATCCAGCGCGCGCTGGTGATCAGGCCGTCGGTGCCTTCCTTTTGCACACCGGGCAGGCCGCTGAGGAACTTGTCCGTCACGTCCTTGCCCAGGCCCTCCTTGCGGAAGGTCTTGCCGGGGATGTCCAGGCGCTCGGTGCGGATCGGCGTCTTGCCGTCGGCCTGGAAGTACTGCAGCTCGAAGCTGGCGACGTCGGCGTCGTGGATCTTGCCCAGGTTGTGCCCCACGCGCGTGACCTCCAGCCACTGCCCTTCAGGCGTCACCATGCGCCAGCTGGCCAGGTTGTCCAGCGCCGTGCCCCACAGCACGGCCTTCTTGCCGCCCGCGTTCATGGCGATGTTGCCGCCGACGCACGAAGCCTCGGCGCTGGTCGGGTCCACGGCGAACACGAAACCGGCGGCTTCGGCCGCGTCGGCCACGCGCTGGGTGACCACGCCGGCCTCGGTCCAGATGGTGGCCACCTCGGCGTCCAGGCCCGGCAGGCGGCGCATCTGCACCTCGGTCATGGCCTCGAGCTTTTCGGTGTTGATGACGGCGCTGCGCCAGGTGAGCGGAATGGCGCCGCCCGTGTAGCCGGTGCCGCCCCCGCGCGGGATGATGGTCAGTTCCAGCTCGATGCAGGCCTTGACCAGCTGCGCCATCTCGGCCTCGGTGTCGGGCGTGAGCACCACGAACGGGTATTCCACGCGCCAGTCGGTCGCATCGGTCACGTGCGACACGCGCGACAGGCCGTCGAACTTGATGTTGTCCTTGGCGGTGTGGCGGCCCAGGCGGCGCGCCACCTTCTTGCGCAGGTCGCTGGCCTCGACCAGCGTGGCGTCGAACTCGTCGATGGCGCGGCGCGCTGCGTCCACCAGCACGCCCACGCGGCGGTCGCGCTCGGCGTCTTCCTGCGGCAGGCGGCGCTTTTCGATCTCGGCCATGCGGTGCTGCAGCGCATCCACCAGCAGCTTGCGCCGGGCGGGGTTGTGCAGCAGGTCGTCTTGCAGGTAGGGGTTGCGCTGCACGGCCCAGATGTCGCCCAGCACCTCATACAGCATGCGGGCGGATCGGCCCGTGCGGCGCTCGCGGCGCAACTGGTCCAGCACATCCCAGGCGGAGGCGCCCAGCAGGCGGATCACGATTTCCCGGTCGGAAAACGAGGTGTAGTTGTACGGAATTTCGCGCAAACGGGCAGGCTCGGCGCCTTGCGTCTGCAGGGCGGCCAGCGCAATCGGAACATTCATGGGATCAACCTGGGTTGGGCGTGCAGGGCGCCCTCGTGCCTCGGGGTCGGGATTTTAAGCCAGTGCCCGTTACCGCACTGTCCTGCCCGTAGAGCCCCGCCGCTGGCGCGGGGCGGCCAAGGACGGGCAAGAGCCAAATCAGGCCCCAACGCCCGTCCATTCAGCGCAAGCAGCTATTAAAACAATAGCTATTTAATACAGCACTCGGCTGCGGATGGTGCCGGGCACCTGGGCCAGCTTCTCCAGCGCCAGGTCGGACGAGCGCGCGTCGAGGTCGATCACCACGTAGCCGATCTTCTCGTTGGTCTGCAGGTACTGCGCCGCGATGTTGATGTGGTTGTCCGACAGGATGCTGTTGATCTGCGAGAGCACGCCCGGCACGTTGTGGTGCACGTGCAGCAGGCGGTGCTTGCCGGCATGCTCGGGCAGCGCCACCTCGGGGAAGTTGACCGACGAGGTGCTGGTGCCGTTGTCGCTGTACCTGACGAGCTTTTCCGCCACCTCCAGGCCGATGTTGGCCTGCGCCTCCATGGTGGAGCCGCCGATGTGAGGCGTGAGGAGGGCGTTGTCCAGCCCGCGCAGCGGCGAGACGAACTCGTCCTTGTTGCTCTTGGGCTCCACGGGGAACACGTCCACGGCCGCGCCCAGCAAGTTGCCGCCCTTCAGCGCCTGGGCCAGGGGGTCGATCTCCACCACCGTGCCGCGCGAGGCGTTGATGAGGATGCCGCCCGGCTTCATGGCCGCGATCTCGGCGGCGCCAATCATCCACTGGGTGGAAGGCAGCTCAGGCACGTGCAGGGTCACGATGTCGGCCTGGCCCAGCAGCTCGTGCAGCGAACCCACCTGGCGCGCATTGCCCAGCGGCAGCTTGTGCACCACGTCGTGGAAGATCACGTGCATGCCCAGCGCCTCGGCCAGCACCGACAGCTGGGTGCCGATGGAGCCGTAGCCCACGATGCCCAGCGTCTTGCCGCGGATCTCGTAGGCGTTCGTGGCGCTCTTGAGCCAGCCGCCGCGGTGGGCCGCGGCGTTCTTCTCGGGCACGCCGCGCAGCAGCAGGATGGCCTCGGCCAGCACCAGCTCGGCCACGGAGCGGGTGTTGGAATACGGCGCATTGAACACGGCGATGCCGCGCTCGCGCGCAGCGTTCAGGTCTACCTGGTTGGTGCCGATGCAAAAGCACCCCACGGCCACGAGCTTGTGCGCATGCGCGAACACGTCCGCCGTGAGCTGCGTGCGCGAGCGGATGCCAATGAAGTGCACGTCGGCGATCTTGCGGCGCAGCTCCTCGCCCTCCAGCGCCCCGGCCATCACCTCGACCTGCGTATACCCCGCGGACCGCAACACTTCCACCGCGGAGGGATGGATGCCCTCCAGCAACAGGAACTTGATCTTGCTTTTATCCAGGGAAGTCTTGGCCATGGCGTGCAAATTGAGAGGAAATGAAAACACCCAGGCGGCGCGCGCCGCTGGACAGGAGAGGGGATCATTGTGCAATGCACAAATCCCTGTCGGCATCCATGCGATTGCCCGCGGCGGCCCATGCATGCCCCCAGCGCGTCCGGATGTTTGTCACAACATCGTCATGCCAGTGACACAATTCGTCACCCAAGCGCCGCGGGGTTTACCCCGTTGCTGCGCTTTTTGCAGTGTGCGAGAACGACACATTCCTGTCACGGAACGCGACCACCATCGCCGCTTTCCTGCCTATCGTCTATCAACGAGGAGTATTCATGCAGATCAAACACTTGGCGCTGGCCGCCGCAGTGGCCGCCACCAGCCTGGCCGCACAAGCTCAAACAGAGATCCAGTGGTGGCACTCCATGACGGCTGTCAACAACGAGTGGGTCAATGACCTGGCCAAGCAGTTCAACGAGAGCCAGAAGGAGTACAAGGTCATCCCTACCTTCAAGGGGACGTATGACGAAAGCATGACGGCCGCGATCGCCGCGTTCCGCTCGGGCAATGCGCCGCACGTCCTACAGGTGTTCGAGGTGGGTACGGCCACGATGATGGCCAGCAAGGGCGCCACCGTACCCGTGGGCAAGGTGATGAAGGACGCGGGCGCCGCCTTCGACCCGAGCGCGTACATCCCCGCCGTGGCTGCGTACTACACCGACCCCAACGGCCAGATGCTGAGCTTCCCGTTCAACAGCTCCACAACCATCTTTTATTACAACAAGGACGCCTTCAAGAAGGCCGGCCTGAACCCCGACAAGGCTCCCGCCACCTGGCCCGAAGTGTTCGAGGCTGCCAAGAAGCTCAAGGCCAGCGGCCACAGCTGCCCCATGACGCTGGCCTGGATGGGCTGGACGCAGCTCGAATCGTTCTCCGCCTGGCACAACGTGGAGTTCGCCACCGAGAAGAACGGCCTGTCGCCCAACGGCTACAAGGCCCGCATGAAGATCAATTCGCCGCTGCACGTGCGCCACATCGACAACCTGTCGCAGGCCGCCAAGGCGGGCGAGTTCGTCTACAAGGGCCGCGGCTCGGCGGCCCAGGCGTCGTTCACCTCGGGTGAGTGCGCCATGATCCAGACGTCGTCGGGCTTCTACGGCGACGTGGCCAAGAACGCCAAGTTCGCCTACGGCCTGGCGCCCCTGCCCTACTACCCCGACGTGAAGGGTGCACCGCAGAACACCGTGATCGGCGGCGCATCGCTGTGGGTCATGGCCGGCAAGAAGCCCGCCGAATACAAGGGCGTGGCCAAGTTCTTCGAGTTCCTGTCCGACACCAAGGTGCAGGCCGCCAGCCACCAGCGCACGGGCTACCTGCCCATCACCATGGGCGCGTATGAGCTGACCGACAAGTCCGGTTTCTACGCCAAGCACCCCGGCACCGACACGGCCGTGAACCAGATGGTGCGCAAGGTGACCGACAACTCGCGCGGCATCCGCCTGGGCAACTACGTGCAGATCCGCACCATCGAGGACGAAGAACTCGAGCAGGTCTGGGCCGGCAAGAAGACGGCCAAGGAAGCCCTGGACTCCATCGTGAGCCGCGGCAACGAACTGCTGGCGCGCTTCGAGCGCTCGTACAAGAAGTAAGCCCTGTCATCCGTGACGGGCGAGGCGTTCCCATGAACGCCCCTTCGGTCAGCGGCCCCTGCCTGGGGGCCGCTTTTCCTTTTCCCGCTGGTGCAGCCTTGCGCCAGCGGTTTTCTCGTTTGTGAACGTCATGGAAAAACGCGTACTTTTCCGCTCGGCGTGGCTGCCCTGGGTGTTGATCGCCCCGCAGTTGCTCATCATCGGCATCTTCTTCTTCCTGCCCGCGGGCCAGGCCATCCTGCAGTCCTTCCAGATGGAAGACGCGTTTGGCATGAGCACCGAGTGGGTGGGGCTGGACAATTTCAAGCAGCTTTTCGACGATCCGTCCTATCTGGAATCCTTCCAGCGCACGGCGTTGTTCTCGGTGCTGGTGGCGGGCATCGGCATCGTGGTGTCGCTGGCGCTGGCCATCTTCGCGGACCGCATCGTGCGCTTTGCCATGGTCTACAAGACCCTGCTCATCGTGCCCTATGCCGTGGCCCCGGTGATCGCGGGCGTGCTGTGGGTGTTCCTGTTCTCGCCCTCCATCGGCGTGGTGACCTACTACCTGGGTGAGCTGGGCTACGGCTGGAACCACATGATGAACGACAACCAGGCCATGACGCTGATCGTCATCGCCTCGGTGTGGAAGCAGATCTCCTACAACTTCCTGTTCTTCCTGGCGGGCCTGCAGTCGATTCCGAAGGCGCTGATCGAGGCGGCCTCCATCGACGGCGCGGGCGCATGGCGGCGCTTCTGGAACATCCAGCTGCCGCTCTTGTCGCCCACCACGTTCTTCCTGCTGGTGATCAACATCGTTTACGCCTTCTTTGACACCTTCGGCATCATCGACGCGGCCACGCAAGGCGGGCCGGGGCAGTCCACGTCCATCCTCGTCTACAAGGTGTACCAGGACGGCTTCAAGGCGCTGGACCTCGGCGGCTCGGCGGCGCAGTCCGTGATCCTGATGCTGATCGTCATCGCGCTCACCGTGGTGCAGTTCCGCTACGTCGAGAAGAAAGTGCAGTACTGACCATGATCGACCGTAACCCCTGGCTCAATTTCATTTCGCACGCCGTGCTGGTCCTCGGCGTGGCCATCGTGGCCTTCCCGCTGTACCTGGCGCTGGTGGCCTCCACCCACACGGCGGATGCCATCGTGCAGTCGCCCATGCCGCTGCTGCCGGGCAGCCACCTGTGGGAGAACTACCAGGCCGCGCTGTTCGGCTCGGGCAAGCTGGGCTCCAACACCAACGTGGTGCACATGATGTGGGTGAGCTTCGTGGTGGCCATGGTCATCACCGTGGGCAAGATCGCCATCTCGCTGCTGTCGGCGTTCGCCATCGTGTACTTCCGCTTCCCGTTCAAGATGCTGTGCTTCTGGGCCATCTTCGTGACGCTGATGCTGCCGGTGGAAGTGCGCATCCTGCCCACCTACAAGGTGGTGGCAGACCTGGGCCTGCTCAACAGCTACGCCGGCCTCACGCTGCCGCTGATCGCCTCGGCCACCGCCACATTCCTGTTCCGCCAGTTCTTCCTGACAGTGCCCGACGAGCTGGTGGAGGCCGCGCGCATCGACGGCGCCGGGCCCATGCGTTTTTTCAAGGACGTGCTGGTGCCGCTGTCGCGCACCTCGATCGCGGCGCTGTTCGTGATCCAGTTCATCTACGGCTGGAACCAGTACCTGTGGCCGCTGCTGATGACCACCTCCGAAGACATGTACCCGGTGGTGATCGGCATCAAGCGCATGCTGGCCGGCGGCGAGGCCGCCGTGGACTGGAACATCGTGATGGCCACCGCCATCGTTGCCATGCTGCCGCCGACGGCCGTGGTGATCCTGATGCAGAAGTGGTTCGTCAAGGGCCTGGTCGACACCGAGAAATAAACATCAAAACCGGCTGTAGCGCCCACCCTTCAAGCGCAAACAGCTATTGATTAAATAGCACATATGGCATCCCTTACCCTCACCAACGTCGTCAAGCACTACGGCAGCGGCAAGCAGATCGTGCCCGTGATCCACGGCGTCAACGCCGAGATCCGGGACGGCGAGTTCATCGTCATCGTCGGCCCCTCGGGCTGCGGCAAATCCACCCTGCTGCGCATGGTGGCCGGCCTGGAGGAAATCACCGGCGGCACCATCGCCATCGGCGAGCGCGTGGTCAACAACCTGGAGCCGGCCAGGCGCGACATCGCCATGGTGTTCCAGAACTACGCCCTGTACCCGCACATGAGCGTGTTCGACAACATGGCCTACGGCCTGAAGATCGCCAAGGTGGCCAAGGACGAGATCAAGGCGCGCGTGGACAAGGCCGCCAAGATCCTCGAGCTGGGCCACCTGCTGGAGCGCAAGCCGCGCCAGCTCTCGGGCGGCCAGCGCCAGCGCGTGGCCATGGGCCGCGCCATCGTGCGCCAGCCCCAGGTGTTCCTGTTCGACGAGCCGCTGTCCAACCTGGACGCCAAGCTGCGCGCGCAGACCCGTATCGAAATCCAGAAGCTGCACCGCGAACTGGGCATCACCAGCCTGTTCGTGACCCACGACCAGGTGGAGGCCATGACGCTCGCGCAGCGCATGATCGTCATGAACGCCGGCAACATGGAGCAGTTCGGCACGCCCGAGGAGGTCTACCACACACCGGCCTCCACCTTCGTGGCCAGCTTCATCGGCTCGCCGCCGATGAACCTGCTCAACCACGCCCCGGGCGCCCAGGCCGGCACCACGCTGGGCATCCGCCCCGAGCACCTGGACATCACCGCCGACGGCGGCTGGGCCGTGCAGGTAGAGACGGTGGAGCTGCTGGGCGCCGAGCGCCTGGTGTATGGCCGCGTGGGCGACGAACAGCTCATCGTGCGCATCGAGGAAGGCGCCCCCGCGCCACAGCCGGGCGACACCATCCACGTCACGCCGCGCGCCCACCGCCTGCACACCTTCGATGCCGGCACCGGCAAGCGCCTGTAGCACCCGACCGCCTGGAGCACCGCGCATGACGACACCTTCCGCCTGGCCCTACCCCCGCTGGATCGCCCACCGCGGCGCCGGCAAGCTGGCGCCCGAGAACACGCTGGCCGCCTTCCGCCTGGGCGCGCAGCACGGCTACCGCATGTTCGAGTGCGACGCCAAGCTGAGCAGCGACGGCGTGGCCTTCCTGCTGCACGACGCCACGCTGGAGCGCACCACCAACGGCCACGGCACCGCAGGCGATCAGCCCTGGGGCACGCTGGCCCAGCTGGACGCCGGTGCCTGGCATTCGCGCACGTACGCGGGCGAGCCGCTGCCCACGCTGGAGCACCTGGCGCGCTGGTGCATCGCCAACGGCCACTTCCTCAACATCGAGATCAAGCCCACGCCCGGCACCGAAGCCGAAACCGGCCGCGCCGTGGCCGCGCTGGCGGCACGCCTGTGGCACGGCCAGAGCGTGCCACCGCTGCTCACCTCGTTCAAACCGCAGGCGCTGGCCGGCGCGCGCGAGACCGCGCCGCATCTGCCCCGCGGCCTGCTGCTGGACCAACTGCATGACGGCTGGCTGGACACCGCGCGCCAGTTGGGCTGCGTGGCCGTGGTCTGCAACCATGCGCTGTGGAGCGCCGCCACCGTGGCCGAGGTGCACCTGGCCGGCATGCGCGCCCTGAGCTACACCGTGAACGACGACTGGGCCTCCCAGCGGCTGCTGGCGCTGCACACCGACGGCATCATCACCGACCGCGTGGACCTGTTCAGCCCCGCCGGGGCCTGACGCGGCGCCACCCGTCCACGCCGGCGGGGCGTGCCGGGCACGCCGCTCGCGCTGCCGTCTGGCAAGGCCGGGGCCGCTCGACAGCGGACAATGCGCGCATGCATCGCCTTCCCCGCACCGGCGCGCGCCCGCTGCGCCGCCGTCTCCCCGAGCAGAGCGCACGCCACCTTTGGCAGTGGTTGGTACTGGCCTGCTGCCTGTGGCTGGGCGGCACGCCCGCCCTTGCCCAGACCCGACCCGCTGCGGCCCCCGCCTCCACCGCGGCCAGCGCGGTGGACACGCTGGGTGAGGACAACGCCCCCCTGCCCTCGGTGGACGAACTGCGCAAGCAGCTCGACGCCATTCCCGCAAAGCTCGGCGAGGAGGACGACGGCCGCAAGCTGCTGACCGAGGTGGCCGCCATCGGCACCGCGGCCGAGCGCGTGGTCGCCCAGCGCACCAGCGACCTGGCGGACCTGGACCGCCGCCTGGAAGGCCTGGGCCCCACGCCCGAAAAGGGCGCACCGGCGGATGCGCCCGACGTGGCCGAGCAGCGCACCGCGCTGAACAAGCAGCGCGGCGTGATCGATGCGGAACTCAAGCTCGCCCGCCTGGTGGCCGTGGATGCCGAGCAGCGCAGCGCGGAGATCGGGCGCCAGCGGCGCGCGCTGTTCCAGGCGGCCCTCACGACGCGCGTCGATTCGCCACTGGCCCCCGCCTTCTGGCGCAGCCTGCGCTACGCCGCGCCCGGCGACAGTGCGCGGCTGCAGGCGCTGGGCGCCAACCTGCGCCGCGCCGTGCAGGCCACGCTGGACTCGCCGCGCCGCGGCACCTTCCTGGGTTACCTGGCCCTGGCCGTCGCCCTGGCCGTGGTGGGCACCTGGCTGGCGGAGCGTGTGCTGGTGCGCGCGCTGCCCGCGCGGCTGCCGGCCACCCGGCTGCGGCGCACGCTGCTGGCGGCGGCGGCGGTGGTGGCAAACGTGCTGATCGTCAGCGCTGCGCTGCAACTCGCGTGGAGCGGCGTCAAGCTCGGCGGCGTGCTGGACGAGGACGTGCGCGCCGTGCAGCAGGCCAGCCTGCGCGCCGCGGCCTACGCCACCTTCGTTATTACGCTCGGGCACGCACTGCTGTCGCGCCGGCGCAGTTCCTGGCGGCTGCTGCCCATCTCCGACGCGCTCGCCCGCCGGCTCAGCCCCTTCCCGTGGTGGATCGCGGCACTGTCGGCGCTGGGCGGGCTGGTCACACAGGTCAACGCCATCGTGGGCGCCAGCCTGGCGGCCGAAGTGCTGGTGCACGCCGTGTCCGCGGTGTTGCTGTCGGTGACGGTGGCCGTCGCGCTGGGCCGGCTGCGGGCAACGCCCCAGGCAGCGGACGCGGCCGATGGCGCCACCGACGCGGCGCCCGCGGAGAAGGCGGGCCGCCCCCTCTGGGTGGGGTTGATCCTGGCCAGCGCGGGCCTTGCCGCGGCCGCGGCCGCGCTGGCCGTGGTGCTGGGCTTCGTGGCGCTGGGCGGCACGCTGGCGCGGCAGATGGTGTGGTCGGGCGTGGTGTTTGCCACCACCTATCTGCTGATGCAGTTGGTGGACGACCTGTGCGACGCGTTGCTCTCCTCCCACGGCGGCCTGGGCGCGCGCATCCACGCCGCGTTGGCCATCGACGCCCAGTTGCTGGACCAGGCCGCGGTGCTGCTGGCCGGCGTGCTGCGTGTGGCGCTGTTCTTCTACATGGCGATCGCGCTGATGGCGCCGCTGGGCACCAACCCGGACGAGCTGTTCCGCCGCGGCAGCAAGCTGGACCACAGCCTGCAGATCGGCGACTTCACGCTGGCGCCCCAGGCACTGCTCACGGCGCTGGCGGTGATCTGTGCGGGCTTCCTGGCGATACGCATCGTCAAGCGCTGGCTCAGCGACCGCTACTTCCCCCACACATCGCTGGAGCCGGGCATGCGCAGCTCCATCGTCACGCTGCTGGGCTACGTGGGCGGCGTGGTGGTGATCGCCGTGGCGCTGGCGGGCCTGGGCATCAGCGTGGAGCGCATCGCCTGGGTGGCGAGCGCGCTGTCGGTGGGCATCGGCTTCGGCCTGCAGGCCATCGTGCAGAACTTCATCTCGGGCCTGATCCTGCTGGCCGAACGGCCGGTCAAGGTGGGCGACTGGGTGGTGCTGGGCGACACCGAGGGCGACGTGCGCCGCGTGAACGTGCGCGCCACCGAGATCCAGCTGGGCGACCGCTCCACGGTGATCGTGCCCAACTCGGAATTCATCACCAAGACCGTGCGCAACATGACGCTGGGCAGCGCCCAGGGCCGGGTGCTGCTGCGCTTGCCCGCACCGCTGGACACCGACGCGCGGCGCATGCGCGAGCTGATCCTGCAGGCCTTTCATGCGCACGAGGACATCCTGGAGAGCCCCGCGCCATCTGTGACGCTGGAAGGCATCCAGAGCGGCACGCTCACCTTCCTGGCGATCGGCTACGTGAGCAGCCCGCGCAACGCGGGAGGCGTGCGCAGCGACGTGCTGTTCGCCATTTTGGAGGCGCTGCGCGACGCGGGCCTGTCGCTGTCGCCTCCAGCCACCACCTCGGTGGCGCAGGCGCCGCGCGACGCCGCCCAGGAAGCGCCGCCGCTGTCGGAGCGCGTCTGAACGGAGTCCGATTCGCTCCTTTTTCAATAGCTGCTAGCGCTTATCAGACAAGCGCTACAGGCCAATTTTGCTTCAAACCGACAGCTGCGACCGCACATAGCCCGCCACCACTCCCAGCAACTGGTCCAGGTGCTGCTGCAGCGGCGCAAAGCCGGCGTTGGGCGCACGCGTGTCCTCGTCCATGTACACCGGGCGGCGGATCTCGATCTGCAGGCTGTGGCGCCCCAGGTGCGGCTGGCCGATGCGGCCGATCAGCTCCACACCCTTGTAGGGCTCGTTCAGCGCCACGCTGTAGCCAAAGCCGCGCAGCTGCTCGGCGATCAGGTGCACGAACTCGGGCGCGCAGGTGGTGCCGTCGCGGTCGCCCAGCACGAAATCGGCCAGCGGCGGCGCGTCCGTGCGGCCCAGGCGCCGGTACACGTCATTGGGCATCGAATGCAAATTCAGGTGCCACACGCGGCCAAAGCGCTGCACGCTCGCGTCGATCGCCTGCTGCAGCTGCGCATGGTAGGGGCGCCAGTAGCCCTCGATGCGCCGCTGCACCTCGGCCACCGTGCGCGCACGCGCATACAGCGGCGTGGCCACGCCGTCCTTGCTGATCTGCTGCCAGACCAGGCCCAGGCCCTGGCGCGTCTTGGGGCCGGGAGCGAGCGGCACGGGCCACGCGCCGTCGATCTGCGCGGGGTCCAGGTCCGTGTCGGCCCGGTTCACGTCGATGTAGGTGCGCGGGAAGGTCGCGGCGATCAGTGTGGCACCGTGCGCGGGCGCGGTATGCCAGAGGCGGTGCACGTGCGTGTCCTCGCCGCGACGCAGCAGCGCCAGCGGCACGGCGTGGCCGAAGTCTTCGGGATAGGCCGTGCCGCTGTGGGGCGAGTCGCACACCAGCGGCAGCGGCTGCCCCGTGGGTTGCCAGACCTCGACCGGAGTGTCCGGCCGGGGGCTCAGGTCGTCATGCAACGCTGTCAAAGGCGCACCATCAGTCCAGCTTGATGTTGGCGCGCTTGGCCACGGCCGTGTAGCGCGCGATGGCGGCGTCGATCTGCTTGGCAAACTGCGCGGGCGTGTTGGCCATGGATTCGCCGGAGATGCTCTTTTGCTTCTCCAGGTAGTCGGGCATGGCCATGGCCTTGTGCGCGGCGGCGTTCAGCTTGGCGATGATCTCCTTAGGCGTGCCCGCGGGCGCCACCAGGCCGAACCAGCCGCCGTCACCCATGCCGGCGTAGCCCAGCTCGGTGTAGGTGGGCACGTCGGGCAGCACGGGGCTACGCTTCAAGGCCAGCACGGCCAGCGGGCGCAGCTTGCCCGACTGGATGTTGGCCAGCGTGGAGGGCAGGTTGTCCGTCATCGCGTTGACCTGGCCGGCCAGTGCATCGGTCGCGGCCTGGCCCGCGCCCTTGTAGGGGATGTGCAGCAGGTCGATGCCCGCCAGGCTCATGAAGTTCTCGATGTTGGCATGCCCCAGCGAGCCCGTGCCTGGCGAGGCAAAGGTGTACTTGCCGGGGTTGGCCTTGGCCAGCGCCACGAACTCCTGCATGGTCTTGGCGGGCACGCTGGGGTGCACCACGAAGACGCTGGGCACGCTCATCACGTTGGTGATGGGGGCGAAGTCCTTCACCGCGTCATACGGCAGCTTGGCGTAGATGGCGGGGTTGGCGCCGTGGGTGCTCACCGTGGCCATGCCGATGGTGTAGCCGTCCGGTGCCGCCTTGGCGATGGCGTCGGCGCCGATGGAGCCGCCGGCTCCGCCCTTGTTGTCCACCACCACGGCCTTGCCCAGGATGGGGCCCATCTTGTCGGCCAGCAGGCGGGCCACCATGTCGGTGGAGCCGCCGGGCGCGAACGGCACGATCAGCTTGATGGGGCGGTTGGGGTAGTCGCCCGCCTGGGCGTGCGCCAGGGGTGCGAAAGCCGCAGCGGCGGCGCAGGCGGCCAGGGTGGACAGCAGGGTGCGGCGCAGTGCCATGGGGATCTCCTCGGTATTTGAATGAATGGGGGCAGCCCCATTCTTGAGCGCCCCCGCGTTTACGAAAAGCGACAAAATGGCGGCAATCCATTACCAACGCTCATCCATCAGCCATCCATGCGCATCCACTCGCCGTCGCTGCCCGAACTGCACGCCTTTGCCGTCGCGGCGCGGCTGGGCAGCTTCTCGCAGGCGGCCGACGAACTCAGCGTGACTCAGGGCGCCATCAGCCGCGCCATCGCCCGGCTGGAGGAGCACCTGGGCGTGGCGCTGTTCGCGCGCGAGGGCCGGCGCAGCGTGCTCACACGCGCGGGGGCCGACTACCTGCAGGCGGTGGGCCCGTCGATCGCCACCATCGAATCCGCCACGCTGGCCGTGCGCACGCGGCGCAACCCGCGCCAGTTGCGCCTGTCGGTCGCGCCCACGCTGTTCAGCCACTGGCTGATCCCGCGCCTGCCCGATTTCCACGCGCGCCACCCCGGCATCGCACTGTCGTTCGCACCCTACCGGCGCGACGACCCTTTGAGCGCGCCCGAGATCGATGCCTGGATCCGCGTGGGCCGCGCCGACTGGCCTGCGGGCATCGCGGCCGACTACCTGGTGGGGCGCGAGCTGGTACCCATCTGCCGCCCGGCCGACCTGCAGGGGCCCCAGGCCATCCGCGCACCGGCCGACCTGCTCGCGCGGCCGCTACTGTTCCACACGAATTACCCGGACAACTGGGCGCACTGGTTCGCCGGTGTGGGCTGTGTCCACGGGCCGCTCACGCCGGCGGCGGACTTCGAGTTGGTGTCGCTGCTGGTGCAGGCGGTGATCGCCGGCCTGGGCGTGGCGGTGGTGCAGCGCGCGCTGGTGGAGCCGGAGCTGGCCGCCGGGCGCATCGCCATCGCCATCGACCACCCCGTGCTGCTGGACCGCGGCTACCACCTGTGCATTCCGACGGGGCGCGCGCCCAATCCGGCCCTGGACGACCTGCGCGGCTGGCTGCTGGCGCAGGCGTGCGGACAGGGCGGGGGTTGAATCAGCCGCGCCAGGCGCGCAGCAACAACCACTGACTGGTGGCGCAGGCCGCCGCCAAGCCGGCGTAGGTGGCCATGCGGCCGTCGCGCCCCAGCAGCACCAACCCCGCCACGAGGACGCAACACCCCACTACAAAGTTGATAGCTATTGGCGCAATCCAGCCGTGCGCTCTGGCCAGTTTTCGCATAAAGACGTGGCTGCATGCCACCAGCAGCACGGCGACCGCCAGCGCGGGTGCGGTGAAGTTCAGTAGATGGTTGAGGGCGAGCAGCAGGTCCATGGAGTCATGATGCAGATCAAGCCATTGGCGCGGTGGCCTGCCTGAGTGCGCGGCGGATTTTATAATCCCACCCCATGGCAGTCTGGGCCCTCGGCATCAACCACCACACCGCTCCGCTTGATCTGCGGGGCCGGTTCGCGTTCGCCCTGGACCAGATCGCGCCCACGCTGCACGGGCTGCGCGATTCGCTGTCCAGCGCCTCGGGCCGCCACCCGGGCGTGGAGACAGCCATCATCTCCACCTGCAACCGCACCGAGATCTACTGCGCAGCCGAGGCCCCGGCGCTGGACCACACGCTGGACTGGCTGGCCCACAGCGGCGGTGTGAGCCCCGCGCTGCTGCGTTCGCACTCCTACAGCCTGGAAAACGGCCTCGTCGCCCGCCACGCCTTCCGCGTGGCCAGCGGGCTTGATTCCATGGTGCTGGGCGAGGCCCAGATCCTCGGCCAGATGAAGGACGCCGTGCGCGCCGCTGAAGGCGCAGGGGCGCTCGGCACCACGCTCAACCAGCTCTTTCAGCGCAGCTTTGCCGTGGCCAAGGAGGTGCGTACCAGCACCGACATCGGCGCGCACAGCATCAGCATGGCCGCCGCGGCCGTGCGGCTGGCCGGCCAGTTGTTCGAAGACCTGACGAAGATCCGCGTGCTGTTCGTGGGCGCGGGCGAGATGATCGAGCTGTGCACCACGCACTTCGCGGCCAAGACGCCCCAGCAGATCACGATCGCCAACCGCACGCTGGAGCGCGGAGAAAAGCTCGCCACGCGCTTTGGCGGCGAGGTCATGCGCCTGGCCGACCTGCCCGACCACCTGCACGAGTTCGACGCGGTCATCAGCTGCACCGCGAGCACGCTGCCCATCATTGGCCTGGGCGCCGTGGAGCGCGCGCTGAAAAAGCGCCGCCACCGCCCCATCTTCATGGTGGACCTGGCCGTGCCGCGCGACATCGAGCCCGAGGTCAAGCAGCTCGAAGACGTGTACCTGTACACCGTGGACGACCTGGCCAGCGTGGTACAGACGGCACAGGCGCATCGCCAGGCCGCCGTGGCGCAGGCCGAGGCCATCATCGACGCGGGCGTGCAGAGCTTCGTGCACTGGATGGAGCTGCGCAGCCCCGCCGCGCAGAACGGCGGCGTGGTGCCGCTGATCCAGCAACTCAACTCCCAGGCCGACGAATGGCGCGCCCTGGAGATCGCCCGCGCCAAGAAGCGCCTGGCCAAGGGCGAGGACATCGAGACCGTGCTTGAGGCGCTGTCGCGCGGCCTCACGCAAAAGATGCTGCACGGCACCATGGCCGAGCTGCGCGCGGGCGATGCCGAAGCGCGCGCCCAGACCGCACAGGCCGTCTCGCGCCTGTTCCTGCGCTCGCACAGCAAAAACGGGCTGTAGCGGCGCTCGCTCGCGCACCCCTGATTTCATAAGCCCCATCGGCCTACCGCGCTTACCAGACAAGCGCAAGCAGCTACCAAACTGGTAGCAAAACCCTTCTTTCACACCCCTTGATGAAACCCTTTCTCCGCAGCCAGCTGGAACGCTACGCGCAACGCCTGCAGGAACTCGACTTCCTGCTCTCGCGCGAAGACATCATGGCGGACATGCAGCAGTACCGCAGCATCTCGCGCGAGCACGCCGAGGTCACCCAGGTCGCGGGCCGCTACGCCCGCTACCAGCAGCGCGAGGCCGACCTGGCCGGCGCGCGCGAGATGCTGGAAGACCCCGACATGGCCGAGATGGCGCAGGAGGAAATCGACGCCGCAGAGACCGAACTCGTGCAGTTGGAGGACGAGCTGCAGCGCCTGCTGCTACCCAAAGACCCCGACGACGAGCGCAACGCCTTCATCGAAATCCGCGCCGGCACGGGCGGCGACGAATCCGCCCTGTTCGCGGGCGACCTGGCGCGCATGTACACGCGCTACGCCGCCACCGTGGGCTGGAAGGTCGAGGTCATGAGCGCCAACGAGAGCGAGATCGGCGGCTACAAGGAAGTGGTGCTGCGCATTGAGGGCCAGCCCGGGACGGGCCCCTCCGGTAGCGGTGTGTACGGCGCACTCAAGTTCGAGTCCGGCGGCCACCGCGTGCAGCGCGTGCCCGCCACCGAGACGCAGGGCCGAATCCACACCAGCGCCTGCACCGTGGCGGTGATGCCCGAGCCCGACGAGCACCAGGCCATCACGCTGAACCCGGCGGACCTGCGCATCGACACCTTCCGCGCCAGCGGCGCGGGCGGCCAGCACATCAACAAGACCGACTCGGCCGTGCGCGTGGTGCACTTGCCCACCGGCATCGTCGCCGAATGCCAGGACGGGCGCAGCCAGCACAGCAACAAGGCCAAGGCACTGCAGGTGCTGCAGGCGCGCATTCAAGAGAAAGAGCGCAGCGAGCGCGCCGCCAAGGAGGCCGCGCTGCGCAAGGGCCTGATCGGCAGCGGCGACCGCAGCGACCGCATCCGCACCTACAACTTTCCGCAGGGGCGCCTCACCGACCACCGCATCAACCTCACGCTGTACAAGCTGCTGGCCATCATGGAAGGTGACCTGGGCGAGGTGCTGCAGGCCCTGCAGCATGCGCGTGAAGCCGAACTGCTGGCCGAACTGGGTTTGGAGTGATTTTGGCCTCTAGCGCCCACACAGCAAGCGCCAACAGCTATCCATAGAGAAGCACCCATGCCTTCAATCACACTGGCCCAGGCGTTGGCCCAGGCCCAAGCCGCAGGGCTGGGGCGCATCGACGCGCAGATGCTGCTGCTGCATGTGCTGGGGCGTGCGCCGGCCGACCGCGCCTGGCTGCTGGCGCACGACGGCGACACGCTGCCCGCGGTGGCCATGGAGCAGTACGCCGCGCTGTGCGCGCGCCGGGCCAAGGGAGAACCCGTGGCCTACCTTCTTGGGCGCAAAGAGTTCTGGGGCCTGCCGCTGTCCGTGGACGCGCGCGTGCTGGACCCGCGCCCCGACACCGAGACACTGGTGGCCTGGACGCTGGAGGTGCTGGCCACCCGCACCGCGCCGCGCGTGGCCGATCTGGGCACGGGCAGCGGGGCCATCGCCCTGGCGCTGCAGCATGAGCGCCCCGACGCCCAGGTGCTGGCCGTGGACGCCAGCGCCGGCGCGCTGGCCGTCGCCCGCGCCAATGCCGGGCAGTTGGGCCTGCCCGTGCGCTTCATCCAAGGCAACTGGCTGCACGGGGTGGATGGTCCGTTCGATGCCATCGTGAGCAACCCGCCCTACATCCCCGCGCAGGACCCGCACCTGGCCGCGCTCACCCATGAGCCGCTGTCCGCGCTGGCCAGCGGCGCCGACGGCCTGGAGGACATCCGCACCATCGTGGCGCAGGCGCCTGCGCGGCTGGCACCTGGCGGCTGGCTGCTGCTGGAGCATGGCTGGGACCAGGCCGAGGCCGTGCAAGCGCTGCTGCGCGACGCAGGCTTTGACCAGGTGCAAAGCCGCCACGATCTGGCCGGCATAGCCCGATGCTCCGGCGGGTCAATGCCCGGCGGCGCCCCGCAGTGAAATAATCCCCCCATCGCCGCCCTGCCCCAGGGCGCCCCCCTTCAGGAGAACCCCATGAGCGACGTCCAGCAACGCATCGACCAACTGGTCAAGACCAACGACATTCTGCTGTTCATGAAAGGCAACGCCAGCTTTCCGATGTGCGGCTTCTCGGGCCGCGCCGTGCAGATCCTCAAGGCCTGCGGCGTGGACCCCAAGAATATCGCCACCGTGAACGTGCTGGACGACCAGGAAATCCGCCAGGGCATCAAGGACTACAGCCACTGGCCCACCATCCCCCAGCTCTACGTGAAGGGTGAGTTCATCGGTGGCTCGGACATCATGATGGAGATGTACGAGTCCGGTGAACTGCAGCAGGTGCTGGGCACCGGCGACGCCGCCTGAAGCGCCGCGTCCTGCCGCTAGTGGACCAACCGCCCTCTTCGGGCGGTTTTTTTATGTCTGCCGGCGCGCGCGGCGCCCCGCCACGCGGGCCCGCTACACTTGGCGGCACCTGGCCCCGTGTCTGCGTGCTTGGCACACCCCGCTGCACGACAGGCGCGCGGCATTGCATCCTCGCTCCATGCCTTTGTCCGAAAGCCTGATCGTCATCACCGCCCTCATCGGGGCCAGTGCCTTCTTCTCGCTGGCCGAGATTTCCCTTGCGGCATCGCGTCGCCTGCGGCTGCGCCAACTGGCCGACGAGGGCGACCACCGCGCCGACCGCGTGCTGCGGCTGCAGGAAAACCCGGGCGACTATTTCACCGCCGTGCAGATCGGCCAGAACGCCGTGGCCGTGCTGGGCGGCATCGTGGGCGAAGGCACCTTGAGCCCGCACTTCTCCGACTTCTTCGGTATGTGGCTGGGCGCATCGCATGCGCAGACGGCCGGTTTCCTGCTGTCATTCACCGTCATCACGTCGCTGTTCATCCTGTTTGCCGACCTGTTCCCCAAGCGCATGGGCATGGCGGAGCCCGAGCGCCTGGCGCTGCGCGTGGTGGCGCCCATGCAGGCCACCATGGCGCTGTTGCGGCCCGTGGTATGGCTGTACAGCCGCTGCGCGGACCTGCTGTTCCGCGTGCTGGGCATGAACGCGCTGCGCGACGACCGCGTCACCTCCGATGACATCCTGGCCATGATGGAAGCTGGCGCACGCGCCGGCGTACTGGCCGCGCGCGAGCAGCAGGTGATCGAGAATGTGTTCGAGCTGGATACGCGCAGCGTGGCGAGCAGCATGTCGCCGCGCGACCGCGTGGCTTATTTCCTGCGCGACGATCCCGACACGGTGATCCGCGCACGCATTGCGGCCGAGCCGTTTTCCACCTACCCCGTGTGCGAAGGCGACATCGACCACGTGGTCGGCTACGTGGACGCCAAGGACCTGTTCCAGCGCGTGCTGAACAACCAGCCCATCTCGCTGGCCGACGAGGGCCTGGTACGCAAGGTGCTCATCGTGCCGGACCGGCTGTCGCTGGCCGAAGTGCTGGAGCAGTTCCGCCAGGTGCATGAGGACTTCGCCGTCATCGTCAACGAGTACAGCCTGGTCGTGGGCGTGGTCACACTCAACGATGTGATGAGCACGGTGATGGGTGACCTGGTGGGCCCGGCGGATGAGGAGCAGATCGTGCGTCGCGACGAGAATTCCTGGCTCATCGACGGCACCACGCCCGTGTCCGACGTGCTGCACGCCCTGGGCCTGGACGAGCTGCCGCACGCCGATGAGTACGAGACCCTGGCGGGCTTTCTGATGGTGATGCTGCGCCGGGTGCCGCGCCGCACCGACAGCGTGACCTTCGGGGGCTACAAGTTCGAAGTGCTGGACGTGGACAGCTATCGCATCGACCAGGTGATGGTGTCAAGGCTGGAAGGCGCACCCAAACCAGTGCTGCCCGTTGAATAAGGGGCGGCGCTGCTGACAAGGGCCGCACCAGCCGGCGTGTGTGGCCATCCGCAAGACGCGGTATGGCCCGCTGGCCGACGGTAGATCAGGCGTCCGAAGTACGCTCCTGGAAGAACCAGTTGCGCTGCGCTGCGAACACGGCGCTCGGATACGGCGCCTTGCCCCGGCTGCCGTTGTAGCGGCCCAGCGCCATGTACAGGTCGCCCCGCTCGCGGTCGAGGTAGTGGCGCAGGATCACGCAGCCAAAGCGCAGGTTGGTCTGCATGTGGAACAGCTTGCCCGGGTCGCCGTCACCGATCACGCGGGTCCAAAACGGCATCACCTGCATATAGCCGCGCGCACCCACCGGAGAGACGGCGAACTTGCGGAATGCGCTCTCCACCTGGATCAGGCCCATGACCAGCGACACATCCAGCCCCGAGCGCTTGGACTCGTACCACACCGTCTGCAGGAAGTCGCGGCGCACTTCCCATTCGGGCTTGCGTCGGCGCAGGCGGTCGCTCATGGTGCCAAGCCAGCGCAGATACAGCAGGCGGGCCTCGGTGGAGGCAAATAGCGGCTCGGGCGGTGCCAGGTCTGCCACGGCGGAGCTGAGCGCGGTGCGCACGGAATCGATCAACGGCTCCTCCAGCTGGCTCCCCGCATGCACAGGTGCAGCCACGCCCAGCCATGCAGCCGGCCCCGCCGCCAGCGAAGCCAGGCAGGCGCGGCGCGACAGCCGGCCCTGCCGTTCGTCGGTCATTGGACCACCTACCGCCGCGTTCATGCTGCCAGCCGTTCCTTCACATGCGCCAGGATGTCCGCCACGCCCACTTTGGTGGCAGATGCATCGCGGCGGTGCTGGTATTCGACCTGCCCTTCCTTGAGGCTCTTGTCGCCAATGGTCACGCGATGGGGCACGCCGATCAGTTCCCAGTCGGCAAACATGGCGCCCGGGCGCTCGCCGCGATCGTCCAGGATCACGTCCACACCGGCGGCTAGCAGGTCGGCGTACAGCGACTCGGCCTGTGCCTTGACGGCTTCGCTGCGGTCCATGCCCACGGGGCAGATGACCACGGTGAACGGGGCGATGGCGTCGGGCCAGATGATGCCGCGCTCGTCATGGTTCTGCTCAATGGCCGCTGCCGGCAGGCGCGTGACGCCAATGCCGTAGCAGCCCATCTCGAAGAAGGCGGGCTTGCCGTCTTCGCCGAGGAAGGTGGCATTCATGGCTTGGGAATACTTGGTGCCGAGGTAGAACACGTGGCCGACTTCGATGCCGCGCTCGATGGCAAGTTCCCCCTGGCCGTCCGGCGACAGGTCGCCAGCCACCACATTGCGCAGGTCGGCCACCATGTCGGGCTCCGGCAGGTCGCGGCCCCAGTTCACGCCGGTGATGTGGTGACCTTCCTGGTTGGCTCCGCAGATCCAGTCGGCCATCACGGCCACGTCGCGGTCCACCACCAGCTTCACCGGCTTCTGCAGGTTCAGCGGGCCCAGGTAGCCCGGCTTGCAGCCAAAGTGGTCCGCGATCTCGGCCACGGTGGCAAAGCGGAAACCCGCGTCCAGGCCCGGCACCTTGGCCACCTTGATCTCGTTCATGTCGTGGTCGCCGCGCAGCAGCAGCAGCCAGACCTGGCTGCGGATGATCTCGCCCGCCGCATCGGTTTCGTCCGTGGCCAGCACCAGCGATTTCACCGTAGTGCTCAGCGGCACGCTCAGCAGTTCGGCCACGTCCGCGCAGGTGCTCTTGCCAGGCGTGGGTGTCACCGTCAGCGGCTGCTTAGCCGCGGGACGCGCGCCCGCGGGGGCCAGCGCTTCGGCCTTTTCCATGTTGGCCGCGTAATCGCTGGCGGGGCAGTAGACGATCGCGTCCTCACCCGTGGCGGCGATCACCTGGAACTCTTCGCTCAAGTCGCCGCCGATGGCGCCCGAATCCGCCGCCACGGCGCGGTAGCGCAGGCCGAAGCGGTCGAAGATGCGGCGATAGGCCTGCGCCATCACCTGGTAGCTCGCCTTGGCGCCGGCCTGGTCCCGGTCGAAGCTGTAGGCGTCCTTCATGATGAATTCGCGCCCGCGCATCAGCCCGAAGCGCGGGCGGCGTTCGTCGCGGAACTTGGTCTGGATCTGGTAGAGGTTCTTGGGCAGCTGCTTGTAGCTACGCAGTTCCTGGCGTGCGATGTCAGTGACCACTTCCTCGCTGGTGGGCTGGATCACGAAGTCACGCCCATGGCGGTCGTGAATACGCAGCAACTCGGGGCCCATCTTGTCGAAGCGCCCGGTCTCCTGCCACAGCTCGGCGGGCTGCACCACGGGCATGGTGCATTCCACGGCACCGGCGCGGTTCATCTCCTCGCGCACGATGGCTTCCACCTTGCGGATCACGCGCAGGCCCATGGGCATGTAGTTGTAAATCCCGGCACCCAACTTCTTGATGAGGCCTGCGCGCATCATGAGTTGGTGACTGACAACCTCGGCGTCGGCAGGCGCCTCTTTCAAGGTGGAAATGAAAAATTGGGAAGCTTTCATCGAACGGGCTTGACAACTGGGGCGGGTGCGCTTGCCGCACGCGAGGTAGCGTGCATAATGACCGCAGTTTTAAAAATTTGGGGTTAGATTATGCTCGACCGGGACGGATTCCGCCCAAATGTCGGCATCATCCTGCTCAACCAGAGAAACCAGGTATTCTGGGGCAAGCGCATACGCACCCATAGCTGGCAGTTCCCTCAAGGCGGCATCGACCGCGGAGAAACCCCCGAGCAGGCCATGTTCAGGGAACTGCACGAAGAGGTAGGACTGCTGCCGCCCCAGGTGCGTGTGATTGCCCGTACGCGGGACTGGTTGCGCTACGAGGTGCCAGACCGGTTCATCCGCCGCGATGCACGCGGACACTACAAGGGTCAGAAACAGATCTGGTACCTGCTGCAATTGCTGGGGCACGACTGGGACCTGAACCTGCGCGCCACCAACCATCCAGAGTTCGATGCCTGGCGCTGGAACGACTACTGGGTTCCGCTGGACGTGGTGGTCGAGTTCAAGCGAGGCGTATATGAGATGGCGCTGACTGAACTGGCGCGTTTTCTGCCGCGCCACGAACAGCGCAACCGCTATTTGCGCAGCGGCATGCGTACGCGCGAGCACGAAAGCAGCGGCCAAGCCTCGCTGCCCCGTACCAGTTCACTGTTGGTCAAGCCCGGGATGGAACTGCCTCCGGGCGCCAGCTTCGACCCTGACCCGCAAAACAGCGTGCCAGCGCCGTTGGAGGCGCTGCCTACCCTGCCCGTCCCCAAGAAACCACTGGACGCCTAGCGTGTGTAAGAAGGCACGCGTCCGCAAGACGCACCCTTCTTAAGCGTCATCGCGCGCCGAGCACCACCATGTTGTCGCGGTGAACCATCTCCGGTTCGGCCGCGTACCCCAGCAGGCGCTCAAACTCTGCGGAAGGCTTGCGGCACAGCAGGCGCGCCTCGGCGCTCGCATAGTTGGCGAGACCTCGGGCGATCTCTGTGCCGCCGGCGTCGCGCACCGCGATCACATCGCCGCGCACGAAGTCGCCCTCCACCGCCACCATGCCGATCGGCAGCAGGCTCTTGCCGTCTTCGCGCAGCTTGGCCGCCGCGCCAGCATCCACCGTCACGGAGCCGCGCAGTTGCAGGTGGTCCACCATCCACTGCTTGCGCGCCTGGTTCTTCTGCGTCTGCGCCACGAGCAACGTGCCGATCGATTCGCCCCGGGCCAGCCGCAGCAGCACGTCCGGCTCCCGCCCCCATGCGATGACGGTGGAAGCACCCGAGCCCGCCGCACGTTTGGCCGCGAGGATCTTGGTGATCATCCCGCCCTTGCCGATGCTGGAGCCCGCGCCGCCGGCCATCGCCTCCAGCGCCGCATCGCCAGCCTGTGCCTCGTGGACGAACTGCGCCTGCGGGTCGCGCCGCGGATCGGCGGTGTACAGCCCCTTCTGGTCGGTCAGGATCACCAGCGCGTCGGCTTCGACGAGGTTGGCGACGAGGGCCCCCAGAGTGTCGTTGTCACCGAACTTGATCTCGTCGGTGACTACGGTGTCGTTCTCATTGATCACCGGCACCACGCCCAGGCGCAGCAGCGTCAGCAGGGTGGAGCGGGCATTCAGGTAACGCTCGCGGTCCGCCAAGTCGGCATGGGTCAGCAGCACCTGCGCACTGCCCATGGAGTGCTCGCGCAGCTTGGTCTCGTACATCTGCGCCAGCCCCATCTGTCCCACGGCGGCAGCGGCCTGCAGTTCGTGGATCTCGCCGGGGCGGCTGCTCCAGCCCAGGCGCTTCATGCCTTCGGCGATCGCTCCGCTGGAGACCATGATGACCTCGCGCGGCTCGCCCCCCTGCCCCCGCACCAGCGCTGCCAGTTGGCGGCACCACTCCCCAATGGCCACCTCGTCAAGCCCCCGTCCCTCATTCGTGACGAGACTGGACCCTACCTTGACCACGATGCGACGCGCGTCGCGCAATACACTGGACACCATTTTTATAAGAAATTAGGCCCTAGCGCTTGTCAGGAAAGCGCCAACAGCTATAAATTAAATAGCAATCCTCGCATCACCCACGCGGTGGCTCACCAGCGAAGCGCGGGTCCACCTCAGCCGGCGCATTCTGCGCCAGCTGCTGGGCGTGCACGTGCTGGAAGATGGACTGCACCAGGGGCTCGCAGCCTTCGCGCGTCAGCGCGGAGATTTCGAACACGGGGCCCTTCCATTTGAAGCGCTTCACGAAGTCCTTCACCCGCGCAGCGCGCTCTTCGGATGGCACCATGTCCAGCTTGTTGAGGACCAGCCAGCGGGGCTTTTCATACAGTCCGGCATCGTATTTCTTCAGTTCGCCCACGATGGCCTTGGCCTGGGCCACCGGGTCCACCGCCTCGTCGAAGGGTGCCAGGTCCACCACGTGCAGCAGCAGCCGTGTGCGCTGCAGGTGGCGCAGGAACTGGTGCCCCAGGCCAGCGCCCTCGGAGGCGCCTTCGATCAGGCCGGGAATGTCGGCGACGACGAAGCTCTGCTCCGGCCCCACGCGTACTACGCCCAGGTTGGGGTGCAACGTCGTGAAAGGGTAGTCGGCAATCTTGGGCCGCGCGTTCGACACCGCCGCAATGAAAGTGGACTTACCGGCGTTCGGCATGCCCAGCAGGCCCACATCGGCCAGCACCTTCAGCTCCAGCTTGAGGTTGCGACGCTCGCCGGGCCAGCCGGGCGTCTTTTGCCGCGGCGCACGGTTGATCGCGCTCTTGAAACGCATGTTGCCAAAACCACCGTCGCCGCCCTTGGCGATGGTGATGACCTCGCCCGGCGTCAGCAGTTCGAACAGCACCTCGCCCGTGTCGGCGTCGCTGATGATGGTGCCCACGGGCATCTTGAGCGTGATATCGGAACCCGCGGCACCGAACATATCGGAGCCCTTGCCGTGCTCGCCGCGCTTGGCCTCGTGCCGGCGTGAATAACGGAAGTCCACCAACGTATTGAGATTGGGATCCGCCACGGCGAACACGTGCCCCCCGCGCCCGCCGTCTCCGCCGTCGGGCCCCCCGAACTCCTTGTATTTCTCGTGCCGGAACGAGACACAGCCGTTGCCACCGTCACCGGCGGCTACGTCAATAAAGGCTTCGTCGACGAACTTCATGGGTATCCAGTTTACAAAAAGCGCACCTCGGCGCCGGAGGGTGCGCAAAAGGGCGCCATCACGCATGCGCGCGGCTGCGCCAGGCGCTAAAAACAACAAAGCCCCGACGGGTCGGGGCTTTGTTGTCGCTTCAGCGGCGAAGGGCCTTAAGCAGGCGTCACGCTGACCGTGTGCTTGGACAGAGCGCCCTTCGTGCCGAACGACACGTGGCCATCCACCAGGGCAAACAGCGTGTGGTCCTTGCCCACGCCGACGTTCACGCCGGGATGGATGCGCGTGCCACGCTGGCGCACGATGATGGAACCCGCGCTGATCAGCTCACCACCGTAAGCCTTCACGCCGAGCATTTTGGGCTTGGAGTCGCGCCCGTTTCGCGTAGAGCCGCCGCCTTTTTTCTGTGCCATGAGATCAGCTCCCTGATTTAAGCAGCAATCGCCTGGATCTGCAGTTCGGTGAACTGCTGGCGATGGCCTTGACGTTTCTGATAGTGCTTGCGACGACGCATCTTGAAAATGCGCACTTTGTCGTGCTTGCCATGAGCCACGACCGTGGCCTTCACCGTTGCGCCGGACACCAGGGGCGTGCCAACCTTCAGTTCAGCGCCGTTGCCGACAGCCAGAACTTGGTCAATCACGATCTCCTGGCCTACTTCCGCAGCAATCTGTTCTACTTTGATTTTTTCGCCGGCAGCAACGCGATACTGCTTGCCACCGGTTTTTATGACCGCGTACATGTAAACCTCATCTGAGTTGGAGTTCTACGGACGGACTTCCGCAGAGCTGGCGATTCTAGCATGAGTCGTCAACCCCGCCTAGAGGCAGCAGCCTCCTGTGCTTCCCGCAGGCAGACAGCCCCGCCACCCTTCCTATAATCCTTCTTTCTTCTCCGCACCCGCACTCACCTTGGCCGCCAACTCCCCCAGCACCGCCGCCACCCTCGCCTTGATAGCCGACGACATGCAAGAGGTGGACAAGGTCATCGCATCCCGCCTGCAATCCGCCGTCCCGCTTGTCGGCGAAGTCGCCCGTTACATCATCTCCGCCGGCGGCAAGCGCCTGAGGCCGGCACTGCTTCTGCTGATGAGCGGCGCCCTCGGATATACCGGTTCGCAACGGTTCAATCTGGCGGCGGTAGTGGAATTCATTCACACGGCCACCTTGCTGCATGACGACGTGGTCGATGAATCTACGCTGCGGCGCGGGCGACCGACAGCCAATGAAAATTTTGGCAATCCCGCCAGCGTGCTTGTGGGTGACTTCCTGTACTCGCGCGCCTTCCAAATGATGGTGGAGACCAGTAGCCTGCGCGTGATGGAGATCCTGGCAGACGCGACCAATGTCATTGCCGAGGGCGAAGTACAGCAACTCATGAATACGCATGACGCGTCCCTGAGTGAATCAGGATATCTGAACGTCATACGTTCAAAAACGGCCAAGCTGTTCGAGGCCAGCGCGCGTCTCGCGGCCGTTCTGGCAGCCAGTCCGCCAGAAATAGAACACGCCTGCGCGAGCTACGGCCAGGCTCTGGGCACCGCGTTCCAAGTAATCGACGATGTGCTGGACTACGATGGAAATGCCCACGAAATGGGCAAGAATCTGGGCGACGATCTGCGGGAAGGAAAAGTCACCCTGCCGCTGATCATCGCTATGCAGCGAGGCAATACACAAGAGCAAGCATTGCTACGCAGCATCATCGAGACGGGAAGCACCGACGAACTATCCGCCGTCATTTCCATTATCAAAAAGACCGGCGCCTTGGATGCCACGCGCCAGGCTGCCGCCACACAGGCACAACTCGCGATGGATGCAGCGGCTCACTTACCAATCAATCCGCACTCCAAAGGTTTGCTACAATTGGCGGCTCAGCTGTTGGAGCGTCGAACTTAGCATCGGCGATCGCGGCAGAATCGGGGTGTAGCTTAGCCTGGTAGAGCGCTACGTTCGGGACGTAGAGGCCGGAGGTTCGAATCCTCTCACCCCGACCAGTTATTTTCATGCCCAAGCCCTGCATCGCGGGGCTTTTTTGCATCTGGACGCCGTCCGGTGCCAAGGAACCGCAGATCTTTAATGCGGTTGCCCTCGCAGAGCCCATGCTGCCCTTAAGCCGCCGGCTGGGCAAATGTCACTCACACAACGCTTGCGCCATTAAGCCTGTACACACCTTGGGCGATCGGCGATGATTGAAGAGTTTCCCTTCCTTCCATAAGAATCCGCTAGTTACATGGCTGCTATCGACACACAGAAAGAAGCTCAACCCATTGCCCTACCCGGACTGGCGCGCGCGTTGATGTCTGTGGGCAAATTGGATCAAAAAGCGGCGGAAGAGATTTACAAAAAGTCACAAAATAGCCGCAGTAGCTTTATTGCAGAGCTCACGGAATCGAAAATCATCACGCCAAGTGATCTGGCCCATACGGTATCCACCGTATTCGGTGCCCCCTTGCTAGATGTCGATGCGATCGACCGGCAGCGCATCCCCAAAGATCTGTTGGACGTCAAACTGTGCCAGTCCTATAAAGTCATCGCTCTCAGTAAGCGCAATAACCGGCTCATAGTCGCCACCGCGGATCCGACATTTCAAGAGGCCGCAGAAAAGATCAAGTTCACCACACAAATGGGGGTGGACTGGATCATCGCGGAATATGACAAACTGCTCCGCTTGATTGAAGCGAGCACGAAGAGCGGTACAGAAACGCTCGACGGCATTAACAGTAATAATGATTTTGAGTTCGGCGATATTCCCGTTGATGAAACTCCGGACGAGGACGCTGACAATCCCGCGGAAGTCGAGGATGCTCCCGTTGTCAAATTTCTGCACAAGATGCTGCTGGATGCTTTCAATATGCGTGCATCCGATCTGCATTTTGAGCCCTATGAGCACCATTACCGTGTCCGCTTCCGCATAGATGGCGAATTGCGCGAAATCGCATCGCCGCCTATTGCCATCAAGGAGAAGCTGGCCTCGCGCATCAAGGTGATCTCCCGCCTGGATATTTCGGAAAAACGCGTGCCCCAGGATGGCCGCATGAAGCTCAAGGTTGGGCCGGACCGGGTTATCGATTTCCGCGTCAGCACCCTGCCTACGCTCTTTGGCGAGAAGATCGTGATCCGTATTCTCGATCCGAGCAGCGCCAAGCTGGGTATTGACGCACTGGGATATGAGCCCGAGGAAAAGGAGCGTTTGCTGCAGGCCATCAACCGCCCTTATGGAATGATCCTGGTGACCGGACCCACGGGCTCCGGGAAGACCGTGTCGCTCTACACATGTCTCAATTTGTTGAACAAGCCCGGCGTCAATATTGCGACCGCTGAGGATCCCTCGGAAATCAACCTCCCGGGTGTGAACCAAGTCAACGTCAACGAAAAAGCCGGCCTCACGTTTGCCGTCGCGCTCAAGTCATTCCTTCGCCAAGATCCGGACATCATCATGGTGGGTGAAATCCGGGATCTGGAAACCGCAGACATTTCGATCAAAGCCGCGCAGACGGGTCACTTGGTGCTGTCCACCCTGCACACCAATGACGCCCCCACGACATTGACGCGCATGCGCAATATGGGCATCGCGCCCTTCAATATCGCATCCAGCGTGATTCTTATTACGGCGCAGCGACTGGCGCGTCGCTTGTGCCCCAATTGCAAGGCGCCCGTGGACATTCCGCATGAGACGCTGCTGGAGGCCGGCTACCGGGACGAGGAGATCGACGGCTCATGGGTTACCTACCGACCGGTGGGCTGCTCCGCCTGCAATAACGGATACAAGGGGCGCGTGGGCATTTACCAGGTCATGCCGGTGTCCGAAGAAATCCAGCGCATCATCCTGCGCGATGGAAGCGCGCTGGAAATTGCCGAACAGGCACGCCTGGAGGGCGTCCGTTCTCTGCGTGAATCCGGGCTTCACAAGGCAAAAATGGGATTGACCTCCTTGGAAGAGGTCTTGGCTGTCACCAACGAATAAACAAATCGAGAGAGAAAACAATGGCGACCGTTGCATCGAGGGGCATCAAGGACTTTGTCTTCGAGTGGGAGGGCAAGGATCGTAGCGGCAAGATCGTGCGCGGCGAAGTACGCGCTGCGGGAGAGAACCAGGTCAAGGCGACGCTGCGGCGGCAGGGCGTTCTGCCAACCAAGATCAAGAAGCGCCGGATGAGCGCGGGCAAAAAGATCAAGCCCAAAGACATCGCGCTGTTCACGCGCCAGATGGCCACGATGATGAAGGCCGGCGTTCCACTGCTTCAGGCATTTGATATCGTGGGCCGGGGTAATACCAATCCCAGTGTGACCAAGCTGCTCAACGATATCCGCGGCGATGTGGAGACAGGAACGTCCCTGAATGCCGCGTTCCGTAAATATCCGATGTACTTCGACAGCCTTTACTGCAACCTCGTAGAGGCCGGCGAAGCCGCCGGTATTCTGGAAGCGTTGCTCGACCGGCTGGCCCTGTACATGGAGAAGACCGAGGCCATCAAATCCAAGATCCGGTCGGCGCTGATGTATCCGATCTCGGTGATCATCGTTGCGTTTGTCGTGGTGACGATCATCATGATTTTCGTGATTCCCGCGTTCAAAGAGGTTTTCACCTCGTTCGGAGCCGACCTGCCCGCCCCTACCCTGTTCGTGATGGCCATCAGCGAATTCTTCGTGGCTTACTGGTGGCTGATATTCGGCGTCATCGGCGGGGGGTTCTACTTCTTCATGCAGGCCTGGAAGCGCAGCGAAAAAATGCAGCGTTTCATGGACCGTTTCCTGCTGAAAATGCCCATCTTCGGTGCATTGATCGACAAGTCCTGTGTTGCCCGTTGGACCCGCACCCTGTCGACCATGTTCGCTGCCGGTGTGCCATTGGTGGAGGCACTGGACTCGGTGGGCGGTGCATCGGGCAACTCGGTCTACGCCATCGCGACGGAGAAGATTCAGCAGGAAGTCTCCACAGGTACCAGCCTGACGGCCGCCATGGGGAATGCCAACGTGTTCCCTTCCATGGTGCTGCAGATGTGCGCGATCGGCGAGGAATCCGGCTCCATCGACCACATGCTGGGCAAGGCCGCCGACTTCTATGAAGCCGAGGTGGATGAAATGGTGGCCGGCCTGTCCAGCCTGATGGAGCCCATCATCATCGTGTTCCTGGGTACGCTGATCGGTGGCATCGTAGTGTCGATGTACCTTCCGATCTTCAAGCTCGGGCAAGTGGTTTGATGTCAGGCTCGCTAGCAGTGGACGCCGTGCTGGTGGGCGTCCTGGGGATGCTGATCGGAAGCTTTCTCAACGTCGTGATCCATCGCCTTCCGCGCATGATGGAACGACAATGGGCCGCAGAATGCCGGCAGTACGGGCAGGATGTAGGGCTGCTTTCCTCGGCGGCGCTTCCTGAGGCCGACAACGAGCCCCTCAGCCTGTCCAAGCCGCGTTCACGCTGCCCCTCCTGCGGCCACGCGATCCGCTGGTACGAGAACATTCCGGTCCTGAGCTATTTAGCCCTGCGAGGCCGGTGCGCGGGTTGCGGCACGCGCATCAGCCCCCGGTATCCGCTGGTAGAGCTGGCGACGGGTGCCTTGTTCTATGCATGCGCGCTCCGCTGGGGCTGGAGCCTCACGACCGCCGCGTGGTGCGGTTTCTCGGCCGCGCTGGTCACACTGGCATGCATCGACTGGGACACCACGCTTTTACCCGACGACATCACGCTGCCGTTGCTGTGGGCGGGCCTGCTTGCGGCCGTCTTGCGCTGGATTGAAGTGCAGCCCGTGGATGCCGTCATCGGCGCCGCAGCGGGCTACCTGTCCCTCTGGTCCGTGTACTGGGGGTTCAAGCTGGCCACAGGCAAGGAGGGCATGGGCTATGGCGACTTCAAACTGTTCGCCGCCCTGGGCGCCTGGTTTGGCTGGCAGGCGCTCGTGCCGATCATTCTGCTGGCCTCGGTCATCGGCGCCATCGTCGGCATCGCCATGAAGCTGGCCAGCACCCTGCGCGAAGGCAAGTACGTCCCCTTCGGCCCGTTCCTGGTGGGAGGAGGCATGGCCGCCATGCTGTGGGGCCCCGGGCGCATCATGCAGGCCGTCTTTTCCGTGCTGGGGCTCTAAGGTGGGCTCTCGGCAGGCCGGTCCCCGCCCGGTGAAACTGGGCGTGACGGGCGGCATCGGCAGCGGCAAAAGCACGGTGGCCGGCATGTTGCGACAGAACGGCGCGGCACTGATCGACGCCGATGCCATCGCCCGCTCGGTGACCGAGGCGGAAGGCGCCGCCATCGCGGCCCTGCGCGACGAGTTCGGGCCCGACTACATCACCGACGGCGCGCTGGACCGGGCACGCATGCGCACCCTCGTTTTCAGCGATCCCACGGCGAAGCAGCGCCTGGAAGCCATCGTTCACCCCTTCGTGGGACGCGAGATCGCACACGCTGCGGCACAGGCGCACCACGCGGGCCACGCACTCATCGTGTTCGACATTCCGCTGCTGACGGAGTCGCCCCGTTGGGCCCGGCAGCTGGACGCCGTCCTGGTCGTGGACTGCCGGGAGGAGACGCAGATTCAGCGTGTGCAGATGCGCAGCGGTCTGACCGCCGATGCCGTGCGCGCCATCATGGCCACACAGAGCCCACGCGCCACGCGCCGCGCGGCCGCCGACCTGTTGATCTACAACGACGGGTTGGCGCTGTCAGATTTGCAAACAAAGGCACGCGAGATCGCCGTATTCTTCGGGCTATGATGTGTTCGCACCGGCGTGGTGTGCAATGGTCTGCCGCAGCGCAGCGCTCGCACCCCGCCCCACACCGTGCGCACTCAGGAACCCCGTAGCGTGATCCTTTACGAATACCCTTTCAACGAACGCCTGAGAACCTATCTGCGGCTTGAGCAGCTGTTTCGCCGGCTGGGCGAGCTCATCGCGCGCCCGCATCCCCTGGACCATCACTATGCCCTCGTGACCATGTTCGAGGTCATGGACGTGGCGGCCCGCGCAGACCTCAAAGCCGACGTGCTCAAGGATCTGGAAAAGCACAAGCACCAGCTGGATGCCTATCGCGGCAACCCCTCCATCTCCGAGGAAGCCCTGGACGGCGTGATCGCCCAGCTCGACCAGTGCTTTGCCGCACTCAACGCGCAAACCGGCAAGGCCGGCCAGGCGTTGACCGAGAACGATTGGCTCATGAGCATTCGCAGCCGCGTGGGCATTCCCGGGGGCACCTGCGGCTTCGATCTGCCCGCCTACTACGCGTGGCAGCACCGTCCGCCCCAGGACCGCCAGCACGACCTGCACCACTGGGCCGCCACGCTGGGGCCGTTGGCAGAGTCCGTCTACGTGCTGCTGCGCCTGCTGCGTGATTCGGGGCTGCCGCAGAAAGTGGCGGCCGAGCGCGGGCAGTTCCAGCAGAACCTGCCCCAGGGCCGCACCTTCCAGCTGCTGCGCTTGGCAATCGACCCTGCACTGCAACTCATCCCGGAGATCAGCGGCAACCGCCTCATCGTTTCGGTGCGGCTGATGCGCCAGGAAGAAGGCGGCCGCTTGGTTCCCAGCACCGAGGACGCGGCATTTGAACTGACTCTGTGCGCCTGACACGACATGACCGGCACACCCTCCCGCTCCGACACACCTGCGCCCCAAGGCAAGCGAGTGCCTTGCCCGACCTGCGGCGGCCCGAGCCTGTACAGCCCGGCCAACCGCTTCCGCCCGTTTTGCAGTGAACGCTGCAAGCAGATCGATCTGGGGGCCTGGGCAGCCGAAGATTTCCGCATGCCGGCCGAGGCGCCGCCGGAGGATGCGGAGTTCGGCGATCCCAAGCGCCAGCCATGATATTTGAAGAAAAGGCTGCTAGCGCTTATCCAGCAAGCGCAAGCAGCTATGTATTTTGAAGCAATGTCTCACGCCAGCAGCGAAGCGTCGAAGACCTCGCCACGCTCCTCGGCCAGCCACTGCAGCACGGGATAGGCACCCGGCAGTACCGGCTTGACCTGCAGCGGCCAGTGCTGCCAGGCCATGGTCTGGCCCTCGCGCATTTCGAACGCACCGCTCCATTCGCGCACCTTGCACCAGTGCAGGCGCACGAGGGCATGCGGGTAGTCATGCTCGGTCACCTTCCAGGCCTCCACCGGGCCGATGGTCACGCCCAGTTCCTCGATGAGTTCGCGGCGCAACGCCTGCTCCACGGTTTCCCCGACTTCGATCTTGCCGCCTGGAAACTCCCAGTAGCCCGCATAGGGCTTGCCCGTGGGGCGGGTGGACAGCAGCATCGCCCCGTCCTCCCGCAGCAGAATGCCCACGGCGACCTCGGTGTGCTTGCGCTGTGGCGTGCTGGTCGATTCGCTCATGCGCCCTCGCCCTGCCGCCCTGCGAAATCCCGGGCAAATTGATAGGCCACGCGGCCGCTGCGCGAACCGCGCTCGAGCGCCCACACCAGCGCCTGCGGGCGCGCGGCCTCGATGGCTTGGGCGGGTACCCCCAGCGCAGCCAGCCACTGCGCCACGATGGCCAGGTACTCGTCCTGGCTGAACGGGTAGAAGCTCACCCACAGGCCGAAGCGCTCGGACAGGGAGATTTTTTCCTCCACCGCCTCGCCCGGATGGACCTCGCCGTCGTCGGTGTGGGTGTAGCCCAGATTCTCCTTCATGTATTCAGGGAGCAGATGGCGCCGGTTGCTGGTGGCATACACCAGCACATTGGGCGTGGCCGCGGCGACCGAGCCGTCCAGGATCGACTTAAGGGCCTTGTACCCGGCCTCTCCATCCTCAAAGCTCAGGTCATCGCAGTAAACGATGAACTTCTCGGGCCGGCCGGAGACCACGTCCACAATGTCGGGCAGATCCGTCAGGTCCGCCTTGTCCACCTCGATCAGACGCAGGCCCTGGGGTGCATAGCTGTTCAGGCATGCCTTGATGAGCGAGGACTTGCCCGTGCCGCGCGCACCGGTCAGCAGCACGTTGTTGGCGGGCTTGCCTTCGACGAACTGCTGGGTGTTGCGCTGGATCTTTTCTTTCTGCGCATCGATCTCCTTGAGATCGGACAGCTGCATGGCGGCCACATGGCGCACCGGCTCCAGCACACCATGGCCGCCGCTGCGTTTGCGGTAACGCCAGGCGATGGAGGCCGCCCAGTCCGGCGCCGACAATGGCTGCGGCAAGACCGCCTCGATACGGGAGATGAGCTGCTCCGCACGCGCGATCAGCTGGTCGAATTTATCAGTCATTTCCGGCTCTAGCGCCTATCTAACAAGCGCTGACAGCTATCAAAAGGGAAGCATTCAAGAGCGGTAATCCGCGTTGATGGTCACGTAGTCGTGGCTCAGGTCGCAGGTCCACACCGTGTCCACCGCCGCACCGCGGCCCAGCACCACGCGCACGGTGATCTCGCTTTGCTTCATCACGCGCTGGCCGTCTTCCTCGCGGTAGGCCGGATTGCGCCCGCCCTGCACGGCCACATGCACGTCGTCCAGGAACAGGTCGATCTTGGTCTGGTCCAGGTCCGCAATGCCTGCGTAGCCCACGGCCGCCAGGATGCGGCCCAGGTTCGGGTCGCTGGCAAAGAAGGCCGTCTTGACCAGCGGCGAATGCGCGATGGCATAGGCCACCTGCCGGCACTCTTCGCCCGTCTGGCCGCCCTCTACGCGCACCGTGATGAACTTGGTCGCGCCCTCGCCATCGCGCACGATGGCCTGTGCCAGCTTTTGCGCCACTTCCAGCAACGCGGCCTTGAGCGCACGGCCCTCGGCGCTGTCGAGCGAGGTGATGGGCGCGTGCCGCGCCTTGTGCGTGGCCATCAGCACGAACGAGTCGTTGGTGCTGGTGTCGCCGTCGATGGTCACGCGGTTGAAGGACTGGTCCGCCAGCTCGCGCACGAGCGGGCGCAGCAACTCGGGCGCGATGCAGGCATCCGTGGCCAGGAAGCCCAACATGGTCGCCATGTTGGGGCGGATCATGCCCGCGCCCTTGGAGATGCCGGTAATGGTCACTGTTGCACCGCCCAACTGCACCTGCGTGCTGAACGCCTTGGGCAGCGTGTCGGTGGTCATGATGCCTTCGGCCGCGCGCGCCCAGTGGCCGGGCTGTGCATCGGCCAGCGCGGCGGGCAGCGCGGCTGCAATGCGCTCGTGCGGCAGCGGCTCCATGATGACGCCGGTGGAAAACGGCAGCACCTGGCTGGCCGCCAGACCCAGGTGGCCAGCCAGTGCCTCGCAGGTGGCGCGCGCACGCGCGAGGCCGTCTGCGCCCGTACCGGCGTTGGCGTTGCCCGTGTTCACCACCATGGCGCGAATCGCCTGGCCGCCGTCCAGATGCTCACGGCACACCTGTACCGGCGCGGCGCAGAAACGGTTCTGCGTGAACACGCCCGCGACGGTGGTGCCTTCGTCCAGCAGGAACACGGTCAGGTCTTTGCGCTGCGCCTTGCGCACACCGGCTTCGGTCACGCCGATGCGCACGCCGGCCACGGGGTGCAAATCCGATGCAAGAGGAGCGGAGAGATTCACGGGCATGCGTCGTATTCCTTCAGAAAGAGACGTCGGGGAAACAGGAGAAAAGGCACTGCCAAAGTGCGAACACGGGCCGCAGCCCGTGTTCTTCATTGTGCCGGCATCACGCCAGCTTGCCGTGGCACTGCTTGTACTTTTTACCGCTGCCGCAGGGGCAGGGGTCGTTGCGGCCCACGCGCACGCCGGCGGCGGCAGGCTGCGCGGCGGTGGCGGCATCGGCCACCGTCTCCACTTCGCCGGTCTCGGTGGGCGAGCTGTAGGTAACGTTGCTGATGCCCTCACCCCGGTCTTCCATGGCCTGCGTGGCCTCGTCCAGTTGGGCGCTGGATTGCACCTGCACGGTCATCATGAGGCGCGTGACTTCGTTCTTGACCTGGTCGATGAGCTGGCGGAAGAGCTCGAACGCCTCGCGTTTGTATTCCTGCTTGGGCTGCTTCTGCGCATAGCCGCGCAGGTGGATGCCCTGGCGCAAATAATCCAGCGCGGAGAGGTGATCGCGCCAGTTGGTGTCGAAGCTCTGCAGCAGCACCATGCGCTCGAACTGCGTGAAGTTCTCCGCGCCCACCTGCCCCACCTTGGCCTGGAAGGCCTCGCGGGCGGCCTGCTGCACCTTCTCCAGAATCTCTTCGTCGGTGATGGCGTCCGAGCCTTCCACCTCTTTCTGCAGCGCCAACGACACTTGCCAGTCGTTGGCCAGCGCCTTTTCCAGGCCTGCGAGGTCCCACTGTTCTTCCACGGACTCGGCAGGCACGTACTGGCGCACCACGTCGGCCAGGCAATCGTCGCGCATGGCGTCGATCAACACGCCCAGGTCGGGGGCGTCCAGGATTTCATTGCGCTGCTGGTAGATCACCTTGCGCTGGTCGTTGGCGACGTCGTCGTACTCCAGCAGCTGTTTGCGGATGTCGAAGTTGCGCGCCTCAACCTTGCGCTGCGCCGACTCGATGCTGCGCGTGACGATGCCCGCCTCGATCGCTTCGCCGTCCGGCATCTTCAACCGGTCCATGATGGCCTTGACGCGGTCGCCCGCGAAGATGCGCATCAATTGGTCATCCAGGCTCAGATAGAAGCGCGAAGAGCCCGGATCGCCCTGACGGCCCGAGCGGCCGCGCAGCTGGTTGTCGATACGGCGGGATTCATGGCGCTCGGTCGCGATGATGCGCAGGCCGCCGAGTGCCGTCACCTTCTCGTGGTCGAGCTTCCACTGCGCGCGCAGTTCCTGCACACGCGCGGCTCGGTCGGCTTCTGACAGCGACTCATCGGCCTCCAGCGCGGCGATCGCCTTTTCCACGTTGCCGCCCAGAACGATGTCGGTACCGCGGCCCGCCATATTGGTGGCGATGGTGATCATGCCGGGGCGTCCCGCCTGAGCCACGATATCGGCCTCCCGCGCGTGCTGCTTGGCGTTGAGTACCTGGTGCGGCAGGCCTGCCTTGTTCAGCAACTCGTCGATGATTTCCGAGTTCTCGATGGAAGTGGTACCCACCAGCACCGGCTGGCCACGCTCGTGGCATTCGCGGATGTCGGCAATCGCAGCCTCGTACTTCTCGCGCGTCGTCTTGTACACGCGGTCGAGCTGGTCGTCGCGCTTGCTGGGCCGGTTGGGCGGGATCACCACGGTTTCCAGGCCGTAGATTTCCTGGAACTCATAGGCCTCGGTATCGGCCGTACCGGTCATGCCCGAGAGCTTGTTATAGAGGCGGAAGTAGTTCTGGAAGGTGATGGAGGCCAGCGTCTGGTTCTCGGCCTGGATGTTCACGCCTTCCTTGGCTTCCACGGCCTGGTGCAGGCCTTCGCTCCAGCGGCGGCCGGCCATGAGGCGGCCCGTGAACTCGTCCACGATCACGATCTCGCCGTTCTGCACGACGTAGTGCTGGTCGCGGTGGTAGAGATGGTTGGCGCGCAGCGCCGCGTACAAGTGATGCACCAGCGTGATGTTGGCCGGATCGTAGAGCGACGCCCCTTCCGGAATCAGCCCCTGGCTGGCCAGGATGCGCTCTGCATTCTCGTGGCCCTGCTCCGTCAGGAACACCTGGTGCGTCTTTTCGTCGAGGGTGAAATCCCCCGGCTTGGTCACGCCCTCACCCGTACGCGGGTCGGCCTCACCCTCCTGGCGCACCAGCAGGGGCACCACCTTGTTCATGGCCACATACAGCGCCGTGTGGTCCTCTGCCTGCCCGCTGATGATCAGGGGGGTACGCGCCTCATCGATCAGGATGGAGTCCACCTCATCGACGATGGCGTAGTTGAGGCCGCGCTGCACGCGCTCGCGCGCGTCGTACACCATGTTGTCGCGCAGGTAGTCGAACCCGTACTCGTTGTTCGTTCCGTAGGTGATGTCTGCCTGGTAGGCGGCCTGCTTTTCTTCGCGGGGCATTTGAGGCAGGTTGATACCCACTGTGAGGCCCAGGAAGTTGTACAGCCGCCCCATCCATTGCGCGTCACGGCCCGCAAGATAGTCGTTCACTGTCACCACGTGCACGCCCTGGCCCGACAGGGCGTTCAGGTAAACGGGCAGCGTGGCCGTCAGCGTCTTGCCCTCGCCCGTGCGCATCTCAGCGATCTTGCCGTAATGCAGCGCCATGCCACCCACCAGCTGCACGTCGAAGTGGCGCATTTTCATGATGCGCTTGGAACCCTCGCGCACCACGGCAAAGGCTTCGGGTAGCAGAGCGTCCAACGATTCGCCCTGTGCAATGCGATCCTTGAATTCCTGCGTCTTGCCCCGCAGCGCCTCGTCACTCAGCTTTCATAGTCGGGCTCCATCGCATTGATGCGAGCAACCGTCTTGCGATACTGCTTGAGCAGGCGGTCATTGCGACTGCCGAATATTTTGGTGAGGAAGTTGGTGGCCATGCGAACGCGACCGCACTACACGCCAACGAGCGGCAGAGCGACCGGAATCCCTGTGATGATGTGAATCCAGATGGAGACCCCCGTCCACCATTGCAAGTACCTGCAATCCGAGGTGGCGGGCCTGATCGAAAGATTCTACCTGTGCGCCAGGTGCCCAATGGCAGCGCGCCCTGTGAGGGCGTGTGGCATCGGTGCGGGCTCTCCCGCGAAGAGGAATTTCTGCGGATCCTGCGGCACGCCTTGCACCCATACTTCGAAATGCAAATGCGGCCCCGTGGAGCGGCCCGTACTTCCCACTTCCGCGATTTTCTGTCCCCGGCGCACGATGTCCCCCGCCTTCACCAGGGTTTTGGAGGCGTGGGCGTAGCGGGTGACGAGTTGGCTTCCGTGGTCTATCTCCACCATGTTGCCATAGGCGGGGTGGTACTCCTGAGCGATCACCACGCCGCCGGCCGCGGCCACGATGGGCGTGCCGGTTCCGGCCGAGAAGTCCAGCCCGGTATGCAACGCGGACTGGCCGGTAAAAGGATCAATGCGCCAGCCGAACGGCGAACCAACAGCCGTGTCGCGCACGGGAACCTGGGTCGGGATCAAGTGCTTGCGGATGTGCTGGTCAAAGAGGCGTGACTCTGCCACCGTCATCAAATCCGTCCGCCGGCCGGTGATGGCGACCAGGTCGTCCAAGGCCGCATTCAGTTCGTCGAGCCCCAGCGGGCGCCCAGCCACCAGCATGCCTCCACGGCCCGGCAGGCTCTGCACCTCGGACGCAGGCAGACCGGCCAAGCCTCGGACACGCTCACCCAGCGATTCCAGTTGGAGCACACGGGCTTGCATGTCTCCCAGCTTGCGCGCCATCGCATCGATATTGGCGCGCATGAACCGCTCGCGCTGGGCTTGCTCATCCTGCACAGCCAGTCGTGCCATGGAGCCCACTACGGGCCAGCCCTCGCGCACGCCATGCATCAGCACCCAGTGGTATGCCATCACGGTCATGAACAGCAGTGCCATGAAAATCCCAGCTAGAGCGCAGATCAGTTGCACACCGCTGAGGTGTATGGCGCGGCTTCGCGCGAGCCACGCATCCGTAATAATCACCTGCACGTTTTTCCCTCGTCGCTGGTTGGACCAGTCTCTGTATGAATCGTCGTCACCACGCCATCTCACTCCAGCAAGCCACGCAGGAGTCGCCGACGTTGGCGAAGCTGACCGCGCTCACCCAGGAGTCCAGTGCCCGGCTAAAAGCCATCGAGGGCTTGATACCCCCGCTGCTGCGCCCCGCCATTCAGGCAGGGCCGATTGAAGGCGCTTGTTGGTGCCTGCTGGTCCGCAGCAATGCCGCCGCCGCAAAAGTCCGGCAATTGCTGCCCGCATTCGAGGCACATCTGCGCAGTCGGGGATGGGAGGTTAACTCCATACGCCTGAAAGTTCAAACCTGAGCACTCAGGCGAAAGACGCCAGCTATGCCGCAGGCATGGCGTCGTAAAGAAAAGGCCGCACGCAAAAGAAAAGCCGCATGTCCCTGCGAACATGCGGCCTGTGCAATGGTGCCGATTGTCGGATTCGAACTGACGACCTACCGCTTACAAGGCGGGTGCTCTACCAACTGAGCTAAATCGGCGAATTCCAGATTCTAGCGTTCAAAACGCACGGCTCAAATTGATGCACCTTGAAAGATGCCTCATTTGATGCGCTTGAGCGAAGGACGCCCAGCGCCTCCTGTGGGCGGAGGCGGTCGCGGCGCCTCCTCGTGCGCATCGCTCACAGAGCCGTCCACCGATTGCAACTGAACAGGACCACGCTCGGAAACCGTGGAGCCCGGGACACCCGGTCCAGCGCCCGAGTCCGCGGATGACACTACAGCAGCGGCCGGCGGCACGAACACTTCCTCTTCCAAGGGGAAGGCCATACCCTGTCCGTTTTCACGGGCGTAGATGGCGACGACCCGGCGCACCGGGACCATGATGTCGTGCGGCCTGCCGCCGAAGCGTGCCTTGAACTCGATGAAATCGTTGCCCAGTTGCAGCCCGCTCGTCGCGTCGTAGCTTGCGTTCAGGACAATCTCGCCGTTGTTGACGTACTCACGCGGTACCTGAACGGATTCGTTCACACGCACCACCAGATAGGGCGTGAAGCCGTTGTCCGTGCACCACTCATACAGAGCACGAATGAGATAGGGGCGCGTGGAGGGAAATTCCTGTGGCTTCATCGTACGCAAGCAAAAGAAAAAGGCGCAGCAGCTTACTTGCGCATGACTTTCTCGGAAGGCGTCAGCGCCTCGATATATGCTGGGCGGGAGAAAATGCGCTCGGCATATTTGAGCAATGGTGCAGCGTTCTTGCTCAACTCGATGCCGTAATAGTCCAGGCGCCACAACAAGGGGGCAATGGCCACATCAAGCATGGAAAAACCCTCGCCCAACATGTATTTGTTCTTCAAGAACACCGGAGCGAGCTGCGTCAGCCGGTCGCGGATGTGCGTGCGCGCCTTCTCCAATGCCTTTTCATTTCCCTTCGTGGCGCGCGACTCCAGCGCGTTCACGTGAACGAACAATTCCTTCTCGAAGTTCAGCAGGAACAGGCGCACGCGCGCGCGGTCCACCGGATCACCCGGCATCAGTTGCGGGTGGGGGAAGCGCTCATCAATGTACTCGTTGATGATGTTGGACTCGTACAGGATCAAGTCGCGCTCGACCAGGATGGGAACCTGGCCATAGGGATTCATCACGCTGATGTCTTCGGGCTTGTTGTACAGGTCCACATCGCGGATCTCGAAATCCATGCCTTTTTCGAAGAGGACGAAACGGCAGCGATGGGAAAAGGGGCAGGTCGTACCCGAATAAAGCACCATCATGGTGAGCAGCTCCTAAAAATCAAAAGAGTGGGTGCCAGGGCACCCACTCTGTACATGCTCGGCAGCGCAGAAATGCGCGGCAAAGAACCTAGCGTTTACTTAACGTCTTTCCAGAAGGCGGCGTTGAGCCTCCATGCGATGAGCGTGAACACGCCAAGGAAGATCAACACCCATACGCCAATGCGAACACGTGTATTTTGCGCTGGCTCGCCCATCCACTGCAGATAATTCACGAGATCACCTACAGCTTGGTCGTATTGCAACGGCGTCATGCTGCCTGCAGTAACCTGCTCCCAGCCCTTGAGCACATGCTCGGTCTTGCCGTGGCTTTCACGCTCTTCGAAGATCGGGCGGCGCTCGCCTTGCAGTTGCCACAAGGCATGGGGCATGCCCACATTGGGGAACGCCAGATTATTCCAGCCCGTGGCCTTGGTGTCGTCCCGATAGAAGGTGCGCAGGAAGGTGTAGAGATAGTCGGCGCCCGTTCCGCCAGCGCCTGCACGCGAACGTGCAATCACCGTGAGATCAGGCGGGTTGGCGCCGAACCACACCTTGGCCTGCTTGGGATCGATGGCGGACTTCATGGTCTCGCCCACCTTATCGGTCGTGAACAGCAGGTTGTCCTTGATCTGCTGGTCCGTGAGACCGATGTCCTTCAAGCGATTGAAACGCATGAAGGCAGCCGAGTGGCAGTTGAGGCAATAGTTGACGAAGAGCTTCGCACCGTTCTGCAAGGACGCCGTGTCGCTGGTGTTGACAGGCGCCTTGTCCCAGGCCATGCCACCACCGGCGGCATGCGCCCCAGCCACCAGACCCAGAGCTGCAACCAACGTGAGGATGAGTTTTTTCATTGTTGTCGTCTCCAGCTCAGTGCGCAGCAAAAGTCACGCGGTCCGGCACGGGCTTGGGTGTACCCAAGCGGCTCCACCAGGGCATGAGCAGGAAGAAACCAAAGTAGAACAGCGTACCCACTTGCGAAACCCGCTCGCCGATGGGCGATGGCGGTTGCACGCCCAGGTAGGCCAGGATGACGAACACAACCACGAATACTGCGTACAGGTACTTGTGCCATGTCGGGCGATAGCGGATCGAGCGTGCAGGGCTCTGGTCCAGCCAGGGCAGGAAGAACAGAATGATCACGGCACCACCCATCACCACCACGCCCCAAAACTTGGCATCAATAGCCAGCATGAGGGCGATGGCCACGGCGGCTGCCAGCGCTACGCCACCCTTGATGAGCGCAGGCAAACGGGCCTTGAATACACCGAAGCCCGCACCCAGCACCACACATGCGATCAACACGTACATCATCTCGGTGGTGATGGCGCGCAGCATGGAATAGAAGGGCGTGAAGTACCACACCGGGGCGATGTGGGCAGGCGTCTGCAGCGGATCGGCCGGGATGAAGTTGTTGTACTCCAGGAAGTAGCCACCCAGTTCGGGAGCGAAGAACACCACCGCCGAGAAGATGAACAGGAACACGCACACGCCCAGGATGTCGTGCACCGTGTAGTAAGGGTGGAAAGGTACGCCGTCCAGCGGGTGGCCATGCTCATCCACCGGCTTGCCGGGGCCCTTGATTTCGATGCCATCAGGGTTGTTGGAACCCACGTCATGCAGCGCCAGCAAGTGCGCCACCACCAGGCCCAGCAGCACCAGCGGCACAGCGATCACGTGGAAGCTGAAGAAGCGGTTCAGCGTCGCATCGCCCACCACATAGTCGCCACGGATCAGCAGCGCCAGATCGGGGCCGATGAAGGGAATGGCGGAGAACAGGTTCACGATCACCTGTGCGCCCCAGTAGGACATCTGGCCCCAGGGCAGCAGATAGCCCATGAACGCCTCGGCCATCAGCGCCAGGAAGATGGCGCAGCCGAAGATCCACACCAGTTCGCGTGGCTTGCGATAGGAGCCGTACAGCAGGCCGCGGAACATATGCAGGTACACGACCACGAAGAAGGCCGACGCACCGGTCGAGTGCATGTAGCGGATCAGCCAGCCCCACGGCACATCGCGCATGATGTACTCGACAGACTCGAACGCCTTGGCAGCGTCGGGCTTGTAGTGCATCACGAGGAAGATGCCGGTGACGATCTGGATCACCAGTACCAGCAGCGCCAGCGAGCCGAAGATGTACCAGAAGTTGAAGTTCTTCGGAGCGTAGTACTCCGACATGTGCACCTTGTAGGCATCGAAAGCCGTGGGGAAACGGTTTTCCAGCCAGTTGGTGACCTTCGCGCCCGCGGACGCGTTGGGCGAGACTTCCTTGAATTCGCGATAAGCAGCCATTTGTCAGTGCCTCCCTCAGGCCTTCTTGTCTTCACCGATCAGGAGCTTGGTCTCCGACAGGTACATGTGCGGCGGCACTTCGAGATTGTCAGGCGCAGGCTTGTTCTTGAACACACGGCCCGCCATGTCGAATGTGGAGCCATGGCATGGGCACAGGAAACCGCCCTTCCAGTCGTCAGGCAGGGAAGGCTGCGGGCCCGACGCGAACTTCTCCGTGGGAGAGCAGCCAAGGTGGGAGCAGATACCCACGGCCACGAGCACCTCGGGTTTGATGGAGCGCCATTCGTTGCGCGCATATTCCGGCGTGAGCTCCGCAGGGTTGCGCGCCGATTTGGGATCGGCAAGCTGCGCATCCAGCTTGGGCAGCTCGGCAAGCTGCTCGGGCGTGCGCTTGACAATCCAAACAGGCTTTCCACGCCATTCCACGGTGATTTTTTCGCCGGGCTTGAGACCCGAGATATCCACCTCGACGGCAGCACCCGCTGCCTTGGCCTTTTCAGACGGTTGGAAAGTGCTCACAAAAGGAACGGCAGTCGCCACGCCGCCCACCGCACCAGCGCAGCCGGACGCAATCAGCCACGTCCGCTTGCTGGAGTCGATCGGAGTTTCACTCATGGGGATCCTCGGTATGCTTCGCTAAGGGGTCAACCGCAAATTGTAGCGGAGTGAAAATGGTTATTCCAACGCTGCTGCTGGACTTAAGCTAGGCAATAGTTCAGTGTTTTCATCTATATCAAAGGAGAAACGAAATGGGCATTGCCAAAGAGTTTCGGGAGTTTGCCGTTAAGGGCAACGTCATTGACCTCGCGGTCGGCGTGATCATCGGTGGTGCCTTCGGCAAGATCGTCGACTCCGTCGTCAGCGACCTCATCATGCCGGTCGTGGGCTTGGTGTTCGGCAAGCTGGACTTCTCCAACCTGTTCATCGTGCTGGGCAGCGTGCCGGAGGGCACGCCCTATACGCTGGAGGCGATTCGCAAAGCGGGCGTGCCGGTACTGGCTTACGGCAATTTCATCACCGTCGCGGTCAATTTCGTGATCCTCGCGTTCATCATCTTCGTGATGGTCAAACAGATCAACCGGCTCAAGCGTGAGACACCCGTCGAGCCGCCCGCCCCGCCCGCCACTCCCGAGGACATCCAGCTGCTGCGCGAGATCCGCGACAGCCTCAAGCGCTGACAGCACGCCAGAGGGCGCGTAAAAAGGCCCACCGCCCTTCCTGGGGCGGCGGGCCTTTGCATTTCAGGGAGACGTTCAGGGCCGCGCCAACTGCCGCGCCATGCGCACGGCTTCGATCAGGCTCTCCGCATCCGCCGTCCCCTGCCCCGCGATGTCGAAGGCCGTGCCGTGGTCGGGGCTGGTGCGCACAAGCGGCAACCCGAGCGTGACGTTCACCCCCTTGTCCACGCCCAAATACTTCACCGGGATCAGGCCCTGGTCGTGGTACATGGCCAGCACCACGTCAAACTCGCCGGCGCGCTGCGGCGTGGAGCGGGCGCGCATGAAAATGGTGTCGGGTGCAAACGGGCCGTGGGCATCGATCCCCTCACTGCGCGCCTGCGTCACGGCTGGCGCGATGATTTCGAGCTCCTCGCGGCCGAACAAGCCCCCCTCGCCCGCATGCGGATTGAGCCCCGCCACGCCAATGCGCGGAGCGCGCCCCAGGCTGCGCGAGAGCGCGGCATGGGTGATCCGCAGCGTCTGCAGCACGCTGTCCTGCGTCACCGCGGTAATGGCATCGCGCAGCGCGACGTGGATACTGACGAGCACGGTGCGCAGCTCGTCATTCGCGAGCATCATGCGCACGGGCATCTGCTGCAAGGACACGCCCGCATGGACCGCCGCCTCGGCTTGCAGCAGTTCCGTGTGACCGGGATGGTGCACGCCCGCGGCCGCGAGCGCCTCCTTGTGCAAAGGCGCCGTCACCAGCGCCGCAACCTCGCCACGCAATGCAGCACGCGCAGCCCACACCACACACGCCGCCGCGGCACGCCCGGCTTCGGCGCTCACCCGCCCCCAGGGCGCAGGAGCCACGCCCTCCAATTCCGGCAGTTGCCATACGGGCAGGCAGCGCGGCGGAATGTCGGCCAGGTCGACCGGCGCACGGTGCGCATCCAGGCGCGCCACGGGCAAACTGGGCTGGCCCGGCCGCATGATGCAGGACGCCGCGCGGCGCATGGTCGGCAGGTCTCCCACCACGAAGCAGCCGCGCAGCACCTGTGGCGCATCGCGAAACGCCTTGGCCACGATTTCCGGACCGATGCCTGCGGGATCCCCCTGAGTGATGGCAAGCGCGGGAAGTGCATTCATGAATAAGCCTATAGATCAAATAGGGCCCTAGCGCTCTACCATAAAGCGCAAGTAGCTATATTTTTAATAGCACAACTCAAGCAGGATTGTCGATATCGATGAAGCGGTGCTCCAACCCCAACCGCTGCGCGACATGGGCCGCGAGCGCCGGCGCACCGTAGCGTTCGGTGGCATGGTGGCCGGCTGCGATGAAGGCCACGCCCGTCTCGCGCGCGAGGTGGGTCTGCTGTTCGGAGATCTCGCCGGTGATGAAGGCATCCGCCCCCGCGGCGATGGCGGACTCGAAGAACCCTTGCGCGCCGCCCGTGCACCACGCCACGCGGCGGATGTGGCGCACCTGCTCCGGCACCACCACCGTGGCCGCACGGCCCAGCGCCGCTTGCACGTGCGCGGCCAGCGCACCCACATCTGCGAAATCCGCCGGCGCGGCAAAGCCCAGGTCCTGCTCGCCAAAACGCTGGTCGGGCTGCCAGCCCAGCACGCGCCCCAGTTGTGCGTTGTTGCCCCACTGCGCATGCGCGTCCAGTGGCAAGTGGTAGGCAAACAGATTGATGTCGTGTGCCAGCAGGCGCTGCAGGCGCTGCTTCATCCAGCCGGTCACGCGGCCGTCCATGCCCCGCCAGAACAAGCCGTGGTGCACGAAGATGGCGTCGGCCCGCGCGGCAATGGCGGCATCGATCAGCGCGCGGCTGGCCGTGACTCCGCTGACGATGCGCGCGATCTCGCGCCTGCCTTCCACCTGCAGCCCATTGGGCCCGTAATCCTTGAAGCGTTCGGGCTGCAGTTCGGCATCAAAGGCCGCCAGGAGCGCGTCCCGGTCGGTATGCGAAGGATGAGACATGCGGCAATTGTCCGCGATGTGCCCCTGCGCTGACCCACATCAAACGTGTTTACCCATGCTTCATACTGCTTAAAAAATCCCGCGCAAACGCGCTCCTAGACTGCCTGGCAAACCACCATGACAACCAACAGGGAACTGGGATGAAACGCATCACGTGGGCCTTCTGGGCCTTCCTGCTCGGCCTCACCGCGCTGTGGCTGATGGCCGACACGCTATGGCCCGCGCAGCCGGGCTACTTCGCGCTGCGCACCGTCTGGGTGCAATACAGCGGTGTGCTGGTGATGGGCGCGATGTCGCTCGCCATGCTGCTGGCCGTGCGCCCCGTGTGGCTGGAGCGGCATTTGGACGGGCTGGACAAGATGTACCGTCTGCACAAGTGGCTGGGCATCGCCGCGCTGGCGATCGGCACGGTGCACTGGCTCTGGGCCAAGGGCACCAAATGGGCCGTGGGATGGGGTTGGCTTACCCGACCGCCGCGCGGGCCGCGCCCGCCTGCCGAGAACCTGGGCCTTGCCGAGGCCACGCTGCGCGATTGGCGCGGCCTCGCCGAAGGCGTGGGCGAGTGGGCGTTCTACGCAGCGGTACTGCTCATCGTGCTGGCGCTGGTCAAGCGCTTTCCGTACCGGCTGTTCGCCAAGACGCACCAGTTGCTGGCCGTGGCTTACCTGGCGCTGGTCTTCCACACCGTGGTGCTGGTGCAGTGGAGCTACTGGTCGCAGCCGATCGGCTGGCTGCTGGCCCTGCTGGTGGCCGCTGGCACGGTATCAGCCGTGCTGGTACTGACCCACCGCGTGGGCGGGCGCCGCACCGTTCAGGGTCGCATCGTTTCATTGCAGCCTTATCCCGCGCTGCGCGTGCTGGAAACGCGCATCCGTCTCGACGGCCTCTGGCCGGGGCACCGCGCGGGGCAATTCGCCTTCGTCACCTCCGACCCCAAGGAAGGCGCGCACCCCTACACCATCGCATCGGCGTGGATGCCACAAGACCCGTGCGTCACTTTCATCACCAAGGCCCTCGGCGACCACACCAGCCGCCTGCCCGACCGCCTGCGCGTGGGCGACCACGTGACGGTGGAGGGGCCGTACGGCTGCTTCACATTCGACGACGCGCGTCCACGCCAGATCTGGATCGGCGCCGGCATCGGCATTACGCCGTTCATCGCACGCATGAAACAACTCGCGCACGGGGGCTCCCACTCCGCCCGGCCCATCGACCTGTTCCACACCACCGCCGACCACGACCCGGTGGCGCTGGACAAGCTGCGTGTCGATGCGCAGGCCGCCGGCGTGCGCCTGCACCTCTTCGTGGATGCACAGGACGGGCGCCTGGACGGCGAGCGTCTGCGAGCGCTGGTGCCCGAATGGCGAAACGCCAGCGTCTGGTTCTGCGGCCCGATACCATTCGCCTCTGCCCTGCGGGCAGACCTGGCCGCGCACGGCCTGCCCACGCAGGCCTTCCACCAGGAACTGTTCCAGATGCGCTAAAGCGACGCGAAGCAGGCCCCTCGCAACGCCAGGCCCGCCACTGCGTCTGCAGGGACTCGCGCCGCGCCGTCCCACGCCCCGAAACCGGGGCACACGCCTACAATTTGCGCTCGCCTTCCAACCGCATCACGCCCCATGAAACGCCTCTGGCTCCTGCTCTCCCAATCCGTCACCGTGCTGCTGGCTGCGTACTTCGTGGTGGCCACCCTGCAGCCCGACTGGCTGCAGCGCGGCGCCACACGCAGCGGCGCTGGCATATCGCTCATCGAGGCGCCCTCCTCCACGTCCGCCCAGCCCGCGGCGGGCAGCTTCAGTGGGGCGGCGCGCAGGGCGGCGCCAGCGGTGGTCAGCATCAACACCAGCAAAGCCGTGCGCCACCCGCGCAGCAACGACCCGTGGTTCCAGTTCTTCTTTGGCGACCAAGGCACCCAGGCGCAAACCGGCCTGGGCAGCGGCGTGATCATCAGCCCCGACGGCTACATCCTCACCAACAACCACGTGGTGGAGGGCGCCGACGAGATCGAGGTGACGCTCACCGACAGCCGGCGCGCGCGCGCCACCATCATCGGGACCGACCCTGAAACCGACCTGGCCGTGCTGAAGGTGGATCTCGACAAGCTGCCCGTCATCGTGCTGGGCGATTCCGACCAGCTCGCCGTGGGCGATCAGGTGCTGGCCATCGGCAATCCCTTTGGCGTGGGCCAGACGGTCACCAGCGGCATCGTGTCGGCACTGGGTCGCAGCCAACTGGGCATCAACACTTTCGAGAACTTCATTCAGACCGACGCGGCCATCAACCCCGGCAACTCCGGCGGCGCGCTGGTGGACGTGAATGGCAACCTGATGGGCATCAACACCGCCATCTACTCCCGCTCAGGCGGCAGCATGGGCATCGGCTTCGCCATTCCCGTGTCGACGGCCAAGCTGGTGCTGGACGGTATCGTGCGCGACGGGCAGGTCACGCGCGGCTGGATCGGCGTGGAGCCCAACGAACTGTCCCCGGAACTGGCGCAGACCTTTGGCGTGAAGGCCACAGAGGGCGTGATCATCACCGGCGTGCTGCAGGGCGGTCCCGCGGCAGTGGCGGGGGTGCGGCCGGGCGACGTGATCCTGAGCGTGGAGGACAAAGCCACCAACAATGTGTCGCAACTGCTCACGGCGGTGGCGTCCCTCAAGCCCGGCTCCGCGGCCAGCTTTGCGCTGCAGCGCGGCGACGCGCGGCTGGAGGTATCGGTCGTGCCGGGCACGCGGCCCCGCGTGCAGCAGCGCCGCTGAACGGCATTGCTATCAAAAAAATAGCTTCCCGCGGTTGTCTAGAAAGCCCGGGAAGCTATTTTTGTTTCCACTCCTGAACGGTGCACCACCGGGCGCCGGCGGCCCCCCGCAGCGCGGCGGTGGCTCAGTGCACGCTCACGGCGCGGATTCCTGCGGATCTTCGGGTGCCTTGGTATGGCGGATGAACAGCTGCGCCGCCCAGATGCCCAACTCGTAGAGCAGGCACATGGGAATCGCCAGCGCCAGTTGCGACACCACGTCCGGCGGCGTGACGATGGCGGCGATCACGAACGCGACCACGATGAAGTAGCCGCGGAAGCTCTTGAGCTTTTCCACGCTCACGACGTTCAGGCGCGCCAGCACCACCACGGCGATCGGCACCTCAAAGGCCAGGCCGAAGGCGAGGAACATGGTCATCACGAAGCCCAGGTAGGCCTCGATGTCCGGCGCGGCGGTGATGCTCTTGGGTGCAAAACCCTGGATGAAGCTGAACACCTGTCCAAACACGAAGAAGTAGCAGAACGCCACGCCGATGAAGAACAGCACCGTGCTGGAAACCACCAGCGGCAGCACCAGGCGCTTCTCGTGCGAATACAGCCCCGGCGCCACGAAGGCCCACACCTGCCACAGCACGAAGGGCAGCGCCACAAGGAACGCCGACATCAGCAGGATCTTGAGCGGCACCATGAAGGGCGAGATCACCGAGGTGGCGATCATGGTCGCCCCCTGCGGCAAGTGGGCCACCAAAGGCGCGGCCAGGAAGTCGTACAGCTGGCCGGGACCGGGATAGAAGAACAGGGCGGCCGCGACGACACCCACCGCGATCATGGCCTTCACGAGGCGGTCGCGCAGCTCCATCAGGTGCTGCACGAAAGGCTGCTCGGTACCGGCGAGCTCGTCTTCTTTGTTCGGTGTTTCGGACATGGTGGGGGTGAGGCGGGATCATGGCCCGCGCGGGCTGCGCAGGGCGCAGCCCATCAGGGGATCAATGGAATTTCTGGGGGCGGAACCGTGCCACGCGCGCCGCGCCTGACTGCACCCGCGTGCGCACGCCCGCGCGCGCCTTGTACCACTGGGGCATGGCACCGCGCTTGAGGCGCCAGTTCTTGGCTGGGTGCTTGTACGCCGGGACCACGGTGGACAGGCCTTGGTCCACCCCGTAGGTGCTGCCGGTCGCAGAGGCGTCGCCCAGGCTGTGCTCCATGTCCTTCTGGAAATCGCTGGCGCTGGTGTGAATGGTCTGCTCCACGTCGCGCGCCGCGTTCTCCACGGTGTCTTTCATCTTGCGCAGCTCGTCCAGCTCCATGGAGCGGTTGACCTCCGCCTTGACGTCGGCCACGTAACGCTGCGCCTTGCCCAGCAAGGTGCCCACCGTGCGCGCGACGCGCGGCAGCTTCTCGGGGCCGATGACGATGAGGGCCACGGCGCCAATCAGCGCCATCTTGGACAGGCCAATGTCGATCATGAGGAACGCTCAGGCAGGAAAGGCGTGGGCGTTCAGCTCTTGTGCTTGGCTTCGACGTCGATCGTGGTCTTGTCGGCAGCCGTGCTGTTGTTGGTCACCTGGCCCGCGGGCGCGCTGGTGGTGGCCGAGTCATCGGTGCTGGCGCCATCCTTCATGCCGTCCTTGAAACCCTTGACCGCGCCGCCCAGGTCGGAGCCGATGTTCTTGAGCTTCTTGGTGCCGAACACCATCACGACGATCAGCAGCACGATGAGCCAGTGCCAAATGGAAAACGAACCCATGAAAATCTCCTAACGAATACGGCCCATTCTAGACGGCGGATATGTCGGGCCCCTCATATCCCTAGCAACTTCACGGCGGCTGCAGGCGCGCCGACTTACCCCTTGAGCCAGGGGCGGGGACCGCCGATCACGTGCATGTGCAGGTGGTGGATCTCCTGACCACCCTCGGAACCGGTATTTACCACGATGCGGAATCCTCCGTCCGGATAAGGGTTGCAGCCCTGCTCCTGCGCCAGCTTGGGCGCCAGCGTCATCATGTGCCCCAGCAGGTCCGCGTGCTCGGGCGTGACCGCCGCCATGGAATGCAGATGGACCTTGGGCACCACGAGAAAATGCACCGGCGCCCAGGGGTGGATGTCGTGGAAGGCAAACACCCGCTCGTCCTCGTACACCTTCTTCGAGGGGATCTGGCCGGCGATGATCTTGCAGAAGAGGCAGTTCGGGTCGTGCTGCATGGCGGAGGGCGAAAAGGCGGTCAACAGGCAGTGGAAAGGTTACGCATTGTCGGCGATGTTGACCGTGGTGCGCACGCCCACGTCCGCCCGGTGGGCCTGCAGCCAGTCCTGGCCGGCCGCCCTGCCCAGGTCGAACAAGCGGCGCACGAAGGCCAGGTCCGCCCGCAGCTTGCTGGCGGCTCCGAACGGCTCGAGCACCGCGCCACCATCGATGCGGTGCATGCGCACGCTCTTGTAGCGGCGCGCGTCCAGCTTGCCTTCGGCCAGCAGCCGGCGCACGAACTCGATGGCGCGCAGCTCGGACAGCAGGGCGGCGTTGAACGTGACTTCGTTCATGCGCTCCATGATCTCACTGGCGCTGTCGGGCACGCCCTGGTGTTCAATGGGGTTGATCTGCACCAGCAGCACATCGGCGCAGTCGGTCTTGTAGATCAGCGGGTGCAGCGCGGGATTGCCGGAATAGCCACCGTCCCAGTAATGCTCGCCGTCAATCTCCACCGCCTTGAACAGCAGCGGCAGGCAGGCCGAGGCCATGACGGCATCGGCGCTGAGCCGCTTGCCGGTGAAAATCTCCCCACGCCCCGTGCGCACATTGGTCGCGCAGACGAACACCTGCGGCACAGTGCTGGACTGCGGCGCACGCGCAGAAGCCAGGGCTTCGAAGTCCACCTCGCGCTCCAGCACCCTCCGCAGGGGATTGATGTCCAGCGGATTGGTCTGGTAGGGCGACAGCCAGTGGGACATCATGCCCAGCAGCGGCCCGGCACCGGGTAAGGGGATGCCCCAGGTCAGGCTGCCGAGTGTGCCCACGCCTTCCCACAGCCGCGCCAGCGTGGCGCGCGCCAGTTCGCAGCCGGCGCGGTGCGCCTCCAGCGGGTCTTTGTGTTCCCGCGCGGCCTGGGCGAATCCGTGGGCCAGCGCAACGGCATTCATGGCACCGGCGCTGGTGCCGCTCACGCCGTCGATGAGGAACTGGCCGTCTTCGAGCAACGCATCCAGCACGCCCCAGGTCAGCGCGCCATGCGAGCCGCCGCCCTGCAGCGCGAGGTTGAGCCGCTGGGGCGCGCCCTGCTCAGGCATCGATGGCCTGCCCCTTGTTCATGGCCACCATGCCGCGCACGATGCGGTAGAGGAACCAGATGGAGATCAGGCCCCAGGCGATCCAACCCGGGAAAAAGAAAACCAGCCACAGCGGCGCAGTGACCGCGTACAGCACGCCGGCCCAGATCACGGTGCGCACGCGCCAGGAGAAATGGCTGGCCTGCCAGGTACCCGCGGCATCGCTTTTCTTCACCAGGTCGATCACCAGCGCGACGATGAGGAGTGCGGCGCTAGGCTGCGCGCCCGGCAGTACCGCCGCCACGGCCACGATCAGGTGCAGGATGTAGCTGACCCATCCGACCGTCTTGAGGGATTCGGCCCGCTCGCTGGGCTCCACGTCGACGATATCGTTGTTCATCACGCACCTCCTTCTTCGCTGCTGCGGGCTGCGGCCTTGCGCAGGGCCTTTTCCTCGATGCCGCTGATGCCCTCGCGACGCTCCAGCTCGGCAATCACGTCGGCGGGGGCAAGCCCGTAGTGCGCCAGCGCAATCATCGAGTGGAACCACAGGTCGGCCACCTCGTACACCAGCTTCGCCTTGTCGGCGCCATGGTCCAAGTCCTTGGCCGCCATGACCACCTCGGTCGCCTCCTCGCCCACCTTCTTGAGGAAGGCGTCAGGCCCCTTGTGCAGCAGCCGCGCGACGTAGCTCTTGTCAGGGTCGCCGCCGTTGGCGGGCTTGCGGCTTTCGATGACGCCGGCCAGCCGCGCAAGCGCGTCCTGCGACAGGGGGGCATGGGTATCGGTGCGGGTCATGGCTTCTTATTTGTAGATGGATTCGGGGTCTTTCAAGACCGGATCGACAGCCTGCCACGCGCCATTCTGGAGGGCGTTGAAGAAGCAGCTGTGACGGCCCGTGTGGCAGGCAATGCCGGGCTCGTGGCCCAGCTGCGTCACCTTCAGCAGCACCACGTCGCTGTCGCAGTCCAGGCGAATGTCGTGCACCTGCTGCACATGGCCCGACTCCTCGCCCTTGAACCACAGCTTGCCGCGCGAGCGGCTGTAGTACACGGCGCGGCCCAGCTCGGCGGTCTTGGCCAGCGCCTCGCGGTTCATCCAAGCGAACATCAGCACGTCGCCCGTGGCGGCCTCCTGCGCAATCACGGGCACCAGGCCCTGCGCATCCCATTTCACTTGATCAAGCCAGTTCATGGTGTCCATTGTCGGTCATCGGCAGCTACAACGCCCATGTTCGCTACTTTTTTTATAGCTCACAGCGCTTACTGGAAGAGCGCTACAGGCCTTATCGGCATCCATTCGCAGCGTCAGAGCCGCACGGGGATACCGCGCTCGCGCATGCGCTCCTTGGCCTGGCGCACGGTGAACTCGCCGTAGTGGAAGATGCTGGCCGCCAGCACCGCATCCGCGCCGCCCTGCTGCACGCCATCGGCCAGATGGTCCAGGTTGCCCACGCCGCCCGAGGCGATCACGGGCACGCCCACGGCGTCGCTCACCGCACGGGTGAGTTGCAGATCAAACCCGCTCTTGGTGCCGTCGCGGTCCATGCTGGTCAGCAGGATCTCGCCCGCACCGCGGCGCGCCATCTCCACGGCCCACTGCACGGCGTCCAGGCCGGTGTTCTTGCGCCCGCCATGGCTGTACACATCCCAGCCCTCGCCGCGCTCGGCCACTTCCGCGCCCTGGCGGCGCTTGGCATCGATGGCCACGACGATGCACTGCGCGCCGTACTTGGCCGAGGCCTGGCTGATGACGTCGGGGTTGGCGATCGCGGCGGAGTTGAAGCTGGTCTTGTCCGCGCCCGCATTGAGCAGGCGGCGCACGTCTTCCACGGTGCGCACGCCGCCGCCTACGGTCAAGGGGATGAAGACCTGGCTGGCCACGGCCTCGATGATGGGCAGGATCAGGTCGCGCTCGTCGCTGGTGGCGGTGATGTCCAGGAAGGTGAGCTCGTCGGCGCCCTGCGCGTTGTAGCGCGCGGCGATCTCCACCGGATCGCCCGCGTCGCGCAGCTCGACAAAGTTGACACCCTTGACGACACGGCCACCCGTCACGTCAAGGCAGGGAATGATGCGTTTGGCAAGCATGCGCCAGCACTCCGGCTTTTGAAGAAGAAGGGCCGCAAGATACCATGGGCGGCGCCATGCTCAGCTATTGAATCAATAGCTTTTCGCGCTCGTCGGATTTGGTTTCCAAACCATTTCCCCCATCAATTCCTTGACTGACAAGCGCGATCAGCTATCAATCAAGGAGCATCGCCCAGTCGGCGCGCCTCGCCATCCTGCCAGCGCCAGGCATCCCGGCACATGGCCTGCACGTCGCGTCGCGCGCGCCAGCCCAGCAGGCGCTCGGCCAGGGCTGGGTCGGCCCAGCAGGCGGCCACATCGCCGGGGCGGCGCGCCACCACCTGGTAGGGCACGGCACGGCCGCTGGCCTGCTCGAAGCCGCGCACCATCTCCAGCACCGACACCGGCCGTCCCGTGCCGAGGTTCACCGTGAGCAGCCCCGGATGCGCGCGCAGGTAGCGCAGCGCGGCCACGTGGCCTTCGGCCAGATCGCACACGTGGATGTAGTCGCGCACGCCCGTGCCGTCGGGCGTGGGGTAGTCGCCGCCGTACACGCTCAGCACCTCGCGCTGGCCCGTGGCCACCTGGGCCACGTAGGGCATGAGGTTGTTGGGAATGTCCTGCGGGTCCTCGCCGATCAGCCCGCTCTCGTGCGCGCCCACGGGGTTGAAGTAGCGCAGCCGCGCAATGCGCCACTGGCCGGGCTCGGCGTGGTCCACGTCGGCCAGCACCTGCTCCATCATCAGCTTGCTCCAGCCGTAAGGGTTGGTGGCCGATAGCGGGAAGTCCTCGCGGATGGGCAGGCTCGCCGGATCGCCATACACCGTGGCCGAGGAGGAAAACACCAGCGTGCGCACGCCGGCCGCCTGCATGGCGCGCAGCAGGCTCACCGTCCCCGCCACGTTGTTTTCGTAGTAGCGCAGCGGCTCGCGCACCGATTCGCCCACGGCCTTGAGCGCGGCGAAGTGGATCACGCCCTCGATGGGGTGGGACGCAAACAGCTGCCGCAGCAACTGCGCGTCGCGCACGTCCCCCTCGACACACGCCACCGGCTTGCCGGTGATGCGCGCCAGGCGGTCCAGCACGCTGCGGCGGCTGTTGCTGAAGTTGTCGAGCAGCAAGGTGGGAATGCCTGCATCGGCAAGGGCCGCGCAGGTGTGGGTGCCGATGAAGCCCGCGCCCCCGGTTACAAGAATCATGTCCTCTCGCCCTCGAAAATACGCAAAGGCATGAATGTACCGCCGGGCTTCATTCAACCGCGTGAGGCCGGGGCGCGTTGTAATCGGGTAACCTTGGCTTGCGCCCTACGGCCGCCGGCGCTCTTCCCGCAGGGCAGGCGCGCGCGGATGGGCGTGGGTTATTGGCCGCTATCCACCCTCTTTTTGCTGATCAACCGCCTGTGCCGACGGCGCGCGGTGCGTTCCGTTACGAATGACTGTATCGCCCTCTTCCGCCACGCCCCCCGCCGAATCCATGGTCGTGCTGCGGCCCTCGGGACAACCGGTTCCGGCTCAGCCCCAGGCCCAGGTCTTCGATTCCTGGGACGCCTTCACGCGGTCGTCCGTGCAGCCCCTCGGTTTTTACCTGGAGGGGTGGGATGCTCCCGCCGCGGACGATCTGATTCTCCAGTTGCGCCGCAGCCCCTGGTGGGACCGCCTGGCCGTGGTGGCCCCCGGCGAGGGCAAGGCCTCCGTGCTGGCCGACACCGCCGCACCCTATGCCGACGCGGTGGCCCGCGCGGAGCGCAGCCTGGCCGTGCGCCGCAGCCTGCGCCTGGCCCTGACGGACATGCGTCTGGAAGAGCGCGTGCTGTACTTCCTGTACGTGCGCGACGCGATGGAGCTGGCGCCGCAGTGCACGCTCACGCACCCCATGCTCTACCACTATCCCGTGGTAGACGCCCTGGCGCAGCGGGGCGAGGATCCCGGTGCCTGCCTCGCGACCCTGGTGCGCCGCAAGCTCTTGGAGCCCGCCCAGCTCGTGGACCGCACGCGCCACTGCCGCACCTGCGGCAGCGCTCACATCCACTACATCGATGTCTGCCCGCACTGCTCCAGCCTGCAGATCCGCAAGGAAGCCTCGCTGCACTGCTTCTCCTGCGGGCATGTGGCGCCCGAGAGCGACTTTCACAACGACGGCGGTCTCTCCTGCCCCCAGTGCAGCGCGGCGCTGCGCCACATTGGTGTGGACTATGACCGCCCGCTGACGCAGTACGCCTGCGGCAGCTGCCATCACGTGTTCGTGGAGACCACGACGCAGGCACGCTGCCTGGCCTGCCGCACCAGCTGCGCGCCCAGCGCCCTGGATGTACGCGAAGTCGCCAGCCTGCGCCTGAGCGCACACGGCCGCACCGCGCTGCGCGCAGGGCAGATCCAGGAGTCGTTTGCGGCGCTCGACACCGCCAACTACGTTGAGGCGCCCCATTTCCGGCGCATGCTCGACTGGGCACTGGCCGTGACCACGCGCCATCCGGAGATGCGGTTCGGGCTCATGCTGATCGAATTCACCAACGCCACGGAACTCATCGAGGAGCTGGGGGCCGCGCGCGTCTTCCTGCTGCTGGACGAGTTCGCGCGCCGCCTGCACGAATTGCTGCGCACGTCAGACATCACCACCCGCACACAGGAGGACAAGCTCTGGCTGTTCCTGCCGTTCTCCGACCCCGCAGGCCTGTCCGCGCGACTGCAGCGCGCGCTGTCCGACCAGACGGTGGCGGCTGCCCCATCGGCGCTGCAGGCGCGCATCCGCCATCTTCAGATGCCGCAGGACCTGCGTGCCGGAGACAGCGCAGCGGCGCTGATGGAACGGCTGCTCGACCAGGCCTGACGCCGCATGTGGGACACCGCCGTCTTTGCCTTCGCGACGCTGTTCGCCAGCTCCAGCCAGCAGAACTGGGTGGAGCTTGCGCTCAAGTTCTTTCCGTTCGTCGTGTTCTTGGAGGCGCCCTTCTTCCTGCTGGTCACCGCAGGCATGGTGAAGTACGGATTGCGTGAGCACCGCCCGCTGCGCCAGCGCGAAGCCTATCCGCGCGTGTCGTGCGTCATTACCTGCTATTCCGAGGGGGAGGACGTGGGCAAGACCATCGGGTCGCTGGCGCAACAGCTGTACCCCGGCTTCATCGAGATCATCGCCGTGATCGACGGCGCGCTGCAAAACGGCCCCACGCTGCGCGCCGCGCGGCGCGCGCAGTCGCTGCTGGCAGGCACCCAGCGCCGCAGCCTGGTGGTGCTGCCCAAGTGGCAGCGCGGGGGACGCGTGTCGTCGCTGAATGCGGGCCTGTCCATTGCCACGGGCGAGGTGGTGATGGCACTGGACGGCGACACCTCTTTCGATAACGACATGGTGCGCAACGCCACGCGCCACTTCGATGACCCAGGCGTCGTGGGCGTGGCGGGCAACCTGCGTGTGCGCAACGCCAAGCGCTCGCTGGTCACGCGGCTGCAGGCACTGGAATACATGCTCTCCATCGGAGCGGGCAAGACCGGACTGTCGGAGTTCAACATCGTCAACAACATCTCCGGCGCGTTCGGCGTCTTTCGCACCCGGTTCCTGCGTAACCTGGGCGGGTGGGACGCCGGCACCGCCGAAGACCTGGACATGACGATGCGCATCAAGCAGTACTTCGGCCGGCACCCGGACCTGCGCATCGTGTTCGACCCGCACGCCGTCGGGCACACGGACGCCCCGGACACCTGGCGCGTCTTCTTTCGCCAGCGCCTGCGCTGGGATGGAGACATGTTCTACATCTTCATCCGCAAGTTCCGCTTCAACCTGCGCCCGCGCCTGCTGGGCTGGCGCAACTTCCTGTTCGTCATCGTGAACGGCCTGCTGATGCAGCTCGTGCTGCCGTTCCTGATCGTGGCGTACACCGGCACCATGCTCTTCACCATGCCCTTGGGGGTGGTGATGGGCGTGCTGGCCTTCATCTACCTCGCCTACCTGGCCGCGCTGCTGTTTTACTTCCTGCTGTACGTCGTGGCCGTATCCGAGCGGCCGCGGGACGACGTGTGGTACCTGGGCTTCCTGCCGCTGTTTCCCCTCTTTGCCTTCGTCAACCGCATCCACTGCTCGTTCTCCATCATGGCCGAGATGTTCATGAAGTCCCACCTGGACTCGTCCATGGCGCCCTGGTGGGTGCTGCGCAAGACCAAGTTCTGACATGTTCCAGCGCAGCCCCCGTCACACCCTGATCGCCCTGCTGGCCTGCATCTGCGTGGGCCCGCAGGGCGCCGCGGCCCACGCCAGCCCGCCGGTCTCCCTCACGCAGCTGGAGGACCGCGCCCGCGCGTTCGCCCCATCGGCCCGGCTGGCGCAGGCAGACGTTACCGTGGCCGAGCAGCGCAGCGCCGCCCTGCAGGCGGGCAGTGGTGCCCAGCTGTTTGGCGGCGCAGGCGTGGACAACGCGCGCGAGGCAGTGACCGATACCCTCAGCCGCGACTACCAGCGCACCCAGATGCACCTGGGGGTGCGCTGGCCCCTGCTGGGCACGCGCGCGGCGCAGCAACGCACGGTGGACGATGCCCAGCATGCCGTGGAGCAAAGCCGACTGCGCCGCCTGCAGATGGAAAACGAGGCCGTGCTTGCCGTGCGCCGCGCCTATGTGCGCCACCTGCGCAGTGTGGAGCGCATCCGCCTGGCGGACGCCTTCCTGCGGGTGCGCGCCGAGGCGCAGGAGCAATTGGCGAGCCGCCACGCCGCTGGCGTGCTGCTGGAGGCCGACCGGCTGGACCTCGGCGGCCTGTTCAACATCGTGCAGGCGACGCATGACAGCCAGAGTGCCGCGCGGGATCTGGCCCGCGCGGAGATCGAGCGCCTGACGGGACAGCCCGCCGCAGCGGTGCAGACGCAGGAACCCACCTGGCCCCAGACCTGCCTGGCCCCCGGCGCAGCGGCGCTGGACCGATCCCCCGCCGTCACGCTGGCACAGCAGGAGGTGGACGCAGCCCAGCAGCGCCAGCAGCATGCGCGCCTGGAAGGGGTGCAAGCCAGCATCTCGCTGGCGCAGTCGTTCAGCCGTGACATCGGCGGCCCCACGGGCCACAGCACGCGCGTGGGCGTTGATTTTTCTCTGCCGCTGCAATGGCGCAGCCAGCGCGACGCGGCCCTGGCCCAGGCGCAGGGCGAGATCGATCGCGCTCAGGCGCTGCTGGCCTTGCGCCGCAGCGAACTGGAGGCCGCGGCCCAGCAGGCCCTGGCCGCCTATCGGCTGCGCGACAAGGAAATGGCAGACCACCGGCACCGCCAGCAGGCCGCGGCCGAGGCGCTTCGGATCGCGCAGTTGCGCCTGAACGCCTTCGACGGCGATGGCTATTCCAAGCTGCTCACCACGCGCTATGCGCTGTACCAGGCCGCCGTGCAGGTGGTGGACGGCGCCGAGCGGCGCGACCTGGCCGCCCTGGACGTGCTGGCCCTGGGCGATGGATGCACGCTGGCCTGGCACGACGCCCCCGCGGCGCCCGATCCCTGGGCCGCGACGGTCGCCGCGCTGGCCGCGGGCACGGCACCGACCTCCGCCAAGGCGGTGCCCGGCGAGACCGGCCTGGGCTGGTATGTGTGGCAGGGGCAAGCCCTGCTGGACCAGCCCGCGCAACTGGACGAACTGCCCCCTCGCAGCCACCGCCTGCTGCTGTCGTTCACGGCGGCGCAGTTGCAGGCCCTGGCACGGCCCGACGGCCGGGCGCGGTGGATGGCCCTGCGCGCCCAGGCGCAGGCACGGCAGTTGACGCTCGAACTGCTGCTGGGTGAGCCCACCTGGGTGTTGCCCCACGAGCGCGCGCGACTGCTGGCCCTGGTGGAGTCCTTGCGCGACCTGCCCGCCGATGCCCTGCACCTGGACCTGGAGCGCAGCCAGCTTCCCGCTGCCCAGCAGCGCGACTGGAGCCGCCACCTCATCGACACGCTGCAGGCGGTGCGCGCCGCGGCTCCCTGGCCCCTGGCCCTGACGACACACTACCGTGAACTGCAGCAACCCGGTTTTGCCGCACGCGTACACGCAGCCGGGGTCGGCGAAGTGGTGGCGATGCTCTACGTGAACAACCCCGAGCGCACCGCCACCCTCGCCCGGCCGTTGTTGTCAGCAGCGCCAGCGGGGTTGCGCATCGCGGTCGCGCAAAGCATCGAATCCGCGCTGCCGGCGCAAGAGAGCAGCTTCGCGTTGGGCAAGGCCCGGTCCCTGCAGCGCTGGGATGCGCTGGCACACCAATTGGCCGGCCTGCCGGGCTTTGGGGGCGTCGTGGTGCAGTCGTGGGAAGACTATAGGGAGGCTCGGCCTTGAAGATCAATTTTGACGCGCCGCCCACCTCGGCGCAGGAAACCAACGGCCTGGAAGTGCGCTATGCGGCCGCCAAGCGCCGCGTGCCGCGCTGGCGCTGGTATTTGCTGCTTGCCATGGTGCTGGTGGCCCCCGCCTACCTGCTGGTCCGCTTCGGCATCGCCTACTGGTGGGAGAGTACGCCGGCCCAGGTCGTGCTGGAGCAGGCCACCCTGCGCGCACCGGCCGCCGGCCGCGTGGCATTCGTGGCGGCGCCCGGCGCACCGCTGGAACCCGGCCAGCCCGTGATGGCGCTGGAGCGCACGCCGACGGACACCCCCGCACCGCCTGCCGCCACGCAAAGGCCCACGCCGCATGCGCAGGAACCCGCCCAGGCGCAGGCCCACACCGCCAGGCTGGCGCTGCTGACCGAGGCCGAGCGCCTGGCCAGCCGCCGGCTGGCGATCCAGCAGGAAAGGCTGCACACCATGCAGGGCTTGCGCGAGCAAGGGGCCGCCACGCGCCAGGAAGTGGACAACCTGCGCTTTCAGGTCCTGCAGGCCGAGGCGGACCTCAGCCGCGCCCGCGCCGATGTGCGCGAGCAGCGCATGTTGATGGCGCGTGTGCCGGCTGCCATGCCGGCCCCGGCAGCGCCTGCAACGCCACAGCCCCCCGCAGATGAAGCTGCGCCCGCGCAGCCCGGCACCACCCTTGCGCCCTTTGCCGCCACCGCGGTGCAGGCCCTGGTGCGCCCGGGGGACTGGGTGGCCCAGGGCACGGAGGTCGCCGTACTGCAGCGGCGCGGGGAACCGCTGGTGCATGCCTACCTGCCGCCCGACAAGGCGCGCTACGCGCAAGTCGGCCGCATGGCCACGCTGCATTTCATGGACGGGGGCAAGGTGCGCGCGAAAGTGGTGGGGCTCATGATGGAGGCGCAAAGCCCGCCGGCCGACCGCGTGTCGCCGTTGACCCCGCGCACGCCGTCCATCGTGGTGAAACTCCAGGCGCTGGAGCCGTTGCCCGCGCCCTACCACATCCACCAATTGCCGCTGGATGTGCGTTTCGACTGGGTGGCCAGCCGCTGGTTCTGACCCGGCCGCATACGCCGCCGGGTGAAGGCACCAGGCCGCCCGGGCTCAGGCCAGGCTCAGCTCGTCGGCGCGATGCTGCGCGGCTGCGAAATCCAGGTCGCCGGAGTAGATCGCGCGCCCGCAGATGACGCCTTCCACGCCTTCATTTTCGACTTCGCAGAGCTTCTCGATGTCCGCGATGCCAGCCAGGCCGCCCGAGGCGATCACGGGGATGGTGAGGGCCTGGGCCAGCTTCACCGTCGCCTCGATATTGATGCCCGAGAGCATGCCGTCGCGGCCGATGTCGGTGTAGATGATGGATTCCACGCCCCAGTCCTGGAACTTGCGCGCCAGATCGACCACCTCGTGGCCGGTGAGCTTGCTCCAGCCGTCGGTGGCCACCTTGCCGTCCTTGGCGTCCAGGCCCACGATGATGTGGCCGCCAAACGCGCTGCACGCATCCTTGAGGAAGCCGGGGTTCTTCACCGCGGCCGTGCCGATGATGACGTACCGCAGCCCGGCGTCGATGTAGCGCTCGATGGTGTCCAGGTCGCGGATGCCGCCGCCCAGCTGCACCGGAATGTCGGCGCCCACCTCGGCCAGGATGGCCTTGATGGCTGCCTTGTTCTTGGGCTGGCCGGCAAACGCGCCGTTCAGGTCCACCAGGTGCAGGCGGCGCGCGCCCGCATCCGCCCACTTGCGGGCCATGGCGGCGGGGTCTTCGCCAAAGGTGGTCGATTGGTCCATGTCACCTTGCTTGAGGCGTACGCAGTGGCCGTCCTTGAGGTCGATGGCGGGGATGAGCAGCATGATGGTGAGCGGGGAATGGGGCGAGCCGCACAAGGCCCGGCCCTGCCGGGTTGAAGAATCAGGGCTTCCAGTGCAAGAAGTTGCGGTACAGCGCCAGGCCGTGCTCGGCGCTTTTCTCCGGGTGGAACTGGGTAGCAAAAATATTATCGCGTGCGATGGCCGCCGCAAAGGGGCCGCCGTAGTCAGCCTCGCCGGCGCAGTGCAGCGGGTTGGCCGGGCGCGCGTAGAAGCTGTGCACAAAGTAGAAGTAGCTGTCGTCGGGCACGCCCGCCCATACCGGGTGCGCCACGCCGCCGTGGCGCGCCTGGCGCACGCGGTTCCAGCCCATCTGGGGGACCTTGTAGCGGCTGCCGTCGGGCTGGGTGCGCCCGGCCAGGTCGAACTTGAGCACCTCGCCCGGGATCAGGCCCAGCCCGGGGGTGTCGCCCTCGGCGCTGTGGTCCAGCAGCATCTGCATGCCCACACATACACCAAACAGCGGCTTGGACGCGGCGGCCTCCAGCACGGATTCGAGCAGGCCCGACTCCCGCAACTCGCGCATGCAGTCCGGCATGGCGCCCTGGCCGGGCAACACCACACGGTCGGCCGCGCGTACCTCATCGGGGTGCGCGGTGACCATTACCCGGAAACCGCTGCCCTGCGCCGCGACCTGCACGGCCTGCGAGACGGAGCGCAGGTTGCCCATGCCGTAGTCCACGACCGCGACGGTTTTTGCTTCACTATTCATAGCTGCTTGCGCTTGATGTATAAGCGTTACAGGCCAATTTGGCTTGAATTTTACAGGGAACCCTTGGTGGAGGGGATCACGCCTGCGGCGCGCGGGTCGCGCTCCAGCGCGGCGCGCAGCGCGCGCGCGAAGGCCTTGAACACCGTCTCGCACTGGTGGTGGGCGTTGATGCCCTTCAAGTTGTCGATGTGCAGCGTCACGCCCGCATGGTTCACGAAGCCCTGGAAGAATTCGTAGGTGAGCTGGGTGTCGAAACCGCCAATGCTCCCGGCGGTGAACGGAATGTGCAGGTGCAGCCCCGGGCGGCCCGAGAAGTCCACCACCACGCGTGACAGGGCTTCATCGAGCGGCACGTAGGCATGGCCGTAGCGGCGGATGCCCTTCTTGTCGCCCACGGCCCGCGCGAAAGCCTGGCCCAGCGTGATGCCCACATCTTCCACCGTGTGGTGGCCGTCGATGTGCAGGTCGCCGTCGCAGTCGATCTGCAGGTCGATCAGCCCATGGCGCGCGATCTGGTCGAGCATGTGGTCGAAGAAGCCGATGCCGGTGTGCAGGCTGGCCGCGCCGGTGCCGTCGAGATTCACGCGCACGGTGATGCGCGTCTCGGCCGTCGTGCGGCTGACCTCGGCCGTGCGGTCGGGGCAGAGTTCTGCGGAAGAAGGAACGAGTGCGGAGGAAGTCATAGGGATGCCTGGAGCGCTGTGAGCATCTGGGCGTTGTCGGCACTGCTGCCCACCGTCAGACGCAGGCAGCCTGCCAGCAATGGATGCATTGTAGAAACGTTCTTGACGAGCACCTTGCGGGCCTTCATGCCCTCATAGGCGCGGGTGGCATCGGGCACACGCACCAGCACCATGTTGGCCTGGCTGTCCCACACGCGCTCAATGCCGGGCATGGCGCGCAGCGCGGCCAGCAGCTCGGTGCGCGCGGCACGCAGCTCGTCGGCCTGGGCGGCGAACACGTCGGCATGTTCCAGCGCGAACAGGGCGGCCTCGGTGTTCAGCACACTCACGTTGTAGGGCGGGCGCACCTTGTCGACCTCGGCCACCAGCGCGGCGGGGCCGATCATGTAGCCCAGGCGCACGCCCGCCAAGCCGAACTTGGAGAGCGTGCGCATCAGCAGCACATGGCCGTTGCGCTCGGGCTGCGCGCGCATGCGCTCGATCCAGCTGCGGCTGGCAAAGGGCTGGTAGGCCTCGTCCATGACCACGATGCCGCCCTGCGCGCCGGCGGCGTCGATGATGCGCTGCACCACAGCCTCGTCCCACAGCGTGGCCGTGGGGTTGTTGGGATAGGCCAGGAAGGTGAGGGCCGGGCGGTGCTGGGCGATCGCGGCCAGCATCGCGGCCTCGTCCAGCTCGAAGTCCGCCGTCAACGGCACGCCCACGAAGCCCAAGCCCTGCAGCTGCGCGCTCATCGCATACATCACGAAGCCCGGCACGGGCGCCAGCACGGTCGCCTGCACACGCGCGCAGGCCTGCGCCACGAGGGAAATGAGCTCGTCGGAACCATTGCCCAGCAGCACGGCCGAGCCTGCCGGCGCCCCGGCGTAGGCTGCCAGCGCAGCCTTCAGGTCGTTCTGGCGCGTACCGGGGTAGCGGTTAAGCGCGAGTTGCCCCAGGCGCTGCCCCAGCGCGGTCTGCAGCGCGGGCGGCAGGCCGAAGGGGTTCTCCATCGCGTCCATCTTCAGGTAGCCGGTCGCATCGGCCACGACGTAAGCCTGCATGGCCCGCACGTCGTCGCGGATGCGCGCCAGCGCGGGCAGTTCGGCAGAAGGGGTTGTCATGCGTTCATCACTCCATTCGATCGGGCGGCGCCGCCACATCAGGGGACAGCCAACGCGCAATGCAGCGGATGCAGCACCTCTACGCCGCCGTACTGCGCGCCCTGCGGCAGGCTCAGCGACAGCAGACTCGCGCAGCCGCTGTGCTGCGCGGCGGCCAGCGCCAGGCAGTCGCCCCAGGCCAGTTGGTGCCGCGCCTCCAGCGCCCAGGCGGTCTCCAGCGTGGCAGCATCGATCTGCCAGGGCGTCCAGCTGTGGTAGCGGCGGATGGCCGCGCGTGCATCGCCGTGCGGCATGGGCGCGCTGGCGGCGCGCGTCACGGTGTCGTAAAACTCGGCCAGCACCTGGCTGCTGACACGCCCCAGGCGCTCGCGCCACAGCAAGTCCAGACAGGCCAGCACCGGGGCTTGCAGGGCGGCATCGGCGCCGTCCTCGGCGGCGACCAGCACGGCCGTGTCCACAAACACGGGTTGCTCCAGGCTGCGCTGCAGCGGCTGCGGCGCCTCACCTACGTGGGCAGGACTGCGCTCGAAGCCGTGGATACGCCGCGCTGCGGCGCCCGCGCGCCAGGTGCGCTCGTCCGTGCGCCAGGCGAGGTAGGCACGCTCGTAGGCGTCCTCGCGGCGCTGCATCTCGCCTAGAAAGTCCCCCACCATGCGCGACACGCTGGTGCCGCGCCGCGCCGCCTCGATCCGGGCCCATTCGAGCACCGGGTCGTCCACGGTGATGGTGACGTTCTTCATGCGCTCATCGTACACGAATTTCGTGTGACACGAAATTCGTGTACGATGAGTTTGATGTGTTTTTCGCTTCTAAGGCTTAGCCATTCAGCGCCAGTCGCTCTCATTTTTGAAAAGACAAAGCCACCTCGCAAGGTGGCTTGGTAGGCGTACAGGCTGTCGGAGTGGTCAGGACTTGAGCCGCATCTCTGCCGCCCGTGCATGCCCCTGCAGCCCCTCGCCATGCGCCAGCACGCTGGCGATGCGGCCCAGGCTCTGCGCGCCCTGCTCGCTCACCTCGATGATGCTGCTGCGCTTTTGGAAGTCGTACACGCCCAGCGGCGACGAGAAGCGTGCCGTGCCGCTGGTGGGCAGCACATGGTTGGGCCCGGCGCAATAGTCGCCCAGCGATTCGCTGGTGTAGGCGCCCAGAAAGATCGCGCCCGCGTGGCGCAGCAGCGGCTCCCAGCGGTGCGGCTCGCGGCTGCTCACCTCCAGGTGCTCGGGGGCGATACGGTTGCTGATCTCACACGCCTCTTCCATGTTGCGCGTGTGGATGAGCGCGCCGCGCCCGGTGAGGCTCTTGGCGATGATCTCGGCGCGCGGCATCTGGGGCAGCAGGCGGTCGATGGCGGACTGGACCTGGTCGATGTAGGCCGCATCGGGGCACAGCAGGATGGACTGCGCCAGCTCGTCGTGCTCGGCCTGCGAGAAGAGATCCATCGCCACCCATTCCGCCGGCGTGCTGCCGTCGGCCAGCACCAGAATCTCGCTGGGGCCGGCAATCATGTCGATGCCCACGGTGCCGAACACATGCTTCTTGGCGCTGGCCACGTAGGCGTTGCCGGGGCCGGTGATCTTGTCCACCTTGGGAATGGTCTGCGTGCCATAGGCCAGCGCCGCCACGGCCTGCGCGCCGCCGATGGTGAAGGCGCGTGTGACGCCCGCCACATGCGCCGCGGCCAGCACCAGCGGGTTTTTGGTGCCTTGGGGCGTGGGCACGACCATGATGATGTCCTGCACGCCCGCCACGTGCGCGGGAATGGCGTTCATGAGCACGCTGCTCGGGTACGCGGCCTTGCCGCCCGGCACGTAGATGCCCACGCGGTCCAGCGGCGTGACTTTCTGGCCCAGCAGGGTGCCGTCGTCGTCGCGGTAGCTCCAGCTTTCGCCATTGGCCTTTTTCTGCGCCTCGTGGTAGCGGCGCACGCGGGCGGCGGCGGCCGTCAGCGCATCGCGCTGCGCCGCGGGCAGGCCGTCGAAGGCGGCTTGCAGTTCGCTGGCCTTGAGCTCCAGCGACGGCAAGCCCTGCGCATGCAGACCGTCGAAGCGCTGCGTGTACTCCAGCACTGCGGCGTCGCCGCGCTCGCGCACGTCGGCCAGGATGCCCGCCACGCGCTGCTCGATGGCCGCATCCGTGTCCGCCGACCAGTGCAGGCGTGCGGAAAACTCCACCTCGAAAGTGTCGTCAGCGGTGGACAGACGGACGGGAGCAGCTACGAATTGCATAGTGGACCTACTCAGAATGTACGAAAGGAATCGGCGCGCCGTTGCGGTAGCCGAGGGGTGCCCGGCCACGATGTTCTCACCATAACTCGGGCCACGGCGCGCGGTTGCAACGCCGGGCGATGGACGCGGAACCAAAGCGGCGCAGACGCAGCCCTGCGCACCCCTCAGCCCTGCGGCACGGCGGAGGCGAATGCGTCGATGATGCGGCGCAGCGGCGCCTGCTTCAGCTTCAGCGCGGCCTGGTTCACCACCAGGTGCGAACTGATGTCCATGATCTGCTCCACCTCCACGAGGTTGTTGGCCTTGAGCGTGTTGCCAGTGGAGACCAAGTCCACGATGGCATCGGCCAGGCCGGTGAGCGGCGCCAGTTCCATGCTGCCGTAGAGCTTGATGAGGTCCACGTGCACGCCCTTGCTGGCGAAGAAATCGCGCGCGATGCTGGTGTATTTGGTGGCCACCTTCAGGCGCGAGCCCTGGGTGACGGCCTCGCGGTAGTCGAAATCGGCGCGCACGGCCACGCTCACGCGGCACTTGGCAATCTTCAGATCCAGCGGGCGGAACAGCCCCTGGCCGCCGTGCTCGATGAGCGAGTCCTTGCCGGCCACACCCAGATCGGCGCCGCCGTATTGCACGTAGGTCGGCACGTCGGTGGCACGCACCAGCACCACGCGCACCTCGGGGCGGCTGGTGGGCAGGATGAGCTTGCGCGACTTCTCCGGGTCTTCCAGCACCTCGATGCCGGCAGCGGCCAGCAGAGGCAGGGTTTCCTCGAAGATGCGGCCCTTGGACAGGGCGAGTGTGATCTGCTGCGTCATTGAATTCTCTCGATGTCGGCCCCCAGGCCGCGCAGTTTGGCTTCCATGCAGTCGTAGCCGCGGTCCAGATGGTAGATGCGGTCCACCAGCGTTTCCCCGTCGGCCACCAGTCCGGCGATCACCAGGCTGGCCGAGGCGCGCAGGTCGGTGGCCATGACGGTGGCGCCCGATAGCCGCGCGCCCGCAGGCGCCGCGCCGCCCAGCCCCTCGATCACCGCTACGCGGCCATCCGTGGTCTGGATTTTCGCGCCAAGGCGCAGCAGTTCGTTGACGTGCATGAAACGGTTCTCGAAGATCGTCTCGGCCACCGTGGCGGTGCCCTGGGCCACCACGTTCAGCGCCATGAACTGCGCCTGCATGTCGGTGGGAAAGCCCGGGTACTCAGTGGTGCGAAAGCCCTGCGCCTTGAGCTGCGCCGCGCCAGGGCTGCGCACGCGGATGCCACCCTCTTCCGGTGCCACCTGCACGCCCGCGTCGCGCAGTTTGTCGATCACGGCGTCCAGGTGGTCGGCACGCCCGTGGCGCAGCAGCGCGTCGCCGCCCGTGGCGGCCACGGCGCACAGGAAGGTGCCGGCCTCGATGCGGTCGGCCACGACGGCGTGCTCGCAGCCTTGCAGCCGCTCGACACCCTGGATGCGAATGCGGCTGGTGCCATGGCCCTGGATACGCGCGCCCATCTTGATGAGCATCTCGGCCAGGTCCGCCACCTCGGGTTCCTGCGCGGCGTTCTCCAGCACGGTCTCCCCCTCGGCCAGCGTGGCGGCCATGAGCAGATTCTCGGTGCCGGTCACCGTGACCATGTCGGTGGTGATGCGCGCCCCCTTGAGTCGCGTGCACCCCTGCGGCAGCCTGGCGATCATGTAGCCGTGCTCGACCACGATCTGCGCGCCCATGGCCTGCAGCCCCTTGATGTGCTGGTCCACCGGGCGCGATCCGATGGCGCAGCCGCCCGGCAGCGACACCGTGGCCTCGCCGAAGCGCGCCAGGAGCGGCCCCAGCGCCAGTACCGAGGCGCGCATGGTCTTGACCAGATCGTAGGGCGCCTCGGGCGTGGACAGGCCGCCCGCGTTCAGGCGCACTATGCCGGCCGCATCGGCCACGGAGCAGTCGGGGTTAGCGATGCGGTCCACCTGCACGCCCATGTTGCGGATGAGCCGCAGCATGGTGGCTACGTCCTGCAGGCGCGGCACGTTGTGCAGGGTGACCGGGTCGGCCGTGAGCAGCGCGGCGCACAGCTCGGGCAGCGCGGCGTTCTTGGCGCCGGAAATCGGCACCTCGCCCACCAGGGGGCGGCCACCGCGAATCAGGAGTTTGTCCATGGGTTTGCCGGTTGCTGCATTCAGTGCCAAAAATGGCTCTAGCGCTTATCTATCAAGCGGTAGCAGCTATTAAAAGAATAGTGCGCGACTTCTTTGGGGGAACGCCGCGCGACGGTGTATGCGCCCATCCACCGGCGAGGACCGGGGCATGACGCCCGTGCCGCCCCGCGCCGGGGCACGGTCCCGGCCGCACGGCCATCTTGCGAAGGACGGGGCCGTATCAGTCGCCCGCCTGGGCCTGCGCCCACTCGGCGGGGGTAAAGGTCTTCATGGACAACGCATGCACCTCGTCCGACTGCATGCGTGCGCCCAGTGTGGCGTAGACACGCTGGTGGCGCTGGATGGGGCGCTTGCCCTCGAACTCGGGCGACACGATGGTGGCGTACCAGTGGCGGCCGTCGCCCTCCAGCGTGATGTGATCGCAGGCCATGCCCGCGCTGATGATGTCCTTGAGTTGGTCTGCAGTCATGTCAGTTCCTGATTTTGTAGCCCGTGCGCAGCAGGTGCAGCGCCAGCAAGCTGACCAGCGCCCATGCCAGGCCGACGACGCCCAGGCTGAGCCAGGGGGAGACGTCGCTCACGCCGAAGAAGCCGTAGCGGAAGCCGTCGATCATGTAGAAGAACGGGTTCAGGTGGCTTGCGCCCTGCCAGAACGGCGGCAGCGATTGCACCGAATAGAACACGCCCGACAGGAAGGTCATGGGCACGATGATGAAGTTCTGGAATGCCGCCATCTGGTCGAACTTGTCGGCCCACAGTCCCGCGATGACCCCCAGCGTGGCCAGCAGCGCCGCGCCCAGCAGCGCGAACGCAAGAATCCACAGCGGCGCGGCGAACTGCGGCGTGGCGAACGCCAGCGTGACGATGAACACACCCAGGCCCACCACCAGCCCGCGCACCATGGACGAGCCCACGTAGGCCGCGAACCAGGCACGGTGCGACAGCGGCGTGAGCAGCACGAACACCAGACTGCCCATGATCTTGCTCTGGATCAGGCTGGACGAGCTGTTGGCAAAGGCGTTCTGCAGCACGCTCATCATCACCAGGCCGGGCACCAGGAAGGCGGTGTAGCTCAGCCGGTCATAGACCTTGACATGGTCTTCGAGCACATGGCCGAAGATCAGCAGGTACAGCACCGCCGTGAGCACCGGCGCCGCCACGGTCTGGAAGCCCACCTTCCAAAAGCGCAGCACTTCCTTGTAGAACAGGGTCTGCCAGCCGATCATGCGTGCTCCCCCTGCTCGGCCGCCATGACGTTGAGGAACACATCCTCCAGGTCGGCCTTGCGGATCTCCACATCCTCCACGCGCACGCCAGCGGCGCGCAGCCGGGCCAGCAACTGCTCGATCTCCTGCGCGTCCTGCGCGGGCAACTGGGCCACGCGGCCGGTCACGCGCGCCAGCGCTGCCAGGTCGGCCGGCAGCGTATCGTCGGTCTTGAACCGCAGGACGTTGGTGGAGGCCGCCTGCAGCAGCTCGGACGTGCGCGCCAAGGCCACTACACGCCCGCGCTTGAGCATGGCCAGCCGCGTACACAGCGCCTCGGCCTCTTCAAGGTAATGGGTGGTCAGCAGCACCGTGTGGCCCTGCTTGTTGAGGCGCGCCACAAACTGCCACAGCGTCTGGCGCAGCTCCACGTCCACACCGGCCGTAGGCTCGTCCAGCACGATGATGGGCGGTTTGTGCACCAGCGCCTGGGCCACGAGCACGCGGCGCTTCATGCCGCCCGAGAGCTGGCGCATGTTGGCCGTGGCCTTGTCGGCCAGCCCCAGGTTTTCCAGCAGCTCATCGATCCAGGCGTCGTTGTTCTTCACACCGAAGTAGCCGGACTGGATGCGCAGCGTCTCGCGCACGTTGAAGAACGGGTCGAACACCAGTTCCTGCGGCACCACGCCCAGCAGCCTGCGCGCGTCGGCAAACTGGGTTTGCACGTCATGGCCCAGCACGCTGACGCGCCCGCTGGTGGCGCGCGCCAGCCCGGCGAGGATGCTGATCAGCGTGGTCTTGCCGGCGCCGTTGGGGCCCAGCAGGCCGAAGAACTCGCCCTCCTCGATGTCCAGACTGACATCCTGCAGCGCCTGGAAAGGCCCTCGGGGAGTGGAAAAGCTCTTGGAAATGGATTGGAAGGAGACGGCGGGCATGGAAGAGCGGCATTCTAAAGGGGGGCACTTCCGCGCGTGTCCGCAGGGGTTTGGCCGGCAGGCAACCCGCAAGTGTGGTCAGCCCCGCAGGCCGCCGCTACAGGGCGGGCAGCAGTTCCTGCACCCCGTACAGCCCCGCCAGGCTGGACAGCGCCGGCGGCAGGGCCTTGACCACGAAACCGCGCTTCTCGAACACCGCTGCGCGGCGGCACTCCAGCAGCACCGCGAGTGCGGAGGAGTCGAAGGCCGTTAGCGCACCGGCATCCACCACCACCAGCGATTCGTCCTGGGCCTTGAGCCCTTGCAGCAGCATGCGCAGGGTGGCGCCAGCGTGGCGGTGGGTGAGTTCAGCGGGCAGCACCAGCATGCACAGGCCTTTCGCTTCTTTCTGTTCTGGTTACTTGGCGCTGGAGGCGGCGTTGGCCTTGTTGCGCGCCACCAGCGCCTCGATCAGGCCATCCACGCCCTTGGCGTTGATCTCCTGCGCGAACTGGCTGCGATAGGTTTCCACCAGCCACACACCCAGAACGTTGAGGTTGTAGATTTTCCAGCCCGCACCCTCGCCCGGCGTCTTCTCCAGGCGGTAGTCCAGTTGTATCGGGTCGCCCCGGCCGCGGATTTCGGTGCGCACGAGCACGTCCTTGTCTTCGGCGGCTGCGCGCAGCGGCTTCACAACGATGCTCTGGTCCGTGACCTGGCTGAGCGCGCCCGCGTAAGTGCGCACCAGCAGTGTCTTGAACTCGTCCTGCAGGCGCGCCTGCTGCTCCGGCGTAGCCTTGCGCCAGCCCGGCCCGACGGACGCGGCCGTCATGCGGCGGAAGTTCACGTGGGGCATGATGGTCTTGTCCACCAGTGCCATGATGCGGTCCACGTCGCCGGCCTTGATGGATTTGTCTTTGCGCAGCGTCTCCAGCACATCGACCGAGAGGCGCTTGACGAGGGCATCCGGCGCCTCGTCGGCCGCCAGCGCGGCCTGGGGCACGGCCACCCACGTGGCCACCGCCATCGCGGCGGCGGCATGGATCAGGGTACGGCGGTTCATCATGGTGAGGCTCCTTGCGTGCAGCGCCACGCCGTGCGCTGCCATGTCTGGTTTCGTTGGGTAGATTGTGGAGGGCGCCCCGCGCTGCACATGCGTCGCCACCGTGCAGGGATGCAAGCAACTGCAACCGCGCCTGTCAGCCAGGGGCCCGAGTGCTTGTCAGGCCGGCCTTTGCGGGTTTTCAGTACGCGTCGTCGGGCAGCTTGCCCCCGTTTTCCTCATAGGCGTCCTCGTCGCGTGCGCCTGACACGCCACTACGCACCTTGAGGTACACGTCGCGCGTGAAGCTGTAGGGGTCCAGGGCCGCCGTATCCAGCACCGAGCCCGCACGCAGCAGGCTAGCGCGCTGATCGACAAGGCGCAGGCCGTACAGGGAATTGCGCACCTCCACCGGGTCAAGCTGGCCCAGCGGGTTGCCCCAACTGTCTACCGGCAAAGCGGCCGTGTCGCGCACGGTGGACGGCCCCAGCAGCGGCAGCACGAGATACGGCCCCGTGGGCACGCCCCAGCGGCCCAGCGTCAGGCCAAAGTCCTGCTTGTGCCGCTCGATGCCTGCCTCGCTGGCGATGTCCAGTACGCCGCCCAGCCCGAAGAAGGTGTTGGTGGTGAAGCGCACGAGGCTCTCGTAAGCCTCCAGCCCGCGGAACTGCAGCAGGTTGTTGACGAACGACCAGGCATCGCCCAGGTTGCCAAAGAAGTTGCTCACGCCCGTACGCACCGGCTGCGGCGTCACGTCGCGGTAAACGGTGGCGACGGGTTTGAGCACCGCCTTGTCCACGCTGTCATTGAACGAATGCACGCCGCGGTTGAAGGGTTCGAACGGATCTGCGGGGTTGGCGTTGGGGCCCGTGGCGCAGCCGCTCATGAGGGCCGCGCCGAGCAACAGCGCCGCCCAGCGGGCAGTCCAGCCCGTGAAGCGAGGTTGATTTGTCATTTCTTGGTACCTCCATTGGACGAAGCACCTTCTTCGGCCTTGCCATACAGGAATTGGCCGATCAGGTTTTCCAGCACTACCGCGGATTGGGTGGCGGTCACCATGTCGCCCTCGGCCAGGTTGTTCTCGTCGGCACCCGGCTCGATGCCGATGTACTGGTCGCCCAACAGGCCGCTGGTCAGGATCTTGAGCGAACTGTCCTTGGGGAACACATAGCGCTTTTCCAACTCCAGTGTCACGCGCGCCTGGTAGGTCGTGTCGTCGAAGCCGATGGACTGCACGCGCCCCACCACCACACCGGCGCTGCGCACCGCGGCCTTGGGCTTGAGCCCGCCGATGTTGTCGAAACGCGCCGTCACGGTATAGCCCGAGCGGAAGTTCAGGTTCAACAGGTTGGCCGACTGCAGGGCCAGGAAGACCAGCGCTGCTCCGCCCAGCAGGACGAACAGCCCCACCCAGAAATCGTTTTTGGAATGCTGCATGGTGAATTTCCTCAAGACAGACGCATGGTCGCCGTCAGATACTGAACATCAAGGCGGTGAGGACGAAGTCCAGCCCCAGCACGGACAGCGACGCCATCACCACCGTGCGCGTGGTGGCGCGCGAGACGCCTTCCGGCGTCGGCTTGGCCACGAAGCCCTGCAGCACCGCGATGAAGGTGACGGCCACGCCGAACGCGAGGCTCTTGACGATGCCGTTGCCCACGTCCTTCCAGACGTCGACACCGCTTTGCATCTGGCCCCAGAACGCCCCGCCGTCCACGCCGATGAGCACCACGCCGACCAGCCAGCCACCGATCACACCCACCGCGTTGAACACCAGTGCCAGCAGCGGCATGGCGATCACGCCGCCCCAAAAGCGCGGCGCCAGGATGCGGCGCACCGGGTCCACGGCCATCATCTCCATGGCCGACAGCTGTTCGCCGGCGCGCATCAAACCGATCTCGGCCGTGAGCGACGTGCCCGCGCGTCCAGCAAACAGCAACGCCGTGACCACCGGCCCCAGCTCGCGCACCAGGCCCAACGTGACCACCAGGCCCAGTGAGTTGGCCGAGCCATAGAGCTGCAGCACGTTGTAGCCCTGCAGCGCAAGCACGAAGCCCACAAACAGGCCCGACATGGCGATGATGGACAGCGAATAGTTGCCCAGGAAGTGCACCTGGTCACGCACCAGGCCAGGGCGGCGCATCACATCGCCGAACAGCCCCAGCAGCCGCGCGAACAGGCGCGCGCCCATGCCCACATCGGCCAGCTTCGTGCGCACGGCGTAGCCTACGTGCGTGGGACGCCACCAGCTCATGGGGTACCTCCGCTGGCGTGGGCGTCCACGCTGGGCGAGCGCAAGGGGCCGAAATCGTCGGCCACGCTGGGGCCGGGGTAGTGGAACGGCACCGGCCCGGTAGGCAGCGCGTGCACGAACTGGTGCACCAGCGGATCCGTGCTGGCGCGCACCTCTTCGGGCGTGCCCTGGGCGGCCACCGTGCCGGGTCCCAGGATGATGACGTGGTCCGCCAAGCGGAAGGTCTCTTCCAGATCGTGCGAGACGACGATGGTGGTCAGCCCCATGGCATCGTTGAGTTGGCGGATGAGTTGCGCCGCAGTACCCAGCGAGATCGGGTCAAGCCCGGCGAACGGCTCGTCGTACATGATGAGCTCGGGGTCCAGGGCAATGGCCCGTGCCAGGGCAACCCGCCGCGCCATGCCGCCGGAGATCTGGCTGGGCATCAAGTCCCGCGCTCCCCGCAAGCCCACGGCATGCAGCTTCATGAGCACGATGTCGCGGATCAGGTCCTCGGGCAGATCGGTGTGCTCGCGCAGCGGAAAGGCCACGTTCTCGTACACGCTCATGTCGGTGAACAATGCGCCGAACTGGAACAGCATGCCCATGCGTCGGCGCGCGGCATACAACTGTGCGGTATCCATGCGCCCTACGTCCTGGCCGCCCACCAGCACCTCACCCTGCTGGGCGCGCTGCTGGCCGCCAATGAGGCGCAGCACCGTCGTCTTGCCACCGCCCGAAGCACCCATCAGCGCCGTGACCTTGCCACGCGGCACGGCCAGCGACAGGTCGCGCAGGATCACCCGCTCGCCGTACCCGAAGGTGACGTTGCGCAGTTCCACGAGGGCGTCGCCCGGCGATGAAGGTGGGGAGGACATGGTGTATGCAGATACGCCCAGCTCTACGACAGAGCGCAAGGCGAACCCGGCATCATAGGGGAAACCCCTCTGCTCGGCTGCGCCTCTCATTAAAACCTGTGGTTTGCATATGACGTTTGGCTATACTCGCCGGTTCTTAAGAAATGTCCCGCCCGACCCTCCGGGCGGATTGCTTGTCAGCGTTGCTGCATGGGCGTCATCGACGCACAACGGAACGAAGGCGCGGCAATGTGCCTGCGACATTCCCTTTTCTTCCGTTGCGCGTCTGCCTCCCGGCAGCGTGCTGGTCGGTACCCGGCGGACGGCGTCCGACCGCGGCGCCGTTTCCTGCCACCCCCGCAGAAAGAGAAAAGGCTCCAGATCAATGAAGAATCTCCAGTCCGTCGTCCCCATCCCGGCTCCTGTCCCCCAGCGCCAGGCCACGGGCCTGCACCTGATCGGCGACCTGTATGGCTGTCTCTGCGACAGCCGCCTGATGTTGGACGCCGCGCACCTGGAATCGTTCTGCAAGGAGCGCGTGGCCGCCGCCGGGCTGACCACCGTGGGCAGCCTGTTCCACAGCTTTGGCGAAGGCGGCGGCGTCACCGGCGTGGTGGTGTTGGCCGAGTCGCACCTGTCCATCCACACCTGGCCCGAGGCGGGCTACGTCACGCTGGACGTGTACGTGTGCAACTACACCGAGAACAACCGCCCCAAGGCGCAGAAGCTCTTCGACGACCTGCAGGCCGCCTTCAACCCGGCCGATCCGCACCTGCACCGCGTCGACCGCGCCTGATGAGCGGCGCCCTCACCGCACAGGCCACGCGCTACGTGGCCGAGCGCCTGAACGCCGACTTCGGCTTTTACCTCAGCGACCGCCGCCTGCTGGCCGAACGCCAGTCGGCCTGGCAGCACATCGAGGTCTTCGACAACCCGCAGTTCGGCCGCGTGATGCGCATCGACGGCTGCTTCATGACCAGCGAGCGCGACGAATTCTTCTACCACGAGCCGATGGTGCATCTGCCGGCCATCGCCCACCCCGGCGTGCGCCGTGCGCTGGTCGTGGGCGGGGGGGACGGCGGCGCCGCCGAGGAGCTGCTGAAGCTGCCCGGTATCGAGCAGGTGGTGCTGGCCGAGCTGGATGGCGAGGTGATTACCATGGCCCGCGATTGGCTGGGCCAGATCCACCGTGGCGCCTTTGACGACCCGCGCCTGGAGGTGCGCCTGGGCGACGCGCGCGCCTTCATCGGCCGGACCGAGGAGCGCTTCGACCAGATCGTCCTGGACCTGACCGACCCCTTCGGCCCTGCCGTGGAGCTGTACACCGTGGAGTTCTACGCCGCCTGCCGCCACGCGCTGAACCCGGGCGGCGTGCTTTCGCTGCACCTGGGCTCGCCCGTGCACCTGCCCGAGAGCCTGGGGCGCATCGCCGCCTCGGTGCGCGCGGTGTTTCCCATCTTCCGCCCCTATCTGCAGTACGTGCCGCTGTACGGCACGTTGTGGTGCATGGGCATGGCATCGGACAGCACCGACCCCGCCCGGCTCAGCGCCGACGAGGTGGACGCACGCATCGCCGCGCGCGGCCTGGGCGATCTGCAGCTGTACAACGGGGCCGTGCACCATGCGCTGCTGGCGCAGCCGAACTTCGTGCGTGCGCTGCTGGATCGGCCTGCGCTGCCGCTGCACAGCGGGGATGTGCTGGAAGAGGTGCGGGACCCGGCGGAGTTGCCGGAGGTGGTGGTGTCCGCTGCCGCGTAATGTCTAGCCCAATCGCCGCCTAGCGCTTGCTGGGCGAGCGCTGGCAGCTATCTTTTTTAAGCCCCTGCGCAGGGTTGGATGTCGCTGGCCGAGGACGTCCCCGCCAGCGACACAGAATCCCATTAGCTATCAAAAACATAGCTCCCAGCGCTTATTCCATCGCCGCTAGAGCCCAATTCGGCGCTAGACCTTCAAAGCATGTGCTGCAGGAACGCCCGCGCCCGCTCATGCCCGGGATCGGCAAAGAACTCCCCGGCCGGACGCGCCGCGATGAGTTCGCCCTGGTCCATGAAGGCCACGGTATTCGCCACCTCGCGCGCAAAACCCATCTCGTGCGTGACGACCAGCATGGTCATGCGCTCCTCGGCCAGCTCGCGCATGGTGCGCAGCACCTCGCCCGTGAGTTCGGGGTCCAGCGCCGAGGTGGGCTCGTCGAACAGCATGATGTCGGGCTCCATGCACAGCGCACGCGCGATCGCCACGCGTTGCTTCTGGCCGCCCGACAGGCGCGAGGGATAGTTGTCCCGCTTCTGCGCCAAGCCCACCTTGTCCAGCAGGGCCTCGGCGCGGGCGATGGCCGCGTCGCGCGCCAGGCCCTGCACCACCATGGGCGCCTCGATCAGGTTCTCCAGCACCGTGAGGTGTGGGAACAGGTTGAAATGCTGGAACACCATGCCGGTCTTGGCGCCGATGCGGCGCACCTCGGCATCGGACACGTAGGCGCAGCGCCCCTGCGCGTCGGTCGTGGCCAGGGTTTCGCCTTCGATGGCGATGTGGCCGCTGTCGATGGTTTCCAGGTGGTTCAGGCAGCGCAGAAAGGTGCTCTTGCCGGAGCCCGAGGGGCCGATCACCGCCACCACCTCACCGCGGTGCACCGACAGCGACACGCCGCGCAACACCTGCACATGGCCGAAGGCCTTGCGCACGTCGCGCGCCTCGATCATCTGCGTGGCGTCACTGGTCAAACTTGGCATAGCGTTTCTCCAGGCGCTGGAAGCCCCAGGTGAGCACCAGGGTCATGACGAGATAGAAGGCGGCGGCGACGATGAAGGGCGTGGTCGTGAAGTCGCGCTGCACGATGCCGCGCGCGGCGCGCAGCAGGTCGTTCAGGGCCAGCACGTAGATGAGGGACGTGTCCTTGACCAGGGTGATGGTCTCATTGCTCATGGGCGGCAGGATGCTGCGCACCATCTGCGGCAGCACGATGCGGCGCATGGTCTGGCCGTAGCTCATGCCCAGCACCTTGGCGGCTTCGTACTGGCCACGGTCCACCGACTGGATGCCGGCGCGGAAGATCTCGGCGAAATAGGCCGCGTAGTTCAGCGCGAAGGCCGCCACGGCGGCGGGGAAGTCCGGCAGGCGCACGCCGATCACCGGCACGAAGGGCAGCGCGAAGTAGATGAACAGCATCTGCAGCATGAGCGGCGTGCCGCGCATGAGCCAGATGTAGCCATTGACCGCCGCCGACAGGGGCGCAAAGCGCGACACGCGCGCCAGGGCCAGCACCAGCCCCAGGGGCACGGCCAGTACCAGCGTGATCGCAAACAGCTTCAGGGTGACCGCGGCGCCTTGCGCCAGCGGCCCCAGAAGGGAAAGAACGTAGTCCATACGGAGCCTCAGCGTGCGGCGCCAGCACAGCTGCGGCGCCGCGTTCCCGGCATTGTCGCGGCTCGGGGCCTCGACGAAACAACACCGGCCGCCCTGTTCCAAGGCGGCCGGTGCCGGGGTCGCGCCCCTTGCGGGAGAAGAAGCGCGAAGGGTCTTGCTTACTTGATGATGTTCTTGCCGAACCACTGCTCGGCAATCTTGGCGGCGCTGCCGTCCTGCTTCATGTCGGCCAGCGCCTTGTCCAGCTTGCCATGCAGTTCAGTGTCGTCCTTGCGCACGCCCACGCCGTACTCTTCGGTGCCAAAGTTATCGTCCAGCACGGCGTACTGGTCAGGCTTCTTGGCCACGTAGTAGCGGCCCACCACTTCGTCCACCACCACGGCTTCCAGGCGGCCGGTGGTCAGGTCCATCAGGGCGGTCACGTTGTCGCCGAAGGTCTTGAGTTCCTTGAACGACTTGAAGACAGCCTCTTCCTTCTTGATGGCATCCACGGCGCTGGAGCCTTCCTGCGCGCCGACGACCTTGCCGGCCAGATCGGCCTTGGCCTTGATGGCGGAGCCAGCGGGCACCACGATGATCTGGTGGTTCTCCATGTAGGGCGCGGTGAACAGGATGTTCTGCTTGCGCTCCTCGGTGATGGTCAGGCCGTTCCACAGCGCATCCACGCGCTTGCCGGACAGCTCGGCTTCCTTGGCGCTCCAGTCGATGGGCTTGAACTCCACCTCCACGCCCAGGCGCTTGGCGGCTTCCTTGGCCATGTCGATGTCAAAGCCCACCAGCTCGTTCTTCTCGTCGCGGAAGCCCATGGGCGGGAAGTTATCGTCCAGGCCCACGACGATCTTCGTGACGGCGGCCGGGGCGGGTGCAGGCGCGGCTGCGGGGGCGGCGGGTTCCTGCTTGGAGCAACCCACCAGCACGGCGCCCAGGGTCAGCAGGGCAACGGCGGCAAACTTCTTCATGGTGTAGCGATTCTTGAAAAGAACAGTCGGAACGAACAACCGGCCCGGGCACGCCGCTCGACCAGGAAGGTCGCGCAGCAAGCCCATGACCGGGCAAACCCTGAATTGTCCCACCGATGCGGAGACTGCGCCCACTCGCAGCGCTGGAACGGGGGATTTGATGCCAATAACTGCCGCAGCGCCCGTCCAGCAAGCGCGAGAAGCTATCAAAAAATAAGCACAACGGCGCCCAGGGCGCCGTTGTGCGGGTAGACGGGTAAGCAGACTGCGGCTGCGACCGCCTTCTGTAATTGCCCAATGGCGAGGGATTCCCGCCTCAGCGCGGCAGACTGCTTTCCCCCATCAGGAATTCATCCACCGCACGCGCGGCCTGGCGGCCTTCGCGGATGGCCCAGACCACCAGCGACTGGCCGCGGCGCATGTCGCCGGCGGCGAACACCTTGGGCGCGCTGGTCGCATAGCCGCCGGTGAAGTCCGTCGTGGCCTGGGCATTGCCCCGCGCATCCTTGTCCACTCCGAAGGCGTCCAGCACGGCAGCCACCGGGCTCACGAAACCCATGGCCAGCAGCACCAGGTCGGCCTGGTATTCTTTTTCGGTGCCGGGGACCTCGATGAACTTGCCATCCTTGAACTCCACCTGCACGGTCTTGAGGCCCGTGACCTTCTTGCCGTCGCCGATGAACTCCTTGGTGGCGATGGCGAACGCGCGCTCGCAGCCCTCCTCGTGGCTGGAGCTGGTGCGCAGCTTGTACGGCCAGTAGGGCCACACCAGGGGCTTGTTCTCTTGGCTTGGCGGCATGGGCATCAGCTCGAACTGCGTGACGCTGGCCGCACCATGGCGGTTGCTGGTGCCCACACAGTCGCTGCCCGTGTCACCGCCGCCGATGACGATGACGTGCTTGCCGTCCGCGCGGATCTGGCCCTTGAGCTTGTCGCCCGCGTTGACCTTGTTCTGCTGCGGCAGGAACTCCATCGCGAAGTAAATGCCGTCCAGTTCGCGCCCCGGCACGGGCAGGTCGCGCGACTGCTCGGCGCCACCCGTCAGCAGCACGGCGTCGAAGTCCTTGCGCAGCTGCTCGGGCGTGATGGTTTCCTTGGACCAGTTGGTGACCTTGCTGCCTTTGCCCAACCCGTCCTTGGCCGCGCCGATGAAGACGCCGGTACGGATCGTCACGCCCTCGGCCACCAGTTGCTCCACGCGGCGGTCGATGTGCGCCTTGTCCAGCTTGAAGTCGGGGATGCCGTAGCGCAGCAGGCCGCCCACGCGGTCGTTCTTCTCGAACAGCGTGACGTCATGCCCGGCGCGCGCCAGTTGCTGCGCGGCCGCCAGGCCCGCCGGGCCGGCGCCCACCACGGCCACTTTCTTGCCCGTCTTGCGGGCAGCCGGCTGCGGCTGCACCCAGCCGTGCTCCCAGGCGCGGTCGATGATGGCGTGCTCGATGCTCTTGATGCCCACCGCGTCGTCATTGATGTTCAGCGTGCAGGCGGCCTCGCAGGGTGCGGGGCAGATGCGGCCGGTGAACTCGGGGAAGTTGTTGGTGCTGTGCAGCACCGCGATCGCGCTCTTCCAGTCCTGGTGGTAAACGAGGTCGTTGAAGTCCGGGATGATGTTGTTCACCGGGCAGCCGTTGTTGCAGAACGGCGTGCCGCAATCCATGCAGCGGGCGCCCTGCAGCTTGGCCTGGGCGTCATCAAGGCCGATGACGAATTCCTTGTAGTGCTTGAGGCGCTCGCCAACGGGCTTGTAGCCCTCCTCGATGCGCTCGTATTCCATGAAACCTGTGGTCTTGCCCATGATCGTGGTGTCCTGTCTTTGTGCATGCTGCCGCAGCGGGGCCCCAGGCCCCGCCCGCGCGAGTTACTTGGCGGCTACCGCTTCTGTTTTAGGAGCTGCTACCGCAGGTGTAGCCTGCTCTTCCAGCACTTTTCTTTCATAGATTTCCGACAGGGCACGCTTGTACTCGGTCGGGAAGACCTTGACGAATTTGCTGCGCGACGCGGCCCAGTTGTCCAGGATCTCGCGGGCGCGCTTGCTACCCGTCCAGCGGCTGTGGTCCTCCAGCAGCTTCTTGAGCAGGGCCTCGTCCGTCTGGTCGCGGTGCCAGATGCCGCGGCCCATGTGGACCGCCTGCTCCTCGCCCGGCAGGATGCGCTCCAGCGTCACCATGGAGAGGTTGCAACGCGAGTCGAACTTGCCGTCCTCGTCGTAGACGTAGGCAATGCCGCCGCTCATGCCCGCCGCGAAGTTGCGGCCCGTCTTGCCCAGCACCACCACGGTGCCGCCGGTCATGTACTCGCAGCCGTGGTCGCCCACGCCCTCGACCACCGCCGTGGCGCCCGACAGGCGCACCGCGAAGCGCTCGCCCGCCACGCCGGCGAAGAACGCCTCGCCGCTGGTGGCGCCGAACATCACGGTGTTGCCGACGATGGTGTTGCCCACGGCCTCGCCGCGGAACTCATGGCTGGGGCGCACGATCACGCGGCCGCCCGACAGGCCCTTGCCCGTGTAGTCGTTGGCCTCGCCCGTCAGGTTTAGCGTGACACCCTTGCACAGGAACGCGCCGAAGGACTGGCCGCCCGTGCCCTCGAAGTGGATACGCACGGTGTCGTCCGGCAGCCCTTCGGGATGCACCTTGGTCACCGCGCCCGACAGCATGGCGCCCACCGAGCGGTTGACGTTCTTGGCCACCTCCATGATGCGCACGCTCTCGCCGCGCTCGATGGCGGGCTTGCAGCGCTCGATGAGCTTCACGTCCAGCGACTTCTCCAGCGCATGGTCCTGCGACTCGACGTGGTAGCGCGCCACTTCCGGGCCGACGAGCGGCTGCGCGAACAGGCGCGAGAAATCCAGACCCTGGGCCTTCCAGTGTTCGATGCCCTTGCGGGTGTCCAGCAGGTCGGTGCGGCCGATCAGCTCGTTGAAGCTGCGCACACCCAGCTGGGCCATGATCTGGCGCACTTCTTCGGCGATGAAGAAGAAGTAGTTCACCACGTGCTCGGGCTTGCCCGAGAACTTGGCGCGCAGCAGCGGGTCCTGCGTGGCCACGCCCACCGGGCAGGTGTTCAGGTGGCACTTGCGCATCATGATGCAGCCCTCGACCACCAGCGGCGCGGTGGCGAAGCCGAACTCGTCGGCGCCCAGCAGCGCACCGATGACCACGTCGCGGCCGGTCTTCATCTGGCCGTCGGCCTGCACGCGAATGCGGCCGCGCAGGCGGTTGAGCACCAGGGTCTGCTGGGTTTCGGCCAGGCCGATCTCCCAAGGGCTGCCCGCGTGCTTGATGGACGACCAGGGCGATGCGCCCGTGCCGCCGTCGTGCCCGGCGATCACCACGTGGTCGCTCTTGCACTTGGCCACGCCGGCCGCAATGGTGCCCACACCGACTTCGGACACCAGCTTGACCGAGATGTCGGCATGCGGCGCCACGTTCTTCAGGTCGTGGATGAGCTGCGCCAGGTCTTCGATGGAGTAGATGTCGTGGTGCGGCGGCGGGCTGATGAGGCCCACGCCCGGCACGCTGTGGCGCAGCGCGCCGATGTAGTCGGACACCTTGCCGCCCGGCAGCTGGCCGCCCTCGCCGGGCTTGGCGCCCTGGGCCATCTTGATCTGGATCTGGTCGGACGAGGCCAGGTACTCCGCCGTCACGCCGAAGCGGCCCGATGCCACCTGCTTGATCTTGGAGCGCAGCGAGTCGCCATCCAGCAGAGGGATGTCGGCCTGCACCTTGTCGCTGCCGATGATGGACGACAGCGTCTCGCCCTGCTGGATCGGAATGCCCTTGAGCTCGTTGCGGTAGCGCTTGGGGTCCTCGCCGCCCTCGCCAGTGTTGCTCTTGCCGCCAATGCGGTTCATGGCAACGGCCAGCGTGGCATGCGCCTCGGTGGAGATGGAGCCCAGCGACATGGCACCGGTGGCGAAGCGCTTGACGATGTCCTTGGCGGGTTCGACCTCTTCCACCGGGATCGCCTTGGCCGGATCGAACTTGAACTCGAACAGGCCGCGCAGCGTCATGTGGCGCTTGGCCTGGTCATTGATGATCTGCGCGTATTCCTTGTACGTGCTGAAGTTGTTCGCACGCGTGGAGTGCTGCAGCTTGGCGATGGCGTCGGGCGTCCACATGTGCTCCTCGCCGCGCGCACGCCAGGCATATTCGCCGCCGGCGTCCAGCATGGTCTCCAGCACCGGGTCGTCGCTGAACGCGGCCAGGTGGGTGCGGATGGCTTCCTCGGCGATCTCGAACACGCCGATGCCTTCCACGCGGCTGGCCGTACCCGTGAAGTACTTCTGCACCGTGTCGCTGTTCAGGCCCACGGCTTCGAACAGCTGCGCGCCGCAGTAGCTCATGTAGGTGGACACGCCCATCTTGGACATGATCTTGGACAGACCTTTCCCCACCGCCTTGACGTAGTTGTAGATGGCCTTGTCGGCAGACAGATCGCCGCTGAGCTCCTGGTGCATGTCCACCAGCGTCTCCAGCGCCAGGTAGGGGTGCACCGCCTCGGCGCCGTAGCCGGCGAGCACCGCGAAGTGGTGCACTTCGCGCGCCGTGCCGGTCTCCACCACCAGGCCGGCCGTGGTGCGCAGGCCCTCGCGCACCAAGTGCTGGTGGATGGCCGACAGCGCCAGCAGCGCAGGGATCGCCACCTGCGTAGCGCTCAGGTTGCGGTCGCTGATGATGAGGATGTTGGCGCCGCCCTTGATCTCATCGACGGCCTGCGCGCACAGCGAGGCCAGCTTGGCCTCCACGCCCTGCTTGCCCCAGGCCAGCGGGTAGGTGATGTCGATGGTGGCGCTCTTGAACTTGCCGTGCGTGTGCTGCTCGATCTGGCGCAGCTTGGCCATGCCCTCGAAGTCGAGGATGGGCTGGTGCAGCTCCAGGCGCATCGGCGGGTTCACCTGGTTGATGTCCAGCAGGTTGGGCTTGGGGCCTACGAAGGACACCAGGCTCATCACGATGGCCTCGCGGATCGGATCGATCGGCGGGTTGGTCACCTGCGCGAACATCTGGCGGAAGTAGTTGTACAGCGGCTTGTTCTTGTCCGAGAGCACGGCCAGCGGGCTGTCGTTGCCCATGGAGCCCACGCCCTCCTCGCCGTTCTTTGCCATGGGGGCGAGCAGGAACTTGATGTCCTCCTGCGTGAAGCCGAAGGCCTGCTGGCGGTCCAGCAGCGGCAGCGCGGACGCGGCCGGCTGCACGGCCGATTCGCCCACCTTCACGTCATCGAGCTTGATGCGCAGGTTCTCGATCCACTGCTTGTAGGGCTTGGTGTTGACGATGTTGGCCTTGAGCTCGTCGTCTTCGATCAGGCGGCCCTGCTCCAGGTCGATCAGCAACATCTTGCCCGGCTGAAGGCGCCATTTGCGCACGATCTTGCCGTCCGGCACGGGCAGCACGCCGGCTTCGGAGGCCAGGATCACCAGATCGTCGTCGGTCACCACGTAGCGCGAGGGGCGCAGGCCGTTGCGGTCCAGCGTGGCGCCGATCTGGCGGCCATCGGTGAACACGATGGAGGCCGGGCCGTCCCACGGCTCGATCATCGCGGCGTGGTACTCATAGAACGCGCGGCGGCGCTCGTCCATGGACTCGTGCTGCTCCCACGGTTCGGGGATCATCATCATCACGGCCTGGCTGATGGGGTAGCCGGCCATGGTCAGCAGTTCCAGGCAGTTGTCGAAGGTGGCGGTGTCGGACTGGCCGGCAAAGCTGATGGGGTACAGCTTCTTCAGGTCTTCGCCCAGCACGGGCGAGGCCATCACGCCTTCGCGCGCCAGCATCCAGTTGTAGTTGCCGCGCACGGTGTTGATCTCGCCGTTGTGCGCGACGTAGCGATAGGGGTGGGCCAGCGGCCACTCGGGGAAGGTGTTGGTGGAAAAGCGCTGGTGTACCAGGCCGATGGCCGAGACGCAGCGCTCGTCGGCCAGGTCCTTGTAGTACACGCCCACCTGATCGGCCAGCAGCAGGCCCTTGTAGACCACGGTGCGGCTGCTCATGCTGGGCACGTAATATTCTTTGCTGTGCTTGAGCTTCAGGCCCTGGATGGCGGCGCTGGCCGTCTTGCGGATCACGTAGAGCTTGCGCTCCAGCGCGTCCTGCACGATCACGTCGGAGCCGCGGCCGATGAACACCTGGCGCAGGATGGGCTCCTTCTCGCGCACGGTAGGCGACATCGGCATGTCCAGATTCACCGGCACGTCGCGCCAGCCCAGCAGCACCTGGCCCTCGGCCTTGATGGCGCGCTCCATCTCTTGCTCGCAGGCCAGGCGGCTGGCGTGCTCTTTGGGCAGGAAGATCATGCCCACGCCGTATTCACCGGCGGGGGGCAACTCCACGCCCTGACGCGCCATTTCCTCGCGGTAGAGCTGGTCGGGAATCTGGATCAGGATGCCCGCGCCGTCGCCCATGAGCTTGTCGGCCCCCACGGCGCCGCGGTGGTCCAGGTTCTCCAGAATTTTGAGCGCGCCGGTCACGATGTCGTGCCGCTTCACGCCCTTGATATGGGCCACGAAGCCCAGGCCACAGGCGTCGTGTTCATTGCTGGATGCATACAGGCCGTGCTGTTGCAGATGCTGGATTTCGGCAGCCTTGGTCATGGCGCGCTTCCTCAAAGATTCGCAGGGAACGCAAGCGTAGTGCAACGCAACATGGCGGCGCAAGCATTTTAATTGGGGTCAGATACCAAAAAGTCGGCGCACTTTATTGGTGCATTTTTATTAGGGACATATCAATTTCAGGAGCAGAAAACCCAGTCATTACAAAGGAAGTGCAGGCCAGTTACGGTTTGGGTGGAACCACGGAAGCGGGACGCCCCGCGCGTGCTCGGGTGAGCCGACGGGGGGTCAGCTGTTGCAGAGTCTGCACAAATCCGTCATCCCCCAGGGCCCAGCCATTCAGGCCCGACTGCGTCAGTGCCGCCTGTTCGCTGGCGGAAATTCCCGCCTGCACGAGTGCGGCATAGGCCGCGTCGCGGGCAAAGGGGGTGTTGCCCAAGGCCCAGTAGAGGGCATGCGGCGTGATGAGACGGTCACTGCGCAGGCCGATGTAGTGGCCGTGGCTGGACCACCGGAAGTCAGCCGCCGCGGCGCACAGGCCCGCGCGCACGGGGTTGAGGTCCAGATATGCCATGCAGGGCAGCAGATAGCGCTCCGCCTGCAATACGGCGCTGCGGTAGCGCCCTTCCCATAGCGTGCCCGAACGCCCATGGCGCTGGTTGAAGCGCCGCACATAGCTGCGCCCCACGGCTTGCATCATCAGAGGCAGCGATTTGCCCTCCTGCGGCGTGGCCAGCAGGTGGAAATGGTTGTCCATGAGCACATAGGCGTGCACCGCCACCTGCTGCTGCCGCGCATGCTCGACCAGCAACGACCACATGAGCTCCCGGTCCGCGGCATCCAGGAAGATCGGCTGGCGGTTGTTGCCGCGCTGGATGATGTGGTGCGGGTAGCCAGCGAGGGCGAGGCGGGGAAGGCGGGCCATGAAACCGTCTTGGGACCGTTCAATTGCTCTTAAATTTATAGCTTCTAGCGCTTCATTGGCGGGCGCTCGAGGCTTAAATGGCTCATGCCGCCACCGACCCGGCGTCATCCAGACCGAAGCGCGACCCCAGGGCCTGCGCCAACCCGAACTCTTCGAGTATGGCCGCCAGCCGCTCGCGCGCGCTGCGCTTCTTCTGGCCGGTGTAGCGCGCCAGGATCAGTTCGTTCTTCATGCTGTGCTCCCAGCCCACCAACTCCGTCACCGTGACCTGGTAGCCGCTGGCTTCCAGATGCAGGCACCGCAACACATTGGTGATCTGGCTGCCCATCTCGCGCGTGTGGATCGGGTGGCGCCACAACTCGGCCAGCGGCGTGCGCGACAGGCTCAGCGCCTTGGTGCCGCGCAGGCAGGCCGCCACCTCGGCTTGGCAACAAGGCACCAGCACCATGGCACGCGCCTGCTTGCGCAGGCCGAAGGCAATCGCATCATCAGTCGCCGTGTCGCAGGCATGCAGCGCAGTCACGATGTCAAAGCGCTCGGGCAGCTCTGCCGCGCCCGCGGCATCCGCCACCGCCATGTCCAGGAAGTGCATGCGTGCGAACCCCAAGCGCCGCGCCAATTCACGTGAACGCTGCACCAATTCCGCGCGCCACTCGATACCGTAAATCTCGCCACGGCCGAGCTGCTTGAAGAACAGGTCGTAGAGAATGAAACCCAGATAGGACTTGCCCGCGCCATGGTCGGCCAGCAGTGGCGCGTGGCCATCGGCGGACAGCTCGGCGAGCAGTGGCTCGATGAACTGGTAGAGGTGATAGACCTGCTTGAGCTTGCGGCGCGAGTCCTGGTTGAGCCGTCCCTCGCGCGTGAGGATGTGCAGTTCCTTGAGCAACTCCACGGATTGGCCTGGCCGCAGTTCGGCCAGCACCGCAGCGTCGGCGGCGCCCGTCTGCTGCGTGCCCGACTTGGCACGCGCACTGCGGTGCGGCTGCCCGGTGGTGGTAGAGCGGCTCATACTTGCGGAGCACCCTTTGCAGGCGCGCCCACCGGCCAGTGGGGCCCCACGTCCAGATCGGCCCACCCGGCCGCGCCCAGGCGCTCCAGCAATTCCATGTTGCGCTCGAAGATCTCTTGCGCCTCGGGAAACACTTCCACCGCGCGGTCGATGCTTTCCTCGCGCAACAAATGCAGCGTGGGATAAGGCGCGCGGTTGGTGCAGTTGGTCACATCGTCAGCGAGGGTGCCCTCGAACTGAAAGTGCGGGTGAAACGACGCAACCTGCAGGATGCCCGCCAGGTCCATGGATTCGACGAGCTCGTCGGCCAACTCCAGGAAATCGTTGAAATCCAGAAAGTCCGGCATGGCCAGCGGCGCGATGAGCAGCGTGGTGTCCCGCTTTTCGGGAGAGGCTTCGGCCAGCGCCTCCAGCTCGGCAGCCAGGTCTTGCAACAGTTCACGCGCATCCGTGGCATGGCTCACCACGTAGTGGATCTGGTCCTTCACATGCACGCTTTTGGCGAACGGGCACAGGTTGAGTCCGATGACGGCACGCTCGAGCCAGCGCACCATGTCCGCCACAACCACGTTGTCATCGCAGGCGGCTGCATCCTGGCGGGGCTGGTCGGGCATAGGGCTAGTGGTCATGGCAGGCGTGGTCTGAAGAGGGCTCGCATTGTATGTCTCTGCCCTGCCGCACAGGCGGACCGGGGCTGGCGCGTCAGGCCAGCAAGCGCTGACCGGTCAAGCGTTCGTGCTCTCGGGCGGCGAACCGGTCGGTCATGCCTGCGATGAAATCCGCCACCGTGCGCGCACGGCGTGCATCGTCGCCATCCAACGCCCAGCCGGCCTGCGCAGGTGGCATTTGCCGCGGGTCCGCCTGGTAAATGGCGAACAGGTCGCGCACCACCTGGCGGGCACGGTCCGTGGTCTGCATGACCTGGGGATGGCGGTACAGCGACTGGAACAGGAACCGCTTGAGTACCTGCGACTGCGCGCGCATGGCCTGCGAGAAGCCGACCAGGGCCGGCAGCCGGCGCACCGCTTCCACGTCAGCGGGCGCATGCTCTGCCAGCGCTGCGCGCGTGGCATCGATCACGTCGTACACCTGCTCGCTGAGCATGCGACGGATGGCCTCGCTCAGTAAACGGCGCCGCCCTTCGGACTGCGCGAGATGCGGGTAGTCGTTCTGCGCTTGCGCGCGGTAGCGGTCGAACAGCGGTACGTCGCGCAACTGCTCCAGCGTAATCAGGCCCGAGCGCACACCATCATCGATATCGTGGGCGTTGTAGGCAATCTCATCGGCCAGGTTGCACAGCTGCGCCTCCAGGCTCGGCTGCTGGCCGAGGAGGAAACGCCGCCCCACACCGCCGGGTTCGCGCGCCTCCAATTGCTCGGCGTTGCGCCGCGAGCAGTGCTTGAGGATGCCCTCGCGCGTCTCGTAGGTCAGGTTGATGCCATCGTAGGCGGGGTAGCGGTCTTCCAGCGTGTCCACCACACGCAGGCTCTGCAGGTTGTGCTCGAAGCCTCCATGGTCCGCCATGCACTCGTTGAGCGCGTCCTGCCCTGCATGGCCGAAGGGCGTATGTCCCAGGTCATGCGCCAGGCAAATGGCCTCGACAAGGTCCTCGTTCAGCCTCAGCGACCGCGCGATGGAACGCCCCAACTGCGCAACCTCCAGCGAATGCGTGAGCCGCGTACGGAACAGATCGCCCTCATGGTTGAGGAATACCTGAGTCTTGTAGACCAGCCGCCGGAACGCGGTGGAATGCACGATGCGGTCGCGGTCCCGCTGGTATTCCGTACGCGTAGGCGCCGGCGCCTCGGGATGGCGCCTGCCCTGGGTGCACGCCGAATGACAGGCATACGACGCCAAATGCGTCTCAAGCACCAAACAGCCCCATAACGCCCATCAGACAAGCGCAATCAGCTACTATTTTTATAGTAAACATTAGGACGCACAGCACTGGTCGATGACTTCGCGCACCAGCGCATCCGGCGCGGCGCGCATGATGGCTTTGCCGGGTCCGTCGATCAGCACGAAGCGGATCTCACCGCCTTCTGCCTTCTTGTCCACGCGCATGAGTTCCAGATAGCGCCCCGCATTGTCCTGCGCGTCAAGCACCGGTCCCCGTGTGGGCAGACCGGCCCGCTCGATCAGGCGCGTGAGGCGTTCAACGAAAGAGCCATCCACCAAACCCAGCCGCTGCGATAGATGCGCAGCCATCACCATGCCTGCGGCAACCCCTTCGCCATGCAGCCACACGCCGTAGCCCATGCCCGCCTCGATGGCATGGCCAAAGGTATGGCCGAAATTCAAAATGGCACGCAGCCCGGCTTCGCGTTCATCCGCGCCTACCACCGCCGCCTTGATCTCGCAGCTGCGCTTGACCACGTGGGCCAGCGCGCCGCGCTCCCGCGCGACGAGCGCGTCCATGTGGGCCTCGAGCCAGGCAAACAACTCCATGTCTGCGATCGGCCCGTACTTGATCACCTCGGCCAGGCCCGCCGCCAACTCGCGCGCCGGTAAAGTGTCCAACGTGTCCAGATCACATACCACCAACTGAGGCTGATAGAACGCGCCGATCATGTTCTTACCCAGCGGATGGTTGATGGCAGTCTTGCCGCCCACCGACGAATCCACTTGCGCCAGCAATGTGGTGGGCACCTGCACGAAGGGCACGCCGCGCATATAGCACGCCGAGGCGAAACCGGTCATGTCGCCGATGACGCCGCCGCCCAAGGCGAATAAAACAGTTCTACGGTCGCAGCCGTGCTGCAGCAAACCGTCAAAGATCAGATTCAGCGTATGCCAATCCTTGTGTGACTCGCCATCTGGCAAGACGACTTCGTGCAGCTGCGCATATTGCATCCGCAAGGCATTCCGCAATCTCTGTGCATACAACGGTGCAACCGAGGTATTGCTGACAATGAGCGCGGCGTACGCTGCGGGCAAGCCCTTGTAGGTGCCTGCATTCTCCAGCAGACCGTTGCCGATATAGATGGCGTAGCCCCGATCCCCTAGTTCGATCTGTACCGTAGCCATCTTCGCCATACACGCCACTCCATCTACCCAATAAAAACAGGGAGTGAACCACCCCCTGTCGAACTAACTGAACACGTGCCTCAGCGTACCGGCCCGCGATCTGTGATGACCTTGGGAGTAATAAACACCAGCATCTCCCGCTTGGTGGACTCCTTCGTTCTATTTTTGAATAGATTCCCGACCACGGGAACGTCACCCAAGACAGGTATTTGTTCTCTTGGTTGGTTTCTTCCATCTCAAAAATACCCCCGATCACGACAGTGCCGCCGTTCTCGATCAACACTTGGGTCTTGATGTGCTTAGTATCGATGGCCACCCCCTGCGTGGTGCTCTCTCCTCGACTGTCCTTGTTGACGTCCAGATCAAGAATGATGTTGCCCTCAGGGGTGATCTGAGGCGTCACTTCCAGTTTCAATACGGCTTTCTTGAAGGCGATGGTTGTCGCACCGTTCGGAGCGGTAATCGAATAGGGGTATTCCGTGCCCTGTTCGATGAGCGCCTTGGTCTGATCAGCCGTAATTAAGCGAGGACTGGAAACGATCTTGCCCTGCCCATCCGCTTCCATGGCAGACAACTCCAGAGAGAGGAACCGACTGGCGTTGGAATTGAAGATCGACAATGCAAATGATCCGACAGTGGAGACCCCTGATAAAGACGCAGGCAGGCTAACGAACGGCGACATGCCGCTCCCCCCGGTGGGGCCGGCCACATTATCATAGGTACCGCCAACTGCACTTCCGCCTGTGCGCGATCCTCCGCCGAGTCGCACCCCCAAGGAACGGCCAAACGTATCCCGCGCTTCCACGATACGCGCCTCGATCATCACCTGCCGCACCGGTACATCAAGCGTCGCCAACAACTGGCGAACTTCTTCAAGTTTGGCCGAAGTATCCGTAACAAATAGCTGATTGGTGCGCGGCTCCGAGATTGCACTCCCGCGATCCGACAGGAATCGATTGGAGTAACCGCTCGTGGACGATCCACCCTGACTGCTCATGGTCAGCTGGGTGACCATGTCGGCGGCTTTTGCATAATTCAATTGGAAAGCCTGGGTTCGCAAAGGCTCCAGTTTCTGAATCGCTAAAGCGGCTTCGTAATCCTTCTTCGTGCGCTCGTCTATTTCATCTTTGGGCGCGATCCACAGTACCGTGCCAGACTTGCGCATACCAAGCCCCTTGGCGTCCATGATGATCTGGAGAGCCTGATCCCAGGGAACATCCTTCAGCCGCAGGGTCAAAGCACCGGTAACAGTGTCCGATGTGACAATATTGAAATTAGTAAAGTCCGCAATCACTTGCAACAACGAACGAACTTCAATATTTTGAAAATTCAGGGAGAGTTTCTCTCCAGAGTATGCAGGACCTTGCGTCAATTTAGTCAAATCAACCTTCTTCGGCCGCACCTCGACTACAAACTGATTATCACTTTGATAAGCGCTATGCTCCCATTCACCAACAGGGTCAATTGTCAGACGCACACGCTCACCCTGTTGTGATGCAGTAATGGTTTGCACGGGCGTACCGAAGTCAGAAACGTCCAGTTTGCGGCGCAGGCCTTCGGGCAACGATGAACGCAGGAAATCAACAATCAGCCCCTTACCCTGCTGCTGCAAATCGACGCCCACCTGATTGTTAGGCAACCCAACAACAATACGACCGGCCCCATCTGTTCCACGTCGAAAATCAAGATCCTTCAGCGGCAAATTGTCAATATTTTGACTTTCTGCGAATGTCGTCACCTGAGGAGGAGGCATCTTTGCAGCCGAGGACGCAGCATCCAACAGCACCAGGACTGTCTTGCCTTGCAACTCTGCGCGGTAAGAAGTGGGCTGCTTGAGATTCAAGACTACACGCGCCCGCGCTCCTGCTTGCACAATGTTGGCAGACTTGACATTCCCCTGATTGATATCTATTGATGAGCGCCCGGTCCCATTGCTCACTCCAGGAAAGTCCAGTGCAATGCGCGCAGGGTTTTGGATAGAGAACCCAGTGGGCAATTCTGCTTGCGGCTCAGAAAATTCAATCCGCAGAACTTCGGCGCCACCTTGCAAAAAACCAGAGATGGAATCAATAGATCCGCGAGCTTGCGCCACAGACACCGTCAGCGCAGCCACAACTGCAGCTCCCAACATACGCCAGCACGCGTGTAAACGAAGCTTCTCTTGAATCATTTCTTCACCTCATTCCCCTCTTGCAGATCCAGTGTTGTCATACGCTCTACCCAATCGCCCGTCGGATCTTGGACAATCTCTCGCAGGCGCATATTGGTCTCGGTAATACCGACGATTTTCCCGTAGTTTTGTCCTAGATAGTTACCCGCCCGGACTTGATACAGCAACTTATCGACACTGATCAATGCGGTAGGTATACCTGCCTTATTCATGCTTCCCACCATCCGGATTGCATCGAGCGGATACGCCTCCAACGGCTCCTTCCGCCTTGCCATTTCCGGGGCAATCAGTGAAGCATTAGCCGCTGATTCTGCCGAATCCCGCCGCAAAGCCAATGTCAGTTTCATTGAATTAAGGAAGCGCTGATCAATGCGCGCTACGCGCGAGCCCACCGAAGTTTGCTTGTCTGATTTTCACGATGCGAATTCAGTCAGTCGGTTCTGGTCAGTTTTGGACCCTCGCGGGGTGGTTTCACGCCCCTGCCGGGGCCATTGGCCGCGCTCAGGACGCACCTCGGGTGTCAGGTGCCAACAGCGTTCGCTTGGCAATCACCAAATTGGCCAGACCGAACAGGCTGTACAGCTGCGCCCCGTTCTTGGCCAGCCCCTTGTAGCGGACCTTCTTGTGACGGAACAGGTTCTTCACCACGTGGAAGGGATGTTCAACCCTCGCGCGGATCTGCGCCTTGGTGCGCTCCACCGCTTGAACCAGCGCCTTCAGCGGACCTTCGGCCATCTTCTTGATCTTGCCCCGCTTGGCCGCCACGACCCATTCGATGTCGGCCATGATGCGTCCCTGCGCTTGCGCCTGTGTGACCTCTTCGCGCTTCTCAACGCCGGTGTAGCCCGCATCCAGATGAACCTTGGTTTCCTGTCCATGCAGCACCTCGTGCGCATGGGCAACGTCGCTCTCGTTGGCTGCCGTCGTGTGCAGGCTGTGCACCAAACCCGACTGCGCGTCAGCCCCGATGTGCGCCTTCAGCCCGAAGTGCCACTCGTTGCCCTTCTTGGTTTGGTGCATCTCGGGATCACGCGCGTGATCCTTGTTCTTGGTCGAGGGCGGTGCCGCGATGATGGTGGCGTCCACCATCGTGCCCTCCCGCAGCAGCAGGCCTCGCTCGGCCAGGTGGGCATTGATGCCCTCGAACAGCGCCGCCGTCAGCTGGTGCTCTTCGAGCAGGCGACGGAACTTCAGCAGCGTCGTGGCATCGGGCACCGATTCCCGCGCCAGGTCGATGCCCACGAACTCGCGCATGGACTGGCTGTCGTACAGCGCGTCTTCCACCGCCTCGTCTGCCAGACCAAACCACTGCTGCAGGAAGTACATGCGCAGCATGCGCGCAATGCCGATCGGCTGACGGCCCACCCTTCCCGCGCTCGGATACTTCGGCTCGATGAGCGCTTCCAGTCGCGCCCACGGCACAACCTGTTCCATCTCGGCCAGAAACTTCTCGCGCCGCGTGACGCGCTTCTTCTGCGCAAACTCGTAGCTGGCAAAGCTCATCTGCTTCGTCGGGGGTGGGCGTTGCTTCATGAGTGTCTACGCATGCAGGTTTCGGGCCGTATTGTTCAGCGTTTCCTTAAACGGATCAATACCACTATCCGAAACATAATCTTGGGGGAAGAATTGCTTAGGCTCTTTCAGCGGAGTAATACGCGGCTTGGTTGTTGCGCGCAACTCCGACATCCACTGACGAAGCTCTTCTTCCCCGCTGGGTCCGCATCCCGCCAGCGCAAAGACAGCACTCAAGGCAATCAGGGCAGTAATCCGCTTCATTTCTTGCCCCCCTTAGCCGCCTTCTGCGCCTGTATCTCCTCAGGATCCAGATAACGGAACGTTCTTGCTGTCGCCTCAAGCGTCAAATTGCCGGCTACATCCTTTGAAATAGGAGTAATTGCCAGATTGTTCAAGGTAACAATGCGGGATAAGTTGGCCACATCTGAGGCAAAAGCACCCATGTCGTGGTACTTTCCTGCCACGCGAATAGCAATAGGCAGCTCAGCGTAATAGTCCTTGACCACTATTTGCCCGGGCCTAAACAATTCAAATTGCAGACTCCGCCCAAGCCCCGCCTGGTTGATATCAGAGAGCAGAGCAGACATTTCCGCCTTGCTAGGCAGTTGCTTTTCCAATTGAATCACATATTGCTGAATCTGTTCTCGTTGTTTTTTTAACGCTTCCAGACTGACCGCCTTAACCAGCTTTTTCTGGTAATCCTCCCGAAGTGTCTGCTCTGTATTCCGCTCGGCCGTCAGTTCTTGCTCATACTCAGTCAACTTAAAGAACCAAAGAAAGGTAGCGACGCCCGCAGCGATGAGTGCACAAAGCAATGCACGGGGCAACACTGGCCACAAAGAAGGATCTTTAGGATCTAAGTTGTGAAACTGCCGTTGCAGATCCCCCTGCAGCTTTGCGAAATCAAGTTTTGGCTTATTCTTTTTTGCCATGTTACTTCCTCGCAGCCACGGCACTGGCGGCCTCCATTGCCTTCTGCGCTTCGGCGCTTCGCACCAGCCGGAAACGCAGATTAAAAGAGGCAACCCGACGCTGGTCCTTTGGAGTTAAGGCAACATTTGCTGCGACGATTTCCACCAATTCCGGCTTCGAAAACCATGGGGTATTGCTGGCAAGATTGCGCAGCATTTCAGAGACGCGCTCATTAGACTGAGCCATACCCTGCATAGTTACAGTTTGGTCTATTTGCTTCAAACTGGTGATATATACACCATCAGGTAATTGCGCTACCAATTCATTAAGGAGGTGCACAGGCAAATTTCGATCAGATTGCAAGTCCTCTACTGCTTTCTGCCGCGCTTGTAGAGCTGCAATTTCTTCTTCAATAGTCGCGATTTCCTTGATTTGTCCCTCAAGGACTCCGATTTCGCTTCGTAGAAAATTATTGCGATCTTGCTGGTCAGTGATCATCATCTGAAACCACCAATAAATAGCCGCAGCAATGGCAAGCCCCACCAATGCAGAAGCGAGCATGACGGCTTGAAACGCCTCCCGCCTGCGTTTACGAGCAGCCTCCCGATGCGGGAGTAGGTTGATAAGAATCACTGCAGGAACCTCCGCATTGCCAGCCCACAGGAGGTCAAGTAGGACGGCGCCTCGCGCACCATCTTTTTGAGGCGAACCCCCCCGCCCACTTCCATGCCATCAAAGGGGTTGATGACGCTGCACGCAAACCCCGTGTTCTGAATGACGGATTCCGTCAAGCCAGGCAGAGGGGCAGATCCGCCTGCGAGCATGATGTGATCCACGCGGTTGTATGGTGTACTCGTAAAGAAGAACTGCAGCGCGCGGCTGATTTCCTGAGCGAGACTGTCCACGAAGGGGCGCAGGACAGCAGATTGATAGTCTTCAGGCAAGTCGCCATTGCGCTTCTTGCCCTCCGCTTCTTCTTGTGAAAACCCATATTGGCGCACGATCAACTGGGTCAACTGCGCACCACCAAAAGCTTGGTCGCGTTCATACAAGACATCGTCATTCCGAATGACCTGCATGCTCGTCGTCATTGCCCCCACCTCAAAGAGGGCAACGACCGCATCGGCGCCCCGATTGGGCAACCCTTCAATTAGCCGCCCTGCTGCCAAGCGTGCCGCATGCGACTCAATGTCGACGACCACGGGCTTCAGTCCGGCCGCCTCCGCGAGGCCTTGACGATCTTGCACCTTCTCTTTGCGAGAGGCCGCAATCAGCACGTCGACATCGCCTGGCGCGCTCTTGCTGGGGCCCACCACGCAGAAGTCGAGGCTCACCTCGTCCAGCGAAAAAGGAATGTACTGGTTGGCTTCGGATTCCACCTGCACTTCCAGTTCCTGCTCGGACATCCCGCCGGGCAGCGTGATGCGCTTGGTGATCACAGCAGAGGATGGCAATGCAAGGGCGACATTCTTGGTTTTGGTCCCGCTCTTCTTTACAACGCGACGCAACGCCTCGGCGACTTCATCGAACTTTTCGATGTTGCCATCCGTGATCCACCCACGCTCCAGTTGCTCGATTGCACAGCACTCGAGAACCAGCGCCCCTCCCTTATCTCGCCCCAACTCCACCAGCTTGACGCTGGAAGAACTGATGTCCACACCCAGCAATGGGGCAGACTGACGACTGAACAACGACCCCATTGAGATCAAGGTGCCCCTCCGCTACTTATCTATATGACGCAACAAAACTTAACACTTCACATGAATGCTATCAGCAAGGTTCTTCACCAGCCAAGAGTTTTACCTTTCTCACACAAAAGCGGCGTTGTCAAAAGCAGACGATTTTTAGGTGCTATCGCTGAATCGTCGGCCCTATTTTTCGCGCGCTGACCAAGGCAAAGCGCCCCAGCCAAGCCGAAACGCTAAGATTTTTATAATGACGGGTTGCCTCGTATCGAGACCCTATGCCACAGCCTCCCGACAGAACATCTTCCCCGCCCACATCCTCAATGCCACGCGCCGTGCGCTGGCTTCTGCTGGGGTTCACGTGGATCCTTGGCCTGGGCGTCGCCGCAACGTTGACCGGTGCTCTCGCCATCGGACTGGGCCTTGCGGTGGCCTATCCCAATCTGCCTGATGTGTCCGATCTGGCGGACTACCGCCCTAAGCTACCCTTGCGGGTGTACTCCGCAGAAGGCGCATTGCTGGGAGAGTTCGGTGAGGAGCGGCGTAACTTGACGCCCATCCAGGACATCCCCCCTGTGATGACCAATGCAGTGCTGGCGATCGAAGACGCACGCTTCTTCCAGCACGGGGGCGTGGACTACAAAGGGGTGTTGCGCGCTGCGCTGGCCAATCTGGGACGCGTAAAAAGCCAGGGGGCTTCCACTATTACCATGCAAGTGGCGCGAAATGTTTATCTTTCTTCCGAAAAAACATTTACCAGAAAAATTTACGAAATATTACTTACATTTAAGCTCGAGCATCTGTTAACAAAAAACCAGATTCTCGAAATCTACATGAACCAGATTTATCTGGGGAATCGCGCGTATGGATTTGCAGCAGCCGCAGAAACCTATTTTGGCAAGCCGCTGAAGTCCATATCTATTGCCGAAGCAGCCATGCTTGCTGGCCTTCCGAAGGCCCCATCCGCTTACAACCCCATCTCCAACCCCAAGCGCGCAAGGATCCGGCAGCTGTACATCATTGATCGCATGCTGGAAAACGGCTTCATCACTGCCGAGGAAGCCACTGCTGCAAAGCGAGAAGATCTCAAGCTGCGCTCGTCGACGGATTCGACCCGCATCCATGCGGAGTACGTGGCCGAGATGGCGCGTCAACTCATCTACGCGCAGTACGGCCCCGAGGCATACACGCGCGGATTGAATGTGTACACCACGCTGAATGCCGGCGAGCAGGAGACAGCCTACACCGCGTTGCGCAAAGGCATCATGGACTACGAGCGCCGACAGCACTACCGCGGGCCTGAGCGGTTTGTCAGCCTGCCCTCCGCGTCTGAGGAGACCGAAGACGCCATCGACGACGCTCTGGCCAACCACCCGGATAACGGCAATGTGCTCGCCGCGGTCGTGCTGGAGGTCAACGCCAAGAGGATTCTGGCGGCCCGCGCCGATGGCGAACAGATCGAGATCACGGGCGAAGGCCTCAAGCCCGCGCAGTCCGGACTCAGCGAGAAAGCCCCGCCCAACATCAAACTGCGCCGGGGCGCGGTCATCAGGGTTGTACAAACACCCAAGAAGACTTGGGAAATCACCCAGCTTCCTGAGGTGGAAGGTGCCTTCGTGGCCATCGATCCGCGTTCCGGTGCCATACGTGCCCTGGTGGGCGGCTTTGACTTCGACAAGAACAAGTTCAACCATGTCACCCAGGCCTGGCGCCAGCCAGGTTCAGCGTTCAAGCCGTTCATCTACTCCGCCGCTCTGGAAAAGGGCTTCACACCTGCCACGGTGATCAACGATGCTCCCCTGTTCTTCAGTGCGGGCGTGACAGGCGGGCAACCCTGGGAGCCCAAGAATTACGATGGCAAGTACGACGGTCCCATGACCATGCGCGCAGGGCTTGCCCGCTCCAAGAACGTCGTCTCCATTCGCATCCTGCAGGCTGTCGGCCCCAAGAACGGGCAGGACTGGGTGACCCGTTTCGGATTCGAAGCCGACAAGCATCCTCCCTATCTGACGATGGCGCTGGGCGCAGGCTCTGTCACCCCGATGCAGCTCGCTTCGGCCTACGCGGTGTTTGCCAACGGCGGCTACCGCATCAACCCCTATCTCATCACCCGTGTCACGGACCACAAGGGACGCATCCTGTCGGATTTCCAACCTCCCGCCGTCACAGACAACCCCCGCGCCATTGAGCCACGCAACGCGTTCATCATGAACAGCATGCTTCAGGAAGTCGCGCGCTCCGGCACGGCGGCACGTGCACAGGCCACGCTCAAACGCCCCGATATCTATGGCAAGACAGGAACGACCAATGACGCAGTCGATGCGTGGTTTGCAGGCTTCCAGCCCACGCTGGCTGCTGTGACGTGGATCGGTTACGACACGCCGCGCAACCTCGGAAGCCGTGAGACCGGTGGCGGACTCAGCCTGCCCGTCTGGATCAGCTTCATGGAAAAAGCGCTTAAGGGCGTCCCTGTGGCGGAGCCCACCGTGCCCGCTGGCGTCGTGAACGTGAGTGGCGAATGGTTCTACGAAGAATATGCACGCAACGCGGGCGTCGCCAGTGTGGGTATGGAGAGCGCCACCCCCACCGACGGTGCGCCGGCTCCGGGAGCACCGCCTCCACCCGAAGAGCGCAACCGCATCCTCGACCTGTTCCGTAATTGATGAAGAGGCGGGCCTGTGCGCCCGCGCAATCATTTGCGCAGCCCCTCGCTTGTTGGCCGAGCCGCGCTGTCGCCGCTAATCGGTGAACTGGAGCGCTTCCCCCGCTTGCAAAGTGGCGTTGTGGCTGAGCGCTGCAAAGAATTCGCCGGCACCCTTGGTATCCATCCACGCCGTCCCGTCATGGCGGAAGTGATATCCGCCGGATTGCGCCGCCATCCATATCTCGTGCAGCGGCTTTTGAAGGTTAATCACGATCTGGCTGCGGTTGCGGAAAGTGATGGTCACCATGCCCCCCGTACGCTGGCCATCCAGATCAGCGTCGGTGGTGTCGTTGATACGGTCGCAGCTTTGTTCCACCGCCAGCAGCAGCTTTTCTGCACGGTCCATGAATTCGAGGTCGGTCATTACAATTTGCGTATGTTCAGAGCTCGTCAAATTCTAGTCAGGACGATTGTCCTTGCTGTGAGCACGGCAGCCTTCGCGGCCTGTGGCCAACGGGGTCCGCTTTACCTGCCCACGGACCCGGCTGCCGCGCAGCGCGCCACACTCCCTGAAACCCTCAACCCCGCCGCCTCGCGGGCTCCCGCCTCGTCGCCAGCCGATTCCGCTTCTACTACCCGTCCATGACCCATCCCGTTCTGCCCGGCCACCCCCACTTGCACTACCACGACCAAGCGCTTCAGTTGGAGGGCCTTCGCCTTGCCGACCTGGCCCGGGAGTTCGGCACGCCCCTCTACGTCTATTCCCAAGCGGCCATGCTGGACGCCCTGGGGGCGTACCAGCGCGGGTTCGCTGGGCGCAAGGTGCAGATCTGCTATGCCATGAAAGCGAACTCGTCGCTCGCTGTCCTGCAGCTTTTCGCACGCCACGGTTGCGGCTTCGACATCGTTTCTGCCGGCGAACTGCAACGCGTGATTGCAGCCGGCGGCGACCCGGCGAAGGTGATCTTTTCCGGCGTAGGCAAGACGCGCGCAGAAATGCGCCAGGCGCTGGAGGTCGGCATTGGCTGCTTCAACGTGGAGAGCGAGGCAGAACTCGACGTGCTGAGCGAAGTGGCCCAATCCATGGGATTGCGCGCGCCGATCAGCATTCGTGTCAATCCCAACGTGGACGCCAAGACGCACCCCTACATTTCCACGGGCCTCAAGGGCAACAAGTTCGGTATCGCCCATGAACGCACGGTCGCCACCTACCAGCGCGCAGCCGCCCTGCCCGGCTTGCGCGTGGTGGGCATCGATTGCCACATCGGCTCCCAGATCACGGAAGAGAGCCCGTATCTGGACGCCATGGATCGCATGCTGGACCTCGTGCAAGCCATCGAGGCCGCAGGCATCGCGATCCACCACATCGATTTTGGCGGTGGTCTGGGCATCGATTACAACGGCGAAACGCCACCACGGGCCGACGCGCTGTGGGCCAAGCTGTTGGCGAAGCTGGACGCGCGCGGCTACGGTGACCGCCAATTGATGATCGAGCCCGGTCGCTCCTTAGTGGGCAACGCCGGTGTTTGCCTGACGGAGGTGCTCTACCTCAAGCCAGGCGAGCAAAAGAACTTCTGCGTCGTCGATGCGGCCATGAACGATTTGCCGCGGCCGGCGATGTACCAGGCCTACCACGCCATCGTGCCCCTGCAGGCGGCCACCCCGACGGCCGTGTCGCACGTGTATGACGTCGTCGGCCCGATCTGCGAAAGCGGGGACTGGATCGGCCGTGACCGCAACCTGGCGGTGGCAGCGGGCGATATGCTGGCGGTGCTGTCCGCCGGGGCGTACTGCAGTTCCATGGGGAGCACCTACAACACCCGTCCCCGACCCGCCGAGGTGCTGGTGGACGGAGCGCGAGCCCACCTCATCCGCACGCGCGAAAGCGTGAACGACATTTTCCGCAGCGAAAAGCTGGTACCGCAGGGCAACCCTTGATAACCATCAAGGAATAACCATTTCGCCCTGAGTACTATTGCACTTTCATTGCGGAGTCACGTGCATGCCTCAGGAACCTCTTGAACTCTACCGGGACAAGAACCACGCTTGTCTGATGTTCTCGGACCTTGTCGAGGAGGATGGGCAGGCGGTTCAGGCCAACCAGTTCCTGATCGTGGACGACGACACGGGCGCCATCATCGACCCGGGCGGCAATCTGGCGTTCAACGAGTTGTTCATGGGCATGTCCAAGCACTTTCCGCCCCACAAGCTGTCCTATCTGATTGCGTCGCACGCCGACCCCGACATCATCGCCTCGCTGGACCGATGGTTGAGCAGCACCAAGGCGACGCTGGTCATCTCACGCATCTGGGAGCGCTTCGCGCCGCACTTCACCAAGCTCGGCAAAACCGAGAACCGCATCATCGGGGTGCCCGACAGCGGCGGCCGCCTGCCGCTGGGCCGGCACGAGCTGGTGCTGCTGCCGGCGCATTTCATGCATTCCGAAGGCAACTTCCACTTCTACGACCCGGTCAGCCGCATCCTGTTCACGGGCGACCTGGGCGTCTCCATGACCTCGGGCGCCGACGCACGCGTGCCGGTGACCCATCTGGCACCGCACATTCCACGCATGGAAGGCTTTCACCGCCGCTACATGGTCTCCAACAAGATCCTGCGCCTGTGGACGCGCATGGCGCGGCAACTCGACATCGCCATGGTGGTTCCGCAGCACGGCGCGCCCATCATGGGCAAGCCGGCCATCGACGACTTCTTCCAATGGCTCGACAGCCTGATGTGTGGCATCGACCTGTTTGATGACCGCGCCTACCAGATCCCCACGGGTCACATCGATCCCGTCACCCGCCAGGTGCGCCCTGCGCTGCAGGCCGTGCGCGCCTGAAAGTTTGATAAAAATCGGCTCTAGCGCTTACCCAGAAAGCGCTAGCAGCTATCTAATTAATAGCAATCAGACGGCACGGCGGCGCCGGCGCAACCAAGGCCGAGCGAGCAGCAACGCCGCCAGGATGGCGGCATAGACCGCCACCTCGGCAAAGTCGTTCTTGCCCGACCGCATCCAGAAAAAGTGCAGGATCGCCAGCCCCGCGGCCAGGTACACGCCGCGGTGCAGTTGCTGCCAGCGCCGCCCGCCCATCCAGCGCATGGCCCGGTTGAACGACGTGGCCGCCAGCGCCAGGAGCACCGCAAAGCAGCCCATGCCCACCAGGATGAAGGGGCGCTTGAGCACGTCACGAAGGATTTCCGGCACATCCAGCCCCATGTCGAACCAGCCGTAGCACAGCAAGTGGAGTGCCGCGTAGGCGAAGGTGTACAGCCCCAGCATGCGCCGAAAGCGTGCCAGCGGCGGCTGGGCCAGCGCCAGCCTCAGGGGTGTGACTGCCAGCGTGAGGCACAGCATGCGCAGCGTCCAGTCGCCCGTGGAGCGGATCAGGGCTTCGGCAGGGTTGGCGCCCAGGCGTTCGGCGGCCGCCCCATACACCAGCCAGGCCAGTGGTAGCAGGCACAGCACAAACAGCACCGGCTTGGCTGCCGGGTGCAACAACACGCGCGCACCCCAGCCGCGACCCGCCAGCGCGGGAGTACTGCCCGAAAGGCGTGCATGCACCATCAGTAGAACTTGCGCAGATCCATGCCCGCGTAGAGCTGTCCCACCTGGGCCTCGTAGCCATTGAACAGCAGGGTCTTGCGCTTCTTGGCGAACAGTCCGCCCTCGCCGATACGCCGTTCGGTGGCCTGGCTCCAGCGCGGGTGGTCCACATCTGGATTCACGTTGGAATAAAAGCCGTACTCCTGCCGTGCAGCCTTGTTCCATGCGGTACCAGGCTCCTTCTCGACGAAGCGGATCTTGACGATGCTCTTGGCGCTCTTGAAGCCGTACTTCCACGGCACGACGATGCGCACCGGTGCGCCATTCTGATTGGGCAGCACCTCGCCATACATGCCGAAGGCGAGCAGCGTGAGCGGATGCATGGCCTCGTCCAAGCGCAGGCCTTCGGTGTAAGGCCAGTCCAGCACACGCGAGCCCACGTAAGGCATGGTGGCTTTGTCCGCCAGCGTGACGAACTCGACGTACTTGGCACTGCCCTGCGGCTCCACCCGCTTGATCAACTCTGCCAACGAGTACCCCACCCAGGGGATCACCATGGACCAGCCCTCGACGCAGCGCAGACGGTAGATGCGCTCCTCCTGCGCGCTGAGCTTGAGCAGCTCGTCGATATCGAAGCGCCGTGGCTTGTTGACCAAGCCTTCCACTTCTACGGTCCAGGGACGGGTTTTCAGGGTATGGGCGTTGCGCGCGGGGTCGCTCTTGTCCGTGCCGAATTCGTAGAAATTGTTGTACGTGGTGGCGTCCTGGTACTCGGTGACCTTCTCCATGGTCACCGCGCCCGGCACGGCGGACGGCGCACCCGGCAGGGGCGCGAGCCTCCCCGGGCGGCGGACTTGGTCAGCGAGGGCAACACGCCCTGCCCAGCCGGCCATCGCCGCGCCACCAGCACCCGCTGCCAGCAGGCGGAGCATGGCGCGTCGCTGCTCATAGACGGCGCGCGGCGTGATCTCGCCAGCGCAAGGGTGGATGTATCCGTTGTCTCGGGTAGGAATCAACATGGGGGTCCTTCTGGCAGCCGCATCTGCCACAGTCTGCATGAGACACAGACTGCCCGCAGGGCCCGCAGGTTCCCCCTTGGACGCCGAGGGTTACAAGGTTCCGTAGCTGTGCAGACCGCTCAGGAACATGTTCACGCCCAGAAAGGCGAAGGTGGTCACCGCCAGGCCCACCAGCGCCCACCACGCCGACATGGTGCCGCGCAAACCCTTCATCAGCCGCATGTGCAGCCATGCCGCGTAGTTGAGCCACACGATCAGCGCCCAGGTTTCCTTGGGGTCCCAGCTCCAGTAACCGCCCCAGGCCTCCGCGGCCCACAGCGCTCCCAGGACCGTGGCGATGGTAAAGAACGCAAAGCCCACGGCGATGGACTTGTACATCACGTCGTCCAGGATCTCGAAGGACGGCAACCGCTCGGCAATGCGCCGGCGCGCCAGCAAGATGCCCGCCACGATCAGCGCAGAAACGCCGAAATACACCATCCAGTAGCCACCGCCGTTGTCGGCCGCGCCCTGGCGAAAGACGATGGGCTCAAAGCACAGCACCACGCCCAACAGCCACAGCGGTGCCAGTTTCCACCAGCGCGTTTCGCTCGCCTGCTGTTTGATCAGGTAGGCAAAGGCCACCATGGCCGACAGCGCGAACGTGCCGTAGCCGATGAAGTTGGCCGGCACATGCAGCTTCATCCACCAGCTCTTGAGCGCGGGCACCAGCGGCTGGATCTCATGTGCCTCGCGCACGACCGTGTACCACAACAGAAAGCCCACGGCGGCGCTCACCACCAGCATCACGAAGCCGCCGAGCGCGCGGGTTTCGTACTGCTCCTCGTAGTACAGGTAGAACACGGCCGTCATCCAGCAGAACATGACGAACACCTCGTAGAGGTTGCTCACCGGGATGTGGCCGATATCCGGGCCGATCTGGTAGCTTTCGTACCAGCGCACCATGGTGCCGATCAATGCCAGCGCCACGGCCACCCACGCAATGCGCGAGCCGATGCGCATCATCGTCTGCCCTTGACCGCGCGAGAGCATGCCCACCCAATAGAACGCGGTGCTCATGAAGAACAGCATGCTCATCCACAGGATGGCCGACTGGCTCGACAGAAAGTACTTGAGTCCGAAGACCGTGTCCGCGCGCGCCAGGTCGCCCGCGCCATTGTTCTGGTACAGCCCGATGGCCAGCAGCGAGCATGCGGCCACCATCAGCATCAGTGTGCTCAGCGGGCGCCAGAACCAACCCAGCCAGATCGCGCTGGGAATGGAGCCCAGCAAAATGGCCTTCTCATACACATCCATGTACGCCGCATAGCGCTGCAGCGCGAAAACGCCCCCCGCGACCACCAACAACGCAAACAGCCAGTCCCACCAGCTGCGGCGTGCGAAATACCCTTCGCTCAACGTGAGCGTGGTCGTGGCTGTATTCATGAGGCACCTCCGTGCGGGGATGTTCCGATCAATTGGGTGGTGAGCTGCGCGAATTCACGATCCGCGTCCAGCGTCTTGCGGTTGGTGGACAGCGCCATCGTCGCGCGGGCGCCAGTCTCCTGGGGTGCCAGCCATACCCATACGCGGCGTTCGCGCACGTAGAGCATGGCAAACACGCCGATGATCAGCAGCGCGCAACCCAGGTACACCACGTTCTTGCCCGGCGCGCGCGCCACCTGGAACACGCTGGCCTGCACCTGCTTGAAGTCACGCAGCTCGAACGCCAGGGGCACCGGATAGGCCTGTGCATCGCTCAGGCTCAACACCGCCTGCGTCATGAACGCCTGCGTTGCGCCATTCTGTGGCAAGGGGGCCAGGCCTGCACGTTCGCGGGTGATCTGCGCCAGTTCGAACAAGGCGCCGTTGAGGATGCGCACCAGCACCTCGCTGGCGCGGTTGCGCTCGTCTTCGGGCACATTGGCCTCCATGAAGTCCGAGATCGCCTGCAGCCCGCCGCGCGGCCGGCCGCCCGCCGCAGCAGGCTCGTCGATCGCACCGGCGAACAGCGCGAGCGCGCGCCCCGCCGACTGCGCGAGTTGCTCGGCCAGCTCGGGGCGCGCCCCATCCACGGCCGCTGCCGCGTAGCGACGCACCGCCAGCTCGCGCATCTGCGGATCGGCCAGGGCCAGGCGCATGCGCAAGAAGCCGTCCATGCCACCCTCGGCATCCACCGGCACGCGCAGGTAGCGGAAGGGCTCCGCGGGGGTCTCACGCACACCCAGCAAATACATGGGCTGACCGTCGCCCGTGTCCACGGGCAGCATGAAATTGTGGAACTCCCGCGCCTGACCCGCGGTATCGCGCAGCTTGTAGGTGATGCTGGGGCCTACGTTGCGCAGTTCGCGCTTGCTCACGGTCTTGTTGCCGGCACCCAGGCGCGATTCGATCGATTCGCGCAGATCCACCTTGCGCACGTCAGCGCCCGAACCGCTGGCGCCGGTATCGCCGAAGTTCTCCACATTGAGCACCCGAAGCCCCGTGAACTCCAGCGTCATGCCTTCGCCCGAGCCCGAGTGCGTGAGGCGCGTGGAGCCGCCGATCACGCCTTGCACATCGAAGGGCTCCGCGCCCGGCGCCATGGGACGCGCACGCAGGTGCACTTCGGAGCCGCCATCGTCAAAGCTGGATTGGTAGATTTCGATGCCCCGGTAGCTCACGGGATGGTTGACCTCCACGCGCGCCGGCGTGGCCTCGCCCGTGGCGCGGTCGTGGATCACGATCTCGCTGGCGAACAGCTTGGGCATACCGGTGGAGTAATGCTCCACGATGAACTTCTTGAGCTCGACGGCAAACGGCAGTTCCTGCAGCAGTACGCCGTCGGACTGGCTCAGGATGGCGGTGCCGGACTGCGTGCCCTCGGCCACCACGAGATTGCCGCGGAACGTGGGATTGCGCTCGGACAGCCGGTGTTCGGGCTTGACCTCGGAGATCAGGCCAGAGCCCGCATAGGGCGTCTTGCCACCAAACCACATCTGTGCCCGCACGACGAGATCGCCGTCCAGCAGGCCGCCCAGGCACACCAGCACGATGGCGCTGTGCGCGGCGATATAGCCCAGCTTGTTGGCGGCACCGGCCTTGGCGGCCACCATCCAGCCGTCACCTGCCGGGGTCTGGCGCTGCTGCAGGCGCACCTTCCAGCCTTTGGCGACCAGTTGCTGGCCCACGCGGCGCGCGGCCGCCTCGGGCGTTTCGGCCGCCAGCTCCGCGCTGGCCTTGTGGTGGAACGCCTGCAGGCTCTTCTCGCGGATGTCTTCCTTGTAGGTGCGCAGGTCGGCCAGATACTTGGGTGCATGCCGGGCAATGCACAGCGAGGTGCTGACCACCAGAAAGCCCAGGATCACGAGGAACCACCAGGCGCTGTAGACCGCGTTCAGCTTGAGCGCCAGGAACACCTCCGCCCAGAACGGGCCGAACTGGTTCACATAGTTGACGGCCGGCTCGTGCTGCTTGAGCACCGTGCCGATCACCGAGGCAATGCAGATCACGGTCAGCAACGCGATCGCGAAGCGCATGGACGCCAGCAGCTCGGTCATCGACCGCATGGCGTGCGTCCGGGGGGCGCTGCTAGGACCGAAAGTGGTGTCAGACATGAAAGACGCGAAGGCCGGGAGGAATCCACCTACGCCAGTCAACCCTGCGTGCGTAGGCCCATGAGAAAGGGCGGGCCATCCGTTCAGATGAGCCCGCCCGTCTTGGGTGCGATTATCGGCGGTAGGTTCCAAAGGCGCATCGGAGCACCCCTGGAAATTTGACGTGAATCAACGCAAACCGGCAATGTAGTCAGCCACGGCCTTGATCTCGCGGTCGTTGAGCTTGGCGGCGACGTCGCGCATCTGCACGTTGTTGCCACGCTTGCCGTCGCGGAAGTCCACCAGCTGCTTGACCGTGTAGTCGGCATGCTGGCCCGACAGGCGCGGGTACTGGGCGGGAATGCCGGAACCGTTGGGGCTGTGGCAGCCGGCGCAGGCGGCAATGTTGCGGTCCTGGATGCCGCCGCGGTAGATGCGTTCGCCCATGGCGACCAGATCCTTGTCCTTGGCAAAGCCTTCCTTGGCTTGCTTGGAGGCCAGCCACCACGACACGTTGCGCATGTCGTCCTCGGAGAGGATGGCGGCCATGCCTTGCATGATGGGGTCAGCACGCTTGCCGGCCTTGAACTCCTGCAGCTGCTTGACCAGGTATTCCGGGTGCTGCTGCGCCAGCTTGGGGTTGGCTGCGATGGTGGAATTGCCGTCGGCGGCGTGGCAGGCGGCGCACACGGCGGCGTAGCTGGCCTCGCCCTTCACGAGATCAGGCTTCGCTGCCTTTTGCGGCGCCGGGGTTTCGCCTGCGGCAAGGGCCGAGGCAGCGGGGACTGCCAGTGCGGCAGCCATCAGCAGGGAGGCGAGCAACTTCATATCGGGGGATCTTGTGTTATGAGCGCAAAACCCCGCGATTCTACAATGCCCCCTGTTTCGCCCTATCCCTTGGAAAACCCATATATGCCGACCACATCACATGCGCCAGTTGCTGGCTCCCTCCCGCCAGCGCCGGACGCCAAGGTCGCCATGGGGTGGATGCACACCGCGCGCTTCCTGACGACGGCCGCACAGTTGCACCATTTGCCCGCCATCGAGGTGCCCGAGATCGCCTTCGTGGGCCGCTCCAACGCAGGCAAATCCACCTGCATCAACACCCTCACCCAGCAGCGCCAACTGGCGTTTGCATCCAAGAAGCCCGGGCGCACCCAGCACATCAACCTGTTCGCGCTGGGCAAGCAGGGCGCAACGGACGCGGTGCTGGCTGACCTGCCGGGCTACGGCTACGCGGCCGTGTCGCGCTCGGACAAGCTGCGCTGGCAGCAAGTGATGCTGAGCTACCTGGTGAGCCGCGAAAGTCTCACCGCCATCGTGCTGCTGTGCGACCCGCGCCTGGGCCTGACCGAGCTGGACGAGGCGCTGCTGAACGCCGTGCGGCCGCGCGTGGAGGCAGGGCTCAAGTTCCTGGTGCTGCTCACCAAGGCCGACAAGCTCACGCGCGCCGAGCAGGCCAAGGCACTGTCCATCACGCGACTGCAGGCCGGCGGCGGTGAGGTCAGGATGTTCTCCGCGCTCAAGAAGCAGGGCGTGGACGAAGTGGCGCAACTGCTGTGGCAGTGGGCCCACCCCGTCCAAAAAGAGGATGCGGCCGTGGAAGCCCTGCCGCCATCTGAAGACCAAAACTGACACCAGCGCCCGTCCATCAAGCGCTGGCAGCTATGAAAGGCGTAGCGTATGGCGGAGACGATCACCCACACACTGCCGCACGGCATCACGCTGCACTGCCGCGTGGCCGGCATGCCGGGGCGCCCGGTGCTGCTGTTCCTGCACGGCTTTCCCGAAGGCGCGTTCATCTGGGATGCGCTGCTGGGCCATTTCGCCGATCCGGCACACGGCGGCTACCGCTGCGTGGCGCCCTGGCTGCGCGGCTATGCACCTTCCAGCGCGCCGGCTGCAATAGAGGCCTACCGCCCCAAACATCTGGTGCAGGACATCGCCGCGCTGATCGCCCAGGAAGCCGGTGCCGGCACGCCGCTGGCCGCGCTGGTGGCACACGACTGGGGCGGGGCCGTGGCCTGGAACCTGGCCAACCAGCACCCCGGACTGCTCAAGCGCCTGATGGTCATCAACGCGCCGCACCCTGGCGCCTTCTTGCGCGAGTTGCAGGGCAGTGCCGCGCAGCAGGAGGCCAGTGCGTACATGCACTTCCTGTGCCGCCCGGACGCCGAGTCGCTGCTGGCCGAGAACGATTTCGCGCGCCTGTTCGGCTTCTTTCGCCGCGCCGATGGCAGCGCGCCCGGCTGGCTCACCCCTGCACTGCGCGCGCACTACCGCGCGCAGTGGGCGGCGGGGCTTGCCGGGCCTTGCAACTACTACCGTGCCAGTCCGCTGCGGCCGCCGCTGCCCTCGTCTTCCCAGGACGACGGGACACCGGACATCCGCTCCCTCACGCTGCCCGCCGACATGCTGCAGGTGTCCGTACCCACGCAAGTGCTGTGGGGCATGGATGACCCCGCGTTGCTGCCCGGTCTGCTGCAGGGGCTCCAAGCCTGGGTGCCACGCCTGCAGGTGCAGCAGGTGCCGGGCGCCACGCACTGGGTGGTGCACGAGCAGCCGGGGCTGGTGCGCGACACCCTGGCGGATCTTCTTCGCCAGGAACTATGATTTCCGTAGCTGCTAGCGCTTACCAGATAAGCGCTAGAGCCATTTTTACTGGTACACCGAATCCTGCCCCTCCGGGCGGGTCTTGAAGCGCTTGTGCACCCAGTAGTACTGCGCGGGCATGGTGCGGATGGCGGCTTCCAGCTCGCGGTTCATGCGCGCCGTGTCGGCCACATGGTCCTCGGTGGGAAAGTGGTCCCAGGCGGGGGTCAGCTCGGCCACGTAACCCTCGGGCGTCATGCGGCTGTACAGCGCCACCACCTTGGCGCGCCCCAGGCGCGCAAAGCGCGACAGTGACGGGATGGTGGCCGCGTCCCGCATGGCGAAGAAGGGCACGAACACCGAGTCGTTCCTGCCGTAGTCCATGTCGGGCAGCAGGTACAGCAGCCCGCCCTTGCGCAGGCACGAGATGATGGGTTTCACGCCGTCGGCGCGGTTGAGCATGCGCACGTTGCCAAAGCGCTGGCGGCCCGCCATGAACCATGCGTCCAACACCGGGTCGGGGTTGGTGGCGAAGATCGAGGTGAACTCGCGCCGTGTGTTCAGCGGCAAGGCGAGACCGCCTGCGTCCATGCTGTAGAAGTGCGGCGCGAAGACGATGGTTGGCGTGTCGCCTTCCAGCTCGTGCAGCGCGCCCACCAGCTTCACGCGACTGCGCACCAGCGCCTCGGAGCCCGACCACAACCAGCCGCGGTCCAGGAAGGTCTGGCAGAACACCACGAAGGACTCGCGCGCCCACGCGCGGCGCTGCGATTCGGGCACCTCCGGGAAGCACAGGGCCAGGTTGCGCAGCGCCACCCTGCGCCGCGGCACGGCCAGCACGAACAGCACCCGGCCGATGAACCGCCCCAGCGCGCGCAGCGCCGGCAGCGGCAGGCGACCCAGCAGATTCAGCAGCGCGATGCCCGCGCGCGCCATCATGCGCGGCCCTCCGGCGGTGCATCGGCCCCGGCAGAGGTATGCATCTCCGCGCGGGGCTGCTTGTAGCGGGCGTAGCCCCACAGGTATTGGTCGGGGCTTTGGCGGATGAGGTATTCCATGGCTTGGTTGAGCTGCAGCACGGCCGCGTCGAGTGTAGGCGCCAGCGGCTGGGCCAAATCCTCCAGGTGCAACACATAGCCGCGCCCGCGTGGCAGGCGCTCGCACCGCGCCAGGATCACCGCCGCACCGGTCTGCTGCACCAGGCGCGCAGCCAGCGTCATGGTGTAGGCCGGGCGGCCGAAGAACGGCGACCACACCCCCAGCCCCTGCGGCGGCACCTGGTCAGGCAGCAGGCCCACCGCCTCGCCGCGCCGCAGCGCCTTGATCATCTGGCGCACGCCCTGCAACGTGGTGGGCACGGCCTGGATGCCGGGGCGGTTGCGCGCGGTCTGCATCACCTCGGCCAGCCAGCGCTGGCGCGCGGGCCGGTACAGGATGGTGATGGGGCCGTGCTCCGGCGACCAGCGCCGCGCCGCCGCCTGCACCGACAACTCGAAACAGCCAATGTGCGGCGTGAGGAACACGATGCCGCGGCCTTGGCCCCAGGCCCGTTGCACGCATTCGGCCCCGCGTATCTCGCAGGCCGGCGGCTCGGGCCACAGCCACAGACGCGGCGCCTCGGCCACCATGCGCCCCGCGTGCGCTATGGCCGCACGCACGTCACGCAAGGCATAACCCGCGCGCGCGGCGTTGTCGATGAAGCGACGGCGGTAGGTGGGCGATGCGCAAAACGCCACCCAGCCAAGCGCCGCGCCAATGACATGCAGCAACCACAAGGGCAGCGCGGAAACGAGCCGAAAGAGGGATGACATTACAATGACGGTCGTCGCCGAGTTAAATGAGCAACTTGCAGGGCGACGTTAAACACAACTGCTAAAGCGTTCGCCGAGGCTCCATGAGGCTCTGGGCAACGCCCAAATGCTGACAACACGGAGTTTATTCAAATGGCGAACGATTTCCTCTTCACGTCCGAATCGGTCTCTGAGGGCCACCCCGACAAGGTGGCGGACCAGATCTCCGACGCCATCCTGGACGCGATCTTCACGCAAGACCCCCGCAGCCGCGTGGCAGCCGAGACGCTGACCAACACCGGCCTGGTGGTGCTGGCCGGCGAGATCACCACCAACGCACACGTGGACTACATCCAGGTGGCGCGCGACACCATCAAGCGCATCGGCTACGACAACACCGAGTACGGCATCGACTACAAGGGCTGCGCAGTGCTCGTGGCCTACGACAAGCAGTCCAACGACATCGCCCAGGGCGTGGACCACGCCAGCGACGACCACCTGAACACCGGCGCGGGCGACCAGGGCCTGATGTTCGGCTACGCCTGCGACGAGACGCCCGAGCTGATGCCCGCGCCCATCTACTACGCGCACCGCCTGGTCGAGCGCCAGGCCCAGTTGCGCAAGGACGGCCGCCTGCCCTTCCTGCGCCCGGACGCCAAGAGCCAGGTGACCATGCGCTACGTGGACGGCAAGCCCCACAGCATCGACACCGTGGTGCTCTCCACCCAGCACAGCCCCGACCAGAGCGAGACGGCCACCAAGATGAAGGCCAGCTTCACCGAGGCCATCATCGAGGAGATCATCAAGCCGGTGCTGCCCAAGGAATGGCTGCAGGACACCAAGTACCTGATCAACCCCACGGGTCGCTTCGTCATTGGCGGGCCGCAGGGCGACTGCGGCCTGACGGGCCGCAAGATCATCGTGGACACCTACGGCGGCGCCTGCCCGCACGGCGGCGGCGCATTCAGCGGCAAGGATCCGACGAAGGTGGACCGCAGCGCCGCCTATGCTGCGCGCTACGTGGCCAAGAACATCGTGGCCGCCGGCCTGGCGCGCCAGTGCCAGATCCAGGTGGCTTATGCCATCGGCGTGGCGCGCCCGATGAATATCACCGTGTACACCGAGGGCACCGGCGTAATCCCCGACGACCAGATCGCCCAGCTGGTGCAGGAGCACTTCGACCTGCGCCCCAAGGGCATCATCCAGATGCTGGACCTGCTGCGCCCCATCTACGCGAAGACCGCCGCCTACGGCCACTTTGGCCGCGAGGAACCCGAGTTCACCTGGGAGAGGACGGACAAGGCTGCCGCGCTGCGTGCAGCGGCCGGGCTGTAAGGCACGGCGACCCGCGCCAGCGGGTGCGGCACCCTTGCGGCGGCACAAAGCCCAGGCGCTGCGCGCAGCGGCGGGGCTTTGAACCCCACGTCTGCGTCCAGGCAATCACTGAGCTTGGGGGCGGAGTTCGTACCCCGCCGCGTTGCGAACTCATACCAGTACGCCGCCGCGCGGCGCCAAGCGGCCGGCTTGTAAGCCTGTGCAGGCGCGCGTATCAACGCCGCGCGCGCTGCTGGCCGCAGTAGGTGCGCCGGCCACGGTGGCGCAGGAACTGGGCTTTTAGGACCAGCGCCACTTCCACAACGCGTTGCGCGAACGCGTGGCGGCTGCGCCGGGAGATTCTCGGCGCTAAGGGCGGCGGCCTGCTGCAGGGCCGCAGCGATGCCCTGGGCAAGGCCGCGCATGTATGCCCTTGCAGACGCCATTTTTTCCAATACACCCCCGGCACCCCGCGTCCAGGCTGCCTAAGAATGCGCTGTTCACGCCAACCTGTTCCTGCTGCTGGCGGGCACGCCGCCTGTGCTGCAGCGGCTGTACAGCGCCTGGACGGTTGCCATCATGCTGGGATGGGATCTGCTGATGGCCGCCACAGAACGCACGGGCGCCGTGCTGCTGCCGATCGCCGGCGGCGCGGCGCAGCATGCGCTGCGATAACCGGCAGCACTGTCAACACCCTCCTACACGTTGCGGTTTCGCCAGATGACGGAGCGCCTGCGCCGGCGCCCCTACTCTGATGCCCAGCCGCCGCACCCGCCGGCGGCCCATCTCAAGGAGGCCTATCCCATGCTCAAGTACGCGATCATCTTCGCCATCATTTCGCTCATCGCCGGCGCGCTCGGGTTCACCGGCGTGGCCGCTGGCTCGGCCGCCATCGCCAAGGTGCTGTTCGTGGTGTTCCTGGTATTGGCCGTGCTGTTCGTGGTGCTCGCGCTGCTGGGTATCGGGGCCGCGCGCAAAGCCATCAAATAGCGGTGCCGGCCGGATGCGGCCCCGCAGTTGCCTACACTGCAGGCCCTGCACGCTCGCATCCGCGCCATGACACGCACCGTCCACCTGCTCGCCATTGATCCTCAGAACGACTTCTGCGATCTGCCCGCCGCGTGGCACTGGCGCGATCCCCATAGCGGCGCGGTAACTGCCCCGGCGCTGCCCGTTCCGGGCGCGCATGCGGACATGCAGCGCCTGGCAGCGTTCATCCTCGCGCAGGGGGCAGGTATCGACCACATCACTGTCACCCTCGACTCGCACCAGCGCTACGACGTGGCGCACCCCGCCTACTGGCAGCGCAGCGACGGGGGCGCGGCGGCGCCCTTCACCGCCATCACCGCTGCGCAGGTCCGCGCGGGTGCGTTTGCGCCGCGTGACCCTGCCGCGCTGGCGCGCACACTGGACTACCTGGACACGTTGGAAACCCAGGGCCGTTACACCCTCATGGTCTGGCCCGTGCATTGCGAAATCGGCAGCTGGGGCCATGGCGTGCATACCGACGTGCTGGCCGCGTGCAGGGACTGGCAGGCGCATCGCCTGCGCGCCGTACAGTCCGTCTTCAAGGGCATGAGTCCCTGGACCGAGCACTACAGCGCCGTGCAGGCCGAAGTACCCGACGCGGCCGACCCGCACACCGCCCTGAACACCCATCTGCTGGACCAATTGGCCAGCGCAGACCTGCTGCTCATCGCAGGCGAGGCCAGCAGCCACTGCGTGCGCGCCACCACCGAGCACATCATCCAGCACCTGGCCCGCCTGCACCCCGGGTGGAGCCCGCGGCGTCTGGTGCTGCTTACCGATTGCATGAGCCCCGTGGCCGGCTTCGAGGCGCAGCATGAGGCCTTCCTGGAAGCGATGCACGCCCAGGGTGCACGGCTGGCGACTTCAAGCGAAATTTGCCTCTAGCGCTTATCCATCAAGCGCGAGCAGCTCACTTTTTTGAGAACACACGAATCGCCGCATGTACGACACCGCCATCCTCATCGGCCGCTTCGAGCCCGTCCACACCGGCCATCTCGCCCTGCTGCGCGAAGCGCTGGTGCAGGCGCGGCAGGTCATCGTCATCGTCGGCTCGGCCTTCCAGGCGCGCACACCCAAGAACCCGTTCACCTGGCACGAACGCGAAGCCATGCTGCGCGGTGCCCTGCCCGAGGGCGACCGCACGCGCCTCACCGTGCTGCCGGTGCGCGACTACTACAACGAGGCGGTGTGGGTGGAGGCCGTGCGCAACGCGGTGGCGCGCCACAGCCCGCCGCAGGCGCGCGTGGGGCTGGTCGGCCATTTCAAGGACGCCACGAGCAGCTACCTCAGCGCCTTTCCGGGCTGGGAATTGATACGCATGGAGCGCCAGGGCCGCATCGACGCGACTGCCATCCGCGACGCCTACTTCGGCGCCACACCCGCCACCGTGGCCCATGCGCTGCAGCCGCTGGCGCCCATGCTGCCGCCCGCCACGCAAGCGCTGTTGGAGCAGTTCGCCCACACGCCGCACTTCGCCACACTGCAGCAGGAATGGCAGATGCTGCGCGGTTACCGCGCCGCCTGGGCAACGGCGCCCTACCCGCCGGTGTTCGTGACCGTGGACGCGGTACTGCGCTGCCAGGACCACGTGCTGCTCATCCGCCGCGCCCACGCACCAGGGCGTGGCCTGCTGGCGGTGCCCGGCGGCTTCATCGAACAACGCGAGACGCTGTGGCAGTCCTGCCTGCGTGAACTGGCAGAGGAAACGAATTGCGCCCTGCCCGAGGCCACGCTGCGCGCGGCGCTGCGCAGTGTGACGGTGTTCGACCACCCCGACCGCAGCCAACGCGGCCGCACGATCACCCACGCGCACTACTTCGACCTGCAGGACGCTCCGCTGCCCCCGGTGCAGGCGGCTGACGACGCGGCGCATGCCGAGTGGGTGGCCATCGACCGGCTCGCGGGCATGGAAGAAGCGTTCTTTGAAGACCACTTCCACATGCTGGACCACTTCTTGCGCCTCACAGTCCACTGAGGCGGACGGGGAAGTGCGGCTGCCCTCCGCACTCCCGCACCTTGATCGCAGGCCCTGTCGACACTGCGGCCTTGAAACTGTCACGAATGCCTCTATCATTAGCACTCGAAACAGATGAGTGCTAACAACACCGCTGTGTCAGTTCCCTGCGCCCGCGTTGCGGGCGCGTTGTTTGATGTCGCAATCCTTTTTGTTATCAGGAGAGATGCAATGAATCTTCGCCCCCTGCACGATCGCGTGATCGTCAAGCGTATCGAAAGCGAAACCACGACCGCCTCGGGCATCGTGATCCCCGACAACGCTGCGGAAAAGCCCGATCAAGGCGAAGTGCTGGCCGTTGGCCCTGGCAAGAAGAACGACAAGGGCGAGCTGATCGCCCTGAACGTGAAGGTCGGCGACCGCGTGCTGTTCGGTAAGTACAGCGGCCAGACCGTGAAGGTCAATGGCGACGAGTTGCTGGTGATGAAGGAAGACGACCTGTTCGCAGTCGTCGAGAAGTAATCCCTTCTGGTCAACTCATTTTTCATAGCTGCCTGCGCTTGATAGATCAGCGTTGGCAGCCCATTTGATTCAAATTTATAGGAGCCAAAAATGGCAGCAAAAGACGTAGTGTTCGGCGGCGAAGCCCGCGCTCGCATGGTTGAAGGCGTGAACATCCTGGCCAACGCGGTCAAGGTGACCCTGGGCCCCAAGGGCCGCAACGTGGTGCTGGAGCGCTCGTTCGGCGCCCCCACGGTGACCAAGGACGGCGTGTCCGTGGCCAAGGAAATCGAACTGAAAGACAAGCTGCAGAACATGGGCGCGCAGCTCGTGAAGGAAGTGGCTTCCAAGACCAACGACATCGCTGGTGACGGCACCACCACCGCTACCGTGCTGGCCCAAGCCATCGTGCGCGAAGGCTCCAAGTACGTGGCCGCCGGCCTGAACCCCATGGACCTCAAGCGCGGCATCGACAAGGCCGTGGTGGCCCTGGTGGAAGAGCTGAAGAAGGCCTCCAAGGCCACGACCACCTCCAAGGAAATCGCCCAGGTGGGTTCGATCTCCGCCAACTCCGACGAGTCCGTGGGCAAGATCATTGCCGACGCCATGGATAAGGTGGGCAAGGAAGGCGTGATCACCGTGGAAGACGGCAAGTCGCTGGAAAACGAGCTGGACGTCGTGGAAGGCATGCAGTTCGACCGCGGCTACCTGTCGCCCTACTTCATCAACAACCCCGAGAAGCAGTCCGCGATCCTGGACAACCCCTTCGTGCTGCTGTTCGACAAGAAGATCAGCAACATCCGCGATCTGCTGCCCACGCTGGAGCAAGTCGCCAAGGCCAGCCGTCCGCTACTGATCATCGCCGAGGAGGTTGAAGGCGAAGCCCTGGCCACGCTGGTGGTGAACACCATCCGCGGCATCCTGAAGGTCGTGGCCGTGAAGGCGCCTGGCTTCGGCGACCGCCGCAAGGCCATGCTGGAAGACATCGCCATCCTGACGGGCGGCAAGGTGATCGCCGAGGAAGTGGGCCTGACGCTGGAGAAGGTGACGCTGGCCGACCTGGGCCAGGCCAAGCGCATCGAAGTGGGCAAGGAAAACACCACCATCATCGACGGTGCTGGTGCCGCTGCCGACATCGAAGCCCGCGTGAAGCAGATCCGCATCCAGATCGAGGAAGCCACCAGCGACTACGACCGTGAGAAGCTGCAAGAGCGCGTGGCCAAGCTGGCCGGCGGCGTGGCCGTGATCAAGGTGGGCGCTGCCACCGAAGTCGAGATGAAGGAAAAGAAGGCCCGCGTGGAAGACGCCCTGCACGCCACCCGCGCTGCCGTGGAAGAAGGCATCGTGGCCGGCGGTGGCGTGGCACTGCTGCGCGCCAAGCAGGCCGTGGGCAACCTGTCCACCGGCAACCCTGAGCAGGACGCCGGCATCAAGCTGGTGCTGAAGGCTGTCGAAGCCCCCCTGCGCGAGATCGTGGCCAACGCCGGTGGCGAACCGTCGGTGGTCGTGAACGAAGTGCTGAACGGCAAGGGCAACTACGGCTTCAACGCAGCCAACGACACCTACGGCGACATGCTGGAAATGGGCATCCTGGACCCCACCAAGGTGACCCGCACGGCCCTGCAGAACGCCGCTTCCGTGGCCTCGCTGCTGCTGACGACCGAAGCCATGGTGGCCGAGGCGCCGAAGGACGAGTCCGCAGCCCCCGCCATGCCCGGCGGCATGGGCGGCATGGGTGACATGGGCATGTAATTGCCAGAACCCTGTCTGCGCCCTGAAGGCGCAGGCAGCACCCAACCCGCAAGCAGTGCTTGCGGGTTTTTTTCGCCTGCGTGTGTGGCGGGCGACCTTCCGCGGCGCACCGCGCGCGGATCTGGCCCGCCTTTCCCCAATACCCCTACGCAAAAGCAAGCTTTGCGCTCCTCGCATAATTGTATTTATATGTAAATATTAGTAATTCATTGCTAGCGGTTCACTCTGGCCGTACCGCCATCGCACGGCCCTTCGCAGGAGCCTCCGCCATGCACACGACCCCTCGCCGTCTCTTTCCCTGCATCCTCTCCCGCGACCCCTACCGGCGTGTGCGCGTCGGCATGGCGCTGCTCGCGCTGCTGCTGATGAGCTCCAGCGCCCTGGTAATGCTGTTGCTGCACCACCCCAGCGCAAACCACCACCTGGACGCTGTGCGGTGGTGGGCGGCGCTTTCGGTGGGGGGGCTCGCAGTCATCACGCTGCTGATCCGCACCGGCTGGTCCGAGCAGCTGCGCGATCCGTCCCTGACCCTGGTGCAAATGGCGTGGACCATCACCAGCGGCGCCGTGGCTTACGTGCTGGCAGGGGAAGGCCGAGGCGTGGTGCCCTCCGTGCTGGCCATGATCCTGTTCTTCGGTGCGCTGGGCCTGCCGCCGCGCCAGGTCGTAGGCATCGGGCTCTACGCGATGGCGGCGTTCTCGGTGGCGGTGGTCGTCTCGCCGCGTTTCTACGCAACGACTTTTGACGTCATGGATGGCGCCTACGCAGCCATGATCCTGATCGTGCTGGCCGGGTGCATGGTGGTGAACCTGCGCGTGCAGCAGATGCGCCAGCGCCTGGACCGGCAACGTGAGGCGCTGGCCGAAGCCCTCGCGGAAAACCGGGCGCTGGCCATGCGCGACGAGCTCACGGGCCTGTACAACCGCCGCGCCATGGTCGAGCTGATCCAGCTGGAGTGCCGGCGGCGCCGCCGGGGGCAAGGCGCGTTGTTGTTCGCCATGATCGATGTGGACCATTTCAAGCGCGTCAACGACCACCACGGCCACGCCATGGGCGACCATGTGCTGCGGGTGTTTGCCGACGCCCTGCGCGCCAATGTGCGCGAAACCGATGTGCTGGCGCGCTGGGGCGGCGACGAGTTCCTGCTGCTGCTCAGCGACATCGAACCACGCAGCGCCCAGACCCTGCTGGAGCGCACGCGCGAAGCCATCGCTGCCCTGCCCGTGCCCAACGCACCGCCGGGCCTGCGCCTGAGCATGTCCGCCGGCCTGGCGCTGCACCTGCCCCATTCGTCACCCCAGGAAACGCTGGAGCGCGCCGACCAGGCGCTCTACGCCGCCAAGGACCAGGGCCGTAACCGGGTGGCCCTGGCTCCAGAACTCCAGCCGGCGCCTGTAGATGATGCGCCGGCCATGCCCCAGGCAGCGCGCGCCTGAGCCCCGTCAGAGCAGGAAGCGCACCCCGTTTCAGGCCGCCAGACGGCGCAACAGCCCCGCGCTGGACGGGTCCAGCCCCTGCACATCACCCGTGGCCAGACGCGGCTCCAGATCCTTGGCGATGCCTTTGCCCAGTTCCACACCCCACTGATCGAAGCTGTTGATGCCCCAGAGCGCCCCGCTGGTGAACACCCGGTGCTCGTACAGCGCGATCAGCGCGCCCAGCGACGCCGGGTCCAGACGCTCCAGCACCAAAAATGTGCTCGGCCGGTTGCCGCTGAAGCGCCTGTGGCCGTCGGCCTCTTCGGGCCGCCCCATCATCAGCGCCCGGGCCTGGGCCAAAGCGTTGGCCACCAGACGCGGGTGCTGGTCCGGCAAATCACGCCCCGGCTCGCGCAGCGCGATGAACTCCACGGGCACGGTGTCGGGCCCCTGGTGGATCATCTGAAAGAACGCATGCTGCCCATTGGTGCCCGGCTCGCCCCAGACCACGGCAGAACTGGCATAGGGCAGCGGCTGACCGTGCGCATCCACCCCCTTGCCGTTGCTCTCCATCTCCAATTGCTGCAGGTACGCCGGCAGGCGGCGCAGGCCATGGCTATAAGGTGCCATGCTGCGGCTGGAGAAGCCGTGGAAATTGCGGTACCACAGGTCCAGCAGCGCCAGCCGCACGGGCAGGTTGGATTCCAACGGCGCGGTGCGGAAATGCTCGTCCATCGCATGTGCACCCGCCAGCAGTGCGCGAAAGTGCGGCGCGCCCACGGCAATGGCAATCGGCAGCCCGATGGCGGACCACAGCGAATAGCGTCCGCCCACCCAGTCCCAGAAGCCCAGCGTGGTGGTGATGCCGAACTGCGCCGCCGCTTCCAGGTTGGTCGTCAGTGCATAGAAATGGCGCGCCAGCGGCAGCCGCGCCCGCGCGTCCTCGCTGCCGCCCTGGTCCAGGAACCATGCACGCGCCGCCTGTGCGTTGGACATGGTCTCGGCGGTCGTGAAGGTCTTCGACGCAATGAGGAACAGCGTGCTTTCGGGCCGCAGCTGGCGCAACAGGCTGCCCAGCTCCATGCCGTCCACGTTGGAGATGAAGTGCAGGCGCTTGCCCGGATGGCGCAGGTCGTCCAGTGCCTTGACCACCATCGCCGGCCCCAGGTCCGAGCCGCCGATGCCGATGTTCACGATGTCGGTGATGCCGTCGTCAGCGCGCACGCGCTCGGCGAGGGCCAGCATGTCCTCCAGCGTGGCGTGCACGTCGTGCAAGGCAGAGGCGATTTCAGGCGCTACTGTATCGATAGCTGCTTGCGCTTGACCTGTATGCCCTGGAGCCGGTTTTCGCAACAACCAATGCATCACCGCGCGCTGCTCGGTGTTGTTGATCGGCCGGCCCTCGAACATTGCATCGCGGTAGGCCACCACGCCGCATTCACGGGCCAACTGCAGCAGCAGCGCTTCGGTGGGCGCGTCGATCAGGTTCTTGGACAGGTCCGCAAACACATGCGGAGCGTCCTGGCTGAAACGCTCGAAACGCTGCGCATCCTGCGCAAATGCGGCGCGCAGGTCGAAGCTGCGGCCGGCGCTTTCGTAATGGGCACGCAGGCGCTGCCACGCGGTCGTGTGGTCGCAGCGGGTGCGGGGATCGTCAAAATTCATGCAGCGGCTTGCATCAGTTGTTCCAGCTTGGCCGCGTCCGCCGCAAATGCGCGGATGCCTTCAGCCAGCTTCTCGGTGGCCATGGCGTCGGCATTGAGCGCATAGCGAAAGCCCGCCTCGTCGTACTGCACGGGTTGCAGCGCGACGCGGCGTGCCGCCTCGGGGTCGAGCACGCGTGCCACCGGAGCATCGCTGGCGGCCAGCTGGGCCAGCAGTTCGGGGGCAATGGTCAGCAGGTCGCAGCCCGCCAGCGCGACGATCTGCCCGGTGTTGCGAAAACTCGCACCCATGACCTCGGTGCCGATGCCGAAGTGCTTGTAATGGTTGTAGATGGCGCGCACGGACTGCACGCCCGGGTCATTGGCGCCGGCCATGGCGGCCTCGTCCCAGTTTGCGCCGGCCTGCTTCTTGTACCAGTCGTAAATGCGTCCGACGAAGGGCGAAATGAGCTGCACCTTCGCCTGACCACAGGCCACCGCCTGTGCAAACGAAAACAGCAGCGTAAGGTTGGTGTGGATGCCGCGGTGCTCCAGTTGGCGCGCGGCCTGGATGCCCTCCCACGTGGCGGCGATCTTGATGAGCACGCGGTCGATGTGCAGCCCTTCGGCCTGGTACAGCTCCACGATGCGCTCCGCACGCGCCACGGTCGCTGCGGTATCGAACGACAGGCGTGCATCCACCTCGGTGGACACGCGCCCAGGGATGATCGACAGGATCTCGCAACCGAAACGCACGATCAGGCGGTCCATCAACTCGTCGATGGCGCGGCCATGCCAGCGCGTCACGCAGTCCTTGAGCAGCGGCGCGTACTCGGGCTTTTGCACGGCCTTCAGGATCAGCGAGGGGTTGGTGGTGGCGTCCTGCGGCTGGAACTGGGCCAGCTGCTTGAAATCGCCGGTGTCGGCCACCACGGTGGTGTACTGCTTGAGCGCGTCGAGTTGGTTCATGGCGTGTTGTCCAGGGAGAAAGGCGCGGGGAGCCCTGCCCCGGCGCGTAACCGGCAAGTGTATGCGCGGCCACGGCCCGCCCCGTGTCGGTCAATGCCGACCATGAAACTCGATAACATCGTGCACTGGATACGGAGCACATGCGGGCACCGTTTTCCCATCGATCAACCTCTACACATTACCGCAGCTGGCTCATGAGCTTTGATCTGGTCCTCTTCGGCGGCACGGGCGACCTCGCCTGGCGCAAGCTGCTGCCTGCCTTGTTCCAGGCCTTTCGCCACGGGTCGCTGCCGCCGCAGGGACGCATCATCGGCGTGGCGCGCGACGCGCTGAGCGACGACGACTACCGCGCGCTGATTGCCCGGCGCTTTGCCGATGTGGAGGGAGAAAAGCGCCCCAGCGACGAAGAATTCGAACGCTTTGCCGCGCTGTTGCAGTACCAGCGCATGGATCTGTCCCAGCCAGAGGATTACGCCCTGCTGGCGCGGCGCCTGCGCGAGCGCCACGCCGACACGGTGGTGATGTACCTGGCCACCGCGCCCGCGCTGTTCACCACCGTCTGCGAGCAGCTCGGCGCTGCCGGCCTGGCGACGCCCGCCACCCGCGTGGTGCTGGAAAAGCCCCTGGGGCACGATTTGGCTTCCAACCGTGCCATCAACGCCGCGGTGCGCAGCGTGTTCGACGAACGGCAGATCTTCCGCATTGACCACTACCTGGGCAAGCCCTCGGTGCAGAACCTGCTGGCGCTGCGCTTTGGCAACGCGCTGTTCGAACCCCTGTGGCGGCGCGAGACCGTCGCCAGCATCGAGATCACCATGGCCGAGCAGTTGGGCGTGGAGCAGCGTGGCGCCTTCTACGACCAGACCGGCGCGCTGCGCGACATGGTGCAGAACCACGCGCTGCAGCTGCTGTGCGCGATCGCCATGGAGCCGCCCATCAACGCCCATGCCGATGCCATCCGCGATGAGAAGCTCAAGGTGCTGCGTTCGCTGAGTACGTGGACACCCGCCACGCTGCTGCAGGACGTGGTGCGCGGCCAATACTCCACCGGCACCACGGCCTGCGAGGGCGTGCGCGCCTATGCCGACGAGGACGGCGTGGCGCCCGGCAGCACCACCGAAACCTTCGTCGCCCTGCGCACCGAGATCGCCAATTGGCGCTGGGCGGGCGTGCCGTTCTACATCCGCACCGGCAAGCGCCTGGCCGCGCGCGAGGCACACATCGCCATCAACTTCCGCCCCACGCCCCACGCCATCTATCGCACGCCGCTGGGCGCGGCCAACCGCCTGGTGATCCACCTGCAGCCGCGCGACGGCGTGGCGCTGCACCTGTTTGCCGCGGGGCAGGAAAAGCGCGGCATGCGCATTTCCGAAGCCCAGGCGCTGGCGCCCGTGCAGCTGGACCTGGACTTCGACCAACGCTTTGGCAGCCAGCGCGTGGGCGCGTACGAGCGGCTGCTGCTGGACGTGATCGCCGGGCGCCTGAATCTGTTCGTGCGCGCCGACGAACAGGAAGCCGCCTGGCATTGGGTGGAACCCATCATGCAGGCCTGGGCCGAGCAGGACGCCCGTGGCGAAGGCCCACGCCCCTATGCCGCTGGCAGCTGGGGCCCCAGCGCCGCCAGCGCGCTGGTGGCCCGCGAAGGACACACCTGGATGGAAGAATGCTAGACCGCATCACCGCTTCCCTGCCCTCGCTCGCCCCCGCCGAGCAGCGCGTGGCCCAACTCGTGCTGGACGACCCGCGCGCCTTTGCCCACCTGCCGGTGCGCGAGCTGGCCGTGCGCGCGCGCGTCAGCAAGCCGACAGTGGTGCGCTTTTGCCGCAGCATGGGCTATGACGGCCTGGCGGACTTCAAGCTCAAGCTGGCCGGCAGTGTGAGCGAGGGCGTGCCCTTCATCCACCGCAGCGTGGACGCCGACGACAAGACCAACGACGTGCTGGTGAAGGTGGTGGACAACGCCGTGGCCGCCTTCCTGCAGTACCGCAACGCCGCCAGTACCAATGCGCTGGAGCGTGCGGCCGAGGCCATCGCCAGCACCTGGCAGACGGGGCGGCGCATCGAGTTCTATGGCGCGGGCAACTCCGGCATCGTGGCGCAGGACGCGCAGCACAAGTTCTTTCGCCTAGGCATCACCAGCATCTCCACCAGCGACGGCCACATGCAGGTGATGAGCGCCACGCTGCTGGGCCCGGGCGACTGCGCGGTGATCATCAGCAACTCGGGCCGCACGCGCGACCTGATGGACGCAGCCGACATCGCGCGCAAGAACGGCGCAACCACCATCGCCATCACCGCCAGCGGCTCTCCGCTGGCACACACCTGCCGCATCCACCTGGCGGCCGACCACCCCGAGGGCTATGACCGCTACAGCCCCATGGTCTCGCGCCTGCTGCACCTGCTCATCATCGACGTGGTCGCCACCTGCGTGGCGCTGCGCATCGGCGAGCCGCTGCAGCCGGTGCTGCAGCAGATGAAGAACAACCTGCGGGCCAAGCGGTATACCTGAGGACGCCCCCCTGAGCGGCTGCGCCCGGGCCAAGCCCGCTGCGCGGCGGCTGCTGGGATGGGGCGCGCCAGTTCCATGCCGTGCGCCCTATGGGGAAGCACAAAAACAATAGCTGCTACCGCCTGTCCTGCTTTGATTTCAGGCTCAAAATCATCTGAAATCAAGCAATGGCAAGCGGTAGCAGCTCTTTTTTTCAGAGCACCGCTTCAGCGCCCGTAGGTGGCGGTGAAGCTCGCCTTGGCCAGGGTGTGGGCGTTCACCATGAAGCCGGCGAGCGCGGCGGGGGCGTCGTCGGGCACATCGATACGCTCCACCGACAGCGCATGCACCGTGAAGATGTAGCGGTGCGGCTTGTCGCCCGGCGGCGGGCACATGCCGCCCCAGGCGTACTGCCCGTAGTCGTTGCGGATCTGGCGCGCGCCAGCCGGCAGGTGGGCGCCGCCCTTGGCGCCGGCGTTGGCGGGCAGCTCACTCACCGAAGCCGGCAGATCGATCACATACCAGTGCCAAAAGCCCGAGCCCGTGGGCGCGTCGGGGTCGTACACGTTCACGGCAAAGCCCTTCGTGCCCTCGGGCGCGCCGCTCCAGCGCAGCACGGGCGACTGGTTCCGACCGCTGCAGCCAAAGCCGTCGAACTCGAAGCTCTGTGCAATGGTTCTGCCGTCGGCGATGTCGGGACTGGTGAGGGTGAAGGCGGTCATGCGCGGTACTCCTGGGGTTCGTTGACGGGAAACCGTCAGTATGCCCGCGCATTCCCGCCGTTCACTTCACGGGTCCCGTCACTGCCCCGCGAAGCTCTTGGTGCTGTAGAGCTCGTGCGGCAGCCGGTTCAGCACGGGCAGGCCGGTGGCGGCGTCGCGCGGCTGCTTGTCGATGTAGCTGAAGAAGACATCGGCATCCAGCACGCCGATGTCCAGGCGCCGCGCCGCGGGCACGGCCGCCAGCGTCTTGTAGCCGTCGCCGCCCGTGGCGTTGAAGCTCAACACGAAGAGCCTGTAGGTCTTGGCCGGATCGATCGGCCCCCAGGTGCCGGTGGCGGCGTTGCGCACTTCGAGTCCGGAGGCGCGCTGGCCGAAGGCGGCCGAGGCGTTCACGTCGAAGCGCAGGCCGCCGGTATAGGGATAGGGCCCGGTCGATCCGCCCGCCTTGAACACGGCCTCCAGACCGTCTTCGAGCATGGATTTGACCTCCGCACCGGTCACGTCCAGACGGAACAGCATGTTGCCGAACGGCAGCACCTGGATCACCTGCGCTGCTGTCACCGTGCCGTCCAGCGCAATCCGCACACCGCCGCCGCTTTGCAGCGAGATGTCGGCGCCGCCGTACTTGGCATTGCCCTCGTCCACGTAGGCCTGCGCCACCAGCTGCTGGATGTCGCCACCGCGCAGATGCACGCTGCCCTCGGCGTTGCATGTGGGGCTGGAGCCGCCCGAGCCGGGATTGCCCGGCACGCGGCGGAAGCACAACTCCTTCGGCACCACCGCCACGTTGGTCTTGTTGAAGACGGCCACGCGGTCCTTGAACGGCTGCAGCGCCGTGGTGGCAGCGGCGGCTGGTTGCGTCACGCGCAGAAAGCCCTTGGCTGCCACGTCCGCATCGATAGCCTTCTTTTCGGCATCGGTCGGGGGCAATTTGTTGATGGTGAAGTCGCTACCGATCAGCACATGCGGCGTGCCACTGCACTGCGTGACCTCGCCCTTGCCGTCAAAACGCACCTTCAGCTCGCCCACCACCTGCGCGTATTCCCAGGCCTGCACCACGCAGACGTTCTTGCCGTCCTTGTCGGTCACGCGCGTGGGATAGGCGCCACTGGGCGTGCCCACGCCCGTGGTCTTGAGCGCGTCGGGGCCCAGCAGCGTGTGCGAATCGCCGCCCACGATCACGTCCACGCCGCTGAGCTTGGCGGCGATTTCCTTGTCGTAGCCATAGCCCACGTGGCTCATGACGATGATCTTGTTGATGCTCTGGGCACGCAGCTTGTCGATCTCACGCTGCGCCGCCGTGACTTCGTCCTCGAAGGTGGTGTCCGCGTCGGGGCTGGACGAGGCCTTGGTCTTGCCCGCAATCGTCAGGCCGACGATGCCGATCTTCTGGCCGCTGCGCTCCACCACGGTGGAAGGCTGCACGTAACCGGGTGCCTTGGTGGCGTTGAGCGCCGAGCCGGCACCGAACTTCACATTGGCGCTGAGCACCGCCGTCTTGCAGGCCCCCTTCTTGAGCAGGTCCAGGAATCCCTTGAGGCCCGCGTCACCCTTGTCGAACTCGTGGTTGCCCAGCGTGAAGGCGTCGAAGCACACGGTGTTCATCAGCGCAGCATCGGCCTCGCCGTCCGCGCCCGCGCGGTTGAAGTACAGCGTGCCGGTGAGCGCGTCGCCCGCATGCAGCTTGAGCACGTTGGCGCCCGCGGCCTTGGCCAGGCTGTCGAAGGCCGCGGTGACGCGCGCAAAGCCACCGGCTTCGACGGCCACGTCCACAGGCGCGGCGCCGCCCGTGGACAGCTTCAGCGTCTTGGACTTGGCGTCCAGTGTGGAGTGGTGGTCGTTGATGTGCAGGACGGTCAGCTCCAGCGGCTGGGCCTCGTCGTCATCGTTGCCACCGCATGCCGCCAGCACGCCACACGCCGCCAGCGCCACCGCGCCCATCCGCACCCGCCGCCCGTAGGGCTTGTTGGCCCATTGCATCCACGAACCCATGTTCTCGCTCCCTGTTGAATCGTTACAGAGTGGAGATGGTGGGAAGCAAGGATGACAGCGCCGTGAAAGCCCCACGCGGACGCCCGTAGAACAGGGGGCGCGCGGCCCCTTTTTGCTCACATAAAAAGAGCATTTACCGCTTGCTGCACAAGCGTTAGGGCCGTTTTTCTATCAAGCCCTCATACCGCCAACTCCGCCAACGGGATGCGTTTTTCCTGCACGCCGTGGCAGGCCACGCGCGTGCCGCCGTCATCAATGAGCTGGGGGCGCTCGGTGCGGCAGCGGTCGTTGGCGTAGGGGCAGCGTGGGTTGAACGCGCAGCCCGGCGGCGGGTTGAGCGGGTTGGGCACCTCCCCCTGTACGGGCGTGCGCGCGCGGCCGGTGTCGTGCATCTTGGGGATGGCGTCCAGCAGCATGCGCGTGTAAGGGTGGCGCGGGTTCTCGAACAGCACCTTCTTGTCGGCCAGCTCCACCAGCCGGCCCAGGTACATCACGCCCACCTGGTCGCTCACGTGGCGCACCACGGCCAGGTTGTGGCTGATGAACAGGTAGGTGAGCTGCCGCTGGCGCTGCAGGTCCTTCATGATGTTGAGCACCTGCGCCTGCACCGACACGTCCAGCGCGCTGGTGGGTTCGTCGCACACCAGGAACTCGGGCTCGGTGGCCAGGGCACGCGCGATGGAGATGCGCTGGCGCTGCCCGCCCGAGAACTGGTGCGGGTACTTGGCCATGTCCAGCGGCGACAGGCCCACGGACTGCAGCAGTTCGCCCACGCGCTTCTTGAGTTGTGCAGCGTCGGTGATGAGACCATGCTCGCGCAGGGGCTCGCCGATGATGTCCTCCACCAGCCATCGGGGGTTCAGGCTGGCATAGGGGTCCTGGAAGATCATCTGGATGCGCCGGCGCATGGCGCGCGCATCCTTGCCCTTGAAAGCGGCGTGCGCGTCCTGCCCGTCGAAGGTGAGGCCGCCGCGCGTGGGCTCGTACAGCCCCACCAGCAGGCGCGCCACGGTGCTCTTGCCGCAGCCGGACTCGCCCACCAGGGCCAGCGTCTTGCCGCGCTCGATCGTGAATCCCACGCCGTCCACCGCATGCAGCAGCGCGCGCGGCTTGCGCTCGATGACCCGGTTGAGCCAGGGCGCGGAGACATCGAACGTCTTGGCGAGGTCATGCGCCTGCACCAGCGGTGCGGTGGTGGTCGTCGTGGAGCTCATGCAGCCACCTCGCTCGTCACGTCGTGCAGCCAGCAGGCGGCCTGCGTAGCGCCGGCGGGCATGAGGTCGGGGCGCGCCTGGCGGCAGCGGTCGAAGGCGCGCGGGCAGCGCGGGTTGAAGGCGCAGCCCTCGGGAATGGCGTTCAGGCGGGGCATGGCTCCGTCGATCTGGTTGAGGCGCTCGCGGTCCTGATCCATGTCGGGAATGGACGCCATGAGGCCGGCGGTGTAGGGGTGGGCGGGCTGGTTGATGACCTCGTGCACGGGGCCGATTTCGGCCACGCGGCCGGCGTACATCACGGCCACGCGGTCGCAGGTCTCGGCGATCACGCCCATGTCGTGGGTGATCAGCATCACGGCCGCGCCGCGCGTCTTGCAGATGCTCTTGAGCAACTGGATGATCTGCGCCTAGATGGACACGTCCAGCGCCGTGGTGGGCTCGTCCGCCACGATGAGCTGCGGCTCGGCCGCCAGCGCCAGGGCAATCACCACGCGCTGGCGCATGCCGCCCGAGAACTGGTGCGGGTAGTGGTCGATGCGCTGCTCGGCCGCGGGAATGCCGGTGTCCTTGAGCAGGTCGATGGCCCGCTGGCGCGCCTGCGCGGCGCTCATGGGCAGGTGGGTGAGGATGGTCTCCACCAGTTGCTGGCCCACGGTGTACAGCGGGTTGAGCGAAGTCAGCGGGTCCTGGAAGATCGCGCCGATCTTGCGCCCGCGGATGTGGCGCATCTGCTCGTGCGGCAGGTTGTCGATGCGCTGGCCCTGCAGCACGATCTGGCCCGAGGCCACGCGCCCCGGCGGCTCCAGCAGACCGATGATGGACGCGCCCGTGAGCGACTTGCCCGCGCCGGACTCGCCCACCACACCCAGGATCTCGCCCGGTGCGATGGAGAACGACACGTTGTCCAGCGCGCGCAGCGTGCCGCGGCGGCCAGGGAATTCGACGACGAGGTTGTGGACTTCGAGAAGTGACATATCAGTTATCCAGTGCGGTGCGCGCCGCCCGCATCGCATGAAACGGGCGCCCCCCAAAACGAGGGCAGCCGAGCAGGGGTCCGGGCCGGCCGCGCCGCCCCGCAGCGAGGGCTGCGCCCCCCTGCCCGCATGGCGCAGCCATGCGAGAGCGGAGGGAAGGCGCAAAGCGACTCAGGAGGTGTTCCATTTCAGCGCAGGCGCGGGTTGAGTGCATCGCGCAGCCAGTCGCCCAGCAGGTTCACGGACAGCGCGATCAGCACCAGCATCACGCCGGGGAAGACAGTGATCCACCACTCGCCGGAGAACAGGTAGTCGTTGCCGATGCGGATCAGCGTGCCCAGCGAGGGCGACGTGGGCGGCGCGCCCACTCCCAGGAAGGACAGCGTGGCTTCGGTAATGATGGCCGTGGCCACCTGGATGGTGGCCAGCACCATGACCGGCCCCAGCACATTGGGCAGCACATGCTTGCGCATGATGCGCAGCGGCGACACGCCGGTGACGCGCGCGGCCTGCACATATTCCTTGTTGCGCTCCACCAGCGTGGAGCCGCGCACGGTGCGCGCGTACTGCACCCAGCCCGTGAGCGAGATCGACAGGATCAGCACGCCGAAGGCCAGCGAATCGGGCGCGTTGGGGAACACCGCACGCCCCACGCCGGCAATCAGCAGCGCGATCAGGATGGCGGGGAACGACAGCATCACGTCGCACAGGCGCATGAGCACGCCGTCCACCCATCCGCCGCGAAAGCCCGCCACCAACCCCAGCGCCACGCCTACGACGACCGACAGCGCCACGGAGGCCAGGCCCACCACCAGCGAGATGCGCGCGCCGTAGATCAGCGCCGAGAGTATGTCGCGGCCCTGGTCATCGGTGCCCAGGGCGTACTTCCAGGTGCCTTCGGCCTGCCACACGGGCGGCAAGCGCGCGTCCGACAGCTCCAGCGTGCTCAGGTCGAACGGGTTGTGTGGCGCCACCCAGCCGGCAAAGATGGAGCAGAACACGCACACGGCGGCAATCAGCGCCGCGATGATGGCCACGGGCGAGGTGCGAAAGCTGTGGGCCACGTCGCTGTCGTACCAGCGCAAGAGCGTTTGTTTCATGGGCGAAGGGTCAGGCAAAAAAGGGGGGAAGGCGGCAAGGTCGTACGGTCAGGGGCCCACGCCCATCCACTTGAAAGGCATGGTGTTGTCGGCCATCTGCACCAGGCGGATCTTCTTGGACACGCCCCAGGCCAGGGCCTGCTGGTGCAGCGGGATGTAGGCAATGTCGGCGGCCTGCAGCAGCAAGGCCTCGCGCAGCAGCGCATCGCGCCGGGTCTTGTCGGTCTGCGTCTGGACCTGCAGCAGCAGCGCGTCCAGCCGCGAGTTGCAATAGCCCCCCAGGTTGAAGTGGCCCGCGCCTTCGCCGCGCGGGCAGGCCGCCAGCGCGTTCAGCGCACCGTGTGCGTCGTAGGTGGAGGGCGTCCAGCCCATCAGGTAGAAGCCCGCGTCGCGTCGCAGGATGCGCGGGTAGTACTGCGCCTTGGGCTCCGCGCGCACCGTCACGCGCACCTGGAGGGTCGCCAGCTGTGCAGCGATGGCGGTGCACAGCGCTGCGTCGTTCACATAGCGGTCGCTGGGGCAGTCCAGCGTGAGCGCGAAGCCCTCGCCATAGCCGGCCTGCGCCATGAGCGCGCGAGCGGCCGCCACGTCGTGCGGCAGCCGCTTGACGTCGGGCTGAAAGCCATTGACGCCCGGTCCCACGATGAGCGCGGCCGGCGTGGCGGCGCCGCGCATCACGTTCTTGATGAGCGCATCGATGTCGATGGCCTGGTAGAAGGCCTGGCGTACGCGCCGGTCCTTGAAGGGGTTGGCGCCGCGCACGCTGGCGTACGGCAGCTCGTCGCTGTGCTGGTCCATGCCCAGGAACAGCGTGCGCAGCTCGGGCCCCGTGACCACGCGGACCAGTCCGGCGGCGCTCACGCGTTCGATGTCCTGTACCGGCACGGGCTCCATCACGTCCACGCGGCCGGCCAGCAGCGCGGCCACGCGCGCCTCGTTGTCCGGAATGGGCAGGAAGACGACTTGGCGTGCGTTGCTCTCGATGGTGCCCCAGTAGCGCATGTTGCGCTCGAACACGGTGCGCTGCTGCGGGCGGCGCTCGGCCAGGCGGAACGGCCCCGTGCCATTGGCGCGCAGCGCGGCGGCGTGCCCCGCGGCCCCGCGCGCCTCGCCTACCTGCGCGATGCCCTGCGCCTCGCTCCAGCGCTGGTTCATCATGTAGACGTGCGACAGCAGGGCCGGCAGCAGCGGCGTGGGCTCGCGGGTTTCGATCTCGATGGTGTGCGCGTCCAGCTTGCGCACCTCGCGCACGCCGCTCAGGTAACTGCGCATGTCCGAGCCGTCGGACTGCGCGCGCCGCAGCGAAAACACCGCATCGTCGGCCGTGAAAAGCGCACCGTCGTGGAAGGACACGCCGCGGCGCAACTCGAAGCGCCATACGGTGGGGGTGGTCGCACGCCAGGCCAGTGCCAGCGCAGGCACCAGGCTCAGATCCTTGTTGCGTCCCACCAGAGGCTCGTACACATTGCCGGTCAGGCTGAGCTGCAGCGATTCATTGAGCGCATGTGGATCCATCGACAGCGCATCGCCCTGGTTGGCCACACGGATGGTTTGCGCATTAGCTACCAAAATATAGCTGCTAGCGCTTGCAGTACAAGCGCTAGGGCCATATTTCGCATCCAGACCGTGCTCCGCATCATGCTGCTGTACCGTGCGGTCTCACTGCGCTTGCCCCAGGGGCATGGCCTGCTCGACCAGGCCGGCATGCAGGGCCGCGCCCAGGGGCAGCACGTCGTCATTGAAGTCGTAGCGGCTGTTGTGCAAGGTGCTGTTGCCAGCGCCCATGCCCTGCCCCAGGCGCAGGTAGGCGCCGGGCCGGGCCTGCAGCATGAAGGAGAAGTCCTCCGCGCCCATGCTCGGCTCCAGGTCGCGGTCCACGTTTTCTTCGCCCACCAGCGACGCAGCCACGTCGCCTGCGAAGCGCGCATCGCTCTCGGTGTTGATGGTGGCAGGGTAGATGCGCTCGTAGCGAACGGTGGCGGTAGCCCCAAAGCCCAGCGCGATGGCGTTGCACAGCTCCTTGATGCGGCGCTCCACCATCTCCTGCACGGCGGGGTCGAACGTGCGCACCGTACCCACCAGCGTGGCCGTGCCCGGCAGCACGCTGAACGCGCCCAGGTCGCCCGCCTGCACCGCGCACAGGCTGATGACTGCGCTCTCCAGCGGCCGCACGTTGCGCGAGACGATCCCCTGCACGGCGGTGACGATGTGCGCGGCCACCAGCACCACGTCCACCGTCTGGTACGCATGCGCACCGTGGCCGCCGCGCCCGGTCACTTCGATCGTGACGCGGTCGGCCGCCGCCATCATGGCGCCACTGTTGATACCCACGGTGCCGGGCCGCATGGCCGGCCAGTTGTGCATGGCGTACACCGACTGCACGGGAAAGCGCTCGAAGAGCCCGTCCTCGATCATCACGCGCGCACCGCCCAGGCCTTCCTCGCCGGGCTGGAAGATCAGCACCGCCGTGCCGTCGAAATGGCGCGTGGCCGCCAGGTAGCGCGCTGCACCCACGAGCATGGCCGTGTGCCCATCATGGCCGCAGCCATGCATCAGGCCGCTCTTGCAGGACTTCCAGGCGAAATCGTTGTGCTCGGCCATGGGCAGAGCGTCCATGTCGGCCCGCAGACCGATCATGCTGCCGCTGCTGCGGCCCTGGCCGTGGATGATGCCCACCACGCCGGTACGGCCGATACCTTCGTGCACCTCGTCCACGCCGGCGTGCCGCAGCGCCTCGCGCACACGGGCGCTGGTGTAGACCTCTTCAAAGCCCAGCTCGGGGTGGGCATGCAGGTCGCGGCGGAATGCGGTGAGCTCCGGGTGGTACTGCGCGATGTGCGCGAAAGCGCGTCCGCCTGCCTTCAAGCGCTGCTGTACGGCCTGCATGTCAGTGCCCTCCCGCCTTGCCGCCCACGCGCAGGCGCGGGTCCACGGCGAAGTACAGCAGGTCCACCACCAGGTTGATGACCACGAAGATCAGCGCGATCAGGCAGAGGTAAGCGGCCATCACGGGGATGTCGGCAAAGGTCACGGCCTGGATGAACAGCAGGCCCATGCCGGGCCACTGGAACACCGTCTCGGTGATGATGGCAAACGCAATCAGGCCGCCCAGTTGCAGGCCGGTGATGGTCATCACCGGCACCAGCGTGTTCTTGAGCGCATGGCCAAAGTGGATGGCACGGTCGGTCAGGCCACGCGCACGGGCGAACTTGATGTAGTCGGTGCGCAGCACTTCCAGCATCTCGGCGCGCACCAGGCGCATGATCAGCGTGAGCTGGAAGATGGCGAGCGTGATGGCCGGCAGCGTGATGTGGTGCCAACCCTTGGCCGTGAGCAGACCCGTGCTCCACCAGCCCAGTTGCGTGACATCACCGCGCCCAAAGCTCGGGAACCACCCGAGCGTGACCGAGAACACCAGGATCAGCAAAATGCCGATCAGGAACGTGGGCAGCGACACACCCAGCAACGACAGCGTCATGAACACCTGGCTGGTGAAGGTGCCGCGCTTGAGCGCCGCATATACCCCCATGGGCATTCCCACCGCGAGGGCGATGAAGGCGGCCACCAGCGCCAGCTCCAGCGTGGCCGGGAAGCGCTCGGCGATCAGCCGCGAGACCTTGGCCCCCTGGCGCAGGGAGAGCCCGAATTCGCCCTGCGCCGCATTCACCAGGAAGTGCCAGAACTGCACGATGAATGGCTGGTCCAACCCCAGGGCAGCACGCATCTCGGTGATCTGCTCGGGCGTGGCGTCCTGCCCCAGTAGGAAGACCACGGGGTCGCCCACGAACTGGAACAGCATGAACGAGATGAAGGCCACGGCGACCATGACGATCACGGCCTGGATAAGTCGACGCAGGATGAAGGCAAGCATTCTCGGGCTTTTGCAAGATGTCGGGCCATGCTAGCAGGCATCGGGGCGCAGCCAAGGCTCGTCCCCGCAGCGGCCGGGTGCTTAGCCTGGCCGTGGTTCGCCTGCGCGGGTGCTTTCCGCACGCAGGCGATACGTTATGGCACGGCCGCTCACTGGACCTTGACGGTGCGCATGTCGATGCGGTTGTCGGCGCGATGCACCAGCTCCACATTCTTCTTCATGGCCCAGGGGATGACCTGGTCGTACAGCGGCAGATGCGAGACCGTGTCGTTGGAGAGCTGCAGCGCCTCGGTCAGCATGCGCGCGCGCACCGGAGCGTCCGTCTCGGCCTTGATGCGGTCCACCAGGTAGTCCATGCGCTCATTGCGGTAGCGACCCACGTTGTAGTTGCCATCGCCACCAGTGCCCACGCTGCGCACCAGCGATTGCAGGCTGTACAGCGCGTCAAAGGTCGGCACGCCCCAACCCAGCATGTAGATGCTGGCTTCGCTGCGCTGGATCATGGGAAAGTAGGTCACCAGCGGCAGCGTGCGCAGCTTGGCTTTCACACCGATGCGCGCCCACATGGCGGTGACCGCCTGGCAGATGGCCTCGTCGTTGATGTAGCGGTTGTTGGGACAGGCGAAGTCCACCTCGAAACCGTCGGCATAGCCGGCCTCGGCCAGCAGCTTCTTCGCGGCCTCGACGTCGTAGGGCATGCGCTTGCCCACGGCCTCCGACCAGCCTGCGACCTGCGGCGCCACCAGGGTACCGGTCGGCTTGCCCAGGCCTCGCAGGATGTTGCGCGTGAGGGCATTGGCGTCGATGGACTGGTACAGCGCCTTGCGCACGCGCAGGTCCTTCAAGGGGTTCTTGCCCTTGATGTTGGAGCCCACGAGTTCGTCGCGGAACTGGTCCATGCCCAGGAAGATGGTGCGGTTCTCGAGTCCGTCCACCACCTTGATGTTGCCCGACGAGCGCAGGCGGGGCAGATCCTGCGGTGATGGGTCCAGCACCAGGTCCACCTCACCCGACAGCAGGGCGGCAATGCGCGTGGCGGCCGACTTGATGGGGGTGTAGACGATCTCGGTCACGTTGCCTTCCATCTGGCCCCACCAGTTCGGATTGCGCTTGAAGACCATCTTCACGTCGGGCTGCCATGTCTCCAGCGTGTAGGGGCCCGTGCCCATGGCGTTGCGATGGGCGAAGTTCTCATCGGTGCCCTTGATGTCCTTCGGCTCCACCGATCGGTTCTTCTCGGCCCAGGCCTTGCTCATCATGCGCAACTCGGTCATCTGCCGCAGCAGCACGGGGTTGGGCGACTTGAGGAAGATGTCGATGGTCTGCGCATCCACCTTCACCACCTTGTCGATGCCTTGCACATACGGCGTGTAGTTAGATGTCTTGGACATGGCGCGCTGCAGCGAGTACACGGCGTCATCGGCCGTGAAGGCGGAACCATCGTGGAACTTCACGCCCTGGCGCAGCGTGAAACGCACTTGTGTGGGGCTGACCTCTCGCCACGCCGTCGCCAGCATGGGCTCGACCTCGAAGGTACGGCTGTTGTAGTAGACCAGGCTTTCGTACACATACGAATGGATGGCGTTTTGCAGCGCGTTGTTTTGGGAGTGGATATCCCAGGTGGCGATTTCGCCCTGGCTGGCCCACTTGAAGGTCTTGGCATGCGCCGCTGGAACCACGGCCGCCGCGCAGGCGGCCGCAAGAGAAAGGATCAAGGCATTGATTCGCATGGGAATCCTCTTTTATAGAAAGGAGCGACTATGGCAGCGTGGCCGTGGCCACTGGCAAAGGGAAATCCCTGAAATGGTGCATCGCAGATGCGCCGCCATTCATCCGCAGTGCTAATGCAAAACCAATGCCCGGACTGCGTATCTACGCTCGGCAGGGCAAAACCCGTACTTCGAGAAAAAAACAACCTCCCGAAGGAGGTTGTTTGAAATCGGGGCGGGCCCATAAGGGCCCTTCCCTCCCCACTCAATGTGCCTTAGAAGCGATGGCGGACACCCACGGTGATGCCGGTACGGCTGCGTGCGCCGCTCGCCGCATCCAGCACGAGCGCGCTGCCGCCGCTGATGCTGGTGTGGTCCACGCCAAAATAGGCATCGGTGCGCTTGCTGAAGGCATAGTCCGCCACGGCCACGTAGAAGTTGACGTTGCCGTTGGAAGCACCCGTGGCCGAGCCCGACTGCTTACCGCGGAAGTAGTGCGCGCCCAGGTTGAGCTGAGGCGTCAGCTGATAGCCCACGCCCACCTTGAACAGTTGGCGCTTGTTGGCGTCGCCCGGCTGGAAGCCGCCATTGGTCTGGCCGGCCCAGAATTGCCCCAGGATCGCTCCGTCTACGAGGTTACGGAAACCCTGGATCGGGTTGGTCACCGTAGCGTATTTCGCCTTGTTCAGGCCATAGCCCGTGTTGAAGTACCACGGACCCGTGCGGTACGAACCGCCCAGAGTCCAGGCGTCTACGTCGGTGCCGCCTGGCAGCGTCGTGCGCATGTAGCCGCCGCCGACGGCAAACCCGCTCGCGGAGTAGCGCAGGTAGCCGCCAGCCGTCTTCCAGGCGCCACCGCCCAGGGTGCCTGCAACGTAGGCAGGCACTTGCGCCGCCGAGGCAGGCAGGCCAGCTTCCAATGCCTTGGTGTCGTTGTTCTCGTCAAATGAATATTGCAGCGAGCCTACGAAGCTGCGGTCCGGCGTTGCGAAGGTGTACTTCAGCATGTTGCTGGTACGCGCGCCCATGGCCATTCCCAACTCAGGCTTGTAGGCTTCCATGTAGGGGGAATACGGGAACGAAGCGTAGGTACTGGTCACCACGTCGAACAGGACGTTCCACTGACGTCCGGCAGTCAGGCGGCCATAAGGGCCTTGCAGACCCAGATAGGACAGTTGGAAGAAGGGGGTGGAAACACTGCCGTCATCGGCATTGAGACGGTTTTCCAGCACCACCAGGGCCTTGGACCCGCCACCCAGGTCCTCCTCCACATTGATGCCCCAGCGGCTTTGCGACATGCCGCCACCGATCATCTTCGTCAGGCCATCCTTGCCGGCACCTTCGTTGTTGGTGTGACGCACGGCGGCATCCACGATACCCCACAGCTCCACCTTACTGGTACCGGCGGACTGGGCCATTGCCACGCCCGCGCCGCACAGCGCCAGGGCAGCCACAATTTTCTTTTGCATACGACAGACTCCTCTTGGATTGATAACCGGCTCAAGATTCGCAGACACGCCTTGATGAACTCGCTCATTGGACGTGCGCCACTCGCTTCACAACACTCGACTTCTCCTCCACCAGGGGCCCTGCGGCCAAATCGTGTTCTTGGCAGGAAGCGAGGAGGCTTCATTGTTGAAAACCCGCCGAGCAGGGGCAAGGGCCCATCGCTTTACAGCCACAGGGGTTAACCCGAAAAATCGTCGCACAAGAGACACCAAACCGCAGACGAAAAAAAACCGCTGCCCGAAGGCAGCGGTTTTGTCTTCTTTATCCAAGCTGGCCTCACGCCAGCCCGAGATTAGAAGGAGTGGCGAATACCCAGTTGCACGCCAGTCTGGTTCTCGCCAGCGCCGGGGCCGCCGGTGCTCAGGCTCTTGGCAGCCAGACCCAGGTTGGAAGCGTCCTTGTTCTTCATGTAAGCCACGGTGCCGTACAGAGCCGTACGCTTGGACAGGTTGTGGACATAACCCAGGCTGATCTGGTGAGCCTTGGAGTCGATGGCCTTCTGGTCGTACAGAGCGTACTGCAGCTTGACTTCGCCAGCGCCCACGGGAGCGGAAGCACCCAGAGCGTAGGCGTTGACCTTGCGGTCGGAAGCGCCGGGCACGTCATCCTTGGTCTGCTGGACGATGGCGTTCAGCTTCACAACGTTCAGGTTGTAAGAACCAGCCACGGTCAGAGCGTTACGCTCAGCGTCGGCAGCCAGGTTGCGCTGGTCGTACGACACAGCCACGCCCAGGGGGCCGTTTTCGTAGGCAACGTAGCCACCGACGTAGCGGCCGGCCTTGCCGGAGGTTTGCTCGTCAAAGCCATAGCCCAGGCCAGCGGTGAAGCCGCTGAAGTTGGGGGTGTAGTAGCTGATCATGTTGCTCGAACGGATGCCGTTGGCATCGCCGCTCGTGCCGTACCAGTTGCTCCAGCCCATGAATTGGCCGATACCGGTCTGACCGAACAGGTCGTAGGAGCTGGTCTTGGAGTAGCCAGGGGTCAGTTCACGGCCCAGGCGCACTTCACCGAAACCACCAGCCAGGCTGACCGTGGAACGGCGCTGGAAGTTGAAGCCAGCTGCGTTGCCGTTGTCACCGAAGATTTCGCCTTCCAGCCAGAAGCCAGCCTTCAGACCGCCACCCAGGTCTTCCACGCCGCGGAAGCCCAGACGGCTCGTTGCGTTGCCGCTGGTGCTCAGGCCATACACGCTGTCGCCAGCGGCGTTAGCGTTGTCCACGTAGCCGAAAGCGGTGTCAACGATACCGAACAGCGTCACGGAGGATTGGGCCATTGCGGCGCCGGAAGCAGCCAGCACTGCCAGGGCAATCAGGGATTTTTTCATTGCGAGTTACTCCAAGGTTAAACAGAGGGCCCCGGATCGTAGAGGACTTGGAGGTGCGGCTCACGCACAGCCCCGCCGGTTCCCCGGGCCAACCTCCTGGTGGGGAAGTTGGTCCTATTGCAACAGAGCCCGCCAGGTTTCGCAAAGGAAATCCCTCAGAATCGGGCCAAAAGCGGGTTTTCGTTGCTGTACCGCAACATGGCCAAAACGGCAGCAAAACCGTCTTATTGTTGCTCCGAGTAAGCACTTACCGTACGGTTTTTTGCGTTACCTGCGCCATTACGTGCGCGTAAACAACGTTTTTGTTACCCATGGACACACTCCTCATTGCCGCAGATAGTGCCCTGCGAACCTTGTTCGCTCGTCCGAGAGCGGGAGAACCCTCACCGGCACGCTCCCTGCCTGCGGTGGACCTGTCCGTCGAGCAAAGGCGTCTCTCCAGCGCGTTGATGCGCGTCAATCATGTCGGGGAGGTGTGTGCCCAGGGCTTGTACATGGCCCAGTCGTGCGTGACCCGCGACCCCCAGTTGCGCAGCGATCTCCTGGCCGCGGCGCGCGAGGAGACTGACCACCTGGCCTGGACCCGCGAGCGGCTCGACGCCCTGGGGAGCCGGCCCAGTCTCCTCAACCCCTTGTGGTTCGCTGGCGCCTTCGCCATCGGCCTGGTGGCGGCCCGGGTCAGCGACCAGGCCAGTCTGGGTTTTGTGGTGGAGACGGAGCGGCAGGTATCCGCCCATCTGCAAGGGCACCTGCGCCGCCTGCCGGAGGCGGACCTGCCCTCTCGCGCCATCGTCGACCGCATGCAGCGGGATGAAGAACGCCACGCGGCCCAGGCGCAGGCGGCGGGCGCCCTTCCTCTACCGCCCCCGGCGCGTTGGCTGATGAAAGCCGCCGCTAAGGTCATGACGACGACTGCACACTACATCTAGTACGTCCCGCCGCGCTTCAGGCCTCGACGATCTCAAAGCCCGTCGTGATCTGCGCGGTCTTGCCCAGCATGATGCTGGCCGAGCAGTATTTCTCATGGCTCATGGCGATGGCACGCTCCACGGCCGCCGGCGGAATGCCGCGCCCGGTCACCGTGAACTGCATGTGGATCTTGGTGAACACCTTGGGATCGACCTGCGCCCGCTCGGAGGTGAGCTTCACGCTGCAGCCGCGCACATCGTGCCGGCCGCGCTTGAGGATCAGCACCACGTCGTAGGCCGTGCAACCGCCCGTGCCGGCCAGCACGGTCTCCATGGGACGCGGGGCCAGGTTCTGGCCGCCGTTCTCGGGACGGTCGGCGTCGGGCGCCCCGTCCATGGCCAGCACATGGCCACTGCCGGTCTCCGCAACAAAGCCCATGCCGGAGCGCGTGCCGGCGTTGCCGGTCCAGCTGACGGTGCATTCCATGTTGTTTTTCTCCAAAAGTTGGGGTGAATCTGTAGCAAATGATGAACGCAGGTGCGATTTTGCTGCAACGCAACAACCGCAGCGCTACAATGTGCCCATGCGTTACCCGCTTCGCACTGTTCGCACAGCGGGGTTCGCACCGATTGTCTCCTCCATCTCCTCAAAGGATGGATTCAGCCCCAGGCTTTACCGCTTGGGGCTTTTTTTTGCCCTGCGGTGAGCCGTCCCTAACCCTGCGGGCGCGCCGTCCTATGATGTGCGCCCGGCTGAGCGCGCCCTGGACGCCCCGTCCACACCGCAGCGCCGCCCGCCGGTTTGCACCATGACCCAGCCTCTCACCCCGTTCGATTACCTCACAAAGATCCTCACCGCGCGTGTCTATGACGTGGCGGTGGAGTCCGACCTGCAGCCCGCCCGCGCCCTGTCGCGGCGGCTGCACAACAAGGTGCTGCTCAAGCGCGAAGACCAGCAGCCCGTCTTCAGCTTCAAGCTGCGCGGCGCCTACAACAAGATGGCGCAGCTCTCGCCCGAGCAGTTGGCGCGCGGCGTGATCTGCGCCTCGGCCGGCAACCACGCGCAGGGCGTGGCGATGAGCGCCAGCAAGCTGGGCACGCGCGCCGTGATCGTGATGCCCACCACCACGCCGCAACTCAAGATCGAAGCGGTGAAGACGCTGGGCGGTGAAGTGGTGCTGAGCGGCGAGAGCTATTCCGACGCCTACGAACGCGCCGCACAGCTGCAAAAGGAAGAAGGCCTGACCTTCGTGCACCCCTTCGACGACCCGGACGTGATCGCCGGCCAGGGCACGATCGCCATGGAGATCCTGCGGCAGGTGCAGCAGCTGGGCGGCAAGCTGGATGCCGTGTTCGTCGCCATCGGCGGCGGCGGGCTGATCGCCGGCGTGTCCAACTACATCAAGGCCGTGTGCCCTGGCATCAAGGTCATCGGCGTGCAGATGAACGACTCGGACGCCATGGCGCAATCGGTCAAGGCGCATCAGCGCGTCACGCTGCCGGACGTGGGCCTGTTCTCCGACGGCACGGCCGTGAAACTGGTGGGCGAGGAAACCTTCCGCGTCGCGCAGAACCTGGTGGACGACTACGTGATCGTCGACACCGATGCCGTCTGCGCCGCGATCAAGGACATCTTCGTGGACACACGCAGCATCGTGGAGCCCGCGGGCGCCCTGGCCGTGGCCGCCATCAAGCAGTACGTGGCCAAGCACAAGACCAAGGGCGAAACCTACGCCGCCATCCTGTGCGGCGCCAACATGAACTTCGACCGGCTGCGCTTCGTGGCCGAGCGCGCCGAGGTGGGCGAGGAACGCGAAGCCCTGTTCGCCGTCACCATCCCCGAGGAACGCGGCAGCTTCAAGCGCTTTTGCGAGGTGGTGGGGGCCCTGCCCGGCGGACCGCGCAACGTGACCGAGTTCAACTACCGCATCAGCCACGAGCGGCGCGCCCATGTGTTTGTGGGCCTGTCCACCACGGGCCGCGGCGAGTCCGAGAAGATCGCGCGCAACTTCCACAAGCATGGCTTCGAGGCGCTGGACCTCACGCACGACGAGCTGGCCAAGGAGCACCTGCGCCACCTCGTCGGCGGCCATTCGGCGCTGGCGCGCGACGAGCGGCTGATGCGCTTCACCTTCCCCGAGCGCCCCGGCGCGCTGTTCAAGTTCCTGAGCCTGATGCAGCCCACCTGGAACATCTCGCTGTTCCACTACCGCAACCAGGGCGCGGACTATGGGCGCATCCTCGTGGGCATGCAGGTGCCGGCCGACGACGCAGCGCAGTTCGATGCCTTCCTGCAGACGCTGGGCTACCCCTATGTCGAGGAAACGCAGAACCCGGCCTACCGCCTGTTCCTGCAGGCCAACGGCGCATGATGCAAGCCATTTTGGCCTCCAGCGACCGCCCATCAAGCGCTAGCAGCTATTGATTTAATAGTGTTCATGCAGGCTCTGCGCCACTATCTGCTGGCCGTGCAGTTCTTCACGCGCATCCCCGTCACGGGCCGGCTGGCCACGTGGGTGGGCTACAGCCCTGCGATGCTGCGCGCCAGCAGCGCACATTTCCCCGGTGTGGGCTGGCTGGTGGCCGCCGTGGCGGTGGGCAGCTATGCGGCACTGTGGCTGGGGCTGGGCGGCGCGGGCTTTGCACCACTGGCGGCGGCGGTGGGCTGCGCCATCGCCACGGTGCTGGTGACCGGGGGCTTCCACGAGGACGGCCTGGCCGACGTGGCCGACGGGCTGGGCGGCGCCTACCAGCCCGAGCGCGCGCTGGAGATCATGAAGGACTCGCGCATCGGCGCCTTCGGGGCCATGGCGCTGGTGCTGGCGCTGCTGGCCAAGGTGGCCCTGCTGGCGCAGCTCGGCCACCTCGGCTTGTCCAGCGCGCTGGCGGCATTGGCCGGGGGACATGTGCTGTCGCGCCTGTGGCCGCTCGTCATCGTGCGCGCGCTGCCGCATGTGGGCGACACGGCCACGTCCAAGAGCAAGCCGCTGGCGGACCAGATCTCCGTACGCGCGCTGGCGGCCGCGGCCTTGTGGTGTTTTCCGGCGCTAGCGCTTGTATATCAAGCGCTGGGCGCTTTGGTATTGATAGCAAGCCTGCTGGCCAGCGCCGCCGGCGCGGCCTGGATGCTCTGGCGCTTTGCGCGTCGACTGCAAGGCTTTACCGGCGACTGCCTGGGCGCCACGCAGCAGGTGGGCGAGATCGGCTTCTATCTGGGCGCGGCCATCGCGCTGGCGCAACGGGCGGCATGAGCGCGCCGCGCCTGTGGCTGGTGCGCCATGCGCGCCCCGAGGTGGCGCCCGGCTTGTGCTACGGCCGCCTGGACGTTGCCGCCGACGCGCGCCATAGCCGCGAGAGCGCACGCCTGCTGGCGCAGGCGCTGCCACCCCGTCTGGCCGCCCTGCACCACTCTCCGCTACAAAGATGTGAGCTGCTTGCGCAGGACCTGCTTGCCCTGCGGGCCGATTTGGCTTCAAAGGCTGAGCCCCGCATCACCGAGATGGACTTCGGCCAGTGGGAGGGCCGCGCGTGGAACGACATCGCCCGTGCGGACATCGACGCCTGGACCTCGCGCTTCGGCCACCATGCGCCCGGCGGTGGCGAGCCCCTGGCGGCCATGCTCACGCGCGTGTCCGCCGTGCTGGACGAGGCCGCGGCCCAGGCGCACGCCGGCGGTGGCGATGTGGTCTGGATCACGCATGCCGGGGTGGCCCGCTGCGTGCACTGGCTGCTGACGCACGGCGCCGCGCGCATGCCGCTGTCCCATGAATGGCCGCAATCGGCTCCGGGCTACGGCGCCTGGACCACGGTACTTCTGCCACTGAAGGGCCGACCGCAGGCAGCACCGGCGCGCGGTTAGGTTATGGGCGCTTCCGTCGGATATGCAGGCCCCGCCGGCGCGGGATCCCCGCCAGGTCAGGGCCGCTTGCGCGGCATCTCCAGCGCCAGCGTCGTGGCGCCGTCCATCGACGCCCCCAGCCGCGCGGCACCCTTGCCCAGGGACTGCAGCACCAGCCCCGGCTCCACATTCGCGCCCACGCGGTAGGGCTTGGCCGGCTTGCCGTCCACCGCGATCAGTGCAGCGCCGCCGCCGCTGGCCGTGCCGGCCAGCACGCCCATGAGCACGAAGCGGCTGGCTGCGGAGGGTGCCGCCTCGGCGGCCGCCAGCACCGGGCTGGCCCCGAGCAGGCGCGCGAGCGCCTGCGTGTCGGTCACCACCGGCTCGGGCGCCGCGGCAGCCGGTGCCGTGCCGGCCGGGCTTGCGGACAGCTTCAACCCCCAATAGACAGCAGTCGCGCCCGCCAGCGCCCAGAGCAGCAGCGTGGCCAGGCGCGGGGCCCAGCGGCCGTATGTGTTTGTCACCATTGCACGATTATGATTGACCGGATATGTCCATTCCGAGTCGCCGCTTCGAGATGCAGCCCAGCCCCTCCTCCCTCGCGCACCGCGCCCGCCGTCGCCTGTCCGCGGGCTTCACCCTGATCGAGCTCATGGTGGTGCTGGTCATCATCGGCGTGCTGGCCGCGCTGATCGTGCCCAACGTGCTGGACCGCGCCGACGACGCGCGCAGCACGGCCGCGCGCACCGACGTCACCAACATCATGCAGGCGCTCAAGCTCTACCGCCTGGACAACCAGCGCTACCCCACGGCCGAACAGGGCCTGCAGGCGCTGATCGCCAAGCCCAGCGCCGGCCCGGTGCCGAACAACTGGCGCCCCTACCTGGAGAAGCTGCCCAACGACCCCTGGGGCCGCCCCTACCAGTACCTGAGCCCGGGCATCAAGGGTGAGGTGGACGTGATGTCCTTCGGCGCCGATGGCCAGTCCGGCGGCGAGGGCAAGGATGCCGACATCGGCAGCTGGCAGTAAGCCGCAGGGCCCGGCGCCGGCGCCATCCCACGCATGACACGGGTACACCCCAGCCCAGCGGACGCCGCGCAGGGGCCTCGGCCGGCCGCGCCACTACGCCGCGCAGGCTTCTTCTCCCCCCGCCCCTTGCGCAGCAGGCGAGACAGGCAAAGCCGCGCAGCCGTCGCCCAGCGGGGTTTTACGATCCTTGAATTGCTGGTGGTCATTTCCATCATCGCCCTGGCGACCGCCGGCGTGGGCCTGGCACTGCGCGACAGCGGCGCCACCCAACTGCAGCGCGAAGGCGAGCGGCTGGCAGCGCTGCTGGAGTCGGCGCGCGCGCAATCGCGCGCCTCCGGCGCGGCGGTGCGCTGGCGTGCCGATGCCCAGGGCTTTCGCTTCGAGGGCGTGCCGCCCGACACATTGCCCAACCGCTGGCTGGACAGCGCCACCGGCGTGCAGGGCCCTGCGGAACTGTGGCTGGGGCCGGAACCCCTCATCGGCCCGCAACAAGTGGTGATCGTGAGCGGCGCGCACCCCGACCGCGCGGTGCGCGTGGCCACCGACGGGCTGCGCCCGTTTGCCGTGCAGGCGCTGCCATGAGCCACCGCGCGCGAACGGGCACGGGGACGCGGCGCCGGCGCGGCGCGGCGCGCGGCTTCACGCTGGTGGAGGTGCTGGTGGCACTGGGCATCGTCGCCATCGCCCTCATGGCAGGGCTGCAGGCCACCTCCGCCCTCACGCGCAACGCCACGCGCCAGACCGACGTGGTGCTGGCCCACCTGTGCGCCGAGAACGAGCTGAGCCGGGTGCGCCTGTCGTCGCAGATGCCGTCCATCGGCGACACGCGCGTGGCCTGCGAACAGGCGGGTCGGCGCTACGACGTGGCGGTGACGGTTTCGCCCACGCCCAATCCACAGTTCCGCCGCGTGGACGCGCAGGTCTTCGAGGCCGCGTTGCCCGTGCTGCGGCTGTCCACCATCGTGGGGCGGTATTGAGATGCCCCCCCTGAGTCGCTTCGCGCCTCCCCCCTCGGGGGGGACGACGCCCGTGGCCTGGCAAAGCCAGCTCCACGGCGTCCGCCCGCACGGCCTGCGCCGCGGCCTTCCGACAGATCAAGCGCGGCACCGGGTTTGCGCAGAGTCCCCCATGCAAGCAGCGCGCGGCTTCACGCTGGTGGAGCTGCTCGTGGCCATCGCGGTAATGGCGCTGCTCGCCATCGCCAGCTGGCGCGGGCTGGATGGCATGGCGCGCTCGCAGCAGCTCACGCGCGAGCGCACCGACGAGCTGCTGGTGCTGCAGACCGTGCTGGCCCAGTGGGCGGCCGACCTGGATGCCCTGCAGGCCATCGACCATACCGAACCCATCGCCTGGGACGGCCAGGTGCTGCGCCTCACGCGGCGCGGCACGCGCCAGCCCGACGAGGGTGCGCTGGTCGTCGCCTGGGCGCGGCGCAGCGTGGACGGCACCGCCCGCTGGCTGCGCTGGCAGTCCCCCCCGGTGCGCACCCGCGCGGAATGGAATGCCGCCTGGCAGCGCGCAGCCCAGTGGGCGCGCACACCCGGCGAGGCCGAGCGCCGACAGGAAACCGTGCTGATGCCGCTGGCCAATTGGCAGCTGTACTACTACCGCAGCGGCGCCTGGGCCAATGCGCTGTCCACCGATACCAGCGCCAGCGCACCGCGCACGGTCGGCGGGCTGAGCAGCGCCGCCGCCAGCATCCCCGAGGGGGTGCGCCTGCAACTCACGCTGCCGCCGGGTGGCGCACTCTCGGGCGTGGTCACGCGGGACTGGGCCAATCCGCTGCTGGGTGGAGGCAAGTCGTGACCGATTCCTGCCCGCTATCCGCCGCCCTGCCCGCCGCCTCCGACACACGCGACTGGCGCGCACCGGGCGAGGGCCGCCGTGCCAGAGCCCCGACGCACTGGTGGCGCCGCCCCGCCCGCGTAACGGGAGCGGCGGGTGGACGCAAAGCCCCTCAGGGTGTTTCTCATCAAGCCGGCGCCGCACTGCTGGCTGCCATGCTCACCGTGACGCTGGTCGCCACGTTCGCGGCCGCGGCCATGTGGCAGCAGTGGCGCGCCATCGAAGTCGAAACCGCCGAGCGCGCACGTATTCAGTCGGCGTGGATCCTGATCGGCGCGCTGGACTGGTCCCGCCTGATCCTGCGCGAAGACTCCATTGCCCGCAGCGGCGACGGCACCGACAACCTCTCCGAACCCTGGTCGGTGCCGCTGGAAGAAGCGCGCCTGTCCACGTTCCTCGCGGCCGACAGCAACGTGGCCCAGGTGGAAGACGCGAGTACCGACACCACCAACGCCTTCCTGTCGGGCCAGATCACCGACCTGCAGGCCCTGCTGAACCTGCGCAACCTGGCCAACGAGGGGCAGGTGGACGCCACAGCGCTGCGGCAATTCCAGCGGCTCTTCGAATACCTCGGGCTGCCGCGCGCACAGCTGGACATGCTGGCGCGACAGATGCTGCGCGCCGAGGCCAAGGACAGTGACACCGCGAGCGCCGCGCCGCTGCTGCCGCAAAGCGTGGCGCAACTCGGGTGGTGGGGCCTGCCGCAGCGCAGCGTGGATGCGCTCGCGCCTTACGTCACGCTGCTGCCCGTGCGCACCAAGGTCAACCTCAACACCGCCAGCGCCGTGGTGCTGTGGGCCAGCGCCGACGGGCTGGACATGGCCGAAGCGCAGCGTCTGGTGCAGGCACGCGACTCCAACCACTTCCGCAGCGAGGCCGACGCCGCCAAGCTGCTGGGCAACTCCAGCCGCATCTCGGCCACGGTGCATACGGTGTCGTCCAGCTACTTCGAAGTGCGCGGGCGACTGCGCCTGGACATGGCCGTGGTCGAAGAGCGCTCGCTGGTCTACAAACAGCGCGGGGACGTGCGCACGCTGTGGCGCGAACGTGGCGGCCTCGTGCGCCCGACGGCTCCCGGCACTGCGGCCGCTGGCGCGCGGTGACCGGCCGCCTTGGCACGAAGCGTCACATCACGCCCCTAAAATGGTCTGTTAACCCATTCATGAGCACCCTTGTCCTAACCCTGCCCCTGGGAACGCCGGGGCCCGCCGCCGAATACAGCTACACGCTCACGGCCGACGGCCACACCGCCACCCGCCACGCCAGCACCACCGCCGCCTTGCTGCCCGACCCGGGCCGCGCCGGCGAGATCGTGGCCGTGGTGCCTGCGCGCGCGCTGTCATGGCAGCAGGTGACGCTGCCGCAGGGCGCGACGGCCCAGGCCGGCCGGCTGCGCGCGGTCCTGGAAGGACTGCTCGAAGAACACCTGCTCGACGACCCCGCGCAACTGCACTTCGCGCTGCAGCCCGGCGCCCAGCCGGGCAGCCCTGCCTGGGTGGCCGTGTGCGACCGCGCCTGGCTGCGCGGCGCCCTGCAGGCGCTGGAAGCCGCGGGGCGGCCGGTGGACCGCGTGGTGCCCGAGTTCGCTCCCGGCCCCACCGCCAGCGGGCAAGAGGAATGCGACGTGCTCGGCAGTCCCGAGGACGCCCAACTGGTACTGACCGGCCACGGGCCGCAACAGGCCGTGGCCGTGCTGCCGCTGGCCGCGGCCGCCGCGCTGGCGGCGCGCCCCGCCGATGATGCACCGCCCGCCGTGCGCGCCGAACCCGCCGTGGCCGCCCTGGCCGAGCGGCTGCTGAACCGCCCGGTGCAGCTGCACACCGCCAGCCAGCGCGCGCTGGTGGCCGCGCGTGGCGAATGGGACCTGGCGCAGTTCGACCTGGCCAGCACCGGCCACACGCGCGCGCTGCGCAAGCTGGGCAGCGGCGCCAGCGCCTTTGCGCGCGCACCCCAATGGCGGGCCGCGCGCTGGGCACTGGCCGTGGCCGTGGTGGTGCAGGTCGTGGGGCTCAATCTCTGGGCGTGGCAGGACCGCCAGGCGCTGGCGGCCAAACAGGCCGGCGTGCGCAACGCGCTGACCCAGACCTTTCCGCACGTCAAGGTCGTCGTGGATGCACCGGTGCAGATGGAGCGCGAACTGGCGCAGCTGCGCCAGGCCGCCGGCAGCGTGTCGCGGCGCGACCTGGAGCCGCTCATGGCCGCCGCAGGTGCCGCACTGCCCCCGCCGCGCGTGCCCACGCAGATCGAATATGCCAATGGCGAACTGCGCCTGCGGGGCCTGGAGCTGGCACCCGAGGAACTCACCGCCATGAACCAGCGCCTGGCCGCGGAAAGCCTGAGCGCGCAGCCGCGCGATGGCGCCCTGCTGGTGCGCGCCGAGGACCGCCCATGAACACCCGCACCGCTTCGACCTCGCCCGCGCCGGTTCCCCCTGCGCTGGCCGCGCTGCGCGCCCACTGGGCCCGCATGGCGCCGCGCGAACAGTCCCTGGTGCTGGCCGCCGCGGCCGTGGTGGGGCTGGCCCTGCTGTGGTGGATACTGCTGGCGCCCGCACTGCAGCAGCTGCGCGGCTCGGGCGCACGCCACGCAGCCGTGGATGCGCAACTGCAGCGCATGCAGGCCCTGCAGGCCGAAGCGCTGCAGCTCAAGGACGCGCCCCGCCCACCCGGCGGCGAGGCCCTGCGCACGCTGCAGACCACGCTGGCGCAGCAATTGGGCGCAGCCGCGCAGATGAACGTCGCGGGCGACCGCGCCACCGTCACCTTCAAGGGCGCGCCCGCCGAGGCCCTTGCCCAGTGGCTGAACCAGGCGCGCAGCACCGCGCGCGCCGTGCCGCTGGAAGCCCGCCTGGTGCAAAGCGCCGCGCCCGCCAACGCCGCCGCGGCCGCCGTCCGCTGGGACGGCACGCTGGTGCTGGCGCTGCCCCCGCAATAGTCCACGCCCCCTGCCCGTGCCACGCTCCCTGCGCCCGACCCCTTCGCTGACACTGCCGCGCGCGCCCTGGCGCTGGGCCATGGCCGGCCTGTGCCTGGGCGCACTACCCGCGCTGGTGCTGTGGGCCCCGGCGCGCTGGCTGGCCACAGGCGTGCAGCAGGCCAGCGGCGGGCAACTGCAGCTGCAGCAGGCACGCGGCACCGTCTGGAACGGCTCTGCCCGCCTGGTACTGACCGGTGGCGCCGACAGCCAGGACCAGGCCGCCCTGCCCGGCCGGCTGCAGTGGCAGCTGCGCCCCGCGTGGAACGGGCTCAGCGCCCGCCTGACGGCCGACTGCTGCATTCCCGCCACCGCGCCGCTGCAGGTGCAGGTGGCGCTGGGCCTGGGTGCCGTGCGCGCCCAGGTGGCCGATGGCCAGAGCCAGTGGCCGGCTGCGGCGCTCGCGGGCCTGGGCACCCCCTGGAACACCGTGCAGCCGCAGGGCCGCCTGCAGCTGCGCACCCAGGCGTTCGCGCTGCAATGGGCCGCAGGGCGTCTGCAGATGCAGGGCCAGGTGCAGCTGGATGCGCTGGGCCTGTCCTCGCGCCTGTCCACGCTGCGGCCCATGGGCAGCTACCGGCTGCAGGTGCAGGGCGGCGGCGCGCCCACGCTGCAGCTGTCCACCCTGGAGGGCGCGCTGCTGCTGTCGGGCAGCGGCCAGTGGGTGGGCAAACGCCTGCGCTTCACGGGCGAGGCCAGCGCCGCGCCCGGGCGGGAGGCGGCCCTGGCGAATCTTCTGAATATCATCGGGCGGCGCAGTGGCGCGCGCTCCATCATCACCGTGGGTTGACCCTATGACCAACTTGCCCCGCCATTCCCTGCGGTTCACTCTTCATTTGATAGCTGCTAGCGCTTTATTGACGGGCGTTAGCAGCCAAATTCATGCACAAACCTCCGGACAGCGCGCCGGCAGTGTGCGGCCCAGCGAGCCGGTGACGCTGAACTTTGCCAACGCCGACATCGAGGCCGTGGCGCGCACCATGGCCACCATCACCGGCAAGAACGTGGTGGTGGACCCGCGCGTGAAGGGCCAGATCACGCTGGTGACCGAGAACGCGGTGCAGCCCAACGCGGCCTTCCAGCAGTTCCTGGCCGCGCTGCGGCTGCAGGGCTTCACGGTGGTCGAGTCGGCGGGCCTGTACAAGGTCGTGCCCGAGGCCGATGCCAAGCTGCAGACCGGCAACGTGAGCGTGTCCCAAGGCGGCGCGGGCGGCACGCCCGCGGGCGGGCAGGTCGTCACGCAGATCTTCAAGCTCAACTTCGAGAACGCGGCCAACCTGGTGCCGGTGCTGCGCCCGCTGATCAGCCCCAACAACACCATCAACGTGAACCCCGGCAACAACTCGCTGGTGATCACCGACTACGCCGACAACCTGCAGCGCCTGGCGCGCATCGTGGCGGCCATGGACGTCTCCAACGCCAGCGACGTGGAGGTGATCCCGCTGCAGCACGCCATCGCCACCGACCTGGCGCCGCTGGTGTCGCGCCTGATCGAGGGCGGCAGCGCCACTGCCACAGGCACTGCGCAGGGCGTGGCCCAGGGGCAGACCGACAATTCGTTCAAGACCACGCTGCTGGCCGAGCCGCGCAGCAATGCGCTGATCGTGCGCGCGGCCAACCCGGCGCGCGTGGCGCTGGTGCGCTCACTGGTGGCCAAGCTGGACCAACCAGCCGCGCCGGGCAGCTCCGCTGCCAGCGGCAACATCCACGTGGTGTACCTGAAGAACGCCGACGCCGTGAAGCTGGCCACCACCCTGCGCGCAGCGCTGGGCAGCGCGGGGGGCAGCGGCACCAGCAGCGGCGGCGGCACGGGAACCGGCAACCTGTCGGGCGGCCTCACGCGGACCGGCGCATCGGGCCTGGGCCAGACCAGTGGCCTGGGCAACAGCACCAATGCCAGCGGCAATGCCGGCGGCCTGGGCAGTTCGGGCCTGGGAACGGGCCAGGGCAGCAGCGGTAGCAGCGATGCCAACCAGCCGTCCACCGGCGGCATCATCCAGGCCGACCCGACGACCAACTCGCTCATCATCAGCGCGCCGGAGCCGCTGTACCGCCAGATCCGCGCCGTGATCGACAAGCTGGACGGCCGCCGCGCGCAGGTACTCATCGAGAGCCTGATCGTGGAGGTGAGCGCCAACAAGGTGGCCGAGTTCGGCATCCAGTGGCAGGGCGTGCTGGGCAATTACGGCAGCACGCTGGGCGTGCTGGGCAACAACTCCAGCGTGGCCGGACGCAACATCCTGGATCTGGCGCTGGCGGCGGCCACCGGCAACGTGACCTCCATCGCCAATGCCAAGCCGGCCGCCGGCATGAACCTGGCCATCGCGCCGCGCATCAACGGCAAGTACTACCTGGGGGCGCTGGCCAACTTCCTGGAAAACACGGGCGACGCCAACGTGCTGTCCACCCCGAACCTGCTCACGCTGGACAACGAGGAGGCGCAGATCATCATCGGCAACAACGTGCCGTTCGTGACCGGTTCCTACGCCAACACCGGCGGCAGCGGCGGCGCGGTCAACCCCTTCACCACTGTGGAGCGCAAGGACGTGGGCCTGATGCTGCGCGTGCGCCCACAGATCAACGAGAACGGCACCGTCAAGCTCACGATGTACCAGGAGGTCTCCAAGGTCGCGGAGAGCACGCTGTCCAATGCCAACGGCCCCTCCACGAGCAAGCGCTCCATCGAGTCCACGGTACTGGTGGACGACGGCAGCGTGATCGTGATCGGCGGCCTGCTGGAAGACAGCTATGCGCTGGGCCAGGACAAGGTGCCCGTGATGGGCGACCTGCCCGTGGTGGGCGGGCTGTTCCGCAACGAAAAGCGCACGCGCCAGAAGACCAACCTGATGGTCTTCCTGCGCCCCATGGTGATCCGCGACAGCGCCACCAGCGACGCACTGATGGTGGACCGCTACGAGGCCATTCGCGCGCTGCAGCAAAGCACGCAGCCCGCGCCCAGCACGATGATGAGCGGTGTGTCCGAGGCGCCGGTGCTGCCGCCCCTGCCCACCCCCGCCTCGTCCGCCGCGCCCGTGCAGCCCGCGGCCGCACCTGCGCCGCTGGCGCCGCTCGCACCCCAGCCGCCCGCGCGCACCGCCACGCCGCCCAGCATGGGCCAGTCGCCCTACAGCCCACAGTAAGGGGCCCGCCGCATGCGCCACCCCCTGCCCTACGCATTTGCGCGCAGCAGCCAGCTGCTGCTGGAAGACGACGGCCAGCAGCTCGTGCTGTGGCACGGCCCGCAGCCGGACGCCGGCGCGCTGTCCGAAGTGCTGCGCAAGCATGCCGTACACCAGTTCATGCCGCTGGACGCACCCACGCTGGCACAGCGCATCAGCGCGGCGTATTCGCAAAGCGAATCCAGCGCGGCCACGGTGGTGAGCGAGGTGGAAGAAGGCGCCGACCTCTCGCGCATGATGCAGGAGCTGCCCGCGGTGGAAGACCTGCTGGAGTCCGCGGGCGACGCGCCCATCATCCGCATGCTCAACGCCCTGCTCACGCAGGCCGTGCGCGACGGCGCGAGCGACATTCACATCGAGCCCTACGAGCGCCACTCCAGCGTGCGCTTTCGCGTGGACGGCACGCTGCGCGAGGTGGTGCAGCCCAACCGCGCACTGCACGCCGCGCTGATCAGCCGCCTGAAGATCATGGCGGACCTGGACATCTCCGAAAAGCGCCTGCCGCAGGACGGGCGCATCAGTCTGCGCCTGGGCACCCGCGCCGTCGACGTGCGCGTATCCACGCTGCCCAACGCCCATGGCGAGCGCGCAGTGCTGCGCCTCTTGGACAAGAGCGAGAGCAAGCTGAATCTGGAGGCCGTGGGCATGCAGGGCGAGGTGCTGGCGCGGCTCGCGCACCTGATCCAGCAGCCGCACGGCATCATCCTCGTGACCGGCCCCACGGGCTCGGGCAAGACCACCACGCTGTACGCGGCGCTGGCGCGGCTGGACGCCGCGCGCAGCAACATCATGACGGTGGAAGACCCCATCGAGTACGAGCTGCCCGGTGTGGGCCAGACGCAGGTCAATGCCAAGATCGACCTGACGTTTGCCAAGGCCCTGCGCGCCATCCTGCGCCAGGACCCCGATGTGATCATGATCGGCGAGATCCGCGACTTCGAGACCGCGCAGATCGCCATCCAGGCCTCGCTCACCGGCCACCTGGTGCTGGCCACGCTGCACACCAACGACGCGGCCAGCGCCATCACGCGCCTGACCGACATGGGGGTGGAGCCGTTCCTGCTGTCCTCGTCGCTGCTGGGGGTGCTGGCGCAGCGCCTGGTGCGCAAATATTGCGGCGAGTGCCACGGCGCAGGCTGCGACCACTGCGGCCATACCGGCTACGCGGGGCGCACCGGCGTGTTCGAGCTGCTGGTAGTGGACGACGCCATCCGCGCGCAGATCCACAACCAGGCCCCGGAGGCCGAGGTGCGTACCCAGGCCCTGGCCGGCGGCATGACGCTGATGCGCGACGATGGCGAGCGGCTGATCCACGCCGGCATCACCAGCCGCGAAGAAGTGCTGCGTGTGACGCGCGACTGAGCGGACAGGCCGCAGCGGCGCCTTTCAAAAACAGGAGCGCGGCGCGCTTGTCAAGACTGGGTTTTCAATACAAATTGCATTGAAAGCCAATACAGACAAGCGCTAGTAGCTCCTATATCAATAGCGCATTTCAGCGTTCACCTGCGGCCATCGGCTGGGGGGGACGCTTCCCGTGGTCCAGCCCGCGCTGCAGCTCCTTGAGCAGCAGCACCACCTGGCGCGACGCATGCTGGCAGCTCTTGAACGCCTGCTCGGCCCGCAATTGATCGCCCTGCGCCAGATGCGTCAGCAGCACGGCCGCCTGGTGGTGAAAGTACTGGTGGCGGCGCATCAGCATGTCGAAAGCAGGAAAGTGCCCCAGCGCCACGCGCCCGCTGCCGTGCAGCCAGCGGCCCAGTTCGGAACAGGTGTCGTCCACCACCGTTTCGGGGCGCAGCTGTTCGTCGCGCGCGCCCGCCAGCGCTTGGGCCAGCCAGGGCAGCCAGCGCTCGTGCATGACGATGGCAGCCTCGATGTCGAACGCCGCCAGGAGCCGCGAAGCCTCTTCGTCGTACAGCACCAGCGCGCTGGCCTCGCTCGCAGGCAGCGAAGTCCAGTCCTCAGGCGCGGCCAGGCCGTCGGCACGCGGCTGAAACAAACGGCTGAAGAACCCCATAGACACCCCCCGCACGCCCCGTGCATCACTTCCTGGCAGCGTCGCACAGGACGCTAAAAGTGACAATATGTTTCGTGTGTTGATTTAAAACAAATTCAGTATATCAATAGCAAAACGCTATGCACCATGCGGGGACCACTGCACCACCATACCCGCGGCGCAGCACGGATTTCACCCGCTGCCCACAATCGGTGCCATGACCGCACATTCCCTGCCTTTACTTTCCATGCTTGATCTCGTGGCCGTGCGCGAGGGCGGCACCGTGGCCCAGGCACTGCAAGTCGCCGTCCAGACGGCACAGCATGTGGAGGCGCTGGGCTTCAAGCGCTACTGGCTGGCCGAGCACCACAACATGCCGGGCATCGCCAGCTCCGCCACGGCCGTGCTGGTCGGCCACGTGGCCGGGGCCACGCGGTCCATCCGCGTGGGCTCGGGCGGCATCATGCTGCCCAACCATGCGCCGCTGGTGGTGGCCGAGGCCTTCGGCACGCTGGCCGAGCTCTACCCCGGCCGCATCGACCTGGGGCTGGGCCGCGCACCCGGCACCGACGGCGCCACCATGCGTGCCCTGCGCCGCGACCGCGTGGAGACCGAGGCCGACTTCCCCCGCGACGTGGCCGAGCTGCAGCAGCTCTTGGCGCCCGCGCAGCCGGGCCAGCGCATCACCGCCGTGCCGGGCGCCGGCACGCAGGTGCCCCTCTGGCTGCTGGGCTCCAGCCTGTTCTCGGCGCAACTGGCGGCGCAGATGGGCCTGCCCTATGCCTTCGCCTCGCACTTCGCGCCGCGCATGCTGCACGCGGCCATCGACATCTACCGCCGGCTGTTCCGCCCCTCGCCAGCCTGCGCCAAGCCCTACGTGGTGATCGGCGTGCCCGTGATCGCCGCACCCACCGATGACGAGGCGCAGTACCTGGCCAGCAGCACCTACCAGCGCGTGCTGGGCATCCTCACCGGCCAGCGCGGACTGCTGCAGCCGCCCGTAGAGGGTTATCTGCAGAGCCTCGCGCCGCAGGAGCGCGCCGCCGTGGCCGACTTCCTCGCGGTCGGCGTGGTTGGTGGCCCGCAGACCGTGCGCGAGGGCCTGCAGGCGCTGCTGGCCGCCACGCAGGCCGACGAATTCATGCTGGTGAGCGACGTCTACGACCCGGCGCTGCGCCTGCGCTCGCTGGAGATCACCGCCCAGGCGCACGCGGCACTGTCACCCGCAGCGGCTACCATGGCGGGCTGAACGGGTCGACTGCGGCCCGCCCAGTTTGCCCCTGCTCGCCCACCGCCGCTGACTTTCCCGCATGCCCGCCTATTCCTTCGAAGCCCTGGACGCCCAAGGCCATGTGCGCCGCGGCACCCTGGAGGCCGACAGCCCCAAGGCCGCCCGCAGCCTGCTGCGCGCCCAGGCCCTGGTGCCCCTGGATGTGGAGGCGCTGGCCGCTGGCGTCGCCCCCGGAACACCCCCCACGCTGGCGCAGCGGCTGTTCACGCGGCCGGTGTTCAACGCCACGGGGCTGGGCGTGTGGACGCGGCAGCTCGCCGGGCTGGTGGGCTCGGGCCTGCCGCTGGAGCGTGCGCTGACCGCGCTCGCCGAAGAGGCGGACGACGAGCGCCAGCGCCACCTGCTGGCCACGCTGCGCGCCGAGGTCAACGCCGGCTCCACCTTCGCACGTGCGCTGGCGCAGCACCCGCGCGAGTTCTCCGACATCTACTGCGCCGTGATCGGCGCGGGCGAGTCCAGCGGCGGCCTGGCCGAAGTGCTGGACAGCCTGGCAGACGATCTGGAGCAGCGCCAGGCCTTGCGCGCCAAGCTCATCGGCGCTGCGCTGTACCCGGCCATCGTCACCGTGATCGCGATCGTCATCGTGCTGTTCCTGGTGGGCTACGTGGTACCGCAGGTGGCCAGCGTGTTCGCAGGCACCAAGCGCGCCCTGCCCTTCCTCACGGTGGCCATGCTGGCCTTGAGCAACGTGGTGCGCAACTACGGCTGGGCGTTGCTGGGCGGGCTGGTCCTGCTGGCGTTCGGCGCCCGCGCCGCGCTGGCCCAGCCGCGGCTGCGCGAGAAGTTCGACGCCGCCTGGTTGCGCCTGCCGCTCGTCGGCAAGCTGGCGCGCGGCTACAACGCGGCGCGTTTCGCCGGCACATTGGCCATGCTGGCAGGCGCGGGCGTGCCCATTCTCAAGGCGCTGCAGGCCGCGGCCGAGACGCTGAACAACCGCGCCCTGCGCGCGGACGCACTCGACGCGCTGGTGCTGGTGCGTGAGGGCGCGCCGCTGGCCTCGGCACTGGCGCAGAAAAAACGGTTCCCCGGCCTGGTGGCCATGTTCGCGCGGCTGGGCGAACAGACGGGCCAGTTGCCCACCATGCTGCAGCGCGCCGCCACGCAATTGGGCACCGAGGTGCAGCGCCGCGCCATGCAACTGGCCACGGTGCTGGAGCCGCTGCTCATCGTGGCTATGGGCGGCATCGTGATGCTGATCGTGCTGGCGGTGCTCATGCCAATCATCCAGCTCAACCAGTTCGTCAAATGAGTGCCACCCTGCAGGACAAGCTCGTCGTCGCGATCTCCTCGCGCGCGCTGTTCGACTTCGAGGAAGAGAACCGCCTGTTCGAGGCCGGCGACGAGCAAGCCTACATGCGCCGCCAGCTGGAGCTGGTGCATGAGCCCGCGCGCCCCGGCATTGCCTTCCCTCTGGTGAGAAAGCTCCTGGCGTTCAACACGCCCGATGCCGCGCGCGTCGAGGTGGTCATGTTGTCGCGCAACGACCCTGCCAGCGGCATGCGCGTGTTCGCCTCGGCCAAGGCGGCGGGCATGCGCATCGAGCGCGGCGTGTTCACGCGCGGGCGCAACCCGTTTTCCTATCTGCGGCCGTTGGGCGCGCACCTCTTCCTTTCAGCCAACGAGACGGATGTGCGCGAGGCGCTGTCCATCGGCTTTCCCGCCGCGCGGGTGATGATCGACTCCACGCCCGCGGGCGACCGCTATCCGCGCGAGGTGCGCATCGCCTTCGACGGCGACGCGGTGCTGTTCTCCGACGAGGCCGAGCGTGTGTACCAGCAGGGCGGCCTACCGGCCTTCCTGCAGCACGAGGTGTCCCATGCCGCCACGCCGCTGGCCGAAGGGCCGTTCAAGCCGCTGCTGGCCGCGCTGCACCGGCTGCAGCAGCAGGCGGACGCCTCGCAGATGCGCATCCGCACCGCGCTGGTCACCGCGCGCAGCGCGCCGGCGCACGAGCGCGCGATCCGCACGCTGCTCGACTGGGGCATCACCGTGGACGAGGCCATGTTCCTCGGCGGGCTGGAAAAAGGCCCCTTCCTGCGCGAGTTCGAGCCCGACTTCTTCTTCGATGACCAGACGGGCCACGTGGCGTCCGCCGCACGCCATGTTCCGGCGGGGCATGTCAGCAGCGGCATCGCCAACACGGCGGCTGCGCTACAGGGTGATACAGCCCGCCCCCCGCGGCGTTGAACCTGTGGCGGCGCGCCGGCTCTACTCCTGAATGTTGCCTTCACGCTCCTTCCGCCCCTTTACACGCCTGCTGACGGCCCCGGCAGCCTGCGCGTGGCTCATGGCCTGCGCACTGGCGGCTCCGCTGGCCGCTCAGGCGCAGGGCGTGGCCCATGCCACCGCGCCCCGGCACAGCGCCAGTGCGCCCCTGACCAAGGGCGAGATCAAGGCGATCCGCCAGTTCGAGATGCTGGATTTCAACGGCGACGGCAAGCTCAGCCGTGCTGAAGTGGCCATCGTGCCCAAGGTGGCTGCGGCGTTCGATGATGCGGACACCAACCGCGACAATTACGTGACGCTGGACGAGGTGCGCGCCTTCGCCATCAAGTACCGCGCCGAGCGGGACCGCGCCCGCGCGGCGGCGCGCTGAGAGCGCCGGCGGACCCAAAAATACCAGTCCAATTGGCCTCCAGCGCTTTACCAATAAGCGCTAACAGCTACTTATTTGATAGCAACCGCCGGAGCAAAACTCACAAACCGCCCGTGCGCTTGACCTTGGGATCGGAGTACGTGAGCGACTGACGGTCCTGCACCTGCTGGGCCAGTCGCTCCTGGAGGGTGTTCTTATTGATGTCTTGCGCCAGTTCCACCGCGCTGCCGCTGGCACGCCACATCGACTGGATGAATTCCAGCAGTTGCTTGTAGATGGGCTCCTTGGGCGGCTCCTCGGGCTCCTTCGGGGCTTCCTTCTTGGCCTCGGCCAGGGTCCAGTCGCGGTTGTTCTCGTCGGGCGCCGAGGGCTTGGTGGGCTCGCGCAGGCTGGCCCCCTCGCCCAGCCGGTCCGTGGACTCGACAGGATTGGCAGCGTTCACGGGCCGCACCGCCACGGCCCCCGAGGCGCCCGTGGAATACAAGTCAGCGCCCGTGGTACGCCACTGGGCGGGCGATCGATCTACAGGTGGCAGTTGCATGGCATGGGTCCCCTCGTGAATGCGGCCGGCGGCAGTCGCAACTACCACCTCGTCGTACATTCATTACGGCAAACAAAAGGGGAAATTGAGGCCTTATTAGCCTTTTGTCACAAATTAATGCGGCAACCATGTCTGATTGACGTGGGCTATGACAGGGACAAACGGGCACAGGCCGCGCCAGGCAAGCGCCAGACGCTATAAAAAACGCTCCAGCAACTTGCGCGATGCACGGTCCAGCGCCGTGACATCCGGCACATGGAACTGCAGCCCGTCGCTGGCGGCGATGAGCAGCTTGGTGCGCCCCTCCAGCCGGCGGATGTCTTCCTCGCCCTTGAGCACCAACTGCGTAGCGCCGCGGTCGGTGTCCACCTCCCAGGTACTGGGGGTGGAAAAGCTCGACACGGAGCGGATGCGCGTGATGGTGGGCACAAACTCACGCGCAGCCAGTTCCTCCTCGACCAGCGCACGCACGGCGGGCGCCAGCTGTTCCAGGCGGGGCACCCAGGCCAGTTCATGGCCGTCCGGCCCGACCAGCGACAGGCCTTCGCCGGGAGCGGCAATGGGAAAGGCGCGCACGGGCGTCACGCCCACATGCGCGGTGCCGTCGGCCGCGCGCAGCACCAGCCGGCCATGGGGATTACGGTGCAGGTCCCAGCCTGCCGCGAGTGCCGAAGCGGTGGAGGGGAATGTGTGAAGGGTCATCGCGTGTCTTTCTCGCTCAGGTGTTGCCCGCGGGGTGAGCGGAGTGCTCGCGCACTTCGATGCGCACGCCCGCGGCCTGGGCGTCTTCCTCGGCACGGCGCGCCTGCGCCTCGTACAGGCGCCAGTAGGCACCCTGCTTCTCCATCAGTTCGTCGTGCGGCCCCACTTCGACGACCTCGCCCCGGTCCATGACCACCAGGCGGTCGGCCTTGCGCAGCGTGGACAGGCGGTGGGCGATGGCGATGGTGGTGCGGCCCTGCACCAGGTTGTCCAGCGCCTTCTGGATTTCCTTTTCGGTTTCGGTGTCCACGGCGGAGGTCGCCTCGTCCAGGATCAGGATGCGCGGGTCGATGAGCAGCGCGCGCGCAATGGAGATGCGCTGGCGCTCGCCGCCCGACAGGCCCTGGCCGCGCTCGCCCACCAGGCTGTCGTAGCCATGCGGCAGGCGCAGGATGAACTCGTGCGCATGCGCGGCGCGCGCGGCGGCGACGATCTCCTCGCGCGTGGCGTCGGGCTTGCCGTAAGCAATGTTCTCGGCAATGGTGCCGAAGAACAGGAAAGGCTCCTGCAGCACCAGGCCGATGTGGCGGCGGAAGTCCGCCACCGCCATGCGGCGGATGTCCACGTCGTCCACGAGGATGGCGCCGTCGCTCACGTCGTAGAAGCGGCTGATGAGGTTGACCAGGGTGCTCTTGCCAGAGCCGCTGTGGCCCACCAGGCCGATCATCTCGCCGGGGCGGATGGTGAGCGACAGGTTCTTGATGACCGTACGGCTGCCGTAGCGAAAGCCCACGTCGCGCATCTCGATGGCGCCCTGCACGCGGTCCACCTTCACCGGGTTGACGGGGTCTGGCACGTTGCTCACATGGTCCAGGATGTCGAAGATGCGCTTGGCGCCGGCTGCCGCCTTTTGCGTGACGGAAACGATGCGGCTCATCGAATCCAGCCGTATGTAGAAGCGCCCGATGTAGGCGATGAAGGCCGCCAGCACGCCCACGGTGATCTGGTTGCGCGCCACCAGCCAGATGCCGAAGCCCCAGACCACCAGCAGCCCCACCTCCGTCATCAGCGAGACGGTGGGCGAGAACAGGCTCCAGGTCTTGTTGAGCTTGTCGTTCACCTCCAGGTTGTGCTGGTTGGCGGCACGGAAGCGGTCCGCCTCGCGCTTTTCCTGGGCGAAGGCCTTCACAACGCGGATGCCGGGGATGGTGTCGGCCAGCACGTTGGTCACTTCGGACCACACGCGGTCGATCTTCTCGAAGCCGGTGCGCAGCTTGTCGCGCACGGTGTGGATCAGCCAGGCGATGAAGGGCAGCGGCACCAGCGTGACCAGCGCCAGCCACGGGTTGATGGAGAACAGGATCGCCGCCGTCATCACGATCATCAGCACGTCGGTGGCGAAATCCAGCGCGTTGAGCGACAGAAAGACGTTGATGCGGTCGGTTTCGGAGCCGATGCGCGCCATCAGGTCTCCCGTGCGCTTGCTGCCGAAATAGTCCAGTGACAGCCGCATCAGGTGTTCGTAGGTGGTGGTGCGCAGGTCGGCGCCGATACGCTCGGACACCAGGGCCAGGATGTAAGTGCGCGCCCACCCCAGCGCCCAGGCCAGCAGCGCGGCCAACAGCAACCCCCCCAGGTAGAGCAGCACCATGCCGGCGGGGATCTGCTGGCCGCTCTGGTAGGGAATGAGAATGTCGTCCATGAGCGGGATGGTCATGTACGGCGGCACCAGCGAAGCGGCGGTGGAGGCCAGCGTGAGCGCGAAGCCCGCGGCCAGCTGCTTTTTGTAAGGCCGTGCGAAACGCCACAGGCGCAATAGCACCCAGGTGGAGGTCTGCGGCGCCTGCTGGCGCGCACAGGCCGTGCACTCGTCGCTGTCGGGCGGCAGCGGCGTGCCGCACACGGCGCAGCGCGGCACGTCTTGCGCTTCGGGCGCGATGGCGCCTTGCAAGCTGTCCAGGCGCTGCACCTGGGTGTCCAGCCGCTGCTGCAGGTGCAGCGCCTGGGGATGGCGCCCCAGCGTGAAGCGCCACAGCGCCAGGCGCCGGTCGGCATCGTGCAGCTCCACCGTGCCCACGCCGCCATGGTCCAGCAGTCGCAGCGCCATGCCGGGCGCCAGGGGCCATTCCTGCGCCGGCGCGTCACCGGCGCGCGCCAGCAGGCGCCGCTCGGTCAGCACCAGCAGGCCGGGGGCAAAGCGCAGGTCGGGCGTCAGGTCAACCTCGAAGGCGGCCTGCACGTTTTCGTCAGGAGCGAGCACTGCCCGCATCTCGGCCCCCCAGGGGCCAGACAAGACACCCGAGGCGTCCACAGAATGGTGATGTTGCATTTGGTTTTGTATGTCCACCCCCGCACGGACGGGGCGTTGGCGGGCCAGTCCGGGCCCATGGGGGGCATTGTCGGCCACCGGGCCCCAGGCCCTTGCGCCGCCGCGGTATCCCCTCGTAACGCACATCATCAGCCCGCGGCTGACACCCGCCAGTGCTGAGCTGCGCCAGTATCGGCGCACAATCTCTGCCCATGGGCATCGCCACATCCGCCGCAACCCGGCAGATATCCGAATCTTCCACGCTGCACTTCATGGCCAAATTCAACGATATCCAACTCCTGCGCACCACCTATCTGCGCGGCCCCAGTGTCTGGACCTACCGCCCGGTCCTCGAAGTCTGGCTGGACCTGGGGGAGCTGGAAGACTACCCCTCCAACAAGATTCCCGGCCTCAACGAGCGCCTGACCACCTGGCTGCCGGATCTGGTGGAGCACCACTGTGGCGTGGGCGAGCGCGGCGGCTTCCTGCTGCGCCTGAAGGAAGGCACCTGGATGGGGCACGTGCTGGAGCACGTGGTCATCGAGCTGCTCAACCTCTCGGGCATGCCGGCCGAGTTCGGCCAGACGCGCGAGATCTCCCGGCGCGGCGTGTACCGCATGGTGTTCCGCTGCCCCGAAGAGGCCGTGGCCCGCGTGGCGCTGGAGCATGGCCACCGTCTGCTGATGGCCGCCATCAATGACGAGGCATTCGACCTCAAGGCCGCCATCCACGCCATCAAGACCGCCATCAACGACCGCTACCTGGGCCCCAGCACCGGCTGCATCGTGGACGCCGCCAGCGCCCGGCGCATTCCGCACATCCGCCTGAACGACGGCAACCTGGTGCAACTGGGCTACGGCGCCGCACAGCGCCGCATCTGGACTGCCGAGAGCGACCAGACCAGCGCCATCGCCGAGGGCATCGCCCAGGACAAGGATTTCACCAAGCGGCTGCTCGCCTCCTGCGGCGTGCCCGTGCCGGAGGGCCAGATCGTCCGCAACGCCGATGAGGCCTGGGAAGTGGCGCAGGATATCGGCCTCCCCGTTACGGTGAAGCCCTCGGACGGCAACCACGCGCGCGGCGTGACGCTGGAGCTCTCGCGCGAGGCCGATATCAAGGCCGCCTTCGCGCTGGCCGAGCCCGAGGGCTCGGATGTCATCGTCGAGAAGTTCATCGACGGCGTGGAGCACCGCCTGCTGGTGGTCGGCGGCAAGGTGGTCGCCGCCACCAAGGGCGAGACGGTCAGCGTGCACGGCAATGGCCAGTCCACGCTGCGCGAGCTGGTGGCCGTGCTCAACGAAGACCCGCGCCGCGGCCCCGAGCAGGAGTACCCGCTGGACTGGATCGACGTGGAAAAAGGCGCCGTGCAGCTGGAGCTCAAGCGCCAAGGCGTGACGCCCGACACCGTGGTGCCCTCGGGCCAGGCCATCTTGCTGCAGCGCAACGGCAACATGGCCATCGACTGCACCGACGACGTGCACCCCGACGTGGCCTACTACGCCCAGTTGGCCGCGAAAATCGTGGGCCTGGACATCGCCGGCATGGACATGATCCTGCAGGATGTCTCCAAGCCCATGAAGGAACAGGGCGGCGCCATCCTGGAGGTGAACGCCGGCCCCGGTCTGCTGATGCACCTCAAGCCCACCAGCGGCGCCCCCCGCCCCGTGGGCCAGGCCATCGTGGAACACCTGTTCCCGGTCACCGACGAAGGCACGGGCGCGGGCCGCATTCCCATCGTGGGCATTGCGGGCACGCGCCACAACGCGTTCACCGCGCGCTTCGTGGGCTGGCTGCTGCAGCTGTCGGGCAAGCTCACGGGCGTGGCCAGCAGCGAAGGCATGTTCCTCAACAACCGCCGCACACAAAAGAGCGCCACCGCCCACTGGGCCGGCGCGCACCGCCTGCTGACCAACCGACTGGCTCAGGCCGCCGTGATCCAGACCACTGCCCGCTCCATCCTGGAGGAAGGCCTGGCCTACGACCGCTGCCTGGTCGGCGTGGTGACCGACATGGACGGTTTCGAGACCCTGGCCGACCATGACGTGCTGGAGCAGGCCCAGATGACGCGCGTGCTGCGCACCCAGATCGACGTGGTGCTGGACGAGGGCGCAGGTGTGCTCAATGCCGACATCGAGCAGGTGGCCGACCTGGCGCGCCTGTGCGATGGCGAGGTCCTCCTGTATTCCCTGTCGCCAGACAACCCCTTCGTCGCCGCGCATCGGGCCGAGGGCGAAGGCCGCGCCGTGTTCGTGCGCGGCGAGCAGGTGGTGCTGGCCACGGGCGCCAGCGAACGCGTGCTGGGCACGCTGGACGCCCTGAGCCTGCCCGGCGGCCACCGCCCCGACACGGCCGCGATGCTGGCCGCAATTGCCGCAGCCTGGTCCATGGACATCGGGCCGGACCTGATCGCCGCGGGCATCAAGACCTTCGACTATGCCGCGTGACGCCGCACCTGCTTTCAAAAGCATAGCTGCCACCGCTCACCCCACAAGCGCTACAGGCCAATTTGACTGAAAAATCGGGCTGAAAGAAAACACCATGCAGATCACCCGCATCCGCGCCCTGCGCGGCCCCAACCTCTGGAGCCGCAACACCGCCATCGAAGCCGTTGTGCACTGCGAGCCACAAGAGTGCGGCTACGCAGACATCGCGGGTTTTGAAGACCGCCTGCGCGCGCGCTTTCCCAAGATCGGCGCCCTGCAGCCCCATGGCGCCGACCAGCGCCTGTCGCTGGCCCACGTGCTCGAAGTGGCCGCCCTGTCGCTGCAGGCCCAGGCCGGGTGCCCCGTGACCTTCAGCCGCACCCACGCCACGCTGGAAGAAGGCACCTACCAGGTGGTGGTGGAGTACACCGAGGAGGCCGTGGGCCGACTGGCCATGGAGCACGCCGGCGCCCTGCTGCAGTCCGCGCTGGCCGATACCCCCTTCGACGCCGATGCCGTGGTCGCCGAGCTGCGCGAGCTGGACGAGGACGAGCGCATCGGCCCGTCCACCGGCTCCATCGTCGACGCCGCCGTGGCGCGCGGTATCCCGTTCCGGCGCCTGACCAGCGGTTCGCTGGTACAGCTGGGCTGGGGCTCCAAGGCGCGCCGCATCCAGGCCGCCGAGCTGGACACCACCAGCGCCGTGGCCGAATCCATCGCCCAGGACAAGGACCTGACCAAGCGCCTGCTGCACGCCGCCGGCGTGCCCGTGCCGCTGGGGCGCCCGGTGGCCGACGTGGAGGACGCCTGGGTGGTGGCCCAGGAAGTGGGCCTGCCCGTGGTCGTGAAGCCCCAGGACGGCAACCAGGGCAAGGGCGTGGTGGTCAACATCACCACCCGCGAGGGGCTGGAGGCCGCCTACAAGACCGCCCGCGAATTCGGCGACGAGATCATGGTCGAACGCTTCCTGCCCGGCCACGACTTCCGCCTGCTGGTGGTGGGCCACCAGCTCGTGGCCGCCGCGCGCCGCGAGCCGCCCCAGGTGCTGGGCGACGGCCAGCACACCATTCGCGAGCTGGTGGACATCGTCAACCAGGACCCGCGCCGCGGCTCGGGCCACGGCACGGCGCTGACCAAGGTGCGCCTGGACGACATCGCCATCGCGCGCATCGCCTCCGAGGGCCTCACGCCCGATTCCGTGCCCGTGCAGGGCCAGCGCGTGGTGCTGCGCAACAACGCCAACCTGTCCACCGGCGGCAGTGCCACCGACGTGACCGACGACGTGCACCCCGAGATCGCTGCGCGCGCCATCGAAGCCGCGCAGACCATCGGCCTGCACATCTGCGGCGTGGACGTGGTCTGCGAAACCATGCTCAAACCCCTGGAAGAGCAGAACGGCGGCATCGTCGAGGTGAATGCCGCGCCCGGCCTGCGCATGCACCTGGCCCCGTCGTTCGGCAAGCCGCGCAACGTGGGCGTGCCGATGGTGGACGAGCTGTTCGCGCCCGGCCAGGACGGGCGCATCCCGCTGGTGGCTGTCACTGGCACCAATGGCAAGACCACCACCACGCGCCTGATCGGCCAGCTGTTCGCCGCGCACGGGCTGCGCGTGGGCATGACCAACACCGACGGCGTGTACGTGAACGGCCGCCAGATCGACAGCGGCGACTGCTCGGGCCCCAAGAGCGCGCGCAACGTGCTGTTCCACCCCGAGGTGGACGCGGCCGTGCTCGAATGCGCGCGCGGCGGCATCCTGCGCGAAGGCCTGGGCTTTGACCGCTGCCAGGTGGCCGTGGTCACCAATGTGGGCGCGGGTGACCACCTGGGGCTGAACTTCATCACCACCGTGGAAGACGTGGCCGTGCTCAAGCGCGTGATCGTGCAGAACGTGGCCGCCGACGGCTACGGCGTGCTCAACGCCGCCGACCCGCACGTGGCCGCCATGGCCAGCGTATGCCCGGGCAAGGTGATCTTCTTCGCCGTCGACCGCCACCACCCCCTCATGGCCACGCACCGTGCCCAGGGCAACCGCGTGGTGTATGTGGATGGCGACTCCATCGTGGCGGCCGAAGGCTCGTGGCGCGAGACCATCTCCTTGCGCGAGATCCCCATCACGCGCGGCGGCACCATCGGCTTCCAGGTCGAGAACGTCATGGCCGCGATCGGCGCGGCCTGGGGCGTGGGTCTGCCCTGGCAGACCATTCGCCGCGGCCTGGCCGGCTTCATGAACGACAGCGACAACGCGCCCGGCCGCTTCAACGTGATGGACTACCGCGGCGCCACCGTGATCGCCGACTATGGCCATAACCCCGACGCCATGCGCGCGCTGGTGCAGGCCGTGCAGGCCATGCCGGCCCAGCAACGCAGCGTGGTGATCAGCGGCGCGGGCGATCGGCGCGACCAGGACATCGTCGAGCAGACCCAGATCCTGGGCCAGGCCTTTGACGACGTGGTGCTGTACCAGGACGCCTGCCAGCGCGGCCGTGCCGACGGCGAGGTGCTGGCGCTGCTGCGCCAGGGCCTGCAGGGCGCGCCGCGCACGCGCTACGTGACCGAGATCCACGGCGAGTTCCTCGCCATCGACCATGCGCTGGAGCGCCTGCAACCGGGCGACCTGTGCCTGGTGCTGGTGGACCAGGTGGAGGAAGCCCTGGCCCACCTGGCGCAGCGCTGCAGCGAAGCCTCGGCGGTTGCGCCATGAATGCGCGCGGCGGCCTGCGCGCGGGCATGGCAAGCCTGGCCCTGCTGGCGTGCGCCCTGGGCTTGGCTGCCGGGCCGGCCGCGGCCCAGGCCGAGAAGATCGGCACCGTGGACACCGCCTTCCAGTGGATCGGCCGCGACCACGACATCATCGTGGAGGCCTATGACGACCCAGCCGTGCAGGGCGTGACCTGTTATGTGTCGCGTGCGCGCACCGGCGGCATCAAAGGCACGCTGGGCCTGGCCGAGGACCGCGCCGAGGCCTCCATCGCCTGCCGCCAGGTCGGGCCCATCACCTTCGTGCAGCCGCTCAAGGCGCAGCAGGAAGTGTTCAGCGAACGCATGTCCATCCTGTTCAAGCGCCTGCGCGTGGTGCGCATGGTGGACGCCAAGCGCAACACGCTGGTGTACCTGACCTACTCCGAAAAGCTCATCGACGGCTCGCCACAAAACAGCGTGACGGCCGTGCCCGTGGACCGGGCCACGCCGATCCCGCTGCGCTGACAGGTTTCAAGCCAAAACGGGCTGCAGCGCTGGATGGGCAAGCGCTACCAGCTATCAATAAAAGAGCATCACGCCTGCTGCGCGATCTGCCGCAGCGCCTGCTCGAACACCTCGACCGGCTGGCCGCCCTGGATCAGGTGGCGGTCGTTGATGATCACCGCCGGCACCGAATGGATGCCGTGGCCCTGGTAGAAGGCCTCGCGCTCGCGCACCGCCTCGGCATATTCCTGGGACGCCAGCACGGCGCGGGCGCGCGCCTCGTCCAGCCCCAGCTGCGCCACCAGACGCAGCAGCACGCCGTGGTCGCCAGGGTTCTCGCCCTGCGTGAAATACGCGGTGAACAGCGCGTGCTTGAGCGCGCCCTGCTGCTCCGGCGTGCCCTCTTCCTCCAGCCAGTGCAGCAGGCGGTGCGCATCGAAAGTGTTGTAGATGCGGCCGCGCTGGTCCATGTTGAAGGTAAAGCCCAGCTGCGCGCCGCGCGCGGCGATGGCCTCGCGGTTTTGCTGTGATTGCTCCGGCGTGGCGCCGTACTTTTGCTGCAGGTGTTCGCCGATGTCCTGGCCCTCGTGGCCCATCTGCGGGTTCAGCTCGAAGGGCTGAAAGTGCAGATCCAGCGCCACCTCGCCGTCCAGCCGCTTCGCGGCCTGCTCCAGCGCGTGCAGGCCGATGGCGCACCAGGGGCAGGACACGTCGGAGACGAAGTCGATCTTGAGGGAGACGGGTTGGTTCATGGCAAGGGCTCCAGCCGGGGCAAAGCGCCCATGGTAGGGGCGGCGCAATGTCCGCGCCGGCCCCGGGTTTGTTACGCCCCGCTCCCCGCCCCTTCGGCCTGCAGCCATGCGCGCAGCTCGGTCTTGAGCACCTTGCCATAGCTGTTCTTGGGCAGTGCGGGCACCCAGCGGTAGGCCTTGGGTCGCTTGAAGCGCGCGATGTGGTCCAGGCACAAAGCGTCAAGTTCCGCGTCAAGTTCCGCATTCAGCGCGGCATCGTCCACGGCGCCGCCTTCGCCCGCCACCAGGAAGGCCACTACCACCTCGCCCCAGTCGGCATCGTGCTGGCCCACCACGGCCACCTCGCTCACGCGCGGGTGCAGCAGCAGCACCTCCTCCACCTCGCGCGGGTAGATGTTGGAGCCGCCCGAGATGATCACGTCCTTGCTGCGGTCGCGCAGGGTCAGAAACCCGTGCGCGTCCAGGCTCCCAACATCGCCCGTGTGCAGCCAGCCGCCGCGCAGCGTCTGCGCAGACGCCTCGGGATTGCGCCAGTAGCCGGCCATCACCGTATCGCCGCGCACCACCACTTCGCCCAACTCGCCCGTAGGCACGGGTCGGTCCTCGTCATCCACCACCCGCACCTGTACGCACGCATGCGCCACGCCCACCGAGGCGATGCGCTCGGCCCAGCGCGGGTGCGCCGTGTCGGCCAGGTACTCGCGCGCCAGCGCGGTGATGGTCATGGGGCTTTCGCCCTGGCCATAGATCTGCACGAACTTCTGGCCCATGGTGTCGATGGCGCGGCGCAGGTCGTCCACATACATGGGACCGCCGCCGTAGACGATGGTCTTGAATCCGTCCACATTGGCGCCCGTGCGGCGCACATGCTCCACCAGCCGGTGCACCATGGTGGGCGCCGCAAACAGCGACAGCTGGCCCACGTCCGCGGCCAATTGCACCAGCTCGGCCGGGTCGAACCCGCCGGACGCGGGCACCACATGGCGCGCGCCGCGCAGCATGTGGGCGTAGTTGTACAAGCCCGCACCATGCGACATGGGCGCGGCATAGACCATGGCGTCGCCGGGCTGCACATCGTCCACGTCGGTGAAGTAGGCCATGGTCATGGCCAGCAGGTTGCGGTGCGTCTGCATCACGCCCTTGGGCCGCCCGGTGGTGCCCGAGGTGTAGAACAGCGAGGCCACGTCGTCGGGGGCGCGCTCCTGCAGCGCCAGCGGCGCGCCCTGCGCCGCCTGCTCCCAGGCGGATGCCCCCAACACCTGCACCGCCGCGGCGTCGGCGCCCGCAGCCAGCGCCGCATCGTGCAGCGCCGCAGACACGCACACCACGCGCGCGCCGCTGTCGGCAAGCACATAGGCCAGCTCGCGCGCGTGCAGCTTGTAGTTGACGGGCACCGAGATGGCGCCGCACCAGTGAATGGCGTGCAGCGCCTCCAGATACTGGGGACCATTGGCCGAGAAGATGGCCACGCATTCGCCCGGCTGCACGCCGCAATGTGCGCGCAGGTGTGCGGCCAGCGCGGCCACGCGCGCGGCAAGGGTACGGTAGTCGTGCAGCAGGCATGTGCCTGCCAGCAGCGCGGGCCGCTCGCCATGCACCAGAGCGCTGCGCTGCAACAGGTGGGCAATGTTCATGGGGTTGTCGCGTTGTCTCCTGGTGCGACTATAGGCAAGCGCCGGCAGTGCGCACAGTCGCAGAAATACACAAGGGAAATCCCTGGCGGGGATGAGCGCCGACCAACCGATTGCTCCTTTATCAGTAGCACATTGCGCTGGATGGTTAAGCGCTGGGGGCCCTTTTGGCTCACACTACGGGCATGCCATCTGTGCCCTCCGACGACCTGTTTACCGACGACCCCGCGGAGCCATCCACGCTGGCGCTGGGCATGCAGGCCGTGCTGCTGCGCGGCTTCGCGCTGGCACAGGCACCCCAGTTGCTGGAAGAAGTGCGACAGGTGGTGCGCCAAGCGCCGTGGCGCCACATGCAGACCCCTGGAGGCAAGGCGATGTCGGTAGCCACCACAGGCTGCGGGCCGTTGTCGTGGGTGAGCGACCGGCGCGGTTACCGCTACGCTGCGCTGGACCCGCTGACCGGCAAGCCCTGGCCCGCCCTGCCGGCGGACTTCGCGCAGCTGGCACATGCCGCAGCGCAGGAGGCCGGCTTTGCCGCTTTCGTGCCCGACGCCTGCCTGATCAACCGCTACGCCCCCGGCACGCGCCTGTCGCTGCACGAGGACCGCGACGAGCAGGACCTGGCAGCGCCCATCGTGTCCATCTCGCTGGGTCTGCCCGCCACCTTCTTGTGGGGTGGCGCCACACGTGGCGAGCGCGCCTTGCGCGTGCCGCTGCGCCATGGCGACGCGGTGGTATGGGGCGGGGTGGACCGGCTGCGCTTTCACGGCGTGCTGCCGGTGGCGCCGGGCCAGCACCCGGCAACGGGCGAATGCCGCATCAACCTCACGCTGCGCAAGGCCACCTGACGCTACACATTTAATAGCTGCCTGCGCTTACTGGATGGCTCTTGTAGCCATTTTTAACGATAATTTCGCAGAACGGCACATTGTCTTACACCGGCGTAAGACATTCCCCGCACAATGCCCTTTTGCCCTGCGGCAGAGCCCGCTTCCCAAGGACCTTACTTGCGCATCCTCTACGTCGAAGACAACTGCGAACTGCGAGACACCATCGGCCTGCTGATGGAGGGAGAAGGCCGCAGCGTCGCCACCTGCGCCACGGCCGAGGAGGCCTTGCAGCGCGATGCGGCCCAGCCGCACGACGTGGTGGTTTCCGACGTGAGCCTGCCAGGCATGAGCGGGCTGGATCTGTGCCGCCACCTGCTGGCAAGCAACCCCCAGCGCTGGGTGGTGCTGTGCTCGGGCTATCCGCTGGAGCACGGGGTGGGCACGCTGGGCCCGCATGTGCGGTCCCTGCTCAAGCCGTTCGAGCTGGAAGAGCTGGAGGAGTTGCTGGACGTGATCGCCAGCCACCTGCAAAGCGCCAGCCCCGCCTGAGGCGGCACGTGCCCGGCGCTGAAGGCCCGGCATCCCCCCGCCCCCGTCCTGTCAAGCCGCCACCGCGCGCCGCGGCAGCTTCACCGTGAAGCAGGTGCGCCCCGCCTGCGAGGCGGCGTCGATCGTCCCGCCATGGGCCTGCACGATCTGGTGCACGATGAACAACCCCAGCCCCAATCCCTGGTGTCGACCGGCCCGGTTGCGCCGGCCCGTAAATGGCGCGAACAGCCGGGGCAGCAGTTCGGCGTCAATCCCGCCGCCATTGCTCACGCGCAGCACCACGATATCGGCGGCGGCGCCGTCCAGTGACAACTCCACCGGCTGGTCGGGCGTGCCGTGGTGCATGGCGTTGCCCAGCAGGTTCGCCAGCATCTGGCCCAGGCGCTCTTCGTCCCACTCGCCGCGCAGATCCCCTTGCTGCTCAAGCCGCAGGTGGCGCTCGGGGTGGCCGGCACGGACTTCCTGCACCACGCGCTGCGCCTGCGGCCCCAGGTCCATGGGTGCAGGCTCGATGGCCAGCCCGCCATGCTGGCGGGCGCGCGTCACATCCAACAGGTCCTCGATCATGCGGCCCATGCGTCGCCCGGCCTGCTGCACGTTGCACGCCAGAGCCTGCACCTTGGCGGGCTCGGGAGCGCGCTGCAGCACACTGGCCACGGCCATGATGGCGCTGAGCGGGCTGCGCAGATCGTGGCTGAGCACGGCCATGAACATCTCGTTGATGTACAACGCCTCGGTGCGCTCCTGCAGCTCGCGTGCCAGCGCATGCCGCTGGCGCTGCAGGTCGAAGAACACCCGGGCCTTGTTGACCAGCATGTGGGGGTCGACGGGTTTGTAGAGGAAGTCCACCGCACCTTTTTCGTAGCCGCGGAACTGCCAGCCCTGGTCCCGCGAGCCGGCGGTGATGAAGATCAGCGGGATGTGCCGCGTGCGCTCGCTGCCGCGGATCAACTCCGCCAGTTCGAAACCGTTCATCTCGGGCATTTGCACGTCCAGCAGCGCCAGCGCCACGTCGTTGTGGGCCAGCAGCAGCTCCAGCGCCTGGGCGCCGGAGCCGGCCATGAGGATCTCTACGTCCTCATCCTTCAACAGCGCCTGCAATGCGACAAGGTTTTCAGGAACGTCATCCACGATCAGGCATTTCACGCACGCGCCGGTTCGATGACTCACGGCCTGTGCAGCCGGTGGGGCAAAAATCACGAAAGTCCCTCCTTATGCAAGGTGGTCAACAGCGCGGCGATGCGTGCCGGGGGCAGCACCTGATCGGGTTGGATCAGGGCCAGCGCCGCCTGCGGCATGGCCATGGACGAAGCGCTGTCGGGCGACTGCACCACCGTGGCGCCGCCAGCGGCCTGCACTGCGCGCAAGCCCCGCGCTCCGTCACTGTTCGCGCCCGACAGGAGCACGGCCATGAGCCGCGGCCCATATTCATCGGCGGCGGATTCGAACAACACGTCGATCGACGGGCGCGAAAAATTCAGCGGCGCATCCACGGACAGGCATAGCCTCGGCCCCGAATCCACCAGCAAATGATAGTCAGGCGGCGCGAAATACACCGTGCCCGGCTCCACGGGCTCCTTGTCCTGGGCCTCGCGTACCGGCAGGGCGCAGCGCTGGCGGAAGATGTTGCACAGCAGGCTGGGCCGCTCGCGCGGCAGGTGCAGCACGACCAGCAGGGCCGCATGGAAACCCGCAGGCAGCGCGGGCAGCACCGCGCCCAGCGCTTCGATGCTGCCGGCCGACCCGCCAATGGCAATGGCGTCCAGGCGCACGCGTGGCGAAGCCGCCTGCCTCATGCGTCACCTCTCTTCTGAAAGATGCGCTCGGGCGCCACGAAGTCCTCGAATGCCGGCGCGTGCGAGGAAAAGCGCAGGGATTCCTTGGCCCCCAGGCCCAGGAATCCACGCCGGCACAGCGCCTCGCGGAACAGGCCCAGGGCGCGGTCCTGCAGCGTACGGTCGAAGTAGATCAGCACGTTGCGGCAGGAGATGAGGTGCACCTCGGCAAATACACTGTCGGTCGCCAGACTGTGGTCGGAGAAAACGATATGCCGGCGCAGGCTCTTGTCGAACACCACGCGGCCATAAGCGGCGCTGTAGTGGTCGGACAGCGAGGAACGCCCGCCCGAGCGCGCATGGTTTTCGGTGAAGCCGGGCACGCGCTCAATGTCGTATACGCCCGCCTCGGCACGCTGCAGTGCCGTGCTGTTGATGTCGGTGGCGTAAATCAACGAGCGTTCCAGCAACCCCTCTTCACGCAGCAGGATGGCGAGCGAATATGCCTCCTCTCCCGTGCTGCAGCCCGCGACCCAGATCTTGAGCGAGGGGTAGGTACGCAACAGCGGCACCACCTTTTCGCGCAGCGCGCGAAAGTACTCCGGGTCGCGGAACACATCGCTGACCTGCACGGTGAGGTAGTCCAGCAGCGCGGGAAACACCCCGCGCTCGTGCAGCAGCCGATGCTGCAGTTGGGACAGCGTCTCGCAGTCGAACCGCGTGAGCGCGGCCTGGAGCCGGCGCTTGAGCGACGACTGCGCATACCCGCGGAAGTCGTAGTGGTAGCGCAGGTAAATGGCCTCGATCAGCAGCTGCTGCTCGATCTCTGCGGTCTTGCGTTGGTGCGGCAAGTGTTGGCTCCGATATCGTGGGTCCTCGCGCTGGCGCACGCTCACTTGGGCATCCACACCCTCATCAGCGACAGGAGTTTCTCCACGTCCAGCGGCTTGGCGATGTAATCGTTGGCGCCGGCGGCCAGGCATTTCTCCTGATCGTCCTTCATGGCCTTGGCGGTCAGGGCGATGATGGGCAGACGGCGCCACTCGGGGCGCCGGCGGATTTCCGCCATGGCGGTAAAGCCGTCCATCTCGGGCATCATGATGTCCATCAGCACCAGGTCCACGGTGCTCTCGCCGGCGGCGTTGGCACGTTCCAGCGCCTCCAGGGCCTCGCGTCCGTTGCGCGCGATCTCCACGCGCGCCCCCGTGGGCTCCAACACGCTGGACAGCGCGAACACATTGCGCACGTCGTCCTCCACCACCAGGATGGTGCGCCCTTCGAAAGTGGACTCACGGTCGCGCGCCAACTGCAGCATGCGGCGCCGGTCGTCCGGCAAGGTGGACTCCACCTGGTGCAGGAACAGCGTGACTTCGTCCAGCAGGCGCTCGGGCGAGCGTGCGTCCTTGATGATGATGGACTTGGAGAAGCGGCGCAGCTGCTGTTCCTCGTCGCGCGACAAGTTGCGCCCGGTATAGACGATGACGGGCGGAAAGGACACCTCTTCCTGCTCGGCCATCTGCTGCAGCAGCTCGTACCCGTTCAGGTCAGGCAGGTGCAGGTCCATCACCATGCAATCGAACGTGCTGCCCTTGAGCAGGTCCAATGCCTGCCGCGCGGTGGCGGCGCCCACGATCTCCACGCCGTCGGTTGCCAGCAGGTGGCGCACGCTCTCGCGCTGGCGCGCGTCGTCCTCCACCACCAGCACGCGGCGCATGCTCTGGGTGAATTTGGCCTGCATGTGGCGCAGCGCCTGCTCCAGTTCCTCACGCTTGACGGGCTTGAGCGCATAGCCGATGGCGCCGCGCTCCATGGCCTCCTGCATGTAGTCGGCCACCGAGACCACGTGCACGGGAATATGGCGCGTGGCGGGGTTGCGCTTGAGCTGGTCCAACACGCCCAGGCCGGAGAAATCCGGCAGGTTCATGTCCAGCACCACCGCGCTGGGGCCGTATTCCAGCGCCGCCGCCAGGCCGTCGCTGCCCGTCGAGGCGATGACGCACTGAAAACCCATCTCATGCGCGAGATCGCAAAGGATGCGCGCAAACCGCGGGTCGTCCTCGATGACCAGGATGGTGTAACGCCCCTGTTCCAACTGCGCCCGGTCATCCGGCACGACGTGCACGGGGGCGCATGGTTTTGCCGCCGGGGCCTCTGGCTGGCTCGCATGCGGTGGTTCGGCAGCGCGTCCGGCAAGCGTCGGCGCCGCTGGCATCTTTGCCTGGCGCTCGCCTGCATCGCCGACAAGGGGCGCCGTGACGGGCAGGGTCAGCGTGAAGACGCTGCCTTCGCCCGGCGCACTCTGCACCGCGATGCTGCCGCCGAGCAACTGCGCCAGATCCCGGGAGATCGACAGGCCCAAGCCCGTGCCGCCGTATTTGCGATGGGTACTGCCATCGGCCTGGTGGAAGGCATCGAAGATGCGCTCTTGCTGGTCGGGCGCGATGCCGATGCCCGTATCCCGCACAGCAAAGCACAGCGTGTCGTTGTCTCCTGCGAAGACGCGCATGGTCACTTCGCCGCGCGCGGTGAACTTGAGCGCATTGGAAAGCAGGTTTTTGAGAATCTGCGCCAGGCGCTGCGCGTCGGAGGTTATGAATGCCGGCACGCCCGGCTCCACCACCGCGCTGAATTGCAGGCCTTTGTCCTGCGCCTGGGCCCGCAGCGGCTCCATCACGCCCGCCACCACTTTGGCCACCGTCACCGGGCCAATCTCGACCGAGGTCTGCCCCGCCTCGATCTTTGCCAGATCGAGGATGTCGTTGATGAGGTTCAGCAGATCGGTGCCAGCGTTGTGAATGGTCTGCGCATAGCGGACCTGTTCCGCCGTCAGGTTCTGCTGCTTGTTGTCAGCCAGCAGCTTGGCCAGGATCAGGCTGGAATTCAGCGGTGTGCGCAATTCATGGCTCATGTTGGCCAGAAACTCACTCTTGTACTGACTGGCCTGCGCCAAATCGCGCGCCTTGGCCTCCAGGGCGTCCTGTGCAGTCAGCAGGCGCTGCTTTTGGTACTGCAGCTGCTCGGTCTGCGCTTCCAGCTGGGCGTTGCTGTGCTCCAACTCCGCCTGCTGCGCCTGCATCAGGTTTTGGGACTCCTGCAGCATGCGACTTTGCTGCTCCAGTTCCTCGTTGTTGACGCGCAGCTCTTCCTGCTGGGCCTGCAACTCCTCCGCCTGGCGCTGCGTCTCGTCCAGCAGACTCTCCAGGCGCGAGCGATCCAATGCGCCCCGAACAGCCTGGGCCAACTGCTCCCCGGCGCGCACAAGGAAGTCAACCTCGTGCGGAGCGACCGGGCGGAACCACCCCATCTCGACCACCGCGAGCGCTACGCCATTGAGCACGATGGGCATCATCACCAGTTCGGCGGGCGTGGCCTGGCCCGTGCCGGAGGTCACCGGCAGATAGCCGCTGGGCACGTGGCGCACATGCTGAAGAGTGCGGCTCTGCAGCGCCTGGCCCAGCAGGCCCTCTCCCGCCCGCACGGCCGCCGGGCCGGTGTCGGGCGCCAGTGCATAGCCGCCCATGCGCTCGAAGACGCCGTGGCCTTGCGTCACGTAGATGGCCCCCACCCTGGCATCCAACTCCGTCGCCAGATAGCCGATGACAGCACCCGCCATGTCATGGATGCGCTGCTCACCTTGCAGCCGCGTGCCCAGCCTTACGAGGTTGCCTTTGATCCAGTTCTCGACCTCGCGGCTGCGGTACTCCGCCATGGTCATCACCGCGGACGCACAGGTCAGCAGCAACAGCACGGCGGCACTGCCCCATGTCAGGTAGGCCGAGATGCCAAACGCTCCTTCCCACACCTCCCGCTGGGCCTGCAGTTGCTGCTGTTCGGTGTTGAGCATCTCGCGCACCAGCGTGCGGGTGGTTTCCATGGTGGCTTGACCGTCGCCGCGCATGGCCTCCAGGGCCTCCTCGCGCCGGCCCTCGCGCTGTAGCGCAACGATGTGCGCAAGTTCGGTCATGCGCTTGGTGGCCAACCCCTGCAATTGGTCGAAGCGCTGCTGCTCCAAGAGACTCCCGCGCGTCATCCCGCGCAGCTTTTCCAGGGCCACCGGCACGGCCGCCTGGGCTACGGTGAACAAGCCCAGCGTCTGCTCCTGCCCCGACAGCAGGTAGCCCCGCTTGGCGGATTCAGCGTCCTTCAAATGCGACCAGACCATCTGGATCTGCGTGATCCGTTCGACCGTCGCGTTGAGATTGTCCACGGCTTTCGCGCGCTCGTCGTTGGACCGGTAGGTGAGCACAGCGATCAACAGGGCGGCAAATGCCGCCAAAGCAAATCCCACCAACAGGCGGACGGGAATGCCCCCTCGGATGGCCGCACGGGGCCGAGCATCGGAACTGGAGACAGTCATGTGTGACGTGGAGTAAACATTGCCGCGCGATGATAGGAGCAACGGGTCCCTTGCTCCTGTAGGGCAACGTCTTCACCGCAGCGTATCCCTCTGGCGATCTTATGTCGCACCTGCCAGCAGGGCCAATCCACCAGTGGTCAGCAAGGGTTACGCAATCGTCCTAAACTCCCATCCTTTCCCGCGTTACGCGCGCCCGGGGAAGCAGATCCCCGCAGCGGCAAGCGCCGGCTTCCTACCCCTTCCCTCGGTGATCCGCCGCACTGTGCGTTCTGCAGCGCGCATACGGCCCTTCATTTCACTGCCGCAGGTGGCAACGCGCCAGCGCAGCAAAAGGCGGGCAATACCTCGTCTATCGCGCCGGACGGCCGGCGCGTTCCGCAGCCTGTGCTCTCACAGGCCCCCAGGCAAGGGCATGCCCATGCTGGCTCTTGCCGTCGATCTCAAAGGAGTTCCGTGTCCAATAAAGAGCAGTTGATTGAAATGCAAGGCAAGGTAGACGAAGTGCTGCCGGATTCCCGTTTTCGCGTAGTTCTCGAGAACGGACACACCCTCATCGCCTATTCGGGCGGAAAGATGCGCAAGCACCGCATTCGAGTGCTTGCGGGCGACACCGTGTCGCTGGAGATGTCCCCCTACGACCTCACCAAGGGCCGTATCACCTTCCGTCACCTGGAGCCGCGTGCCGGCGGCGCACCGCGCCGCCCCTCACCCCATCGCCGCTAGGCCCCGGCCGATTCGGCCAACGTGGCGATGTCGATGACGAAGCGGTATTGCACGTCGCCCTTCAACATGCGTTCATAGGCGGTATTGATCTCATCGGCGCGGATCAACTCGATATCCGCCACGATGCCATGCTCCGCGCAGAAATCGAGCATCTCCTGGGTCTCGGGAATGCCGCCGATCAAGGAGCCAGCCAGCGTGCGCCGCTTCATGATGAGGTTGAACACATTGGGCGACGGATGGGGCGACGCCGGCGCACCCACCAGCGTCATCGCACCGTCGCGCCGCAGCAGGCGCAGGAAGGCATCCAGGTCGTGCGGCGCCGCCACCGTGTTGAGGATGAAGTCGAGACTGTTGGCATGCGCGGCCATCTCCTGCGGATGACGGGAAACCACCACTTCGTGCGCACCTAACGAGAGCGCCGCAGCGCGCTTGGATTCAGAGGTGGTGAATGCCACCACATGCGCCCCCATTGCGTGCGCCAGCTTGATGCCCATGTGGCCCAGCCCGCCGATGCCGACCACACCCACGCGATGCCCCGGACCCACCTTCCAATGGCGCAAGGGCGAGTAGGTGGTAATGCCCGCGCACAGCAGCGGAGCAACCGCGGCCAACTGCCCTTGCGGATGGCGCACCCGCAGCACATAGCGCTCATGTACGACGATCTGTTGCGAGTACCCACCCAGCGTGTGGCCGGGTGCGTCCTCGGTCGGGCCGTTGTAGGTGCCGACCATGTGGCCGCAATAGTTCTCCAGCCCTTCGTCGCAATCCTGGCAATGCCGGCAGCTGTCGACAATGCAGCCCACGCCGACCAGGTCGCCCGCCTGGAACGCCGACACCTGCGCGCCCACGGCCACTACGCGCCCGACGATTTCATGCCCCGGCACGCACGGATACAGCGTGCCCGCCCATTCCGTACGCACCTGGTGCAGGTCGGAATGGCACACACCGCAATAGGCAATGCCAATCTGCACGTCGTGCGCGCCCGGCGCGCGCCGTGCGATCTCCAGGGGCTGCAATGGACGGTCGCTCGCGTGGGCGCCGTAGGCTTTGACGGTCATGGGGTTCTCCTGTGAATGGCTCACGCCCCTGTTGTACAGGTTCGGTCCGATGCGTTTCGGAACAGAATCCTATCGGCACTTCCGGCCTGAGGCAGGGCCTGCCTTCCTTCGGGCGTCGCTGGAAGGCAGGGCGTTGCTGGAGTAGAACCGCGTCAACGGCCTGGCCATGCCCCCGACCAAGGAGTTGACATGAAGGACACGATGACACCCCCACACCGTGCGGTGGTGAAACGGCTGCTTGCCCACCTCCGCACCGGCCCGGTGGCGTGAAACCGTGACGTCTATGCCAGCCTACTCGGGGTCGGCATCCCACAGCGCTCGCGTCCAAATAGGTCGCCGCTGGACACGCCATGCGTCGTCGTTTGGGCCCGCTGACGATGCAACAAGCCACCACCCAGGCGCTGAAGGCGCCGTTGCCAGGAGCAGACATGAAAACAGCACAACGTGATGTCCTTGTCCAGACGCTGAAAAAGCGGTTCGAGAGCCACATGCACCGGCACCCCACCGTCGCCTGGGCCGATGTCCATGCACGCTTGAATGCCAACAAACTGAAGGCGCTGCAGGACATGGAGGCAACGGGCGGCGAGCCCGACGTCGTCGGCAGTGCCGCCGCGGACGGAACCTACCTTTTCTACGATTGCACGGCCGAGAGCCCGAGCGGGCGCAGGAGCCTGTGCTACGACGCACAGGCCCTGCATGCCCGCAAGCTGCACAAGCCGCAGAGCAACGCCATCGAAGCGGCTGCGGCCATGGGCGTCACCCTGCTGACAGAGGCGCAGTACCGCGCACTACAGGAGGTAGAGGATTTCGACCAGAAAACTTCGAGTTGGATTTGGACCCCGCCAGACGTGCGCGAGCGCGGTGGCGCGCTTTTTTGCGACAGGCGCTACGGCCGGGTTTTCGTGTACCACAACGGCGCCGAGTCGTACTACGCAGCGCGAGGATTCAGAGCGTCGCTGAACGTCTAGGCCGCACCGCCACCCGCCGTGCTTCCTCGCCGGTGGCCGAGACCACGCTGCCGGGCGTTGCCGCAGTGCCCCCACTTCTTGCCTGCCGCCTGCATCAAGCCCTCCGGAGCATTTCGCCCTTCAGAAGCTCGACGAAGGCGCGCGCCGCAGGTGCAATGGCTGTGCCGGGCGGGTACACGGCATAGACGCCTCCTTTGGGCAATGTCCATTCCGGGAGCAGCCGAACCAGCGCTCCACTGCGGATGTCACTCTCCAAGTGAAGCAAACTGCCAACCGAAACGCCTGCGCCATTGAGCAGCAAGGCGCGCAAGGCAACAGCGGAATCGGTGCGCAGCTTGGGCGCCATGCGCACCGTGATGTCCTTTGTCCCGTTGGTGAATGGCCATGTGAGGGGCGCCGGCAGCAAGGTCAGCGCGATCCACCGGTGATGCGCCAGGTCCTCGGGAGCCTCCGGACGCGGACAGCGGGCCAGATACTCGGGTGACGCCAGGACCGCCTGCCCAAATTCCCCCAGTTTCGCAACCCGCGCGCTTGAATTGCGTAACCACCCCACACGGATGCTCACGTCGATGCCCTCGCCAACGAGGTCTTGCACCTTGTCACTGACCACAAGTTCCAAACTGACCTCGGGATGGCGGACAGCGAACTCCGCCACCACCGGCGACATGACCTGAACGGCATATTCAACAGGCGCACTGACACGCAAGCGGCCACGCAGACCCGATCCACGCGATCCGGCGTGTTGCAGCACCTGCTCAAGCCCCTGCATGAGAGGCGCGCTTTCTTCGAACAACCGTTGCCCCGCATCGGTGAGCGTAACCGTGCGCGTCGTACGGTGGAACAGGGCCGAGCCCAGCACGTTTTCCAGACGACGAATCTGAAGACTCACCTGCGGACGCGCAATGTGCAGACGTTCGGCGGCAGCCGTGAAGCTGCGCGCATCGGCGACGGCCAGGAAAGCGCGCAACAGGTTGAGATCGCCCACGGGGGATGGCATGATTGGTTCGAATTAGATACCAGTATTGTTCTTTTTGTCCTCTTTTTCTGACGATGCGGCAAGAGGATCATTGACCCCGCACCCCGAATCCGCGGGTCAAAGAAAGGAACATTCCATGCGTATCGCACTGATCGGCGCCACTGGCTTTATCGGCTCCGCCATCCGCCAAGAGGCGCTCTCGCGCGGTCATCACGTGACCGCCATCGTGTCCAACCCCGCAAGACTCCCCGCCGAGCAGGGCCTTGAGGTTCAGGGCGCAGATGCCCTGGATTCTCAGCAATTGCGAGCGGTTCTCCGTGGGCACGACGTCGTGATCAGCGCATTCAGTGGCCATGCCAACTCCGACGTATATGGCTATTACCTCAAAGGAATGCACTCCATCATCGATGCAGCGCGTGCCACGGGCGTCCGCCTGCTGGTCGTCGGCGGGGCGGGCAGTCTGGAGGTCGAGCCCGGCGTGCAATTGCTCGACACACCGTCGTTCCCTGAACAATGGAAAGCGACGGCCGAGGGTGCCCGAGCAGCCCTGAAACTGCTGCGCGAAACACCCGATGTGGATTGGACGGTACTGAGCCCCCCGCCCATGATCCACCCGGGAACCCGCACCGGACAGTACCGGACCGCGAACGATGCCGTGATCATGGGCGATAGCGGGCCCAGCGACATCTCGCTGGAGGACTACGCGGTCGCCATGGTGGATGAAGCAGAGTCCGCGAAACACCTCGGCCGGCGCTTCACCGTGGCGAACTGAGAGCGAACTGAGAGCGAACTGAAAACGAACCGAAAGCCCCGTGCCGGTTCGCGCCCGACCCGGGCCGATCCTCTGCCCCGGCTTTCGCTGCACCAATGAAACACCGATGCCGGCGATAGGCATCGTTGGAATACCACAACCGGGCGGCGGCAACCGTCGCTATTCGCGCCAAATAAAGTCGTAAACAGCGAACTAGCATCCACGCGCACTTGCGCCTTGCTCTTCCGTGGAGCGCGCACGCTAAAGTCGTAAACTCATCGACGACGCATTCCACAGCCTAATATCGACAGCACCGCACACAGCGCTCTCGTGCGGAATGCATACAACATCAGTTTTGGCTTGCAGACCTTAGGGAACACCTCACCGTCAAGCTGAGCGAGCAGAACTCGGCCCCACTCAAAAGCACATGGCGTAGCTTGCGGACACCTTTCCACCGCTTGTCTACCAGTGGAAGTCCACTCAGGTTACACGCGCTTAGCACCGCTGATGCTTATTTCCAAGTTATGTAAACTGGGTAAGCGCATAGTCATGACATTGCTCAGCTACGACTATGGTGTCCATGGACATCGGCGGGTCGATGCCTAGCCTCACTTGCACTAGCGGCGACGGAACGGCTCTCCTGGCGATGAGTTGTGGCGCTCGTCGGCGATCTCAAACAAGCACTGCAAATAAGGCTGCACTTCCGTCCAGCGCGCTCTCTCATCGTAGAACCGGGCCAGCGTCCGCGTGGCCTCTACAGCATCAGGCCATTTCTCAGCAATGCTCACGCGGGTCATCGCTTCGCGGCTATCTTGCTCGTCATGCAGGTGGCCGTCCTGAGCTCCGTAGGTGTGAAATTCCACGATGCGTCGGGGCTGAGGCCACGCGGCGTCTTGGCAAGTACCGCCGGGTGGCGAGGCCTCGCGGGTAGCATGGGCTGCCGCAAAGGAGTCTTGGACGGTATGCAGGACCGAGCCAAATGCAACGTGGTGCAGGTAAGGCAGCAGCTTGTCCTGTCGTCCAAGGACGTAGAGATCTGAGACACGCCACTGTGTGCAGCCAAAGTGCTCCTGGAGCGTTGGATTGTCCAGATCGCGCAGGAAGGCGTCGGGTTTGATTTCTCTCGATGCAACCTTCCATGCGAACTCCAACCAATCCAAAACCTTGGCACGGGTGGCACCTGGATGTACGCCCTCCTCGCTGGCCATGGCATGCAAGAACTGCAGATCACCAAAATGGGAGCGGGTCATCAAGTTACCGCGCTGGATGCCAGCAGCTTTGCTGCAGCCCACGATGGGCTTGATCTGGGCTTTCTTTTCTGCATCCTTGAATAGGCAGTACCAGCACAGCGGTTGTGTCGAGAAGCGAATGGTTTCTGACACTTTGCAGGACTTGCCCAGGTAGGTGCAATTGCCTTCCTCAGTGGACAGTTTGAAGGGTGGCAAGTCGTTCCATCGGACCCCGTAGATGACATAGGGCGTCGCGAATGGAAGATCGCGAGCGCTACAGACAGGGTCTTGAGCAAGGCCAGCCGGCTCCACCGGGCAACCCATGGCAATCTGGGTGATCTCCTCATGCACCCGCCCTTTGATCAGAACGCCCAAACGACCTGCGACCGTAGCTAGCGAGTCTTCAGTCTCGTTGGTAAGTTTGGATTCAAATGCTGAGCCCATGGGGGCGATTTGAAAAGCGGCGGCTGCACTGCAGAGGGTCAAAATACCTGCGCCCACAGCCAGTGCGCGAACGCCATTGAATGCCTGTTGCAGTGAAGACTGGCGATGGCGAATTTTGGTGTGCTCTGTGCCTTGCATGTCTCTCCTCCCGAGCCATAACTTTAGGCAGATTTAGTATTTGGGCAAGAGATATAGAAACAGGGGGAAAGCGCCCCACGTGCAACACTGTTGGGGGCAATGTGCGGAGCATGGCACTCCTGTCAGGTTTCGGCTTTAGGCTGGTTGCAGCCGCTGAGATTTGGCAAGCCTGTGACCGCTGCCGCCGATACCAGACGTTGGCCTGTTATCTGACTAAACGTCCGCTGTGCACTTCAAACCGGAAGTTGGCCTTGTGGAGATGCGTAGGAACCTGGAGGTGGTCAATTTTCGAGATGAGCTGAAGAAGTACACGGCCCAACTCGCATCAGCCAGGCCACTCGAATTGGACGATGTCGTGAAGGAAGTGAACCACGGACTTGCATCCCTCGTGCAGCGACATGCCAAGGCAATGGAGGAAGTCAAAGCGAAGTACTGGCCGAAAGTCGCCGGCGTGGCCGCCGCCACTGCGATGGGCGGCTTGGCCGGAGGCGCCATGTCTTTCTTGCCCGCGCTCGCCGCCGTCTCCGCCGTGGCAACGCCAGTTGGCGCGGCCATCGGGGCGCTGGGAGGCGGAGCCCTGGGCGTCGTGAAAGAGCTCGCTGGCGCTAAGGCTGAACGAAATCAGCTCGCAAGGCATTCGTTGGTCGGCATGCTTGCGGCCGCGAAGGCGCACAAGTAGTTCACCAAGGCTTCGTTGACAGCGAGAGCGGTCGTTGAATACCATCTGCCTGCGGTTCAAGCCGAACCGCGGGCAAGTTGGCGCCCATCAGTGCACGCACCAGGTTCTCCTGGCACGGTGAAGCCCAGTTGAGACGCAGTACCCCGACCCCGGCTCTTTGAACTCCCGGAAGGCCAGACAACGCGTGCCGTCCCTACGTGTCTTCCCCGAAGGAGCTCAACTGTGGCCAAAGTGAAGGCGCCGCGCGCGCCGCTGTCCCCCGAACTGCAAGCTGCCGCTCTCTGGACCTACGTCCAGGCGAAGCTGCCACGCTTCTCATCGCAGACCGCTCTCGCGGTCGTCAACAACCTTGAGCCGCTCCCCGGGGAAGACCTGAAGCACCTGGCCAAGCGGCTGAAGCCGCTGCTGGAGCGCCAAGGCATCCGAATCAAGCACACGGCTTGCCTAGAGGCGGCTGCCCGGATGCTCGGTGCGGCGAACTGGCACGAGTCCGAGTACAACGGCCCGGAGCCGACGCTGGAACTGACGGTACTTGCAGGCTCTGGGAACGGAGTGGACCAATACTTGGGCAAGGTCGAGACCTTTGCCACCTGGCGCGAAGCCGTGCCGCGCATGGCGCACTGGTGCGACCTCCGCTACGCGCAGTCGCCCGTGAAGACCTTCAAGGTGCACGTCGGCGAGGACTACGTGATGGTCGGCACGCCGGAGCCGCGCGGACCGGATAGGCCGGGCGACTTCACCAACATCCCCATCTTCACCCTTCGACCCCGCGACGACCGCAGCGAGTGGCTTGAGGCCGCGCCGAGTGCGTTTGAAGCACTGCGTCGGCACTTGGAAGAACGTGGCGTGGCCGCCTTGGAAGGCATCGCCGTCATGCAGCTGCTGCAGCGGTACTCTGACCCGAAATACGCCTTCGGCCTCGGCCGCGCAAGCGTCACCGGGGACGCCCCGAACGCAGAACTGGTCCTGCTGCGCGACGACGACGAACTGAACCCGCACAACGCGTTCGAGATGGCGCGTGGAGACGAAATGACGTGCTGGGCTCAGCTCGAGCTGGCTTCGAGCGACCGTGGCGGCACCGATTCTGCGAAGGTGGACGGCCGCAGCTGGGTCATTGGAGACGCCCGATACACGTGGGAGCTGCACATCATCCGGCCGAAGGAGTACGTCCCCGGCCTCGAGATGCGCCAATTGAACGAAGAGGACACGGAGCGCCTGCTTCGCCGTTTTCGGCTGGTCAAAAACATCTTTTCTGGTCGCGTGCGGCACCACGAGGTGCTGAAGCGGATCGAGTACCTGGGCGGTCCCCGCGAAAAGTACCGCGTGGACCTGCACCGACTTCTGCTGGCCGCAAAGGCCGCCGGGCATACGTGGGAAAGCCTCTTCGAAGCGATGGGAGTCAAGGAGACGATGCAGGCCGAGCTGCCGGTCGGCTTCATCATGAGCGCCGCGGAGTTGCTGTCCCCCAAGAAGCCAAATGTGTTCTTCGCCCTACCGAACATCTCCGAGATGGCACGCGCCGATGACGACCTCGTACTTCGCACGCTGCTGCCGCGTGTCGACACAGTCCGCTACCGGACCCACGACGTGTCTGAAGAAAAGAAGCCCGTGGTGCGGGAGGCCGTGGAGGAGCTCATTGACAACCTACGGATCCGCAAGATGCGCCAAGTCGGCATGTTTGCGAATGAACACGACCTGCCGCTGCTTGTTCACGCCCACGACGGCGAGGAGCTGCGCCTGACGCTGAAGGAGCACGGTTTGGTGGTCTACGCCGGCGTACTCCCGAACTTCTTTCCGCTCGACGACCTGGGTGACAAGTTCAAGGGCACGAACGTCGCGCCGTTCGCGTTCGGGCACGCCCTGTACCTGCACATTCAGCCTGAGTGACCTGAAAGCGGGGCAGGCTTGCTTCGCCTCAGCAATTTCAGTAATATCAAAGCGCGGTTCGTAGCCGAATCGTAGGCAAGTTGGCGCCTGTCAGTGCACGCTAGCTCGGTGGTGCGGCCCTGAGCAACCGGCAAAGCCAGTTGGTAGTACCGAATCGAATCCCGGCTTGGTGAGTTTCAGGAAAGCCGGACAACGCGTGCCGTCCCGAGTGGCTTTCCGTATGGAGCTCATCAGTGACAGCCATTGCCTCCGCGGCCTACGCCGCCCATCCTCTCGATGACGAGTCCCGCGCCATGGCGCTGTGGACCTTCGTCCAACTCAAAACCCCTCGGTTCTCCAGCGCTGACGCACTGGCAATCGTTCGCGACCTCGGGCTGCAGCCCGGGTCTGAGGTCAAGGCGCTCGCAAAGCAGCTGCGAGCGGCCCTGCAGGCCCGGGGCATCGCACTTAAGCACACCAACGCCCTCCAACTCGCCGCGCAACTCGCCGGCTTCAAGAGCTGGCATGAGGGCGGGTCAGTTTCCACGAAGAAGCCCCTCTCCCTTCGCTTCCATGCCGCCACGTGGCTGAATCGCGAGCTCGAGGACTGGGACGACGCGGTAGACGTCATCTCCGACTACTTCCTTGGCGACATCAAGGCGAAGGGGCTCCGGAGTTACCGGTTCGTGTTCATGCCGGGCGCCTTGGGCATCCAACAGCCCCTCCTCGAGGCCCACAACGCAGTTGGCCGACGCGTGCCGCTGCTGGAAATTGTGTGGGACATGGATGATTCCAGCCAGCTGCGCGCCGCGGTGACCGCTGCCGAACGCGTGCGCCGGCGGTTCGAGGAATCCGAGCACCAGGCAATCGTCGACGGCGTGGCCGCCATTCAGTACTGCCTTCAGAACCCCCATCCGGAGGGACACCCAGACGACCCGCTCAACAGCGAGCTTGTCGTCTTGGACTGCGACCCGGGACCGTACTCGGCGGCCGAAGTGGCACGGGGCAACGAGCTTCAGTGCTGGCGCGAGCTCGTGAACCTGATGGAGGACAGCCACCTGGAGCCCGCATCGCCGATTGAGCTGGACGGCCTGGACTGGGTGTGCTCGCCCACAAAGCGGTACCGGTGGCAGTTGCAGACGTTGCGGTCGACGGGTGGAGCAGTTCCTCAGATTGCCACGCGAGAGCTGACCCGCGACGAAACCGCGAAGCTGCTGCGCCGTCGCAACCGCATCGTCCGGAACCGGAACTACATGGTTCCGGAGGACACCGTCCGTCGGATGCAGGTGTTCGACTCAGAACGGCCTGATGTCATGGTGCATTGGGGCGCGGTGTCCGCGCATGTCCTGGCTGACCGCGTTCCGCGGGAGGTCGTCGACCAGGCGCTCGGTATGCGAAAGACCGGCGAGAAGCTCAGCCTGCGCGCGTTCGAGAACCTGTCGACAGAGTTGAACGCCGACGACCCGCAGTCGTTCATCCTGCTGCCGGCGCGCAAGCAACTCGCCTTGCTCCAGGACGATGGCTTGCTGCGAGCGCTGGTATCGCGCATCGAAGACGTCGAGCCCATCATGCCGAGAGGCCTGGACGATGAGCGCGCAGAGAAGGCGCAGGAGCTCGTGAACAGCTTCTGCGTCTCCCTGCGGATGGACGCTCGGGACGACGACGCGCCCATCAACTTCGTCATGCCGCGGCACAGCCCTTACCTGATTAGCGCCGGGGCCGGGAAGGACCTCCTTGATGGTCTGGCGAAGCTCGGTCTAGTCGCGTACGGCGGGCTCACCACGCTTGCCCGCTGGGTCACCCGGAACGGGAAGGACGGCAAGGAGCGCTACATCCGGGCCTGCCGGGCGCTGCTCCTGGACATCGACTATGCGGAGTCAGTGCCCCGGGGGACGAAAAATGCGTTCTCTGGTTCGCTAAACGGGGACGAGGAGGAAGCCAAATGAGCTTCAAGACCCCCAGGACCGCCAGCGCTATTTTCCAGAGAGGCTTCAAGGAGCCGTATCTCAAGGCCTCTGAGCGTCCCTTCGTCAAACTGCTGAACTGGTACACCGGGTTCGGCAAGACCTACACCGCCGCGGCGTTCAGCATCGAGCTGTTCACCAAGTGTGATGTCATCCCGGTGTTCATCGCCCCGCTGCAGTCGCTCGTTGCCGGCTTCAGCGACGAACTGGCCAAGCACCAGAAGGTGGGCGAGTACGCCGACGAAATCGAAGCCGCCATCAAGGAGCGGGGCTTCGCCATTCCCATGCACCGCCTGTACTCAATCGAGTACCACCTGAACGACCGCAGCTTCTTCCAAGCCTGCCTGGCGCTCGTCGGCTGGCTCGAGCGGCACCAGAACCTGTTCCCGCGGCTGGAGACATCTGTCAAGCACGCCGACACGGACAAGAGCGTTCGCGCGCGGGTCAACGAGCTCCGGCAGAAGGCGCTCTACTGCGAGAAGTCAAACTTCCTGACCATGGCCACCTCGGACGACACGTACGAGGACACCCGAACGGCCTACATCAAGGCCGCACAGCGGGCCCGCACGTTGGCGGACGGCCTGGTCTGGCGTCTCATCAAGTTGGACGTCGAGACGCGCCACTTGAAGCAGGACGCCGACCGGTTCATGCGGGCGAAGGAAGTCGCTGAACTGGTTCGCCGGCTGCACCCCCTGCAGGCCTTCCTCGACAACCCGGGCGTCATCGTTAGCACCGCCTCCAAGGCGCAGGTCGGCCACCAGGTCTACGGTCCTGACGGCAAGGGCGGCTTCAAGGCGCACAAGTACGACAACCTGCCGCTCTTCCTGGAAGAACTGAACCGGGACGGCAGCTACTTCGGCCGGCTGGTCTCTGGCCGGCCGGACTCCGCCCGCGTCGTCACCTTCGTCGACGAGGAAGAAGACTCCTACTGGTACCTCTTCGACCAGCGCAAGTCCGTGGTGAACTCCGGCGGGCGCAACGACCTGAACCTGGTCATCTCCGAGTTCTTCCAGTACTTCGACCTGCGCTGGCCCATGGCCTTCGAAAAGCTGCGGCGCGACGGCCCGACGGACCTCGCCCTGGCCACGAAGGTGTACGACCACCTTGAGCACTTCGCACTAGTCAGCAAGGCCGTCGAGGATGAATTCGCGATGGAGGTGTCCCGCACCAGCGCGAAGTACATCAACGACGCGCGCCGGGTGGAAATCCTGCGCAAGCACCTGACCGCCCAGGCACCGGCAACGGCCACTCGGTTCGATGACAACGAGCTGCTGCTGGTCCTTGCGCAGCTCCATGACCGCAACGACGCCCACGCCGACTTCAAGCGGTTCCGGCAGAAGGCCCGGGTCCTCAAGCGCATCCGAGACTACGTCCTCACCATCACGCGCCAGGGCAGCACCGCCTACGAGACCTTCCGGGACCTGCACGAGCTGGTCGCCAATAAGAAGTTCTTTACCATGAGCCGGTCGACCTACGGCGAGGTCCTGGACCAGCCCGGGCAGACGTTCTTCACAGAATCCGCCAGCGTCATGGACACGGAGTTCCTGCGCCAAGTGCAGCTGACCCGTGACACCGCCCACCAGACCATTCGGCTGGACTACCACGACGGCGACGTGCCTGCGGACGCGTTCACGCTGCTCGACTACTTGAACCTGGTGGTCTTCATGGCGTCGGTGCTGGCCGCCACCAGCGGCGAGAACGCCATCGAGATGTCCAAGACCGACCAGGAGCGCTACCCGAGCCTGGACCGCTTCCGCTCCGACGTTCGTCGTCTGTTCGATGGTCGCGCGACGGAGGAAGGCCTCGCGGCTGAGACCAGCGACAAGGAGCTGCTGACGGACACGTTCCTGTTCAAGGACACCAAGAGCGTGGTCACGCTCGAGGAGAGCCGGAACCAGCACGAGGAATACAACATGACGGCGGACGTCAGCTTGACGCTGACCATCACGTCGCTGCGTGCTACCCCCGAAGAAGACATCGTTCACGCACTCGGCCGCACGAACGGCGTGTACTTGATGAGCGCCACCGGCGGCCTTCAGTCCGCGTCGTCTGGCGCCTTCAACACGCAGCACCTGAAGCGGTGCCTGGAATCCCGCGGCGGCCTGTTCGCCGAAATGGGAGAGGACGAGCTGGAGGTGGTGTCCGCTCATGCCGAGAAGCAGCTCAAACGGCGTGAGCGGAAAGTCGTCATCTTGGACGACCGCGACCCGGCACGAACTTTCGCCGTTTCTCGCAGCTTCAAGGGCCTGCTGCAGGTGTTCGAAGACGCAAGGCCGAAGAAGGATGAGCCCGGCTATGCGCAGATGAACAGCTACAAGCGCGACGAACTCACCGGCCTGGTGGCCAGCCTCGACAAGATGCTGTCCACGTCGATGCGCTCGGGCCTGGTCCTGTGCCAGACCACGCAGCACGTGCGCAAGTGCCTGATGCGCTTGGCCAACCAGCATACCGGGCTGGTGACCCAGAACGACACGACGGGTGAGCTCTTCACCATCCACCCGCGCGCGCTTCCCAGCTACCGTGATTTCGGGCCCACCGACGACATCACGGTCGTCCTGTACTCCGCCGCGCGCTTCCGCAAGCGTGACAAGACGAAGACGGGCGCGCTCGAGGAAGAGGATGACAAGGGCCTATTCAGCGAGGACCTCGAGAAGGCCCTGGACATCAGCAACAAGAAGCTGCTGCTGTGGACTGCCTACAAGTCAGCGTCGCGCGGCATCAACTTCCTGACCCGCCACCACGGCAAGAAGCAGGACTTTGAGCTGTTCTGCTTGCTGAACGACCCATACTACACCCGGCACACGCGCCCTGGGTCCGCAGGCTTCTCGATGGAGATGTTCCAGAGCTTCGCCCAGGTGATTCGGGACGAGAACGAGAACTGGGCGTCCATGTCGAAGGGCGACCTGCTGTTCGAGTACTCGCGCAACAAGTGGCGCCGGCTGCGCAAGGAGCACTTCATCGACATCACGCGAACCGTCTTTCAGGCGCTGGGGCGCGGCGAGCGCTCCAACGAGCAGATGCCGACGCAGCACCTGTACGTGAGCTCAGAAGCGGCACGCATGGTGCACCTGGGACTGCGGCATGCGCCGGAGCTGCGAAAGCGGGCGTCGCCCGCCCAGCGCGCGGTGCTGGAGCAGATTCGCGTGCACAACATCGAGACCGGCATCTTCCCCTCTGACGACAAGCGGCAGGCCGACCACCGGGACAGCCTCAAGAAGGCAGTCGCATTCCGGAAGTTCACCAGCCAGACGCCGGCGCGCTTCCGTTCCGACCCGGCAGCGCGCACGACCTGGGAGCGCATGTTCGATTCGCTGATGTTCAGCGACCCGCTGAAGTACCTGGAGAAGCTCGCAGCTGCCGGAATGCCCGCAGAGTACCGGGACGGCTGCTTCGTCGAGGTGCCAGCCATGGCAGACGCGTACACCGTCGACTTCGGTGCCGCGGGCATGGTGGAGCGGGTCATCACGGACGCTGCGGACGGTGCTGACGCCTACAACTGGATTGGCATGGTGGCGCCGGAAGGGCTCATCAGCCAGCTGTCGTCCAGCACGCAAGGCCTGCTGAAGGAGTGGCGCGGCTTCAAGCTCGCGGACAAGACCAAGCGCCTGCTGCCGCAGCCCTGGTTCGTGACTGAAATCATGAAGGGGTACGTCGCGGAGCTGGAGTTCGAGCAGTACATCGGAGCCCAGTTCAATGTGTGGCCGAAGAGCCTGCAGCTGGGTGGCGGCCCGGTCGAGTACCTGCCCCTTGCGGACCACCCGCTTTACGCGGAGCTCTACCAGCTGTTCGACTACTACCTCGTGCCGCAGCCCGGCGTGCTGGTGGCTGTGGACCTGAAGAACTGGGCGCGCAGCACCGACAGCTTCAAGAAGCAGCAGCTCCAGGAAGAAGCCGAGAAGAAGCACCAGCGCCTGCGCGATCTCCTTCCCGACCACAAAGTACATGCGCTGTACGTGAACCTCTTTGGCGCCCACAAGTTTGCGGTGACCAAGCCGCCGGCCGGAACCATTCGGTTCATGTCCCTGTACGTGCCGAACACCGGCACCGACCTGTGGATGCCAAACGCCAATCTCCGCGAAGCGGTTCTGGGGAAGTAATGCCGATTCGCCGTCTTGACCCCAACGAGGTTGCGCACGCCCGCCTGAGCGCGCTGCGGTTCACCGTGCCTGTCGCCGAGGCCGCCCGTGCACTTGCGAGGTGGCAGGCCACCCAGGGCAGCCTGCTGGTCCCGATTGCTATCCCGCTGCCAAGAGCGACGGAGGACTCGCCCAAGCGGGTGAGCTTCTTCCGGCACCGCGCGAAGCTCGTGCGAGTGCAGATTGCCAAGGAGCTGGGTCTTGACGGCGACGCAGCCCTGAAGCTGTCTTTCTCCATGTCCAGCAAGGACGCGTGGTACCTGGGACCGCGGCCGAGGCTCGACGCTCAGACGATGCTGGACGCCGTGGCAGGCAGCCCGGGCAAGTTCATCGAGCTGATGCTGCTGAAAGAGCTGATTGAATCGTCTGCCCTGGATGCGCAGGACACGTTCGTCGGTGGCGGGTTCGGACCCGGCGTGTATTTGGGAAGCGCCAGCCAGGCTTCGAAAAAATACCTGCAGCTGGCGGAGGCGGAGTACTCGGTCAACACGAAGCACGGACTCCTGCTTTGTGATGTCACCGCCAAGCGGTTTTCACGCAAAGCCACCGCGTCCGCCGAGACGGCGGCAGCTACCCGACTGGCCAGCGCCGGCGAGGGCTTCCTCGTTGGCGTGACCCGCATCGCTCCAGACGAATTCTTCGAGCAGGACGGTCGCAAGTCGCCGATGGAGGGGCTGAGCCTCGACACAGACAAGATTCGCCGGTCGCGCTTCTACTACCTGAACCTTCTGACCGAGTTCGCCATCCGGCTCTTCACCAAGGCTGGCGTCCCGTTCGCACGCGAGACCTTCGCCGCCACGCACTGCGTGGATGACGCCTACATCCCGCTAGAGCCGCTGGCCAGCCTGCAGCAGCCTCTGACCGTGGTGAACGCCACGGCTGAAGCGCTGGACGCCGACGCGCTGGCGCCGCTGGCGCGCTTCCCTGAGTACCTTCCGGGCTACCACATCGCCGGCGGCAAGAAGACTCACTTTCCTGCACCTGACCTGCAAGTGGCCGCCGCGGTTCCCGACGAGCTCCTGCCCAACGTCAACTACCTCTTCCTGAACGGCCAGGGTGACGAGGACCTGGGGAGCGTCCGGTTGGCCAAGGCACCGTCCACCGAGCTTCAGCCCGCGAAGACGTCAGCCGCCTATACGGCGCTGGCGAAAGGCGAAGGCAAGGCTGACCCCTACACGGAGGCCAAGTACCGGCACCTGCTCGCCCGTGACACCTTCGTGGTGGCGACACAAGGCCTTGACTACGGTCCCAAGGACCTGGCGTCCCTTCGGCCGGGCAAGGCTGACAACGCAGAAGGCCGACAGCTGCAGGAGGCCCTGAAGCGCTGCCTGGTGGAGCTGTCCCTGAAGGAAGTGCTCCTCGGTCGCAAGCCGGTCATGGTGCCTTCCATGCCGCCCGGTACGCCGGCGAGCCTCACGTTGCTGGCTACCCGTCGCACGCGCCTCCCCGGCCGCGCGGACCCTGAGCAAACCATTGCCGCGGTCGACGTGCGCGTGCTCGGCGACACCATCGAAGTTGTTCGCGTGCGCCGCACGCCCTGGGGCAACAGCGGCGCAGTGCTGGATCTGGTGTTCGAGTACGACTTCCTGCAGGAGCAAGGCAAGGACGCCGTCCGCGACGGCCAGTTCTGGGTGGTCGACCAAGCCACCAGGGAGCGCCTGACCGTCTGGGCTGGCGCCTTTGTTCCCAAAATCATCCTGAACGACGCCTACGAAGGCATCGAGCACGCCATTGCCGCTCAGGACGGCCACCTCGCCGAGCGGCGTGAGGAAGGAAGCAAGGCACGATTTCTGTCGAAGGGGCGCGAGTTCAACCTGCTCCCGTACTACATCTCCATGTTCAAACCCGAGCACGCAAAGCACGGCGAGCGGGTGGGCTTGCGCATGCCCGTGCAGGACTGCGGGACGTACGTGCGGGTGTTCGTACCCCCAGAGGGCGGTGTCAGCGGCTCGGGCGATGCGCTCTCCGGAATGCGAGACGTGATGCACTACGGTGCCGGTGGGGCGCTCACGATGGCCGGCCTCTTGGACCTGCCTCTGGTGCAGCTGTACCTGCACACCATGACCAACGGAGTCCTGGTCGGTGGCGACAATTCGAAGATGAGCGTGCTGGAGAAGCTCGCGAGGCTGGCGCTCGAGAACTAAGGGGAGCGTGTGGCGGCGGGGTACCCGGAGCGCCCCGTTGTTGCGCCCAGCCAACCTCGCAGAAAGCGCCAGGCGGAAATGTGAGATTTCGCGGCCGCCACCCGGCAAAGAATCCCGAATTCGACCCGCCTCCGACGCCAGCTTCTTGGCCGAAACTCCAGATTGCCCCGCCAATCGCGGAATTCCCGGTTCGCGAGCGCGGTCAGGGCAACGAAACCCAATCGCACCAACGGCTTCCGGTGGTTATGTTCTCTCACTGGCATTCCCCTGCCCGGTGGTTGGTTTAGTTCTCTCACTAATGCCGGTTCGACGCGGACACGCACCGGCAAGGCGCCGCAAGCCGTGCGCGGGAGCATACGTCTCACGGCGCCTTGCCGCTGCGTGCCGGTCAACTCCGACGTTAGACCTACAGTCCCCTACCGGCTTCTCGGAGGCATCTCTTGGCCTTGAAGGTATTCGTTAGCTACGCGAAGGAAGATAGGGGTCGCGCCCTGCAGTATTACGAGCTCCTCGCCCAAGAGGGAGCGGAGCCCTGGATGGACGTCAAAAAATTACTTCCCGGCCAAAACTGGGAGGCAGAAATTGAGCGTGCATTCAGTGAAGCCAATGTAGTTGTCTTGCTTCTGAGCAAGAGAAGCGTCGACAAACGAGGCTTTGTGCAGCGCGAGGCAAACGATGCCATCGAGCGTCTCAGATACAAGCAGCCAACCGACATATACGTCATCCCCCTATTGCTCGAACCCTGCGATGTTCCGGCTCACATCTCGGGCCGCCTGCAGTCTGCGAGCACGCCAATCGGCGGGATCACAAACACAGTCAGTTGGGTGTAGACCGTCACGCAAACGACCGCGACAACAGCCATGCCAATAAGGCGCTTTGCTTTCATACCTGGGTTCCAGCAGTTCCCACGCAGGCGCTCTGCCAAGTGGTGAGTAACAAACCAGCTGATCCTTGGTAGGTCCCAATGTAACTTGAATGAAACATCTTGAGTACCCAGCTCGGCGCCTTTTTCACTGGCTGGCATCTTTCCAGAAGATCACCGGACAGAAGTTTGTGGTTGACCTTGCCGTGGGCTCTGTGGTTAAGAGCATCTGGTTTCTGCAATTCAGACGAACTTGCTACAAGAGCTTCGTTTTGACGCTATGATCTCCGTAACGCGCATTGCGTGTGGTTCTGAGCAACCACGGCCGGGAAGTTGCCTCCCCGGTTGATCGGCTCAAAGGACCTACTTGGTCCTCCCTCTCCAAATCTTCACCGATAACCACCACCTGTGGCCTGAGGCAACACGGCGGCTCCGCCGTGGCTTGATTGGAGAGAAATATGTCCCCCGAAGAACTGCTTAGTTCGCAACGCACTGTTTACGTGCTGGCTGAAAAGCCTGGTATTGATCACACCACCGCCAAGCCTTATTGGTCTCTGAAGCTGGAGGGGCTGCATCCTGACCAGCTTAAATCCGCGGTAGCGCGGCTGCGTACGCAAAAGCGCAAAGTCGGCATGCCGAAATCAGAAGAGCGAACACTCAAGTCAACGGACCTGCAGCATTCCTTAGCCCGTGCACTAGGGGCCAAGTCTTATGACGACTGGCGGGAAAACGTGCACCCCACGATCATGACTCTGCTCTCAGAGCACGGCATGGTTGACCCGACCGATCTCGTCAAGTGGGCGCATCCACCTCGTTTGGTTGGTGCTCTGAAGGCGCGACAGGTCTCCGACCGAATTTTCAATGCTGGCCTTCCTATGCCGCGGAAGATCTTCACGGGCGCCGGGTCTCATCTGTTTGCACCCATCGGCTACGACCGTTTCGATATCCACCAGATTGCAGGACGTCGAATGATTGACGCTGTAGATTGGTACGAATTTGGTCGCGAATACTCAGACGATACTTTGGCGCGAGCAGTGAACATACGGGGATCGCATGACCCCGAATTCATCGATCTGACAGGTCGGTTCTTGATGCTCAACGCGATCAGTGAATACGTGGGCTGCATGTACAACATGCTTGGAGACAACCTGGTGATGCCAGCCGCAACACCGCCAGAGTTCACTCTCTATCAGACAACGGAAAAAGACATCGATCTCCAGCTGAAGATTTTTGAGCTGTTCCGCGAAGAGATCGAACTGACAGAAGCTGGTTGGGTAGATGTGATACCGGTTCCAGGAAACGAGAATTTGGTTTTTCTTAAAGGGGCAAATGGAGCCTTCGATTGGGTAGTCCGAGATCAGCGAGATATTGAGCTGACCTCAAACCCTCTTTACCCTTTCTTTGAGAAGCACGAGGTGCCCACGGCCATGGACATGAGCCAGATAGCAGCGCGGCGCTACTTCACGCGCGGCGACTGGCAAGAAAAGCTTGAACACGATGCAGAAAAGCGCCACTACGCTGATGGTGGAACTGCTGCCAACTGGCCTGGGTATGACAAGCTGATTGAGCGCGAGTTCTTGTCTCGTCCAGGATTTAAGGCTCCCAAAAGGAAGGCAGGGCCGGCCAACCATCGTTTCGTTTCACATCGGCTGAGGGACTACCGATTGATGGTTTCGGAACTGATCACGATCGATCAATACGCATCGTTCCTTGCAGAAACGGATTGGGGACGGAACCGATTGGAGAAAGCGCACGCGAGAAGATTGGACATCGAGCGAGACCTGATGTCGGTAAATTCCGGCGACTCGGGGGGGCTTCCAGTCAGTGTTACGTGGCTGGACGCCGTTGCGTATTGTCGCGACTTTGAGAGGCGACACGAACTCCCTGTCAGGCTGTTGGAGCCTGAAGAATGGGCTCAAATCGCTCCTGCACCGTCAGTGGATCGCAGTCGGGTAGATCCTGTTCGCAGCATTACCTGCAAGGCAGGTCAACGGCCCATTGACCCCGTTTATGAGCAGTTGGATTGGGCCGTGGTGGGAGGTGATGGGGAACTTGGAAAGAACTCCAGTGATTGCCATAGGCTAGACGGTACCTTCTCGTTTGGTCCAAACCTGCACTGGACCCACAACAGCGAGGGATTGCCCTTTCTCTCGGTAGCTGGCTTCTGTGAGTGGCTCTTGGGATATCAACAAGGCTCAGCGCCGTTCGCTGAGGCTGGTCGAGGCATTTTGGCAACAGGTTCTGGGGGCTTCGGCTCTCTCGAGCCGGCTCATTTGGCGATGCGACACGAAGGAGCGAAGGTCGGTTTCCGCCTTTGCTATGTCGCACTTCCCGACGCCTAACTACTCACCAAGGAGCACATCAAATGAAGAATCTCCATATGGGAGAGGCGTCCGCACGCCCACGTGTTCGCGAACTGGTCATTAACTGGCACATCACGGAGGCCTGCAATTTCTCCTGTCGCTATTGCTACGCGAAATGGGATGGCGCTGAAAAGGAGCTGATTCACGACTGGGGGCGAACCCAAAAGCTGCTGAATGAGATTGCCTCATTTTTTGCACCTAGCAACCTGTCGAATCCACTTCAGCAGGCACTCTCGTGGTCTGCTGTACGCCTGAACCTTGCAGGAGGCGAACCATTGCTGTATCCGGAGGCTGTGCTCCGTGTGCTTGCTGAAGCACACTCCCTTGGGATGAACACATCCATCATTACCAACGGGACACGTATTACAGAGGACTTCTTGGACCAGCTTGCACCACTGGTCTCGATGATCGGGGTCAGCATTGACGCTGCAAGTGATGCCACCAATGTTGGGATTGGCCGAGTCGACAGGCGTGGCTCCTTGTTGAACAACCAGGAACTGGCCAGATTGTTGGCCAAGGCAAGGACGATCAACCCAGGGTTACACGTCAAGTTGAACACCGTCGTCAATGCCCTGAATGCCGAAGGCGACATGGGTAACACCATCAACACTTTCCGCCCTGATCGCTGGAAGATTTTTCGTATGCTGCCGGTGGTCACCGGCGATCTGGCAGTTTCATCTGAAGTGTTTGAGGCGTTCATCGCCCGGCATGCGCGATACAAGGGTGTTATGTGCGTCGAAGACAACGACGTGATGAGCGAGTCTTACCTCATGCTCGATCCGCGGGGACGTTTCTTTCAGAACTCTAGGGGGCAGCAGGGCTATAGCTACAGCCAGCCAGTGGACGTTGTTGGTGCGACACAAGCGTTCACCGATTGGCGTTTTGCCGTCGGATCCTTTGCCTCACGGTATAGCCATTCGAGCAATGGAGCTGTCAGATGAAGCGATACAGCACATGCAAGGAGATTCAAAAGCTCGTTCGACGATTGCTCCACGAAGGATGGACGTATGAGCAAGGCAGACGCCATGGGCGCATACAGCTCAAACATTCATCTGGATTCGTTGCAGTCCCTGGAACCCCTAGCGATCGCAGATCGTTCGTGAACTTCGCAAAGGCTGTCCATCGCCTGCAAGCTGGTGGCGTTCCATAGTCGATTGGCGGGGCGTCAAGATCAACCACCCGCAAGTACGTATTGCGTGCAAGCGGGGATGTGTATGTGATCACGGGGCCAGTGTTTGAGCGAGGTGCCCCCACCATTGGTGACGGCCGGGTGCGTGTTCCCAGGTATCTGTTCAAACTGGTCTACGACGCCAGCACTGGCAAGTCATGAGCGCATTGGCAGGAGAACCGTGAAGGAGAGCGGGTATCGGCGCCTATCAGCTATGCGGAGTTGGTGCGACGTACGGGGTGGAGTTTCTTCCAGCTACCGCCCGATAGGCCCGCGGCTCAAGCTCAGTTTGTGAATTCTCTGACGCCTGCTTGAATCGCCCCGGGTTTTGAGGAGGCTCAACACTCTGAGAGGATTGAGCCATGAGCAAGCCGAACAAGTTCTCACCCGAGGTGCGTGAGCGGGCGGTGAGGATGGTGCAGGAGCACCGGGGGGAGTACCCGTCGCTGTGGGCGGCCATCGAGTCCATCGCGCCGAAGATTGGATGCGTGCCGCAGACGCTGTACGAATGGGTCAAACGCGTCGAGGTCGACACTGGCGTGCGTGAAGGCATCACGACCAGTGAGGCCCAGCGGATGAAGGAGCTGGAGCGCGAGGTCAAGGAGCTGCGCCGGGCCAACGAGATATTGAAGCTGGCCAGCGCGTTTTTCGCCCAGGCGGAGCTCGACCGCCGGCTCAAGTCCTGAAGGATTTCATCGACAAGCATCGCGATGCCTTCGGGGTCGAGCCGCTCTGCAAGGTCTTGCAGGTCGCCCCGTCGGCATATCGAAGGCATGCGGCGCTGCTGCGTGAGCCTCACAAACGCTGCATCCGGGCTCAGCGCGATGATGTGCTGGTCCCGGAGATTCAGCGCGTCTGGCAGGCCAACATGCAGGTCTACGGTGCCGACAAGGTGTGGCGGCAACTGACTCGCGAAGGCGTGACCGTGGCCCGCTGCACGGTCGAGCGATTGATGCGCCGCCTGGGCCTGCGCGGCGTGATGTGCGGCAAGGTCGTGCGCACCACGATTGGCGATGCCAGGGCGCCATGTCCGCTGGACCGAGTGAATCGGCAGTTCCATGCCGAGCGGCCGAACCAGTTGTGGGTCAGCGATTTCACGTACGTCTCGACCTGGCAGGGCTGGCTGTACGTGGCCTTCGTCATCGATGTGTTTGCCAGGCGCATCGTCGGCTGGCGAGTGAGCAGTTCGATGCGAACGGACTTCGTACTCGACGCGCTGGAGCAGGCTCTATATGCCCGGCAGCCGGAGCGCGATGGAAGCCTTGTTTGTCATTCGGACAGAGGGTCGCAGTACGTCAGCATTCGCTACACCGAACGACTGGCAGAAGCCGGCATCGAGCCGTCTGTGGGCAGCAAGGGCGACAGCTATGACAACGCCCTAGCCGAGACCATCAACGGCCTCTACAAGGCCGAGCTGATTCACCGCCGAGCGCCATGGAAAACCAAGGAGGCCGTGGAGTTCGCAACGCTCGAATGGGTGTCGTGGTTCAACCATCATCGCCTGCTCGAACCCATCGGGTATATCCCGCCTGCAGAGGCTGAGGCAAACTACTACCGGCAACTCGCCAGTCAGAACACCGAGGTGGTGGCCTGACTTAAACCAAACAGCCTCCGCGAATCCCGGGGCGATTCAGATCCGCCACGAGCGATTGCGCAAGAACCTGACCATGAAGGTCTTGGCCACGAAGGTTGGGATTTCAGAGCAAACCCTGCGCAAGCTAGAGGGAGGATCGTGCTCGCGTGTGGAAACGCTGATCCGGGTGGTTCGCGAAAATCTGTGGATGGCAAAAAAGCACAAGCTGCTGCAATGCATGGGACAGGTGCGTCTGCAAGGGGCTTAATGCACCGCCAAACCGGGCAATTGCCCTCGCACAGCGCCTGCTGAGCTTGAGCAATCCTCGAACGCAGGTGCCGTTTTAGTTTGGCATCGCTATGGTTCAGCCAGAACCGACTCGTGAAGAGCTTGCATAGCTCCGTTGCATGGCTCCCACAAGCCAGCACTCCTCCTCAGCTTTCAATTTAAGCTGGCGTAATCACACAAGAGCCTGCTACTAGGCGCAGTTGATTAGATCAAACGGTGGGCACCATGACTCGATGGGGCCAATAATCACAACACCTCCTGGACCACTGCCGCCAGTAGGGAAAGGATACGTAACCGGTGTCGGCGCGTCAGGCGGTAAGCCCACCCCTCCGACTGGCACACCTTCTCCGCTATATCCTCGCCCGGGATCAGGCCTCTTTTCGATTGGTGTCCAGGTGGTGGCGCCGGAGGTTGGCGTGAAGTACTTCACGCACTCGAGTCCATTGCATATGGTGACTGTGTCATTTGCTTGCCACATGGGTACACGTGGATTTACATAAACAGAAATAAAAAGCCGTGTGTCAATTGGATTCATCGGTGCTGCACATCCTCTACAAAGATATGAGCCGTAGTCAACCGCAAAACATAACAAAGCAATAAAAAATCCGATAGCACCCCATAATATAGACTTATTTTTTGCAAGCATTTTGCCCCCCATTTATTTACCTACTTAAATTCAACTGTATTTGAGCTGCTTTTTTCATACCCTCGCGCCGCTGATCCGGCGTGAATTTACTCACAATGTGGCTTAGATAGTTATTTAAACTCTCCCTTAACTCATTTGAAGTTTCTGGATTGTTTTGGACCGATGAAACCCAGAGTAGCTCATACGCATAGGAGGTACTCTCATTTGAAAGGCCACCTAAAATAGGGTCATCTCTACTAGCACCATACATGGATGCCAATGACTTGTAGGATCGGACGTCGCCTTCTTTGGCTGTTTGCTCCAAATATGTCACAGCCGCTTTATTCCAATTGGCTATTTCTTCTGAGCTTAATGGTATGTACTCGTTATTCGTCGGCCATCGGCCAAGTGGGCCAGCCTCGAAGAACATCATTTTTGCTTCTGCATGACCGCTCTCCGCTAGCTCTGCAAGAAGGTTCTTTCGAAGCGAAAAGGCTGAGTCGTCCAGCCCATTGCAATATTTAAGATAACTTTCATGAACATCTAAGAGACTGTTTGCCTCATCCACTGAACCGCGTGATCGTTGTTGGCCCGCAATTTGGCCCACTGTTCTACGGTTAGCACAATAACTAAGCCCACTAATCAACTCACCCTTTTCTGCGCTGGTATGAGTGCTCTTAGATTTATATCTAGAAACAATCTCATGCACGGGGAATTTCGGCACCTCCATACCACTCATCCATTCCCCAACATTGATTTCTTCAGTTGCGTTGGTCTGCATCTGCATAACAGACTCACGATTAGCATTGCTTGGTTGATCTGTGGACTGAACTCTATCCCAGGGAAATAATGCCCCTATTGATTTTTTTTGGGATGAGGCTACGGCCGCTCTATATTGGGCATCTTGATTTTCCGAAGCAAAATACATCACCACCCAACTAATGATGATGACCAACAACAAGACAAAGAGTCCTGCCAGAACGGAGCGCTTTTTATGCCGCATCTTCATCAAAGAATCTTCCTCCGTAGAAATTGTTAACCAAATATGAATAAACGTCAACAAGAATCATTCGTGTTTGCTTGCGCGAGGCAAGTGGAGCTTGCCGGACAGGCAGCGCGCAACAAACAGCCACTGATCGGAGCGCTCCCATTGCTAGTGAGGACCTATTGGATGGAAGATTTGATTTGCTGTGGCTGCAAGAGAAAAACATGGCGAAAGAGCGCAAGGAGGCAACTTTTACAATTCCGTCCTTATGACCACAGAAATCCGAGAGCTGGACCGCCAGATTGCCGAACTGCAAGCCCGCCGTGACAAGCTGGTGAAAGAACACAAAAGCCAAGCCATCCAGACCGCTCGCCAACTCGTTGAGCAGTTCGGCCTGACACCTGCTCAGGTAGGTCTTGGCTCCATCAGTCGCAAGCCGCTTCCTCCATCGACCAAACGGCCCACTACCTTCTACGATCCCAACCGTGGTCTCTCTTGGGATGGCTCCTTGACCAGCCGTGGACGCAAGCCTGCATGGATAGCGCAGGCCATTGCCGACAAAACGATTGAGTTCTTCCGGGTGAAGGTGCAGTCAGCGACTACCGAGAACGTTTGATCTCATCAGGATGAAAATAGAAGAGCCTCGGCTCATGCACACTGGCCAGCCTGAGCTTTTGCCGCCGACTTCCTACAGGTAGCTTGCGACATGACAAAGCTCAACGCCGCACTCAATCAGGGTTTGGCCGCGGGCATGACCGTGAGTGATGCCCGCGAAATCCTGGTGCAGCTTTATGCCTATGCAGGGTTTCCGCGCAGCCTCAACGCGCTAGGCGAACTCATGAAGGTTTTGGAGGCACGCAAGCAGCGCGGCGTTCAGGACGCGCCGGGCCGTGAGCCGAGCCGTGCAATACCCAAAGGCGACGCCCTGATGGCCGCAGGCACCGCCAACCAGACCAAGCTTTCGGGCGGGCCAGTGCAAGGGCCGCTGTTCGACTTCGCTCCTGTGGCGAACGAGTACCTGCGCAACCACCTATTCGGCGACATTTTCGAGCGCGATAACCTTGATTGGCAAAGCAGAGAAATCGCCACGGTGGGCATGTTGTCTGCATTGCCAGGCGCGGACTCTCAACTGCAGGCTCATATGCGCATCAGCATGAACGTAGGCCTGACAACTGGCCAATTGCGACAACTAGTACAGGTTCTCTCTACGCGCGTGGATGCCGACATCGCGGCCAGCGCGACCGGTGCCCTGGATCGTCACCTCGCGACTGTCCGGCGCAAGTGACGAGGAGTGCCACTCGTCAGTCAATGCATCGTATGCGCGCCCGCTTAAGCCACAGGCGTACAAGGCGGCCATCAGAGTTGGCGACCCCACCTACGCGCCAGACACGGAGTACGACGACTTAGTGGAGCTGCTGTTTGCAGAGGTGATCGCGGTGACCCTCTAGCGCAAGCGTTGCGGGAGACGCGCTGCGCTTGCATTCAGTCGGCCAGGTCGTTACATTTGAGGCCCAAGGCCTCGCCGCCGGAGCATTGAGCAGCTCATACCAGCGTCTCCCGTTTCTTCGTTCCGTACTACCAACCCCTCCCACGCAAATCTGCCTGGGCGTGGGCCTGTGTAATTTGCTCAACTGGTCCGCGCTGAATCAGGAGCTTTGCCATGGCTGTTGGTATTACTGGCCTCGCCCATTCCCTTCGCAAGAACTCTGCCGAGTCGACGGCGCCCATTCCATTGAGTCGCGGTCAGCAGCTGGTCTGCGCCGCCCTCGGGCACAAGTCCTTGGCGTCCTTCCAGGCTGCGCAGAACGCTGAACATGAGCCCCAGGCGCTCGATGCCGTCCCGCACGTGGTGGCAGACTACGGCCTGCTCATCGAACGAGCGGCAGAACTGAAGCTCGAACACTCGCATACCGAACTGCGCAAGCTGATGGCGGCAGCCTTCGCCGAGCGCCTGCCGCGTACTAAGCTGCACGGCAGCTCCGGCAACCTGGCTGCGGCGTTTCATGACATCGTCCAGTACGCTGTGTTCTCCGACGACCGCGTCAACGACGAGATGGCCAACGCCAATTACGATGGCGTCGATGAGGTTTACCTGGATAACGACCTCGAGCCGGACAAGGCGACCATCGAACAGCCGTACACCGAGACCATGCCGGTCCAGGTGACGCTCGGCCTCGACTTGGAGCGCCCGTACAGCGGACACCAAATCAAGTGCCAAGTAGCGGTGACGACGGTTCGCCTCGGCCGTCGCTGCTTTGAGTCGCCGGAAGTGGAGGTGTTGTCGGCAGCTCTCGACCGTGACTGGGGTAACGACGAAGGCTCCGCGCCGATGAAGTCCATGGCGGAGGCGCTGGCCGAAGAGCTGGAGATCTCGGTGCCCGAAGCTGAAGAGCTGGCTAACGCCGAACCGATGGAGCTGACCGGGCACTCCGGTGAAAGCTTCTCTGGCTATGAGTTCGACTTCACTCAGCACGCATCGCCAAAGCTGGCCGCCAAGCTGATGAATCAGCGGGGCTCGTTGCAGCTGCGTGTCGGCCCTTGGTTCTACGACGGCGTCCGCAACGCTGACTTCCCGAACTGAGCGGCGCCCGTGCCCGGGCAGGCAGGGGCAGTCTGGGCACTTTTCTGGCGTCCGGACTGTTGACGCATACAGCGCGGCCAGCCGGTGGAAAAGGTCGTCGAGATCATGGACACTACCTCGACAAATCGTGACCGTTGCAGGTATCGCCCGAACACCGGTATGCGCTAATGACGGGTCACACCGCGCCTAAAGCCGACCGACTGAGACCGCTGCAGAACTGACCGCCGGCATGTCAACTCCAGGCCGATCTCGGTCGCTCGACCATGGCGCTCTCAGTGACTGCTTTTGCAAGAAGCGGTCAAACAACCTGGAATGGCCTGGCTGGCAGCTCGCCCTTCCCCCCGGAACCGGCCGTTCGGCCTGGACTTCGTATTCGGACTGGTTGAGTGACCGTTATCGCGTCCCGCGACCGTCGCATGTCGAACCAACAGCGAAATCCAACTTCTCGACGTTGCGGCCCTGAAGCCGCAGGCCATTCAGCTCTCTTCCCTTTTTCAACAGCAGCAACGTGACGCACGGGCAGACTGGGTCCGACAAGAACCTTACCCACCTTCTTGACAGGCAGCCTCCTGATGCAGTCAGCAGGTAGCCGAGACTTCTTGCGACTTTCTTCGCTCTGAAGCATGTCCCGTCGTGCATCTTCACCCACGGCGGAAAGCGGTGCTGGAGCCAGATTCTCTAGTTGGAGCGTCTCGACGCAGACGGTATGCCCATCCTGCGTCAAGAACTCCACCTCATAATCAGCACCTTGCCCATGGACGTGAACCACCACACCCAATGCGCCTGAATCCAGCGCATGTTCGGGTAGAGGCCTTTTGAGGGCGACTGCGGTGTCCTCCTGCAGCATCTCCAATACCTCTGTCAGGTGTGCGCAGAGTTCTTCGACGGTTTCACCTTGGGTCTACGCACTTGGGATTCCTGGCACATTGCCCACTAGAAGTCCGTGTCCGGATCGCGTTCAATCTGAATGGACGGTACACCAAGGCCAGCGCTTTGCTGCTGCAGGAACTTTGCAATGTGGGGGTCGGAAGCCTGGATCGTCTGCACGCGGCCATCGACCAACCCGGTGAGGGGGATGCCGGCGCGTGCAGTCGATACGACAGCGTTGGCCACAGCTTCCCTGGCGAACTGAGTTACCTGATCAGCGTCCAATCCGCAAATAGTAGGCTTCGCGCGTTCCATGCGGGGAAGGCTACAGCCATTGAAGACCGGGGGCAAGGCCAAGGTCTTCAGGTGCACTAACGGAAGCCGCGTTGCTATTTGTCATGCGCTACCCATCGACTGGCGATTGGTTCAGATACCGGGAGCGATGAGTGTGTTCTTTTTTGTTTTGTTCAGATTCCGTGACATCGGAAAAAAACACTAGTGGCCACGGGTGTGGTGCGAGTGCGGCTCCGAGCCAGCCTCTCTTCAGGGATTGGGGATGAGCACCCGCAATCGCAGACGGTACAACAGTCACCGGAAAGTCTTCCGGCACCCCGAGATAGTTGGCACGGTCCATCGACATATCGACGCCCGGCTGGCTGATGCACCATACAACGGTAGCCGGGGCGGTGCAATCGAATCGCTTCAAAACGGCGCAGGTGACTCCACCAGCTCCACAGGCCCCGGCCCCCTCATGCGCTCTGCCAGGTGGCGTGCACATCAAGGTCGGGTAACTCCAGGGCGCGTTGATCGGCATGGCCTGTCCTCAGTGATCACCGCCCTCACACCAGTCGCACTTCAAAGTACGCCCCATCCCCTTCTCCCAGATCCCGGAACCCCGCCTGCTTGGCTGCCGCACTGGCCTTGCCCCAGGCCTTGAGCAACGTGAGATCACCAGGACACACCACCTCGGGCGGCGACTCTTCCAAGCTGTGCATGGTGTCCAGGGCTGCCGCCACCTGTTCGGGGCCACCTAGCTGCTTTTCCAGCGTTTGGGCGTACCGGGTTTCTGCGGCAATCCGCTCCTTGGCAGGGATCTCTTCGGGGTAGTCGCGTAGGGTGACGACATAGGTGGATTCGATGACTTGCATGGCGCTGCTTCTCCTGTGTTTGAATGCTGTATAAATATACAGCTTTTACCGCAAATGCGCATGTAGGATGAACCCAAGGAGGTCTCCCCATGGAGCACCCTTTCGCCCTCCACAGTCATGGCTTCAACCCCTTGGTCGGGACCGCATCCTGGTCGGAAAAGACCTTGCTTGATTGCGGCAAGTTCTATCCGCCCACGGCCAAGACACCCGAAGCGCGACTGCGCTTTTACGCCTCGCAGTTCAACCTGGTAGAGGTGGACACCAGCTACTACGCCATCCCTGCGGTCGCCACCGCCCAGCACTGGGCAGAACGCACTCCGCCAGGGTTTGTGTTCAATGTGAAGGCCTTCAGCCTGTTCACTGGACAGTGGACCAGCACCGATGTCTTGCCCAAAGACATCAAGGAGGCCTTGGGACCTGGGCGGCGCATGATCTACAAGGACATGGGGGTCGAGTTTCTGGAGGAACTGTGGAAGCGCTTTGTGGCCTGCCTGGTGCCCTTGCAGGTCAACGGCAAGCTGGGCCTGGTGCACTTCCAGTTCCCGCCGAAGGTAGTGCGCCACCCCGTCGCCATGGCCCATATCGAGCACTGTGTGGAGCATCTTCCCGGTCACACCTTGAGCATCGAGTTCCGGCATCCGAGTTGGTGGGAGAACGATGCGGTGACGGCAGACACCTTGGGCCAACTCAGGAGCCTAGGCCTGGTCCACACCATCGTGGATGGTCCACAGGGATCGCCGCACAGTGTTCCGGCGATCTGGGAGACCACCCACCCGGAGCATGCGCTGCTCAGGCTGCATGGGCGCAATGAAGTGGCGTACGGGATGCCTGCCAAGTCCGCAGCCGAGCGGTTTGACTATGCGTACACTTCCGCTGAGTTGCAGTGTCTGGCCCATAAGTACAGCCCGATTGCGCGCTCCGTGCGGTATCCGCATGCGGTGTTCAACAACTGCATGGAGGACAAGAGCCAGCTCAATGCGCGGGAGTTTTTGGCGGCCTTGAAGGCAAGCTGAAGGTCAGTAAGTGGTAGGCCAACTGCTTGACTCGGATTGAAGCAGTTGCGGGACTTCCCATGGTGGTGGAACTTTGCATTTGCGGGTGCTGCTGCCATGGGAAGTGTTAACTGAACCGCAGGGGCGGGCAGGCAGGAAGGGCTCCCTTTGGGAGCCCTTCCTGTTTGTGGCCCCCATCTCTGCTAGCAGCTGTACAACCCTGAGGGATCCGAGCATTCGGAGCAAAAGTGAGAGGTGATCGGTGCTCCAATCGGGCTCCGTTTTGTTCGACTCGATGTCTTGTACTGTGAATCGTTTGTTCTCTTGGCCAAGTCGCGTACGCCTGGCAGCTGTGCTGACCTTGTCTCTCGTCAGCGTTGCTCTCCCGAATCCTTCCTGGGCGCGGTTTCCGCAGTTCGACAGCGCGGCGCTCCTCACGCCCGAGCCCACCAGCTTTGCGCAGTGTCCGCAGTTCTTTGCGAATGGCACATCACCCGCCATCACGCCACGGCCGCAGCTGCGCGAGCTCTGCTATGAGGCATTTGCGGTGCTGCACTCTGGCACCACCAAAACACCGGTGTTCGTAGCCCAGAGGTTGAACCGCAGGCTCATCGAGGATGCTGACGAGAAGCGGGCGAAGCGGTTCTTTGCGGATGCGCGCTTGCCCAGTGGCGAGCGGGCGGAATTGGAGGACTACAAGAACTCAGGCTACTCCCGAGGGCATATGGCCCCTGCAGGAGATATGCCGACGCCTACAGCCATGGCGCAGAGCTTCAGTCTCGCGAACATGATTCCCCAGAATGCACAGCACAACGGGGGTGCCTGGAACAAGATCGAGCAGGACACGCGGCGCTATGTCAAGCGGGCCAAGGGGGATGTTTTCGTGATCACCGGACCGGTTTTCACGGATGCTGGGCCGCGCATTGGGGCCAATGGAGTGAAAGTACCAACCTACCTGTACAAGCTTGTGTATGACGCCACCACCCAGCGGGCCTGGGCGCACTGGCAGGAGAACCGCGAGGGGGAGACGGTAAGTCGGCCGATCAGCTATCAAGAGCTGGTGAAGCGCACGGGCGTGGAGTTTTTGCCAAGAAGTGCACTGCAGCATTGAGCCTGACTACGCGACGGGCGACCATCAGTACAGACTCCCCCGGCCCAGCGGGCATAGGTGACTCGCATTTTGACTGGAATACGAATCACAGAGGCGGCCAGAGTGTCGGCCTGCGCGCCGCGTCACACCAGCGTGACGCAATTACCAAGGTTCATTTTTTCCAGAAATTGCTGTCGACTTTTTCGTGGATCGAGGGTACTTTTACCGGTGGTTTTGATGGCCGCCTTTCGCCAGAACCATGAGACACCCTGCACCCATGACCTTTGGCAACACATCCACCACTTTTGGAGCGCTACTATTCAGTTGCGGGAAAGAGCCTTCGTGAGCCAGCGGCGACTGGCGACAGTAGTTGGTTTGCCGCCTTCAATGATCTCTGAAATAGAGAACGGTCGACGCCTTCCGCCACTTGAAAAATACGTGCTCAGCATCGGACATGCACTGAAGGCGTCGCCAAGCGAACAAACCGCCCTATCTGCTCTAGCGGCGCAGGAAAGACAGTCCTTGGGCCTGAAGGTAGGTAAGGCGACCCCTGAGCATGTGGCCTCGCTCTTGCGGGACATTGCTTATTTGAGTCATCAACTTTCGCCGGCGCAGGCGAGCAGCATCAGGGCAAAGCTCCTGGAAGGACACATAGCAATGAAATAAGAAACGGCAGGACCCCTTTTCAGAAGCCCCGCCGCCCGGGTGCTCAGACCTAAGTCTTCGCGAGTCGCACCGCTAGATTAGCAGATCTGACGCACGGGTGTTGGAAACGTTCGCTCCTCACAAGCGAATACCAGCATGTCAGATCTATGCAAACAATCACTTTTTGCAGCGCGTCCCTCACGCGCCGCCCGGCCACTTACTCCGCCCTGTACGCGCTACTTCGGCGAACGGGCCACTCAGTCTGTTTGACACAGGCAGCAACTCTGCTGCTGCCGCCCCTCCATCTCCATGGACTGGAGACTGGGCGATGAGGACCGAGAAGCACTTCACGCCCGGTCTCCTCGAACGCTTCCGCAGAGAAGGCCGGGGGACAGGCACCTACTCCGAGTACACGCCGTGGCACCGTGTGTCGCGGGGCGATCCATCCAGCAAGGGCCGGTCCCATCTCATCGTTTGGATGAATCGGCAGCGTGAGCTTCTCTCGGACCAGGAATGGGGAGGTCTGAATTTCGCCGGCTTAGTTCCAGGCCTGGTCGATCTTGCCGAGCAGTTTCCTATAAGCCAGGACTCCGCCTCGCATGATCTCTCTCGGTGGCAAATCGGCTGCGGCCTTACGCAATTCCCCGGAACATTGGAGATAGCCGGCAATCTGGGTATCAAGCACCCTGCACTGAAAGACGGCGACGAAACCCATGTCTGGACCAGCTCCACTGATTTGCTGCTCGTCATACGCACTCAACGCGGCGGGCTTGGGCTGCTCGCTGTCTCGTGCAAACCATCCAGCGCCCTCACGAAACGGGCCAAAGAGCTGCTCCGCCTGGAAAAAACCTATTGGAATCTCCGGGGCGTGGAGTGGCTGCTCATCACACCAGAACAGTACGAAAAGAGTGTTGGTCTTACCCTGCGCCGAAGCTCACCTTGGGGATTTGATGAGCCAGCAGAAATTTCAGAAATCCAGCTGGCTTGCAGGGTGGTGCGCTCTGCACCCTGGCATGCCTTCTCTGACATCGTCCAGCACCTGACTGATCTCTTGGGAGGAGCAACGCACCGCCATCAAGCGCAGCGGGCACTTTGGCAATCAATCTGGCGCGGTTTGCTACCTGTGGATTTGCGCCGCGGCTGGAGACCTCACCACCCCCTGAGCTTGATTTCGCAGGAAGAGTTCGTGTCCCTCAACCCAATTCTGGCGCGGAGGTCGGCATGCACCTGATGCACAACCAAGCGTTCAAGTTGACGACGGAGGCGCTGAGACTACCCGAAGGCATCTTTCGGATCATTGTGGATGATTCCTCCACAGACATCACCTACTGCGTCTTGATCAAGCAAGAGTCCCCGCGAACAAACGTACGAGGAGGCAGACCCCGCATCGAAGACCGAAAACTCAAGCGAAAAAAAAGAATCCCTCAGAAACCGCTAGTTGGTACCTTGTACGCAATTTGTCGGAAAGATCTCATTGAGCTCATGGAGTCACACGAAGCGATTTCCATTAGCCTTGAGCTTCCCGGTCTGTACTACACACCGATTGATCAACTAAGCGCAAAAAATGCTTTCGACAAGCGTTGCCGGGTTATGGAGCAGTTCCTTGACAGCGAGACTCTCAAGGAATCCATTCTGATTCACGGGAATTTGGGGCACTTAGTGCGCGAGGCGATTAAGCAACACAAAGTCAGCAAATCGTACGTATACAAACTCTGGTCCATTCTGTGCACTTTTGGACTCACGAGAAGAAGTCTCCGCACTCGTTTTGACAAGTGCGGTGCGCCCGGAGAACGACGCGACCTGTCGGCCAGCAGCACAAGAAAGAAGGCCGGCAGAAAGACATTTGCGCAGCGACTCTCCAAGCTAATTCACGGCTGCTGGGGTGAGCCTGTTCAGCCAGGAATGAGCACTGTCTGGCGGGCAAAAATCATGATGGCGGACAAAGGCATCGCAACGCCAAACCTTCGATGCCGGAGCGCCATAAACGCATCATCGCCAGCCAGTTCACCACGGCGATGCGCTATGACGACAATGGGAACATCGTCGCAATCGATCTTGAAAAAGGCCAGTACCCTAACTACCAACAGGTGAAGCGGGTTCTGACGGAAGATATCAAGGAGATCCACCGAATCCGCGAAAAGACCAGCAGCGGCCATTTCGAACGCGCGCTCCGCGGCTTGAAGGGCTACAGCTGGGAGGGTGCCGAGGGACCGGGGCTGATGTACGCCGTCGACTCCACCATCGGGGACGTGTACTTACGATCGTCCATTGATCCAAACTGGATCATCGGACGCCCGGTCGTGTATGTCATCGTGGACGTCTTCTCGACGGCTGTGGTGGGCTTCTATGTCTGTCTCACGGGGCCCAGCTGGGACACTGCACAAGTCGCTATTTTCAACACAGTAGCGTCGTCCAACCTGCTGAGCGACCTGTGGGGGTATGACATGCGGCAGTCTCTGTTTCCAGCCCCTACCCTTCCTGCAAGGCTGCTCTGCGATCGAGGTGAGTATCTGTCCAAGCGGGCCAAGGCCACGGGCATGAAACTGCTCACCACCCTCAGCTACACGGCGCCATTCCGCCCCGATCTGAAAGGCGTGGTGGAGGTTATGCACCGCATCATGAAGAACGTGCAGTACCACTTCATTCCGGGCGCGATGGATGCCCGACGCAAAGAGTACGACTTGCGCCGATCTAACCCAGCGGCAGCGACGATGTCCGTCCGTCAGTACATGCAGTTTCTCCACGAGTGCTTCTACATCTACAACCTGACTGCAGACCGAAGCAAGCGCTTGGATGCACACATGATCGCGCAAGGTGTGTTCCCCAGCCCAGCGGGGCTTTGGCGTTGGGGCCATGAGATGGGAATTGGCTTCTCTCGCGCGCAGTCGGATGCCGAATTAATCACACAGCTGCTCCCGACGGGGGATGCACGCGTCACTCGAAACGGTGTGGTCTTTCGCACGAATCGTTATAGCGCGCCGATCGTAGAAACTGAGCAATGGACAACTCGCGCACGATCAGTCCGGCGCAGTTGGGAAATCCCTGCCCAGTACTACCCAGGCTCCGTTTCACGCATCTGGACACCGTACGAAAGCGGTAAAGGCCTGATAGATCTCACCATCTCCGACCATTCCCGGGCCGATCCCGCGCTCACCCACGACGAGATGGTTGACGCATTTGCGTTCCAGAAGCTCAAGGCCGCAGACGTTGAACACCAACGTGTGCAAGAGGCGTTACTCGGCTATCACCGCATGGAACTCATCCGTAAACAGGCCACTGAGGAGACACGCGCTGCCCGTCAACGTGCACGTGGACTCACTCCCACGATCCGTGAAGCTCGTGCAATCGAAAACGAGTTCGCCGGTCAACTGGTGATAGGCGAAGTCCGAGGTACTGCCAAGGCACGAGCTGAGTCCAAAACCAACTATGACGCGATGATGTGTGATTTTTTCCAAGCAATGGATGCGGAGGTCATGCATGACTAAACGCGCGCCGGAAACTGTCGCAGTGCACGACCCTTACACAGGCAATTCACTCATCGCCCAGCTTGGACCAATACGTTCACGACCCGACGCACTCAAGGCATTGGTGGAGTTCCCAGTTCGTCCACCCAAAGACATCGCTTCTATTCCGCTCCACGTCCGCCTACACATGCTGATGAGTGTGCGCGATCTGCATGTACCCAGTTTGGAAGAGCTGCAGTTGTACGAAACGATGGACATGATGATCCGTCAGAACTACCACCACCTGCAACCCTCGTCATCAAGTACATGGAGCATGATCAGTGGCGAGGAGGCCCGCTTTAGGCCACCGGTAACGGCACCAAGCTACGGTGCAGCAGTTGTGGGTGTTTCCGGCTCTGGCAAGACACAAGCTATTCGCAGATGCCTCTCTACATTCCCTCAAACTATCCAGCACACTTCATTTTTCCGGATGGTCAATGGCTTGCAGCAAGTAGTTTGGCTCTCGCTGGATGTTCCTGCGGGGGGCAAAGCCACCGATCTGGCAGCGGCGCTGATGACGGCATGGAAGAAGGCGACAGACAGCACCCGCTTTGACAAGACGCTGGCTGGTGAATGGCGCAATGGGCCACAAATGCTGGACGAGTGGCGGCAAGTCGCATCCAGTCATTTTCTTGGCCTTCTGCACCTGGACGAGATTCAGAACCTGTTCAAGCTTCCTACTCTCAAGTCCAGAAGCAAAAGAAAGCTCGGTGAACCTCCGCCAGAGCTGCGCATCATTGACGATCAGTCCCTCAAGTGGATTTTGACGGCGTTGAACGAATGGCAGATACCGCTGCTGGTCTCTGGTACGCCGGACGGCTTCGGTGCGCTGACCAAGCGTTTGAGCAACACGGAACGCATCGTCACCTCTGGGTACCATGCCTTCAAGCATTTCTGGGGAGATCACGATGCGGCGTTCCGTCAGCACTTTCTGCCAAGACTCGGCCACTACCAGTACGTCGCTCGCCCAATAGCTATCACTGAAGAATTGGGTGATCTCGTCCTCGAAAAAACTGCCGGCGTTCAACGTTTGATCATTGCACTTTGGATTGCCGCGCACCGAGTGGCGTTCGAGCGCAATGACGACGATCTTCGTCTCGATGACTTCAAGGTGGCTGCAGATACCTATCTGGCTCCAGTGGCTCAGGCCGTTGCTGCGCTTCACAGCAATGACCCAGGACGGCTGTCAATGTACGAAGATCTATCTCCGGAGGATCACAGCTTTTGGGCTCAGTTCTGGAGCAACATTTCGCGGAACTGAGGGGTTGCCAGCACAGCCTCTTGCTCCAGTCTGACGGGGAGCCGGCCTTTCATTCGCCGGGTCCTTGTCTGGTTCCTGGTCTTCGGCGTCATCCTGTCAAGGGCAATAGCCATTTTGGGTCCGCACTGGCGCATCAGCGCATCAAAACGCGCTTCGGTCAAACCCGAGATTTCCCGGGATGAGAGGTAGGAGCGCTTGTTGAGGTAAAACGCCCTCAGAGCAGCTACTGCACCGATCTCCGATGTCACATCCCACTCAGGCAGGTTCGGCAAACCTATATTGCACAGAGTCTTGCGAACTACATAAACAGGTAGCTCAAGCATCCGGGCAACCTCTGCATGCCCTCCCCTTGCTGCTGCGTAATGTTCGAGGAGCTCATCCATGTCGGGAATGCTGCGTTTCGCCGATCTCTGACGCAATCCGGGCATCGCATCCCCACTACAGGCTCCCGATAGAGCATTGATGGCGTGGTCTGCGCTCTCAAACAGGACGGACAACACCAGCAAGTAGGCAATCACTGATGATGCGGATTTGCGAAGATAGAGCGCCCCATCCACCTGATGGAGATACGCGCCCATAGATTTTTTGACCACCTCGTGAAACACGGCGCTCAGCCACTGCTCAGGAAACAGTGCCTTAATGTGGTCGCTGATCAGCACCCCCTGCTTCGACGAAGCGTTGGCCTTGTAGCCCTGCGCGCTTCCCGTATCCCTGAGCAAAGGGGCAATGAGAGCGACGTCCAGAGGCTCCGCTCGATCGAACAGGGCAGCAGCCAGCTCAATAAATCGCTCGACATGCGGATTGCCAATGGCAGGCCTCACCCAATCTTCAGGGATCTGATCTGCGACCTCCATCGACATGGCCGGGGATGCAATGAAAGGATCCACTGATGTAGTGAAGTGCAAGGGCTTCATGTGCTTTGGACACCATATTTGGCCAGGTGTCTGCAGATCCCGGCGCCAGTAGCTCGCCCCATGAAAGCGAACATCTGCCTCAACGCATTCCTTGCAAAAGAACGCTGCCTGGCCTTTGCGCAGGCTGGCACTGTTATGAAGCAGAGACCTTCTTTCTTCGCTTCCATGGAGAAGGCCCGGAAAATAGGATGTGATCCCCCTGCGCAACGGAAGGGTCGTATGACGTTGTGCAAATTGCTCAGTAGTCATGCCGGCCATACGGCTGAGAAGTTCATGCGTTGTGACTTCACGGCGTGTCCGCCCTTCCTCGCCAAAATGCGCCGCCATCGCGTCGACCATATCCTTCGGCGAACGGTACCCATTGATCCGCATGATCCGCCCCAAGTAGCCCCGGTCCATCTCTTCTGGCAATGGCGCTGGCTGCACAAGCATGTTCATCAGCTGTCTCCGTATCAGATCAAGCGGGTTTGAGAATCGCCAGGGATCGAATCACGGCGGCCAATGCCTTGGCATGTGACGCCGACCCGTCCCAAGTGGTCTGAAGGGCCTCAATCAATTCCCGATTGCTGCGAACGGCATCGGCGCCAACGCCGCCTTCGAAGCGCTCCACAAAAAGGCACACCTCTTCAAACAGACGTGAGGCTCTGACGCCTTCCCCTTTGAGGATGCGGCTCACCTGAGATTGACTGGCCCCTACGTGGGCGGCGATGTCCGCTTGGGCTATTCCATGGGCCAAACAAATACGACGAGCGTTTGCTGCGCGTGCTTTGACTTCCGATTCAATCATGCACAAAGCATAACCTATTGCATATATGCATATCAAGCACGAAGCAAAATCGAAAATGGATGGGTCTTAGCGAAAAAGATCTTGGGACGGAAGATGGGCACTCAGAGCTGCCTTGATGGCTTCAAGAGTCCGCGGCAATCGGGGCAGTTGGGCCTGCTTTGCCCGCAGGTCAGGTATTTGCTGGCACAACTGCCAGAGGTGTATGCGCGATACGCCCTGCTCCTCCGTCAGGCGCAATGCTGCTTCACGAACCAGGACGCATAGTCGCTCATCTCGGGCTACCCAATCCACTGAGGGCGGTCGGGAGCGCTGGGATTCAGGAAGTGGATCCGGTTTGTGCGCGTCCAACCAGGCGCGGTCATTTCGATAGAGCCACGCATAGGTGCGTGGGTCCATGGTGCGCATCCACTTGACCCCGAGATCTCCTGAGGACTGCAACAGCTCAAGCCAAAGATTTCGAGCATGGGCCTTCGCTCTTTCGCTTCGCGCTTCAGACCAGTCTGCATGCAGCTTTGCTTCACTGAGCAGCAAACGGGTGATGGTTCCGACAGAGACTCCGGCTCGAGATGCCACTTGTTCTTTGTCAGCACCTTTGCGTAGCGCCCGAATGGCTTTAGCACGCACATCTGTGGACAGCTTCTGTGGTCGGCGTGAAATCGCTATCCCTGCCTTTGCAGCCCACATGAGCGCTGTTTGCGGGTCAACACCAACAAGGCTCGCTGCCTTGCGCACCGATTGCCCCTCTTCCTGAATGAGACGATGCAGGTGGACCATTTGCGGGTCAATGACGGGGAAGCCGGGTAGCACCGTGTTTGAGACGGTTGATTGGGTGTGCGCGCCCTTGGATTTCATTGCGAGTTCGAACCGTTGTGCAGTGCCGAACAGCCAGTGAATAAGGAGCAGGTGCCTGAGGGGATGGGTTCCCGAGCGAGGAGGTCTCAGCAACCGGCCCAATTGCGTCGCCATACCTTCCTCGTCTTGGGCGAGCGCCGCAAACTCCGGAATGCATCTGAGTGCCTCGCAGTAGCTGAGGAAGGCTGTCGCGATCTGTCCTGTGCGCAAGCTTGCGGCACCAGCAACCCATCCACGCGCCCGAAATTCTTCGCGGTAGACCTCGTACAGATCTCTCAACATTAGTGGCTTGAAGGCTCCCGACTGAACAAGATGTTCAATGAGCTCTGCGAGACTTAACAGCACAGAGCACGAAGCTGCTTCAGGGGACTGCGTGCTTGCGGAATGCAAGTCAGCCAAGCGCGGCAAGAGCCATTGGAAGCGCTCCACTCCATTGGCTTTAAGGGCTGATTGAAGCAACGGCTGCTGGTGTGCCGTACACATCCACACACCCGGGAGCTGGTGTTTCAAATGCCAATAGGCCCATCCAGTCTCCCGAAGATCTTGTTCCATACATTGCGGACAAGCCTTGAGGGGATGGTTGGCGCGAAATCGGCTTGTAAGGATGCCCAGGCGCAGCTTCAGATGGGCCACACTGGCACCGGACATACACGCGACAGCGTTTGCAGTCTCGTCTGGTGGGGCGAAAGCCGCGTAGAAATTGAGCAGTGTCCGCTCTCTCGCAATGGAATCGACCTCACCCAGCAGTGCATTCGTGCGCTGCGCGAAGGCACCAAGACTGTTGGGTAGATCATGGTGGACACCGGCACGTGCGCTGCCGAACATCAGTTGGCAGGTCTGCGCAGCTGTGATATGCCCCCAAAGCTGGTGATGACGGCTAACCAGGCTGAAGAATGTCTCGTCAGGCAGCCAGGACAGGAGCTGGTACTCGGGAAAGAGCTTGTCCGTTTCTGGCATCGCGGTAGGCTATGCCGAAGGAGGTCGCGGTGCAAGGTGTCTTGTCTTGCCGGGTTGCGAATCATCGCTGCTGGTCACCGAGGTTCAAGTATCGGCTCGGAGTCTGCAATGCAGCGGTTGCTGACCTTCGCTTGAGTGTGCGCGCTGACGGCTCTGTAGCGGATTCCTGCCCTTCGGCCCAGCTCAAACGATGAGCGATGTTTCAGAAGTCGGTTTGGCTCGAGGAGAATTCACTTCTTGCGCGGTGCGGTAACCTAACGGGCTCCCATCGCCACTACCTCGCGACCCGTACCCATGCTCACAACGCAACAGCCCGTGACCGTAGGACAACTTGCGCGCCAACTGCAGGCAGCCGATCGCGGAGAGCTCGAAATCGAGATCCCCGCCGGAGCGCAGCTCGATCTCTCTACCACTCCCGGTGCGTCGGTCGATGGCGACAAGTTGCGTTTCGCTCGCCTTGAGGACCGGAACTCGGTAGCGGCGTTGGAGGTCTTCGCTGGGTTGGGCGATCCTCCCTTTGACGAGCAGGTGGTGTGGGCTGCAGCCTATGACCTGTGGCGGTGCGAGATTGGCAACGCCGATATGGCTAGCGGAAGGTTTCTGGCTGCCGTCCACCCGTGGGTCAGTGTCCTGCGCCTGGCGACGACCCGAATTACTCGCCCGGCCGACGTCTTCGACGCCCTGCACCTCGTTGAGGCCACCCTGCCTTACCTTGAAGCGGTCGAACTACCCGATGTGGTGGCGCTTTGCGACGCCGAGCAGCCGCACACGGTGAACGACCTCGCTGGCGGGGCCTTCTATCACGCGCTGTCGCGTTGGTTCAGCAGCAAGCCAGCGGCCGCACGCGACATGGTCGAGATGCTGCTGGCACAGCAGTGCAAAACGCGTGGCAACCTGCTGGGCGCGGCCTGGATGGCGTGGTTCGCATCGGACCCGCAGGCCTCGGTCTCACGCCTCTTGGACGCAGACATACGCTTCGACTTGACCGAGCTTCACGAGGTCACCTGCTGGATCGCCGGCCGCATGCTTGCAGAACCCACCCTGTCGGCCGAGCTGGCGCCGGCGCTAGAAGCACGCATCCTGCTCCGGATTACCAACGAGGATGTCGTTCAGCGCCAGGCCGGACTGCGCGCCGCCGGCGCAGTCCTCCACCTGCGACGCACCTTCGATGAAGCCTTGCGTGCACGCATCGCCGCAGGCGACCAAGACGCGGTCGGGTGCTTAGCGCAGGCATTGTCACGCAACCACGGGGACTTGCTGCAGGAAGGCATCTTCTTCGAGTGGCTCCCGCTGTGTGTTGGGCTAGGCGATGGATTCGACTGGGCATTGGACGGGCTGGACTACAGTCTCTCTCAGCTATTGCGCCCCGAGTCGGCACACGTCGAACCAGTGATCGAGTTCCTCGAAGCCTGGGTCCGAGCCCATCTTGGCTCGACGGTAGGCAAGCGCGAGTTCGCGGACCGCTTCGATGCGTGCACGCAGGCTCTGCGGTCCCATCCCCCGTTGCTGGCCCGCGTGTTCACCAGCTGGATGCTCGCTGATGGCCAGGCTACTGCGAATGCTGCGGCGCACATGGTCTCAGATATTCGATCCGATGGCCGTATGGCTATCGAGTTTGATCGAGCGGTGCTCGACACTGCCACGGAGGCCGACCTGTTGTATGTGGTCAGGCGGATGCTTGGCTTCCTGATTGAGCCCAAGCAGATGATCACGTTAGCTTTGTCCTTGCTGGATTTGCGCAACGCAAAGGAGCGCGTATTGCCCTTTCTTCGGTGGGTTCTCTACGAAGAAATCGGCTATGACTACCCAGGAACAACGAGCGACGCATTAAAGCAACGGGCCGCACAGGAAAAGGACGCTGACGTGAAAGAACAGCTGGGCAGCATCGCAGCGCAGTTGGAGGCTGACATGTCTGCGCTGGAGGCGCTACCGCGCCTGCGCGAACTCAAAGTTCCAATGGCCCTGCGTCGAGATCTCGCTAAAGCCCGTGCCAAGGCGATGCAGAGTTCTATTCGCGAGACGCAAAAGCAATCAGTCTTTGCGCAACTCGTCACGCAGGTGCACATCAAGGCCGGCGAGACTAGCTTTCAACACTATGGCGAATCGTGGACCGAGCCCATGCACTTTGCATCTCACTCCGTGTCGTTCGAGATGCCTCGGCGCGAGGTCCTCGATCCCGTTGGCAATGCCTACCGGAGACTGCAACTGCGTACAACCAAGCGGGATCTCACGTGAATGCCGGTAACCCAATGCGCCTGGCGCTCTCGCACTACCTACGGACGCTGCGAGAACGCGACGAGTTCGACCGGCTGCTGCCCGAGTTGTTGACACAGATGGGCTATGTACCACTGGTCAAGCCCAAGGCTGGGGTGCGCCAGTTCGGTGTCGACTTCCCGGCGGCAGGCCGATCTCTGACGGATGGCGTCGATGAGTTGCTGCTGTTCGTCATTAAACAGGGGGACATTGGCCGACGCACCTGGACAGGTGATCCCAACGCCGTGCGTGAGAGCATGGACGAGATCATCGATGTCTGGCTCGCCAGCCATGTACCGCCCGAGTACAAAGACCACCGCAAAGTGATCGTGGTTGCAACCACAGGCGACCTTGGCCAGGAAGTGCAGCCTAACTGGGTGGGCTTTGCCACACGCCATCCCCAGCTCCACTTCGAGTTTTGGGGCGCGGACGAGGTATCCGACTTGGTCGAGGCGCACCTGCTGAACGAACACCTCTTTGACGGTCAGGACCGAGCCGACCTGCGCAAGGCGCTGGTGATGGGCGCCGACAGCGACTACCGTTTTGAGCACCTCTGCAAACTCATGCTTCGCCAACTGGGCATCGCGCCCGATGGCCAGTTGGATGAGAAAGGAGCACAGCAAACCGTCCCGGCACTACTCAAGGCACTGCGCCGGGTACATCTGGCTGCATTGGTTTGCTCGCACTGGGCCGACGGCGAGAGCGAGCGCCGCCAGGCGCTCTGGGTGATGGAGCGCACGCTGCTGTGGTGCTTCCATCGTGTCGTCCTGCAATCGCTGCAAGAGCGGCAGGACGTCCGTGAGGTGATACGAGATATCTGGGGCTCCTACCTGCAAGCGGCCAGCCGCTACTACGACGCCGTGGCTGCACACATCCGCTTAAAGGACGGCCTGTCGGGGTATACGCGAGAAGGCGCTGAGTATTCGGTGCTGCTGCTCGAACAGGTTGGCCTCCTCGCTTCAATCGGACTCTCGGCTGCCTTGGTGGAGCCGGGCCAGGATGACGCGTGGCGGGCGCGCTCCAGCGAATTCGCGACTGCGCTTGCCGCCATGCTGCGTAACCACGAAGCGGCAGCCTCTCCGCGACTGGATGCACAAGTGATCGACATTTGTCTGGCTCTGGTGCTGTTCATCCAAACGGGGCAGCACGACCTAGCGCGCTGGTGGACTGCCGAGATCACGGGGCGCCTGAATTTCGTGTTCAGGATCGGCCGTATGTTCCCGGTGGGCTCCGACTCCCTCGACGATCTGGTCGAGCTTGAGGTGCATGGCACCGACGAGTTCAAAGGCCTTATGCGCCGCCACTCGTGGCTACTGGCCACCATGGGGTCCTGGTGTGCGATGCAGGGCCAGGACAACGTATACCAGGGTCTCGCCGAGAGCCATGCCAAGGAATATCCTGATTTAGGCAGTCAGCTCTGGCATCCAACGGCCGACTGGGCATCAAGCTGGTATTTTGGGCCAGCGCACCAGGAAAGCGGTAGCACCGAAGCTCCCTATACCTTGCCAGCATCGGCGCAAACTCTGCGCGACCGCATAGCGCAATTCAACGCGACTGGCCGCCTTCGATGGGAGGAAAACTCGCCGGCCTTGGCAATGGGCTTGTGGCCGTTGGACTTCATCGCGTGCCGGCATTTCAGAACACCCGTGCCAGCATCGATGTGGTACTACTTAGACTGCAAACCGCCGAACGGCGATGAAGAGGTCACAGTGCCTCCCACGCTGTCTCTTTCAGTTCCCGTGCGTTGAAACACGCCGGGCCCTATTCGACCTCACCCGTCGCGCAAGCAGTGCCCAAGCCCTACAGGATCTTCGGCATGAGGTTCAATCGCGCGTGAATCCTCTTCACATCCAGAACGTACAGAAGAAGGGCTGCTCCAGACAGGACGTCTATCAGGTCATCTGCAGCCTGTACTCTTCCGGTTTCGCTGGTGCTTTGATGGTTGCTCAAACTAGGTTCCTTGAAAAATAAACCTGCAACCGAGGCCGACTCGGCGATCACGAAGGTGCCCGGGCGGCCTACAGCAGGGTATAGGTTTGGTACGCCCCATAGCAGAACGGCTGTTGCCTCAGGTTATCCATCTGCGTCAGTAAATCCGGCGAGATCGTCGTGCCCGCAGGGAATGCCCGAAGCAGCAAAGCCGAAAGCTCTTCGACGGGGAGTTCGACCAACTTGGCAAGCGCCGTGCTCGCGGCCTGCGATGGATGAACGTCGCGCAGACCCGGGGCGAAGAGCGAGGTGAATACCAGGTTGAATCGGTCCAGGATTGCCCACGACGCGGCCAGGACTTCCGAGCGGCCGTTCAGGAGAAAAACGACGGGAAACCCCATCAATTCGTGCGCACGAAACTGCTGCTGATGGTTACGGTTGACGAGCCCCCCGCTGTGGCAGGTGCCCAGAACCGCGAGGCGATGCGGCCACCGGAAGGTCGCACCCTGGAGATGCATCAGGCTCATGACGCTCCTTGTGCCATGCCCTGCCATGTCAGCCATGAACGGATCCTTGTACAGGCCGACAGAGACGCCGTGATGGGACAGGACAAGTGTATCGGTCGACGCCATCCGCTCCTCGAACACATCCCATTCCGGGTTCTCCAGCACGGTCCCGACCCTACCGACTCCTCGGAAGAATCCCTCGACGTCCGCCCGGTCATATCGAAGGTCAGATTCGCTTTCGACGATGCCCAGACAGGCATCGGGCGCACCGGCTACGCGCTGGGCCGGATATAGCGCGATGCAGGTGCGCACGTCGAACCCACCGGCAGCCATGCGGGCGCGAATCCCGGGATGTCCCACCATCACCAGATTGATCGGCGTCAAGTCCATCCCATCAGGAAGGAAGATGACGCCCTTGCAGCTGGCCTCCGCCAGTTCGTCCAACACGGGGGCGAGTGCGTGTAACAGCGCCGTCTGGTAATCGCAGACGGCCCGGCCGAGCGCCTTCGTGGCGGCCTTGCCCGGGTCCTGGCGATGCTGTGCCAAGGCCCCGTAGAACGCAAGAGTCTGTGCCTCCGGCAAGGTGCACAGGACATACCGGTCCCCAAGCAGCAGCAACAGCTTGTGGTCGGCGGTAAGCAGGTTCACAAGTAGTGCGTAGCCTTCGTCAAGCCTCTGCAGAATGACCGCTGCGCTGCGGTCGGATGTGGCGTTCTGAAAGGGTCGGCCGACGCCGTGCCGGGCGCTCGCCCTGTCCGCGTACTCGGCGATGTCGCGCCAGGGATCGGGTTTCGCAATCGCAGACATGGGATCGTCGTACTTCTCGTGATAACCGAACAGGTGCGGCGACCCGTGGTGTGCGAGGTGGCTGACCAAGCGCTCGAGTTCGTCCCGCTCTTGCGGGGCGAGCTCCGAGGCCAGCGCCCCCGCCCATTTCAGGAAGTGCAGCCAGTCCGACACGCGGTTGGCGCGCGTGGCGGCAATCACGCCGACCACGTCCGTGGCGCGGCCGGCGACGGGAAGGTCGGAGAGGAGCCGCTCCATTCGTCGGATATAGCGATCGCGAAATCCGCGGCGGTAATGCAGCTTCTCGACTAGGGCAACCCCTGCCTCCAGATGTACTGCGGCGCGCTGCAGGCAAGCAACCGCCTCGACGGGATCGCCCATGGCGATGGCATTCCGCGAAGCAATCAACTCCAACTCCAGACGATGCTCGGAATCAACGTCTTCGAGCGACGACATCAGCGCGCGTGCATCAGACAACCGCTCTCTGGCAGGACCGGGCTCGCCCAGCTCGCGAAGGCATGCCGACAGGTTCATGAGCACCACGGGCCGCGCGGCATCGCGTGGTATCAGCGTCGCGAGGATATCCTCATAGGCGGTCCGGGCTGCGGCATGGTTTCCGGTTTGGAACAGCGCCGTCGCGCGATTGACGGCCAGATGCGCGGGTACGGGCGTTTCCAGTTCGGCGTACTTTTGCATCAGCGTGGGCCAGACCTCTTCGGCGTAAGCGTGGTCCTCCTCCTGAAGGCAGATCGCATGAAGCGCGCCGATGGTGTCCGCATACGGCTGCAGCAAGCTGTGATCGCGGGCCAGCTCTTCCGCCTGTGCCAGGGATTGGTAGGCCGGCTGGAATGCACCGAAATCGGCAAAAAGGTTCGCCGCGGCAATTAAGGTCTTGATAGCCTTTTCGATTTGTCCTAGTTGCTCATACAACCGAACCACCTCGTAGAGAACGTGCGGCACGTGGTCGGCCTTGGCGTTGCCCGGCAACAGGCGGCTGACATTCTCTGCCGCAGACAGCGCCGCCAGGTCAATGCCGCCCGTGCTCGTCAAGTCGACGAGCTGTTCGAGGTATCGCCTGACGCGCTCGGTGTCTCCGGATAAGCAGCTTGCGCACACCGCAGTGTTCAAGGCGTAGGCAAAGGTCACTGGACGGTTTTCGCTCGAGAGCACTTCGACGGCGATATACGCACAGGCCCTCGCATCCTCGGATTCGGCCACGGTCTGCTGGAGCGCATCGTCGAGCATGTCCAGTTCGAAATCCGAGTCGGGATCAGCAATGAGAGCCCGAAAGTGGCGTTCGAAGGTCGCGGGATTGAAATCGATCATCGGCGGTGAGCAGTGGCAGAGTACCGGGCAATCTCCAGCTCGGCGTGGAAAATTGCGCGTTGATTGTCTTCCCTTCTGCGACCGGCGACAGCAAGCATGAGCGCAAGCTTCGCCGAACAGCGGATGGTCGTTTGATGCAATTTTCGCCGTGCAGACATGAGTCGCCATAGGCAGCGAGGGCGTCCAGCCGTTGGAGCTGCTGAACTTACCCAGTGCTGCAGAATTTATAAGAAGACTAGCCTAAAGCGATGACTAAAAGGCAACTCAATTGGCGGCCTTGAAGTTCTTCCGGTCGATGCTGGCATCAATCGCGATCTTCCTGGACCGCTTTAAGTATGTCGTCCTTCCATATAAGGTTCTCCGGCTCCAACAGCCGCTCACGGGCGCTGCTGCCGTTCACGCCCGCCATTTGAGTGACTCAGATCAGCCTGAAGCTGCCGAAGTGCGGTCAAGTCAGCTCCGCAGCGGGAGCGGCCGGTTGCGTACGGCCAGCGTACTCACGGTCTGCGCCGTCAACCCGACATTCAGTTCAGCGGCCGGCGTTGGTCGTAGTGGCAGCTTTGCGACGTACTGCCGACGGGGTTTCCCTGGCCGACCCTATACGGCCGGCGGTCCTAAAATTTGAATACCCTGGAGCGTCAAGGCGCGCGGCGAGCCCGTCGGCTGAGCCCCCTCGAGGGCCCGTTCTGCATGATCCGCAAATCGCGATCATGGCCGTGACGTCACCCAGCAAGTCCAGGGTGACGTCAGCCGCTCTGCGAATACAGGCCCCAGATACTGGTAAGGGACGAGCGACAAATCGCTGGAGCACCGCCCAGCTCACGCCGAGCGCGAACCCGTGGTGCTATTCAAAGCGCTCATTGCGCGCCTTGTGCGCCTCAAGCTCCCGCCTCGTCTCCCGGTCAATTGTGAGCAACACACGGCTTCTCCAACTAGCGACGGCATTGGCATTTTCCGGACCCAGTGCGTCCGTCAACTGATCCAACAACGGTAGTCGCTGCCGGATTGCCTCTGCCCGAGAGCCACTCCATCCAGAGGGTTCGACAAGTTCTACGAGCTCGGCACCGACAGCTACAGGATCGGGTGAGTTTTGCAGCAGCGTCATAACACGCTCGGACCACTTCGGCGTCTGGCCGCTCTCCGCAACCGCGAACGCAGGCAACAAGGACGCGACCCGAGTCCATCTCTGCGGTGATCCGGCGCGACACCAGTCCATGAGCGCATCGATCGAAATCTCGGTTAACGCGCTAGATCTACGGCCCCCGGCAAGCTCGTGGCGACGCATGTAGCGGTTGTCAGAGCCATCCTCATCACCGACCAGCGCATCCAAGGCGGGGTGTGGTTGAACCTTGAATAAGGCCGCAATCGTTTCGGTGAGGTCATAGCGTGAGAGCGCGTGGTCCTCGAACTTTTGGCGCAACTTTGAGAGTAGGGTGCGTGCCGTCGATTCCCCCTCAGGTCCGCAAAGAAACTTCTTGATCACTCCGGAAAGCTCATGATCTAGCCGACCACGGTGGCTAGCTAGGTAGGCGTTCGCTATCAATGTGTGAGCAACTGCTGTCACGCAGGGGCCGATCGGATGGTCATTTCCATGGATGTGCATGTATAGAACATCGATGGCGACACTCAGGCCATCCGGCTTGATACTCAATTTCTGCAGCAGTCGGGCAAGAAGGTCGTCCGACAAGTGTTCAGTTGCGCGGCCGATCGCAAGATGCTGAAACGCCCACGCGGTAATGGCTGGGTTGTCCATGGACGCAAGCAAGCGACTGCATCCTGACTCATCGAGAGGGGCGCTCAACTGAAGTACTGGAACCCAAGGCGCAAGAGCTGCACGGCCCATTGCCTCGTCGAGGCAGCTCTCGAAGGTGTCTCGATCCCGGTAATGCATCGCATGTAAAAAACCCCGAAGGACCTGAACATTACGCTGCTCATCAGGCGTGTCTTCAAAGGCCTTTGTCATTTCCGCCCAGCATGCGCTCAACGATTCCACAGCGTCGGCCAAGCCTCGCCCAAAGCTCCAATGTCGACCTTGCTGATTCGTCACAAGCAGAGGTAGTAGGACATCGAAGGCTGCTGGGTCATTGCCGACGAGCTCTCCGAGCTCCTTTGCGCGCACTTCGGCAAGCTCGTAGCCAGAGACGTCGTCCTCCCCGTCTGCGTAGTCCAGTCCGGCGGCATAGTTGGCCAGCACCGTCGCCTTCACACGGGCGACGAGCGTCTTGGGACGTGATCGCTCCTCCAGCTTCTTAAGCCGTTGGAGCGCTTCGGCGCGAAGCGACTTTTTGTCGAACTGGATGGTTTGCCGGATGGCCAGCCATCCACGTTCCCAGCCCGAATCAATCAGCCGCTCAGAGACAGACTCCAGCACGTCGGCCATGCCGGCAAATGACCAGAGCGCCCGAAAGCGCTTGGCCAGAAGATCTCGCGCCTCAGAGACCCACGGCCCGCTTCCCGTGGCCACTTCTGCGGCGAGATTGATAAAGGTAGCGAACCAATCGTGGATCGCTTTCCCTCGCGGGTGGTAGCCATAGTCGCGCACGCGAGCGCCGAACTCGAACTCGTAGCTTGACGAGAAATGATGCGCCTCCATGCAGGAGTCGAGTGCTTCCAAGCCAATTTTTCCCAGCACTGCGTCACCAGACTCCAGTGCTCCTCGAATCCAATTGGCGCGTTGCTCAGTTGTAGCGTGTGTGCCAGATAGGTAGAGCGTGAAGAGGGATTTGATGACGGATCGCGTGGGATCCATGCGCTCATCCTCAGCCTCAGTGCTCGCAAAAGCGACAAGGACGCTCAGGCATTCGTTGAAGTGCTCTGCCTCGTAGGCAATGGATCGGACCAGACGAACAAGGCTGGTGCGTGAGGGTGCTTTCGCTGACAGCAGCTGTGCGGCTGCAGGACCCTCGACGGCTCGCTTGATAGCGGACAGCGTTTCTGCAGGAGAAACTGGTGCAATGTTGGACAGAACTTCGAGCAGGAAAGGAGACAGGCCCGCTAAGTCCCCCAGTAGACCGTCCTCTGCCAGCCAGCTGCTGGCAATTCTCTTGGCAGATGGTGAGGTGTGCAGGTAGCCGAGCCGCCGAGAGAAAGAGCGCAGCAATCGACCTTGTGGCGCCACCAGCTTCGCGTGCAGTAGTGCGTGTGGAATGGACTCAAGTGCTTGAGCCGCAAGTGGGTTCGCGATCGCATGAGGAAGAATGGCCCGCCACTTGCCTCGGCGCTGTGCCAAGCCACGTTGCTGGAGGTCATTCACATGCCGGTAGAGCGTCAGAGGCGAGAGCCCAGCGAGTGCGGATAGCGCGCTGAGCTCGCCTTCCAGGTCTTCGCCATCGAACGAGTAGACGAGGGAGCATGCCTCGGCTGCGACCTTCAGTTCGCGATGCACTTCCTTGCCGAGCCAGAATAGGCGATCGAACAAGGCACGATCGGTCAGTCCAGCGAGCGAGTCATTGGAGCCCATCGTGTTAGCCAATGCGATTGCGACGCGGGAGTTGCCATCCGCGAATTCGGTGATGGTCTGGGCATTGACCTGCGAGATATGCGGAAACTGCTGCTCGATTACTTTCGCGATGAGGTCTGGGGACGCGGCGTCAAGTTGAAAGACGCTGGTCTCAAGAGGCAAGTCCTCGCGAATGTCGTATTCGATCGTCAACAGGCTCACGCGATCAGATATCTTGCAGCGCGCAGTGAGCTGACTGTGAAGGTCAGAGCCACAGTTGTCGACAACCAGAACCGCCCTACGGCGCGAGGCGAGCAGTTCGTCGAGTAGTGCCAAGGGGGTTGGGTTTGAGCCTTCCCCTGTGTCCGTATAGATCGCATGGCTCTGGGGGAGCGCCTCGGGGGCTGCCTCTTCTTCGAAGAGCGCCTGCGCAAAGCGCGTCTTGCCAACGCCGGATAGACCTGTCAAGCGAATCGAGGTCCCCCCAGTTCTCAGCATTGACCTGATCTTGCGGAGGCCGTCGGTCAAGGTGAGACCGTTCTCCCGATCGTGTGGGTCAAACAACCGATGTTTCTCATCGGGGAGGAAGGGCTGCGCCTTGCCATCGCGCGTGTTCGACCATTGGCCATAAGGACGCCAACCCTGAAGGGCACGCCCCAACTGGCTTAGGACCCATGCGACAACGCCAGGATGCCGATTGGTCCAGTCGGCCAATCTCCGTGCGTCGTAATAGTCGACAAAGGCGGTCGCGGCTTCGGCTTCGCCGGCCACTGCGGCTTTCATTGCTCCGACGCGCCGCTGGTATTCGGCATCTGCCACGGTGTCGGATGTCGCGATGATGTAAGCGCCGTTTCGTTGGACCAACTCCCGGATCGAGGATCGCAGAACACCCCCGGGGCACATCTCTTTCTGGATCTCGCTCAGTCCCATCTTGGTCGCTTTGACCTGGAAGCCGACAACGCTTCGCTCGAAGTGAGACTTTTTGGCGTCCTGGTCGGAGAGCTGAACCCTGACGTCGATGCCCCCATCAGGGGCACGCTGGTCACCGCCCCATGTCACCGGTATCGGCGGAAGTTCGGCGTCAGCCAAGCGGGCGATGCAAAGACGCGCAACGAGGCCTCGAAGATCAGTATCGGAGAGATCCCCGACATCTCGGGGGGCGATTTCGAAAAGTTGCTGTGCGCTTTGAGGTGTCGGCTTGCTTTTCTTGGGGCGAGCTCCTCTAGATCGCCCGCGGGTCACTTCGAGGTCGCCGCTATCTTCCAGTGCGCGCACGTGTTTTTGCGCCGCACTACGCGACGCGAACCCGCAGGCTGTAGCAATCTCATCAAGCGTGGGTGGGCGACCATCCGCCTCTACTCTGGCCTGGATGAATGCCAAGACTTGACGTCTGCGGTCGTCAGATTTTTTCATGGAGAACAAATGTACTCTTGACAGAGAACATTTATCAACATTCCTCAAAGGGCTTGCGGATCTCGACCAGGGCTCGAGGTGTGTTCGACCGGCAACTGACTGATGTCAGAAGAGCGGCGGCCATACTTGGACAGCCATAACCCGTCCTGATCGAAGCAGCCGTCCAGACCACTGCCCTCGAATGACTCGATTCAGCCTTTTCCTGACGTTCGCTCGGCGGCCCCGAACGACCGGTGATGGCCGAGATGTTGAGTTCATGGCTATGCCATGAAGCTGACAGTCATAGGGCTGTGGCAGCCGAGCATCACTAGTCGCTCTGGCGAGTCGAAGCCAGCGCATCCTGTGTGCCCCTCAACTCGATGGGAGACCATCATGGCATCCACAGGTAATACCGCTCATCGCGAGCCGTGGAACAAGGGCAAGATCGTCGGGCAGAAGGCTCCGTTCAAGCTGAAGGATATCTGGGCGCTGCGCGTAAGGCTTCAGATGGAAGGCCGGGTGCGCGAGCTTGCTCTCTTCAACTTGGGCATCGATAGCAAGCTGCGAGGATGCGACCTCGTCGCCCTCAAGGTTCGGGATGTATGCCACGGCGACCAGGTGGCATCGCGCGCGGTTGTCATGCAGCACAAGACTCAGCGTCCAGTGCAGTTCGAGATCACGCAGGCTGCCCGTGACGCCTTGCAAGCCTGGATCAAGCTGGCTGGGCTGAAATCAGAGGACTTCCTGTTTCCAAGCAGGCTGCACGAATCGCCACATCTCGGAACACGGCAGTACGCCCGAATCCTCGGTCACTGGGTTGACGAGCTAGGCCCGGACCGCATGGAGTACGGGACGCACTCGATGCGCAGGACAAAGGCGACACTGATCTACCGCCGCACAAAGAACCTGCGCGCTGTCCAGTTGTTGCTCGGCCACTCGAAGTTGGAGTCAACAGTGAGGTACCTGGGTATCGAAGTAGACGATGCCCTTGAGATCTCAGAACAGACGGAGATTTGAAGTTGTCGCTGGCGGCCACCCTGGAAGCTGCGGCAGGGTGGCCGTCCTCAACGGCCGCAATGTGGCGCTGGGCCAAACTGATACTTTCGGCCATAAGCTGCCAGCGACGGCAGGGGGAAGCGGTCGCTCAACGTTTGACATGAGGGGTGACCGACCGGCGCAGCCGGTTGGGCATCCCCTCGATGGAATGGTTAGGCGTCTTCAGGGCGCCAAGCTCAGTGCTCATTGCCTGCGTACACCCACATCGGTTCGGTTCTTCCTGCACGCTCGAACCCCATCGATCTGTAAAACTCGACGGCATCCCCATCGGCAGTGAGCATCTTCTGATGGAAGCCTTCATATCTCTCCATCAGTGCGCCCATCATCGCCCTGCCAACGCCTTGGCGCTGGAACTCGGGATGCACCAGCATGTGCGGGAAGTAAACCACGAGGTGACCGTCGGATATTGCGTTGCCCAGGCCGACCAGCCGCCCGGCGATGCGCGCCGTGACCAGTGCATGTGAGTTCCGGAGCGCGGCGAGAAGCTGCTGCGGTTTCTCCGCAGATGACCAAGCATTCGCCTTGTAAAGCGCGAGTACCTCCTCGTCGCTCAGCGAGTCATTCAGGGACACAGCTACAGACATCAGCTTCGCCTCGGGTCGGACGCCTAACGCCGAAAGTGAGCCGCCCGCCTTAGGCGGTTCGGCTTGACTGCACAGTTAGACCCAGACGCCAAAACGGGAAGCCTGTTAGCGCCCATTGCTCGGGTTCACATTGATTGCTGACATCAGAAGATATACCGCAGAAGTTGCGACGATGAAAGGTGGGGCAACGAAACCGATGAAGAAAAATGCAGCTGGAACACAAAGCAACAGCGCAATACCCGTCTTCTTCAATATCTTCCACACCTCAATCCCGTAAGCGATCGCCCTCGGATCCTTCGATTTTTTGCAAACGCAGGCAAGTATCAGAAGGAGCAGCAAGTAAAGTGGGCCAGCGAACATCGCTTCAGAACGACCGGAGGCCATGGGGTTCCCGGCACTTCCAACGTTCGCCAAGCCCGCGTAGCCCCAAAAAAGACTGCCGCCAATGCTGCGCCGAAGACGGACGAGGACATTCGAAGGGCGATTGACATGAGCGCTAACGTAGAAGTGACCGGCGGACAGTAGGCTGGCGACAGCCAGCCGATAGGACGTCCGCGTCGACTGCCATGTTAGACGTCACTTCGCGCGGCCAGGCAGCTTTCGGAACTGATCGTCCCGCAAGCGAGGGCAGGCCTCCACCTTGCTACTTCGAAAAGGACCATTTGGAACTCTCCACTTCTTCGTTACCACCAAACTGAATATGCAGCTGAGGGGTCAAGCCGGTAGAACCCGCGGGGATGCGGAAAAACTGATATGACCAACTACGCGACTTCAGGCATGACTCCTTCGCTTCTGGCTGGCAAGTGTCAGGCGCTCCAAACGCGTTTAGAACCGCTTCCCTGCTTGCCCCGACCAGTGGCCTCGGCTCGGGCACGGTGCGCACCCAACGAGCTGAAGCAGTAGTTGACGACCTGATCGCCCGAAGCTCAGACCCAAATTGTTCAAGGAACTCCAACTGCTCGCCGCGCTTAACCATCGCGTCGATGTCGATACCAAGTGCTCTTCCGCCCCATCGCTCTGGCCAGCAAGACCTTGAGTGGCCCAAGCCTAAGCCGGCTCGCATTAGTACGCCGCCCGGCGTGTGGAAAGCCGTCACGGAGTAGAAGACCTCTCCATTTGACAGGTTAGCGTACCTGATGGACTGCTGCTGAACAGGAAAGACAAGGCCTGCTCTCTCGGAAAAGCCGCCGACGTTCTTCGCTGCGGTAACCGTGGCGGAATTTGGGGCCATCCACACGACCGCTTCCTTCTTGCACAAGTTTGCGAACTGGCGCCGGCCAACAATCTCGTCCGCGAAAGGCAGGGTTGCAATTGCGACAAAGCTCAGAACCGCGACCAGGGCCGCAACGAGCGGCGGTTTGAATTTGGAAGCCAAGAACCTCGCCGACGCCATCGAGATGAGCAACCATGCGCCGCCAATGGCTAGAACGATGAGTCCAATCATGCGTCTAAGACGTCTACCGTAAAGGTGACCGTCCTGTTAGACATCACTCGCCCTCCGCAATGCACCGCTTACCCAACTTGTCCCACGAATCGTTGTCGGTCCGCAGCCAAGCGCGCTTCCTGAGCGACGCTTTCGATGGACGCTCAGGCTTCGCCATAGCCTTGTGCGGCAGAGTAGCGAACACAGGCGGCCGATCTACATTGCATCCGTCTAGCACCGTGTCGCGCTCGAACGAGCAGCCTCTTAGGACAAGGTTGCCCTTGGAATCCGATTCCGCGTGTCCATTCGCCGAATACAGCGCGCGCCACTCCGCGCCCCATTCCCGACCACCCCTACGCACCTCAAGCAACACGAAGTCACTGCCTCGGCACTCAAGCCATAGGCCATCCCATCCGGCTTCAGCAGATCCGGCGATCAGGAGTGCGCAGATGACCAGAGTACGTTGCATGTGATGTCTAACACCTGAGTTAAGCCGCGCCGCGAAGCGGCGTCGGCTTGGACGAATTGTTAGCGCTCATGCCGCTCACCGACCGCCCAAACCTGCACGCCCGGAACCCGCTCCAGCTTAGGTTGACGCCCGGCGTTGAACCCGGGGCACATAAAGAACACGTACTTATGTTCTGCGCCGGTTGCAGCGACTTTAGCCAAGTCCTTGTTGAGCTTCTGATTGTTTGACGTACTGACAGCGGCGAATACTTCGCATGCCAGCTCCCCGGCCAAACCGGACTCTATGTCCGACCCGCCGATGTTGCCCAGATTGAGCGTGAAAGGCGCCAGATGCGGATGAAGTTCGAACAGCGTGACTACAGCGCGCGCTGATGCGATGTACGTAAATGTTTGATTTAGCTGCTCGATGAGATTGAGCGGAGTTTCGGAATTGAGAGGATTGCAGCCAATGGGGCGGAATTTCATTTCCCAAAGCGTGCGGAGCGCGTCGGCTGGATCATGAAGCTCAATGACTTGGGCAAGCGCCCGCTCCGCAGAGCTAGCAACGGCATGCTCAAGCGCAATCGCTTCTTCTACGGTGGCTATGGATCGCTGCTTCATGAGCGCTAACGTTTAAGGTAAGGGGCGCCGCTTTAGCGGCGTCCCAGCGGAACGAAGTGGAGCGCTCTTGACCGCAGGGTTAGGGTTTTTTAGTTGCCGGATAAGAAGCCAAACGCCTATACCAAGGAACACTATTGAACCAGCGATCCAAACAGAAGTGGAGAGCCAGTAGCTTTGTGGGTCGTCAGCCAAATTTACAGTTGTTGGCCCCCACTTCGACAATGTTAGGGCTTTACCTGTGACGATTCCCTCAAGAGAAATGCCCAGGATGAAACAAGCAAGGCCACAGAACCCAACCAAGAAAATAGATAACGAAAGACGATTTTTGAGACGGAAGCCAAGAAGCAGCAGCATGGAAAGGAGGAGCGCGGGAATACCTACCCAGAAGGCCGTCAACATCAAGAGCTTGGAAAGGGATAGCAGTAGTGCGTCCATAAACCCTAACGCCCTGAGTTCAGCGGCCGCCGAAGGCGGTCCGCTGGAAGGACGGGTTAGCCGCGCATGACGACAAGTGGCGATAACAGCAGGACCCCAAGGACAAACCCTCCAACCAATGTTGATGCAAAGCCTATGCGTGCTGAGCGACTACCGACGTGCATAAGCACCGCATAGGCACCCGCGAGCACGACAGAAGCCATGAGGAAGAATTGTGCGCCTGCCCACGAAACACTTACCGCTCCACCGCCACCGTACCCAGCGAACTTGAGCCACTGCCATAGGCCACGCGCAGCAATTTCGAGCACCGCTCCCCATTGGGCTATGGCCGGGAGCAAGATTAGGACAGCTGCAGGGCGGAGGGCGAATGCACGGGCTTGCATGAGCGGCTAACGCCCGCGTTAACAGGCGGCTGCCAGCGAAGCTGGTAGACGTCCTGTTGAACAACCAGTTAGGCTGGCGGCAGATGCTCTAGTGATTGATATTGCTGCAAGCTGATGCATTTTATTGAAGTGCTCGCTTCATTTTTTGGATTCGTTGTGTTCTATTGATGACCTGATCGCTTTGAGTCTGTCTTCTACTTCTTTCCTAAGGGCAGGGCTCTCAATGACAATTGAATTTGTTGAATTCCATGGCTGGCACATATATGTTACCCAGGCTTGAGACCCTCGCCATTGCGAAAGAAACTGCGGCTTTATGTAGTCAGCTTGATGCTGGATCATTGAAATTCCGTATTGAGACTCTAGTGCTGCAATGAGTTCAGAAGTTCTTGGGCAACGCGCTTGCGTTTCCGTCCATAAGTCAACTTCAATGCGAAACAGCTTTTGATTGAAGTACTCGTAAGTGACTTCTTTGATAGTTAAGCTGCCCAGTGTCTTGGGTTCGTTAGGCATCGAGTAAGCATCAGAGATTTCTCTAGATGTCATGCCTAAGCTTGGTTGCCACTTCTCTAGCTGTTTCATTCCAGGAAGTGGCGGCGATCCGATGGTTGCACCTCGAAAACCGATGTTGGCATTGGATTGCGTCTGCTGTGTGGCACATCCGGCCAAAGCTATTGATGCAGCAAGTAGAGCGAGCGCTTTCACGATGTTTCTCTATAGGTGATTGATCGATGGGAGCCATCGATTTTGGGGACTAGCCAGACGAAGAGCCTAACGCCTGAATTAAGCCGCGCCGCGAAGCGGCGTCGGCTTGAATGAATTGTTAGCTGCCACGCGATATGCGCCAATTGAAAAAGCTGTAGATGGTTCCTTTGCCGGAAATTACAGCACGGCAAACTGACTCAATCTCTTGTATCGCAGCTGCAAGTTTTGGATTGATTGGGTCATCTTCTTCTAGGCCCTCCCAAAAGATTGCCTCGTACTTTTCAACTCGCGCTCTATGCGATTCCCACGCGCTGTCAGACGGGAAGCTATTGCGTGGCCAAAGACGGGCGAGCATGTTGGCAGACATCTGGATAGAGTTGACGATCTCTCTCAAATCTTCGAATGCCTTTGCCTTGTCTTTCCCGATCTGTGCCATGAATCTATAGCGCATTGCATGGAGTTTGCTAAATGTATCCTTGTATAGGTTGTACCGGACAAAGACGATAGAAGCGTTCCTTCTTGCATCGTAATCGGCGTCACTTTCAGTCTCGCCTCGTTCTATGTCCTTAAGCTCATGTCCGAAGCTGGCGGGGTGTCTTATGTGGCGAATTGCATCCGCAGCCTCGTAGAACAGCGCTAAAGCATCTTCGGCTAGCTCTATCTGACGCTTTCCGGTGTGCTCCCTACGCCAGGAGTCGATGCCATAGATCGCAACCCAGATAGCTATCAGCAGGGATACTTGCTGTAAGAGATCAAGCCAGCTCATGAGTCTCCCTTGGCAGCTAACGGCCCAGGTAAGCGGCCCGCCGTAGGCGGGTCCGCTTGAGCGCAGAGTTAGACCCGAAGGCCAAGAGGGAGCGCCTGGACTTGAAGACGGGCGCAGCCCATGAAAAAGCGCTGCGCCACGGAAGCGGCGCATTGCTACAATAATGATAGCTACTAGCGCTTGACTGGCAAGCGCTAGAGGCCAAAAATGCTTGAAACCGGCGCAACACATGCAGGCGAAGCCCGGCGAGCGGCCTAAACCCCCAAGGAGAAACCTTTGAGAGAGGCGAACCGCTGGAATAAATGCTGGCCTGCATGGAGCGGAATATGAAGGGGCTAACGAACAAAGTAAGCGGCTGGCCGTAGGCCAGTCCGCTTAACTGCCGGGTTAGCCTGCATGCCGAGCGCCCATACGTTTCCTGCGCGCAGCAAATGCGGCCGCGATGAGCACGCATGCAAACCACCAACAAAACAACGGCTGCCCCCAAACACCGAACCACGAGTACAAAAGCGAGCTGATAAGCGCGCCCTTGCCAGCAAAAGGCGGATGCTGAGGCTGAACAACCAACACAACGCCGAATATCGCTATGGCCACTGCAAGGATTGAGCAGACGAGCTCTGCGTTTCTTGCACCCGGAACAAACCCACGTTCCATTGATGTCCGCGAGAGGGGCTTAACTGAAGTTGAATTGCGCCGATTGCGAAAACTTTCCCAAATGATGAAAGCTGCAAGCGGACCGAGCGTGAGAAAAAGGAACGAGGCCTCTACCATTTGAGTGATGGCTAACGAACAAGGTAAGCGGGCTGCCGAAGGCAGATCCGCTTGACCGCCGGGTTAGGGCGCGACATGGGATTCAACCCAAATGGTTTCTCCAGGGTGGTGTTCAGCGATTGTTTCAAGTGCACCCTCAATGACTGATGCTGGCTGACCGGATAGTGGGTAAATAAACCGTGAAAGATTGGCGCCCGTTCGGCTTGAGTATTCGGCTTCACCTATGGCGTCTGAGCCGCACCAAACGGGAGATGAGTTTGACTTTGCCAAGTCGAGTGCTTCTGCCAAGCCTTTTGTAGTGATTGCGAGGAAAACCATATTCCTAACGTCCGAATTCAGCGGCGGGCGAAGCCAGTCCGCTGGAATGAATTGTTATGCATTTTTAATTATTTGGCACAAGCAAACCATTTGAATACTTGTAGCCTTTAACTTCGAGACCAACCCCTTCTTGAATGAACTGATCCGGTTTTGCGTGACCATTAAACCAGTGCAAAACATAGTTATAGTAATCATCAACGTTGCGCTGGTCAATTCCAAACATTTCAGGATGGGAAATACGAGATTCAATTTGGTATTTTTCGGAAAGCTGTAAAGAACCTTTTCTATACATTGAGTTGATCGCTTCCATGCAGCGGTTGTAGCTGTGCACACCATCGGCATGACGAAGAAATGTCAATACATGAGAGTATTTTCCGGATCTTATGGGTTCGATAATCTCGATTTCTTCTGATCCCGTAATTGCCTTTATCTGAATGCCTGCAGTGTTTGTTGTCCCTAAGACGGTTGCTGGTTCGTCTACGTTTTTACTGCTATTTTTTCTTATAAAAATAAGATCAAATCTGTTTTGTGGTGAATAAAAATTCGGATATTGACTTTTGGTTGTTATAAATCCAGTGCCGATTACCTTAAATTGATCTATATAGTCATCCTTGCACTGAGATCTATTTGTGCACCATGAGAAAGCGCTCTTACCTATGGTTCTTATATTTTCATTAAAAATGTTAACCGCGTATGCCTCGAATATAAATCCAGCAAAAGAATGGATGGGGAGTTTTGTTTGAAATACTAATTGATTATTTTCGTTATAAAAGAAGTGCCCTGTTTCAAGACCATCGGCGATTAGCTTTTGATGGTATCGGCTGTACAAAATTTGTTTTTGCAAATTTTCATTTACTGCTGGGTGGCGTGGATCAAGAAGGGCAAGTGGCCCTGAAAACAGGAGCTCGAGCGAAATATCGGTGGATCTTTCTTGCTCTGAAATAATTATCTTTTGTGTCACTATTGATCTTCCGCAAGTAACGCATAACACCTGAGTTAAGCCGCGCCGCGAAGCGGCGTCGGCTTGGACGAATTGTTAGGCCTGAGCCGGAGCAGGCTTGCCGCCCGGGACGGGTTGCCGTTCGATTCGCTCAATGGACGGATCAAGACACGCCCAGGCCGGCGCGCTATTGGCCCAGATGTTCATGCCTGGTCGGATCGAGGACGGATCCTCCAAGGTGCCTGCGCGGACAACGCGGAATTCGGGCCGTGCGCTGGAGCGGGCAAACAGGTGCGTGCCGCATGACGGGCAGAACTGCCGGGTCACGGAGTTGCCACTATCGGCGACGGTCGTGTGCTCAGACAGCGTGCCCGTGTGGGAAAGCCCCGCAGCCGGCACCAGCATGTTCACCGTCCCGTTGGCCGCAAGGTGCTGGCAATCCCGGCACCAGCACACACGCACGGCAAGAGGCTCGGCCGCCAAGGTGTAACCAACGGCTCCGCAGAGGCACTGTCCAGTTCTTTCAGTCATTGCACACTCCTTGTCGTGTTTCTCAGGCCTAACGCCCTGAGTTCAGCGGCCGCCGAAGGCGGTCCGCTGGAAGGACGGGTTAGCCGCGCATGACGACAAGTGGCGATAACAGCAGGACCCCAAGGACAAACCCTCCAACCAATGTTGATGCAAAGCCTATGCGTGCTGAGCGACTACCGACGTGCATAAGCACCGCATAGGCACCCGCGAGCACGACAGAAGCCATGAGGAAGAATTGTGCGCCTGCCCACGAAACACTTACCGCTCCACCGCCACCGTACCCAGCGAACTTGAGCCACTGCCATAGGCCACGCGCAGCAATTTCGAGCACCGCTCCCCATTGGGCTATGGCCGGGAGCAAGATTAGGACAGCTGCAGGGCGGAGGGCGAATGCACGGGCTTGCATGAGCGGCTAACGTAATGTAGACCGCACCAAGCCGCAGGCCATATCTGGCGCTTGCGGTCTAAATTGGCACGAAATGAACGCAGAAAGGGGCTTGTAGCCTGGCTTGACGGTGTGTATGCTGTATGAAAATACAGTACTAAATTCAGTCATGAAACCCGCCGCCCCTCCTGTGTTGCGCGCCACACGGTTGCTGGACCAAGTCCGTGAGCGAATTCGTTACAAACACTATAGCCTGCGCACCGAGCAGGCCTACGTGCAGTGGGTGCGCGTGTTTGTGAAATGGCACGGCTTGCGGCATCCATGAGACATGGGGCAGCTGGAAATCGAAAGTTTTCTAGCCATGTTGGCTAACGAGCGGCGGGTGGCGGCTGCCACGCACAACCAGGCGTTGAGCGCACTGCTATTCCTCTACCGCGAGGTGTTGGGCATGGACCTGCCATGGCTCGATGGCGTGCAGCGCCCGCGCACGCCCAAGCGCATTCCCTCGGTTTTGACGGTGGCCGAGGTGGCGGCTCTGCTATCGGCGTTGCCGGCCGATATGGCCTTGCTGGCCCGCCTGCTGTACGGCACCGGCATGCGGCTGATGGAAGGCCTGCGCTTGAGGGTCAAGGACCTGGATTTTGATCGTGGGGTGGTCGTGGTACGCCAAGCCAAGGGCGACAAGGATCGGGTCGTAATGCTGCCGCGCAGCTTGGCAGCCGAGCTGCACCAACAGGTGCTTGCTGCGCGCGCGCGGTGGGAGCAAGACCGGCAAGCGCAGCGCGGTGGCGTGGACGTTCCGCATGCACTGGAGACAAAATATCCCGGCATGGGACAACGTTGGGGATGGTTCTGGGTGTTCCCCGCTTCATCCCTGTCTGTGGACCCGCGCACAGGTGTGTGGCAACGCCATCACCTCTACGAGGAGCGATTACAGCGCGCACTGAAGAAGGCCGTTGCACAGGCGGGCATTTGCAAACCCGTTTCGGTGCACACCTTGCGCCACAGCTTCGCCACACACTTGTTGCAGTCGGGCACCGACATTCGCACGGTGCAGGAGTTGCTGGGGCACTCGGACGTGAGCACGACGATGATCTATACCCATGTCCTTAAAGTCGCAGCCGGAGGCACCTCCAGCCCGTTGGACTCCTTGGCGTTGAACATGCAGCATGGCTGAATGACGGCTTTGAAGCTTCTAGCTGGATGGCGGCTCAGGGTCGAGAGGACCCGTTCACACACGTTGGAAGCCGCCATTCCCGGAAGTCTCACAAGTCTCCTCCCGCCAAGTGACCGGTTCAAGTGGTAGACCGGTCTCTTGCGGTACTGACCGATGAAATCTCTGCTGTGGCACTTTGAACATGGCACGACGCCGAAGTCGAGCGGCAGCAACCAGCCTCTTGCAGTCATCGGAGCGTTTAGGGGCTGCTCGGACCGCAAGAACTTCTGGGAAAACCGAAGAAAAAGAGCGCTCACCTTGAGCGCTCTTTTTTGTATAGCAAAAAGTCCAATCCAGACCTAGGCGACATTCGCATGTATTGGTCTTCTTCACCCGTTGAATTCGAGTTTACGACTTTACAGTTACAAATGACCGCCCCGCAAACCCGCATGAATGCTAGAGGCCTGTTTACGACTTTATTTGCGAGTTTACGACTTTAATTGCCCGGATTAGTCGCGCCGCCGGTGTGCTTGGCCTTACTCCACCGTGACGCTCTTGGCCAGGTTACGGGGCTTGTCCACATCCGTTCCGCGCGCGCAGGCCGTGTGGTAGGCCAGCAGTTGCAGCGGCACCACGTGCAGCAGCGGCGACAGGGCGCCGTAGTGCTCTGGCATGCGGATGACGTGCAGACCTTCGCTGCTGTCGATATGGGTATCGGCATCAGCCAACACGTAGAGTACGCCGCCACGGGCGCGCACTTCTTCCATGTTGCTCTTGAGCTTCTCCAGCAGCGCGTCGTTGGGCGCCACGGTCACCACCGGCATGCTGCTGGTGACGAGGGCCAACGGGCCGTGCTTGAGTTCACCCGCGGGGTACGCCTCGGCGTGGATGTAGCTGATCTCCTTGAGCTTGAGGGCACCCTCCAGTGCAATGGGGTAGTGCAGTCCGCGGCCCAGGAACAGGGCGTTCTCCTTCTTCGCGAAGTCCTCGGACCAGCTGATGATCTGCGGCTCCAGCGCCAGCACGGCCTGCAGTGCGGCGGGCAGGTGGCGCATGGCTTTCAGGTAGTTGCCCTCGGCCTCCTCGGTCAGGCGCCCGCGCGACTGCGCCAGCGCCAGGGTCAACAGGAACAGTCCCGCCAGCTGCGCGGTGAAGGCTTTGGTCGACGCCACGCCAATCTCCACGCCGGCGCGGGTGACGTAGGCCAGCTCGCACTCGCGCACCATGGCGCTGGTGGCCACGTTGCAGATGGTGAGCGTGTGGCGCATGCCCAGGCTCTGCGCATGGCGCAGCGCGGCCAGGGTGTCGGCGGTTTCGCCGGATTGGCTGATGGTCACCACCAGCGTGCGCGGGTTGGGCACGCTGGTGCGGTAGCGGTATTCGCTGGCCACTTCCACCTGGGTGGGAATGCCCGCGATGCCCTCCAGCCAGTACTTGGCGGTGCAGCCGCTGTAGTAGCTGGTCCCGCAGGCGAGGATGAGCACGGAGTCGATCTCCTTGAACACACGCCAGGCTGCCGCGCCCTGCTGTCCGGGCTGGCCCACGCCGTCGAACAGCTCGGGCACGATGCCCTGCAGGCCGTGCAACGTGTCGGCAATGGCGCGCGGCTGCTCGAAAATTTCCTTTTGCATGTAGTGGCGATAGGGCCCCAGCTCCACCGCACCACTGTGTGCGTGCACGGTGCGCACGGGGCGGCTGCCGGCGTCCAGCGGCTGGCCATCGGCCGTGGTGATCCAGTAACGGCCCAGTTGCAGGTCCACCAGGTCGCCCTCTTCCAGGTACACGATCTGGTCGGTCACACCAGCCAGGGCCATGGCATCACTGGCCAGGAAGTGCTCTCCCTCACCGACACCCAGCACCAGGGGCGAGCCCGCGCGCGCACCCACCACGCGGTGCGGCTCGTCCTTGTGGATCACGGCGATGGCGAATGCGCCGTGCAGCCGCGCAGTCGCCGCGCGCACGGCCTGGAACAGGTCGCCGTCGTACAGGCTGTCCACCAGATGCGCGATGACTTCGGTATCGGTCTGGCTGGAGAACACGTAGCCGCGCGCCTGCAACTCGGCGCGCAACTCCTCGTGGTTCTCGATGATGCCGTTGTGCACCAAGGCCACGCGGCCGGGGCGCTCTGCCTGCGCCGGCGCGGCACCGGGTCCGTGGCTGAAGTGGGGATGGGCGTTGTGCACGGCGGGGGCGCCGTGCGTGGCCCAGCGGGTGTGGGCGATGCCCGTGGCGCCTTGGAGGTGTTCATGGCTCACCTGCGCCAGCAATTCGGCCACGCGGGCAGTGCTGCGCGCACGGCGCAGGCCACCCGCGGGCATTTCGCCCAGGCTCGCCTCGTGCACGGCGACGCCGCAGGAGTCATAGCCGCGGTACTCCAGCCGCTGCAGGCCTTGCACCAGGATGGGAACGATATTGCGGGTGGATACCGCGCCGACGATGCCGCACATAAATACTGCTCCGATGAAAGAATGGGCGAGATGCTAGGCGGCCTCTGCAGAAATTTTTGATCTGATTTTCATGACATATGAACAAAAATTTCTTCCGTCATAATCCAAGAAATATTTCTTCATAAAACACACTTTGATGGAATCCGATTCCTCGCTGGATGCCGTGGATTTGCAATTGCTGGACCTGCTGCAGCGCGACGCCTCCCTCAGCAACCAAGCTCTGGCAGAACAAGTGCATGTCTCCCCACCCACCTGCCTGCGCCGCGTGCGGCGGCTGCACACCCTGGGCCTGATCGAGCGGCAGGTGGCGCTGTTGCAGCCCGACCGCCTGGCCGCGCTGCAGGGCCACGGGCTGGCTGCGATCGTCGAGGTTGCACTGGACCGCCAGGGTGCCGAGCACCTGGACGCGTTCGAGGCCCGCGCCGTCGCCGAAGACGAGGTCCAGCAATGCTGGCGTGTCTCGCCGGGGCCGGACTTCGTGCTCATCGTGCACACGCGCGACATGCCGGGCTACCTGGCCCTGTCGCAGCGGCTATTCACGCAGGACGCCAATGTGCGCAACGTGAAGGCGTTCTTCTCGGTCCACCGTGCAAAATTTGAAACAAAAGTACCTCTATCGCTTATCTAGTAAGCGCCAACAGCTATTTAATTTATAGCAATCCTGCACGACCTCTTGACCTTCCGGGACATCGACTCCACTCTGTGAACCTCAAGGCCGCGCCCACTGCGGGCCGGCCATGCATGGAGGGACGCATGGAGTTCAAGGACTACTACCAGATCCTCGGCGTGTCACGCGACGCCACTGCCGCCGACATCAAGAAGGCCTACCGCAAGCTCGCGCGCCGGTACCACCCCGACGTGAGCAAGGAGGCCGATGCCGCGGCCCGCATGGCCGAGGTGAATGAGGCCAATACCGTGTTATCGGACCCGGAGAAGCGCGCCGCCTACGACGCGCTCGGCCGCGAGGCACCGCACCGCGCGGGGCAGGACTTCCGCCCGCCGCCGAACTGGGACGCAGGGTTCGAATTCACCGGCACGCCCGGCGCCGAGGGCATGGACGCGGCGCAGTTCAGCGACTTTTTCGAGCAGCTCTTCGGCCGCGCAGCCCGCGCCCAGCGCAGCCGGCACGCGGGCCCGTCGGCCCATGATGGAAGCGGCAGAACCTCACCACAGCGCGGGCGCGACCACCACGCCAGCATCGAGCTGGACCTGCGCGATGCCTACCTGGGCGCCGAGCGCACGCTGACGCTGCGCGGCGCGCGGCTGGACGACAGCGGCCACCTGGTCAATGAAGAACGCCAGCTGCAGGTGAACATCCCCAAGGGGGTGCGGGAGGGCCAACTCATCCGCCTGGGCGGCCAGGGCGGCCCGGGCCTGGGCGGCGCGCCCGCGGGCGACCTGTTCCTGGAGGTGCATTTCAAGCCCGACGCACGCTGGCGCGCCGAAGACCGCGACGTGTACCAGTCCGTCACCCTCGCGCCCTGGGAGGCCGAACTGGGCGGCCCCGTCGAGGTGCAGACACCCGGCGGCGCCACCGTGGAAGTGACCGTGCCGCCGCGCTGGAAACCCGGCCGCAAGCTGCGCCTGAAGGAGCGCGGCATTCCCGCCGCCACGCCCGGCGACCTGTACCTGGAACTGCACGTGGCCCTGCCCCCCGCCACCAACGAGGCCCAGCAGCAGGCCTACCGCGCGCTCGCGCAGGCCTTCCCGCAATTCCAGCCCCGCAAGCCCTCTACGCAAGGAGCCTGAGCATGCCCACGCCCCCATTTGTTGATCATGCCCTGGCCGAGCTGCTGGACGAGCAGCCCCGCCTCACGCTGGAAGACCTGGCGCGCACCTGCTGCATGGGCCCCGACTGGGTTGTGGAGCGTCTGGAGGCCGGCTTGCTGCAAGGCGAGCAGGCCGGCGGGCACTGGCGGTTCAGCAGCGCGAGCGTGGTGCGCGCGCGGCGGCTGGCACGCCTGGAATCCACTTTTGACGCCGACCCCGAGCTGGCCGCACTGACGGCAGACCTGATCGAGGAAGTGACCGCGCTGCGCCAGCGCCTGCGCGAGCTGCAGACGCGCCTGGGCCTGCCTGCGGCGATGCCTTGAGCGCGGCGGCGGGAAGTGCGGCAAGCGCAGGCCGCTACCGCGCCGCAGCCGGCCACTCCAGCGCCACCGTGCAGCCCGCACCGGGCGCCGCGGTGGCCTGGATGTGGGCGCCATGGCGCTGCGCGATCGCCTGGCACAGCGCGAGACCCGCGCCCACGCCCTCGAATTCGGCTTCGCGGTGCATGCGCTGGAACACGCCAAAGAGCTGCTGCGCGCGCGTGCCATCAAAGCCCACGCCGTTGTCCCGCACGGTGATGCGCACACCGCCCTGCGCCGCAGGTTCAGCCTGCACCTGCACATGGGGCTGCGCCACGCCGCGCGAGAACTTCACCGCATTGCCCAGCAGTTGCACCAGCAACTGGGCCAGCAGCTCGGCATCGGCCTGCACGACGGGCAGATCCGGCGCAATGTTCCATGCCGCGCCTTCGGCCGCCGCACCCAAAGCCTGCCGAGCCTCCTGCACAGCCGCGGTCAGCGCAACGGCCCGGGGCCGCAGCGCAGCGCTGCGTGCGCGGGCGATGGCCTGCAGCCCGTCGATCATCTGCGCCATGCGGCGCGCGGACTGCTCCATCGTGGCCAGGAAACCCAGCGCCTCGTCCACCTGCGGCGGCTGCTCCTGCAGTACCTCGCGCACCAGCGCGCCATAAGAGGTGACGTGGCGCAGCGGCGCGCGCAGGTCGTGCGACACACCCCGTAGAAAGTCCTCCTGCGCCGCCGCCATATCGCTGATCTGCTGGCGCGCCTGGGCCAGTTCGCTGCGCAGTTGCGCCAGCGTGTCCGCCGGTGGAATGCCCTCGCCGGTCATGGCCTCAACCCTTGGCCTGTTTGGCGGGGCGCTTCCAGTTCGCGATGCTCACCTGCCGGCCACGCGCCACGCTCAACCCCCCGGGTGGCGTGTCCTTGGTGATGGTGGAGCCGCCACCCACCGTGCCGCCCGCCCCAATGGTGACGGGCGCCACCAGCACGCAGTTGCTGCCGATGTGCACGTCGGCCTCGATCACCGTACGGTGCTTGTTGGCACCGTCGTAATTGGCGGTGATGCTGCCGGCGCCGTAGTTCACGCGCTCGCCCACGCTGGCGTCGCCCAGGTAGGCCAGGTGGTTGGCCTTGGCGCCGTCGGCCAGCGTGCTGTTCTTCACCTCCACGAAGTTGCCAATGTGCACCTCGCGCCCCAATTGCGCGCCGGGGCGCAAGCGCGCGAAGGGACCAATCAGTGCGCCTTCGCCCACATGGGCGCCGGCCTTCTCGCCATCGATGTGGGTAAAGGGGTGGACCACAGCGCCCGCGGCGATGGTGGCGTTGCTGATGTGGCAATAGGCGCCGATGCGCGCACCCTCGCCCAGTTCCACGCGGCCGGTGAAGATGCAGCCCACGTCGATCTCCACATCCTGCGCACAGAGGATTTCGCCGCGCGCGCCGCTGCGCGCATCGTCGCGCAGGTCAAAGCGCGCGGGGTCGGCCAGGCGAACGCCCTGCTCCATGAGTGCCGCGGCCTGGGCGCGCTGGTGCGCGCGCTCCAGCTCGGCCAGTTGCGCGGGGCTGTTCACGCCCGCCACCTGCAGCGCATCGCCAATGCAGTGGGCCGCCACGGGCACGCCGTCCGCCACGGCCATGGACACGATGTCGGTCAGGTAGTACTCGCCCTGCGCGTTGTCGTTGGTCAGACGCGCCAGCCAGCCCGCCAGGCGCTGCGCGGGCACGGCCATGATGCCGCTGTAGACCTCGTCGATGGCGCGCTCGGCATCGTTTGCATCCTTGTGCTCCACGATGCGCTGCACCGTTCCGCCCTCGCCGCGCACGATGCGGCCGTACCCTGTGGGATCGGGCAGGCGCACGGTGAGCAGCGCAAGGCGTTCGCCCGCCCCGGCCTCGACCAGCGCGCGCAGCGTCGCGGCCTGGGTCAACGGCACGTCGCCCGACAACACCACCACCGTGCCATCGCCCGCCAGCGCGGGCGTGGCCTGCTGCACCGCGTGGCCCGTGCCCAGCTGCGGCTCCTGGCGCACGAATTTCAAGTCAAAAGTGCCTCCAGTGCCCGCCAATCCTGCGCAAGCAGCTTCTACTTCTGTAGCGCCATGGCCCGTTACCACCACCACGCGGCGCGCCTGCAGGCTGGCGGCCTGGCCCAGCACATGGTGCAGCAGGGGCCGGCCGGCCAGGCGTTGCAAGACCTTGGGAATGCGGCTTTTCATGCGCGTGCCCTTGCCCGCGGCCATGATGATGATGTCCAGTGCTGTCATGAAGGTGTGGAGAGTGGAAGGTCGTCGTGTCCTGCCAGCCCAGGCCGGCAGCCCTCCGCCATTATCCCGCCGCCCATGCGCTCCCCCTCTGCGGCGCGGCTGCACCACCGCCCCTGATTGCTCCTAAAAAAATAGCTGCTAGCGCCCGTCATTCGGGCGCTAGCAGCCAGTTTGATGCGATAGCCGGACGATCAGGCGCGGCAGACATCGCCCCGGGGGGCGGCGTGCTGCGGTGACGGTGCGCGCACCGCGGCGGCGCTGCGCCACTGGAACTGCAGCGGCTCGCGGCCCATCGGCTCGACCACGGCGTGCTGGCCGGAGGCCACGCACACGCTCTGGCCCGCGTGCAGCATGAGGTCCCCCGAATCCTCGCGCCAGCCATGGGGGCCGTCGCTCAAGGTCACCCAGGCCAGGCCGCTGACCACGCGCAACTGCATCGGCGCGCGCGGGTGCAGGCTGCGCGCCGCGCCCTGGGGAATGGTGCACAGTTCCGTTCCGGCAACGCCGGCGGGAACGCTGGAGGCTTGCGAATGCAGAACTTGCGAGGTGGTCACGGTCATCTCCTGGTAAACCCTTTGAAGTGACGTCAGTGTGCGACTGCGACCCGGGCACCGTCCAATGAAAACGGAGGGCCTCATCGATTACGGAACGGCATCAATCACCGTATCACCCCCATGCCCCTGGGGACGGCAAACGCCAGCGGTGCAACCGCTGCCTGAGCAGCCTGCTGCGCGATCGATGAAAAAGCGCTAGCATTTTGATTCCCAATGGTCATCAATCTGCCATGAACTCCCCCCTCTTGCCCGCCAGCGCTCCTCCCATCGCGCATCTGCGCACCCGGCCCGTGGCCGTAGGCCATTGGCGCGCATTTCTGGCCGTGGCGCGGCATTTGAACTTCCGCGCCGCAGCCGAGGAACTGGCCCTGACCCAGTCGGCGGTGAGCCGCCAGATCCAGGCGCTGGAGGACGAAGTGGGCGTACCCCTGTTTCTGCGCCACACACGCGCCGTGGAGCTCACCAGCGCCGGCGGCCAGCTGCAGCGCGCCGTGGCGCCCGCGCTGGAGCGCATGGACGCGGCCGTACGCCTGGTGCGCCAGACGGCGGGGCGCAAGAGCGTGGCCATCACCACCTGGGCCAGCTTTGCGTCCATGTGGCTGATCCCGCGCATGGAGGAATTCCAGCGCGACAACCCCGACATCGACATCCGCATCGACGCAACCGACACCATCGTGGACCTGGAGACGGCCGACGTGGACCTGGCCCTGCGCTCCAGCGTGCCCGGCACGCAGACTGCGGGCGCGCAGCGGCTGTTTGGCGAGCAACTGGCGGTGGTGGCCAGCCCCTGGCTCCTCAACAGCATGCCGCCCATCCGCACGCCGGCCGACGTGGCGCAGTTCACGCTCATCGAGGCAGGCGACGCGCACCGCATGCCCTATTTCGAGTGGATCACCTGGCGGCGCTGGTTCGAACTGCACGGCCTGGGGCGGCTGCAGCCCAAGCGCTGGCTGTACTTCAACTACGCGCAGCAGATCGTCCAGGCCGCGCTGGCCGGCCAGGGTCTGGCGCTGGCGCGCATGCCGCTGATCGCGGAAAGCCTCGCCTCGGGCGACCTGCAGGAGGTGCTGCCGGGCCACCGGCTGGACTCTCCGCTGGTGTACTGGCTGGTCGTCGGCCCGCGCAGCGGCCAGCGCCCCGAAATCCAGGCGTTCAGCGCCTGGCTGCTGCTGCAGGCCGAAGCCACGCGCCAAGCCGTCGGCGAAGTGCCGGACACGGACCTGAACGACGACATCTCCTGAGCGCGGCACGGTCGCTCCTCTATTTATAGCGCCTAGCGCGCGATGGGCGGGCGCGTTTGGCTTTTTTTGCACAGGAATGCGTGGCAAACCGCTCACGCAGCCGGGCGCTTCGTCTGACGAAGATCAAGGCCCATGCAAATCCATGCGAATGACATGGTCTTCCCTTATGGGTTGTCACGCAAAGGTCTGCGACCGTCGGCAGGCTATGCCCCGCCCCCGACAACACCAATGGACAGAAGAGAAGACCCTGTATGCCTTTCATGCCCTGGACCGCGGAACTGGAACTTGGCCTGCCCGAAATCGACGACCAGCACCGTCAACTGGTCGCGCTGACCAACGCCCTGCACGATGAACTGAGCGCGGCGAGCCCGCGCCGCAGCGCCGTGGGCGAAATTTTGGAAGGCTTGGTGGACTACACGCACAACCACTTCATCGTGGAGGAGGTGCTGTTCCAGCAGCACGACTACGCCGAGACTCCCGCCCATAAGGCCGAGCATGACGGCTTCACGCGCAAGGCCATGGATCTGCTGACGCGCTTTGACGGCGGGCAGGAGGTCACGCTGGAGGCGCTGGAATTCCTCAAGCAATGGCTGGTGCACCATATCTGCAAGGTGGACCGCGCCTACCTGCCTTTCATGCGCGAGGCGCTGCAGGCGCAACGCACCGTCGCCCTGGCCTGAAAGGGCATGAAAAAAGCCACTGCGCGGAGTGGCTTGGCAAAGCGGGAGCGCGGTCGCGCCCCGCCGGGCGTCAGGCCAGGATAACGCGCGCGAACTTGCGCTTGCCGACCTGCACCACGTAGCTGCCCGCTTCCAGCTTCAGGCCCTTGTCGCTGACCACGCCGCCGTCCACGCGCACGCCGCCGCCGTCGATGAGGCGGTTGGCCTCGCTGGTCGAGGGCGCAAGGTTGGCCTGCTTGAGCAGCGCGCCGATGCCCAGGGGCGCGCCCGCCAGGCGGACTTCGGGAATGTCGTCGGGGATGCCGCCCTTGCTGCGGTTGATGAAATCCTGCTCGGCCGCGTCGGCCAGTGCGGCGCTGTGAAAGCGCGCGGTGATCTCCTTGGCCAGCATCACCTTGGCATCCTTGGGATTGCGGCCTGCCGCCACCTCGGCCTTGAGCGCGGCGATTTCGTCCAGGCTCCTGAACGACAGCAGCGTGTACCAGTCCCACATCAGGGTGTCCGAGATGGAGAGCACCTTGGCGAACATGGAGTTGGCGTCCTCCGTGATGCCGATGTAGTTGTTCTTGGACTTGGACATCTTGTCCACGCCATCCAGCCCCACCAGCAGCGGCATGGTGAGCACACACTGCGGCTCCTGCCCCCATTCTTGCTGCAGATGGCGTCCCATGAGCAGGTTGAACTTCTGGTCGGTGCCGCCCAGCTCCAGGTCGCTCCTGAGCGCTACCGAGTCATAGCCCTGCAGTAGCGGGTAGAGGAACTCGTGCAGGCTGATGGAGCTGCCGTCGGTGAAGCGCTGGTGGAAATCGTTGCGCTCCATCATGCGTGCCACGGTGTACTTGGCCGACAGCTGAATCATGCCGCGCGCACCCAACTGGTCGCACCACTCGCTGTTGTAGCGGATCTCGGTGCGTGCAGGGTCCAGCACCTTGGCCGCCTGGGTGTAGTAGGTTTCGGCGTTGACCTTGATCTGCTCGGCCGTCAGGGGCGGGCGCGTGCTGTTGCGGCCCGATGGGTCGCCGATCAGCGTGGTGAAGTCGCCGATCAGGAAGATGACCTGGTGGCCCAGGTCCTGCAATTGGCGCATCTTGTTGAGCACCACCGTATGGCCCAGGTGGATGTCCGGCGCCGTGGGGTCCAGCCCGAGCTTGATGCGCAGCGGCTGGCCCGTGGCCTCCGAACGCGCCAGTTTCTGGGTCCATTCTTCTTGGGGCAGAAGCTCGTCGACCCCGCGCAGGGAGACTTCAAGCGCCCGTCCTACACCATCGGTCACCGGGAATGTTGTAACAGCAGATTGATTCATGAGGGTTTTTTGGGGTGCCGCCAGGGCCCCAACGACTATACTTCCGGGCACTTTCCAGCCGTGGATTCTAGTGGGCCACCCGTACGCCCGGCGTTCGCTCCCTTCCACTGCACTACGACATTGACAGTGCCTCCCGCCCTTTAAGACCCCTGGCCCGGGGCCTGGAAGCACACAGACGCCTGGGGTAAGACTCTTGAACAACGGCTTGACGACCGCCTGCCTGGTATTGCTCAACCAACTGAAGCAGTCCGTTCAGAAACATCCAAAACGCATCACCGCCGCCGTGGCCACCCTGCTGCTCACCGGCGGCGGCGGTGCCTTCGCAGTGGCTTCGTTCGCGCCCGACCCGGCCGACCTGCCCGTGCGCACCGTCACCCAGGCTGTGCAGTCGCTGGCGGCAGACGAACCGCTGTCGTCGCTGGTGGACATCCCGCAGTACGCGCTGTACCGCTCCGACGTCACCCGCAGCGCCGATACCGCCGAGAGCATCCTGCAGCGCCTGGGCGTGGCAGACCCCGCGGCTTCGGCCTTCCTGCGCAGTGACGCCAACGTGCGGCAGAACCTGCTGGGACGCACCGGCCGCTCGATGTCCGCCGAGACGACCGACGATCACCGCCTCACCCGCCTGACGGCGCGCTGGGCCCCCGACGACAGCGGGAGCTTCAAGCGCCTGGTGGTCGAGCGCCAGCAGGACGGCAGCTTCGCCTCGCGCATCGAGACGGCGCCGCTGACGGTGGGCAGCCGCCTGGCGGGCGGCATCATCCGCAGTTCGCTGTTTGCGGCAACGGATGCCGCCAACATTCCCGACGCCGTCGCCGTGCAGCTGGCAGAGGTGTTCTCCGGTGACATCGATTTCCGGCGCGCCCTGCGCAAGGAAGACCGCTTCTCGGTGGTGTATGAAACCCTGGAGGCAGATGGCGAGCCCCTGCGCAGCGGCCGCGTGCTGAGCGCCGAGTTCCACAATGGCGACAAGACCCACAGCGCCGTCTGGTTCCAGGAGCCGGGAGCCACCAAGGGCTCGTACTACACGCTGGACGGCGAGAGCATGCGCCGCGCCTACCTGTCGTCGCCGGTCGAGTTCTCCCGCGTCTCCAGCGGCTTTGCGATGCGGTTCCACCCCATTCACAAGACCTGGCGCGCGCACCTGGGTACCGATTTCGCGGCGCCGACCGGTACTTCCGTACGCACGGTAGGCGACGGCGTGGTGGATTTCGCCGGCGTGCAGAACGGCTACGGCAACGTGGTGTACATCAAGCACCGCAACCAGCACGTCACCGTCTACGCGCACCTGAGCCGCATCGACGTGCGCAAGGGCGAAAGCGTAGAGCAGGGCCAGAAGATTGGCGCCGTGGGCTCCACCGGCTGGGCCACGGGCCCGCACCTGCACTTCGAATTCCGCGTCGCGGGCGAGCACAAGGACCCGATGGTTATTGCGCGCCAGAGCGAGGCAGCCCAGCCGGTCTCGGCCGCCGCACGTCCGGCATTCGACCGCCTGGCCGGCAACATGCGCGTGCAGCTGTCCTCCGCCGCACAGATCCTGCAAGCCAGCGCCGAGTAACGCCCTTCGCCCATGGATACGCCGCCACGGTGGTTCATCGGGCTGATGTCGGGCACGTCGCTGGACGGCGTGGATGGTGTGCTCGCGCATTTTTCAGGCCAAAAATGCGCTGTAGCCCAGCATGCATCAGCGCCACTAGCTCCTGATTTAAGAGCAGAACTCCTCGCTCTCAACAGCACCGGCCACGACGAACTGCACCGCGCGGCGCTCGCCGCGAATGCGCTGGCGCGTACCTATGCGAAGGTAGTCCACCGTCTGCTGGACCAAGCGGGCCTCACGGCGGCCGCGGTGCAGGCCCTGGGCGCGCATGGGCAGACGGTGCGCCACCGGCCGCAGGCGTTCGATGGCACGGGCTACACGCTGCAACTCAACCAGCCCGCCTTGCTGGCCGAAATCACCGGCATTACCGTCGTGGCCGACTTCCGCAGCCGGGACGTGGCGGCGGGCGGCCAGGGCGCGCCGCTGGTGCCCGCCTTCCACCGCGGCGTGTTCGGCCAAGCCGGACGCACCGTGGCGGTGCTGAACCTGGGGGGCATTTCCAACCTGAGTATCCTGCGGGCCGACGGGACCACCGTGGGGTTTGACTGCGGCCCGGCCAACGCCCTTATGGATCACTGGTGCGAGCGGCATACGGGGCAGCCCTACGACCACGAAGGCGCCTGGGCACGCAGCGGCCATGTCCTGCCCGCCCTGCTGGAGGCGATGCTGGACGAGCCATTCCTCGCCCTTGCGCCCCCCAAGAGCACAGGGCGTGACCTGTTCCATCCGCAATGGCTGGCCACACGCCTTGCGGCCAGCGCCGTGGGCACCGCGCCCCAGGATGTCCAGGCCACCCTTGCTGAGTACACGGCCCTTACGTGCGTCCAGGAGTTGTCACGGCACGCACGGGACTGCGGGCTGTTGATCGTCTGCGGCGGCGGGGCACTGAACCGCTATCTGATGGAGCGCCTACAGCAATTGGCGCCGACGGTTCGCGTCGAAAGCTCGGATCACCACGGGCTGCCTCCCCTGCAGGTCGAAGCGGCTGCCTTCGCGTGGCTGGCGCATCAATGCGTCCACGGCCAGACAGCCAGCTTGCCCGCGGTCACAGGCGCCCGCGGGGAGCGCATCCTCGGCGCCATCTACCCCGCCTGAGCGACCTGCCACGCAGCCATAAAAAAGCCGCCCGTAGGCGGCGGATTCTCATGGGCTGTGCGTCAGTGGTCTTCCACGGAGAAGCTGGAGCCGCAGCCGCATGTCGAGGCGGCATTCGGGTTTTTGATGACGAACTGCGCACCCTGCAGGTCTTCCTTGTAGTCGATCTCTGCACCCACCAGGTATTGGTAGCTCATGGCATCGATGAGCAGTGACACACCGTTCTTGGTCATGGTGGTGTCGTCTTCGTTCGTGATTTCATCAAATGTGAAACCATACTGGAAGCCCGAGCATCCCCCGCCCTGCACGAAGACCCGCAGCTTGAGGTCAGGATTGCCTTCTTCGGCAATCAACTCGGCCACCTTGGCGGCGGCGCTGTCGGTGAAAAGGATGGGGGCGGGCATCTCGGTCGTGGTGTTCTCGGCAACGGCGCTCATGAAGGGCTCCTTGGGTCAGTCTTTGTTTCGATGGTAAGGCATAGCCCCCCAGCGCTCCGTTCACTGTGCGTTTGACGCCAGTTTCAGTGTGGGCTTTTCTTCCAGCAGCAGCGGCGCGGCCGGGCAGAGCTGCCCGGCAATCACCGCGCCCTGGTGCATTTCAAGGGCCTTGTAATGCACGTTACCGGTGATCCGCGCCTTGGGTTGTACCTCCAGCAGCTCCGTAGCATGTACGGGCCCCTCCACCGTTCCGTTGACGATGACATGGGCGGCATGCACCGCACCTTCCACCTTTGCCGATTCGGACACCACCACAATGCTGGGTTCAGCCGAAGACCGCAGGTCGCCGATCACTTCGCCATCCACCCGCAATCCGTCAGCGAACAGCACATCGCCCTGCACGCGCGTTCCTTGCGCAATCAGGCTCTTGATCGGGGGTGGCTTCTTGCGCGAAAACATGTGGTATTCCCTCGGGGTGTAGTAGTCATTACCATGCGGGTCCGCAGCCGGGCCCTATGGCTCTAGTGAAAAAGTCTGGGCGGCGCGCAACGAGGTTCCATCCATCAAGCGCGCGGTCACGGTTTTTACCATGGCGCCCGGCGGCAGGGCCGCCACGCCCTGAACCCGCCGGTACTGCCGGAACTGAAGCGGCTGGATGACCGCTGGAGACGTGGAGGACCACTCCGCCCCGTTCAGCGTGCCCGCCAGCAGCAGTTCCAGCCGGCCCTTGAATTCCGGCGCATTGCGCATGGGCTGCATGGCCAGCACCTGCCAGCGCAACTGCCCACCTCCCTCCAAAGTCTCGGCGTGCAGCCCGCGGATGGTCAGGTTGCCAGGCTTGCCGGTGGGGGTCAGCTTCTCGAAGAAGCCCAGGTCCTCCCGCAGGCTACGGTTGTCGGCTTCGAGTTGCCGCAGTTGCTCCAGCAGGCGATCCATGGCCGCCTGCTCGGCTATGCGCAGGCTGCCCGCGGCTTCCTGCTTTTCGTGCTGGAGACGGTTGTGCTCGCGCAACTGCGACACCTCTGCACGAAGGCGCTGCAATTCCTCCCGGCTGCCCGCGTCCAGCCCGGCGATCCGTTTGCCCAGGTCGAAGGCCCACAGCGTCATGGCCGCGCACAGGCCCAGGACGATGGCCACGGCCGCCCAGCGCAGCGGCCACGGAAGCGCGCTGCGCACGGTAACGCGCGGAGCGGAGATCGTGAGGCGGCGGCGCAGCAGTCGGTAACGCATGGGCAGTGCACGTTTCTTTCAGTGGGATGGTCGCCGCCCGCGGCAACGCCCAAAAACAAAAAACCGCCCCGAAGGGCGGTTTCTGCAGTCTGCAGCACGCCAGGGGCGCTGCAGCATAACGCAAGGCAGTGGCCGAGGCTTAGCGCTTCGAGAACTGCTTGGCTCGGCGTGCGGAGTGCAGGCCGACCTTCTTACGTTCGACTTCACGGGCATCACGCGTCACGAAGCCGGCTTGGCTCAGTGCGGGCTTCAGCGTCGCGTCGTAGTCGATCAGAGCGCGGGTGATACCGTGGCGGGCAGCGCCAGCCTGGCCGGATTCACCACCGCCGTGCACGTTGATCTGGATGTCGAAGGTTTCGACATGGTTGGTCAACGCCAGGGGTTGCTTGGCAATCATGATCGAGGTTTCGCGGCCGAAGTACTGCTGAATGTCTTTGCCATTCACAGTGATCTTGCCGGAACCCTTCTTCAGAAACACGCGGGCGACGCTGGACTTGCGACGGCCGGTGCCATTGTTCCATTCACCAATCATTCAAGGCTCCTTAGATTTCCAGCGCTTTAGGCTGCTGAGCGGTGTGCGGATGTTCCGCGCCGCCGTACACCTTGAGCTTCTTGATCATGGCGTAGCCGAGCGGGCCCTTGGGCAGCATGCCCTTGACGGCCTTTTCCAGCGCGCGGCCGGGGTGCTTGGCTTGCAGATCGCGGAAGTTCGTGGCCGTGATACCGCCGGGATAACCCGAGTGGCGGTAGTACACCTTGTCCAGGGACTTGGTGCCGGTGACCTTGAGCTTGGAGGCGTTGATGATGACGATGTAGTCGCCGGTATCAACGTGAGGCGTGTAAATGGCTTTGTGTTTGCCGCGCAGACGGAGGGCAACTTCGCTGGCTACCCGGCCGAGCACCTTGTCGGTGGCGTCAATCACAAACCACTCGTGCACGACCTCAGCGGGCTTTGCGCTGAATGTGGACATGAGTTTCTCTTTTCTAGAGGTGGTTTGGCGGTCCTTTTCCACGGTCGGTGCTTTTCTGATGAAAGCCTCTTAGGTGGGATGTGCGCTTCGCCGCGGGACCTAAAAATCGCTGCGAAGCCGGCCATTATACAAAATCGACCGCTGCGCAGTGCCCTACTGCGAGTAAAGCTGTCGCCTGCGCTCCTCGGCTTCCTGCCGGCGGCGGTTTTCCACGCAAACGGGATGGTTGGCCAGCCCCGGCTTCTGGCATTGCTCGTGAATGCACAACGGGCGAGCAAAGAAACTGGATGCCTCGCAGGCCTCGTCAGGCCCGGGCACCCTTGCGGGCACCGCAGGGCGTGACGGCGCAGGGGGAGGCGGCGCTGGCTCGGGAGCCGGAACCACAGGCGCGGGCGCTGGGGCAGGCGCGGTCGCCTCGGCAGCCTTGCGCACAAGCCGGGGTTTGGAAACGACCGCCGGCCGGGCCTCAGCCACCGACGCAGCCTCTTGCTGCACTGCCATTGGCGCCGACGCGGGGTCCGCCGCCTCATGCGACACCATCACCACCTCTGCCGGCTCCGGTGCTGGCGCTGGTGACGCAAGTTCCGTGATGATCTCGTTTTCGGGCGTATACCGCGGCGTGCTCTCCCGGCCTCCCCACCACGGACTGCTGGCGATGACCAGCAGCGCCAGGGAGGCAGCCATACCCCACACCAGCCGTGCCCGTCCGCCATGGCCTGCTCTGGCAACACGGGGGCTGATGCATGGCGTGCAGCCTTCTGGGGGCGGGGTGTGCGCGCGTGCGTCTGTTGGCGTGTACCGGTCGGCGCGTCATGTTGCGGCATCTCGCGCGTATCTGCGAAGGCCTGCGTGTCGCCCGCATCGGCAACGGTTTCCGCAAACACGGTTGCAGGCTCCACGGTTGACACCATGAGGTCTGCCGGCGCGCTAACCGGCGCCGCCACAACGGTGGCGGCCTGCGGCCGGGAATCCTGCGGTTGCGACATCGCCGTGAGGTCGATCATCGGGACTGCGACACCCTGCGCATCCTTGCTCGAGGGCTCCACCCAGATGGAGCCCAGTTCGGCACGGAAGTCGAATCCGTCCAGTCCCGCGGGCGCAGCCGTCATGCCCATCGTCTGCAGGAACGCGTCGATCGATTGCGGACGGTCTTGCGGCTGCAGCGCCAGGCATTGCGACACCGCATCGACGAACGGACGCGAGTATTCCACGCCGAACTGCTTGCGCACCGTGCGTGCTACGCGGGAGAACGACACCATGCGGTCACGTATGGCACGCAGAGTAGCGGGCAGCGGCGTGTCGTTGCACAGGCAGCCATGCACGACGGCGCCCAGCGAATACAGGTCGCTCCACGGCCCTTGGTGCAGGTGCGATGCCGCGTCCGTGTACTGCTCTATGGGCGCGTAGTTGACTTTGAGCACGGCCGTGTGCTTCTGGTCCCGGTCGCTGATCGCATGCCGCGCGGCGCCAAGGTCCAGCAGCACTGGTGGGCCATGGTCCTGCAGGAAGATGTTGTCCGGCGAGATGTCGCGGTGCAACGTTTGTCCTTCGTGCAGCACCCGCAACGCGCTGGTGACCGACCACAACACCTTACGCAGCCATTCCTCGGGGGGCGGCGTGCGCATGTGCGCGCGCGCCTGCTTGAGGGTCAAGCCGCTGTACAGGGGCATGACCATGTAGGCCGTGTGATTGGCTTCCCAGAACCGGAAGACCTTCACCAGCGAGGGATGGTCGAACTGCGCCAGCAGGCGCGCCTCGTCCACGAACGAGGCCAGGCCCGCCTGGAAAGACTGCTCGTCCGACGAGGAACGCACCCAGAGCGAATGCCCGTCCGCGCGGCCCGCCAGGGCGGCAGGCATGTATTCCTTGATCGCGACGAAACGCAGCAGGGAATGGTCGAACGCCTGGTACACCATGCCGAAGCCACCCACGCCCAGCAGCGCCACGATCTCGAACTCTCCCAACCGGGTGCCCGCCGGGAGGGCGTCGACGTGGTGCGCGACGCTGGCGGGCGTGAAGCGGGGGGGGAGCGAAGACATGGAGGGTGTTGCGGACAAGGGATGCGGATCAGCGAGGGCAGCGAAGTCTAACGAGGAAGCGGAGGAAGCACCGCGGCACGCCGCAGCGGACGCCATGATGCGCCAGGCAGCCAGGCCGACGCGCAACAAAGCGCATCCTGTCTGCCAAAAACATCACTTCCCGTACCAGTCGGACCCGCATTGTGCCCGCGATGGCGCTGGTTACCATTGGGTGCATGTTCAGTTACCGCCACGCCTTCCACGCAGGCAACCACGCCGATGTGCTCAAGCACACGGTGCTCATTGCCACCTTGCAACACCTTCTACAGAAAGACGCGGCCCTGACCGTTCTGGACACCCACGCCGGCGCGGGCCTGTACCGGCTGGACGGAGACTATGCCTCCACCAGCGCCGAATCCGCGGACGGCATCCTGCGTCTCGTGCCGCCAGCGGCTCTTCCCGCCCTGGCACCCGCGCTGCAGGACTACGTGGACATGGTGCGCGCCTTCAACCAAGGCGATGCCACGCGCGTCTACCCCGGCTCGCCCTTCATCACGCAGCGCCTCTTGCGCGCCCAGGACAAGCTCAAACTGTTCGAGCTGCACCCCACCGACGCCCGCTCCCTCGCAGGCAACATAGCCCAGCTTGAAGCAGGCAGGCAGGTGGCCGTGCTGCAGGAGGACAGTTTTGAGGGTGTCAAGAAATTCATCCCCCCACCGGCCCGCCGCGCGCTTGTACTGTGCGATCCCAGCTATGAAATCAAGAGCGACTACCTGCGCGTGCAGGCGCTGTTGCAGGATGCGCTGAAGCGCTTTGCGACCGGCGTGTATGCCGTCTGGCACCCCATCATTCCGCGGGCGGAGGCGCACGATCTGCCGCGCCGGCTCAAGACGCTGGCCCAGAAGGCGGGCAAGCCCTGGCTGCATGCGACGCTGACCGTGAAATCCAGCAAACTGGCCTCCCCTGCGGACGCCGAAGGCGCGCGCCGGCCCGGCCTGCCGGCCAGCGGCATGTTCGTGGTCAACCCTCCCTTCACGCTGCAGGGCGTGCTGCGCGAGGCGTTGCCGCAAATGGCACAACTGCTGGCCCAGGACCGCAACGCGTCCCACACGCTGGAGGTGGGTTAAGCCCCCGGCCAGCGGCGCCCGCACGATCCCTGGGATGCCGTGGTTTAGCGCCGCCGGGCCCGGCTCTTGCGGGGAGTAGTGCGCGCTGCGCCCTGATTTGTGCGCGCTTGCGCGGCGCCCGCTGGAGCAGCGGCCGGCGAGGCTGCGGGCGTGGACGACGGGTCCAGCTCCGGCAGATCTTCGGGGCAGCTGTCGTCGTCCGGCCCCATGTGCCAGATCTCCACGGGCTTGATGCCCAAGCCCACCATGCCCAGTTCCTGCGCCGCAGCCTGGCTCAGGTCGATGACCCGGCCTGGCGCGAACGGTCCGCGATCATTGACGCGCACCACCACCACCTTGCCGTTGACCAGGCTGCGCACGCATACCCGCGCTCCGAAAGGCAACGTGCGGTGTGCGGCGGTGAGTTCCCCACGGTCAAAACGCTCGCCGCTGGCCGTGCGCCGGCCATGCAGGCTGCCGCCGTACCAGGAGGCCAGCCCGCGCCCGAGCAGCACGCCGCTTTCTTCCTCGTCTTCGCGGCCGCGCTCGATGGCGGTATCGGCTTCACGCGGAGAAGACGGTGCCGAGCGCACCCTGCCCTCCTTGCGAGCCCGCGGCGAGGCCGATACGCCGGAGTCGGATGGGCTGTCCGCCTGCGCGTCCGCCGGTCCCGGCAGCGCCTGCGTCGAGCCAGGTGCTACTACAGAGGGCGCATCGGCGGGTGGCGCTGCGCAACCCGCCAGCACGGCCGCCAACAGCACGCCGACCAACCACCGTCCCATGCGGCCGGGGTGCAAAGGGTCAGAAGTCGCCGCAGCGGGTGATGACGTTGGTCTCAAAACGGCGCAGATCATTGCGTTCACCCGGTGTCAGGTCGGTGCGCGCTCTCTTGGCGGCCAGGATGCGCTTGGACTCCGCGCATTGCAGCGCCTTGCGGCTTTCCTGCTCCTCCTGCGCCAGTTGGGCTTGTTCCTCGCGCTCGCGCTCTGTGCGGCGCTGGCTGCGTGCCTCGCGGCGCTCGCGGTAGTAGCGCGAGGCGGCATCGCTCTCCTCGTCGCTGCAGTCGCGCCGGTATTCACGCTGCATGCCCGCGATGACGTCGTAGCTGGAGCCGTTGGCCGATGCCCCGCGGATGCTGTTTTGCAGCGTGCGGCAGCGCCCGCTCATGTAGCTCTCGTATTCCGGCACCTCGCGCATCACACTGCTGCGCCGGGACGGGGTGGGCGCGTAGCTGCGGGGCTCGACGCGTGGCTCCACCGGTCCCGCCGAGACGGCGGTGGTCACCATGCCTTTGGGGCAGGGGCGCGCCAGGGTATAGACGGCGCCCTGCTCGTCGCGACAGGAATAGCGCGTCTGCGCCGACGCGGGCGATGCCATCGCAAGCGACAGCGTGGTGAACAGCAGGGAGGCAATGACGGGACTCATACCGCAAACGCGCAGGGGAAAGGAGGAAGAGGACGGGAAAAAGCTGCCGATATTACCCACCCCCGCCGCTTCAGAGCCCCAGGCGGTCGCAGATTTCCAACGTGGCCGCGCTCTGGTTCATGGTGTAGAAGTGCAGGCCCGGCACGCCCTCGCGGCGCAGTTGCTCGCACAGGTGCGTGACGACATCCAGGCCGAAGGCGCGAATGCTCGCCACATCGTCACCATAGCCCTGCAGGCGCAGGCGGATCCAGCGCGGGATCTCGGCGCCGCAGGCGTCCGAAAAGCGCAGCAGCTGCGACGCGCCCATGATCGGCATGATGCCCGGCACCACGGGCACGTCCAGCCCCAGGCGGCGCACGTCCTGCACGAAGCGCAGGTAGGCGTCGGCATTGAAGAAGTACTGTGTGATGGCCGAGTCGGCGCCCGCGCGCACCTTGGTGGCAAAGGCCTGCAGGTCGGCATCCGACGAACGAGCCTGGGGATGGACCTCGGGGTAGGCCGCCACCTCGATGTGGAAGTCGCGCCCCGTCTCGGCGCGGATGAACGCCACCAGATCGCTCGCGTAATGGAACTCGCCCCCGATGCCGTAGCCACTGGGCAGGTCGCCGCGCAGCGCAACCAGGCGCTTCACGCCCATGGCTTTCAGCTCGGCGAGCTGCGCGCGCACGCCGTCCTTGGTGGCGCCGATGCACGAGAAGTGCGAGGCCGCGCTCACGCCCTCGGCGAGGATCTCGCGCACCGTGCCGAAGGTGCCCGCCTGCGTGGAGCCCCCCGCGCCGTAGGTGACGGAGCAGAACTCGGGCCGGCGGGCATACAGCTGCTGGCGCACGGCGCGCAGTTTGTCGGCGCCCTCGGGCGTCTTGGGCGGGAAGAATTCAAAGCTGACCGGAAAGGCCGTGGAAAGGCTCATGCCTTCCTCCTTGCATGGATGAAGAACTCGCGGTTGCCGTCGCCCCCCTCGATGGGGCTATCGATCCAGGCCACCACGTGCAGCCCCAGCTCCGTGCAGCAGTCTCGGATGCGCTGCTCCACCTGCGGATACAGCTGCGCATCGCGCACGATGCCGCCCTTGCCCACTTGGCCGGGTTGCAACTCAAACTGCGGCTTGACCAGCATCAGCAGCTGGCCCTCCTCTTTCAACAGCGGCACCAGCGCAGGCAGCACCAGCGTGAGCGAGATGAAGGACAGGTCGCCGGTGACGAGGTCGAACGCCGGCGTGATGTCCACGTCCTCGCACCCGGGGCGGCGGCGGCGCTGCACGGGCAATGAGCCATCGGCGCGTGCCTTGGCCTTGGCGGCGCGCTCAGCCTTGAAGCTCTCGATCTCATGCTCCTTGGCGTCGTCGCTGTCGTCGTACTCATCGTCCACCATGCCGCCGTTGCGCATCCAGGCGTAGGGGGCCTGGGGCTGGGTGTCGTTGTCTTCCGCGTCCTCGATGACTTCGGACAGCGCCACGTCGCAGGCGTTCTGCAGCGCCTCGGGCGTGAGGGCCCGGGCATTCACGCCTTCCACGCAGACCACCCGCGGGTCGGCGCGCAGCCGCTCGTGCAACTGGCCGTGGCCCACGTCCACGCCAATCACCTGGGCAGCGCCATGTGCCAGCAGGCAGTCGGTGAAACCGCCGGTGCTCTGCCCCACGTCCAGGCAGCGCAGGCCAGCCACTTGCAGGCCCGTGGCCGCCAGCGCACCTTCAAGCTTGAGGCCGCCGCGCGAGAGGTACTTGGCCTCCGCAGCGTCCAGCAGCTGCACCTCGACCCCCGCGGGAATGTCGTCGCCGTTCTTGGCCACCTTCTGCCACGGCAGCGTGGGCGCCAGGCGCCACTGCACGCCGGCGGCAATCAACCGCTGGGCCTGCGACCGGGTGGCCGCGTAGCCGCCCTCCACCAGAAATACGTCCGCGCGCATCGCGCTGTCCTCTCATATCGATAGCTGGCAGCGCTTGCAGCGAGCCATTTTCAGCAATATTTCATACTGAAAACGGCTACTGGCAAGCGCAAGCAGCTATGCTTTTTGACAATCAATAGCGGTAGGTGTCGGGCTTGTAGGGGCCCTGCTTCGGCACACCGATGTAGGCGGCCTGCTCGTCGCTCAGCTCGGTCAGCATGGCGCCGACCTTCTTCAGGTGCAGGCGCGCCACCTTCTCGTCGAGGTGCTTGGGCAGCACGTAGACCTTGCCCACGTCGTAGCCCTCGGGGTGGGTGAACAGCTCGATCTGCGCGATGGTCTGGTTGGCGAACGAGTTGGACATCACGAAGCTGGGGTGGCCCGTGCCGCAGCCCAGGTTCACCAGGCGGCCCTTGGCCAGCAGGATGATGCGCTTGCCGTCCGGGAAGATCACGTGGTCCACCTGGGGCTTGATCTCTTCCCATTGGCAGTGCTCTTCCAGCTTGGCGACCTGGATCTCGTTGTCAAAGTGGCCGATGTTGCACACGATGGCCTGGTCCTTCATCGCCTTCATGTGCTCGAAGGTGATGACGTCGCGGTTGCCGGTGGTGGTCACGAAGATGTCGGCCTTGTCGGCCGCCCACTCCATGGTCACGACCTTGAAGCCTTCCATGGCAGCCTGCAGGGCGTTGATGGGGTCGATCTCGGTCACCCACACCTGGGCGCTCAGGGCGCGCAGCGCCTGGGCCGAGCCCTTGCCCACGTCGCCATAGCCCGCCACCACGGCCACCTTGCCGGCGATCATCACGTCGGTGGCACGCTTGATGCCGTCCACCAGCGATTCGCGGCAGCCGTACAGGTTGTCGAACTTGCTCTTGGTCACCGAATCGTTCACGTTGATCGCACGGAACAGCAGCGTGCCCTTGGCCGACATTTCCTTCAGGCGGTGCACGCCGGTGGTGGTCTCTTCGGTCACGCCGATGATCTGGGCGCTCTTGCGGCTGTACCAGGTGCTGTCCTCGGCCAGCTTGGCCTTGATGGCGGCGTACAGGATGCGCTCTTCCTCGCTGCCGGGGTGGGCCAGCACGGAAGCGTCCTTCTCGGCGCGCTTGCCCAGGTGCATCAGCAGCGTGGCGTCGCCGCCGTCGTCCAGGATCATGTTCGGGCCTTCGCCCTCGCTGCCCTTGGGACCGAAGTCGAAGATGCGGTGGGTGTAGTCCCAGTAGTCCACCAGGGTCTCGCCCTTGATGGCGAACACCGGCGTGCCGGTGGCGGCAATGGCGGCGGCGGCGTGGTCCTGGGTGGAGAAGATGTTGCACGAGGCCCAGCGCACGTCGGCGCCCAGGGCCTTGAGGGTCTCGATCAGCACGGCCGTCTGGATGGTCATGTGCAGCGAGCCTGTGATGCGCGCGCCCTTCAGGGGCTGCTTGGCCGCGAATTCCTCGCGGATGGCCATCAGGCCGGGCATTTCAGTTTCGGCGATGCGGATTTCCTTGCGGCCCCAGTCGGCCAGGGAGATATCGGCAATCGCGGAGTCGGCTGGGGACTTGAGAACAGCGCTCATGGTGGTTTCCTTCATGGAGATCTGAAAAAACCGCGCCTGGGGGATGGGACTCACCGCACCGCAAGGCGTGGGTGAGCGTCGTTGCTGGGTATGACTTCCGAGCCTCGCGCCCCGCCGTGCTGGGGACGCTGCAACGCTCCTCGGAAAGTGCAAGATTATACCGGTGCCCCCGCGCCACGCGCCGCGCCGTAGAATCCCCGCCCAATGCCAGGGCGCTCCCGCAGGGTGCGCCCGCCTCTTCTCGCACCGGCCGTCGCGCACCGCACGGCCCTCACCCAGAATCACTGTGTCGTACGCCCCAGAAACCCGGCGCCGCCGGACTTTTGCCATCATCTCCCACCCCGACGCCGGCAAGACCACGCTGACGGAAAAGCTGCTGCTGTTCTCCGGCGCCATCCAGATCGCCGGCGCCGTGAAGGGCCGCAAGGCCAGCCGCCACGCCACCTCCGACTGGATGGAGATCGAGAAGCAGCGCGGTATTTCGGTGGCATCGAGCGTGATGCAGATGAGCTACCGCGACCATGTGATCAACCTGCTGGACACGCCGGGCCACAAGGACTTCTCCGAGGACACCTACCGCGTGCTCACGGCCGTCGATTCGGCCCTGATGGTGATCGACGCGGCCAACGGCGTGGAGGCGCAGACGCGCCGCCTGATCGAAGTCTGCCGCCAGCGCGACACGCCCATCATCACCTTCGTCAACAAGATGGACCGCGAGGTGCGCGACCCGCTCGACATCCTCGACGAGGTGGAGCGCGAGCTGGGCATGCCCTGCTGCCCCATCACCTGGCCCGTGGGCCAGGGCAAGAGCTTCGGCGGCATCATCAACCTGCGCACGCAAAGCATGACGGTCTTCCAGCCCGGCAGCGAAAAGCGCCCGCAGGATTTCGAGGTCATTCCGCTGGCCGATGCCGACAAGCTGCGCGCGCGCTTCGGTCAGGCCTTTGACGACGCACTGGAAAGCATGGAGCTGGCGCAAGGCGCCTCGGCGCCCTGGGACCATGAAGCCTTCCTGGCCGGCAAGCTCACACCGGTGTTTTTCGGCTCGGGCGTGAACAACTTCGGCGTGATGGAAGTGCTGGACGCGGTGGTGGACATGTCGCCCGCGCCCGGCCCGCGCAAGAGCTCGCTCGTCGTCAACAAGCAGACCGTCGAGAAGACCATCCTGCCCGAAGACGAAGGCTTTTCGGGCGTGGTGTTCAAGGTGCAGGCCAACATGGACGCCAACCACCGCGACCGCATCGCCTTCGTGCGCGTGGCCAGCGGCAAGTACACGCCCGGCATGAAGCTCAAGGTGCAGCGCACCGCCAAGGAACTGCGCCCCACTAGCGTGGTCACCTTCATGAGCCAGCGCCGCGAGGCGGTGGAAGAGGCCTACGCCGGCGACATCATCGGCTTCACCACGCACGGCGGCGTGCAGTTAGGCGACACCATCACCGACGGTGCCAACCTGCAGTTCACCGGCCTGCCGTTCTTCGCACCCGAGATGTTCATGACCGTGGTGCTGAAGAACCCGCTGCGCACCAAGCAACTGCAGCAGGGCCTGATGCAGCTGGGCGAGGAAGGCGCCATCCAGGTCTTCAAGCCCGAGGCCGGCGGCAACATGCTGCTGGGTGCCGTGGGCCAGCTGCAGTTCGAAGTAGTGCAGCACCGTCTGAACACCGAATACGACTGCGACATCCGTCTGGAAGCCTGCCAGTACACGGGAGCCCGCTGGATTACCGCCGACACGCCGGCCGAACTGCGCGAGTTCGAGAACGCCTACCCCATGCGCATGGCGCGCGATGCGGCGGACACGCTGGCCTACCTGTGCACGAGCCCATATGACGTACGGCTGGCGCAGGAGCGGTTCCCGAAGATTCATTTCCATCCGCTGCGAGAGCATGCGGGGTTGGCGTTGCAGAACAGTTGACGCGACCCCCATCCGCCATGCACCCTCTTGCCTCATGGGACGAGTTGGCGCGCACGCGCATCACCGGCGTGCTCACCGACATCGACGACACCCTGACCACCGACGGCGCCATCACCGCCGATGCCCTGCAGGCGCTGGCCGACCTGAAAGCCGCAGGGCTGCACGTCATTCCGATCACGGGCCGGCCGGTGGGCTGGAGCGAGCCCTTTGCCGCTGCCTGGCCGGTGGACAGCATCGTTGCTGAGAACGGTGCGGTGGCGCTGCTGCGGGCGCCCCGAAATTTTGACCCAAATGGCCTACAGTCGCCGTCCGATAAGCGCGAGCAGCTATTAAAGTTGTATCAACAGGACGCCACCACGCGCGCCTCCAACTTCGCGCGCATGCAACAGGTGTTGGCCGAGATTGAAGCCGCCGTGCCCGGCGCCCGGCGCGCCACCGACTCGCCCGGGCGCGAGACGGACATCGCCATCGACCACAGTGAATTCACGCACCTGCCCCAGGCGGCCATCGACCAGGCGGTTGCATTGATGCATGCCGCGGGCATGAACGCCACCGTGAGCAGCATCCACATCAACGGCTGGTTCGGCGCGCACAACAAGCTGGAGGGTGCGCGCTGGATCGTGCGCGAGCTGTTCGGGCGCGATCTGGACGCCGAGCTGGAGCGCTGGGTCTACATCGGTGACTCCACCAATGACCAACTCATGTTTGCGCACTTCCCACACAGCGTGGGTGTGGCCAATATTGCGCGTTTCGTGCCCCAACTGCAGCATCTGCCGCGCTATGTGACGCAGGGCGAGCGCGGGGCAGGGTTTGCAGAACTTGCGCAATCCTTGCTCGCCATCAACGATCGCTGACATCGACCGTCCAGGTGCGCGTTGCACTACCAAAACGCCACCGGGGCTTCACAACTCGCCTTCTAAAATGACCCTTTTCACAAAAAGGGTTACACCATGGCAAGGCGCATTCCCGCAATGCTGGCGCTGGCGTTGTTCGCCGGGCTAGCGTGGCAACCCGCGGCGATGGCCCAGGCCGGCCGCAGCAAGGTGGACATCGACACGCGCTTGCAGCAAGCCATGGCGGACCCCAAGCTGGCCGACGAGCTCTACAAGGTCGGCCGCAAGGTCTCGGCGGTGTGCGCCAACTGCCATGGCGACGGAGGCAACAGCACCAAACCCTCGGTACCCAACCTCGCGGGCCAGAACCCGGCCTATCTGTTGGAGCAGGTGCGGCAGTTCGCAGACGGGCGCCGCCGCTACGAGTTCATGGAAGGCATGATCCGCGCGATGAACAGCGACGAGAAGATCGGCATGGTGCTCTTCTACGCCGCGCAGCCCGTCACTCCCAAACCCGTGGCGGACGCAGCGCTGCTGGCCAAGGGGCAGGAGATCTTCGGCAAGAACTGTTTTCGCTGCCATGGCGACATGGGCCGGGGCAACGACCAGATCGCACGCATTGCCGGCCAGCAGACCGACTACCTGCGCAGCACTCTCAAGCGTTACCGCGACGGCCCAAACACGCGCGCCAATTCGATCATGACGCCTAACACCAAGCTCCTCACGGACGCCGACATCGAGTCGCTGGTGGCGTACGTCTCGTCGATGCAGTGAAGCACTGCCCGCTCGGCCGGGACGATCACAGCTTGTACGTGGACAGCAGGATGCTGGTTTCGGTGCGCGCGATGCCCGGCGTGAGCCGAATGCGCGTGAGCGCCAGGTCGAATTCCTCCAGGCTTTGCGCATGCAGCTCGGCCACGATGTCCCAGCGGCCGTTGGTACTGTGCAGCGCGCCGACCAGCGGCTCTCCACGCAGGGCGCGAATCACGTCAGGCGCCGCGTTCCCTTCCACTGCAATGCTCATCCAGGCGCGGATCCGGTGGGGCTCCGACTCGGGGCGCAGCCGCACGGTGTAGCCGACGATGACGCCCTCTTCCTCCAGCCGACGCAGGCGGTTCTGAACGGTGCCTCGGGCCACGCGCAGACGTGCGGCGAGCGCCGCCACCGGCATGCGGGCATCCGCACGCAGCAGGGCAATGATCTCGCGGTCGACGTCGTCCATGTTGCGCATAGTGCCACGGGTTGCTGGCGAAACGCCAGTTTTCTGCGCTTATTGAGCAGTTTGTAGGCTGGCCGCAAGCGCAGGGCCTGTCCACAATGGGGAAACACGTTGGACCGACACCATGACACGCCTCATTGATTTGCCGACCCTTGCTGCCTTCGTGCATGAACGGGGTGCCGCACGCTGCATGACCGAGCTGGCGACCGAGCTTCGCGCCGACTTCCTGCGTTGGGAGTCTTTTGACAAGTCCGCCCGCACGGCCAGCCACAGCCCGCGCGGCGTGATTGAGCTGATGCCCGTGGCTGACGATGCGCTCTACAGCTTCAAGTATGTGAACGGCCATCCCGGCAACCCTGCCAGCGGACTGCCCACAGTGATGGCCTTCGGCGTGCTGGCGGAGGTCCGTACCGGCTATCCGCTGCTGCTGTCGGAGCTGACGCTGACCACGGCGCTGCGCACCGCTGCCACGTCGGCGCTGGCGGCGCAGGCGCTTGCACGACCCGGCAGCCGCCGCATGGCGCTGATCGGCAACGGCGCACAGGCGGAGTTCCAGGCCCTGGCCTTCCACGCGTTGCTGGGCATCCGCGAACTGCGGGTGTACGACACCGACACCGCCGCCACCGACAAGCTGGTGCACAACCTGGCGCACGTCGATAGCCTCACCGTGGAGCGCGCCGCCAGCACGGCCGAGGCCGTGCGCGGCGCGGACATCGTGACCACGGTCACCGCCGACAAGAGCCGCGCCACCATCCTCACTCCCGCAATGGTGGAGCCCGGCATGCACCTGAATGCCGTGGGTGGCGACTGCCCCGGCAAAACCGAACTGCACCCCGATGTGCTGCGCGGGGCGCGCGTGGTCGTGGAATACGAGCCGCAAAGCCGCGTGGAGGGCGAGTTCCAGCAATTGCCCGCGGACCATCCCGTTACCGAGCTTTGGCGGGTACTGCGCGGCGACGCGCCGGGGCGCACGCGGGCCGACGAAGTCACGGTGTTTGATTCCGTGGGCTTTGCGCTGGAGGACTACTCCGCACTGCGCTACCTGTACCAGCAGGCCCAGGCGCGCGGCCTGGGCGTGGATGTGGAGCTGGTGCCCACAGACGACCCCAAGGACCTGTTCGGCCGCACGCGCGGTGCGAGCGTCCAAGGCCGCACGCGGCTGCGGCGCGTGGCTTGACCGCCTCAAGCCAAATCAGGCTCTAACGTGCATCCATCAAGCGCCAGCAGCTATCAAAATAAAAGCAAAAGGCGCCAATGGCGCCTTTTGCCCTTTTGCCCTTTTGCTTTTGTACGCCACCCGGGCAAGCCTGGGCCACGGCCCATCCCACTGGCGCGCCCCGGACCATGGCAGCCGTGGGCCGGGCTCTGCCCTGCCGCCGGCTGCGCCCCCTCCTGCAGCGCAGCGCTGCGAGTGTGGGGGAAGGCGCGAAGCGCCTCAGGGGGTGTGCAGAATCAATGCTGCAGGATCTTGTTGAGGAAGTCCTTGGTGCGCGGCTGACGCGCCTCGGGGTTGCCGAAGAATTCCTCCTTCGAGCAGTCCTCCAGGATCTTGCCGCCCACGTCCATGAAGATCACGCGGTTGCTCACCTTGCGCGCGAAGCCCATCTCGTGCGTCACGCACATCATGGTCATGCCCTCGTGGGCCAGGCCCACCATCACGTCCAGCACCTCGCCGACCATTTCGGGGTCCAGGGCCGAGGTCGGCTCGTCGAACAGCATCACGATGGGGTCCATCGACAGTGCGCGCGCAATCGCCACGCGCTGCTGCTGGCCGCCCGACAGCTGGCCGGGGAACTTGTCCTTGTGCGCCGTCAGGCCCACGCGCTCCAGCATCTTCAGGCCGCGGGCCTTGGCGTCGGTGGGGTTGCGGCCCAGCACCTTGATCTGCGCGATGGTCAGGTTCTCGGTCACCGACAGGTGGGGAAACAGCTCGAAGTGCTGGAACACCATGCCCACGCGGCTGCGCAGCTTGGGCAGGTCCGTCTTGGGGTCGTGCACGGCCACGCCGTCCACGAAGATCTCGCCCTTCTGGAAGGGCTCCAGCGCGTTGATGGTCTTGATGAGGGTGGACTTGCCGGAGCCGGAGGGCCCGCAGACCACCACCACCTCACCCTTCTGGATGTTCGTGGAGCAGTCCGTGAGCACCTGGAAGCTGCCGTACCACTTGGAAACGTTCTTCAGTTCAATCATTGCAATTCCTTGGAACGCCGCTTCAGCGAATGATGGCGATCTTCTTGTGCAGGCGCTTGACCAGCCAGGACAGCGCGTAGCAGAGGATGAAATAGACCACGGCCGCGGCCAGGTAGGCCTCGATCGGGCGGCCATAGTTCTTGCCCGCGATCTCGAAGCCCTTGAGCATGTCGTAGGCACCGATGGCGTACACCAGCGACGTGTCCTGGAACAGGATGATGGTCTGCGTGAGCAGCACCGGCAGCATGTTGCGGAAGGCCTGCGGCAGCACCACCAGGCGCATGTTCTGCCCGTAGGTCATGCCCAGCGCCTGCCCCGCGAACACCTGGCCGCGCGGGATGGACTGGATGCCCGCGCGCATGATCTCGCTGAAGTAGGCGGCTTCGAAGGCGATGAAGGTCACCACGGCCGACACCTCGGCGCCGATGGGGCGACCGATGATCATGGGCACCAGCAGGAAGAACCACAGGATCACCATCACCAGCGGAATCGAGCGCATGCCGTTGACATAGATGGTGGCCGGCACGTCCAGCCACTTCTTGCCCGACAGGCGCATGAGCGCCAGCACCGTGCCCAGCAGGATGCCGCCCACGGTGGCGATCACCGTCAGCACCAGGCTGAAGTACAGCCCCTTGATCACGAAGTTGCTGAACAGCTCCCAGGTGAAGAAGGACCAATCGATATTCAGGTTCATATCAGTGTCCTCCCCCGCCTGCGGCAATCAGGCCCGGCACCCGCGTGCGCTTTTCGATGAACGCCATGATGCGGTTGATGGCAAAGGCCGAGATGATGTACAGCGCCGTGACGGCCAGGTACACCTCGATGCCGCGTGAAGTCTCTTCCTGCGCCTGCATGGCAAACATGGTCAGCTCGGCCACCGAAACGGCAAACGCCACCGACGAGTTCTTGAACACGTTCATGGTCTCGCTGGTGAGCGGCGGGATGATGATGCGAAACGCCATCGGCAGCAGCACGTAGCGGTAGTACTGGAACGTGGTGAAGCCCAGCGCCATGCCCGCATAGCGCTGGCCGCGCGGCAGCGCCTGGATCCCCGAACGCACCTGCTCGGCGATACGCGCCGAGGTGAAGAACCCCAGCGCAAACACCACCAGCACGAAGCCCGGCAGCGACTTCATGGCCGGGAAGATTGACGGCACCACGTGGTACCACACAAAGATGTGCACCAGCAGCGGAATGTTGCGAAACAGCTCGACCCAGGCATTGCCCAGGCGCACCGTCCATGGACGGCCTTCCAGCGTGCGCAGCGTGCCGACCAGTGAACCGACCACCAGCGCAACGGCCAGCGACAGCAAGGAAACGGATACCGTCCAGCCCCAGGCCGACAGCATCCAGTCGAGGTAGGTGATGTCGCCGTTCTTGCCGAAGCAGCTTTGACCGACCTCTTGGGTAATGGTGTCCTGGCAGAACACCTGCCAATCCCAATTCATAGGAGCACCCCTTCTATTCTTCGATCCGTGTTGCCGCGGCGGCACATGGCGGCGCTGGCGCAACAACAAAAAACGCCCCTTCGGGCCCAGAGGCCGAAGGGGCGATGCAATGCAAGCCGATTACTTGACTTCGTACGACTCCATGGGCTTGTCGTTGGGGTGGGCCCATGCGTTCTTCGTGGCTTCGGACAGCGGCAGGCCGATCTTCACGTTGGCCGGCGGGATGGGTTGCATGAACCACTTGTCGTACAGCTTGGCCAGGCTGCCGTCTGCGATCTGGCGCTTGATGGAATCGTCCACGGCCTTCTTGAAGGCGGGGTCGTCCTTGCGCAGCATGCAGGCAATGGGCTCCACCGACAGCACTTCACCCACGATCTTGAAATCGGCAGGGTTCTTGGACTTGGAGATGTTGGCCGCCAGGATGGAGCCGTCCATGATGAAGGCGTCGGCACGGCCCGTCTCCAGCATCAGGAAGCTGTCGGCGTGGTCCTTGCCCATGACTTCCTTGAAAGTCAGGCCATCGGCGCGCTTGTTCTTGCGCAGCGTCTGCACCGACGTCGTGCCGGTGGTGGTGACGATGGTCTTGCCGTTCAGGTCCTTGATGCCGGTAATGCCCGACTTGGCGTTCACGGCGATGCGCACTTCTTCCACGTAGGTGGTCACGGCGAAGGCCACGTCCTTCTGGCGCGCGGTGTTGTTGGTGGTGGAGCCACACTCGATGTCCACCGTGCCGTTGGTCACCAGCGGAATGCGGTTCTGCGAGGTCACCGGCTGGTACTTGATCTCCATGTTGGCCAGGCCCAGCTGCTTCTGGATGTCGGCCAGGATGCGCTCACCCATCTCGGTGTGGAAGCCCACGTACTTGCCGTTGCCCAGGGTGTAGCCCAGGCCCGAGGACTCGCGCACGCCCAGCGTCACGGCACCCGTAGATTTGATCTTGGCCAGGGTGTCGTTGGCCTGTGCGAACGCGCTACCAGCGGCCAGGACGGTAATGGCTGCGGCCAGCAAATGCTTCTTCATGAATATCTCCTTGTGGGTGAAGCGAAAAGCGAAGTGTATTGAAATCGAACGACCGTTCTGGGGAACCGATGGCGGTCAAGCCACGCCCTGCGGCACGTTCAAGACAGGGGCGTATTGTGGGTTCAGAAGGGGACCTGATCGGTAGGGTATTTCCAGAAGTCCCGCAGCAGGTAGCTCACGGGCAGGTTCAGCGCACGGTGGGTAGGCGCAATGGGCTGCATGAACCACTTGTCGTAGATGGCGTTGATCTCATTGCTCACGATCAGGCGGCGCATCTCCTCGTCCACCAACTTCTTGAACTCGGGATCGTTCTTGGGAAGCATGATCGCCAGCGGCTCAGTGGTGACGAAGCGGCCCACCACCTTCAGCGCCTTGGGGTCGGGGCGGTTGGCCGCCAAGCCATACAACAGCACATCGTCCATCACGAAGGCGTCGGCCTGGCCCTTCTCCACCATGACCACCGCGGCCTCATGGTCGGGCGCCTCCACCATCTGGATGCGCATCAGCCGTTCGCGGTTGGCCTGCTCGGCCGCTTTGTAGGGCGTCGTGCCTTTGGTGGACACGAGCTTCTTGCCTTCCAGATCCTCCATGCGCGTCACCGTGCTGGCCGCGGGCACCAGCAGGCGCGCACCCGTGATGAAGTGCGGAATGGTGAAGGCCACATCCTTGCGGCGCTCGGCGTTGTTGGTGGTGGAGCCGCATTCCATATCGGCCTTGCCGGTCTTCACCATCTCAATGCGATTGGCGGGTGTCACCTGCACCAACTGCACCGGCATGTTCTTCATGCCGGTCTTCTTGCGCACCACTTCGGCGATATGCAGGCACAGGTCCAGGGCGTAGCCCATGGGCTTGCCCTCGTGCACGTACGAAAACGGCACCGACGATTCACGGTGCGCCAGCACCAGCGGTCCGCCGCCGCGCACACGCTCCAGCACCCCTTGGGCTTGCGCGCCCACGGCGCAGCACAGCACCACCGCGGCGCCCAGCGCCTTCCATCCTTGCTTGCAATTCATTCAGAGGGTCTCCCTTGTGCATGGCTTAGCAATCTCCGCACCAGGTGCGCGCCATGTTTCGGTGCGACCGTGCGTTGCCACATTTAGTTTCAAAGACTGTAATGTCGCGTGACCACGCAATCCAATGCCAGGGATGTGGGTTTGCATGCAAGACTTGCATGCCAAGTGTGGTGCGCTCGCGTCAGATGGGGTTCTGTCCGGCGCGCGTCTGCAGGTACGTCCACAGGGACTGGGCCAGGCCCTTGGCAGGCTCCTTGCGCGAGGGCTTTTCGCGGTAGGCGCGCACTTCCATCACCATCTGCAGGTCCTGCGCGTCGGGCGGCGCCGCGCTCAGGAGTTTGCGCGAACGCAGTTCCTTCTTCACCGCGCTGTAGGGCAGGAAGGCGACGCCGTGCCCTTCCAGCGCCATGGCCTTCAGGCCTTCGGCCATATCCGTTTCGTACACGCGGTCCAAGTGGATGGCCGTCCCCGCCTGCTTGAGGATCAGCTCCGTCACGCGCCCCAAGTAGGCCCCCGGCGCATACCCCAGGTAGGGCAGCGGCTCGCCAGGCCGGCCCGGCAGGCAAAACAGCGGCTGACCATCAGCGCCCGCCTTGGCGTAGGGGGCCAGGACCTCCTGCCCCAGCGTCACCATCTCGTAACGGTCCGGGTCCAGTTGCAGGGGCTGCGATGGGTGGTGGTAGGAGATGAGCAGATCGCAGCCGCCCTCCACGAGGCGCATCACCGCGTCGTGCACATTCAGGGCGATCAGTCGGCTTTTGAGCGGGCCGAAGTCCGCCCGCAGCGCCGACACCCAGGCCGGGAAAAAAGTGAACGCCAGCGTATGCGGCACGGCGAACTCGATCATGTCGGTGCCCGCGCTGGTGTGCGCGCGCAGCATGGCGCGCGTGTTCTGCAGCGCCTGCAGCACCTCCAGCGCCTGGTCGTACAGCGTGTTGCCCGCGGCCGTCAGCCGCGTGGGGTAGGAACTGCGGTCCACCAGATCGGTGCCGGCCCAGGCCTCCAGCGCCTGAATGCGCCGCGAAAAGGCGGGCTGTGTCACATGGCGCAATTGCGCCGAGCGGCTGAAGCTGCGCGTTTCTGCCAGGCTGACGAAGTCTTCGAGCCATTTGGTTTCCATGGCTCGCATTATCGATGCGCCCAGGCAGGCCTTCTCCCCCTGTTGAGCGCGACTGGGCCGCCCCAGCGCCCTCCTGGGGAACACCCTGCGGCGGAGCACCGTACGTTTGATTGCAAAATAGGCCCTCTCGCGCCCACAGCGCAATCCTTCGACCAGGCCCCTGGTGCACAACACCGGAGGGCAGAGCGGCCAGCCTTTCATGTTCGACTTTTCTGTTCTCTGCCCCCATGTCCTCCCTACCTACCCCCGGGCCGGCCGACGATGCCGCCCCGGATGGCGCGCGCGTCTCTAGCGCCCCCGCCTCCAGCGAACCCCGTTCCCTGCGCATCGAGGACTGGCTCACCGTCATCGTCATGGCGCTGCTGGCGCTGATCACGTTTGCCAACGTGCTCGTGCGCTATTTCACCAATTCGTCCTTTGCCTGGACCGAGGAGCTCTCGGTCTTCCTGATGATCGTGCTGGCCCTGGTGGCTGGCTCTGCCGCGGTGGCGCGCGACCGCCACATCCGCATCGAATTCTTCTGCGACAGCGGCTCCGCAGCCCGCCGCCGCCGGTTGGCGCAACTTGGCGCACTGCTGGTGGCCGTGCTGTTCGCGGTGATCGCCGTGCTCAGCGTGCGCGTGGTCTGGGACGACTACCGCTTCGAAGAAACCTCGCCCGGCATCGGCGTGCCGCAGTGGTGGTACTCGGTCTGGCTGCCCATCCTCTCGCTGCTCATCACCTGGCGCGCCATTGGCCTGCTGATCCGCCGCACGCGCCAGCCGGACGTGGAGTTTCTCGGCAATGACGCAGACGACAACGGAGAGCGCCAGCCATGATCGCCACGCTGCTCTTCGTCGCCTTCCTGGTGCTGATGTTTGTGGGTGTGCCCATCGGTGCCGCCCTGGGGTTGGCCGGCGCCGCCGCCATTGCGCTGGCCAATGCCGAGACGCAATGGTTTGGCCTGCTCGCCGTGCCGCAGAACTTCTACGCCGGGCTGGGCAAGTACCCGCTGCTGGCGATTCCCATGTTCGTGCTGGTGGGCTCGATCTTCGACCGCTCGGGCGTAGCGCTGCGCCTGGTGAACTTTGCCGTGTCCATGGTCGGGCGCGGACCGGGCATGCTGCCGCTGGTAGCGATTGCCGTGGCCATGTTCTTGGGCGGCATCTCCGGCTCGGGACCGGCCAACGCGGCCGCCGTGGGCGGGGTGATGATCGCGGCCATGAGCCGCGCGGGCTACCCCGGTAGCTTCTCGGCGAGTGTGGTGGGGGCGGCCGCAGCCACGGACATCCTCATCCCGCCTTCGGTGGCGTTCATCATCTATTCGGTGCTGGTGCCCGGGGCCTCGGTGCCGGCCTTGTTCGCGGCGGGCATGGTGCCGGGCGTGCTGGCGGGCATTGCGCTCATCGTGCCGGCCGTGTGGATGGCGCGCCGCCACCGCATGGGCCACCTGGAAGCCGACATGCCCCGCCCGCCGTTCTGGCGCAGCCTGCGCGAAGCCTCCTGGGGCCTGGCCGCGCCGGTGCTGATCCTGGGCGGCATGCGCGCGGGCTGGTTCACACCCACCGAGGCCGCCGTGGTGGCCGTGTTCTACGGCCTGTTCGTGGGCATGGTGATCCACCGCACCATTCGGGTGCGCGACCTGTTCACCATCCTGCGCGAAGCGGGCGAACTGTCGGCCGTGATCCTGATCGTGGTGTCGCTGGCGGGCATCTTCGCGTTCTCGCTGTCCACACTGGGCGTGATCGACCCGGTGGCCAACGCCATCGTGAACTCGGGCCTGGGTGAGTACGGCGTGCTGGCGCTGCTGATCCTGCTGCTCATCACCGTGGGCATGTTCCTTGATGGCATCTCCATCTTCCTGATCTTCGTGCCGCTCTTGCTGCCCATCATGCAGCACTACCAGTGGGACCCGGTGTGGTTCGGCGTGATCCTCACGCTCAAGGTGGCGCTGGGCCAGTTCACGCCGCCGCTGGCCGTGAACCTGATGGTCAGCTGCCGCATCGCAGGCGTGCGCATGGAGTCCACCGTGCGCTGGGTCGGCCCCATGCTGCTGGCCATGTTCCTGGTGATGGTGGCCGTGATCGCCTTCCCGCAGCTGGCCCTGTGGCTGCCTGCCCAGCTGGGCTATTGATTCGTTCGCATTTTTTCCAAGGAGACCTGTCCCATGAAACTTCGCACTTTCCTCACTTCCGCCGTCGCCGCTGCTGCGGCCCTTGCCTTCGGCACACCCGCGCTGGCGCAGAACTACAAGAGCGAATACCGCATGTCGCTGGTACTGGGCACCGCCTTCCCGTGGGGCAAGGGCGGCGAGATCTGGGCACAGAAGGTCAAGGAGAAAACCCAGGGCCGCATCAACATCAAGCTCTACCCGGGCGTGTCGCTGATCCAGGGCGACCAGACACGTGAGTTTTCCGCGCTGCGCCAGGGCGTGATCGACATGGCCGTGGGGTCCACCATCAACTGGTCGCCCCAGGTGAAGGCGCTGAACCTGTTCTCGCTGCCCTTCCTGTTCCCCGACTACGCGGCTGTCGATGCGGTCACACAGGGCGAAGTCGGCAAGAGCATCTTTCAGACGCTGGAAAAGGCCGGCGTGGTGCCACTGGCCTGGGGTGAGAACGGCTACCGCGAGATCAGCAACTCCAAGCACGCCATCAAGAGCCCCGCCGACCTCAAGGGTCTGAAGATCCGCGTGGTGGGCTCGCCCCTGTTCCTCGACACCTTCACCGCGCTGGGCGCCAACCCCACGCAGATGAGCTGGGCCGACGCCCAGCCCGCCATGGCCAGCGGCGCCGTGGATGGCCAGGAGAACCCCATCGCCGTGTACCAGGCCGCCAAGCTGCACACCGTGGCACAGAAGCACGTGACCATGTGGGGCTACATGAACGACCCGCTGATCTTCGTGGTGAACAAGGACGTGTGGAACAGCTGGACGCCCGCCGACCGCGAAGCCGTCAAGCAGGCCGCCATCGAAGCCGGCAAGGAAGAAATTGCCATCGCGCGCAAAGGCATGGTCGAGGCCGACAAGCCCCTGCTCAAGGACATCGCCGCCAATGGCGTGACCGTGACGCAGCTGAGCCCCGCCGAGCGCGACGCCTTCGTGAAGGCCACGCGCCCCGTGTTCGAGAAGTGGAAGGGCCAGATCGGCGCCGACTTGGTAAGCGCAGCCGAGAAGGCGATTGCGGCGCGCAAACAGTAAACGGGCAGTAAACGGGCGCCTTACCCCATAGCGCAGGCTCTGTCAGCGCTATCAAATCAAAAGCGGCTAGCGCCCTAACCACGGGCGCTAGCCGCTTTTTTACGCCTCACGCATCAGGGAACGGGATGCTTGACGGCGTTCTTGGCCAGCTTGCGCCGCACGGCAACTTCCAGGTCCACGCCCGCGTGGTCCGCCAGCTGCAGCAGGTACAGCAGCACATCGGCCATCTCGTCGCCCACCCGCTCGTGGGCGGTGGCGTCCTGGGTGAAGGTGCGCGACTGCTCCGGCGTGAGCCACTGGAACAGCTCCTGCAGCTCGGCCGCCTCCACCATCAGCGCCATGGCCAGGTTCTTGGGCGTGTGAAAGGGCTGCCAGTCACGCGCGGCGGCGAAGGCGCGCAGCTCACGCTGCAGGGCGGCGATATCCATGCTCAACGCTCCGTGCTTTCATTTTGATAGCTGCTTGCGCTTTCCACATAAGCGCTACAGCCCGTTTTGGCCATCATTCTTCTGCAACGCCCACATGCGCGCGTAGTGCCCGCCGTGGGCCAGCAGCTGCGCGTGCGTGCCACGCTCGACGATACGGCCGGCCTCCATGACCAGGATTTCGTGCGCGTCCACCACGGTGGACAGGCGGTGGGCGATCACCAGGGTCGTCTTGTTCTGCGCGGCGCTGGCCAGCTCGGCCTGGATGGCACGCTCGTTGGCAGAGTCCAGGGCGCTGGTGGCTTCGTCGAAGATCAGAATGGGCGGGTTCTTGAGCAGCGTGCGCGCAATGGCCACGCGCTGCTTCTCGCCACCGCTGAGCTTCAGTCCGCGCTCGCCCACCATGGTGTCGTAGCCCTTGGGCTGGGCTGCGATGAAGGCATGGATGTGCGCAGCGCGCGCTGCCTGCTCAACCTCAGCCTGGCTGGCGCCGGTGCGGCCGTAGGCGATGTTGTAGGCCACGGTGTCGTTGAACAGCACCGTGTCCTGCGGCACGATGCCGATGGCGCGGCGCAGGCTGTCCTGCGTGACCGTCCGGATGTCCTGCCCCGCGACGGTGATGCGCCCGCCCTGCAGGTCATAGAAACGGTACAGCAGGCGGCTCAGGGTGCTCTTGCCTGCGCCCGAGGGGCCGACCACGGCAACGGTCTTGCCAGCGGGAATCGTGAAGCTCACTCCCTGCAATACGGGCCGTGCGGGGTCGTAGGCGAAGTGCACATCCTCGAAACGCACGGTGGGCGTGTGCAGGTCCGTCAGCGGCTGGGCGCCGGGCGCATCGGCCACCTCCTGCTCCCTGTCCATCAGCGTGAACATCTTGTCCAGGTCGGTCAGGTTCTGCCGGATTTCGCGGTAGATCACGCCCAGGAAGTTCAGCGGGATGTAGATCTGGATCATGAAGGCGTTGACCATGACCAGGTCGCCCAGCGTCATGCGCCCCGCGGCCACGCCCTCGGTGGCGCGCCACAGCATGGCCACCAGCCCCACGGCGATGATAAGCTGCTGCCCGCTGTTGAGCAGCCCCAGGGTGCTGCGGCTCTTGAGCTGGGCCTGCCGCAATTGCTCCAGGCTTTCGTCGTAGCGGCGCGCCTCGAACTGCTCGTTGTTGAAGTACTTGACGGTCTCGTAGTTCAGCAGCGAATCGATGGCCTTGCTGTGCGCGGCCGAGTCGAACTGGTTCGCCTGGCGCCGGAACTGGATGCGCCACTGCGTCACGCCCACGGTGAAGGCGACGTACAGCACCAGCGCGGTGAGCGTGATGACGGCAAACCAGACGTCGAACTGGCGCGCCAGGATGAACAGCACCAGCAGTACCTCGACCAGCGTGGCGGCCAGGTTGAACAGCGCGAACGACACCAGCGACTCGATGCCGCGCACGCCGCGCTCGATGTCGCGCGTCATGCCGCCGGTCTGGCGCTCCAGGTGAAAGCGCAGGGACAGCGCATGCAGGTGCTCGAAGGTCTTGAGCGCGATGGCGCGCGCCGCGCCATGCGTGGCCTTGGCGAACACCAGCTCGCGCAACTCGTTGAACACCGAGTTGGCCAGGCGCAGCGCCCCGTAGGCCAGCAGCAGCCCCACGGGCACCACCAGCAGCGCCGTGGTGCTGCCGGCGGGCAGCGTCATGGCATCGACGAGCCTCTTGAGCAGCAGCGGCACCCCCACGTTGGCCAGCTTGGCGCCGACCATGAAGGCCATGGCCGCGACCACGCGCCATTTGTACTGCCACAGATAGGGCAGCAGGCGCTGCAGAGTGGCCCGGTCGGAACGAACGCGTGGGCTGTCGGAGGCGATGGCTTCGCCGTAGCGGCGCATGATGGACAATCCGTGGAGTCAAGCAAAACCAAAGATTGTGCCCATGTCCCAGGATCGCCCCGCCTCCCACAGCCAGTTGCCCGCCGACAAGGAACTGGTACTCAAGGTGATACCCATGCCCGCCGACACCAACGGCAATGGCGACATCTTCGGCGGCTGGGTCATGGCGCAGGTGGATCTGGCCGGCTCCGTGCTGCCCGCGCGGTACATCCGCGGCCGCATGGCCACGGTGGCGGTGAACGAATTCATCTTCAAGCAGCCCGTGCGCGTGGGCGACCTGCTGTCGTTCTTTGCCGAAGTCACGCGCATCGGCAACACCTCCATGACCGTGCAGGTGGAGGTCTATGCCGAGCACATCCGCACCCAGGGCAGCTACGTGAAGGTGACCGAGGCGTCGCTGACCTATGTGGCCATCGACGAGAACGGCCGCCCGCGCCCCATTCAGAAGCCGGGCGACGAAAGCGTCGCGCCGTAAAAAAACGGGAGCGCCTCACGGCCTCCCGCTGGCGGCGATGGGTGTGCCGGCGTCAGGCCGCGGCCAGCGCGGCCGAGGATGCGGCAGACGACGAACCCGAGGCCGCGCTCATGCGCGCGCCACCACCCAGGCCCACCTCGATCTCGCCGGAGAGCTGGCCACCCTCTTCGATCACCACCTTGCCGTAGCGGATCTTGCCGCTCACCTTGCCGGTGCTGAAGATCACCAGCTTCTGGCGCACGGTGAGCGTGCCGTCGAACTCGCCGTGGATCTCGGCAATGTCGATCTCGGCGGAGCCGCGGAACGCGCCCTGTTCGGTGATCTGGATCACGCGCGAATCCATGGTGGCCTCCACGGTGCCTTCCACGACGAGGGTGTCGCAATCGGTGATCTCCACACCCTTGAGCTTGATGTTGGGGCCCACGGTCAGCTTGCTGCCGCTGCCCTCGGCCGTGGCGCTGGAGGCCGTGGACACAGCGGTTCTGGTTGCGGGAGCGGCGGTTGGGGTGCTTGCGGTGGTGGTGGTGCCGCCCAGCGCTGACGAAGGCTGGCGGGATTGGAAAGTGTCGGGTTCGCGTTTGCCAAAGAAGGGGTTTTGCACGGCCATCGGATCGGATCTCCTAGAAAAGACCCGCAGATGCTAGGAGTTGCCACAGATCAAAACCGCCCCTGTTACGCAAGAACGGTAACCAAACCGTTCGATGGTTGCATGCACTTGCAGGGCTTGCAGCAGCACACAGCGCGTATCCCCCAAACGGCGCGTGCCCGGCGCGGCCGTCTTCGCACGGTCGCGCTAAGAGACGATGTACGCCGCGGCTCCCGCGGACATCAGCTCGCCCTGCGGGCCGAGGAACTCCATGCGCGTGGTGGCCACGCGCGAGCCCAGGCGCAGCACCTCGGCCCGCAGCTCGAAGTGGCTGCCGATGCCGGGGCGCAGATAGTCGATGCGCAGGTCGATGGTGCCCAGCTTGGCGAAGCGGTGCAGGCGGTCCATGGGCGCCTCGTCCATGTGCTTGGCGCCGATGGCGGCCATCACGGCCAAACCGCCCATGGCATCCAGCCCCGCGCTGATGACGCCGCCGTGCAGCCGGTTGTAGGCAAAGTGCCCCACCAGATCGGGACGCATGTCGATGCGCGCCGCGACGGCCGCGGGCTCCAGGCGCGTGATCTTCAGCCCCAACAGGTGGTTGAAGGGAATCTTCTCTTCAAAGATCTGGCGCAGGCCGGCGATGAACTCGGGCTCGAAGGCCACTGGCAGGCTGGCAGGTTTGCTCATGGAATTTTTGCTCTCTTATCAGGAGCTTTTAGCGCTTACTGGATAAGCGCTAGAGCCATTTTTCATTCAGACGCCCGGCCACCCGGTCCAGCAGACACGGTGATCACCCCGGCGCGTAGGGCGAACACGGCATGGATGCCGGCGCCGCCCCCCCGCCCCGTTCGGTGGCGGGGCGGATGTCAGCAGGCGCTGAAATCCGGGCGGCGTTTGTCCATGAACGCGGTGAAGGCCTCGCGGGCGGCGGGCTCGCGCAGCATGCGGCCAAAGCTCTGGCCCTCCTCAGCCATGCGCTCCAACACGGCGGCGGTCTGGCTCTTCTTGAGCAGGCGCTTGGTCTCGATCAGGGCCGACAGCGGCTTGGCCGCGAGCTTGCGCGCCTGGGCCTGGGCCACCATGTTGCATTCGGTCGGCGGCACCACACGGTTGACGAAGCCGACTTCCAGCGCCGCCTCGGCCATGAAGGGCTCGCCCAGCAGCAGCGCTTCGGCCGCGCGGTGGTAGCCCAGCATCTGCGGCGCGAACAGGCTGGAGGCGGCCTCGGGGCACAGGCCCAGGTTCACGAAGGGCATCGAGAACGCCGCGTTGTCCCCCGCGTACACCAGGTCGCAGTGGAACAGCAGGGTCGTGCCGATGCCCACCGCCGGGCCGCACACCGCAGCCAGCACGGGCTTGGGAAAGGTGGCGATGGCGCGCAGAAAGCGGAACACGGGCGCATCCTGCGTGGCGGGTGGCTGCTGCAGGAAGTCGCCGATGTCGTTGCCCGCACTGAAGATGGCCACGTCGCCCTGCAGCACGACCACACGCACCGACGCGTCCTGCGCCGCGGCCTCGAACGCATCGGCCAGCTGCGCGTACATGGCCGTGGTGATGGAATTTTTCTTCTCCACGCGGTTGAAGGTGATGGTGGTCACGCCCTCTTCGGCGTGGACCAGGATGTCTGCGTTCGTTGTACTCATGGGTGTTGCTCCGGGGTCATTCCTTGTAATAAACGATCTGGTGGCTGGTGGCCAGCATGGCGCCGGCCTCATTCCACAGCTGCACGGTCTGGTCGAAAAAGCCGTTGCGAAACTCCTGCGCGCGCGCCTGGCCCAGCAGGTAGCCCGTGCCGGTCTGCGCCAGCAGGTCCGCGCCCGCATGGAAGTACACGGTGATGGACACGGTGCCCGCGGGCACCTGGCGCGCGCGGCGCAGCCACACGCGAGGGAAGAACACATCGGCCAACGCCGCCAGCGCGCAGAAGTCCAGCGCCCGCGCGGGCGCGTCGCGCATCCACAGCTGCGACAGGCTGGTGTCGCCGCTGTCGTCCCACTGTTCGGGCAGCGCGCCGGTCACCGGGCGCATCTCGTAGCGCTGCAGCCATTCCGAGCGGAACGCCGGTTGCACGGGTTTGCACTGCGCCGGCGCGGGGACCTGCGGCATGGGCGTGTCGGCGGCGCCCCAAGTCTCGCGCCGCGCGGCCGTGACCACGGTGGCCGTGGTGGTGACCACGGGCGCGCCGTCCGCCCCCGCCTGCAGGATGGACAGCGTCCAGTGCTGGGTGGAGCGATTGGTGCGCACCGGCGTGGCCTGCAGCGTGAACGGCCCCTCGGCCAGCGCGCCCGCGTAGTTCACCGTGAGCGACAGGGGCTCGCCCAGGCGGTCGGGGTGTTGCATCACGGCCTGCAGCAGCGTGGCCGCGGTGATGCCGCCAAACGGCCCGACCATGTTCCAGTAAGCCGGCGAGGTGTGGCCGGTGTACTGCCCGGCCCCTTCGGAATGGCTGGACGAGAGCGCCAGCGCCGCGTCCAGGGGATGAATGCTGTGGTGCGTAGTCATGGGTGCGAGTGTGCCGTGATTCGGCTCAGCCTGCGGTGGCGGTGGCACCTGCGGTGCCCTGCGGCTGCGCCTGGGCCACCGCCTCCAGCTGCTGCAAGGCGCGGGGCCACAGCGTGTCGCGGAACTGTTCGCGGAAAAATCCAAAGTGCCCGATGCGCCGCGCCTGCGCCTCGTGCGGCGCGATGCGCTCCACGCTGCACGGCGCGTTCGCATACAGCGCCAACAGGCTTTGCGTGCCGCGCCAGGTCATGAGCTCATCGTCCTGCATGGACCAGGCGTGTACCGGAAAGCGCACCGCCGCGTAGCTGCGCTGGGCGGATTCTCCCTCCGCCCCCACGCTGTAGCGCGGGTGCAGGCACCAGCGTCGCCACTGCAGCATCACCCCCGCGGGCAGGTCGCCCACGGCGCGCAGGCGCCGCCCAGGGAAGTAGCCGCACAGCCGCACCGACAACGGCACCAGCACATGCCAGAACGCAGGCATGGCGCGGCGGATGCGGGGTGCGTTGTCGCGCCAGTAGCCGCTGCCCGCGGCGACGCTCAGCAGGCCGCTCACGCGCGCATGCTCGCGCAGCAGCCCGGGCAGCTGCGCGCCCAGGCTGTGCCCCAGCAACAGCAGCGGCTGGCCAGGCAGCGCCTGGGCTGCATGGGCGATCACCGCGTCGTAGTCGCGCGCCCAGTCGAACAGGTTGGCCCGCACCTCGCGCATGCCACCACTCAGCGACTCACCCTGCCCCGGTAGTCGAAGGTGGTGACCCGCAGACCCTGCTGCGCCAGCCAGGCGGCGAACGGCCCATAGAAGGCCTGGCGCACGCCCATGGCGCCGCCAACGACGACGCTGGCGCGCGCAGGGCCGGGCCGTGGCACGTACACGCGCAGCGCCAGCGGCACTGCGCCATCGACCATCAGGGTTTCACTCTGCATGGCTTGTCTCCATGAAGGCGGCCGGTCTGCGCCGGCTTGGCTGCAATCCCCGCGCGCTGCCGCGCGGCAGTGGCGCTTATTTACACGCGCTCGAAGATACCCGCCGCGCCCTGGCCCATGCCCACGCACATGGTGACCATGCCGTACTTGAGCTGCTTGCGGCGCAGCGCATGCACCACGGTGGCCGAGCGGATGGCGCCCGTCGCACCCAGCGGGTGGCCCAGCGCGATGGCACCGCCCATGGGGTTGACCTTGGCCGTGTCCAGCCCCAGCGTGTTGATGACGGCCAGCGACTGGGCGGCGAAGGCTTCGTTGAGCTCGTACCAGCCGATGTCGTCCTGCTTCAGACCGGCATAGCGCAGCGCGGCGGGAATGGCCTCGATCGGGCCGATGCCCATGATAGACGGCGGCACGCCCTTGCTGGCGAAGCTGACGAAGCGCGCCAGCGGCGTGAGGCCGAAGCGCTTGACGGCGGATTCGCTGGCCAGGATCAGCGCGCCGGCGCCGTCGCTGGTCTGCGAACTGTTGCCGGCCGTGACCGTGCCGCGCGCGGCAAACACGGTGCGCAGCTTGGCCAGGCCTTCCAGGCTGGTGTCGGGGCGGGCGCCCTCGTCCAGGCTCACGGTGCGGGTGCTGGCAATGACTTCGCCCGTCTCCAGGTTGGCCGTGCGGTCGGTCACCTCGATGGGCGTGATCTCGTCGGCAAACTCGCCGGCCTGCTGCGCGGCGATGGCGCGGCGGTGCGACTCCAGCGCGAAGGCGTCCTGCGCCTCGCGGCTCACCTTCCACTGCTGGGCCACCTTCTCGGCGGTGAGGCCCATGCCGTAGGCGATGCCCACGTCGCCGTCACGCTCGAAGATGCTGGGCGACAGGCTGGGCGCGTTGCCCATCATGGGCACCATGCTCATGCTCTCCACGCCGGCGGCGATCATCACCTCGGCCTCGCCCACGCGGATGCGGTCGGCCGCCATAGCCACGGCCGACAGGCCCGAGGCGCAGAAGCGGTTCACCGTGATGCCGCCCACGCTGGTGGGCAGGCCCGCCAGCACGGCGCCGATGCGCGCCACGTTCAGGCCCTGCTGCGCCTCGGGGATGGCGCAGCCGCAGATGATGTCCTCGATCGAGGCGGGGTCCAGACCCGGCACCTGGGCCAGCGCGCTCTTGAGCGTGGTGGCCAGCAGGTCGTCCGGGCGGTAGTTGCGGAAAAAGCCCTTGTGCGAACGGCCAATGGGCGTGCGCGTGGCGGCAACGATGTAGGCGTCTTGGATCTGTTTCATGGTTTCTCTCCTCGGGCGGCCTCAGTTACGCACCGGCTTGCCAGTGTTGAGCATGCCCAGGATGCGCTCCTGGGTCTTGGGGTGCTCGATCAGGGCGCAGAACGCCTTGCGCTCCAGCGCCATCAGGTATTCCTCGCTCACCAGCGTGCCGGCGTCCACGTCGCCGCCGCACACCACTTCGGCGATCAGCGTGGCGATGTGCTGGTCATGCTCGCTGATGAAGCCGCCGTCGCGCATGTTGACCAGCGAGCCGCGGATGGTGGCAATGCCGCTGCGCCCCGCCACGGGGAACAGGCGCTTGTGCGGCGCGCGCCAGCCGCCAGCGGCCATGGCCTTGGCTTCGTTGATGGCGACGAACAGCACCTCGTCCTTGTGCGGCACGATGAGGTCGCTGTCGAGCAGGTAGCCGAGCTTCTTCGACTCAAGGGCGCTGGTGCCTACCTTGGCCATGGCCGCGGCGGTGAAGCCTTCGGTCAGGAAGGGCAAAAGGTCCTTGCCGGTGCTGGCGGCGGCGTTCTCGGCCGCGCGGCGGGCGATGTAGGTCAGGCCGCCGGCGCCGGGCACCAGGCCCACGCCCACTTCCACCAGGCCGATGTAGCTTTCCATGTGCGCCACGCGGCGTGCGCTGTGCACGGCCAGCTCGCAGCCGCCACCCAGCGCCATGCCATGGATGGCCGATACCACCGGCACCTGGGCGTAGCGCAGGCGCAGCATCAGGTTCTGCAGCTCATGCTCCACGCCCTCGATGGCGGCAATGCCGGCCACCACGTAGGCAGGCATGGTGGCCTGCAGGTCGGCGCCCACGCTGAACGGCGCGTCGCCCGACCAGATGACCATGCCGTCGTACTCGCGCTCTGCCAGGTCCACGGCCTCCATCAGGCCTTCCATCACGTCGGGGCTGATCGCGTGCATCTTGCTCTGGATGGAGGCGATCAATACCTTGCCATCGAGCGTCCAGGTGCGCAGCGCATCGGTCTCGCTGATGGTGGTGCCGGCCTTGCGCCAGTCGGGCAGGTTGTCCTCGCCCAGCAGTTTCTCGGGGAAGTACTGGCGCTCGTACACCGGCAACTGGCGGCGCGGCACGAACTTGCCTTGGCGCGCGCTCCACGAACCCTGCGCCGTGTGCACGCCGCCGGCATCCGCCACCGGGCCCTTGAACACCCACTCGGGCAGCGGCGCCTTGGACAGCGCCTTGCCCGCGTCAATGTCCTCCTGGATCATCCTGGCCACCTCCAGCCAGCCCGCCTCCTGCCACAGCTCGAACGGCCCCTGGCTCATGCCGAAGCCCCAGCGCATGGCCTGGTCCACGTCGCGCGCGGTGTCGGCAATCGTGGCCAGATGCACCGCAGCGTAGTGGAAGCTGTTGCGCAGGATGGCCCACAGGAACCGGCCCTGCGCGCCTTCGGCATTGCGCAGCAGCTTCAGGCGCTCGGCGGCGGGCTTCTTGAGCATGCGGCCGTACACCTCGTCGGCCTTGGCGCCGGCGGGCACATATTCCTCGCTCTCCAGCTCGAAGCGCAGGATGTCGCGGCCCACCTTCTTGTAGAAGCCCGCCTTGGCCTTCTGGCCCAGGTTGCCCAGCTCGATCAGCTTTTGCAGCACGGCGGGCGTGCCGAAGCTGCCGTAGAACGGGTCGGTCTGCTCGTTCAGGTTGTCCTGCAGCGTCTTGATGACGTGGGCCATGGTGTCCAGGCCCACCACGTCGGCGGTGCGGAAGGTGCCGCTGGAGGCGCGGCCCAGCTTCTTGCCGGTGAGGTCGTCCACCACGTCGAAGGTCAGGCCGAAGTTCTCCACCTCCTTCATCGTGGAAAGCATGCCGGCGATGCCCACGCGGTTGGCGATGAAGTTGGGGGTGTCGTGCGCGCGCACCACGCCCTTGCCCAGGCCGCTGGTCACGAAGGCTTCGAGCTGGTCGAGCACCTCGGGGCGGGTGGTGGGGGTGTTGATCAGCTCCACCAGCACCATGTAGCGCGGCGGGTTGAAGAAGTGGATGCCGCAAAAGCGCGGCTTGATGGCGTCGGGCAGGGCTTCGGACAGCTGGGTGATCGACAGGCCCGAGGTGTTGGACGCCACGATGGCGTGCGGTGCGACGTGCGGCGCGATCTTCTTGTACAGATCGAGCTTCCAGTCCATGCGCTCGGCGATGGCCTCGATGACGAGATCGCACTCGCCCAGCAGCGCCATGTTCTCCTCGTAGTTCGCCTGCTGGATCAGCGCGGCGTCGTCCGCCACACCCAGGGGCGAGGGCTTGAGCTTCTTGAGGTTCTCCACCGCGCGGGTGACGATGCCGTTCTTCGGACCTTCCTTGGCGGGGAGATCGAACAGCACCACCGGCACCTTCACATTGACGAGGTGGGCCGCGATCTGCGCGCCCATCACGCCCGCGCCGAGCACGGCGACTTTCTTCACTTGGAATCGGGACATTTGCTTGTTCCTTGGATGGTGGGATGCGCACGGGGCCGCGCGCCAGGCCCCGTGCCACGCGGGCGGGCCGGCTGCGGCGCCGTGGCGCTCACTGCTTTGCTTACTGCACGCGCTGCCAGGTCTGGGTGCGCCAGAACGGCCCCAGGAAGCCGCGCACCTCCAGCCGCTTGCCGCCGTCGATGGGCTTGAGGCTGGCGCGGTACTCCTTACCGTTTTCGGGGTCGAGGATCTTGCCGCCCTCCCAGACCTCGCGGTCATCGGCCTTCTTGACGCCGCGGATGATCTCCAGCCCCGCGATCGCCTTGCCCTTGCGGTCGTCCTTGCACTCGGTGCACGTGGCGGCCGGGTCGGCGTCCTTTTTGAGGGACTTCTCGATGCGGCCGTTCAGCACGCCGCTGGTTTCGGCAATACGGATCTCGGCCTTGGCCTCGCCCGTCTTGTCGTCCACGCTGCGCCACAGGCCCACGGGGGACATCTGGGCCCATGCAGGGGCCGCGATTGCTGCAAAAATAATAGCTGCTAGCGCTTGTCTCATAAGGCCTCCAGTGCAAAAACGTTCAAAAGTAGCAATGCGTGCAGTCGCTGCCTCAGGCCAGGGCGGCATCGGTGTCCATGAGCACCTTGCTGCCGGCGCGGGCGGTGCGCATCAGCGTGTGGACTTCAGGGAACAGCTTGGCGAAGTAAAAGCGCGCCGTCTGCAGCTTGGCCTGGTAGAAAGGGTCTGTGTTGCCGGCGGCAATCTCGCGCAGCGCCACCTGGGCCATGCGGGCGAACATGTAGCCGAACACCAGGTGGCCGGCCACCCGCAGGTAGTCCACGGCGGCGGCGCCCACCTCATCGGGGTTCTGGAAGCCGCGGAAGCCGATCTCGGTGGTGAACTTGGTCATCTGGTCGCCCAGGTAAGCGATGGGGTTGATGAACTCGGCCATCTTCTCGTTCACGCCTTCTTCGGCCACCAGCTGCCCGACCAGCTTGCCGAACTTCTTCAGCGTGGCGCCGTTGTTGCCCAGCACCTTGCGGCCCAGCAGATCCAGCGACTGCACGGTGTTCGTGCCTTCATAGATCATGTTGATGCGGTTGTCGCGCACGAACTGCTCCATGCCCCATTCCTTGATGAAGCCGTGGCCGCCGAAGACCTGCATGCAGGCGTTGGTGGCAATGTGCCCGTTGTCAGTGATGAAGGCCTTCACGATGGGCGTCAGCAGCGCCACCAGTTCGTCGCTGTCCTTGCGCACCTTCTCGTCGGGGTGGCTGTGGGCCTTGTCCAGCAGCAGCGTGCAGAAAATCTGCAGCGCACGCGCGCCCTCGGCGTAGGCTTTGGCGGTGAGCAGCATCTTGCGCACGTCGGGGTGCACGATGATGGGATCGGCTTCCTTGTCCTTCGCCTTGGTGCCCGACAGACTGCGCATCTGGATACGGTCCTTGGCGTAGGCCAGCGCGTTCTGGAAGGCCACTTCGGTCAGGCCCAGCGACTGGTTGCCCACGCCCAGGCGGGCGGCGTTCATCATCACGAACATCGCGGCCAGGCCCTTGTTGGGCTCGCCCACCAGGGTGCCGATGGCGCCGTCGATGGCAATCTGCGCCGTGGCGTTGCCGTGGATGCCCATCTTGTGCTCCAGGCCCGTGCAGTAGATGGGGTTGCGCTCGCCCAGCGAACCGTCGGCGTTCACCTTGAACTTGGGCACCACGAACAGGCTGATGCCCTTGCTGCCCTTGGGCGCGTCGGGCAGGCGGGCCAGCACCAGGTGCACGATGTTGGAGGTGAAGTTGTGCTCGCCGGCGCTGATGAAGATCTTGTTGCCGGTGATCTTGTAGGTGCCATCGGCCTGGGGCTCGGCCTTGGTGCGCAACAGGCCCAGGTCGGTGCCGCAGTGCGGTTCGGTCAGGCACATGGTGCCGGTCCACTCGCCGCTCGTGAGCTTGGGCAGGTACAGCTTCTTCTGCTCGTCGGTGCCATGGGCGTGCAACGCCTCATAGGCGCCGTGCGACAGGCCGGGGTACATGGTCCAGGCCTGGTTGGCGCTGTTGAGCATCTCGTACAGGCACTGGTTCATCACGAAGGGCAGGCCCTGGCCGCCATAGGCGGTGTCGCACGACAGCGCCGCCCAGCCACCTTCCACGTACTGCGCATAGGCTTCCTTGAAGCCCTTGGGCGTGGTCACCTCGTGCGTCTGCTGGTTCAGCGTGCAGCCCTCGGTGTCGCCGCTGATGTTCAGCGGGAACGCCACGCCGGCGGCGAACTTGCCGGCTTCTTCCAGCACGGCGTTGATCGTGTCGGCATCCACTTCAGCATGCGCGGGCATGGCCTTGAATTCGTCGGTGACCTTGAAGACTTCATGCAGGACGAATTGCATGTCGCGCAGCGGAGGCGTGTAAGTAGGCATGTGGAGACTCCTGGGAAGAAGGAAGGTTGGAAAAGAAGAAAAACCGAAATACGGACGGTGGCAGGACTCAACCGCGGTGGCCAGGCAGCGCGCTGTAGCGCGCCAGGATGTTGTCAAAGCCCGTGTTGGCCCGGTCGATGGAGCCAGGGGTGTGCAGGAAGCGCGCCTCGTAGTGCAGCGCCAGGATCAGGCCGTGGATCTCGAACAGCATCTGGTCCTCGCTGACGTCGTCGCGGATCTCGCCGCATTCCTTGCACTGCTGGATGGCGCGCTTCATCGCGGCCTGCCAGGTCATCACCGAGTTGGCCAGCGCATCGCGCACCGGGCCGGTGCGATCGTCGAACTCCACCGCGCCGCTGATGTAGATGCAGCCGGAGTCGATCTCGATGGAGGTGCGCTTCATCCAGTTGGCAAACAGCGCGCGCAGGCGCGGCACGCCGCGAGGGGCCTGCATCGCGGGGTAGAACACTTCCTGCTCGAATCGCGTGTGGTACTCGCGGATCACCGAGATCTGCAGCTCCTCACGCGAGCCGAAGTGCGCGAACACGCCTGACTTGCTCATGCCCGTCACGTCGGCCAGCGCACCGATGGACAACCCCTCCAGGCCGATGTGCGTGGCCAGGCCCAGGGCGGCATCGATGATGACGGCCTTGGTGTGTTGCCCCTTGTGCAGCGCCCGGCCCTCGCGGCGTGGCGCGCGAACCGTCTTGGTGGGGGAAGGAGAAAGAGACATGAAGCAAAATAAAACGAACGATCGTTCTATTTTGCATAAAACACGCAGGTAACGCCAGTATTTCCAGGCGAGCAGAACGCGCTTCGGGGTAAACCCCTAAGTGGATGATTTATCGAGCCCCACCATCGCGGGGGACCGTGCCAAGGGCGAAATGGTTACCGCGCCTTTCGCGGGTGGTCATGCCATCACGTTTGCCTGCGCCGGCGTTACAGCCACAGTGCCAGAGTGGCGTCCAGGTGTTCCGTCGGCATGCGGCGAAAGCCTGTGCGTGCGTAGCGCTGCAGGCGTCCGCGGATCAAGTCGGACAGTGCGGCCGCCCGCACCTGTGTCTGCACCGTGGGTGTCGCCGAGCCGTCCGCGTCGGCCACGGGCCGTAGGCACTGGCGCAGCGTGGCCTCCACCTTGTCGAAGAACAGGTTCATGCGCTGCTGCAGGCGCTCGTTTTCGAAAACCAGCGCATCCCCCACCATCACGCGCACCATGCCGGGGTTGCGCTCGCCGAATTGCAGCACCATGGCAGTGATGCGCGCCGCGCGCTGCGCGCCCTCAGACTCGCCACCGCGCTCCATGATCTGGTGCACGAGGGTAAAGACGCTCTGCTCGATGAAATCGATGAGCCCCTCGAACATCTGTGCCTTGCTGGCAAAGTGCCGGTACAGCGCCGCCTCGCTCACCTGCAGGCGCGCCGCAAGCGCTGCCGTGGTGATACGCTCGGCCCCGGGCTGCTCCAGCATGGCCGCCAGGGTCTGCAGGATCTGCTCACGCCGCTCGCCCGGCCGCGGCCGGCGGCGCGCGGCGGGCGCGTCGTCGGTGGAGGCTGGCGCGTCAGTAGCAGGCGTGAATTCGGTCATGGGGCAAGGATTGGGGAGGGAGAGCAACAAGTGTGTGCAATTGATTCTCGCACACCACGACTCCAGCGTCGTGACGGCTGCTCGCTGTGCCGCGACCCTTGCAGTTGCTTCCAAAAAAATAGCTGCTAACGCTTGCTGGACAAGCGCTGCAGCCATTTTTGACTCCAATACACCCGGGCCGTGCCCGAAAAGAGCCTAGTGACTCCGGATCATGGTGCCGTAGGCCTGGTCGGTCAGAATTTCCAACAACATCGAATGCGGTACGCGGCCATCAATGATGTGCACGGCATTCACGCCAGCCTTTGCCGCATCCAACGCCCCGCTGATCTTGGGCAGCATGCCGCCGGAGATGGTGCCATCAGCGAACAATGCATCAATTTCGCGCGCCGTCAGGTCAGTGAGCAGCTTGCCTTCCTTGTCCAGCACACCGGGGGTGTTGGTGAGCAGCACCAGTTTCTCTGCCTGCAGCACCGTAGCTAATTTACTCGCCACCACGTCGGCGTTGATGTTGTAGCTTTCGTTTTCCTCGCCAAACCCGATCGGGCTGATGACGGGAATGAAGGCATCGTCTTGCAGCGCCTTGACTACGCTCGGGTCGATCGCCACGATGTCACCGACCTGCCCCACGTCATGTTCGACGCTCGGGTCCTTGTTGTCCACCATCTTGAGCTTCTTGGCGCGGATCATGCCGCCATCGCGCCCCGTGAGGCCCACAGCCTTGCCACCCGCCTGGTGAATCAGGCCCACGATGTCCTGCTGCACCTCGCCGGCCAGCACCCATTCCACGACTTCCATGGTTTCGGCATCGGTCACGCGCATGCCCTGGATGAACTCGCCCTTCTTGCCCAGACGGTTCAGGGCTTGCTCGATCTGCGGGCCTCCGCCGTGCACTACCACCGGGTTCATGCCCACCAGCTTGAGCAGCACCACGTCTTCCGCAAAGTCGGCCTGCAGGGCCGGGTCGGTCATGGCGTTTCCGCCATATTTGATGACCATGGTCTTGCCATGGAACTTGCGGATGTACGGCAGCGCCTGGGCCAGGATCTCAGCCTTGTCGCGCGGCGCAATCGAAAGAAGGTCGGTCATTTGAAGGCTATGCGGCAGTGTGGAACAAAGAGGGCCGAATTGTGCCGCATTCACAAGCTGGGGCTCAGAAGCGCAGCCAGCCAGGCACCTTAAAGCGCACGATAGCCAGATAGGCCCCCACATAGGCCAGTGCAAAGAGCACGATGAACGCAACAAGCACCATGGTCTGGCTCCAGAACAACACGGCGGGCACCATGGACGCCGCCGAAAACATCCACAGATAGGGCGCCGTCTTGCTGTTGCGCACCAGCAGTTCCCGAGCCTCATCTTCAAACAGCGCCGGACGCACGATGCGGCGGAACACCAACTGGTGAAAGTGCAGGGCATCCGCGTGCCCCGGCGACTGCCCCCGCGCCATCTTGCGGTAAATGGAAAAGAAGGTCTCGCACAATGGGTAGACCAGCAGCATCACAGGAAACCAGGGCGATACCAATGTATGTCGCTGCACCAGTGCAACGCAAACCCAGCCAATCACCATGCCCCACACATAGGCACCGCAATCGCCCGCAAAGATCTTGCCTTTGGGGTAATTCCATACCAGGAACCCCGCCGAGGCCCCTGCCAGGCACAGCACCACAACCGCCAACTGCCTGTCACCCAGTTGCAGAGCGACATGTGCAATGGCTAGGCAAGTCAATATGGCAACCGTGCCTGCTAAACCGTTGTAGCCATCGATGATATTGAAGGCATGCGGCAACCCTCCGATGGCAAACGCCGCGAACATCACACCGACGACAGGAAAGGCCAGCAATTGCGCGTCAAGCCAACCGATTCCCAGCCGGGTGACGCTGACTCCGAGAAGCCCACAAAGCAAGACTGCGGAGCCAATAGTGAGAAAAAGGCGATAACCCACGCGTACACGCTGAGTCAAATCCTCCGCCACCCCACCCAAAATGGCGGGTAGTAAGCAGGCCAGCACTGCTAGGCTGGCCGACATCGTCAGCGGGTGGCCCAAGTTAAATCTTTGCGCCGACAAGGCTGCCACAAGCCACCCGGTGGACATACCAAGAAAGATGCCCACCCCCCCGACCCGCGGCGTGTGACCGTGGTGAAAGCGCTGTGGCATGTCAATGCTGTAATGGAGCGCATGACGACGAGCCTGACGCATAAGCAGGAAAACCAGAATCGCTGAGACCATAAAGCTCAGCACCGAAAGAGCAACCATGGAGTGTGTGGGAGGCCACTTAAAATTTCCTTGAAAGAATTACACCATGCCCGTTGCGCCTCCCCACCCATCCACCCCTCCCCCCTCGGTAACTGTTTCCATAGTGAGTCATGGGCAATGGCACCTAGTGTTGCCCCTTCTGTCACAGCTTCAGGAGTTTTGCAGCGCCGAGATCGCCATGGTGGTACTGACCCTCAATATACCCGAACGTATCATTTTTGATACAAATAGTTTCGATTTTCCCTTCAAGTGCATCCGCAATCCCAAACCACAAGGGTTTGGCCGCAACCATAACCAAGCCTTCCAGCACTGCGTAACACCGTGGTTTCTCATTCTGAATCCGGACATCCGCCTAAACGGTTGCCCATTGCAAGTATTGCTGCCCAGGGCCCTGGAAGGCACGGGCTTGCTTGCGCCCCGCGTAGTCGAACCCGGCATGGCGACACCACAACCGCATCGCAGATTCATTACCCCCCCGGAACTGCTCAGTCACCGCCTTGCGTGGCGCGCACCCCCTACGCAGCCGGATTGGGTACCCGGCATGTTCATGCTGGTGCGCCAGCAAGCCTATGCCCAGCTTGGAGGGTTTGACGAACGCTTTTATATGTACTGCGAGGATCATGACTTCTGCCTCCGGCTCCAGTTAACAGGATGGAAGATGCAGGCGGAAGACGACGCCGTTGTTATTCACGAGGCCCAGAGACTAAGCCACTCATCCCTTCGCGCACTGAAGTGGCACCTTGCTAGTTTGGTGAAGACCTGGGCATCTGCAGCATTCTGGCGCTTCGCATTTCGCACACGCGCATGATCCCGCGCCGTTGCGCACAACAGCATATCTGCGCCTGGGACAGGGCATACCTAGGGGGCGCGATAATGAGAGGATGATTACCGTAAGCGGAACTCGCAAGCATCTTCTTCATGCGTCACTAAGCATGGCAATCTGGGCATGGGCAACGTACTGTGTTGGGCAGACCAACACTGCAGCCACGAAGCCAGGACTTGCACTTCCAGCCAACGCCTCCACCAAGAAGGCGGATGAATTTCTAGCAACCCTGCGTCCGCCTACTTCTGTGAATACGCTGGAAAGCGGCAATGATCTGTTGCTGGATTTCCCCGATGTTGCTGCAGCCGGCCCTGTCCGGGTCAAAGCTGTCAGCACCATCCCCAATACGGATGGCATCTGGTTGTTGAGCCTGAGCCCACAGCCGGACAGTGGTGCGGCGCTCTTTGCCGCCGTCACGCTTTCGCCAGCCAGCCTGCCTGATACCACGCTGCTACTCAACCTGACTAAGACACAACCCATACTGCTTGTCGTGAGAGCACGTGGCAGTTACTACGGGCTGCAGCGCGAAATCAAGATCGGAAACCTCGCGCCAGATCTGAAGAAGAAATAATCATGCCAACGACGGGTACCACGTTCATCGACCACCTCCGTGAAAGGAGTCTTCTCGATGAAAAAGGAGCCGCGCAACTGCGCAGTCTTATCCAGGACAAGTTTGATTCCGCTTTGGTGGTTGCGGGCCGGACGGGCATGATCCCAGAGCGCGCGCTGCTTGATGCTTTTACAAGCTACACGGGCTGGAAAGCGATCGACTTCGCCGAGTTGTCAGCACTGGAACATCACATCGCGGAAACCCTTGAAACTCTGCAACTCAAGTCCACTTGGTGCCAAAGTGAAAAGCTGGCTCTCTGGACAACTCCGGACAGCTTGGTTTGCTGCACAAGTGACTTTCCATCGCGCGCAGCCCAGGAAGTACTTCGGATCAAGGCCGAGCAAATCACATTTCCTTTGAGTTGGCGGATTGCGCGCCCGGTCGATATCGAAAACCTTTACGCCGCGATGGCATCGCGCAAGGCAAAAACCATGGTCGCTACCGGTGACCTGGCGCACCTTCGAGAACTCGCAGAAGAAGGGCCTATTGTGGAGCTTGTCAACAGCTTACTCAGCCAAGCGGTAACCTACAGAGCCTCGGATATCCATGTGGAGCCCGGCGAATATGGATTCGTGGCCAGAATCCGGGTCGATGGCGTAATGCGTGATCTCCAAAAGTTCAGTGCAGATCGTTTTGACGCGACCGTATGCCGCATCAAGATTCTTTCCCAATTGGATATTGCCGAGCGACGGCTTCCTCAAGATGGTCGCATGACGGCGAGAATTCACGGTGAAGTTTTCGATGTGCGCGTATCGATCTTGCCAGGCAGTAATGGCGAATCTGTCGTCATGCGCCTTCTACGGCAAGATCGCCCAAGTTACGACTTGGGTGACCTTGGCATGCTGCCTGATCAAGCGGCGCAGTTTCGTAGATGGATTGACACCCCTAATGGAATCGTCCTCGTGACCGGCCCCACAGGCTCTGGCAAGACGACAACCCTCTATACTGCCCTGGACCTCGGCAATGATGGGTTGAAAAAAATCATCACGGTGGAAGATCCAGTGGAATACAAGCTCCACGGGATCACACAGCTCCAAGTTAATGCCGAAATCGGCTACACTTTTGCGTCAGCATTGAGATCCATCCTGCGCCACGACCCCGATGTGATTCTCATTGGCGAAATTCGCGATCAGGAAACCGCTGCCATTGCGGTGCAGTCAGCTCTCACCGGACACCTCGTTTTCTCCACACTGCACACCAACAGCGCTGCAGGAGCCATCACGCGCCTCAGTGACATGGGTGTTGAGCGCTTCCTGCTCGCTTCCAGCCTTCGCGGAATCATGGCTCAGCGACTCGTACGCCGCCTGTGCCCCCACTGCAGCAAACCTGCAGCCCACATCGATCCCGCTCAGCAAACGTTGTTGAATGACACACTGAGCCACTGGCGCGCCATAGCTCCGGACTCTCCGCTGGACATTCAGCCCCGTGAACCTGTTGGCTGTGATGCCTGCATTCATAGCGGTTATTTGGGGCGCATAGCCGTGTACGAAATGTTCGATGTGGATGACACTATTCGCCAACAGATTCTCGACAAGGTAAACGAAACACAGATGGTCCAGGACCTGCGCGCTCGGCATATACGGTCCATGATGCAAGACGGCTTGCTCAAGGTTTGCTCGGGCATTACCACCATCGCAGAAGTGATGACCGTAGGCCCCTAAAAACGGGGATACAGCATGTTCATATTTAAATATCAGGCAACTTCAAGCGATGGCCGACATAGCAAAGGCAAATTGGAAGCACCAGACAGCGATAGCGCACTTGCCATACTGATGGCACAGGGATTCAAGGTATTCGCACTTGAAAAAATATCTCAAGGCGGCACCTCTCAATCTGCGGAGTCTGCAAAACGCCCCTTCCGCCTGAATCATATTTCAAAGCAGCGCATCTCCCACGACGAAATTTTGGTTTGCATTCAGGAGTTGTCGACACTATTGAATGCCGGCATCCCATTGGCCGACGCCTTGCTCAATATTGCCCGAGGCCACGAAAGTCGTCCCCTTGGCGCCGCACTGCAAACCGCATACAGCAGTCTTCGCTCCGGCAGCAGTCTGGCAGTAGCGCTGAAAAACAGCGGCCTCAATCTTCCGGATTATGTACATGAGCTGGTCAAGGCGGGAGAAGAGACCGGGAAACTAGGCGCCTCCTTACAATCCGCATCCCAACAAATGGAGGCCGACGCAAGCTTCCGCCGTGAAACCCGTAATGCACTGACTTATCCCATGGTCTTGATTGCCAGCGGCCTGCTGGCAACGCTCGTGGTCTTCATTTTCGTAGTCCCAAAGTTCGCCAACATACTCACCAATCCCAAGGCAGACATTCCAGTTTTTTCACGTTGGGTTTTGCAATCGGGCCTATGGCTAGTGAACAACAAACTTATGGCAGCTGCCGTTCTTGCTGGTGCAGCAATGGGAATCTGGATGACGCTTTCCCGGCAAGACGTACGTGACAAACTCTGGGAAACCGCAAGCACGCTGCCGGTGATCGGACAGTGGATATCCCACGTGGAACTCGCCCGTTGGGCTAGCATGTTTGCAGTATTGTTGGAGCACCATGTCCCTTTGCTGGACGCCCTCCGCCACTCACAAAACTCCCTGAGCGGACACGGCTGGCGACACAAGGCAGAATTGATCGCGAAAGACGTCAAGACGGGCCACGCACTCGCAGCAGCCATGCAGGCGCATCACTTTCTTGACCCCGTGGGCCTCAACCTCATTCGAGTTGGTGAACAATCCGGGAAGCTCGCGCACACGACTGGTTCACTTGCGCAGATGCACCGTACCCACGCACAGCAGAGCATGAAGCAATTTCTGATTCTGCTGGAACCGGTCACCATTCTGATGGTCTCAGTGCTGTTGGGCGGCATCATGATCAGCGTGATGCTGGCCATCACCAGTCTCACCAACGTGATCTGAGTCGAGCGAACTCCCAACCGCGGTTGGCCCCTCGCACCACCGCCGCGCCGCCCTCTTTTTCGCCTATCACGCCAATCATTGTTTTTACCATGCGCCAGAACACATCGCAGCTCTTGAACTCCAACGCCCCACGTCATCATCGCGGCTTCACCCTGCTTGAGATGCTTGTGGTGATGGTCATCATTGGACTCCTTGCTGGTTTGGTCGGTCCCCGCATCTTCGGCAAAGTGGATTCCAGCAAGGTGCAAACAGCACAAGTGCAGATCAAAATGATCGAGAGCGCCCTTCAAATCATGCGTCTGGATGTGGGGACTCTTCCCGATGGAGAGGCTGCACTGCAATGGCTAGTCCGTGAGCCGGAGGATCCGGCCGTGCGCGCGACCTGGAAGGGTCCTTACCTAGACGGACAGATTCCCGTGGACCCGTGGAACAACCCCTACAAGATTGTTGCGCCCGGCCCTAACGGGAAACCTTTCGCAGTGATTTCCTATGGCGCTGACGGGCGAACGGGCGGCGAGGGGCTGAATGCAGACATCATGGCAAAGTAAGCAACCCTTCTGCGCCAACTGCCCAGCCTCTTTCGCAGGATATCTTCGCGCAGGTGCCAGAGGCTTCACGCTGATTGAAATGATGGCGGTACTGGTTTTGATGGGCCTGCTCACCGCCGTCGTACTCCCCAACTTCGAGCGCTGGTTCTCGGGAGCGCAACAACGGGTGGGAGCCAGTGAGCTGGTTATCAGATTACAAAAACTCTATGCCCGCGCGGCATTACTCGGGCTCAATTTCGAACTTAATTCCGGCACAGCGAGTCAGAAGCTCCCGGATGGTCAGCCTGCGTTTGAACTCCCCTCCGGCTGGGCTATTGCAAATGGCCAAAATCTTGCCATCAGCGCCACCGGTTGGTGCATCGCCAGTTCCATTCAATTCCAGTCGGCCACTCATGCTGTCATCCTGGATGTGAAGGCAGAAAATTGCGACGTTTCAGCACGCCCCGTCGGCTCTCAGCAGTGAGACTCCGGGCAGGCACCCTGCACCGCCCCACGCCAAGGCGAGAGGCGGGCATCAGCCTGCTGGAAGTGCTGGCTGCGCTCGTCATTCTCAGTCTGGGGGCATCTGTCGCCTTCACATGGCTTGGACAAAGTGTCAACGCCATGGGCAGACTCAAGAACGAGGAGGCTAGCCTGCTTGCGCAAAACGAGGCGATGGAGTATCTGCGCTCCATTAACCCCGCCGCAACGCCGGCTGGAGAAATGAAAATGTCCGGCTACCGCCTCACCTGGACCAGTACACCGGTTGGCCCCATGACGCGCACCACCACCCCCCTGGGAACGCCTTCCCGCTACGAAGTCTCGTTGCATGAGCTTGATGTCAAGCTCGACAAAGTAGAGGCCAAGGATCTTCAACCTTGGGTTCATTTTCAGATGCAGCTCGCGGGGTATAAACAGGTGGCAGGCAGCAGCATGAGCATTTTTGGCGCCTCCGGCACGGGGACTGCTCCGTGAGTGCGCGCCACCAGAGCGGATTGACCCTGATTGAGCTATTGGTCACGGTTGTCATCCTGAGTTTCACTGTCGCCCTGATGTCCGGCGCGTTCAACCAGATTGCCCAGATGCTTCGCATCAGCACGGAGCACAGCAACGGCTTCCTGGATCGATGGAACAGGTCACGCGCACTCTACGACATGGTGGCCAACATGGTCATCGACCCCACACTCGAACGGCCATTCACGGGGCAATACCAGCAAATCGACATGGTTACGTTGGCCTTTCCTGGCGGACCGCCTGGAGTGGCACGACCTGCGCGAGTGCAATTGAAAGTCTCGACCGAACCACGCGGCGGCACGGAACTGCTTTTGATCAACCCAACGGCCGACAGACGCACCTCGCCCCAGCGGCTGGTTCTGCTACCGGGGCGCATGGAGTTTCGATTCGTCGACCACCGCGGAAACGAGCACCGCCAATGGCCCCCGACGGGAATGGCCGAGTCCCGTCCCATGCCCTCCGCCATACTGCTGCATGAACTTGACAGCAAAACTCCGCTCTACCGGTTTGCCGCCTATGACGGCCCCCTTGCACCCAACAACAGCGCTTTGGCACAGACGTTTGGCACAGGCCGCTGATACCACCCATGCTGAAGCAGACCAACAAAGGATTTGCGCTCGCAGCCGTCTTGTGGCTCATGGCGGGGCTGTCCATCGTCGTGGCCTTGGTTGCCGACGCTACCAAGGCCACGGCCGAGCGCGTCGCGCAATTGCGTGAACGCACAAGCTTCGTGCGCAGCGCCCTGACTGGCCGCGCCCGGGCAGAATACTGGCTGTCCGCAGCCCGGCCCAGGACAGCGGACTTCTTCGACGGCGTCAATGCGATCATGGCCGACGATACGCCCTACCAAACGGATGCCAGCAGTACGATCGCCCTTCAGGACAGCGGCGGACTCATTGACCTCAACCGGACCGATAGCTCCCTGCTGACCAATTTTCTGATTGGTTGCGGAGTGCCCGCGGAAAAGGCCTCCTATCTGGTGGATGCATTGGCTGACTATGTAGATACCGATCATCTGCAGCGTTTGAACGGCGCAGAGCGAGACACTTACACGGCACACGGCCTGCCGCCACCGCGCAACAGTCCCTTGCTGTCCGAAGCAGAAGTCTGGGATGTATACGGCTGGAAGCCATACCGCCAGGAGTTCGAGCACAACGGCTGCGATCAAAGCCTGACCGTCCACGGGGAGGCCACAATGCTGGGTGCCAGCCTCAACCTCGCCACGGCGCCGAGTCCAGTTCTCAAGGCAGCAGGGCTGAACGAAGAGCTGATTAAAGATATCGTGACCGCACGCGGCGACCCCGACAAAGTGGCAGAGCGTGTTGTCCAGAACAATGAACTCCTGGGAACCGGTGGACTTTTCGGTGGAGCCGGCGGCAAACAGGTCCAAAAAGTACTCAGGGTTACCCACCGCCACCCCACAGGCCCCTGGAAAATGACCTACACCCTGATTCTGGATCCAGAGAACGACGATCGCCCCTGGAGCATCACTCATCCTGTCATGGGATCGGAACTTCCGGCGGTTGGTAAACTTCCCCCTCTTCCTTGGCCCAACCAAGCCCCCCATTCCCAGCCAAGTGATGCTGCAAGAAACTTACCTCTATAACCCCCATGGAGCCGATGTCTTGCTTCGGCGTGCCATTTCCTCACGTCTGCCGGAAACGCTGAAATCCACGCAATTGGTTGTGCCAAGGCGATTGTGTGCATACCAAAGAATAGACTGTGCTGGGGTGCCACGTACCAAGCTGGCCAGTTACGCTAGATTGCAAGCGCAGGCTCATGCCCCCTTTACCGCGCATGGTTCCTGCGCAGTGCGCCAAGGCAACTGGCTGCATATCTGGACGTGGGATGCAGCCGTAGAGACGGCGTTCAGCAAGAAACACAAAGGGAAGACTCCGGCAAAGGTTCTGCCGCAAAGCCTGTACAGCACGCCCCTGGGCAATGGAGTGCAATGGCTTACAACCCCCGGCCTGCCAGGTGGTGAAGCGCAGCTATGGAAGAGCGCCTTCCTCGTGGACTCCATGTGGTTCGACGCCATTCCGCAGGAAGAAGCATGGGTCGCCCGGCTCGCGCAACACCCCGAGCTGAACTCCATCGGCTGGCCCCAGACCCTTGCGCCCACGGGTGGAACCGCTGCACGGTATGGCCAAAGCCCTTGGGGCCGTAACCTCATCCCCTCCAGAGGCCACCGTACCGCAATCCAGTGGAATCACCTGGCGCCCGCCGGCCTCGTGGCTGCCACCGCGACACTTGCCTGCTGGGGCAGCCTCGTCTTCTTCGAGAAAGAGGCCCACCAACAGGCCATCCACAAAGGGATGGAAATCCAGGAACGCCTGATGGCCGAGCTTGAGCCTGCGCAGCGCGCGCGGCAGCGAAGCACCCAAACACTGCAATGGATAGAGTCTGTGCAAGCCCTGTCGCCGGAGCCCACTACCTATAGTCTTGTTGAGAAACTGGCCGGTATTTTCACCCCCCAGGGACTGGTGGTACGGGAGCTGGAAATCAGCGCGCCCACGATACAGGCTACCCTGGTTTCCACCGCGGGTGATTCTCCCCGCCTCACCGCCGTACTGGGCGCGCTGGAAGCGCACCCATGGTTCTATGACGCACGGTTCGTGGACGTGGCTGGCGGCACGGGCTTCAAATTCGCATGGCGCCTTCGCAGCGACGCTGGCTCCATCGCAGCCGGAAAGGTCCATCCATGACCCCTGTCATGCGCCGGCTCATCTGGCTGGCCCTACTCATAGGCGGGTGCTCAGTCATACTCGACTGGCAGGATGACCTGGACAAACTCCGCCCGGAACACGAACGTCTGGAACGCCTGCGCGCCAGAGAGCAAAGCGCCATCTCCGCAATTGACTGGCAGCATGCCTCGCGAGAAGCGGCCCAAGCCCAGCTCGAATGGCTCAACCGCCTGCCGGAAGTCTCCCAGTTGGGCGTTTTCAGGGCAGAGGCCATGGAGACAATGGCCGATCTCTGCAAGCGACTGGACGCGCCCTGCCAGGTGTCCGCCATGGGAGAAACTTCCGCCCAGCGCCCGTCGCCGGCAGACGGAATGCTTTCGAGCGGGACCGCAAGCCGCGCGGCGGGCAGATCCACGGGTACGGGGACACCCAGCGGGCCTGCGGAGCTCCAGGGGCTGCTCACCACCAGCGTACGTATCGCCACACCGCCCGGCAAACATCTCGTCGCATTGCTGCAGGGGATCGAAGACGGTCCCGTCCTGCGCAAGATCGACCGTTTCACCGTGCGCGGAGGCAGGGCAGAAATCGTCGTAAAGACATACGGTCTAGACCAGCAGGCTGCAACAACCTACAAAAGCGCCGCACTGCGCCAAGCCGAAGGCATGGTGGACCTGCCAGGCGCCTCCGCAGGCAAGGCCTCTCAGTGAAATGACCTTAGCATGAAACTCGGAGCAAACCAGATCCTGGCAGTCCTCGTCATAACCTGCGCCCTTGGCGCGGGTGCCTGGTGGGGTAATCACAGTGCCGGCACGCTGGCGCACCAAGTCACGCCCCCCACCCCTGTCGCCAATGGCGCAACCGGCCCCACGGCAGTCAATGGCCCGCAAACACCCCGTCCGCGTCCCATAGCAGACACTTCCGCCGCCCCACTCCAAGCGGGAAGCACGGGGGCGCCGACCCCGGCGGCCGACACCTCAAAACCGGAGAAAATCATCCCCGGCGGCGCAACGACCGCCACTGTCGTGGAACGCATGTGGGAAACGAATGCCAGCAAGGCCTGGCAGGTACGCCCCATCCCTCTGACTCTCCCCAACTGGTTCATCACAGGCGTGATACAGCGGGGCGAGCAAACACAGATAATCGTGCAATTCGACGGAGACCCCCAGCCGCGCTTTCTGAAGATTGGCGACACGCTGCCCGGAGGTGGCAAATTGTCTTGGGTGAGGCCCAATGCCATCGGTGTGATCACGCCAGACAAAAGAATTGTCGGCGTTTCCATTTGGCCGGAAGACCAGTCCGCATCCAAACAGCCGTCTTCCGGTCCCCAGAAAACCGCGAAGCCACGCCGTTGAAAGACAGCTCCGCTGTCAACGCCGGCCTCCACCCTCGTTTTACGCAAGCATTGTTCATGAAGTCACACATCCGCACCAACCCGCATGTCATAGCATTGGCTTGCCTGGCGTTGACCGCGTGCTCCGTGCCCCCCCCCAAGGCACCCAACCCCATCATTTTTGACAGCATTGCAGACGGCCGCACCTCGGGCACGATCGGTAACCAGCCACAGGCGCAGCCCCGCGCAACCCAAATCAGCGCAGGCCCCAAGCCCCCGCCGCCCATTACCGGCAACCTGCGCCCGACCCAACCGAAGACCCAGCCCAGCGAGGAAGCGGGCGACCTCACCGTGTCCGTCGAACAAATGTCGCTGCCGGCGTTCATCCAGGCGATTTATGGTGGCATTCTGCAATTGAATTACTCCGTGGATGCTGCGGTCAATGCGCGCACGGACCTCATCACCTTCCGCACACCCAAGCCCATCAGCGGCGCCCGGCTGACCGAACTATCCGCACAACTGCTCAAAAGCTACGGCATCGCAGTCCAGGACTTCGGGGGCGTGCTGCGCATCGTGCCCAGCACCAGCATCGCCAGCACCCTGCCCCTGGTGCGGCGGGGGCGTGCCCAGCCCACGGTGCCCCAGCCCCTGCGGCCTATCTTCCAATACATCGAAACCGAGGCGGTGCGCCCCCAAAGCCTTCTCGCGCCGCTGAAGAGCATCCTGGGCGACAAGGTCAAGGTAGAAGCCGACAACTCCGGCGGCCTACTGCTCAGCGGCCAGCCGGACGACGTGCAGATCGCTCTGGAACTGGTGCAGGTCTTCGACCAGCCCATGCTGCGCGGTCAGCACAGCAGCCGCATCGTTCCCAGGTTCTGGAGCGCCGAGGAATTCGTGCGCCGTTTGGGCGAAGTGCTGAAGGCCGAGGGCTACAACGTGGGCAATCAGGGGACGGGCGACCCGGTGACCCTGATCGCACTGCCGCCGGTCAACAGTGTCATCGCGTTTGCCGGCTCGCCACAGGTCCTGAAACACATACTCGACTGGGTGCGCGACCTGGACCAACTAAATGTTGCCCAGGCCGGAAGCGCATTCTTCACCTACCCTGTCAAGCATTCGGATGCGCAAGACCTCGCGAAAGCGCTGAACGAGTTGATCAGCGGTGCCAATGCCACACCATCACAACAAGCCGGGGCCGTGCCTGCCGGCGCCGCGGGAACGACTGCAGCGGCTGCACCGGCCCTTGGCAACCGACAGCAACGGCGAGTAGTAGTCAATGGCGCCACCAATTCGCTTATCTTCCAGGGCGGCAGTCAGGAAGACTACCGCCAGTGGCTGACCCTGCTGTCCGAGCTGGACCGACCGGTCAAGTCGGCGCTGATCGACGTGCTGGTGGCGGAGGTGGCACTGAACGATGACAGCAACCTTGGTTTCAGCTGGAAACTGCAGCAACTCGGATCGGGGGCGCAGGCCGTCAGGCTCAGCGGTACCACCTACGACCTCAATGCCAGCGGCTCGGGGCTTGCGGTCAACGCGCTGCTGGGGGGCAATCCGCTGCGCCAGCTGGCCATCAACGCCCTGGCAAGTAACAGCGATTCGCGCGTGATCTCCAACCCCAAGGTCGTGACCCGCAATGGTGAGGCCGCCAACATCAGCGTGGGGCAAGACGTGCCCACGGTTTCCAGCCAGGCCGTGACCACGGGGAGCGCCATCATAGGCAACAACAGCACCGTGGTACCCCAGACGATCCAATACCGCAACACGGGCGTGCTTCTGCGCGTGCGCCCCGTGATCCATGCCGGCGACCGTATCGACCTAGAGGTCAGCCAGGAAGTGAGCAGCGCCGAAACCACGACCACGGGCGTGACCACCTCGCCCACGATCCGCAAACGCTCGGTCGAAACCAAGCTCAGCCTGCGCGACGGTGCCACCGTAATGCTGGGCGGCCTCATTTCCGAAACCAACACCCAGAGCGACAGCGGCGTTCCGCTACTCAAGGACATTCCGGTCCTGGGCTCCCTGTTCAAGTCTGCGACCAAGTCGCGCACGCGCACGGAACTGGTCATGCTGATCACCCCCTACGTGCTGAACGACGTCGAAGACGCGCAGGCGGCCACCGACTCCTACCAGGACACCCTGGGCGCCTGGGCGGACAGTGTGCGCCAGCGGGTCAAGGCCAGCCGCGACGCACGCATCGCCGCGAACCAGCGCAAGGCCGGCATGGAAGCCGCCAGCGAAGCGGCTCGTGGACAAAAGACCGCAGCCCAGCCTGCACCCGCCACACCAGTCCCACCTACCGGGCCAACCGCCGTAACGCCTACGGCAGACGCACCAGCCAGCCCTGCCGACGCGCCACAGGAAGCGCCTGCCGACGACATGGATACCAGCTCCGTCGCGCCCGAGTCATCCCTTGCACCTGGGGAACGCATGATCAACCTGAGCGACCGGCAGCAAGCCCCCGTGGCCGACAATCCGGCCCCATCCGGCGCCCCCACGGAGGCCAATGCGCCGCAACCGCCCGGTAACGCCCAGCCCGCCAACGCCGCAGCCGGCACGCCCGTGACCGGCAAGCCCGCACCGCGGAACATCGGCGGAACCGCCGTTCCCGCGGGGTCGACCCTCGTGGAAGACCCCAAGCTGATCGAAGAAATCTTGAACGCCACCCGCAGGCGCTGAGGCAGAAGCACGCAGCAGGCGCAGAACTCAAGCGCAAACCCATGCACTATTGGCCCGCACTGGACGGCCTGCGCGCGCTGGCCGTCATCGCGGTCATGCTGTTCCATGCCCAGTGGCCGGGGGCCCAGGGCGGATTCCTGGGGGTGGATGTCTTCTTCGTCCTGAGCGGCTTTCTGATCACCGCCCAATTGAGCCTGGAAATTCAGACCACAGGCCGTATTGCGCTATGGGCGTTTTTCATGCGGCGAGTGGTGCGCCTGCAGCCCGCGCTGCTGCTACTGTTGCTGGCCTATGCCGGCTGCGCGGCCTTGACCAATTGGCTGCCGCCGGCGGTTGCCGGCGTCTGGCCTACGGACGTGGCCGTGGTGGCACTGGCCATGGCCCACTGGGCCAGGGCATGGGAATGGCATGCACCGGATTACCTGGGGCACACGTGGTCCCTGGGCATAGAGGAACAGTTCTACCTGCTGTGGGCCGTGGCCATGGCTATGTTTGCACGCTGGCGCGCAGCCCCGGCCACCGTGGCGGGCTGGGCCCTGGCAGGCACCCTGTGCAGCGCGGCCTGGATGGCGGGCCTCCATCTGGCTGGCGCCACGCCATCGCGCCTGTACAACGGGCTGGACACGCGTGCCATGGCCTTGTTGACGGGCTGCCTGCTGGCACAGGCACTCTTACGCTCGCACCCCGGGCGGATATTCATCCACGCCCAGCCCGCTACCGGTGACCAAAGCCGCCAGGCGGCAGACGGCGTGCGCCACCCGTGGGACGCTTATGCAGCCACGGCACTGCTGCTGGGCTGTATGCATGTGCTGTCGTGGCGGCAGCCGGCGATGTTCCTAGTGGGATACTTCATGGTGGCCCTGCTCACGGCCTGGCTGATACGCTGCCTGGTGCTGGCTCCCCGCCAAGCCTGCGCCGCCCTGCTCTCCTGGCCCCCGCTGGTGCGCATAGGCCAATGGTCCTACGGACTGTATCTGTGGCATTACCCCGTATTCAGAATCGCCGAATACCAGGCCGGCAGGTACGGCGTGACGCTGCCAGCCGCCATGCTCCTGGGCGCGCTGGCCACGGTAACTCTGGCAGCCGCCAGCTATCACCTGCTGGAGTTGCCCCTGCGCCGCGGCTACGCGCGCCGCAGGATGCGAGCACTCTCCGGTGCCATGCCCTCGGCCTGACCACTGCGCACAACACGCCATCCACGCCGCCGTCCTCCTTAGCTGGCGAGACGCCTGCAGGATCTCGACCTGCCTTTGGAGCGGGTTCACTGACCTTCCAATTCTCAGTCAATCCATCGAGTGCGTGAAAGCGAAGCCACCAACGCATCAAAGTCACAAGTGATTGAGCAATGGAATAACAACACCCACGCTGCGCAGGCAAATCTGCAGGAAGCACCGCCCCTTCATAGAGAGACCTGTGTCGTGGCAGTTCTTGGAACCCGCCTGCGCACAAATCCCAGATTCCGACTGATTCATCCCCATCACTGCGTGCCCGCAGCATCCAGAAAGCGCGTTAGCAAACTCTCGACCCGCGAGGCACATACCGGATTCACATGCGATGTTGAAGGGGACCTGCCTATGCGGCCCCCTGGTGCAGTGCAGAATGAAAAAAGGGAGCCGAAGCTCCCTTTTTGCATCACAGCTAAAAACTGCGAATTAACGGCTCAGACCGTTGATAGCGTCTTGCGACACAGGCTGTGCGTCGATAGCAGTCGTCGGTACGCGGTTGTTGGTCGTAGATTCGAAATCGACGCCTTGCGCGTTGGAAGTGTCGATCACAGAGTTGCCAACCACCATGTAGCTCTGCACACGCAGCGTGGTACCAGAATTGGACACGATACGCAGACGGTCGCTCATGCCAGCCTTGATGTTACCGACCACTGCGCTGCCACCCGTGGAAGCGTACTGGGTTGCACCATTGCCGAAGGGGTTGGTCGCAGCGGCAGCGTTGACCAGCAGAGCTTCGATCTGCTTGTTGGTCAGGTTCACCACTTCACGCGGCTTCAGGTCGGCCAGCTTACCCCATGCACCGTACGTGCCGTCTGCATAGATGATCTGTGCAAACACGTCGGCTGCCTGGGTTTCGCTGTTGTTGATCAAACGCACGGTCGTGGAAGCGCCGGTGTCACCAAATTTAGCGTACGTGGCGTAGTTACGCACGTCGATCTTGATGCCGCCACCCACGCCGGCCAGATCGGCAGCGCAAACATTGTTCTGCTCGCGCAGATCACCAGCGGTATTCTTGTTCAGCGAAGCGGTCACGTTGAATTGAGCGTTCTGGGGGATCTGGCCCACGCCGTTGACCACGTAGTACAGCTTGGCACCCGCGCCCGTCGTAGCAGCAACGATATCCGCAGCCGACGTCAGCGTGATGGTAGCCACGCCATTCGCGTCAAACGCAGTCACAGTGCCTGGGATCGCCGCGTCACCCGCAGTCAACAGCGCCACGGTGGAGCCAGGAGCCACCCCTGCGGCACCCAGAGGCGAAGCCACGCGGATCACGAGCGGACCGGGAGCAGCAGCCGCAGCAACGGTTTCAATCACACCAGTGTTCAAGATACCAGCGGAGCCAACAGCGAAGTCAGCAGCCAAGAAGTCACCGGCGGCACCGCTTGCCAGGCCATACTGATTGGTGTAATTCAGATCCAGACCCGCTGCGACCTTGCTCAGATCAATGGCGGTAGCGATACGATGCAGACGAGTGGCAGGAACACCCAACGTAGCTACTGCAGCAGCATAGTCAGCAGTTTCTGCGGCCGTGCGCACGAACAGGGTGCGCAGATTCGCAGCATCCACTTGCGACTGCACGCCGCTGGTGAAATTGAAACGCAGGTTTTGCGTGAAGTTCAGGTAGCGACCCACGTTGGAAGCGGCCGGACGCAGATGCTCGGAGTCAGAAACGACACCAGTCATCAGGTCGCGATTACCGTTGTGCGTGGTGTAGTGCTTGAACTCGATGTCGGTGGAGGTCGAGGGAGCGACGCAAGCGGTTTGGCCAGCCACAGCTGCCACGTTGGTCACACCAACGTTCGCCGGAGTGGCGGCGCCAGCGAAGTCGCTGCCGTTGATCGTGAACACGGCGTTATTGATCAGGTTCGTTGCGCTTTGCGGAATCGTGATGTTGAAAACCAGAGTCTGCGCGTCAGCCAAGAAAGCTTGAACTTGGAAGCCTGTCAAAGCGCCAATGGCAACACCGTTCCAGCCAATAGCTGCGTTGGCGCCGTCAGTACCGCTCACGCGCAGCAGCGTCTGCGCTGCAGGCAAAGACACCAGAGTCTGACCATCGGCACCAAAGTTCACGTCGCCACCAGCAGCCTGCCCCAGTGCCCATTGCAGAGTGGTTCCGCTCAGCTTCCACTGCAGTTGCAGACGCTGTTCGTTGTTACGAGCGTCCACGGCACCGGCGAAGGTGTAGGACTTGCTGGGCGCGCGCACCACTTGGGTGTTTGCATAAATCACTTCGGTGGCCAGCGTGGTGGACGACGCGTCGATCTGCCCGGCGTGAGCCGAGCCGGCGACGACAGCCAAGGCACTGGCGACAGCAAAAGCCACTTTGGTAAGTTTCATGAAAAAACCTCTAAAAAAAGTTGGAACTAGTTCAGCTTTCGGGTTCTTGCCAAAGCACTCCCCAGCTAGCCTGAAACCCGGAAGACATTTGGCAGACATCTGGGAGATGCGTAGCGAAGTGTCGTTCGGCCAGCCATTATAGGAAGACTTATGGCGGTGCCAGGGGCATCTTTTTGCAGGACTCACCTCAAACAACAAGGACATTGTTACTTTTACGCCACGCTTTGGCATGCGGGCCAGCCGCTGGCCCAGATTGCCCAGGGGGTGCGCAACACACCCCCATCTGCCAACCATGCACACTTTTGATAACATGTACCGGCTGAGGTCTACGAGCACCTAACTGACGTGCCAACGGCTGTTTTTAGAGCCGGGGCGATGAGGGGTGGCACAGAGTGAGCCCAGCGCTGGGCTCCTATAAAAGCTGGGATGCACCCACTTAAGGATTCAGCACATTCGGGAATTCGGCGTGGCCGCAGGCACCGGCGGCCCATCGCGCGCCAAGCCCTAGCGCACAGACACCCATACCCCCGCGCCGATGAGAGCGGCCCCGTAAAGCGACTGCAGGCGCAGCGGTTCGCCCAGCCACCAATGCCCCAGCAGCGGCACGAAGACGAAGGCCAGTGCTACGAAGGGATAGGCCACGTTCAAGGGGGTCTTGCGCAAAACGGCCAGCCACAGCACTGTGGCGGCAAAGTACACCACCAGCGCCACGATGAGCCATTTGTTGAGCAACACGGCGCCCACCAAGCCCTTGCCCGCAATATCGAGTCCGCCCGCGGCGAACTTGAAGAGCACCTGCCCCACGGCCAGCATGAACACGGTCCCGATAATGGCGGCCAGTCCTGCGAGGCTCATGGCTGGGCCCTCCCAGCTTGCGGATCCTGCTGCTGTTGCAGCACGCCCCGCTGGCGGCGCACGCTGGCGGTGAGATGCAGCGGCCGGACCGGCACGGAGGCCATGTCCACCGCGAAGAAGGCCAGCAGGAACTGCAGCCCCCCCATTAACAGCGCGGCCGACAGAACCACGGTGCCGGCCGGCGTGGCCACCCCCGCCTGGGCCGAGTGCACCCAGTGATAGCCGCCATATACGCACGCAGCGCCCAGCATGACCAGCCCCAGCGGTAGCGCCAGCGAGGCGATGGACATGTTGCGCAGGTAATGGCTGTAGAACACCCGCTTGACGCCGTTGCGCAGATGTTTGACCAAGAATTCACCGACGATCTTGCGGATGCGCAAGCCGCTCACTTCGTCGGCATAGCGCGCCTGCATGGGTACGTCGAGCACGACCGCACCCACAGTGTTCAGCCTGAAAAGCATGTCGGTTTCAAAAAAGTAGCGCCGGCTGATCTTGTCGAACGGCAACCGGCTGGCCACCGCCGCGTGCAAGGCAGTGTAGCCATTGGTGGGGTCAAAGATCTGCCAGTATCCCGTGGAGATTTTGGACATGAACGACAGCACCGCGTTGCCAAAGATGCGCACGCGCGGCATGGCACGAACGTCTTCCAAGTCGAAGAAGCGGTTGCCCTTGGTGTAGTCGGCCTCCCCATGGAGAATGGGCAGGGTGAAGTCGTCCATCAAGGCGGGGTCCATCTGACCATCGCCGTCGATTTTGACCAGCACGTCCATGCCGTCCGCGATGGCTTGGGCATAGCCGGCCATGACCGCCCCACCCACCCCCAGGTTGACCGGATTGAAAAGGACGCGCACCCGAGGATCAGTGCAATGCTGCTGCACATAACGGCCCGAGCCATCTGGGCAACTGTCATCCACCACGTAGATGGCATCTGCATGGGGGCCAATGGCCGCGATCACGCCCAGAATGTGGCGGGTTACCTTGTAGCTGGGGATGATGACGGCGATGCGTGCTGACGCACGCGCGTCACTGCTCGGTGATGTCTGGTTTGACGGCATAAAGGTATCCCGGGCCAGAGGCGAGAAGAAGATCAAAGTAACGGGCGTATTCGGCCGGATCGAAGTCGAACTCCCCGCGGTGCACCAGCAGCAGCGCCACGCCACGCTCGCGCATGCTTTGGCTTACCTCTGACGCGGGCCGCATGTACCAGCGATGGTTGCGAAAGTACGTGAAGGCTGGAAAGCGCGCCTTGCCAAACCAATCGCCCATGAATTGCCCATGGTAGTAGAAGGCGGCATTCTCAAACCCGATGTTCAGCAGACGCGTGCCATATTGCGGCGCCATGGCATTGGCTTTGCTGGCGAGCACATGGGCAGGCTGAGAGGCCAATTGCGCCTGAAACGGCGGCGCTGCAAACCATTGGGTCAGCAACATCCCCCCTGGTATGGCAAGAGCCACCCAGGCCGCAACAGACCCCAGGGCGCGCTTCAGTGCTTGCGGCATGTCGGTGCCCAACTCGGTGGCGCGCCACACGCGGTTCAACGTTGCCACGGCGAGAAGACAGGCAACCGGGAGCACCAGCACCAGATACCGGCTGACCTGCGTCACATAAAACCAAAAGAGGCAGTACATGACCAGCACGGCCCACAGCAGCACCATGGCCCGCGGCAAGACGCGCAAGAACAAAACTGAAGCAAGGCCCAGCCAGACTATTCGCGCCTTCGCATGAGCGAAGGCATCGAAAAAGCGGGTCCACGTCTTTTCCAGACCATGCCGGCCTTGTTCCATGTATTGGCTGATCAGGTCTTCGGCGTTCCAGAGGTGATAGCCGAAGATCGCCCCGCCCGCAGGGTGAATGGGGTCTCCGCTGAACCAATAGCTGCGCAGGTACCAGCCCCCGGCGATGGCAGCGCACACCGCGCCAAACCATAGCGCGGGGCGCAGCCTGCGCGCCAGCACCAGGATAGCCAAGCCCAGCATGGCGGCAAACACTAGTCCCGCGAATTTGATGCCACCTGCCACGCCCGCAAAGACTGCGGCCAGCAGCAGCCACCGCTTGTCCCCAACGTCCCCCCGCTCGTACCAGACAGCGGCGGCCAGCAGGGCCGCCAGACAGAACATTGCCAGTCCGTAGTCCACATAGGCAAAGCCCAGGGTTTCCAGTACCGGCTGGGTTGTGGCATAGGCCAGCGACGCAAATACACCCCACACCGCAGAGCCCAGCATCCATTGAGCGCAGCCCATCAGCCCTATGAGGGTGACGAACACCGGCAGCGTAGCCAGCATCTGCGCCAGCACCGGGCCAGACAGTTGCAGCCCTGCCGCCATGAGCAGTTGCATGTTGGCCGGGAAATAGGGGAAGCGCAGATATTCATCCACCGCCAGGCCATGGTGCCGCATGAACAAGCGCGCCATCGGCAGGTGGTAGGAGGCGTCATCCCAATAGCCGGGGGCATGGCTGGCCTTGAGCATCAACAGACAAAACGCGGCGGCTAGCAGCAAACTTTCTTGCCAGCGTCGACGCTGCCCCTTCGACTTGGCGCATGACATACCCCACCCCCGTCTGGCGCACCATATGTATCCGGCCATGGCTGCCGCAGCCCACGTCAGCGCAACGGTGGCCGGCACCATGATGTGCGCCACCGCCAAAACAGCCAGCAAACCGATCCCTGCCCCCCACCCCAGGGCCTGCGCAAAAAAAAGCTGCAGCAGGGGGGGAATGCGCAATGGCGTCCCCTCCCGCTCCCGTGTGTTGCCCACTCCCATGCCGTACAGGGCCATGCCCATGCCCTGGGCCGCCACGATGGCTGTGCAGGCATACAGGAATGCAAGAAAGTAGGATGGGTTCATGTCAAAAACAGGTGCAGCCGTAGGCCATACAAGATGGCGCAGGCTGAGTGAGCGCGGTTGCGGCGGGGCCGCGCAGAATTGTCGTGCACCCGATTCTGCCTGCGCGGTTCAGCCGCGCGCTTCACCCAGGGCCTCACTCTCGAAGGCCTGTACTTTGGCGGCCAGTTGCGCTTCGGCGCGTGCAATCAGCTCGCTGTAATGGCTGTTTTGCACCCCCCATAACGAGGAATGCAATTCTTCGTGGTGCCCCACCAGGAAAGGCAAGGTGGTGATGACGCGCAAATGTCCGCAATTTTGCAGGTGCCTGTCAATGGTGTTGGTGTGCGGGTCGACGTTGGCGGGATTCCACTGCGCCAGCATCTGCAGCGCAGCAGGAGCGTAAATGTTGTGCACCATGCTGATCATTCGGTCCAGGGTGACGAATACCATGTCGTCGCGGCGTTCAACCCGCAATATCCTGGTGTCCGGATGCACGATGGCGATGAGGCCTGCAAATACGTCCCACTGGCCTTCGCGTTCGGCCAGGTGGGCATCCACCAGGCTCCTGCGACGCGAGTAATCAGGAGGAAATAGGACGTCGTCCTCCATCAACTCCAGTCGTGGCCACCCGGCCTGTAACGCTTTCTGTCCCAGATATTTGTAGCTGAGGGCGCAGCCGATCCATCCAGGAGTTTGCCGGATTCCATCGAACACCTCCACGCCTGCGGGCCTTGCCTGCAGGAAGGCCGAACGCCGTATCGGCGTCTCGGGCAAGCTGAGCGCCAACTGGCGTCCACTCAAGGCCATGGGCTGGGTGAGGCGCTCCCAGGCGCCGTGGTCCATGATGCGCAGCGCATAGAGCGCCCGGTACAACATAAAAAGGAAATGCTGCTCGCTGGCTTCGACTGCCTGGGCTATCGCCGCTTGACGCAGCGCGAACTGCTCGGCGTTGCCGGTCTGGTCGAGGATCTCTGCGATTGCGCTCATCATGGCCCGCGTATCGCCCACGGGGAAAAAATGCACGGCATCAGCCAAGCGTGCATGCTCTTCCATGTCGGCGCTGCTTTCCGACACCACAGGAACCCCGAGCGACAGACATTCATAGATACGCGTGGTTTCCAGCAGCGCCCCTTCATAGTAGTGCAGATTGACCACCACGCGTGCGCTGGCGACGGCCCTGCGCAGAGCCGGCCCGAAGAGATCGCCTTCCACCCGCAGGTTGAAGCGTTCCCGCAGGGCCTGCAGCATGGCCTTTCGGCGCGGCGCGTTCACATCGCCATAGAACAGAACGTCACAAGGCTCGTCGCAGCCCGGCATTTGTTGTCCATGGGCAGCAAGGTAGCCTCCATAGTCAGACAGGCCACCAATCGGAACGAGATAAGTGTGGGGATAGGCTATGCCTTTGCCTTCCAGGAAGGCGAGGTTCGTCTGCGCGTAGTCGAGGACAGCGAGCGAGTTTTCAAGCAATTTCAGGTATTCGGGCGTGAACCAGCGCGAACTCACCGATTGCTCCATCTGAAATGCAATGCGTTTTTCGCCGGGCGGGAGATGCGTGAACATCTGCGGGCAGATGACCACATAGGTGTCCAGCGGAAACTGCGTGGGAGGCTGATCGCATATCTCGACATGCATGTCCGCTTTTTCCAGCGCATTTGCAATGAGGTGTGCAACGAACATCGTGTGCGGTGTTGCCATGACGCCCACCCGCCGCACGGCGCCTTCGCCTGAGGCCGCCGCACGGCTGCGTATCGCCTCCTGGCGCAAAACCCTGGCTCGCGCAATTGCCCCCTGCAAATCGCCGCGCATGGCATAGCGCATGGCATTGCGCACGCGGCGGGTCCAAGCCACAGCGCGCGTGCCTCCCAGCCTGCGCGCCAAACGCCCGGCTGCCCGCAGGCCCGCAGTGGCTCGCCAACTGCGTGAGCCATACACCTGCTGGAGAGTTTGCTGCGCCGCCGTGAGTTGCTGGTGGGTGGCGGCCTGTTGAGCGTTGAGCTGCTCTATGGTTTCTCGCGCCCGCTCCAGCCGGCATTGCTGATCCAGAACGGTCTGGTCTTGCTGCTCGATGTGTTGCGCCGCCTGCTCCAGCCGACGTTGCTGGTCCAGAACGGTCTGGTCTTGCTGCTCGATGTGTTGCGCCGCCTGCTCCAGCCGGCGCTGCAGATCCAGGATGGTCTGGTCTTGCTGTTCGATCCACTGATGCCGCAGTTCACCCGCCTGGGTCAGCGCCACTTCACGTTCATGGGCATCACGCAAGGTGGTTTCAAGCGAAAGGATCTCCACCTGGCGCTCAAAACGCCCTCCCAGCGCAGCAAAAAAATGCCGGATTTCGTCCTGCCCTGCAAGGTTCTCGCACATCGCCAGCAACTCGGGCGGCTGCTGCGCCCCCACCAGCAACACACCCAGTCCATTGCTGTGGGCGAATTCGAACGAGGGGTAGCGTGGCGCAATCTCCGCCCACAATTGGTGCACGCCAAAGTCGTCCCGGTAAACGGCTGTGTCATGAAACAGCACAACGCCCCGGGAGGACATCTTGGGCAACCATGTCTCGAAGTCGTGCCGCACTGCCTCGTAGGTATGCAGGCCGTCAATGTGCAGCAGATCCACGCTGCCATCGGCAAAGCGCGGCAGCGCATCGTCGAATGTCATGCGCAAAAGCGAGGAAAACTCCGAATACTGAGGGTCATGGGCTTTCCTCAAACCTTCATAGATGCTGTTGTCATACACGCCGGCGTGAGCATCTCCTTCCCATGTATCCACGGCGAACGCGCGCGTGGCCAGTTGGTGGTGCCGTATGGATTGGCAGAACGCCAGATAAGAGATACCCGAGTACGCGCCCAACTCGACAAAGGTCTGCGGCTGCAACACTGGGATCAGCCAGAACGCAAACGGTATATGCCCCGCCCAGGGAGCCGGGGCGCAGAGATGGCGGGGCTCCATGAAGGAAGCCGGATTCATGAAATTCATCTAAAGGTTCTGTGCGAATGCTGGTTAAACAAGCTTTGCCGTTTCCAGTGAAATGCGGGTCATCGGTATGCCCACCAAGCCAGCGGCGACGCTGGTGGATTCGGAGCGGAAGGTGATCGCGTCGAATATCCATTGGTGCTGGACATGCTCGTGCTGCGTGCCTTCGGCGATGGCGATCGTGATGCTGTAATCGCCGACAGGTAGCCGCGGCATCTGGAACTCGAACCTGGCACGTAGAAGGTCGCCCGCAGGACAGGCTGGCGGCTGTTGTTCATAGGTCAGGAACGTGTTGTCACCAAACAGGGCCTGCCCCAAACGATCTTTGACGACGAATCCAATAATGGGCCGCAGGAGATCCTGCAGCGCCTGCGCCTCGACCTCAAGCGCCACGTATTCCCCCCCGACGGCCCACGCAAGGGGACGTCCCTGTTCATCGCAAAGGTCCACGCGCAACACCCGGCTTCCACCAAGGCCGAATGAGGGAGCGTCAGGAGAAAAAGTGAAGAGCTGCAAGTCGTTTCGCAGATTGCTGGCATTCAGGTAGGGCAGGCGCTGATCCATGCGCGAGCGGCGGTTCTGCGCGGGCACCTCGGGCAAACCTTCCAATGCGCCAGGAGCAGCCCCACGATCCTCGCCCGACGCATATTGCGTCTGCTGGGCCTCGTAATAGGCCTGCAGATAGTGCTCGCATATATCTTTGGGAGCGCCCGTTTCACGAATAGCGCCAGAATCCAGCCAGATAACATGGCTGCACAAGCCTTTGACGGCGGCGGTGTCGTGACTGACAAAAAGAACCGTACCATGCCGCATAAAGTTGCGCAGGAATCGCATGCATTTCTGGGTAAAAAATGCATCGCCCACGGCCAGCGCTTCGTCAATGATCAGAATATCTGCGTCAACGTGCGCAATGACGGCGAAGGCAAGCCGCACCATCATTCCGCTGGAATATGTTTTGACAGGCTGGTCGATAAATTCACCGATATCGGCGAATGCCTCGATTTCGGCAAACCGCTGCCGCGTTTTCTCCTCACTTTGACCCAGCACACTGGCATTGAAAAAAACGTTTTCCCGCCCGGTGAACTCAGGATTGAAGCCAGACCCAAGTTCCAGCAGCGCGGCTACACGCCCCTGCACTTCGATGCTTCCATGGGTTGGATGTAAGGTGCCGCAGATCATCTGCAGCAAGGTGGATTTACCTGATCCGTTCCGACCGATAATGCCTACCGTCTGACCCTTGCGAACATCAAAGGATACATTTCGGAGCGCCAAAAATTCGCGGAAATAATTATCTCCCCGCAATCCCAGCGCGCGATACAGGCGCGGTATTATGAATTGCTTGAGACGCTGAGCGGGTGTGGCGTATATCTGGAAGCATTTATGCAGATCCTTCACGCGGATGGCAACATCCGATAATGAATGCACTTCATAAGACATCAGCAAATCCCTTACGCGTTTTTTGAAACCAGGCAAAACCCATCCACGCGATACCCAGCGACATGAGGTAAAACAACGCGAGGGTTGACCAATTGGGGACGTTCCCCCATACCAGCACTGCGCGAACCTGCTCTATGAAGAACGAAAGTGGATTCAATTGCATCCAGGGCTGAATCATGGGCGGCAATGCATGCACCGGGAAAAAAACCGGTGAAAGAAAAAGCAGAACCGTCGTGGCAAAAACGACTAGCTGCCCAACATCACGGACAAAAACACCCACGGAGGCCAGCCCCCAGGCGCAGCCCAGCGTCAGCATCAATAACGGGAATGCCACCAGCGGCAAAAGCAGCGCCGTCGCGGGCACCGCCCCATTGACGATCCATTGCGCCCCTAGCAGCACAAGCACGCTGATGAATGCATGAAACGCAGCAGCCACCAGCTGGACTACGGGGAGTATTTCCAAGGGAAATACCACTTTCTTGACGTAATTGACATTCCCCAAAACCAATTGGGGTGCGCGATTGAGCACTTCCGCGAACAGGCCATGAACGATCAAGCCTGCAAATAAAACCACGGCAAACTGACCACGGCTCTCCTGCGCTTCACCCCAGCGCGCCTGGAACACAACCGAAAACACGAATGTGTAGATGCCCAGCATAAGGATGGGATTGAGCACGGACCATAGCAGGCCAATGACTGATCCTTGATAGCGGCCCACGATTTCCCGGTATCCCATGCGCCCGATCAATTGCCGATTGTTCCAGAGGGAACACACCAGACTGCGAAGAGAGGCCGAAGGCTCTGCATGAGGGTTCATATATCGTAGACCTCCGCGTCGGCAAGGGCACTGCCAGCCAAATCCTTGACAGAGAGCTGGATCGCTGTCGTCCCCAGGGATGGCCATCCGATGGCAAGAGTCTTATCGTCCCAGGCGATGCAACGCTCATGCTGGGGTGCGTAGTAGTCCGTGGTTTTGTAGAGGAAATCGGCCGTCTCGCTGAGCACGACGAAGCCATGCGCGAAGCCCGGCGGCACCCAAAGCTGGTGTTGGTTGTCTTCGCTCAGTTCAGCACCCACCCACTGGCCGAAAGTGGGTGAGGTTTTGCGGATGTCCACCGCCACGTCCCATACCGCGCCGCGCACCACGCGCACCAGCTTGCCCTGGGGCTTCTGGATCTGGTAATGGAGACCGCGTAGCACGCCGCGGCAGCTGCGGCTGTGGTTGTCCTGCACGAACTGGTAGCTGGTGCCGGTGGCCTCGTCAAAGGCCCTCTGGTTAAAGCTCTCGAAGAAGAAACCTCGTGTGTCGCCAAAGACTTTGGGCTCGATCAGCACGACATCGGGAATGGCCAGGCGGGTGGTGCGCATCAGTACACCTTTTCTTTCAGCAGTCGTTGCAGGTATTGGCCATAACCGTTCTTGGAGAGCGGCTTGGCAAGTAGTTCGAGTTGGGCTGCGTCGATCCAGCCCTGGCGCCAGGCGATCTCCTCTGGACAGGCGATCTTCAGGCCCTGGCGCTGTTCCAGCGTGGCAATGAACTGGCCCGCGTCAAGCAAGCTGTCGTGCGTGCCGGTGTCCAGCCAAGCGTAGCCGCGGCCCATGATCTCGACGCTCAATTGGCCTTGCTCCAGGTACAGGCGGTTGAGGTCGGTGATTTCCAGTTCGCCGCGCGGGCTGGGCTGGAGCCCCTTGGCCAGTTCGACCACCTGGCTGTCATAGAAGTACAGGCCCGTGACGGCGTAGCTGGACTTAGGCTTCTGGGGTTTTTCCTCAAGGCTCAGCACTTTGCCGCTGGCATCGAATTCGGCCACGCCATAGCGCTCGGGATCGTGCACGTGGTAGGCAAAGACGCTGGCCCCTTGCGGGCGGGCCATGGCATTGGCCAGCAGTTCGTGGAAGTCGTGGCCGTAGAAGATGTTGTCGCCCAGCACCAGCGCGCTGGGGCTGCCGGCCAGGAAGTCTTCACCGATCAGGAAGGCCTGGGCCAGCCCGTCGGGGCTGGGCTGCACGGCGTATTGCAATTGCAGGCCCCACTGGCTGCCGTCTCCCAGCAGTTGCTCAAAGCGCGGCGTGTCCTGCGGGGTGCTGATGATGAGGATCTCGCGGATGCCCGCCAGCATCAGCGTGCTCAGCGGGTAGTAGATCATGGGCTTGTCATACACCGGCAGCAGTTGCTTGCTGATGGCAAGCGTTGCCGGGTGCAGGCGGGTGCCGGAGCCGCCGGCCAGGATGATGCCCTTGCGCGTGGGTGTCGTCATTGCAATGGGGGGTTCGGTCAGAGGATTTCGGTGAGCATGCGCGCCACGCCCTGCTGCCAAGGCGGCAGCACCAGGCCGAAGGTGGTTTGCAGCCGGGTGGTGTCCAAGCGCGAGTTGTGCGGGCGCCGCGCCGGCGCAGGAAAGGCGCTGGTGGGCACGGGCACCACCTCGGTTGCCTTCAATTCAATAGCTGGTTGCGCTTGCCTGGCATGCTCCAGAACGTATTTCGCATAGGAGTGCCAGTTCGTCTCGCCGCTCGCCACGCAGTGGTACAGGCCGCCGTCCCCGGGGCGGCTTTGCAGATGGCGGACGGCATGTGCCGTCACGTCGGCCAGCAGGTCAGCCCCCGTGGGCGCACCCCACTGGTCGTCGATGACGGTGAGGCGCTCGCGCTCGCTGCCTAAGCGGAGCATGGTCTTGGCAAAGTTGCCGCCGCGTGCGGCATAGACCCAGCTGGTGCGTAGGATGAGGTGGTGGCACCCCGTCTGCTGGATGTGCTGTTCGCCCTCCAGCTTGGTGGCGCCATAGACTGACAGCGGAGCCGGCGCATCGGTTTCCACCCAAGGCCGCGTGCCGCTGCCGTCGAACACGTAGTCGGTGCTGTAGTGAACCAGCCAGGCACCCAGGCGCGCAGCTTCTTCTGCCAGCACGCCGGGCGTGGTGGCATTGAGCAGCCGGGCAATCTCGGGTTCGCTCTCGGCCTTGTCCACGGCAGTGTGGGCGGCGGCGTTGACGATGACGTCAGGCCGCAGGGCGCGCACGGTCTCGCGCACGCCTTCCGGGTTGGCAAAGTCGCCGCAGTGCTCGGTGCTGTCGTGGTCCAGCGCGGTGACCCGGCCCAGCACGGCCAGGCTGCGCTGCAGTTCCCAGCCCACCTGGCCGCTCTTGCCCAGCAAGAGGATGTTCATGCCGCAGCACCTTCGTATTGCTTTTGCACCCACTCGCGGTAGGCACCGCTTTGCACCTGGGCCACCCATTCGGGGTGGTCCAGGTACCACTGCACGGTCTTGCGGATGCCGGTCTCAAAGGTTTCCGCGGGCTTCCAGCCCAGTTCGCGCTCGAGCTTGCGCGCGTCGATGGCGTAGCGCCGGTCGTGGCCAGGGCGGTCGGTCACGTAGGTGATCTGCGTCGTGTAGCTCTGGCCGTCGCTGCGCGGGCGCAACTCGTCCAGCAGGGCGCACACGGTGTTGACGATGTCGATGTTGGGCTTTTCGTTCCAGCCGCCTACGTTGTAGGTCTCGCCCAGCCGGCCCGCCTGCAGCACGCGCCGGATGGCGCTGCAATGGTCCTTGACGTACAGCCAGTCCCGGATCTGCATGCCGTCGCCATACACGGGCAGGCTTTTGCCTGCCAGGGCGTTGACGATCATCAGCGGGATGAGCTTTTCCGGAAAGTGCATCGGGCCGTAGTTGTTGCTGCAGTTGGTGGTGAGTACCGGCAGGCCGTAGGTGTGGTGCCAGGCCCGTACCAGGTGGTCACTGGCCGCCTTGCTGGCGGAGTACGGGCTGTTGGGCTCGTAGTTGTGCTCTTCGGTGAAGGCCGCAGCAGCCGGCGCCAGACTGCCATAGACTTCGTCGGTACTCACGTGCAGGAAGCGGAATGCTTCTTTTTGTGTAGCTGGCAGCGCTTGCCAGTAGTGCCTCACGGCCTCCAAAAGCCTGAAGGTGCCGACGACGTTGGTCTGGATGAAGTCCTCGGGGCCGTGGATGGAGCGGTCTACGTGGGATTCAGCGGCGAAGTTGATCACGGCGCGTGGCTGGTGCTCGGCCAGCAGGCGATCCAGCAGCGCACGGTCACCGATGTCGCCCTGCACGAACACGTGACGGCCATCGCCCTGCAGGCTGTCCAGGTTGTGCAGGTTGCCCGCGTAGGTGAGCTTGTCCAGGTTCACCACCGGCTCGTCACCGACAGCCAGCCAGTCGAGCACAAAGTTGGCGCCAATGAAGCCTGCGCCGCCTGTTACCAGAATCATGGGTGGAAATCCTTCGCCAGAACCGTCTGCAGACCGGACTGCCTGCGGGGACAAAGCCTTGGATTATCCCATCGGCATACACATGCCTGTAACAAACTCCCGTGACGGGATTTAGGGTGCTGCACCTACATGCGCATGCTGGAGGGCGCCCACAATCACCACTCAGGCCAATGCACAAGGAGTCTCCTATGCCCCACGTTCCTCCCGACGACGACATCAACCCCGCGCGCGAATTCCCTCGCATGGCCCGGGAGTCCGCACAGCAAATCTGGCTGGCTGGCCTGGGCGCCTTTGCCAAGGCCCAGGCCGAGGGGGGCAAGGTCTTTGAGGCCCTGGTGCGCGAGGGCATGGCACTGCAGCGCAAAACCCAGGACACCGCCCAGGAGCATTGGGGCGAGGCCGCGCAGCGCATGGGGCAGATGGCCTCGGGACTGGGCGAGCGCGCCGCCGGCCAGTGGGACCGGCTGGAGGGCATCTTCGAGGAGCGCGTGTCCAAAGCCCTGCAGCGCCTCGGCGTACCCACCGCGCAGGAAGTGCAGGCCCTGCACGAGCGCATCGATGCCCTCACGCAGGAATTGCAAGCGTTGCAGGAGCGCCAAGCCGACCGCGATGGCGTGACAACCGCGCCGCCGCCGTCGCGCCCATCCACCCACGAGGGTTGAACGACCCTCCGCATCAACCCGGCTGTGCACCCGCGGGCGACTGGAGTAGATTTCCGGAGCACGACAACGCCCCCGATGGGAGGAGACAGCCCATGGCGAAGAAAGCTCCCCGCCGCACCGCCGAGCGCATCCTGGAGTCCAGCCTGGCGCTGTTCAACCGCTTTGGCGAGCCCAACGTCTCCACCACGGCCATCGCCGCGGACCTGCGCATCAGCGCAGGCAACCTCTATTACCACTACCCTGCCAAGGACGAGATCGTCAACGCGCTCTTCGCGCGCTACGACGAGGCGCTGAGCGGTCTACTGCACGCGGGTGCGGACGTGCAGGACGTGGAGGACGCGTGGTTCTTCATGCACACACTGTTCGAGTTGATCTGGCAGTACCGCTTCTTCTACCGCGACCTGAACAACCTGCTGTCGTGCAACCGCCGGCTGGAAGAGCAATTCCCCGTGCTGCTACAAGCCAAGACCGCCGCCATGCACGATCTGCTGCAGGCACTGCGGCGCCGTGGCGCCTTGCAGATGGAACCGGCGGACGCCATGCAGCCTACCGCGACCAGCATGGTGGTGGTGCTGACCTACTGGCTCAGCTTCGAGTATGTGCGCGCCCCGCGCCAGGCGCTGGAACCCGAGAGCGCGCAGGCTGCGCTGCTGCACGGCGCGCGGCATGTGCTGGGGCTGCTCATGCCCTACCTGGAGCCCACCCAGCGTGCGCACCTGGCGCGGCTGGTCGGGGCCTACGACCAGGCCGCTTAACACCCGCGCTGGCGGGCCTTGTCAGACCGGCAGCTCGGCAAACCGGCGCGCCGCGATCTCCAGCAGGCCGTCAAAGATCAGGTTTTCCACCAACTCGAACGGGCGCGTCATGCTTGGTGCCATCTTCCAGCCCGCGCCACCGGTCATCATGCAGGCGGGTTCCTGCCCGCAGTGCTGCCGCAGGTGCTGGTACATGCGCTCCACCGCACCGGCAATGGCATAGGTGCCGCCGCTGGTCAGCGCATCGCTGGTGTTGGATGGGAACAGGCGCACCTCGCCCGTGGGCACGTGCAGCCCCGCGGTGCCGGACTCCAGCGCGCGCAGCATGATGCCGTGGCCGGGCAGGATCAGGCCGCCCAGGAAGCGCCCCTCCGCGTCCAGGGCCTCCACCGTCACGGCGGTGCCCACCATCACCACGATCAGCGGCCGCGCGGGCCCCTGGGCCAGCAGGCGGTGGCGCGCACCGATCATGGCCACCCAGCGGTCCGCGCCCAGGCGGGTGGGATGGTCGTAGCCGTTGATGACGCCGGCTTCCTGCGCCGACGGCACCACCCAGCGCGCGGGCACGTCCCACAGCTCCATCTGCTCGGCCACGCGGCGCTTGACCGCGTCGCCCGCCACCACGCAACCCAGCATATGCCGGGGCGCAGGCAGGTGGGACCACGGGCCCTCGGCCAGACGTTCGATATGGTCCAGGAATTCAGCGCCATGGGCCAGCAGGCCGGCACCAGGCTGCGCTGCGTCGAACAACGCCCACTTGAGACGGGTGTTGCCCACGTCGATGGCCAGGAAAGTCATGGCACGGATTATCCGTTTTTTGCCTTTGCCTCCCGCAGAGCGCCGCAAATGCACGCGCTGCCGCCGGCGCGGGCGTTTTTCCGACATGGCGGTGCCGGACAGTACGGCTATAGTGGTCCCGACCGTTCTGCAACCCCCAAGAAGGAGAGAAAGCCATGGGTCTTTTCAGTTTCATCAAGGAAGCCGGCGAGAAGCTGTTTGGCGGCAAGGACGCGCAGGCTTCCACAGCCGCCGCGCCCACGCAGGCCGAGCTCAACGACAAGGCGGGCAAGGCGATCGAGGCCTACATCGCGTCGCAGAACCTGGGCGTGAGCGACGTGCAGGTCCACTTCGAAGGCCCCGAGGGCAAGGTGACGGTGAAGGGCACCGCACCTACGCAGGCGGCCAAGGAAAAGGTCACCCTGTGCTGCGGCAACGTGGCCAGCGTAACCAGCGTGGACAACCAGATGAGCGTGACCAACCCCGAGCCCGAAGCGCAGTACCACGACGTGGTGCGCGGCGACACGCTGAGCGCCATCGCCAAGAAGTTCTATGGCGACGCCAACAAGTACCCGGTGATCTTCGAGGCCAACAAGCCCATGCTGACCCACCCCGACAAGATCTACCCCGGCCAGAAGCTTCGCATTCCACCGCTGGCCAAGTAAGCCCCGGCAATCTCAAGCCAAAACGGCTGCCAGCGCTTGCACATCAAGCGCTGGAAGCTATTTTTTTGATAGCAAAAAACTGCAACAACCCGCTCAGCCCTGCCGCCACGGCAGGCCGCGAAAGCGCCAGCCGCTGCGCCGGTTGCGCTGGCCGTTTTCGTCCGGCTCGCCCTCGAAGCCTTCCAGGATGTTGTAGGCCGTGATGCCCAGCTCGGTCGCGCGCCGCGCCGCGGCCACAGAGCGCACGCCGCTGCGGCACAACAGCACCGCCGTGCCGCCGGGCGGCACTGCCGCGCGCAGCTGTGCGTCGAAATCGGCATTGGGCTGCATGCCGGGCCATTGCTTCCAGGCCGCGGCCACGGCGCCGGGCACGAAGCCCACCCAGTCGCGCTCGGCATCGGTGCGCACGTCCACCAGCACCGCCTGGCCGGCGCGCACCCATTGCCACGCCAGCGGCGGGCTCACGTCGCCGGCGTAGCCCTCGGCGGGCAGGGGTTGCTCAGAAGCGTGGAGGTCGGGCGTGGGCGTGTTCATGGTGGCCATTCTGGCAGACCATGGCCGCCGCGCGCCCATCAGTCCCAGGGCGGCGCGGGCTGCTCGCGCAGGCTGCGACGCAGCGCGGCGTAGTCGGGCACCACGGTGGCCACGGTATCCCAGAAGCGCGGGCTGTGGTCCATCACGCGCAGGTGCGACAGCTCGTGCGCGACCACGTAGTCGATGATGGCCGGGCGGTAGTGCATGAGCCGCCAGTTCAGCCGGATGGAGCCATCGGCCCGCGCGCTGCCCCAGCGGGTGTTGGCGCTGGACAGGCGCAGCCGCGTCCAGCGCACATCCAGCAGCGGCGCGAAGTGGTGCAGCCGCTCGGTGAAGCAGCGGCGCGCATCGCGCATCAGCCAGGCCTGCACGGCGTCGCGCACCTGGGCGGGCGCGGCGCTGCGCGCCAGGGCGATGCGCAGCGCGCGACCGGTTGCGCCGCCCTGCTCCTCGAGCGCTCCACCGCGCGCGGCGAAGCCGTGCGTAGGGTCCAGCACCACGGTGAGCGGCTCACCCAGGTAGGGCAGCACGGCGCCGTCGCCCCAGACGATGCGCGCGCGCTCTTCCTGCTGGCGGCGCGCCTGCTGCTCGCCAAGCTTGCGCAGGATCCACGGCGCCTTGTCGCGCAGCGCGGCATCCACGCCCGCCAGCGTGACCCAGGAGGGCGCGCGCACGGACAGGCCTTCGGGCCCCACGGTGAAGCCGATGGAGCGCCGGCGCGCACGCTGCAGCGCATAGGCCACCACCGCGTCGCCCAGCAGCACCTCGCGGCTGGCCGCCGGGTGGCGGAACACGGCGGGCGTGAGCAGATCGCCCAGCGGTGGCGCTGGCGCTACTAATAAAGGAGCCTCTGGCGCTTGCTGGACGGGCGCTATCGCCCGTTTCGGCTGTGGCACCCCGGAATCCGGGCTGCTCCCGCCGCCCAGGAAGTCCAGCGCCAGCTGCACCAACCGCTGCATGTCAGCCGGCAGCGGGGGGGTAGGCGTCGGGGTCCAGGCGGCGCATCTCGCCCTCGATCCAGGCCTCGACCTCGCGCATCAGCTCGTCAGGCTTGCGCCCCTCGGTGGGGATGGGCCGGCCGACGGACACGTGCACCACCCCCGGGCGCTTGATGAAGGCCTTGCGCGGCCAGACCGTGGCCGAGGTCACGGCGATCGGCACCACGGGCACGCCGGCGTCGATGGCCAGGCGCGTGCCGCCGCTCTTGTAGTCGCCCTTGGCGCCGCGTTCCGTGCGCGTGCCCTCAGGAAACATGATGACCCAGGTGCCCTTGGACAGCAGGCGGCGGCCCTGCTGCAGCACCTTGGCAAAGGCGCGGGCGCGCTGGCCACGGTCGATGTGGATCATGTCCAGGCTGCCGATGGACCAGCCGAAGAACGGCACGGAAAGCAGTTCCTTCTTGAACACGTAGGCCAGCGGGTGCGGCATGATCGCCGGCATCAGGAAGGTCTCGTAGGTGGACTGGTGCTTGACCAGCAGCACCGCGCCCTGCTGCTCGCCCTGGGGCAGGTGCTCCATGCCGGTGATCTGCGTGCGGATGCCCAGCAGCCAGCGCGCCGAGTCGATGCACAGCTTCAGCCAGGCACGCGCCACGCGGTAGCGCGCCGCCGGGCTGCCGCCCAGCACACGCACCAGCAGGATGCCCAGGGTGTAGGGGACTACGGTGACGACCATCACCAGCAAATGAAGAATGGAGCGGATCAGTGCCATGAAGCAGTTTTCAGTGTTTTTAGCCTCTAGCGCCCATGCAGTAAGCGCCAGCAGCTATCAATTCAATAGTCTTCGCATCACAGGGCCACGGGCAGGCTGGCGCCGTTCTGCGGGGCGATGAAATCCGCCAGCGCGCCCAGGCTGGCATGGGCGCGCGTGCCGGCGGGCCAGCCGGGCGGCAGGCTCTGGCGCGGGTCCAGGTGGGCCGAGCGACCGGTGCAGACCATGTGCAGTTGCGCGCCCAGCTCGCTCGCCGCCTGCAGGTGGGCCGCACTGCTGCCCGCCACCAGAATCTCCTGCCCCTCCGCGCCGTAGCGATCGCGGATCTGCTCCATCAGGCCCGGAGCGGGCTTGCGGCAGTGGCATTGCTCGCTCTCGGTGTGGGGGCAGTAGAACACCGCGTCGATGCGCCCACCCAGCGTGGCCAGCTGCCGGTGCATCTTCGCGTGGATGGCCACCAGGGTCTGCGCATCGAAGAGGCCGCGGCCCAGGCCCGGCTGGTTGGTGGCCACCACCACATGCCAGCCCGCGTGGTTCAGCCGTGCCACGGCCTCCAGCGCGCCAGGTACCGGCACCCATTCGTCGGGCGAGGCGATGAAGCCATCGCCCAGCGCGTTGAGCGTTCCGTCTCGGTCCAGGATGGCGAGTTTCATGGCGCGATTATCAAAGCAACGCTGCCGCGCCGCCCGCGTCCGCCGTCACCGGCGTAACGGTCCAGGCCCCACAGCCGCGCACGGTCACACCGCCAGGCGCGAGAGGTCGGCCACGCGGTTCATCGCCATGTGCAGCTTCTTGAGCAGGCCCTGGCGGTTCAGGCGCAACGCCAGCTCCTCGGCATTGACCATCACGTCGTCGAAGAACGCGTCCACGGGCGCGCGCAGCACGGCCAGGGTTTGCAGGCTGGCGGTGTAGTCGCCGCTGTCGAACTGGGCGTTGGCCTCGGGCACGAAGCGCTGCAGCGCGGCGTACAGGTCCTTCTCGGCGGGCTCTTGCAGCAGTTCCTCATTCACGTGCGGATCCACTTCGCCGGCCTTCTTGAGGATGTTGGTCACGCGCTTGTTGGCCGCGGCCAGCGCGGGCGCCTGCTCCAGCGTGGCGAATGCACGCACGGCCTCGATCTGCCGGGGCACCAGCGCCAGGCGCTGCGGACGCAGGGCAATCACGGCGTCCACCTCCTGGGCGCTGTAGCCCTGCTCGCGCAGGGAGCCAGCCAGGCGGTCGTAGATGAAGTCGGCCAACTGGGCGCTGGTGTCCTCGATCTTGTCGCCGAAAGCCGGCACCGCGCTGGCCAGCAGCGCATCCAGATCCAGCGGCAGCTCCTTCTCGACCAGCATGCGGATCACGCCCAGCGCATGGCGGCGCAGCGCAAACGGGTCGCGGTCGCCCGTGGGCAGGTTGCCGATGCCGAACATGCCCACCAGCGTCTCCAGCTTGTCGGCCAGCGCGACGACCACGCCCACGTTCTCGCGCGGCAGCGCGTCGCCGGCAAAGCGGGGCTTGTAATGGTCCTCGATGGCGTGCGCCACCTCGTCGGGAAGGCCGTCGCTCACCGCGTAGTAGCCGCCCATGATGCCCTGCAGCTCGGGGAACTCGCCCACCATGTCGGTGACCAGGTCGGTCTTGGCCAGCAGCGCGGCGTTGTCCACGCAGGTCAGCAGATAGTCCTGGGCGATCTCGCCTTCCTGAGAGTCCAGCGCCGCGTTGCCTTGCGCAAGCGCCGTGAACAGCTGCGTGGCGATGGCCTTGGCGATATGGCGCACGCGCTCCACGCGTTCGCCCTGCGTGCCCAGCTTGTTGTGGTAGACCACCTTGGCCAGCTGGTCCACGCGGCTGACCAGGGTCTTCTTGCGGTCCTGGTCGAAGAAGAACTTGGCGTCCGCCAGGCGCGGGCGCACCACGCGCTCGTTGCCCTGGATGACGGCGCTGGCGTCCTGCGGGCTGATGTTGCTCACCACCAGGAACTGGTGGGTGAGCTTGCCCTCGGCATCCAGCAGCGGGAAGTACTTCTGGTTGGCCTTCATGGTGAGAATCAGGCACTCCTGCGGCACGGCGAGGAACTCCTTCTCGAATTCGCAGACCAGCACGTTGGGGCGCTCGACCAGCGCCGTCACCTCGTCCAGCAGGGCGGCGTCTTCGATCGGCTGCATGCCACCGCCTACACGGTCGGCGGCCGCCTGCAACTGGCGCGCGATCTCGGCGCGGCGCTCGGCAAAGCTAGCAATCACCGCGCCTTCGCTGCGCAGTTGCTCGGCGTAGCTGTCGGCGCTCTGGATCACGACCGGGTCCACGGAGGCCTCGAAGCGGTGGCCGTGCGTGGTGTTGCCGGCCGTCAGGCCCAGGGCCTGCACGCCCACCAGCACCTCGCTGCCATGCAGCGCCACCAGGCCGTGCGCCGGGCGCACGAAATGCACGCTGGTCCAGCCGTCCTGCAGCTGGTAGCGCATCACCTTCGGGATCGGCAGCTTGGCAATGGCTTCGTCCAGCGCCTTCTGCAGGCCGTCGGCCAGCAGCGCGCCCTTGGCCATGCTTTCAAAGAACAGCACCTCGGCCTTGCCGTCGTGCACGCGCTTGAGCTGCGGCACGCTGGCGGCGTCGGCGCCCAGCGCGGTCAGCTTCTTGAGCAGCGCCGGCGTGGGCTGGCCGCTCGCATCCAGACCCACGGCCACGGGCATGAGCTTTTGCGACACCGCCTTGTCGGCCGCGGCGGGCAGCACTTCGGTGATGTGCGCTGCCAGCCGGCGCGGCGAGGCAAAGGCGGTGAGCTGCGAGTGTGCCGAGGTCAGGCCTTGCGCCTGCAATTGCTCCAGCAGCACGCCCGCGAAGGCATCGCCGAGCTTTTGCAGGGCCTTGGGGGGCAGTTCTTCGACAAACAGTTCGACAAGAAGATTCTGGTGATTCATGGTGTGTTTCTCGCTGCGCGACGCGTGCGCTCAGGCGGCCTTCTTGTTCTGTTGTTCCGCGGCCTTGGCCAGTTCGGCCAGCACTTCGTCGGCATGCGCCTTGGGCGCCATGGGGAAGCCCAGGCGCGCACGGCTGTCCAGGTAGGCCTTGGCCACGGCGCGCGCCAGGTTGCGGATGCGGCCGATGTAGGCGGCGCGCTCGGTCACGGAGATCGCCCCGCGCGCATCCAGCAGGTTGAACGTGTGCGCCGCCTTGAGCACCTGCTCGTAGGCCGGCAGCGCGAGCTGCTCGCCCATCAGGTGGTTGGCCTGCTTTTCATGGGCGCCGAAGGCGGTGAAGAGGAACTCGGCGTCGGAATGCTCGAAGTTGTAGGTGGACTGCTCCACCTCGTTCTGGTGGTACACGTCGCCATAGGTCAATTTCGCGCCATTCGGGCCCTCGGTCCAGGTCAGGTTGTAGACGTTGTCCACGCCCTGCAGGTACATGGCCAGGCGCTCCAGGCCGTAGGTGATCTCGCCCGTGGCGGGCTTGCAGTCGATGCCGCCGACCTGCTGGAAATAGGTGAACTGCGTCACCTCCATCCCGTTGAGCCACACCTCCCAGCCCAGACCCCAGGCGCCCAGCGTGGGGTTCTCCCAGTCGTCCTCGACGAAGCGGATGTCGTTCTTCTTGAGGTCAAAGCCCAGGGCTTCGAGCGAGCCCAGGTACAGCTCCAGGATGTTGTCGGGCGCGGGCTTGAGCACCACTTGGTACTGGTAGTAATGCTGCAGGCGGTTGGGGTTCTCGCCATAGCGGCCGTCCTTGGGGCGGCGGCTGGGCTGCACGTAGGCGGCCTTCCAGGGCTCCGGGCCCAGAGCTCTCAAAAACGTAGCTGTATGCGACGTACCGGCGCCCACTTCCATGTCATAGGGCTGCAAGAGTGCGCAACCCTGGTCGGCCCAGTAGGACTGCAGTTTGAGGATGATTTGTTGGAATGTCAGCATGGCTGTGTGTCTGAGAGAGCGGGCGCGCTCGCACGCGCGAACCGGCAATTTTAGGCGTCCAAGCAAAACGGGGGCCGCAGCCCCCGTCGTACCTGGCCCGAGGCCGTCACTGGCCTTGCCAGCGGCGCAGCACCAAGCTGGCGTTGGTGCCGCCAAAGCCGAAGCTGTTGGACAGCACGTGGGTCAACTGCGCGTCGCGCGTCTGGGTCACCAGCGGCATGGAGCCCAGCAGCGGGTCGGGTGTCTCCACGTTGGCCGAACCGGCGATGAAGCCCTTGTTCAGCATGATCAGGCAGTAGATCGCTTCCTGCACGCCGGTGGCGCCCAGCGAATGGCCGGTGAGCGACTTGGTGCTGGAGAACGGCGGCACGGCCTCGCCGAACACCGCCTGCATGGCACGCACTTCCTGCATGTCGCCCACAGGCGTGGAGGTGCCGTGGGTGTTGATGTAGTCGATGGGCGCGCCCAGGCCTTCCATGGCCTGCTGCATGCAGGCGATGGCGCCGTCGCCCGACGGGGCCACCATATCTTCGCCGTCGCTCGTGGCGCCAAAGCCCACGACCTCACCCAGGATGGTGGCGCCGCGTGCCAGTGCATGCTCCAGGCTTTCTAGCACCACGGCACCGCCGCCGCCGGCGATCACGAAGCCGTCGCGGTTGGCGTCATAGGCGCGCGAGGCCTTCTCGGGCGTGGCGTTGTACTTGCTGGACATGGCGCCCATGCCGTCGAACAGCAGCGACATGCCCCAGGACAGCTCTTCGCCGCCGCCGGCGAACATCACGTCCTGCAGGCCCCAGGCGATCTGCTGCGCAGCGGCGCCGATGCAGTGCGCCGACGTGGAGCAGGCCGAGGTAATGGAATAGTTGATGCCCTTGACCTTGAAGTTGGTCGCAAGGCACGCCGAGACGGTGGAGCTCATGCAGCGCGTGACCTGGTAGGGTCCTACGCGGCGGATGCCCTTTTCGCGCAGCGTGTCGGCCGCCTCGATCTGGTTGGCGGGAGAGCCGCCGCCCGAGCCCATGATGAGGCCGGTGCGCGGGTGGCTGACCTGTTCGGGGGTGAGGCCGGCCTGCTGGATGGCGTCTTCCAGGGCAATCTGCGCATAGGCCGCGGCGTCGCCCATGAAGCGCAGCTGCTTGCGGTCGATGCGCGCCTCGACGTCGATCTCAGGCACGCCCGCCACCTGGCTGCGCAGGCCCAGCTCGGTGAACTGGGGCACGGCCTTGATGCCGGAGCGGCTGGCGCGCAGAGCCTCCTCCACGGTCTGCAGATCGTTGCCGATGCACGAGACGATGCCCGCGCCCGTGATCACCACCCGTTTCTTGGTCATGCTGCGCTTCCCTGTGCGTCGCCTTCGCGCAGGAACAGACCCACGCGCAGGTCGTTGGCCACGTAGATTTCCTTGCCGTCGGCCAGCAGGCGTGCATCGCCGATGGCCATGTTGAGTTTGCGCTTGATGACGCGCTTGATGTCGATTTCGTAGGTCACGAGCTTCACGTCCGGGCCCACCTCGCCGGTGAACTTGACCTCGCCCGCGCCCAGCGCGCGGCCACGGCCCGGCAGGCGCAGCCAGGTGAGATAGAAGCCGATGAGCTGCCACATGGCATCCAACCCCAGGCAGCCGGGCATGACCGGGTCACCCTGGAAATGGCAGGCGAAGAACCACAGGTCGGGCTTGACGTCGAGTTCGGCCACGATCTTTCCCAGGCCATGCGCGCCGCCGTCGGTGTCGATGTGCGTGATGCGATCGAACATCAGCATGGGGGGCAGGGGCAGGCGCCCGCTGTCCGGACCGAACAACCGGCCCTCGCCCGAGGCGATGAGTTGTTCGTACGAGAAGGAATCAGCCATTGTCAATCGTGCTCCAGACGGCCCGTGCCGTCGCGGTAGGTGGTTGTCGTTGATGCAAAAAAATCAGCGCGCGGCCCGCGGCCACGGGCGGCGAAGGCCCTCTATTATCCAGGCTCGCGCGCGCTCTGGCCTGTAACCGTGCCCCGGGAAAGCCCGCTGGCTACCGCGCCGGGATGATCTGGATCAATTTCCAGCCCGCGCCCGCCCTGTGCGCCCGCGCAGGCACCAGGCCAGCCCCGCCACTGCAAACCCGAGCGCCCACAGGGGCCAAAGCCCCCAGCGCGCCACCCACCGGGCGTACGGCGTGGCGGCGCCACCACGCCCCTGCACCTGGGCGCGCAGCACGCCGCGCTGATAAGCCGGCATGCGGTGCGTGACCTGCCCGCGGTGGTCGATCACCGCCGTGGCGCCGGTGTTGGTGGCACGCACCATGGGACGCTCGAACTCCAGCGCGCGCAGACGGCTGATGGCTAAGTGCTGGTCCACCGCCACGGTGTTGCCGAACCAGCCGATGTTGCTCAGGTTCACGAGGATGGTGGGGCTGCTCGCCGGGTCGAGAAAGCGCACGCCGATCTCCTCGCCGAACAAGTCTTCGTAGCAGATATTGGGCGCTATGCGCTCGCCGGCCCACGCCAGCGACGGCTGACCCACCGCGCCGCGGTTGAAGTCGCCCAGGGGGATGTTCATCATCTCGGTGAACCAGCGGAAGAACGGCGGGATGAACTCGCCGAACGGCACCAGGTGGTGCTTGTCGTAGCGGTAGGGCTGCGGCTGCTCGGGCGCAAAGCCCAGCACCGAGTTGGTATAGCCCTCTTCCAAGCTGCCCAGCGGGATGCCCAGCAGCAGCGCCTGGCCGCCTGCGGCATAGCGCTCGGCCATGCCCTCCAAATAGCCGGGCACCAGCTGCTGCGGCAGCAGGGGGATGGCCGTCTCGGGCGCCACCACCAGGCTGGCCTTGGCCGCGTGGATCTGGTCGTAATACCACTGCAGCGCCATCGGCACGCCGCTGCCGGGCTGGAACTTCTCGTCCTGCGGGATGTTGCCCTGCAGCAGCGCCAGTGACAGCGGCGCATGCACGGGCGGCGGGGCACCGCAGCCCTCCACGGCGCAGTGGCGCTGCCAAGCGGCCCCTGCCCCCACGGCCGTGAGCGCGAGGACCAGCGCCCAGGCACGTGCGTTGCGCAGGTCGGCGCGGCGCGCCTGCGCCAGCAACATGGCCAAGAGCGCCGCCGCGGCACCGATGCCGTACACGCCCACGCTGCGCGCCAGCGCGGCCAGGGGCCCCTGCACATGCGCGTAGCCGCCTGCGCCCCACGGAAAGCCGGTCCACCATTGGCCGCGTGCCAATTCCGCCAACAACCACAGCGCAGCAAAAACGATAGCTGCCAGCGCTCTATGGACGGGCGCTAGAGTCCAAAAACATGCAGAAACCGCTGCGTAATAACTGCCGAGGAACGCCGCCAGCCCCAGCACCGCCAGCACGGCCAGCGGCGCGGCCAGTCCCCCATACGTGTGCATGGAGATGAACAGCCACCAGAACGTGCCCGTGAGCCACGCCGTGGCGAACACCCAGCCCAGCAGGCCGGCCCGGCGTGTACCGCCGGCGCCCAGCAGCACATGCGCCCACAAGGCCAGCGACAGGATCTGCAACCACCACAGCGGCTGTCCGCCCCAGGGCCAGGCCAGCGATGCGGCCTGCGCCAGCCCGGCCACCAGTGCCAGCACCCAGGGCAACGGGCCGCGGCGCGGTGCGTGCGCGGCCAGGGGCGGTGCGACGGCCATCAGCGTTCGGACTCGGGCGTGCCCGCCGCCGGTGCGACCTTGAACCAGCGCACCGACCCGCCCTTGGTGTGCATCACCACAAACTGCAGGCCGCCGAGCACCACGGACTCTCCCTTGCGCGGCATGCGGCCCAGCTCATGCGCGATCAGGCCGCCGATGGTGTCAAAGCTCTCATCGGGGTCGCTGCCCTGCAGCGCCACGCCGAAGGCCTCGGCCACGCGCTCCACGGGCGTGTCGCCGCTCACGCGGAAGGTGCGGTCGGCCAGGCCGAAGATGTCGCCCTCGTCCTCGGGGATATCGAACTCGTCCTCGATCTCGCCCACGATCTGCTCGATCACGTCCTCGAACGTCACCAGACCGGCGATGCGGCCGAACTCGTCGATGGCGATGGCCATGTGGTTGCGCGTGTTGCGAAACTCACGCCCCAGGTCATGCAGGCCCTTGCTCTCGGGCACGAACAGCGCCGGGCGCACCAGCGTGCGCACGTTCAGCCCCGGCGAGCGCCAGAGCTTGAGCAGATCCTTGGCCAGCAGGATGCCGATGATGTTGTCGCGCTCGCCCTGGTACACCGGAAAGCGCGAGTGCGCGGTGTGCAGCACCTGGTGCATGAGCTCATCCACCGGCGCGTCGATGTCCAGCATGTCCATGCGTGGCGCGGGCACCAGCACGTCGCCCGCGGTCATCTCGGCCATGCGCAGCACGCGCTCCAGCATCACCCGCGCATCGGCGTTGATGACGTCGTTGTCCTCGGCCTCGGCCAGCGTGGCGATGAGCTCGGCCGTCGAGTCCGGCCCGGGGTTGATGAACTCGACGAGGCGCTGCAGGAACGTGCGCTTGTCCTCCTTGTCGGGGGCGCGCGCAGGGTGGGGGTCGGACACGGGAACGGGTGCAGGTTGTGCAGGGAGTGGATCAGCCCCCAAGGATAGCGGATCGCCCCGCGCACCCGCGGGGCACGCCGGGGGCGCGCCTGCCTACTCGGCGGCCTGGTGGCGGCCGTCGCGCACGCCCTGGCGGATTTCCTGCAGGTCGGCCAGGAAGCGCCAGAACTGCCGCGCCTGCTTCTTGAGCTGGTAGTCCACTTCGCCGAAATGCTCGGCCATGATCTCGGACACGCGCGTGTCGAAGCGCGCGGGCGGCAGCTGCAAGTACGCCTCGGACTCGGATCCGTCGCGGCGCACCGTGGCGCCGGCATTGCGCGCGATCTTGAGCATGGCCGTGTTCTCGGTGAGCGCGTGGATGAACATCATGCTCACGCCGCGGTTGCGCGCCAGCATCACCGCGCGCTCGAACAGCCGCGCGCCGTAGCCGCGCCCGCGCGCCGTGGCCGAGACCGAGACGCCGAACTCGGCGCAGCTTTCGTACTCGCCCGATGGCGCAAACGCCACATGGGCCATGGCGATCAACTCCAGGCGGCGGTTGAAGATGCCGAACACCTCGTCGCGCGAGAAGTCCAGCAACTCGGCGTAGCGGCGCACCTGGTCGTCGTTGGCGGCGTAGCCAAAGCGCAGGTAGCGGTCGCGCGGCTCCAGGCGCAGCAGGTGGGCGGCAATGCGCTCGCGGTGCTGCGGGCCGAGCGAACGGATGGGCACCATCACAGTGTTCATGGCAAAACCTCGGTGGAAGCGTCCCCCGGCGGTGGGGCGCAGCATTTGTCGCCCTGCGTTCCAGGAAGCGCGAAGCCAGTCTTTGGTTGAAAGCATGATGCGGCCGATTTTAGGGTTTTCCCTAGGAATCTGGGGCGCATATGCTGCAATGCAACAAAAAAGTAGGGGAAATCAGGACCAAGGGAAAAACGGCCTCTAGCCCTTATCCAATAAGCGCAAGCAGCTATCAATACAGGACTGCCTCTGTCCGCCACGCGACTGCCGTGCCTTTTTTATCTACACCGGCAGGGCGGTAGTGGCCTTGACCCGGTCCAGCACGAAGCTGGTCTTGCAGTCCTGCACGCTGGGGTGCTTGAGCAGCGTGTCCATGATGAAGCGGCTGTAGTGCGCCATGTCGGCCACCACCACGCGCAGCAGGTAGTCCATCTCGCCGGTGAGCGACGCGCACTCCACCACCTCAGGCCAGGTCTGCACGCTGGCGCGGAACAGGTCCATCGGGTTGCGCTTGTGGCTCTCGGTGTGCTTTTCCAGGCGCACGTTCAGGTAGGCGGTCAGTCCCAGGCCCACGCGCTCGGGGCGTACCAGTGCCACGTAGCGGTCGATCACGCCCTCTTCCTCCAGCCGCTTGGCGCGGCGCAACACGGCGCTGGGCGACAGGCCCACCTGTTCGCCGATCACGTCATAGGTCTCGCGGCCGTTGTCCTGCAGGCGGCGCAGGATGGCACGGTCCAGCTTGTCGAGGGCGGGGGTGCGTTCGCTCATGGCGGCGGATTCTAGGCAAGCGCCGCACGAGACGCACCCGCGTGTTCCCTAACGCGAAATGACTGCACATCGCATTGACGTTGCGCAACATTCCTGCATATCCACACTCAAACCCGTGCGCATTCGCCAGAAACATGAGCCCCGCCCCTCCTACAGTGAAGCGACACACCCTAAGGAGACTGCCGATGACTGCCGCCCTGCCCCTTCGCGCCACCCACGACGCCGACGCCTGGGAGAACCCCATGGGCCTGATGGGCTTCGAGTTCGTGGAGTTCACCTCGCCCACGCCGGGGCTGCTGGAAGCGGTCTTCGAGAAGCTGGGATTCACGCTGGTGGCGCGCCACCGGTCCAAGGACGTGCTGCTGTACCGGCAGAACCAGATCAACTTCATCCTGAACCGCGAACCGGCCAGCCAGGCCGCGTACTTTGGCGCCGAACACGGCCCCTCGGCCTGCGGGCTGGCCTTTCGCGTGAGGGATTCGCACCAGGCCTACCGGCGGGCGCTGGAGCTGGGCGCCCAGCCCATCGAGATCCCCACTGGCCCCATGGAACTGCGCCTGCCGGCCATCAAGGGCATTGGCGGCGCGCCGCTGTACCTGATCGACCGCTTCGAGGACGGCAAGTCCATCTACGACATCGACTTCGACTTCCTGCCCGGCGTGGACCGGCGCCCGGTGGGGCACGGCCTGAACGAGATCGACCACCTCACGCACAACGTGTACCGCGGCCGCATGGGATTCTGGGCCAATTTCTACGAAAAGCTCTTCAACTTCCGCGAGATCCGCTACTTCGACATCCAGGGCGAATACACGGGCCTGACGTCGAAGGCCATGACCGCGCCGGACGGCAAGATCCGCATTCCGCTGAACGAAGAGGCCAAGCAGGGCGGCGGGCAGATCGAGGAGTTCCTGATGCAGTTCAACGGCGAGGGCATCCAGCACATCGCGCTGATCTGCGACTCGCTCGTCGAGGTGGTGGACAAGCTGGGGCTGGCGGGCGTGCCCCTGGCCCCGGCGCCCAACGACATCTATTACGACATGCTGGACACCCGCCTGCCGGGTCACGGCCAGAACGTGGCGGAACTGCAGGCGCGCGGCATCCTGCTGGACGGCACCACGGCCGACGGCACGCCCCGTCTGCTGCTGCAGATCTTCTCCACGCCCATGCTGGGGCCGGTGTTCTTTGAGTTCATCGAACGCCAGGGCAACTACCGCGAGGGTTTCGGCGAAGGCAACTTCAAGGCGCTGTTCGAATCGCTGGAGCGTGACCAGATCCGGCGCGGCGTCCTGCAGACCCAGGCGTGAGCCCTGGGCGCGGCCCGGCCATGGAATGACGCACTGCAACAACGGCTTTCTATACTGAGCGCCCTTTCAAAGAGACTCGGGAGAAATTCAATGTTGCGTCGCCGTCAATTGGTGGGTTCCCTTGCGCTGTGCATGGCTTGCGCCGTACAGGCACAGAACGCATCCGCCCCCATGACCATCGTGGTGCCCTACGCGGCCGGAGGCCCGCTCGACAAGAGCGCGCGCATCCTGGCCGAAGGGGCACAGGCCCAACTCGGGCCCATCCAGGTGCAGAACAAGCCGGGCGCCGGCGGCAACCTGGGCGCAGACACGGTGGCCAAGGCGCCCAAGGGCGGCAACCTGCTGGTGATGGGCGCGGTCGCCACCCATGCCGTGAACCCCTGGCTGTACAAGAATTTCCCCTACAACCCGGTCAAGGATTTCACGCCCATCGTGCTCGTCGCACGCACACCGAACGTGCTGGTGATGAGCGCCGAACGGGCCAAGGCGTTGGATATCAGCACCACCACCGACCTCGTGAAGTACATGAAGGCCCACCCGGACCAGCTCAAGTACGGCTCGGGCGGCAACGGCAGCATCGGCCACATCGCCGGGGAGATGTTCAAGTCGCTCACCAACACGCGCATGCCCCATGCGCCCTTCCAGGGCGCGGGTCCGGCGCTCAAAGCGCTACAGGACGGCGGCGTGGACATCGTGTTCGACAACCTAGCGTCGTCACTTCCGCTGATCCAGGGCGGCAAGCTCAAGGCGCTGGGCGTGACATCGCTGGGCAGCGACGACGCCCTGCCCCACGTGCCCAGCATCAACAGCGAGGTGCCCGGCTTCAACGTGTCCACCTGGTTCGGGCTGTTTGCCCCCGCCACGCTGCCCGCCACCGATGCACAGAAGTACGCCACGGCGTTCTCGAAAGCCATGCACTCGCCGGCCGGCAAGGCGCAGTTCCAGAAGATGGGCCTGACGCCCGAAGAACTCACGCTGGGCGGCTTCGGCAGCTTCGTGCGCTCGGAACTGGGCAAGTACGAATTCCTCATCAAGGCCGCCAAGATCCACATCGACTGAACGCCGTCCTGCACTCCCGCCCGCCGGCCCATACCAGGCCGGCGGTGCACGACGACGGCGTGGTTCCAACAAGGAGACAAGCACCATGGGACAAGCCCCCGTCGTCTACGGACAATCCAGCCGCCCGCCGCGCGGCGACTATTCGCGTGCGCAGGAGGATTACACCTGCGCGCAGAACTTCGCGGCCTACACCGCCGCCGACCACGACACCTACCACCGCCTGTACCAGCGCCAGTCGGCCCAGCTGCAGGGTCTGGCGAGCGAGGCCTTCATCCAGGCCCTGCCGCTGCTGGGCGCCAAGGAGCGCATCCCGCGCTTCGATGACGTGAACGAACGCCTGTACCGCGCCACGCGCTGGGAGCTGGTGGCCGTGCCGGGGCTGATCCCCGAGGTGCCGTTCTTCTCGCTGCTGGCGAACCGCAAATTCCCGGTCACCGACTGGATCCGCACGCCCCAGGAATTCGACTACATCGTCGAGCCCGACGTGTTCCACGACCTGTTCGGCCACGTGCCGCTGCTGTTCAACCCGGTGTTTGCCGACTATGTGCAGCGCTATGGCGAAGGAGGCCTGAAAGCGGCGGGACTGGGCGCCTGCGAGATGCTCTCGCGGCTGTACTGGTACACGATCGAGTTCGGCCTGATCCGCGAGCAAGGCGGGCTGCGCGCCTATGGCGCGGGCATCCTCAGCTCGCGCGGCGAACTGCCCTACGCCGTGCACAGCCCCGAGCCGCAGCGCCTGCCACTGGAGCTGGAACGCACCATGCGCACGCGCTACAAGATCGACACCTACCAGCAGACCTACTTCGTGATCGACAGCTTCGAGCAGCTGTTCGAACTCACGGCGCAGGATTTCGCGCCGATCTACGAACGGCTGCGCGGCCAGCCCGAGTTCGCGGCCGATGCGCGCGAGCCGCTCCCGGCCTGAAGCGCGTCGCCGACACGCTCAGGGCTGCTCGAGCAGCGCCAGGCAGTCCTGCAGCACGCGCGGGTGGAACGCCATCTCGACGTGCGCCACCCCCTCGATGAAGCGGTTGTCCGCGCCCTGCAGCATTGCGGCCGCGGGCGGATAGACCACGTTGTCGCAGTTGGAGTACCAGCACACGAAGACTGCGGCGCGTGCCGGCGGCTCGTCTTGCCCCAACTGGCGCACCCAGGGGCCGTGCAACCGCATCTGCCGGCCATTGGTGCTGCGTGCGCCGCGCGCGGGCCAGGTGCCGTGGTGCGGCGATCCCAGCGTGACGATGCGGTGCACGCGCTGCTCGCTGCCCGGAACGGCGCGCAGCCAGGCGCGTGCGGCCAGACCGCCCATGCTGTGGCCCACGATCAGCGGCGACCGCCCAGTGGCCTCGGCCACGCGGCGCACGGCATCGTCGATGGTGCGGCAGTAATCGTCGATGGAGCCGAAGGCGGGCTCCAGCGTCACGGCCACGAAGGCATGGCCGCGCGCACGCAGCAGCGCCAGCCAAGGCGTCCAGAACCCTCGGTTGCACAGGAAGCCGTGCACCAGCACCACGCCGCGCGGGCCGGGCACGTCCGACGCGCGCGGTGGCAGCCAGTCCGCCACGGCCTGGTGGCGGAACGGCTGCCACCAACCGAAGACCAGGCTGGCCCAGCGTGACTCGGCCCACCAGGCACGCAGCAGCTGCCCGGCGCGCGGACGCGGCGTCGCATCCCCCCGGCAAACCCAGGCCATCAAGAAAAATTGCGGCGCCATGCCCAGGCGGAACATCAGCGGGACCGCGGCCACGCCCGCCAGCGCCAGCGCCGGCGAACGGCCCAAGAACCAGGCCATCCAGCCCGCGATCAACAGCAGATGCACGGCCACCGCCCAGCGTTGCCAACGCGCGTTCGTCATGAAGCTCCCTTGTGGTGGTTGTGGTGTGTCGCTTGGGTGACCTCTGCGGCATCCGGACTAGGACAAGCCCGGTATGGCGCGTCCAAGGCCACTTCCACAATCGGTGCGATCTTGCCCCATACCGCAACGAGGACCCTTGCATGGAACGAATCTGGCTCAAGAACTACCCCGCTGGCGTGCCGCACGACGTGGATGCCGATGCCTACCCCTCGGTGGCGCAGATGCTGGAGGAGTCCTTCCACCGCCACGCCGACAGCCCATTCTCGGTGTGCATGGACCGGTGGATGAGCTACCGCGAACTCGACCGCCTGTCGGCCCGGCTCGGCGCGTGGCTGCAGGGCCAGGGTCTCACACCCGGTGCGCGCGTGGCCATCATGCTGCCCAATGTGCCGCAGTTCGCGGTGACCATGGCCGCCGTGCTGCGCGCGGGCTACACGTGCGTGAACGTGAACCCGCTGTACACCGCGCGCGAGCTGGAGCACCAGCTCAAGGACTCGGGCGCCACGGCCATCGTCATCCTGGAGAACTTCGCGCACACGCTGGCCGAGGTGATCGACCACACGGCCGTGCAGCATGTGGTGATCGCCTCCATGGGCGACCTGCTGGGCGCCTGGTACGGACGCTGGATCACCTTTGCCGTGCGCCACTTGGCCAAGATGGTGCCCGCGTACGAGCTGCCCCTGACGGGCGGGCGCGAAGTGATCAGTTTCAAGCGCGCGCTGGCCCTGGGCGAGCGGCGCACGCTGACCCCGGCGCGCGTCGCGCCCGACACGCCGGCCTTCCTGCAGTACACGGGCGGCACCACGGGCCTGTCCAAAGGCGCAGTGCTCACCCAGCGCAACATCGTCGCCGCGACGCTGCAGGCCGAGGCCTGGTTCACCCCCGCGCTGGGCAAGATCGGCGACCTGAGCCGCGCCAACAGCATTGCCGCGCTGCCGCTGTACCACATCTTCGCGCTCACGCTGTGCCTGCTGGCCATCCGCCAGGGCTCACGCCTGACGCTGATCCCGAACCCGCGGGACATCCCCAAGTTCGTGGAGGTGCTGAAGAAGCGCCCCTTCCACATGCTGCCCGCCGTGAACACGCTGTTCAACGCACTGCTGCAGAACCCGCAGTTCCGCCATCTGGATTTCTCGCAGCTGTGCGTGGCGCAGGCCGGCGGCATGGCCGCGACCGAGGCCACGGCCCAGCAGTGGAAGGCCGTGACGGGCGCCACCATGATCGAAGGCTGGGGCATGAGCGAGACCTGCGCCATCGGCACCAACAACCCGGTGAACAGCACTGCCTTCAGCGGCAGCATCGGCCTGCCGCTGCCGGGCATCGACATCGCCATCAAGGACGACGCAGGCGCGAGCCTGCCCATCGGCTCGGCGGGCGAAATCTGCATCAAGGGCCCCAACGTGATGCCCGGCTACTACAACCAGCCCGAGGAAAATGCCAAGGCCTTCACGCCCGACGGCTTCATGCGCACGGGCGACATCGGCGTGATGGACGAGGAGGGCTACACCCGCATCATCGACCGCAAGAAGGACATGATCCTGGTGAGCGGCTTCAACGTCTTCCCCAACGAACTGGAGCAGGTGGTGGCCCTGTGCCCGGGCGTGCTGGAATGCGCCGCCGTGGGCGTGGCCGACGACAAGCAGGGCGAGGCCATCAAGGTGTTCGTGGTGCGCAGCGACCCCTCGCTGACCGAGGACGACGTGGTGCGCTACTGCCATGAACACCTGACCGGCTACAAGCGGCCAAAATACATCGAATTCCGCGACGAACTGCCCAAGACCAACGTGGGCAAGATCCTGCGACGGGAGCTGCGCGACGGCAAGTGATGCCGCGCTCCGGTTACTCCAATTTTCATAGCTGATGCCGCTTATTCCACTTGCCCTACCGCCGGAAATCATTGTCATCGAGCGCGGCTGGCTGTCGGCCAACAACGTGCTGCTGTTGGGGCGCGACTGCACGGCGCTGGTGGACAGCGGCTACTGCGCCCACGCGCCGCAAACCGTGGCGCTGGTGGAGTCGGCGCTGGACGGGCGTGTGCTGGACCAGTTGCTCAATACCCACCTGCACAGCGACCATTGCGGCGGCAATGCCGCGCTGCAGGCGCGCTGGCCGCAGCTTGCCACCCGCATCCCCCCGGGGCAGTGGGCACAGGTGCAGGACTGGGACCCGGTGGCGCTGAGCTACGTGCCCACCGGCCAGGAGTGCCCGCGCTTTCGTGCCGACGGAGTGTTGCCCCCCGGCACCGAGGTGCAGCTGGGCGACCGCGCGTGGCAGGTGCACGCAGCCCCGGGGCATGACACCCATGCCGTGGTGCTGTTCGAGCCGCACGCCCGCGTGCTGATCTCGGGCGACGCGCTCTGGGAGAACGGCTTCGGCGTGGTGTTCCCCGAACTGGACGGCGAGCAGGCTTTTGCCGAGGTGGGCGCCACGCTGGACCTGATCGAGCGGCTGGATCCGCTCACCGTGATCCCCGGCCACGGCAGCGTGTTTGGCGACGTGCCCGCCGCGCTGGCGCGGGCGCGGCGCCGGCTGGCGGGTTTCGAGGCCGACCCGGTCAAACACGCACGCCACGCGGCCAAGGTGCTGCTCAAGTACAAGCTGCTGGAATGGCAGCAGGCGCCGCTGGCGCAAGTGCATGCCTGGTTGGCGGCCACACCGTACTTCGGCCTGCTGCACCAGCGACACTTTGCGCAGCAGACCGCATCCGTCTGGGCCGAGCAGCTGATGCAGGAACTGGTGGACGCCGGCGCTGCCCGGCGCGAGGGCGGCGCGCTGCTCAACGCCTGATCGCCCTGCCGCCGTGTGCCATCCGGCAGCGGGATATGCGCCAGCATTGGCCGAATGCTTGCCGCGTTGGGCGGGACTTCGCGCGCCCAACCGTGTGTTTGTTGCCAAACCACCACAAAACACCACTGCTGCTGACGTTTCCGCCACTGTGGGCGAGGCATTTTTGCACTTATTGACGCAAACGAGATTGATTCGCAACAATAATCCCTAGCGAATAATTCCAACCTCTCGTTTCCAGCAATGCCCTCCTCCTCCCCTCTCAAGAAACCCAAGAGCCTGCGCATGGCCGCAGCCCTGCTGCCGCTGAGCGCCATCGCCCAGGTGCAGCCCACACCCGCCCCCGTCACCACGCTGCCCACGGTGACGGTGCAGGAGCAGGCCATTGATCCCAACCCCAACGCCGAGGTCGGCGCGCCCTACAAGGCCAAGACCTCCGCCGACACGCGCCACACCCGCCCGCTGGCCGAGACGCCGCAGACCATCCAAGTGGTCACCGGCGAGGCCATCCGCGACTCCGGCGCCACCGACCTCAAGCAGATCCTGGCCGCGCAGCCCGGCATCACCCTGGGCACGGGCGAAAACGGCAACGCCTTTGGCGACCGCTACATCATCCGCGGCCAGGAGGCGCGCTCGGACGTGTTCGTGGACGGCCTGCGCGACCCCGGCATGACCACGCGCGAGAGCTTCGCCATCGAGCAGGTGGAAGTCACCAAGGGCCCCAACTCCAGCTTCGCGGGCCGCGGCTCGGCGGGCGGCGCGGTGAACGCCGTGACCAAGCAGGCCACGCTGGACTATGACTTCACGCGCGTGTCCGCCGGCGTGGGCACCGACAGCCACCACCGCGTGACGCTGGACATGAACAAGGGCTTCACCGACAAGTTCGCCCTGCGCGCCAACGCCCTGACCTCGGGCGAGGACGTGCCGGGCCGCAGCCCCTCGCAGCGCCGCCGCGACGGCCTGGCCCTGTCGGGACTGTGGGAGCTGAACCAGGACCTGTCCGTCACGCTGGACTACTACGGCCTGCGCGCCAAGGACAAGCATCCCGACCTGGGCGGCTACCTCGTGGGCACGGTGCCCAACCGCCGCCCCGCCACGGGCGTGCCGGTGTATGCGCAGAACAGCGACTTCCTGAATTCCGACGTGGACACGGTCACCGCGCGCATCGCCTACCGCTTTGCGCCCGACCTCAAACTCACCAGCCTGACGCGCTACGGCCAGTCGGACAACCGCTACGCCACCACCGGCGCGTCGTTCAACGCCACCGCCCAGCGCCCCGCCATCGACAACGGCCACACCGGCTGGCAGGACGTGAAGTACTTCGCCCACCAGGACAACCTGCGCTGGGACAAGGAGATCGGCGGCCTCAAGCATGAGTTCAATTTCGGCTTCGAGTACACCAACCACCGCGTCAAATCCGGCAACTACCGTGTCACCTCCGCCGGCACACCCAATTGCCGCACCAACGCCACGGCCACCGGCAACAACGGTTTCTGCCTGACCGATGCGAACGGCGCTCCGCTGCCCAACCTGGGCGATCTGGCCGACCGCAGCTACACCCGCAACGCCATGGGCCGCGACTGGCACGTGAAGACGTTCGCGCTATCGGTCATGGATACGGTGGACCTGACGGACCAATGGACGCTTTTCGGCGGCCTGCGCGCCGACCACACCGACCTGAGCCTGTCCACCTTCAACGCCACCACTGGCGCGCAAACCGGCGACTATGGCTACAACGACACGCTGCTCAACGGCCACCTGGGCGTGAGCTACAAGATCAACCCCCTGGGCATGGTCTATGCCAGCTACGGCACCGCGCAGGACATCAACGGCGGCGAATCCGACGTGGGTACCAGTGCCGGCTATGGCGGCCTGGTCGTGGACAGGACCGGCAACGCCAACGCCAAGCCGGAGACTTCGCAAAACCTCGAGGTCGGCACCAAGTGGAACCTGCTGGACGACAAGCTGCTGCTCACCGCCGCGGCCTTTCGCACCACCAAGAAGGACGTGATGGAAGCGGCGCCGACCAGCACCGGCTATGACTCCGCCGGCATGTTCAACACCGGCAAGAACCGCGTGCACGGCATCGAGTTCGGGCTGGCGGGCAACGTGACCAAGCAACTGCAGATGCAGGCCGGCATGGCCTTCATGAAATCCAAGGTGCTGGGTTCGGTGAACCCGGCCAACATCGGCAACCCGCTGTCCAACTTCGCCGACCGCTCCTTCACCGTACAGGGCAAGTACCAGCTCACGCGCGACTTCTCCTTCGGCGCCGTGGCGCGCTACGAGAGCAGCCGCTGCGGCGGCCAGCCCGACACCGGCGCCGGCTACACCAACGGCATGTGCTCGCAGCCGGTGCCCTCGTTCAGCGTGTACGACCTGTTCGCGTCCTACCGCATCAACAAGCACGCCGACCTGCGCCTGAACGTGCTGAACGTGACCGACAAGGACTACTACACCGCCGTGTACCGCTCGGGCGCCTTCCTGTACAAGGGCGACGGCCGCGCAGTGCGCCTGACGCTGAACCTGGACTTGTAATCAAATAGGCTGCTAGCGCTTGATGGACAAGCGCTAGCAGCTATCAAATTTGATGACACCACATATTCCCGCAGGCGTCTGGAACGCCATCGACTACGAACGGCTCGCGCCCCAGCACATGGACGCGGGCCGTCTTGCCTATGTGGCCGGCGGCTGCGGCTGGGACCGCACGGTGGCCGCCAACTGCGCCGCCTTCGCCGCCTGGGCCATCGTGCCGCGCCTGCTGCGCGACGTGCGCGGCGGCCACACGCGGCTCACGCTGGGTGGGCTGGACCTGCCCCACCCGCTGCTGCTGGCCCCGGTGGCGCACCAGCGCCTGGCCCACTCCGAGGCAGAAGTCGCCACCGCCCGCGCCGCCCAGGCCACGGGCACCTGCCTGGTGGCCAGCACGCTGTCGTCGTGCACGCTGGAGGCAATCGCGGGTGCCGCCGGCCCCGCGCGCTGGTTCCAGCTGTACCTGCAGCCCGAGCGAGAACACACGCTCGCCCTTCTGCGCCGCGCCGAGGCCGCGGGCTACCGCGCCATCGTGCTCACGCTGGACGCCAGCATCCAGCTGGCCAGCCGCAGCGCGCTGCAGGCGGGTTTTGTGATGCCCGCCGACTGCACGCCCGCCAACCTGGCGGCCTACCCACCGCCCGCGCCGCCCGTACTGGGCGCGGACGACAGCCGCATCTTCCAGGGCGCCATGCGCCACGCCCCTACCTGGGACGACCTGCGCTGGCTGCTGGGCGAGACCCGCCTGCCTGTGTGGATCAAGGGCGTCATGCACTCCGACGACGCCCGCGCGCTGCAGGCGGCGGGTGCGGCCGGCCTCATCGTCTCCAACCACGGCGGGCGCAGCCTGGACGGCGCGCCCGCGTCCCTGCATCGCCTGCCCGCCGTGCGCGCCGCCGTGGGCGAGGGCTACCCCGTGCTGCTGGACGGCGGCGTGCGCAGCGGCGCCGACGCCTTCAAGGCCCTGGCACTGGGCGCCGACGCCGTGCTCATCGGCCGCCTGCAGATGTACGCACTGGCTGTGGCAGGCGCCCTGGGCGTGGCCCACATGCTGCAGCTGCTGACCGAGGAGCTGCACGCCTGCATGGCCCAGGCCGGCTGTGCCCAGCTCTGCGACATCACCCCCAATTGCCTCACACCGCAACCACCATGCTGATCTCCATCGACCAGGTCCTCTCCAAGACGGAGGTGCGCGACCTCCGCGCCCAACTGGACGCCGCCGCCTGGGACGACGGCGCCGCCACCGCCGGCACGCTGGCCAAGAGCGTCAAGCGCAACCAGCAGATCAACGACGGCAGCGAACTCTGCCAGCGCCTGGGCCAGCACATCCTGCGCCGGCTGAGCAGCACGCCGCTGTTCATCAGCGCCGCGCTGCCGCGCACCATCTACCCGCCGAAGTTCAACCGCTACGCCGACGGCGGCACCTACGGCGCGCACGTGGACAGCGCGCTCATGTTCCTGCCCGGCAGCCACCAGCAGATGCGCACCGACCTGTCGGCCACGCTGTTCCTGGCCGAGCCCGAGGAATACGACGGCGGCGAGCTGGAGGTGGAGGGCCCCTTCGGCGTGCAGGCCGTGAAGCTGGCCGCCGGCGACATGGTGCTGTACCCCTCCAGCAGCCTGCACCGCGTCACGCCCGTCACGCGCGGGGCGCGCGTGGCATCGTTCTTCTGGATCGAGAGCCTGGTGCAGGACGAGGGCGAGCGCACGCTGCTGTTCGACCTGGACCAGTCCATCCAGCAACTCACGCCGCTGGTGGCGCCCGACGACCCGCGCCTGGTACAGCTCACGGGCGTGTACCACAACCTGCTGCGCCGCTGGGCCAGGCCCTGAGCACACCGGCGAACGATCACCGCAACCCATTCCTTCCGGCAAGAAAGAGAGCCCCGCATGACATCCTGGATCCCGCACATCGCCGCCCTGGCGCTCGCCGTCTCGGCCAGCAGCGCCTTCGCCCACGGCAAGGTCACCTGCCCCGAGCATCCCCCCGCCGAATGGCGACCGCACACCGAGCTGGAGCAGAAGCTGGTGAAGGAAGGCTGGACCGTGCGCCGCATGGAAAAGACCGAAACCTGCTACGAGGTCTACGGCAAAGACCCGCAGGGCAAGCGCGTGGAAGCCTTCTTCGACCCCAAGACGCTTGAGCGCGTTCAAGACTGACGGTGCGCGCGCCACCGGCGCACCGCTGCGCGTGTGGGACCGGCCCGTGCGCCTGCTGCACTGGGGCCTGGCCGCGTGCGTGGCCATGGCCTGGTGGAGCAGCGACGACACCGGTCCGCTGCACGAGCGCGTGGGCTACGTGGCCCTGGCCCTGCTGGCCGCGCGCGTGGCGTGGGGATTCTGCGGCAGCCGCTATGCGCGTTTCGCCCAGTTCGTGCGCACGCCGGCGGCCACGCTGGCCTATGCGCGCCTGGCGCTGGCGGGCCATGCGCCGCGCTACCTCGGCCACAACCCGCTGGGCGCCTGGATGGTGCTGGCACTGCTGGCGATCATGGCGTTGCTGGGCTTCACCGGCTGGCTCTACACCACCGACCGGTTCTGGGGCTATGGCTGGCTGGCCCGCCTGCACCAGTCCCTGGGCTGGGCCCTGCTGGCCTGCGTGGCCCTGCATGTGGGCGGTGTGCTATGGACCTGCCTGCAGCACCGCGAGAACCTGGTGCGCGCCATGGTCACCGGCCGCAAGGCGCCGCCGCGGGGTGACGATGTGGCATGAAAAATGGCTCCAGCGCTTACCCTGCAAGCGCTGAAAGCTCCTTCTTATATAGCGCAGCAGGCCCTCAAGGCAGATTCAAGGCAGATCCTTGTTCGGCTCCGGCGCGCGCGCGTCGCGCGGGCCCACGGTGCCCAGCCGGCTCTTGAGCGACTGCGGCTGGCCGGTGAGGATGGCGGCGTAGTTCACCGTGTTGGCCAGCACCTTCTTCACATAGTCGCGCGTCTCGCTGAAGGGCACGTTCTCGGCCCAGATGGCCGCGTCCAGCACCGGGCCGTTGCGCCAGTTGCGCGGGCGGCCCGGACCGGCGTTGTAGGCTGCCGCCGCCAGGGGCATGGAACCGTCGAAGTCGTCCAGCGCCAGCTTCAGATAGGCGGTGCCGATGGTGATGTTGGTGTCGCGGTCGTAGAGCTGCTGGGGGGAGAAGCCCTCCAGGCCGATCTTGCGCGCCGTCCAGCGCGCGGTGGCGGGCATCACCTGCATCAGGCCCGACGCGCCCACGCCCGAGCGGGCATCCATGATGAAGCGGCTTTCCTGGCGGATCAGGCCATAGACATAGGCCGGGTCCAGCCCGATGCCCCGCGCGCGCTCCACCACGGCGGAGCGGAACGGCATCGGAAAGCGCTGCGCCGCGTCGATCACGCCCTTGGTGCGCTCGCTGGTGTTGATGCAGCGGTCCCACACCTCGCGCTGGCAGGCGAAGTCGGCCGCCGCCAGCAGCTCGCGCTCGCCCATGCCGCCAGGGGTGTGCAGGTTGGTGGTGTAGTTCCACTCGCGCACGCCTTCGCTGCGCAGGCCCATCAGGATGGCGTACAGCGCACGGTTCAGGCCGGGGTTGGCGCGCGCGGTGGCTTTTTCTTCCTCGGTCAGCGGTGCGGGCGCCGGGGGCGGCGTGACGCGCTCGCCCAGTTCCTCCAGCGCCAGCTGTTCATAAAAACCCGTGGTGCCGGCGATGCGCGCATACAGCTGGCGCGCAGCCGCGCGATCCTCGTCGCCGGGGCGGTTGGCCATGAGGGCGCGCGCCTTCCAGTACGTCCAGACGCTTTCCTGGCGCGCCGCGGGGCTCATGGCATCGATGCTGCGGCCCACCAGCTTCCATTGCCCGGCCCGCAGCGCGGCGCGCGTGCGCCAGGCCAGCATGTCGTCGGTCAGGTCGGCGTCACGGCCCACGTTGGCGTAGTAGCTGAGCGCATCGGGCGACAGCGCCGTGGCGGCCTGCTTGCCGATCAGGCCCCAGAGCCAGTTGCGCTCCTCGGCCGACAGGTGCGGCCCCCATTTGCTGTCCAGCAGGCTGGCGGCGTTGGCGACATCGCTCATGGCCATGCGGGTCAGCGCCAGCACCACCAGTTCCTGGCGCTCCTTGCCACGCGCCGTGGCGCGGCCCGTGAGGTACTTGGTGGGCGAATCCAGCGCCTCGCGCAGTTGCGGCAGCGCATCGGGCGCGACGATTTCCACCGCCTTGCGCACCACGCGCAGGCGGTTGGCCTCTGCGCCCAGACGCGCCTTGCGCCACACGTCCAGGGGCTTGATTTTCTTGGCGGCCAGCATCTCGGCGGCGGCACTGGAGCAGCCGTCGTCCAGCTCGCGCAGCGCATACCAGTGGCGCAGCATCTCGGCGCCGGCACTCTCGGCGGCAGTACCCTTGATCTGCTCGATCGCGAGCGCGTAGCAATGCACCTCGCGGTCATCGCCCATGCGGAACTGCGGGTGAAATTCTGCGAACTGGTCCCAGTCGCGGCGTTGGCCCAGCAGCAGCAGCCAGTCGTTGCGCAGGCGGTCTTCCTGGTAGGTGCCAGCCCAGCGCTGCAGGAAGGCGGTCACTTCGGAGGGTTGGGCCTCCTCCAGCCGCGCACGCAGTTCCCAGTACGCGGCCCAGGGCTCCAGGGCATGGCCGCGCGCGGCCGGCAGCAGCGCGGCAAGCCGCTGCTTGTCGCCCTTGCGAAAGGCCTTTTGCATCTCCAGAACGGTGTCATCGCCGCGGTTTTGCGCCCCGGCCCACGGCGCGGCGGTGGCCAGCGCAGCGCCGGCGATCAGCGGTGTCAGAATCTTCATCCAAAGCATTGGGGGATTATGTGATGGACAAAGCAGCCCTGCGCCGCGCATTGGTAGAACAGCGCCTGAATCTGCCGGACCGCCTGCAGCGCGCCGACCAGTTGCAACGCGTGATGCGCATCTGGCTGGTGGACCGCCCGGACACCATCATCGGCGCCTACTGGCCGATCAAGGGTGAGTTCGATCCGCTGCCCGCGCTGCACCGCTGGAAGGAAGATGGCGAGTTGCTGGACGAGCCCCAGCTGCGCCGCATCGGCCTGCCCGTGGTGGACAAGGTGCACAAGACGCTCACCTTCCACGCCTGGTATCCCGGCTGCCCCATGGAGGAAGACGCCTACGGCATCCCCAAGCCCAAGGACACCGAGCTCATCCACCCCACGCTGCTGTTCGTGCCCTGCGTGGGCTACGGCCCGGGCGGCTACCGCCTGGGCTACGGCGGGGGCTTCTACGACCGCACGCTGGCGACGCTGCAGCCCCGCCCCGCCACCGTGGGCCTGGGGTTCACCCACGGCTACCTGGACGACTTCGAGCCCGAGGCACACGATCTGCCGCTGGACGCCATACTCAACGACAACGGCGTGGTCTGGCCGGTTTGACGCTTCAAAAACAAGAGCGGTTTACGCTTGGCATACGGTGCTTTCAAGCAAATAACGAGCTCAAACCCTGTGATTACGGGCGCGAGCAGCTCTTTTTAACGTAGCACCACAGCATCAAGGAACCCCTCCATGCTCCAGCTCTACATTGGCAACAAGAACTACTCCTCCTGGTCCATGCGCCCCTGGGTGCTGCTGCGCCAGGCCGGCATCGCGTTCGAGGAAGTGCCCGTGCGCTTTGACAGCTTCGATGCCAATTCGCAGTTCAAGCGCCAGCTCAAGGCCGTCACCCCCGTGGCCAAGGTGCCCGTGCTGGTGGATGGGGACATCACCGTCTGGGACAGCCTGGCCATCGCCGAATACCTGGCCGAGCAGTACCCCGACAAGCATCTGTGGCCCCAGGACAAGGCCGCGCGCGCCCGCGCCCGCAGCGTGGTGGCCGAGATGCACAGTGGCTTCGGCGCGCTGCGCAGCCACTGCGGCATGAACATCGAGGCCCGCCTGCCCGAAGTGGGCGAGATCGTGTGGCGAGACCAGCCCGCCGTGCGCGCCGACGTGCAGCGCCTGGTGGACATGTGGAGCGAGCTGCTGGACCAGCACGGCGGCCCCATGCTGTTCGGCCAATTCAGCATTGCCGACGCGTTCTATGCGCCGGTGTGCATGCGTCTGGCCACCTTTGCCCTGCCCGTGCCTGAACACATCACCGCCTATGTGCAGCGCGTGCAGCAGTTGCCGGGCGTGAAGGCCTGGATCGACGGCGCACTGGCCGAGCAGGACTTCGTGCCGTTCGACGAGCCCTACCGCGCGCGGCGCGGCTAGCCCGCCGGCGCGGTGCCATGAAACTGCACATCCTGTCTGACCTGCACCTGGGCGTGCAGGGCATGGAGCACCCGCGCACCGACGCGGATGTGGTGATCCTCGCGGGCGACATTGCCCGCCCCGCGGCCGCCGTGGCCTGGGCGCAGGGCTTCGCCAAGCCGGTGCTGTACGTGCCGGGCAACCACGAGTTCTACGGCTCCAGCCTGCAGGACACCGCGCAAGAGCTGCGCCGTCTGTGCGAGGGCAGCCCCGTGCACCTGCTGGACAACCGGAGCCTGGTGCTGCAGGGCGTGCGCTTCATCGGCAGCACGCTGTGGAGCGACTTCCGCGTGGCCGGCGATGGCGCCGCCCGCACCGAGGCCATGGCCCAGGCCCAGCAGTTCATGCGCGACTTCAGCCGCATACGCGCGGGTGGTGAAGACGGCGGGGCGCTCTTCACGCCCCAGCATGCGGCCGAACTGTTCGACGCCAACGCCCGCTGGCTGGCGCGCGAACTCGCCCAGCCCTTTGCCGGCCCCACCGTGGTCGTCACCCACCACGCGCCTTCGCCACACAGCATCCACCCGCGCTTTGCGGGCTCGCCCATCAACGCCGCCTTCGTGTCCGACGCACAGGCCCTGGTCGAGGGCAGCGGCGCGCGGCTATGGGTGCATGGGCACACGCACGACAGCTTCGACTACAGGCTGCACGGCACACGCGTGCTGTGCAACCCGCGCGGCTATGCCAAGGATGGGCAGGTGGAGAACGCGCGGTTCAACCCCCACCTGGTTGTAGAGGTGGCGTAACCACCAGTCAGGCCAACGCGCCGAAAGGCCTGCACCACGGCCGACGACACCCACCCACCTGCGTGCCCGCGTTCCGCTGGCCGAGGGCACCATGGCTTTTCACCTGGACAAGCCTGTGGGTTGCGCCTGCAAACCGGCCGCGGTCGCACCGCTGCAAGCGGCGGCCGTGGACGCCGGCATCGACGAGGACGATCCGCGCTGCGAAGAATGCGTCGGCTACTACCACCTGCGCCCTGCCTCGTCCAGCGGGGCGGCAGTCCTGGCGATGACGTGCGGACAGCGGCCGATTCCAGGTTGAATACACTGCCCCCATGCAGATTTACATGGTGGGCGGCGCCGTGCGCGACCGGCTGTTGGGCCGCCCCGTCAATGACCACGACTGGGTCGTCGTCGGCGCCACGCCCGACGACATGGTGGCACGCGGCTACCTGCCCGTGGGGCGCGACTTCCCCGTCTTCCTCCACCCCGAGACGCGCGAGGAATACGCGCTGGCGCGCACCGAGCGCAAGAGCGGGCGCGGCTACCGCGGCTTCGTGGTGCAGACGTCGCCCGACGTGACACTGGAAGAAGACCTGTCACGGCGCGACCTTACTATCAATGCAATAGCTGCCAGCGCTGACTGGACGGGCGCTGAAGACCTGTTCGACCCTTATGGCGGCGCGCGCGACCTGCAGGCGCGGGTACTGCGCCATGTGACCGACTCCTTCCGCGAGGACCCGGTGCGCATCCTGCGCGTGGCGCGCTTTGCGGCGCGTTTCACCGACTTCACCGTAGCGCCCGAGACGATGCAGCTCATGCGCGAGATGGTGCACGACGGCGAGGCCGACCACCTGGTGCCCGAGCGCGTGTGGCAGGAGCTGGCGCGCGGGCTCATGGAGCCGCAGCCCTCGCGCATGTTCGACGTGCTGCGCGACTGTGGCGCGCTGGCCGTGGTGCTGCCCGAGGTCGAGCGCCTGTGGGGCGTACCCCAGCGCCCCGAGTACCACCCCGAGGTGGACACCGGTGTGCACCTGATGATGGTGCTGGACATGGCAGCTCATTTGCAGGCCCCGCTCGCCGTGCGCTTCGCCTGCCTCACGCACGACTTGGGAAAAGGCACCACGCCGCACGACGTGCTGCCGCGCCATATCGGCCATGAGCAGCGCAGCGCGCGGCTGCTCAAGGCCGTGTGCGAACGCTTGCGCGTACCGGTGGAATGCCGCGAACTGGCCGACGTGGTGGCGCGCGAGCACGGCAACATCCACCGCAGCGGCGACCTGGGCGCGGCCGCGCTGGTGCGCCTGCTGGAGCGCTGCGACGCCATCCGCAAACCCGCGCGGCTGGACGAGATCCTGCTGGCCTGTGAATGCGATGCGCGCGGACGCCTGGGTTTTACCGATCGGCCCTACCCGCAGCGCGCGCGCATCAACGCCGCGCTCGCGGCCGTGCAGTCGGTCACCACCAGCAGCGTGGCTGTGCACGCTGCGCAACTGGGCCTGAGCGGCCCCAAGGTGGGCGACATGATTCACGCCGCCCGCGTACAGGCCGTGGCCGACTGGCTTCATGCCACCGCGCAGCCTGCCCCAGAGCCTCAGGGCAACGCTGGCTGAGCACCTGTGGTGCCTGGCCCTGGTGAGGATTCCCGGTGAGGATTGACTGCGGATACGCAGCAACAGCCATCCGTATGGCGAATCGTCAGCACCGCGGCCCCACAACAGGCGCGAGCGCCACGCGAGGGTTGGTTCCGCAGCGCCTTACACCGACTGCACCCAGCGCGCGATATCGGCCGCACCCAGCGCACCAGAGATGCGCGCTGCCTCCTGTCCGCCGCGAAACAGGATCATCGTCGGGATGCTGCGGATGCCGTAGCGCGCCGCGATCGCGGGGTGCGCCTCGGTATCCAGCTTGGCCAGCCGCATGCGCGGCTCCAACTCGCGCGCAGCCTGCGCGAAGGCTGGCGCCATCTGGCGGCAGGGGCCGCACCACGGCGCCCAGAAGTCCACCACCACCGGCAGATGGCTGCGCGCTACGTGCCGGTCGAAGCTGGCCGCATCCAGCGCCAGCGGTTCGCCCGTGAACAGCGGCCGGTGGCAACTGCCGCAGTCGGGCGCACTGCCCAGTTGCGCGGCCTGCACGCGGTTGGTGGTGTGGCAGTGGGGGCAGACGACGTGCAGTGCTTCGGGGGAGCTCATGGAGGACCTCGCGGGGGTTGGCGAAACCAGGCAATTGCGGGTAAGGGGTCAGGTTTTCAATGCCTACGGCCCTGCGGGTAACCGGCCTACAGTGGCCGCGCACGTGCAGGGTTAAGGTTGCGGGCGATGCCCACGCCGCCTCTGCCGACTTCCCGCCACGCCCTGTTCCTCGACTTCGACGGCACGCTGGCCGACATTGCCGCACAGCCGCATGCCGTGCAGCTGCCACCCGGCGTGGTGGACTGCCTGCAAGCACTGCATGTGCGGCTGGAGGGGGCGCTGGCCATCGTCACCGGCCGCACCATGGCCGATATCGACCATTTTTTGGACCCACTGCGCCTGCCCGTGGCCTGCGAGCATGGCGCGCAGTACCGCCTGGGCAACGGGCGCAGCGGCGGCCTGCCGGCGCTGCCACTGCAGCCGCTGCTGGCCGCGCTGCGCCCGCTGATGGCGCAGCACCCCGAGCTGCTGCTGGAGGCCAAGAGCGCCGGCCTGGCGCTGCACTACCGGCAGGCGCCGCAACTGCAGGCGCTGTGCCTGCAGGCGATCACACAGGCGCTGCGCGATGTGCCGGGCGCCGAGTTGCTGCACGGCAAGTTCGTGTACGAGGTCAAGCCCGTGGGGCCGGACAAAGGCCGTGCGATCACGGACTTCATGCGCCTGGCTCCCTTCGCCGGGCGCGCGCCGCTGTTCGTGGGTGACGATGTGACGGACGAAGCCGGCTTTGCCGCCGCGCAGTCGCTGGGGGGCCTGGGCATCAAGGTGGGCGAAGGCGCCACGCGCGCCCACGCGCGGCTGGCCACGCCCGCCGCCGTGCGCCAGTGGCTGCAGCACGCCGTGGGCGAGGAGATCACATGACGAGCAAAGCACCTCACGTGGGCGCCACCGCCATGGCCGCACCGTCGCTGGCGCTGGGAATGATCGGCAATTGCACCATCAGCGCGCTGGTGGATGCGCGCGCCTGCATCGTCTGGAGCTGCATGCCACGCTTTGACGGCGACCCGGTGTTCAATGCGCTGGTCCAGCCCGGCCCCGATGGCAGCCGCTTCGCCATCGAGCTGGAGGACTTCGCCAGCAGCGAGCAGTGGTACGAGCCCAATACCGCCGTGCTGCGCACGCACCTGACCGACGCGCATGGCAATTGCCTGGAGGTGACCGACTTCTGCCCGCGCTTCTTCGCACGTTCTCGCGCCTTCCGCCCCGTGATGCTGGTGCGCCGCGTGCGACCGGTGCGGGGGGCACCACGCATCCGCGTGCTGGTACAGCCGCGCTACGACTGGGGCATGGCCCAGCCCGCCCTCACGCGCGGCAGCAACCACATCCGCTATGTGGGGGGCGACTTCACGCTGCGGCTGAACACCGACGCGCCCGTGGCCTACGTGCTCTCGGGCGAGCCCTTTGTAGCAGGGCGCGAATACAACTTCCTGCTCGGCGCAGACGAAACGCTCTCCGGCGGCATTGGCGACACCGCACGCCACTATGAGCAAGAGACCGTGTCGTACTGGAAGCACTGGACCCAGCGCCTGCATCTGCCGCTGCAGTGGCAGGAGGCCGTGATCCGCTCGGCCATCACGCTGAAGATGTCGCTGTTCGAGGACACGGGCGCCATCGTCGCGGCGATGACCACGAGCATCCCCGAATCCGCGCACAGCGGCCGCAACTGGGATTACCGCTACTGCTGGCTGCGCGACGCGTTCTTCGTGGTGCGCGCGCTCAACAGCCTGTCGGAAGTGGGCACCATGGAGGACTACCTGCGCTGGCTCGGCAACATCGTGGCCAAAACCGGCAGCGGCCACATTCAGCCGCTGTACGGCATCGGGCTGGAGCACGAGCTGCCCGAATCCGTCCTGCCCCACTTGGCCGGCTACCGCGGCATGGGACCGGTGCGCGTGGGCAACCAGGCGGCGGAGCACTTCCAGCACGACGTGTACGGCAACATCGTGCTGGGCGCGGCGCAGTCCTTCCACGACCGGCGGCTGCTGCACCCCGCCGGCGCCGCGGAGTTCGAGCGCCTGGAGCGCGTGGGCGAGCTGGCCGTGCAGGTGTACGGCAAGCCCGACGCGGGCATGTGGGAGCTGCGCACGCGCGCGCGCATCCACACCTCGTCAGCCCTCATGAGCTGGGCGGCCTGCGACCGGCTGGCCAAGATCGCGCGCGCCCTGCAACTGCCCGAGCGCGCCCATTACTGGCAGCAGCATGCGCAGCGCATGCATGGCGAGATCCTGGAGCGCTCGTGGCACGCCAAGCGCCAGGTGTTTGCCGAGAGCTTTGGCGGCAGCGAGCTGGACGCCAGCGTGCTGCTGATGGCCGAGGTGGGCCTGATCCACCCCACCGACCCGCGCTTCGTGAGCACGCTGGACGCCATGGAACACACGCTGTGCGACGGCCCCTTCATGCGCCGCTACGAAGCCGCGGACGATTTCGGCAAGCCCGAGACCGCGTTCAACATCTGCACCTTCTGGCGCATCGATGCGCTGGCGCGCACTGGCCGGCGCGAGCAGGCGCAGGAGATCTTCGAGGCCATGCTGGCCGTGCGCAACCCGCTGGGGCTGCTGTCCGAAGACACCCACGCCGCCACGGGCGAGATGTGGGGCAACTTCCCTCAAACCTATTCCATGGTGGGCATCATCAATGCCGCCATGCGGCTGTCCGCCCCCTGGGACAGCGTGATCTGACCTGGAGCCTTCCTGCATGAGCCGACTCGTCGTCATCTCCAACCGCCTGGCCGACCCGCGCAAGAGCGCTGCCGGTGGCCTGGCCGTGGCCCTGGGCGACGCGCTGGCACGCACGGGCGGCCTGTGGTTCGGCTGGAGCGGCACGGTCACCGCGGACGGCACGCCCGGCGAAGGTGCGCTGCAAACACACCAGGCCGGCAACGTGACCTTGGCCACCGTGGACCTGTGCCAGGCGGACCACGCGGCCTATTACCAGGGCTACGCCAACAGCGTGCTGTGGCCGGTGCTGCACTACCGGCTGGACCTGGCCGACTTCAGCGCCAATTACAGCGAGGGCTACCGCCGCGTGAACCAGATGTTCGCGCGCAAGCTGTTGCCGCTGCTGCGCGAGGACGACGTGATCTGGGTGCACGACTACCACCTGATTCCGCTGGCGGCGGAACTGCGTGCGCTGGGTTGCCGCCAGCGCATCGGATTTTTCCTGCATGTGCCCGTTCCGCCGCCGCTCATCCTCGCAGCGCTGCCGCAACACGAGTGGCTGATGCGTTCGTTCTTTGCCTACGACCTGGTGGGCCTGCAAAGCGAGGCCGACGTCGTCCACTTCACGCGCTACATGGTCAACGAAGCACAAGCCCAGGAACTGGGCGGGCAGCGCCTGCGCGCCTTCAATGCCACCGTGCGCGTGGCGGCCTTCCCCATCGGCATCGATGTGCAGGAGTTCCAGCGCCTGGGTCGCGCACCCGATGCGGTGCAGACCTGCGAAGCCCTGCGCGCGGAGTATTCACGCCGCCAACTGTTGCTGGGCATCGACCGGCTGGACTACTCCAAGGGCATCCCGCACCGCGTGCGCGCCTTCCGCCAACTGCTGGAACGCTACCCTGAGAATGAGCACAGCGCCACCTTGGTGATGATCGCCTCGCCCTCGCGCGACGACGTGCACGCCTATGCCGACCTGCGCCAGGAGCTGGAGGGCCTGTGCGGCGCCATCAACGGCGACTATGGCGATCTGGACTGGATGCCGCTGCGCTACATCCACCGCACCGTTGCGCGCAAACGCGTGCCCGGCCTGTGCCGCGCGGCGCGTGTCGGCCTGGTCACGCCGCTGCGCGACGGCATGAACCTGGTGGCCAAGGAATACGTGGTGGCGCAAGAGCCCGAGGACCCGGGCGTGCTGGTGCTGTCGCGCTTTGCCGGCGCGGCCGAGCAGCTCAAGGAAGCTTTGCTGGTCAATCCCTACGACACCCAGGGCATGGCCGACGCGATCCAGACCGCGCTGCGCATGCCGCTGTCCGAGCGCCAGTGGCGCCATGAACGGCTCATGGAACGCATCCAGCGCCATGACGTGCACTGGTGGCGCAACAGCTTCCTGCAGGCGCTGCGCGACGAGGCTGCGCCGCCGGTCACCGCGCCGGCAGGGGCCGTGGCAGCCTCTTGAGGGTTGTCTGGGTGCACGCGTCCTGCGCGCAGTGGCCTCGCCACGCCCCAGCCTGTCAAGGCCAACCGCTGTGAGTTCAACCGGGTTGCTGCAGCAGAGCCAACGCCGCGTAGTCGCCCACCTGGGCGCCCAGCCCCGCAGGCACCAGCTCTACCCCGGCGGTCAGCGCGGGGAAGTAGCGCGCCAGTTGCGCACGCAGCAGCGGCAGCAGCAGCGCCTGGTGGTGCAGGAACACGGCACCGCCCAGGCTGATGCGCCGCAGGTCCAGCGTGGCCACCAGGTTGTACAGCAGCCGTCCCATCAGCACGCACAGCGCCTGCACTTCGGCCAGCGCGGCCGCGTCACCCACGTCCGCCGCCGCCATCAGTGCGGGCGCCTCCCGGCCCAGGCGGCGCGGCAGCGCACTGCCCGCGACGAGCGACTCCACATCGCCTTGGTTGCCGCAGCCGCACAGCGCCACGTCGCCCCCCATGTCGAGGTCGCCCACGAAGCTGTGGCCGGCATGGCCCGCGTTGCCGTTCTTGCCGCGCAGCACGCAGCCGTCCACGCACAGGCCGACGCCGATGCCGGTGCTCCAGGTCACGTAGGCGCAATCGTCCTCCCCCCGCAGCGCTCCCCACAGCCGCTCGGCCTGCAGCGCGGCCACGGCATCGTTGGCGACATGCACGCGGTCTGCGCCCAGCGCCTGCGCCAACGGCGCCTGCAGCGGCACCCGGGTCCAGTCGTTGCCCAGGCCGCGCGGCGCACCGGCGAGCCCTCCGCAGATGTTGGGATTGACCACTTCGACCATGCCCGCATGTCGCACGAATGGCCCGCAGGACGCCACGCCCACGCCCGCCAGATCCGAACGCGTGATGCCCTGCTGCGTGCAGGCGGCATCCAGCAGCCGCAGCACCTGCTGGGCCAGCGCATCCGGCGCACCGGCCTTGGCGGTAGGCTCCGCCATGCGCGTGAGCAACGCCGGCGGCCCGCTGCCGTTGGCAGGGTCCGCCAGGCACACGGCCACCTTGGTGCCGCCAATGTCCACGCCGGCATGCAGGCCCGGCGACTGGGAGGTAGGAGGTTGCTGCGGCATGGGGCCCATCATGGCGCAACCGCGGCCGCCTCGGCTGTAGGGCAAAAACGTTTATCTCAATTGATAGCTGCCCGCGCTTGTCCAGCAAGGGCTAGCGCCATAAAAGGCTCACAACCATTTGACCGCTAGGCTGAGCAGGAAGCTCAGCAGCACGGTGCTGGCCAGCGGAATGAACCAGTCGCGCCCGAAGAGGCGGAACTGAAAATCCCCCGGCAGCCGGCCCAGCCCCAGGCGGCGCAGCCAGGGGGTGAGCCCGTTGATGAGCACCAGGGCGAGGAAGACGACGAGAAGCCAGCGCAGCATGGGCCGAGTGTAGGCGCCTGCAGCCCGCGTGGCGTGCCGCTAGGGCCTGTGATGGAAGGAGTCGCGAAGCTCATGACAGCCTGCCCATCAAGGCGCGTGACGCAGTGCGTGCGCCCGCACGCACAAGGAACGCAACACCGAGGGGGCTGTCATGAGCTTCCCTTCGGGTTGCCTCGCAAAGGGGCCGTCTGCGGCGTTGCCCGCGCTGGCAAGGCACGAGCCTTGCGGCGCGCAAGCGCCTTGCATCCACCCCCTTTGCGAGGCAACGCGATCCCCTTCCCTAGTGTTCACAGGCCCTAGCGCTGCACGCCCCAGCGTCGCACCGTCAGGCGCTCCAGCGTGTGAAAGCCCAGGTTCTCCACCGCCAGGCCGATGGCGATCACCATGGCGAGGCCCGCGAAAACCTTGTCTGTGTAGAGCTCATTGCGGTTCTGGAAGATGTACCAGCCCAGGCCGCCCTGCCCCGAAGACGCGCCGAACACCAGTTCCGCCGCGATCAGCGTGCGCCAGGCGAAGGCCCAGCCGATCTTCAACCCCGACAGGATGGACGGCAGCGCCGCGGGCACCAGCAGTTGCAGCACATAGCGCAGCCCCTTCAGACCGTAGTTGCGCCCGGCCATGCGCAGCGTTTCGGGCACGCCTTGAAAGCCCGCGTAGGTGTTGAGCGCCAGCGGCCACAGCACGGAATGCACCAACACGAACACCAGGCTGCCCTGGCCCAGGCCGAACCACAGCAGCGCCAGCGGCAGCAGCGCGATCGCCGGCAGCGGGTTGAACATGGCCGTGAGCGTGGACAGCAGGTCGCGTCCCAACTGCGTGGACACGGCCAGCGTGGTGAGCACGAAGGCACAGGCGATGCCCGCGAGGTAGCCCTTGAGCAGCACGGCCAGCGACAGTGCCGTCTTGTGCAGCAGCTCGCCCGAAGCCACGCCCTGTGCGAAGGCCTGCGCGGTCTGCAGGAAGGTGGGCAGTAGCAGGTCGTTGTCCTGCCAGCGCGCAACGGCTTCCCACAGCAGCGCCAGCACGGCCAGGATCAGCGCCTTGCGCAGCGCGCCCTGCCGCCAGAGGCGACGGCCCAGCGGCAGTGGCTGCGCGGGCGCCACGCGGCCGAGCGGAGGCAGGGTGTGCAGCACTTCGGGGCGCACGGGCGGGTGCAGCGCAAAGGGCGCCGCGGGGACGGAAGAGGTTGGAAGGCTCATGGGCAGAGGTCAGGCGAAGGTGGGCGGAACAGGCGCGTGCGGGGCATCGGAAGGTGCGGCGCCGTGCACAGGCTCATCGAACAGCAGCGCATGCACCCGCTGCGCGGTGGCCTGGAAATCGGCGCCGCCCGCGCTGTGCAGACCGTATTGGTGGCAGTTGATCTCGGCACGCAGGCGCCCGGGGTGCGGCGAGAGAATGGCGATGCGACTGCCCACCACCAGCGCTTCCTCGATGGAATGGGTGACGAACACCAGCGTGAAGCGCAACTCGTCCCACAGCGCCAGCAGTTCCTCCTGCATGCGCCGGCGCGTGAGCGCATCCAGCGCCGCAAAGGGTTCGTCCATCAGCAGCACCTGGGGCTGCATGGCCAGCGCGCGGGCAATGGCGACGCGCTGCTTCATGCCGCCCGACAGCTGGTGCGGGTGCACGTCGGCAAACCGGGCCAGGCCCACCTTGTCCAGGTACAGCGCGGCGCGCTCGGCCGCCTCGGCGCGCGTGGCGCGGCGCGAGGCCAGCAGCGGAAACATCACGTTCTCGCGCACGGTCTTCCAGGGCGGCAGCTGGTCGAACTCTTGGAACACCACCACGCGGTCGGGCCCCGGCGCGGTGACCGCCTGGCCCTGCAGGCGCACGACACCCTCGGCGGGCGCGATGAACCCGGCAATGGACTTGAGCAGCGTGGACTTGCCGCAGCCCGACGCGCCCAGCAGCACATAGCGCTCGCCCGCATGCACGTCGAAGGAGACTTGGTGCGTGGCACGCACCACGCGCTCGTGTGTGCGGTAGTCGAGGCTCACGCCCTGCACCTGCAACAGCGGTGCAGGTACTGCTGAGGCCGCACTGACTGGGTGGCTGGCCGGATGGACTGCTGGCTGATGGCCTGGGCTGGCGCCGGGCGGGCCGCCCCAGGCGGTCGCGCCGCTCGCTTCGCCCTGGAATGCGGTGCGCATCAGTTGCCTCCTGCAATGCGCGGATCGTCGAAGAAGTAGTCCTTCAGCGCCACGGGCTGGTGCTTGAGCGCGCCCACGCGGTGCAGAAACTGCCCCAGCCCCAGCGTGTTCTGCGGGCGGATCTGGAACTGCACCTCGGGGTTCTTCAGCACCTGCAGCAGCAGCTGCCGGTCGGTGTTGCCGCCGTGGGTGCGCAGGTAGATGTCGGCCGCCTGCTCGGGCTGCGCGGCAATGAAGCGCGCCGCCTCGTCCAGCGCGTCCAGCAGCGCGCGGTAGGTCTTGGGGCTGTCGTTGCGGAATTTCTCCGTGGCGTAGAGCACCGTGGCCGACGCCGGCCCGCCCAGCACGTCATAGGACTTGAGCACGATGTGCGCGGCTGGGTTGGCGGCCAGTTCCTGCTCCTGGAAGGGCGGGTTGCCGAAGTGCGCGGTGATCTCGGTGCCGCCCTTGATGATCGCCACGGCCGCGTCGGGGTGCGGCAGGGCCACCTGCAGCTTGTCCAGGCGGTTGAATGCCGGGTCGCCCCAGCGCTGGGCGGAGGCCAGCTGCAGGATGCGCGACTGCACCGACACACCCACGGCCGGCAGCGCAATGCGGTCCTGGTCGGTGAAGTCGGCAATGGTCTTGACCGCTGGGTTGTTGCTCACCAGGTAGTACGGGAAGTTGCCCAGCGACGCCACGCCTTTCACATTCTGGCGGCCGCGCGTGCGGTCCCACAGCGTGAACAGCGGGCCTACGCCCGCGCCGGCGATGTCGATGGTGCCTGCCAGCAGCGCATCGTTGATCACGGCGCCGCCCGAGAGCTTGACGAACTCGACCCGGATGTCCACACCCGCAGCCTTGCCGTGCTTTTCGATGAGCTTCTGGTCCTGCGCCACGTTCAGCAGCAGGTAGACGATGCCGAACTGCTGGGCGATGCGCAATTGCCCCTCGGCCGCCTGGGCCACACCGTGCGCGCCCAGCAGCAGGCCAGCGACCGAGCAGAGCACGGCGGCGCGGCGGGTGGCGCGACGCAGGAAACGAAGAAAAAAATGGCGCAGGGGCCCGTGCACCGGGCTGTGCGATTGCGGTGTGGGCGTCGCGGAAGGGAGGGTCGTCATAGGTTCTGTCCTTTTTCAGGCAAAAAGTGGCCCTGGCGCTTGCCCGGCAAGCGCCAACAGCTATCAATTGGTGAGTGTGCGAAGGGGCGGCGGGATCAGCGGGGCGCGTCGCCCTCTACCGTGGTGCGGTAGAGCTTGCGGCGCTCGGTGTCGGGGGTGCCGGCGGCCAGGTGCAGCACCGCGCGGTTGTCCCAGAACACGAGGTCGTGCGGCTGCCACTGGTGGCGGTAGACGAATTCGGGCCGCACGCTGGCAGCGAACAGCTCCTGCAGCAGCGCGCGGCTCTCCTCCTCCGGCAGGTCCAGGATGCGCGTGGTGAAGTGCTCACTCACGAACAGCGCCTTGCGCCCCGTCGCCGGGTGGGTGCGCACCATGGGGTGCACGGCCGGCGCCACCTCGGCGATCTGCGCGGGCGTCAGCCGGGGGCGCCAGGGGTTGCGCTGGCGCAGTTCCTCATAGCGTGCCAGGTAGCTGTGCTCCGCCCGCAGATGAGCGATGCGCTGCTGGGTCGCCTCGGGCAGCGCGTCGTAGGCGGCGTACTGGTCGGCAAACAGCGTGTCGCCACCCACATTGGGCAGCTCCTGCGCATGCAGCAGCGAGCCCAGGCTGGGCTTGTCCTTGTACGACAGGTCCGAGTGCCATAGCGAACCCGCGTCGCCCAGCCCGGTGGGTTCGCCGTTCTCGTCGCGGATGTTGGAGACCACCAGCACCTCGGGGTGGCCCTGCAGCGCGAACTTGCGCTGCACATGGATCTGCAGCGGCCCGAAGCGGCGGCTGAAGGCTACCTGCTGCGCGGGCGTGATGCGCTGGTTGCGAAAGACCAGCACCACATGCTCCCAGTGCGCGCGCAGGATGCGGTCGAAGTCCGCATCGCTCAGCGGCTGGGCCAGGTCCAGCCCGAGCACCTCGGCGCCCAACGGGGCCGGCAGGCGGCGGATCTCAAACTCTTGCGATGCCTGTGAGGGCAGGCCCGGATCGTGGGGTAAAGCGGACATCGTGACAGCTCCTGTGCAGCGGTGGGTGAAGACGTGCAGTCACTGTAGGTGTCGCTTTTTATTTCGAAAAATACTGTTTTCTTGGTTGTTTAACACCAAAACATCTATAGAAACCTCAGAGCCGGTGGCTCCGGTCACCCTGCGCAAAGCCCATGGGCCGCCACGGCGCGCCGGCCCCCACGGCCAGCACCTTGAACAGCTCGCCCATCTCGTGCTCCATCATCAACTTGGCCGCTTGGGCGCGCTGGGTCTGCGTCAACTGCTCCAGTTCGGGTAGCAGACCGCAGTTGATGAGAAAGTGCGCCTGCGTCGTGTAGCCCAGCACCTGCAACCCCGCGTCCTGCGCGGCCAGGGCCATCGCGGTGAAGTTGACGTGCGCGGTGATGTCCTTGAGGCCTACGTCCGCCAGCGGGTCGGAATCCACCTGGTGCCCGCGGTGGCACACCAGCGTGCCCATGTGCCGCTGGGGGTGGTAGTACTCGTCCTCGCCAAAGCCGTAGTCGATCAGGAAGGCCGCGCCGCGCACGAGGTGCTGGGCCAGCGTGCGCATGAAGGCCTCGCCCTGGGGGTGGATCTCGGTGAGGTAGTCGTGCGGGCCCTCGATCTCCACCGGCGGGCGCAGCGGGGTAGGACGGTCTTGCCACACAAAGCTGTTGCCCGACTCGTCCAGGGCCACGCCGCGCTCGTGCCACAGGCCCGCGCGGCGCTGCAGCAGTTGAACGGGCATGGCGTCCAGCACCTCATTGCCCACCACCACGCCCTGCATCTGATCGGGCAGACGGTCGACCCAGTGCACGCGGTCGCCCCAGGCCGCCAGCGTGGCCTGCTGGCGTGCGCGCAGGCTACCCGACAGGTCCACGATGGTGTAGCGCCGCACACGGTCGCCCAACGCGCCCAGCAACTGGGCGGCCAGCGCGCCGCTGCCGGCGCCAAACTCCCAGACCTCGTCGGTGGCGGTGGCATCCAGTGCCTCGCGCACCTGGCGGGCCAGCACGCTGCCGAAGACGGGGGACAGCTCGGGCGCGGTCACGAAGTCGCTGCCGCTGGCGGGCATGGCGCCGAACTTCGGCAGGTCGCCCGCGTAATAGCCCAGGCCCGGCGTGTACAACGCCAGCGCCATGAACCGGTCGAAGCCGATCCAGCCTCCCGCCTCGGCAATGGCCTTGGCGACATGGGTCTGCAGGGCGCTCGGTAAAATTGTGGGTTTGCTCGTCACGCGCCCGATTGTCCCCCCAATGACCTCCCCTCCCCGCCCCCGCACCGTGCTGGTGACAGGCGCCGCCCGGCGCCTGGGCCGCAGCATTGCGCTGGCGCTGGCGGCCGGGGGCTGGCAGGTGGCCGTGCATTACCGGTCTTCGCAACAGGACGCTCTTGAAACCGTAGCTGCTTGCGCAGAACTGTCGCGCGCTAGTGCCCATTTTGATGCTGATTTTGCCGATGAAGCGGCCGTGCGCGCCCTGTTGCCGCGCGTGGTGGCGCACTTCGGTGCGGTGGATGCGGTTGTCAACAGCGCCTCGCTGTTCGAACACGACACGGCCGCCAGCTTCAGCTACGCGCTGCTGGAGCAGCACCTGCGCAGCAACACCGGCGCACCCGTGCTGCTGGCGCAGGCGCTGCATGCCCATCTGGAGCAGCGCGCCGCCGCGGGCGAAGCCGACGTGCAAGGCGCGGTGGTGAACCTGCTGGACCAGAAGCTGTGGAACCAGAACCCGGACTTCCTGAGCTACACGCTCTCCAAGGCCGCGCTGGAAGCCGCCGGCACCATGCTGGCCATGGCGCTCGCGCCGCGCGTGCGCGTGGTGGGCGTGGCGCCGGGGCTCACCCTCACCAGCCATCTGCTGACGGGCGAGCGCTTTGAGCGCATGCACGCACTGAGCCCGCTGGGCCGCTCGTCCACGCCGGAAGATGTGGGCGCCGCCGTGCGTTTCGCGCTGGACAATCGCTCGCTCACCGGCACCACGCTGCTGGTGGACGGCGGCCAGCACCTGATGCGCTTCGAGCGCGACTTCTCCCTGATGTGAACCCGCACGCCCCGCCATGCACACCGCCGCCGGCACCCAGATCCTCACGCTCACCGGTTTGCGCTTCGACGCGAACCTGGGCATCCTCGCGCACGAAAAAAACGCGCCCCAGCCCATCCAGGTGGACGCCGAGCTGAACCTGGGCACCCAGCCCCTGGCGCCGCGCGACGACGACATCCAGCACGTGCTGGACTACCGCAAGGTGCGCCAGATCATCATCGACGAGTGCACGGCCGAGCATGTGAACCTGCTGGAGAGCCTGATCGGCAAGCTGGCCAACCGGCTGATGCAGCTGCCCGGCGTGCTGGGCGTGCGCGTGAAGATCGCCAAACTGGAAATTTTTGATGACTGCGAAGTCGCCATTCGCGTCGAGACAGGACAGTGGTAAACCCATGAACACCGCCAACAACACCCTTCCCACCGCCGCCGACTGGGCCGGCGAAGATGCCGCGCCCGATGCGGCCGACACACGCAAGATCGAGCGCGAGTCCCACAAGCTGGAAAAGCGCCTGTGCCGCGAGGTGGGCCGTGCCATCACCGACTTCAACATGATCGAGGAAGGCGACAAGATCATGGTGTGCATGTCCGGCGGCAAGGACAGCTACACGCTGCTGGACATCCTGCGCAAGCTGCAAAAGCGCGCGCCGGTGAAGTTCGACATCGTGGCCGTGAATCTGGACCAGAAGCAGCCCGGCTTCCCCGAGCATGTGCTGCCGGACTATTTCAAGAGCATCGGCGTGCAGTACCACATCGAGAACCAGGACACCTACAGCGTCGTCAAGCGCGTGGTGCCCGAGGGCAAGACCACCTGCAGCCTGTGCTCGCGCCTGCGCCGCGCCATCCTCTACAAGGTGGCGGACGACCTGGGCTGCACCAAGCTGGCGCTGGGCCACCACCGCGACGACATCGTCGCCACGCTGATGCTCAATATGTTCTACGGCGGCCGCATGAAGGGCATGCCGCCGAAGCTGGTCAGCGACGACGGCAAGCATGTGGTGATTCGCCCGCTGTGCTACGTGCCCGAGAAAGACACGGCGCGCTGGGCGCAGTACCAGCAGTTCCCCATCATTCCCTGCAACCTGTGCGGCAGCCAGGACGGCCTGCAGCGCGTGGCCGTCAACGAAATGCTGCGCGAATGGGACAAGAAGTTCCCGGGCCGCATCGAGAGCATGCTGCGCGCCATGGGCCACGTGGTGACCACGCACCTGATGGACCCCCAACTGCACGACTTCAAGAACGCCAAGGCCACCGGCATTGCCGACCCGAATGGCGACATGGCGTTCGATCACGAGGAATTTCCGGTCGCACCCGCGCTGCCCGGCCTGCAGGTGGTGCAACTGGGCTGAACGCAGCGCCGCGCAACGCCGTACCATCACAGGCGCGGGGCCTGATGCCCCGGGGAGATACCGCCATGGCCTTCCTGCGCCACATTCCTGCCCTTGCGCTGTGCGCCGCGGCCGCACTGCTGGCCGGCTGCGCCGGTCCGCGCCTGGTGGAAAGCGACGTCAGCAGCTTCTCCACCCTCAGCGCCCTGCCCAGCCCACCCACCTACCGCTTCGAGCGGCTGCCCTCGCAGCAGGCGCAGGCCGCAGCGTTTGCACCCATCGAGGCCCAGGCCGAACAGGCGCTTGCGCGCGTGGGCCTGCGCCGCGACGACACCCATCCACGGCTGGTTGCACAGATCGGCGCCGAGGGCGGCTACGCCACGCCGCGCTACTGGCCCTATGCGCCCGATCCGTTCTACGGCCGCTTCGGCTGGGGCCTGGGCTACGGCGGTGGCTGGGGTTTTGGCGGCATGGGCTGGACGATGGACGGCCCGCCCACCCTCTACCACCGCAAGGTCAGTCTGATGCTGCGCGACGCCGCTTCGCAGCAGGTGGTGTACGAAACCTCGGCCGTGTACGAGGACGTGTGGACGGATGATCCCGCCATCTACGGCGTGCTGTTCGACCAGGCGCTCACCGGCTTCCCGCGCCCCCCAGCGGGCCAGCGCAAGGTCCGCACAGAAATCACGCCACAACGCTGACCACCCCACGACCTGAAAGGACCCGCCATGCGAAGCTCCATCCGACACCTTGTTCTGTGCGCCTGCCTGGGCACCGTGAGCCTGGTCGCCCAGGCATCCGGCCTGGGCGACACCCTGCGCGGCGCGACCGGCGGGGGTGCCAGCCCCTCCACGCTCGGCGGCATGTTGGGTGGGAGCGCTGCGCCGTCGGCCCTGTCTGCCATGGGTTTGAGTGGATCGGCCACCCCCAGCAACGCTGCCGGGGTGATCACCTACTGCATGAAGAACAACTATCTGAATGCCGACAAGGCCGCACTGGTCAAACAGCAGCTGCTGGGCAAGATGGGCCTGGGCGCGGCCCAGCCCGAGCCCCGCGACGAGGGCTACCTGAGCGGCCTGTCGGGCATGGTCAGCGGTTCCAACGGCAAGCAGTTCAACCTGAACCGCCTCAAGGGCGACCTGAAGGAAAAGGCCTGCGACTTCGTGCTCGACAACGCCAGTTCCCTGCTCTGACCCCACGCCTGCGCTCTTTTCCATGCACGCCACCCGCATCATCGCCATCCGCCACGGCGAAACCGCCTGGAATGTGGACACCCGCATCCAGGGCCATCTGGACATACCGCTCAACGACACCGGCCTGTGGCAGGCCCGGCAGGTGGGGCAGGCGCTGGCCGACGAAGCGGTGGCCGCCATCTACAGCAGCGACCTGCAGCGCGCCTACGCCACGGCCGAAGCCGTGGCCCGCACCACGGGCGCGCCCCTCACGCCCGTGCCCGGCCTGCGCGAGCGCAGCTTTGGCAGCTTCCAGGGGCGCACCTTCCAGCAGATCGAGACCGAGTCCCCCGAGCAGGCCCTGCGCTGGCGCAAGCGCGATCCCCACTTCGTGCCCGACGGCGGCGGCGAGTCGCTGGACATGCTGCGCGAGCGCATTGCTGTCACGGTGGACGGCATTGCCGCGCGCCACGCCGGCGAGCAGATCGTGCTGGTGGCCCATGGCGGGGTGATGGACGTGCTCTACCGCCTGGCCACGCGGTTGGACCTGCAGGCCCCACGCACCTGGCAGCTGACCAACGCCGCCATCAACCGGCTGCTGTGGACCGAGGGCAACGGCCTCACCCTGGTGGGCTGGGCCGACACGCAACACCTGGAGAACGCGAGCCGCGATGAGATCCACTCCTGAGCATCTGCCCGAACATCTGCGCGCCACCGTCGGGCTGCGCGTGGACCTGATCGACACGCCAGCACTCGTCGTCGACCTGGATGCCATGGAGCGCAACATCCAGCGCATGGCCGAATTCGCGCACAAGCACCAGGTGCGCTGGCGACCCCACGCCAAGATGCACAAGAGCGCCGAGATCGCCCTGCTACTGGAAAAGGCCGGAGCGCGCGGCCATTGCGTGCAGAAGGTGTCCGAGGCCGAGGCGCTCGCCGCCGGCGGCGTGGCCGACCTGTACATCAGCAACGAGGTACTGGGGGGAGCCAAACTATTGCGCGCAGCACGCCTGGCCGCGCAATTGGCCGCCCGCGGCGGCCGGCTGGCCATCGCGGTGGACAGCGAAGAGGGCATCACCCGCCTGTCCGAGGCCATGCGCGTGGCGGGCAGCGACGCTGGCATCGACGTGTTCGTGGAGATCGACGTCGGCCAGGGCCGCTGCGGCGTGCCGCCCGGCCCGGCGGCGCTCGCCCTGGCCCAGGCCGTAGCGGCCCAGCCGCGCCTGCATTTCGCGGGCCTGCAGGCTTACCACGGCAGCGCACAGCACCTGCGCGGCGCGGCCGAGCGGCGCGCGGCCATCGCTCACGCAGTGCAGGCCGCCGCCGACACCCGCGCGCTGATCGAGGCCGCGGATCTGCCCGTGCCGCTGGTCACGGGCTCCGGCACCGGCACGCTGGTGCACGAGGCCGCCAGCGGGGTGTATGGCGAACTGCAGGCCGGCTCGTTCCTCTTCATGGACGCGGACTACGCCGCCAATGAACGCGAAGGCGCCCAGCCCGCCTTCGAGCATGCGCTGTTCGTGAAGACGCAGGTGATCTCTGCGCAGCACACGCACGTGGTGTGCGACGCGGGACACAAGAGCCACGCCATCGACTCCGGCCTGCCCTTGGTCTGGGGCCTGCCGCCAGAGCGCGCCCTGCGCTACGCCAACGGCGGCGACGAACACGGCGTCCTGCACGCAGCTGGCCCCAAGGCGCGCCTGCCGGCCCTGGGCCGCATGCTGTGGCTGGTACCCGGCCACTGTGACCCCACGGTGAACCTGCACGACTACCTGATTGGCGTGCGCGGCGGCCTGGCGCACGGCGTGGTGGAGCGCGTCATCCGCGTGGATGCACGGGGCGCGGTGACGTAAGCGCCACCTGCGATACCCACGCCTATTCACTGCCGCGTAGGCGGTGTGAAACAACAAATGATTAGGTCAAGCACACGGGCGCGTGAGTGCCGCATAGCAGCCTGGAAGTGCTAATAAGAATCTCATGCTTTAGGGGATTGCCCACTTCCGAGCTGAGAGGTTACCCCCAACAATTGCCGCATGTCCGGCAGCCAGATCATCGTCCTCGTCTCCCCGGTATTCCTCGCCCTCATGGCGCTGGAATGGGCCATCGGCCGTTGGCGGGGGCGGCCCGCGCTGCGGCTGGCCGATGCGGTGAGCAGCGTCAGCCTGGGCATGCTCAGCCAGACCAGCGCGGTGTTCACCGTGCTGCTGCGCGTGGGGCTGTACACGCTGGCCTATGAGCACCTGGCGCTGTGGCGCAGCGAGGCGTTCTGGACCACCTGGTACGGCTGGCTCATCGCGCTGGTGTTCTACGACTTCTGCTACTACTGGCTGCACCGCATGGGGCACGAAGTGGCCGTGCTGTGGGCCGCGCATGCGGTGCACCACCAGAGCCAGGACTACAACCTGTCCACCGCGCTGCGCCAGACCAGTTCCGGCGCGGTCCTGGGCTGGGTGTTCTACCTGCCGATGGCGCTTGCGGGCGTGCCGCCGCTGGTGTTCGTGGTGGTGGGGCTGGTCGACCTGCTGTACCAGTTCTGGGTGCATACCGAGCAGGTGGGGCGGCTGGGCTGGTTCGACCGCTGGTTCTGCAGCCCCAGCAACCACCGCGTGCACCACGCCGTGAACGACAGCTACCTCGACAAAAACTACGGCGGCATCCTGATCGTGTGGGACCGGCTGTTCGGTACCTTCAAGGACGAGGACCCGCGGGAGAAATGCGTGTACGGCACGCGCGGCCTGCTCAACAGCTGGGACCCGCTCTGGGCCAACGCCCAGGTGTATGCAGGCCTGCTGCACGACAGCTGGCACGCCCGCCGCTGGGCGGACAAGCTGCGCGTGTGGCTGAAAGCCCCCGGCTGGCGCCCCGCTGACGTGGCGCAGCGCTTTCCCAAGCCGGCCTTCAACCTCCACGACATGCCCCTGTTCGACCCACCCCTGTCCGCGCCGCTGCGCTGGTTTGCCGGCGTGCAGTTCGTGCTGCTGCTGGCGGGTGTCGCGGCATTCCTGTGGCAGGCCGACAGCGCACCGCTGGCGACCAACGCCGTGTGGTTCGCCACGCTGCTGGCCTGCCAGTGGGCGCTGGGCGCGGCCATGCAGGGGCGCATTGGCATGGGGTTGGCGCTGATGATCGAGGCCGGGGCGCTGGCCACGGCGACCAGCGCGCTGGGGTTCACGGCGTGGCACCTGCTGTTCAAGCCGCTGACCATGGCGATTGCTATTGTTTATGTAGCTAATCACGCTTATCCAATGAGCGCTACAGGCCGTTTTGGCTTGAACCGGTCATGCTGGCTGCTGCTGGGCGCGCTGCTGGGTTCGCTGGCGGGCGACGTGTTCCTGATGCTGTCAGAGCACCTGTTCATTCCCGGCCTGGTGAGCTTCCTGCTGGCGCACCTGTGCTACATCGCGCTGTTCAAGCAGGGCGTGGGGTGGTTCGGCCACCGCGGGGCACTCGGGGGTACGCTGGCGCTGGGCATCGGCATGTACGCCTTCCTGTGGCAGGGCGGATTGCCGGCCGCGCTGCGGGTGCCGGTGGCCGTGTATGTGGTGGTGATCGCGCTGATGGCGGCGCAGGCCTGGGGGCGCCACGCGGCGCTGCGCGAGCGCTCGTCGCTTGCGGTGGCGCTGGGCGCGTGCTGCTTCATGCTCAGCGATTCGCTGCTGGCCACCAACCGCTTCGTGCAGCCGCTGCCCTTGTCGCAGCTGTGGGTGCTGGCCACCTACTATGCGGCCCAGGTGCTCATCGTGAGTGGGATGGTCACAGCGCTGACCCGCGGCGCGGCGCACCAAGCCGACGCGCGGACGCAGCCGCTCACCCCCCACGCGGCCTGAGCGATCAGGCGGACTCGAACAGCCCGCCTGCGGCGCGCGGCGGCGCCACGCCCAGGTGGCGGTAGGCGGCCAGCGTGGCCACGCGCCCGCGCGGGGTGCGCTGCAGATAGCCCTGCTGAATCAGGTAGGGCTCGATGACGTCCTCGATGGTGCCGCTCTCCTCGCCGATGCTGGCGGCAATGTTGTCCAGTCCCACGGGGCCGCCGTCGAAGCGATGCACCACGGCCTCCAGCAGCTTGCGGTCCATCACGTCGAAGCCCTGCGGGTCCACGTCCAGCATGGTCAGCGCGCGGTTGGCAATGTCCAGGGTGATGTGGCCCGAACCCTTCACCTCGGCATAGTCGCGCACGCGGCGCAGCAGGCGGTTGGCGATGCGCGGCGTGCCGCGCGAGCGGCGCGCGATTTCCATGCCGCCCTCGGCGTCGATGGGCGCGCCCAGCAAGCCGGCCGAGCGCATGACGATGCGCGCCAATTCATCGGGCGTGTAGAACTCCAGCCGCGCGACGATGCCGAAGCGGTCGCGCAGCGGGTTGGTGAGCATGCCCGCGCGCGTGGTGGCGCCCACCAGCGTGAAGGGCTGCAGGTCCAGCTTGATGCTGCGCGCGGCCGGCCCCTCGCCGATCATGATGTCGATCTGGTAGTCCTCCAGCGCGGGGTAGAGGATTTCCTCGACCACGGGCGAAAGGCGGTGGATCTCGTCGATGAAGAGAACGTCGTTGCGTTCCAGGTTGGTGAGCAGCGCTGCCAGATCCTTGGGCTTTTCCAGCACGGGGCCGCTGGTCTGACGCAGGTTCACGCCCAGTTCGGTGGCGATGATGTGGCTGAGCGTGGTTTTTCCCAAGCCCGGCGGGCCGAACAGCAGCACATGGTCCAGCGCCTCGCCGCGCTTCTTGGCCGCGCCGATGAAGATCTCGAGCTGTTCGCGCGCCTTGGCCTGGCCCACGTACTCCTGCAGCAGCTTGGGGCGCAGCGCACGCTCCAGCGCTTCCTCCTGTGAGGAGGCCGGTGCGGCCGACACCACGCGCTCGCGCGCAGGAGGGGGAGAGGGGGCAAAGTCGTCGGTATGGATCGTCATGCGAAGCGGACCAGGAAGGGCGCGTGCATTGTCCCCCATTCCCCCGCGCCGCCGTGCCGCCCCGCCACCCCGCGCGGGCCAGGGATAGCCGCCTTTCGGTAACATCGCCGCCTTCGCGCGCCGCGCGCGGGCGAGCCCCGTCCCCCTCCCGGACCACTCGAACGCCGCACCCGCCCCTCCCTGTGCGCCGCGCCGCCTCGGCCCGGCGCCCCCTTGCAGCGACAGCCCATGAACACTCCAGCACACCCCTCCTTCCTGAGCCGCATGGCCATCGCCATCGGCAGCTTTTTCGCCATCCTGGGCAACGGCCGCCTGGCCGCCGACATCCAGCGCCTGCGCGCGGGTGAAGCGCTGGCCGCCGACGTGGCGCCACCGGCTCCCCAGGCAGTGCGGGTGGAAGTGCCCGTGGAGAAAATCGTGGAGAAGATCGTCGAGGTCCGCGTGGAGGTGCCCGTCGAGAAAGTGGTGGAAAAGCGCGTCGACGTCGCCACCGACACCGCCGCGCTGCAGCTGCTGGGCCTGCTGCAGCGCGAGGCGCGCCTGGTGGACTTTCTGCAGGAAGACGTGGCGCCCTACTCCGATGCCGAGATCGGCGCCGCCGCGCGCGTGGTCCACGAGGGCTGCCGCAAGGTGCTGCGCGAGCATTTCACCATCGAGGCCGTGCGCCCCGAGGGCGAGGGCAGCCACGTCACCCTGCCGGTCGGCTTTGACGCCACGGCCGTGCGCCTCACGGGCAATGTGCTGGGCCAGGCGCCGTTCACGGGCCAGCTGACCCACCGCGGCTGGAAGGCGACCGCCGTGCGCCTGCCGCAGCTCACCGACCCGCGGGCCGCCGCCGTGCTGGCCCAGGCCGAGGTGGAGCTGTGAACACGGATATGCCCAACACTCCTGAAACCATAGCTGCCAGCGCTTACCCCGCAAGCGCTACAGGCAAAAACAACGCCCAGTACAGCATCGGCATCGATCTGGGCACCACGCACTGCGCGCTGTCGTACGTGGACCGGCACGCCAGCGACGGCGACGCCGTCGTGCAGCAGGTGCTGGATATTCCGCAACTCACCGGACCAGCCAGCGTGGAGGCGCGGCCGCTGCTGCCCTCCTTCCTATACCTGCCGCATGAGAGCGAGTTGAGCGCCGCCGACACGGCGCTGCCCGGTGGCGGCGCAGGCCAGGACGGCGTGGTGGGCGAGCTGGCGCGCACGCGCGGCGCGGCCACGCCGATCCGTCTGGTGTCCAGCGCCAAGAGCTGGCTGTGCCACCCGGGCGTGGACCGGCGTGCGCCCATCCTGCCGCCCGATGCGCCGCCAGAGGTGCCACGCGTGTCGCCCCTGGCCGCATCGGCGCGCTACCTGTCGCACCTGCGCTGGGCCTGGAACCAGGCCCACCCCGAGGCGCCGCTGGAGCAGCAGGACATCACCGTCACCATTCCCGCATCGTTCGACCCGGCCGCGCGCGAGCTGACCGCCGAGGCCTGCCGCGCCGCCGGCCTGGAGCGCCTGACGCTGCTGGAAGAGCCCCAGGCCGCGCTGTACAGCTGGATCCAGGCCAGCGGCGGCGGATGGCGCAAGCAGGTCGCGAGCGGCGACGTCATCCTGGTGGTGGACGTGGGCGGCGGCACCACGGACCTGTCGCTGATCGCGGTGCTGGAGAAGGACGGCGCCCTGGAACTGCAGCGCGTGGCGGTGGGAGAGCACATCCTGCTGGGCGGCGACAACATGGACCTGGCGCTGGCCTATGGCGTGGCGCGTAAGCTGGCCCAGGAAGGCAAGCCGCTGGACGCCTGGCAGACCCGCGCCCTGGCCCATGGCTGCCGCGCGGCCAAGGAGCAGCTGCTGGCCGACGAGGCGCTGCCATCCGTGCCTGTGGTTGTCCCCAGCCGCGGGAGCAAGCTGATCGGCGGCAGCATCCGCACCGAGGTGACGCGCGCCGAAGTGCAGGCGGTGCTGGTCGAGGGGTTCTTCCCGCAGGTGGCCGTGGGCGACAAGCCGCTGACCCGCGCGCGCGGCGCGCTCACGCAACTGGGCCTGCCCTACGCGCAGGACGCGGCCGTCACGCGCCACCTGGCGGCCTTCCTGTCGCGCCAGCTGGATGCCACGGCACAGATCCCTGGCCTGGCCGACAGGCAAGCGGGGGGCGCCAGCTTCCTGCACCCCACGGCCCTTCTGTTCAACGGCGGCGTGCTGAAGGCCCCCCAGATCGCTGAGCGCATCGTCGGTGTCATCAACGGCTGGCTGGCTGCCGAGGGCGCCGCCCCGGCCCGGCTGCTGGAAGGCGCCCAGCTGGACCTGGCCGTGGCACGCGGCGCGGCGTACTTCGGCCATGTCACTGCGGCGGGGCGCGGCGTGCGCATCCGCGGCGGCACGGCGCAAAGCTACTACGTGGGCGTGGAGAGCAACATGCCCGCCATTCCCGGCATGGAGCCACCCCTGAGCGCCCTGTGCCTGGCGCCGTTCGGCATGGAGGAAGGCACCGAGGTCGCGCTCCATGCCCAGGAATTCGGCCTGGTGGTGGGCGAGCCGGTGCGGCTGCGCTTCTTCGGCTCCAGCGTGCGCCGCGGCGACACCGTGGGCACGCTGCTGGACTTCTGGGGGCCCGAAGAGCTGGTGGAACTGCAGGAGATCGAGGCCCACCTGCCCCCCGAGGGCCGCACGCCCGGCGAGGTCGTACCCGTCACCCTGCACGCCCGCGTGACCGATATCGGCACGCTGGAGCTGAGCGCCGTGCCCGTGGGAGGCCACGAGCGCTGGAAGGTGGAGTTCGACGTGCGCGCCCAGACACAGGCCTGACGCCGGCGCCATGCACTGTCTGGTCGTCATCGCGCATCCGCTGGAGGACAGCCTGTGCCAGTCGCTGGCGCAGGAAGCCATCCGCACCCTCACCGCCGCAGGGCACACGGTGCAGGTGGAGGACCTGTGCCGCACGGGCTTCGCGCCCGCGCTCACGGCGGCGGAGCGCCGCAGCTACTACGGCACGGCCTTCGACGGCGGCGCCGTGCAAGCGCAGATCGACCGGCTGCTGCAGGCCGAGGCGCTGGTGCTGGTCTTTCCGACCTGGTGGTTCGGCTTTCCGGCGGTGCTCAAGGGCTGGTTCGACCGCGTATGGGCGCCCGGCGTGGCTTACGACCATGCGACCGACCTGGGGCCCATCCGCCCCAGGCTGCACCGGCTGCGCAGGACACTGGCCATCACCACATTGGGGTCGCCCTGGTGGGTGGACCGGCTGGTGCTGCGCCGGCCTGTGCGGCGCGTGCTCAAGACCGCGCTGCTGGGCACCTGCGCGCCACGCAGTGCCTTCGACATGCTCTCGCTCTACGGCGCCGAGCGCCTGTCCGCCGCCCAGGTGCTGCGGTTCAACGCGCGCATCGCACGCGCGCTGTCTTCATGGGCTTAGCCGGGTGAAACGCTACACCGTCGGCATCGACCTGGGCACCAGCCACACCGCCTGCGCCTATGCGCCGCTGGAAGGCCGCGCGGCGGACATCGCACTGCTGCCCATCCCGCAGCGCCTCTCGGCAGGCGAGGTGCAGGCGCAGCCGCTGCTGCCCTCGGTGCGCTACCAGGCGGCACTCGGCGAGTTGGGCGAGGCGTGGCGACAGCCGTGGCCGCCCCTGGAGGCCACGGACGACACCCCGGCCACCCTCGGCCGCTGGGCGCGCGACCTGGGTGCAGCCGTGCCAGGGCGGCTGGTGGAAAGCGCCAAAAGCTGGTTGTCCCACCCTGGCGTGGACCGCACGGCGCCCATCCTGCCCTGGGGCGCGCCGCAGGACGTGGCCCGGGTCTCGCCGGTGCAGGCCAGCGCGTCGTACCTGGCACATGTGCGCGCGGCATGGGACGCCGCCCACCCCGATGCGCCGCTGCATGCGCAAGACCTGGTGCTCACCGTGCCGGCTTCGTTCGACGAGGGCGCGCGCGCGCTCACGCTGGAAGCCGCACGCCTGGCCGGCTTGCCAGCGCTGCAGCTCTTGGAAGAGCCCAAGGCCGCATTCCACGACTGGCTGGCGCTGCAAGGCGAACAACTGGCCGCGCAATTGGCGGGCTGCCGCCTGGTGCTGGTGGTGGACGTGGGCGGCGGCACCACGGACCTCACGCTGATCCGCGTGGACACGCAGGCCGGCGGCACGCCCCGGCTGACGCGCATCGCCGTGGGAGAGCACCTGATGCTGGGCGGCGACAACATGGATCTGGCGCTGGCGCACCTGCTGGAGCCGCAGTTCGCCGGCGACGGTGGCCACCTGCCCGCCGCGCGGTTACCCGCCGCGCGTTTGCCCGCCGCGCGCTTCGCCCAACTGGTGCAGCGCTGCCGACAGGCCAAGGAGTTGCTGCTGGCCGACGGCGCCCCCGACAGCGCCGCAGTCACGCTGCTGGGCGCGGGCAGCCGCATGCTGGCGCAGACACACACGGCCACGCTCACACGCCCGCAGGTGCTGCAATGCGTGGTGGAAGGCTTTTTGCCGCAGGTGCAGATTGGCGATCGCCCGGCGCGCCGCCAGGGTGCGCTGCGCGGGCTGGGCCTGCCCTACCCCGCCGACGCGGCCATCACGCGCCATCTCGCGCAGTTCCTGGCGCAGCACGCCGGGGGCGACTTGCCCGACACCCTGCTGCTCAACGGCGGGGTATTCCATGCACCGGCGCTGGTGCAGCGGCTCACGGGGGTGCTTGCGCACTGGCGCGGCGCACCGCCCCGCGTGCTGCACAACCCGCATCCCGACTGGGCCGTGGCGCGCGGTGCCGCGGCGTACGGGTTGGCGCAGCATTCATCATCAAATACGCACACAGCCCAGTCAGAGCAAGCGCCAGCAGCTCCTAAAACCATAGTCCCACGCATCGGCGGCGGCTCGGCGCGCAGCTACTGGCTGGTGCTGCCGGGCAAGGCGGGCACTGCGCCGCAGGGCATCTGCCTGCTGCCCCGCGGCACCGAAGAAGGCGTGCGCCTGGTCCTGACGAGCCGGCGCTTCGCGCTGCGGCTGGGCCAGGCCGTGCGCTTCGCGCTGGTGGCGCGCAGCCAGGGCCAGGCGCAGGCCGGGCAGATTGCGCCGCTGGAGGGCGACGGCTGGGCGGAATTGCCGCCGCTGGCCACGGTGCTGCCCGCACCCGAAGGCCGCGCCACCGCCCAGGTGGAGGTGCAGCTGCAGGCCTGCATGACCGAGGTGGGCACGCTGGAGGTGCGCTGCGTGGCAACGCAGGAGGCGGACCAATCCTGGCTGCTGCCCTTTGCCGTGCGCGGCGCGGCGAGCACCGATGGCGCTTCCAAATCGATAGCTACCAGCGCAGAATCGGAAAGCGTCGGCGGCCAAAAAGGCTCGGAGGGTAAAGCCTCACGCCTGCCCCAGGCGCTGGCGCTGATCGACCGCATCTTCGGCACCCAGGCACAGGACGTGGCGCCCAAGGAGGTGCGCCAGCTGCGCCAGTCGCTGGAAAAACTCCTGGGCCCGCGCGCCGGCTGGGACGTTGCCTCGCTGCGCGCGCTGTTCGATGCATTGCTGGCGCGTGCGCGCCGCCGCCGGCGCACGCCCGAGCACGAACGCACGTGGCTCAACCTGGCAGGCTGGTGCTTGCGCCCCGGGGTGGGCGCCGAGCTGGACGCGTGGCGCATCGCGCAGGTCTGGCAGCTCTACCCCCAGGGCCTGGGCCACGGCCAGGACGCCGCCAACTGGACCGAATGGTGGGTGTTCTGGCGCCGTGTGGCCGCGGGTCTGGACGAGGCGCAGCAGATGCAGGTGCTGGAAGCGGTGGCCGGCTGCATGCAAAAGACCGTGCAACGCAGCCAGGGCAAAGCCGCGTGGGGCAGCTACGACGACATGCTGCGCCTGTTCGCCGCCATGGAGGCCGTGCCCTGGCAGTACCGCCAGGAAATGGGCCAGTGGATGCTGCAGCGCCTGCTGCGGCCCGATGAATCCGCACAGACGTGGTGGGCCATCGGCCGCCTGGCCGCGCGCCAGCCGCTGGCAGCCAACGCCCACCGCGTGATGCCGCCCGAGGCCGCGGCCGAGTTTCTGCATGCCACGCTGCGCGAGGACTGGCGCCACAACGAGCATGCCCTGTTCGCCGCCGTGCAGATCGCCCGCATGACCGGCGACCGCGCCCGCGACCTGCCCGACGACCTGCGCACCGAAGTGCTGGAAAAGATGCGCACCGCCCACGCGCCCGCACGCTGGACCGCGCTGGTAGAACAGCCCACGGCCATGGAGGCCGAGGACCAGCAGCGCAGCCTGGGCGACAGCCTGCCGCCCGGGCTGGTGCTGGTGGGTTAGTTGGCCGCCGTCGGATTCAGCCAGCGCCGCAGCGCCGTGCGGTAGCTGGTGTCGAAACGACCGTAATAGTCCACGCCGTCGCGCGCAGCGCAGCTGGCGGTTCCGCCCAGAAGCTGGCCCACCACATAGCGGCGCTCGCCAAACGTCACGAACGCGGCCGAGCCGCTGCTGCCGCCCTCCGTCGTGCCCTCCTGCCAGCCCAGCGTAAGGAAGGTGCCGTCGTCCGCATTACTGGAACGGCAACTGTTGTCCACGCACGTGCTGTAGCGCTGCACGGAGCCCAGGCTGACCTTCTGCAGATCGCCCTGGGGATGGTGCACACCCGCCAGCGCCGTGCCAACGCCCACTCCGCCAAAGTACGAGCCTGCATAGACGATGCCGGCAGGCGCCTGGCTGTTGAGCTGCATGAAGGCCGTGTCCGTGGTGGCCGACGCGTACAGCAGCGCCGCACCGCCGGTGACGCGCACGGCGGCGGGGTTCACGGTGGCGGTGCCGCAGGTGCTGGAACGGTAGAACCAGTCCGTGGTGAGCGTGGACGCCACGGCCTGCGTGGAAATGCAATGGTTGGCGCTCAGGAAGTACGGCGTACCGCTGGACGCCGCATCGTTGAGCAGCGTGCCGGTGCACAGGTAGCTCTTGCCATCGTCGCGAACAAAGATCATGCGCGCCACCGAGCGGCTCTGGTCGTTGAACTCCGGCCGGCAGGTCGCGTCCACGTTGCAACTGCCCGACTCGCCCACCTTCTGGGCAAAGGCCTGCTCGGCCTGTGCGGGCGCCAGCGTGAAATGCGACAGCCGCGGCACGGACAGCCGGACGGCCGCTGGCGAGGCCGCAGCGGGAATCTCCACTTCCAGTGTGGTCTGCGGGCCGCTGAAGTCCGGGCTCCAATAGGTGCGCGCGGTGGTGTCATCCGCACCGCCACGCGCATTGCGCGCGGCCATGTCCTGCAGCTCGGACGCGCGCACCTCCATGGCCCCCGCTCCCTGCTCGCCGTAGAAGCGCAGCACCGCGCCCTCGGGCAGCGACTGCACGAGCACGCCCAGACGCACGCCATACGCTCCGTCGGCCGTGAAGCGCAGCGCTGCGGCCTGCGTGCCCCGCGCCGTCGGTTGCCAGCGCAGCAGGGCCGCAGTGGCCGCGACGGTGGCGGTGTCCGCCACGCTGCGCGCCTCGCCGATCTGCAAGGGCGTTCCGGGAGTGGCGGAGACCACGCCCTTCACGGCCGTGAGCGCGCCGAGGGCGATGGTGCGGGTTGCCTGCGCACTGACGACCGGGCTCACCGGCTGCTGCGAGGTGGCCACCTTGGCCGTGCCGCTGGGGTCGTAGGGCTCGATGCGGTCGCCCGCCACCGGAGGCGCAGGAGAGGGAACGTTGTTGTCGCCCCCACCTCCACCGCAAGCGGACAAGGCCAGCACCAAGGGTATCGCGGCCCATTGCGCCGCAGTTGTTGTCAGTAATTGCATTGCTCTCTCCTCTACGTAAGAACTATTTGGATAGCGACTTCAGCGCCAGCTTGATCCCCTCGCTCACTCCCACATCCGCCGGCAGCGCCTTGAGCGCAGCGGCGGCCTCCTTGTCGTTATAGCCCAGGGCCAGCAGCGCCTGCAGGATGTCGGCCTGGTTGTCGTTGGCCGCATGCGCGCGCACGCCGACGTCCGTGCCCAGCTTGCCTTTCAGCTCCAGCAGCAGCCGCTCGGCGGTTTTCTTGCCGATGCCCGGCACTTTGACCAGGCGCCCTGCTTCCTGCAGCGAAACGGCCTGCGCCAGGTCCGCCACGCCCATGCCCGAGAGGATGGACAGCGCTGTGCGCGGCCCCACGCCGCTGATCTTGATGAGTTCGCGAAACGCCTGGCGCTCCTGCGCCGTACCAAAGCCGTACAGCAGCTGCGCATCCTCGCGCACGATGAACTGCGTGAGCAGGCTCACCCGCTCACCCACGGCGGGCAGGTTGTAGAAGGTGCTCATGCTGACCTGCACCTCGTAGCCCACGCCGTGGCAGTCCACCAGCACCTCGGGGGGGGTCTTTTCCAGCAGCGTGCCGGTCAATTTGCCTATCATGGATGTCCTTTGCCGCGCCGGACACCCGCCGCGGAACTTCGACCGGAATTATCAGCGTGATCCTGCGCCACACCTTCACCCCCCATAACAACACGCGCCTGACCCATCTGTGCGGCCCCGCCGATGTGCACCTGCGCACCATCGAGGCGGCGCTGCAGGTCTCCATCGCCCACCGGCACGAGCAGTTCAAAGTGGACGGCCCCAAGGCCAAGGCCACGCAAGCCATGGAGTTGCTGCAGGCGCTGTACGAGATGGCGGATCGCCCCATCAAGGAAGAACACCTGCAGCTCATGCTGGCCGGCGACGCCAGCATGCAGGGCGATGATGAAGCCAGCGCCATCCAGCTCACCACGCGCCGCGCCGACCTGCGCGCGCGCACGCCCACGCAGGCCACCTACCTGGAAAACATCGCCACGCACGACATCACCTTCGGCATCGGCCCGGCGGGCACCGGCAAGACGTACCTGGCCGTGGCCTGCGCGGTGGATGCGCTGGAGCGCAGCAGCGTGCAGCGCATCGTGCTCACCCGCCCGGCCGTGGAAGCTGGCGAGCGCCTGGGCTTCCTGCCGGGCGACCTGACGCAGAAGGTGGACCCGTACCTGCGCCCACTGTATGACGCGCTGTACGACCTGATGGGCTTTGACCGCGTGCAGAAGGCCTTCGAGCGCAATGCGCTCGAGATCGCGCCGCTGGCCTTCATGCGCGGGCGCACGCTGAACAATGCCTTTGTCATCCTCGACGAGGCGCAGAACACCACGCCCGAGCAGATGAAGATGTTCCTCACGCGCATCGGCTTCGGCGCGCGCGCGGTGGTCACGGGCGACGTGAGCCAGATCGACTTGCCCAAGGGCGCGATGAGCGGCCTGATCGACGCCGAGCGGGTTTTGAAGCGCGTCAAGGGCATCGCCGTCACGCGCTTCACCAGCGCCGACGTGGTGCGCCACCCGCTGGTGGCGCGCATCGTGGATGCCTACGACGCGCAGCGCAGCCGCCGCGGCGCAGGCGAGTAGTCGCCGGCCAAAAGCTCACAAATTCATAGCTGCTCGCGCTTGACTGATAAGCGCTGGAGGCCAAAATGGCTCTGAACCAATTGTCCCTGTCCCTCCAATTCGCACGCGACGCGGAGGCCACCGCGCACCGCGCCACCCTGCCCCGCCACGCGGTCGCGCGCTGGATCCGCCACGCCCTGGCCGTGGATGCCGAGATCACCGTGCGCATCGTGGGCGCCGAGGAAGGCCAGCGCTTGAACCGCGAGTTCCGCCACAAGGACTACGCCACCAACGTGCTCACCTTCGACTACCAGCAAGAGCCCGTGGCCGTGGCCGATCTGGTGCTCTGCGCCCCCGTGGTCGAGCGCGAGGCCCGCGAGCAGAACAAGACGCTAGAGGAACACTACGCCCACCTGCTGGTGCACGGCACGCTGCACGCCCAGGGCTGGGACCACGAAACCAGCGAACAGGACGCGCAGGAAATGGAGGCCTACGAGACCGCCATCCTGCAGGAGTTGGGCTTCGCGGACCCCTACGCGGCATAACTGGCAGGCGCTCACCACCACGGGCGCCGGGGTGCGGAAAGCTGTTTTGCGCCCAGGTCACAAACGCGCCCGCCGGTGCGGCCTAAGATGCCGCGCGACCTGCGTCCTGCAGGTCCGCCTCTCACGCGGCGACCATCTCTTAAGGGAAGAACCCACGCATGGACATCCTGGGCTGGACGACCTCCATCGGCCACTTGGCACTTCTGCTCACCGCCGCGTTCATCGCCGGTGCGCTCAACGCGGTAGCCGGCGGCGGCAGCTTCCTTACCCTGCCCGCGCTGGTGTTCACCGGTGTGCCGCCCGTGGTCGCCAACGCCACCGGCACTGTGGCCTTGCTGCCCGGCTACATGGCCGGTGCCTGGGGCTTTCGGGAAGACATGCAGCCGCCGCCGGGCCTGTCGATGCGCGCCGTGGTCGTGCTGTCGCTCATCGGCGGCTCGGCCGGTGCGGCGCTACTGCTGTTCACGCCCGACGCCACCTTCCGCAAGGTCGTGCCCTGGCTGCTGCTGGCGGCCACGGCACTCTTCGCCTTTGGCCCGCAGCTGCGGCAATGGGCCGGCAAAGCCGGCCATGGCACGCCCTCGGCCCTGAAAGCCGGCGCGGGCATGCTGGCGGTGGCGGCCTACGGGGGTTATTTCAACGGGGGCCTGGGCATCCTGCTGCTGGCGCTGTTCGGGCTGCTGGGGCAGACGCAGCTCAACGCCATGAACGGCATGAAGAACCTCGTGTCGGCCCTGCTCACGGCGATTGCCGTGGCCATCTATGCCGCAGGCGGCATCGTGCTGTGGCCGCAGGCCCTGGTGATGATGGTGGCCGCCACGTTGGGCGGCTATGGCGGCGCGCGCGTGGCACGCCAACTGCCTGCGCCGGTGCTGCGCTGGGGCATTGTGGCCACGGGGCTGGTGATGGCGGGGCTGTTCTTCCTGAAGGGCTGAACCCCGCCCCCAAGGCCCCAGGCGCGCTACAGCAAGCGCGCCTTCACCATCTTGCCTTTGACGCGACCCGCATTCAGCTTGGCGCAGGCCTGGGCCGCGATGGCGCGGTCCACGGCCACGTAGGTGGAAAAATCGTTGACGCTGATCTTGCCGATCTGCTCGCGCGCATAGCCGAAGTCGGCGCACATGGCGCCCATCACGTCGCCGGCGCGGATCTTCTCCCTGCGCCCGCCGATGATTTGGATGGTGCACATGGGTGGCTGCAGTTCGCCCCCTGCCGTGGGGGTGAGTTCATCCACCGGAAAGAACTCGCAGGCACGGCCTTGCAGCAATTCGATCTTGCCCACGCTGCCCATCTCATCCATGCTGACCAGGTTCAGCGCCAGCCCCTCGGCATCGCCACGGCCCGTGCGGCCGATGCGGTGGATGTGCACCTCGGGATCGGGCGTCACATCGACGTTGATCACGGCCGAGAGGTCGGCAATATCGATTCCGCGCGCCGCCACGTCGGTGGCCACGAGCACGCTGCAGCTCTTGTTGGCAAACTGCACCAGCACCTCGTCACGCTCGCGCTGCTCCAACTCGCCAAACAGGGCGAGGGCACTGAATCCCTGGCTCTGCAGCGCAGTCACCACGTTACGGCACTGCTGCTTGGTATTGCAGAAGGCAATGCTCGACGCAGGGCGAAAGTGCGCGAGCATGCGCGCCACCACGTCGACCTTCTCGCGTGCATCCACCTCATACCAGCGCTGCGCGATCTTGCCGGCACCGTGCTGCGCGGCCACCTTCACCATCTGGGGCGCGCGCATGAAACGCTGTGCCAGTCCCGCAATGCCGTCGGGATAGGTGGCGGAGAACAGCAGGGTCTGGCGCTCGGCCGGACACTGGCGCACCACGGTCTCAATATCGGCCAGGAAGCCCATGTCCAGCATGCGGTCGGCCTCGTCAAGCACCAAGGTCTTGAGGTTGGCGATGTCGAGCTTGCCGCGCTCCATCAGGTCCATCACGCGGCCCGGCGTGCCGACCACGATGTGGGCACCGTTCTCCAGCGAAGCAATCTGGCCGCGCGAAGGCACGCCCCCATACACAGTGACGACCTTGATGTTGTCTTGCGCACGCGCCAAGCGGCGGATCTCGGTGGCCACCTGATCGGCCAGCTCGCGCGTGGGGCACAGCACCAGGCCCTGGACGGCGAACCAGCGCGGGTTCAGCCGATCGACCATGGCCAAGCCAAAGGCCGCTGTCTTGCCGCTGCCGGTGCTGGCCTGGGCGATCAGATCCCGGCCCTGCAGGCTGAAAGGCAGGCTGGCGGCCTGGATGGGCGTCATCTGCGCATAGCCCAGCTGCTGCAGGTTGGCCAGCATTTCAGGGGACAGAGGCAGCGATGAGAAGGCGGAGGCGGACGGAGCAGGCGACGCGCCTGAAGAGATGGTCATGGTCGCCAATTATCCCGGCGGCGCTATCCGCAGCGGAAGGGTCACCGGCCCGTCGTTGACCAGGTGCACCTGCATGTCGGCGGCAAAGCGGCCCGTGGCCACCATGGGGTGCACGGCGCGCGCCTGGGCGACGAAGTAGTCGTACAGCCGCTCCCCCTGCGCCGGCGGTGCCGCCTGCGTGAAGCTGGGCCGGTTGCCGCCGCGCGTGTCGGCGGCCAGGGTGAACTGGCTGACGATGAGCAGGCCGCCGCAGGTGCCCTGCCCGTCCAGGTCCTGCACGCTGCGGTTCATCTTGCCGGCCTCGTCGCTGAAAATGCGCAGCTTGAGCATTTTGGCCAGCAGCTTGTCGGCCTGCGCCTCGCTGTCGCCCTGCTCGGCGCACACCAGCGCCAGCAGCCCCGGGCCGATGCGGCCTACGATCTCGCCGGCCACTTCCACGCGCGCCTCGCGCACGCGCTGCAGCAAGCCGATCATGTGCCGGCTCCTCCCGGCGCGGCCGCCTCGGCAGTCTCAAACACCGTAGCCTGCCCCTCGGGCAGCAGTTCGATGGTGGCGCGCAGGCCGGGCACGGCCTGCATCAGGGCCTGCTCGACGGCGGTGCGCTGCTCGGCGGCGTGCCCCAGCGTCCAGTGCGCAGGCACATGCATGTGCAGATCCACGTAATTGCGCGCGCCGGCGCGGCGCGAGGTGAGGCTGTCGAAATACACCACCCCTGCGCTGGCGTGGTTGTGCTCGCCCAACACCGTGAACACGCGCGCCAGCAGGCTGGGCTCCATGGCCTCGTCCATGAGGCCCTGCGAGGCGCGCCAGATCAGCGCTCCCCCTTCGCGCAGGATGTTCAACGCCACCGCGATCGCCACCAGCGGGTCCAGCCACAGCCAACCTGTGGCGCCAGCGGCCAGTAGCCCGCCCACCACGCCGATGGAGGTCCACACATCGGTCATCAGGTGCCGCGCATCGCCTTCCAGCGCCAGCGACCGGTGCACCTGCGCCGCGCGCAGCATGCCCCAGGCCAGCAGGCCGTTGCAGGCCGTGCTCAACAGCGACAGGCCCATGCCCCAGCCCAGTTGCTCCAGCGGCTGCGGGTGCATCAGCCGCAGCACGGCCGCCCAGAGGATGGCGATGCTGGCCCCCACGATGAGAATGCCCTCGAAGCCGGACGAGAAATATTCCGCCTTGTGGTGTCCGTAAGGGTGGTCCTCGTCCGCCGGGCGGCGCGCAATGGTCACCATGGCCAGCGCGAACATCGCGCCCGCCAGATTGACGAACGACTCCAGCGCATCCGACAGCAGGCCCACCGAGCCGCTGACCCACCAGGCCAGCGTCTTGAGCGCGATGGTGAGCAGGGCCACGCCCACCGAGGCGCGCAGCAGGTTGTGGGGCGTCATCCACGCGGGAACGCTCAATGGGCCAGAGGGTGCGGAAGGCATGCAGCGATTATCCCGCCGCCGTGCCGCCCTGCTGGCACACGGCGCCCGGCGCGCCCCGGGACGCGCCTGCTCGCCAAAGGCCAGGCGTTGGGATATAAGCTCCGGGACGGACCGCCCACTGGATATGCCCTCCCCTCGCCCCCCTGCCTCCCCCCCCTGCCCGACCTGGGCCCCCGCGCCAGTGATGCGCTGCTGCGGCTCATCGCCGACTCGGTGCCCGTCATGCTGGCCTACTACGAATCGACCAGCCTGCGCTGCGTGTTCGCCAACCAGCGCTATGCCGCCTTCAGCGGGCAAACGGTGCAGAGCATCATCGGCAAGACGGTGCGCGAGGCGATCGGCGAAAAGGCCTGGCAGGAGATCCTGCCCTACGTGCAGCGCGCGCTGGCTGGGGAGAGCGTTCAGTACACCCGCGAATACGCCGGCCCGCAGGGGCGCGCGCATATGCTGGAGATCAGCCTGCAGCCGCACTTCGGGGTGCGCGAAGGACGCAACGCGATGGTGGGTGCATTCGTGCTCATCAACGACATCACCCACCACTGGGAGGCCGAGCGCGCCGTGCGCCAGAGCGAGGAGCGCATGCGCAAGTTCGCCATCGCTACCGAGGAGGGACTTGCCTTTCACCGCGACGGGCGCATTCTGGATGCCAACGAAGCGCTGCAGCGCATGGTCGGCTATTCGCTGGCCGAGCTCGTAGGCCAGTCCATCTTCGATTTCGCGCTGCCCGAGTACCGCGCGCTGGCCGTGGAATACACGCGCCGCGGCAGCGAGAAGCCCTACGAGCTCGCCATGCGCCACAAGGACGGCCGCGTGATCCCGATCGAGGTGGTGGGCAAGACCATGCCCCAGCAGCAGGGTGACTACCGCGTGGTGGTGGTGCGCGACATCACGGCGCGCAAGCAGGCGCAGGAGCAGGCGCGCTTCCTGGTGCTGCATGACACGCTGACCCAACTGCCCAACCGGCGCCACCTCATGATGCAGCTGGCACGCATGGCGAGTGCCGCGCAGGAGCGGCAGACCCGCGCCGCCGTGCTGTTCATCGACCTGGACCACTTCAAGACAGTCAACGAGTCGCTGGGAAACCAGGCCGGCGACCAGCTGCTGATAGAGATTGCGCGGCGCCTGCAGGACGGAGTGAAGGCCACCGACTTCGTCGCGCGCGTGGGCGGCGACCAATTCATCGTGCTGCTGCCCGACCTGGCCAACCGCGCCGCAGCGGCCGAAGTGGCCGATGCGCTGCTGGCGCGCGTGCGCGCCGAGTTCGCCATCGGTGGCACGCCGCTGTCGCTGTCGCCTTCCATCGGCATCAGCGTCTTTCCGGACGACGGCTACAGCCCCGACGAGCTGCTGCGCCGCGCCGACGCGGCCATGCACCACACCAAGGAAAGCGGGCGGGGCACGCGCATGTTCTATGAACCGGGCATGGAAGGCCAACCCACGGAGCTGCTGCAGCAAGAGCACCTGCTGCGCGAGGCGGTGTTCCAAGGGGCCTTCGCACTGCACTACCAGCCCCAGGTGCGGGTGGCCGACGGCCGGCTGGTGGGCTTTGAGGCGCTGGTGCGTTGGCGACACCCGGTGCGCGGCCTCGTGGGGCCGGATGAGTTCATTCCGCTCGCCGAATCGCGCGGGCTCATCACGCCCATTGGCCGCTGGGTGCTGCACGAAGCCTGTCGCCAGCTCAAGGCATGGCACGACGAAGGGCTGCCCCGGGTGCCGGTGGCGGTGAACCTCTCTGCCATCGAGTTCCGCCAGCGCGACGTGGTGGGCGAGATCGCCCAGGTGCTGCAGTCCGCGGGGCTCGCACCGCAGTACCTGGAGGTGGAGATCACCGAATCCGCCCTCATGCAGCAGGCCGACCACACGCGCGCCACCCTGCAGGCCCTGCAGGCCTTGGGCGTTGCCGTGACAGTGGACGACTTCGGCACGGGCTACTCGTCGCTGGCCTACCTCAAACGCTACCCGCTGGACAAGATCAAGGTGGACCGCTCCTTCGTCACCGACACGCCTGCCGACAGCGAAGACGTGGCCATCGTCACCGCCATCATCCAGCTCGCGCGCAGCCTGCAGCTGCAGCCCGTGGCCGAAGGCGTGGAGACCGCGGAGCAACTCGCGCTGCTGCAGCGCCTGGGCTGCGAACTGGCGCAGGGCTTTGGCATCGCACCGCCCATGGATGCGCAGCGCGCCCGCGAGTGGCTGCGCGCCCAGGCCGAGTGAGCGGCCGGCCTGGCCCGGCCCGGCGCCGTGCCCACGCTGACACATGCGGCGTGGACAATAGGCACCATGGCTCAGATCCCCGCACTTCCCGATCCCACCTTCCACGCGACCGAGACCGAGGCGCTGGCCCAGGTGCAGCGCATCTACCAGCAGCAGATCGACCATCTGCGCAGCGCCATGCAGCGCTTCGTGGCGGGAGAGACGCCCGCCGCACCCGTGCGCGCGTTCTATCCCTTCGTGCGCGTGCAGACCAGCACCGTGGCGCGCGCGCCCACGCACCTGGCCTATGGCTTCGTGGAGGGGCCGGGGCGCTACGAGACCACGCTCACGCGGCCTGACCTGTTCGCCGACTACTACACGGAGCAGCTGCGCCTGTTGCGCGCCAGCCACAACGTCGAGCTGGAAGTGGGCGTGAGCAATCAGCCCATCCCTATCCACTTCTCGTTCGCCGAGCACGACCACATCGAAGGCACGCTCAGCCCCGAGCGGCGCATGCTGATGCGCGACGTGTTCGACCTGCCCGACCTGGAGGCCATGGACGACGGCATTGCCAACGGCACCTGGTCGCCGCGCGCTGGCGAGGCGCAGCCGCTGTCGCTGTTTACCGCGCCGCGCGTGGACTATTCGCTGCACCGCCTGCGCCACTACACCGGCACGCAGCCCGAGTGGTTCCAGAACTTCGTGCTGTTCACCAATTACCAGTTCTACATCGACGAGTTCGTGCGCCTGGGCCATGCCGAGATGGCCAAGCCCGACAGCGAGTACATCGCCTTCATTGAGCCGGGCAACGTGGTCACGCGCCGCACGGGCCTGCCCGCGCAGGTCGGCGACGACCTGGGCGTGGCCCCGGCCCGCCTGCCGCAGATGCCCGCCTACCACCTCGTGCGCGCGGACCGCAGCGGCATCACCATGGTCAACATCGGCGTGGGCCCGAGCAACGCCAAGACCATCACCGACCACATCGCCGTGCTGCGCCCCCACGCCTGGATGATGCTGGGCCACTGCGCGGGCCTGCGCAACAGCCAGCAGCTGGGCGACTACGTGCTGGCCCACGCCTACGTGCGCGAGGACCATGTGCTGGACGAGGAGCTGCCGCTGTGGGTGCCCATCCCCGCGCTGGCCGAGATCCAGATGGCGCTGCAGCAGGCCGTGGCCGACGTGACGCAGATGCCGCAGGACCAGCTCAAGCGCATCATGCGCACCGGCACCGTGGCCAGCACCGACAACCGCAACTGGGAATTGCTGCCCGACAACATGCCCCAGCGCCGCTTCAGCCAAAGCCGCGCAGTGGCGCTGGACATGGAAAGCGCCACCATCGCCGCCAACGGTTTTCGCTTTCGCGTGCCCTACGGCACCCTGCTGTGCGTGAGCGATAAGCCGCTGCACGGCGAGATCAAGCTGCCCGGCATGGCCAACCATTTCTACCGCGAACGCGTGGACCAGCATCTGCGCATCGGCATGCGCGCCATCGACATCCTGCGCGCGGGTGGTGTCCACCGGCTGCACAGCCGCAAGCTGCGCAGCTTTGCCGAGGTGGCGTTCCAGTAGCCGCAGCCATCGCTATTTCATCGATAGCTGCTCGCGCTTATCCCATAAGCGTTTGAGCCGTTTTTTATCAATTTAGAGTAGCAACAGCACTGCGACGAAGGCCAGCGTGTGCAGCACCACGCCGCCGCCGGCCGCCACGGCATAACGCCAGCCCCCGCTGACCAGGGCCGTCACGCATTTGCTGACGGCGTGCACGCTCAGCCCCGCCGCCAGCGCGCTCACCAGGCTGGGCCCCACGGGGTCCAGCGGCCGGCCCTGCGACATGATGGCCGCGGCGGCCGCATGGACGTCGGCCAGCGCCGCCACCAGGGCGCCGGCCAGCAGGCCCGCGTCGCCCCACCAGCCGCGCAGTGCCTGCACCAGCACCTGCACAGCCGTGAGCAGCGCGGCGATCAGCAGCGCGTCGCGCAGCTTGAACAGCGCCGTGCCGTCCACGTCCGCCGGGGCCGGCGCCTCACCCGCGGGCATGCTGCGCAGCAGCGCCCACCCCCAGACCAGCGCCACCACCCCGCCCGCCAGTGCCGGCGCCCACAACCGCACCAGCCACTGGGGCTGCACGGTGGCCGCCACCACCAGGATCTGCGCCATGGTCGCCACGCACGACAGCACGGCCGCGCCCCCCTGCGCGCGCACGGGCTCGCGCCCCTCGCGCACGGCCACGCCCAGGCTGGCGATGGTGGCGGTGCTGGAGATGAAACCCGAGGCCAGCGCCGACAGGGCGTTCGCGCGGCGCGCGTCCATGAGCCGGCGCGCCAGATGCGCCAGCGCCTGGATCACCAGCAGCACCACCACCAGGCGCACCAGCACCTGGGGGTTCAGCGCCTCCCCCCACAGGGGCTGGTTGGGCGCCAGCGGCAATACCAACAGCGCCAGCGCAGCCAGGATCAGCCCGCCCCGCACCTCGCCCTGGCGCAGCCACTCGCGCGAAAACTCGTGCAGCGCCTCACGCGCCGCCAGCAGGCTGGTCACGGCGACGGCCAGCCCCGCCGCCACGGGCAGGCTCTGCGTGCACAGCACGCCGATCAGGTAGGCCAGCAGCAGCGCGATCTCGGTGGTCACGCCGGGGTCTTCGGAGCGGTCGCGCGCATAGGCCACCACGCCCAGCAGCGCAATGAACACCGCGCCCACCGCCACCAGCGCCTCGCTGCCCAGCAGCGCCGCCGTCGCACCCGACACCGCCGCCAGCGTGAACGAGCGCACGCCCGCGAGCGCGCGCAACGGGCCCTGGCCCTTGCGCCGTTCGCGCTCGATACCCATCAGCAGGCCGCTGCCCAGGGCGCCCGCCAGAACGGCCAGCGTGTCCTGGAAGCCGGTTGTGTCCATGGTGTCCATCGTGGTTGGTTGGCTTTGACGATTGGACCATGGAAAGCGGGCATCCAAAGGGCGCCCCGCTCTCAGAAAACTCTGGTTTTGATAGCTATCAGCGCTTGTCAGTAAAGCGCCAGCGCCATTTTTCTCATAAACCTCTGCAATGGCGCGGTCTTCCCCCCACAATCGCGCCATGCAAGTGCTTCTGGAAGCCCGCGACCTGCGCAAGCGCTATGGCACCGCCACCGTGGTGGATGGGCTGTCGTTCGCCATCGCGCCGGGGGAGTGCCTGGGCGTGATCGGCCCCAACGGCGCGGGCAAGACCACCACCCTGCGCATGTGCCTGGGCCTCACGGCGCCCGACGAGGGCAGCGTGCACTTTCACCCTGGCGGCGGCGCTGCGCCGCTCGCCATGCCGCAGGACGCGCTGGCCATCAAGGCCCAACTGGGCGTGGTCACGCAGTTCGACAGCCTGGACCCGGACTTCAGCTGCGCCGAAAACTTGCGCGTGTTCGGCCGCTACTTCGGCCTGAAGGGCGCGGCCATGGCGCAGCGCATCGCGCCGCTGCTGGAGTTCGCCGCGCTCACGGCCAAGGCCGATGCGCGGCCGGGCGAACTGTCGGGGGGCATGCGCCGGCGCCTGTCGCTGGCGCGCGCATTGGTCAACGACCCGCGCCTGCTGTTGCTGGACGAGCCCACCACCGGCCTGGACCCGCAGGCGCGCCACCTGATGTGGGAGCGGCTGCAGCAGCTGCTGCAGGGCGGCAAGGCCATCCTGCTGACGACGCACTTCATGGATGAGGCCGAGCGCCTGTGTTCGCGCCTGCTGGTGCTGGACCATGGCAGCAAGATCGCCGAAGGCACGCCGCGCGCGCTGATCGCCGAGCACCTGGAACCCGACGTGGTCGAGGCCTACGGCCCCGACGCGCTGGCCCTGGCGCAGGATGCGCAGTTGCGTCCGCTGGCGCGGCGTGTGGAAGTCAGCGGCGAGACCGTGTTCTTCTACACGCAGGACGCTCGCCCGCTGCTGCAGGCGCTGTCGGCCCACGGCAGCCTGCGCACCCTGCACCGGCCCGCGAACCTGGAGGATCTGTTCCTCAAGCTCACCGGACGTCAAATCCGCGAGGAAGGCTGACATGCCCACGCCCACCACGCCCAGCCCCTGGCGCGCGCCCGACCTGTCGACGCGCTGGTGGCCCGTGTTCCTGCGCAACCTGCTGGTGTGGCGCAAGCTGGCGGTGCCCAGCCTGCTGGGCAACATCGCCGAGCCGCTGATGTGGCTGGTGGCCTTCGGCTACGGCATGGGGGCGCTGGTGGGACAGGTGCAGGTGGGCGGGCAGAACGTGCCCTACATCCTGTTCCTGGCCAGTGGGTCGATCTGCATGAGCGCCATGAATGCGGCCAGCTTCGAAGCGCTGTACTCGGCCTTCTCGCGCATGCATGTGCAAAAGACCTGGGACGGCATCATGAACGCCCCCATCAGCCTGGACAGCGTGCTGCTGGCCGAGATGCTGTGGGCCGCATTCAAGGCGCTGTTCACCACCACCGCCATCCTGGGGGTGATGCTGGCGCTGGGCATCAGCTACAGCCCCAAGCTGATCGTGGCCTGGCCGGTGCTGCTGTGCGTGGGCATCATGTTTTCCAGCATCGCGCTCATCTTCAATGCGCTGGCCAAGGGCTATGACTTCTTCACCTATTACTTCACGCTGGTGCTCACGCCCATGATGTTCCTGTCGGGTGTTTTCTTCCCGCGCGAACAGCTGCCCACGGCCATACGCCTCGCCTCGGACTGGCTGCCGCTCACCAATGCCGTGGAGCTGGTGCGCCCCCTCTTCATGGACCAGTGGCCGCAGCACCCGCTGCGCCACGGCCTGGTGATCGCCGTGACCACCGTGGCCGCGTACTGGGTGGCCCTGGCGCTCACCCGCAAGCGCTTTCGCGCCTGAGCCTTTCACGCATGCCTACGCTTCTGAGCGCCGAATACATCGCCCTGGTGGACCGGGGCGTCTCCACCATCGTGGCCTCGCGCGACGCGCAGTTGCGCCCCAGCGTGATGCGCGCCGTGGGCGCGCGCATCAGCACCAACGGCCAGCGCATCACGGTCTTCCTGCGGCGAAGCCAGTCACGACAGCTTCTGGCCGACATTGCCACCACCGGCCACATTGCCGTGGTCTTCAGTGACCCGCCCTCGCACCGCACGGTGCAGGTCAAGGCCACCGCCGCCGTGCAACGTGCCGTGCTGCCGGCCGACGAACCCGCGCTGCAAAGCTACCTGTCCGCCATGCAGCATGCCGTGGCCCAGGTGGGCTATGGCCCGCAGTACACCGCGGCCATGCTGAATGCACCACGGGACGATCTGGTGGCAGTGGAGTTTTCGCCCGAAGCCGCGTTCGACCAGACCCCCGGCCCGCATGCCGGCGAACCGTTGCGCAAGGAGCGCCAGCCGTGAACGTGCCGCCCACCCTGCGCTCCATCCGCGCCTGCCTGGAGGGCGCGATTCCTGCCATCATGGCCACCTGCGCCCCCGACGGCACGCCCAACGTGGCCTACATCTCACAGGTGGTCTACGTCGATGAGCAGCATGTGGCCCTGTCGTTCCAGTTCTTCAACAAGACGCGCGCCAACATCCTCGCCAACCCCTATGCCAGCGTGCTGGTGCTGGACCCCGTGACAGCACGCTGCTTTCGCCTGCACCTGCGCTTCTTGCGCACCGAGGCGGAAGGCGCACTGTTCGAGCGCATGCGCGCGCAGCTGGCGGGCATCGCCTCGCACAACGGCATGGAGGGCGTCTTCGAACTCAAGGGATCGGATGTCTACGCCGTCGAGCGCATCGAACCCGTGCCCGGAGAAGGACTGGCGCCCAGCCCCGCGCAACTGCCACGCGCCGATCTGCTGGGCGCCGTGCGCCTGTGCAGCCAGCGCCTGGCACGCTGCACCACGCTCGACGAGCTGCTACAGACACTGCTGGCGGGCCTGCACGAGCATCTGCACGTGCAGCATGCGATGGTGCTCATGCTGGATGCGCAAGCGGGCCACCTGTACACCGTGGCAAGCCATGGCTACACCCATTCGGGCGTGGGCTCGGAGATCAAGCTGGGCCAGGGCGTGATAGGCGTGGCCGCGCGCGAAGCCACGCCGGTACGCATCAGCCACATGACCCATGCCGCGCTGTACAGCCATGCCATGCGCAGCAGCCTGGGACAGAGCGCGCCCGCACACGAAATTCCCTACCCGGGCCTGCCCGCACCGCACAGCCAGCTGGCCGTGCCCCTGTTGAGCTGCGGCCGCACGCTGGGTGTGCTGTTCGTGGAAAGCCCGCTGGACCTGCAGTTCCGCTACCCGGAGGAAGACGCGCTGGTGGCGCTGGCAGGACAGCTGGCCACCGCGATCGACCTGCTGCAGTCGGCCGACGAAGCCACGGAGGCATCGCAAGAAGCCGCGCCCGCGCCGGCGCCGCGGGGGGCGCCGGCGCGGGTGCGGCATTTCGCGGTGAACGACAGCGTGTTCGTCAATGACACCTATCTCATCAAGGGCGTGGCGGGCGCGATCCTGTGGAAGCTGCTGCGCGACCATGAGCGCACCGGACGGCAGGACTTCAGCAACCGCGAACTGCGCCTGGACCCCAGCCTGCGCCTGCCGGGCGTGGCCGACAACCTGGAGGCGCGCCTGCTGTTGCTGCAGCGCCGGCTGCAGGAAAGCGACACCGGCATCCATATCGACAAAACCGGCCGTGGGCGACTGCGGCTGCGCCTGGACGCACCTGCGCAGTTGGAAGAGATGGCCGGCGGTTGAAGGTCGCGCCGCCGCGGCGCTCACTTGATTGGGCGCCGGCGCAGCAACTCGATGTTGGCGCGCTGCTCTGGGGTGAAGGATGCCAGCGCTTTGGTGCGCGAAGCCTTGTCAGCCAGCGATTCCATGGCGAGGAACATGCCCGCGTGCAGTGCGGCATACACCGCCGTGGCGTACTCGATGCTGCTGACCCGGTGGCGGGCCAGCAAGGCACGGATGCGCGGATCCGCATCCAGCTGACGCGCCAACTCCTGAACGGACTGCGCGTCCGGCTCGTCGTCGTCGCCGGGACGTGCGGCTTCTGGCGACGCGGCCTGCAGTGCCTCCATGCGCTCCAGCAACTGGGGCGTGAGCCGAAAGCGTTCAGGGGGCGGGAGGCCCGCAGCCAGGGCACTCGCGCTGGCCACGCAAAGCCAGAATGCAGCCAGGGTATGGCGCAGCAACCCATGGCTCATCGCGCAAGCTCCAAAGCACGTGCCAGTTTGCCCCACTCGCCATCCGACAGGTGCGGACGCATGACACTCAATGCCGTGTCAAAGATGCCGGGAGGCGCATTGCGCCGCATGTCACCGAGCACCATGGCCCGCTCGTTCGGGGTCATGCTGGGCAGCATCCAGCGCAGCGTGACGAGCATCTCGTCCGGCGGTATCGACGCGACCAGCGCACCCTCGATGGCAGCCAGTTCCGCGTCGCTGTAATGCGCCCAGAGCACCGCGTTGTGCGCCGTCTCCTCCAACTGCATGTGCTCGAAGTTGTGTGCCACGAACAGCGCCAGCTGCTGGTACAGCGCATGAGCCACGCGCGCTCGCCGCTCGCGCGGGCATTGCATGAGCTGCTGCGCCGCATCCGCCAGCGCCGCAATCGCCTGACCATGACCATCATGTTCCTGCTCAACCGCGGCGGCGCTGCAAGGTGCATGGCGCTCCATGGCGGGATGCACGTAGGTGTTCTCGTGGTACAGGTGCGCGCGGCAAAAGCTCAGCAGCTGCAGCACGCGTGCGCCGGCCTGGGACAGTTCGAGGTCGTCCTCGGCGTCCACACGACCCAGGCCCACGAGTGTGTCGACCATATAGGCACGCAAGGCCTTGTGGATGAAGGCATAGAGGTCCATGCGCGGTGCGGCGGCATCGGCCTGCGCGAGCGCGGTGATTTCCTGAGGGTTGAACTGCATTGTCGGTTCCGGTTCTTGTGGGTGTTGCGGCTTGGGAGCCTCGCCTTCCCATGCGGCACATCGTGTGTCTCACAGGTGCTGTGCAGTCTAGGAACGGTGCAGCGCGCGTGCTGCTAAAAAACGCTTATGCGAACCCTCAAAATTTCTTAAGCGCGCACTGCCGAACCGGAGCGCGTCATGCAGCCTGGCGCAGCAAGTCCACCGCGCGCTCGGCAATCATCACCGTGGGTGCATTCGTGTTGCCGCTCACAATGCGCGGCATGATGGATGCGTCCACCACACGCAGAGCCTGCAGGCCATGCACACGCAGCTGGGCATCCACCACGTCCAGCGGACCGCAGCCCATGCGGCACGTGCCCACGGGGTGGTAGATGGTGTCGGCCCAGTCGCGGATGAACTGCTCGATCTGTGCATCGCTTTGCGCACGGGACGAATGGGACAGCTCACGCGCGCCCAGGCTGGCCAGGGCGGGCTGCGCCAGGATCTCGCGCATGCGCCGCACGCCGCGCACCAGGCGCTGCATGTCGTCGGGATCACTGAAGAATGCCGGGTCCACCAGCGGAGCGGCCGCCGGGTCGGCGCTGGCCAGCGTCACCCGGCCGCGGCTTCGGGGCTGCAGCAGGCATACATGGCAGGAATAGCCATGGCCCCATGTGGCCTGCCGGCCGTGGTCCAGCAGCTTGCCGACCACGAAGTGCAGCTGCAGGTCGGGCAATGGCTCCTCGGGGCGACTCTTGATGAAGCCGCCAGCCTCGGCGAAGTTGGTGGTCAGCATGCCGCTGCGGTTCGCACGCCACTCCCGCACGCCGCGCAGCACGTTCAGCGCCCCGGGCAGTGACAGGCCGAAGAGGTCCGTCAACCGCGGTGCGTCCATCACCTGCACCACGTCGGGATGGTCGTGCAGATGCGCGCCCACGCCCGGCAGATCGTGCACCACGCCAATTCCGTGGCTCTGCAACTGCGCGCCCGGCCCCACACCCGAGAGCATGAGCAATTGCGGCGATAGCAGCGCCCCCGCCGACAGCAGCACCTCACGCGTGGCGCGCACCTGCTGCGTCTGGCCGCCTCGGCGGTATTCCACGCCCGTGGCGCGCCGGCCCTCGAACAGGATGCGCGTGGCCTGCGCGCCGGTCACCACCTGCAGATTGGTCCGGCCCAGGTGGGGCGTGAGGTAGGCCTTGGCCACGCTGAAGCGTTCGCCCACCCGGTGCGTGACCTGGTAGAGACCCACGCCCTCCAGTTGCGCGCCGTTGAAGTCGTCATTGCGTGGATGGCCAGCCTGCACGCCGGCTTCGACGAAGGCGCGGCTGGCACGCTGCGGCGACTGCAGGTCCGCCACATTCAGCGGCCCGTCCGTGCCGTGCCAGGCGCTTGCACCGCGCTCGTTGTGCTCGGCCCGAAGGAAGTACGGCAGCACGTCGTTCCAGCCCCAGCCTGCATTGCCGGCCGCAGCCCAGTGGTCGTAGTCGCTGGCGTGGCCGCGCGCGTAGATCATGGCGTTGACCGAGCTGGAACCACCCAGCACCTTGCCGCGCGGCTGGTAGCCCCGACGCCCGCCCAGGCCCGCCTGCGGCGTGGTGTGCAGCCCCCAGTTGAAGGCGCCGCTGCGCGCCATCGCGGCCAGCCCCGCCGGGCAATGGATAAGCACACTGGCATCGCTGCCGCCCGCCTCCAGCAGGCACACGCGCACCGTGGGGTCCTCGCTCAGCCGCCCCGCCAGCACGCAGCCCGCCGAGCCGCCCCCGATCACGACATAGTCGAACTCACGCATGCAGTGTCCCCTCGTTGTATGGCGATGCTGCAACGCAGCAGCAGACGCGCGATTGCCGATACCATCACGGCATCGTTTTTTTCTCACTACTACACTTTCAAGGGACATTTATATGACGATTTCGACCGTTGGCATCATCGGCGCGGGCACCATGGGCAACGGCATTGCCCAGGCATGCGCTGTGTCGGGCATCAATGTGGTGATGGTGGACATCTCCGACGCCGCCGTGCAAAAGGGCGTGGCCACCGTAGCAGGCAGCCTGGACCGCCTGATCAAGAAAGAAAAGATCACCGAAGCCGACAAGAGCGCCGCCCTCGCGCGCATCAAAACCTCCACCAGCTACGACGACCTGAAGGCCGCCCAGATCGTGATCGAGGCTGCCACCGAGAACTACGAACTCAAGCTCAAGATCCTCAAGCAGGTGGACGCGCTGGTGGCGCCCGAAGTGATCATTGCGTCCAACACCTCTTCGATCTCCATCACCAAGCTGGCCGCCGCCACGTCGCGCGCAGACCGGTTCATCGGCATGCATTTCTTCAACCCCGTGCCGATGATGGCGCTGGTGGAGATCATTCGCGGCCTGCAGACTTCCGACGCCACGCACGACGCGGTGAAGCAGCTCTCCGAGCGCCTGGGCAAGTCGCCCATCACTGTGAAGAACGCCCCCGGCTTCGTGGTCAACCGCATCCTGGTGCCCATGATCAACGAGGCCTTCTTCGTGCTGGCAGAGGGCCTGGCAACGCCCGAGGACATCGACGCCGGCATGAAGCTCGGCTGCAACCAGCCCATCGGCCCGCTGGCGCTGGCCGACATGATCGGCCTGGACGTGTGCCTGGCCGTGATGGACGTGTACCTGACCGAGTTCGGCGACAGCAAGTACCGCCCCTGCCCGCTGCTCAAGGAGATGGTGGCCGCCGGCCGCCTGGGCCGCAAGACCGGCCGCGGCGTGTACCAGTACTGACCTGACCCAGACCACCTGCCATGCCCGTTCGCAACCCCTTCAAGCACGCACTGGCCGCCGGTCAGGCGCAGATCGGCATCTGGTCCACCCTGCCATCACCCCTGGTCACCGAGCTGATCGCGGGATCGGGCTTTGACTGGGTGCTGCTGGACACGGAACACACGCCCAGCGACGTACCGCTCATGGTGCAGCAGCTGCAGGCCGTGGCCGCCGGCTGCCGGGACCACACGCACGGCGTGGTGCGCCCGGCCTGGAACGACCCGGTGCTGATCAAGCGCTACCTGGACATCGGCGCGCAAACGCTGCTGCTGCCCTTCGTGCAGAACGCGGACGAGGCGCGCGCCGCCGTGGCCGCCATGCGCTACGCGCCGCGCGGCATCCGCGGCATGGGCGGCTCCATGCGCGCCTCGGACTTCGGCCGCGACGCGGCCTATGTACGCGATGCGGAGAACGAGCTCTGCCTGCTGGTGCAGGTGGAGACGGCCGAGGCGCTGGAGCAGATTGAGGCCATCGCCGCGGTGGAGGGCGTGGACGGAATCTTCATCGGCCCGGCCGATCTGTCCGCCAGCATGGGCTTCCCGGGTGATGCCAACCACCCCACGGTGCGCGCCGCGATCGACGACGCGATCCGCCGCATCCGCGCGGCCGGCAAGGCACCCGGCACCCTCGTGGTGGACGAAGCCCGGGCACGCGAATGCCTGGCCCTGGGCGCGCAGTTCGTGGCCGTGGGCATGGACATGCTCCTGCTGCGCCAGGCCGCGGACGGGCTGGCCGCGCGCTTCCGGCCAGGCGCACGCGGGCCCGTGACCACAAGCTACTAAGGTCTGCCACCCCTCTCCAGACGGAGCGGGCTCCCTCGCGTCCAAGCCTCCGGGCCTGGGTGCGTGCAAGACCTCCCTGTCCCAGACAGCCCGTGGGAAATCCCCTGAAAGCAGCCCACACAAGATAGAGCGACCTGCAAGCCCAGCTCCATCTGGAACTGCGCACAATGGTCCTGTGGGTGGAGCACCATTCCATGGGCTGACCTTCACCATCACATCCCTCCTGGTATGACGTGCAATGTCCCCTCTCTATTCCATGGATCTAGCAATTCAATTGCTGTCAATTTAATTGCTGGCAATAATAGAGCCCATGCCCTCCCGCAACACCGCCGCGCCACCCAGCCCGCCCGAGCTACTGCTGGACAACCAACTGTGCTTCGCGCTGTATTCCGCGTCGTTGGCCATGACCAAGCTCTACAAGCCGCTGCTTGACGCCCTGGGCCTGACCTATCCGCAGTACCTGGTGATGCTGGCGCTGTGGGAGCGTGACGGGCTCACCGTCTCCGAGCTGGGCGAGCGCCTGTTCCTCGACTCGGGCACGCTCACGCCGCTGCTCAAGCGCCTGGAAGCCGCAGGCCTACTGGTGCGGCTGCGCGACGTGCAGGACGAGCGCCGCGTGCGCATCACGCTCACCGGCCAGGGGCGTGCGCTGCGTGATGGCGCCCAGCCCATCCCGCACTGCGTGCTGGCCCGCACGCAGTGCACACCCGCCGACATTGGCGCCCTGACCGCGCAGCTCCATGCGCTGCGCGACCGGCTCGTGCAGCCGCAGGCCTGACACCGTTTTCCCTCATGCCCCCGTTGGCGGGGCCTTTGTTCCACTCTGAAAGGATGCACCCATGACCACGCTCGACAAGGTTCTCTACACCGCCCGCGCCCACACCACCGGCGGGCGCGACGGCGCATCGCGCAGCGATGACGGACGGCTGCAGGTCCAGCTGTCCTCGCCCGGCGGCAGCGGCACGGGCACCAACCCCGAGCAGCTTTTCGCCGCCGGCTACTCGGCCTGCTTCATCGGCGCCATCAAGGCCGTCGCCGCGAAGCAAAAGCTGACCCTGCCCCAGGACTTGGCCATCGACGCCGAGGTGGACCTGGGCACGATCCCCAATGCCTACGGCATCGCCGCACGCCTGAAGGTGCACCTGCCCGGCATGGACCGCGCCCAGGCGCAGCAGTTGGTCAACGACGCGCACCAGGTCTGCCCCTACTCCAACGCCACACGCGGCAACATCGACGTGACGCTGACCCTGGCCTGAGGCACCGTAGCGGGCGGCGCAGTTCTCCGCGTTTTCCCTAGTCTGGCGGGATACCCATTGCAAGCGAGCGCTCAGCTTCCGGGTTCATCATGCGCGGTCTGTCCCCCGCTTCGCCTGCATTGCCCGCGCCATGAAGATCGCCCTGCTGTCCGACATCCACGCCAACCTGCCCGCCTTCGACGCTTGCCTGGAGCATGCGCGAGCACACGGTGCACAGCAGTTCGCGCTGCTGGGCGACCTGGTGGGCTATGGCGCGGACCCCGGCCCGGTGCTCGACCGGGCCATGCAACTGGCCGCCGCGGGCGCACTGTGCGTGCGCGGCAACCATGACGCGGCCGCCCTCGCCCCGCCCGCCGTTGCCCAGAACCTGGGCGACCAGAGCGCACAGTGGACCCATCCGCACCTGGACGAGCGCCAGCGTGGCTTCCTGGCCGGCCTGCCGCTGACCGAGCGCCTGGGGCCCGACGCGCTGCTGGTGCACGCCAGCGCCGACGGCCCCGAGCGCTGGCACTACATCACCGACAGCAACGCCGCCGAGCGCTGCATGACCGCCGCCACGCGCATCGACCCGGCCATCCGCTACGTCTTCTGCGGCCACGTGCATGAGCAGGCGCTGTACTTCCTCACGCCCACGGCCAAGCTGATGCGTTTTTCGCCCCAGCCGGGCGTGCCCGTGCCCGTGCCGCCGCACCGCCAGTGGCTGGCCATCGCCGGCTCGTGCGGCCAGCCGCGCGATGGCGACACGCGCGCCATGTACGCCCTGTTCGACCCGGACGCCGCCACCATCACCTTCCAGCGCGTGGCCTACAACCATGCCGCCGCCGCGGCCGCCGTGCGCGCCAGCGGTCTGCCCACGTTCTTTGCCGACCGGCTGGAGCGCGGGCGCTGAGCCCGCCTTTTCCACCCTTCAGGACCAGACGCACCACCGCCCCATGAAGCTGCTCACGCCCGGCACCGAAATCGACGGCTTCGTGGTGCATGAGTGCATCCACGCGGGCGGCATGGCGCACATCTACCGCGTGGGCTATGCCAATGCGTCGCGCGACCCGGGCTTTCCCATGGCCATGAAGATCCCGCGCATGACGGCAGGCGACGGGGCCGAGAACATCGTGGGTTTCGAGGTCGAGCTGACCATCCTGCCCACGCTGTCGGGCCACCACGCGCCGCGCTTCGTGGCGGCGGGTGACCTGATGCGGCTGCCCTACCTGGTCATGGAATACGTGCAGGGCGATACGCTGCAGCATTGGCTGGACGATCGCCCGCCGGGCGACACCGCTGCGCACAGTGCGGAGACCATCGCCCGCATCGGCGGCGCCATGGCGCTGGCCGCGCACAGCATCCACCAGCAGAACGTCTGCCACCTGGACCTGAAGCCCGCCAACGTGCTGCTGCGCCCCGACGGCAGCGTGGTGCTGCTGGACTTCGGCCTGTCCTGCCACGCGCACTACCCCGACCTGCTGGCCGAGGAAATGCGCCAAGCCGTGGGTTCGCCCACCTGGATCGCGCCCGAGCAGGTGGTGGGCGTGCGCGGCGACCTGCGCAGCGACATCTTCGCGATCGGCGTCATGCTCTACGAGATGGCCACGGGCGAACTGCCTTTCGGCTCGCCCACCACACAGGGCGGCATGCGCCAGCGCCTGTGGATGACACCTGCGCCGCCGCGCCAGTACCGCCCCGACCTGCCCGAGTGGCTGCAGGAGGTGATCCTGCGTTGTCTGGAACCCGAAGCCGCGCAGCGCTACCCTTCGGCCGCGCACTTGGCCTTTGACCTGGCCAACCCCGACCAGGTGCCCATCACCGAGCGCGGCCGGCGCCTGCGCGGGCCCGGCGTGGGCGCGCACTTCAAGCGTTGGATCAAGGCTGCGGGCATGCACTACCAGCCCAGCCCGCTGCCGGCGCGCCAGATCGCCGAGGTGCCCATCCTCATGGTGGCAGTGCCGCACGACGACGTGACGGACGCCACGCTGTACTCCTTGCGCGAAGCGGTTGCCCGTTCGCTGGGCATACGCCCCGGCGCGCGGCTGGCCTGCGTGACGGTGATCTCGCCCTCGGCCAGCAGCACGTCCGACAGCACGCGCAGCGAGACCATGCTGCACCGCACGCACCTGGCGCGGCTCAAGCAGTGGGCGGCGGGGCTGGACCTGTCGCGCCACAGCGCCAGCTACCACGTGCTGGAGGCCAGCGACGTGGCCCAGGCCCTGGTCCGCTATGCCGAGGGCAACCGCGTGAGCATGATGATCCTGGGGGCGGCGACGCACGGGCTGCAGTTGCAGCGCTTCATCGACACCGTGCCCATCCGCGTGGCGCGGGATGCCCCCTGCACCGTCATCCTGGTCAAGCAGCAACTGCCTTTCGACGCGCTGGGCCAGTGACCCCGCGGGGCTGCCGCAAGCGTGACAATCACGCCATGACCGCGCCCCACACCGATGACACGCTCCACCCCTACGCCAGCCTCACGCCCGACCTGGTGCTGGACGCGCTGGCCAGCGTCGGCTTGTATGGCGACGGCCGGCTGATGGCCCTGGGCTCCTACGAGAACCGCGTGTACCAGGCCACGCTGGAAGACGGCAGTCGCGTGGTGGCCAAGTTCTACCGCCCGGGGCGCTGGAGCGAGGCGCAGATCCTGGAGGAACACGCCTTCTCCCAGGAGCTGGCCGATGCCGAGGTGCCCGTGGTCGCGCCCCTGCTGCTGCACGGCCGCAGCCTGCACCGGCATGCGGGCTTCGACTTTGCCGTCAGTCCCTGGCGCGGCGGGCGCACGCCCGAGCTCGACGACTTCGAGGTGCTGGAGTGGCTGGGCCGCTACCTCGCACGCATCCACAACGTGGGCGCAGCCCGGCCCTTCGCGCAGCGCCCGGCGCTGGACCTGCAGACGTTGGGCCAAGAGCCGCGCGACTGGCTGCTGGGCGCACAGATTATTCCCCTGGACCAACAGACGGCATGGCGCGATGCCTGCGAACAAGCTCTCGAATTAATAGCTGCTGGCGCTTGTCTATCGGGCGCTACAGGCCAATTTGGCTTGAAATACGCGAGCAACATCCGCCTGCACGGTGACTGCCACCCCGGCAACGTGCTGTGGACGCCCGTGGACGACGCCGGCCACGGCGGCCCGCATTTCGTGGACCTGGACGACGCGCGCATGGGCCCGGCCGTGCAGGACCTGTGGATGCTGTTGTCGGGCGAGCGCCGCCAGCGCACAGTACAGCTATCGGCACTGCTGGACGGCTACGAGCAGCTGCGCCCCTTCGACCGGCGCGAGCTCGCGCTCATCGAGCCGCTGCGCACACTGCGCCTGATCCACTACAGCGCGTGGCTGGCGCGGCGCTGGAGCGACCCGATCTTTCCGATCAACTTTCCCTGGTTCGGCAGCAGCGACTACTGGCGCGGCCAAGTGGACATGCTGCATGAGCAGATCGAGGCCATGCAGGAGCCACCCCTGGTCGCCTGAGGACGGTCAGCCAGCCGGTCGCTGCGGAGCCGGCGAGGCAGCCAGGGACTGCTTCCAGCCCCGCACGATCACATCGGTGAAAAACTGACGGTCCAGCCAGAGCCAGACCAGCACCGGCACCAGCGTGGGCAGTACCAGCACGCCCACCTGGTAGCCGTAGACGATGGCCTCCAGTTGCCACTGTTCCACTCGCAGCATCCGCACATCGAACTGCGCCGCGCCCGCCAGTTGCATGAGCAGGTACATCACCAGGCTGAAGGCCTGCGCAGGCAACAGCAAGACATAGCCCAGCGCCGCGCGGGAGGCCCGCCCCGGCGCACGCGCGGTACCCCAAGCCGCCACCAGCAGGGCGGCAAAGATCGGCAGGCCATAGGCGTAGCGGCCCGGGTCGGCCTCCAGCGTAACTTCGGCCCGGCGCCCGCCGGAGTTGGGTACGGCGATCTCCACCGCGGTGTCCACCTCCATGCGGCCCGGCTGCTGGTGTACGCCGCGCACCCACATGGGTGCCGCCTGTTCCAGCGCCACATGGGAGAGCCATGCCACGGGGTAGGAGAGCCATGGCGAGGCCTTGGTCCACAGCAGCGTCAGCACAATCATGGCGCCAAAGGCATACAGGACAAAGCGCGTGAGCACGGAGGGTCGGCGCGCAGGGGCTCCGGTTTGCACGGGCTTTGTCACGGGGAAATCCTCCTGCGCCTGGGAGCTCAGCGCGGCGACAGGTCGAGCGAGGTGCTCACCTGCCCATGGCCCTTGTCCAGGCGTGGCATCACCAGCGGCATTGGCGGTGCGGGCGGCTCATCGGGTGGCGGCGTATCCTGGGGCGGCTGGGCCTTGGCACCGGCACGGACCCAAAGCAGCCAGACGATCAGCACATCCAGCATGATGAGCCCCTGCCACAGGAATTCGTGCGCAAAGTTGAATACCGCCGTGTTCCACTGGCCCAGGTAGAAGAGGCTGATCACCCGCACCACGTTCAGCGCCTGCACCGCAGCAAAGCCGGCGACCAGCCCCAGCAGTTTGTGGCGCAAGGTGGAAGGAAAGGCGATCACGGCCGCGAACAGGACGATGCAGGCCTCGATCCCGTTGCACCCCGGTTCGATGGACACGCCAAAACCCGTGAGGGTGTTCCACAGCACCTTGCCCTGCGCGCCGGCCGTGGTATCAAACCAGGTGACCAGCCCTGCGCAGATGCGGGCCAACAGCGCCGTCCAGGGCAACTGGACACCGCCAGCGCTATCGACCTGACATGCCTGTCATCGGGTGCTGCGGCAGGGGCTCAGCAGGCTCAGCCCTCACGCTGCAGAGCCCTCTTTGGACCTGCCTAGCCCACCCTGCAACGAACTGCGCGAGGACCGTGCGCCTCCATCAGTCCTGCTTGGCGCCGGATATTTTCACCAGCTTATCGATGATGGGGTTGGACGCCTCAAAGTCCTTGCGGAACTGTGCAGCCCCGCCTTCCACCCCTTCCAGGCCGAAGACCTGCAGGCGGGCCTTCATCGCGGTGGAGTGGATGATCTGCACCGCCTCCTTCTCCAGGCGGGCCAGGATGGGCTTGGGCGTGCCCGCCGGCGCCAGCATGGTGAACCAGGCGATGGTCTTGAACTCCGGGTCGGGAAAGCCCGCCTCGGCCATCGTGGGCACGTCGGGCAAATCGGCCAGTCGCCGGGGGCCCAGGATCGCCAGCGGGCGCAGGCGCTCGGCCTTGATCTGCGGCTGCGCGGCGGCCAGCGTGCCCATACCCCAGGAGACCACGCCCGCAGACAGATCCTGGATGTGCGGCGCCTCGCTCTTGTAGGCCACGTGCGTCATCTCCAGCTTGCGCGAGTCGCTGAGGTAGGCGCTCATCAGGTGGCCGGGCGAGCCGGTCCCGTACGAGCCGTAGTTGATCTTGCCCTTGTTCTGTTGCGCCCAGGCCATGAATTCCTTCATGTTCTTGACGGGCACGTTTGCGTTGACCATCAGCACCAGGCTGGTGGCAGCGATCTGGGTGATGAACTCGAAGTCCTTGCGGATGTCGTACGGCACCTTGGAAAACATGTGGTGCGCGTAGAACACGGGCGTGGAGTACGACACCAGCACCGTGTAGCCATCAGGCGCCGCACGCGCGACCGCATTGGCGCCCAGCATGCCCGAAGCCCCGCTCTTGTTGTCCACCACCACCGGCTGGCCCAGGCGCTTGCCCAGTTCGTCGGCCAGCACGCGGCCCACCACGTCGGTGCCGCCCCCGGCTGCGGCCGGGATCACCATGGTGATGGGCCGGCGCGGATAGTCCTGCGGCGCGGCCGCATTCTGGGCCAGGGCCAGCCCCGAACAGCCCCACACCAGGGCAGAAAAAACCAGCGATGTCTTGATTCCCATGTCACAACCCTTTTTGATCGGCACGCAGGTTTCGATATTCACCATCTGAGGTCCAGACAACCATTAGGGATAGCCTTGATGTGGACCGGGACACGCGGAACCGCCGTGGCGCAAAAAAACCCGGCCTGCTTGCGCAGGACCGGGTGTGGTCGGTCTGTAGAGACGGCCCGGCACAGACCGGGCGCGAGGGTGGCAGGCCCGCCTCAGGCCAGCAGCGCGTTCACGCGCTTCACGTACGCGGCCGGATCCTCAGGCAGGCCGCCCTCAGCGAGCAGCGCCTGGTCGAACAGGATGTGCGCCAGGTCGTGAAAGTGCACGCTGCCGTCCAGCTTCTTGACCAGCGCATGCTCGGGGTTCACTTCCAGCACTGGCTTGGCGTCAGGCGCGCTCTGGCCGGCCTGCTTGAGCAGCCGCGCGAGCTGCGTGCTCATGCCGCCGTCCTGTACCACCAGGCAAGCGGGTGAATCGACCAGGCGCGTGGTCACGCGCACGTCCTCGGCCTTGTCCTTGAGGGCTTCCTTGAGCTTGGCGAGCACGGGCTTGAAGGCCTCGGCGGCCTCCTCGGCGGCCTTCTTCTCGGCCTCGTCCTGCAGCTTGCCCAGATCCACCGCGCCCTTGGCCACGGACTGCAGGGGCGTGCCGTCGAAGTCCTGCAGGTAGTTCAGCGCCCACTCGTCGACGCGGTCGGTCATGAGCAGCACCTCGATGCCCTTCTTCTTGAAGACTTCGAGCTGCGGGCTGTTCTTGGCGGCGGCCAGCGTGTCGGCGGTGATGTAGTAGATGGCCTCCTGGCCCTCCTTCATGCGCGCCTTGTAGTCGGCAAAGGAAACGCTCGGCGTATCCGATGTGGTGGAGGCAAAGCGCAGCAGCTTGGCCAGACGTTCGCGGTTGGCGAAGTCCTCGCCCAGGCCTTCCTTGAGCACGGCGCCGAACTCGGCGTAGAACTGGGTGTACTTGCCTTCCTTGGCCTTGTCCTCGGCGCTGACCACGTCCTGCACGCCATCGGCGCCTTCCGCCGCTGCCTCATGCTTGTCGTGCTTGGCCAGGTCCTCAAGCATGGACAGCACGCGCTTGACCGAGCCGTCGCGGATCAGGCGCACGTCGCGGCTTTCCTGCAGCAGCTCGCGGCTCACGTTCAGCGGCAGGTCGGCGGAGTCGATCACGCCCTTGACGAAGCGCAGGTAGCTGGGCATGAGCGACTCGGCGTCGTCCATGATGAACACGCGCTTGACGTACAGCTTCACGCCGGCCTTCTTGTCGCGGTTCCACAGGTCGAACGGCGCCTTGGCAGGGATGTACAGCAGCTGCGTGTACTCGGTGTTGCCCTCGACGCGGTTATGGCTCCAGGTGAGCGGGTTCTCGAAGTCGTGGCTGATGGACTTGTAGAAGTCCTGGTACTGCTCGTCGGTGATGTCCTTCTTGGGCCGCGTCCACAGGGCGCTGGCCTTGTTCACGGTTTCCCACTCGCCGGTCTTCACCATCTGGCCCGGCTCGCCTTCCTTCTCGCTCTCTTTCCACTCCTCCTTCTCCATGAGGATGGGCAGGCTGATGTGGTCGGAATACTTGCCGATCACCTGCTTGATCTTCCAGGCGTTGAGGAACTCCTCGGCATCTTCGCGCAGGTGCAGGATCACGCTGGTGCCGCGCGCCGCACGCTCGATGGCCTCCACCTCGAAGTCGCCCGCGCCGCCGCTGGCCCAGCGCACGCCTTCGCTGGCGGGCAGGCCCGCGCGGCGGCTCTCGACCGTGATGCGATCGGCCACGATGAAGCCCGAGTAGAAGCCCACGCCGAACTGGCCGATCAGCTGCGCATCGGCCTTCTGGTCGCCCGACAGGCGGTTCATGAAGTCGCGCGTACCGCTCTTGGCGATCGTGCCCAGGTGGTCAATGGCCTCCTGCTCGCTCATGCCGATGCCGTTGTCGGTGATGGTCAGCGTGCGCGCTTCCTTGTCGAAGGACACGCGCACCTCCAGGTTGGGCGCATCCTCGTACAGCGCTGCATTGTTCAGCGCTTCAAAGCGCAGCTTGTCACAGGCGTCCGAGGCGTTGGAGACCAGCTCGCGCAGGAAGATCTCTTTGTTGGAATACAGCGAATGCGTGACCAGGTGCAGCAGTTGCGCCACTTCGGCCTGGAAGGAATGGGTGTGCTTGCTCATAGGTGTTTTTCAAACAAAGGCAACGGGAAAGAAATCACAGGGGATTCAACCATGTTCTCCGGCGCGGCCGGAACGCATGCGCAGGTGGGGGCGCCGCGGCCGGCTTCAAGGGGCGCGGCACGGCGATTTGCCACCAACCGATGCCACGCTGGCCGCATGCCCCAGCGTCGGCGCGATCCTGGGCGCGGTGATCTACAACGCACCGCTGTCGAGCGGCAGCAGCGACTGAACGCCCACCGCAGCCATCAAAAAAGAGAGCGGCTTGCGCTCTCCTTTTCTGCATTTCAAAGGGTTTTGAACTGCAAACGCCCTTTTGGCGAGCGCTAGCAGCTCCTGATTTAATAGCTTAAAAGCGCTCACCCGGCGCCAGATAGCGCCACTGGCCCGGCGGCAGCTTGCCCAGCAGCACCTGGCCGATGCGAATGCGCTTGAGGCCCACCACCTTGAGGCCCACCAGCTCGCACATGCGGCGGATCTGGCGCTTTTTGCCCTCGCGCAGCACGAAGCGCAACTGCTCGGGGTTCTGCCACTCCACCACCGCCGGCTTGAGCTGCTGGCCGTCCAGCGCCAGGCCATGGTTCAGCAGCGCCAGCTTGTCGGCGGGGAAGACGGCGCGCACATCCTGCGCGCGATCGCCGTACTGCACGCGCACCAGGTACTCCTTGTCCACCGTCGAGTCCTCGCCGATGAGCTGGCGCGCCACGCGGCCGTCCTGCGTCAGCACCAGCAGGCCCACGGAGTCGATGTCCAGCCGCCCGCAGGGTGCCAGGCCCTTGAGTTGCGCCGGCGCGAAGCGCGTGCGGCTCTCATCGTCCTTCCAGTGCGTACGTGGGTTGATCAGCGCCACGGCGGGCGTGTGGCCGTCCTCGGCCTGACCGCTCACATAGCCCATGGGCTTGTGCAGCAGGATGGTCACCTGCTGGCGCTGGTGGCCCTGGGCCGCGCGGTCCACGTCGATGCGGTCGTGCGGCCCCACCTGCAGCCCCATGGCCGCCACCTGCCCGTTGACGCGCACCCAGCCCTGGGCGATCCAGTCGTCGGCCTCGCGGCGCGAGCACAGGCCCAGATCGGCCATGCGCTTGTTCAGGCGCATGCGGCCGTCTGCAGGCGCCTGCGCAGCGCCAGCGGGCGCACGGGTGGCAGGAGGGCGCGGCGTGGCCGGCGCGTGCCGGCTCGCCGTACGGGGGGCGCCTGCCGCGCCGCTGGGTGCGGCCGTGCCGGCCGTGCGGCCTGCGGACCGGCCCGGCGCCTTGCCGGTGGCCACAGGTGCTGCGGGCGCGGTCGGCTTGCGCAGCACCAGCCGCGGGCGCAGCGGACTGGGCGAAGCAGAAGCGGACGGCGCAGAAGCGGACGGTGCGGGGGGACGGGCGGGCGTTTCGGGCATGGCGCTATTGTCTCGCGCCGTGGAGCGCGCCGCGCCCCGTCCCCTCTACCGCGCCTTCAGATCATGGCGGCGGGCTCGTTCTCGTCGGCCGGCGCCCTGCGCGGTGAAGCGCGGCGCCGGGGCCCGGGGCGGCCCGCGTCCGCCGGCTCCATCCGCCTGAACAGGCTGGTGCGCAGCGCCTGCAGGTCCAGCACGCGCAGGCCGCCGTACTCCACGCGGATCGCCCCCTGCGCTTCCAGGGTCGCCAGGGCCTCGTTCACACGTTGGCGCGACAGGCCGACCAGGTAGGCCAGCTCCTGCTGGGTGATGCGCAGCACTTCCCCGACGCCCGGGTAGAGCACGGGGTTGAACAGCGCCGCCAGGCTGCGCGCCACGCGCAGGTCGGGGTTGGTGAGGCGGTCGATTTCCCGCGCGGCGATGAACTGCGCCAGGCGCTCGTTAAGCTGGTTCATCACGAAGCGGTTGAAGCCGATGGAATGGTCCAGCAGCCAATGGAAGGTGTCGATGGGCAGGCCCGCCACCACGCTCCTACGCAGGGCCTGGATGTTGTAGCGGTAGGGCTCGCGCTTGACCGCCGTGCCTTCGCCGAACCAGCCGCCGGGGGGCACGCCGGTGAAGGTCATCGTCAACCCGTCGGCGTTGTCCGCGCTCATCTTGAGCAGGCCCTCGACCACCCCAAACCAGTACGTCACCGGCCGGCCCACACGGCACACGTAGTCGCCCGGCTGGGCATCGCCGACGGCCAGCGCGGCCACCGCCCGTTCGCGCTCGGCGGGCTGCAGCAACGCCATCCAGGGAATGCCGCTGAGTTCTTGGGCCGTGGGCGGGCGGCGCCGCTGGTGCAGGGAGGCGTCTTGGCTCATGCGCGCAAGCATGCGGTCAAAGCGCGCCGCGGGGCAGCGGGAATACCACGAACCTACGCCTGGCCGGTCCGAGGTATCGACACACTCGAATGCTATTGATTTAATAGCTGTTGGCGCTTGCTGATTATGGGTTCAAGCCCTGTTTGACTACAAACCCATCACTGCGTCGGCAAGGCATAGCGGTAGCCGCGGAACGCCCACACGGTACGCGCCGGCTCGATGCGCTCCAGCACCAGGCCGGGGGCGGCGGTATCCCCCTCGTGCAGCACCTGGCCGTTGACGATCACCATGCGGTACACGGGATTGGACGAGTAGGTCACGCCCGCGAGCTGCAGGGTGGGCAGTTGCTCACGCACGCTCGCCGGCAGGTCGGCCTGGGCAAAGACGGTTCCCGTCGATTCCTGCGGTGCGGGTGCCGGCGGCGCAGCGCGCGGGGCCGGTGCGGGGGCCGGCGCGCTGCGCTCGGGCCGGGGGGCAGGCGCTTCGGCGCGGGCGGAGCGCTCGGGCGTGGGTTTGGATGCTGGTGCCGGTGCTCGCGCTGGCGCTGGCGTTGGCGTTGGCGTTGGCGTTGGCGTTGGCGTTGGCGTTGGCGTTGGCGTTGGTGTTGGTGTTGGTGTTGGTGTTGGTGTTGGTGTTGGTGTTGGTGTTGGTGTTGGTGTTGGTGTTGGTGTGGTTGCGGGCGCAGTTTCGGGCGCCGGCGCTGCCCCATGGGCCGGCACGGCCATCGGCGCGGCGGAGGCTGGAGCGGCAGGCGCCGGTATCGCGGGGGCGGGCGCAGGCACCACCGCGGCCACCGTCGCACTGGGCGCACGCACCAGCCACCAGGCGCCGGCTGCCGCCCCTACGCCCGCCAGCGCTGCAAGCACCATCCAGGGCAGCCCCCGCGCCGGTGCGGCGCGCTGCACGGTGGGCACCGCCACGGGCGACGTGGGGGTATGCAGGCCGGGCACGCTGCCACGGCCGCGCTCGGCCTGGGCGCGCCGCAGCGCATCAAGAATGTAGGACATGGGTTCAGGCTCCGCTGAGCAAACGCGGCTCCGGCACGCCTGCGGCGCGGTTGAGCAACATCAAGGTCAAGGGACCAGCGCGGCCATCGGGCGTGAGGCCCTGGCCCAGCTGAAATTGGTGGATGCGCGCGCGGCGCGCGGCGGGCGTTGCGGTACGGGCTGCGGCGGTGCCCGCGCCGGCGGCCGCCAGTTGCTGGTCCAGCCAGGCGGCGCCCGCGGCAGTGGCGGTGACGTCGCCCGAATCGGCCAGCTCGGCAGGGGCCTTCCACAGCGTGGCAACCTCGCCGCGCCACAGCGGCGCAAGCTCCGTCACGCGCACCTGCAGCGTCTGGCCCTGCACGCCTTCCAGCGTGGCGGTGCCGTCATCCAGCCGGCGCAGCAAGACCGCCACCTCAGGCGCCAGGGCCTCGCCCTGCGCATCGACCTCGGCGGGCCGCAGCATCAGCAGCACGGGCCGGTCGAGCTGGCGCAGCAGGTTCAGGCTGGCGCGGCGGCTGCGGTAGCAGCGCAGGCCCTCGGACGCCAGCGCGGCGCAGGGGTCCGCGGCGCCGTCGGGCACGCTCGCCTGCCACTGCCGGGCCAGCGCCTGCCAGGCCGCCGGCGCCTGCGCCACGGGCTGGATGGCCAGGAACTGCGCCAACGTCGGCGGGGGCGCTTGCGGGGCCGGCGCGTCGGGTGCAGAAGCAGCCGAGGCGGGGGATGACGCGGGCACGGCCGCAGCCGACGCGGCGATGGCCGGCCTCTGTGTCTGTGTCTGTGCCTGTGTGGAGCCGGCGCCACCGTCTGCGAGCGGCCACCAGCCCAGGGCCCAGGCCAGCCCGCCCAGCGCCGCCGCGCCCACCAGCCCGCCGGTTCCAGCGGCCAGCCAGCGCCCCGCCGCGCCCGGGCGCGCTGTCGCGGGCGCATCGAACACCTCACGCGCGGCGCGGCGCACCATGGCATCGGTCACCTCGCGCACACCCGCGCCGTAAGCACCCAGCAGGGCACGGTCGCACAGCAGGTTGATGCGCCGCGGCACGCCACCCGTCAGCGCGTGCACGCGCGCCAGCGCCCGCTGCTGAAAAGGCAGCGGCCCTTGCAGCCCGGCCACGGCCAGGCGGTGGGCGATGTACTGGCGTGTTTCGTCGGCGCTCAAGGCGTCCAGGTGGTAGCGCGCGATCACGCGCTGCGCGAGCTGCTCCAGCTCCGGCGCCGCCACCATCGCACGCAGCTCGGGCTGGCCGATGAGGATGATCTGCAGCAGCTTGCGCTCGCTGGTTTCGAGGTTGGTGAGCAGGCGCAGTTGTTCCAGCACATCGGGCGCGAGGTTCTGCGCCTCGTCGATGATGAGCACGTTGTTGCGCCCCGCCGCGTGCTGCTGCAGCAAGAAGTCGTTGAGCGGGTCCAGGCAGTCCTTCACGGTCTCCGCTCCCGGTATGGCGGGGCGGTGCGCCACGCCGAATTCGTCGCAGATGGAGCGCAGCAGCTCAGGCACCGTGAGCTTCGGATTGAAGATGTAAGCGACGTTGCACTGCGGCGGAATCTGTTCCAGGAAGCAGCGGCACACCGTGGTCTTGCCGGTGCCGATCTCGCCCGTGAGCAGCACGAAGCCGCCGCCCGCATCCAGGCCGTACAGCAGGTGGGCCAGGGCTTCGCGATGGCGCTCGCTCATGAAGAGGTAGCGCGGGTCGGGCGCGATGGAAAAAGGCGGGTGTTCGAGTCCGAAGAACGGGGCGTACATGGCGGCGAGCATAGCGCCCTCGCCTGTCGCGCCCATGAACCCCTCAGCCTCCCGCGATCACCACCTGTCGAGGGCGGTCAGGGTTAGACCCCTGAGGACTAACCCTTGAATTGTCATCGTAAAGACAAGATAACGTCAAAGTCGTTCCTACCATTGGTTGCAAACCGGCAGCGGACTTCTAGTTTCCCGTGCGCTGCCCTCCACAGACCCTGATAGGAACCGGAATGAAGACCACATTCCCCCATCTACTGCTGCAGCACGCCGCCCAGCGCCCCGACGCTGCAGCACTGCGCGAGAAAGAATATGGCATCTGGCAGACCTGGAGCTGGAAGGACGCCGCGGCCGAGGTGCGCCACATGGCCTGCGGGCTGCTGTCGCTGGGCTTTGCCAAGGGCCAGAACCTGGCGCTGATCAGCGACAACCGGCCACACCTGTACATGGGCTTCGTGGCCGTGCAAAGCGTGGGGGGCGTGCCGATTCCGCTGTACCAGGACGCCGTGGCCGCCGAGATGACCTTCGTCATCCAGGACGCGGAGATTGCCTTCGCGTTTGCCGAAAACCAGGAACAGGTGGACAAGCTGCTGGAAGTGCGCGAATCGGTATCCGGCATCCAGCACATCATCTACGACGACCCGCGCGGCCTGCGCCACTACGACCAGCCGGGCCTCATCAGCACCGCGCAGTTGGTGGCGCGCGGCGCCGAGTGGGACAAGGCCCACCCCGGCGCATGGGATGCCCTGGTGGAGCAGATCGACCCGCAGGACGTGTCGGTGATCCTCTACACCTCGGGCACCACGGGCAAGCCCAAGGGCGTGTGCCAGACGCATGCCAGCTTCATCGCCTCTGCGCAAGGCGCGGTGGAGGTGGACCGCCTGGGCCCGCAGGACAACGTGATTTCCTACCTGCCCCCGGCATGGGTGGGGGACCACCTGTTCTCGCTCGCGCAGTGGATGGTGGCCGGCTTCACCATCAACTGCCCCGAGTCGGCCAGCACCGTCTCCATCGACCTGCGCGAGATCGGCCCCACCTACTACTTCGCCCCGCCGCGCGTGTTTGAAGGCATGCTGACGTCGGTCTCCATCCGCATGGAAGACGCCGCTGCGCCCAAGCGCTGGCTGTTCGAGAAATGCATGCAGCTGGCGCGCCGCGTGGGCTCCGATCTCCTGGACGGCAAGCCCGTGGGCGCAATCGACCGCCTCAAGTACCGCCTGGCCGACCTCGCCATCTACGGACCGCTGCGCAACGTGATGGGCCTGTCGCGCATCCGCGTGGCCTACACGGCAGGCGCGGCCATCGGGCCCGACCTGTTCCGCTTCTTCCGCTCCATCGGAATCAACCTCAAGCAGCTCTACGGTCAGACGGAAACCTGCGCCTACGTCTGCCTGCAGCGTGATGGCCAGGTGGATCTGAACACCGTGGGCCAGGCGGCCCCCGGCATCGAGCTGAAGATCGCCGACAACGGCGAGGTGCTGGTCAAGGGCGTGTCGGTGCTCAAGGAGTACTACAAGCGGCCCGACGCCACCGCCGAGGTGATCGACGCCGAAGGCTACTTCCACACCGGCGATGCCGGCGTGATCGACGCCAACGGCCAGCTGCGCATCATCGACCGCGCCAAGGACGTGGGCAAGACGGCCAGCGGCGCCATGTTCGCGCCCAACTACATCGAGAACAAGCTCAAGTTCTTCCCGCACATCAAGGAAGCCGTCTGCTTCGGCAACCAGCGCGATCAGGTCTGTGCCTTCATCAACATCGACTACGAGGCCGTGGGCAACTGGGCCGAGCGCCAGGGCATCCCTTACGGCGGCTATGTGGACCTGGCCTCCAAGCCCAAGGTGATCGAGCTGATCGCCGACTGCATCTCGCAGGTGAACGCCGACCTGGCCGCCGAAGCTGGCATGGCCGACACGCAGGTCGCGCGCTTCCTGGTGCTGCACAAGGAGCTGGACCCCGACGACGACGAACTGACCCGCACACGCAAGGTGCGCCGCAATTTCATCGCCGAGAAGTACGGCGTGCTGGTGGATGCGCTGTACACGGGCAAGGCCGAGCAGTTCATCGAAACGCAGGTGAAGTTCGAGGACGGGCGCAAGGGCAGCGTGAGCGCCACGCTGAAGATCACCGACGCCAAGACCTTCCCCGCCACCCGGGCGGCCGCCTGACACGCAACGAGGCAGCAGACACATGACCAGCAAGAAGATTGGCGACGTCATCCTCGACGTCAAGAACATCAGCCTGCGGTTCGGCGGCGTCAAGGCGCTCACCGACATTTCGTTCAACGTGCGCGAGCACGAGATCCGCTCGATCATCGGCCCCAACGGCGCGGGCAAGAGCTCCATGCTCAACTGCATCAACGGCGTGTACACGCCGTCCGAGGGCTCCATCACCTTCCGCGGCCAGACGTTCGGCCACATGAACAGCCGCCAGGTCGCCGAGATGGGCATCGCGCGCACCTTCCAGAACCTGGCGTTGTTCAAGGGTATGAGCGTGATCGACAACATCATGACCGGGCGCAACCTCAAGATCAAAAGCAACCTGCTCCTGCAGGCACTGCGCATCGGACCGGCCGAGCGCGAGGAGATCGCCCACCGCGAGAAGGTTGAACACATCATCGACTTCCTGGAGATCCAGGCGCACCGCAAGACCCCCGTCGGCCAACTGCCCTACGGCCTGCAAAAGCGCGTGGACTTGGGCCGGGCCCTCGCCATGGAACCTCAGGTGCTGCTGCTGGACGAGCCCATGGCCGGCATGAACGTGGAGGAGAAGCAGGACATGTGCCGCTTCATCCTGGATGTGAACGACGAGTTCGGCACCACCATCGTCCTCATCGAACACGACATGGGCGTGGTGATGGACATCAGCGACCGCGTCGTGGTGCTGGACTACGGCAAAAAGATCGGTGACGGCGCGCCGGACGAAGTGCGCAACAACGAAGACGTGATTCGCGCCTACCTGGGCACCAGCCACTGAGGGCAAGCAAATGGCATTCTTTCTCGAAACCCTGATCGGCGGCCTGATGGCCGGCATGCTCTACGCGCTGGTGGCACTCGGCTTCGTGCTGATCTTCAAGGCCTCGGGCGTCTTCAACTTCGCGCAGGGTGCCATGGTGCTGTTCGCGGCCCTGGCCATGGCGCGCTTTGCCGAGTGGATCCCGGAGTGGACCGGCATCAGCAACCCCATCGTGGCCAATCTGGCCGCGTTCCTGATCGCAGGTCTGTGCATGTTCGCAGTGGCCTGGTTCATCGAGCGCCTGGTGCTGCGCCACCTCGTGAACCAGGAAGGCGCCACGCTGCTCATGGCCACGCTGGGCATCACCTACTTCCTGGAAGGCCTGGGCCAGACCTTCTTCGGCAGCGACATCTACAAGATCGACATCGGCATGCCCAAGGACCCGGTGTTCCTGCTGGACACCGTGTTCGAGGGCGGCGTGCTCGTGAACAAGGAAGACGTGATTGCCGCAGGCATTGCCGCCGCCCTGGTGGTGGTGCTGAGCATCTTCTTTCAAAAGACCAAGACCGGCCGCGCATTGCGCGCCGTGGCCGACGACCACCAGGCGGCGCAGTCCATCGGCATCCCGCTCAACCACATCTGGGTCATCGTGTGGTGTGTCGCCGGTGTCGTGGCACTGGTGGCCGGGATGATCTGGGGCTCCAAGCTGGGCGTGCAGTTCTCGCTGACCACGGTGGCGCTGCGCGCGCTGCCGGTGGTGATCCTGGGAGGCCTGACCTCGGTGCCGGGCGCCATCATCGGCGGGCTGATCATCGGCGTGGGCGAGAAGCTCTCCGAGGTGTACCTGGGCCCCTTCGTGGGCGGCGGCATCGAGATCTGGTTTGCCTACGTGCTGGCCCTCGTGTTCCTGCTGTTCCGGCCCCAAGGTTTGTTCGGCGAGAAGATCATCGATCGCGTATGACATACGCAATCAACCCGCAGGGTTCTTCGCCGCAGGCGAAGGATGGTCTTCCTGCGAGGGCACACAGTGCCCGCAGCCAAAAGATCATCGCCCTTGGTTGAAAGATTTGGAGTAAATAATGTTCTACCGCGAAAACGGCCAGTTCAAGACCACCTACAAGGCCGACCAGCAGATCTTTCCCATCACCCAGGACCGCATCGCCATCCTGCTGCTGTTGGCCGTGGCCTTCGTGGCGGTGCCCGCGATGGCGTCGGACTACTTCTACCGCGCCATCCTGATCCCGCTGGTCATCATGTCCATGGCCGCGCTGGGCGTGAACATCCTCGTGGGCTACTGCGGGCAGATCTCGCTGGGCTCGGGCGCCTTCATGGCGGTGGGTGCCTACGGGGCCTTCAACTTCTTCGTGCGCTTCCCGGGGATGCCGCTGGTCCCGGCCCTCATCCTGGGCGGGCTGTGCGCCACGTTCTTCGGCATCCTGTTCGGGCTACCCAGCCTGCGCGTGAAAGGGCTGTACCTGGCCGTGGCCACGCTGGCGGCGCAGTTCTTCAGCGACTGGATGTTCCTGCGCATCAAGTGGTTCACCAACAATTCCGACTCCGGCTCGGTCTCGGTCAGCAACCTGCAGGTCTTCGGCATGCCGCTGGACAGCGCCATGGCCAAGTACCTGTTCTGCCTGACGCTCCTGGTGGTCGTGGCCCTGCTGGCCAAGAACCTGGTGCGCGGCGCCATCGGCCGCGAATGGATGGCCATCCGCGACATGGACGTGGCCGCCGCGGTGATCGGCATCCGCCCTATGTACGCCAAGCTCAGCGCCTTCGCCGTCAGCTCCTTCATCGTCGGCATGGCGGGCGCGCTGTGGGCCTTCGTGCACCTGGGTTCGTGGGAGCCGGCAGCGTTCTCGGTCGAGGTGTCGTTCCGCCTGCTGTTCATGGTCATCATCGGCGGCATGGGATCCATCATGGGCGCGTTCTTCGGCGCGGCCTTCATCGTGGTGCTGCCCATCTTCCTGAACCAGTTCCTGCCCGCGGTGGCCGGCCTGTTCGGCGTGGACATCTCCACCGCCGCCGTGTCGCATGCGGAACTGATGATCTTCGGCGCGCTGATCGTGTGGTTCCTCATCGTGGAGCCCCACGGCCTGGCCAAGCTGTGGTCCATCGGCAAGCAGAAGATGCGCGTGTGGCCCTTCCCCCATTGATGCCATTGCAAGGTGTGTTCCGCGCCGACCGGCGCAATTCAGGCGACGTTCCATCCAACCACAAGGAGACAAGACCATGAAATTCACCCGACTCGCTGCGGCCGCCACGGTGGCCTGCACCCTGGCCGGCTTTGCAGGCGGCGCCGCCGCCCAGGCCAAGGAACAGTTCTTCCCCCTGCTGTCGTACCGCACGGGCCCCTACGCCCCGAACGGCGTGCCATGGGCCAACGGCAAGCAGGACTACATCAAGATGATCAACGCGCGCGACGGCGGCGTGAACGGCGTGAAGCTGACCTGGGAAGAGTGCGAGACCGGCTACGCCACTGACCGCGGCGTGGAGTGCTACGAGCGTCTGAAGAGCCGCCCCGGCGTGACGCTGTTCGACCCGCAGGCCACCGGCATCACCTTCGCGCTGACCGAGAAGGCGCCCGTGGACAAGATCCCGCTGATGACGCTGGGCTATGGCCTGTCGGTCGCGCAAGACGGCATGGCCTTCAAGTGGAACTTCCCCTACATGGGCAGCTACTGGACCGGCGCCGACATCCTGATCCAGCACATCGGCAAGAACGCCGGCGGCCTGGACAAGCTCAAGGGCAAGAAGATCGCACTGGTCTACCACGACAGCCCCTTCGGCAAGGAGCCGATCCCGCTGCTGCAGGAGCGCTCCAAGATGCACGGCTTCGAGCTGCAGATGCTGCCCGTGACCGCGCCCGGTGTGGAGCAGAAGGCCACCTGGCTGCAGGTGCGCCAGAGCCGCCCCGACTACGTGCTGCTGTGGGGCTGGGGGGTGATGAACTCCACCGCCCTGAAGGAAGCCCAGGCCACGGGCTACCCGCGCGACAAGATGTACGGCGTGTGGTGGGCCGGTGCCGAGCCGGACGTGCGCGACGTAGGCGATGGCGCCAAGGGCTACCACGCACTGGCGCTCAACGGCCATGGCACGCAGTCCAAGGTCATGCAGGACATCCTCAAGCACGTGCACGGCGCCAACCAGGGCACGGGCCCCAAGGACGAAGTGGGCTCGGTGCTGTACACGCGCGGCGTGATCATCCAGATGCTGGGCGTGGAGGCCGTGCGCCGCGCGCAGGAGCGCTTCGGCAAGGGCAAGGTCATGACCGGCGAGCAGGTGCGTTGGGGCATGGAAAACCTGGCGCTGGACCAGAAAAAACTGGACGCGCTGGGCTTTACCGACCTGATGCGCCCGCTGTCCACCAGCTGCGCGGACCACATGGGTTCTACCTGGGCCCGCGTGCACACCTGGGATGGCAAGCAGTGGAAGTTCTCGTCCGACTGGTACCAGGCCGATGAGCAGGTCATCAAGCCTATGGTCAAGGCCGGCGCGGACAAGTACCTCGCCGACAAGAAGATGTCCCGCCGCGAAGCGGGCGACTGCCAGTCCTAAGGACGTCCCCTGAGGCGCTGCGCGCCATCGCCCTTCTGCTCGGGAAGGGGGATGGCGCCGGTGGTCGGGCAAGACCCGTTCCACGGCGCCCGCTGGCGCGGGTTGCGCCAGGTTCAAGCGGCTGCGCAGGGCAGCCGCCAATCGAGAGGGCTGTGGCGACAGCCCTGCCGATTGGCACCACTACAAGGGCAAGGCTATGGAGTCCAGAAACATCGTTCTCAGCGTCAATGGCATCGAGGTCATCTACAACCATGTGATCCTGGTGCTCAAGGGCGTGTCGCTGCAACTGCCCGAGAAGGGCATCGTCGCCCTGCTGGGCGGCAACGGCGCGGGCAAAACGACCACGCTGCGCGCGATCTCCAACCTGCTCAAGGGCGAGCGCGGCGAGGTCACCAAGGGCAGCATCGAGCTGCGCGGCGAGCAGATCCAGAACCTCTCGCCCGCCGACCTGGTCAAGCGCGGCGTGGTGCAGGTCATGGAGGGGCGCCACTGCTTCGCCCACCTGACCATCGAGGAGAACCTGCTCACCGGCAGCTACACGCGCACCGACAAGGGCGAGATCGCCGCCAACCTGGAGAAGGTCTACAACTACTTCCCGCGCCTGAAGACGCGCCGCACCAGCCAGGCGGCCTACACCTCGGGCGGCGAGCAGCAGATGTGCGCGATCGGCCGGGCCATCATGAGCAACCCCAACATCGTGCTGCTGGACGAGCCCTCGATGGGCCTGGCGCCGCAAATCGTGGAAGAGGTGTTCAACATCGTGAAGGATCTCAACGCCAAGGAAGGCACGACCTTCCTGCTGGCCGAGCAGAACACCAACATGGCGCTGAAGTACGCGGACTACGGCTACATCATGGAAAGCGGCCGCATCGTCATGGACGGCGCCGCGCAGGACCTGGCCAGCAACGAAGACGTGAAGGAGTTCTACCTGGGCGTCGGCGGTGGCGAGCGCAAGAGCTTCAAGGACGTCAAGAGCTACAAGCGCCGCAAGCGCTGGCTGGCCTAATTACTCTCAAATTAATAGCTTCCAGCGCTTTACAGGCAAGCGCTAGAGGCCGATTTTGCCCTAAACCCCTCCCAACGACAGGAGACCCAGGCATGAGCATGTTCTACGACGCCCTGGAAACCCGCGCCCCCGCCGAGCGCGAAGCCGCCCTCATGGCGGCCCTGCCCCGGCAGATCGCCCACGCCCAGCAGGCCAGCCCCGCCTTCGCCGGCATCCTGGAGGGCGTGGACGCCACCACCATCACCGACCGCGCCGCGCTGGCCCGCCTGCCCGTCACGCGCAAGTACGAACTGCTGGAGCGCCAGCAGGCGCAGCGCGGCCAGAATGCGTTCGGCGGCTTCAGCGCCCTTGCATTCGGGCGCCACATGCCCCGCGTGTTCGCCAGCCCCGGCACCATCTATGAGCCCGAGGGCGCACGGCCGGACTACTGGCGCATGGCACGCGCCATGTATGCCGCGGGGTTTCGCCCCGGCGAGCTGATCCACAACAGCTTCAGCTACCACTTCGTGCCTGCCGGATCGATGATGGAGACCGGTGCCCACGCGCTGGGCTGCACGGTCTTTCCGGGCGGCACGGGGCAGACCGAGCAGCAGGTGCAGGCCATGGCCGAACTGCGCCCGGCCGGCTACATCGGCACGCCCAGCTTCCTGAAGATCATCCTCGACAAGGCCCACGAACACGGCGTGGCGCTGCCCAGCGTGACCAAGGCGCTGGTCTCGGGCGAGGCCTTCCCGCCCTCGCTGCGCGACTGGCTGGCCGCGCGCGGCGTGACGGGCTACCAGTGCTACGCCACGGCAGACCTGGGCCTGATCGCCTACGAGACCAGCGCGCGCGAAGGCCTGGTGCTGGACGAGGGCGTGATCGTCGAGATCGTGCGCCCGGGCACCGGCGACCCGGTGCCCGAGGGCGAAGTGGGCGAGCTGGTCATCACCACGCTGAACCCCGACTACCCGCTGATCCGCTTCGGCACCGGCGACCTGTCGGCCGTACTGCCGGGCCAGTGCCCCACGGGCCGCACCAACACCCGCATCAAGGGCTGGATGGGCCGCGCGGACCAGACCACCAAAGTGCGCGGCATGTTCGTGCACCCCGGCCAGATTGCCAGCGTGGTCAAGCGCTTCCCTCAGGTGCAGCGCGCGCGGCTGGTGGTCAGCGGCGAGATGGCCAACGACCAGATGGTGCTGCAGGTGGAGACCACGGAAACCGCCGCAGGCATGGCCCAGCAACTGGCGGAAGCGCTGCGCGAAGTGACCAAGCTGCGCGGCGACGTGCAGATGGTGCCCCCCGGCAGCCTGCCCAACGACGGCAAGGTCATCGAAGACGCGCGCAGCTACCGCTGATGCCCCGCGGGGCGGCCGGCCGGCGCCGTCCGTCGCCACGGCGTCGTGCGCGGCACACAAGCCGCCCGCAGCCGCGTCAACCCCCTGGGGTCAAACGTCGCCCATTTGTCAGGCGGTGCGGCCTCGGGGGTTTCCTTGATGTCCGGCACGCCGTTTCTCTCTATGATTGCGCCTCTTTTCCAAGGAGCATCATGAGAACGACATTCAAGATCGCCGTGGGAGCGGCCGCCATCCTGGCTGCATTCGGCGCATCCGCCCAGGCCTATCCGGTCAAGGACAAGAACATCACCATCGTCGTGCCCTTCTCGGCCGGCGGCCCCACCGACCGCGTGGCCCGTGACCTGGCAGAGGCCCTGCGCAAGCCCCTGGGCGGTGCCACGGTCGTCGTCGAAAACGCCGCCGGTGCAGGCAGCACCATTGGCGCAGCCAAGGTGGCCCGTGCACAGCCGGACGGCTACACCCTGCTGCTGAACCACATCGGCATGGCCACCATCCCCACGCTGTACCGCAAGCTGTCGTTCAACGTGTTGAACGACTTCGAGTTCCTGGGCATCGTCAACGACGTGCCCATGACCATCATCTCGCGCCCGACGCTGGAGGCCAAGAACTACAAGGAATTGGCCACCTGGATTGCGCAGAACAAGGAAAAGGTGAACCTGGGCCACTCCGGCCTGGGCTCGGCCGGCCATCTGTGCGGCCTGATGTTCCAGCACGCGCTGCAGTCGCACATGACGCCTGTGGCCTACAAGGGCGCGGCGCCCGCCATCACCGACCTGATTGGCGGCCAGATCGACCTGATGTGCGACCAGACCACCAACACCACGACGCAGATCGAGGGCAAGAAGGTCAAGGCCTTTGCCGTGACCACCAACCAGCGCCTGACGATGCCGTCGCTCAAGGACTTGCCGACGCTGCAGGAAAGCGGCCTGAAAGACTTCAACGTCTCCGTCTGGCATGGCCTGTATGCCCCCAAGGGCACGCCCGCCGCCGTGCTGACGCGCATCAACGAAGCGCTGCAAGTGGCCGTGAAGGATCCTGACTTCATCAAGAAGCAGGAAGGCCTGGGCGCCGTGGTGGTGGCCGACAAGCGCGTGCTGCCGGCCGAACACAAGAAGTTCGTGCAGTCTGAAATCGAAAAGTGGGGCATGGTGATCAAGGCAGCCGGCACTTACGCCGACTGATCTGCGCCAGCGCGGCGGGCGCGTACGTCCGCCCGCCTTTCCTGCCAACGCCCGGTGCCCGCGCACCGGGCGTTTTTTCATGGGAACTGCGGGTAATCCTGCTGCCCCTGCGCGGCTGCGGCGCCTACAACCGAAGCCTTCTTTCACGCTTTTTGGAAAGACCGCATGCCGCACACATCCACCCCACGCCGCACCCCACCGCGCCGCCAGGCCCTGCACGCCATCGGGGCGCTTCTTGCATTGGGCCTGGGCGCCACGGGCGCCGCGTATGCCCAAGCCAGCCCATGGCCGGCCAAGCCGGTCCGCATCGTGGTGCCGTTCGCCGCCGGGGGGACCACCGACATCCTGGCGCGCGCCATTGCGCCCGAGCTGGGCAAGGCCTTTGGCCAGCAGTTCATCGTGGACAACCGCGGCGGCGCGGGAGGCAACATCGGTGCCGAACTGGTGGCCAGGTCCGCCCCTGACGGCTACACGCTGCTGATGGGCACCGTCGGCACGCATGGCATCAACCGCGCGCTGTACAAGCAGCTGCCCTACGACCCGATCAAGGACTTCGCGCCCGTCACGCTTGTCGCGTCGGTGCCCAACGTGATGGTCATGAACACCGAGAAGGCGCGCAGCCTGGGCATCAACACCGTGCAGGACTTCATCCGCTATGCCCAAGCCAACCCGGGCAAGCTCAACATGGCGTCCAGCGGCAACGGCACCTCGATCCACCTGGCCGGCGAGCTGTTCAAGAGCATGACCGGCACCTACATGCTGCACATGCCCTACCGCGGATCTGCGCCCGCGCTGCTGGACATGGTGGGCGGCAACATGGACGTGATGTTCGACAACCTGCCCTCCTCCATGGCCCATATCAAGGGCGGCAAGCTCAAGGCGCTGGCGGTCACCAGCGCGAAACGCTCCACCGCCCTGCCCGACGTCCCCACGGTGGAAGAGGCCGGCGGCCCCGCGCTCAAGGGCTTCGAAGCAAGTTCATGGTTCGGACTGCTGGCGCCCGCGGGCACGCCGGCCGACATCGTCCAGCGCGTCCAGCAGGAAGTGGCCAAGGCGCTGGCCACCCCTGCCGTCAAGGAGCGGCTGCTGTCCCAGGGAGCGATTCCCGGCGGCAATACGAGCGCCGAATTCGCCAGCCTGATCGACCGCGAGCACCGCAAGTGGGCGCAGGTGGTGAAGGCGTCCGGCGCGAAGGTGGATTGAAGAGCGGATGCGCGCGCCCGCCGGGGCGCGCTGCGCGTCACCAGACCACGTCGCAATCCTCGGCGGCGCTGCGGCGCAGCATGTCGATGAAAGGCGCCGCGCGCTGGCGCAGGCGCACGCCGTCGCCGCGAGGGGCCTCTTCCTCGGTCTGATCGTCCTCGTCCGGGGCGGTGGCCGCTGCAGCGGCCTCTTCAACCGCTACCGCCTCTTCCAGCGCGCGGATGGCGGCAGGAATCTGCGCGGCGGTGATGATGCCGTGCGGCTCATTCGGCGACTTGCCGATGATCTCCAGCAGCTGTTTGCCATTGGGCTCCAGCATGATGACGTCGGCGGTGGCGCGGGATTTGAATTTGAAAAGCATCGAAGTTCCAGGACAAAGGATCAGTGGGTGGCCGCAGGGCCTTCGTACATGTAGGCGCGGCTGAAAGGATAGTCGGACTGCGCACCCTTGAGCACGCCATCTTCCACGTGGCCCGTGGGCCGCACGGCCAGCATCTGGTGCAGCGCGGTCCAGCCGCGCTCGAAGGCCAGGGCGCAGCCCGCCAGGTACAGCCGGTAGGCGCGCAGGGCCTTCTCGCCGCGTTCCTTGCCGTGCTGCGCGACCAGCACGCTGCGCGCCTGGTCCTGACGGGCCTCCAGAGCATCCGACCAGGCCCACAGCGTGCGGGCGTAGTGCGGACGCAGGTTCTCGGTGTCCACCATCTCCAGCCCGGCCCGGGCCATGTCGTGCAGCACCGTGCTCACATGCAGAAGTTCGCCGCCGGGGAAGATGTAGCGCTCGATGAAATCGCCCAAGCCGGCGCCCAGCCGGGGGTTGTCCAGCCCGCCCGACGTGATGCCGTGGTTGAGCAGCAGGCCGCCCGGGCGCAGCAGACGGTGCACGGTGGCGAAGTACCGCTCCATCTGCGAACGGCCCACATGTTCGAACATGCCGACCGAGGCAATCTTGTCGAACGGCTGCTCCACCTGCAGTTCACGGTAATCCAGCAACTGCATGCGCACCCGACCCTGCAGGCCGCGCTCCTCGATGAGCCGCTGCACATGCGCATGCTGGTTGCGCGACAGCGTGATGCCCGTAGCGTGCACGCCATACTCCTGCGCGGCCCACAGCAGCAGCCCGCCCCAGCCGGCGCCAATGTCCAGGAAGCGGTCGCCGGGACGCAGCAGCAGCTTGCGGCAGATGTGGTCCAGCTTGGCCTCCTGTGCCTGGGCCAAGCTCATGTCAGGCGTGCGGTAATAGGCGCAGGAATAGACGCGCCGCGGGTCCAGCCACAGGGCGTAGAAGTCGTCGGACAGGTCGTAGTGGAACTGGATATTGCGTGCGTCATGGGACAGGGTGTGCGCCGCCATCGAACGCGCACGCAGCAACACGCGCTGCCACCCAGTCGCCGGTCCCTCGTGCGTGGGGTTCAGCTTGAGCAGCGCCGCGGCCGCCGTCATCAACTGGCGCATGCTGCCTTCCAACGCCACGCGGCCTTCCACGATGGCCGCGCCCACGTTGCCGATCTCACCCATGGCCAGGGCCACCACGGCCATGCGGTCGCGAAAACGCAACCGCAGGTCGGCATTGGCGTCACCCAGGCGCGCGCCGTCGGGCAGTTCGACAGCCACCCCTACAGGGGAAAGCGCCAGGCTGGCCTCCAGGGAGTGGAGCAGATGCTTCATGGCATGTCCCTCGGTCTCCATGACAACTGCCATTCTTGAAGGGCGCGGGCAGACCCGTCAATGGGCGCTGGCCGACATGCCGGCAAGGTGCTGTCTGACAGGTGCCGCGCGCACCGCCACTGGCAATGCTGCGGCAAAATTGCGGTGAATGTCCCGCCATACATGCGCCAACAGCTCATTTATTAATAGCATATTGGTGTCGCGCCTGGCACACCCCTCGGCCTTGGAAGGGCGATCGCGGCTATGGCCTAATAGGGAGTTTTCACCGTTTTCATTTCAGGAGCCATCATGGGCAACAAAATCGTCACCGAAGCCGACCGCAAGCGCACTCCCCGTCCCACCCCCATGCCCGGCATGGCAGTGACCACCCACGGCCGCGGCCAGCGCGTGAGCCTGGAGCGCGGCGTGGCCACGCGCAGCAAGAAAAACCCTGGCAAGCGCAGCAACAAGGGCGGCTGATCGCCCCTTTTTGCCCGGCTTAGCCTGCAAGCCCTCTTCGGAGGGCTTTTTCATGGGCGGCACTGCACGCCGCCCGTGCCGCACAATCGCCGCATTCCCGCTACCGGAAGGCCCCATGCTTCAGACGCCCGCGCCACTGTCTCCCGAAGATGCCGCCGCGCTGTACCAGGCCCTGCGCGCCGAGGGCATGGCCGACGCCCTCACCACGCTGCACATCGGTGGCGCGCACACGCGGCTGCTGAGCGGCGCCGCAGACGCGCCCGCGCTGCTGCGCACGCTGGACATCGGCGCGCGCGTGACGGCCACCACCTGCTTTGCCCACCAGCCGCCCACGGAGGCCGAGATGGAGCACGCGATCATGCTGGTGGAAGATGCGGTGATGCCGGTGCGCGACCTGCTGGCGCCCGGCTCCACGCTCTACACAGCCGACGGCGGCATACGCCAGATCGCGCTGGCTGCGGGCCTGCCGGCGCAGCCGGAGTTGCGCCTGCCGCTGGAAGCGGTGGAGCACACCTTCAACCGCCTGGCCGCCCTCAGCCTGGGGCGCCCCACCACGCAGGACACCCTTGCGCAGGACAACGCCTTCGCGGCCACGCTGCTCATCCTGCGCGAGTGCCTGCACCATCTGGGGTTTGACTACATCGTGGTCCGGTCCGACGCGGTGGTTTAGGGCCTGTTCACACTATTTTTGCCAGTGCGAATAGCGTGAGCAGGCCTTAAGCCGGCTTTGGGGCGCGCATCAGCCCGCAGCGGGGGGTGTGAACGCGGCGCGCGCGGCCTCTGCCGCAGCGCGTGCGCCGCAGCCCTCCAGGTGGTCGTTGACCAGCCCCATGGCCTGCATGAAGGCATACATGGTGGTCGGACCCACGAAGCTGAACCCACGCTTCTTCAAATCCTTGGACAGCGCCACCGACGCCGCCGAGGTGGTCATCGCACGCACCGCAGGCAGCGTCATGCGCTCGGGCCGCTGCTGCGCGGCCAGGGGCGCATAGCGCCACACATAGTGCGCCAGCGACCCGAACTCGCGGCGCAGCTCCAGCACGCGGCGCGCATTGTTGATGGCCGACTCGATCTTGCCGCGGTGGCGCACGATACCGGCGTTGCCCATCAGCTGGTCCACCTCGGCGGCGCCGAAGTCCGCCAGCGGCTCGGCCTCGAACTGCGCCAGCGCCGCGCGGAACGCCTCGCGCTTGTTCAGGATGGTGATCCACGACAAGCCGGCCTGGAACCCCTCCAGGCAGAGCTTCTCGAACAGGCGGCGCTCGTCCGTCACCGGGAAGCCCCATTCGTGGTCGTGGTAGTGCCGGTACAGCGGGCTGGCGCGGCACCAGAAGCAGCGCGCATGGCCGCCCTCGTCGATGAACAGGCCGCTGGCTTCGTCTGGGGAGGAGGGTTCGGTGGTTTCGAGCATGGGGGCATTGTGGGGGTTGGGTCGCATGGCGCAAGAACGTCTTGCTATGCTTGGCCGCACCCGCCTCCGCCACCATGAGCACATCCACCCCATCGCCCCGGCGCCCGTGGCCGCTGCTGGCAGCCGCGCTGCTGCTGGGCGGCTGCGCCCAGTCGGGCGGCACGTTGGGCTACTACTGGCAGTCCCTGCGCGGGCACCTGGAGATCATGAACGCCGCGCGCCCGGTGCAGGAGTGGATCACCCACCCCGACACCTCCGCGCCGCTGCGCGAGCGGCTGCAGCTGGCCCAGCGCGCCCGGGCGTTCGCGGTGGACGAGCTGGCCCTGCCCGACAATGCCAGCTACCGCCGCTATGCGCGCCTGGACCGCACGGCTGCCGTGTGGAACGTGGTGGCGGCGGGCCCTTATTCGCTCACGCTGCACCGCTGGTGCTTTCCGATCACCGGCTGCATCGGCTACCGCGGCTACTTCGACGAGCCCGGCGCACGGGCCGAGGCCGCGCGCCTGGCGGCCACGGGACTGGAGGTCAGCGTGTACGGCGTACCCGCGTATTCCACGCTGGGCTACAGCAACTGGATGGGGGGCGACCCGCTGCTGTCCACCTTCATCGGCTGGCCCGAGGGCGACTTCGTGCGGCTGCTGCTGCACGAATTGGCGCACCAGGTGGCGTATGCCGAGGGCGATACCGCGTTCAACGAATCCTACGCCACAGCAGTGGAGCGGCTGGGCGTGCAGCGCTGGCTGCAGCAGCACGCCACTCCGGCCACCCGCGCCCAGTTCGCAGCCAGCGAGGAGCGCCGCGCGCAATGGCGCGCGCTGACCCAGGCAACGCGCCAGCGGCTGGCCGAGATTTATGCATCAAATGGGGCTGTAGCGCCCGACCATCAAGCGCTATCAGCTATGAAAAAAGAAGCAATGCAGGACTTCCGCGCGGCCTATGCCACGCTGCGCGCGCGCTGGCTGGCCGCACACGTCCCCGAGGCACAGCTGGCGGCGCTGGACCGTTGGGTGCGCGATGCCAACAACGCCAGCTTCGCCGCGCAGGCGGCTTATGACGAAGGGGTGCCCGCGTTCATGGCGCTGTTCGAGCGCGAGGGGCGCGACTGGCCGCGCTTTCATGCAGCCGTGCGGGCGCTGGCCCAGGCGCCGCAGGCCGAGCGCACAGCCGCGCTGCAGGCGCTGGCGCCACAGCCGCCCCGGGTGGCCCACGGCGGAGGCTGACGTCGCGTTTCCCGCCCCCGCGTGCCTGCTGCGGCTTCGCGGCCTGGGGGACGGTTGGCCCGCACGCTGGCGGGCCCACAGCGCTCAGCCGCGCAGGGATTCGATCAAGTCGATGTACTGCTGCTTGGCCTCGTCGCTGGACGTGCCCTTGAGCTTTTCCCAAGCGTCCCACTTGGCGCGCCCCACGATGTCAGAGAAGCTCGGCTTCTTCTCGGCGTTGTCGCCGGCGGTGGCCTGCTTGTACAACGCATAGATCTTCAGCAGCGTCGGGTTGTCGGGGCGCTCGCTGAGGTTCTTGGAATTGGCCACGGCGGCCTCGAAGGTGGCGTTCAGATCGGACATGGAGTGTCTCCGGTTCAGGGTTGGTATCGCCGCACAGTGTAGTCAAAACACGAACGACCGTTCTTTTTTAAAGCCTCCCCAGGATCACGCCATGCACAGCCCATCCACGGCCTGGAACAGCACCTGCCGCGCCTGGCTGATCACCTGACCCTTCCAGGCGTCGGTGTCGGTGTAGAAGGCCTCGCGCATCTGGGCATGGACCCGCGCGGCCAGGGCGGGCGATGCCTCGGGATGCCGGTGCAGCCAATGGTCCGCCCGCAGCGCCTGCAGCACGGCGGGCGCGGGCTGTGTGCCGAACTCCAGCGTGAGGGCCGTGACCTCCGCCTGCGGGCACTCGTCATAGGCGCTGTGGCACATCAGCCCCGTGAGCGGCGCGGAGGAGGAGGAGCCGTCTTCGGTGGACGTGACCGGCGTGGCGCCGCCCCCGTCCCACCAGCGGCGCGCACGCGCCAGGGCCTGCGCCTCGTCGCGCCCCGCATGGATGCGCTCGCCATGGCCGCTCGGCCCCAGGCCCGTGTGCAGGTCCACCCAGGCGATGCGTTCGGCGCGCGCTCCCTCGCGACGCAGCACGGCGCGCAACGTGCAGTTGCTCCAGGTGGGCGCCGTGCCGCCGAAGTACAGGCCGTCGGGGTGCTGGTACTGCCCGCGGGTGATCGCCGCCTGCAGCGCCTGCAAGCCGTGCGCATTCAGCAGACCCAGCAAGGCCTGCGTATTGGCCTCGCTGGGCGGCCATTCGGGCGGCAACAAAACGGGGTGCAGCGCACTGTAGGCGGGGTTGGCCGGCAACGGCTGGCTGAAGTCCACGAAGTTGCGATTCAGGTCCACGTTTTCGTGTGTCACGCGGCGCAGGTGGGCGAAGCCGTACGGGTTGAGCGCATGCAGGTAGAGCACGGCCACACGCTGCGCCCGTGCCTTGGCGCGCCACTCGCCATCCTGCAGCGCGAACACCTGCACGCCGCTGCCGCACAGGCCCTCCACGCCGTGGCAGCCGCTGCTCACGATGAGCAGACGGGGCGCGTCAAGCGGCCCCTCCCGCACCACGTCCAGCGCCAGCGTCTCGCCATTGGGGCCGCACAGCGGATGCACCTGCGGCTGCAGCGTCAGGCCGGCCACCGCCGCGGCGCCAACAAATTGGGCCCGCGCCTGTGCGTAACTTGCGGCGAACGCCTGCGGGATACCGATCATCGACCCCCCCCCTTTGGACATGTAAAAAAGGCCCCACCGCGCAACGGTGGAGCCTGGGCATGTCAGCCGTGTGAATGCCGCCTCACGGGGACCCGGAACCTCTCAGGCCGTGGGCTGTGCCAGCCATTGGCGCGCCAGTTCCACCCAATAGGTGCCGCCCAGCGGAATCAGCGCATCGTTGAAGTCGTAGCTGGGGTTGTGCAGCGTGCAGGGACCGCCGCCGTGGCCCATGGCGCGGTGGTCGCCGTCGCCGTTGGCGATGAACACATAGGCGCCCGGCTTGGCCTGCAGCATGAAGGAGAAATCCTCCGCGCCCCCGGTGGGCTCCTGCGCCAGCACCTTGTCTTCACCCACGATGCCCACCATGACCTGGCGCGCGAACTCGGCCTCGGCCGGCGAGTTGATGGTGGGGGGGTAATTGCGCACGAACTCGAATTCGCAGCGCGCCTCGAACGCGGCGCAGGTGTGCTCGGCCACCTGCCGCATGCGGCGCTCGATCATGTCCAGCAGCTCGGTGGAGAAGGTGCGCACCGTGCCCTGCAGCTCGCAGCTGTCGGGCACTACGTTGGTGGCCTCGCCGGCGTGGATCATCGTCACCGAGATCACGCCCGCCTCGATGGGCTTCTTGTTGCGGCTGATGATGTTCTGGAACGCCTGCACCATCTGGCAGGCCACGGGCACGGGGTCGATGCCCATGTGCGGCATGGCGCCGTGGCTGCCCTTGCCGCGGATGGTGATCTTGAACTCATTGCTTGACGCCATCACCGGGCCGGGGCTCACGGCAAAGCTGCCGGCCGGCATACCCGGCCAGTTGTGCATGCCGAACACCGCCTGCATGGGGAACTGCTCAAACAGACCGTCCTTGATCATCTCGCGTGCGCCGCCGCCGCCCTCTTCCGCCGGCTGGAAGATCAAATACACGGTGCCGTCGAAGTCGCGGTGCTTGGAGAAATACTGCGCCGCCGCCAACAGCATGGCCGTGTGGCCGTCGTGGCCGCAGGCGTGCATCCGGCCCTGGTGCTTGCTCGCATGGGCGAAGGTGTTGAACTCCTGCATGGGCAGGGCGTCGATGTCTGCGCGCAGGCCCACGGCGCGGCCGCAGGCACCGCCGTCACGGCCGTGCACGATGCCCACCACACCGGTGGTGCCCAGGCCGCGGTGGATGGGGATGCCCCATTCGGTGAGCTTGGCCGCGATCACGTCGGCCGTGCGTACCTCCTGAAAGCACAGTTCGGGATGGGCATGGATGTCGCGCCGCACCTCGGCGATGGCGGCCGCTTCGCGGGCGATGGATTCGATGATGTTCATGGGGATCGGGCCTGTCGTCCTGGGAATGCCACAGTCTAGCCGTGCTCCCCGATCCGCGCCGAAGCGGGCCCGAAGCCCCTGCGACCCGCCGATGGCGCCGGCGGGCGCGGGGCGCTCAGGTGCGCACGCGGCCGTCGCCGGTGAGCATGGACATCTCCACGAAGCGCGAGCCCTCATGGTCGGACGGGCTGAAGTTGACCGTAAAACCGCCCACCGAACCGCGCAGGGATTCCAGCCCCGCCACCAGGCTCTCGCGCGTGAGCTTGCCGCTGGCGTGCGCCTGCGCGTTGCGCAGCCCCTCGATGAAGACGCGCGCGGCCAGGTAGCCCTCCATGCTGGAGTAGTTGGCCTGCACGTTGCCGCCCTTCTTGATGGCCTCTTGGAATTCACGCGTGATCTGGCGCGACTGTTGGTAGGGCGAAGGCACCACCTGCGACACCACCACGCCCGCGCCGTTGGCGCCCAGCGCATCCGCCAGGGCCTGCGTGCCCACGAAGGACACGTTGTAGAACTTGCCGCCGTACCCCGCCTTGCGCGCGGCCAGCACGAACGCCGCACTGGCGGCATAGGCACCGATCTGCACGATGGCCACGGGCTGCGCCGCCACCAGCGGCGCCACGGCAGCCGTCACGTTGGCGGAGTTGCGCGCCACCGTGCCGGTCGCCACGGGCGCCAGCTTGCGCGTGGCCAGTGCGCGGGTCACGGCGTCCAGGCCAGCCTTGCCGTAGGCGTCGTCCTGGTAGAAGACGCCGATACGGTCCAGCCCCAGGTTGGTGAGCTGGCGCACGATGAGCTCGGCCTCGTCTGCGTAGGAGGCGCGCACGTGGAAGGCCAGGCGGTTGAACGGCTGGCGCAGGGATTCCGCGCCCGTGACGGGCGCGAAGAATGGCACCTTGGCCTGCGTGAACAGTGGTTGCGCGGCCAGGCTGGTGGGCGTGCCCACGTAGCCAAAGAGGGCCAGCACGTCCTCATTGATCAGGCGGCGCGTGTTCTCGGCGCAGCGGTCGGGCTCGTAGCCGTCGTCCAGCGAGCGCAGCTCGATGGTGCGCCGCCCGATGCCGCCCTGGGCATTGACCTGGTCGAACGCCAGCTTGGCACCCGCCTGGAACTGCAGGCCCAATTGGCTGGCAGGCCCGGTCAGGGCTGCGGATTGGCCCAGCACAATGCGCGTGTCGCTCTGCGCGCGCGTCAGGGATGCGCCGGTCAGCAGGGCCGCGCCCATCCCTGCCGAGAATTGCCGGCGGCTCAACCGCGTTGAATGCATAGAAAACCCTCAGAGTAAACCATTATTGAAATAAATAAGGCACTGCGTTAAACGGAGTGCCCGGCGCGAAGTTTACCGAAGCCCGTTTCCCCCGGTTCATCCCTCACCAAAGTCCCCACACATGCTCCCGACTCCCGTCCCCGACGCTTCGGCCACCCACCAGGTGCGCGGCGCCTGCCCCCACGACTGCCCCGATACCTGCGCCCTGATCACCACCGTGGAGAACGGCCGCGCCGTGCGCGTACAGGGCAACCCGGCGCATGCGCAGACCGGCGGCGTGCTGTGCGCCAAGGTGTCGAAGTACGCCGAGCGCACCCACCATGCCGAGCGCATCCTCACGCCACTCAAACGCACGGGCCCCAAGGGCAGCGGGCAGTTCACCCCGGTGAGCTGGGACGAAGCGCTGGGGGACATCGCGGCGCGCCTGGCGCACATCGCCGCGCGCGACCCGCAGGCCATCCAGCCTTACAGCTACGCGGGCACCATGGGGCTGGTGCAGGGCGAGAGCATGGACCGGCGCTTCTTCCACCGCCTGGGCGCCTCGCTGCTGGCGCGCACCATCTGCGCCACGGCCGGCGGCGAAGGCCTGGTGCACACGCTGGGTGCCAAGGTGGGAATGAAGGTGGAGTTCTTCGCCGAGGCCCAGCTCATCCTGATCTGGGGCAGCAACTCCATCGGCAGCAACCTGCATTTCTGGCGCATCGCGCAGCAGGCCAAACGCGACGGCGCGCGCCTGGTCTGCATCGACCCGCGCAAGAGCGAGACGGCCGAGAAATGCCATGAGCACCTGCAGCTGCGCCCGGGGACCGACGCCGCGTTGGCCCTGGCGCTGATGCACGAACTGATCGTGCACGACTGGCTGGACCACGACTACCTCGCCCGGCACACGCTGGGCTGGGAGCAACTGCGCGAGCGCGCCCTGCAGTGGCCGCCCGAGCGCGCGGCCGAGGTCTGCGGCCTGCCCGTGGAGCAGATCCGCCGGCTGGCGCACGACTACGGCACCACGCGGCCCGCCGCCATCCGCCTGAACTACGGCGTGCAGCGCGCGCACGGCGGCGCCAACGCGGTGCGCGCCATCGCCAGCCTGCCAGCACTCACGGGCGCCTGGCGCCACCGCGCAGGCGGCGTGCTGCTGTCCAGCTCCGGCAGCTTCCCCGTGGACCGGGCCGCGCTGCAGCGCCCCGGCCTGCTGGCGGGCCGCAGCCCGCGCACCATCAACATGGTGACCATCGGCGACGACCTGCTGCGCGACGCATCGCCCAGCTTCGGGCCGAAGATCGAGGCACTGGTGGTCTACAACAGCAACCCCGTGGCCGTGGCGCCCGACTCCCGCCAAGTGGTGCGCGGCTTTGCGCGCGAGGACCTGTTCACCGTGGTGCTGGAGCACTTCCAGACCGACACGGCCGACTACGCCGACTACATCCTGCCCGCGACCACGCAGTTGGAGCACTGGGACGTGCACCTGGCCTACGGCCACACCGACGTGCTGCTCAACCGGCCCGCGATTGCGCCCCAGGGCCAGGCGCGCAGCAATGCGCAGATCTTCCGCGACCTGGCCGCGCGCATGGGCTTCACCGAACCCTGCTTTGCCGACAGCGACGAGGCACTGTGCCGCCAGGCCTATGGCGACAAGGTGGACTTCGATCTGCTGCTGGAACAGGGCTTCGCGCCCCTGTCCGTGCCCGATGCGCCGTTCGCCGACGGCGGCTTTCCCACGCCCTCGGGCCAATGCGAGTTCTACAGCCAGCGGCTGGCCGACCAGGGGCTGGATCCGCTGCCGGGCTACGTGCCCAACCACGAGGGCGCGGGCACCTCGGCCGACTACCCGCTGGCCATGATCTCGCCGCCGGCGCGCAACTTCCTCAACTCCACCTTCGTGAACTTGCAGAGCCTGCGCGACATCGAAGGCCGCCCGCTGCTGGAGATACACCCCGAAGATGCCGCGGCGCGCGGCATTGCCGACGGCGCCCTGGTGCGCGTGTTCAACGACCGCGGCAGCTACGCCTGCCACGCCGCGCTCAACGGGCGCGCCCGTCCCGGTGTGGTGAACGGCCTGGGCGTGTGGTGGCGCAAGCTGGGCCACAACGGCACCAACGTGAACGAACTGACCAGCCAGGCCCTGACCGACCTGGGCGCAGGGCCCACGTTCTACGACTGCCGGGTACAGGTGGAGCCGCTGGCCTCTTAACTATCAAAAAGTGAGCTGCTAGCGCTTAACTGTCAAGCGCTACAGCCACTTTTGACACCAAACCTCAATCCAGCTTCACGCCCGTGGCGGCAATGACCGGCCCCCAGCGCCGCGCCTCGGCGCGGGCCAGCGCGTGGAACTGCTCGGGCGTGCCGGCCAGCGGTTCCATGCCAAAGGCCCGCATGCGCTCCACCACCTCGGGCGCGGCCAACGCCTGGTTCAGCGCGGCATTCAGCCGTGCGGTGATGGCCGGCGGCAGCCCGGCCGGGCCCAGCAGGCCCTGAAACGCATAGACCTCGGCATCGGCCACGCCCACCTCTGCCAGCGTGGGCACGTGCGGCAGCGCGGCCGCACGCCGGGCGGCGCCGATGGCCAGCGCCCGCACCTTGCCCGACTGGATCACCGGCAGGCCGGCCGCAAGGTCCAGGAACATGCAGGGCACCTGGCCACCCATCACGTCCTGCACCGCCGGGGCCGCGCCGCGGTAGGGAATGTGCGTAAGGAACGTCTGTGTGCGGTGCTTGAACAACTCCATCGCCAGGTGGTGCGGCGAGCCGTTGCCGGGCGAGGCGTAGTTCACCTGGCCGGGGCGGGCCTTCACATAGGCCAGGAAGTCCTGGAAGGTCTGCGCCGCGAACGCCGGATTCACTACCAGCACCAGAGGAAAGCGCGACAGCCCGCCGATGTACGTGAAGTCCTTGTCCGGGTGGAAGGGCAGCCGGCGGTACAGGTGCTCGTTGTAGGCCAGCAGCGCGTTGTCCGCCGACATGACGGTGTAGCCGTCCGGCTTGGCGGTGGCGACGATCTGGCTGCCGATGTTGGTGGACGCGCCAGGCCGGTTGTCCACCACGATCTGCTGGCCCAGCCCGCCGCGCATGGCCTCGGCCACGGTGCGCGCCAGCACGTCGGTGCCGCCGCCCGCCGGGTAGGGCACCACCCAGCGGATGGGTTGGCTGGGATAGCCCGTGTCGGCGCGTGTCCACGGCGCCGCCGCCGTGGCGGCACAGGCCGCCAGGAAGGTTCTGCGTTCCATCGGTTGTCTCCTTGCTCTTTTATTGATAGCTACTTGCGCTTGGTGGGCGAGCGCTACGGCCCAAAATGACCTCAAACTACTGCGGCGCGGCAATGGTCTGGTCAATGGCGCCGAACAGGCTCTGGCCGGCCTTGTTCTTCATCTCGATGCGGATGGTGTCGCCATAGCGCATGAACTCCGTGCTGGGCTGGCCGTCCTGGATGGTCTCGATGCAGCGCTTTTCGGCAATGCAGCTGTAGCCCTTGGCCCAGTCCTTGTTGCTCACCGTGCCGCTGCCCACGATGGAGCCGGCGCGCACATTGCGTGTCTTGGCGATGTGCGCGATGAGCTGGCCGAAATGGAAGGTCATCTCCGGCCCCGCGTCGCACATGCCCACCTTGCGGCCGTTCCAGGTGGACTGCAGCGTGAGGTGCACGCGCCCGCCCTGCCAGGCGTCGCCCAGCTCGTCCAGCGTCACCGCCACGGGGCTGAAGGCCGTCGCCGGCTTGGACTGGAAGAAACCGAAGCCCTTGGCCAGCTCCGCCGGGATCAGGTTGCGCAGGCTGACGTCGTTGGCCAGCATCACCAGGCGGATGCCGTCCAGGGCCTGCTCCGGGCTGGCGCCCATCTTCACGTCGCCGGTGACGACGGCGATCTCCGCCTCGAAGTCGATGCCCATGGCCTCGCTGGGCACCACCACGTCGTCGCAGGGGCCGATGAAGTCGTCGCTGCCGCCCTGGTACATGAGCGGATCGGTGTAGAAGCTGGCGGGCACCTCGGCATTGCGCGCCTTGCGCACCAGCTCCACGTGGTTGATGTAGGCCGAGCCGTCCGCCCACTGGTAGGCGCGCGGCAGCGGCGCCATGCACTGCTGCGGATCGAAGGGGAACGGATGGCGCGCGCGGCCGGCATTGAGCTGGTCGTACAGGTCCTGCAACTGGGGCGCCATGAAGTTCCAGTCGTCCAGCACCTGCTGCAAGCGGCTGGCAATGCCGGTCGCATAATGGGCCGTGCCCAGATCGCGCGACACCACGACAAGCTGGCCGTCGCGCGATCCGTCTTTGTAGGTGGCAAGTTTCATGGGCCTGGGTCTCCGGGTGAATGCATCGCCTGCGCCGCGCGAGCTCTCTCGCTTGGCACAAATTACGATCCAGTAAATTGATTTAACTAAACAAAACTCCAAAATTCTAGTGCAGATGGACAAGGAACGCGTCGGCATTCAGTCGGTGGAGGTCGGGTTCGCGCTGCTGGACGCGCTGTCGCGCGCCCGCGGGCCGCTGATGCTCAAGGACTTGGCGCAGGAGGCCGGCATGAGCGCCGCCAAGGCCCACCGCTACCTGGTGAGCTTTCAGCGCCTGGGCCTGGTGGTGCAGGACGCCCGCAGCGCCCGTTACGACCTGGGCCCTGCGGCACTCAAGTTAGGGCTTGCTTCGCTGGCACGCCTGGATGCCATGCGGCTGGCGCGCGAGCGCATGGCGCCACTCATGGATGCGCTGGGCCACACGCTGGCGCTGGCCGTCTGGGGCAACCATGGACCGACCATCGTGCACTGGGAGGAGGCACCACGCGCGCTCACGGCCAACCTGCGCCTGGGCGACGTGATGCCGCTGCTCAGCTCCGCCACGGGCCGCTGCTTTGCGGCCTACCTGCCACGCGAGAAAACCGCCGCGCTGCTGGCCGAGGAACTCGCGCTCGCCACCCGCCAGGGCCGCGCCGACCTGCCGCACGACGAGGCCGGCGTGCAGGCACTGCTGCGCGAGGTGCGCGAGCGCCGCTGCGCGCGGGTGCTGGACACGCTGCTGCCGGGCATCCACGCTTTCTGCGCACCCGTGTTCGACGCCGGCGGCCACCTGGCCCTGGCCATCACCACCCTGGGCCCCGCCGCCACATTCGACGCCGCCTGGGGCGGCGCGATAGAGGCCCGGCTGCGCGCCGCGGCGGAGCAGCTCTCGCGCGACCTGGGTCACGCCGCCACACCCGGCTGAACGCATGCCGCGCCGCGCCCTGCTGCTGCTGACCGCCGTGGTACTGGCCCTGCACTGGCTGGTACTGGTCGGGTTGCCGCTGGGCGGCACGGACCAGGGCGCGCCGCAGCGGCTGGCCTTCCATACGCGGATGGTGGAGCCCCCGCCTCCACCGCCGCCTCCCCCGGAACCCCAGGCCGCGCCAGTGCCGCCGCCGGCCCCCAAGCCGCGCCCCCGTCCCGTGCGCAAGCCACCGCCGCCGCCCGTGGAGGCACCGCCCCCCACGCGGCACGCCGAGCCTGTACCTGTCATGGAAGCGCCTGCGCAAGCCGCACCCTCGCCCGCGGAGCCCCCTGCCGAGGTGCCGGCCGATTCCTCCACCCCAAACCCCGAAGTGTCGGCGGACGCCGCGGCGCCCCAGGCACCCTCCGCCCCCCTCTCCCCGGCCAGCGATCCGGCCATGCCCGCAATGGCCGAAGCCTCCAGCGCGTCCGCGCCAGCCGCCGCATCGCAGCCGGCGCAGGAAGCGCCCGCGTTGACCGCGGGCGTGGAAATCCTGCCCCCTGGCGCCGCGGGTGCCGTGGCCGGCACCGAACCGCCCCCGGTACGCCTGCCGCCCTCGGCGCGGCTAGCGTTCGACGTGACGGGCGAGGTGAAGAAGTTCCACTACAACGCCAGTGCCGAACTGCTGTGGCGCCAGGACGGTACGCAGTACGAGGCGCGCCAGCAGATCAAGGCATTCCTGCTGGGAGCGCGCTCGCAAAGCAGCGTGGGCCAAATCACGCCGCAAGGACTGCGCCCCACGCGCTTCGGCGACAAGTCGCGCAGCGAGCGCGCAGCGCATTTCGACTTCGAGCGCGGCGAGGTGATCTTCAGCGCCAACGCCCCGCGCGCGGCCATTGGCAGCGGCGCCCAGGACCGGCTGAGCGTGTTCATCCAGCTGGGCGCCCTGCTGGCCGCCGCTCCCGAACGCTATCCCCCCGGCACCCGGATCACGCTGACCACCGTGGGTGCGCGCAGCGCCGAGCGCTGGACCTTCACCGTGGAAGGGCCGCAAACGCTGGAGCTGCCCGCCGGCAGCACGCCCGCGCTCAAGCTGCAGCGCCTGCCCCGCCCCGACCAGCGCTACGACCAGAAGGCCGAACTCTGGCTGGGCACGGACATGGGCTATCTGCCGGTGCGCATCCGCCTCACGCAGGCCAACGGCGACTTCGCCGACCTGTCCCTGAGCCATCACGACACGCCCTGATGCCGGCATTTGCCGCGGGCGTCGGGCGCGTTCCGGCGTGGGACAAGGCCGCGACCGCGCACGAAGGCCGTCACGGCCCCTTTTCCGTGGAATACTGGTCCCAGCGGCGGGGCGCGGGGGCTTGAACTCTGCCGATCCGCTGCAATCTGACAGGCATACCGATAGGGGGACACGCCATGAATATGCTCTACGACTCCGACTCCTTTGTGGTGGTCCACATGCTGGCAGACGCAACCCCCGACAGCGCCAGCGACGCCGCCACGCCCGCCGTTCCACAACTGGTGCGCCATGGCTTCGAGATCGTGGACAAGCGCTCCGGCAAGGAGGTGTACCTGGATGGCTCCTGGGCCGAAATGTTCCAGCAGCAGATCCTGGCCTGGCAGCGCAACACGCCCACCCAGGAAGAGGTGGAGGACACGCTGGATGGCTACGTCGGGCTCGCGCAGAACCCGGTGATCGTGCACTGACGCGGCACGAGAGTTTCGGGGGCCAGGCCCCCGTTGCGGTCCGCCCCCGGCGGGTCGCCGCCCCGTGAGGGGCACAGCGCGCCGTGGCCTAGGCCACGGCGCCTTCTTTTTGGGGGCCTCCCGCTGACGCACAGCGGCGCGCAGCCGCCCGTCCGATCCAGATGAAAAATGGCTCTAGCGCTTATCCATCAAGCGGTAGCAGCTCATATTTCAATAGTAATCAACGCACGCCGCGGCGACGCGCCATCTCCTGCCCCATGGACTGCTGTGCGGGGTCGTCCAGCAGCGCGCGCGCGGCGGGATAGATGCGGTCGTCTTCATGGCGCAGGTGATCGTCGTAGCACTGCGCAAACCGGTCCAAGGCCGTCTCGTGCTGCGGCGTGAACGCCTGCACGGCCCCGTCGGCCAGCGCCTGCAACCCCACGCGCGCCGCAGCCCAGCGTTCGGCCATCAGCACATGGTCCCGCTGCAGCTGGCGCACCAGGTCCGTCAGCGCGGCGTCGCCACCGGCCAGCAGGGGCGGGAAGACGTGGAGTTCCTCGTCCTCGTGGTGCAGCGGGGCCGCGATGTCGAAATAGCGCAGCACGTCGCGCGCCGCCTGGCGGGCGGAGTCATCGCAGGCGTGCGTCTTGAGGTAGTCGCGCAGGCGCTGCAGCAGGTCCAGCGAGCGGCGTACGCGGTCATGGCAGGCGCCCAGCATCTCGAACGGCTCGTCAAAGCCCGCGCCTGGCGTGTGCAGACCGGGCAGGGACACACGGCTGGCCATGGCGTCAGCCCAGCCGCACGGGCTGGCCGTCGCGGTTGAAGGGCAGATAGGCGCTGAAAGCGCCCGTTTTCACGGCCTCCACCATGCGGCGCAGCACCTTGTCGGCGTCGTCGTCGGACGGCGCCTGCGCCGCCGTGCCCGACAGCGCCGCGGTGAACACCAGGCGCCAAGGCTGGCCCGGCTGCTCGAACTGCTGCGACTCGCGCACCAGCGCGTCGAACGACTCCAGCTCCTCGGGCAGCTTGTCTACGCACATCAGCGGCACCAGCACCCCGCCCTCGCCCTGCGCGAAGCGCTCGCGCTGCTCCGGCGTGGCCTCGTCGGGCAGCTCTGTGCCAGCAAACACGAACAGCAGGCGCTGGCGCTCGCGGTGGCTGCGCGCGGCGCGCAGCAGGTCGTCAAAACTGTTGATCTCGGTTTTCACTTGCATTCATTCCCCTTGTTGCGGCCAAGGCTGCACGCCCCGGCCGGGCACCAGCGTGCCCACATACTGCGCCGGCACGGGCCGCGCGCGCACGGGCTTGCGCGACACGACCGTTCCCACGCTCACGAAACACAGCGCGCGCTCGCCTTCGCTCAGCGCGAACAGCCCGCGCAGCGCCTGCGACTGCAGCGCCTTGCCGCTGGTGAGCGCCGAGCCAAAACCCAGCGCGGTCGCCATGAGCAGCAGGTTCTGCACCGCGCAACCCGCGGACACCAGCCGCTCACTGGGTGCGATCTCGGGATCGCCCCCGCATTCGTCCACCACCACCAGCAGCAGCACGGGCGCGCGCAGGGCCTTCTCGCGCGCCTGCTCCTGCTGCTCGGGCGTGGCCTGCGCGTCGCGCTCGCGCAGCGCATCGGCAAACGCCTGGCCCAGCGCCGCGCGGGCCGCGTCGGGCACCAAGACAAAACGCCAGGGCAGCAGACAGCCATGGTCCGGCGCATGCGCGGCCGCGGCCAATATGGCCTGCAGCTGCGCGGCGTCCGGCCCCGGCGCGCCCAGCCGCTTGGGCAGGATGGTCTGGCGCGCCTGCAGCAGCGCGGCGGCCAGTTCCGCCGTGGCGGCGGCATTGTTCAAGGCCTGTGGAGGCACCGGTCTCTCCTGTTCCATGGCATTCACCCCGGCCGGCCATCGGCGCGCAGCCGGCCATACCAGCCGATGAGGCGCAGGCCCCACACCGCCATGATGCCAGCCCACAGCAGGGCCGCGACGGCCAACAGCACGGGCGACCAGGGCAATGGCGCGCTCGCCGCCAGCCGCACCACGGTCGCCAGTTGCAGCACCCAGAACAGCGTCCAGACCAGGCGATCCGCCACCAGCGCGCGGCCGCCATGGCCGCAGGACACGCGCGTGACCATGGCGAGCATGAGCGAGCCCAGGCACCCCATGGTGAGCGCATGCAGCGCGCCCAGTTCCCCGGCAGCGCTGCCGTAGAGACCCTGCACCCCGTGCGCCAGGCCATGGCCCACGAAGGCCAACCCCAGCCAGATGAAGCCGATGTGCAGCATGGCCAGCAGGCGCTGCGCCAAGCTCTGCAGCAGGCCCCAGCGGTAGGCCAGCCACAGCAGCACGGCCCCCACCGACAACTCCAGCGCGCCACGCACCAGCAGCCCGCCCGTGTCGAGCGCTGGCGCCCAGCCAAGCCACGGCAGCCAGATGGCGAGCGCCTCGGCCACCACCGCGGCAAGCATCAGCCACAGGACCCAGAAAGGGCGCCATGCCTGCACCATGGGCAGCACGGCCGAGGTGAAGAAAGGAATCATGCGGTGGGCCACCACCGCGAAGACCGCGGCCACGAACCCCCACAGCCCGGTCAGCACCCAGGCACGCGCCAGGTCGCCACGGCCGGCGGCCAGGCTCAGCCCCAGCGCCGCGATGCACACGCAGCCCACCAGGCAGGCCGCGGCAATGGCGCGCGCATGCAAACGGTCCTGCAGCGTGCTGCGCTGGACCAGGCGGATGAAAAGCACCGTCATCCACGCCAACCCGAGGAACGCGGCAGCGCAGCCGGCGAGCGCCGCCAACAGCCCCCAGGAACCGCCGGCGAGCCACACCAGCCAGCCGCCGGCCTGCAGCAGCAGGGGCGGCATGACGCGGGAGACCGGCCAGGGCTCGACATGCAGCCACTTGGGTCCCGCGGTGAAAAGAAAGCCGGCGAAAAACAGCGGCATGAAGCCAAACGTCATCACCGCCGCGTGCACCAGCGACGGCGCCACACCGTATGGCAATGCCAGCGCCCCGCTCACGCGGTCGATCTGCACCAGAGCCCACCACAGGCCCGAGGCCATGAGCAGCAGCATCGCCAGGAAGAACCCCAGCCGGTGCGGCGCCAGCATGAGGTAGCGCGGCCGCCAGCGCCGGTCCAGCCGCGCCAGCGCCTCGGCCGAGGGCCGGCCCGGCGCGGCGGGCTCGCTGCGCAGGGGCACGGTGCGGCGCCGCACTTCAGTCATGGGCGTGGGCCTCGCCCAGTGTGGCCAGCGTGCACCTCAGTCCACCAGCACTTGCCCATCATGTTCCACATACGGCGCATACGGGCCCGTGCCGCTGCTCTTGGCCTTGGACGCCGCCACGAAGCCGCCGGTGGCCACGTCAAACACGTGGACCTCGCCCTCCTCGATCACGTAGTGCCAGCCATGCAGCGCAATGCTGCCGTCCTCGACGCGGCGGCGCACCATGGGGTACTCCATGAGGCGTTCCAGTTGCAGCACCACGGCGCGCTGCTCGGTGCGGCGCAGGGCTTCGGGGCCGGGCTGCACGGGCAGCGCGGCCTCACGGCCCAGGTCCAGCCAGCGCTGCAGGTTGCGCGCCTCGGGCGAGACCTCGCCATACAGCGCCTTGATGGCGCCGCAGTGGCTGTGGCCGCACACGACGATACGGCTCACATGCAGTTCGAGCACCGCGAACTCGATGGCGGCGGCCGTGCCATGGTGGCCGTAGGAGCCGTCGTAGGGCGGCACGAAGGCCCCCACGTTGCGCACCAGGAACAGCTCGCCCGGTCCTGCCCCCGTCAGCAGGTAGGGCAGCAGACGGGAATCCGAGCACCCGATGAACAGGGTCGTCGGGTGTTGCCCCTCGTCCACGAGCGTCTGGAATTGCTCGCGGTATTGGGGGAAGGCATCCAGATGGAAGCGGCGCAGCCGTTGCAGCAGCTCGTCGTCAGGCATGGGTGTCTCCCCTGCCTGGCGCTACTGCACCAGCGGCGTATCGGCCGCATCGAGGTGCACGCCCTCGACCTCGGCCTCGCCCGCCAGCAGCTGCAGGTACTGGCGCAATGCGTTGACCCAGGCCTGCTGGCGCAGCATGAGCGCCACGCTGGCGCGCACCTGCTCGAAGGGCAGCTCTTGGCCCGGCTGGCGCTCGCACACCTCGACCACGTGCAGGCCGAAGCGGCTGTGCACCAGGCGCGAGAGCACGCCCACTTCCTGCGTGCCGAACACCTCGCGCGCGAACTCGGGCGCGCAGTCCTCGGCCGACAGCCAGCCCAGATCGCCGCCCTCCTGCCCGCTGGGGCAGTTGGACCACTGGCCCGCCGCGGCGGCAAAGCGCGCGCCGTCATCGTCAGCGCAACGCAGGTCCAACAACACGCCTTCGGCGCGCTGGCGCAGCAGCTTCACATCCACCCCCGGGGTGACCGCGAACAGCACGTGGCGCATCCGCACGCGCTCGCCCTGCCCGCCCAGCGTCGGGTGGGCGGCGTGGTAGCGGCGGCAGGCCTCCTCGGAGGGCTCGGGCACTTGCAGGGCCTGGTCGAGCAGGCGCTCGATGGCCTGCGATGCCTCGGCGCTGGTGGCGCCGTCCAGGCCCGGCGCGTCGTCTTGCGACAACAGCCCCTCGCGCTGCGCCTGCTGGCGCAGCAGCTCGGTGCAGGCGCGCTGGCGCAGTGCATCGGACGGCAGGATCTCGCCGTCGGCGTGCAGAGGCACGCCATTGATGCGGGCCACCGGGGCGGCGTCTTCCTGTGGGAGGTTGTCGGTGCTGCCGGCGCAGCCGCAGCCGCCCGATCCGCAGGTGGTGTTGCTCATGGGGTTCTCCTGGAGGCTGAGAGGCCGAAAGCCGATTTCAAACGAAATTAGCCTCCAGCCCGCTACCAGCAAGCGCTGGTAGCTATTTACTTCATAGCGCGTTGCGATTGCCCGGCTGGTTGTGGCCTGCGGGCAGGTTCATGCGGCGGGCGCGCACCAATTGGTACGGGCGCGTGATGTAGGCCAGTGTGCCAAACCCGCTCCACACGTGCACCAAGCGGGTGAACGGGAAGATCAGGAACACGGTCATGCCCAGGAACATGTGCGCCTTGAACACCCAACCGGCATTGGCCAACAGTTCCACGGCGCCGCCGCGGAAGGTGACGATGCGTTGCGCCCATTCGGCCAGCAGCATCATCATGGAGCCGTCCAGGTGCTGCGCCGACAGCGGAATGGTCGCCAGGCCCAGGGCCAACTGCACCCACAGCACCCACAGCAGCAGGATATCGCTGGTCTTGGAGGTGGCGCGGATACGCGCATCCGTCAGGCGGCGGTGCAGCAGCAGCGTCACGCCGATGAAGCCCAGGGTGCCGGCGACGCCGCCCACAACCATGGCCATGATCTGCTTGGCGCCTGCGCTCATGAAGGGCTCGTACAGCGCGTGCGGCGTGAGCATGCCCACGAAGTGGCCGAAGAACAGGACCAGCACGCCCACGTGGAACAGGTTGCTGCCCCAGCGCAGGCTGCCGCGGCGCAGCAGCTGCGAGGAGTCGCTCTTCCATGTGTACTGGTCGCGGTCGAAGCGCGCCCAGCTGCCGATGAAGAAAACGGCCAGACAGATGTAGGGGTACAGGCCGAACAAGAGGTTGTCGATCCAGGCGGTCATACCGAGGCTCCTTGGGACGAGTTGGCGCGTGCGTTGCGCACGAAATGCAGGGGTTGGGGCTGGTCCGGGCGGTTCTGGCCGCGGGTGGCGCAGCCGTCGAATGCCTCGGGCTCGGCCCAGGCGTCGTCCAGGCCCGGCTCGGGCACGATGGCGACGGCCTGCACGCGCTGGCCGGCGACTTCGAGCACCGCCGCGATCACGCAGGCGTAGGGGTTGCCCTTGCTGGTCAGCGCGGTGAACAGCGCATTGAGGATGTGCGCCATCTCGCCGAGGAATTCGCGCGCCACGGCCGGCGGCTGGGTGGAGGCGAACTCCAGCACCACCGCCAGATGGTCGGGCAGTTCCTGCGCGTCGAACTGCAGGCCGGCCTTCTCGTAGGTCTGCATCAGGTCGATGAGCGCGGGGCCGCGCTCGCGCGAGTCGCCGTGCACGTGCTCGAACAGGTGCAGCGAAGTCTGCCGGCCGCGGTCGAAGGTGTCGACGTAGCGCGCCTCGGCATCGTAGGGCTCCATGGCACACAGCTGGCGGCACAGGGCTTCGATCTCCTGCATGCGCGCCTCGGGCAGGGCGCGCTCCAGCCGCAACGCGTCCAGCAGTGCCGGCGCGTTCGCACGCAGCGCGGCATCGGGATAGCCCAGCAGGTGCGCCAGCGCACGCAGCGTCAGGCGCAGGGATTCAGGCGTTTTCTGGAACATGGCAATTCTTCCTTTCGCCTCAGACCGTGGCCTTGATGGGGATGGTGCGTCGCTTCTTGCCACCGAACATGCTCACGTCCGTGGAGCCGTCGGAGCAGCCGTTGCCGAACGAGAAGCCGCAGCCGCCGCGCAGGTCGAATGCGTTCTCGGCGTACTCGCGGTGCGCCGAGGGGATGACGAAGCGGTCTTCGTAGTTGGCGATCGCCATGACCTGGTACATGTCTTCCACTTCATGCACCGTGAGCCCCACCTGCTGCAGCACGGCCAGGTTCTGCTGGCGGTCCACATGCATGCCGCGCTGGTAGGCGCGCATGGCCAGCATGCGCTCCAGCGCCCGCACCACGGGGCCGGTGTCGCCGGCGGTGAGCAGGTTGGCCAGGTACTGCACGGGGATGCGCAGCTGCGACACGTCGGGAATCTCGCCGTTCACGCCCAGGTGGCCGGCGTTGGCCGCCGAGGTGATGGGCGACAGCGGCGGCACGTACCACACCATGGGCAGCGTGCGGTACTCGGGGTGCAGCGGCAGTGCGATCTTCCAGTCCACGGCCATCTTGTAGACGGGGCTGTTCTTGGCGGCTTCCAGCCAGGCGTCGGAGATGCCGTCGGCTTTGGCCTGGCGGATCACGTCCGGGTCGTTGGGGTCCAGGAAGATGTCCAGCTGCGCCTCGTACAGGTCGCGGTCGCGCTCCACGCTGGCGGCTTCCTGGATGCGGTCGGCGTCATACAGCAGCACGCCCAGGTAGCGGATGCGGCCCACGCAGGTCTCGGAGCACACCGTGGGCTGGCCCGCCTCGATGCGCGGGTAGCAGAAGATGCACTTCTCGGCCTTGCCGGTCTGCCAGTTGTAGTAGATCTTCTTGTAGGGGCAGCCCGAGACGCACATGCGCCAGCCGCGGCACTTGTCCTGGTCGATCAGCACGATGCCGTCTTCCTCGCGCTTGTAGATCGAGCCCGAGGGGCACGATGCCACGCACGCCGGGTTCAGGCAGTGCTCGCACAGGCGCGGCAGGTACATCATGAAGGTGTTCTCGAACTGGCCGTACATGTCCTTCTGGACCTGCTCGAAGTTCACGTCGGCGCTGCGCTTGGAGAACTCGCCGCCCAGGATTTCCTCCCAGTTCGGGCCCCATTCGATCTTTTCCATGCGCTGGCCCGTGATCAGGCTGCGCGGGCGCGCCGTGGGCGCGGCCTTCATCTCGGGCGCCGACTGCAGGTGGTCGTAGTCGAAGGTGAAGGGCTCGTAGTAGTCGTCGATCTGCGGCAGGTTAGGGTTGGCGAAGATGCGCATGAGCAGCTTCCACTTGCCGCCCTGGCGGGGGGCGATGGAGCCGTCCGGGTTGCGCACCCAGCCGCCGTTCCACTTGTCCTGGTTTTCCCATTCCTTGGGGTAGCCGATGCCGGGTTTGGTCTCGACGTTGTTGAACCAGGCGTATTCCACGCCGGGACGGCTGGTCCAGACGTTCTTGCAGGTGACGGAACAGGTGTGGCAACCGATGCACTTGTCCAGGTTCAGCACCATGCCGATTTGTGCGCGAATTTTCATCGTGTCTCTCCTTATCGCTCAGGCGTGGGCGGCGCTGGTGGATGCCTCGTCGTCCATCCAGTCGACGCGGCGCATCTTGCGCACCAGCACGAACTCGTCGCGGTTGGTGCCGATGGTCCCGTAATAGTTGAAGCCGTAGCTGTACTGCGCGTACCCGCCGATCATGTGCGTGGGCTTCAGCACCACGCGCGTGACGGAGTTGTGGATGCCGCCGCGCGTGCCCGTGATCTCCGAGCCGGGGGTGTTGATGATCTTTTCCTGCGCGTGGTACATGAGCACCATGCCCGGGTTCACGCGCTGGCTGACCACCGCACGGGCCGCAATGGCGCCGTTGGCGTTGAACAGCTCCACCCAGTCGTTGTCCACGATGCCGCCGCGCTTGGCGTCGTCCTCGCTGAGCCAGATCACCGGGCCGCCGCGGTTGAGCGTGAGCATGTGCAGGTTGTCGCTGTACGTGCTGTGGATGCCCCACTTCTGGTGCGGCGTGATGAAGTTCAGCGCGATCTCGGGATTGCCGTTGGGCATCTTGCCCTCGACCTCGTGCAGTGCCTTCAGGTGCACCGGCGGACGGTAGCTCACGAAGCCCTCGCCAAAGTCGCGCATCCAGGGGTGGTCCTGGTAGAACTGCTGGCGACCGGTGAGGGTGCGCCATGGGATCAGCTCATGCACGTTGGTGTAGCCGGCGTTGTAGCTGACCTTCTCGCTCTCCAGCCCGCTCCAGGTGGGCGAGCTGATGATCTTGCGCGGCTGCGCCTGGATGTCGCGGAAACGGATCTTCTCGTCCTCGCGGTGCAGCGCCAGGTGCACGTGTTCGCGTCCGGTCTGCTTGCCCAGGGCCTCCCAGGCCTTGCAGGCCACGTGGCCGTTGGTCTCGGGGGCGAGCATCATCACCACTTCGGTGGCGTCAATATCGCTCACGATGCGCGGACGGCCCTGCGTGACGCCTTCCTCGCGCACGCGGCCGTTGAGGTCGCCCAGCTGCGCCACTTCGGTCTCGGTGTTCCAGGCAATGCCTTTACCGCCGTTGCCGACCTTGTCCATCAGCGGGCCCAGGGCCGTGAAGCGCTTGTAGGTGTTGGGGTAGTCGCGCTCGACCACCGTCACCTGCGGAGCGGTCACGCCGGGAATCAGGTCGCACTCGCCGCGCTTCCAGTCCTTCACGCCGTAGGGCTGTGCCAGCTCGGCCGGGGTGTCGTGCATGATCGGCGTGAGTACGACTTCCTTTTCCACGCCCAGGTGGCCCACGCAGACTTCGCTGAAGGCCTTGGCGAAGCCCTTGTAGATCTCCCAGTCGCTGCGCGACTGCCACGCAGGGTCGACGGCTGCCGACAGCGGGTGGATGAAGGGGTGCATGTCGCTGGTGTTGAGGTCGTTCTTCTCATACCACGTCGCCGTGGGCAGCACGATGTCCGAATACAGGCAAGTCGTGCTCATGCGGAAGTCCAACGTCACCAGCAGGTCCAGCTTGCCTTCGGGCGCCTGGGCATGCCACTTCACCTCGGTGGGCTTGGCCTCGTCCTTGCCCAGGTCCTTGCCCTGCACGCCGTTGGTGGTGCCCAGCAGGTGCTTGAGGAAGTACTCATGCCCCTTGCCCGACGAGCCCAGGATGTTGGAGCGCCACACGAACATGTTGCGCGGCCAGTTCATCGGGTTGTCGGGGTCCTCGCAGCTCAGCGTGAGCGAGCCGTTCTTGAGCGACTGCACCACGTAGTCCTTGGCGTCCATCCCCTTGGCGGCAGCATCCCGCACCACTTGCAGCGGGTTGGTCTGCAGCTGCGGCGCGCTGGGCAGCCAGCCCATGCGCTCGGAGCGCACGTTGAAATCGATCATCGATCCCTGGTAGGCCTTGGCATCCGCCAGGGGCGATAGCACTTCCTCGACGCCCAGTTTCTCGTAGCGCCACTGGTCGGTGTGGGCGTAGAAGAAGCTGGTGGAGTTCTGCTGGCGCGGCGGGCGGATCCAGTCCAGCGCGAAGGCCAGCGCGGTCCAGCCCGTCTGCGGGCGCAGCTTTTCCTGGCCCACGTAGTGCGACCAGCCGCCGCCGCTCTGGCCGATACAGCCGCACATCATCAGCATGTTGATGATGCCGCGGTAGTTCATGTCGCAGTGGTACCAGTGGTTCATGGCCGCGCCGATGATCACCATGGACTTGCCGTGGGTCTTGTCGGCGTTGTCGGCAAACTGGCGCGCGATGGCGATCACCTGGTCGCGCGGCACGCCGGTAATGCTCTCCTGCCACGCCGGGGTATAGGGGGCGTTGGCGTCGTAGCCTCCGTCCTTCTCCTCGCCCTGCAGGCCGCGCAGGATGCCGTAGTTGGCCACCTGCAGGTCGAACACCGTGGCCACGGCCACGCGGCCCTGCACGCCCTCGCCCTGCAGGTCGAGGTGGGTGATGGGCACACGGCGCACGATCACGTCGCCGCCCTGGTCGTTGGCCTCGAAGTTGGGTGTCTCGATGCCGCCGAAGTACGGGAAGGCGACATCGGTCACCTGGTGCTCTTGCGCCCCGTCTTCCAGCACCGACAGCTTGAGCTGCACGTCGTTGCCCGTGCGCGCCTCCTTGGACTCCAGGTTCCACAGGCCCTGGTCGTCACGGCCGTCCTTGCCCCAGCGGAAGCCGATGGAGCCATTGGGCAGCGCCACCTTGCCGTCGGTACCGTAGGCCACGGTCTTCCAGTCGGGGTGGTTGGTCTGGCCCAGCTTGTCGCCGAAGTCGCTGGCGCGCACATAGCGGTCGGGGACCATCACCGTGCGGCCATCCGGCAGCGTCTTCTCCTTGAGCACCACCAGCAGCGGCAGGTCGGTGTAGCGGCGCGCGTAGTCGTCGAAATACGCCGAGCGCTTGTCGAAGTAGAACTCCTTGAGGATCACGTGGCCCATGGCCATGGCCACGGCGGCGTCGGTGCCTTGCTTGGGGTGCAGCCACAGGTCCGCCAGCTTGGCCACCTCGGAGTAATCGGGCGTCACGGCCACGACCTTGGCGCCCTTGTAACGCACTTCGGTGAAGAAGTGCGCATCGGGCGTGCGCGTCTGGGGCACGTTGGAGCCCCAGGCGATGATGAAGTTGGAGTTGTACCAGTCGGCCGACTCGGGCACGTCGGTCTGCTCGCCCCACACCTGCGGGCTAGACGGAGGCAGGTCACAGTACCAGTCGTAAAAGCTCATCGGCACGCCGCCGATCAGGTTCAGGTAGCGGCTGCCGGCAGCGTACGAAATCATCGACATGGCCGGGATCGGCGAGAAGCCGATGATGCGGTCCGGCCCGTGCTTCTTGATGGTGTAGACGTTCGCCGCAGCGATCATCTGGTTGACCTCGTCCCAGGTGCTGCGCACGAAGCCGCCCAGGCCGCGTTGCTTCTGCCATTCGCGGCGCGCGCTGTCGTTCTCGACGATGGCGGCCCAGGCGTCCACGGGGCTCTTGGCGATGGCCAGTGCGGCACGCCAGTGCTTGAGCAGGCGGCCACGCACCATGGGGTATTTCACGCGATTGGCGCTGTACAGGTACCAGCTGTAGCTGGCGCCGCGTGCGCAGCCGCGGGGCTCATGGTTGGGCAGATCGGGACGCGTGCGCGGGTAGTCGGTCTGCTGTGTTTCCCACGTGACGATGCCGCCCTTGACGTAGATCTTCCACGAGCAACTGCCCGTGCAGTTCACACCGTGGGTGGAGCGCACGATCTTGTCGTGCGCCCAGCGGTCGCGATAGGCGTCTTCCCATGTACGGTCTTCGCCGTTGGTCTGGCCGTGGCCCTGCGAGAAGGTTTCGCGCGGCTGCGCAAAGTACGAGAGACGGTCTAGGAAATGGCTCATCGTGGGACTCCTTGGAAATCGTTGTAGTGGCGTGGCTCAGCAGGGCATCTCTGCATGCTTGCGAGAGTAGTACCACCAAGTGATGATGATGCAGAGAACATAGAAAACGGCAAACATCCACAGCGCGAATTCGGGACCGCCCGTCGCGGCGATGGAGCTGCCATAGCTCTTGGGAATGAAGAAGCCCCCGTAGGCGCCCAGCGCTCCGGCGAAGCCCACCGCGGCCGCGCCTTCGGTGTTGCCGTCCTTGATGGCCTGGGCGCGCGATGCTTCGTCATCGGTGCGCAACTCGCGCAGCTTCTGGGCCAGAAAGATCACGGGGATCATGCGGAAGGTGGAGCCGTTGCCGATGCCGGTGGTGAAGAAGAGCACCAGGAACATCAGGAAGAAGCCCGTGAAGCTGCCTTCAGCCGGGCCAAAGGGCAGCGCAAAACCGCCCGAGCCCTTGGGCAGGAAGAATAGAACGCCTACCACGGCCAGCGCCATGACGAGGAAGTTCCAGACCGTGACCCGGGCACCGCCCACCTTGTCGGCCAGCCAGCCGCCGAACGGACGCACCACGGCGCCCACCAGCGGACCCAGCCAGGCGTAGGCCAGGGGGTTGACTTCAGGGAAGAGCGCCTTGATCAGCAGCGGAAAGCCCGCGGCAAAACCGATGAACGAACCGAAGGTGCCCAGGTACAGCACGCACATGATCCAGTTGTGCTTGCGCTTGAAGATGGCCGCCTGCGCGGCGAAGCTGGCACGCGCATCGGCAATGTCGTTCATGCCGAACCAAGCCGCCACCGCGGCCAGTGCGATCCAGGGCACCCAGATGAAGGCGGCGTTCTGCGCCCACACCATTTGCTCCTGGCCATTCTTCACGATGGTCTGGGGCTCCCCGCCAAAGATACCGAAGATGCCTGCCGTAATGACCAGCGGGCTCAGGAACTGCACCACCGACACCCCCAGGTTGCCCAGGCCGGCGTTCACACCCAGCGCGGAACCCTTGCGCTCCTTCGGGAAGAAGAAGCTGATGTTGGCCATGCTGGAGCTGAAGTTGCCGCCGCCCAGGCCGCACAGCAGCGCCAACAAAAGCATGGTGGGGTAGCTGGTGGTGTTGTCCTGCACCGCATAGCCGATGCCGATGGCGGGGACCAGCAGCGACGCGGTGGACAGCGCAGTCCAGCGGCGGCCGCCGAAGATGGGCACCATGAAGGAATAGAAGATACGCAGCGTGGCGCCGGACAGCGCCGGGGCGGCAGCCAGCCAGAACAGCTGGTTGGTCGAATACTTGAAACCCAGTGCCGGCAAGTTCACGGCGACCACACTCCAGACCTGCCAGATGGCGAAGGCCAGGAACAGTGCGGGCACCGAGATCCAGAGATTGATCTTGGCGACAGCCTCGCCCTCTCGCGCCCAGAAGGACTTGTCCTCGGGGGTCCAGAGCGTGAGCACCCGGCCTTTGCGGCCGCTGCCTTGCGAAACGGTGTTGGTGGACATGTGGGATCTCCGGTGGGGATCAGTGGGCAGCCGGGGCGGCGTTGTGAGACTTCATCACGTCGGTGCGGCGCACCTCGGTGAAATACATCCAGATCAACGAAACCCATACCACGCCGTACATCAGCATGAAGGCACTGGAGCGGATGCCCGTCCAGTCCATGAGCATGCCGAACAGGATGGGCAGGATGAAGCCGCCCATGCCGCCCGCCAGGCCCACGATGCCGCTGATGGCGCCGATGTTCTTGGGGTAGTCGTCGCTGATGTACTTGAACACGCTGGCCTTGCCGAAAGCCCAGGCGATGCCCAGGACGAACATCAGCGCGGTGAACATGTATACGTTCAAGCCGACGTGCAGGGTGGTGGGTCCGTTGACGGTCTGGATGGTGAAGTCGGTCTGCGGGTAGGACAGCAGGAACAGGCAGATCCAGCTCACCCACATCACCCACCAGGTCACGGAGTGCGCACCGAACTTGTCGGACAGCACGCCGCCAATGGCGCGCAGCACGCCACCCGGCAGCGAGAAGCAGGCTGCCAGCAGCGCCGCCACACGGATGTCGAGGCCGTACTCACCGACGTAGTACTGCACCATCCACAGGGAAAGCGCCACATAGCCACCGAACACGATGCTGTAGTACTGGCAGTACTTGAGCACCTTGGGGTCCTTCAGTGCCTTGAGCTGTTCGCCAAAGGACACGTTGCTGGGCACCAGGTGTGCCGGGTCGCTGTGGCTGAACAGCCAGAACAGCACCAGCGTACCGAGCATGATGGCGGCATACACATGCGGCACGGCCGCCCACCCGAAGGCCACCAGGATCACGGGCGCCACGAACTTGTTCACGGCCGCGCCCGAGTTGCCCGCGCCATACACGCCCATGGCCGTGCCCTGGCGGTGCTTGGGGAACCACCGGGCCACGTAGGGAGTACCGACCGAGAACGAACCGCCGGCCAAACCGACGAACAGGCCGATCACGAGGAAATGCCAGTATTCGGTGGCGTAACCCATCATCCAGATGGCGGGAACGGTGGCTGCCATGAGCAACGCCATCACGATGCGGCCGCCGTAGCGGTCGGTCCAGATACCCAGCGGCACGCGCACCAGCGAGCCCGTGAGCACGGGCATGGCCGTGAGCAGGCCGAACTGGGTGGAGCTGAGGTTCAGCATCTTCTTGATCGGGATCCCGATGACGCCGAACATCATCCAGACCATGAAGCAGACGGTGAAGGCGAGCGTGCTGACGATGAGCACTGACCAGGCTTTGCGGGTATGGCGTGGATCTTCGCCGATGGTTGAGGCGCTCGGCGCGGCGCGCTGGGGCAGTTGAGCCATTGCAGATGTCCTCTCTTGGGTACGGTGCAATGGTCCCGCAACTGGCCGTGCCTGCACATCCTTCGCTGGGACACCGCGGGCGGTGCAAAAGGACGAGGGCGGCCTATGCCGCCCTACTCCCTAAGAACTATGCCGGGCTCTGGGGGTTATTCCGTGAGGCGGTGGCGGTCCGAGGCGTAGACCGCCGCCTGCACGCGCGAGGACAGTCCCAGCTTGCGCAGAATGTGCTGCACATGGATCTTCACGGTGGTCTCGGCAATGTCGAGCGCACGTGCGATCTCCTTGTTGCTGAGACCGCGCGCAATCTCGCGCAACACGTCTTCTTCGCGCGGCGACAGCACCGACGCGGGCTCTTCCTCTTCGGGCAGGGGCTCGGGCGTGGGCGCCCCCTGGGACTGGAACGCCGCCACCAGCTTGCCCATCATTTCGGGGCTGACCACCGGCTCGCCGCGTGCAGCCCGCCGTATCGCCTGCGCAAGCAGGTCACCGTCAATGGACTTGAGCAAATACCCCTGCGCGCCGTTGCGCAAGGCGGCCGCCAGATCCTGCCCATCTTCGCTCACCGTGAGCATCAACACGCGGCTGCCCTGCGACGCCTCGCGCAGGCCGGCGATGGCGTCCACGCCGCGCACACCGGGCAGGTGGTTGTCCAGCAGGATCACGTCGGGGCGCAGCGCAGGCAGCAGACGCAATGCCTCCGCGGCGTCCCCGGCCTCGCCCACCACGCGCAGGTCCGGCTGCTGGGACAGCAGCGCCACCAGTCCGCGGCGCAGCAAGGTGTGGTCATCGATCAGGAAAAGCGTGGTGGGAGCATTCATGCGGCGGCGGAAGAAACAAGGGAGAGGGGCAACGCAGGCTCCTCGCGGGTGGTTGGTGGCAGCTCCAGGACTACGCAGGTGCCACCGCCGCCGGGGCGCGAAACCAGCTCCAGATGCGCACCGATGCGCTGCGCGCGTTCACGCATGATGCCCAGGCCCACATGCAGCGAATCGGGTGGCACGCTGTCCGGGTCGAACCCGCGGCCATCGTCCTGCACCTCGAAGCGCCAGCGGGGGTGGCGCTGCACCCGCAGCTCCACACGGCGTGCATCGGCGTGCTTGCGCACGTTGGACAAGGCCTCCTGCAGGATGTGCAGCACCTGGATCTGCACGTCCTGCGCCAGCGGCAGGCCGTGCCCCGCCATGCTCAGCGCCGTGGCCGCGCCGGTCTGGTGTTCGAACTTCGAGAGCGTGGCGCGCAGCGCCGCTTCGATGTCCTCGTCCTGCGTGCGCGTGCGAAAGTGCACCAGCAGCTCACGCACGTCGGCATAGCATTCGCGCACACCGGTATCCAGCTCCGCCATGCTGCGGTCACGCGCCTCGGTGTTGCCCTTCGCCACCGCGTCGCGCAGCAGCTGGGTTTGGATCTTGAGAAAGGCCAGCGACTGCGCGATGGAGTCGTGCAATTCGCGCGCAATGAGGCTGCGCTCCTGCGCCACCGCTGCCTCGCGCTCCAGCGCCGAGGCGCGCAGGCTTTCCATGGAAGTGGCCAAGTGATGCGCCATGGTGGACAGCAGCTCGCGCATCTCCGCCGACAGCTCCAGCGGACTGCGATACAGCAGCGTGACCTCGCCCAACAGGCGCTGGTGCATCTGCACCGGGATACTCACCACCGTCTCGAAGCCGGCCTCGCGGCAATGCGGCAACTGCAGGCCCCCGGCAGGCATGATCGGAATCACACGCATGCGCGCCTGGCCCTGCGCCTGTCCGCATTCGCAGGCGCCGGTGACCACGCAGTGCTCATGTTCCACCAGCGACTGGGGCAGCCCGTCGGAGGCCAGCAGCACGTAGCGCTCGTTGGCTTCGTCCGACCAGCGCACGGCCGCCGCGTCGCACCCCGCCACGCGGCGGATCTGCTGCACGAAACCCTGGGTCAACTCTTCCAGGCTCCCCGCCTCCGCCGCAAGGGCGCTGACCGCATACAACGCCGCCAGGCGCTGGTTGCGCACTTCGATGGTGGCGGTCTTTTCGCGTACCTTGCGCTCCAGGTCCTCGTGCGAGGTCTGCAGCGCATGGGCCATGAGGTTGAAACCCGCCGTCAGCTGGCCGAACTCGTCGTCTGCTTCCACCTCCAGGCGCGTGCCCAGGTCGCCCTTGCGCAGCCGCGCCAGGGCCTGTTGCAGCCGCGTGACGGGGTTGAGTACGAGCAGGTAGCTCAGCGCCATGAAGGCCACAGCCGAGCCGATGGCCAACGCCACCATGAACAGGTGGAACAGATGCAGCACCGCCGTGAGGCGCACGATCTGGATCTCGATGGCCTCGACGAAGCTGTCCAGGTCCAGCACGAAGGCATCGGCGCGCGCCACGGCCGAGGCGGTGCTTTCATAGCGCGCGGCGGCTTTCCAGTCGTTTTCGATGAGCAGCCACTGCCGGCGGATGTGTTCGTAGCGCTCGCGCGTGTCATCGCTCCAGGGCACGAACAGCGGCCGGGCGGGGTCACCCGTGCGCAGCAACTCCAGCCCTTCGTTGAAGCGCGCTTCCAGCCGCGCAAATTCCTGGGGCGACTCGTTCTGCTGGGCCAGCACCATGCGCAGCATGTTCATGCGCAGGCGACCCGCCTCGTTCACCGCAGCGGCGCCCCCCTCCAACTTCCAGGTCACCCACAGCGTGAAGCCGATGGATGCCAGCGCCACCAGCAGGAACACCGTGCCCATGGCCAGCAGCTTGGTGGACAGCGTGGACTTGTTGCGCATGGCGGCAGTGTAGGCACGCGCTTTTGAAATGTCTTGATGGAAGTCAAGTTTGCTCAAGCCTACGGCCGCGGCATACAAGCGAAAACATGCTTCCGCGCGCTACCATCAAGCGCAAACAGCTATCATATTGATAGTGAACGCCCTGATGTTGCCAGGGCGTTCCGGTCTGCTCAGCCGCAGCTGCCCAGGGCGCCGCACTGGGTGCAGTAGTCGCAGCCGTCCTTGCGGATCACGGCGTGGGCACCGCACTCATTGCACTTCTTGCCGGCCATGGCCGGAGGCATGCCGGTCGCGGGCGCTGCGGCGGGCTCGTCCAGCGGCAGCACCTGCTGCTGCGGCATGGCACGCTGGGCCAGGATGTTCTGCACGGCATACGCGATGGCGGCCACCTCGGAGTCGTGCCACAGCGGCACGTGGGTGCCGTCGGCCTTCTGGTGCGTGCCCAGGCGCACGGGGCCACGGTCCCAGGCGACCTTGCGCATGTCGGACAGCGCGCGCTCCAGGAAGCCGCCGCGCGCGGCCAGCGACAGCAGGCGCATGCTGGAGGTGATCCACTGCTGCGATTCGCCGCTCTGCCCCACGGGCATGAAGAACTCGATGGCGCGGTCCACCGTGCCGCCGCGCCCGTCAGGCACGGGCAGGAAGGAGACGATCAGGTACAGCGTCTTGTGGCCTTCCTGCGTCCAGTACTCCAGCTTCTCCGCCACGGCCGACAGGCCGCCTGTGGGACGGCTCTCGATCATGGTGCGCATGGGGTCCACCACCACCGGGGCGGGCGCGGCCTCGGGTGCGGCGGCGGGGGCCGGTGCTGCGGCGGGCGTGACTTCCAGCACGGCGCCCAGGATGCTGTTGGGCCGGTAGGTGGCCAGGCCCTTCAGGCCCGAGTGCCAGGCCTGCATGTACAGGCCCTTGAAATCGGCGTAGGGGTAGTCCTCGGGCACGTTCACGGTCTTGGAGATCGCCGTGTCCACGAAGGGCTGCACGGCCTCCATCATGGCCACGTGGTCGGCGGCCGCCATGTCCATGGCGCTCACGAAGTACGCAGGCAGATGGTTCACGTCGCCGCCCAGCGTCTTGTACAGACGCCAGGCGTAGTCCTCCACCACGTACTCGCTCTTGCTGCCGTCGGCCTCGCGCTTGCGGCGCGTGTAGCTCCAGGAGAACGGCGGCTCGATGCCGTTGGAGGCGTTGTCGGCGAAAGCCAGACTCACCGTGCCCGTGGGCGCGATGGACAGCAGATGGCTGTTGCGGATGCCGTGCTTGCGGATGGCCTTCTGGATGTCCGCGGGCAGGCGGCTGGCGAAGGTGCCCTTGGCCAGGTAGCCATCGGCGTCGAACTTGGGGAATGCGCCCTTTTCCTTCGCCAGTTCCACCGACGCGCGGTAGGCCGCGTTGCGCATGCGCTCGGCGATCTGTACCGCCATGTCGCGCCCTTCCTGGCGGTCGTAGCGCTTGCACAGCATGGCCAGCGTGTTACCCATGCCCGTGAAGCCCACGCCGATGCGGCGCTTGGCCGCCGACTCGGCCTGCTGCTGCGGCAGGGGCCAGAAGGTCACGTCCAGCACGTTGTCCAGCGCGCGTACCTGGGTGGCCACGGCCTGCTCGAAGGCATCGAAGTCGAACGACGCCTCGCCATGCAGCCCAAACGGGTTGCGCACGAAGCGTGTGAGGATGATCGGGCCCAGGTCGCAGCAGCCGTAGGGCGGCAGCGGCTGCTCGCCACACGGGTTGGTCGCCTGGATGGTCTCCGTGTAGTGCAGGTTGTTGTCGGTGTTGATCTGGTCCAGGAACAGGATGCCGGGCTCAGCGAAGTCGTAGGCCGACTTCATGATCGTGTCCCACAATTCGCGCGCGCGCACCGTGCGGTACACCCACTGGCCGTCGGCACGCTGGTGTGCGCCCTGGGCCTGCAGCTCCGCACCGGGCGCGGCGCCATGCACCAGCTCCCAATCACGGTCCTGCTCCACCGCCTCCATGAAGGCATCGGGCACGCCCACGGACACATTGAAATTGTTCCAGCGGCCCGGCGTACGCTTGGCGGTGATGAAGTCCAGCACGTCCGGGTGGTCGATGCGCAGCACGCCCATCTGCGCGCCGCGGCGCGCGCCCGCACTCTCCACCGTGGAGCAGGACTGGTCGAAGACGTTGATGTAACTGCAGGGGCCCGAGGCCATGGAGGCCGTGCCCTTCACCAGCGCGCCGCGCGGGCGGATACGCGAGAAGTCGTAGCCCACGCCGCCGCCGCGGCGCATGGTCTCGGCGGCCTCGCGCAGGGCCTCGTAGATGCCGGGGTAGCCCGCGTCGTCCACGCCCTGGATGCAGTCGCCCACGGGCTGCACGAAGCAGTTGATGAGGGTGGCCTGGATGTCGGTGCCGGCAGCGCTCATGATGCGCCCCGCCCCGATGGCGCCGGCACGCAGGTTGTCCAGGAAGCGCGCCTCCAGGGCCTGGCGCATGTCCTCGCGCTCGACCGAGGCCAACGCCCGCGCCACGCGGCGGAACAGATCCTCGACATCGCTCTCGCCGTCTTTGAAGTATTTCTCCTTCAGCACATCCATGCTGATGGGTTGTGTAGACAGGGCGGGGGCAAGGTCGGTGATTTCACGCTGCATGGAGGGGCTCCGAAAGGATCTAACTGACGTGCACGCCGCGACCCAAGCGCGGCGGCAATTCTCGATTTTCACACCGCGCGGGACGCTTCGCCGCGAACCTTACATGAAGACCCTGCGAAGTCGTTGTCGCCTCGGCGGTTACGCGGCCGTGCAGCCCAGTTGTGCCCTCCGTTTCCTGTAGCACGCCAGCCGCCCGTGGCGCGGCCCGCCGCAAATTACGGCCCAAAGCGCTCCTCATGCAAGTCGCATTTACGCCCGGTTGCAATGCCGCCACGTCCTACCATTGGGCATGCCAACCCTACCGCTGTACCGCTTTCTGTTCGCCACGCTGGCTCTGGCATTCGCCGCCGGCTGTACCACACTTCTGGAGCAGTCGGCACCAACCACCGCGGGCAACGCCGCCTGGGACGCCCAACTGGAGCGCTGGCCGCCCGTGGACGCCCTGCTGCTGGGCGAGCAGCATGATGCCGCCGCCCACCAACAGTGGCAGCGGCACACGGTCCAGTGGCTCGCCGCGCGCCAGCGCCTTGCGGCCCTGGTGTTGGAGATGGCGCCCGAAGGCGCGGGCACCGATGGCCTGCCGCCGGACGCGGACGCTGCCCAGGTGCGCGCCGCGCTGCAATGGGATGAACAGGCCTGGCCCTGGGACCGCTATGCGCCGGTGGTGATGGCTGCCGTGGCCGCGGGCGTGCCGGTGCGCGGCGGTAACCTGCCGCGCAGCCAGATGCCGCAAGCCATGCGCGACGCGGCGCTGGACACGCACCTGCCTCCCGCCGCGCTGGCGCGCCAGCGCACCGCGATCGAGGAGGGCCACTGCGGCCTGGTGCCGGCGCAGCGGCTGATGCCCATGGTGCGCATCCAGTTGGCGCGGGACGCCCGCATGGCGCGCGCAGTGCAGGCCGCCCACCGCCCCGGCCGCACGGTATTGCTGGTGGCGGGCTTCGGCCATGTGCAGCGCAGCCTGGGCGTGCCCACGTGGCTGCCGAGTGATTTCACGTCAAAAGTGGCAATAGCCCAAGCGGGACAAGCGCGAGAAGCTATTGAAAGCGAAGCGGATTACATCCACCGCACGCCGGCGCTGACGCCCCACGACCCGTGCGCGGAGCTGCGCGAGCGCTGGCCCGGCCCGCCGTCCGCGCCGTAGCGGACGCCGGCCCCAGCCCGCGCTCGCTCAGCCCGCCATGCCGTTGTGCGCCTGCAGCAGCCGGGCGAACTCCTCCGCCGGCAAGGGACGGCTGCACAGGTAGCCCTGGTAGGCGTCGCAGCCGCGCTCGCGCAGGAACGCCAGCTGCTGCGGCGTCTCCACCCCCTCGGCCAGCACCGACAGCCCCAGGCTGTGCCCCATGGCAACGATGGCAGCGCTGATGGCCATGTCGTCGGCGCTGCGGGGAATGTCGCGGATGAAGCCCTGGTCGATCTTGAGCACGTCGATGGGAAAGCGCTTGAGGTGCGCCAGGGACGAATAGCCGGTCCCGAAGTCGTCCACCGCCATGCGCACGCCCAGCTGCTGCAGGCGTTGCAGCACGGCGCGGATCTCGTCGGGCCGCTCGGCCAGCACCGACTCGGTCAGTTCCAGCTCCAGGCAGCGGGCCGGGAAACCGCTGGCCTTGAGCGCCTCGGCGGCGCAGGCGGCCACGTCGGTCAACTGGAACTGGCGCGGCGAGAGGTTGATGGCCAGGCGGATCTCCGGCAGGCCGTCGGCGCGCCAGCGTTGGCCCTGCTCGCAGGCGGCGCGCATCACCCACTGGCCCAGCGGGCCGATCACGCCCGAGGTCTCGGCCACGGGGATGAAGCGCGCGGGCGAGATCATGCCCTCCTGCGGGTCCAGCCAGCGCACCAGCGCCTCGGCCCCCATGATCCGGCCGGTGGCGATGCATACCTGCGGCTGGTAGTACAGCCGCAGGTGCCCCTGCGCCAGAGCCACGCGCAGCCGCGCCTCGATTTCCAGGCGCTCGCGCGCGGCCTGGATCAGCGATTCGTCAAAGAAGCAATACGCGCCGCGCCCGCGGGCCTTGGCGCCGTACACCGAGGAATGCGCGCCCTGTAGCAGCGCCTCGGTGGTCCGCGCATGCGCGGGGAACATGCAGATGCCCACGCTCACGCCCACCACCACCTCGATGCCATCGGGCGTGCACCATGGCGTGCTGGCCGCGGCGATCAGGTGCCGCGCCACGGCTGCCGCGCCGTCCGCATGGCGCAGGTGGCGGGCCAGCACGGCGATCTCGTCGCCGGCCAGCCGCCCCAGCAGATCGCCCGGGCGCAGGCTCTGCTCCACCTGGCGGGTGATGTGCCTGAGCACCTCATCGCCTACGGCGTGGCCATAGCTGTCGTTCACGTCCTTGAAGCGGTCCAGGTTCAGGAGCAGCAGGGCCATCTGCTCGCCGCTGTCCTGTGCCTGGCGCACGGCGCTGTCGAGCTGCTCGCCAAACCAGGCGCGATTGGGCAGGCCGGTCAGCGGGTCGCAGTGCGCCAGAAACTCCAGGCGCTGGTGCTGGGCCTTTTCCTCGGAGATGTCGGTGAACATGCACACGTAGTGCGTCACCGCGCCGTCCGCGCCGCGCACGGCCGAGAGCGACATGCGCTCCGGGAACACCTCGCCGTTCTTGCGCCGGTTCCAGATCTCCCCCTGCCAGTGGCCCGTCTGGCGCATGGTGTCCCACATGGCCTCGTAGAACGCCGGTCCGTGCCGCCCCGACTTGAACACGCGCGGGTTCTGGCCCAGCAACTCTTCCTCGGTATAGCCCATGAGCCGCGTGACGGCCGGGTTGACCGAAAGGATGCGGCCGTCGGCATCGGTGACCACCACGCCTTCGATGGTGTTATCCACCACCGTGGCCGCCAGGCGCCAGCGCTGTTCGCTGAGCGCCTGCGCGTCGCGCGCGGCATGCACTTCGCGCAGGGACTGCAGTACGCACACCAGGTGGTCGGGCTCGCTCTCCAGGGCCAGCACATGGCTCACGGTGCACAGCACGGGCAGCTGCGATCCATCGCGCTGGTTGCGGCACCAGCGCTCGCCCTGGTAATGGTCGATCTCGCCGGCGCGCAGCCGCTGCAGTTGCCGCTGTGCCCAATCGCTGTCGTGCGGGCGCACCAGCGTGCGGAAGTCGACCTGCGGCAGCGGCTCGTGCGGCGCCACGCCCAGCCATTCACGCAGGCGTTCATTGGCCCACACCAGGCGGCCGTCCATGCTCAGCCGCGCCATGCCGGCGGGCGCGTGGCGCAGCACCTGCTCCACCCGGCGCGCCAGGGTGCGCCGGCTCCCGCCCCGGCGCCAGCGCAGCAAGAGCCAGCCCAGCAGAGCACCCGCCAGCACGGCGTCCAGCCCGCTCTTGTACTGCAGCAGGGTCTGCAGCGCCTGCGGCTCCAGGGGCAGATACTGCAAGGCGGCCGCACCCGCCCAGGCCCAGGCCGCACCCATGGCAACAACGGCCAGCGCCAACATCCAGCGGCCCTGCAGGGGCCTCCACGAGGGCCTGCGGCCCGCGCCTTTACTCAGCAATCCACACTCCTGAAGGGGCCTCGCGTGCTGCGACAATCGCAGCATATGACCCATTCCTACATCCTGACACTGTCCTGCCCCGACCGGCTCGGGCTGGTGCACGCCGTCTCCGGCTTCCTGCTGGACCACGGCGGCAACATCGAGGAAGCCGCTCAGTACAACGACCAGGGCACCGGCCTTTTCTTCATGCGCGTGCAATTCGCATGCGAGTCCACCGACGAAGCCACCCTCAAGGCCGAACTGGCCACCTTTGCCGAAGAGCACAGCATGCGCTGGAGCCTGCATGCCACCAGCGCGGCCATGAAGACCGTGCTGATGGTCAGCAAGGAAGGCCACTGCCTCAACGACCTGCTGTTTCGCTACAAGAGCGGTCTGCTGCCCATCGACATCCGCGCCATCATCAGCAACCACCGCGACTTCTACCAGCTCGCGGCCAGCTACAACATCCCTTTCCACCACATCCCCGTCACCGCCGCCACCAAGGCGCAGGCCGAGGCCAAGCAGTACGAGATCATCCAGGCCGAGGGGGCCGAACTGGTGGTGCTGGCGCGCTACATGCAAGTGCTGTCCAACGACCTGTGCACCAAGCTGTCGGGCCGCGCGATCAACATCCACCACAGTTTCCTGCCCAGCTTCAAGGGCGCCAAACCCTATTACCAGGCGCATGACCGCGGCGTGAAGCTGATTGGCGCTACCGCCCACTACGTGACGGCCGACCTCGACGAGGGGCCGATTATCGAACAAGATGTTACAAGAGCAGATCACACGGATACCGTGGAAGATCTCACCGCCCGTGGACGCGACACCGAAAGCCAGGTGTTGGCGCGCGCCGTGAAGTGGCACAGCGAGCACCGCGTGCTGCTCAACGGCCACAAGACCGTCGTCTTCCGCTGAACCCGCCCTGCCCCACACGCCGCCATGGCCACGCAATCCCTTTCCATCGCGGCCAAGGCGGCCCTGGACGCCGCCAGCCTGCGGCGCATCCCGCCCATCCAGTGCCTGCTGACCTTCGAGGCGCTGGCGCGCCTGCGCAGCGTGACGCAGACGGCCGATGAGCTGTGCGTCACCCCCAGCGCCGTAAGCCACCGCGTCAAGCAGCTGGAGCAGATCCTGGGCACGCGGCTGTTCGGGCGGGCCGACTTTTCCCTGACCACCGACGGCAGCGCCTATCTGGCCCATGTGCGCGAGGGGCTCACCGCGCTGCAGCGCTTCCCAGGCACGGCAGTGGCGCCGGGCAAGCGCCGGCTGAAGATCGCGGTCACCCCCACCTTCGCGCGCGCCTTGCTCATCCCGCGGCTGCGCCAGTTCACCGAGACCTACCCCGAGATCGACCTGGCCCTGCAGGTCTCCATCCCGCTGCTGGACGTGGTGGCGGAGGACGCGGACCTCGTCGTGCGCTACGGCCCCGGCCACTACGCCGACATGGAGCATGTGGAGATCGCACGCGACGTGCTCACGCCCCTGGCCTCGCCCGGCTTCGTGCGCGAGCACGGCCCCTTCGAGCGCCCCGAGGACCTGGAAGGCCTGCCCCTGCTGCGCAGCCCGCTGGAGCCCTGGCGCAGCTGGTTCGCGGCCGTGGGCCTGGCCTGGGCCGAGCCCAACGAAGGCTCGCAATTCAACGACGTGGGCCTGATGTGCGACGCCGCCGCGGCGGGCATGGGCGTGGCCCCGGTACGGCTCAAGCTCGCCGCGCCCTGGCTGGACCAGGGCACACTGGTACGCCTGTTCGACACCGACGCCCCCAGCCCCTACGCGCACTACCTGTGCTGGCGCACCGGCACCATGGACCGCTGGGAATGCGCGGCCTTCGCGGACTGGCTGCGCCGCACGCTGGGGTAACCCCGCAAGCGGCGCGGCCGTGCGCAAGCCAATTTCTATAAGCCAAATCAGGCTCTAGCGCTTATCCATCAAGCGCCAGTAGCTATTAATAACGCAGCAATTGGCGCAACACGGCTCACGCCCGCCTGCAAGAAAACTCACGCCGCGCGCGCACGCCATGGCCTACAGTCACGCCATGCCCAGCCCCACATCCACCGAACGCGCCCAGCGCCAGGCCGAGGTCGTGCAGGCCCTGTCGGCCTGCGTGCCACAGCATGCGCTGCTCTGGCAGCCCGAGGACACCACGCCTTACGAATGCGACGGCCTCACGGCCTACCGCCAGCGCCCGCTGGTCGTGTGCCTGCCCGAGACGGAAGGCGAAGTGCAGGCCGTGCTGAAGACCTGCCACCGCCTGGGCGTGCCCGTGGTGGCGCGCGGCGCTGGGACGGGCCTGTCGGGCGGCGCCATGCCGCATGCCATGGGCGTGACGCTGTCGCTGGCCAAGTTCAACCGCATCCTGGACCTGGACCCGGTCGCCCGCACGGCGCGCGTGCAGTGCGGCGTGCGCAACCTGGCCATCAGCGAGGCCGCCGCGCCCTACAACCTGTATTACGCCCCTGACCCCAGCAGCCAGATCGCCTGCACCATCGGCGGCAACGTGGCCGAGAACTCCGGCGGCGTGCACTGCCTGAAGTACGGCCTGACGGTGCACAACGTGCTGCGCGTGCGCGGCTACACCATGGAGGGCGAGCCCATCACCTTCGGAGCCGAGGCGCTGGACGCGCCCGGCTACGACCTGCTGGCCGCCGTGATCGGCAGCGAGGGCATGCTGGCCGTGGCATTGGAGGTCACCGTCAAGCTGGTGCCCAAGCCGCAGCTGGCGCGCTGCATCATGGCCAGCTTTGACGACGTGCGCAAAGCCGGCGACGCCGTGGCCGCGGTGATCGCCGCCGGCATCATCCCCGCCGGCCTGGAAATGATGGACAAGCCCATGACCGCCGCCGTGGAGGACTTCGTCAAGGCCGGCTACGACCTGACGGCCGAGGCCATCCTGCTGTGCGAGTCCGACGGCACGCCCGAGGAGGTGGAGGAAGAGATCGCGCGCATGAGCGAAGTGCTGCGCGGCTCGGGCGCCACGGCCATCTCGGTCAGCACCAGCGAGGAAGAGCGCATGCGCTTTGGAGCGGGCGCAAGAACGCCTTCCCCGCCAGCGGCCGCATCAGTCCCGACTACATGTGCATGGACTCCACCATCCCGAGGAAGCGCCTGGCGGACATCCTGCTCGCCATCCAGGAGATGGAGAAGAAATACCAGCTGCGCTGCTGCAACGTGTTCCACGCGGGCGACGGCAACCTGCACCCGCTGATCCTGTTCGATGCCAACGACCCCGACCAGCTCCACCGCTGCGAGCTGTTCGGCGCCGACATTCTGGAAACCAGCGTGGCCATGGGCGGCACCGTGACGGGCGAGCACGGCGTGGGGGTGGAAAAGCTCAACTCCATGTGCGCGCAGTTCACCGTGGAGGAGAACGCGCAGATGTTCGCGCTCAAGGAGGCGTTCGACCCGCAGGGCCTGCTCAACCCCGGCAAGGTGATCCCGACGCTGAACCGCTGCGCCGAGTACGGCAAGATGCTGGTGCGCAACGGCAAGATGAGCCACGCCAACCTGCCGCGCTTCTGACGGCCACCACGCGCGCTCGCGCCCTGGGCTGACAGCGCGGCGCGCAACGAGGTGCCAGCATGGCGCTTTTACCCCTGACAAGGAGGTGCGCCATGCCCGTGTTGTCCCCGTTCCCGTTTCGACTTCCCCGCCGTCTGGCGCCGCTGGGTCTGTGTGCCCTGCTGGCCAGCGGCGCCAGCGCCGTGCAGGCGCAGGCCGACAGCGCGCCCCGCCCGGCCGTGCTGCCGCCCGTGCAGACGGCCGGCGCGCTGCACTACCAGTGCGGCGGCATCGGCACGGACGAATCCACCGCCATGCGCGCAGCCATGAAGGACTACCCCCTGTCGCTGCTGTTCGCGCGAGCGGATGGCGCCTACGAGGCCAACGTCGACGTGCGCATCACCCCGCAAGGCGGGGGCGACGCGATGCAACTGCGCGCCGGCGGCCCCGTGTGCCTGCTGCAACTGCCTGCGGGCAGCTACCGTGTGGAGGTACAGGGCGCCGGCCAGAACCACAGCCGCACCGTGCAAGTGGGCCGGGCGCCGCAAACGCTGGATTTTCGGTTCTAAGCAAAATCGGGTCTTAGCGCTTATCCAGTAAGCGCTAGCAGCTACCAATTAGATAGCACTCACAGCCCAGCCACCGCCGCCCACAACGCACCCGCATGCGAGACGGCGAACAGCAGCAGCCCGATGCAGCCGCCCACCACGGTGCCGTTGATGCGGATGTACTGCAGGTCGCTGCCGATGTGCAGTTCCACCAGCCGCGCCATCTCCTGCGCGTCCCAGCGCTGCACCGTGGCGCGGATGTGTTCGGCCACCGACTGCGCCACATCGGGCGCAAAGGTGGCGGCCCACAGTTCCAGGCGCACGTTCAGGCGCACGCGCAGCGCCGCATCACCCGCGAGCGACAGCCCCAGCCACTGCCCCATGTCGGCCACGCGCGCGGACAATGCCGAGTCTTCGTTCATCAGATCGTCGCGCAGCTTCTGGCGCAGGTCGCTCCACAGATCGCGCACATAGCGGCCCAGCACTTCGTCGTTCTGCAGGTAACCGCGCACCTCGTCGCCGCGGCGCGCCCAATCGGGGTCGGTCTGCAGGCGGGCGATGAGGCGCTGCACGGCGCCGTCCAGCGCCTCGCGCAGCTCGTGCTGCGGGTCCTCGGCCACCGCCTTGAGCAGGGTGTCCACGGCGTGCGTGATGGCCGAGGCGCCCTTGCCCGAGAGCCAGTCGGTGGGCAGCACCTTCTGCTTGAGCGGATGCTCACGCTTGATCCACTGCAGCAGCGTGTCGGCCACGAAGGCGCGCGTGTCCTCGGATCGCACCATGCCGCCCAGGCGCTCCAGCAGGTCGTCCAGCAGCGCCTGGTGCCGGCCTTGGTAGGTGAGCGCGCCCAGCGCCGACGCCATGGAGCGCGACAGGTCGATCTTGCCCACCAGCGTGCGCGCGGCCTGGCTCAGGAAGGCCTGGATCTTCGCGTCCTCCACCGTGTCCAGCGCGGTCAGCGCCAGCCTGGCCACCTGCCTGCCCAGCAGGCGCGCGTTGGCTGGTGCCGTGAGCCACTGCGCCAGCATGTTGGCCGGATCGTGGCGGCGGATCATGGTCACGAGCGAAGGCGCGTCCAGGAATTTGTCGCGCACGAACACCGCCAGGTTGCCGCCGATGCGGTCCTTGTTGCGCGCAATGATGTCGGTGTGGCGCTGCACCAGCGGCAGCGGGATGCGCCGAAACAGCGCCGACACCGCAAACCAGTCGGCCAGGGCGCCCACCATGGCAGCCTCCGCCACGGCGCGCACGCAGGCCACGCCCAGACTGGGTGGAAAGAAATAGGTCAGCGCAAAGACGACGACCACTGCCAGCAGCAGGCCGGTGGCCTGGCGCTTGGCCCGGGACAGCTGGGAGGCACGGCCCGCGAGCGCGGCCGGCTCGGCCGAAGCCGCGGCCTGCGCACCAGGCTCCAGGGGGGACGCATGCATGCGGGAAAGCATAGCCGCGCACCGCGGCCCACGCCACCCCGCGGTTGTAGGAGATGGACGCTTTTGCGCCGCCGGCCAGCAGTCAGCGCGCTGGCGCGACCTGGTCCAGCGCCGCGGCCAGGTGGCCCACCGTGCGGTCCACGTTGTGCCACTTCTCCAGGCCGAACAAGCCCAGGCGGAAGGTCTGGAAGTCCGCACCCTCGCCGCATTGCAGCGGCACGCCCGAGGCGGTCTGCAGCCCCGCCTCGGCGAACTTCTTGCCGCTCTGGATGCCGGGATCGGTGGTGTAGCTCACCACCACGCCCGGTGCCTCGTAGCCCGCAGCCGCCACACTGGGAAAGCCCCGCGCCTGCAGCAGCGCGCGCACCTTGGCGCCGAGTGCGATCTGCTCGTCGCGCACCTTGGCAAAGCCGTAGTCGCGCGTTTCCAGCATCACGTCGCGCAGGCGCACCAGCGCATCGGTGGGCATGGTGGTGTGGTAGGCGTGCTGGCCCTTCTCGTAGCCCTCGGCGATCTGCATCCACTTCTTGAGGTCGCACGAGAAGCTGGAGCTCTGCGTCTGCTCGATCGCCTCGCGCGCGCGGGCCGACAGCATCACCATGGCGCAGCAGGGCGAGCCGCTCCAGCCCTTTTGCGGCGCGGAGATCAGCACGTCCACACCGGTCTTTTCCATGTCCACCCACATGGCGCCGGAGGCCACGCAGTCCAGCACGAACAGCGCGCCCACCTCGTGCGCGGCGTCGCTCACGGTGCGCAGGTAATCGTCGGGCAGCAGGATGCCACTGGCCGTCTCCACATGCGGGGCGAAGACCACCTTCGGCCGCTCGGCGCGGATGGCGGCGGCCACCTCGCTCGCCGGGCAGGGCACCCATGGCGCCTGTGGACCGTCGCCCTGGCGGCGCGCCTGGCAGACCACGGCACCACCGCCCAGCCCGCCGGCGTCGAAGATCTGGCTCCAGCGGTAGCTGAACCAACCGTTGCGCACGATGAGCACCTTCTCGCGGTTGGCGAACTGGCGTGCCACGGCCTCCATGCCGAAGGTGCCGCTGCCGGGCACGAGCACCGCCGTGTGCGCGCGGTAGACCTCCTTGAGCGTCGCCAGGATGTCTTGCATCACGCCCACGAAGCGGCGCGACATGTGGTTGAGCGCACGGTCGGTATAGACCACCGAGAATTCGAGCAGGCCATCGGGATCGACATCGGGCAGCAAACCGGGCATGAGGGAATCTCCGTCAAAACTAGATGACGGCCAGCTTATCAGGCCGGGTAGTGGCGCGCACCGAAGATGCCGCTGCCCACGCGCACCATGGTGCTGCCGGCGCGCACCGCGGCCTCCAGGTCGCCGGTCATGCCCAGCGACAGGGTATCGACCGCCTCGAACCCCGGGCCGCCCTGCGCGCGCAGGGTGTCGAACACCTGGCGCACGCGCAGCAGCACGGCCAGTTGCGCGGCCTCGTCGGGCGCCGGGTCGGGGATGCTCATGACGCCGCGCAGCGTGAGCCGCGGCAGCGCTGCCACCGCCTGGGCCAGCGCCAATGCCTCCTCGGCCGGCACACCGGCCTTGGTGGCGCCACCATCCACGTTCACCTGGATACAGACCTGCAGCGCGGGCAGGTTGTCGGGACGTTGGTCGGACAGACGCTGCGCCGTCTTGGGGCGGTCCACCGTGTGCACCCAGTCGAAGTGCTGGGCCACCAGGCGGGTCTTGTTGCTCTGCACCGGGCCGATGCAGTGCCACTCCAGCGGCTGCGGCAGCCCGAGCGCCGCCACCAGAGCCATCTTTTCCACGGCTTCCTGAATGTAGTTTTCGCCAAACCGCCGCTGGCCCGCCAATGCCGCGTCACGCACGGCCTCGGGGCCGAAGGTCTTGGAAACCGCCAGCAGCGCCACGGCATCGGGTGGCCTGCCGGCAGCCGCGCAGGCGCACGCGATGCGCTCCCGCACATTCTGGAGGTTGCTGGCAATCGTCGTCATAATGTTCGCCCAAGCGTATCAAACGATAAGAGGGAATCCGTGGACATCACCCAATTGCTCGCCTTCAGCGTGAAGAACAAGGCGTCCGACCTGCACCTTTCCGCCGGCCTGCCGCCCATGATCCGGGTCCACGGGGACGTACGCCGCATCAACGTCGATGCACTGGACCACAAGACCGTCCACGCCATGGTGTACGACATCATGAGCGACGCCCAGCGCAAGACCTACGAAGAGTTCCTGGAAGTGGACTTTTCCTTCGAGATCGACGGCCTGGCGCGCTTTCGCGTCAACGCGTTCAACCAGAACCGCGGCGCGGCTGCGGTGTTCCGTACCATTCCGAGCAAGATCCTGACGCTGGAGCAGCTCAACGCGCCCAAGATCTTTGCCGACCTGGCGCTCAAGCCGCGCGGCCTGGTGCTGGTGACGGGCCCCACAGGTTCGGGCAAGTCCACCACCCTGGCGGCCATGGTCAACTACCTCAACGAAAGCGAGTACGGCCACATCCTCACGGTGGAAGACCCGATCGAGTTCGTGCACGAGTCCAAGAAGTGCCTGATCAACCAGCGTGAAGTCGGCCCGATGACGCTGTCGTTCGCGGCCGCGCTGAAGTCCGCCCTGCGCGAAGACCCGGACGCCATCCTGGTGGGCGAAATGCGCGACCTGGAAACCATCCGCCTGGCCATGACCGCCGCGGAAACGGGCCACCTGGTGTTCGGCACGCTGCACACGTCCAGCGCCGCCAAGACCATCGACCGGATCATCGACGTCTTCCCCGCCGAGGAAAAGGAAATGGTGCGCGCGATGTTGTCGGAGTCGCTGCAGGCCGTGATCTCGCAGACGCTGTGCAAGACCAAGGACGGTTCTGGCCGCGTGGCGGCGCACGAGATCATGCTGGGCACCAGCGCCATCCGCAACCTGATCCGCGAGGCCAAGGTGGCGCAGATGTACTCCACCATCCAGACCAGCAACAGCGTGGGCATGCAGACGCTGGACCAGAACCTCTCTGACCTGGTGCGCCGCAACATCATCAGCCCGGCCGAGGCGCGCAGCAAGGCCAAGATTCCCGAGAACTTCCCCGGCTGACCCCCCTCCAAGGCGGGCCCGCATACTTTTTCACTACCAGGCTCGTTGGTACACGAGCCCGCATCGGAGCCCCATCATGAAAGGCATTCTCGGCCTGCTCAAGTCCAAAAACCGCAAGTCCGGCGAGGAGAGCACCGACTCTGTGTTCTTCACCACCGCATTTGCCGGCCAGGGCGTGGAGCAATCACAACTGGTCCCCTGGGAGGCGCGCGCCATCGAAGTCGATGCCAAGCGCCTGCCCCAAAGCCGTGGTGGCAGGCTGCTGCAATCGCTGTGGAGCAAGGACAAGTACATGGCGCACCTGGACCACGACGCCGTGGAACGCATGGAGCGCTTCTTCGAGTTCGCCTCCGTTGCGCCCAACCGCGACCTGATCCGCCAGGACGAATACGGCAACTTCATGGTCGTGCTGCTCACGGGCACCATCGCCGTGGACCGTGTCCAGCCCTGGGGAGAGCAACTGCGCCTGGCCGAGACGCGGCCCGGCGATATCCTGGGCGAGATGTCGCTGCTGGACAGCGGCATCCGTTTTTCGGCGTGCACCACGCTCACGGAATGCGAGATCGCGGTGCTCAGCGCCGAGGCGCTGGATGAGATGATGGCCCACGACCCGCAACTGGCCGCCAGCCTGGTGGCCCTGCTGGCGCGCAAGCTGTCGCAGCGCCTGCGCGTGGTGAGCGCGCGTCTGAGTGAAAATCAACGCTGAACAGCCCGGCACAACAACACAAGGCTGACGACCAAGGGGGTATGGGATGGAACGGGATCAGGCGAGTAAATTCATCAACGATCTGCTCAAGCTGATGGTCAGCCGCGGGGGGAGCGACCTTTTCATCACGGCGGAGTTTCCGCCGGCGATCAAGGTCGACGGCAAGGTCACCAAGGTCTCTCCCCAGCCTCTGACGCCCAACCACACGCTCACGCTGGCGCGCGCCATCATGAGCGACAAGCAGGTGGCCGACTTCGAGCGCACCAAGGAGTGCAACTTTGCCATCTCGCCTGCGGGCGTGGGCCGGTTCCGCGTGAACGCCTTCGTACAGCAGGGCCGCGTGGGCATGGTGCTGCGGACGATTCCGCTCACGCTGCCCACCATCGACGGCCTGGGCGTTCCGCAGGTGCTCAAGGAAGTCACCATGACCAAGCGCGGACTGTGCATCCTGGTCGGCGCGACGGGCTCGGGCAAGTCCACCACGCTGGCCGCCATGCTGGACTGGCGCAACGAGAACTCCTTCGGCCACATCATCACGGTGGAAGACCCAGTGGAATTCGTGCATCCGCACAAGAACTGCGTGATCACGCAGCGCGAGGTGGGCCTGGACACCGACAGTTGGGAGGCAGCCCTCAAGAACACCCTGCGCCAGGCGCCGGACGTGATCCTGATGGGCGAAATCCGCGACCGCGAGACCATGGAGCACGCCGTGGCGTTTGCCGAAACCGGCCACCTGTGCCTGGCCACGCTGCACGCCAACAGCGCCAACCAGGCACTGGACCGGATCATCAACTTCTTCCCCGAGGAGCGGCGCGCCCAGTTGCTGATGGACCTGTCGCTGAACCTCAAGGCACTGATCTCGCAGCGCCTGATTCCCAAACAGGACGGCAAGGGGCGCGCGGCCGCCGTCGAGGTGATGCTGAACACGCCGCTGATCGCCGACCTCATCTTCAAGGGCGAGGTGGCCGAGATCAAGGAAATCATGAAGAAGAGCCGCAACCTGGGCATGCAGACCTTCGACCAGGCACTGTTCGACCTGTTCGAGGCCAACGTGATCAGCTATGAGGATGCCCTGCGCAACGCCGACTCGGTGAACGATCTGCGCCTGCAGATCAAGCTCAGCAGCCAGCGTGCCAAGACGACGGACCTAGCCTCGGGCACAGAGCATTTTGCCATCGTCTGATACCCACACACTCGCCCCACCCGGCCCGCCCCTGCGGGCCTCTCTTTTTGACGGAGCCCAACCCATGAGCAGCAGCATCAATCCCCGCACCTACGATCCGGTCCCCGCACGCCGCGTGGCCTTCCTGGGCTTGGGCGTCATGGGCTACCCGATGGCGGGGCACTTGGCATCGGCGGGCCATACCGTGACGGTGTACAACCGTACCGCTACGAAATCAGAAGCATGGTGCGCTGAATTCAAGGGCGTTGCAACCGTAAAACATGCCAAGACGCCGCGCGAGGCCGCACAAGGCGCGGACATCGTGTTTTGCTGCGTGGGCAATGACGACGACCTGCGCTCCGTGGTGCTCGGGGCCGACGGCGCGTTCGCCGGCATGCAGCAGGGTGCGGTCTTCGTGGACCACACCACGGCATCCGCGGCGGTGGCGCGCGAACTCTATGGCGCCGCCCGCACGCTGGGCCTGCAGTTCATCGACGCGCCGGTCTCCGGCGGGCAGGCCGGCGCGCAAAACGGGCAACTGACCGTGATGTGCGGCGGCGACGCTGCGGCCTTCGATGCCGTACGCCCCACGGCGATGGCCTTCTCGCGCGCGTTCACCCGCATTGGCGACAGCGGCGCCGGCCAACTGGCCAAGATGGTCAACCAGATCTGCATTGCCGGCCTGGTGCAAGGTCTGTCCGAGGCGATTGCCTTCGGCCAGCACGCGGGCCTGGACATGCCGCTGGTGCTCGACGTGATCGGCAAGGGCGCTGCCCAGAGCTGGCAGATGGACAACCGCGGCAAGACCATGGTGGAGGGCCGTTTTGACTTCGGCTTTGCCGTGGACTGGATGCGCAAGGACCTGGGCCTGGTGCTCGACGAAGCCAAGCGCAACGGTGCGCGCCTGCCGGTCACGGCGCTGGTGGACCAGTTCTATGCCGACGTGCAGCGCGCCGGCGGCAACCGCTGGGACACGTCCAGCCTGATCACCCGCCTGGCGCCCAAAAAAGACTGAGGCCCCAGGCGCACTGCCCGCGCAGGGCGGGCAGTGGTTCAATCACCTGTCACAAGGCGCGGATGGTGCCGACTTGTTCGGCGCGAGCAGCCCGTGCTCAGGGCTTGACTGGCTGCGCCGCCGCGGCGGGGTCCTGCGAGACGGGCGCGGGCTGCTGCGCCGCGCCACCGCGGATCAGCTCCTCTTCGGAGATCACCTCGAACACGCGCACGACCTTGCGTACGCCATCCACGCCGCGCGCGATCTCCGCGGAGCGCTTGGCTTCGCGCTGCGTGACACGGCCCATCAGGTACACCACGTCGCGCTCGGTGACGACCTTGAACGCATTGGCAGACAGGTCCTTGGCGTCCACGAGGCTCGCGCGCACCTTGGTCGAGATGAAGGCGTCGCGCGAGCGCTGCGTCAGCGAGGACGCGGGCATCACGCCCAGGTCGTTGACCACCGAGCGCACGTTGTCCACGCCTTGCGCGATCTGCTCCACCTTCTGGCCGTCGGCGGCCGTGGGCACTTCGCCCGTCAGCAGCACCTGGCGGTTGTAGCTGGTCACGTTCACGTGCACGCGGTCGCCCAGGGTCTCACGGATGCGGCTGGCGGTGCGCATCTCGATGCCTTCGTCCTCCACCTGGGTGCCGGTGGTGCGCCGGTCGGTCGCCATCAGGGTGCCGACCACGGCACCGCCGCCGATGACCAGCGGCGCGCAGCCGGCGAGGCTGCCGGCCAGGGCCGCGGCCGCGAGCGCCGCGCTAGAAATTCGCAGCAGGGGAAATGTCATAGAGGAATCTCCTGTTCTCCAAGTAACTGGGCGTCCACGCCGTCGCACAGGCAGTGCAGCACCAGCGCATGCACCTCGCGCACACGGGCGGCTCGGTCGTGCGGCACGCAGATCTGGACATCGGTCTCGTGCAGCAACGCGCCCAACGCCCCGCCGTCGCGGCCACACAGGGCGACCACGGTCATGTCCCGCTCATGGGCGGCCTGCACGGCCTGCAGCAGGGCTGGCTCGTTGCCGCCGATGGTGATGACCAGCAGCAGATCTCCTGCCTGCCCCAGGGCGCGCACCTGGCGCGCCAGCACGGCGCTGTCCGCTACGGTGCTGGTGCCGGTGGCCAGGGTATCGGGCAGCAGGGCCAGCGCCGCCAGTTCGGGCCGGTCGCGCTCGAAACCGGCCACGCAAAAGGCCGCGAACTGCAGGGCCTGCGCGGACGAAGGGCCGCTACCGCAGGCCAGCACCTTGGCGCCGTTGGTCACACAGGCCCAAATGGCCTGCACGGCTGCGCTGATGGGATGGCTGAGCGCCTGGGCCGACTGGTATTTCAGGTCGGCGCTGTCGATGAAATGCTGTTGGATGCGTTGCTCAAGCATGGGCCGTGAATGATACCTGCGGGTATCGCGGCGCCTGTAGCAAACGGTAGGCCGCGCGCTACGCGGCGTCGAATGCGCCGCGCAGCCACTGCAGCCGGTCGCCCTCGATGAGCACCGCATCGAAGCGGCACGGCGGCGGTGCGGGCCAGCGCAGCAGGTAGTGCTGCGCAGCAAAGACGATGCGCCGCTGCTTGGCCACGCCGATGCTGCCGCCCGCGCCGCCGTAGCCGCTGGCGCCGCGGCTGCGCACCTCCACGAACACCAGCGTGCCGTCACGCTCGCGCAGGATCAGGTCGATCTCTCCGCCGCCGCGCCCCGGCGTCCGATAATTGCGCTCCACCAGCGCCAGGCCCGCCGCCGTGAGATGGGCCAGCGCGCGGTCTTCCCCCGCCTGCCCCGCGGCGCGCGTGGTGCGCGCGGGCGCACTGCCATTCACCTTCTTGCCGAGGAATCCCATTGAGCGCCTCTTTTGCCTCTGCCTTGAGCGCCGCGCGCGATGCGGCGGCCGCGCAGCATTATCCGCAGGGCGCCCTGTACGTGGTCGCCACGCCCATCGGCAACCTGGCCGACATCACACTGCGTGCGCTGCACGTGCTGCAACTGGCCGACACGCTGGCGTGCGAGGACACGCGCCACACCCAGTCGCTGCTGCGCGCCTACGGCATCGACAAGCCCTCCGACCGCCTGCTGGCGCTGCACCAGCACAACGAGGCGCAGGCCGCGCAGATGGTGGTGCAGCAACTGCAGGCCGGCCAGCGCGTGGCATACGTGAGCGACGCCGGCACGCCCGGGGTGAGTGATCCCGGCGCGCGCCTGGTGGCGGCCGTGCAGGCCGCGGGGCTGCGCTGCATTCCCTTGCCAGGGGCCAGCAGCGTGACGAGCGCGCTGAGCGTCGCGGGCGCGGTGGCCCCCACCGCCGACAGCGGCGGCTTCCTGTTCGCGGGCTTTCTGCCGCCCAAGGGCGCCGAACGCGCGGCCGCGGTGCAGCGCCTGGCAGCCGAGCCGCGCTGCGTGGTACTGCTGGAGGCGCCGCACCGCATCGCTGCGCTGGCCGACACACTGGCGGACCTGGGCGAGCGGCCGGTGACGCTCGCACGCGAACTCACCAAGCAGTTCGAGGAAGTCTCCACGCATCCCGCGCGGGAGCTGGCCGCGTGGCTGGCCGGCGCTCCCCAGCGGGTCAAGGGCGAGTTCGTGGTGCTGCTGCACCCGTTGGCGGCCACGCAGGGCGACGGCGCGGAGGCCGAGCGCGTGCTGCGCCTGCTGCTGGACGAGCTGCCGACCAAGACCGCGGTGAAACTGGCGGCCGACATCGCGCACGCCTCGCGCAACACGCTGTACGAGCGCGCGCTGCAGATCAAGCGGGACGCAGAGACTGCGGGCGAACACGGCTGAATCGCGCCGGCGCCCCGGTGCCGGCAGCGCCAGCGCCCCATCCGACCGGCATGCACGGGCACGGCGCCGCTGCATGGTCGGCGCGGGCACGCCCTTCATTTCAAGCCCAATTGACCTCCAGCGCTTATCCATCAAGCGCAAGGTGCTATCAATTTGATAAAAGTACACCAATGATGGCCAGGCCATCGCGGGCCAGCGCCCGGGCCTACCGCCCCGCGCTGCGCGGCAGGCCGAACGCCAGCGCCCCCAGCGCGCCCTGCGCCAGGCCGTAGACGCCATAGACCACGCCCACGCCCACGGCGGCGGACGCGGCCACGCCGAAGGGGGCCAGCGCGGCCACGGCGGCCGCCTCGCGCGTGCCCCAGCCGCCCACGCTCACCGGCAGCGCCGCCATCAGGAACACGGGCGCGATCGCCCAGGCCCACACGCTGGCCGGCAGCGCCACACCCAGTGCCAGCCCGCCCCCCGCCAGCGCCGCGGCCGACAGCAGCTGCACCGCCGCCGATGCCCCGGCCTGCCAGACCAGTTGACGCGGGAAGTCGGGGCGCGTTGCGGCTTCACGCAGCGGTGCGAGCCAGCCGCCCGCAAACCGGCGGCTGCGCAGCAGCGCAGGCAGGCACCAGGGCAGCGCCAGCCACAGCAGCGTGCCTGCGAGCATCAGCGCGATGAAAAGCCCCGGCGGCAACCGCAGCCAGGGCGCCAGCACGTCGGCACAGGCGGCAGCGCCCAGGCCGCCGATGGCGCACAGCATCCACAGGCCGCTCAGCCGGTCCAGCACCACCGACCAACTGGAGGCCGCCGTGTCCTGACCGCTACCACGCAGTACCACGGCGCGGTACACGTCGCCCCCCACCACGGCCCCCGGCAGCAACGCATTCAGGCCGATGGCCTGGAAGTACCAGCGGCAGGCATCGCGCGCGCTCGCGTTGGCGCCCAGCCACCGCGCCAATGCCCGCCAGCGCAGCGCCGAGACGAGGTTGGAAGCGATGCCCGCCAGCAGCCCCGCCAGCAGCCACACTGGCTGGGCCTGGCGCAGTTGGCTCCACACGCGGGCCGGATCGGCCAGCGCCACCACTGCACCCAGCAGGGCCAGGCCCACCAGGCCGCGCAGCAGGGCCTTGAACGGACGTTTCACGCTATGTTATTGGTAGCTGCTTGCGCTTGCTGGTCGGGCGCTGCAGGCATATTTACTCTTGAATCCGGCACATATTCCTGCGCATGGAACTGCGGTGCCCCGCCGGCCTCGTGGTAGATGCGCATCAGCAGCTCGCCGATCAGGCCCGCCACTACCATCTGCACGCCCATCAGCACCAGCATGACGCCGGCAAGCAGCAGTGGCCGGCCGCCGATGTCCTCGCCCAGCACTTTTTGCAGCAGCAGCCAGGCCAGGATCAGCACGCCCGGCGCAGCCAGCCACAGCCCCAGCCCGCCGAAGGCATGCAGCGGGCGCTGGCGGTAGCGCATGAAGAAGACGATGAGGATCAGGTCCAGGATGACGCGGAAGGTGCGGTCGATGCCGTACTTGGACACGCCGCGCGTGCGCGCATGGTGGCGCACCGGCACTTCCGTGATGCGCGCGCCCGCCTCCTTGGCCAGCGACGGGATGAAGCGGTGCAGCTCGCCGTAGAGGCGGATGCGGTCGATGATGGGCCGGCGGTAGGCCTTGAGCGCGCAGCCGTAGTCGTGCAGGTGCACGCCCGTGGCGCTGGAGATCAGCCGGTTGGCGATGCGCGAGGGCAGCTTGCGCGACAGCTCCGCGTCCTGCCGGTCCTTGCGCCAGCCGCTGACCATGTCTACGCTGGAGTCTGTCTCCAGGCGCTCCAGCAGCAGCGGAATGTCGCCGGGTTCGTTCTGCAGGTCGGCATCCAGCGTCACCACATAGCGGCCGCGCACGCGATCGAAACCCGCCTGCAGGGCGCTCGACTGGCCGTAGTTGCGTGCCAGGAACACCGGGCGCAACCAGGGGCGCGTGGCCGCCAGTTCACGCAGCGTGTCGGCGCTGCCGTCGCGCGAGCCGTCGTCCACCGCCAGCAGTTCGAAGCTGAGCGGCTGCGCGGACATCGCCTGCGCGATGCGCTCCACGAGGTCGGGCAGGTTCTCGACCTCGTTGTAGATCGGCACCACGATGGAGACGTCGGGTGCTGGAGTAGGGGCGGTGTTCATCAAGGAAACAGTTGTAGCGGGATAATGGCTGCGATTGTGCCTCGCGCGCCCCGCGCGTTCGCGCCCGCCGGACGCACACGGTGCGCTACTTTCCCCTTGCCCCATGACCGCCTCCACCGCGCCCCGCGCGCTTTCGTCCCGCCTTCCCTGGGCCCACCCGCTGTTCTGGTTCGCGGCCATCTCGCTGGCGCACGTGGCCATGCGCCTGCTTGCGTCGCCCGCGCTGAAGTGGGATGAGGCCGAGCAGATTCTGTGGACCCAGGAGCTGGCACTGGGCTACGGCCCGCAGCCGCCGCTGTACACCTGGCTGCAGTGGGCGATGAACCAGGTGTTCGGCCCCAGCGTGCTGGCGCTGTCGCTGCTCAAGCATGGGCTGCTGGCACTGACGTATTCGCTCATGTACCTGGCCGGGCGGGAACTGCTGGACGAGCGGGGGGCCTTCTGGGCGTCGGCGAGCATGGTGCTGATGCCCGCGCTGGGCTGGTATTCGGTCCGCGACCAGACCCATACCATCCTCGTCACGGCGATGGCCTGTGGCGCGTGGTGGCTGCTGCTGCGCATCGTGCGGCGCCCCCGGCCGCTGGACTTTGCCTTGCTGGGGCTGGTGTGCGGCTTCGGCATGCTGGGCAAGTACAGCTTCGCGCTGGTGGCGGGCGCCATGCTGCTGGCGGCACTGTCGGTACCCGAGGCGCGCCGCGCGCTGCTGTCGCGCGGCTGGTGGTGGGCGCCCCTGGTGGGCCTGCTGGTCGTGCTGCCGCATGTGGCATGGCTGCTGTCACACCTCACCGAGGCGACGTCCGGCACCATCAGCAAGATGAACATCCAGCCTGAAAACGGGCTGGTCAAGGGCCTGCTGAGGCTGCTGGAGGGTGTGGTCCCCAGCACGCTGCTGCTGTGGGCGCTGTTCGCGTTGTGGGCTTTCCGTTCGGCTTGGTGGCAGCGGCCGCTGGCGCCGGTGTCGCCGCCGATGCACCGCGTGTTCGTGCGCTACCTGGGCCTGGTGTTGCTGGCGCTGGCCGGCATGGTGGTGTTTGCAGGCGTGAGCAACTTCAAGGGCCGCTGGATACTTCCACTGCTGTGTATGGCACCCCTGGCCGCCTTCTCTGCGCGGCCCGAATTGCAACACCACCCGCGTGCACGGCGCTACACGATCGCTGTGGTCACGATGGCCGTCATCCTGCTGGTCGCTGCCGGCATACGCCCCTGGTTCAGCGGACTGCGCGGCGAGGTGGATGAACTGAACCACCCGTCCATCGAACTGGCGGACGCCCTGCGCGCCGCGGGCTATGACGGCACCAGCCCCATCGTCGCGTCCGACCATATGCTGGCCGGCATGCTGCGGGTGCGCTTTCCCGACGCGTTGGTGGACGCCTGTGCGCCGGGCGAAGACGAGATCCCGACCTGTGTCGCCGACCACTTGCGCCGCAGCGTGCAGCGGGGGCAAGGCCTGCTCTTGATTTCACGCACCGACTACGTTCCGTCGAGCTGGTGGGATCAGGCCCAGGCCCGCATCGCGCCGCGTGCGCTGCAGTCCATCCACCTGCCCTTCCACATGGTGCGCGCGGGCACACCCCAGGCCCATTACGAATACATCTGGAGCCCACGCGGCACACAACCATGAGCGTCACCCTGGTCACCGGCTGCGCCGGCTTCATCGGCATGCATTGCGCGCAGCGGCTGCTGGAGCGCGGCGAACGCGTGGTGGGCATCGATAACCTCAATGCCTACTATGACGTCGGCCTGAAGCACGCGCGCCTGGGCCGCTTGCACGGTCAGGGCGAATTCACTTTCGAGCAAATCGATGTCGCCGACCGCGAAGCCATGCATGCGCTGTTTGCGCGGGTGCGTCCCCATCGGGTGTTGCATCTGGCGGCACAGGCCGGCGTGCGCTACTCCATCGACCAACCCGACGATTACACCGACTCCAATCTCCTGGGCTTCGGCAACATCCTGCAGGGCTGCCGCGCACAGCAGGTGGAGCACCTGGTGTTTGCCAGCAGCTCCAGCGTGTACGGAGGCAACGCGAAGTTGCCGTTCTCCGAGCGCGACGCGGTGGACCATCCCGTCAGCTACTACGCGGCGACCAAGAAGGCCAATGAGGTCATGGCGCATGCCTACGCACACCTGTACGGCATTCCGACCACGGGCCTGCGGTTTTTCACGGTGTATGGGCCATGGGGGCGGCCCGACATGGCGCTCTTCAAGTTCACCCGCGCCATGCTTGCGGGCGAGACGATCGACGTCTACGGCGAAGGTCAGTTGGTGCGTGACTTCACCTACATCGACGACATCGTCGAGGGCGTATTGCGCGTACTCGACAAGCCCGCCACACCCGACGCCGCTTTCGATCCACTGTCGCCGTCGCCCGGCACGGGCCTCGCGCCCTACCGTATCTTCAATATCGGCAACAGCGCTCCTACGCTGCTCATGGACTACATCCATGCACTGGAGGAGGCGTTGGGGATGGTCGCCCTCAAGCGCATGCTTCCACTACAGCCCGGCGACATGCACAGCACGGCGGCCGACATGTCGGCACTGGCTTCCTGGGTCGGCTTTGCCCCCCATACGCCCGTGCGGGACGGCGTGGCGCGCTTCGTCCACTGGTACAAGGACTTCTACTCATCATGAAAGTTACGGTTTTTGGCACCGGCTATGTCGGCCTGGTGCAGGGTGCAGTGCTGGCCGACGTCGGCCACGATGTGATCTGCGTGGACGTCGATGCCGCCAAGGTGGCCGCGCTGCAGGCAGGCCATATCCCCATCCACGAGCCGGGGCTGGAGCCCCTGGTGCAGGCCAACCAGGCGGCAGGCCGCCTGCGCTTCACTACTGACGCCGCTCAGGGCGTGGCCCATGGGGAGCTGATCTTTCTCGCCGTCGGCACCCCGCCCGATGAGGACGGCAGCGCTGATCTGCAGCATGTGTTGGCCGTCGCGCGCACCATCGCGACCCACATGACCGAGCCGAAGACCATCGTCAATAAATCCACCGTCCCCGTAGGCACGGCCGACAAGGTCGCCGATACCGTACGCAAGGTGCTGGAGACGCGGGGCGTGGCCTTGGCATTCGAGGTGGTGTCCAACCCCGAATTCCTCAAGGAAGGCGCTGCCGTCGCCGATTGCAAGCGGCCCGACCGTATCGTCATCGGTACACGCGCACCCCAGGCCGAGCGCCAATTGCGGGAGCTGTATGCGCCTTTCAATCGGAACCACGACCGCATCGTGATAATGGATGTACGCAGCGCCGAACTGACGAAGTACGCCGCCAACGCCATGCTGGCCACCAAGATCAGCTTCATCAATGAAATGGCCAACCTGGCCGAGCAACTGGGTGCGGACATCGAAGACGTGCGCCGCGGGCTCGGAAGTGACCCGCGCATTGGCTACCACTTCATCTATCCCGGCGTGGGTTACGGCGGGAGCTGCTTTCCCAAGGACGTCAAGGCCCTCATCCACACGGCCCAGTCCATTGGCTTCACCCCCGATCTGCTGCTGGCGGTCGAAAGCCGCAATGACGCGCAGCGGCAGTTGCTGGCGCGGCGCATCATTGCGCACTACGGCGGCAACCTGCGCGGCAAGACCATCGCGGTCTGGGGGCTGGCCTTCAAGCCAGAAACCGATGACATGCGCGAAGCGCCCAGCCGTTACCTCCTGCAGAGCCTGTGGGCGGCAGGCGCCCAGGTGCGCGCCCACGACCCGGCCGCCATGGACGAGGCCCGGCGCATTTTCGGAGAGCGTGACGACCTGGTGCTGTGCGGCAGTCCCACCGAGGCATTGGAAGGAGCGGACGCGTTGGCCATCGTGACGGAATGGAAAATCTTCCGCGTGCCCGACTTTGCGCAGATGGCCCATGCGCTCCACGACCGTATGGTCTTTGACGGACGCAACCTCTATGACCCCGAGACAATTTCGCGCTTCGGCCTGGGGTACGTATCAATAGGACGCGCGCCAGTCGTCGGCATGTCCTGAAACACAACCACGTGGGGGGACCTAAGACAACAGAGGGCCGTTTCCGTCCGCCCTCGGGTCCCGCGCGCCGCAGATTCAAGAAGCGGAGCAGCCTGAACAAAAACAAAAAGACCCACCGAAGTGGGCCTTTTTTTCTGACTGTCAGAACTTGGTTGCGCGAGAAGGATTTGAACCTCCGACCTTTGGGTTATGAGCCCAACGAGCTACCAGACTGCTCCATCGCGCGGTAGACAGAAATTATAACCTATATTTAAGCTTCCGTGGAGGAAACTTCAGGCGTCTCAGCACGATCCACCAGTTCGACATACGCCATAGGCGCGTTGTCGCCCACCCGGAAACCCATCTTCAAAATACGGGTGTAGCCGCCGGGGCGCGTCTTGAAACGCGGACCCAGGTCGTTGAACAGCTTCGTCACGCTGTCACGATCACGCAGGCGATTGAAAGCCAGGCGGCGATTCGCAACGGAATCTTCCTTGGCCAGGGTGATCATGGGCTCGATCACGCGGCGCAGTTCCTTGGCCTTGGGCAAGGTGGTCTTGATGGCCTCATGCTCGATGAGCGAGTTCATCATGTTCTGCAGCATCGCGAGGCGGTGCGAGCTGGTGCGATTGAGTTTACGGAGACCGTGTCCGTGGCGCATGGTGCTTTCCTTTGATGTAATTAAATCGGGCAGCCGTATCAGGTACTGCCCGAGGCACTGGCTCTTTTCAAAGAGCCCAAAATTATAACTTAACGCTTGTCGAGCCCTGCCGGAGGCCAGTTCTCGAGCTTCATACCCAGGGTCAGGCCGCGCGAAGCGAGCACTTCCTTGATCTCGTTGAGCGACTTGCGACCCAGGTTCGGCGTCTTCAGCAGTTCATTCTCGGTTCGCTGAATCAGATCACCGATGTAATAGATGTTCTCCGCCTTGAGGCAGTTGGCGGAGCGAACGGTGAGTTCCAGTTCGTCCACAGGACGCAGCAGGATCGGATCGAAGGTCGCAGCGCCGCGAGAGCTTGCCGGCGCATCGAAAGCTGCCAACTCACCGCCTTCCAACTGCGCGAACACTGCCAGTTGTTCCACCAGAATCTTGGCGGAAGCGCGGACCGCGTCCTCGGCAGTAATAGCGCCGTTGGTTTCGATCTCGACGACGAGCTTATCCAGGTCCGTGCGCTGTTCCACACGCGCGCTCTCGACGGTATAGCTCACGCGTTTCACCGGCGAGAAGGAAGCATCCAGCACGATACGGCCAATGGACTTCGTCGCCTCGTCCGCGTAGCGGCGCAGATTGCCGGGCACGTAACCGCGGCCCTTCTCCACCTTGATCTGCATGTCCAGCTTGCCGCCCGCAGACAGCGTGGCAATGACGTGCTCGGGGTTCACGATTTCAACGTCGTGCGGCGTCTGGATGTCGCGCGCCGTGACGACGCCTTCGCCATCCTTGCGCAGGCTCAGCGTGACTTCGTCACGGTTGTGCAGCTTGAACACCACCCCCTTGAGGTTCAGCAGGATGTTGACCACATCCTCCTGAACGCCGTCAATGGACGAGTATTCGTGCAAGACACCGGCAATCGTCACCTCCGTTGCTGCGTAACCCACCATGGAAGAGAGCAGTACACGGCGAATGGCATTGCCCAGCGTGTGCCCGTAACCGCGCTCAAAAGGCTCCAACGCCACCTTGGCACGGTTGGGGCCAAGTTGCTCGACATTGATTGCCTTGGGTTTCAGCAAATTGGTTTGCATGCAGACTTCCTCTCAATACCCCCAGCTCGTTACACCGGTAAGGCTGGTGAAGCGCCTAAACCGCGATGCCTCGCGGTTCAGGGACGATTTCGGCTAACTTAAAGCTATGGTTTAACGCGAGTACAACTCAACGATCAGGGATTCGTTGATGTCTGCACCGAACTCATCGCGATCCGGGACCTTCTTGAAGGTACCTTCTACCTTGTCGGCATTCACTTCGACCCAAACGGGCATGCCCACCTGCTGCGCCAGTTGCAAGGCTTCAACAATACGTGCTTGCTTCTTGGATTTTTCGCGTACCGCAACCACGTCGCCGGCCTTGACCAGATAGGATGCGATGTTGACGCTTTGACCATTCACCGTGATGGCCTTGTGGGACACGAGCTGACGCGCTTCGGCACGGGTAGAGCCGAAGCCCATGCGGTAAACCACGTTATCCAGGCGGCACTCGAGCAGGCCGAGCAAATTAGCGCCCGTATTGCCCTTGAGGCGTTCAGCGGCCTCGAAATAGCGGCGGAACTGCTTTTCCAGCACGCCATACATGCGCTTGACTTTCTGCTTTTCGCGCAGTTGCAGACCATAGTCTGACGTACGCGCACCGGAAGTACGGCCATGCTGGCCTGGCTTCGAATCAAACTTGGCCTTGTCCGCGATAGAGCGGCGTGCGCTCTTCAGGAACAGGTCGGTGCCTTCGCGGCGGGAGAGTTTGGCCTTAGGGCCGAGATAACGTGCCACTTTTTATATCCTTGAATCGACTGCCGCAGCGGACTGCGGGAGCCACCATCGCGCCAGGCGATCGGTGGCGGTGGGCTTATGAAACCGATTAAATACGGCGGCGTTTCTGGGGACGGCAACCGTTGTGGGGCACAGGCGTCACATCCGAGATGGAGGTGATGCGGATGCCGAGAGCGCCCAGCGCGCGCACCGAGGACTCGCGGCCAGGACCGGGACCCTTGATTTCGACATCGAGGTTCTTGATGCCTTGTTCAATGGCTGCGCGACCGGCCACTTCCGATGCCACCTGAGCAGCAAAAGGAGTCGACTTGCGCGAACCCTTGAAACCCTGGCCACCAGAAGACGCCCAGGACAGAGCATTGCCTTGGCGATCGGTGATCGTAATGATCGTGTTGTTGAAGGAGGCGTGCACGTGGGCGATGCCGTCCGAAATGTTCTTGCGAACCTTCTTGCGCACACGTTGCGCGGCATTATTGGCAGGAGATTTAGCCATAGTGATCTTTCAGAATCTTACTTCTTCAGTGCCGCTGCACCCTTGCGCGGGCCCTTGCGGGTGCGTGCGTTGGTGCGCGTGCGCTGACCACGCATCGGCAGACCGCGACGATGACGGAAACCGCGATAGCAACCAATGTCCATCAGTCGCTTGATGTTCATCGTGGTCTCACGGCGCAGGTCACCTTCGATGGTGAACTGAGCGATCTGGTCGCGAATCTTCTCCAGATCGGCATCGGTCAATTCCTTGACCTTCTTGGAATAAGCAATTCCGCATGCCTCGCAAATCTTGCGAGCACGGGTACGCCCGATCCCGTAGATGGCCGTCAGGCCAATCTCGGTGTGCTGATGGGGCGGGATATTGATACCAGCAATACGTGCCATGTTCGTCCTCTAATACTTCCCAATCAACCTTGGCGCTGCTTGTGGCGCTGATCCGTGCAGATCACGCGCACAACGCCCTTGCGGCGGATGATTTTGCAGTTACGGCAAATTTTCTTGACCGAAGCCGAAACCCTCATTGCATTCTCCTAAACTTGTCCAATCGTTCCGGCCCAGTGCGCGGAACACAAAATAAGTGCCCGCGATGGATCGAAGGGCATCAATAAGCCGTTGCTTCTTGGCGAACCCGCGACTATAGCGCATTCGCCAAAGGCACACGGACATCAGGTACCTAATGTCGTCTTGAAGTTAGCCTTCTTCAGCAGCGACTCGTACTGCTGCGACATCATGTAGTTCTGTACCTGAGCCATGAAGTCCATCGTCACGACAACGATGATCAGCAACGACGTACCACCAAAATAGAACGGCACGTTGTACTTCAGGATCAGGAACTCGGGCAGCAAACACACGAATGTGATGTAAACAGCCCCGGCCAGCGTCAGCCGCACCAGGATCTTGTCGATGTAGCGCGCGGTATGTTCACCCGGGCGGATGCCTGGAATGAATGCTCCGCTCTTCTTCAGGTTGTCTGCCGTTTCGCGGCTGTTGAAAACCAGAGCCGTGTAGAAGAAACAGAAGAAGATGATCGCCGCGGCGTAGAACATCACATAGACCGGCTGGCCGGGCGTCAGTGCCGCAGAAATATCACGCAACCACCGCATCGACTCTCCCGCGCTGAACCAATTCACAATGGTTGCAGGCAGCAGGATGATGGACGATGCAAAGATTGGAGGAATCACACCTGCCATGTTGAGCTTCAAAGGCAGATGGGAGGATTGCCCACCATAGACCTTGTTGCCCACCTGGCGCCGCGCATAGTTCACCAGTATCTTGCGCTGACCACGTTCGACGAAGACGACGAAGTACGTCACCAGTCCCACGACGATCACGATGAAGATGGCTGCCAGGATGCTCATCGCCCCCGTGCGCACCAGCTCCAACAGACCACCGATAGAACTGGGCAGACCCGCGGCGATACCGGCAAAGATCAGGATCGAAATACCGTTGCCCAGGCCACGCTCGGTGATCTGTTCACCCAGCCACATCAGGAACATCGTGCCGGCGGTCAGACTGACCACTGCCGTGAGCCGGAAGCCGAAGCCCGGACTCAACACGAGACCTGCGGAGCTCTCCAGAGCCACCGCGATACCCAGCGATTGGAAAATCGCCAAGCCCAACGTTCCATAACGAGTGTACTGCGTGATCTTGCGGCGCCCGGCCTCCCCTTCCTTCTTCAACTGCTCGAATGTGGGCACCACATAGGTCATCAGCTGCATGATGATCGATGCCGAGATGTACGGCATGATCCCCAGCGCGAAGACCGTGAAGCGCGAGAGCGCTCCACCCGAAAACATATTGAAAAGGTTGAGAATGCCGCCCTGCTGGCCACTGAACAACTGCTGCAGCTGCGCCGGGTCAATCCCAGGAACGGGAATGTGCGCGCCTATGCGGTACACAACCAACGCGAGCAGCAGAAAGACCAGACGCCGGCGTAGATCGCCAAACTTACCGGTTTTTGCCAGTTGAGCTGCGTTAGTAGCCACAGATGCCTTTCGTCAGAACCAGATCAGGCCAGGCTACCGCCGGCCGCTTCGATGGCAGCCTTGGCGCCAGCAGTTGCGGTGATTCCCGACAGCTTCACAGCCTTGGAAATCTCGCCACTCTTGATCACCTTGACCACTTTGGCCAGCTCGCCCACCAGTCCTGCGTTTTTCAACGCCAGCACATCCACCTCAGCCAACCCCAGGTTTTCCAGGGCGGTCAAGGAGATTTCCGCATTGAACTTCAGCAGGTGCGATTTGAAGCCGCGCTTGGGCAGACGGCGCTGCAAAGGCATTTGACCGCCTTCGAAGCCCACCTTGTGGTACCCCCCGGAGCGGGACTTTTGTCCCTTGTGGCCACGGCCAGCGGTCTTGCCCAGGCCGGAACCAATGCCGCGACCAACGCGGCGCGCGGCGTGCTTGGCACCATCTGCGGGCTTGATGCTATTGAGTTCCATCATCAACCTCTCAGAGGACTTTGACCAGATAGCTGATCTTGTTAATCATGCCGCGCACTTCAGGCGTGTCCTTGAGTTCGCTGATGCTGTTGAGCTTGCGAAGACCCAGGCCACGAACGGTAGCGCGGTGCGATTCTTTGGTGCCAATCGGGCTGCGCACCAGTTGAATCTTGATGGTTTGTTGCGTTGTCATTGCACGCCTCCCTATCAGGCAGCGAAGAGGTCTTCGACCGTCTTACCGCGCTTAGCGGCCACTTCGGCCGGCGTAGTGGAATTGGTCAGGGCGTCAAACGTGGCGCGAACCATGTTGTAAGGGTTGGACGAACCGTGGCTCTTGGCCACGATATCGGTAATGCCCATCACCTCGAACACGGCGCGCATCGGGCCGCCAGCGATGATGCCGGTACCCTTGGGGGCCGGGGCCATCATCACCACGGCTGCGCCGTGGTGGCCCGTCACGTTGTGGTGAATGGTGCCGTTCTTCAGCGACACCTTCACCATGTTGCGACGTGCCTCTTCCATGGCCTTTTGCACGGCGGCGGGCACTTCCTTGGACTTACCCTTGCCCATGCCCACGCGGCCGTCACCATCGCCAACCACCGTCAGCGCAGCGAAGCCCAGAATGCGGCCACCCTTCACGACTTTGGTCACGCGGTTGACCGCGATCATTTTTTCGCGCAGACCGTCGTCCTGACCTTCGCTCTGTACCTTGGGTTGAAATTTAGCCATTTTGTATTCCGCTCCGCTTAGAACTGCAGGCCGGCTTCACGGGCTGCATCGGCCAGGGCCTTCACGCGGCCGTGGTATGCAAAACCTGCACGATCAAATGCAACCTTCTCGACACCGGCCGCCTTCGCCTTCTCGGCGATGCGCTTGCCGATGATCTGGGCTGCAGCGGCGTTGCCACCCTTGCCCGAGCCACCGAGCGACTTGCGCACATCGGCTTCGGCCGTGGATGCGCTGGCCAGCACCTTGCTGCCATCGCCGGAGATCACACTGGCGTAGATATGGAGATTCGTACGATTGACCGTCAGACGCGCGACACCTTGCTGGGCAATGCGGATGCGGGTCTGGCGGGCACGACGAAGACGCTGCTCTTTTTTGGTCAACATGCTGCAGCTCCTTACTTCTTCTTGGTCTCTTTGATCGTGACTTTTTCGTCCGCGTAGCGGATACCCTTGCCCTTATAGGGCTCGGGCGGACGAACGGCACGGATCTCGGCGGCCAGCTGGCCCACCACTTGGCGGTCAGCACCCTTGATCACGATTTCGGTGGGCGTCGGCGTGGCAACGGTGATGCCGGTGGGCATCTCGAAGTTCACGGGATGCGAAAAACCGATGGCCAGGTTCAGCTTGTTGCCGGAGGCTGCTGCCTTGAAGCCCACGCCAATCAGCGTCAACTTCTTCTCAAAGCCCTTGCTCACACCGACCACCATGTTGTTCACCAACTGGCGCACGGTGCCGCTCATGGCATTGGCTTCACGCGAGTCGTTGACCGGCTCAAAGCTCAGCTTGCCTTCGTTGTTAGACACCTTCACCAGCGCGTTCTGCGCCAGCGACAGCACGCCACCAGCACCCTTGACACTGATCTGGTCGTCCTTGATGGACACATCCACGCCTGCGGGGATGCTTACCGGGGATTTACCTACACGGGACATTTCAGTCTTCTCCTCAATGCCACGTTAAGCGACGTAGCAAAGCACCTCGCCACCGACACCGGTAGCGCGCGCCTTGCGGTCGGTCATCACACCCTTGGGCGTCGTGACAATTGCCACACCCAGGCCATTCATGACTTGCGGAATGGAACCACAGCCCTTGTACACGCGCAGGCCGGGACGGCTCACGCGCTCGATGCGCTCGATCACCGGGCGACCGGCGTAGTACTTCAGGGTGATTTCGAGTTCAGTCTTGCCGCTCTCGGACTTCACTTCGAAGCCGTCGATATAACCCTCGTCCTTCAGCACCTGGGCGATGGCAACCTTCACTTTGGAAGAAGGCACCGACACGGTGGCCTTGGACACCATTTGTGCGTTGCGGATGCGGGTCAGCAAGTCAGCGATGGGATCACTCATGCTCATGTTGTATCTCTCCTGCCTGCTTACCAGCTGGCCTTGGTGACACCGGGGATGTCACCGGCAAATGCCAGTTCACGGATCTTTGCGCGACCCAGACCGAATTGACGGAAAGTGCCGCGGGGACGACCGGTGATTTCGCAGCGGTTACGCTGGCGCGTGGGGTTGGCGTTGCGAGGCAGTTTCTGCAGGCCCAGACGGGCCGCTTCGCGCTCTTCGTCGCTGCGCTTGGCATCGCCGGCAATCGCCTTCAGTTCCGCGTACTTGGCGGCGTACTTGGCGGCCAGTTTTTCGCGCTTCAGTTCGCGCTGGATCAAAGCTACTTTAGCCATACGCTGCCTTTAGTTCTTGAACGGGAAACGGAAAGCCGTGAGAAGCGCCTTGGCTTCTTCGTCGGTCTTGGCCGTCGTGGTGATGCTGATGTTGAGGCCGCGCAAGGCATCCACCTTGTCGTACTCGATCTCAGGGAAAATGATCTGCTCTTTGACGCCGATGTTGTAGTTGCCACGGCCGTCGAATGCGCGACCGGAGATACCACGGAAGTCGCGCACGCGGGGCAGCGCGATCGTCACGAAGCGATCCAGGAATTCGTACATCTGCGCACCGCGCAGCGTCACCATGCAGCCGATGGCCTGGCCTTCGCGGATCTTGAAACCGGCGATAGCCTTCTTGGCCTTGGTCACCACGGGCTTCTGACCAGCGATCTTGGTCAGGTCCGCCACGGCGTTGTCCATGATCTTCTTATCCGCCACGGCCTCGCTCACGCCCATGTTGAGCGTGATCTTGGTCAGACGGGGAACCTGCATGGGCGAGGTGTAACCGAACTGCTTGACCAGTTCGGGGGCGATCTTGTCGCGGTAGATTTCTTGCAGTCGTGCCATGTGGACTCCTTAGGCAGCCTTGATTTCGGCGCCGCTGGACTTGAACACGCGAACACGCGTGCCGTCGGCCTGCACCTTGATGCCCACGCGGTCAGCCTTGCCGGTAGCGGCATTGAAAATGGCCACGTTGGATTGGTGGATGGGCATGGCCTTTTCCACGATGCCGCCAGTCGTACCCTTCATGGGGTTCGGCTTGACATGCTTCTTGACCAGGTTAATGCCTTCGATGACCAGATGAGAGTCATCCTTGCGCAGCGACACCGTGCCGCGCTTACCCTTGTCGCGCCCGGTGAGCACGATGACTTCGTCGCCCTTGCGGATCTTGTTCATGGCGCGTCCTTTAGAGAACTTCGGGAGCCAGGGACACGATCTTCATGAAGCGCTCGGTACGCAGTTCACGCGTCACGGGGCCGAAGATGCGGGTGCCGATGGGCTCCAGCTTGGAATTGAGCAACACTGCTGCATTGCCGTCGAACTTCACGAGCGAACCGTCGCCGCGGCGGATACCCTTCGCCGTACGCACAACCACTGCGCTGTAGACCTCGCCCTTCTTGACGCGGCCACGCGGAGCAGCTTCCTTCACGCTCACCTTGATGATGTCGCCAACGCTGGCATAGCGACGCTTGGAACCGCCCAGCACCTTGATGCACAGGACGGACTTCGCGCCGGTATTGTCGGCAACGTCTAACCGAGATTCTGTTTGGATCATTTCAATATTCCCAACTTGCACCAGCGGTCGAATGCCCCGAAGCCTTTCAAGGCGGCCGACCTGCCAGTCAGTCTTGGGCCCGTCGTCCACGCCGCAAACCATTTGCGGCGCTTCCCGCTGGGCAGAAACCTCGCGCACTTAACGCGAAGCCCGGTAGTATCGCAAACTTAAAACCGGGCGTCAAGCGCTTTTTATGCCGGCACCGTGGCGTAGTGTGCGGCCAACTCCAGGAACGCGGGCAGCTGCGGGTCCTTGCCGGGGATTTCCTCGCGCAGGATGTCCGCCACGCGCGGCGCCAGCGCGGCCGCCAGGCGCGCATCGAGAAACAGCACGCGCGAGCGCCGTGCGAGCACGTCCTCCACGGTGCGTGCGTACTCATGGCGCGCGGCAAAGCGCACCATGGCCTCGCTGAGCCCTTCGGCCAGTTGCACCTGCGAACCCGGAAGGGCTTGCACCCGTGCGGCCTCGTCACCGTAGGAATGCAGACCCTGGGGCGCGTTCATTCCCTGTCGCTCCCGGGTGGCACCGGCTCCTACCAGGGGCAGCGCAACGGTGATCCCGCCCGGGCGGCGCGGCAGCAGGTGTTCGTCCATGCACTTGAGCAGTACATCCTCGGCCATGGCGCGGTAGGTGGTCCACTTGCCGCCAGTCACGGTGACCAGCCCGCTGCGGCTGGCCAGCACGGTGTGTTCCCGGCTGATGCTCTTGGTGGCGGCGGCGTCTTCGTCCGAGGGCTTGACCAAGGGACGCAGGCCCACCCAGATGCTGCGCACATCGCTCGCCTGGGGGGCGCGCCGCAGGTAGCGCGCCGATTCCCCCAGGATGAAGGCCACTTCCTCCCGCATGGCCTGGGGCTCGCGTGCCAGATCCTGGCGTGGGCTGTCGGTCGTGCCCAAAATCACCTTGCCCAGCCAGGGCACCGCAAACAGCACCCGCCCGTCGGCCGTCTTGGGCACCATCAGCGCATGGTCGGAGGGCAAGAACTCGCGGTCCACCACGATGTGCACCCCCTGGCTGGGCGCCACCATGGGCTTGGCGGGCTGGCCGCTCACATCACCGTCGCGCTGACGCAGGGCATCCACCCACACGCCGGTGGCGTTGACCACGCAGCGCGCACGCACCTCGTAGCGCTGCCCGGTTTCGGCATCCTGGCAAACCACGCCCGCCACCTTCCCCCCGTCGTACAACAGGTCGTCCACGGGGCAGTAGTTGAGAAGCAGAGCCCCCCGCTGCGCGGCGGTACGCGCCAGGGCCAGGGCCAGTCGGGCGTCGTCGAACTGCCCGTCCCAATACTTCACGCCGCCCTTGAGCCCGTCGGCCATGGCCGTGGGCAGGCAGCGCAGGGTCTCCATGCGCCCAAGGAATTCGGTAGGCCCCAGGCCCGCCTTGCCAGCCAGGGCGTCGTACATCTTCAGTCCCACACCGTAGAACGGCGTTTCCCACACCTTGTAAGAAGGCATGACGAATGCCAACGGCTGCGCCAGATGGGGGGCGTTGCGCAACAGCGTGGTGCGCTCGTGCAGCGCCTCGCGCACCAGGGCGATGTTGCCCTGCGCGAGGTAGCGCACGCCGCCGTGTACCAGCTTGGTGGCACGCGAGGAGGTGCCCTTGGCGAAGTCGTGCGATTCCAGCAGCACGACGGAAAAGCCGCGCGCCGCCGCATCGAGCGCCACCCCCAGGCCCGTCGCCCCACCTCCGACGACCGCCAGGTCGTAGGTCACGGGTTGAGCCAGGCGGGCCAGCAGGTCGGCCCGTACGGTTGCCAAAGGGGTGGAGGTGTCGCTAGTCATAAGGGGAATGGTCCGTAACCCTGGCGGAAAAATCAGGGTTTACCCTGAATTGTGACCGGATCCGCGGGATGGGCCCGGCAAAGGGCCCATCCGCTGCGGCATCAACGCACCTTGCCGTCCTTCCAGGCCTGCAGCAGGGTGTTGTAGTTGATGGTTTCGCCCTTGGGCTTCTCATTGGCGAGCTTCTTCCAGGGCGCGTGCTTATCGCTCAGCCACTTGGCCGGGTCACCCTTGGGATTCAGCTTGGGCGCGCAGCGCTCCATGCCGGCGCGCTGCAGGCGGGCCATCACCTGGTCCATCTCGTCGGCCAGTGTGTCCATGGCTGCCTGCGGGGTCTTCTCGCCCGTGACGGCCTGGGCCACGTTCTTCCACCACAGCTGCGCCAGCTTGGGGTAGTCGGGCACGTTGGTGCCGGTGGGAGACCAGGCCACGCGCGCCGGGCTGCGGTAGAACTCGACCAGGCCGCCCAGCTTGGGCGCCATGTCGGTCATGGCCTTGGAGCGGATGTCGGACTCGCGGATCGGCGTCAGGCCGACGACGGTCTTCTTCAGCGACGTGCTCTTGGCCGTCACGAACTGGGCGTAGAGCCACGCGGCGGCCAGGCGGTCGGGGTTGTGGTCCTTGAAGAAGGTCCAGCTGCCCACGTCCTGGTAGCCGTTTTGCATGCCCTGCTTCCAGTACGGGCCGTTGGGACCGGGGGCCATGCGCCACTTGGGCGTGCCGTCGGCGTTGACCACGGGCAGGCCGGGTTTGGTCATGTCGGCGGTGAAGGCGGTGTACCAGAAGATCTGCTGCGCGATCTGGCCCTGGGCGGGCACGGGGCCGGCCTCGCCGAAGGTCATGCCCATGGCTTCCTTGGGCGCGTACTTCTTCATCCAGTCCACGTACTTGGTGAGCGCATAGACGGCGGCCGGAGAGTTGGTGGCGCCGCCACGGGCCACGCTGGCGCCCACCGGGGTGCACTTGTCGTCGGCCACGCGGATGCCCCATTCGTCGATGGGCAGGCCGTTGGGCGTGCCGATGTCGGCGCTGCCGGCCATGGACAGCCAGGCGTCGGTGAAGCGCCAGCCCAGCGACGGGTCCTTCTTGCCGTAGTCCATGTGGCCGTAGATGGGCTTGCCGTCGATGTTCTTCACATCGTTGGTGAAGAACTCGGCGATGTCCTCATAGGCGCTCCAGTTCAGCGGCACGCCCAGGTCGTAGCCGTACTTGGCCTTGAACTTGTCCTTCAAGTCCTTGCGGTCGAACAGGTCGGCGCGGAACCAGTACAGGTTGGCGAACTGCTGGTCGGGCAGCTGGTACAGCTTGCCGTCCGGGGCGGTGGTGAACTTGGTGCCGATGAAGTCCTGCAGGTCCAGGCCGGGGTTGGTGTAATCCTTGCCCGGGCCGGCCATGTAGTCGGACAGGTTCAGGATCTTGCCGTAGCGGTAGTGGGTGCCGATGAGGTCGGAGTCGCTGATCCAGCCGTCATAGATGGACTTGCCCGACTGCATGGAGGTCTGCAGCTTCTCGACCACGTCGCCTTCCTGGATCAGGTCGTGCTTGACCTGGATGCCCGTGATCTCGCTGAACGCCTTGGCCAGGGTCTTGGATTCGTACTCGTGCGTGGTGATGGTCTCGGAGACCACCGCGATCTCCTTCACGCCCTTGGCCTGCAGCTTCTTGGCCGCGTCGATGAACCACTTCATCTCGGCCATCTGCTGGTCTTTGCTCAGCGTGGAGGGCTGGAACTCGCTGTCGATCCACTTCTTGGCCTCGGCCTCGCCGGCCCAGGCTGCCTGCCCCAGCGCCAGCGCCGCGGCGGCGAACGCGATCGCCTTGAACTGCATCTTCATTGCTGTCTCCTCACAAGAACGCTCCCCGGGGGTTGGATGGGCGCCGGTGCCGGGGGAGAGTCGGCTGGCCCCTTTTATAAAAATGTGAGCTACTGGCGCTTGTTGTTATTGGGTTTTAGATAGTTTTCTATCTCAAATCCCCGTAAATCAAGCGTAAGCAGCTATCTTTTTTGACTACCCTTTACGCAGCACCAGCGCCAGCACCAGCATGGACAGCACGAAGCTGATCCACACCGAGGGCTCGGCCTCCAGCGAGAACCACTGCGCCATCTTCTCGCCCAGGCCCACCCAGGCCAGGTTGATGTACGCGGCGGTGAGCAGGCCGATGAACAGCCGGTCGCCGCGCGTGGTGGTCATGGGCAGGAAGCCCTTGCGCTCCACCGTGGGGGATTGGATTTCCCACACCGTCATGCCGATCAGCATGAGCACGATGCAGGTGAAGAACACCGCCACCGGGGTGGTCCAGGCCATCCAGTCGAACATTGCCCGCCCTCCTCAAACACGGCCCATCGCGAACCCCTTCGCGATGTAGTGGCGCACGAACCAGATCACGATGGCGCCGGGCACGATGGTCAGCACCCCGGCAGCGGCCAGCGTCGCCCAGTCCATGCCGCTGGCGCTCACGGTGCGCGTCATGGTGGCCACGATGGGCTTGGCATTCACGCTGGTGAGCGTGCGTGCCAAGAGCAATTCCACCCACGAAAACATGAAGCAGAAGAACGCTGCCACGCCCACGCCCGCCTTGATCAGCGGCAGGAAGATGGTGAGGAAAAAGCGCGGAAAGCTGTAGCCATCGATGTACGCCGTCTCGTCGATCTCGCGCGGGATGCCGCTCATGAAGCCTTCCAGGATCCACACCGCCAGCGGCACGTTGAACAGCAGGTGCGCCAGCGCCACGGCGATGTGCGTGTCCATCAGCCCCACGGTGGTGTAGAGCTGGAAGAATGGCAGCAGGAACACGGCCGGCGGCGTCATGCGGTTGGTCAACAGCCAGAAGAACACGTGCTTGTCGCCCAGGAACTGGTAGCGGCTGAACGCATAGGCCGCGGGCAGCGCCACGGTGAGCGAGATCACCGTGTTGATGGCCACGTAGATCAGGCTGTTGATGTAGCCCGAGTACCAGCTCTCGTCGGTAAAGATGGTCTGGTAGTTGGCCCAGGTGAAGTGCTGGGGCCACAGCGAGAAGCTGGACAGGATCTCCTCGTTGGTCTTGAAGCTCATGTTGACCATCCAGTAAATGGGCAGCACGGCGAACACCAGGTAGGCGATCAGGAACAGCGTGCGTTTCTGGAAGCGGGGCTCATTCATGGCCGGCACCCTCCTTCGGCGTGGTGCCCACGCGCTGCATCCAGTTGTAGAGGATGAAGCACAGCAGCAGGATGATGAGGAAGTAGATCAGCGAGAACGCCGCCGCCGGCCCCAGGTCGAACTGGCCCACGGCCTTTTGCGTGAGGTACTGGCTGAGGAAGGTGGTCGCGTTGCCCGGCCCGCCGCCGGTGAGCACGAAGGGCTCGGTGTAGATCATGAAGCTGTCCATGAAGCGCAGCAGCACGGCGATCATCAGCACGCCGCGCATCTTGGGCAGCTGGATGTAGCGGAACACGGCGAACTTGCTCGCGCCGTCGATGCGCGCGGCCTGGTAGTACGCGTCGGGAATGCTGCGCAGCCCCGCGAAGCACAGGAGCGCCACCAGCGGAGTCCAGTGCCACACGTCCATGGCCAGCACGGTGAGCCAGGCGTGGGTGGCGTTGCCGGTGTAGCTGTAGTCGAAGCCGATGGCCTCGAACGCCGCGCCCAGCAGGCCGATGTCCGAGCGGCCAAAGATCTGCCAGATGGTGCCCACCACGTTCCACGGGATCAAGAGCGACAGCGCCACGATGACCAGCACCGCCGACGACTTCCAGCCCTGCGCGGGCATGCTGAGCGCCAGCAGGATGCCCAGTGGAATTTCCACCAGCAGCACCGCCAGCGAGAACGTGAGCTGGCGCACGAGCGCGCCGTGCAGTTCCTCGTCGCGCAGCACGGCGGCGAACCATTCCGTGCCCACGAACACGCGGCGCTCGGGGCTGATGATGTCTTGCACCGAGTAGTTCACCACCGTCATCAAGGGCAGGATGGCCGAGAAGGCCACGCACAGAATCACCGGCAGCACCAGGAACCAGGCCTTCTGGTTCACGGGTTTGGTCGTACTACTCATGGCAGTGCTCCAGGGAGTGGGCATTGCCTGCGACGCGCACCACTGGTGCGGCGCAGACGGCGGTGCGCCCAGCAAGGGCCGCTCCGCAGCAAAGGGCGCCGTCCCCCTTCCAGGGGGAAGCCGCGCAGCGGCTCAGGGGGTAGCCATTCATGGCAGCAGCTCCTCGTTCTTGTAGAAGCAGGTGTGCTCGCCCAGCACCTGCAGCCAGACCGCCTCATCCGGCGCGGGCAGCGCCTGCTCGGGCGCGAAGCGGGCCTTGAGGGACTGACCCTCCACGGTGGCCGTGAGCATCTGGTGCGTGCCCACGTCCTGCACGCGCGCCACGGTGCAGCGCAACGCACCGGGCGCATGCGCGTCGGCCAGGGCCAGGTATTCGGGGCGCACGCCCAGTTGCACAGTGCCCTCCGGCAGCGCACGCGGCAGGGCCCAGCGCTGCGCGGCCACGGTGATCTCGCCGCCCTGCACCTGCGCGGGCAGGAAGTTCATGCCCGGCGAGCCGATGAAGTGGCCCACGAAGGCGTGCTGCGGGCGCTCGAACAGATCGCCCGGCGTGCCCATCTGCACCACGCGCCCGCGCGTCATCACCACCACCTGGTCGGCGAAGGTGAGTGCCTCCACCTGGTCGTGCGTCACGTAGATCAGCGTGAGCTTGAGCTCATGGTGGATCTGCTTGAGCTTGCGGCGCAGCTGCCACTTGAGGTGCGGGTCGATCACCGTGAGCGGCTCGTCGAACAGCACGGCCGCGACGTCCTCGCGCACCAGGCCGCGGCCCAGCGAGATCTTCTGCTTGGCGTCGGCCGACAGGCCGGCCGCGCGCTGGTCGAGCTGGCCGCTCATCTCCAGCATCTCGGCGATTTTCCCCACGCGCTGGCGGATGTGCGCCTCGGGCACCTTGCGGTTCTTCAGCGGGAAGGCCAGGTTCTCGGCCACCGTCATGGTGTCGTAGATCACCGGGAACTGGAACACCTGGGCGATGTTGCGCTCCTGCGGGCTCGCGCGCGTGACGTCGCGGCCGTCAAACCGCACCTGCCCCTGCGAGGGCACGAGCAGGCCGGACATGATGTTCAGCATGGTGGTCTTGCCGCAGCCCGAGGGGCCCAGCAGCGCGTAGGCGCCGCCGTCGTCGAAGACCATGTCCAGCGGCAGCAGCGCGTAGTCGCTGTCCTGCTGCGGGCGGTGTTTGTAGGAATGCGCCAGGTTGAGCTCGATGCGCGCCATGTCAGTGCCCTCCCTGCGCGCGTTCCGAGGCGCGTACGGGCGCCAGGGCCAGCGCGCCATCGGCGCCGAACACATAGGCCTGCGCCGGATCGAGGTACAGCGTGACGGCGCTGCCCAGTTCCAGATAGTGCACGCCCGTGACCTGCGCCACCAGCGCGCCCCAGGGCGTGGCGGCGTGCACGAAAGTGTCGGAGCCGGAGATCTCCGCCAGCTCCACCACGCCCTGCACCGCCACGTCGCCCGCGCGCTGGGCCAGCCGCAGGGCACTGGCGCGCAGGCCCACCGTGAGCGTGCCGCCCGCAGGGGCCTGCAGCGGCTGGCGCAGGGCCAGCACGCTGCCGCCCGCCAGCTGCACGCCGCCGGGCACGGGCTGCGCGGGCAGCAGGTTCATGGGCGGATCGCTGAAGGCGCGTGCCACGCGCAGCGAGCGCGGCGCGTGGAACACCTCGGCCGTAGGGCCGTACTGCAGCAGCTCGCCCTCGTGCAGCACAGCGGTGTAGCCGCCCAGCAGCAGCGCCTCGCCCGGTTCGGTGGTGGCGTAGACCACGGTGGAGCCACCGGCGGCGAACAGCTGCGACAGTTCCTCGCGCAACTCCTCGCGCAGCTTGTAGTCCAGGTTGACCAGGGGCTCGTCCAGCAGCATCAGCGGGGCGCCCTTGGCCAGTGCGCGCGCCAGCGCCACGCGCTGCTGCTGCCCGCCCGACAGCTCGGAAGGCAGCCGATCGAGGAAAGGCGTGATGTGCAGCCGCTCGGCCAGTTCGCGCACGCGCGCGGCCACGTTCTTGTCGCCGCGCAGCTTGAGCGGCGAGGCGATGTTGTCCGCCACCGTGAGCGACGGGTAGTTGATGAACTGCTGGTACACCATGGCCACGTTGCGCTCACGCACGGGCACGCCGGTGACGTCCACGCCGTCCACACGCACGCGGCCCTGGGTGGGCCGGTCCAGCCCGGCCATGATGCGCATCAGGCTGGTCTTGCCCGCCTGCGTGGCCCCCAGCAGCACGGTCACGGCGTCGCTGTGCAGCCGCAGGCCCATGCCATGCAGCCACACCTGCGGGCCGACCCGCTTGGTGATGCCGTCCAAAATCAGCTCCATGCGCGCTCCTCGCCTCCCCTGTGGCAGCGGGGTGCCAGGCGTCCGCACGCCTGCCACTCCCGACAAAATCTTCGTATTCATTCATTTTTGTTCTTTTGTGATCGAAACGAATCAAGGTTTACCCTTGTTCGATTCCTTTTTGTTCGTTTTAAAGTGCATCCCGCCCCACTGACATGCCCGCCCCAGCGCCGCCCGTGAACACCAACCCCCGCCAACTCCAGTTGCTCGATGAAGTACGCCTGCGCAAGTCGCTGAGCGTGGAGCAGTTGGCCGACATCCTGGGCGTGACGCTGCAGACCGTGCGCCGCGACGTACAGCGCCTGGCCGAACTGGGCCTGGTCAGCCGCTTTCATGGCGGGGTACGCATGCCCAGCTCCACCGTGGAGAACCTGGCCTATACCCAGCGCGAGGCGCTGAACTCCACGGGCAAGGCGCGCATCGCGCGCGCCGTGGCCGCGCAGGTGCCCGACAACTGCTCGCTGATCCTGAACATCGGCACCACCACCGAAGCCATTGCCAAGGCGCTGCTGCACCACAAGGGCCTGCGCGTGCTGACCAACAACCTGAACGTGGCCGCCATCCTGTGCGCCAACCCCGACTGCGAGGTGATCGTGGCCGGGGGCGTGGTGCGCAAGCGCGACCGCGCCATCGTGGGCGAGGCGGCGGTGGACTTCATCCGCCAGTTCCGCGTGGACATCGCGCTCATCGGCATCTCCGGCATCGAGCCCGACGGCTCGCTGCGCGACTACGACATGCGCGAGGTCAAGGTCGCGCAGACCATCATCGAACACGCGCGCGAGGTCTGGCTGGCCGCCGACCACACCAAGTTCAACCGTCCGGCCATGGTGCAACTGGCGCAGCTCGCGCAGATCGACCGGCTGTTCACCGACGCGCCGCCGCCCGAGCCCTTCCCGGCCCTGCTGCACGAGGCCGGCGTGCAATGCACCGTAGCTGCCGCATGAGTGGCCCTCCCGGCGACTGAACAGCGCCCCAACACGTTACGCTCCGCCCATGACCTACCTGCTCGCACTCGACCAAGGCACCTCCAGCTCCCGCAGCATCGTGTTCGACGAACGTGGCCGCATCGTGGCCCAGGCGCAGCGCGAGCTGCCGCAGATCTATCCCCGCCCCGGCTGGGTGGAACATGACCCGCGCGAGATCTGGCGCACGCAGCTCGCCACCGCGCAGGACGCGCTGCGCGAGGCGCGCATCACCGCGCAGGACGTGCGCGCCCTGGGCATCACCAACCAGCGCGAGACCACCGTGCTGTGGAACCGCCGCACCGGCGAGCCCGTGCACCACGCCATCGTCTGGCAGGACCGGCGCGCCGAGCCCGCCTGCGCGCAACTGCGCGAACAGGGCCATGCCGCCGCCATCCAGGCCAAGACGGGCCTGCTGATCGACGCCTACTTCTCCGGCACCAAGCTGCAATGGCTGCTGGACCACGTGCCCGGCGCGCGCGACGCGGCCGAGGCCGGCGAGCTGGCCTTCGGCACCGTGGACAGCTGGCTCATCTGGCAGCTCACCGGCGGCAAGCGCCATGTCACCGACGTGAGCAACGCCAGCCGCACCATGCTGTTCAACGTGCACACCAACCAGTGGGACGATGAGCTGCTGCAGCTTTTGCGCATCCCGCGCGCGCTGATGCCCGAAGTGCTGCCATCGGCCAGCGACTTCGGCGCCACCGACGCGGCGCTGCTGGGCGGCCCGATCGCCATTGGCGGCGTGGCGGGCGACCAGCAAAGCGCGCTCTTCGGCCAGGCGTGCTTCACCGCCGGCATGGCCAAGAACACCTACGGCACGGGCTGTTTCATGCTCATGCACACCGGCAGCCGCTTTCAGAAAAGCGAGAACGGCCTGCTCACCACCAGCGCAGCGCAGGCAGGCCGATCGCCCGAGTACGCCATGGAAGGCAGCGTGTTCGTGGGCGGCGCCGTGGTGCAGTGGCTGCGCGACGGGCTGCGCGCCATCTCGGCCAGCTCCGAGGTGCAGGCGCTGGCCGAAAGCGTGCCCGACTCGGGCGGCGTGATGATGGTGCCCGCCTTCACCGGGCTGGGCGCGCCCTACTGGAAGCCCGATGCGCGCGGCACCATTACCGGCCTCACGCGCGGCACCACCATCGCGCACATCGCGCGCGCCGCGCTCGAATCCATTGCCTACCAGAGTGCCGCGCTGCTGGCCGCCATGAGCCGCGACGCCGTGGCCGCAGGCGGCGCCCCGGTGAGCGAGCTGCGCGTGGACGGCGGCGCCTGCGTGAACGACCTGCTGATGCAGTTCCAGGCCGACCTGCTGGGCATTCCCGTGGTGCGCCCCGCCGTGGTGGAGACCACCGCCCTGGGCGCCGCCTACCTGGCGGGCCTGGCGAGCGGCGTGTATGCCAGCACCGACGAGCTGTCTGCCCTGTGGCAAGCCGAGCGGCGCTTCACCCCCACCCTGCCGCGCAGCCAGGCCGAGGCGTTGATGGCGCGTTGGGAGCACGCCGTCGCGCAGGCCGTGCTACCCGGTTGACGTAAAAACCATAGCTGCTGGCGCTTGCTGCAACCCATTTTCAGATATAAAACACTCTGAACCTCCCGCGTAGCAAGCGCGAGCAGCTCCTGTTTTTGAATCACTCTGAATGATGCTGGACGGCGCACAATGCCGCCTGACCTCATCGCTTCCCCGCCCAATCCCATGACAGCCAGCGCATCCCCCCTTCCCCCCATTGCCTTCATCGGCGGCGGCAACATGGCCAGCGCCATCATCGGCGGCCTGCTGCAGCGCGGCCTGCCGGCCGGCCAGATCGAGGTGGTCGAACCCTTCGAGCCCGCGCGCGCTGCGCTGCGGGAGAAGTTCGGCATCACCGCGCAGCCCGCGGCTGGCGATGCGCTCGCGCGCGCCGCGCTGGTCGTCTGGGCCGTCAAGCCCCAGACCTTCAAGGAAGCCGCCGCCGCCACCCGCGCCCACACCGCTACCGCCCTGCACCTGAGCGTGGCCGCCGGCATTCCCACCGACAGCATCGCGCGCTGGCTGGACACGCAGCACATCGTGCGCGCCATGCCCAACACCCCCGCGCTGGTGGGCAAGGGCATTACCGGCCTGTTCGCCCGCCCGCAAGTGGACCCGCAGGGCAAGGCGCTGGTGGAACGCGTGATCGCCACCACCGGCCAGTTCGTCTGGGTGGAGGCCGAGGAGCAGCTCGACGCGGTCACCGCGCTGTCGGGCTCCGGCCCGGCCTATGTGTTTCTGTTCCTCGAAGCCATGACCCAGGCCGGCGTGGACATGGGCCTGCCCCCCGCGCAGGCCTACCAGCTGGCCGTGGCCACGTTCCAGGGCGCATCGGAGCTGGCCGCGCGCTCGCCCGAGAGCGCCGAGGTGCTGCGCCAGCGCGTGACCAGCAAGGGCGGCACCACGCACGCCGCCATCACGCACCTGCAGGCTGCACAGGTGCCCGCGCACTTCATCGCCGCCATGCGCGCGGCAGAGGCCCGTGCCAAGGAACTGGCGGCCGAGTTCGGCGCCTGATTCAAGCGTCAAAAATAGCTGCCAGCGCTTGACAGTCAAGCGCTGGCAGCTATCACTAGCGCAGCAAATACCCTAGCGCCACGCCGGCAAAGATCGCCGCGCCGATCCAGTGGCTCTTGCTGAAGGCGGTAAAGCACCCCTCGCGCGTGCGGTCCTTGATCAGCGTGAAGTGCCATGCCACCTGCGCCGCCGCCACGCCCAGCCCCAGCCACAGCGGCCAGCCCAGGCCGTAGGGCGCGAGCACCCACGCCGTGAGCCCCAGGCACAGCACGAAGAAGCCCATGATGGCCGCCACGTCGAAGCGCCCCAGCGTGATGGCCGAGGTCTTCATGCCGATCTTCAGATCGTCGTCGCGGTCCACCATGGCGTACTCGGTGTCGTAGGCCAGCACCAGGAACAGGTTGGCCAGCCACAGCACCCAGGCCGTGGCAGGCACCCGGCCCTGCACGGCCGCAAAGGCGATCACGATGCCGAAGTTGAACGCAATGCCCAGGAACGCCTGCGGCATGGCGAAGAACCGCTTGGTGAACGGGTACAGGATGGTGAACAGCACCGCGGGCACCGACCAGGCCACCGCCTCCCAGCGCGTGGTGAGCACCAGCACGAAAGCCACCAGCGTGAGCACCACGCCCACCAGCGCGGCCTCTTTCACGCCCAGCTGGCCGCTGGTGATGGGGCGCTGCGTGGTGCGCTTCACATGGCGGTCGAAGTCGCGGTCGGCAATGTCGTTGATGGTGCAACCCGCACTGCGCATGAGCACCGTGCCGGCCACGAAAACCGCCAGCAGGTGCCAGCCGGGAAAGCCGTCCGCCGCCACCCACAGCGCCGCCAGCGTGGGCCACACCAGCACCAGCCAGCCCGCGGGGCGGTTCCAGCGGATCAGGTCGAGGTACAGGGACAGGCGGGAGCGCGGGGCGACAGCGGACATGGAGGCAAGGGCAAAGACAGGTTGCGCAGGGCGCCACGGGGCGGACACGGACACCGAAGGCACAAGGCCCGCGGACGACGCAGCACACGGGGACGGGTGCCCGCCAGCGTGCGCCAAAGCCCGCTTTTATACGCCATGGTGGCCGGCGCGCCCGCGTGGTCGCACGGCACTGCCCGTGAGCGGAAGACTGCCGTTCAACGGCGCGCGGCGTCCCGCAGGGGATCCCAGCCGCGCCCCAGCGCGGCCCCGCGCAGGAAAGCAACCACGGCGGCATCGCCCCCGCAGACAGCCACCAGAGCGGCGGCCCGCGCCCAGTCGCGCTGCGCGCCCAGGCGCTCCTGCCACTGCTCGGCCGCGCCCCGGTGGCGGCCCATGCGACGGGGCAGCAGCGGCGCCAGCGACGTGCTGCCGTAGCGCAACCGCTTGGCGAGAATGCGGGCATGGTGCAGGCCTTCGTCATCGCCCGCCGTTTTGAGCGCCGCGCCCAGGCGCCGCACCAGCCGCTGGACGCGCTTGCGCACCCAGTGCCGCGCCGGCGCGCCGGCCAGGGCATCGCTGGCACAGGCGTCCACGCCGCACTCCCCCTGCGCGGCCAGCGCCCAGCCATGCAACCAGTCCTGCCAGGCCAGCAGCGCGGCGCCCACGGCGGGGCGCTGGAGTGCGGCGCGCGTTTGCGCGCGGGCCTGGTCTGCGGCGGCATCCAGCGCGGCCTGCGCTGCCGCCCAGGCGGCGGCCTGCCGCGCGCCGCCCTGCGCGTAGTGCGCGGCCAACGCAGGCAGCGTCTGGGTGCGCGCCACATCCAGGTCGCGTAAATGTCCCAGGGACTGCAGCAGCGGCGCCAGCGCTGCGGCGGCGGGGGCCGGCCGCGCGGCACAGGCCGGGGCGAAGAGGCGCGCCAGGCTGCGCAGCCGGCGCCAGCCCACGCGGGCCTGGTGCACCACCTCGGGCGCGTCGCTGCCCTGCTGCAGCGCAAACAGGTTGGCGCAGAACTGGTGGAAAGGCTCCTGCAGCACGCGTTCGGCGACCTGCGCAACCGTCATGCCGCGCTTCAGCGCGGGCGGCTGGGCCTCCACGGCCGGACTGGCCGGCGGGTGCAGCAGCGCGTAGCCGCGTGCGGCCTTGCTCGCGGCCAGCGGCAGCACCGGCACGTGCCGCGCGATGCGCCGCGCCAGCGCCAGCAGTGCCTCTGGGGGCCCCTGCAGCAACTCCAGCTCCAGTTCGCACAGCGGCGTGGCATGCGCCGCGCCGTCCACCGTGGCGGTCACGGCGCCCACGTCCAGCGCCACCTCCACCACGGCGCCGCCGCGCACCCGTACACGCCAGCGGGTGCGCACGAAGTCGGTAGTAAAGCACGGTTGCAGCGCGGCGGCCAGCACGCCATCGGGGTCCATGGCGGGCCAGGGCGTGCCCTCCAACCGGTGCAGCTCCAGCGCCGGGCCGGCCACGGGCATTTCCCACTCGCCGCGCTGGCTCAGCGCGGACGTGGTGTCGCCCGCGGTCTTGAGGGTCTGCAGCCAGCGGGCACCCGCGCCCTCAGGCCCCTCGCGGCGCAGGCGCAGGGCGACGCGCTGGCGCAGCAGGTCCTGCGCAGGCGTGTCGTGGTAGAGGCTGACCAGGTGCTCACGCACCGGCGTGGCGCGTGCCAGCGCCGGCACGCGCATGAGGCGCACCGCCAGCGACGCCGCATCGCGCGGGGGCAGCGCCAGCTTGAGCTCAGTCTCGGTGGCGGACATGGCCCGGCCCGCGTGCGCAGCTGCGCTCAGTCCTCCAGCAGCGAGCGCAGCATCCAGGCCGTCTGCTCGTGCACCGTGAGGCGCTGGGTCAGCAGGTCGGCCGTGGGCTCGTCGCTGGCCTTGTCGGCCAGGGGAAACAGTTCGCGCGCAGTGCGGGCCACGGCCTCATGGCCTTCCACCAGGATGCGGATCATCTCGGTCGCCTTGGGCGGCTGGGCCGGCACGTCGGGCAGGCTGGTGAGCTGGCCGAACTGCGCGTAGGAGCCCGGCGCCACATGGCCCAGCGAGCGGATGCGCTCGGCCACCGGGTCCACGGCGTTCCACAGCTCGGTGTACTGCGCCATGAACATGGTGTGCAGCGTGTTGAACATCGGGCCCGTCACGTTCCAGTGGAAGTTGTGGGTCGTGAGGTACAGCGTGTAGGTGTCGGCCAGCAGGCGCGACAGGCCCTGCGCGATGGCGGCCCGGTCCTTGTCGCTGATGCCGATGTTGATGCGCGGTGCGCCGCTCTTGGTGCTGACGGATTTGCTGCTGGGCTTGGCCATGGTGCGTCCTTTCTGGGTGGTTGGGATGACTCTGCCATGACTGTACCAACTGCCGCGCCGCGCAGCATCGCCCTACGTCAAGACAAGCGCGTGACGCCGGGCAACTCGCAGGCGTAGACAGCGTTGCGCAGCGCGGCGATGGCCTCGTAGCGCGTGAAGCTGCGCCGCCAGGCCAGCACCACGCGGCGCATGGGCGGCGGGCTGCCGTCGCTCTCCTTGATGGGCAGGTAGCGGATGTGCGTGTCGTCGCTCTTGCGCCGGCGTGCACCCGTGTGCAGCGCATCCCGCGGCACCGACAGGCGTGGCACCAGCGTCACGCCCATGCCGGCAGAGACCATGTGCTTGATGGTCTCCAGCGACGAGCCTTCGAACGTGCGGCGAATGCCTTCGGCATTGCTCGCGTAGCGCGCGAACTCGGGGCACACCTCCAGCACGTGGTCGCGAAAGCAGTGGCCCGCACCCAGCAGCAGCATGGTTTCGTTCTTGAGTTCCGACGCCGAGACCGCATCGCGCTCGGCCAGCGGGTGGCTGCTGGGCACGGCCGCCAAGAAGGGTTCGTCATACAGCGGCGCGATGGCCAGGCCGGTGTCGGGGAACGGCTCGGCCATGATGGCGCAGTCGATCTCCCCGGTGCGCAGCATCTCCAGCAGCTTCACGGTGAAGTTCTCCTGCAGCATCAGCGGCATCTGCGGCGTGCGCGCGATGGCATGGCGCACCAGCTCGGGCAGCAGGTAGGGGCCGATGGTGTAGATCACGCCCAGCGTGAGGGCGCCGGCCAGCGGGTCCTTGCCGCGCTTGGCGATCTCCTTGATGGCGGCGGCCTGCTCCAGCACGCTCTGCGCCTGGCGCACGATTTCCTCGCCCAGCGGCGTGACGGAGACATCGCCCGCGCTGCGCTCGAAGAGCTTGACCTCCAGCTCGTCCTCGAGCTTCTTCACCGCTACCGACAGCGTGGGCTGCGAGACATAGCAGGCTTCGGCGGCGCGGCCGAAGTGTTTTTCACGCGCAACGGCGACGATGTATTTGAGTTCGGTAAGAGTCATGGCGAATCCGGCCGGCAGAATCGGCCATTGTGCAACGCCCGCCGCGCTATGCGGCCGCGGGCGGCCCATCAGGCTTTGAGATAGTCCGATTTTCCGCCAAGCCAGCGCTGGATGTGGCGCTCGGCCAGCAGCGGGTGGCGGTCCAGCATCTGTGGCGCCGTCTCGCGCGCCCATTCCAGCAGCAGCGTATCGGTGGCCAGGTCGGCAAAGCGCAGCAGTGCGTCGCCCGACTGGCGAGCGCCCAGGAACTCGCCAGGCCCGCGGATCTCCAGGTCGCGCCGCGCGATCTCGAAACCGTCGGTGGTCTCGGCCATGGCCTTCAGGCGGTCGCGCGCGGTCTCGCCCAGGCGGCCCGAATCGCCCGTGGAGTACAGAAGCACGCAGGCCGAAGCCGCCGCGCCGCGCCCCACGCGCCCGCGCAACTGGTGCAGCTGCGACAGGCCGAAGCGCTCGGCATGCTCGATGACCATGAGCGAGGCGTTGGGCACGTCCACGCCCACTTCGATCACGGTGGTGGACACCAGCACGCCCATCTGCCCGCCCTTGAACAGGTCCATCACGGCCTTCTTCTCGGCGGCGGGCATGCGCGAGTGCAGCAGGCCCACCATCACCGGCGCGCGCCCGTGCGCCGCGTCGCCCTGCAACGCCTCGCTCAACTCGGCGTGCGTGGCGGTGGCGTTGGACAGGTCCAGCGCCTCGCTCTCCTCGATCAGCGGGCACACCCAGTACACCTGCCGGCCCGCCGCCACCTGCGCACCGATGCGCTCGACCACCTCATCCTTGCGGCTGTCCGCGATCAGCTTGGTGACGATGGGCGTGCGCCCGGGCGGCAGCTCGTCGATGGTGGACACGTCCAGATCGGCGTAGTAACTCATGGCCAGCGTGCGCGGGATGGGCGTGGCACTCATCATCAGCAGGTGCGGCTCCATGCCGGCGTGCTGCAGCTTTTTGCGCAGCGCCAGGCGTTGTGCCACGCCGAAGCGGTGCTGCTCGTCGATCACCGCCAGCGCCAGGTTCTTGAAACGCACCTGCTCCTGGATGACGGCGTGCGTGCCCACGACCAGCGCGGCCTCGCCGCTTTCGATGCGCGCGAGCATCTCGGCGCGCTCCTTCTTCTTCTGCCCGCCCACCAGCCACGCCACCTGGCGCCCGCGCTCGGCCAGCAGCGGCTGCAGCCAGCCGATGAGCTTGGCGAAGTGCTGCTCGGCCAGGATCTCGGTGGGCGCCATCAGCGCACACTGCCAGCCCGCGTCCATGCACACCGTGGCGGCCAGCGCGGCCACCACGGTCTTGCCCGAGCCCACATCACCCTGCAGCAAACGGTGCATGGGCACCGGCCGGGCCAGATCGCGCGCGATCTCCTCACCCACGCGGCGCTGCGCGGCCGTCAGGCTGAAAGGCAACGCGCCCAGCAATTGCTCGTGCAGCGGCGTGCCCCCTGCCTGCGTCTGCGGGCGCAGCGCCGGTGCGCGCAGGCGGGCGCGCTCGCGCTTGGCGGTGAGCTGCGACAGTTGCTGCGCCAGCAGTTCCTCGGCCTTCAGGCGCTGCCACGCCGGGTGGCTGTGGTCCTGCAGCGTGGCCAGCGCCACATCAGGCGCAGGGTGATGCAAAAACAGGAGCGCCTCGCGCAGGCTCCATGGGCGCTGGAGACCATTTTGGCCATCGCTTCGCACCCACGAGGGAACCGCGGGGGGCTCCAGCCCCGGCGGCAGCGTCTCAGGCAATTCCACGCGCGTGAGGGCGCTCGCCACGGCGCGGCGCAGGTACGCCTGAGGCAGCTGCGCCACCGTGGGATAGACGGGGGTCAGCGCCGCGGGCAAGTCCCCTTCGGCCTTGCGGAACGCCGGGTGCAGCATCTGTCGGCCCCAGAAGCCGCCCTTGATTTCACCGCGCACGCGCAGGCGCGCGCCCACGGCCATGGTCTTCTGGTGCGAAGGGTAGAAGCTGAAGAAGCGCAGCTCGCAGCTGCCGGTGCCGTCCTCCACGGTCACCACCAGTTGCCGGCGCGGGCGCATCTGCACCTCGCTGGCGGTTACCGTGGCCTCGATCTGCACCGTGTCGCCATCGCGTGCGCTGCGGATCGGCGTAATGCGCGTCTCGTCCTCGTAGCGCAGGGGCAGGTGCAGGGCCAGGTCGATGTCGCGCACCAGCCCCAGCTTGACGAGGGCCTGCTGTGCGGGGCTGGGGGCGGGCTTCGCGGAGGACGAGGCGGACGTGGAGGAACGTGTGGGTCTGGGCACGGCAAAAAGGCTACCATGCCCGCCGTTACCGCACGTTACCGTCTCGTCGTCTCCCGCCATGCTCAAGCGCATCGAAGTCAAGCATCTCACCCTGGGTATGTACCTGCATGAGTTCTGCGGCTCCTGGATGGAGCATCCCTTCTGGCGCTCGCGCTTTCTGCTGCAGGACCCGCAAGACCTGGCGCGCATCCGCGCCACGGAGATCCACGAGGTCTGGATCGACACATCCAAGGGCCTGGACATCGCGCCCGGCACGGCCAGCGTGTCCCGCGCCGAAGCCGACGCGCAGCTGGACAGCGACTTCCAGCACCTGGAGGACCTGCCTGCCCAGCCCGCGCCGGCCCCGGCCGTGACGCCCCAGCCGGCAGGCATGGACCAGGAGCTGCGCCGCGCGGCGGCCATTTGCTCGCAGGCCAAGCAGGCCGTGGTCACGATGTTCGGCCAGGCACGCCTGGGCCGCGCCATCGATACCGCCGTGGCGCAGGAAATGGTCAACGAGATCACCGACTCGGTCACGCGCAACCCGGACGCGCTCATCAGCCTGGCACGGCTCAAGACGGCCGACGAGTACACCTACATGCACTCGGTCGCCGTGTCCGCGCTGATGGTGGCGCTGGCCCGGCAGATCGGCATGGACGATGGCGCCACGCGCATGGCCGGGCTGGCCGGGCTGCTGCACGACATCGGCAAGGCGGCCGTGCCGCTGGAAGTGCTCAACAAGCCCGGCAAGCTGACCGACGACGAGTTCACCGTGGTGCGCAGCCACCCCGTGGCCGGCTACGACTTGCTGCAGGGCACCGACCTGCCCGAGCCCGTGCTGGACGCGTGCCTGCACCACCACGAGAAGATGGACGGCACGGGCTACCCCCACCGCCTCACGGGCGAGCAGATCAGCACGCTGGCGCGCATGACTGCCATCTGCGACGTGTACGACGCCATCACGTCGGACCGGCCCTACAAGCGCGGCTGGGACCCCTCAGAGTCGCTGCGCCGCATGGCGGAATGGACCCGCGACCACTTTGACAGCCGGCTGTTCCAGGCCTTCGTCAAGAGCATCGGCATCTACCCCGTGGGGTCGCTGGTGCGCCTCGCCTCGGGCCGCCTGGGTGTGGTGACCGAGCAGTCGCCGGGCAAGCTGATTGCGCCGCGCGTGAGGGTCTTCTACTCCACCCGATCCGATCTGCGCATCCCCCCCGAGGTGGTGGACCTGTCCGAGCCCGACTGCCGCGACAAGATCATCGCGCGCGAGGACCCGGCGCGCTGGCAGTTCCCCGACCTCGCGCAACTCTGGTCCGACCTGCCCGATCCTCGCTGGTAGCGCCCGAAGTGCACCAACGCGCTGCACGGCGGCGGCATCTTTGCGAGAATCGCGGGCTTGTCTTTCTGCCTTGGAACGGGCCCGTCCGGCCCTCAAGCCCCGCATGTCCTCCGCCTCCACCGCACCCCGCACCTTCACCCTGAGCGACTTCGACTTCGAGCTGCCCGAGCTGCTCATCGCCCAGCACCCGGCCCCCCAGCGCAGCGGCTCGCGCCTGCTGGACGGGCGCACCGTCCCGCCCACCGACCGCATCTTCCGCGAACTGCCCGACCTGCTGCAGCCGGGCGACCTGCTGGTGTTCAACGACACACGCGTGGTCAAGGCCCGCGTGTTCGGCGAGAAGGCCAGCGGCGGCAAGCTGGAGCTGTTGATCGAGCGCGTGCTCACCGGCAACGAGGTCGTGGCGCACATGAAGGTCAGCAAAAAGCCGCTGCCCGGCGCCACGCTCCACCTGGCCGGCGGCGCGGCCGCGGGCGGGTTCGACGCCACGCTGCTCGGCCGCTACCCGGATGCGGACGGCCCGCTGTTTCGCCTGGCCCTGCGCGGCCCCGCGGGCGAGAGCCCCTGGGAGCTCATGGAGCGCCACGGCCACCTGCCGCTGCCGCCCTACATCGAGCGCCAGCAGGCCGGCGGCAACGACCCCCATGCCGGCGAGGACAGCGAGCGCTACCAGACCGTGTTCGCGCGCGCGCCCGGCGCGGTGGCCGCGCCCACGGCCGCGCTGCACTTCGACGATGCCGTACTGGCCCGCCTGGCCGAGCGCGGCATCGAGCGCGCCAGCGTCACGCTGCACGTAGGCGCGGGCACCTTCCAGCCCGTGAAGACCGAGAACCTGGCCGAGCACCGCATGCACAGCGAGTGGTACGAGGTGCCGCTGGCCACGCTGGCGGCGCTGGAGCGCTGCCGCCAGCGCGGCGGCCGCGTGGTGGCCGTGGGCACGACCACGGTGCGCACGTTGGAATCCTGGGCCGCGAGCGGCCAGGCTGCGGGCGACACCAGCATCTTCATTACGCCCGGCTTCCAGTTCCAGGTGGTCGACCTGCTGCTCACCAACTTCCACCTGCCCAAGAGCACGCTGATGATGCTGGTGAGCGCCTTTGCGGGCTACGAGCACATCATGCAGCTGTACCGCCACGCGGTCGCGCAGCGCTACCGCTTCTTCAGCTACGGCGACTGCATGCTGCTGGAGCGGCCCCACGCATGAGCGCCGCGCCGGCCGGGCACAGCCCCCGCACCGCCCTGGCCGGCATCGCGCTTACGGTGGGCGCCTGCGCCTCGTTCGCGCTGCTGGACACCGCCACCAAGCTGGTGAGCGCCACCACGCCGCTGCTGCTGGCGCTGTGGCTGCGCTATGTGTTCCAGTCGCTGGTCACCAGCGCCTATGTGCTGCCACGCAGCAGCTGGCGCGCGCCGCGCACGGACCACCCGCGCTATCAGCTGTTGCGCGCGGTGCTGTTCGCGGCCACCAGCCTGTTCGGCATCTTCAGCATCCGCGCCATGCCGCTGGCGGAGTTCACCGCCATCGTGGCCGCCACGCCGCTGTGCGTGACGCTCGTGGCCGCGTTGTGGCTGCGCCAGCCGGTCAGCCCACTGCGCTGGCTGCTGGTGGCCACAGGGCTGGCCAGCGTGCTGCTGATCCTGCGCCCGGGTGGCCAGTCCTTCAGCGGGGTATTGGTGCTGCCGCTGGGCATGCTGGCCTGCGGCACGGGGTATCAGATCTTGAGCAGCCGCATGGCCGGGCAGGAGGCCCCCACCACCACGCAGTTCTACACCAGCTGGATTGCCGCCGGGCTGATGACGCTGGCGGCGCCCTTCGTGTGGACCGCCATCACCAGCGCCTGGGTATGGCTGGGGCTGGTGGTCATGGGACTGTCGAGCGCGCTGGGCCATCTGTTGCTGCTGCGGGCCTACGCCTGCGCAGCGCCCGCCACGATCGCGCCGTTCCTCTACACCCAGATCGCGTTTGCCATGCTGGCCGGCTGGGCGGTCTACGGCCACATGCCGGACCGCTGGTCGCTGCTGGGCATCTGCCTGATCGCCGCCAGCGGCGCCGCGAGCGCGTGGCTGACGGTGCGCGAGCGGCGCTGATCAGTCCCCGTGCTGCTGGCGGAACGCCCGCGCCTGGCCGAAGTGGCCGTTGCCTATGAACGGCACGGGCGGGCGCAGCGCCGACAACGGCGAGGGATGGTTGGAGGTAAGCACCAGGTGCCCCCGGTCCTGCGGGATGAAGGCACGCTTGGACTGCGCATGGCTGCCCCAGAGCATGAACACCACGGGGCGCGGCCCTTCGGCCACCTCGCGGATGACGGCATCGGTCAACTGCTCCCAGCCCTTGCCCGCGTGGCTCGCGGCCTGGCCCTCTTCCACCGTGAGGCAGGTGTTGAGCAGCAGCACACCGTTCTGCGCCCACTTCACCAGGCTGCCGCCCGGGTTGGGAAACGGTGGGAAGGGTACGCCCATGTCGCGCTGCATTTCCTTGAAGATGTTCTGCAGCGAGGGCGGCAGGCGCACGCCCGGCGCGACAGAAAAGGCCAGCCCCTCGGCCTGGCCACGGCCGTGGTACGGGTCCTGCCCCAGGATGACCACGCGCGTGTCCTCGGGGGCGGTGAGCTGCAGCGCCCGCAGCGGCTGCGGCGGGAAGATGGCGGCTCCGGCCTCCAGCCGCGCCTGCAGGAAGGCCAGCAACTGCCGGCCGCGCGCGCTGGCAAAGAACGTGTCGACCACCGGCTGCCAGCCCGGCGCGACAGGCCAGTCGGCAGGGTCGGCACTTTGCAGTTGCGTGGCGGCGGGAGTATTTAGCATCAAATCATGCTCCAAGGCTTATCCATTCTGCGCTACAAGCTATATTTACAATAGCTAATCCATTCCATCATGCACCCGGTTGCGGCCTGCCGCCTTGGCGCGGTACAGGTTTGCATCCGCGCGCGCCAGCAACTGTTCGGGGGTGTCTTCGGCGCCGGGCACCACACAGGCCACCCCGGCACTCACCGTGACCACGGGCGCAATCGGCGAGCCGCGGTGTTCCATCTGCCGCGCATGCACGGCCCGGCACAGCGCCTGCGCCTTGGCGCGCGCGCCGTCCAGGTCGCACTCGGGCAGCAGGCAGACGAACTCTTCGCCGCCGTAGCGGGCCACGAGGTCGTGCGACCGCCCCAGGCCGCCGCGCAGCGCGGCGGCCACGGCGCGCAGGCAATCGTCGCCCTGCTGGTGGCCATACAGGTCGTTGAACTGCTTGAAATGGTCGATGTCCACCATCACCACGGACAGGGGCTGGCCGCTGCGCCGGCAGCGCCGCCATTCGGCCTTGAGGGTGCGGTCCAACTGGCGGCGATTGGCCAGGCCCGTCAGCCCGTCCATGAAGGCCAGCTTGCGCAGCAGTTCATGTTGCGCGCGCTGCTCGGTCACGTCCACGAAGGTGGACATGCAATGGTCGCCAAACGCCAGCCCGCCGATGGTGATGGTGTGCAGCCTGCCGTCGCGGTCGGTGACGCGGTATTCCCTGTCCGCGATCTCGCCCCCCTGCGCGCCTGCCTGCGCCAGGTCTGCGTTCCACGCGGCGATGACCTGTTCGCGGTAGTGCGGATCGGGATAGGCGCGCGGCCACCACTGCCCCAGCGTGGGCACCTCGGCCTCGGTGTAGCCGAACAGGTCCAGGAAGCGCCGGTTGCGAAAGTAGATCACGCCCGCTGCATCGATCATGCACAGCCCGATGGGCATTTCCTGCATCAGATGCCTGAGCAGGCGCTCGGTCTCCTGCAGCTGCAGCGCCTGCTGCTTGGCCAGCGTCACGTCATGGATATAGCCATGCCACAGCACGGCACCCGAGGCCGTGCGCGCGGGCCGCGCCTGGCCGCTGACCCAGCGCTCGCGCTCGCCCGGCACGAGCACACGGTATTCGGTGCGCCACAGCTCCAGGGTCTGCGCGGATGCCAGCACGCTCTCGCGCAACGCCTGCAGGTCGTCGGGGTGGATGCGCGCGAAGACCTGCTCGGCGTCCACGCACAGGGCCTGCGGGGGAAGCCCGTAGATGTCCTGCACGCCGGGGCTGGCGTACGGGAAGTGGCTGCGCCCGTCGGGTTCGCGCTGGTACTGGTACAGCGCGCCGGGCACGTTCTCGGCCAGGCGGTCCAGCGTCTCTTGGTGCTGCCGCTGCGCGGTCACGTCCGTGTGGGTGCCGATGAGGCGGGCGGGTCGGCCGCTGGCGTCGCGCGAGGTCACCTGGCCGCGGTCCTGCACCCATTTGTAGCTGCCGTCCTTGCAGCGCATGCGGTGCACGTTTTCATAGACCACCGTTTCACCCGCCAGGTGGCGCGCCACGTCGGCGTGCACGCGCGCCAGATCGTCGGGATGCACGCGGCTTTCCCATTCCTGCAGGCTGTCGCCGATGTCGCCTTCTGCGTAGCCGAGCATGGTCTTCCATACCGGCGAGAAATACACCGTGCCCGCGGCCATGTCCCAGTCCCACACGCCCTGCTGGGTGGCGTGCAGCACCGCCTGCCAGCGGGCCTGCAAGGCGGCCTCCTGGGCAGCCAGCGCCTGCTCGCGGCGCCACAGCTGGCGGCGCCGGCGCTGCATGAAGCCCAGGCCCAGCCCAATGGCAACCCCCGTCAGCAGCCATGCCACACCCAGCGTCCAGGCGCGCGCGCGCCAGGCGGCGAACACCTGGCTCCAGTCCCGCGCGACGGCCGCAACCAACGGCTTGTCCATGTGCAGGTGCGCCGGAAAGATGGTGCGCAGCGCCACCAGCCGCTCGGTCGGGTCCGGCTCCATCGCGCCGACGAAGAGGCTTTCCATCCGCCCGCTGTCCAGGTGCGCCTGAAAGAGCGTTCCGGGCTGCGCCAGCGTGGCGCCCAGCAGCCCCGCCCGTTCGGGCACGCGCAGGAAGCGCACGCCATCGCCGTGCACCAGGGTGCTCTCCACGTCGGGGGCGTAGCGCACGGAATCCAGCAAGGTCTTGAACTCGTCGGGGTCCAGCGTCGCCGCGACCACGCCGCCGGGCAGCCCATCTTCCGCCACCACCGGGCGCGACAACGTGATGGCCCAGATACCCAACACCGTGCGCATGGGCGCACTGACGATCAGCGAGGGCTGCTCGCGGCTTGCCAGTCGCCGCGCCGACTGGAAGTAATCGCGGTAGGCAAAGTTCTCCCCGAGCAGTTCGGCGCGGCTGGAGGCGACCACCGTACCCTCGGCATCCAGCACGGTCAGCGTGCGCACGCCGGTCATGGCGTCGCTGAAGGCCCGCAGTCGCTCGTTGAATGGCAAGGCGCCTTCAGGGCGCGCGCGCCACTGCGCCAGGTTCGCGACAATATCCCCCAGCGCCTGGTTCACGGCATGCAGTTGGCGCTCCAGGTTCTCATGGACGATATGCACCTGGTGCGCGACCTGCTGGCGCTCGCGTTCCTCGGTGTCGCGCCGCTCCAGGCTCAGCACGACCGCGATCAGCGCCCCCAGCGCCAGCCACAGGCCCGCCAGCAACCACCACTCCCTGCGAAAACGCTCGGCCTGCGTATCCGGTCTCTCGCGCAAGGCAACTCCTCCATGCGGGCACGATAAGAATGGCCGGGTAACCGCCTCAGACAAGGCTCATCGACGCGGCCCGATGACTTTCATGGGCCCAGTATGCCGCCACCGCCCCAACCCCGGGGGACGCCCGGCCTGCGGCCGTCAGGCGAACAGCTGGGCCAGCGCCCGCCCCGGGTCGGGCGCGCGCATGAAGGCCTCGCCCACCAGGAACGCATTCACGCCGGCATCGCGCAGCGTGTGCACATCCACCGGCGCAAGGATGCCGGACTCGGCCACCAGCAGGCGGTCGGCAGGCACTTCCTTCTTCAGGTCCAGCGTGGTCTGCAGGCTGACCTCGAAGGTGCGCAGGTTGCGGTTGTTGATGCCCACGAGCGGCGTCTGCAGGCGCAGCGCGCGCTCCAGCTCGGCGCCGTCGTGCACCTCCACCAGCACGGCCATGTCCAGGCTGCGGGCGATCTGCTCCATCTCGGCCATCAGGCCATCCTCAAGGCAGGCGGCGATCAGCAGCACACAGTCGGCGCCCATGGCGCGCGACTCGTAGATCTGGTACGGATCGATCATGAAGTCCTTGCGCAGCACCGGCAGCGGGCAACTGGCGCGTGCCTGCTTCAGGTAATCGGGCTGGCCTTGAAAGAACTGGCGGTCGGTCAGCACCGACAGGCAGGCCGCGCTGACCTTGCCGTCGCCCTCGGCGTAGCTTTGCGCGATGTCGGCCGGGATGAAATCCTCGCGGATCACGCCTTTGCTGGGGCTGGCCTTCTTGATTTCGGCGATCACGCCGGCCTGGCCCTGGTCGATCTTGGCGCGCAGCGCGCCCACGAAGTCGCGCGTGAGCACGCGGCTCTCGGCGTCGCGGCGCATGTCGGCGAAGGACACGCGCTTTTGCGCGGCGGCCACTTCCTCGACCTTCACGTCGCAGATTTTCTTCAGGATGTCGGACATGCTTGCTTCCTTGCTCCCCGCAGGGAGCGTCAATGGTGACGGCGCGCACTGGCGCCAGCGCCCGTCCCGCTCATTCGCGCGGAGGTACCGGGCCCTTGTGGCCTTGCGTGGGCGGTGCCGGGCCGCGCACCACCTTCATGATGATGCGGTGCATCACGATGCCCACGACGATGAACAGCAGCGACACGCCCAGCACGATCCACGTCGCGGGGTCGTTCCAGATGGGAGCGTCCAGCAGGCTCATCGCCGTGCGCTCAGGCCGCGAGCTTCTGGGTGTAGGCGACCAGCTGCTGCAGCTTGGCCAGGGCCGCGCCGCTGGCCAGGGCCTGCTGGGCGCGGCGCAGGCCGTCTTCCAGCGAGTCGGCCACATTGGCGGCATACAAGGCGGCACCGGCATTCAGGCAGACGATGTCGCGCGCCGGGCCTTCGTCGCCCTGCAGCACGCCCATCAGCATGGCCTTGGATTCGGTCGGGTTCTCCACGCGCAGCGCCCGCGTGCCTGCCATGCGCAGGCCGAAGTCCTCGGGGTGGATCTCGTACTCGCGCACCGCGCCGTCTTTCAATTCGCCCACCAGCGTGCCGGCGCCCAGGCTGATCTCGTCCAGCCCGTCACGGCCGTAGACCACCAGCGCGTGCTCGGCGCCCAGGCGCTGCAGCGCACGCACCTGGATGCCCACCAGGTCTTCGTGGAACACGCCCATGAGGATGTTGGGCGCACCTGCCGGGTTGGTCAGCGGCCCCAGGATGTTGAAGATGGTGCGCACGCCCAGCTCCTTGCGCACCGGCGCCACGTTCTTCATGGCGGGGTGGTGGTTGGGCGCGAACATGAAGCCGATGCCCACGTCGTCAATGCACTGCGCGATCTGCGCAGGCTGCAGGTTGATGTGCACGCCCAGCGCCTCCATGGCGTCGGCGCTGCCGCTCTTGCTGCTGACGCTGCGCCCACCGTGCTTGCTGACCTTGGCGCCCGCGGCGGCGATCACGAAGGTGGCGCAGGTGGAGATGTTGAAGGTGTTGGCGCCGTCGCCGCCCGTGCCCACGATGTCCACGAGGTGCTTGGTGTCGTGCACCTGCACCTTGTGGGAAAACTCGCGCATCACCTGCGCGGCGGCGGTGATCTCGCCGATGGTTTCCTTCTTCACGCGCAGGCCGGTGGTGATGGCCGCGGTCATGACGGGCGAGAGTTCGCCGCTCATGATCATGCGCATGAGGTGCAGCATCTCGTCGTGGAAGATCTCGCGGTGCTCGATGGTGCGCTGCAGCGCTTCCTGGGGGGTGATGGGGGTCATGGAAGTACCTCTATTTTTGATAGCTGCTTGCGCTTGCTACATAAGTCATTCAAGCATTTTTCGCATTGAAATCGTTTACAGACAAGCGCTGGCAGCTCTTATTTTTGATCCAGGAAGTTCTTGAGCATCGCGTGGCCGTGCTCGGTGAGGATGCTCTCGGGGTGGAACTGCACGCCCTCGATGGCCAGCTCGCGGTGGCGGATTCCCATGATCTCGCCGTCGTCCGTCCAGGCCGTCACCTCCAGCACCTCGGGGCAGCTCGCGCGCTCGATGGACAGCGAGTGGTAGCGGTTCACCGTGAACTGCTTGGGCAGGCCGGCGAACACGCCCGTCTGCGTGGTGGTGATGACGCTGGTCTTGCCATGCATGAGTTGCTGCGCCCGGATGATCTTGCCGCCGAAGGCCGCGCCAATGCTCTGGTGGCCCAGGCACACGCCCAAGATGGGGAGCTTGCCGGCGAAGTGCTGGATCGCCGCCACCGAGATACCCGCCTCGGCCGGCGAGCAGGGCCCGGGCGAGATCACCAGCCGGTCGGGCGCACGCGAGGCAATGCCCTCCAGCGTGATCTCGTCGTTGCGGAACACCTCGACTTCGGCGCCCAGCTCGCCGAAGTACTGCACGATGTTGTAGGTGAAGCTGTCGTAGTTGTCGACCATCAGCACGCGCGTCATGGCGTCACCTCCTGGCCCTTGCGGCCCTCTGCGCACAGGCGCGCGAATTCACGGTGTTCGTAGGCGATGTAGGCCTCCATCATGCTGCGGTAGATGGCCTCGATCACCTCGGGCTCGCCGCCCTCGGCCGCCGCACGCGCACGCACGCGCTGCACGATGGCCTCGATGCGCGCTTCGTCGCGCACCTGGTCTTCCCGCGGCTTGTTGAGGGCAGCCTGGGTCATGTAGCCGCCGCGCTCCACGAGCAGCGGCACCAAAATGTCGTCCAGCGCGTCGATGCGCGCGCGCACCTCGGCCATGCTGGCGCAGGGCTGGGTCTTGTCGATTGCACGGGTGGTCATTCCAGCCCCTCCTCCACCAGTTCGGCCGCACGCAGCAGGGCGCGCGCCTTGTGTTCCGTTTCCTTCCATTCGAGCTCGGGCACCGAGTCGGCCACCACGCCGGCCGCCGCCTGCACGTAGAGCGTGCCGTCCTTGACGATGCCGGTGCGGATGGCGATGGCCACGTCCATATCGCCCGCATAGCTCAGGTAGCCGCAGGCGCCGCCGTAGAGGCCCCGCTTGCTGGGCTCCAGCTGGTCGATCAGTTCCATGGCGTGCACCTTGGGCGCGCCGGTGAGCGTGCCTGCCGGGAAGGTGGCCTTGAGCACGTCCATGCTGGTCATGCCGTCGTTGAGGATGCCCTCCACGTTGCTCACGATGTGCATCACGTGGCTGTAGCGCTCGACCGCGAAGGCCTCGGTCACCTTCACGGTGCCGGTCTTGGCGATGCGGCCGATGTCGTTGCGCGCCAGGTCGATCAGCATCACGTGCTCGGCGCGTTCCTTGGGGTCGTTCACCAGCTCCACTTCGGTGGCCTTGTCGGCCTCGGGCGTGGCGCCGCGCGGGCGCGTGCCGGCCAGCGGGCGGATGGTGACCTTCTGGCCCTCGGGCGTGCTCTCCTGCCGCACCAGGATCTCGGGGCTGGAGCCCACCACCTGGAAATCGCCGAAGTTGTAGTAGTACATGTACGGCGACGGGTTCAGCGAGCGCAGCGCGCGGTACAGCGACAGCGGCGATTCGGTGTAGCGCTTGTGGATGCGCTGGCCCACCTGCACCTGCATGAAGTCGCCCGCGGCGATGAGCTCCTTGGCGCGCTCCACGGCCGCTAAGTAGTCGGCCTTGGCAAAGCTGCGCTGTGCGGTGTGGCTCTCGGTGGGCCGCACCACGGGCGCGCTCACGGAATACTTGAGCTGGTCCTTCAGCTCCCGCAGGCGCTTCTTGCCCTTGGCATAGGCCTCGGGCTGGGCCGGGTCGGCGTAGACGATGAGATACAGCTTGCCCGAGAGGTTGTCGATGACCGCCAGTTCCTCGCACTGCAGCAGCAGGATGTCGGGGCAGCCCAGCGTGTCGGGCGGGCAGGTGGCCTCTAGCTTCTTCTCGATATAGCGCACCGCGTCGTAGCCGAAGTAGCCTGCCAGCCCGCCACAAAAGCGCGGCAGCCCCGGGCGCAGCGCCACCTTGAAGCGCTTTTGGTAGGCGGCAATGAAGTCCAGCGGGTTGCCCGGGTGCGTCTCCACCACTTGGCCGTCGGTCACCACCTCGGTGCGCGCCGCATCGCCGAAGCCGCTGGACCGCAGCAAGGTGCGCGCAGGCAGGCCGATGAAGCTGTAGCGCCCGAAGCGCTCGCCGCCGACGACCGACTCCAGCAAAAAGCTGTGCTTGCCGTCGCCCTTGCCATGGGCCAGCTTGAGGTACAGGGAGAGAGGGGTTTCCAGGTCCGCAAAGGCTTCCGCCATCAGCGGGATGCGGTTGTAGCCTTCGCTGGCCAGGCTTTTGAATTCCAGTTCAGTGATCACAAGAAGATTCCCAGCTCGTGCGGCGCGGTCGCTGGCTGCGCCAGTGCGCCGCAGGATCATTCAGAGGAGTCGGCCCCGTGCAGGACAGCACGTGTGGGGCCACGGGCGCACGCTGGGGAGGCGCCCAGGTGCAGTCAGGGGTTCAACGACGCAGGCTTGCGCCAGGGCCAGGCTCCCCGGTCGCTGCAACCTGTGATGAACGTGTGGTGAATGAACATGGACCCGCAGTGTAGCAAAGCACTTTGTCACCTGCGCGGTGAATGCTGCAGCGCATCCACGCGAAAACCCTATTGCCGACCGCCCCTCGATGGCGCAACATTTAGAAACGAACGATCGTTCTTTTTTGGAGTTGCGCAATGCCCTTCACCCGTCGTCGCACCCTGCAGTGGGGTGCTCTGGCCCTTCCCCTGTGCCTGGCGCTTCCGGCTCCCGCATCGACGGAGCCGACGACCGCAGCCGGCGTCAAGTTCGAGCCCACCCTCGACCTGGGCGGCAGCAAGCTGCAACTCAATGGCGCCGGTGTGCGCTACAAGGCCGTGTTCAAGGTGTATGCCGCAGGCCTGTACCTGGAGAAGAAGGCGTCCACGCCTGCCGAGGTCTACGCGCTGCGCGGCCCCAAGCGCATCAGCGTGACCATGCTGCGCGACATCGACTCCACGGAACTCGGCAAGCTGTTTTCGCGCGGTATGGAAGACAACATGGACAAGGCCGCCTTTTCCAAGCTGATCCCGGGCGTGCTGCGCATGAGCCAGATCTTTTCGGAGCACAAGAAGCTCATGGCGGGCGAACAGTTCGTCGTGGACTGGCTGCCCGGCACGGGCACGCAGGTGACGGTGAAGGGCGTCCCGCAGGGCGAACCGTTCAAGGAGCCTGAATTCTTCAACGCATTGCTGGGCATCTGGCTCGGCAGCCAGCCCGCCGACTGGAAGCTCAAGGACGCCCTGCTGGGCAAGGAATAAGCCCATCGACCCACGCAGTGACGATGCGCAGAGAAAGCATGCCATTGCCCCCTTGATGGCATTTTCAGCCATCTCCCCTTGGCGATACACTTTATTGCAATTGCGCAGCAAGGGGGCCTCTATGCATCTCAGCAACCTCAAGGTCGGCACGCGCCTGGCCTTGTCCTTCGGCTTGGTTCTGCTCATCACCGTGGTCATCGCGGCGGTAGGCATATGGCGTTTGCAGGAGTTGGCAAGCGTCACCCATCAGCTCACCAGCACGGACAACGAACGGCTGCGCGCCGCCAGCACATGGCGGCAGGCGATTGACCTGAACTGGGTGCGCACGCGCGCCGCCATCCTGGATGCGGACACCTCCCATCTCTCGAGCTGGCAAAGCGAGATTGCCAAGACCTCCGAAGAAGCATCCAAGGCGCAGGAGGTGGTGGAGCGGCTGGTGACCACCGACGAAGGGCGCCGCTTGCTCGCCGACATCGCAAAGACGCGCGAAGCCTATCGCGGCCCGCGGGCTGAATTGCTCAAGCGCAAGGCTGCCGGCGAGAGTGTGGGTGAGTTGCTCGACAGCCAACTCAAGCCGTTGGCCGACGCTTACCTACAGTCCATCGTCGCCATGGAACAGCGCCAGCGCGCGCTGTACGAAAGCACCCGCGACAACGCTGCCAAGCAGGCCACGCTCAGTCGCGCCATCCTGATGGTCGTGACCGCAGTGGCGCTGCTGGTGGGCGCGGGCGCCGCCATCTTGTTGAGCCGATCCGTGACCGGGCCCCTGCAGTTGGCCGTGCGCGGCGCAGGCTTGATCGCCGAAGGCGACCTCACCCAGTCCATCCAGGCCCACGGCCGCGACGAAGCCGCGGCGCTGCTGAAGGCACTGGGCCACATGCAGGGCAACCTCGCTCGCGTAGTGGCCGGCGTGCGCGCCAATGCGGAGAGCGTCGCGTCGGCCAGCGCGGAGATCTCGCAGGGCAACCACGACCTGTCCGGCCGCACCGAGAGCCAGGCCAGCGCCCTGGAAGAAACGGCTGCCTCCATGGAGCAGTTGGGCGCCACCGTGCGCCAGAACGCCGACAACGCCCGCCAGGCCAACCAGCTCGCCATGAATGCCAGCACCGTCGCCGTGCAGGGCGGCGAGGTGGTCTCCGAGGTGGTGGACACCATGCGCGGCATCAATGAGTCCAGCCGCAAGATCGCCGACATCATCGGGGTGATCGATGGCATCGCCTTCCAGACCAACATCCTGGCGCTGAATGCCGCCGTGGAGGCCGCGCGTGCCGGTGAGCAAGGCCGCGGGTTTGCCGTGGTGGCCGGCGAGGTGCGCGCGCTGGCGCAGCGCTCGGCCGAGGCCGCCAAGGAGATCAAGCAACTCATCACCGCCAGCGTGGAGCGCGTGGAGCAGGGCTCGCAGCTGGTGGACAAGGCCGGTGCCACCATGACCGAGGTGGTCACCGCCATTCGCCGCGTGACCGACATCATGGGAGAGATCAGCGCCGCCAGCAGCGAACAAAGCTCGGGCGTGGCCCAGGTGGGCGAGGCCATCACCCAGATGGACCAGGCTACGCAGCAGAACGCCGCGCTGGTCGAGGAGATGGCCGCCGCCGCCAGCAGCCTCAGCGGCCAGGCCCGCGAGCTCGTCGAGGCCGTCGCCGTGTTCAAGCTGGCGAGCCATGGCCACGCACTCGCAACGCCCGCCGCCATCAGGACGCCCCAGCCATCCGCACCCGCCGTGACGCGGGCCGCGCCCCCCGCACGCCCGGCGTCCGCGCCTGTACAACCGGCGGCACGCCAGGCCCGCCCCGTCTCCGCCTCGCCAAAGGCTGCGCCGGCACCTTCCGCCGACGACGGCGCCTGGGAAAGTTTCTAAACCGCCTGCAGCCGCCAGCGGCGGGGAATACCACCATGCAAATGTTCTACCGATTGCCCGTTTCCCGCCGCCTCGGCGGCTTGGTGGCCCTGGCCATCCTGGCCATGCTGGCGCTGGTTGCCAGCATCATGTGGACCGAACGCTCCCTGATCATGGGTGAGCGCCAGGCCAGCGTGCGCCAGACCGTGGAGGCGGCACATGGAATCGTCGTGCACTTCCACGCGCAGGCCAGCAAGGGCACGATCACCGAGGAAGAGGCCAAGCAGCGCGCAATGGATGCGCTGCGGCCGCTGCGCTACAGCGGATCGGAGTATTTCTGGATCAACGACATGCACCCGCGCATGGTCATGCATCCCATCCGCCCCGAGCTGCAGGGGCAGGACCTCAGCAGCAACAAGGACCCCACGGGCAAGCATCTGTTCGTGGAGTTCGTCAACACCGTGAAAAGGAGCGGCGCAGGCTTCGTGAGCTACATGTGGCCCAAGCCGGGCAGCGACCAGCCCGTGGAGAAAGCCTCGTACGTGATGGGTTTCGAGCCCTGGGGCTGGGTGATCGGCTCCGGCGTGTACGTCGACAACGTGCAGGCCACGTTCGTGAGCCGGCTGACCCGCTCGGGCGCGGTGACTGCCGTGCTCGCGCTGCTGCTGCTGGCCATTGGCTGGCTGGTGGCGCGCAGCATCCTGCGCCAGCTGGGCGCCGAGCCCAGCCAGCTCAACGCCATCACCCATGAGATGGCGCAAGGCAACCTGGCCGTCGAAATACCGCCCGCCCGCGACAGCAACAGCGTCATCCACGGCATCCAGACCATGCGCGACAACGTGGCCGAGATCGTGCAGGGCGTGCGCCGAAGCTCCGAGCACGTGGCCACGGCCAGCGCGGAGATCTCGCAGGGCAACCACGATCTTTCCGGCCGCACCGAGAGCCAGGCCAGCGCCCTGGAAGAAACGGCCGCCTCCATGGAGCAACTGGGCGCCACCGTGCGCCAGAACGCCGACAACGCCCGCCAGGCCAACCAACTCGCCATGAATGCCAGCACCGTCGCCGTGCAGGGCGGCGAGGTGGTCTCCGAGGTGGTGGACACCATGCGCGGCATCAATGAGTCCAGCCGCAAGATCGCCGACATCATCGGGGTGATCGATGGCATTGCCTTCCAGACCAACATCCTGGCGCTGAATGCCGCCGTGGAGGCCGCGCGTGCCGGTGAGCAAGGCCGCGGGTTTGCCGTGGTGGCCGGCGAGGTGCGCGCGCTGGCGCAGCGCTCGGCCGAGGCCGCCAAGGAGATCAAGCAGCTCATCACCGCCAGCGTGGAGCGCGTGGAGCAGGGCTCGCAGCTGGTGGACAAGGCCGGTGCCACCATGACCGAGGTGGTCACCGCCATTCGCCGCGTGACCGACATCATGGGGGAGATCAGCGCCGCCAGCAGCGAACAAAGCTCGGGCGTGGCCCAGGTGGGCGAGGCCATCACCCAGATGGACCAGGCCACGCAGCAGAACGCCGCGCTGGTCGAGGAGATGGCCGCCGCCGCCAGCAGCCTCAGCGGCCAGGCCCGCGAGCTCGTCGAGGCCGTCGCCGTGTTCAAGCTGGCGCAGAAGGCCTCCGCCCTGCCACGCATGGCGCCCGTGCATGCCCCGGCCGTGCCGGCTCCCGTACCCGCCACCTCCGCGACACCCGCCGCCCCTGCCCGGCCCGCCACGCCGCCGGCGTCCACCCGGGCGCCGGCCGCTGCCTTGGCACGTCCGGCAGCAGCGCGCCCTCAACCCGCGCAGGCGGCCCGCACGGCTGCCGATAACGACGAGTGGGAGAGCTTCTGAGGACCCGGGTGCCCCGCGCGGCGCCCATGGCGCGCATGCGGCCGGAGGAATTCAGCTAGCGATCAGCTCGGTGAGCGCATCCACGTAGCCGTCCGCGTCCACGCCGCGCACGGGCTGGCCGTGGTTGTAGCCGTACGTCACCAGCACCACGGGGCAGCCCGCCGCACGCGCGGCCTGGGCATCGTTGCTGGAGTCGCCGATCATCAGCGTGCGCGCCGGCGAGGTTCCCACCGCCTCGCAGGCCTTGAGCAGTGGCAGCGGGTCGGGCTTCTTGCGCGCGAACGCATCGCCGCCGAACACGTGGGTGAAGAAGCCGTCCAGCCCTTTGGCGCGCAGCAGAGGCCGGGCGAAGTCGGTGGGCTTGTTGGTCAGGCACACCAGCGGCCGACCGGTGCGGTGCAGCGCCGCAAGCCCTTCGGCCACGCCGGCGTACAGCGCCGCATACTGGCCGTTGATGGCCAGGTAATGGTGCTGGTAGCGCTCCCACGCCTGGGGATACAAGGCCTCGGCCTTTGCTTCCAATTGCATAGCTGTCAGCGCTTGCTGGTCGGGCGCTAGAACGTGCTTTAGCACTGAACGCAGGAGGTGCTCCGACCCCTTGCCGACCATGCGCTCGATCGCCCCCGGCGCGATGGCGGGCAGCTGCAGGTCGCGCAGCATGCGATTGAGCGCCTCGGCAAAATCGCCCAACGTATCCACCATGGTGCCGTCGAGGTCCACGATCGCGGCGTCGGTGCGCGCGAGCAGCGCGGCGAGGTCTTGTTGCACCCGTTCCATCCCTTGTCCTTGTCAGTCATGCATTGAGCGCGGGCAGTGTATGCGCTGTCCGACCCGTCCGACACACCGCGGCGCCGCATGCGGACAGACGCCTTCCCGGTGGCGCCTTACGCTGGACAGCCATTGTTGGAACCGTCAAAACCATCGCCCTTCAGGAGGTCATCCCATGGCATTGCATCGATTCACCGCCCTGCTTCCCGCCGCATTGCTGCTGTGCGCCGGCGCGGCGCAGGCTGCCAACGAAGTGCGCAGCCAGTACAGCAGCGACCGTGCCGCCTGCGCGTCCGTGCCCGCGGAAAGCCGCGCCGCCTGCGTACGCGAGGCAGGGGCGGCCGCCCAGGCCGCGCGCACGGGCCAGCTGTCCAGCAGCGACACCAGCATCTATGAGCGCAACGCGCTGGCCCGCTGCGAGGCCTTCAAGACTCCACAGGACCGGTCCGATTGCGAGGCGCGCGTGCGCAGCAGCGCCACGGTGTCGGGCTCGGTGGAAGGCGGTGGCGTGCTGCGCGAAGCCACCACGCCGGTGCAATAGGCTTTTTCAGCGGATTGCGATCAAGCCGCGCGGCGGCGCCTCACGCCAGTTCGGCGCGCATGGCGTCGATCACCGCCTTGTAGTCGCTCTTGCCGAAGATGGCGCTGCCTGCAACGAACGTGTCCGCGCCCGCATCCGCCACCCGGCGGATGTTGTCGGCCTTGATGCCACCGTCCACCTCCAGGCGGATGTCCTTGCCCGAGGCCTCGATGCGCCTGCGGGCCGCCTCGATCTTGCGCAGCGTGCTGTCGATGAAGCTCTGTCCGCCAAAGCCGGGGTTCACGCTCATCAACAGGATCAGGTCGATGTCCTCGATCACCCAGTCCAGCACGTCAAGCGGCATGGCGGGGTTGAAGGTCAGGCCTGCCTTGCAGCCCTGCGCGCGGATGTTCTGAATGCTGCGGTGTACGTGCGCCGAGGCATCGGGGTGGAAGCTGATGAGGTCCGCCCCCGCCTTGGCAAACGCCGTGGCCAGTTCGTCCACGGGCTGCACCATCAGGTGCACGTCGATCGGTACGGCGTGCCCTGCGGGCGTCACGGCATGGGGCTTGAGGGCCTGGCACACCATGGGGCCGAAGGTGAGGTTGGGCACATAGTGGTTGTCCATCACGTCAAAGTGGATCCAGTCGGCGCCGGCGGCGATGACGTTGCGCACTTCCTCACCCAGGCGGGCAAAGTCGGCGGACAGGATAGAAGGGGCGATGCGGTAGGTGCGGCTCATGGCCGCGATTGTCGCAGTTGACGCCGCCGCGGCGCGACGTTCGCATGCCGGGCACAGCCGGAGCGGGGCCTTAGCAGGCCTTGTGCGACGCGGGCCGCACCATCGCCGCTACCATTGCACGATGCCGAAATACCAGTTCCAGGTGGAGGTGCAGCCGCAGTACCTTCCCGACCAGTCCGCGCCCGACGAAGGCGTATACAGCTTTGCCTACACCATCACGATCACCAACACGGGCGACGTGACCGCGCAGCTGATTTCACGCCACTGGATCATCTCCGATGCCAATGGCCACACCGAGCAGGTCAAGGGCCTGGGCGTGGTGGGCCAACAACCGCTGCTCAAGCCCGGCGAGGCATTTCAGTACACCAGCGGCTGCCGCCTGCGCACCGCCAGCGGCAGCATGCACGGCAGCTATTTCTGCGTGGCCGAGGACGGTGAGCCGTTCACCTGTCCGATCGAGCTGTTCGTGCTGGAGGCCTTCTCGCCCGGCCAACCGGGCCAGCCCATGGCGGCAAGGGTGCTGCATTGAGCCGCAGCGGCCCTGACCTGGCGCAGCTGCTCGCCGGGATCGACCCTACCGCACCGCTGGCACAGCGGCACCTGCAACTCATCGCCGTGCTGGATTGGGTGCGCGGCGACGGCCAGTCCACGGACGGCGCCGCAGGCCGCGTGGCCCTGCTGGTCGACGCGGCGGAACGCTCGCCCGACATCCAGGTGCGGCTGCAGGCCTGGTGGGCAGCGCTCACGCAGCAGGTGGACATCACCACGCTGCTGGCGGACTTCGGCTTTGCCCAGCGCACCTCCATGGCCAGCGAGCTGGCCGAGCGCGTGCGCTACAAACTGCTGCCCTCCAGCCCCGAAACGCTGGATGCGTCGGAGTTGTTCATGCTGGCGCTGCCTGGCGATTTCGACGCGCGCTGGCTGGCGTCGCTGGACGAAACCCTGCTGGGCCGCCTGCTGGCCGTGCTGGTGCCGGCCTGCGAGCAGGGCGGCGCCAGCCATTGGCAGCGCGCGCTGCTGGACGCCATCACCTACTGCGCCGGGCAGATCCTGTCCACCGGCTTTGCGCCCGAGCTGCGTCTGCGCATGAGCGAGGAGGCGCGCGAGGCCCAGCCCTTTCATGCGCTGATCCGCGACGTGGAGAGCCTGCGCGTGGAGGTGGAGCACCCGCTGCGCACCGGCGATCGCCTGCAGGAAGCCGTGCAGCGCCTGCGCGAGCGCCTGGACGCCTGCCGCGCCGCCACCAACACGGTGTATGCGCACTTCGAGGACAACGGCATCTCCGTGGGCCTGGTGTTTCGCCTGCGCCAGCTGCGCGAGCGGATCCTGCGCGTGCGCGAGCTGCTGGAATGCCTGCTGTCGCCCCGCCCCGCCGTGGCGGCGGCCAAGTTCCTTGCGCGCCTGGTGACCGTAGGGCGCGAGCGGCGCAGCCTGCGTGCGCTGGTGGCGTCCAACTCGTCCATGCTGGCGGCCAAGGTCGCCGAGCGCAGTGCCGAGACAGGCGCGCACTACATCACCCGCACGGCGGGCGAATACCTGGCCATGGTGCGCAAGGCGGCGGGTGGCGGGCTGGTGATGGCCTTCACCACGCTGGCCAAGTTCGGGCTGTACGCGCTGGCGCTGTCCGCGTTCTGGGGCGGCTTCATGGCGGGCGTGAACTACGCCGTCAGCTTCGTGCTGATCCAGCTGCTGCACTTCACCGTGGCCACCAAGCAGCCCGCCATGACGGCACCCGCCATGGCCGCCAAGCTCAAGGACCTGGACGAGGCGCAGGGGCTGGAGTCCTTCGTGGACGAGGTCGCGCATCTCGTGCGCTCGCAGGTGGCCGCCGTGCTGGGCAACGTGCTGCTGGTGTTCCCCGCGGCGCTCGCCCTGGCGCTGCTCATCGCGCAGATGCTCGGGCAGCCGGCCATCGGCACGGCCCAGGCGGAACACGTGCTGCAGTCGCTGCACCTGCTGGGCCCTTCGCTGCTGTTCGCGGCCTTCACCGGCGTGCTGCTGTTCGCGTCCAGCATTTTCGCGGGCTGGGTGGAGAACTGGTTCGTATTGCGCCGGCTGGACTCGGCCATCCAGTACAACCCGCGCATCACGGACATGCTGGGTGCTGCACGCGCCGCCCGCTGGGCGCGCTTCCTGCGGGGCAACATCTCGGGCTTTGCGGCCAACATTTCCCTCGGCTTCATGCTGGGGCTGACGCCGGCCTTTGCCGCGTTCTTCGGGCTGGGCCTGGATGTGCGCCACGTTACGCTGTCCACCGGGCAGATCGGCGTGGCCAGCGCCACATTAGGCATGGACGTGCTGCACCAGCCGGCTTTCTGGTGGGCCGTGGCCATGGTGCCCTTCAACGGTGCGCTCAACGTCCTCGTCAGCTTCTACCTGGCGTTCCGCCTGGCATTGCGTGCGCACAACGTGGGCAGCGTGGACCGCGCGCGCATCTACCGCGCGCTGCTGGCGCGCTGGCGCAGCGCGCCGCTGGGCTTTTTCCTGCCCCCGCGCCGCACCGTCTGATAAGGTGCGCCCACCGCAGGCTGCGCGCCGTCCTACAGAAGCAACGCGACCGCTGCAGATACATTCAGTTAACAGCCTGGGAACGTAGTCACGTTCCACGCAGCCGCAGCGCGCGCCCTTGGGGCAGGCTGCGCCCGGGCATCCAGCGGGCCTGCCCGCACGAGACAGAGGATCTACAACAATGAATGAGCTGATGAGCTTTTGGGCGCAGTGGCTGCGCCCATCGGCGGGGTTGCCCACGGTGCAGTGGTCGCTGCTGCTGGCCGTGGCCTCCATCACGGGCTATCTGGTGCAACGCTACAGCGGCCTGCCCAAGGTCGTGGGTTACACGCTCGTGGGCACCATCGTGGGCCTGCTGGGCTTTGGCGGCGCCGTGTGGCCGCTGCAGGGCATTGGCCTGTTCCTGGTGGAGCTGGGCGTGGCCGTGGTGCTGTTCGAGGCGGGCGGTCGCATTCCGCTGCGCTGGTTCCGCCATAACCCCATGGTGCTGGTGCAGAGCATCGCGGAGTCCGCCTTCACCTATTTCGCGGTGTACTGGACGATGCTGTGGTTCGACGTACCCGAGCGCGCCGCCGGCCCGCTGGCCCTGGTCGCAATGGCGGCATCACCGGCGGTTCTGACGCGCGTGGTGTCCGACACGCGCGCCGCCGGCCCCGTGACCGACCGTGCCGTGGTGCTCGCAACGCTGTCGTCCCTGTATGCGCTGGCGCTGGGCAGCGCGCAGGCCGAGCTCATCAACCGCCCCGGCGTGGGCCTGGTGGGCACGCTGTATCCCGCGCTGGTGGTGCTGGGCGTTTCTGTGGCCGTGGGTGCACTGCTGTCGCTCATCCTGCGCCTGGCGTTGCGCGTGATGAGCCCGACGAGCGAGAACACCTCCATGCTGCTGATGGCCCTGATCGCCGCCAGCACCGCCGTCACCGCGCACATGGGCGGCTCGGCCCCGCTGGCCGCGCTGCTGGGCGGCATGCTGCTCAAGCAGCTGCACCCGCGCCCCTGGGCCTGGCCGCGGCAGATGGGCACCGCCTCTTCGCTGCTGACGATGCTGATGTTCGTGCTCGTCTCCACCGTCGCCGCGCAGGCCGACTGGAGCGGCCCGGTGGTCGGCGCCGTGCTGGCGCTGATCTTCGTGCGCCTGCTGGCCAAGGCGCTGGGCGTGGGCGTGGGCAACGTGGGCAGTGGCGCCAGCTGGCGCCAGGCCCTGTGGCTGAGCTGCGCCATGGCGCCGATGTCGGCCATCGCATTGCTGGTGGCCTCGCAGTTCGTGGTGGCCTCGGCCTCCACGGGCCACCTGATCGCGCGCATCGCCCTGCCGGCCATCCTGGTGATGGAAGTGCTGGGCGCAGTGATCGCCACCGTGGCCATCTACCGCGCGGGCGAAAGCTCCAAACCCTGGGCGCCCCTGAGCAGCCGCGGCAGCAACACCGGAGACACCCAACGTGAGTCTTGAAGCCTTCCACCATTCCGAGCCCCTGACGCTGGGCGTCGAGCTGGAACTGCAGCTCGTGAGCACCAACGACTACGACCTCGCGCCCTACGCCGAGGACATGCTGCGCCTCATGAAGAAGGTACCGCTGCCCGGCAGCGTGGTGCCCGAGATGACCAACAGCATGATCGAGATCTCTACCGGCGTGTGCCACAGCAGCTCCGAGGTGCTGGGCCAACTCACGCAGATCCGCGACGCGCTGGTCAAGAGCGCGGACAAGCTCAACATCGCCGTCGTCGGCGGCGGCACGCACCCCTTCCAGCAATGGCACGAGCGGCGCATCTACGACAAGCCGCGCTTTCAGGAGCTGTCGCAACTGTACGGCTACCTGTCCAAGCAGTTCACCATCTTCGGACAGCACGTGCACATCGGCTGCCCCGACGCCGACTCCGCCCTGCTCATGCTGCACCGCATGAGCCGCTACATCCCGCACTTCATCGCGCTGTCGGCCTCCAGCCCGTACGTGCAGGCGCAGGACACGCAGTTCGACTCCGCGCGCCTCAACTCGGTGTTCGCGTTCCCGCTGTCGGGCCGCGCGCCCTGCGTACTCACCTGGAGCGAGTTCGAGCAGTACTTCAACAAAATGACGCGCACCGGCGTGGTCAAGAGCATGAAGGACTTTTACTGGGACATCCGCCCCAAGCCCGAGTACGGCACCATCGAGATCCGCGTGTTCGACACGCCGCTCACCATCGAGCGCGCCGCGGCCCTGGCCGGCTACGTGCAGTCGCTGGCCGCGTGGTTCCTGGCGGAGCAGCCCTTCACCCCCACCGAGGACGACTACCTCGTCTACACCTACAACCGCTTCCAGGCCTGCCGCTTCGGACTGGACGCGGTGTACGTGGACCCCGCCAGCGGCGACCACATGCCGCTGCGCGACCACATCCTGCAGACGCTGGACCACGTGGCGCGCTACGCCGGCACGCATGGCGCATCGGGCGCGCTGCACATGCTGCGCGGTGAGACCGCGCTGGGCCAGAACGACGCCCGCTGGCTGCGCGAGCGCCAGCGCGAAGAGCAGTTGCTGGCCGAGGTCAGCCGCCAGGCCGCGCTGCGCTTTCGCGGGCACGACATCTGAACGCGGCAGCCGCCCATGGGTGAGTTCGACCTGATTGCGCGCTATTTCACGCGCCCGGTGCGCCGTGCGGCGCTGGGCGTGGGCGACGACTGCGCGCTGCTGTCGGTCACGCCCGGCATGCAGCTGGCCGTGTCCAGCGACATGCTGGTCGAGGGCCGCCATTTCTTTGCCGACGTGGACCCCGCGCACCTGGGCCACAAGGCGCTGGCGGTGAACCTGTCGGACCTGGCCGCCTGCGGCGCCAGGCCGCTGGCCTTCACGCTGGCGCTGGCGTTGCCGCGCGTGGATGCGCCCTGGCTGCAGGCGTTTGCGGACGGCCTGCTGCGGCTGGCCGACGCGCACCAGTGCGAACTGGTCGGTGGCGACACCACGCAGGGGCCGCTGAACCTCTGCGTCACCGTGTTCGGCGAAGTGCCCACGGGCCAGGCCCTGCTGCGCAGCGGTGCGCGGGTGGGCGACGACATCTACGTGAGCGGCACGCCCGGCGAGGCGCGCCTGGCGTTGGATGCGCTGCGCGGCCGCCTGGCGCTGCCGCCCGCCGCCCTGCAGCAGTTGCGCCCACGGCTGGAGCAGCCCACACCGCGCGTGGCGCTGGGTCTGGCGCTGCGCGGCGTGGCCAGCAGCGCCATCGACGTGAGCGATGGCCTGCTGGGCGACCTGGGTCACATCCTGAAGGCCTCGGGCGTGGGCGCCTGCGTGGACGCCACCGTCGCTACCAATTTACTAGCTGCTAGCGCCCAGCAGGCGGGCGCTACAGCCGATCTTGACGCACAAACGCTGATGCAATGCACGCTGGCCGGCGGCGACGACTACGAACTGGCCTTCACCGCCCCTCCCGCACAACAGGCCGCCGTGCAGGCCGCCGCGCAGGCCAGCGGTACGCGCGCCACGCGCATCGGCCGCGTCGAGCCCGCGCCCGGCCTGCGTGTGGTGGACGGCCAGGGGCAGCCCGTGGCGCAACACTTCGCCTCGTTCGACCACTTCGCCTGACCGCTCCCGCTACCGGGCCGGCGCCGCTGGTAGCATCGGCCGGCCCTTGCATCCTTGCCGCCCATGCCCGATACGCCGCCCCCCACCCCGCTGCCGCCCCACGCCCTGCGCCGCTTTCTGTTCGTGCACCCCGCGCACTGCATCGCGCTGGGCTTTGGCAGCGGACTGTCGCGTGTGGCACCGGGCACGGTGGGCACGCTGTGGGGGTGGCTGGCGTTCCTGGTGCTGCAACTGTGGCTCACGCCGCGCGGCATGGGGCTGCTGATCGCGCTGTCGCTGCTGTTGGGCTGGTGGGCCTGCACCGTCACCGCACGCCACATGCGCGTGGCAGACCCCGGCCACATCGTGTGGGATGAGATCGTCGCGATCTGGATCGTGCTGTGGCTGGCCATGCCCATGGGCTTCTGGGGCCAGCTCGCCGCCTTTGCGCTGTTCCGTTATTTCGATGCCGCCAAACCCGGCCCCGTGGCCTGGGCCGACCGGTTGTTCAAGGGCTTCGGCTGGCGCGGCGGCCTGGGGATCATGCTGGACGACCTGGTGGCCGGGTTCTGCACGCTGCTGGTGATCGCGCTGTGGCGCCACTGGTTCGGGTGAATGCCATGGAACTATCAAAAATAGAGCTGCCAGCGCTTGATGGACAAGCGCTGGAGGCCAATTTGATTCATATCTCCACGGCCCTGCTCGCACGCGGCTGGATGCTGGCCACGGCCGAGAGCTGCACCGGCGGCCTGATCGCCGCGGCCTGCACCGACCTGTCGGGGTCGAGCCAATGGTTCGAGCGCGGCTTCGTCAGCTATTCCAACGCCGCCAAGACCGCGCTGCTGGGCGTGCCCGCCGATCTCATCACGGCCCACGGCGCCGTGAGCGAGCCCGTGGCCCGCGCCATGGCCGAGGGCGCCGTGCGCCACAGCGCCGCGCAGGTCAGCGTGGCCGTGACGGGCGTGGCCGGCCCCACGGGCGGCAGCCCGGACAAGCCGGTGGGCACGGTATGGTTCGGCTGGTGCGTGGCGGGCGCCACCCATTCGGAGCTGCGGCGCTTTGGCGGAGACCGCGCCGCCGTGCGCGCCGCCACGGTGCGCCACGCGCTGGGGCGGCTGGCGCAGTTGCTGGCCCAGTTGCCCGCCCCTTCGCGCTCCTGACGGTCCCACTGGGCCTGGCGGCGCCGTAGCACCTGGGCAGGCCCAGAGCGCAATACCGGGCCACCGGCTGCGTGCCGCCCACTCAATGCCGGCGAGTCGAACCGGGCCGCGTCAGGCCGGGCCGCGTCAGGCCGGGCCGCGTCAGGCCGGGCCGCGCCAGGCCGGGCCGCGCCAGGCCAGCTACACCAGGCAAGGCCGCGCCAGGCGAGCCACACCTGGCCACAGCCGCGTCAAGCCGCGCCGCAGCACTTCTTGTACTTCTTGCCGCTGCCGCAGGGGCAGGGGTCGTTGCGGCCGGGCTGCTCGCCCTTGACGATGGTTTCCTGGCGCGGACCCAGGCTGCGCCAGAGCTGGCGCAGGTCGTACACGCCCCAGATGGCCTCGCCAAAGACCTCCAGCCGCTCCTGGCTGGTGCTGGGCGGGCCGTCCTCGGCGTACATGCAGATCTCGGGCTTGCCGGTGTCGTCCTCGGTGAGGGCGACGATGGATTCGAGCGCACCGTCCAGCCACTGGGCGGCTTCCTTGTCGCGCGGGGTGGCCCAGTCCTCGGGCCAGTTCTCCACGGCGAACATGAAGCCCAGCGCCCACACCTGGCCGAAGGAAGGAATCTCCTGCCCCGCCATCTCGGCGCGCTCCTCCTCGGGCAGGCTGGCGATGGCGCCGCGCATGTCGATCACCTCGGGCTGGAAGGCGTTGTCGGCGTCCAGCGATTCGGCCTGCTCGTCCAGTTGCGCCTGCACTTCGGCGCGGCGCAGCTCCCACAAGGCAAGGAAGCGCTCCTGCTGCGCCAGGTCCTTGAACGTGGGCACCAGCGGCAGGGGCTCTCCTTCGGCCACGTCCAGCTCCAGGCCGTCGCCCAGCAGCATGGGCAGCCATTCCGCCGCGGGCACGGGGCGGCGCGTGCAGACCAGCGCCGTCAGGAAGCCGTCGCAGAACTCCCACTGCGGCACATCTTCCTCACGCGTGCGCAGGTCGTCCAGCAGGCTGTCGAGTTCGTCCAGTTCGTCCGGTCCGAGGGCGGGGGCGGCGGATGCGGGGGTGTCGGAGGTGGCGTTCATGCGGAATCGGGCGGGGCTTGGGCCCGCGGGCTAAGGAGGGGGAGAAACAGGGCCCCAGGAGGCCTGAGGCGCGCAGTGTAACGCCGCTGGCTGCGCATAAGCTATTGTATTAATAGCTACTCGCGCTTATCACACAAGCGCTAGAGCTTGATTTGGCCTTAAAAACAGAAACGCCCCATGCCAGGGCAATGGGGCGCAACGGTCGGTAACAAAGGGCCGTCTGGGCGGCCCACCCAGCCTTATTGGCTGGCGATCTCCAGATGGGCCTCGCGGGCTTCTTGGATGAACTCGAGGATCAGACGGACGGCTTCGCGCATGGTGTGGTTTCCTGACTGAGATGCTCATCCGGTGCGGAACGGCGCGCATCTCATACGCCGACCAACACCGGGTTAACCACTAAGTGTTAACCCTTAGGCGTAAGTATAAACCACAATCCACTTTTGTGCTGCAGCGCAGCGAAGGCTGGGGCGATCAGGGCGCGGCTACTCCTCTGCCGTCCACTCCACCCGGGCCCCCAGGCTGCGCAGGTTCTCCACAAAGTGCGGGTGCGCGCGGCGGATGGGCGTGGCGTTGCGGATCTCCGAGCGCCCCGGGATACTGGCCGCGACCATGAACAGCGCGATCGCCACGCGGATGATGTAGGGGCTCTCCACCACCGCAGGCGCCAGCGGCCCGCCACCGAAGGTGACGATGCGGTGCGGGTCGGACTGGTACACATGCGCGCCAAACTTGGACAGCTCGCCCGTCCAGCCTAAAGCGCCGTCGTACACCTTGTTCCAGAACATGGCGTTGCCCTGCGCGCGCACGCCCAGCGCGATGAAGATCGGCAGCAGATCCACCGGGAAATAGGGCCAGGGCGCGGCCTCCACCTTGGTCAGCACGTTGGGGGTGAAGGGCGTCTGCACCGTGAGCGGCCCGTCCACGAAGGCGCGCGACCAGCCGTCCCGGTGCTCCACGCGCACGCCAAACTTGGCAAACGTGCGGTCGATCAGCGGGAAGTTCTCCGGTGCGCTGTTCTTCACCACCACGTCGCCGCCGGTGATGGCCCCCAGCGCCAGGAAGGTGGTGATCTCGTGAAAGTCCTCGGCAAAGCGGAATTCACCGCCCCCCAGCTCGCCGCCGCCATGCACCGTAAGCCGCGAGGTGCCCACGCCCTCGATCTGCGCGCCCAGCATTTGCATGAAGCGGCAGAACTCCTGCACGTGCGGCTCGGACGCCGCGTTGGTCAGCGTGGAGGTGCCCTGCGCGGCGACGGCGCACAGCACGAAGTTCTCGGTGGTGGTCACCGAGGCATAGTCCAGCCAGTGGTGCACCGGCGTGAGCATGCCCACGCGGCGCACCAGCAGCGAGCCCTCGGCCCGCTCCACCTGGCCGCCGAAGCTGCGAAAGACCTCCACATGCGGGTCGATCTCGCGCACGCCCAGGGTGCAGCCCTTCACGTTGTCCTCCAGCCGCGCCACGCCGAAGCGCGCCAGCAGCGGCGGCACCAGCATGATGGACGAGCGCATCTCCTCGGGCAGGCGGTGTGTGGCGGCGTCGAAGTGCGTGGCCTGGTGGTGCAGTTCCAGCGTGGCGCTGGCATGGTCCCAGCGCACCTCGCTGCCCAGGGTGCGGAAGATCTCCAGGATCTTGCGCACGTCGGTGATGTCGGGCACGCCCACCAGGCGCAGCGGCGCGCGCGTGAGCAGCGTGGCGCACAGCACGGGCAGCACCGCGTTCTTGTTGGCCGAGGGGGTGACGCGGCCACGCAGCGGCGTGCCGCCATGCACGATCAGGTTGGACATGGTTCGCAAACCTCTTCAAAAACAATAGCTGCCACCGCATGCGTGTCCTGCGTCAACAGCCGTTTTCGCATGCAAAGCACAGCCTTGTCCTTGGACACAATGATGGCGCGGTGCGCGACCGCCAGGTCGATGAACTTCTGGTCGTCCGCGTCCTTACAGGCCCAGGGCGCGCGCGGCGCCACCTCGACCAGGCGCACGCCCGCGTCGAACGCCGTCAGTACGTCATCCGCGCCCACGCCGTAATACGCCATGCGCGGCTGCAGGTGGGTGTACTGCAGCACGCGCTCCAGCTCGTCCCGCATGTGCTGCGTGGCGATCCAGTCCAGGCGCTGGGCCTGCAGCAGCGCACGCACGGTGGCCACGGCCGCGTCGGCGAAGATGAACAGGTCGAGCACGATGTTGGTGTCCAACACCACGGCACGCGCGCTCTCGCCCGCCTGCGCCACGGCGGACAGGCGCAGCTCAGGACGCATCCGAGGCTCCGCCGGCCGGCGCACCCGGCGCACCGTTGGCCGCGCCGCCCTCCCCGCGTGGCCGGCGCGCGGCCGATCCCGCACGGCGCCCGCCACGAGGTCGAAGCGGAACAGGCGGCATTCGATGGGGCCGTTCCACAGCGGCACGCGGCGCGACTCCTTCAGGCGCATCTTGCCGGGCAGCTTGAGGTCGGGCGTGAGCATCCAGGCCTGCCAGCCGGCGTAGTGCTTCTTCCAGTGCGCGGCCAACTGCGCGAAGAAGTCCACGCCGTCTTCGGTCTGCGCCGTCTCGCGGCCCATGCGCTCGACCGTGGACATGCGCTCACGCGCATTGCGCCCCGCCGTGCCGGCCGCGGCGATGCGCTCGCCATACGGCGGATTCAGCAGCATCACCCCGGGTTGTTCACTGGGCGGCATGCGCTGCAGCGCATCGCCGCCGCGCAGCTGCACCGCGTCGGCCACGCCGGCGCGCACGGCATTGCGCTGGGCAAAGTCCACCATGCGGTGCGACACGTCGCTGCCAAAAATCGGCACCGAGGCCGTGGTAACGGCGCTGGCAGCTTCATCCTTGATCGCAGACCAGACATGGGCCTGGTGCGGCAAAAGCTTCTCGAAGGCAAAGCGCCGCTGCAGGCCCGGCGCGATGCGGCAGGCGATCTGCGCGGCCTCGATGACCACGGTGCCGCTGCCGCAGCAGGGGTCGTACAGCGGCAGCGGCTGCTCGCCATGCGGGTCCCAGCCGGTGGCGGCGATCATGGCTGCGGCCAGCGTTTCCTTGAGCGGCGCGTCGCCCTTGTCCTCGCGCCAGCCGCGTTTGAACAGCGGCTCGCCCGAGGTGTCGATGTAGATCTGGGCGCGGTCGCTGGTCAGGTGCAGGTGCACGCGCACGTCGGGCCACTGCGTCTGCACGTCGGGACGCACGCCGGCCTTGGCGCGGAAGCGGTCGGCCACGGCATCCTTCACGCGCAGCGCAGCGAAGTTCAGGCTCTTGAGCGGGCTGTGCTGGGCCGTCACCTCCACCTTGAAGCTCTGGCGCGGGGTGAACCAGATCTCCCAGGCCACGTCGGCCGCGGCGGCATAGATGTCGTCCTCGTTGCGGTAGGGCCGCTCGGCCAGCTGCACCAGCACGCGTTGCGCCAGGCGGCTGTGCAGGTTCAGGCGCAGCGCGTCGCGCCAGGAGGCGCGCAGCAGCACGCCCGCGCGGCCCACGAGCAGGTCCTGCCCGGCCAGCCCCGTGAGGCTGTGCACCTCGTCGGCCAGATAGCCCTCCACGCCAGCGGCGCAGGGCAAAAAGAGTTGAAGCTGGTTCATTGCGGCTGTGCTGCGCGCTGCAGCAATGGCTGGAGCACGGATTCAGGAATGGGTGCGGGCTTGCGGGCCGCCCGGTCGATGAAGACGATGCCGGTCTTGCCGCGCGCGATCTCGCGCCCCTGGCTCTTCTCGGTCAACCGGAAGACGAGGTCGAAGCCGTAGCGGTTGAAGTCCTGCGGCGTCATCTCCACGCGCAGCGTCTCGCCGTGGAACGCCTCGGACTTGTACTGCGCCACGATGTCGCCCACCACGGTGGACAGGCCCGCCACGTCGGCCTCGGGGTAACCCAGCGACTTGAAGAAACGCACGCGCGCCTCGGACACGAGGCTGAGCAACTGCGCGTTGTCCAGGTGTCCGCCCTGGTTGACATGGCTGATGTAGATCTGCAGCTCGGTACTGAAGCCGAAATGCGGGGGAAGGTCGAAGACGACGCGTGCCATGGTTCAAAGTGCCTTGCGGAGGTTGGCCGGGGCGATCTTGAGCGCCTCACGGTATTTGGCCACGGTGCGGCGCGCACATTCAATGCCCTGCTCCTTGAGCATCTCGGCGATCTGGCTGTCCGACAGCGGCTTGTGCGGGTTCTCGGCCGCGATGAACTGCTTGATGAGCGCGCGCACGGCCGTGCTGGAGGCGTTGCCGCCGGTTTCGGTGCCCAGCCCCGAGCCGAAGAAATACTTGAGTTCGTAGGTGCCTTGCGGCGTAGCCATGTACTTGGCGGTGGTCACGCGGCTGATGGTGGACTCGTGCAGGCCCAGTTCATCGGCAATGTCGCGCAGCACCAGCGGGCGCATGGCCAGTTCGCCATGCACGAAGAAGTTCTTCTGCCGCTCCACGATGGCGCGCGACACGCGCAGGATGGTGTCAAAACGCTGCTGGATGTTCTTGATGAACCAGCGCGCCTCCTGCAGCCGTGCCTGCAGCGCCTGGTGGCCTTCGCCACGGCCGCCGCGCAACGCACCGGCGTAGATGTCGTGCACGCGCAGACGCGGCATCACGTCCGGGTTGAGCTGCACGCTGAAGTTCTGCTGTCCGCCGCGGCCGGTTTTCTTGACGATCACGTCGGGCACGATGATGTTGCGGTCCACGTCGGCAAAGCGCCTGCCCGGGCGTGGCTCCAGCCGCGCGATCAAGACCATCGCGGCACGCGTGCGCTCTTCGCTGGTGCCGCAGGCCTGCGCCAGGCGGCGCACGTCGCGCTTGGCCAGCAGGTCCAGCGGCTGGCCGCAGATGGCCAGCGCGGCCTGGATCACGTCGGGGTCGCCCTCTTCGTCCTGGTCCATCGCACGCAGCTGCAGCGTGAGGCATTCGGCCAGGCCGCGCGCGCCCACGCCCGCGGGCTCCAGGCTTTGCAGCAGGCGCAGCGCCACGGTGAAACGGTGCACCAGTTCATCGAGTTGCTCGGGTTCTTCGGTGCCCGCCAGGCTGGCGGCCAGGTCCTGCAGCGACTCGTCCAGGTAGCCGTCGTCGTTCAGCGATTCGATGAGAAAGCGCAGCGCGGCCATGTCCAGCTCGGACAGGCGCAGCGCCAGCGCCTGGCGGTGCAGGAAGGCCGTGAGCGACTCCTGGCTGCGGGCCAGCTCGGTGGCGTCCACCTCGTCGTCGCTCCCCGCGCCGGCACCGTTGCGCGCCGGGGCGTCGCCGCCCCACTCGCTGTCGTCGGGCGCCAGGTCTACCGAGCCGTCGCCTTCCCAGTCCGCGGGTTCGGCCGTGGATTCGGCGGTGGAGGTTTCTGCATCATTTTGGCTTGTAGCGCTTTCCTGTCCTGCGCTGACAGCTCCTGAATAAATAGCATCCTCGGCTTCGCGGTCTTGCTCGCTCACCGGTGCATCGGCCTGGGCCAGGCCGAACTCCTCGCGCGGGGCCTCTTCCAGCGTGCGCTCCAGGAAGGGGTTCTCGTCGAGCATTTGCTCGACCTCCTGGGCCAGCTCCAGCGTGGACAGCTGCAGCAGGCGGATCGACTGCTGCAGCTGCGGTGTGAGCGCCAGGTGCTGCGAGACGCGCAGCGACAGGCCGGGCTTCATGGCCTGCAACCCACTGTCTGGTCCTGCATCGCGCCGTGGTCGCCCATCACTCTCACATGCGGAAGTGCTCGCCCAGGTACACCCGGCGCACTTCCGCGTTGTCGACGATGTCCGACGGCGTACCCTGAGCCAGCACTTGGCCGTCGCTGATGATGAAGGCGTGGTCGCAGATGCCCAGCGTCTCACGCACGTTGTGGTCGGTGATCAGCACGCCAATGCCGCGCGCCTTGAGAAAGCCAATGATGCGCTGGATCTCGATCACGGCGATCGGGTCGATGCCGGCAAAGGGCTCATCCAGCAGGATGAAGCGCGGCTGCGTGGCCAGCGCGCGCGCGATCTCCACGCGCCGGCGCTCGCCGCCCGACAGCGCCAGTGCAGGCGACTTGCGCAGGTGGTCCACGCGCAGCTCCTGCAGCAGCGCGGTCAGGCGCCGCTCCACCTCGGCGCGCGGCAGGGTGCGGCCGGCCTCGTCGGTCTGCAGCTCCAGCACCGCGCGCACGTTGTCTTCGACATTGAGCTTGCGAAAGATCGAGGCTTCCTGCGGCAGGTACGACAGGCCCAGCCGCGAGCGCCGGTGGATGGGCATGTCCGTCACGTCCTGCCCGTCGATGCTGATGCGGCCGCCGTCGCTGCGCACCAGGCCGACGATCATGTAGAACGATGTGGTCTTGCCGGCGCCGTTGGGGCCCAATAGGCCCACCACCTCTCCCTTTTGCACGACCACGGACACGTCCTTGACCACCTTGCGGCTGCCGTAGGACTTCTCCAGGTGCAGCGCCTCCAGGCGGCTGACGCCTTCGCTCATGCGCGCATCGTCCAAGGCCGCGCTCACTTCGCGCCGTCCAGGCTGGGGCTGGTACGCAGCGCGGGCGGCTCGGTGCGCACGGGCGGCGTGGCGCTGGTGCCCGAGGCAGGCTCCTTGGGCGCGAGCACCGCCCGCACCCGGCCGCCCGGCGTGCCAGCAGTGGCGCCGGCGGGCGCAGTCTTTTGCCCGTCCACGGTGAACACGTCCGTGAGGTTGTTGTAGACGATGAGGGCGCCGGCCAGCTCGTCGGTCAGTGTGGCCTCGCGGTAGCGGCGCAGCTCGGCGCGGCGGATGAGCTTCACCACGTCGGCGCGGCCGTCGTATTCGATGACCTCGCCCTCGCCCTCGACGAACTCGTCGGGCGCGCCCGGCGCGGTGTCGCGCTTTTGCCGGAAAAAAGCGCGCTTGCCCGGCTCGGCCGTCACCACACCGTACTGGAAGCCGTCGGGGTCCTGGCGCACCTCCAGCTGCGCGCCGCGCAGCACGATGGTGCCCTTGGTCATGACGACACGGCCGGTGAAAACGCTGGTCTGCTTGAGCTCATCGTGGCGCAGGGCATCGGCCTCGATGTTCATGGGCTTGTTGCGGTCGGCTTTTTCGGCGTGCACCAGCGGCGATGCGGCCAGCGCCAGGGCCAGCGCTGCGGCGCGGGACAGGAGGAGGAAGGGCAATCGGGTTCTCATAGAGGGCACGAATCTTGCGGTCATTGTACTGACGCAAGCGCGCCGCCGCCGCAGTGGATCGCATCAACCCGTACAGGCCTGCCACCGGCTGTCATGCCGCCGCGCCAACCGGTGCGCAGGCATGAAAAAAGCGCGCCCGTAGGCGCGCTTGTCGCTGGTGGCGGCGGGGCGCTTCAGCCCTTGCGCGCTACGCCAACCAGGTGCTCCACCACCTGCAGCACGCTTTGCATGTTGCCCGCCATGGTGCCGTCGGTGTAGTAGCGGCCGGCCACTCCCATGGAGGGAACGCCTTCGACCTGGTAGCCATCCTGCAGCTGCGACGCCTTGCGCACTTGGTTGGATACGGTGAAGGAGTTGTAGACCTCCTTGAACTTCGCCACGTCCACGCCCTGCTTGCCGATCCAGTCGAAGATCAGCTCGTCCTTGTTCAGCGGCAGGCGTTCCACGTGCACCGCGCGGAACACCTTCGCATGCAGCTCGGGCAGCTTGCCCATGCCTTCCAGCGCGTAGTAGAGCTTTTGCTGCGGCACGAAGCTCGCATTGAACGCCACGGGCACGCGGCGGATATGCAGGTCCTTGGGCGCCGACTTGATCCAGGCCTCCAGCGAAGGCTCGAACGTGTTGCAGTGCGGGCAGCTGTACCAGAAGAACTCGATGACCTCGATCTTCCCGGCAGGTGCCTCGGTTGCGACGGGCTTGCCCAGCTTGACGTAGTCATTGCCTTCCTTGAACTGGCGGCCTTGCGCCAGTGCGGGCGCCGCCAGCGGCAGGCTCAGGGCGGTGGCCGCGGAGGCGACGGTCAGAGAAAACTCACGGCGTTTCATAGGTTGGGATCACTCCTGGACAGTATGGAGGGTTGTGAGCGCCAGCGCGGGCAAAAGTTCAGCGCTGCACCCGGACCAGCGCGGACTCCACCCCCGCGCCATCGAGTTTTTCCTTCAGCGACTCGGCGTCGTCACGCTTGCCGAACGGGCCCACGCGCACGCGGAACACCGTGCGGCCGTTCTGCTCACGCTCGCTGACGCGCGCCTCCCAGCCCAGCATGGCCAGCTTGGCGCGCTGCGCATCGGCATCCTGCTGGGTGCGGAACGCACCCGCCTGCACGAAGTATTCGAAAGGATCGGCACTGGTCGCGGGAGCGGGCGCCGCGTTGGCCTTGGCGCGGGCCAAGTCGCCCAGCGGGTCAGCCGACGTCGGTGCAGCGCCGGGCCGGCTGGCCGCCGCCCGCGGACCCGACGCAGGCTGGGCTGCGGCGGTCGCGGTGTCGGACGCGGGAGCGGCAGCCGGCGCAGCGGGGCGCACAGGGTTCTTGCCGTACAACGGCGCGTTGGGGTCCCAGTTCTTGTTCTTCGTGGCCTCGTCCTGCTCGGACGCACGCGGCGTGCTCTTGTTCAGGAAGGGCACGGGCACCTTGGTCACATACACGGCCACGGCCAGCGCGGCTCCCAGGCCCACGATCACCCCGAGGATGAAGCCCACGATGGTGCCGCCGCGTTGCTGTTTCTTCATATCAGTGGTCACTTACATTCTGGCTGGCGCAGACACGCCCAGCACCGCCAATCCATTGTGCAATACCTGCGCTGTGGCCGCGACGAGCGCCAGCCGCGCCTGCTTGACAGCCTCGTCGTCCACCAGAATGCGTTCGGCGTCGTAATAGCTGTGGTAAGCGGCGGCCAGGTCGCGCAGGTAGAAGGTCACGTCGTGCGGCGCATTGCCGGCCGCGGCCGCGGTGAGCATCTCGGGATACTTGGCGAGCAGCAGCATCAGCGCCTGGGCCTGCGGGCCTTCCAGCGGCGACAGGTCCACATCGCGCAGCGCGGCCACATCGTAGTCCTCGCGCCAGCCGCGCAGCACCGAGCAGATGCGCGCATGGGCGTACTGCACGTAATACACGGGGTTGTCGTTGTTCTGCGCCACGGCCAGGTCGACGTCGAAGGTGTATTCGGTGTCGGGCTTGCGCGACAGCAGGAAGAAACGCACCGCGTCCTTGCTGGTCCACTCGATCAGGTCGCGCAGCGTCACGTAGCTGCCGGCGCGCTTGCTGATCTTGACCTCCTCGCCATTGCGCACCACGCGCACCATGGTGTGCAGCACGTAGTCGGGGTAGCCCTGGGGGATGCCCACGTCCGCCGCCTGCAGGCCGGCACGCACGCGCGCGATGGTGCCGTGGTGGTCCGTGCCCTGAATGTTCACCACCTTGGTGAAGCCGCGCTGGAACTTCTGGATGTGGTAGGCCACGTCAGGCACGAAGTAGGTGTACGTGCCGTCCTGCTTGCGCATGACGCGGTCCTTGTCGTCCCCGTAGTCGGTGGACTTGAGCCACAGAGCGCCGTCCTGCTCGTAGGTCTTGCCGTTGGCGACGAGGCGCTGCACGGTAGCGTCCACATGGCCGTTGGCGTAGAGGCTGGACTCCAGGTAGTACTGGTCGAATTGGAGGTTGAAGGCCTGCAGATCCTTGTCCTGCTCATTGCGCAGGTAGGCCACGGCGAACTGGCGGATGTTCTCGTAATCCTCGACATCGCCATTGGCCGTGAACGCGCGGTCATCGGCCTGGACGGTGGACTTGGCGAGGAAGGCGTCGGCGATGTCCTGGATGTAGTCGCCGTTGTAGAAATTCTTGGCGAGCGGGTTGTCCGCGTCGGTGGGCCAGCAGTCATCCCCCGGTTTGAAGCCCTTGGCGCGCAGTTGCGTGCTCTTGGTGAGGGTGTCGATCTGCACGCCCGCGTCGTTGTAATAGAACTCGCGGTGCACGCTCCAGCCCTGGGTGGCGTACAGATGGCTGATGGCGTCGCCGATGGCGGCCTGGCGGCCGTGACCGACGTGCAGCGGGCCGGTGGGGTTGGCGGAGACGAACTCCACCAGGACTTTCTCGCCGCGCGCCGGCTGGTAACCATATTGCGCGCCTTGCGCCAGCACCTCGTGCACCACCTGCTGCTTGGCGGCGGGCTTGAGGCGGATGTTCAGAAAACCGGGGCCGGCGATCTCGATGGCCTGCACCCATCTTTGGAACGCGGGCGTGGCCTCCAGCGCGGCCTGTAGCTGTTCGCCCAGTGCGCGGGGATTTTGCTTGAGGGGCTTGGCCAGCTGCATGGCGGCCGTGCACGCGAGGTCGCCATGGGCAGCGACCTTGGGAGATTCGAAGGCCGCGCGGCTGCCTGCGCCGGGCGACACCTTTTCCAGCTCGTCGGCCAGCGCCGCGAGCAATTCCTGTTTGACGGAGAGCATGGGGGCGGATTCTACGGGCCGACCCGTCATCCATTCGTGACCGCCCGGCGTTATGCTGGGTGGCCCGTGGGGCACTGCGTTGCCGGCGGGCGCATTCACCTTTTCCTTTTTTGCAGGAGCATTACATGAAGAAACTGCTTCCCCTGTTGGCCGCTGCCGGCTTTGCCCTTTCGTTCGCCGCACACGCTGCGGACGCCCCCGCGGCCGGCGCCTCCGCCCCCGCCAAGGCGCCCACGGCGCAGCAGACGCGCATGAAGACCTGCAATGCCGACGCCGGCGCCAAGAACCTCAAGGGCGACGAACGCAAAGCTTTCATGAAGGAGTGCCTGAGCGGCAACAAGGCGTCCACCCAGCAGGACAAGATGAAGAGCTGTAACGCGGACGCCGGTGCGAAGAACCTCAAGGGCGACGCCCGCAAGGCCTTCATGAAAGAGTGCCTGAGCGGCGCGGCCAGCTAAAAGACAGAAACACCGCGCGGGCCCGCCCATCGGGCCTGCGAGCAAACCCCGCGCGCCGGCCGCCCGCGGGGTTTCTCTTTTTGCCCTTCCCTCGGCGCTCAGCGCGTGCCCACGCCGCGTGCCAGGAAGACGGCCAACAGCGGAATCAGCGCCAGCAGATGGGCCTCGATCATCACCAGACGGCGCGTGCTGCGCACCTGGTCATCCGAGGGCAGCGCGCCGCCGGCGCGCACCGCGCGGCGCCAGCGCAGGAAGCGCATGGTCGGGACGATGGACATCAGCCCGATCACCACGAACAACGTGACCTTGGCATGCAGCAGCGGCTGCGACCAGTACCACGCCCCGCCCTTCATGCCCCACCAGGTGCGCGCCAGCCCGGTGGCCAGCACCAGCAGCGCCGAGATACCGTACAGCATGTCCACCCGCGCCAGCCGCTCGACTGCGGCCGCGTTCATCCACTCCTTGCGGCACAGCGCGGTCTCGCTGGCAAGGAAGGTGGCGGCCATGAGGAAGGCCAAGATGTGGGCATAGGCGAGCAGGGCTTCGGTGGTCACGGGTTTCCTTTCGGCAGAGGTACGCGCGGCGCGCACAGGTCAGGGGCGGCGCGCGGAGAACTCCCGCGCCACCCAATCATCGATCAGCGTCTTTTCGTGGCGCAGCTTGTCGCCAGGATAGCGGTCCCCGCGCATCTGGAATGCCAAGCCCGGCAGCGTGCGACTGCCTTCGGCCAAGGTACGGCCGTCTGGCGAGAGGCGCTTGAACTCCAGCGCGATGCGCGGCGGATGCACGTCGCGCACCACGCGCACCGCCTGGGCGGTGGCCCCCGCCGCGGGCTCGAATGCACCGGCGCGGCGCACGTCGGTGATGTGCACCTCCGCGCGCTCGCCCTCCGGCAAGGCTGCGGCCACGCGCTCGGCCAGGTGCTCGCACAGCGCATCCATCCAGGCACGCCGGGCCGCGGCGGGCTCGTGCGGGGTTTGCTCGCGCGCCTCGGCAAAGCCGGCCGGATCCGCGTAGGTGACACTGACCATGCCGGCCGGCACCCCGTGCGCGCGCGGCGTGGTTTCCGCGTGCCAGGCGGGCAAGGCGCAGCCGGCGACCAGGGCCAGCGCCATGACGGCCAGCATCCAGCGAGCGGCGGGCAACGCGGGGAGAACAGAAAGAATGGGAATGCGCATGAAAGCTCCTGTACGGTGGGCCGTGCATACGGCCCCGGCATGATGGCGGCCCGGCGGGAGGAATGCCGCGGCATTGTGCCCCGCGTTCATGTCAGACAGAGGCGGGCCGTGCCCAGAATTCGGGCTGCGCGTAATGGTGCTTCAGGTACTCGATCCACAGCCGCACGCGCAGCGGCAGGTGCTTGCGCTGGGGAAAGACGACATAGATGCCGTTGGGCGGCGCGGCGAACTCCTCCAGCACCGCCACCAGGCGGCCGGCCGCGATCTCGGACTCCACCTCCCAGGTGCTGCGCCAGGCGATGCCCCAGCCGCCCAGGCACCAGTCGTGCAGTACCTGGCCGTCGGAGCAATCGAGGGGCCCGCCGGGCTTGAAGTGCACGACCTCGGTGGCGCCGCCACCGCCGGCCACCGGCACGCGAAACGCCCAGCCGCGCGTCTGCGAGGCATCGCTGGAGAGGGTCAGGCAGTCGTGCTGGGCCAACTCGCCCGGGTGAGTGGGTGTGCCACGCCGCTGCAGGTACTGGGGCGTGGCCACGCACAGGCGACGGTTGTCCGCCATGCGCACGCTGACCAGGGACGAGTCGGGCAGGTCGCCCACGCGCACGGCGCAGTCGTAGCCCTCGCCCGCCAGGTCCACCACGCGGTCGCTCAGGTTCAGCGAGAGGGTCACCTCGGGGTGCAGGTCATGAAAGCGCGGCACCAGGGGCGCCACATGGCGCCGGCCAAAGCCGGCGGGCGCAGTGACGCGCAGATGCCCCGTGGCCTTCACGCCGCCGGCGGATACGCTGGCCTCGGCGTTGGCCACATCGGACAGCAGGCGCTGGCAGTCCTCCAGAAAGGCGCTGCCCTCGTGCGTGAGCGAGATGCGCCGCGTGGTGCGCACCAGCAGCTTCACGCCCAGGTGCTCCTCCAGCGCGTCCAGACGCCGCCCCATGATGGCCGGGGCCACGCCCTCGGCCTTGGCGGCGGCGGTGAGACTGCCCCGCGTGGCCACCGACACGAATGACTCGAACGCTTTGAGTTTGTCCATGAATACAAGCCAAATCAGGCTTCAAGCCTTATACAGCAAGCGCAAGCAGCTATCAATTTCATGAAAGCATGCACCGCACTCCCCATGCGGAGTGTGCCAACCTTTGCAAAAAAGTCATTGGTTAAGAGATATGTGCGCGATTTATTAATGGAAATATTTCCAATACAGTGGCATGCAAGGCTCCGCCATGGGCCACGGCTTTTCAATTACCGCTAGGGGGTTTCTCATGACCGCACGTACCCACGTCCACGGCCTGCAGGTGGCCAACGAACTGCACGCCTTCATCAACGAGCAGGTGCTGCCGGGCACCGGCGTCGAGCCGGCCGCCTTCTGGAAGGGCTTCGATGCCCTCGTGGCCGACCTGGCGCCCAAGAACGCGGCCCTGCTGGCCGAACGCGACCGCCTGCAAAAGGAACTGGACACCTGGCACAAGGCCAACCCGGGCCCCATCCAGGACATGGCAGGCTACCGCGCCTTCCTGAGCCAGATCGGCTACCTGGTCGAGCCCCCCAAGGGCGCGCAGGCCACCACCACCAACGTGGATGCCGAGCTGGCCATCCAGGCCGGCCCGCAGCTGGTGGTGCCCATCCTGAACGCACGCTACGCCCTGAACGCCGCCAACGCGCGCTGGGGCTCGCTGTATGACGCGCTGTACGGCACCGACGTGATCGGCGAAGAAGGCGGCGCCGAGAAGGGCAAGGGCTACAACCCCGTGCGCGGCGCCAAGGTCATCGCATTCGCACGCGACTTCCTGGACCAGGCGGCCCCGCTGGCCAGCGGCTCGCACAAGGACGCCACGGCCTACAAGGTAGAGGGCGGCACGCTGGCCGTCACGCTCCAGGGCGGTGCCACCACCGGCCTGAAGAACGCGGCCCAGTTCGTGGGCTACCAGGGCAATGCGGCCGAGCCATCGTCCGTGCTGCTGGTGAACAACGGCCTGCACATCGACATCCGCGTGGACCGCAACACCCCCATCGGCAAGGGCGACGCCGCCGGCGTGGCCGACGTGGTGGTGGAAGCTGCGCTGTCCACCATCCTGGACCTGGAAGACTCGGTGGCCGCCGTGGACGCCGAGGACAAGGTGCTGGGCTACAGCAACTGGCTGGGCATCCTCAAGGGCACGCTGACCGACACCTTCGACAAGGGCGGCAAGCAGGTCACGCGCGGCCTGAACCCCGACCGCGAATACACCGGCGCCGACGGCAAGCCCGTGAAGCTGCACGGCCGCTCGCTGATGTTCGTGCGCAACGTGGGGCATCTGATGACCAACCCCGCCATCCTGTGGGGTGGCGAGGGCAAGGAAATTCCCGAGGGCATCCTGGACGCCATGGTCACCACGGCCATCGCCATCCACGACCTCAAGGGCGGCGCGGGCGGCATCCGCAACAGCCGCACGGGCAGCGTCTACATCGTCAAGCCCAAGATGCACGGCCCTGCCGAAGTGGCGTTTGCCAACGAGCTGTTTGGCCGCGTGGAGCAGGTGCTGGGCCTGCCCGCCAACACCGTGAAGCTGGGCATCATGGACGAAGAGCGCCGCACCAGCGTGAACCTGAAGGCCTGCATTGCCGCCGCTCCGGCGCGCGTGGCCTTCATCAACACCGGCTTCCTGGACCGCACGGGCGACGAGATGCACACCGCCATGCAGGCCGGCCCCATGATCCGCAAGGGCGACATGAAGAGCAGCGCCTGGATCCAGGCCTACGAGCGCAACAACGTGCTGGTGGGCCTGTCCATGGGCCTGTCCGGCCGCGCGCAGATCGGCAAGGGCATGTGGGCCGCACCCGACCTGATGAAGGCCATGCTGGAGCAGAAGATCGCCCATCCCAAGGCCGGCGCCAATACGGCCTGGGTGCCCAACCCCACGGGCGCCACGCTGCACGCGCTGCACTACCACCAGGTCAACGTGGCCGCCGTGCAGGCCGAGCTGCTGAAGGTGGACGCCGACGCCGAGCGCGACAACCTGCTGACCGGCCTGCTCACCGTGCCCGTGAGCAGCAACCCGCACTGGAGCGAGACCGAAAAGCAGCAGGAGCTGGACAACAACATCCAGGGCATCCTGGGCTACGTGGTGCGCTGGATCGACCAGGGCGTGGGCTGCTCCAAGGTGCCGGACATCAACGACATCGGCTTGATGGAAGACCGCGCCACGCTGCGCATCTCCAGCCAGCACGTGGCCAACTGGCTGCTGCACGGCGTGGTGACAGAAGGCCAGGTGCGCGCCACGTTCGAGCGCATGGCCGCCAAGGTGGACCAGCAAAACAGCGGCGACCCGCTGTACCAGCGCATGCACGGCCGCTTTGCCGAGTCCATGGCCTACCAGGCCGCCTGCGATCTGGTGTTCAAGGGCGTAGAGCAGCCCAGCGGCTACACCGAGCCGCTGCTGCACGCCTGGCGCCAGAAGGTGAAGGCCGCGCAGAAGAAGGCTTGATTGCTATTCAAACAATAGCTGCTAGCGCTTGATGGACGGGCGCCAGGGGCCATTTTGACCACAACGGCACCCACGGGTGCCGTTGTGCTTTCGTACACTCTCCCCCATGCCCACCGCCGCTCCCTCCACCACGCGCTGCCCGCTGTGCGGCCAATCCAACGGTTGCGCCGTGGCCGCCGGGTTGCCGGCGCAGCAATGCTGGTGCATGCACGAGAGCGTTTCGCGCGAGGCACTGGCGCGCCTGCCCGCCGAGGCGCGCGGCCGCGCGTGCATCTGCCCGCTGTGTGCCCGCGAACAGCCCGCCGCGCCGCAGGCCCCGGCGCCTATCCTTCCCCGTCCCTAAACCCCAACCGGAATCCCACCACCATGCCCACGTACCACATCGAGATGATGGAAGGCCGCACCGTCGAGCAAAAGCGCAAGCTGGTCGAGGAGATCACGCGCGTGTCCGTCGAAATCCTGGGGGGCTCCCCCGAGTCGGTGGACATCCTGATCACGGACGTGAAGCGCGAGAACTGGGCCACGGGCGGCAAGCTCTGGCTGGACCGGCAGTAAGCCGCCCTCCAACGCACCACAGGCCGATCGCCCATGTGCCAGCTCCTTGGCATGAATGCCAACACGCCCACCGACGTGACCTTCAGCTTCACGGGGTTTGCGCAACGCGCCGGCAACACGGCCGACCACACGGACGGCTGGGGCATCGCCTTCTTCGAGGGGCGCGGGCTGCGCCACTTCGTGGACCATGAGCGTGCCACCGATTCACCCGTGGCGGAGCTGATCCGCCGCTACCCCATCAAGAGCCGCAACGTCATCGCCCACATCCGCAAGGCGACCCAGGGCGTGGTGAGCCTGGAAAACTGCCACCCCTTCGTGCGCGAGCTGTGGGGGCGCTACTGGGTGTTTGCGCACAACGGCGACCTCAAGGACTTCCGTCCGCGCCTGCACGCGCACTTCCACCCGGTCGGCACCACCGACAGCGAGCATGTATTCTGCTGGCTGATGCAAGAGCTGAGCAAGTCCCACGCGGGCATGCCGAGCATCGAGGAGCTGACGCTGACGCTGCGCGAGCTGGCGGCGCGCATTGCGCCCCACGGCACCTTCAACTTCCTGCTGTCCAACGGGCAGGCGCTGTGGGCCCACGCGTCCACCCACCTGTACTACATCGAACGCCGCCACCCGTTCTCCCAAGCCCAGCTGTGCGATGAAGACCTGCGCGTGGACTTCTCCGCGCACACCACGCCCAACGACAAGGTGGCCGTGGTCGTCACGGCGCCGCTGACCTCCAACGAGCAATGGACCGCCTTCCAGTCGGGAGAGATGCGGGTGTTCGTGGACGGCCAGTGCCAGGCCGCCTGAGCGCCCCGGCCGGCGGAGCCGCCCCGCAGTGGCGGTAGGAGACGGCTGACCCACCCCTCCTGCACGGGCCGACAGCCCCTTCGCAGGGCCGTTCCGATACTCGCCCTTTTTTCTAGGAGGACAGCTATGCCAAAAATCTGCACCGCCAGGCTGGTGACCGCAGCCTGCGGACTGGTGCTCGCCGCAGCGGCCCATGCCGATGCCAGCACGAAAGACCGCGAATTCCTGACGCAGGCCGCTACCGGCGGGCTCTACGAGGTCCAAGCCGGCAAGCTTGCACAGAACCGCGCTACGGCCAACGAAGTGAAATCGTTTGGCGCGATGCTGGTGAAGGACCACACCGCCGCCAACGACGAACTCCGGGCCTTGGCGGCGCGCAAGGGCGTCGCGCTGCCCACCACCCTCCCTGGCGACAAGCAAAAGCAACTGGACCAGCTCGCCAAAGCCCAGAACTTCGACCAGGAATTCCTCTCGCAGGTGGGCCTTAACGACCACCGCCACGACATCGCGCTGTTCGAGGCGGCCGGCAAAGACGCAGACGATCCGGAGATCCAGACCTTCGCCCTCAAGGCGCTGCCGAAACTCAAGGCACACAAGGACCACGCCGAAGACCTGGCGGTTTCCATCAAGCGATGAAGGCCCGGCCGATGGGTGGCCGCATCGCCACCCATGGGAGGGAGGCGATGACTGACTCCGGCGGCCGGTGGCCTGCCCAACCTGGCCCGGCCTCACCGTATGCGGGCAGCAGCACGCGCGGGTAGCAGCGCGCTAGGGCGTCAACACCACCTTGCGGCACTCCTCTTCCTTCTTCTCGAAGATTTCATAGCCGCGCGCGGCATCGGCAAGCTTCATGCGGTGGGAAATGATGACCTCCGGCCGCATGCGGCCGTTGGCGACGTGTTCCAGCAACTGGGGCATGTACTTTTGCGCATGCGTCTGCCCCATGCGGAAGGTGAGCCCCTTCTCGAAGGCGTCACCGAAGAGGAAGCCGTGGATGAAGCCGGCATAGACCCCCGGTACGCTGAGGACTCCGCCGCGGCGCGTTGCGGCGATGCACTGGCGCAGCGCCTTGCCGCTGGAACCCTCCAGCCGCACGGCGGTGAGCGCCGTCTCCAGCGCGCTGCCCTTGGCCTCGAAACCCACGGCGTCGATCGTGGCATCCACGCCGTGCCCACCCGTGGCCGAGAGAATGGTTTCGGCCGGGTCCTCGTCCTTGTCGAAGTTGATGGGCACCACACCGTACGTGGCCTGAGCAAACTGCAACCGGTACTCGTTGTGGTCCACCATGAAGATCTGCTCCGCGCCCAGGAAGCGCGCCGCCAGGGCGCTCATCAGCCCCACCGGTCCCGCGCCGAAGATCGCCACAGAAGAGCCCGGACCGATCTGTGCATTGACCGCCGCCTGGTAGCCGGTGGGAAGGATGTCGGACAGGAAAAGCACCTGCTCGTCGCTCAGCACCTGGGGCACCTTCAGCGGCCCGACGTTGCCGTGCGGCACCCGCACGTACTCGGCCTGCCCGCCGGGGTAACCGCCGTAGAGGTGGCTGTAGCCAAACAGCCCTGCACCCGCGGTGGCGTTCTTTTTGTTGAGGATGGCGCCGCGTCCCGGATTGGTGTTCTCGCAGGCCGCGAACAGGGTTTTGTCGCAATAGAAGCAGGATCCACAGGCGATGACGAACGGCACCACCACGCGATCACCAGGGCGCAGTCCCGTCACTGCAGGGCCCACCTCTTCCACGATACCCATGAATTCATGGCCGAGGATGTCGCCGTCCTTCATGCCAGGGATCTTTCCGCGGTAGATATGCAGATCCGAGCCGCAGATGGCCGTGGCGGTGACGCGCAGCAGCACATCGTCCTGTGCGAGCAGCACGGGGTCGGGCACGTTTTCCACGCGCACGTCCTTGGCGCCTTGGTAGGTGAGAGCTTTCATGCGATCACTCCGTCAATGGCCGGGGACACCGGGCGCACGGCGCGCAGGGCTGTGCGCCGGGGTTCAGATTTCCATGCCTTCGGGTTCGCCGGCCTCGATCAATGCGCTGTTCAACAGCGTGACGTCCGTTGCCAACGCGTTGCGGCGACCATCGCCGCCGATGCGGAAATGGGCCATGGGACTGTTGACGAACTGGAGCGCGGAGCCAAAGCAGGGGGAAGGCAGGATCAGCGTTCCCACCGCCGCGTTGTCGACCAGTTGGAACGTCGGCAGCATGACGCGGTTGGACTCGGAAAACCCGATCTTCAGAAACGTGCGGAAGGACCCGGCGCGCATCCCCGTCAGCTCGATGAAGCCGGTGGCCATGGGCACGGTGAAGCCTTCCGCACTGAAGGTGTCGATGCCGGAAAGCAAGGCCGCCCGCACATGCTTGACCTTCGTGACGACGTAACTGTCCCAATCCGGTTGAAAGGTCTGGGCTTTTTGCAGATTCGTTCCCCAGGGATGGGGAGTTGATGTGGTCATGGGTAGTCCTATGGGTGCGGACCAGATGCGGTATCCACCAGAGTTCGATCACGTTTGAAACGTCTCATCCTGCGGACATGCCCTCGTACGGGATGTAGGAGCACGCTTATATGGCTGACAGCTTGGGGCTCAAGCGCGCGTGCCGATCCGCGCGGGGCACCGGCTGGATCGAAGGCCCTGCCTACTGCGGGCCTCCGATCCCGTGCCAGACTCAACGGTCGTTCTTGTGGCTCTGGCTGCCGGCGCGCGCCTGCTGCTCGCTGCTGCCGCCCCGGGTATTGCCCGAGCCGGAAGAGGCGTTGTTGCCCCCACCGCCATGGCTCTTGGCTCCCGCGGCGCGGGCTTCCTGCGATGTGAACTCGTGGGCGTTGCCCGAAGCGTGCGCTGCACGCCCCCCCTCTGCGGCGATCTCGCGCTGGCGGTCGGGGTCCATTGAGGCAAATCCGCGCCCCGAGCCCGACTGCCCTTGGTTGTTGTCCCGGCTCCCCTGGCTCTGATTGCGGTTGCCTTGGTTCTGGTTGCCCTGATTGGTGTTTGCCATTTCCATCTCCGGTAAGTTGAACAAGTCACACGGAAACTGCCGTGTGAAGTTCACTGTCGGGGGACTGCAAAGGGCCAACCGTAGGCTAGGGACTACCCGTCCGTAGGCGCGGCTTGACGAATGGACGGAGGGAACAAAAAAGCCCTTGGGAACAAGGGCTGGGGAATGTGGCGCGGCTGGCGGGGATCGAACCCACGACCCTTGGCTTCGGAGGCCAATACTCTATCCACTGAGCTACAGCCGCTGGGAAAGTCCGCCCGAGGGCGAACAAGCGGCGGATTATCGCACGTGGCTGTCGCTACAGACGAAAACCCAACCCCCGCAGATAGGCGTCGATGGCGCCTCGGCTGACGGTCACCAGATCGAAGCGTCCATGGGTCAGCAACCAGGACTGCAGCAGGCCATCGAACAGCGCCTGTACACCCATCGCGGCGGTGTGTGGCTCCATCGGCAATTGCAGGTTCTGGTCTTCTGCCGCCGAACGCAATTCACCCTCGATCAGCGCGCAAAAATCTGCACAGCCTTCGATATGGTTGTCGCGCACCGCCGCGAGGTCGTTGACGTATTCGACCCGGTACAACGCGATCTCGAACACCCGGCGCGTGCGCTCGTCCTGGACGATGGTGCGCTGGACGAAGTCCACCATGGACCGCAGCCGTTCCAACGGGGGCAGAGTGGCCATGCTGGCGCTCTTGCTGCCCACCTGCTCCAGCGGGTGGGTCACCCGGTCCATCATGGCATTGAACAAGTCCACTTTGTCCTTGAAATGCCAGTAGATCGCGCCGCGCGTGGCGCCCGCAGCCTGGGCAATGTCGCTCAGCGAGGCGCGCGACACGCCTTTTTCGTAGAACACACGCTCGGCAGCATCCAAAAGGCTGTTGCGCGTAGCATCTGCATCTTCCTTGGTACGTCGTGCCATGGATGGGAACCTCCAAAACGTGGATACGGCAACGGCCGCGCTTTCCACGTAATTATACATTCATGGATGTATGTATAATCATTCCCCTTTGCGCGTCTGTCATTTACCCGTGTCAGCATCACCCGCCGGTCTCAAACAACATCTAACGCATACCGCCGTCAAAGGATTTCCATGCCTCGTCTGAACAACGCAACAGCCCGTGCTATCCGCCCCTTCCAGCGCACCTCTGTCCCCGCAGCCCTCGCGGTTGCGCTGGCAGCGGCCCTTGCGCTCGGCGCCTGCGGCCAGAAAAGCGACGCCCCCACCGCGGGCGCATCACCCCGCGCACCGGAGGTGGGCGTGGTCACCGTGCAGCCAGGTGACATCGGGCTGGTCACCGAATTGCCCGGCCGGCTGGAAGCGTCGCGCGTTGCCGAAGTGCGCGCTCGGGCCGCGGGCATTCTGCAAAAGCGCCTCTTCAGGGAAGGCAGCGATGTGAAGGCCGGCCAGCAACTGTTCCTGATCGACAGCGCGCCCTACCAGGCCAGTGTGGCCCAGGCCGAAGCCAGCGTCGCCCAGGCCGAGGCGAGCCTGGCGCAAAGCCGTGCGCTGGCCGAGCGCTATCGCCCGCTGGTGGCCGTCAACGCCATCAGCAAGCAGGAATACGACAATGCGGTCGCCGCGCAGAAGACCGCCGAAGCCAATGTTGCCGCCGCCAAGGCCGCGCTGACCACGTCGCGCATCAACCTGGGCTATGCGACGGTCACCGCTCCGATTTCGGGCCGCATTGGCCGCGCCCTCGTCACGGAAGGCGCGCTGGTGGGCCAGGGCACACCCACCGAACTGGCGGTGATCCAGCAGATCGACCCGCTGTATATCAACTTCACGCAGTCCGCCTCGGAGGCCCTCAAGCTGAAGGCCGCCATGGCCAGCGGCAAGTACAAGCAGTCCGGTGCCAATGCGGCCAACGTGCGCGTAGTGCTGGAAGACGGCAGCGTGTATCCGCAGACCGGCCGCCTGCTGTTCACCGACCTCACCGTGGACGCCACCAGCGGCCAGGTGACCCTGCGTGCCGAAGTCCCCAACCCCGAGCGCGCCCTGCTGCCCGGCCTGTACGTGCGCGTGCGTCTGGAGCAGGCCCAGGTGGACAACGGCATTCTGCTGCCCCAGCAGGCCGTCACCCGCTCCGGCAAGGCCGACACGGTGATGGTGGTGGGCCCCGACAACCACGTCACACCGCGCGTGGTCAAGCTCGGCCCGGCCCAGGGTTCCAACTGGGTGGTGCTCGACGGCCTGAAGTCGGGCGAACAGGTCATGGTGGACGGCTTCCAGAAGCTGCCCCGCGGCAAGCCGGGCGACCCGATCGTCGTCCAACCCGTGCCGTGGCAACCGCAAGGTGCCGCCAAGGCCCCAGCGGCGCCAGCGTCCGCCGCCAGCCAGCCCGCCGCAACGCCGGCCCAACAATAAGAACCAGGAGCGCGGCACATGGCCAAGTTCTTCATCGAGCGCCCCATTTTCGCGTGGGTGATCGCTATCTTCATCATGGTGGTCGGCGCGGTCTCGATCACCCAGCTACCCATTGCGCAGTACCCGGCGGTGGCGCCTCCGACCATCCAGGTATCGGTGGCCTATCCCGGCGCCACCGCCCAGACCCTGGAGGACAGCGTGCTCGCCGTCATCGAACGCGAGATGAACGGCGCCACCGGTCTGGCCTACATGGAAACCACCAGCCAGGCGAACGGCACGGGCTCGATCGTGCTGAGCTTCGAGCCAGGCACGAACGACGACCTGGCCCAGGTGGACGTGCAAAACCGCCTGTCGCGCGCCACCCCGCGCCTGCCAGCCGCGGTGACGCAGCAGGGCGTGCGCGTGGAAAAGTCGCGCTCCAACTTCCTGCTGTTTTCCATCCTCACGTCCGACAACCCCAACGTGAGCATCGAGGCACTCAACGACTATGCCGCGCGCAACGTGGTGCCTGAACTGCAGCGCCTGCCGGGCGTGGGCGGTGTGACGCAGTTCGGCTCCGAGCGTGCCATGCGCATCTGGATCGACCCGGTCAAGCTCAAGGGATTCAATCTCTCGCTCGACCAGGTCAATGCCGCGATCCGCGCCCAGAACGTGCAAGTGTCGGCCGGCAACCTGGGCGACCTGCCCGCCGCGGAAGGCCAGACCACCTCGGCCACCATCGTCGTCAAGGGGCAGCTGTCCACCGTGGAGCAGTTCGGCGACATCGTGCTGCGCGCCAACACCGACGGCTCCACCGTCCGCATGAAGGATGTGGCGCGCATCGAACTGGGCGCGCAAAGCTACAGCACCAGCGCGCGGCTGAACGGGTCGCCCTCGGTGGGCATGGGCGTGCAGCTCACCTCCACCGCCAACGCACTGGCCACGGCCGAAGCCGTGAAGACCAAGCTGGCCGACCTGCAGAAGTACTTTCCCGAAGGCGTGAAGTACGCGATTCCCTACGACACCTCCACCTTCATCTCGGTGTCCATCGAGAAAGTGGTCCACACGCTGCTGGAAGCCGTGGCGCTGGTGTTCCTGGTGATGTTCCTGTTCCTGCAGAACTTCCGCTACACCATCATCCCCACCATCGTGGTGCCGGTGGCGCTGCTGGGCACCTTCGGCGCCCTGCTGGCCATGGGCTTCTCGATCAACGTGTTGACCATGTTCGGCATGGTGCTGGTGATCGGCATCGTGGTGGACGACGCCATCGTGGTGGTGGAGAACGTGGAGCGCATCATGGCCGAGGAGGGGCTGCCGCCGCTGCAGGCCACGCGCAAGGCCATGGGCCAGATTTCCGGCGCCATCGTGGGCGTGACCGTGGTGCTGATCTCGGTGTTCGTGCCGCTGGCGTTCTTCGCGGGCTCCACCGGCAACATCTACCGCCAGTTCGCGGCCACCATGGGCACGTCGATTGCGTTCTCGGCCTTCCTGGCACTGTCGCTGACGCCCGCGCTGTGCGGCACGCTGCTCAAGCCCGTCGCGGAAGACCACCACGAGAAGAAAGGCTTCTTCGGCTGGTTCAACCGTGTCTTCAAGAGCACCACGCACCGCTATGAGTCGGGCCTGTCCCGCCTCGTGCGCCGCGGCGGTCGCATGCTGATCATCTACGCCGCGCTGATCGGTGCCGTGGGCATCGTGTACATGCGCCTGCCCACCTCCTTCCTGCCCAATGAAGACCAGGGCTACCTGATCGCCAACGTGCAACTGCCCGCCGGGGCATCGCTGGAGCGCACGCAGAGCGCACTGAGCGCGGTGGAGGACTTCGCCCTGAAGCAGACCGAGGTGAATGACATCGTCACCGTGGCGGGCTTCTCGTTCTCCGGCCAGGGGCAGAACGCGGGCCTGGCGTTCATCACCCTCAAGGATTGGAGCGAGCGCCCCGGCGCCGCGCACTCCGCCGACGCCGTGGCCGGCCGCGCTATGGGCGCGCTGTCGGGCTTCCGCGATGCCTTCATCTTCGCGCTCAGCCCGCCGCCGATTCCCGAGCTGGGCACGGCCTCGGGCTTCACGTTCCGGCTGCAGGACCGCGGGTCCAAGGGCCACGACGCCCTGGTGGCGGCACGCAACCAGCTGCTGGGCATGGCGTCGCAGAGCAAGGTGCTCGCTGGCGTGCGCCCCGACGGCATGGAAGACGCACCCCAGATGCAGATCAACATCGACCGCGACAAGGCCAATGCCCTGGGCGTGTCGTTCGATAGCATCAGCAGCGCCCTGGGCACCGCGCTCGGCTCGTCTTATGTGAACGACTTCCCTAACCAGGGCCGGTTGCAGCGCGTGGTGGTGCAGGCCGATGCCTCGGCACGCATGCAGCCCGAGTCGGTGCTGGATCTGCCCGTGCTCAACAACAAGGGGCAGGTGGTGCCGCTGTCTACTTTCGCGTCCACGCAATGGATCAGCGGTGCCATGCAGACTGTGCGCTACAACGGCTATCCGGCGATGAAGATCGCCGGCAATGCGGCACCGGGCTTCAGTACCGGCGACGCCATGCAGGAGATGGAGCGCCTGTCCGCGCAGCTGCCCGAGGGCTTCGGCTTCGAATGGACGGGCCAGTCGCGCGAGGAAAAGCTCGCGGGCTCGCAGGCCATGGTGCTCTACGCGTTCTCGCTGCTGGCGGTGTTCCTCTGCCTGGCAGCGCTGTATGAGAGCTGGTCCATCCCGTTCTCGGTCCTGCTGGTGGTGCCGCTCGGCGTGCTGGGCGTGGTGCTGGCAACGCTGCTGCGCGGCATGTCCAACGACGTGTACTTCCAGATCGGCCTGGTGACCATCATCGGCCTGTCGGCGAAGAACGCCATCCTGATCATCGAATTTGCCAAGGACCTGCAGGCCTCGGGCAAGAGCGTGATCGAGGCAGCCCTGGAGGCGGCCCACCTGCGCTTTCGCCCCATCATCATGACGTCGCTGGCCTTCACGCTGGGCGTAGTGCCGCTGTTCCTCGCATCGGGCGCCAGCTCGGCGAGCCAGCGCGCCATCGGCACCGGGGTGATCGGCGGGATGATCACCGGCACGCTGCTGGCCGTGGTCTTCGTGCCCGTGTTCTTCGTGGTGGTGCGCAGCTTCTTCAAGGGCAGCCGCCGCCAGCAGGAGCATGACGCCCAGCAGGCACTCCAACACCGCGGCGAGGCCTGAGCCCCGCCGGCAGGAGAACAACCTATGCAATCGCACACCCTGAACCGCGCGCGCCCTGCGCGCGCCCTCTCCCCCCTGCTAGCCGCGGCGCTGGTGGCGGGCTGCAGCTTCATCCCGACCTACGAACGTCCTGCGGCCCCCGTGCCGCAGGCCTATCCGCTGGCGGGGGCCGAATCCACCACCTCCGCGCGTGCCGCGGCGGACATCGACTGGAAGGAATACTTCACCGACCCCCGCCTGCAGCGGCTGATCGGCATGGCCCTGGGCAACAACCGCGACCTGCGCGTGGCCATGCTCAATGTCGAGCAGGCGCGCGCGCAATTCCAGATCCAGCGCGCCAACCAGTTCCCCACGGTCAACGCCATCGCCAGCGGCACGCGCCAGCCCAGCGCGACCACGGGCAGCTACGCCAATCAGTTCCAGGTGGGTTTGGGCATCTCGGCCTGGGAGATCGACTTCTTCGGGCGCGTGGCGGCCCTCAAGGAGCAGGCCCTGGCCCAGTACCTGGCCACGGACGAGGCGCGCAAGTCGGCGCAGATCAGCCTGGTGGCAGCCGTGGCCTCGGGCTGGCTCACTCTGATGGCCGACGAGGAGCTTCTCGACATCTCGCGTCGCACGCTGGAAACGCGCGATGAGTCGGTCAAGCTCACACGCCTGCGCCTGGAGAACGGCGTGAGCTCCGAGCTCGACAACCGCCAGGCCGAGAGCCTGGCCCAGGCCGCGCGCGCCACCTATGCGCAGCAGCAGCGCCAGCGCATGCTCGATGAAAACGCGCTGGTGCTGCTGCTGGGCCAGCCGCTGCCCGACGACATCCGTGCCAGCCTGCCCTCCTCGCGCCTGGCCGACGCCACGCCCATGCAGGCGCTGCCCGCGGGCCTGCCTTCCGACCTGCTGGTGCGCCGCCCGGACGTGCGCATGGCCGAGCAGCAGTTGATCGGCGCCAACGCCAACATCGGCGCGGCGCGCGCGGCGTTTTTCCCGCGCATCTCGCTCACCGCCCAGTTCGGCACCGTGAGCGATGAGCTGTCGGGGCTGTTCAAGAGCGGCTCGTGGGCGTTCTCTCTGGCGCCGCAACTGGCCCTGCCGATCTTCGATGCCGGCCGCAACCAGGCGGGGTTGGAGTCCGCGCGCGCGGGCCGCGAAATCGCCGTGGCCCAGTACGAGAAGTCCATCCAGACCGCGTTCCGCGAGGTGTCCGACGCCCTGGCCGGCCAGGCCACGCTGCAGGAGCAGGTCGACGCCCAGCGTGCCCAGGCGCAGGCGGATGCCAAACGCTTCGAGCTGTCGGACCTGCGCTATCGCAACGGCGTGGCCAGCTACCTGGACCTGCTGGATGCGCAGCGCTCGCTGTTCGCCACCCAGCAGTCGCTGGTGGTGACACGCCTGCAGCAACTGCAGAACCAGGTGACGCTCTACAAGGTGCTGGGCGGCGGCTGGACCGCTCCCGCCGAAGAGACCCCACGCTCCTGACATAGGTCACGACGCGCGCCTGCCCGTTTTTTCCCCAACGGGCGGGCGTGGAGCGCGCTCCTATAATCGAAAAGTCTTTTCCCTTCAGCCCCCAGTACAACAGAATCACCAGAGGATCCCATGAGCGACACCCACGACGAAGCGCATACCGGACCGATCAAGAACCCCAAGCAACTCCTGGTCACCGTCATTTTTGCGTTTGTGCTCCCGGTGTTCGCCATCATCGGCCTGGTGCTGTTCGTCACTGCCGACAAGAAGCCGGCGGCCGGCTCCGCCAACCCCGAACTGGCCGTGGCCCAGCGCATCCAGAAGATTGGCAACGTCGAGGTGCGCGACGCCAACCGCCCGCTGCGCACAGGCGAAGCCGTCTTCCAGGGGCAGTGTGCCGCCTGCCACGCCACCGGTGCCGCGGGCGCACCCAAGCTGGGCGACGCCGCCGCCTGGGCGCCGCGCATTGCCACGGGCTTCGAAGCCCTGGTGCAATCGGCCCTCAAGGGCAAGGGCGCCATGGCACCGCAAGGTGGCGGCGACTTCGACGACACCGAGATCGCGCGCGGCGTGGCCTACATGGCCAATGCCGCCGGCGCCAAGTTCGAGGAGCCCAACCGTCCCGGCGCCGAAGGCGGCGCGGCCGGTGCGAGCGCACCTGCCTCCAACTAAGGCACTTTTCGCCTCGTCACAAGCCGGCCGCGTGCCGGCTTGTTGGTTTTTGGACGGGGGTTTTCTGCAGTGCGGCGCGTTACGCAGGCAGTGGGCCCGCAGCCGCCTGCGGGCTCGGCACAAAGCCGTAGGCACCGGGCAGGTCGGCCGCCAGCACCTCGCGTGGCGTCCAGCGGCCCTGATCGATCTGGCGCGCCAACGCCTCCACATCCAGGCTGTGCACCAGGCCCAGGCCGGCGGTGCAGGCCAGGTACACGCGGCCGGCCTCGTCCACCAGGCACTCATTCACCCGACCGGCCGGCCGGCCGGTGTGCGCCACGGGCTCGCCGTCGGCGCCCAGACGCCAGATCAGCGGTGTGGCCTCCAGTTCCACATAGACGCGCTGCGGTCCGTTCTGGAAGAACCAGCGGCCTTCACCATCCGCCTCATAGTTGCGGTGGATGAATTCGATCAGCTTGGCATGCTCCAGCCGCGTTCCGCGCGCCACGGCGAAGCCGCCCTGTAACTGCACGGCGTCATCGCGCAGGTACCAGTGGCCGCGCGCATCCAGCCCCAGCCAGCCGTAGCAGGCCGGCACGTTGGGCCATTTGGCGATGGCCTGCTTGACGATGTCATCCATGACAGCGATTGTGCGCCCTCGTCCGCGCCCCCGCAGGCATTCACCCCAGCGCCGCGTGGTCGGCCAGCCAGGCGGCCACGGCTTCGGGCAGGGCACGCACATGGCCGGGCCAGCCGCCCTGCGCAAAGCCGACGTGGCCGCCATGCGCCGGCTGCCAGAGCGTGACCGCGGGCGCCACCTCACCGTCGCACGGCAGGCTGGCGCCGGGCACGAAGGGATCGTTGCGCGCATTGACCAGCAGCGCCGGCACGCGCACCGCAGGCAGCAGCGGCTTGGCCGACGCGCGGCGCCAGTAGTCGTCTGCATCGCGAAAGCCGTGCAGCGGCGCGGTGAAGAGGTCGTCAAAAGCATGCAGGTCGCGCGCGGCCAGCAGGGCCGCGCGGTCGAACAGGCCGGGGTACTGCGCCAGCTTGGCCAGCGCCTTGGGCACCATGGTGCGCAGGAACATGCGCGTGTACACCTGCCGGTTGAAGCCCCGCCCGATGGCGTGGCCGCCGGCCGCCAGGTCCAGCGGAGCGCACACGCTGGCGATGGCGTCCGCGCTGGCGAGCGCGCGGCCGCCCTGCTCGCCGGCCCAGCGCATCAGCGCATTGCCGCCCAGCGACACCCCCACGGCCAGCAGCGGCGCCCGCGCCCCACCGCCGGTCCGCTGCAACCCGGCCAGGCGCCGGAGGATCCAGTCGATCTCTTCATGGTCGCCCGAATGGTAGGCGCGCGGCGCGCGGTTGATCTCGCCGCTGCAGCCGCGAAAGTGCGGCACGGCAAAACCCCAGCCGCGCTCGCGGGCCACGCCGGCGAAGGCCTGCGCATAGTGGCTGCGCGACGAGCCTTCCAGTCCATGGAACAGCACCAGCAGCGGCGCGGGGGCCGCGCCCGCCGCGGCACACGGCCACAGGAAGTCCACATCCACGAAGTCGCCGTCGGGCGCCAGCCAGCGCTCGCGCACATAGGCCGGCGGCGGCCCCAGCGTGCGCCGCGCCCACAGCGCGGGCCAGATGGTCTGTGCATGGCCGCCGGGCAACCACCAAGGCGCTTCATATTTCATAGCTGGAAGCGCTTGCTGGTATTGTGCTGAAGGCCAATTTGACCCATAAACCAGCCCATCAAAGGCTTGGCATCAATGCAGCAGGTGCCCGGCGGGCGCAGCGCCCTCGGCCTCGTGCATGCCGGCGGCGCTGGCATGGTGCGCCACCAGGCGCCAGCCTTGCGGGGTCTTGTGGTAGACGTTGGTGGCCTGTACCACGGCCTCGCGCGGACCGTCGGGCAGCATCACACGCACATGTTCCAGCACGCTGTGCACGGCACTCGCCAGGGCCTGCACGCGCATCACCTGCGCGGGATGCACGTTGAGGCCGCCCTGCTGCAGCAAGGTGGCGAACGCCGCGCGGATGGCGGCGGGCCCCACGTGGCGCGCGGCGCCGGGGTGCACACAGACGATGTCGTCCTCGTCGGCCCAGCAGGCCATCACGCGCTCCACGTCGCCGGCTTGCAGGGCGTCGTAGAACGCGGCTTCCAGATCGTCGGGGGAACCGGCCAGGGCGGCCGCGCGCAGCGGGGTTCGGGGCATGGCGAAGTGTCGGTGGTTGCAACCCAGCCGCGTATTGTGCCGTTCGATGGCCCTGTCATTCGCCTGGCCGATGCATGCACAATGATCGGCACGCGCGGCGCCGTGCCGCCCGTCTTTCTTCTGCATTGCAAAGGCCTGTTCACCATGAAACGACTCATCGCCATGCTTGCCGCCGTGCTGGCCCTCTCGGGCTGCGGTTACAACGACTTCCAGCGCCTGGACGAGCAGTCCAAGGCCGCGTGGAGCGAAGTGCTCAACCAGTACCAGCGCCGCGCCGACCTGGTGCCCAACATCGTGGCCACCGTCAAGGGCGAGGCGGCATTCGAGCAGGAGACGCTGACCAAGGTAATCGAGGCGCGCGCCAAGGCCACCTCGATCCAGGTGACGCCCGAGACCCTCAACAACCCCGAGGCGTTCAACAAGTTCCAGCAGGCGCAGGGCGAGCTGTCCAGCGCGCTGTCGCGCCTGATGGTGGTGGCCGAGCGTTACCCGCAGCTGCAGGCCAACCAGGCCTTCCGCGACCTGCGCGTGACGCTGGAGGGCACCGAAAACCGCATCACCGTGGCACGCAACCGCTACATCCAGACCGTGCAGGAGTACAACGTGCTCGCACGCAGCTTCCCCACCAACCTCACGGCCATGGTGTTCAGCTATGAACCCAAGCCCAGCTTCACGGTGGCGAACGAGGCCGAGATCTCTGCGCCGCCCAAGGTGGATTTCTCCAGCCCCGCACCCGCCTCCCAGCCCTGACATCGGGGTTGTAAGCCAAATATGCCGCTAGCGCTTGCCCTTCAAGCGCTGATAGCTATATTTCTTGTAGCTATCGGAGCCCTCCCCGCCACCGCGCAGCCGCTGCGCGCGGTGCCTGCGCTGCAGGCACGCGTGATCGACCAGACCGGCACGCTGAACGACGCGCAGCGCCAGGGGCTGGAGGCGCGCCTGGCCGCCATCGAGCAGCAGCACGGCTCGCAGGTGGTGGTGCTGATGGTGCCCACCACCGCGCCCGAGGACATCGCCGCCTTCGCCAACCGCGTGGGCAACGCCTGGAAGATCGGCCGCAAGGACGTGGGCGATGGCGTGCTGGTGGTCGTGGCCAAGGACGACCGGCGCATGCGCATCGAGGTGGCCAAGGCGCTGGAAGGCGCCATACCCGACATCGCCGCCGCGCGCATCATCGACGGCGCGATGAAGCCGCGCTTTCGCGAGGGCGACTTTGCCGGCGGGCTGGACGCCGCGGTGCAGCAAATCGGCGCGCGCATCGCGGGCGAAAACCTGCCCGCGCCGCAAAGCAGCCAGCAGGGCGATTGGCAGGGCCGCGGCGCGTCTGCGGGCTTTGACTGGACAGACCTGGCCGTCTTCCTCTTCTTCGGCGTGATGGTGGCGGGCCCCGTGGTGCGCCGCCTGTTCGGCCAGCGCCTGGGCGGCCTGGTGATGGGCGGCGGCGCTGGGTTCCTGGCCTTCATCGTCACCTCCAGCCTGCTGCTGGCGGGTGGCGCGGGGCTGCTGGCGCTGCTCTACACCTGGATCTTTGCGGGCCGCGGCGGCCCCGTGGTGTGGCACGGCGGCGGTGGCGGCTGGGGAGGCGGTCACGGCGGTGGCTGGGGCGGTGGAGGCGGTGGTGGATTCGGCTCGGGCGGCGGCGGAGACTTCGGCGGCGGCGGTGCATCGGGCGACTGGTAGGGCGGCAAGCACAGAGCGAAACACCATGGTCACACCCTCTTCATCCCCACCTTCCGGCGTGCTGGCGCGCCTGGCGCGGCTGCTGCGGCACCGTTGGTCCGACGGCGGCCTGCACCAGGCCCTGCCACCCGAGGTGCTGGAGCGCCTGGGCCAGCGCGTGGCCGCCAGCGAGCGCCGCCACACCGGCCAGATCCGCATCTGCGTGGAAGGCGGCCTGCCGCTGTCGTACCTGTGGCGCGGCGCCACGGCGCGTGAGCGCGCGGTCACGCAGTTCGGCAAGCTGCGTGTGTGGGACACCGAACACAACAACGGCGTGCTCATCTACCTGATGCTGGCCGAGCATGCCATCGAGATCGTGGCCGACCGCGCTCTGGCGCGCCGCGTGCCCCCGGCGACATGGCGCAGCATGGTGTCGCACATGGCCGAGGCCTTCCGCCAAGGCCGGCACGAGGACGGTCTGACCCAGGCGCTGAGCGAGGTCTCTGCGCTGCTCGTGGAGCACTTCCCGGCCACCGAGGGCGTGGACCGGCCGAACGAGCTGCCCGACGCCCCCGTCATCCCGGGCACGGTGGACTGAGTACCAGAGCACGCCTTGCGAGGCGGAACTCCCTTTTCGATCACTCCTTCAGGGCAGCGCCCAGACGCGCCCCGCCCCCACCGCGAAGCGCTGGCGCCCCGGCGCGGCGGGCACGGCATGGCCGCCGGTGAACTCGCCAAAAGCCGGCAGCACCAGCAGGCCCGGCTCCGCCACGAAACAGGGCATGCGCAGCGCATCGCGCCCGCCGCCGTACAGCACGGCCGTGGGGTGCAGGTGCCCGGCCAGCACCCACTGCCCCGCGCGGTGCTGTGGATGGTGGCAGCAGGCAAAGGGCCCTTGCGACCAGGGCTCGTCCACGATGCGTGCGCCCAGCCACGCCGGCGGGTCGCCCGCGTGGCGGTCGTGGTTGCCGCGCACCAGCACCAGTTCCAGTGCCACATGGTCCTCGCGCCAAGCGGCCAACGCGCGCAGCAGCGCGGGCGCGTGGGCCTCGGCCGCATGCAGGAAGTCGCCCAGCACCACCAGGCGCTGCACGCCGGGGTGGCGCGCCAGCAACTGCACCAGCCGATCCAGGTTGCCCTGCGTGGTACCCGCGGGCACGGGCAGGCCGCGCGCGCGGAAGGTGGCGGCCTTGCCCAGGTGCAGGTCGGCCAGGCACAGCATGGCACCCTCCGGCCACCACAGCGCGCGCTCGGGCAGCAGCCACACGGTGGTGCCGGCCAGGTCCACGGCCAGGTCGGCGGGCAGATCAGGCGCGTGCATGGGTCACAGGCGCGGCAACGGGCGCGAAGGCTTGCGCGCGCGGCGCGGGGAACGGCCCCGCGCCGCGGCCGGCGCGGCGCCCGTGCCCTCGGAGGCATCGGCAAAGTCCAGCGTGTCGCGCAGTGCGTCGGTGACTGCGGGCGATGCTTCCTGCCGCGGTGGCGCGGCCGGGGAAGCGGCGCGCCGCCGGCGCGGCGGGTCAGGGGGCACAACGTCCTGCACCGGCGGGGCGGGTACGGGTTTGCGCGCGCTGGCGGCGGCTTCCATGTCGCCCAGCATGCGCGCGATGCGGTCGGCCAGCGCCTCGTTGCTGAGCTGCTCGCGAAAGCGCTCCACCATCAGCGGAAAGGCCAGCGGCCCGGGTCGCACGAGAGGCTGCACCATGAGCTGCTGCGCCTGCATGCGTGTGAGCGCCGCCAGCAGCTGTGCCACGTCCAGCTCCTGGCTCAGCACTTCCTGATCGGCTTGGCGCAGCAGCAGGTTGCCCGCGTCATAACGCCGAAAGACCTCGAAGAACAACTGGGAAGACGCCTGCAGCTGGCGCGCGCTGCGCTGCTCGCCCGGGTGGCTTTGAAAGATGAGCCCCGCCACGCGCGCAATCTCGCGAAAGCGCCGGCGCGCCATCTCGGTGGCGTTGAGGCTGGCCAGCACCTCGTGCAGCAACGCCGCGCGCGCGTCACGCTCTTGCGGCACCCCCTCGGGCGCCGTGGCGTTGGCAGTGTTGCGGATGGCCAGCGCCTCGTCAGGCGCCAGGCCGTGCGCCTGCCGGGCGGCCTGCGGCGCGGCGGCGTCGGTGCGCAGCAGGTCGGGCAGCAAAGCCGGCCAGTCGCGTTCGGTGGCGGACAGCAGCTCCAACCCATAGTCGTTCACCGCGATCGAGAAGGTGCCCGGCACCCCCTGGGCCGCGCGCCAGGCGAACAGGCTGGCCAGCCCGATGTGCGCGTGCCGGCCGGCAAACGGGTAGAGGAACAGGTGCCAGCCCTCGCGCGTGCGCAGCGTCTCGGCCAGCAGCGTGCCCGGCGTGGGCAGGGCGGACCAGCGGCGCTGCACCTCCAGCAGCGGGCGCACGGCGCGCAGCTCGGGGCTGGCGTAGCGGCCCCGCCCCGCCTGCGCGAGCTGTTGCACCACGTAGTCGGCCAGCACGGTGGACAGCGGCATGCGCGAGCCGTTCCAGCGCGGCACCGTGGGCTGCCGCCCCGGCGCGCGCCGCACGAAGGCGGTCATCTCGCGCGTGCGCACCAGTTCCAGCACCTGCCCGGCGAACACGAAGCAGTCGCCGGGCGACAGCCGCGCGATGAAGCCCTCTTCCACCGCACCCAGGCGAGCGCCATGCAGAATCTGCACCTGCATGCTGGCATCGCTCACGATGGTGCCGATGTTGGCGCGGTGGCGGCGCGCCAGGCGCGCATCGGGCAGGCGCCACACACCGTTCTCGTCCGGCACGACACGGCGGTAGTCCGGGTAGGCCGCCAGGGCGCTGCCGCCACGCGCAACGAAGTCCAGGCACCACTGCCACACGCCGCGCGGCAGCGTGCGGTACGCGGCCGTGCGGCGCACCTCGGCATACAGTGCCTCGGGCTCGAAGCCCCCGCCCAGCGCCACCGTGGCCAGGTGCTGTACCAGCACGTCGACGGGCTGGTGCGGCGAGACGCGCTTTTCCACCCGCCCGGCATGCACCGCGGCGCGCGCGGCGGCGGCCTCCACCAACTCCAGGCTGTGCGTGGGCACCAGCGTGATGCGCGAGGGCCGCCCTGGTGCGTGGCCCGAGCGGCCGGCGCGCTGCAGCAGGCGCGCCACGCCCTTGGCCGAGCCGATCTGCAGCACGCGCTGTACCGGCAGGAAGTCCACACCCAGGTCCAGGCTGCTGGTGCAGACCACGGCGCGCAGGCTGCCGCTCTTGAGCCCCGCCTCCACCCATTCGCGCACAGCACGGTCCAGCGAGCCGTGGTGGATGGCGATCTGCCCCGCCCAGTCCGGCCGCGCATCCAGCAGCGCCTGGTACCACTGCTCGGCCTGCGAGCGCACGTTGACGAACACCAGCGTGGTGCCGGGCGACTCCTCCAGCGCGCGCACCACCGCCGGCAGCATGGCGAGGCCCAGGTGGCCGGCCCAGGTGAAGCGCTCGGGCCGCTCGGGCAGCAGGGTGTCCACCACCAGGCGCTTTTCCACGCGGCCGCGCACCAGCGTGCCGCCCTCCCGGCCCAGCAGCGTCTGCATGGCCTCGGGCAGGTTGCCCAGCGTGGCCGACATGCCCCAGACCAGGAGCCGTGGGTTCCAGCCCGCGAGCCGCGCCAGCGCCAACTGCACCTGCACGCCGCGTTTGTTGCCCAGCAGCTCGTGCCATTCATCCGCCACCACCAGGCGCACGCGGGCCAGTTGCTCGCGCGCGTCCGCGCGCGCCAGCAGCAGCGACAGGCTTTCGGGGGTGGTGACGAGCACCGTGGGCAGACGGCGCGCCTGGGCGCTGCGTTCGGCGCTGCCGGTATCGCCCGTGCGTGCGCCCAGGCTCCAGCGCGCCAGGCCGGCATGCTGTGCGGCCAGGGCCTGCAGCGGCGCCGCCAGCGCACGCAGCGTGTCGGCGGCCAGCGCGCGCATGGGCGTGATCCACACCACGGTGAGTGGTGCGGTCCGCGGTGCTGCTTCGTTATTTATAGCGTGTACCGCCGGATGGACGGGCGCTACAGGCCGTTTTGACTCCCAGTCCGCAAAGGCCTGCAGCGCCCCGAGCCACACCGCATAAGTCTTGCCGGCGCCCGTGGTGGCGTGCAGCAGGCCCGAGCGTCCCTGCGCGATGGCGCGCCACACCTGGCGCTGGAAGGCGAATGGCGCCCAGCCGCGCGTGGCCAGCCAGCCCGTCGCGAGGGGGAAGCGCGGGGCGGTCACGGCACCCCCCGTTGCACCGCGCGGCCAAGGCATTGCCGCCGCGCGGGCCACTGCATTTCAAGGGAAAATCGCCTGCAGCGCCCGTCCATCCAGCGCCAACAGCTCTTGTATTCATAGCACCAGATCATGGCGTAGCAGGCAACAGCGCTGCCAGCGTATCCAGCGAATCAGCCTCGTCCACCGGCTTGTCCTCACGCCAGCGCAGCATGCGCGGGAAGCGCACGGCGATGCCGCTCTTGTGCCGCGCGCTGCGCGCTATGCCCTCAAAGCCCAGCTCGAACACCAGCGTGGGCCGCACGCTGCGCACCGGGCCGAAGCTCTCCACCGTGGTCTTGCGGATGATGGCGTCCACCCTCGCCATCTCGGCATCGGTCAGGCCCGAGTACGCCTTGGCAAACGGCACCAGCGTGCGCCCCTCGGTGCCCTGCGGCGCACTCCACACGGCGAACGTGTAGTCGCTGTACAGGCTGGCGCGGCGCCCGTGGCCGCGCTGCGCATAAATGAGCACGGCGTCCACGCTCATCGGGTCGATCTTCCACTTCCACCAGATACCCACGTCCCGGGTGCGGCCCACACCATAGTGCGCCGTGCGCCCTTTGAGCATCATGCCCTCCACGCCCAGGGCACGCGCGCTGTCCCGCAGGCGTGCCAGTTCGGCCCAGCTCTGTCCCTGCAGCACCGGGCTGGGCACCAGCGCCGGGTGGTCGGTGCGCGCCAGCAGCGCGTCCAGTCGCGCGCGCCGCGCCTGCAGCGGCAGGCCGCGCAGGTCCTGGCCGTGTTCCTCCAGCAGGTCGTAGGCCAGCAGCACCACGGGCACCTCGCGCAGCAGCTTGGGGCCCAGCGACTTGCGGCCGATGCGCTTTTGCAGGTCGGCAAACGGGCGCGGCTGCGCCGGCGCATCCGCTCGCGCGGGCTGCCAGACGACGATCTCGCCGTCGAGCACCGTGCCGTCGGGCAGGGCTTCATCGCCCAGCGCCTGCAGTTCGGGGAAGCGATCGGTCACCAACTCCTCCCCGCGCGACCACAGCCAAGTGGCGCCCGCGCGCCGCACGAGCTGGGCGCGGATGCCGTCCCACTTCCATTCCACGATCCAGTCCGCCGGCGGGCCGAGCGCGGCGTCAAACTGCGCCACCGGCAGCTGCAGCGGGTGCGCCAGAAAGAAGGGATAGGGATGGCCCTGGGCCTCCGCAGCCTGCGCGCCCGCATCATCTCCCTCGGGCGCCACGAGGCGCTGGTAGTCAGCCGTCCCGGGCTGCGCGCCCACGTGGGTGTAGCCCATGAGGCGCTGGGCGATGCGCTTGGCGTCCACGCCGCTCACGGCCGCGAGCGCCTGCGTGACCTGCAAGCGCGACACGCCCACGCGGAAGGCCCCCGTGATGAGCTTGAAGTACACCAGCCGCTCCTCGGGCGCCAGCCGCGCCCATTGCGCACCCAGCCGTTCAGCCTGGGTGTCGGGCGCCAGGCCGCGCAGCGGCAAGAGGTGTTCGCGCATCCATGCGGCCAGCCCCAGGGCGTGCGCCTGCGTGGGCGGGGGCAGCAGCAGTGCGATGGTCTCGGCCAGATCGCCCACAGCCTCGTAGCTTTCGTCGAACAGCCATTCCGGCAACCCCGCCGCCTCGCGCGCCACCGCGCGCAACAGCTTGGTGGGCACGAGTTGGCGTGGTTTGCCACCCGCGAGGAAGTAGACGGCCCAGGCGGCATCCTCGGGTGGCGCACCCCGCAGATAGTCGCGCAGCGCGGCCTGCTTGGCGAGGCTGGACGTGCTGGCATCCAGCGCCTGGTAGAGCGCGGCAAAGGCCTGCATCAGGAGGTGCCTCCGGCCGCGTCGCCTGTCTCGGCTTCCGGTGCAGTGGGCGCTGCAGTTGGCGCGTCGGTCGGCGCTGCCTCGTCCTCGTCGCCGTATTCGGTGGCGAAAGCCTGGGCATCCAGCCCTTGCTCGCGCAGCCAGCGCACCATGACGGCCACGCTGCCGTGGGTGACGAACACGCGCTCGGCCCCCGTGGCGGCAATCGCCTGCTGCAGCCCCGGCCAGTCTGCGTGATCGGAGAGCACAAAACCACGATCCACCCCGCGGCGGCGACGCGTGCCGCGCAACTGCATCCAGCCGCTGGCAAAAGCATCGGCGTGGCGCGGGAAGCGGCGCATCCATGGAGTGCCTTGGGCCGAGGGCGGCGCCAGCACCAGCGCGGTCTCGCGCGTCGCAGCATCCAGTGACGCGTCGGTGGCCCCCTGCGTGGGCGGCAGGCGCACGCCGGCGGCGCGGTAAGCGGCATTGAGGGGCTCCACCGCGCCATGCATGAGCAGCGGACCAATGCTGGCATCTACGCCATGCAGGATGCGCTGCGCCTTGCCGAACGCGTAGCAAAACAGCACCGAAGGGCGGCGCATGGCCGCGTTGGAACGCCACCAGTCGTTGATCTGGGCCTGCAGGACGGCCTGTGCGGGCCAACGGTAGATGGGCAGGCCGAAGGTGGATTCGGTGATGAACGTGTCGCAGCGCACGGGCTCGAACGGCGCGCAGGTGCCGTCGGCCTCCAGCTTGTAATCCCCCGAGGCCACCCACACGCGACCGCCGTGCTCCAGCCGCACCTGGGCCGAGCCCAGCACATGGCCCGCAGGGTGCAGTGAGATACGCACGCCGTTGTGGTGCAGGGGTTCGCCGTAGGCCAGCGTCTGCAAGGCGATGTCTGCCCCCAGCCGACCGCGCAGGACACCCGCGCTGTGCTCGTGCGCCAGGTAGTGTCCATGCCCGCGCCGCGCGTGGTCGCCATGGCCATGGGTGATGACGGCCCGGTCCACCGGCCGCCAGGGGTCGATGTAAAAGCCACCGGGCAGGCAATACAGCCCTTCGGGGCGCGCTACCACCAGGGCGTCTGCCGCAGACTCTGCCAAAGGGTTGACCATGGCCCATGCTAGCGTCGCGTTGGGCCTGGCTGGCGTCGGACGGCGCCGATGGACGAGCGCCATAGCGGGCCCACCCATAACGACAAAAGCCGCCCGAAGGCGGCTTTTGCGATGGAAGGCGATCAGTCGATCAGCGCTTCTGGCGGAACTTGCGCAGCGCGGCAATCTGCGCTGCCATCACGGCCAGCTCGGACTGGGCGCGGGCCAGATCGATCTCGCTCTTGGCGTTCTTCAGGGCTTCCTCGGCCGCAGCCTTGGCTTCCTGCGCCTTCTGGTCGTCCAGGTCACGGCCACGGATGGCGGTGTCGGACAGCACGGTCACGCAGTCGGGCTGCACTTCCAGAATGCCACCGGCCACGAAAACGAACTCTTCATTGCCGTCAGGCAATTCGATGCGCACCGAACCCGGCTTGATGCGGGTGATGAGTGGCGTGTGGCGCGGATAGATGCCCAATTCGCCCGCTTCGCCGGGCAGCGCGACGAAGCGCGCCTCGCCGGAGAAGATGGACTCTTCGGCACTGACCACATCAACATGGATGGTGTTCATCTTTGCTCCTAGAAAAAGGGAATGGCAAGCCTGTGGGGCTCACGAGGGCCGGACGCGGGGCCGGCCTTCGGACCATCAGGCCACCTTCTTCGCCTTTTCGAAGGCTTCGTCGATGGTGCCAACCATGTAGAAGGCCTGCTCGGGCAGGTGGTCGCATTCGCCAGCCACGATCATCTTGAAGCCGCGGATGGTCTCGGACAGCGGCACGTACTTGCCAGGCGAGCCCGTGAACACCTCGGCCACGTGGAACGGCTGCGACAGGAAACGCTGGATCTTGCGGGCACGGGCCACGACCAGCTTGTCCTCGGGGGCCAGCTCGTCCATACCCAGAATTGCGATGATGTCGCGCAGTTCCTTGTAGCGCTGCAGGGTACCCTGCACTTGGCGGGCCACTTGGTAGTGCTCTTCACCCACGACCTGCGGGTCCAGCTGGCGGCTGGTGGAGTCCAGCGGGTCCACGGCAGGGTAGATACCCAGAGCGGCGATGTCACGCGACAGCACCACGGTGGAGTCCAGGTGGGCGAAGGTGGTGGCGGGCGACGGGTCGGTCAAGTCGTCGGCAGGCACGTACACGGCCTGAATGGACGTGATGGACCCGACCTTGGTCGAGGTAATACGCTCTTGCAGACGGCCCATTTCCTCGGCCAGCGTCGGCTGGTAGCCCACGGCGGAAGGCATCCGGCCCAGCAGAGCGGAAACTTCGGTACCGGCCAGCGTGTAACGGTAGATGTTGTCCACGAAGAACAGCACGTCGCGGCCTTCGTCGCGGAAGGACTCGGCGATGGTCAGGCCGGTCAGGGCCACGCGCAGACGGTTGCCCGGGGGCTCGTTCATCTGGCCGTAGACCATGGCCACCTTGGACTCGCCCAGGTTTTCCAGATTCACGACGCCGGAGTCGGCCATCTCGTGGTAGAAGTCGTTGCCCTCACGGGTACGCTCACCCACGCCAGCGAACACGGACAGACCCGAGTGCGCCTTGGCGATGTTGTTGATGAGCTCCATCATGTTCACGGTCTTGCCCACGCCGGCACCACCGAACAGGCCCACCTTGCCGCCCTTGGCGAACGGGCACACCAGGTCGATCACCTTGATGCCGGTCTCGAGCAGTTCCTGCGAAGGGCTCAGCTCGTCATAAGCGGGGGCCTTGCGGTGGATGGAAGCCGTCAGGCTCTGGTCCACGGGGCCGCGCTCGTCGATGGGGTTGCCCAGCACGTCCATGATGCGGCCCAGCGTGGCCTTGCCCACGGGCACGGTGATGGGGTTGCCGGTGTTCGTGACCATCAGGCCACGCTTGAGGCCGTCCGAAGAACCGAGCGCAATGGTACGCACCACGCCGTCGCCCAGCTGCTGCTGCACTTCCAGCGTCAGGGGCGAGCCCTCGAGCTTCAGGGCGTCATACACCTTGGGCATCTGGTCGCGCGGGAACTCCACGTCCACCACGGCGCCGATACATTGAACAATCTTGCCTTGCACTTGAGCCATTTGATTTGCTCCAAAAATTTAAACCGAGACCCGAAGGCGGCGTCAGACTGCCGCGGCACCTGCAACGATCTCCGAAAGTTCTTTCGTGATCGCCGCTTGGCGCGTCTTGTTGTAGACCAGCTTGAGCTCGTTGATGACGTTACCGGCGTTGTCGGTGGCGGCCTTCATGGCCACCATGCGCGCGGACTGCTCCGAGGCCATGTTCTCTGCCACTGCCTGGTAGATCAGCGACTCGACATAGCGCACCAGCAGTTCGTCGATCACGCTCTGCGCGTCAGGCTCGTAGATGTAATCCCAACCATGGCCGGTCTTCTGGGCCTGCATCTGCTCGGACGACAGGGGCAGCAACTGCTCCACCACCGATTCCTGCTTCATGGTGTTGATGAACTTGGTGTAGCTTAGGTACACCGCGTTGATCTTGCCTTCCGCGTAAGCATCCAGCAGCACCTTCACCGGTCCGATCAGCTTGTCCAGGTGCGGCGTATCGCCCAGCCCGGTGGCATGCGCCACGACCTTGGCACCCACGCGGTTGAGGAAGCCCAACCCCTTGTTGCCAATAGCCACCGACTGCACATCGACACCCGTAGACTGCAGTTCGCGCAGCTTGGTGGTGACGGCGCGCAGCACGTTGGTGTTCATGCCTCCGCACAGGCCCTTGTCGGTCGTGACGACAATAATGCCAGCTGCCTTCGCATCGTTCGCCTTCATGAAAGGGTGCACGTACTCAGGGTTGGCCTCGCCGAGGTGGGCGGCAATGTTGCGCACCTTCTCGGCATAGGGTCGGGCGGCACGCATGCGGTCTTGCGCCTTGCGCATCTTGGACGCGGCCACCATTTCCATGGCCTTGGTGATCTTCTTGGTGTTTTCCACCGACTTGATCTTGCCGCGTATTTCCTTACCTGCTGCCATGATGGTTCCTCGTCCGATTTAAACGAACGACTTCTTGAACGCCGTGATGGCTTGCGTCAGTTCGGCCTCGTCCTTGCCTTCCTTGTCGAACGCGCGGTTCTGCTGCAGGCGGTCCAGCAGCGCACCGTGGCTCGTCTTCAGGTACTGGTGCAGGCCGGCTTCGAAGGCCAGCACCTTCTTCACGTCCACGTCGTCCAGGAAGCCCTTGTTCACCGTGAAGAGCGTCGCGCCCATCAGGGCCGTGCTCAGCGGGCTGTACTGGGGCTGCTTGAGCAGTTCCGTCACGCGGGCGCCGCGATCCAGCTGCTTGCGCGTGGCTTCGTCCAGGTCGGAGGCGAACTGCGCGAACGCCGCGAGTTCACGGTACTGGGCCAGGTCGGTACGGATACCGCCGGACAGGCCCTTGATCAGCTTGGTCTGGGCGGCACCCCCCACGCGCGACACCGAGATACCGGCGTTGATGGCGGGGCGGATACCAGCGTTGAACAGGCTGGTTTCCAGGAAGATCTGACCGTCGGTGATCGAGATCACGTTGGTTGGAACGAAGGCAGACACGTCGCCGGCCTGGGTTTCGATCACGGGCAGTGCGGTCAGCGAACCCGTCTTGCCCTTGACCTCGCCCTTGGTGAAGGCTTCCACATAGTCGGCATTCACACGGGCTGCACGCTCGAGCAAGCGGCTGTGGAGATAGAACACGTCGCCGGGGAAGGCTTCGCGGCCTGGCGGGCGGCGCAGCAGCAGCGAAACCTGGCGGTAGGCCACAGCTTGCTTGGACAGGTCGTCGTACACAATCAGCGCGTCCTCGCCACGGTCGCGGAAGTATTCGCCCATCGTGCAGCCGGAGTAGGCCGACACGTACTGCATGGCGGCGGACTCGGAAGCCGAAGCCGCCACGACAATGGTGTATTCCATGGCGCCGGCCTGTTCCAGAGCGCGCACCACGTTCTTGATCGACGATGCCTTCTGGCCGATGGCGACGTAGATACACGTCACGCCCTGACCCTTCTGGTTGATGATGGCGTCGATGGCCACTGCCGTCTTGCCGGTCTGGCGGTCGCCGATGATCAGCTCACGCTGGCCACGGCCGATTGGCACCATGGAGTCGATGGACTTCAGGCCGGTTTGCAGCGGCTGGTCCACGGACTGGCGCGCGATCACGCCGGGAGCGACCTTCTCGATCACGTCCGTCATCTTGGCGTTGATCGGACCCTTGCCGTCGATCGGCTGGCCGAGAGCGTTCACCACGCGGCCGATCAGTTCCGGGCCCACCGGCACTTCCAGAATGCGGCCCGTGCACTTCACGGTATCGCCTTCAGAAATGTGTTCGTACTCGCCCAGAATCACAGCGCCAACGGAGTCGCGCTCGAGGTTCAGGGCCAGGCCGAAGGAGGGCTGACCGTCTGCCGCAGCAGGGAATTCGAGCATTTCGCCCTGCATCACGTCCGACAGGCCGTGGACGCGCACGATACCGTCGGTCACGGACACCACGGTGCCCTGGTTGCGGATGTCGCTGCTGGCTGCCAGACCTTCGATGCGGCTCTTGATCAGTTCAGAAATTTCTGCGGGATTGAGTTGCATGACTCTTTCCTTCTTTCTTGGGGGTATAGCCGAGACCTCACGCCCATCAGGCGGTGAGGGCAGCTTTCATTTGTTCCAGACGGGCTTTGACGGAAGTGTCGAGCACCTCGTCGCCCACCACCACGCGCACGCCGCCGATCAGGGTCTCATCCAACTGCACGGAGAGATTGAGCTTGCGACCGAAGCGCTTTTCAAGCGTGGCACCCACATCGGTCAGAGCGCCCGCATCCAGCGGGAAGGCGCTGTACACCACGGCATCCGAAGTGCCGTGGCTGCGATTGACCAGCGTACGGAACTGGACCGCGATTTCAGGCAGCGCCTGCACGCGCCCGTTGTCGATCACGGTACGCAGGAAGTTCTTGGCCAGGTCAGGCAACGCCGAGCGGGCCACGCCCACGATGACGTCGAACACCTGCTCGCCCGTCACCTTGGGGTTGTCCGCCAGTTGGCGCAATTGGGGATTGGCGGCAATCGCCGCCAGCTCGTCCACCCAGGCTGTGGCGCCATTCAGGTCCACACCCGCTTGGTCGGTGCAGGCCTTGTACAGCGCCTCGGCGTAAGGGCGGGCAATGGTGGCGAGTTCAGCCATTGAATGCTCCCTTACAGCTCGGTCTTCAGACGGTTCAGCAGATCGGCATGAACGCCGGCATTGACTTCCTTGCGGAGAATCTGCTCAGCCCCCTTGACGGCCAGGGCCGCCACCTGCTCGCGCAGGGCTTCACGTGCCTGGATCGCTTGCTGCTCGGCCTCGGCACGGGCAGCAGCGACGATCTTGTTGCCTTCGTCGTTGGCGCGCGCCTTGGCCTCTTCGATGATGGCCTGTGCGCGGCGCTCAGCGTCGGCCAAGCGTGTCGCGGTTTCGTTGCTGGCGGCAGCCAGTTCCTGCTTCACACGCTGGTCGGCAGCAGCAAGCTCGGTCTTGGCACGATCGGCAGCTGCGAGACCATCGGCGATTTTCTGGGCTCGCTCATCCAGCGCCTTCGCGATCGGGGGCCACACGAACTTCATCGTGAACAGCACCAGGATCAGGAAAACAATGGCCTGAACGAACAGGGTCGCGTTGATACTCACGGCAACACCTTTCTTTCTAGGGCGTTGACGGAGGCTTAGGCCAGAACGAAGGGGTTGGCGAAAGCGAACAGCAGAGCGATGGCCACGCCGATCAGGAAGGCGGCGTCGATCAGACCTGCCAAGATGAACATCTTGGTTTGCAGTTCGTTGATCAGCTCAGGCTGGCGTGCGGAGGATTCCAGGAACTTGCCACCCATCAGGGCAATACCGATCGAAGCGCCGATAGCGCCGAGGCCCACGATCAGACCACAAGCCAGAGCGACGAGACCGAGAATGTTTTCCATGATGACTCCTAGGATGAAAAGAAAGGAAGGTTGAGAAAGGAAACGAAAGGATCAGTGAGCTTCATGCGCCTGGCCGAGATAAATCAGCGTCAGCATCATGAAAATGAAGGCCTGCAGGGTGATGATCAGGATGTGGAAGATCGCCCAGATAGAGCCCGCAATGATGTGCCCCACGGGGAGCAACACACCAGAGAGCGACATAGCCGCTGCGCCACCCATCAGGGCAATCAGCATGAACACCAACTCACCAGCGTACATGTTGCCGAACAGTCGCATGCCATGCGACACGGTCTTGGCAACGTATTCAATGATCTGCATGAGCAGATTGACCACGCCCAGGATCAGGGCGAAAACGGGGTTCTTGCTGGTACCGAAGGGCGCGGTCACCAGTTCATGCGCCCAGCCGCCCATTCCTTTGATCTTGATGCTGTACACGAAGCACAGGATCAGCACGGCGCTGGACAGACCCAAGGTGGTGGACAGGTCGGCGGTGGGCACGACGCGCAGGTAGGCATGCGAGTCACCTGTGGCGCCCTGCCAGAGCACGGGCAGCAGGTCCACCGGCAGCAGGTCCATAGCGTTCATCAGGAAAATCCAGACGAACACGGTGAGCGCCAGAGGTGCAATGAACTTACGGCTTTGCGCGTTGTGGATGTTGGCCTTGGCCTGGTTGTCCACCATCTCGACCAGCATCTCGACAGCCGCCTGGAAGCGGCCTGGCACACCGGAAGTGGCCGTGCGGGCAGCGAGCCACATGACGAACAGACCCAAAACACCCAAGATCACGCTGACGGCAACGGAATCGAGGTTGACAACCGAGAAGTCGATGATGGACTTCTGCTTGATGTTCTGGAGATGCTGCAGGTGGTGAACGATGTATTCACTTGCAGTCGGGGCGTGCGCATCTGCGGCCATCGGACAACTCTTCTCTCAAATATCAATCGGTTCGTCGGACACCAGGCCGCGCCAGCAGCGCGATCCAGTACGTTTTCATCGTTACCACCATGCCGACCAGCAACGCCAGCCAGCTGAGCCCCGGCACTACCCGGGGCGCCGCCGCCAACATGGCGACGGTCAATGCAATCTTGACCAACTCCCAACCCAGAAGCCCGACCATCGCAGCACCAGCCGTGGAGCGCCTGCGCGCCATGCCACGGGCAAACAGCGCCGCCGGCACCACGACGGACAGAGCCCCATACCCGGCGGACCATGCCACCGGCAGCCTGCCCGTCAGCCACCATGCCAGCAGGGCCACTACCGCCCCCACCGCCGCCTGGCCCCAGACAATGCGCCAGACCGACAGCGCCGGATGGCGTGACCGCCACTCCTGCGCCTCTTGTGCAGTCAGGGGCTTGAAGTCGGAATCCTCAACCTCAGATTCAGTCTCGGAGGCGATTTTTTATCGTTGGAAGACGCCTGCGCCACAGACCAAAACTTTCACAAAGCCCTTGATTATAAGTAAAAACCCCGGCCGATCCACAATCGGTAACGGAGCGCGGGTGGATCACTGCACATAGCCGCACCATTGTGGCAACGCGCCAACGCCCATTGTGGTGCAGCGCGGCCACGGGGCCCGCCTAAAGCCACAGCGAACCGCAGGTATACCATCGCCACCCGCTTGGGGCACCCCTTCCCTTCGGCCCCTCCGGCCTTGAAAGAGCCTAATGACGACGCCCAACCAGCCCTCTTCCGCCGATCCTCGCAAGGACTCGTTGATCGAATATCCGTCCCGCTTTCCCATCAAGGTCATGGGAGCAAACGTGAACGGGTTCGTGCATGCCGTCACCGAGGTTGCGCGCCGCTTCGACCCCGACTTCGACGCTTCCACCATCGAGTTGCGCGACAGCCGCGCGGGCAACTACCTGGGCGTGACCATCACCGTGACTGCCACCAGCCGGGAGCAGCTCGATGATCTGTACCGGGCCCTGACCTCGCACCCGATGGTCAAGGTCGTGCTCTGAACGTCCGCACCATGGAGTTGCGCATGCTGGGCCGGGTGGACTACCCGGCCACGGTGGCTGCCATGCAGCGCTTCACGGAGGAGCGCACTGACGAGACGCCCGACGAGCTGTGGATTTGTGAGCACCCCGCGGTGTACACACAGGGCCTGGCCGGCAAGAGCGACCACGTCCTCTCGCCCGGCGGCATCCCCGTCGTTGCCACCAACCGCGGCGGGCAGGTGACGCACCATGGCCCCGGCCAGGTCGTAGCCTATCCGCTCATCGATCTGCGCCGTGCGGGCTACTACGTCAAGGAATACGTGTACCGCATAGAGGAAGCCGTGATCCGCACGCTGGGCCACTACGGCGTGACGGGCCACCGCGTGGCCGGCGCGCCCGGCATCTACGTGCGCCTGGACGATCCGCACGGCCACAGCATGCTGCCGCAGCGCCCGCAAAAACGTGCCCACGCCGATGGCCCGCCCCAGCCGGACTTCACCGGCTTGGGCAAGATCGCCGCGCTGGGCATCAAGGTCGCGCGCCACTGCACCTACCACGGTGTGGCGCTGAACGTCGCCATGGACCTGGAACCCTTCTCGCGCATCAACCCTTGCGGTTACGCAGGTTTGCAAACGGTGGACCTTTCTACAATCGGCGTCCACATCCCCTGGGACGATGCCGCGGCCATGCTGGGCCAACAGCTCGCACGCCGCCTCGCGCCCTGACCTCTCCCTCAGCAGCCATGAGCACTCCCGACGTCGTGCGCGAAGCGCAGTCCACCGAAGCCTACAACCCGCTGGCCAAGCAGAAGGCCGCGGCCAAGCTGTCGCGCATCCCGATCAAGGTCGAGCAGGGTGAGGTCCTCAAGAAGCCCGAGTGGATTCGCGTGAAGGCAGGCAGTCCCACCACGCGCTTTTACGAGATCAAGAACATCCTGCGCGAGCACAAGCTGCACACGGTGTGCGAGGAAGCCAGCTGCCCCAACATCGGCGAATGCTTTGGCAGGGGCACGGCCACGTTCATGATCATGGGCGACAAGTGCACGCGCCGCTGCCCGTTCTGCGACGTGGGCCACGGCCGCCCCGACCCGCTGGACAAAGACGAGCCGCTGAACCTCGCCAAGACGATTGCCGCGCTGCGCCTGAAGTACGTGGTCATCACCAGCGTGGACCGCGACGATCTGCGCGACGGCGGCTCGGGCCACTTCGTGGAGTGCATCCAGCGTACCCGCGAACTCTCGCCCAGCACGCAGATCGAGATCCTCACGCCCGACTTCCGCGGCCGCGACGACCGTGCGCTCGAAATCCTCAAGGCCGCGCCCCCGGACGTGATGAACCACAACCTGGAAACCGTGCCGCGCCTGTACAAGGAAGCGCGCCCCGGCTCCGACTACCAGTTCAGCCTCAACCTGCTCAAGAAGTTCAAGCAACTGCACCCCGGCGTGCCCACCAAGAGCGGCCTGATGGTGGGCCTGGGCGAGACGGACGAGGAAATTCTGGAAGTCATGCGCGACATGCGCGCACATGGCATCGAGATGCTGACCATCGGCCAGTACCTCGCCCCCAGCAACAGCCACCTGCCCGTGCGCCGCTACGTGCACCCCGACACCTTCAAGATGTTCGAGGAAGAAGCCTATAAGATGGGCTTCAGCCATGCCGCAGTAGGTGCCATGGTGCGCTCCAGCTACCACGCCGACCAGCAGGCGCACGCCGCTGGCGTTTGACTCGGAATACAAGTCAAATCGGCCTCTAGGCCAATACTGACAAGCGCTAGCAGCTATTATTTAAATAGCGATCAGAGCGCTTGCAACGACGCAGCCGGATCGTCCGCATCCAACAGCTGCTGCGCCCACTCGCCCAGCTTGCGCGCGTCGGCGCGCAGCACCTCCTGCTTGACGGCCAGGATCTGCGCCGGCTGCATGGAGAAGCTGCGCAGGCCCAGGCCCAGCAGCAGCCGGGTCATGGCGACATCGCCCGCCATCTCGCCGCACACGCTCACGCTCTTGCCCTGGCGCGCGCCCTCCGCGATCACGTCGGCCACCAGCCGCAGCACGGCCGGGTGCAACGGGTCGTACAGGTGGGCCACGGCCTCGTCCGCGCGGTCGATGGCCAGCGCGTACTGGATCAGGTCGTTGGTGCCGATCGAGAGAAAGTCGAAGTAGCGCAGGAACTGGCGCACCATGAGCGCCGCAGCCGGCACCTCGATCATGGCGCCCAACTGCACCGCACCGTAGGCAGCGCCGCGTGCGTCCAGCTCGGCGCGCGCCAGGTCCACCTGGGCCAGCGTCTGCCGGATCTCGCTCACATGCGCGAGCATGGGGAACAGCAGCCGCACCGGGCCGTGTGCCGCAGCGCGCAACACCGCGCGCAGCTGGGTGCGGAACATGGCCGGATCGGCCAGGCTCCAGCGGATGGCGCGCAGGCCCAGCGCCGGGTTGAGCGAACTGTCCTTGTACCCTTTGTCCAGCGGCTTGTCGGCGCCCACATCGACGGTGCGGATGGTCACGGGCAGGCCCTGCATGCCCTCCACCGCCTCGCGGTAGGCGCGGTACTGCTCCTCCTCGTCCGGCAGGCGGCCGCTGCGGCCCATGAACAAAAATTCGCTGCGAAACAACCCCACGCCCGCCGCGCCCGCGCGCAACGCGGCACCCGCATCACCGGGCTGCTCGATGTTGGCCAGCAGCTCAATGGCCTGTGCATCCAGCGTGACGGCCGGCGTGTGGCGCAGCCGCATGAGGCGCTCGCGCTCCAGCGTGATCTGGCGCTGGCGAAAGCCGTATTCCGCCAGGATGATCGGCGTGGGGTCGACGATGACCACGCCGGCATCGCCGTCGATGATGACCCAGTCGTCCTGTCGCACCAACTGGCTGGCGCTGCGCGCGCCCACCACAGCGGGGATGTCCATGCTGCGCGCCACGATGGCCGTGTGGCTGGTCTTGCCCCCCACGTCGGTCACGAAGCCGGCGAACACACTCTGCTTGAACTGCAGCATGTCGGCCGGCGACAGGTCGTGCGCCACCAGCACCAGCGGCGCATCGGCCGCGCCGCCCAGCAGGAACTCCGCCTCCGCACCCGCCTCGGCCTGGCGGCGCGGGGCGGAGGGCGGCGGCGCGACGGGGCTGGCCACGCCGCGCATGTGGCGCAGGATGCGCTCCACCACCTGTTCCAGGTCGGCCTTGCGCTCGCGCAGGTAGTCGTCCTCCATTTCGTCGAACTGGCGGCTGATGATCTCCAACTGCGTGGTCAGCGCCCACTCGGCGTTGTAGAGGCGGTCGGTGATCCAGTGCTTGACGCCGTTGACCAGCATCTCGTCCTGCAGCAGCATCAGGTGCACGTCCAGCAGCGCGGCCAGCTCGGGCGGCGCGTCGTGCGGCATGTCGGCCTGCAGGCGCTGCAGCTCCTCGGCCACCGCGTCCCGTCCGCGGCGCGCACGCAGGATCTCGGCCTCGACCTGGCCGGGCTCGATGAAGTAGTGCACCACCTCCATGCGGCTGGATACCGCGAGCACCGCCCGCCCGATGGCGATGCCGCGCGCGACAGCCAGACCGTGGATGGAGAAGGTCATGCGTGCCTCGCCTGCGGTTTATTCGCCCTCGCCAAACTTGCCATCGATGAGCGCGACAAGCGCATCCATGGCTTCCTGCTCCTGCGCGCCATCGGTCTCGATCTCGACCTCGGACCCCATGCCCGCCGCCAGCATCATCACCCCCATGATGCTCTTGGCATTGATGCGGCGTTCTCCCTTGCGCATCCAGACGTCGCAGGGAAAACTGCCCGCCATCTTGGTGAGTTTGGCGGAGGCGCGGGCATGCAGGCCCAGCTTATTGCTGATGGTGATGTTCTTCTTGATCATGAGACGGACGTCGGTTTTGATTCTGCGGCGCGGCCGCGCCCACCTGCATCACACCCTGCGTGCCACCCACGAGGGCGCGTGCCACCAGCGCATCCAGCGGCTCGCTACGGTAGCTCACGGCGCGCAGCAGCATGGGCAGGTTCACGCCCGCCACCAGGCGGGACTGCAGGCCGTCCACCAGCCGCTGGGCCACGTTGCAGGGCGTGGCGCCGAACAGGTCGCTCAGCACCAGCACCGAGGCCTCGCCCTGCTGCTCCATCAGCGCGCGGGCGGCCGACAGCGTGGCCTCGGGGGCCTCATGGGGCGGCACGTCCAGCGCCAGCACCTCCTGCCAGCAGTCGGGGAACACGTGCAGCGCGCATTCACGCAGCGCATGGGCCAAAGGGGCGTGGGCGATGATGAGAAGGCGCGTATTCATGGGGTGCTGCAGTGCAGTGCATTATCACCGTGCACGCGCCGCGCCATGAACCATGCATAGGCTCCCGCCGTGCAGGCCAGGTGTAGCGCCATGGCGGCCCGGTAGGCGCGCGCCATGTCCAGCCCGGCGGCCACGAACGCGTCCACCGCCAGGCCAATACCCCATTGCACGGCAAACACCCCCGCAAAGATCACCAGGTTGTACGCCGACAGCGCGCGCCCCGCCAGCGCCTGCGGGAACGCCAATGCCACCGCGGGCTGCGACAGCGCCACGCTGGTGCATGACACGCAATACAGCGCCCAGGCCGCGGCGCCCGCACGTCCGCCCGCCAACACAATGCCCGCCAGCACCAGCAGTGACAGCGGCAAACTCGCGGCCATCACCGGGTCGGCCCCGCCCACGCGGCGCAGCAACCACGGGCTGGCCATGCCCCAGGTCCAGAAGGTGAGCAGCATGCTCACATTGATCCAGAACAGCCCGGTGGCGGCCTGCAACGGCGTATAGCCGGCCACGTGCTGCATCCAGGGCGCGGCCCACAGCGTCTGCACCGCGACCATGCCGCCATAGCAGAAGAAGCCCAGCGGCGCCGTGCGCAGGAAGTACGGATGGCGCCACACCTGTGCATAGCCCGTTTCTACGCCTGCTCCCGACTCTGCCGGCGCCTGCGGCCAGCGCGGCACGCCCAGCGCCAGCAGCGCCATGGCCAGCACGATGAGCGCCGCCAGCCCCCAGAACAACGGGCGCCACCCTGCCAGTGGCAGCAGCCACTGCACCGGCAGCGTGGACGCCACCATGCCCAGCGAACCGGTCATCAGCATCCAGGAGTTGGCGCGCAGCTGCGCACCAGGCTCCAGCCAGCGCCGGAACCCCGTGAGCGGAGCCATCAGGCAGGCGCTGACGCCCGCGCCGCACAGCATGCGCCCCGCAAGCAGCCCCGAGAAGCCCGTGGCCCAGGAGAACACCAGGCACCCCGCCACCGCCACACCCAGAAAACCCAGCAGCACCACGCGCGGGCCGTGACGATCCAGCCACCGGCCCAGCGGCAGTTGCGTGAGCGCGAAACCCAGGAAGTAGCCACCCGCCAGCAGCCCCAGGTCGCGCGCGTGCAACTGGAACTCGGCCTCCAGTGTGGGCGCCAGAGTGGCGGTGATCGCGCGCAGCAGCGCCGAGATGAAGTAGGTGAACGCAAAGGCCAGGAAGACGACCACGGCCGTGCGCCGCGTGAGCACGCTCATGGCTGCAGCGCCAGGCTGGCGAAGAAGGTGTCAGCCGCCGTGGCCGTCGTGCGGCGCGGCGCATAGACCGCCGCGTGGTACAGACGTGCCTGGCCGCCCTCCAGGCGCGCGAACCACACGGCATCGACGGTGACGGCCGAGCCGCCGGGCGCCTGGCCCTGCGCCTGCAGCCGCACCGACTGCGGCACAGCCAGCGCGCGCGTGGGCACGAAGGCGACGGGTGCAGCCGGCTGCGAAGCGCGCATGCCGGCCTGTACGGCCGCCTGCCAGCGCGCCAGCATCGCCCCGGCCTGCGCCGCTTCGGCCAGCGGCATGTGGGATACGGCGAAGGTGGCGCCATCGGCCTCACAGCCGACCATGGCGAGCGGCACGGCGCCCGTGCCCAGGTCCACGGGCCGGCTCGCATACTCGGGCTTGCAGGGCAGCGTCAGCGCCAGGCCGGCGTCGGACAAGGTGACGCTGCGCCAATTCAGCGCAGGGCTGCAGGCGGCCAGCGCCAGCATGCTGGCCGCGAAGGCCAGGGTCAGGAGACGGCGCGCGCCGGCAGGAGCAAGGGTCATGTGCCTGATTATTCCCAGCGCCACCCTGGCTGGCTGCTGGCGGTTGCCCCTCTAGACGGCGCACGGTATGGACCCCAGGGCTTTGCGCTGGCGCAAACCGCGCGCTCGCGGCCGGCCGTCCGGTGAACTTACCGCCTTGCTGGCAATCCCATGGTGGCGAGTGCTGGAACGCCCCGCGCGGCACAATCCCGTACCTATCGCGTCAAACACACGAACGGCCACCCGAACGGCGGCCCACACGGAGTACCTGGTTATGCAGATCAAGAAATGGCTGGCGGCGGGCGCCCTGGTGGCGGGCGCTGCCGTGGGCGCCGTGGTGGGGCTTGGCTCGGGCACGTCCCAGGCACCGCAGTCCACGTTCGTTCTGCTCGACGGTTCGCAGCAGACCACCGCCGACCTCAAGGGCAAGGTGGCGCTGGTGAACTTCTGGGCCACCAGCTGCACCACCTGCGTGGCGGAGATGCCCGAGATCGTCGCAACCTACGACAAGTACAAAGGCCAGGGCTTCGAGACGCTGGCCGTGGCCATGAGCTACGACCCGCCGAGCTACGTGGTCAACTTCACCGAGACGCGCAAGCTGCCGTTCAAGGTGGCCATCGACAACACCGGCGCCGTGGCCAAGGCCTGGGGCGACGTGAAGCTCACCCCCACCACGTACATCGTCAACAAGCGCGGAGAGATCGTGAAGAGCTACATCGGCGCGCCCGATTTCGAGGAGCTGCACAAGCTCATCGAACGCCTGCTGGCCGAAGCTTGAGGCACCTTTCTTCAGAAAAAAGGCCAATTTCCTGAGCGAAATCGGCCTTTTGCGCTTATGCAACAAGCGCTGACAGCTACTAATTTAATAGTACATCAACGTGCGCGGTAGGCGTCGTGGCACGCCTTGCAGGAATTGGCCGCCGGGCCGAACGCGGCCTTCAGGTTGTCCAGGCTGCCCGTCTTGGCGGCGGCGGCCAGCTTGGCGGCCTCGGCCTGGAACTTGTCGGCATACTCCTGGAACTTGGCCTGTTCGGTCCACACGCCGGGCTTGGCCTTGGTGGGAGCGCCCTTGTCCGTGCCGGGGCCGAAGCCGGCCCACGGCAAAGCGGCCAGGGCGGCAACGGTATCGGCATTCTCTTGCGCAGCCTTCGCGTCGAACGGCACGCGGCCATTGGCCATAGCGCCGATGCGGCCGAAATGCTGTCCCATCACGAACAGCGCACCCTGGCGGTACTTGATGGCATCTTCTGGCTTGGCGAACTGGGCAGCGGCGGGCAGCGACACCAGCGTGGCGGCTGCTGCGGTGGCGGCAAGAGCGAGGGCTTTGATTGGCATGGAATGCACCTTGTCGTGGGGAAGGGAATGGCTGCGGCGACGGCTGGACGCCCTGCGCCGGCGCGCAGTATGGCGCGGCCGCGTGACGCCATGGCCGCAAGCGCCCGAAGGGCAGTCGGATATAGCCCGCCGGGGGCACGCTGGGCACAATAGCCGCGTCCTCCGCTCCCCCGCTTCACCATGCCGCACACCGTACGCATCTGGGATTTGCCGACCCGGCTGTTCCACTGGTCGCTCGCCGTGACCACCGTCGCCCTGGTCGTCACCGCCAAGCTGGGCGGCAACGCCATGCAGTGGCATCTGCGGCTGGGCTACGTGATGCTGGCGCTGCTGGCCTTTCGCCTGGCCTGGGGCCTGGTGGGCGGACGCTGGTCGCGTTTTGCGAGCTTCCTGCCCACACCCGCGCGCCTGCGCAGCCACTTCGCCAACCAGGAAGGCAAGGTGACCAGCCCGGGCCATTCGCCGCTGGGCGCACTGTCGGTCTTTGCCCTGCTGGCGGTGCTGCTGGCCCAGGTAGGCACCGGCCTGCTGAGCGACGACGAGATCGCCTTCGCTGGTCCGCTCACGCGCTTCGTTTCTGGCGAGTGGGTATCGCAGGCCACTTGGTATCACAAGGACGTGGGCCAATTCCTGCTGTTGGGGCTCGTCGCGCTGCACCTGGCGGCGATTGTTTTCTATGCCCTGGTGCGCCGTCAGGCCCTGGTGGGCCCCATGGTGCACGGCAATCGTCAACTGCCCGGGGCCACACCCGCATCGCGCGACGATGCGCTCAGCCGCGCAGGGGCGGCCCTTGTGGCGGCTCTGAGCGCGCTGCTGGCCTGGTGGGTCGCCAGCCTGGGGGCTTTTTGAGTGCCCACAGCGGTGCGGCTACACTGGCCCCTGCCTTTTTCATGCCGGATTCTTTCTGCACAGTGGACCATTCCCCTGACGTTACGCTGCTGAGCCCCGCCCTGCCCCACGAGATGCACGTGGTGCGCGACATCTTCCAGGAATATGCCGACACCCTGGACGTGGACCTGTCGTTCCAGAACTTTGCGCAGGAACTCGCCACCCTGCCGGGCGAATACGCGCCGCCGCGTGGCCATATCCTGCTGGCCGAAGTGGAGGGCAGCATTGCCGGGTGCTGCGCCCTGCGGCCGCTGGACACCGCCGACTACCCCAACGCCTGCGAGATGAAGCGTCTGTACGTGCGCAAGGCGTTCCGCGGCTTCGGCCTGGGGCGGCAGTTGGCCGAGGCCATGCTGGACCAGGCGCGGCAGGCCGGCTATGCCTGCGTGTTGCTGGACACGCTGGACGGCATGGAATCGGCGCGTGCGCTGTATTCCGAACTGGGCTTTGAGGAAATACCGCCGTACTACCACAACCCCCTGCCGGGTTCGCACTACCTGAAAGCGGAAATTTACTAGCCTTTTAGGCCTCTAGCGCTTATCTGGAAAGCGTTAACAGCTATCCAAATAATAGTAAAGCCGCCCACATCTCGCGACGGGGCGGCGTTTCGCCTGCGGCGTGGTGCCAGCACCGGAGCCCTCCGATACCAGCGCCAGCGGCGTCAGCCCTTGGCCTGGCCGAGCAGCGTAGCGGCGTCGCTCACCTCGAACTTGCCCGGCGCCTCGACGTTCAGTGCAACCACCTTGCCGTCCTTGACCAGCATGGAATAGCGGTTGCTGCGCAGGCCCAGGCCCTTGCCGTTCAAGTCCAGCGTCAAACCGGTGGCCTTGGCGAACGCGGCGTCGCCGTCCGCCAGCATGCGCACCTTGCCATCGGTCTTCTGGTCGCGCGCCCACGCGCCCATCACGAAGGCATCGTTCACCGACAGGCACCAGATCTCATCCACGCCGGCAGCCTTCAGGTCACCCGCCTGCTCCACGTAGCCGGGTACGTGCTTGGCCGAGCAGGTGGGTGTGAAGGCGCCCGGCACCGCGAACAGCGCAATCGTCTTGCCCGCGGCGGCCTTTTGCACATCCACCGGGTTCGGGCCGAGGCTGCAGCCATTGCCCTCGACTTCCGAGTACTCCATCAGTGTGATGGCGGGCAGCGTGTCGCCGACTTGGATCATGAGAATCTCCTTGCTGGGTTGGAGGGCCCTGGCAGGATCTGCGGGCCCCAAAAAGAAAAACGACCCACATTGTGGGTCGTTTCTCGGAGGCGCGCAGACGGCGTCTGCGAAGGCTTAGAGCAGCCCGGCCTTTTGCACCAGGCGTGTGGCCACCCAGTTCTTGGTCTTGGAGAGCGGACGGCTCTCCGTGATCTCGATGGTGTCGCCCATCTTGTACTCGCCATTCTCATCATGGGCGTGGTACTTGCTCGACTTGATCATGATCTTGTCGTAGATGGGGTGCTTCACACGGCGCTCGACCAGCACGGTCACGGTCTTGGCGCGCTTGTCGCTGACCACCTTGCCAACCAAGGTGCGCTTGAGGGATTTTTTAGCTTCCGTCATGTCGGCTCCTTACTTGGCGGCTTGCTTTTCAGCAAGAATGGTCTTGGCGCGGGCGATGTCGCGGCGCGTGGCCTTCAGCGTGGCAGTGTTGCCCAGCTGTTGCGTGGCCTTTTGCATGCGCAGGCCGAAATGGGCCTTTTGCAGCGATTTGATTTCGGCTTCCAGGCCGGCCACGTCTTTTTGGCGGAGTTCAGCAGATTTCGTCATGTTGATTTCTCCTTAGGCGCCAATCTGACGGGCAACGAACGTGGTGCGCAGCGGCAGCTTGGCGGCAGCCAGGCGGAACGCTTCGCGGGCCAGTTCTTCGGGCACGCCAACGATCTCGAACACCACCTTGCCGGGCTGGATCTCAGCCACGTAGTACTCGGGGTTGCCCTTACCGTTACCCATACGCACTTCAGCGGGCTTGGTAGAGATCGGCTTGTCGGGGAACACGCGGATCCAGATACGGCCACCACGCTTGACATGGCGGGAGATCGCACGGCGTGCGGCCTCGATCTGGCGGGCCGTCAGACGGCCACGGTCCGTACACTTCAGACCGAAGTCACCGAAAGCCACCGAATTGCCACGCGTGGCAACGCCGGTGTTGCGGCCTTTTTGCTCCTTACGGAACTTGCGGCGAGCAGGTTGCAGCATGTTTATTCTCCTTTACCGTCCGCCGCTGCGGCAGCGGGCGCGCTCTTGACGCGCTTAACGGAATCGCCACCAGCGCCGGCAGGCTTGTCGCTACCGTCGGCAGGGGCTGCATTGGTGCCCATCGGGCGGCGGCCGCCACGGCCAGCACCGGCGCGGTCGCCTGGGCGGCCATCGCGGCGCGGGCCACGGGGACGGCGCTCTTCTTCAGGACGCGGCGTCTCGGCGGCGGGCAGATCGTTGCGGCCCAGCGTGTCGCCCTTGTAGACCCACACCTTCACGCCGATCACACCATAGGTGGTCTTGGCTTCGGAGGTGCCGTAGTCGATGTCGGCGCGCAGGGTGTGCAGCGGCACACGGCCTTCGCGGTACCACTCGGTACGGGCGATTTCGATGCCGTTCAGACGGCCCGAGGACATGATCTTGATGCCCTGGGCGCCCAGGCGCATCGCGTTCTGCATGGCGCGCTTCATGGCGCGGCGGAACATGATGCGCTTTTCCAGCTGCTGGGTGATCGAGTCGGCGATCAGCTTGGCATCGATTTCGGGCTTGCGCACTTCTTCGATGTTCACGGCGACAGGCACGCCCAGGCGGGTCGCGAGTTCCTTCTTCAGGTTCTCGATGTCCTCGCCCTTCTTGCCGATCACCACGCCGGGACGTGCCGAGAAGATCGTGATACGGGCGTTCTTGGCAGGACGCTCGATCAGGATGCGCGACACAGCGGCGTTCTTCAGCTTGGCCTTCAGGTACTCGCGCACCTTGATGTCTTCGGCCAGCATGCCGGCGAAGTCACGGTTGCTGGCATACCAGCGGCTGGCCCAGTTGCGGCTTACAGCAAGGCGGAAGCCGGTAGGATGGATTTTCTGTCCCATATTCTTCCTTTAGGCCTCAGTTACCCACGGTCACGTAGATGTGGCACGTGGGCTTGCTGATGCGGTTGCCGCGACCCTTGGCGCGCGCGGTGAAGCGCTTGAGCGTGGTGCCTTGCTCGACGAAGATGGTCTTGACCTTCAGGTCGTCGATGTCGGCGCCGTCGTTGTGCTCGGCGTTGGCGATGGCGGACTCCAGCACCTTCTTGACGATCACGGCAGCTTTTTTCTGCGTGAAGGCCAGGATATTCAGGGCTTGGTCCACTTTCTTGCCGCGGATCAGGTCAGCGACCAGGCGACCCTTGTCCACCGACAGACGGACGCCCCGGAGGACTGCACGTGTTTCAGACATGGTCGTTCCTTACTTCTTCTGGACTTTTTTGTCCGCGGGGTGACCCTTGAAGGTGCGCGTCAGGGCGAATTCGCCCAGCTTGTGGCCCACCATCTGGTCGGTGACATAAACCGGCACGTGCTGCTTGCCGTTGTGCACGGCAATGGTCAGACCGATGAACTCGGGCAGAACCATGGAGCGACGCGACCAGGTCTTGACTGGCTTCTTGTCCTTGGTAGCAATGGCCTTTTCGACCTTGGCGACCAGGTGATGGTCAACAAACGGACCCTTTTTGAGAGAACGAGTCATTTGCTACCCCTTACTTCTTGCGACGCGACACAATCATCACTTGTGTGCGCTTGTTGTTGCGGGTGCGGTAGCCCTTCGTCAGGTTGCCCCATGGGTCAACAGCATGACGGCCCTCGCCGGTACGGCCCTCACCACCACCGTGCGGGTGGTCGATCGGGTTCATGGCAACGCCACGCACCGTGGGACGGATACCCATCCAACGCTTCACACCGGCCTTGCCCAGTTGGCGCAGGCTGTGCTCTTCGTTGGCGACTTCGCCGATCGTGGCGCGGCACTCGATGTGGATCTTGCGCACTTCGCCGGAACGCATACGCACCTGGGCGTACACGCCTTCGCGGGCCAGCAGCGTGGCCGACGTACCAGCGGAGCGGGCGATCTGCGCACCGGCACCGGGCTTGAGCTCGATGCAGTGGATGGTCGAGCCCACGGGAATGTTGCGGATCGGCAGCGTGTTACCGACGCGGATCGGCGCCTCGGAGCCGCTGACGATCGTGGCGCCCACTTCCAGGTTGCGCGGAGCAATGATGTAGCGGCGCTCGCCGTCGGCGTAGCACACCAGGGCGATGTGGGCCGTGCGGTTCGGGTCGTACTCGATGCGCTCCACCTTGGCAGGGATGGCATCCTTGTTGCGACGGAAGTCCACCACGCGGTAGTGGTGCTTGTGGCCACCGCCCTTGTGACGGGTGGTGATGTGACCGTTGTTGTTGCGGCCGGCCTTCTGGAACTGGGGTTCCAGCAGACCTGCAAACGCTTCACCCTTGTACAGGTGGTCACGCGAGATCTTCACCGCGCCGCGCTGGCCCGGGGAAGTCGGTTTGATCTTGATAACGGCCATGGTTTACGCAGCCTCCCCGGACAGGTTCAGCTCTTGACCTTCCTTCAGCAGCACATAGGCCTTGCGCACGTTATCGCGGCGGCCCATGGTCTTGCCAAAGCGCTTGGTCTTGCCTTTGGTGTTCACCACAGAAACGCCCTTCACTTCCACCTTGAACATGAGTTCCACGGCGGCCTTGATCTCGGGCTTGGTTGCGTTCTGCAGCACCTTGAACGTCACAGCATTGGACTTCTCGGCAACCATGGTGGCCTTTTCGGACACGATGGGAGCGACCAACACTTGCATCAGACGACCTTCGTCAAACTTGAGCGTGCTCATGCGAACATCTCCTTGAGTTTGTCGATCGCGCCCTTGGTGACGAGCACTTTCTTGTAGTGCACCAGCGACACGGGATCTGCATAACGCGGCTCGGTCACGAACACGTTCTTCAGATTGCGGGATGCCAGGTACAGGTTTTCGTCCACTTCATCGGCGATCACCATCACCGATTGCAGGTTCATGGCCTTGAACTTGTCGGCCAGGACCTTGGTCTTGGGCGTATCAAGCTTCAGGGAGTCCACCACAGCCAGACGGCCTTCACGGGCCAACTGTGACAGGATGGAAGCCATGCCAGCGCGGTACATCTTCTTGTTGATCTTCTGCGAGAAGTTTTCTTCAGGCAGGTTCGGGAAGATGCGACCGCCCCCACGCCACAGAGGCGAGGAGGTCATACCGGCACGTGCATTGCCAGTACCCTTTTGCTTGAAAGGCTTCTTGGTCGAGTGCTTGACCTGCTCGCGGTCCTTCTGGGCGCGCGTGCCTTGACGGGCGTTGGCCTGGTAAGCGACGACGATCTGATGGATCAGGTCTTCGTTGTACTGACGGTCGAACACGGTCTCGGGCACATCCACCTTGGACGCTGCCTGGCCCTGTTCATTCAGGAGTTCGAGCTGCATTAGTTCGCTCCTTTGGAAGCTTGCGCCTTGACAGCCGGACGCACCGTGACGAACCCACCCTTGGAGCCCGGAACAGCGCCCTTGATCAAGAGCAGTTGGCGTGCTTCGTCGATGCGAACCACGTCGAGGTTTTGCGTCGTGACAGTGACATCACCGAGGTGACCCGTCATCTTCTTGCCAGGGAACACGCGACCCGGATCCTGCGCCATACCGATGGAGCCAGGAACGTTGTGCGAACGGCTGTTACCGTGCGAGGCACGCTGCGAACCGAAGTTGTGGCGTTTGATCGTGCCGGCGAAGCCCTTACCGATCGAGGTGCCCTGCACGTCGACCTTCTGGCCCACGGCGAACACATCAGCCACGGGCACAGCAGCGCCAGCGGCGTACTTGCCTGCGACTTCGGGGGTCACGCGGAATTCACGGATGATTTCACCGGCTTCGACACCCGCCTTGGCGAGGTGGCCAGCTTCAGGCTTGGTCACGCGAGATGCCTTGCGCGAACCGAACGTGACCTGCAGGGACACGTAGCCATCGTTCTCTTGGGTTTTCACCTGGGTCACGCGGTTGTTGGACACATCCACCACCGTGACGGGCACTGCGTCCCCGTCATCGGTGAACAGACGCATCATGCCCACCTTGCGGCCCAGCAACCCGAGGGAGTTGCTCAGACTCATTGGTTGTTCTCCAAAACTTCCGCCGCCCCGACTTCAATTGGCCAGAACGTTTGCACGACGGGCGCTGGCCTCGACGGCTTGCACCTATGTGCGCGAAAGAAGGTTGATAAAACTCCGCATCACGCATCCAAAATTGGACGCAAAAACGCGAAGCCGCAAAGTATAACGCGGACTGCCTTTACAAGCAAGTCCGCGTTGGGGGTGCCCGGCCCTCGGCGAGGACCGGGACGAAGCAAGCAACAGAAGGGATTACTGGAGCTTGATTTCGACGTCCACGCCAGCCGGCAAGTCCAGCTTCATCAGGGCGTCCACCGTCTTGTCCGTGGGATCGACGATGTCCATCAGGCGCTGGTGCGTGCGGATTTCGAACTGGTCGCGGCTGGTCTTGTTGACGTGCGGCGAACGCAGGATGTCGAAGCGCTTCATGCGCGTCGGCAGGGGCACGGGGCCCTTGACGATGGCGCCGGTACGCTTGGCGGTGTCAACGATCTCGGCTGCAGACTGATCGATCAGCTTGTAGTCGAATGCCTTCAGGCGGATACGGATCTTTTGCTTGGACATTGTGTATTCCTTCAGTGCTTTGCTGGATTACGCAATGATCTTGGCAACGACGCCGGCGCCCACGGTACGGCCGCCTTCGCGGATAGCGAAGCGCAGGCCTTCTTCCATGGCGATGGGGTTGATCAGCTTCACAGTGATCGACACGTTGTCGCCGGGCATCACCATTTCCTTGTCGGCCGGCAGCTCGATGGAGCCGGTCACGTCGGTGGTGCGGAAGTAGAACTGGGGACGGTAGTTGTTGAAGAAGGGCGTGTGACGGCCGCCTTCGTCCTTGCTCAGCACGTACACCTCAGCCGTGAAGTGGGTGTGGGGCTTGATGGAGCCGGGCTTGCACAGCACTTGGCCGCGCTCGACGTCTTCGCGCTTGGTGCCGCGCAGCAGCAGGCCCACGTTGTCGCCAGCCTGGCCCTGGTCCAGCAGCTTGCGGAACATTTCCACGCCGGTGACGGTGGTCTTTTGCGTGTCGCGGATACCGACGATTTCGATTTCTTCGCCGACCTTGATGATGCCGCGCTCGACGCGGCCGGTCACCACGGTGCCGCGGCCGGAGATGGAGAACACGTCTTCCACGGGCATCAGGAAGGCGCCGTCCACGGCGCGCTCAGGCGTGGGGATGTAGGTGTCCAGGGCTTCGGCCAGGCGCAGGATGGCGGGTTCGCCCTTGTCGGACTGGTCACCTTCCAGGGCCAGCTTGGCGGAGCCGCGGATGATGGGGGTGTCGTCGCCGGGGAAGTCGTACTTGTCCAGCAGCTCGCGCACTTCCATCTCGACCAGCTCGAGCAGTTCCTCGTCGTCGACCATGTCGCACTTGTTCAGGAACACGATGATGTAGGGCACGCCCACCTGACGGGCCAGCAGGATGTGCTCGCGCGTCTGGGGCATCGGGCCGTCAGCGGCCGAGCACACCAGGATGGCGCCGTCCATCTGAGCGGCGCCGGTGATCATGTTCTTGACGTAGTCGGCGTGGCCGGGGCAGTCGACGTGGGCGTAGTGGCGGGTGGCCGTTTCGTATTCCACGTGCGAGGTATTGATCGTGATGCCGCGCGCCTTTTCTTCAGGGGCGTTGTCGATCTGATCGTAGCCCTTGGCTTCGCCGCCGAACTTCTTGGACAGCACCGTGGCGATGGCCGCCGTCAGCGTCGTCTTGCCATGGTCCACGTGACCGATCGTGCCCACGTTCACGTGGGGCTTGGTACGTTCAAACTTACCTTTTGCCATTTTCGAACTCCAAAGAGCAATGCCTGTGTGAGGGTTTAACGTCTGCATCCGGTTGCTGGTTCGGCCCGCACAGTGCAACAGGACGGCACCGGATCGCAGATTGCAAGAAACTTGCTAGAAAACAGGAGCTGCCTGCGCTTGATGGACAAGCGTTAGCAGCTCTTTTTGCTTATATGCCCGGCTTACTTGGCGCGGGCCGCAACGATGGCTTCGGACACGTTGCGCGGTGCTTCGGCGTAGTGCTTGAACTCCATCGTGTACGTCGCGCGACCTTGCGTCATGGAGCGCAGTTGCGTGGCGTAGCCGAACATCTCGGACAGCGGGACTTCGGCCTTGATGGCCTTGCCGCCGCCGACCATGTCGTCCATGCCCTGCACCATGCCACGACGGCTGGACAGGTCACCCATCACGGTACCGGCGTAATCCTCGGGCGTCTCGACTTCCACGGCCATCATGGGCTCGAGGATGACGGGGTTGGCCTTGCGAGCCGCTTCCTTGAAGCCGAAGATGGCGGCCATCTTGAACGCCTGCTCGGACGAGTCCACGTCGTGGTACGAACCGAAGGTCAGGCGCACCTTGACGTCCACCACGGGGTAACCCGCCAGCACGCCGGAGGTCAGCGCTTCGATCACGCCCTTCTCCACCGCAGGGATGTATTCGCGAGGAACCACACCGCCCTTGATTTCGTCGACGAACTCGAAGCCCTTGCCGGCTTCTTGCGGCTCCAGCGTGAACACCACGTGGCCGTACTGACCCTTACCACCGGATTGGCGCACGAACTTGCCGTCCACGTCGGTGACGGTCTTGCGCACGGTTTCGCGGTAGGCCACCTGGGGCTTGCCCACGTTGGCTTCCACGTTGAACTCGCGCTTCATGCGGTCCACGATGATTTCCAGGTGCAGCTCGCCCATGCCGGCGATGATGGTCTGGCCCGATTCTTCGTCGGTGCGCACGCGGAACGACGGGTCTTCGGAGGCCAGGCGCGACAGGGCAATACCCATCTTTTCCTGGTCAGCCTTGGACTTGGGCTCCACGGCCTGTGCGATCACGGGCTCGGGGAACACCATTTTTTCCAGCACGATGGGCGATTCGATATCGCACAGCGTGTCGCCGGTGGTCACGTCCTTCAGGCCCACGCAGGCAGCGATGTCGCCAGCGCGAATTTCCTCGATTTCCTGGCGTTCGTTGGCGTGCATCTGCACGATACGGCCGATACGCTCCTTCTTGCCCTTCACGGCGTTGAACACGGTGTCACCCTTGGTCAGGACGCCCGAGTACACGCGCACGAAAGTCAGCTGGCCCACGAACGGGTCGGTCATCAGCTTGAATGCCAGGGCCGAGAATTTCTCGTTGTCGTCGGCCTTGCGCGACAGCTTCTTCTCTTCGTCGTCGGGATCGGTGCCGGCCACGTCGGGGATGTCCACGGGCGAGGGCAGCAGATCCAGCACGGCGTCGAGCATGCGCTGCACGCCCTTGTTCTTGAACGCGGAGCCGCACAGCATGGGCTGGATTTCCGTGGCGATGGTGCGCTGGCGCAGGCCGCCGATGATCTCGGCCTCGGACAGGTCACCCTCTTCCAGGTACTTGTTCATCAGCTCTTCGCTGGCTTCGGCGGCGGCTTCCACCATGTTCTCGCGCCACTTCTTGCAGGTGTCGACGAGCTCGGCGGGGATCTCGCCGTATTCGAACTTCATGCCTTGCGAGGCCTCGTCCCAGATGATGGCCTTCATCTTCAGCAGGTCGACCACGCCCTGGAAGTTGTCTTCCGCACCGATCGGCACCACGATGGGCACAGGGTTGGCCTTCAGGCGCAGCTTCATCTGGTCATAGACCTTGAAGAAGTTGGCGCCGGTACGGTCCATCTTGTTCACGAAGGCCAGGCGGGGCACCTTGTGCTTATTGGCTTGGCGCCACACAGTCTCGGACTGGGGCTGCACGCCACCCACGGCGCAGTACACCATAACGGCGCCGTCCAGCACGCGCATGGAACGCTCCACCTCGATGGTGAAGTCCACGTGGCCGGGGGTGTCGATGATGTTGATGCGGTGCTCAGGGCGGGACAGGTCCATGCCCTTCCAGAAGCAGGTCACGGCGGACGAGGTGATCGTGATGCCGCGCTCTTGCTCTTGCTCCATCCAGTCGGTGGTGGCTGCGCCGTCGTGCACTTCGCCCAGCTTGTGGGTCACGCCCGTGTAGAACAGGATACGCTCGGACGTCGTGGTTTTGCCAGCGTCGATGTGTGCGGAGATACCGATATTGCGGTAGCGCTCAAGGGGTGTTTTGCGAGCCATGATGAATCCTTGGTTGATCGCTTGGGTTTCGGAGCCGCACGCTGCGCGCGACTATTGTCTTAAGGGCCTCCATCAACACAAGGCCGCAGCGCGCTTGTGCACGCCTGCGGCCTTTATCGTGATCAGAGATGAACCCTTGATGACTTCCGTCTGGTTTAGAAGCGGAAGTGGCTGAAGGCCTTGTTGGCTTCGGCCATGCGGTGCACTTCGTCACGACGCTTCATGGCGCCACCACGGCCTTCGGTGGCTTCCATCAGCTCGTTGGCCAGGCGTTGGGCCATGGACTTCTCGCCGCGCTTGCGGGCGGCTTCCTTGATCCAGCGCATCGACAGGGCCAGACGGCGCACGGGACGCACTTCCACGGGCACCTGGTAGTTGGCACCGCCCACACGGCGGGACTTCACTTCGACCATCGGCTTCACGTTGTTGATGGCCGTGACGAACACTTCCAGAGCATCCTTTTCAGGCTGCTTCTGGGAGATCAGATCCAGGGCGCCATAAATGATGCGCTCTGCAACTGCTTTCTTGCCGCCTTCCATGATCACGTTCATGAATTTGGACAGCTCGACATTGCCGAACTTGGGATCCGGCAGGATTTCACGTTTGGGGACTTCGCGACGACGTGGCATTTTTTACCTCTATCTTTGCTTCAGTTGGCACCGTTCCCGGCACCGCGAGAGCCATTCAGGACTCCCACTTACTCGACCCGCGCAGAACACCTGCGTTTAGGGTCACTACGCTGTGTCACCGCGCCACGCGGGAACAGCACCGAAAAATCTCAGACCGAAAGGTCCAGGGCTTACTTGGCCTTGGGCTTCTTCGCGCCGTACTTGGAGCGGGCCTGCTTGCGATCCTTGACGCCTTGCAGGTCAAGCGAACCGCGCACGATGTGGTAACGCACACCGGGCAAGTCCTTCACACGACCGCCGCGCACCAGCACCACGCTGTGCTCTTGCAGGTTGTGGCCTTCACCGCCGATATAGGAGATCACCTCGAAACCGTTGGTCAGGCGCACCTTGGCGACCTTACGCAGAGCGGAGTTAGGCTTCTTCGGCGTCGTGGTGTACACACGGGTGCACACGCCACGGCGCTGGGGGCAGTTTTCCATAGCAGGGCTTTTGGATTTGACAACTTCGACCGTGCGGCCCTGACGCACGAGTTGGTTAATGGTTGGCATTAATACGTCCCTAAACGTGAATTGCTATAAAAAGCGAAAACGTGAAACCCTTCGGAAATTCCGAAAAGCCTTCTAATGTACCAGTTTGGAAGCGGACAGGCAATCCGGGGACGATGAACCCCCGGCTGAGCCGCCTCCAAAGCGTGGCGATTACTTGATCCAGAGGCGAATGGCGTCCCAGGCACGGCCGAAGATGCCGGCCTGTGCCACATCCTCCAGCGCCACCAGGGGCACCTCGGCCACCTGCTGCTCACCCAACTTCACCTTCAGCGTGCCGATGGCCTGTCCCTTGGTGAAGGGCGCGACCAGCGGGTCCTTGCGCACGATCTCGGTCGTGACCTTGCCCGCGCTGCCCGAAGGCACGGTGATCACGATGGCTTCGGGGCGGCCGATCTTGAGGGTGCTCTGCGTGCCCTTCCACACGGCGGGCGTGGCGGCAGCCTGGCCAGCGTCGAACAGCTTCACCGAATCAAACGCCGTGTAGCCCCAGTTCAGCAGCTTCTGGCTCTCGTTGGCGCGGGCGTTTTCACTCGCGGCCCCCAGCACGATGGACAGCAGGCGGCGCTGCCCCACATTGGGAAACTCGCGCTTGGACGTGGCGACCAGGCAATAGCCCGCGGCGGCGGTGTGGCCGGTCTTCAGGCCGTCCACCGATGGATCGCGGAACAGCAGCATGTTGCGGTTGTTGCTGTTGGAGGCGGGCGTGCCCTCGTAGCGGTACTGCTTGGTCGAGTAGTAGTGCATGTACTCGGGGAAGTCCTGCATCAGCCGGGTGGCCAGCGTGGCCAGGTCGCGCGCGGTGGTAGTGTGGCCGGGCTCCGTCAACCCCTCGGGGTTCTTGTAGGCGGTGTTCGTCATGCCCAGCGCCTTGGCCTGCTCGTTCATCAGGCGCACGAAGTTTTCCACCGTACCGCCCACACCTTCGGCCAGGGCCACGGTGGCGTCGTTACCCGACTGCACGATCATGCCCTTGAGCAGGTCGTCCACCGGAACCTGCATCTTGGGATCGATGAACATGCGCGAACCCGGCATCTTCCAAGCACGCTCGCTCACCGGCAGGCGCTGCTCCAGCGTGATCTTCTTGGCGCGCAGTGCGTCAAAGACCAGATAGCCCGTCATGAGCTTGGTCAGCGAAGCCTGCTCCACCGGCGCGTCGATGTCCTTGGTCGCCAGCACCTGGCCGGCCGTCACGTCCACCAGCATGTAATTGCGGGCGGCGATCTCCGGCGGTTGGGGCACCTGCGCCCAGAGGATGGCGGGGGCCATCAGGGCGGCGCAGGCAAAGGTTCGCAGGGAGGACAAAAGAGACTTCATGGTGGGAACAGGCACTCGGGAGACGGGAGAAGAAACGGGCCGACCGCATGGCCGGCACAAGAGAAATGGTGCCGCGCCGTCAGGGCGCGGATTGCAGGTGGCGCATGACCAGGCCCTTGAGCAGCGGCAATTGTCCGTGAAAGAAATGACCGCCCCCAGGCACAACCGTAACCGGCAGTGTCTGCGGGCGCGCCCAATCCATCACAGCGGACAGGGGCACGGTGTCATCGGCTTCGCCGTGCACGACCAGGGTGCGCAGATGGGCCTCGGCGGGTACGTCGGCCACCTTGAAACGGCTGGCCGCCGTGCCCACGAGCACGGCACGCTCCACCGCACGCTCACCCCACAGGCGCGCCAGCGCGTGGCTGGTGACGAAGGCGCCGAAGGAGAAACCCGCGAGGGCAATCGGCACGGCGCCAGGCCCCTCGGTCGCCACCTGGCGGACGACGGCCAGCAGATCCTCCAGCTCACCGCGCCCTTCATCATGCACGCCAGCGGTACCGCCGACGCCGCGGAAGTTGAAGCGCACGGCCGTCCAGCCGCAGGCCACGAAGGCGCGCGCCAGGGTCTGCACCACCTTGTTGTCCATGGTGCCGCCGAAGAGCGGGTGGGGATGGGCGATCACCGCCACGCCGCGCGGCGGTACGCCGTCGGCCGCGGCATCGCGCGCGGCTTCGATGGCACCCGCGGCGCCCGTGAGGGTCAGGCGTTCGGTCTGGGCATTCACGTTGCTATTCAATCAAGAGCTGCCCGCGCTGGATGGGAAAGCGCTGGAGCCCAAAACACTACAAAGAGGATAGTGAGCGCAAATCAGCGGCCAAGTTCCGGCGGCGTGAGCAAACGCTCGACCACCACGCCGTTCTTGAGGTGCGACTCCACGATCTCGTCGATGTCGCTCTCATCCACGTAGGTGTACCAAGTCCCTTCGGGATAGACCACGGCGATGGGGCCGCCGGCGCAGCGGTCCAGGCAGCCCGCCTTGTTCACGCGCACCTTGCCGGGGCCCATCAGGCCCTGCTGCTTGACCAGCATCTTGCAGCGGTCAAACGCCTGCTGGGCGCCATGGTGGGCGCAGCAGTTCTCGCCGTTCGTGCGCTCGTTCAGGCAAAAGAAGATGTGGCGCTGGTAGTACTGGGGGGTGGTGTCGCTCATGGCACGATTCTAGGAGTCGCCATCGCGGCGCGACACCCGCAATACCACATAGACGAGTGCCCCATAGGGCCAGAGCCAGCCCAGCCACTGCCCCAGGCCGTAGAAGCGGATGAAGCGCCCCTGCTCCCAGGCCTGCAGCGTCTGTGCGAAGTAGGCGCTGGTGGGCGCCTGGTTGAGCAGGTTCAGGTGCAGCATCAGCGCCAGCAGCAGCAACGCCGCGCAGCCGCGCCGCGGCACGGCCGCCATCGCCAGGGCCGCCCCCAGGGCAACGAGCACGCCCATGCGGGCCGGCAGCGTGAGCCACTCCCAGGCGTGCGTGGGCCCGTAACTCAACAGCGACGACAGCGCCGTCACGCCCACGCCCACGGCGGCCGTCGCCAGTGCGAAGGCCATGCGGCGCCCCGCATGGCGCATGACGCAGTAGCCCAGCAGGCAGGGGATCAGCAGCCCCAGCGCGACGGCCATGAGCTCGGCGCCCGGCGACAGGGGCTCCAGCGGCGCCTCGCGCACGGGCAGCCACTGCAGAAACGGCGTGTCCTGCAGCGCGTCGATGAGCGCGGCCTCCAGCCGCTCCCACATCTGCCCCAGGCCAAAGGGCAGCGCCGCCGGGAACAGCAGGGCCCAGGGCCACAGCGCCAGTAGCACCAGCGCGCCGCGCGCATGCGGAACGAACCAGCGCTCGCGAAAGCGGCTCCAGCGCGCAATGGCCCCGAAGCGCTCCAGCAGCGCGGCCGCCAACGCTCCCAGCAGCGCACCGGTCGCGTTGAGCGCGAAGTCCATGTTGGACGGCACCCGCCGCGGCAGGAAGATCTGCAGGTATTCCATGCCCAGCGACAGCAGCGCACCCGCCAGTGCCGCCAACGGCACGGCCGCGCGCGGCCAGCCAGAGCGCAGGCCCGCCAGGGCCAGCAGGAACCCCAGCGGGGCATAGCCCGCGATGTTCATGTTGACGTCGAACCAGGTCCAGTACGGCGGCGGGATGCGCGCCGAGAAGAACACCCAGGGCGAGATTCCCTGCTCGCGCCACCCGTCGAACGGGAACAGGCTGGCGAAGACGATCAGCGCCGCGTAGATGAGCGCCAGAGGCCAGGCGGACGTCTTGTGCATGCCCTCTCAATCACCTCGCGCCGTGGCCGCTGCCGCCCGCCACGCGCCGCCCCCATTGCGAGGAAACGAAGCCGGGCAACGCTGCAGCCGGTGCATCTCAGAACGGCTTGACGACCACCAACACCACGGCGACCAGCAGCAGCAGCACCGGCACCTCGTTGAACCAGCGGAACCAGCGGTGGCTGTGCTGGTCCGCGTTTGAAGCCAGCCTGCGCAGCAGTACGGCGCAGGCGTGGTGGTAGCCCACCACCAGCAGCACCACGGCCAGTTTGGCGTGCAGCCAGCCGTTGCCCGGCCCCTTGCCGATGCCGTAGCCCAGCCACAGCCACAAGCCCAGCGCGATGGCGGGGACCGACAGCAGCGTGGTGAAGCGCAGCAGCTTGCGCGCCATGAGCAGCAGGCGCTCACGCTCGGCCACCGACCCGGGCGCCACCATGGCCAGGTTGACGAAGATGCGCGGCAGGTAGAACAAGCCAGCAAACCAGCTGGCGACGAAAACGATGTGAAAGGCTTTGACCCAGAGCATCGGCGCAGTGTACGTGGCGGTGCTGGCGCTGCATTACCCGGCCGGGACGCGGAACCGCCATGAGGCAAAAAAATGCCCGGAAATCCGGGCGGAAAACCCCGCCGCGTCGCAGGCAGCGGGGCCCGCTCAGGGAGGTGAAGCGGGGGGCGGAGGGGCCGCCCGGGGCCAATCTAGCACCCACCGCCAGGGTGCGCAAGATGGAGCGTCCGCTAGGGACGGTTCGGCGCCGTTGCCTGGCGCGCGGGGTCGTCCGCCGCCTCGCCCGCGCCGTCGCCCGCTTCTTCACCCAGCGTCTGTGTCAGTGCCACGCGCAAGGCGCTGGCCATCTGCTGCGCATCCGGCGCACGGGCACTGAGTTCGGCGCACGAAACGGTGCGCGCGCGCAGTGCAGCTTCGTCGCCCTGCTGGTCCAGCGCCTGGCACAGCAGCGCCCAGTCCGGGGGCGTGACCAGGGTGCCCGCCACCAGCAGCACGCCGGCGCGCTGGCGCCGCTGGGCCAAGCCGACCAGCTTGCGGCCGGCGGCATCCACCACCTCCCACGGTGCAAGGCTGCCGTAGCAGGCCCAGGGCACCACCGGCCCGCCGAGGGCGTTGGCAGCGGCGACCTGATCGGGCGGCAACGCCCGCGCCGCCACGCCCCACGGGGCCAGCACCTGCGCATGCAGTTGGCCCAGCCCCTGGTAGCTGTCGGGCAGGCGGCCCTGCACCCAGGGGTGCGATGGCGGCAGCACCACCGAACAACTCACCATCCACGGGCCGCACAGCACCGCACCGCCGCCCGAGGGGCGCTGCAACAACTCCATGCCGGGCGCCAGGCGCGCGCGTGCCCCGTCCAGATAGGCGCGCTGCGAGCAGCCCAGCACCACCGCGGGCGTTTCGTAGGTCCACACGCGCCAATAGGGCCGCGTCACTGCGGTTTGCATGTACCGCTGGTTCCAGCGGTGCTCCTGTGCTGCGGTGGTAATGGCGCACTCCTGGCGAGATGGCATGCGGCACAGGCTACCACCAGCGGCCACGGGCAGGCCCGCGCAAGGATGAGCGCAGGGGTGGAGCCCGGCATGGGAGTGAAGGACAATCGACGCCATGCATCTGTCCAGCCCCACCCCCTTTCCCGCCAATCGCCCGCGCCGCCTGCGCCGCGATGCATTCACCCGCAACCTGGTGCGTGAGACCGTGCTCACGCCGCACGACTTCATCTACCCGGTGTTCGTGCACGAGGGCTCCAACCTGCGCGTACCCGTGGCGTCCATGCCCGGAGTGGAGCGCCTGAGCCTGGACCTGCTGTTGCCCGTGGCTGAAGAGTGCGTGAAGCTTGGCATCCCGGTGCTCGCGCTGTTTCCGTCGATCGATGCGGCGCTCAAGACGCCCGATGGCAAGGAGGCGCTCAACCCCGACGGCCTGATCCCGCGCGTGGTGCGCAAGCTCAAGGCCGAGTTTCCCGACTTGGGCGTGATGACCGACGTGGCGCTGGACCCCTACACCAGCCACGGCCAGGACGGCCTGCTGGACGACACCGGCTACATCCTGAACGATGAGACCGTGGAACTGCTGGTAGGCCAGGCCCTGACCCATGCCCAGGCCGGCGTGGACATGGTCGCGCCCAGCGACATGATGGACGGGCGCATCGGCGCCATCCGCGAGGCGCTGGAGGCCCACGGCCAGATCTACACCCGCATCATGGCCTACAGCGCCAAGTACGCCAGCGCCTTCTACGGCCCGTTCCGCGACGCGGTGGGCTCGGCCGCCAACCTGGGGCGCAGCAACAAGAACGTCTACCAGATGGACCCGGCCAACACCGACGAGGCCCTGCGCGAGGTGGCGCTGGACCTGGCCGAGGGCGCCGACATGGTCATGGTCAAGCCCGGCATGCCCTACCTGGACGTGGTGCGCCGCGTGAAGGACGAGTTCAAAGTGCCCACCTTCGCCTACCAGGTCAGCGGCGAGTACGCCATGCTCAAGGCCGCCGCCGCCAACGGCTGGCTGGACCACGACAAGGTGATGATGGAGTCGCTGCTGGCCTTCAAGCGCGCGGGTGCCGACGGCGTGCTGACCTACTTCGCGCTGGACGCCGCGCGTTTGCTCGCAAAATAATAGCTGCTTGCGCTTGCACCATAAGCGTTGGAGGCCGATTTGACCCTAACCCCGCAGGCGATCCGCATCTTCCACCTCCAGCCCGGCGCCCAAGCGCGGGAACTGCCCGAGCTGCCCACCCAGCCGCCCGCGCGGGGCTTTTACTGGATCGCCTGCACACGTGCGGCGTTCAGCACCGAACTGCCGCGCCTGCAGGGCGTGCTGCAGGCGCTCACGGGCCAGCAGCTGGTGGACCTGCACGTGTCCGACCTGCTCAACACCCAGCTGCCCTCGCATTACGACTACACCTCGCAGTACGACATGCTGGTGGTGCGCCGCCTGAGCGCATCGCTCGCCCCCGCGGCCGCCCCGCTCATGCCGGCGGCGGCGCGCGGCGGCCCGCCCGTACTGCGGCGCATCGACACCAGCCCCGTGGGCTTCGCGGTGTTCGACCAGGTGCTGCTGTCGGTGCACCCGGCCGACTGCTCCGTGCGCGATGCCTACGCGGCGCGCCTGATCACCCCGCCGGCTCCGACGACGACGCCCCCGCCCGAGGCGCCCAACGGCAACGCGCTGCCCGCCACGCCCGCCGAAGCCGTGGTGCGCGAACTGCGCACCGGCCCTGTGGCCGGCACGCGCCTGCCCGCCAGCCCGGCCGACCTGATGCTGCGCATGGTCAACCAGATCGTGGACAACTACCTGGACCTGCGCCGCGAGCTGTCGCGCCAGCTTGACCACTGGCAGGCCGAGCTGCTGCAGCCGCGCACGCGCTTCAACAACTGGCGCGCCCTGATGGACGCGCGCCTGACCCTGCACCAGCTCGACGAGATCTGCGAAGACCAGCGTGCCGCCGTGCAGGCCTGGTGCGCGGTGCTGGAGACCTGGGCCCCCTCGTCGGACACGCCGGCGGCCCTGCGCGAGCTGGACCTGCTCAAGGTGCGCAGCCGCGACGTGCTGGAGCACATCGAGCGCGTGGTGCACCACGTGCGCCGGCTGGAGCAAAGCACCGAGGCCACGGTGCAGATGCACTTCTCGGCGCAGAGCAACCGCACCAACGACATCATGCGCACGCTCACGGCGCTCACCGCCGTGTTCCTGCCGCTGAACCTGATCGCCGGCATCTTCGGCATGAACTTCGAGTTCATCCCCTTGGTGCACAAGCAGGACGGCTTCTGGTGGGCCATGGGCAGCATGACCGCCACGGCCGTCGGCCTCACGCTGTTCTTCTGGCGCAAGCGCTACCTGGCACGCACCGGCCAGGGCTGACCCCTTCGCCGCACGCGCGGCTGCACGGCCACGGCGTCCCGGCTTCCAGCAGGGTTTTGTTTTACTGCTTTGACAATGATTGATCAGTCAACTATTGTCACGGCATGAATTCACCTTCCATTCCGCCCCCCCTGTCGGCGGATGCCGCCTGCCCGCTGTCCGACCCGGAGTTGCCGGTGCCGTTCGAGATCGAGCGCAGCATCGGCTTTCAGATGCGGCGCATCACCACCCTGCTGGGGTATGAGGTGGAGCGCCGTATGGAGCCCCTGGGCCTGACCGATGCGCAGTGGAAACCCCTGCTCCGCCTGCTGCTGGACCCGCCCGGCACCGCCGCGGCCCTGGCGCGCATGTGCCACCTGGACGCGGGCGGCCTCACGCGCCTGCTGGACCGGCTGGAGGCCAAGGGCCTGTGCCAGCGCGAGCGATCGCAGGAAGACCGTCGCGTGGTGCATGTCGCGCTCACGCCAGAGGGCCAGGCCGTCGCCGCCCAGCTGCCCGCCCTCCTGGGCGAGGTGCAGGACCAACTGCTGCAGGGCTTCTCCGCCGAGGAAGAGGCGCAGTTGCGCGACTTCCTGAAACGCATCTACGCCAACGTACGCCCTCCAGAAGGCGGGCCATAGGCGCCAGCGCCTGGGCCTTGCAGCCCGCCCCGTTTGCCCTTTGCCGAGAGACCACAACATGAAAAACCACCTCTCACCCTCCAGCGCCCCGGCGCTTATTCCTCCAACCGCGCCCCGCGGCAGTGCGCTGCTGTATGGCGCCACGCTGGCCATCGCGCTGCTGGCCCTGCCTCTGCTGTCGGGCTGCGCCGACATGGCGGGTATCGACTCCCACGCCCGGATGCGCGACCCTGCCTCCCTGGGCCTGGCCACTGCGCCCTCATCCGGCGCAGATGCTGCTGTGCAGCCGCAGACTGCGGTCTCCGCCGACTGGTGGCGCAGCTTTGGCGATGCGCAGCTGGATGCGCTCATCACCCAGGCCTTGCAAGGCAACCCCGGGCTGCAGCAGGCCGCCGCCCGCATCGCGCGCGCCGAGGCCTTTGCCGACACCGCCCGCGCGGCCCAGAGCCCGCAGGTCAACGGCAGCCTGGACGCCACGCGCCAGCGCTACAGCGCCAACGGACCCTACCCCCCCGGCCAGGCCGGCGCCATTCGTAGCGTGGAAACCGCCCGCCTGTCGGGCAGCTGGGAGCTGGACTTCTTCGGCAAACACCGTGCCGCCCTCGCCGCCGCACTGGGCGAGGCCCAGGCCGCGCGCGCCGACGCCGAGGCCGCGCGCCTGCTGCTCGCGAGCCGCGTGGCGCAGGGCTACTTCCAGCTGGCACGCTTGCAGGCCCAGCGCGCCGTGGCCGAGCGCACGCTGCAGCAGCGCACCGAAATGCTGCAACTGGTGCAGCGGCGCGTGCAGGCCGGACTGGACACCCAGCTGGAGCTGCGCCAAAGCGAAGGCGCCCTGCCCGAAGCGCGCCAGCAGATCGAGGCGCTGCGCGAGCAGGAAGCCCTGGCACGCAACGCGCTGGGCGCGCTGATTGCAGACCCCCAGACGGCCCAGACGCTGACCCCACAAGCGCTGGCAGCTATCCATTTTTCAGAAACCCCCGCCGCCGTGCCCGCCGACCTGCTGGGCCGCCGCCCCGACGTGGCGGCCGCGCGCTGGCGCGTGGAAGCCGCCACCCAGGACATGGGCGTGGCGCGGGCGCAGTTCTATCCCAACGTGAGCCTGACCGCCTTCGTGGGCCTGGCCAGCGTGGGGCTGGACCGTTTCATCGAGGCCGGCAGCCGTGAATGGGGCGTGGGCCCGGCGCTGCGACTGCCGATCTTCGATGCCGGCCGCCTGCGCGCCAACCTGCGCGGGAAGGCGGCCGACCGGGACGCCGCCGTCGAAAGCTACAACGCCGCCCTGCTGGAAGCGGTGCGCGACGCGGCCGACCAGCTGGCCAGCAGCAGCTCGATCGCACGGCAGATCGCGGAGCAGCGCCAGGCCGGCGAATCCGCGCAGGCCGCCTATGGCATTGCGCGGCGCCGCTATGAAGCCGGCCTGGGCACTTACTTACAAGTGCTGTCGGCCGAAAGCCAGGTGCTGGCCCAGCGCCGCCTGGCCGTGGACTTGGCCGCGCGGCGGCTGGACAGCCAGGTGGGCGTGATGCGCGCCCTGGGCGGCGGCTATGCGGCCACGCCGCCGCCCACGGCGCAAGCCCCGCAAGCGGCCCCCACGGTGGCGGCCGCCCGCTGAATTCGCCCCCATTCCCCCTTTTTTGCCCTTGTCCACCATGACCGCAACTCCCTCCACCCCTTCCACCGCGTCGAAGGCTTCCCGCCGCAAGGCGCTGCTCACCCTGGCCGGCGTCGTCGTGCTCGCCGGCTGCGCCTGGGGCCTGTACGACTGGCTGGTCGCCAGCCACTACGAGCACACCGACAACGCCTACGTGCAGGGCAACGTCATCCAGATCACGCCGCAGACCGGCGGCACGGTGATGTCCATCCTGGCCGACGACACCGACTTCGTGCGCGCCGGCGCCGCGCTGGTGCAGTTGGACCCGGCTGACGCGCGCGTGGCGCTGCAGCAGGCCGAGGCCAACCTGGCGCAGGCCGTGCGGCAGACACGCACGCTGTACGCCAACAACAGCGCCCTGGCCGCGCAGGTGCGCCTGCGCGAGGCCGAGGCCGCACGCGCCCAGGCCGAGATCGCGCGCGCCGAGGACGACCTGCGCCGCCGCCAGGCCCTGACCGGCGAGGGCGCCGTCTCGCAGGAGGAACTGCGCCACGCGCAGAGCCAGCTGCAGACCGCGCGCACGCAGTTGGCCGCTGCGCAGGCAGGCGTGGCCGCCGCGCGCGAGCAGCTCGCCAGCAACCAGTCGCTCACCCAGGGCGTCGCCGTGGCGCAGCACCCCAGCGTGCAGGCCGCAGCCGCCAAGGTGCGCGAGGCCTACCTGGCCGATCGCCGCACCGCCCTGCCCGCACCCGTGGACGGCTACGTGGCGCGGCGCACGGTGCAACTGGGCCAGCGCGTGGCCGCGGGCACGCCGCTGATGACCATCGTGCCGCTGCGCGAGGTCTGGGTGGACGCCAATTTCAAGGAGAACCAGCTGCGCAACCTGCGCCTGGGCCAGCGCGCCACGCTCGTCGCCGACCTGTACGGCAAGAAGGTGGAATACACCGGCACCGTGGCCGGGCTGGGCGTGGGCACGGGCGCGGCCTTCGCGCTGCTGCCGGCGCAGAACGCCACCGGCAACTGGATCAAGGTGGTGCAGCGGGTGCCCGTGCGCATCGCGCTGGATGCCGGGCAGCTGGCCGAGCACCCGCTGCGCGTGGGCCTGTCGATGAACGTGAGCGTGGACACGCAGGACCGCAGCGGCCCCGCGCTGGCCGATGCGCCGCGCAAGGACGCGGTGGCCAGCACGGCCGTGTACGACACGCTGGACAAGGGTGCCGATGCCGACGTGGCGCGCATCATCCGCGCCAACCTGGGCACGCTCTGAGCCGACGCGCATGACCGCACCCGCACACACACCGCCGCTGCCGCCGCCACCCCTCACGGGCAGCGCCCGGCTGTGGGGCACGCTGGCCCTGTCGGCGGCCACCTTCATGAACGTGCTGGACACGTCGATCGCCAACGTGTCCCTGCCCGCCATCGCGGGCGACCTGGGCGTGAGCCCCACCCAAGGCACCTGGGTGATTACCAGCTTTGCCGTGGCCAATGCCATCGCGGTGCCGCTCACGGGTTGGCTGTCGCAGCGCTTCGGGCAGGTGCGCCTGTTCGTGGCGAGCGTGGCGCTGTTCGTGATCGCGTCGTTGCTGTGCGGCCTGGCGCCCAACATGACGCTGCTGATCGCGGCGCGCGCGCTGCAGGGCTTCGTGGCGGGGCCGATGATCCCGTTGTCGCAGTCGCTGCTGCTGTCCAGCTACCCGCGCGCGCTGGCGGGGCTGGCCATGGCCATGTGGTCCATGACCACGCTGATCGCGCCGGTCATGGGGCCGCTGCTGGGCGGTTGGATCACCGACAACATGACCTGGCCGTGGATCTTCTACATCAACGTGCCCGTGGGCATTGCCGCCGTGGTGGTCACCTGGGGCATCTTCCACCAGCGCGAGACCGAGCGGCGCGCGCTGCCCATCGACTCCATCGGCCTCGCGCTGCTCGTGATCTGGGTGGGTGCCATGCAGGTCATGCTGGACATCGGCAAGGAGCACGACTGGTTCGAGTCGCCCTGGGTGGTGGCCTGCGGCCTGGTCGCGCTCGTGGGCCTGGTGGCCTTCGTGGTCTGGGAGCGTGGCGAGGACCACCCCGTGGTGGACCTGGCGCTGTTTCGCATCCGCAATTTCTGGGCCGGTGCGCTGGCCACCTCCGTGGGCTACGGCCTGTTCTTCGGCAACGTGGTGCTGCTGCCGCTGTGGCTGCAGCAGTACATGGGCTACACCGCCACGCAGGCCGGCGAGGTGATGGCGCCCGTGGGGCTGCTGGCCATGGTGCTGTCGCCCCTGGTGGGCAAGAACATCGCCAAGGTGGACCCGCGCCGCTTTGCCACGCTGGCCTTCCTGGTGTTTGCGCTGGTGCTGTGGATGCGCTCCAATTTCAACACCCAGGCAGACCTCGCCACCATCATGGTGCCCACCATCATCCAGGGCGTGGCGATGGCGTTCTTCTTCATCCCGCTGGTCACGATCACGCTGTCGGGCATTGCGCCCGACCGCATCCCGGCGGCCTCGGGGCTGTCGAACTTCATGCGCATCACGGCCGGCGCGGTGGGTACGTCCGTCACCACCACGCTGTGGGAGCGGCGCGCCAGCCTGCACCATGCCCAGCTGACTGAAGGCCTGCACCAGGGCCACCTGCCCTTCACGCAGGCGCTGCAGGGCCTGCAGGCCGGGGGTCTCACGCCCGAGCAGGCACTGGCGCAGGTGGAGCGGCTGGTGAACCAGCAGGCCTTCATGCTCGCGGCCAACGACATCTTCTATGCCTCGGCCCTGCTGTTCCTGCTGCTGATCCCGCTGGTGTGGCTGGCCCACCCCACGCGCGCTGCCAGCGGCAGCGCCGACGCCGCGGCCGGTGCGCATTGAGCGGCGATGTCGGTGCGAAAACGCTATCAATAATCTAGCTGCTAGCGCTTACCAGGTGGGCGCTAGCAGTGATTTTCTCTATGAATTTCAGCCGACGTGCCGTGCCAGGAAGGCGAGCGTGCGGTCGCGCGCGGTCATGGCGGCGGCCTCGTCGTAGCTGGCGCGCTGGTCACAGTTGAAGCCGTGGTCCGCTGCGTACACGTGCACCTGCGCCTCGGGGTGCGCGCGGGCAAAGGCCTGCACGCTGTCCAGCGGGATCCACTGGTCGCGCTCGCCAAAGTGCGCCAGCACCGGCACGCGCGGCTGGCGCGCCACCTCGGCGGGCGTGGTCATGCCGCCGCCGTAGTAGGGCACGGCCGCGGACAGCCCCTGCAGCATGCAAGCCGCGCGCCAGGTGAGCAGCCCGCCCCAGCAAAAGCCCACCACGCCAACCTTGCAGTCGCTGTGCCGCGCGGCATAGTCGATGGCGGCCTGGATGTCGGGCATCACGCCCGGCGCGGGCAACCCCTCCACGGCGGCCTTGAGTGCCCGGCCGACCTTCATGTCGGCATCGCTGTAGCCCAGGTCCACGCCCTTTTGCACCCGCGCGAAGGTGGACGGCGCCACCGCCAGGTAGCCGCGCATGGCCAGCCGGTCGGTCACGGCGCGGATGTGGGCGTTGACGCCGAAGATCTCCTGCAGCACCACCACCGCGCCGCGCGGCGCGCCGTCGGTGCGCGCCACCCAGGCGGGGGCCGTGAATCCGTCGCTGGCGGTAAGGTCCACCCACTGTCCCATGTCGTGTCTCCTGAGGCGTTGAGCGAAGGGAATGCAGGCGCGTGGACGATACGCGTCAGCGCCGCAAACCTGTTCCAATGCGCCATTCTTGCAGGAGTCACCCGTACATGGACAAGATTGTTCTGATCACCGGCGGCAGCCGGGGCATCGGCGCTGCTGCCGCCGTACTGGCCGCGCAGCGCGGCTGGGCCGTGGCCATCAACTACCTGCGCCACGCCGAGGCCGCGAACGGCGTGGTGCGCCAGATCGAGGCCGCGGGCGGGCGCGCCATCGCCGTGCAGGCCGATGTGGCGGTGGAGGCCGACGTGGTGACTCTGTTCGAGACCGTGGACCACCGCCTGGGGCGCCTCACGGCACTGGTGAACAACGCGGGCGTGGTGGACCGCCCTGCCCGCGTGGACGAGATGCACGGCGAGCGCCTGCGGCGCATGTTCAGCATCAACGTGCTGGGCGCCTTCTACTGCGTGCGCGAGGCGGTGCTGCGCATGAGCACGCGCCATGGCGGCGCCGGCGGCAGCATCGTCAACGTGTCCAGCATCGCGGCCCGGCTGGGTGCGCCCCATCAGTACGTGGACTATGCGGCGTCCAAGGGCGCGCTGGACACGCTCACCATAGGCCTGGCGCACGAGGTGGGCGGCGAGGGCATCCGCGTGAATGCCGTGCGCCCCGGCCTGATCGACACCGATATCCACGCCAGCGGCGGCCTGCCCCACCGCGTGCGCGACCTGGCAGGCCAGGTGCCCATGGGGCGCGGCGGCACGCCCGAGGAAGTGGCCGAGGCCATCGTGTGGCTGATGTCGGACGCGGCCAGCTACACCTCGGCCACGCTCATGGACATTGCCGGGGGCCGCTGATGGACTTGAAGCCGCTCATCACGCTGCTGGCCATCGTGAATCCATTGGCCATCGTGCCGTTCTTCATCCACTACACCAGCGGTTTCAACGCCGCGCAGCGCCGGCGCACCGTCCAGGTGGCGGCGTTCAGCGCGTTTTGCGTGATCGCGGCCTGCGCGCTCGTCGGCCTGCAGATCCTGGACTTCTTCAACATCTCGCTGCAGAGCTTCCAGGTGGGCGGGGGCATGCTGCTGCTGATCAGCGCCATGAACATGCTCAATGCGCAGCCGGCCGAGGCCAAGCCGCACACCCACGAGCTGGAGCAGGGCGCCGAAAAGGCGGCCGCGGGCAGCAGCATCGCCGTGGTGCCGCTGACCATCCCGCTGCTCACGGGGCCGGCGGCCATGTCCACCGTGGTGATCTACGCCGACCGCGCGCAGAGCATCTGGCAGCACCTGGCGCTGGTGGGCTACGGCGTGGTGGTGGGCGCGGCCACGGCGCTGTGCTTTGCACTGGCCGAGCCCATCGAGCGCGTGCTCGGCAAGACGGGCATCAACGTGATGACGCGGCTCATGGGGCTGATCCTCGCGGCGCTGGCCGTGGAGGTGATGGCCGACGGGCTGAGCAAGCTGTTCCCGGTGCTGGCCGCGCGTTCATAGCGGTCAGGCCGTGGCCTCGATGCGGTTGCGCCCCGCGTGCTTGGCACGGTAAAGGCAGCGGTCCACCGTTTCCAGGAACCGCTTGGAGTCATCCTGCGTGCCGGGCAGGGCCGTGCCCATGCCCACGCTCACCGTGAGCTGCTGGCCCAGGGGCGAAGCCGCATGGACGATACCGGCGTGGGCCACCTCCTGCATGCAGCGCTGCGCCACCGCGCGCGCGGATGGTGCGTCCGCCCCGGGCAGTAGCAGCACGAACTCCTCGCCCCCGTAGCGCGCCAGGCAGTCGCGCGGGCGGTGGGCGGCCTGCTGCAGCGCGCGGGCCACGCGCCGCAGGCACTCGTCGCCCTCCACGTGGCCGTACTGGTCGTTGTAGCTCTTGAAGAAATCCACATCGAACATCAGCAGCGACAGCGGCTCGCCGGTGCGCTGCGCCTCCTGCCATTCGCGCTCGTACACCGCGTCGAACTTGCGGCGGTTGTTCACGCCCGTGAGCCCGTCGCGGAATGACAGTTCCTGCAGCTCCTGCTGCAGTTGCAGCAGCTGGTGCTCGTTCTGCTTGCGCTCGGTGATGTCGAACATGAAGCCCACGAGCGACACCACATTGCCCTGCAAGTCGCGCACCACATGCACCACGTCGCGGATCCACACGTAATCCCCGCCTGTGGTGAGCGCGCGGTAGTCCGCCTCGTGGTCCACGCCCGACTGGGACTGCGAAATGCAGAAGTTGACCACCCGGTCCCGGTCGTCGGGGTGCATGCGGTCGGCCCAATCCTGCACGGTGCGCCAGCTGGTGGGCGCCCAGCCCAGCAGGTCCTCGATCTGCGGCCCGATGTAGGCAAAGGTCGCCGTGGCCCAGTCGATCTTCCACGGAATGGCGCGCGTGGATTCGAGCAGGGTGCGATAGAGCGCGCTTTCGGATGGTTCATGCGGCGTCATGGGGGCTCCGGCTGGCCGTGAAAACGCAGCAAGCTTAGCAGGGCGACGCGACAGCAACCGTGGCGGGTGCGGGGGATGCCACGCCGCGCCACTCCGGCACAACCCGTCGCCAAGCGCCAAGCGCCACGCGCACCCGGCGCGGCGCCGCTCCGCCCCAGTTTTGCAGTTCTGCTGCAGCCGGCCGATCGTTCAGGCCGCAGCGGCGGGCTGGACGGGTGTGTCGTCACCCGAAGAGCAGGCCCCACCGCAGCCGTGGATCAGATCGTCGGGCAGCGCGCCCGGCGTCTGCACGCTGCCCGTGGCGGGGTCGAAGCCCACGCGGCGCAGGTGCTGGGCGAGGGACGCGTCCATGGCGTCCGTATGCTGGGGGAACCACACGGCCAGCTCTGCAGCCATCTCGCGCAGGACATGCAGCTCGCCCTGGCGCGCGCGGTCGGTGCCCTCGCGCATGATCTTGAGCACCACCTGGTGCTGCGTGCTGTGGCAGTTGCCCGCGGCAAAGCGGGTGGCCTGCATCCAGCGGTCCTCCTGGGCGAAGTGGGCGTCGGTGTGCGCCACCAGGTCTTCCCAGGCACCGATGAGCGCCACGTCATCGGCACTCTCCACGGCCTGCAGCAGTGCCACGAATTCCTGGTGCGTGTGGTCCATCTGCGGCAGATCCAGTGCGAGTTCCTCGGACCATTGCAATGCGGCCATGGGCGGTCTTTCCTTCCTGTGCGGCGTTGTGAAGCGGCGCGAGCTTAAGAAAAACCGCCACCGGCGGTATTGACACATGTCATGTCGGCGCCGCTGGTGGGGGACAAAAAAAGCCCCGCCAGAGGCGGGGCTGCACATGTTTGCCGGTTTATTGGCCGTGGGTGCGCTTGGCATCGGCCACGCACTTGTCCTTGGCGTCACCGCTCATGGTGTCGCAGCGCTCCTTGGCGGCCTTGTAGTTGGCTTCGCGCTGGGCCTCTGCGGCGTCCTTCTTGGCCTCTGCGACATCGGCGCGCTTCTCGGCGGTGGAGTCGGCGGGCTTGGCCTGCGCGCGCTGCACCTTGGCATTTTCCTTGGCGGCCACATGGGCGGCCTTGGCGTCCTTCACGCAAATGTCCTTGGCGTCGCCCTTCTGGTCGTCGCATTTTTCCTTGGCCACCTCATAGTCAGCGTCGGCACGGGCCTCGTTCACGTTGTAGGTGGCCTTGTCGCTGGGCTTGTACTGGGCTTCCAACTCGGCCTTGGCCACCTTCTCGCGGCCCTTGGCCTCCTTCATGCAGACGTCCTTGGCGTTGCCCTGCAGGGTGTCGCACTGCGCCTTGGCGGCCTTGTAGTCAGCGCCGATGCGGTCCTTGCCGGCGTTGTATTCCTCCTTGGTCATGGCCATGCCCGAAGTGGCCATCAGGGCAGCGGCCGCCAGGGCCAGCAGATTGCGTGCGTTTTTCATGGAATGTCCTCCAGATGAATGTGATGGAAATTGGATCCCGCAGGGCGCGCGAGTCGTGCCCCTGCGGCGCGTTGCGTCAGTCGTAGCGGAAGTCGGGGTTGCGCTGTTCCCAACCCTTGAGCTGTTCCTCGGCTGCGTCCCGGGCCAGCCCGTGGCGCTCCTGCAGCTTGCCCAGCAGCTGGTCGCGCTTGCCGGCGATGACGTCCAGGTCGTCGTCGGTCAGCTTGCCCCATTGCTCCTTCACTTTGCCCTTGAACTGCTTCCAGTTGCCTTCAATGCGGTCTTCGTTCATACGTCACTCTCCTGTAGCGGTTGTTGAGGGATCGCCTGCCTGGCCCCTGTACGGCGCCGGGCATTGCGAGGCGATGAATGGACTCTAGGCAGGTGCCCGGCGGCAGCGCGTCGGTGCGCGCACGCAAGCCGCGTCAGCCCAGTGCGACAGCGGCATGTAGGCCTCCGCCCCGTCGCCGGTGCGCGGTGGGCAAAAAAAAGAGACATGCGCAGCATGTCTCTGGGGGTGGGAAGGGCGCAGGCGCTCAGCGACCGGACTGCTCCACCCATGCGGCCAGCTCCTCGGCCACCTGGGCCGCCGCATCGGCCAGGGCCTTGGCGCCGCCAGCGGCATCGGGCGTGGCGGCATCGCGCCGCGCCACGAACACCCGCTGCGTGACCAGCGTTTCACCCGCGGTGCTCGCGTCGGCCAGCACGGCGCGCACACGCACCAGGCCGGCGCTCGCCTGGGGTGCGCCGAACACATGGCTGAACTCCTCCAGCTCCAGGCGCAGCACGCTGGGCATGCGGCCGCGCTCCAGCAACACGGCCATGCCGTCGTCGCCAGAGAGCACCGCGCGGCGCTGGCCCAGGCGCTCGCGCACCGCCTGGTGCAGCAGCACGGCGGGCGGCAGGCTCCAGCGCGCCTGGGTGTAGGGGCGCAGTTGCTGGGCGTTGGTATAGGCCAGCCGGTACAGCAGCGCGGTGCTGCCCTCGGGCAGGCCCGTGGCGGTCACCTCGGCCAGCGCGATCGGGGGCAGCGGCGCGCTGGCCGCGGGGCCCGGCGCCTGCAAGGGGCCGGGGCCGAAGTCGTACACATCGGCGCGCACCGGCGGCTCGGGGAGGATGGAGCAGCCCGCCATCAGCGCCATAAATGTGAAGCCAAAAATGGCTTTAGCGCTTATCTGGCGAGCGCCAACAGCTATCTTTTTAATAGTCATCATAGGGTCCTTGCAATGCGTCAGGGCTGCGCTGCGGGAGCGGTGAAACCGGGCTCGCCGGGCCCCGCGGCCGAGCGGCCTGGTCCATAGATGAGCGACTGCGGGTTGTCGTTGATGCCCGAGGCCGTGCGGCCCAGGCGGCGTGCGGCGCGCGCGGTTTCGTCGGCCGCATGGTTGATGCGCGGCAGCGTGACGCGGCCGAAGCGGTCGGCCGCGCCGGCCAGCGACTTGGCGCCCGCGGCGATCTCGTCGAGCGCGCCGCCCTCGGCCTGCAGCGTGCGGATGGCCTGGCTGACGTCGTTGGCGGCCGTGGCCGCGCTGCTGCCCGCCTGGCGCAGCGCCTGCAGGGTCTGCTGCGTGTCCTGCACCAGCGGCGGCACGCCCGCCAGCGCAGGGTCCAGCCGGGTGGTCACGGTGTTGTCCAGGCGGCGCGCGAGCTGGTCGATGCTGCCCGCCGCGTCGCCCAACTGCTTCAGTGCCGTGGAAAAGCGCTGCTGGTTCTCGTCGCCCAGCAGGGTGTTGATGCGCTGCGTGGCCTCCTGCACCTGGCCCAGGATGGCCGGGCCCTGCTCGGCCAGTTGGCTGAACGAGGAGCTGTGCAGCGGCAGGCGCGGCAGGCCGCTGGCGCCCGGCGGCGGCGCGGGCAGCGGCGCCTCCGCGTCGTCCAGCTGCACATGGGCCAGGCCCGTCACGCCCTGGTAGCCCAGCGTGGCGAAGGTGGTGGGGCTGATGGGCGCGTCCGCATTCACGGCGATACGGATCAGCACGTTGCCCGAGACCTGCGGGTCAAAACCGATGTGCGTGACCTTGCCTACGGCCACGCCCTTGTAGCGCACGGCTGCCTGGGGCTGCAGGCCGCTCACGCTGTCCTTGCTGGACAGCTCGTAGAGCTGGTAATCGGTCTGGTCGCGCGTGAGCCACATGCCGAGGCCGGCCAGCAGCGCCGCCACGGCGATCACGAAAATGCCTGCGGCCAGGGCATGGGACTTGTTTTCCATCAGGCTTCCTTGGACGAAGAGGCGGCGGGCGGCTGGGCCATGGCACGGCGGCCGCGTTCTCCGAGAAAAAAGTGGTGAATGAAGGGATGGTCGAAGCGCGCGACCTCCTGCGGCGTGCCGGTGACGATGACGCGCCGGTCGGCCAGCACGGCCACGCGCGTGGACAGGGCGTACAGGGTATCCAGGTCGTGCGTGACCATGATCACCGTGAGGCCCAGCGCCGCATGCAGCTCGCGCAGCAGCGCGCAGAACTCGTCGGAACTGCTCGGGTCCAGCCCCGCCGTGGGTTCGTCCAGCAGCAGCAGCGGGGGGTCCATGATGAGCGCGCGCGCCAGGGCCACGCGCTTGATCATGCCGCCCGAGAGGTCCGCCGGCATGCGCGTGGCGTGCTCGGGCTTGAGCCCCGCCAGGCGCAGCTTGACCATGGCCGCGTCGTTGACCAGCGCGGGCGGCAGCGTGCCCAGCTCGCGCAGCGCGAAAGCAATGTTGTCCAGCACGTTGAAGGCCGAGAACAGCGCCCCGTGCTGGAACAGCATGCCCACGCGGCTGCTGGCGCGCTCGCCGCCGACCAGCTCAGCCGCCGAGCGGCCCAGCACCTCCACACTGCCGCGCGTGGGCCGCGTGAGCCCCAGGATGTGGCGCAGCAACACCGTCTTGCCGGTGCCCGAGCCCCCCACGAGCGAGAGGATCTCGCCGCGCTGCACGGTGAGCTGCAGGTCGTCGTGCACCGTGAACGCTTCGTCACCCCGGCCAAACACCGTGGCCAGGCCGCGGATGTCCACCACCGGCGGATCAACCACGGCCCTGGTGTCGGCGTCTGCGGCGGGGCGGGTGGCATCCATGGCTAGAAACCCACGTTCTTGAAAGCGACGGCGAACAGCGCGTCCACGATGATCACCATGGTGATGGCGCTCACCACCGAGGCCGTGGTGCCTTCGCCCAGGCTCTGGGTGTTGGGCTTGACGCGCAGCCCCCAGTGGCAGCCGATGAGCGCGATGAACACGCCGAACACCACCGACTTGGACATCGCCAGCCACAGGTTGGACACATTCACGGCGGCAGGCAGGGCCTGCGCGAAGTAGGCCGACGAGATGCCCATGGTCAGGTCCGCAGCCAGCATGCCGCCCGCCAGCGCCGCCAGCGTGGTCCACAGGGCCACCAGGGGCATGGCCAGCGCCAGCGCCAGCGCACGCGGCATCACCAGGCGAAAACCGTGCGGTATGCCCATGACGCGCATGGCGTCCAGCTCCTCGGTGACGCGCATCACGCCGATCTGCGCGGTGATGGCCGAGCCCGATCGCCCCGCCACGAGGATGGCGCCCAGCATGGGCCCCAACTCGCGGATCAGCGAGATGCCCAGGATGTTCACGATAAACGCTTCGGCGCCGAACTGCCGCAACTGCAGCGACATGAGATAGGCCAGCACCACGCCGATCAGGAAGCCCACCAGTGCCGTAATGGGCAGCGCCGTGGCGCCCATGCGGTACAGGTGGCCCGAGATGTCGCGCCACGGCCCGCGCCGCGGGTTGCGCAGCAGGCGCAGCACGTCCAGCACCAGCTGGCCCACCAGTATCACCAGATGGCGCACATGGTCCAGCGCGTGCAGCACCAGCACACCCAGGCGGTCCACCTGGTCGCCCAGGCGCCAGGGCGCGGGGGGCTCGCAGGGGGTGGTGTACTGCGCCACGCGCTCCAGCATCTCACGCTGGTTATCGGTCAGTTCCAGCTGCTCGGGCCAGGCGCGGCCCCAGTGGTTCCACAGGATCTGCGCGCCCACGTGGTCCAGGCGCTGCACGCCTTGCAGGCTCCAGGCAACGCCGGGACCGCAGTCCTTGAGCTGCGCCGCCACCCGCCGCCAGGCCCGGCGGTCGGCAAAGGCCGCGGCCACCCACTCGCCTTGCGGCTGGGCAAGGGGCCTGGCAGCGTGGTCCTGCACGACCGATGGAGGGTGGGTGACGGGCATGGTGGTCGGGAAAGAGGCCGGGCAACCGGCTGGCGCCGGCGCCACTGGCGGCGCCCGCAGTTTTGCATATTCCGGCGGCCGCGCCGCGCACGGGGCTGACGCGGCGCATCATTCCACAGATTGGCGCGTGGCAAAAGCGAGGCCCGCCGGCGCTTGAAAAAACATCAAAAACCGGCCGTGACGCACCCGCAGCGCGCGCTGCCACTATCAAAAAGCGTAGCGCAGCGGGGTTTCCCTCTCGACACCCGAGCGCCGAATCGCACAATCGATTGCTGCACTGCGGCAGCCCCGGCGCTGGCGCGTTGCGCTCCTTCCCTGACGTGCGATCGGCATCCATGAGCGACACCACTTTCGACTACATCATCATCGGCGGCGGCACCGCCGGCGCCCTGCTGGCCAACCGGCTCAGCGCAGACCCCAAGAACCGTGTGCTGCTCGTGGAGGCCGGCCGCAGGGACGACTACCACTGGATCCACATTCCCGTGGGCTACCTGTATTGCATCGGCAACCCGCGCACCGACTGGCTCTATCACACCGAGGCCGACACCGGCCTGAACGGCCGCAGCCTGCGCTACCCGCGCGGCAAGGTGCTGGGCGGCTGCAGCAGCATCAACGGCATGATCTACATGCGCGGCCAGGCGCGCGACTACGACCAGTGGGCCCAGATCACGGGCGACGACGCCTGGCGCTGGGACAACGTGCTGCCGGCCTTTCGCCGCCACGAGGACCACTGGCGCCTGGACCAGCCCGAGGGCGTGAACGAGAACTTCAAGCGCCTGCACGGCAGCAAGTCCACGGGCAGCTCGGGCGAGTGGCGCGTGGAAAAGCAACGCCTGCGCTGGGACATCCTCGACGCCTTCGCCCAGGCCGCGCAGCAGGCCGGCATTCCCGCCACCGACGACTTCAACCGCGGCACCAACGAAGGCGTGGGCTATTTCGAGGTCAACCAGAAGAACGGCTGGCGCTGGAACACGGCCAAGGCCTTCCTGCGCCCCACCTGCTACGGGCGGCCCAATTTCGAGATGTGGACCTCGGCCCAGGTGACGCGCCTGGTACTGGACCGTCAGCCGGACGGCAGCCTGCGCTGCACCGGCGTGCAGGTGTGGACCGGCGAGGAGATGGTCACGGCCCACGCGCAGCAGGAGGTGATCCTGAGCGCCGGCGCGGTGAACTCGCCACAGATTCTGCAGCTCTCGGGCATCGGCCCCGGCGCGCTGCTGCAGCGGCACGGTATCGACATACAGGCCGACCTGCCCGGCGTGGGCGCCAACCTGCAGGACCACCTGCAGATCCGCGCCGTGTACAAGGTGCAGGGCGTGCCCACGTTGAACATGCTGGCGGGCAATCTGCTGGGCAAGGCCAGGATCGGACTGGAATACGCCTTCAAGCGCAGCGGCCCGATGAGCATGGCACCGTCGCAACTGGGCGCCTTCACACGCAGCCAGCCGGACCTGCCGCACCCCAACCTTGAGTACCACGTGCAACCCCTGTCGCTGGAGGCCTTCGGCGAGCCGCTGCACCGCTTCCCGGCCTTCACGGCCAGCGTGTGCAACCTGAACCCCACCAGCCGCGGAACCATCCAGATCAAGAGCCCAGACTTCCGCACCGCGCCGGCCATCGCTCCCAACTACCTGTCCACGCCCGAGGACCGCCAGGTGGCCGCCGACAGCCTGCGCGTCACGCGCCGCATCGTGGCCCAGCCCGCACTGGCTCCCTACCAGCCCGAGGAATACAAGCCCGGCCCGCAGTACCAGAGCGACGAAGACCTCGCACGGCTGGCGGGCGATATCGCCACCACCATCTTCCACCCCGTGGGCACTACGCGCATGGGCCGGCTGGACGATCCGCAGGCCGTGCTGGATGCGCGCCTGCGCGTGCGCGACGGCCGCGGCGGCGTGGTGGCCGGCCTGCGCGTGGTGGACGCGGGCGCCATGCCCACCATCACCAGCGGCAATACCAATGCACCCACGCTGATGATGGCCGAGATGGCCGCCCAATGGATTCGCAGCGAGGCGCGTGCCCCAGTTTGAACCAGTGGCAGCAGGTGCGGGAAACCACCAATGCACCACAGGGGTGCGTTTTATTACAGTCTATGCACTCGAAGCGCGCCTCGGCACGCCAACCGAGGGGACCGAGGAGACAACAGCCCTAACACAAGAACATCAACCATCAAATCAGGCATCCGCAACGAGATGCCCCTTCACAAGGCACCCGCAACCCGGGTGCCTTTTTATTTGTCGAGACTTTCAGCAAAAGTGGCCCCAGCGCCCGCAGGGTGGGCGCAAGCAGCTACTGATTCCGTAGCGGTAGCGGTGCGACAATCGCGCCCATGGAATGGATCATCGTCTCGCTGGCCTCGCTGCTGGCCGGCTTCGTGGACGCAATCGTCGGCGGGGGCGGCCTGATCCTGCTGCCCGCCCTGTTCGCCACGTTTCCCACCGCGCCGCCGGCCACGCTGATGGGCACCAACAAGAGTGCCGCCATCTGGGGCACGGGCATCGCCACCTGGCAGTACAGCCGCCGCGTGCAGATGCGCTGGCGTGCCATGCTGCCGGCGGCGCTGGCGGGATTCGTCGGCGCGTTCGCCGGCGCCTGGGTGGTGACGCTGATCTCCGCCGATTTCCTGCGCAAGCTGCTGCCGCTGGTGCTGGTGGCGCTGCTGATCTACACCCTGGCGCGCAAGGACTTGGGGCGCCACCACGCGCCGCGCCTGGCTGCGGGGCGTGAAACCCTGGCGGCCTGCGCCATCGGCGTGACCATCGGTTTCTACGACGGCTTCTTCGGCCCCGGCACGGGCAGTTTCTTCGTGTTTCTCTTCGTGCGCGTGCTGGGCTACGATTTCCTGAACGCGTCGGTGTCCGCCAAGCTGCTGAACCTGGCCACCAACGTGGCCGCGCTGATACTGTTCACGGCCAAGGGCCATGTCTGGTGGCACTTCGCGTTGCCGCTGGCCGTGGCCAACGTGGTGGGCAGCCTGCTCGGCGCCCACCTGGCGCTGAAGCACGGCGCGGGCTTCGTGCGCGGCATCTTCATCCTGGTGGTGGGCATGCTGATCCTGAAGACCGGCTACGACGCGTTCCTGCGCTGACCCGATTCACCCGCATTCACTGGCAAGGAGAGACCCGATGACGACCCTGACCCTGATCGGCGCCCCCACCGACGTGGGCGCCAGCGTGCTGGGCGCCAGCATGGGCCCCGACGCGCTGCGCATCGCGGGCATCGCGCGGGCCATGCAGGCACGCGGCTTCGACGTGCGCGACCAGGGCAACCTGGCCGGCCCCGGCAATCCGCAGGCCGAGCCCGCCAGCGGCTTTCGCCATCTGGCCGAGGTCGCGGCCTGGAACCGGGCGGTGTACGAGGCCACGCACGCCGCGCTGCAGGCGGGCCAGTTGCCGCTGCTCATGGGCGGCGACCACTGCCTGGCCATCGGCTCCATCAGCGCCGTGGCGCAGCACTGCCGCGCGCGCGGGCGGCGGCTGAAGGTGCTGTGGTTCGACGCGCACGCGGACGCCAACACCCCCGAGTCCTCCCCCAGCGGCAACCTGCACGGCATGCCTGTGGCGTGCCTGTTGGGCCACGGCCCGGCGCAGCTCACGCGCCTGGCCGGCCCCGATGCGCCACCGGCGCTGCAGTCCGGCCAGATCACGCTGATCGGCGTGCGCAGCGTGGACGCCACCGAGAAGCGCTTCGTCAACGAGCACGGCATCGAGGTGTACGACATGCGCACCATCGACGAGCTGGGCATGCGCGCGGTGATGCAGGCCGCGCTGGCCGACGTGGACCAGGACACGCACGTGCACGTGAGCTTCGACATGGATTGCCTGGACCCGTCGGTGGCCCCGGGCGTGGGCACCGGAGTGCGCGGCGGCCCGACCTACCGCGAGACCCAGCTGTGCATGGAGATGCTGGCCGACTGCGGTGCGCTCGGCTCGGCGGACCTGGTGGAGCTGAACCCCGCGCTGGACGTGCGCAACCAGACGGCCGAGCTGGCCGTGGACCTGCTGGAGAGCCTGTTCGGCAAGTCCACGCTGATGCGCCCGCAATGACCCTGGCCCCCGGGTTTGCGTCAATGCGGCGCACCAGGGGCCGCTCTCTATAATGTGACCGCCTCGTGACGCCGCCCTTACCCGGGCTTCTTGCGCAGGCGTTGGTTTCCGGCTTGTGATCCGCAATGCCGGATTTTTTGTACCTGAAGCAAGCAGGAACTCCCTATGAAGATGTTCAAGACCCTGGCCACTGCTGTGGCGCTGTGCGCCGCCGTTGTCGTGCAGGCGCGTCCCCTGGAAGAAATCCAGAAGAGCGGCACCATCATCCTCGGCTCCGAGGGGCAGTACGCGCCGTTCAACTTCTTCAAGGGCAAGCAGCTCACGGGCTACGAGATCGAAGTGGCCGAGGCCGTGGTCAAGAAGATGGGCCTGAAGTACGAGTGGAAGACCGTCGGCTTCGACGCGCTGCTGACCGGCCTGGCCCAGGACCGCTGGGACCTGGTGATCGCCTCGCACGCCATCACCGACGAGCGCTCCAAGGCCGTGACCTTCACGCTGCCGCACTACTGCTCGGGCGGCATCATCGTGTCGATGAAGCCCGAGGTGGCCAAGGCCGCTGACCTGAACGGCAAGGTGGTGGCCGTGCAGACCGGCACGACCTACCTGGACGCCGTGAAGAAGGTGCCCGGCGTGAAGGACGTGAAGAACTTCCCCACCGACGAAGCCGCGCGCAACGCCCTGGCTTCCAAGCGCGTGGACGCCTGGGTGACCGACCGCTTCGTGGCCAAGGAAATGCTGGCCAAGGCGCCCAAGGCGGGCTTCCGCACGGGCGACATGCTGTTCGTGGAGCAGGTGGCCTCCGCCGTCTCCAAGGGCAACCAGGGCCTGGCCGACGCCTGGAACAAGGCGCTGAAGGAAGCGATCGCCGACGGCACTGTGGGCAAGATCTCCCAGAAGTACTTCCAAGAAGACGTCACCTGCAAGTAACCGACTGCGCCGGGCCTGCGGGTCCGGCCCGCTTTGCCCATGCTTCTCGCTCTCTGGCCCGCACACTGGAGCCGCACCCAGCGCAGCAATGCAACGCTGGTGGCGGCTTTGGTGTTGATGGCGCTGGTCCTCGCCCTGCTCGGCCAGTTCCTCTCCTTCTTTCCTGAGCCCATCGGCTCCAACGCGGAGCTCTTCTCCGAAGGCGCGCTCACCACGCTGTACCTGACGCTGGTCAGCGGCACCGTGGGCCTGCTGCTGGGCACCGCCGCGGCGCTGGCGCGCACCTCGCGCCTGGCCTGGCTGCGCTGGGTGGCCAGCTTCTACATCTGGGCGATCCGCGGCACGCCGCTGCTGGTGCAGATCCTGTTCGTGTACTTCGCGCTGCCCGTGCTGGTGCCGGGCCTGAACCTGCCCGACTTCGCCGCCGCCGTGGTGGCGCTGGGCCTGAACGTGGGCGCCTACAACGCCGAGGCCATCCGCGCCGGCCTGCTGGCCGTGCCGCGCGGGCAGACCGAGGCCGCGCGCGCACTCGGCCTGTCGCGCACGCACGTGTTCTTCGACGTTGTGTTCCCCCAGGCCTTCAAGATCGCGCTGCCGCCGCTGGTGAGCAACTTCGTGGCGCTGCTCAAGGACTCGTCGCTCGCCTACGCCATCGGCGTGGTGGAGCTGACCAACGTGGGCAACCGCATCCAGTCCGCCACCTTCCAGCCCGTGGCCACGCTGACCACGGTGGCCATCACCTACCTGATCCTGACCACGCTGGTGACGCAGGTCACGCATGCCATCGAGTACCGCTTTGACGTCGAAGGGCGTGTGAAATGAGCCACGCCGCTTCCGCCAATCCCTACATCGTGTGCAAGGACGTGCGCAAGGCCTTCGGCAGCCACGAGGTGCTCAAGGGCGTGTCCACCGTGTTCCGCACGGGCGAGGTCACCGTGATCATCGGCGCCTCGGGCTCGGGCAAGTCCACGCTGCTGCGCGCCATCAACCGCCTGGAGCCGCACGACAGCGGCAGCATCACCATCGACGGCGTGGAGGTCACCGACGACCCGCGCACGCTGCAGCTGCAGCGCAGCGAGGTGGGCATGGTGTTCCAGCAGTTCAACCTGTTCGGCCACATGACGGTGCTGGACAACGTGACGCTGGCGCCGCGCCGCATCCGCCACACGTCGCGCCGCGAGGCCAACGATAAGGCCATGGCCCTGCTCAAGCGCGTGGGCATGCAGGACCATGCGCACAAGTACCCCTGGCAGTTGTCGGGCGGCCAGCAGCAGCGCGTGGCGATTGCGCGCGCGCTGGCCATGGCACCGAAGGTGATGCTGTTCGACGAGCCCACCAGTGCCCTCGATCCCGAGATGGTGCAGGAGGTGCTGGACGTGATGCGCGAGCTGGCGCGCGGCGGCATGACGATGATCGTGGTCACGCACGAGATGGGCTTTGCGCGCGAGGTGGCCGACCGCGTGATGTTCTTCGACCAGGGCTGCATTGCCCACGATGCGCCGCCGGCCGAGTTCTTCTCCAACCCGGCCAACGACCGCATCCGCTCCTTCATCGGGCGCATGAGCCACTGACCCGCTGGGCGGCAGGGTGCGGCCGCTTATAAAACCATAGCTGCCTGCGCTTGATGTACTTGGGTTTCGATATGAAAACATATCGAAATCCTTTTGAGAAAAGCGCTACCAGCTCTCATTCTTGAAGAAGCCATGCGTTCCGAACGCCAGGGCCTGCTGGCCCTCCTGCTGGTGGTCGCCGTCTGGGGCACCACCTTCCCCGCGATGAAGATGATGTCCGCGCACCTGGATGCGCTGCAGATCATCTGGGCCCGCTTCGCGATTGCGCTGCTGGTGCTGGCGCCGCTGTGGCGCGGTCTGCGGCGCACGGAACTGCGCTGGGGTCTGCTGCTGGGCGCCCTGCTGTTCCTCGCGTTCTGGCTGCAAATCGAGGGGCTGGCGCGCACCAGCAGCAACCGCAATGCGTTCGTCACCGGGCTGAACGTGCTGGTGGTGCCGCTGTTGGCCATGGCCGTGCTGGGCCGGCGCTATGGCGCCGCGCTGTGGGCGGCCTGCGCCATGGCGTTGGCCGGCATGGTGCTGATGTTCCACGAGAACGAGCCCTGGAACCTGGGCGACACGCTGACGCTCGCCAGCACGCTGTTCTATGCCATCTACATCCTCACGCTGGAGGAATGCGCGCGCCGCACCGCGGCCCAGCCGCTGCGCGCCACACGCATGGCGGCGGTGCAGGCGTTGGTGATGTTCGCCGCGGCCAGCGTGCTGCTGCTCGCGCGCCATGGCGAGGTCGCCACGTCGCTGCAGGCCCTGGCGGACCTGCCGGCGCACGCGCTGACGGCGCTGGCCTACCTGGGCGTGGTGGCCAGCGTGCTGGTGGTGACGCTGCAGGCCTGGGGCCAGCAGCGCGTGGATGCCATGCGCAGCGCCATCGTCTTCGGGCTGGAGCCGGTGTTTGCCGCCGCCACGGCCTGGGTGCTGATCGGCGAGCGCCTGGGCGCGGCCGGCCTGGCGGGCGCGGCGCTGATCGTGGCCGCCCTGGTGGTGAGCCAGTTGCCGCCGCCGCGCGCACTGGCGCGTCCTTCCGCACCCTGATCGGGCGCAAGAGCCCTCAAGGCATCGCGAGCGGCACGTCCGCCACGTTGCGCGGCGTGCCCATGGGAGCACCGGCCTGCCCCTTGGAGACGGCCGCCAGGTCTTGCTCGCTCGGGTACTGGCCCAGCAGCCAGTAGTCGAACACGCGGCGCACGATGGGCGCCGCCGCCGCCGCGCCAAAGCCCGCGTTCTCCACGATCACGGCCACGGCGATGCGGGGCTCCTCCACGGGCGCGAACGCGGCAAACAGGGAATGGTCGCGCTGGTGCTCCTCCAGCAGCTTGGCGTTGTACCGCACGTTCTGCCCCAGGCTCACCGCCTGCGCCGTACCGGTTTTGCCCGCCGAGGTGTAGGGCGCGCCCGCGAACACGCGCCGCCCCGTGCCCGCCTGGTTCACGGCCATCAGCGCGTTGTTCACGATCGCCACATGCTTGGGGTTGTAGCCCAGACGCTCGCCGGGGGGCTGCTGCACCTCGGTGACCTGCCCGCCCACCTGGTCTTTCACGGCCTTGATCAGGTGCGGACGGTGGCGGGTGCCGCCGTTGGCCAGCGTGGCCTCGGCCACGGCCAGCTGCAGCATGGTGAAGTTGTTGTAGCCCTGGCCGATGCCCAGCGACACCGTCTCGCCCGAGTACCAGCGCTTGGCCTCCGGGCGCTTGTAGGTGTTGCGCTTCCACTCGGTGCTGGGCAGCACGCCGCGCACTTCGCCCCCGAGGTCGATGCCGGTGATCTGCCCGAAGCCCAACGGCTTCATGAAGTCGTGGATGGCGTCCACCCCCATCTCCACGGCCAGCGAATAGAAGTAGGTGTTGCTCGAATACTGGATGGCGCGGTGCATGTCCACGCCGCCCAGGCCGCCTTCATGGCTGCGGAAGGTGCGCCCGCCATAGTTGTAATAGCCCGGGTCGTTGAACACCTGCCCCGCCGTGCGCTTGCCCAGCTCCAGCGCGGCCAGCGCCATGAAGGGCTTGTAGGTGGAGCCGGGAGGGTAGGTGCCGCGCAGCGCGCGGTTGAGCAGCGGCTTGTTGATGGACTCGTTGAGCGCCTGCCAGTTTTCCTGGTCGATGCCCTCGACGAACAGGTTGGGGTCGAACGTGGGTTTGGACACCAGCGCCAGCACCTCGCCGTTGCGCGGGTCCAGCGCTACCAGAGCGCCGCGGCGCTCGCCGAACATATCTTCGATCAGCTTTTGCAGCTTGATGTCCAGCGACAGCATCACCGTGTTGCCCGGCGTCGCCGGGTGGCTGTTCAGGCGCCGCACGGCATGCCCGCCGGCCGAGGTCTCCATGCGCTCGAACCCCGTCTGGCCGTGGAGCGTGGATTCGAAGCTCTGCTCCACCCCCAGCTTGCCGATGTAGTCCGTGCCGCGGTAGTTGGCCGCATCGTCCGAGTCCTCGATGCGCTCCTTTTCGCGCTGGTTGATGCGGCCGATGTAGCCGATGGCGTGGCTCGCCACCTCGCCCAGCGGGTAGTTGCGAAACAGCCGCGCCTTGATGTCCACGCCGGGGAAGCGGTAGCGCTGCGCCGCAAAGCGCGCCACCTCTTCGTCCGACAGCCGTGTGCGAATGGGCAGGGAGTCGAAGCTGCGCGACTCCTCGCGCAGACGCTTGAAGCGGCGCCGGTCGCGCGGCTGGATGTCCACGACCTCGGCCAGCGCGTCGATCGTCGCCTCCAGGTCCATGGTCCGCGAGGGCGTGATCTCCAGCGTGTATGCCGAGTAGTTGGTGGCCAGCACCACGCCGTTGCGGTCCAGGATGAGGCCGCGGTTGGGCACGATGGGCACGACCGCCGTGCGGTTGCTCTCGGCCTGGTCCGCGAGGTCCTCGTGGCGCACCACCTGCAGCACCACCAGGCGCGCGACGATCAGCAGGAATGCCAGCAGCACCACCACGCCCACGACGAACACGCGCAGGCGAAAGTGCCAGACATCGGCCTCGGCATTGCGCAGTTCGGTCATCCGCGGCGGCCCTTCACCCCTGCGCGCTCACAGCGGCCGGTTTTCATCGCGGTCGGGCGGGCGGCGCTGCGGCGCCAGCAGCACCCAGCTGGCCAGCGGCCAGAGGGCGGCCTCCAGCAGCGGTGCCACCAGGCCTTCGAAACCCGGCAGGATGCCCCCGCCGATGGCTACGCGCAGCAGCAGTTCAAGCGCATGGGCCGCAAAGAACAACGGCAGCAGTTGCAGCGCCTGCAGCAGCGGGCCGAACCACAGCAGGCGGCGGTGCGTGTACTGCGCGCCGAACATCAGCAGGCAGTACACCAGCGCATGCTGGCCCAGCAGGGCAGACTGGTACACATCCAGGCACAGCCCCATGAGGAAAGCCACCCCCAGCCCCACGCGCTGCGGCTGGTGCATGCCCCAGAACACGAGCAGCACCATGACCCAGTCGGGCGTCCAGACCACGCGGCCCAGTGGCAGCATGTTCAGCGCCAGCGCGGCCACCAGGCTGGCAGCGATGAAGACCGGGTTCACGGGCAGCAGCAGCTGCTGGCCCTTGGGCATGATCATTTGCGGCCTCCGCGCTTGGGCGCCGCCGGCTCGGGTTCGGGGCGCGGGGGCAGGTCGGCCACCACTGGCTTGAGCACCATCACATGGCGCGCTCCGTACATCTGCGCCACGGGAGCACAGTAGATGCGCGCAAAGGCGGAGTCGGCACGCCGCTCCACGCGCAGCACGCGCGCAACCGGCAGGCCCGCAGGGTACAGGCCGTCCACGCCGCTGGTGGTGAGCAGGTCGCCTTCCTGCACATCCGCATTGCCCGGCGTGAAGCGCAGCTCCATGCCTCCGCCATGCCCGGCCACCGGGTCGCCGTAGGCCACGCTGCGTGCACCGGTGCGCAGGTTGAGCACAGGAATGGCCTGGTCGCGGTCGATGAGCAGCGTGACTTCGCTGAGCATGGGGAACACGCGCGTGACCTGCCCCAGCACCCCCGAGGCATCCATCACCGGCGAGCCCGGCTCCACGCCTGCCAGCTGCCCACGGTCCACCATCACACGCCGCGTATAGGGGTCTGCCGTGTCATAAATCACTTGCGCGGCCGTGGCCTCGGTGGTCAGGCGCTCGCGCAGTGCCAGCAACTGGCGCAACTCGGCGTTCTCGCGCAGCAGCTGCTCGGCCTCGCCGGCGCGCACCGACATTTGCGCCATGGTGCGCTGCGCGTCGTCCATGCCCTGCTGTGCGGCCTGCAGCGACTGGAAGTATCCAGCCCCCTTGTCCGCGAACTCCACCGGCTGCAGCATCAGCCATTGCAGCGGGTACAGCGCCGTGGAGACGGCCTTGCGCAGCGGCTCGGTCAGGTGAAAGCGTGCGTCCGCCACCATCAAAAACAGCGCCAGGGCGCTGTAGAGGGTGAGGCGGGAGAGCGGCGATGGCCCCTGCTTGAACAGCGTCGGCGCCGAACGGTCCAGGGTTCCCAGTGGCATGCGGACAGCTCGTCAGGCGCGGTTCGGGCTCAGTCGCTGGTGAAGATGCTGCCCTGGCGGTCCATGCGCTCCAGCGCGATGCCGCAGCCGCGCACCACGCAGGTCAGGGGCTCCTCGGCCACCAATACGGGCAGGCCGGTTTCCTCAGCCAGCAAACGGTCCAGGTCGCGCAGCAGCGCGCCGCCGCCGGTGAGCATCATGCCGCGCTCGGCAATGTCGGCGCCCAGCTCCGGCGGGGTCTGCTCCAGCGCGTTCTTGACGGCGGAGACGATCTGGTTGAGCGGCTCGGTCAGGGCCTCCAGCACCTCGTTGGACGAGATGGTGAAGCTGCGCGGCACGCCCTCGGAGAGGTTGCGGCCCTTGACCTCCATCTCCTTGACCTCGGAGCCGGGGAAGGCAGAGCCGATGTTCTTCTTGATGGCCTCGGCCGTCGGCTCGCCGATCAGCATGCCGTAGTTGCGGCGGATGTAATTGATGATGGATTCGTCGAACTTGTCGCCACCCACGCGCACGCTGCCCTTGTAGACCATGCCGCCCAGCGAGATCACGCCGACCTCGGTGGTGCCGCCGCCGATGTCCACCACCATGGAGCCAGAGGCCTCGGATACCGGCAGGCCCGCGCCGATACCGGCGGCCATGGGCTCTTCGATCAGGTACACGGCGGTGGCGCCGGCCGCTTCGGCCGCGTCCTTGATGGCGCGGCGCTCCACCTGGGTGGAGCCGCAGGGCACGCAGATGATGATGCGCGGGCTGGGCGTGAGCACCGAGCGGGGATGCACCATCTTGATGAACTGCTTGATCATCTGCTCGGTGATCACGAAATCGGCAATCACGCCGTCCTTCATCGGGCGGATGGCCTCGATGTTGCCAGGCACTTTGCCCAGCATGGCCTTGGCCTCGTGGCCCACGGCCTGGATCACTTTCTTGCCGTGCGGGCCGCCCTCATGGCGGATGGCGACGACGGAGGGCTCGTCGAGCACGATGCCCTTGTCGCGGGCGAAGATCAGGGTGTTGGCTGTGCCAAGGTCAATGGCCAGGTCGGTGGAGAAGTACCGACGGAAAGCTCCGAACATGCAGGGGTCCTCTCAGGCACGGCATGCACGTCGGCCTGCCGTCGCCGGATATTACGGGGTGTTTGTTGGCTTTTTTCGCACAATGACCGGCAATATGGAGGTCTAGCGGCAAAGCCGGGATAATAACGCATCCCCTGTGAATAACTCCCCCTGGCGGAGCCCGGAAAGCCGCTTTACATCTGGTTTCCGCCCGTCCCTCTTCCCTATGGCACTGACACCCCAGGATATCGGCCGCATCGCCAATCTGGCCCGGCTCGAACTGAGCCCCGGCGAAAGTGAGCGCATGCTCACGCAACTCAACGGTTTTTTCGGCATCGTCGAGAAGATGCAGGCTGTGGATACCCATGGCATCGCCCCCCTGTCGCACCCGGTGGCGGTGGTGCAGGATGTGCAGCTGCGCCTGCGCGAGGACGTGGCCAGCGAGCCCGACCAGCGCGAGGCCAACCAGCGCAGCGCGCCGGCCGTCGAGCGCGGCCTGTTCCTGGTGCCCAAGGTCATCGAGTGAGGACGACAGCATGAGCAACACCCCCTCCTCCGAACTCCACGACCTGGGCATCGCACAGCTGACCAGCGCACTGCGCAGCAAACAGGTCTCGGCCGTCGAGGCCGCGCAGCATTTCCTGGCCCGCGCACACCCGCACCAGAACCTGGGCGCCTACGTCGCCATGAACGAGGACGCCACCCTGGCGCAGGCCCGCGCGCAGGACGCGGCCCTGGCCGCCGGCACGGCTGCCCCGCTGGCCGGCGTGCCGATCGCGCACAAGGACATCTTCGTCACCCGCGACTTCCCCAGCACCGCCGGCTCGAAGATGCTGGCCGGTTACCAGTCGCCGTTCGACGCCACTGTGGTCACTCGCCTGGCCGATGCCGGCTGCGTAACCCTGGGCAAGCTCAACTGCGACGAGTTCGCCATGGGCTCGGCCAACGAAAACTCCGCCGTGGCGCCCGTGGGCTGCGACGCCCCCGCACCGGTGCGCAACCCCTGGGACACCAGCCGCATCCCCGGCGGCTCCTCGGGCGGCAGCGCCGTGGCCGTGGCCGCGCGCCTGGCGCCGGCCGTCACCGGCACGGACACCGGCGGTTCCATCCGCCAGCCGGCATCGTTTTGCGGCGTCACCGGCATCAAGCCCACCTACGGCCGCGCCAGCCGCTACGGCATGATCGCCTTCGCCTCCAGCCTGGACCAGGCTGGCCCGATGGCCCGCTCGGCCGAGGACTGCGCGCTGCTGCTGTCGGCCATGTGCGGCCCCGACCCCGACCGCGACTCCACCAGCCTGGACGTGCCGGCCGAGGATTTCAGCGCCAAGCTGAATGACTCCATCGACGGCCTGCGCATCGGCATCCCGGCCGAGTTCTTCGGCGACGGCCTGGCGGGCGACGTGCGCGCCGCCGTCGATGCGGCACTCAAGGAGTACGAGAAGCTGGGCGCAAAGCTGGTGCCCATCAGCCTGCCGCGCACGGAGCTGTCGATCCCCGTGTACTACATCATTGCGCCGGCCGAGGCGTCGTCCAACCTCTCGCGCTTTGACGGCGTGAAGTTCGGCCACCGCGCCAAGGACTACGCCGATCTGGTGGACATGTACAAGAAGACCCGCGCCGAAGGCTTCGGCGACGAGGTCAAGCGCCGCATCATGATCGGCACCTACGTGCTCTCGCACGGCTACTACGACGCCTACTACCTGCAGGCGCAGAAGATCCGCCGAATGATCGCGGACGACTTCCAGAACGCCTTCAAGGATTGCGACCTGATCGCCGGCCCCGTGGCGCCCAGCGTGGCCTGGAAGCTCGGCGAGCACGGCAACGACCCGCTGGCCGACTACCTGGCCGACATCTTCACCCTGCCCGCGTCGCTGGCCGGCCTGCCCGGCATGAGCGTGCCCGCCGGCTTTGGCGCGGGCGGCATGCCCGTGGGCCTGCAACTCATCGGCAACTACTTCCAGGAGGGCCGCCTGCTGAACGCCGCGCACCGCCTGCAGCAGGCGACCGACTTCCACCTCCGTGCGCCGGAGGGCATCTGACCATGACCGCGAAACTCATCCAGGGCTACGAAGTCGTCATCGGCTTCGAGACCCACACCCAGCTCGCCACCCGCAGCAAGATCTTCAGCCGCGCCAGCACCGCCTTTGGCGCCGAGCCTAACACCCAGGCCTGCGCCGTGGACCTGGCGCTGCCCGGCACCCTGCCGGTGATGAACCGCGAGGCCGTGGCCTGTGCTATCAAATTGGGACTGGCACTTGGCTCCCACATTGCGCCAGAGAGCATTTTTGCGCGCAAGAACTACTTCTACCCGGACCTGCCCAAGGGCTACCAGATCAGCCAGTTCGAGATCCCGGTGGTGCAAGGCGGCGAAGTCTCCTTCTATCTGGGCGATGAGAAGAAGACCGTGCGCCTGGTGCGCGCCCACCTGGAGGAAGACGCGGGCAAGTCGCTGCACGAGGACTCCTCATTGGGTGGAGGGGGCCAGTCGGGCATCGACCTGAACCGCGCCGGCACGCCGCTGCTGGAGATCGTGACAGAGCCCGACATCCGCAGCAGCGAAGAAGCCGTGGCCTACGCCAAGGAACTGCACAAGATCGTGACCTGGATCGGCATCTGCGACGGCAACATGCAGGAAGGCAGCTTCCGCTGCGACGCCAACGTCTCGGTGCGCAAGCCCGGCCAGCCCCTGGGCACGCGCCGTGAGATCAAGAACCTCAACAGCTTCAAGAGCATGCAGCAGGCGATCGACTACGAGATCCGCTGGCAGATCGAGGAGATCGAGGATGGCCGCGCGATCCAGCAGGCCACCGTGCTGTTCGACCCCGACACGGGCGAGACGCGCGCCATGCGCACCAAGGAAGACGCGGCCGACTACCGCTACTTTCCCGACCCCGATCTGCCGCCGCTGCGCATCGCCGCGCCGTGGATCGATGACATCAAGGCCCAGATGCCCGAGCTGCCGCGCGCGATGGCCGCGCGTTTCGTGCAGCAGTACGGCCTGCCCGAGTACGACGCCACCACGCTCACGCAGAGCCAGGCCATGGCGGCCTATTTCGAGGACGCCGCCAAGGGCTGCGGCCAGCCCAAGCTCGCCTCCAACTGGGTGATGGGCGAGATCTCGCGCCGCCTGAATGCCGAGGAGATCGGTGTGGAGCAGGCCAAGGTGGACAGCGCCCAACTGGCGGCGCTCATCGGCCGCATCAACGACGGCACCATCAGCAACAACGCTGCTCGCCAGGTATTCGAAGCCTTGTGGAACGGCGAAGGCCATGACGTGGACGCCGTGATCGAGGCCAAGGGCCTCAAGCAGATGAACGATACGGGCGCGCTGGAGAAGATCATCGACGAGGTGATTGCCGCCAATGCCGCCAACGTGGAACAGTACAAGGCCGGCAAGGACAAGGCCTTCAACGCCCTCGTAGGCCAGGTGATGAAAGCCAGCAAGGGCAAGGCGAACCCCCAGCAGGTCAACGACTTGCTGAAGGCCAAATTGGCCTGAAACGCTGGCCAGTCAAGCGCTGGCAGCTATCAAAAAGAAGGCTCCCGTTGGAGCCTTTTTTTGCGTACCGTCTCAGCGCGAGGCGCCGGGCGATACGAGCGTCGACTGCGGCGGCACCAGTTGCGACGCCGCCGCGCGTTGGGCCGCCCATAACTGGCGCAGCTGGGCCAGTTCGGCGTCGAAGCGCTGGTGGATGCGGCGCTTTTCCTGGTCCTGCGCGGTCAAGAAGCGCTGCTGCTCGGCCACGGCCTCATCGTTCTCGGCGATCTGGCGCTGCAGCTTCATCGGCGCCTTGAGCGGGTCGCGGCGGTAGAACTCCATCTCGCCGTCAATGCGCTTGCGCTCGACCTGCAGTTCCTGGATGCGCTTGCGTGCTACGGCCATGACCTCGTCCACCTGCACGAGGGCGGCCTCGCGCTCAACCTGGTGGGCCGCCTCGTCGGGGTAGCGCGCCATCAGCACGCGCTCGCGGCGGCGCTCTTCGGCAATGCGGGCGCGCTCCTGCGCCTCCTTGCGGCGCTGCACTTCCAACGCGGCACGCTCGTGTTCGGTCAGCGTGGGGCCGATGCGGCGCCGCTCGGCACCGGTGTGGTCCAGGATGCGCTGCTCACGGTCCACGCAGTCGGCGATGGGGCGGTCGGCGGTGATGCGCCTGCCGGTTTTGTCGATACAGGTGTACACCTCTTGCGGCTTCGGCTGCGCCCAGGCGACCGGGGACAACAGGCCCAGCGCTGCGGCGGTTGCTCCGGCCATGAACCAGCCCGCGTGTCGTGTGCCTGCTTTCAAAACCCCTGCCCTCCTGGCTGCTGCCGTTGTTTTCAGTCGTTCACGCCGTAGCGCTGGCGATAGGCCAGCACCCGCTCGTGGTGCTCGCGCATCTGCGTATCGCCGCCACCCGCCGATAGGTATTGCAATAAGTCTGCCAGCTTGGCGATAGCACAAACCTGCATGCCCAGTTCACGGCGCACGTACTGCACGGCGCTGTGGTCCACGTCCTGTCCATTCTCGGTGGCCTTCTCCTGGCGGTCGAGAGCGATCGCAATGGCATGCGGCGTGGCACCCGCGGCGCGGATCAGCGCGATGGACTCGCGCGCGGCGGTGCCGGCGCTCATCACGTCGTCGATGATGAGCACCTTGCCCTGCAGCGGCGCGCCCACCAGCGTGCCGCCCTCGCCATGGTCCTTGGCCTCTTTGCGGTTGTAGGCAAAGGGGACGTTCTTGCCCAGGCGCGCCAGCTCCACGGCCACCGTGGCGGCCAGCGGAATGCCTTTGTAGGCGGGGCCGAAGACCATGTCGAACTCGACGCCGCTGGCCAGCAGGGCTTGTGCATAGAATTGCGCCAGCCGCCCGAGCTTGGCGCCGTCGTCGAACAGACCGGCGTTGAAGAAATACGGGCTCATGCGGCCTGCCTTGGTCTTGAATTCACCAAAGCGCAGCACCCCTGAATCCACAGCAAACCGCACGAAATCCTGCGCCAGGCGGGCTTGGCTCGCCCCTTGTTCCACCGTCTGCGCGCTGTCTGTCACCATGGATGCATCCTTGTTCAAATTAACCAGTCTCAACCTCAACGGCATCCGCTCGGCCACGTCCAAAGGGGTCGAGGCATGGATTGCCCAAAGCCGGCCGGATTGTATTTGCGTACAGGAAATCAAGGCCCAGTCTGCGGACATGCAGGGGCGTTTCGAGGAACTGGCCGGCCTGAAGGGCTACTTCCATTTTGCGGTGAAGAAGGGCTACTCCGGCGTGGGCATCTATGCGCGCCACGAGCCCAGCGACGTGGTCATCGGCTACGGCTCCAGCGAGTTCGACACCGAGGGGCGCTACGTGGAACTGCGCTTTGACACCCCCGCGCGGCGCCTGTCCATCATCAGCGCCTACTTCCCCAGCGGCTCCTCGGGCGAGGAGCGCCAGTTGGCCAAGTTTCGCTTCCTGGAGGAATTCCATCCGCACCTCATGCGGCTGAAGGCCGAGCGGGAGTTCATCCTGTGCGGCGACATCAACATTGCCCACCAGCAGATCGACCTGAAGAACTGGCGCAGCAACCAGAAGAACAGCGGCTTTTTACCCGAGGAGCGCGCCTGGATGACAAAGTTGTTGCACATCTCTGACCCCGCGGGCGGGCTGGTGGACGTTTACCGTCAGTTACAGCCTGAGACCACGGACGCTTGCTACACGTGGTGGAGCAATCGCGGCCAGGCCTATGCCAACAACGTGGGGTGGCGCCTGGACTACCACCTGGCGACGCCCACCATCGCGGCGCTCGCGCGTACCGAGGAAATCTACAAGGCGCAGAAGTTCAGCGACCACGCGCCCATCACGGTGGGGTACGAGCTGTCGCTCTGAATTCAGGAGCTATTCGCGCCGGGTGTTCGGCATTTTCCACGCGCTTTCGCATGGAAAAGCTTACATATCCAGCGCGAACAGCTTCTATTTTCATAGCGACCTGCTTACTGGCGCCCGGCCATGTAACGCTGCGCCGCCTCCCAGCCCAGTTCGGCCAGCGGTCCGGCCTTGGCGCCCGTCTCCACCGCGTCGGCGGCCGCGGCATTGCCGTCCTGCGCCCGCTGGGCGATGCCGTGCAGGATGGCCGCCATGCGGAACAGGTTGTAGGCCAGGTAGAAGTCCCAGTGCTCCGCCGCCTCGCGTCCGGTGGCCTGCTCGTACCAGCCCACGTACTCGCTTTCCTGAGGGATGCCCAGCGCCGCGAGATCGAGCCCGCCGATGCCGCGCCACAGGGTGGGCGGGATGCGCCAGGCCATGCACTGGTAGGCCAGGTCGGCCAGTGGGTGGCCCAGCGTGGACAGTTCCCAGTCCAGCACGCCGATCACGCGCGGCTCGCTGGGGTGGAACACCAGGTTGTCCAAGCGGTAGTCGCCATGCACCAGCGTGGTCTCGTCGTCCTGCGGCAGGTGCTGGGGCAACCAGTCCATGAGCCGCTCCATCGCCGGCGTGACGGGCACCGTGGCCTCGCGGCACTGGCGCGACCAGCGCGCGACCTGGCGGCCCACGTAGTTGCCAGGTTTGCCGTAGTCGGCCAGGTCCACGGCGGCGTAGTCCACGGCGTGCAGCGCGGCGATCACGCGGTTCATCTCGTGGTAGATGGCGGTGCGCTCGGCCGGGTCCATGCCGGGCAGCGACTGGTCCATGAGCACGCGGCCCTGCAGAAACTCCATCACGTAGAACGGCGTGCCCAGCAGCGCCGCATCGTCGCAATAGGCCAGCATGCGCGGCACGGGCACGGCCGTGTCCTGCAGCGCGCGCATCACGCGGTACTCGCGGTCGATGGCGTGGGCCGATGCGATCAGCGCCCCCGGGGGCTTCTTGCGCAGCACGTAGTTGCGGCCTTCCGCCGTGGTGATGCGAAAGGTAGGGTTGGACTGCCCGCCCGCCAGTACCGTGGCCGCGAGCGGCCCCGTGCCCGCCAGACCCTGCGCGCGCAGGTAGTCGCCCAGCGCGTCCAGCGGCAAAGAAGTGGATGCCCCGCTCATAGCGAACTCACCAGGTGCGCGCCGTCGACCGCCACCGTGGCGCCCGACATGGCGGCGCCGGCGTCGGACGCCAGCAACAGCAGCGGCCCATCCAGGTCCGTCAGCTCGCCAAAGCGCCGGCTGGGGATGCGGCTGCGCAGCTTGTCGCCCGCCTCGCTGGTGAGGAAGTCGCGGTTCAGGTCGGTCACCACGTAGCCGGGCAGCAGCGCGTTCACGCGGATGCGGTGGCGCGCCAGCTCCAGCGCCATGGCCTTGGTGGCCTGGACCACGCCGGCCTTGGAGATTGCATACGGCGCCACGCCGCCCGCCACGCGCTCGCCCAGGATGGAAGCCACATTGACGATCGCGCCGCCCTTGCCCGCGGCCACCATGCGGCGCGCCGCCTCGGTGGCGACAAGCCAGCAACCCTTGAGGTTGGTGTCCAGCACCTGGTCGAAGTCTTCTTCGGTCTGCTCCAGCAGCGGGCGCGTCAGCGTGACGCCCGCGTTGTTGATGACCGCATCGGGCACGCCCCAGGCGCCCACGGCGTCCAGGCACGCGCGCACGCTGGCGGCATCCGTCACGTCCAGCGTGAACGCCCGCGCCTCACCGCCCGCGGCGGCGATGTCATCCACCACGCCCTGCAGCTTGTCGGCCCGGCGCGCGGCGACGGCTATGCGAGCGCCCACCGAAGCCAGCAGCCGCGCGAAATGCTGGCCCAGGCCACTCGATGCGCCGGTGACCAGCACCACGCGGCCGTCCAGGCGAAAGGGCGTCAATGCATCGCTCATACCGCCTCCTTGGCTGTGGCGGCCTTTTCGGCCATGTGCACGAGCTTGCGCGCCATGCTCCAGCGGTGCACCTCGCTCGGGCCGTCGTAGATGCGAAAGGCCCGCATGTCGGTGAAGATGCGCATCACCGGCGTCTCGCCCGTCACGCCCTGCCCGCCCAGGATCTGCACGCTGCGGTCCACCACGCGCCACTCGGCCTCGGAACACACCACCTTGGCGCGGCTGGACTCGAAGTTGCACTTCTCGCCCTGGTCCAGCATCCATGCGGTGTGCCAGATGTGCAAGCGCGCGGTGTGCAGGTCCATGTCGTTGTCGGCCAGCATGTAGCCCACGCCTTCGTGCTCGGCCAGCGGCTTGCCGAAGGCGTGGCGCTTGCGCGCGTATTCCAGCGCCGTATCGTGCGCGCGGCGCGCCTGGCCCAGCCAGCGCATGCAATGCGTAAGGCGCGCGGGCGCCAGGCGCACCTGCGCGTAGCGAAAGCCCTTGCCCACCTCGCCCAGCACATCGGCCGCGGGTACGCGCAGGTTGTCGAAACGCAGCACACCGTGGCCGCCAGTGAAGCAGGCGTCCATGGCGTCCATGTTGCGCTCCAGCACGATGCCGGGCTTGTCCATGTCGGTCAGGAACATGGTGGCCGAACCGTCCTCCATGCGCGCCATGACGATGGCGTAGTGCGCGCCTTCTGCGCCGGTGATGAACCACTTGCGGCCGTTGATCACGTAGTCGTCGCCATCCCGCACGGCCGTGGTGTCCAGCATGGACGGGTCCGCCCCCGCGCCCGGCGCGGGCTCGGTCATGGCGAAGCACGAGCGCCAGTCGCCAGCCACCTGGCCGCGCAGCCAGCGCTCCTTCTGCGCGGGCGTGGCCACCTCTTCCATCAGGTGGATGTTGCCCTCGTCGGGCGCGTGAATGTTGAGTGCCGTGGGGCCCAGCCAGGAGTAGCCGGCCTCCTCGAACACCACGGCCTTTTCCACATGCGTGAGGCCCATGCCACCCATGGCGCGCGACGCATGGGGCGTGAGCAGCCCTGCCGCCTTGCCGCGCGCCACCAGCTCGTCACGCAACGCCTCGCTCGGGCCGTGGTGGGACTGGCGCTCGTCGTTTTCCAGGGGGATCACCTGTTCGGCGATGAATTGCCGCACCTTGTCGCGCAATGCGCGCAGTTCAGGGGAGAGAGAAAAGTCCATGCGGGCCTCGTAGAAGGTCAACCAGAACACCTGGCATATTGCGGATGATATTGTTGAACAATTTTGAAAACAATACCCCTACCGTTGTGCTAACGTTTGCGCAATCTCCTCGCCCGCTCATGACCTCCATCGCCCCGCCCTTACCCGATTCGCCCGATACCGGGGCCGACGCCCCGCAGAGCGCCGCCGACGCGGTGTTCCACGGCATCGTGCAGGGGCTGGCGCAGCAGCGCTTCGTGCCCGGCCAGCGGCTGGTGGAGGTGGACCTGGCCGCGCAGTTCGGCGTGAGCCGCAACTCGGTGCGCGAGGCGCTCCAGCGCCTGGCGGCCCAGGGACTGGTGGACCTGTTTCGCAACAAGGGGGCGGCCATACGCACCCTCTCGCCCCAGGAAACGCTGGAGGTGCTGGACGTGGCCGAGCGCATGACCGGCCTGCTCGCGCGCAGCGCGGCGCGCGGCATCGCCCACGGTGCACCCACAGCGCCCATCCAGGCAGCCCTGGCGCAACTGCATGAGGCCGACCGCAGCCAGGACGCAGACGCCTTCGCCAGCGCGCGCCGCGGCATGTACCGCGCGCTGCTGGCCGCCAGCGGCAGCCGCGAACTGCGCCGCCTGCTGCCCTCCATCCACATGCCGATCGTGTACGCACAGCACCGCCCCGCCACGCTGCAGCAGGTGCGCATGCGCGACTACCAGGCGATGTGCGACGCCGTCCTGGCGGGCGACGCCGCCGCGGCCGACGCAGCCGGCATGCAGCACGTGCGCAACGTGCGCGAGGCCATTGCGCGCCGCCTGGGCGCGGTGGGACTGGCCGCCGACTGAAGCGGCCACATCCCGCTCCCACCATCAAGCGGGCCGGTAGCAGGCAACGGCAGCCCGCGCCCCAACAGAGATGCGCGCCACGCGCGGGACTTGTTCATCGGTGCTTTAAGCACCGCGCGCCGTCCCAACCACAAGCAAATGTGCCCCGCTTTGTGCGGGGCACTTTTTGTTGACCCCAGCGGCGTGCCGCGACAATGGACGGATGCTTCACTACCGCACTCTCCCCGTCACCGCGTTCCAGCAAAACAGCTCCATCGTCTGGTGCGATGAAACGATGGACGCCGCGGTCATCGACCCCGGGGGCGACCTGGATGCCCTGGTGGCAGAAGTGCAGCGCCAGGGACTGCAACTGAAGGCCATCTGGCTTACGCACGCGCACATCGACCACGCCGGTGGTACGGGCGAGCTGGCCGAGCGGCTGTCCCTGCCCATCATCGGACCGCATACAGGCGACCAGTACTGGATCGATGCTTTGCCGCAGCAAAGCGCCATGTTCGGCTTTCCGCCCGCGCGGCAGTTCACGCCCACGCGCTGGCTGCAGGACGGCGACACGGTCACCATCGGCCGCGAAACATTGCACGTGCGCCACTGCCCCGGCCACACGCCCGGCCACGTGGTGTTCCATGCACCGCAGATCGACCGCGCCTTCGTGGGCGACGTGTTGTTCGCGGGCAGCATCGGCCGCACGGACTTTCCTGGCGGCAACCACCAGCAACTGATCGACAGCATCACCCAGCGCCTGTGGCCCATGGGCGACCAGACGGTGTTCATCCCTGGGCACGGGCCGGAGAGCACCTTCGGGCGCGAGCGCCGCAGCAATCCTTATGTGGGCAATACGTGATTTAGCTATATATTTTGTAGCTGATAGCGCTTTCCCAATAAGCTTTGCAAGCACTTGTGACTCATAGTTAACCTGCTTCTTGGCGTCGAGCGGCCCGCTGGACCTACGGACCTCCACCAGCGGCGCCAAGCAGGCGCTGGTGTCGTGATAGCGCCCGTTGGCTACACCCGCGAACGGGCCAGCTTAGGAGGGTGGCCAAAGCGCCGCCGGTACGCGGTGGCGAAGTTGGCCGCACTGGTGTAGCCCGCCACCCCCGCCGCCTGCCCCACGGTGAGACCCTCATGCTCCAGCGCATGGCGTGCGCGCTGCAGGCGGCAATCGCGCAGATGGTCGAACACGGTGGTGCCGTAGACGGCGCGGAACTGTCGCTGCAGCGTGTTGGCGTTCACGCCCGCGTGGCGCGCAATCTCGTCGAGCGACAGGCCGTCGGCCTGGCCCGAGCCCAGGAATGCATGCAGTTCGCGCAGGCGCTGGTGTTCGCGCGGACGCAGCGCGGCCGGTGCAGGCGCAGGCGGTGCAGTGGGGTGCTGGTGGAGCGTGCCTAGCGCCTCGCCCGCCAGTTCCAGCGCGCGGCTCTCCAGGTAGATGCTCTGCAGCAGCGGCTCCAGCTGCGGCGGATGCACGATCTGCTCGGCGATCGCCACGGCGCGCGGGGACACCTGCCAGGGCCGCGTCTCGAGATGTCGGTGCATGAAGTCGTCCAGCACGCCTGGAAACGCGCCGCATTGCGCCAGCCAGTTGTGCCCCAGGCCCAGATTGACCCGGCGCGAATACACGCCCCGTCGCGTGCGGCGCGTGAGCTGCTCCTGCTCGGCCACCGCTACCAGCACGGCGCTGGCCCCGCCGCGTGCGCTGGCCAGCGCCACGCGTTGGGCGCCATAGGAGACATCCACCGCGCCTTCGAGCAGCAGCACGATGCGCAGGCCCACACCGATCTCGGTCTGCACGGTGAGATCGCCCGCGTCCGGCGCATCCTCCCAGTGCAGCAGCAGGCCCGGCCGCAACTCGCGCAGGCGCGCCAGGTGATCGCGCAGCGCAGGCTCGGCGGGCGGATTGCCGGGCGTCACAACGCAGCAAGGGGAGGCGCTGGCGGACGGTGAGCATGGGAAATGGCCGTGCATGGCGAACTGCGAGCCTCGAAGGAAAAAGACGACGGTAAAGCGCACCGAACCCCAGGGCACGCAAACATCTTTGTTGGCGCGGCAAACAAAGGCAACGGCGGCATGTGGGATGCTACCAGCCGCAATTAAGCAATGCAAATCATTCTCAATAAAATTAGCGATTCGTAACCCGCAGCGATGGTGATCGCTGCCTTGGATCTCCGCAACATGCCTTCCCCTTTCCGCTGCCTGCGCTGGATGCTCACCAGCGCATTGATTTCGCTGTGCGCTCTCTTCGCGGCCCATGCCCAGAGCACCTTGACGGTGACCGACCTTGCGGGCCGCACGGTGCGCATACCCGCCAAGGTCGAGCGCATTCTGCTCGGCGAAGGGCGCCTGCTGCCCGCACTGGCCGTATTCGACAAGGACGATCCCCTGCGTCGGCTGGTCGGCATGATGGGGGAGTTCGAGAAGCTTGACGAGGCCGGCTACGCGCAATGGAAGCGCCGCTTCCCGCAGATCGACCAGGTACCCCGCGTGGGCCGCACGAGCAGCGGCAGTTTCAGCGACGAGCAAGCCATCGCGCTGCGGCCGCAGGTGGCGATCTTGGGGCTCGCGGGCGGCCACGGCCCGAGCGAGCGCGACCGCGAGACCCTGGCGCGCCTGGAAGCCGCGGGTATCGCGGTGGTGTTCATCGACCTGCGTCACGAGCCCCTTGCCAACACACCACGCAGCATGCTGCTGCTGGGCGAAGTGCTGGGCAACAAGCGCGAGGCCGAAGCGTTCGTGCAATTCTGGCGCACACAACTCGCGGTGGTCACCGACCGCCTCGCCCAGGCACGCCCCACTGCCCCCACGGTGTTCCTGGAAAACCGCGTGGGCCTGTCCGAAGGCTGCTGCGACACCATGGTGGGCCTGGTCGGCAAGCTGCTGGACGCGACCGGCGCACACAACGTAGCCCGCGGACTGGTGCCGGGAGAATTCGGCACGTTGAACCCCGAGTTCCTGATCGCGCGACAGCCGCGCGTGTACATCGGCACGGGCATCGGCACGCTGGCCGCGGCGCGGCAAACGCCGCTGCGCGTCGTACTCGGCGCCGACGCCACGCCCGAAGCGGCGCGTGCCTCGCTCGCGCGCGCAGTGCAGCGCCGCGGCATCGCGCAGTTGCAGGCCGTCCGGGAAGGCCGCGCCTACGCCATGTGGCACCACTTCTACAACTCGCCGTTCAACGTGGTGGCCGTGCAGGTGTTCGCCCAGTGGCTGCACCCCACGCTGTTCGCCGACCTCGACCCGCGTGCCACGCTGCAGACGATGTACGAGCGTTTCCAGCCGATTGCACTGGAAGGCGTCTACTGGACGGCGCTCACGCCATGAGCCTTGCCGCGCAGCTCCCAGAAACGCACGGCACAGCCCCGGGCGCAAGTGCTTCCGTCTCGCCCACCTACACCCGCCGCACGCTGCTGGGCCTGGGCGCCCTATCGGCCCTGCCCGGCTGCGCACGGCTGACGCTGGAGCAGGCGCCCCCCGTCGCGCTGCCGGGCACGCGCTGCATCGACGTCGCCTCCGGCGACCACACGCACCGCATCATGCTGGCGGTGCCGCCCGCGGCTCCGCCCCCGCAGGGTTGGCCCGTGCTCTACGTGCTGGATGGCGACCTGGTGTTCGCGCTTGCCGCGCAACTCATGCGCAATCGCTTCGCGCGCGGCCCCGGCGCCCCGGCGCAGGGCGCCGTGGTGGTGGGCCTGGGCTATGCCGGCGACCGGGTGCTGGACCTGGACGCGCGCACCTACGACTACACGCCATCCGCACCCGGCCCTGCAACGGACAGGCGCGGCCGCCGCGAGGGCGGAGCCGACGCCCTCCTCGATTTCATCGACGCCACGGTGCGTCCGCAGGTGGAGCAGGCCGTGCGCACTGACATGGCACGGCAGACCCTCTTCGGCCATTCCTATGGTGGCCTGTGCGTGTTGCACGCGCTGTTCACACGGCCCGGTGGCTTTCAGAACTACGTGGCCGCAAGCCCGTCCGTGTGGTGGCGCGACGGCTTCATCCTGCAGGAACAGGCAGGCTTTCGCGCCACACGCCGCGGCGATGCGGCCCCTGTGCGCCTGCTCGTCACCCTGGGCGAGCGCGAGGCACAGCGGCCCGCCGACCCCGCCCGCGCCGCCATCGCACGCGAGCGGCGCAGCGCCGAGCACCTGCACACGCTGCTCGACGGCCTGCGCGGTACGCCGGGACTGGACTGGCGCTTCCTGTCTTTCCCCGGCGCCGGCCATGGGGACAGCATGGCGCCCGCCGTGCAGCAGGCGCTGGCGCTCGCCATCGGAGACGGCGCATGACCGCGCTGGCCGCGCGCTATCGCCGCTTTGCCGCGCTGCGCCTGTGGCTGCTGGCCGCCATGGCCGTGGTGCTCTGCCTCACGCTCGCGCTCGATCTCGCCACCGGCCCTTCCGGCCTGCCGTTCACCGACGTAGCGGCCGGGCTGCTGCAACCCGGCAGCCTGTCCCTGGAGCAGCGCGTAATCCTCTGGGAGGTGCGCCTGCCCTACGCGGTGATGGCATTGCTAGTGGGCGCGTCCCTGGGCCTGGCGGGCGCTGAGATGCAGACCGCACTCAACAACCCGCTGGCCAGCCCCTTCACGCTGGGCCTGTCGGCAGCAGCGGCCGTCGGCGCATCCATCGCCGTCGTGGGCGGCTTCACACTCATGGCCTTCGGCGAGAACTTGGCCGTCCCGCTCTCAGCCTTCGTCTGCGCGGCGGCGGCCACGCTGCTGATCCAGCTGCTCGCGTGGCGCTACGGCGCCACGGTGGACACGGTGGTGCTGTTCGGCATCGCGCTGCTGTTCAGCTTCGAGGCGCTGCTGTGGCTCATGCAGTTCATCGCCGACAGCAATGCGCTGCAGCAGATCGTTTTCTGGACCATGGGCAGTCTCGCGCGCGCCACCTGGAACAAGATCGCCCTCGTGGCCGCCGTGCTGTTGCTGTGCGCGGTCTGGTCCGCCAGGAATGCCTGGCCGCTCACCGCGCTGCGCGCTGGCGAGGACCAGGCCCGCAGCTTCGGCATCGCGGTCGAGCGGCTGCGCCTCATCACGTTGTTGCGCGTGAGCCTGCTCGCAGCCACGGCGCTCTCGTTCGTGGGAACGATTGGATTCGTGGGCCTGGTGGGGCCGCACATCGCGCGGTTGCTGCTGGGCGAGGACCACCGCTACTACCTGCCGGGGGCTGCACTTGCGGGCGCGCTCATGCTCTCGGGCGCCTCCATCCTCAGCAAGGTGCTGGTGCCCGGCGTGGTCCTGCCCATCGGCATCATCACCGCGCTGGTGGGCGTGCCCATGTTCCTGGCCCTGGTGCTGGGCCGCCGGAGGGGCGCATGAGCGCGGGGCTGGAGCTGCGCCGCCTGAGCGTGGGCTACCCGCGCCGGCCCGTATTCGAAGGGCTGGACCTGGAATGCGTCGCCCCAGGCGCGCTCGTGGCGCTCGTCGGCCCGAACGCCGTGGGCAAGTCCACGCTGCTTAAGGCGATCGCCGGGCTGCGGCCGGCACGCGGACAGGTGCTGCTGGACGGCACCGACCTCGCCACCCTGCCCCCGCGCGCACGCCTGCGCCGCGTGGGCTACCTGCCCCAGGCACTGCCCCAGGCCACCTCGCTCGTGGCCTACGAGGCCATGCTGAGCGCGCTGCGCGCGAGCCGCCCCGAACTGGGCCGCGAACCGGCCGAGGCCGCCATCGCCGGCGTGTTCGCCGCGCTGGAACTCGATGCGCTGGCCCTGCGCCCCCTGGCCGAACTCTCCGGCGGGCAGCGTCAGATGATCGGTCTGGCCCAGGTGCTGGTGCGTGCGCCGCGCCTGATGCTGCTGGACGAGCCCACCAGCGCGCTCGACCTGCGTTGGCAACTAAGGGTGCTGCACGCCGTGCGCGCCCTGGTTGCCGAAGGGCGAACGCTCGCCGTGATCGCAGTGCACGACCTGAACCTGGCCTTGCGTTTTTGCGACCACATCGTGGTGCTGGGCCAGGGCCACCCGCACAACCGCCTCCTCGCCGCCGGCCGCCCGGCCGAGGTCCTCACGCCCCCGCTGCTGCAAGCCGCCTACGGCGTGCGCGCGCGCGTGGAACGCTGCAGCCTGGGCCACCCCCTGGTGCTGGCCGACGAAGCGATCTCCCCCACACACGACGTCCCATGATCCACGCCCGCGGCCATGTGCGCACCCCCGAGGCCAGCCGCTGGCTGCAGCGCCTGTGCCACCACTTCAGTCGAAAGATCGCCGTGCGCTATGACGAGCACGAGGGCCACGCCGAGTTCCCCTGGGGCCTGTGCGACATGCACGCCGACGACACCGCGCTGCACTTCGCATGCCGTGCGCAGGACGCGCAGCAGTTGGCGCGCGTGCGCTTCGCCATCGACGAGCACGTGAAGTTGTTCTCGCGCAAGCACCCGCTGGCGGTGCAGTGGCACGCATGCACACCTGCAGCCGAAGGCACGCCGTAGCGCCCCTCCACCAGACATCGTTTTTTTGTGCTTGAGGATAGAACCATGCAGAACCCTTCGATCCGCCAACCGCGGCTCCATTCCATCGCGCTGGCGCTGCTGGCAACCGGGGCCTGCTCGGCGGCCCTGGCCCAGACGGCAGCGCCCGCCGCAGGTGAGGCCGCCGCCCTGCCGCAAGTCACCGTGCGCAGCAAATACGAGCGCGAGGACCTGCCCGTGCGTGCGCCCGGCCACAAGGCCGCCTCGGGCGCGCGCCTGGGCATCCTGGGGGCCACCTCCATCATGGAGGCGCCCGTGCACGTCAACGCCTACACCCGCGAACTCGCCGAGGACTGGTCGGCCCTCACGCTGCAGGACGTGCTGGAGAACGACGCGGCCGTGGTCTTCACCACCAACAAGAACCACATGCTGCAGAACTTCAACCTGCGCGGCCTGGACATGAACGCGATGGACATCGCCACCAATGGCCTGTACGGCATCGCGCCGTCCAACTCGGTGCCGATCGAAATGTTCGAGCGCGTGGAGGTGCTGCGCGGGCCGAACGTGCTGCTCTCCGGCATGCCGCCCCTGTCCAGCGTGGCAGGCACCGTGAACATGGTGACCAAGCGTGCGCTGGCCCAACCCATTGCGGACCTGACGCTGACTTATGGCACGCACTCCTACTTCCAGGCCCACGCCGACGTGGGCAAACGCTTCGGTGATGAAAAGCGCCTGGGCGTGCGCTTCAATGGTGTTTACGGCGATGGCGAGATGGGCGCCGAGGACGAGAGCCAGACCCGCCGCGTCGGCGCGCTGGGACTGGACTACTTGGGCGACCGCTCCCGCTTCTCGCTGGACCTGTACAACAGTGTCAACAAGATCGACAACGGCAGCCCCGGCATCTTCAACTTCCTGGGCAATGCGTCGATCCGCGGCGTCGGCTACCTGCTGGAGGCGCCCTCCGGTGACACCAACATGTTCCGTGGCACCCATGGCAAGTACGACAACAGCGGCGCGCTGGCCCGCGCGGAGTTCGACTTCACACAGGACTGGCAGGGTTACTTCGCGTTGGGCGGCTCCGAAGCCGAGGGCAAGGGCTTGCTGTTCGGCACCCGCGCCTTCGTCACCGGCGCGGACGGCACCACACGCGGCGCGATCTACCGCGTGCACACCCAGTCCGAGCGCCGCACGGCCGAGGCCGGGGTGATCGGCAAGTTCGAGACGGGCGCTGTCCGCCACCGCTTGCAGTTGTCCGCCAATCTCCTCAAGCACAAGGAAGGGAGCGTGAACACGGCCTGCAACTACTGCTACACCACGAACATGTACGAGCCGGTGGTCCCCAGCTTCCCGGCGGCGCCGGTGTGGAAGGGCTACACCACCGAGACCGAGTTCCGCTCGCTGGCCGTGGCCGACACCCTCGCCTTCGCCGGCGAGAAGGTGCTGCTGACCGTGGGCGGGCGCCACCAGACGGTGAAGACGCCGCTGGTGAACGGCATGGCCAGCGACTACAGCAAGAGCCGCTTCTCGCCCATGGTGGCCGCCGTCGTGCGCCCTTGGGGTGACGATATTGCCCTGTTCGGCAACTACACCGAGGGGCTGGAGCCCGGCCAGACCGTGGGCGTGGGCTATGCCAACGCGGGCGAATCGCTCGCCCCCCGCGTCACCAAGCAGGCGGAGCTCGGCGTGAAGCTGCAAACGGGTGCGCTGACGCACACCTTCAGCGCCTACCAGATCAAGCGCCCCTCGTTCACCGGCGTTGCCCCCGCCGCCCTGGTGGAGGACGGCGAGCAGCGCCTGCGCGGTCTGGAGTGGAGCCTGTACGGCATGCTGACCGAGAACCTGTCGCTGCTGGGCGGTATCACGCGCATCGAGTCCGAGCAGCGCAACACCGGCCGGGAAACCTTTGGCGTGCCGGAATGGCGGCTGCGCATCGGCGCCGACTGGCAGACCCCTGTGCAGGGCCTGAAGGTGGGGGGCCGCGTGATCCACACCGGCTCACAATGGGCCGACTCGGGCAACCGCATCCGCGTACCGTCGTGGAACCGCCTGGACCTGAACGCCAGCTACGCCGCCACTTTCGGCGCCACCCCCGTGCGCTTCAACGCCAGCGTGGAGAACGTGACCGACAAGAACTACTGGATCGGCACGTTCGGCGATGGCTTCGTGATGCCTGGCGCACCACGCACCTTCAAGGTGTCCGCAACGGTCTCGTTCTGACGAGGCTCAGCGCGCCCCGCCGGCCGCATGCATGCGGCCGGGACCGCTGCCCAATGCCCGACGCACGCCATGCCCGTCTTCACCCTCCTCGGCCTGGCCACCAGCACGCTGGCCTGCCTGTGCCTCTACGCGGCCTCGCCCCACCAGCGCCTGTGGGCGGCACCCTGGCCTCGCCGGCCCGCACGCATCGCGGGCGCGGCGCTGCTGCTGCTCGCCTGGCTGGCGCTGGTGCAGGACCTGCACCGCCTGGCCGCCGCCTTCGTCCTGGGCACCACGCTGATGCTGGCGCTCGCCGTACTGCCCTATGCAGGAGCACTGATCCATGCCCGCCGCACGCCATGACCCCATCCGGCCCGACTGGGTCTCCAAAACCCTGGCCGGCTTGGTGCTGGGCCTTTGCCTGGCACTTATCGCCTCAGCCCTGCTGATGACGCAACTGCGCGGCATGCCGCTTGCTGTGGGCGGGCAGCTCGCCATGTGGCTGGTGCCCCCGGTGTGGCTGGGCGTGCTGTCCGGCGTGTATTTCTTCAGAAGCGGCCGGCACGCCTGGGCCTGGCTGCTGGGCGCCAATGCCGTGGGCCTGGGCCTGTGGTGGCTGCTGTGGCAAGGGGGCGCGGCATGAGGGCCGACCACGTTCGCATCTACAAGTCCGTTCATACCTGGACGGGCATCCTGAGCGGCCTGGCGCTGTTCATCGCGTTCTACGCCGGGGCGCTCACGGTGTTCAAGGAGCCCTTGCGCCAATGGTCCACGCCGCCCGCGGCCGGCATGCAGCCCGTGCCGATGGATGAGGCACAGCCGCTCATCGCGCAAGCCCTGGCCACCGTGCCCCCCTCCATGCGCGCCACGGTGCTCTCGCTGCGGGGCGATGGCGCTATTCCGCGCCTGGAATGGCAGGTACGCGCGCCCGGCGCCGACGACCACGACGAGGGCGCCGCCCGCCACTACTCCGCCACGCTGGGCGCGGACGGCAGCTTGCAGGTGCGCGAACAACCACCATCACGGCTGGTGGAGTTCATCGACGTGCTGCACCGCGTCGTCGGACTGCCCGTGGATTCGGACCCGAACCGCTGGGTCATGGGGGCGGTCTCGGCGCTGTACTTCGTGGCGCTGGTCTCCGGCGTCGTGGTGCTGCTGCCCTCGCTGGCCAAGGATTTCTTCGCACTGCGCGTGGGCAAGAACACCAAGCGCATGTGGCTGGACGCGCACAACGTGGTGGGCATCGTCAGCCTGCCGTTTCACATGGTCATGGCACTGAGCGCCGTGGTGTTCGCCTACCACGACCAGATCTACGCCCTGCAGGACAGGCTGCTGCACCAGGGCCGGTGGTCGCAGTCCTCCGCCAGGCCCCCGGCGCTGCCCGGCGCCGCGTCAGCGCGCGACCCCGCAGAAATGCTCCTGCCATCGCAGCTCGTGCGTATCGCCAGGCAAGCGGCGCCGGGCTTCGAGCCCACCGCCCTGCACTACGCGCAAGTGACGGGCCCGCGGCCCCTGGTGCGTGTGTGGGGCAAACACCCCCAGGACATCGCGCCGCGCGCCATGGGCGGGTTTGCCGCGATCGATCCGTACAGCGGCAAGCTCCTGTCGGCCGACTACCTCCCGGGCGCGCAGAGTACGCCCAACCTGCTCATCAGCAGCTTCTTCGCGCTGCACATGGCCTCGTTCGGTGGCACGGCCGTGCTGTGGCTGTACTTCCTGCTGGGGCTGGCGGGCGCATGGCTGTTCTACAGCGGCAATCTGCTGTGGGTCGAGACACGGCGCAAGGCCCAGCGCAAGGGCGTGGGCACCAGCGGCGCCCTGCCCGAGCAGCGGCGCGACACGGCCCTGATGGCCGCCGCCACGGTGGGCGTGTGCATCGGCTGCGTGGCCGGCCTGTCGCTGACCCTGGCCGCTGCCAAGTGGCTGCCGGGGCGCGTGCAGAACATGGCCGCCTGGCACGTGGGCATCTATTACGCGGTGTTTTTCGCCAGCGTGGCCTGGGCCTTCATTCGTGGCGCGGCGCGCGCGGCCGCGCCGCTGCTGTGGCTGGCAGTGGCCTGCACGCTGGCCATCCCCGCCTCCAGCCTGCTGGGCTGGTTGGCACCCGGCGCCGGTGCCTGGGCGGATGGCGCGCTGCTGGGCGTGGACCTCACCGCGCTCGCAGGGGCGCTGGCACTGGCGTGGATGGCGCGCGCCACGGCGCGGCGCGTGCGCAGCGGGCCACGGGACAGCGTCTGGTCCGCGCCCATGCGCAGGAAAGAATCCGAATAAAAACAAGCTCCATCGCTTATCCCATAAGCGCTGACAGCTATATTTTCAATAGCATTATCCGCGCCGCGATGCCTGGTACAGCCCCTGCACCTTGGGCACGTTCTGCTCCAGCTCGCGGATGCGGTCGGGCCCCGACGGGTGGGTGGACAGGAACGCGATGCCGCCGTTGCCCGTGGCCTCGCCCATCTTGCGCCACAGGCTCACGGCGGCCTGGGGGTTGTAGCCCGCGCGGGCGGCCAGCTCCAGGCCGACCAGGTCCGCGTCGGTCTCGTCGGAGCGGCTGAACTTGAGCGTGAGCAGCTGCGTCCCCAGGTTGGCGGCTGCATTGCCCAGGTCGCCCAGGCCCAGCAGCTGCGCGCCCAGCGACAGGCCGATGCTGGTGGCCTGGCTCTTGGCCACGCGCGAGCGCGCATGCTCGCGCAGCGCGTGGGCCATCTCATGGCCCATGACCATGGCGATCTCGTCGTCGGTCAGCTTGAGCTGGTCCAGGATGCCCGTGTAGAACGCGATCTTGCCGCCGGGCATGCAGAAGGCGTTGATCTGCTTGCTGCCGATCAGGTTGACCTCCCAGCGCCACTGCGCGGCGCGGCTGTTCCACTGCGCGGCGTACGGAATGATCTGCCGCGCGATCGCGCGCAGCTTGAGCAGCTGGGGGTGGTTGTCCGGCGCCAGTGCGCGCTTGGCCTTGGCCTGCGCCAGCAACTGGCTGTACTGCTGGACAGCGGAGTCTTCCAGCGTCTCGGCCGGCACCAGCCGGCGCATGCCCGAGGCCGACCCCACCTCCACCTGCGCCGCGACCGGCAGCACGAGCGTGCCAGCCGCCGCCAGCACGAAGGCGCGGCGCGCCTGCCAGGTGCCGCCCCGCGCGGCGCAGCAACGGCAGCCCGCATCCACGGGCAACGGGGGCACAGAGACGGTGGGGCTGTTCATGGGCAGCAGTCTAGCGGCGCGCGTCACCGCCTGCATGTAGGCGGGCAGGCACTGCGCCACGACGGCAGCGGGAACCATGCGCGGGTCAATCGTCGTTGTCTTCCCATTCGCGGCGCCAGCGCTTGTATGCCTTCTTCTGCTCCTTGTGATGGCGTTTGCGCCACTTCTTCCATTCGTCGTGGTCATCGTCGTCGTCGCGCCAGTGGGGCGCGTACACGGGCTGTGGCACGACCATCACTGGGCGCGGCGCATAGACGGGGCGGGGCACGACGTAGGCGGGTGGCGGCGCCACATACACCGGGGCCGGCTCGGCATAGATGGGGCCTGGAAGGCCGATGCCCACGCTCACGTTCACTTCGGCTTGGGCACAGGCGGCCGCCAGGCCCAGGAGGGCCGCGACCACGCGCAGGCGATGGTTCATGGGTTGTCCTTTGCGCACTGGCCGGCGCGGATGCGCCGGCCCTGGCCTTTCAGCAACGGCAGCCCGCCCGGCCAGGTTGACCGCCGGCTGTAACAAACGCCAGCAAGTGCAAGCTCAGGCAGCGGCGGCGCCCGCAGCAGGCCGGGTTGTGCGCAGTTCCGCCCAGATCACCAACAACAGGCCCGCCAGCACCGCCGCCAGCCCGCCATAGGCCATGGCGGAAGGTGACTCGCCCACCACCGCCACGGCCAGCGCAAAGGCGGTCACCGGCTCGGCCAGCGCCAGCGTCACGCCGGTGGCACCGCTGATGTGGCGCAGCGCCGTGCTGAACAGCAGGTAGGCCACGCCCGTGGCCACCAGGCCCAGGTACAGCACGATGCCCAGCGCGCCCGGCGCCACCGTGGGCGCGCCGCCCAGCAGCAACGCCACGGGCAGCGACAGCAGGCCCGCCATGCCGAACACGGCCAGGTTCACGACGGCCGCGCCGGCCTGCGCCACCAGGCGCTTGTTGGTCAGCGCATACATGGCGTACGCCAGCCCCGCCAGCAGGCACAGGGCGATGCCGGTCCAGGGGGCGCGCACCGTGCTGCCGCCGTCCAGCGCCATGGCCGCACCGCCCGCCACGCCCAGCAGCGTGCCCAGCCACCATACGGGGGCCGGCAGCCGCCGCTGCGCCACGGTCTGCAGCAGGCCCGCCCAGATCGGGCCGCTGCCGATGGCCAGGGCCGTGCCCAGGGCCACGCCGGCAGACTTCACGCCCGCGAAGAAGCTCAGGTTGTACGTGGCCACGCAGGCGCCCGCCAGCAGCACCGGTCCCCAGCGCAGGCCGCCGCCGCGGCGCACGCGCCAGGCGGGCCAGGCCAGCAGGGCGAAGAAGGCGCTGGCGATCACCAGGCGCAAAGCGCCCACCCAGTAGGGCGACAGCCCCGCGGGCGCCAGGCTTTGCGCCGTGCCGGTGGTGCCCCAGAGCATGGCGGCCAGCAGCACCATGGCGATGCTGCGAATCGATGCGGTGTTCATGCCCGCGATGGTGCCCGCACGCCGCAGGGCAACTATCGAGCAACGCGCGTGGTGCCGCGCGCTTTACTTCATTATTGATAGCTGCTTGCGCTGATCCATCAAGCGCTGGATGCCGTTTTGGCTTGTATTCGCAGCGCTCGCGCCCCCAGGCCCCGCTCGCGCCGCAGCGCATAGGCCAGGGCGCTGGCGCTGGCGTAGCCGCAGCGCAGGGCCGAGGCCTCCAGCGACTGGCCGCGTGCCAGGGCGCGCTCGGCCAGGTCCAGCCGCCGCGCGCGCAGCCACTGCTGGGGCGTGTCGCCCGTCAGCTCCAGCAGCCGCGCGTGAAAGCGCGCCGCGCTCAGGTGGAACAGCCGCGCCATGCGGGCGGTGGGCCAGTCCTCGTGCAGGGCCGCGTCCACGGCGGCACACAGGGCGGCCAGGTCCAGCCCGCGGCGCGCCAGCACACGCGGGGCCTGCAGCAGCAGCGCCAGGCGCGCGGCCGCGCCACCGGGCTCGGGCACGGTGCGCGCCGCCGCGGGCACGGCGAAGCGGCGCACGCGGTCCACGGCGGCCTGCGCCGGCACGTCGATCACCAGGATGCGCGTGTCCGGGCGGGCCAGGTAGCCATGCTCGGTGCCCGCAGGCACCACCATGCCGCAGGCCGTGTCCACGAAGGCGGCGCGGCCGGCCACCTCCAGCTCCATGCGCCCCTGCAGCGCGTACAGCACCTGCGCATGTGCGTGGGCATGGGCCTGGTGCTCGCCACCATAGTGGCGCACCGAAGCGACGGGGTGCAGCAACGCGGATGCGGAACGGGCCATGCTCAAATACTAGGGCAACGCCGCACTGGCTTTTTCACGACCGCGCCTCTTTTCCGCATCCATGCCGCCTGACGCCCCCGCATCCGCCGCCGCCCGCCGCTCCTGGCGCCAGGCCTGGCTCGTCTACCTGGAGCCCGCGAGCCTGCGCATGCTGGCCCTGGGCTTTTCAGCCGGGCTGCCGCTGCTGCTGGTATTGGGCACGCTGAGCTTTCGGCTGCGCGAGGCGGGCATCGACCGCACGACCATCGGCTACCTCTCGTGGGTGGGGCTGGCCTATGCGTTCAAGTGGGTCTGGTCGCCGCTGGTGGACCGCCTGCCGCTGCCGCTGCTCACGCGCTGGCTGGGGCGGCGGCGCAGCTGGCTGCTGCTGGCGCAAGGTGTGGTGGCCGCGGGCCTCGTCGGTATGGCGCTGGCCGACCCGCGCCAGGGGCTGGACGCCATGGTGTGGTGCGCACTGCTGGTGGCCTTTGGCTCCGCCACGCAGGACATTGCGCTGGATGCGTTCCGCATCGAGTCCGCCGACACCGACCACCAGGCCGCGCTGGCCGCCACTTACCAGACGGGCTACCGCCTGGCCATGATCTGGGCCGGCGCGGGCGTGCTGTGGGTGGCTGCACGCGCGGAGGACGCCAGCCTGAGCGGCTACCAGGCCGGCGCCTGGACCACGGCCTACCTCGTCATGGCCGCATCCATGCTGGTGGGCGTGATGACGGTGCTGCTGTCGCCCGAGCCCACGCCGCGCCCACTGCCGCCCGCGCGCAACCTGGGCGAGTGGCTGCATGGCGCGGTGGTGGCGCCGTTTGCCGACTTCATCCGGCGTTACCGCTGGCAGGCGGCGCTGATCCTCGCGCTGATCGCCGTGTACCGCATCAGCGACGTGGTCATGGGCATCATGGCCAACCCGTTCTACGTGGACATGGGCTACACCAAGGACGAGGTGGCCGCCGTGACCAAGGTCTTCGGCGTGGTGATGACGCTGGCCGGCGCCTTCGTGGGCGGCGTGCTGTCCATGCGCCTGGGCGTGATGCGCGTACTGATGCTGGGCGCGGTGCTCTCGGCGCTGTCCAACCTGCTGTTCGCCTGGCTGGGACAGCGCGGGCACGACCTCACGGGCCTGGTGCTGGTGGTCTCGGCCGACAACCTCGCGGGCGGCATCGCCTCGGCCGCGTTCATCGCCTATCTGTCCAGCCTGACCAACGTGCAGTACTCGGCCACGCAGTACGCGCTGTTCAGCTCCATGATGCTGTTGCTGCCCAAATGGCTCGCGGGCTTCTCGGGCCAGTTCGTGGACGCGCAGGGCTACAGCGCGTTCTTCACAGGCACGGCCCTGCTGGGCCTGCCGGTGCTGCTGCTGGTGGCGCTGGCGTCCAGAGCCCAATCAGCCTCCAGCGCTTGATGGACAAGCGCTGGCAGCTATCAAAACGATACCCACAACGGTTTACCTAACTTTACCCGGCCGACAACCCTGCGAGATGCCGCGCGGGGAACATGGCAGTCCAGAAAGGCCCACCCACCCATGAGTTCGCAACTGCTGATGATCGAAGACGACCACCGCCTCGCGCAGATGGTGGGCGAGTACCTCGGCCAGTCCGGGCTGCAGGTCACGCACATGGCCGACGGCGCCAGCGGCCTGGCGCGGCTGCAGGCGCCCGAGGGCGGACAACTGCCCGAGCTGGTGATCCTGGACCTGATGCTGCCCGACATCGACGGCCTGGAGGTGTGCCGGCGCATCCGCGCGCTGCCGGGCGCCGCCGCCCAGGTGCCGGTGCTGATGCTCACGGCCAAGGGCGACCCCATGGACCGCGTGATCGGACTGGAGATCGGCGCCGACGACTACCTGCCCAAACCCTTCGAGCCGCGCGAGCTGCTGGCGCGCATCCGCGCCATCCTGCGCCGACGCGAGAGCGGCGCCCAGCCGGCCACGCAGGTGCTGCGCTTCGGCTCGCTGGAGATCGACCGCGACGCGCGCACCGTCAGCGTGCACGGCCAACCTGCGGAGCTGACCTCCTACCAGTTCGACCTGCTGGTGACCATGGCCGAGCGCGCGGGTCGCGTGCTCACGCGCGACCAAATCATGGAGGCCGTGCGCGGGCGCGAGCTGGAGGCGTTCGACCGCTCCATCGACGTGCACATGGGCCGCATCCGCGCGGCCATCGAGGCGGACCCCAAGAACCCGCGCCGCATCCTCACCGTGCGCGGCGTGGGCTATGTCTTCGCCAAGCAGCAGGACTGACCTGCCTCTTTTGAAAAGCCCCGCACGCATGTCCCTCATCAGCCCCTTCTCCCGCCGCCTGTACCTGCGCATCTGGCTGGCCGTGGTCGGGGGCGTGCTGGTGTTCGCCTTCGCCGTGGGCATGGCCTGGCGCTGGGCGGCCGAGCAGAACCAGCAGCAGCCGCCCTCGCGCGAGATCCGCATCACGGACGCCGCGGGCCGCACGCTGGTGGATGGCGTGGGCCTGCGCCAGCGGCGCGACCCCAGCGAAGGCGTGCTCTACCGCATCGAGAGCGCCACGGGCGAGGTGTTCGAGATGCACCTGTCCCCGCGCCCGCCCCGCCCGCGCCCCGACGAGCGCGGCCCCGCCGCGTGGTTCCGCCCGCCCTTCGGCTTTCTGTGGATGCTCGCGCTGGTGGGCATTGCCGTGACCGTGGGGGTGTTCCCCATCATCCGGCGGCTGCTGCAGCGGCTGGAGCAGCTGCAGCGCAGCGTGCAGCGCTTCGGCGAGGGCGACTTGTCGGTGCGCGTGGCCGAGCAGGGCCATGACGAGGTGGCGGCGCTGGCGCGCCAGTTCAACGCCGCCGCCGCGCGCATCGAGACGCTGGTGCAGTCGCACAAATCGCTGCTGGCGAATGCCTCGCACGAGTTGCGCTCGCCGCTCACGCGCATCCGCATGGGGCTGGAGCTGATGCAGGGCGGCACGCCCTCGCCCGCATTCCGCGCCGAGATTGAACGCAACATCGCCGAACTGGACCAGTTGGTGGACGAGATCCTGCTGGCCAGCCGCCTGGATTCCGGCGCCGCCGATGTGGGCACGGTCGAGCCCGTGGACCTGGTGGGCCTGGCCGTGGAGGAATGCGTGCGCGTGGACGCCGAACTGCACGTGGGGTCCGGCGATGGTGCAGACGCCATGACGGCGCCCGTCGAAGTGCCGGGCGTGTCCAAGCTGCTGCGCCGCGCCGTGCGCAACCTGCTGGAGAACGCGCGGCGCTACAGCCAGGGCGAGATCACCCTCACCCTCACGCGCGAAGGGCACGACGCCGTGCTGCGCGTGTGCGACCACGGCCCCGGCGTGCCGCCCGCGCAGCGCGAACGCATCTTCGAGCCCTTCTACCGCCTGCCGGGCGCCAGCGAACGCTCGGGCGGTGTGGGCTTAGGCCTGGCGCTGGTGCGCTCCATCGCGGCGCGCCATGGCGGCAGCGTGGTGTGCGAGGACCGGCCCGATGGCGCGGCAGGCGCCTGCTTCACGCTGCGCCTGCCGGTCACACGCTGAGCGTCGGCGCACACGCCCTTGCCTCAGCAGGCACATTCGCCCATGTTGTAGGGTGGCGCTTTTCCCGTTCCGCAAGGCCTGCCCATGACCGCCGCCGCGCCCTTCTTTGCACCTGCGCCGCCGCTGCAGGTGGCGCACTGGTTCAACACGCCCGAGCCGCTCACGCTGGACAGCCTGCGCGGGCGTGTGGTGGTGCTGCACGCTTTTCAGATGCTGTGCCCTGGCTGCGTGGAGCACGGCATCCCGCAGGCGCGGCGCGTGCATGAGGCGTTTGCGCCGGATCAACTCGTCGTGATCGGCCTGCACACGGTGTTCGAGCACCACGCCGTGCAGGGCACGACAGAGGCGCTGCAGGCCTTCATCCACGAATACCGGCTGCGCTTTCCCATCGGCCTGGACCAGCCCGATGCGCCGCGCAGCATTCCACGGACCATGCAGAGCCTGTCGCTCAGCGGAACGCCCAGCCTGGTGGTGCTGGACCCGCAAGGCCGCGTGCGCCTGCACCACTTCGGCCATCTGGACGATCTGCGGCTGGGCGCGCTGCTGGGCCGGCTGCTGGCGGAACCCACGCCAGCCGCCCCGGCGGCCGCGCCCGCCACGGGCTGCGACGATGGCGGCTGCCCACTGCCCGATCAGCCCCGCCCATGAACACGACCCCCTTGCCTTCCCAACCCACGGCCCTGGGCACGCTGCGCGCCGTGCTCACCGGCCGCGCGCAACCCTACACCCGCCCCGGCAGCCGCAGCGCCATTGCCAAGCTGGCGCGCAGCGGCCCCGTCGCCGTAGGCGCGGAGGGACTGGACGGCGACGAGCAGGGCGACCTGCGCGTGCACGGCGGCCCCGACAAGGCCGTGCACTGCTATGCATGGCCGCAGTACACGCCCTGGCGCGAGGAGCTGGCGGGCCACGCCACGGCGCAGGCGCTGCTCGCGCAGCCCGGTGCCTTTGGCGAGAATTTCAGCCTGGACGGCGTGCAGGAGGCCCAGGTGTGCATTGCGGACCAGTGGCGCATCGGCAGCGCCGTTTTCGAGGTCAGCCAGGGCCGCCAGCCCTGCTGGAAGCTGAACGACCGCTTCCAGGTGCCCGACATGGCGCTGCGCGTGCAACGCAGCCTGCGCGCGGGTTGGTATCTGCGCGTTCTGCAACCCGGGACGGTGCAGGCGGGCGACACCGTCTGGCTCCTCGCGCGGCCGCGGCCCGCGTGGCCCATCGCACGGTTGCTGGAGGTGATCGACCGGCGCGACTGCACACCCGCCACGCTGCGCGAAATCCTCGCTCTGCCGCTGCCGCCGTCATGGCAGCGGCTGTTCCAGCGGCGCCTGGACAGCGGACAGAGCGAGGCCTGGGACGCGCGCCTGCAGGGGCAGCACTGACGGCCTGTCAGGCGCGCTGCGGCCAGCGCCAGGCCGACCAGCCGTACATCGCCGCGCCGGCCACCAGTGCCCCCGCCGCCAGCGCCAGCCCGCGGGCAAAGCCCTGGCCGGCATCGGCGTGCGCGAGCAGCCACGCCACCAGCGGCGGCCCCGCGATCTGGCCCAGGCCGTAGACGGCCGTGACCAGGCTCGCAAAGCTGTCGGCAGACTGCGGCCACAGGCGCCGCGCCTCCTGCAGGCCGTAGAAGGTGATGGCCGTGAACGGCAGGCCCACCAGCGCGCTGCTGAGTGCAAAGCCCGCCGGCGTGGGCCAGACCAGCCCCAGCACGATGCCCAGCGCCTGCAGCGCATACGCCGCCAGCAGCAGCCAGCGCCGGTCCCAGGCGCTGGGCGCGCGCGTGCTGAGCGCCGCGCCTACGGCCACGCCCGCGCCGAACATCGGCCAGAACAGGTCGGGCCAGGGTGAACCGGAGGGCAGCGCGGCACGCGCAATCACGGGCAGGAAGGTGGCGGTCACGATGTAGCCCAGCCCCGCCAGGCCGTACGCCACGGCGTGCACGCAGCGCGCCGCCAGGGTGCCGGCGTTTCCCCCCTGCCCGGCCGCGCGGGGCTGGGCACCGGCGTCGGTCTTGACCGCGCGGCCGCGCACCACGGGCCACACGCCCACGCACAGCAGCACCGAGAGCACCCCGAAGACCACCCAGCCCGAGGCCGCACGCCACTGCGCCGCCACCATCGCGCTGGCGGCCAGCCCCGTGAGCACAATGCCCACGCCCGGCCCGCAGAAGATCAGCCCGCCCATGGCCGGGCGGCCCAGCACCGCCAGGCGCACCATGCACCAGGCCGCCACGTTCAGCAGCACGAAGGCGCTGGCGGCCCCGGCCGCAAAGCGCAGCGCCGGCCACGCGGCGGCCACGGGCAGCGCCATCGCCAGCGTGAGCAGCACCGTGGCCACCAGCCCGGCACGCGCCAGCCGCGCCGGATGCCAGCGCGCATAAAAACCCGGTGCCACCCAGGGCAGTGCCATGCAGGCCAGCGCCCCCAGCAGGTAGCCCACGTAATTGGCCGTGGCCAGCCAGCTGCCTTCGGTGAGGGTCAGCACCCCGTCGTGCAGCATCATGGGCAGCAGCGGGGTGAACGCGAACCGTCCCACGCCCATGGCCACCGCCAGCGCCAGCATGCCGGCCAGGGCCACGGCATGGGGCCGCTCGCTCCAGTGCAGGGCGGGCCCGCGGGGCGCGGGCACATCAATCGACGGGGTGGCTTGTGGTTCCATGGCGCGGTCTCCGGCGGTATGATCGCCATCAATCTTTTTTAAGATGATTTTTTTATAAATCATCTCACAAACGAATCCATGGACCTGGTCGCACTGGAGATTTTTCGCACGGTGGCCCACGAGGGCAGCGTGACGCGCGCGGCCGAGCGGCTGGGCCGCGCCCAGTCCAACGTGACCACGCGCGTGCAGCAGCTGGAGGAGCAACTGGGCACCGCCCTGTTCCTGCGCGAGGGGCGGCGCATGGTGCTCACACCCGCAGGCGCCACGCTGCAAGGTTATGCCGAGCGCCTGCTGGCGCTGGCCGAGGAGGCGCGCCAGGCCCTGCACCCGGGCACCCCCGCCGGCCACCTGCGCATCGGCGCCATGGAAAGCACGGCCGCCGCGCGCCTGCCCGCGCCCCTGGCGCAACTGCATGCGCGCTGGCCCGCGCTGGTGCTGGAGCTGCGCACCGCTCCCTCACGCCAACTCGTGGAGCAGGTATTGGCCCACGAACTCGACTGCGCCCTGGTGGCCTGGCCGCCGCCGGGCCTGGACGAGGAGGCCCCGGTGCAGCGCACGCCCGTCTGGACGGAATCGCTGCTGCTGGGCCTGCCGGCCAGCCACCCGCCCGTCGAAACACCTGCCGACCTGCGCGTGCACACCCTGGCCGCGTTTGCGCACGGCTGCACCTACCGCCGCATCGGCGAAGACTGGATGCGCGAGGCCACGGGCCAGGCGCCGCAGGTACTGGAGCTCGCGTCCTACCCGGCCATCCTGGCCTGCGTGGCCGGGGGCCGTTGCGCCGGCGTGGTGCCTGAGGCGGTGGTCGATCTGCTGCACACACCGCCAGCACTGCGCTGGGTGCCGCTGGGCCCCTGCGACACGGTGCTGGTGCACCGCACGGGCTATGCCACGCCCGCGCTGGCCGCGCTGCAAGCAGCGCTGCACGGCGCCCAGGACACCCCCTCTGTCCTCACCCCCGATTCTTCTTTGCGGAGCTGACCCCATGAATGCCTTGCTGCAACGCCTGCAGATCGACCTGCCCCTCTTCCAGGGGCCCATGACGGGCTCGGACACGCCCCAGTTGGCCGCCGCCGTCTCCCAGGGCGGCGGCCTGGGCTTTCTGGGCTGCGGCATGCGGTCGCCTCAGGCCATGCGCGAGGCCGCGGCGGCCGTGCGTGCGGCCACCGCCAAGCCCTTCGGCATGAACCTGTTCGTGCTGGAGCAGCCCACGCCCGATGCGGCCACGGTGCAAGCGGCCATCGACCGCCTGGCGCCGCTGTACGCCGACCTCGGCCTGCCCCCACCCGAGGCGCCGGCGCGCTGGTGCGAGGACTTCCACGCCCAGTTCGAGGCGCTGCTGGAGGCCCGCCCCGCCGTGGCCAGCTTCACCTTCGGCATCCTGAGCGCGGTCCAGGTGCGCCGCCTCCAGGACGAGGCTGGCTGCTACGTGATCGGCACCGCCACCACGCTGGCCGAGGCGCAGGCATGGGCCGCCGTGGGTGCGGACGCCGTGGTCGCCAGCGGCATGGAGGCCGGCGGCCACCGCGGCACCTTCCTGGGCGACTTCGAGGCCAGCATGGTCGGCACCCTGGCGCTGGTGCCGCAGTGCGTGGATGCGCTCTCCATCCCGGTGATTGCCGCCGGCGGCATCATGGACGGGCGCGGCATTGCGGCTGCCCAGGCGCTGGGCGCGCAGGGGGTGCAGTTGGGTACGGCCTTCCTCGCCTGCCCCGAGTCCGCCATCGGCCCCGCGCAGCGCGCCGCCATGGCCCGCGCCCAGGCCACGGACACGCGCGTCACGCGCATCTACTCCGGCCGACCCGCCCGCGGCATCGTCAACACGCTGATGCAGCGGCTGGCACCGCACGAGGCCACCGTGCCCGCGTATCCGGTGCAGAACGCGCTGACCGGCCCGCTGCGCAAGGCCGCCGCCAGCCAGGGACGCGCGGACTACCTGTCCCTGTGGGCAGGCCAGGGCGTGGCCGCCGCGCGCGCGCTGCCTGCACAGCAGCTGGTGGCGCTGCTGGCGCAGGAATGGCAGGCCGCACTGCAGCGCCTGAAGGTTTAAGTCTTCTGGGGCTCTAGCGCTTTACCATCAAGCGCCAGCAGCTATTCAATATATAGCAAAGCAGAGAATTATCGGAGGGTGGCGCGATCCCCATCCAGCCACTGCCCCGCCACGCTGTCCGGCAGGTACAGGCCCTGGGCCAGGTAGTCGTCCAGCCGCCGGCGGTCGGGCGAACGCAGTTTGATCAGCGGCGGCAGCGGCCCGCGCGCATGCATGAACAGCAGCCGCATCTTGAGCGCGGCGCGGCGCCAGCGGCCCTGCACGTGCAGGAAGTACGGCCCCGACTCCGCGGGGGACAGGCCCAGTCGGTAGCTGCCGCCGCGCAGCAGGATCACCTGCAGCGCCAGGTGCATGGTCAGGTAGGCGGGCATGTCGATGCGCTGCAGCGCCTGCGCGTACAGGCCCTGGGCCTGCAGGTGGGCGATGTACTGCTCGCCGGTGCGGGCGATGACCTCCTGCGTGAATTCACGCTGCAGATCCTCGATGAAGGGGCTGCCGGGCGGCGCGGCCATGAACCAGTTCTCCACCACCGGCCGGTCCGGGACGCTGGTGTACTGCTGCAGGTAGTAGCCCACGAAGTCGGCACCCGTGCGCGCCTGCTCCTGCAGCACCCAGTCCAGCGGCTGGGTGAGGATGGTGCTCGCGTCCAGCCAGATGCCGCCGTGGCGGCGCAGCAGCTCCAGGCGGATCCAATCGGCACGCTTGGCCGCCGATGCGCCGTCGAGTGCAGCAGGGATGGCCGGCAGGTACTGCAGCACGCCACGCTCGTCCAGGATGCGGATCTCGAAATGCGGATGCAGGCGCCGCCAGTGGTCGAAGCAGCGCTGCACCAGCAGCGGCGGTGTGCCGCCCTGCCAGTAGCTCCAGAGAATGCGGGGAATGGCCGTGCGCGCGGCCGGCGCTGCGGCTGCGGTGCCCATAGCGTGCAGCGTGAACACGGGTGCCGGGGCAGGCTCCAGGTCGCGCGGGCGCAGGCGGTACCAGCGCTTCAGCCAGCCCGCCAGCCACAGTTCTCCCCGGTGCTTCCAGTGGGTGGAGGATGGCGCATGCGACATGGGTCAGCCCTTTTTTTCGACCGCCACGACACCCCAGGCACGGCGCAGCCGCAGCGCGCGCAGCCACCAGCCGCGCCGCACGTAGGCGCGCAGCAAGGCCTGCGCCGACAACGGCGATGCCGCAGCGAAGTCGTCACGCAATCGCTGCGCTGCGACTCGGCGTTCGGCCACGGGCAGATCGGCCCGCTCCAGGAAGCGCGCCGCGCCGGCAAGGTTGCGCGCACTCTGGTGGGCCAGGGCGAAATGCAGCGCCACGCTGGCAGGCAAGGCCCCTTCGGCCTCGGCCGTGCGCAGCGCCTGGGCAAACGCGCCCAATGCCCGTGACTGATCGAGCGCCTTGGGCAGGGTCATCGTCGCCAGGATGCTGCTGCCGCGCTGGCGGTAGGCCACCCAGGGCTGGGGCATGTAGCAATAGCTGCGCGCGCGCAGCAGGGCCAGCGGCATGGCGGCCATGTCCTCGAAGTAGCGGCCCGCGGGAAAGCGCAGGTCTGCGCCCCACAGCGCGCGCCGTGTGACCTTGGACCAGGCATGCAACTGCCCGGTCATCAACACGCCCGTCAGCAGCGCAGCGCGGTCGCGCTGAAGCCCCCCCGCCGGGCCGGCAGAGGTGGCGCGATGGCCCTCGCCGCGCAGCCGGTGCTTGAGTTGCGTACGCTCGCGCCACACCATGAAGTCGCACAGCACCGCATCCGGGGCATGGCGCTGCACGGTGGCCTGCAAACCGGCCAGCGCGCCGGGCAGCAGCTTGTCGTCGGAGTCCAGGAACCAGAGGTATTCACCGCGGGCGGCGTCGATCATGGTGTTGCGCGCGGCGCTCAGGCCCTGGTTGACCGCGTGGCGCATCAGGGTCAGCCGGCCGGGCCAGCGCTGCGCCAATTGCTCCATGAGTGCACGCGAACCATCGGTGGAACAGTCGTCGAGCACCAGCACCTCCACGCCCGCGCCCCCCTCCCCGGCAAGCGGCAGTTGCGCCACCTGCTCCACCACGGAGGCGAGACACGCTTCCAGATAGTCCTGCACGTTGTAGACCGGCACCAGGATGCTGAGCCAGGGCGCAGCCGGCGCGCGCACGGCGCCGCTCACTGAGCAACCTCCAGCCCCCGCAGCAGCAGGTCCTCGTACCGCTTCGTCATGGTCTGCAGGCTGTACAGGTGCCGGGCGTCCTCCTGCGCGGCCTGGGCCATGCGCTGCGCCTCGTCGTCGCGCATCAGCAACCGCTCCAGTGCCTCGGCCAGCGATGCGGGATCGGCATGCGCGGCCAGCAGGCCATTGCGGCCGTCATCGATGATTTCCTGCACGCCCACCACACGGCTGCCCACCACCGCACAGCCTGCGGCCATGCCCTCGATCAGCGACAGCGGCATGCCCTCGTAGTGCGTGGCCAGCACGCAGATGCGGTGGCCCATGAGCAGTCCCGGCACATCACCGCAATGGCCCAGGAATTCCACCTGCCCGTCCAACCCTAGGGTCGTGCACAGCTTGCGCGCCGCCCGCTGCGCCGCCGCCTTGCCGCCGCCGGCCAGCTTGACGGGCGGCGTGAGGCCGCGATCGCGCAGCAGCGCGACGGCGCGCAGCAGCGTGGCATGGTCCTTCTGGCGCGCAAAGCGCGCGGCCATGACGATGCCCGGCACACGGTCGGCCCAAGCGGGATGGCGTGCCAGCTCATACGGCCCCAGCGCGATGCCGTTGGGAATGGCCACGGTCTTGGCGGCGGGAAAGCCACGCGCGAGCAGGCTCTGGCGCACGCCTTCGGAGACGCCCACGATGAGGCCGGTGCGCTCAGCCAGCCACAGGGCTTGGCGCAGCCGCCAGGCGGTGTAGCGCTCGCGCGAGTTGTGCTCTACATGCACCAGGTGGGGCACGCCAGCGATCAATCCGGCATAGCGGCCCCATAAATGCTCGCTGAACCCATGGGCCACCAGCACGTCGGGTTGGAAACGCCGGCAGAGTGCGACCAGCTGCCAGATGGTGGCCAGGTGCGCCCAGCCGGCCACGGTTTCCACAGCCAGCCCCTGGTCCCGCAGGGCCTGCACGCGTTCGTTGCGCGTGTGCCGCTTGCGGCGCAGCACCAGCAAGGCCTCGCAGCGGCCCGAAGCCGCGTGCGCACGTACCAGATCCACGGCCACCTGCGTGGCGCCGGAAAACCCGCCCGTCACGAAATGCAGCACCCGCGGCCGGCGCATGGCCGGGGCGCCGGCCGCGCCGGGAAGGCCAGGGGCAGACGCCGCAGACACCATGGCCTGGCCTTATGCCGCAGCCGCCGCGGACCCCTTGCCCGCGTACAGCGCGTCCATGCCGCGCACCGCCGACCAGGTGGTCATTACCATGAACAGGTAGAACATGATCCCGCTGTTGTGTGCAAAGAAGACCTGCGTCATCCCGAATCCCGCATACAGCAACGGAATGCACACGCCCGCCATGCGCAGCGCCAGCACCTGCGCACGCACCTCGGCCGCTTGCCCCGCGTAGGCGGCCATGCGCGCGCGGGTGGGCCAGAACATGCCCAGCGGCACCGCATAGAACAGCAGCAGCAACAGCACGCCCACAAGGCCCGCCTTGATGAACATATCCAGGGGTTCGTTGTGGGTGTAGATGTATTCAAGGATGGAGGGCTCGTACTGCCCCGCCGCCACCCGCTTTTCCTTTTCGGCCAGATAGCCACGCATGCCCCAGCCGAGAATGGGTTTCTCCAGGCCTACCTCCCAAGCAAAGCGCCAATGCTCCAGCCGCTGACCCACGGAGTTATCAGCCGCGCGCGCGGTGCTATAGACCAGCACTTCTTTCTCCATCACGTTCCAGCGCTCAGCCAACACCCTATGGTTGGCGGCACCCAGCACGATCAATGCAATGGTCGCCACCGCCAGCATGCGCCACAACTCGCTGCGATAGAAGCACCACAGGAAATACAAGCCTACCGGGGCGGCCATCAGCAACGCCAGCCATCCCCCCCGGGATTGCGAAAGCACAGATGCATTCAGCGCCAACAGCCCTCCCAGGCAGGCCAGAGCCACAGCCCTACGACTCAAGTGTTCTCGCAAAGCCAACGTTTGCACGGCAAGCATGGTGCCCATCAGCAGTGCCAGATTGCCCCACTGGATGGCATTAGTCCTCCCAGTGGGGAAGCCCGATGCACGCGGGGAGTGCTCCACGTACACCTGCCACAGCGCCACGACACCTGCACCCGCACACCCGGCAAGCAGTCCCCAGAACTGCGCCCCGGGCTTGGGAGCTGCAGTACTCACGAAGAACAGGCAGACAATGCCGAAGGCGAATTTGGAAGGGCGATCCCAACCCCCTAAACCTTCCAGCGGATTGGCCAGCACCAGCCACAAAACCCCGATACCGGACATGGCGGCCGCAAAGCCCCAGGTCCAGCGATCCTGCGGCAGGCGAGGCCAGCGGTGCAGGGAGCACAGAGCGCAGACCAATAGCAGCGCCGCACCATACGAATAGCCTGACTGCACCGTCAGCGCCAGCGCGGGTACCAGAAATACAGCCGCGGTGGCAACCCGACGAGGCCAGGGCCCCGGGCCCAGAAGATCATCAATCGTCATGAACAATACGCAGCCCTAGCCAATCGGCCGTGCAAATATCAACGCACCGCAGCCGAGGCAGCGATGGTGCCAGCATGCTCGAGACTCGCCCGAGGCGCGAACGCCGCATCAATGCCCGGCGTGGACAACCTCGCCCGCCTTCAGGCGGTACACGGTGCCGCAGTAGGGGCACTTGGCCTCGCCCGTGTGGGCCACGTCCAGGTAGACCTTGGGGTGGCTGTTCCAGAGCTTCATGTCGGCCTTGGGGCTGGGGCAATACACGCCGCCCTGGAGGTTGAGATCCTTGGCCAGCAGTTCAACGATGGCTTGTGACATGGGTTCAGACCTTGGTGAGCCAGTGGGCGTACTTGGGATTGCGGCCGTTCACGATGTCGAAGAAGGCCGATTGGATCTTCTCGGTCAGCGGGCCGCGGCTGCCGCTGCCGATCTGCACGCGGTCCAGTTCGCGGATCGGGGTGATCTCGGCGGCCGTGCCGCTGAAGAAGGCCTCGTCGGCGATGTACACCTCGTCGCGCGTGATGCGCTTTTGCACCAGCTCCAGCCCCAGGTCCTTGCAGATGTGGAACACGGTGTTGCGCGTGATGCCGTTGAGCGCGCCGGCCGACAGGTCGGGGGTGTACACCACGCCGTCCTTGATGATGAACACGTTCTCGCCCGAGCCTTCGGACACGAAGCCGGCGCTGTCCAGCAGCAGGGCTTCGTCGTAGCCATCGTCGGTGGCCTCCATGTTGGCCAGGATGGAGTTGGTGTAGTTGCTCGACGCCTTGGCCTGCGTCATGGTGATGTTGACGTGGTGGCGCGTGAAGCTGCTGGTCTTGACGCGGATGCCGCGTTGCATGCCTTCCTCGCCCAGGTACGCGCCCCAGGCCCAGGCGGCGACGATCAGGTGAATCTTGTTGCCCTTGGGCGAGACGCCCAGTTTTTCCGAGCCGATCCACGTCAGCGGACGCAGGTAACAAGATTCGAGCTGGTTTTCGCGCACCACGGCCTTCTGCGCCTCATTCACCTCGTCCTTGGTGAAGGGGATCGTCATGCGCAGGATCTTGGCGCTGTTGAACAGGCGGTTGGTGTGCTCTTCCAGGCGGAAGATGGCCGTGCCCTGCTCCGTCTTGTAGGCGCGCACGCCTTCGAAGGCGCCGCAGCCGTAGTGCAGCGAATGGGTCAGCACGTGGATCTTGGCGTCGCGCCAATCCACCATCTGGCCATCCATCCAGATCTTGCCGTCACGGTCGGCCATGGAGGGAACAACGGGGCTCATGGAGATCCTTTTCGAGAGAACTGCGTGGGTCGCAAAGCAGGCAATTCTACGATTCGTCCGCCGGGTTGGCGGCGGCAGGGGGGCCCGCGTCCTCCTGCGGGGCGGGTCGCACCAACTCCCAGCGCACCAGGCGACCGTTGACGAACTCGCAGGTCACGTGCGACTGCGTGCCGTCGGTCCAGCGGTAGAGCTCGGGCTGCTGGCCGTCCGCCGACAGCTGCTGGCCCAGCGCGCGCGTCATGGCGACCACGTGCAGCAGGTTCACACCGGCTTTCAGCTTGGCATTGAGCATTACCGCGCTGCCCACGTAGCCGATCGGGTGGTTACGCGCCTTCTGCATCACGTTCATGAGCCGCGTGTAATGCAGCAGCCCCCACATGACCAGCCCTCCGCTCACGGTGAGGATGCCCTGCGGACCATAGGCGCGGTAGGCGGCGATGACCAGGACGACGATGCCCGCCGGGATCAATATCTTGCGCAGATTCATGGCCGCATTGTCCTACGCAGCACCACCAGCGCCGCTGTGGAAGCTGCGTAGCCCCTGCGACACGACGCGTCAGTCCAGCCCGCGCACGGCAGTCATGGCCTCGTCCACGCGCTCCACTGCGTGGATCTCCAACCCGGCGATCGGCCTCTTGGGCGCATTGGCTTTGGGCACCACGGCCACCGTGAAGCCCAGCTTGGCGGCTTCCTTCAGGCGCTCCTGGCCACGCGGTGCGGGGCGCACCTCGCCAGCCAGGCCCACCTCGCCAAACGCGATGAAGCCCTTGGGCAACGCCTTGCCGCGCAGGCTGCTGGTGATGGCCAGCATCACGGCCAGGTCGGCCGCGGGTTCGCTGATGCGCACGCCCCCTACGGCGTTGACGAACACGTCCTGGTCGGCGCAGGCCACGCCCGCGTGGCGGTGCAGCACGGCCAGCAGCATGGCCAGGCGGTCGCGCTCCAGCCCCACCGACAGGCGCCGCGGGCTGGGCCCCCCGCCGTCCACCAGCGCCTGGATCTCCACCAGCATGGGCCGTGTGCCCTCCAGCGTGACCAGCACGCAGCTGCCGGGCACCGGCTCGCTGTGCTGGCTCAAAAAAATGGCACTGGGGTTCGCCACGCCCTTGAGGCCCTTCTCGGTCATGGCGAACACGCCGATCTCGTTCACGGCGCCAAAGCGGTTCTTGATGGCGCGCACCAGACGGAAGCTGCTGTGCGTGTCGCCCTCGAAGTACAGCACCGTGTCCACCATGTGCTCCAGCACGCGCGGGCCGGCCAACGCACCCTCCTTGGTCACGTGGCCCACCAGGATGACGGCGATGCCTGTGGCCTTGGCCATGCGTGTGAGGTGGGCCGCGCACTCGCGCACCTGGGCCACCGAGCCCGGGGCGCTGGTGAGCTGGTCGGAATAGACGGTCTGGATGGAGTCGATGACGCACACCGCGGGCTGCGTGGCCTCCACGGTGGCGAGGATTTTTTCGAGTTGGATCTCGGCCAACACGTTCACCTGGCTCGCATCCAGCCCCAGCCGGCGCGAACGCAACGCCACCTGGGCGCCGCTCTCCTCGCCCGTCACGTACAGCGTGGGCAGGCCCGCGCGCTGCAGCGCGTCCATCGCCTGCAAGAGCAGCGTGGACTTGCCGATGCCCGGGTCGCCGCCGATGAGCACCACCCCGCCCTCGACCACGCCACCGCCCAGCACGCGGTCCAGTTCCTCGATGCCGCTCGCAGTGCGCGCCACCTCGGTCGCCTCGATGGCGGCCAGCGGCATCACCGCCTGCGCCTGGGCCAGGCCCGCGTACTGGCCGGCCCCGCTCAGGCGGTTCTTGCCCGGTCCAGCGTCGGGCACGGATTCGATCAGGGTGTTCCACGCACCGCAGGAAGGGCATTTGCCCAGCCAGCGCGGACTGGTGCCACCGCATTCGGTGCAGGAGAAGATGGTTTTTTCTTTGGCCATGGTGGCAGGACGCAGCGTAGGCCGGCGGTGGGCCGGCGCGGGGGATCTGTCCTATCCTAACGGGCAGTGCCGCCCCGCCGGGCGAACACCGACTCCGGAAGGACCCGCCATGCCCCTGCCGACACTTCGCCCCCTGGCCGCGCCGCTGCTGACCGCCTGCGCACTGGCGCTGGCCGCTTGCGACAAGAAGCCCGCAGATCCGCCGCACCTGCCCTCGGTCCCCGCCGTGCCCAAGCCCTCGGCGCCCGCCGCGCCCCTGCCCGGCGCGCAGCCGGCCAGCGTGGGCTCCTGAGTTCCTGGTGCATCAAAAAAAGGAGCTACCAGCGCTTGCCACAAGCCACATTCAGGTACTTATTGCATCGAAATGACCTGGGATTGAGCGCAAGCCGCTCCTCTTTTTATAAATACGATCATCCATCCTCCAACACGCCCGCCGTCCATGACCTCTCTCACCCTCTACTTCACCCCCGGTACCTGCGCACAGGCCGTGCGCATCGCGCTGGAGGAAGCGCAAGCACCCTATACCCTGGTCCGCGTGGACTTCGCCAGCCAGCAGCAGCGCTCGCCCGAATACCTTGCGGTCAATCCCAAGGGCCGCGTGCCCGCGCTGGTGACCGAGCACGGAACGCTCACCGAGACCCCCGCCCTGCTGGCCTACGTGGCGCAGCGCTTCGCGGATGCGCGCCTGGCGCCCGCAGACCCCTTCGGCTTCGCGCGCCTGCAGGAATTCCACAGCTACCTGGCCTCCACCGTGCACATCGCCCACGCCCACCGCCCGCGCGCCAGCCGCTGGGCCGACGAGCCCGAGGCCCAGGCCGCCATGCAGCGCAAGGTGCCCGCCAACATGACCGAGTGCTTCACGCTGATCGAGCGCCATTACCTGGGCGACGGCCCGTGGGTGCTGGGCGAGCAGTACTCGGTGGCCGACGGCTACCTCTTCACCGTTGCGGGCTGGCTCAAGAGCGACGGCGTGGACATCGCGCAGTTTCCCAAGGTGCACGCGCACTCCCAGCGCATGGCGCAGCGCCCCGCGGTGCAGCGCGCCCTGGCCTGACGCCCAGGCGGGGCATACCCGCCCCCAAAAAAAAGGCCGGCGCCCCTTGCGAGGCCCCGGCCTGTAAAGACCCGCAAGCGGGCCGGCTTTCATCCGTGACGGCGCATCAGTCGAAGGGCTGGGGGCGCTTGGTCGCATCGCTGGAGGGCGGCAGGATCGGCAGGGCGATCTGCGGCTGATCGCCCGTGAGCGTCTTGAGGAAGGCCACGATGTCGGCGTTCTCCTGCGCGGTGAACTTCTTGCCCAACTGGATGCGGCCCATGGTGTCCACGGCCTCGGCCAGCGTGTCGGCAGCGCCGTCGTGGAAGTAGGGGTAGGTCAGTTCCACGTTGCGCAGCGTGGGCACCTTGAAGTTGAAGCGCTCGGCGTCGTTGCCCGTGACGGCGGAGCGGCCCTCGGCCGGGTTGTCCGTCTTGTATGCCTCGACCAGGCCCATCTTCTGGAAGGAGTTGCCGCCCAGGTTGCGGCCGTTGTGGCAGGCCACGCAGCCGCTGGTCTTGAAGAGCTGGTAGCCGCGCAGTTCCTGCGCCGTGATGGCCTTCTTGTCGCCCTTGAGCCATTGGTCGAAGCGCGCGTTGGGAGTCACCAGCGTTTCCTCGAACGCGGCGATGGCGGCCGTCACCTCGTCGATGGTGAGCTTGTCATGCCCGAAGACCCGTTTGAACTCCGCCACGTACTGGGGAATGGAGCGCAGCATGTCTACCGCGAGGTCATGTGAGAAGGCCATCTCGCCCGGGTTGGCGATGGGACCGCCCGCCTGCTCTTTCAGGTCCTTCGCGCGGCCGTCCCAGAACTGGGCCAGGTTGAGGCTGGAGTTCAACACCGTGGGCGAGTTGATCGGGCCTTTCTGCCACTTGTCGCCGATGGAGGTCTTGAGGTTGTCCGAGCCGCCCATGCTCAGGTTGTGGCACGAGTTGCACGAGATGAAGCCCGAACGCGACAGACGCGGATCGAACCACAGCTTCTTGCCCAGCGTGACCTGGGCGGGGTTGGTCACCTTGTGGGGCGCGATGGGCTGCACGGGCTCCTGTGCGCCGGCGCTGCCCATGGACAGCAGGGCCGCAGCCGAGACGATGCCCAGGAAGAACCGCGCGGCGGGACGGGAGGAGGGGGACTGGCTTTGCATAGGGGACTCCACTTCTTGTTCAGCGAACGTTCAAAGCGCTGCACGCCCGAGCACCCGGGGCGCCCCTGCGGGCCGCACAGCAGGTGTTCGCTGTGAGAGTCATTCTTCGGGAAGACCCTGAGTAATGGCTTGATGCAAAACAAAGCCAAAAACATTTTCAGCAAAATGGTCTTTCAGCAACCCAGCGCCATCACCAAGGCATGCCGCGTGGGCCGCAGGGCCCCGCCAGAGGCAAGGTCAACGGCCCCGCAGCAGTTGCACCGCGTGTGGCAGCGAGCGCGCCTGCGGCAGCCAATGGTCCAGCGCCGCGCCCAGGGCCACCGCGCACAGCAGGGCGCCAAGCAAGGGCTTGCCCGTCAGGCGCCAGGCCGCGCCAAGCCAGCCCGCGCGCTCCGCGCCCATCAGCGCCCGTGCCGAGGCCACGGAGAACGCCAGTTCGACGGCCACGGCCAGCAGCACCTCGCTGCCAAAGTACAGCCACGCCAGCGCACCCGCACCCCCCAGCAGCGCCACGCCCACCACGAAGATCGCCACCACCGGCACGACCACCACGGCGGCTTCGTCGGCGCTTCCCGCGGCCTCCAGCGCGCCCGAGGCCGCGTCGCCCAGATCACCGCCCCATCCGGTGCCGCCAGCGCCATCTGCGACCGGCGCTTCCCACTGCCCAGTCGCGCCCGCCCCGCCAAAGTCGCCGCCACCGCCGTGCAAGGGTGGCGCGGGGCCCTGCGGCCCCGGGCCGGCGGGCCAGCCCGCATCGGGTAGCAGGTCCAGCCCGTCGGGCGCATCGCCCGCATCGCTGCGCCGGCGCAGCAGCCATGCGGCCCACAGGCGCAGCACCAACAGATAGACCCCATATCCCACGCCCAGCGTGGCCAGGTAGCGCAGCGCCAGCGACGGCACGCCCAGCGCCATCTGCGCATGGGACACCGCCCACATCACACCCAGGATCAGACTGCCGAGGCACCAGCCGTGCAGCCGCAGGGCATGGCGCTGGCGCAGGCCCTCCTGCAGCCGCTGCGGCAGGCGCATGCCGCGCCACGAGGCGCCCGTGCGGCCGCGCACCCGGACCATGGAGGGAATCAGTCCTGCACCACCACGGGCACGCGCGGTGCCAGCGCGCACATCAGCTCGTAGCCGATGGTGCCGCCCGCTTGCGCTACCTCGTCGATGGGCAGCACGGCGCCGTTGGCGGCGCGGCCCCAGAGCGTGACCTCGGCCCCCAGCCCCGCGCCGGGCACGGGCGTGAGGTCCACGGCCAGCATGTCCATGCTCACGCGCCCGATGGTGCGCGTGCGCACCCCGTTCACCAGCACGGGCGTACCGGTATCGCAGTGGCGCGGATAGCCGTCGGCATAACCGCAGGCCACGATGCCGATGCCCAGCGGCCCCTGCGCCGTGAAGCGCGAGCCGTAGCCCACGGTGTCGCCCGCCTGCAGCTGCTGCACGCCGATGATGCGCGAAGCCAGCGTCATGGTGGGCTGCAGGTCCCAGTCGGCCGCGCGGCGCTCGGGATGGTCGGGCGCGCTGCCATACAGCACGATGCCCGCGCGCACCCAGTCCAGCCGCACCTGCGCATCACCGCCGTGGCGCAGCAGCGCGGCGCTGTTGGCGATGCAACGCTCGCCCGGCAGGTCCTGCGTGGCGGCGTGGAACGCCTGCACCTGGTGCGCGATGCCGCGCGGGCCGTCGGCGTCGCTGAAGTGGGTCATGCACGAGATTTCGTCCACCTGGGGCAGCGCGTTCAGGCGCGCCCAGGCGCTGCGGTAGCGCTCGGGCGTGAAGCCCAGGCGGTTCATGCCGGAGTTCATCTTGAGGAACACGCGGTGCGGCACCTGCGTCTTGTGCGCGGCCAGCCAGTCGATCTGCGCATCGCAGTGCACGGCATGCCACAGGCCCAGGCGCGAGCACAGCTCCAGGTCGCGCGGCTCGAACACGCCCTCCAGCAGCAGGATCGGGCCGCGCCAGCCGAGAGCGCGCACGCGCTCGGCCTCGGCCAGGTCCAGCAAAGCGAAACCGTCGGCGGCGCGCAGGCCTTCGAACACGCGCTCGATGCCGTGGCCGTAGGCGTTGGCCTTGACCACCGCCCACACGCGCGCATCGGGCGCGGCACGGCGCGCGCGCTCCAGGTTGTGGTGCACGGCTGCGGGATGGATGGTCGCAAGAATGGGGCGCGGCATGGGGGTGTTTCTACGGACTGGACGGGGGCCATTCTGGCACTGGGCGCGCAGGGTCGCGTGATATAACCGCCCGTCGCTCCTCGGAGTGTTTCGAATTTTCACAGGCCATCATTCCCGCTGATGGAGCCACCAGCCACCCGATGAAGCGCGGTTTCTACACCATCATGTCGGCGCAGTTTTTCAGCTCGCTGGCCGACAACGCATTGTTCGTGACCGCGGTGGAACTGCTGCGTACGAGCGGCGCGCCGGAGTGGCAGCGCGCGGCGCTGGTGCCCATGTTCGCGCTGTTCTACGTGGTGCTGGCGCCGTGGGTGGGCGCATTCGCCGACTCCATGCCCAAGGGGCGGGTGATGTTCATCAGCAATGCCATCAAGGTGGTGGGCTGCCTGATGATGCTGTTCGGCCACCACCCGCTGCTGGCCTACGCTGTGGTGGGCCTGGGCGCGGCGGCGTATTCGCCGGCCAAGTACGGCATCCTCACCGAGCTGCTGCCCGCATCCCAACTCGTGAAAGCCAACGGCTGGATCGAGGGGCTGACCATCGCCTCCATCATCCTGGGCGTGCTCGTGGGCGGCCAATTGGTCGCACCCCACATCGCCGGCCATCTGCTGGCGCTGGACATGCCGGGCATCGATCTGGGCATCGACCTCGCGGCCGAAGCCGCCATCCTGGCGCTGGTGCCGGTGTACATGCTGGCGGCGTGGTTCAACCTGCGCATCCCGCACACGGGCGTGGAGATGCGCCCCCTGCCACCCAACCCGCTGGCGCTGCTGCCCGACTTCTGGACCTGCAACGGGCGCCTGTGGCGCGACAAGCTCGGGCAGATCTCGCTGTCCACCACCACGCTGTTCTGGGGGGTGTCGGGCAACCTGCGCTACATCGTGCTGGCCTGGAGCGCCGCGGCCCTGGGCTACAGCACCACGCAGGCCTCGGCCCTCGTGGGCGTGGTGGCCATCGGCACGGCCGCGGGCGCGGTGGCGGCGTCCCTGCACATGCGCCTGGACATGGCTACGCGCGTGATCCCAATGGGCATCGCCATGGGCCTGCTGGTGATCCTGATGAACGTCATCAGCAACATCTGGCTGGCCATTCCGTTCCTGATCCTGCTGGGCGGGCTGGGGGGCTTCCTGGTCGTGCCCATGAACGCGCTGCTGCAGCACCGCGGCCACAACCTGATGGGCGCGGGCCGCTCCATTGCCGTGCAGAACTTCAACGAGCAGGCCGCCATCCTCGGCATGGGCGCGTTCTACAGCCTGTCCACCAAGTTCGGGCTGTCGGCCTTCGGTGCCATCACGGCCTTCGGCATGCTGGTGGCGGGCGTGATGTGGCTGATCGGCCGCTGGCACGCGCACAACGTGCGCAGCCATCCCGAGGAAGTGGAGCACCTGCTCTCCATCGCCCGGCACGACCACCACTGAACCGGCGCCTGGGGCCACCCCGCGCAGCCCCGCGCGCCCGCCGTCGCGCCGGCACAATGCGCCGCAAAGGCTGGGCGTCTTCGCGCCTTCACCACTCTGTTTTTGATAGCTGCTTGCGCTTAACAGTTAAGCGCTACGGCCACTTTTTGCATGCAATCTCCGCTTCCCGCCCTGGCCTTGCTGTTCAACGCCTTCATCTGGGGACTGTCCTGGTGGCCGTTCCGGCAGATGCACGGCGCGGGACTGCACCCGCTGTGGGCCACGGCGCTCATGTATGGGGCCATCCTCCTTGTGCTGCTGGCGCTGCGGCCGGGCATCTCCGCGCAGCTGCGGCAGCACCGGGCCCTGTGGTTGCTGGCGCTGTGCTCGGGCCTGAACAACGTGGCCTTCAACTGGGCCATCACCATTGGCGACGTGGTCCGCGTGATCCTGCTGTTCTATCTGATGCCAGCCTGGAGCGTGCTGCTGGCCTGGCGCTTCCTGGGCGAGCGGCCCACGCCGCAGGCGCTGGCGCGGCTGCTGCTGGCCTTCAGCGGCGTGCTGCTGGTGCTGTGGCCCGCCGAGGGCGGCCTGCCGCGCCTGCTCGCCGCCCTGACGCTGGCCGATCTGCTCGCGATCCTCGGCGGCTTCACGTTTGCCGTGACCAACGTCACCCTGCGCCGCCTGCACGCCGTCCCGGGCCAGGCGCGCATGGTCGCCATGTTCGGCGGCTGCATGCTCATGGCGCTGCTGGCGGCCCAGCTGGGCCGATCCCTGGGCCTGGTGCCGCCCTTTCCACCGCTGAACGCCACCTGGGCCTGGGTGGCGGCGCTTCTGGCGGTCGTGCTGCTGATCGGCAACTGGGCGCTGCAGTTTGGCGCCGCGCGCCTGGCGGCGGGAACGACGGCGATCATCATGCTGTCGGAGGTGGTGTTCGCCAGCGGCTCCTCGACGCTGCTGGGCGCGGCACAGCTGACGGGCGGGACCCTCTCCGGCGGCGCGCTGATCCTGCTGGCGGCCGGCTGGTCGGTCTGGCGGCCACGGGCGCATGCAGCAGGCACACCCCATGCCCCCAGTGATAAGGTGACGGACACACGACCGGAGGCCCCATGACCACTGCGTATGACTTCGACGCGACACGCATCGACGGCACACCCCAGCCACTGAGCGACTTCCGCGGTCAGGTGCTGCTCATCGTCAACACCGCCAGCGCCTGCGGCTTCACGCCGCAGTTCACCGGCTTGCAGGCGCTGCATGAACGCTATGGGCCGCGCGGGCTGGTAGTGCTCGGCTTTCCGTGCAACCAGTTCGGCCACCAGGACCCGGGCAGCAACGACGCCATCGCGGGCTTTTGCCAGCGCAACTATGGCGTGCAGTTTCCCATGATGTCCAAGATCGACGTCAACGGCAGCGACGCGCACCCGCTGTACCGCTGGCTCACCGCCGAAGCGCCCGGCGTGCTGGGCACCAAGGCGATCAAGTGGAACTTCACCAAGTTCCTGGTCGGCCGGGACGGCCAGGTGATCCGCCGCTACGCGCCGCAGGAAGCTCCCGAGAAGCTCACGGTCGACATCGAGGCAGCGCTGGCGGCCTGAGGCGAAGCGGTTTTCACAAGCGGTCCGGCGCGACATACACGCTCCACAAAGGCAGCGGCAAGTACAGCCCCGATACCGGCCTCCGGGCCTGCCAAGACCAGCCAAGGCAGCAAGCGGGCTACGGCCCGCGGCTCTCACCGTGCCATGCTGCGTGGGTACTCCGTGGGGGGACAGGTTTGCAGCGCGCGCGCAGACCCGGCGCTGGACTGCGGCCGGCGGTCAGGACGGCCCATGGCAATCCATCCCCGCAGCGGAGGAGCAAAAAAGGTCAGGAGGAGAACGCGGCGCCGTCCAGCCCCTCGGCCGGGCAGTCACGCATCCGGGCCTCGACCTGGCGCAGCAGGTCGGCCAGGGTCTTGCCGGGCTCCTGGCGGAAGCGCTCGTCCAGCACCTCGAAGGCCGCGATGCGGTCGATGCGAAAGCCCCGGAAGTCATCGCGCAGCTCGCACCAGGCCGACAGCGTCCACACCTTGCCCCAGTAGAAGCAGCCCAGCGGCCGCACGCGCCGCAGGCTGGGCCGCCCCTGCACGTCGGCGTAGTCAAGCCGCACCACATGGCAGGACTGCACGGCCTCGCGCAGCGCCTGCAGCGCGGCCTGGGCGCGCGTATCCAGCCCAGAGCCCGGCGCGTAGAGCGCTTGCGCCTCGGCCGCCGCGCGCGCGGCGGGCGGCAGCACCGAGAGGATCTTGCCAAGCGCACCCTCGATCTCGCGCGCCATGCCGCCATCGACCCAGGTCTGCGCAAGCCGCGCGGCGGCCACGAGGGCGTTGGCCTCGCCCTGGCTGAACATCAGCGGCGGCAACTCGAAGCCCGCGCCCAGGCGGTAGCCCACGCCGGCCTCACCTTCAATGGGTATGCCCTGGTGCTGCAGGTCGGCCACGTCGCGGTAAATGGTGCGCAGCGACACTTCCAGCCGCCCGGCGAGAAAGGCGGCCGTGGACAGGCGCCGGCCCCGGATGAGCTGGACGATCTGGAACAGGCGGTCGGCACGGCGCATGGAATCTCAGGCCACGGAAGGAATGGTCCGCATGGTACGGTGCCGGGTGCCAGGCAGGACAGCGCCCGTGCCTGCACTCAGAGCAGCACGCCGATGTGTAGGGCGACGCACTCCGGCCCCTCGTAGCATTCGAAGTCGGTGTCGAAGCGGCGCCGCACCTCGGGATGTTCCTCGAAGTAGCGCCACGCGGCGGCCCAGGCGTCGAGCACCATCTGCGGCATGGGCCCCTCGCAGTGGAACACCAGATAGCTGCCCGGCTGCACCTCGATGCGGGCCGCGCCCACCGGCGGATCGGCCTGCACGGCGGCCGACACGCCGGCCGTCACGTCGAAGGCGCCATGCTGATCGGACTCATAGGCACTGTAGACGCCGTAGAGGCGCCCATCGGCCCCGGGGCCGGGCAACTGGCGCGCCCAGCTTTCGGTGAAGAATTGGTCCCACAGTGCGCCTATGCGCGCCCGTTCGGGCTGGGCCTCGTCTCGGTTGCAGGTACGCACGGCAACGCCCGCCACGCTGAACGCCGGCACCTGGACGGTGATTGGGGTCATGGAAATCTCTCCTGAACGGAATCCAAGAACGCGCCGATGCTGCCGCCACCCTGCTGACAACGGGATGTCAGCAGGGTGTGCGAGCCGGCGCCTCAGCGCGCCATGGCGTGCAGGCCGATGGTGTTGCCCTCGGTATCGCGCACGTGGGCGATGTACCCCATGCCCTGGGGCAGCTGCGTGCAGGCATCCACGACCTGGCCACCGGCAGACACTACACGGGCCAAAGCCGCCTCCACGCTGGGCTCGCAGTCCAGGTAGATGCGCACGCCCGCGTCAGGCGCCGCGCGGCGCTGCGGGCCCGCCACCAGGCAGCCGCCCGTCGCGGGATCGTCCTTGGAGAACAGGGCCATGGGTTCGCTGCCGAAGTCTTCGCGGCGCATGGGGCGGTCCAGCATGCGCTCGTAAAAGGACTGCGCACGGCCGAGATCGGCGCACGGAATCTCGAACCAGTTGATGGCCTGGCTGGATGAGGGGGTGGTCATGGAGGGGCTCCTTGAAAGCATGTTGCGAAGGACTCCATGCTGCGGGGAAGCTGCTGACAGCGTCGTGTCAGCAGCCTGTCACCACCCCTCGCGCCGCGCTCAGGCGCCCGGTGCGCGGCGCTGCCGTGCCCGCTCGAGCATCTGCGCAGCCTGCCGAGCGGGCAGGCCGTACATGTCGGCAAAGGCCTCGGGGGTCTGGCCGCTGGCCTCGAAGGCACGCAGCAGCGCCTCGGCCTTGGCATCGCGCTCGGCCACCTCGGCAAAGGCTTCATCGAGCAGGGCGTTGGCCTTCTCGTCGCGGCCGCGCACCAGCGCGTCATAGGCCTCGCGCGTGAGGCCGCTGGCCTCGAACGCCTGGGCAATGCGCCGGCGCAGCTTGGCCGTCAGGTCCTCGCCGTCCTGCGGCTTGCGCCGGCGGAACACCTCCAGCAGCGCGTGGTGCACATGCTCGGGCGCCATGTCCTCCACGGGCTGGCCCTGCAGGTCGTGGCGCTTCATGCCCTGGGCCACCGCATTCAGATAGCGCGTGGACCGCGTGTGGATGGAGAGGGCGAGCTTGAGTGCGTCCTTGTCGATGGCTTCGCCATGCGCGGCCAGCAGGTCCTGGAAGATGCCGCGCTTGAGCGGGAGGAACTGCGCCCCGAACAAGTGCGGATACCAGCCCGCCAACTGCTCCAGCAGCGGATGCGTACGGCGGGGTGCACCCGCCACGGGGCCGCCCTTGGCGCCGGCCTGGGGCGCATCGCCTGCGGCCTGCGCTCCCGGCTCACGCCGCCCCCCCGCGCGGCCACGGCCGCCGCGGCGATTGGCCCTGGGCGCGCGTGCGGCGCCGCTGTCAGCGGCAGGTGCCGGGCTGGCCGACGCGGGGCTCTCCGGTGTCGCATGGCCTTCGGCCGCGGGGACCGCAGCAGCGGTGGGTGGCACGCCTTCTTCGTGGATCGGAGCGGGTGCGTTCACGGTGTCGTTCATGGCTCGAAAGCGCGCGGCCGGGCCCCGAAAGCCCGCCTCGCGCGGCGGTCAAAACCCGCCATCATGCCAGCAATGCAGCGTCCAGCACCTCCACCCAGTGCTTCACGGGAATGCCCGTGCCGCTTTGCAGGTGGGTGATGCAGCCCATGTTGGCCGAGAGGATGGCCGCAGGCGGCTGCTCGGTGAAGGCCTCGCCCAGCGCGCCCAGCTTGCGGTCGCGCAGCTGGTACGACAGTTCCGGGTTGAGCACCGAGTAGGTGCCGGCCGAGCCGCAGCACAGGTGCGACTCGGTGCGCGCCACGCGCAGCTCGAAGCCCAGCGCCGCCAGGTGCCGCTCCACGCCGCCGCGCAGCTTCTGCCCGTGCTGCAGGGTGCAGGGCGGGTGGTAGGCCAGCGGCGCCGCGGGAGGCTGGATGCGCCCGCGAAGGCGCTCCACCAGATCGGGCAGCAGTTCCGACAGATCGCGCGTAAGGGCGCTCACCCGCGCCGCCTTCTCGGCGTACTGCGCGTCGTTGCGCAGCAGGTGGCCGTATTCCTTCACGGTGACGCCGCAGCCCGAGGCATTCATGACGATGGCCTCTACCTCGCCGCGTTCCACATAGGGCCACCAGGCGTCGATGTTGGCGCGCATCTGGGCGAGGCCCCCTTCCTGATCGTTCAGGTGGAACTTGACCGCGCCGCAGCAGCCCGCCTCGCGCGCCACCACGGTCTGTATGCCTGCAGCATCCAGCACGCGCGCCGTGGCATTGTTGATGTTGGGCGCCATGGACGGCTGCACGCAGCCCTCCAGCAGCAGCACCTTGCGCGCATGGCTGCGCGTGGGCCAGGCGCCCGCGTCCTGGCGCGGCGGCACCTTGGCGCGCAGGCGCTCGGGCAGCAGGCCGCGCACGGCCTGGCCCACCTTCATTGCCGGGGCAAAGAGCGGCGATGGCAAGCCTTCCTTGAGCATCCAGCGGGCCGCCGCCTCGCCACGCGGGCGCGGCACTTTTTCCTCGACGATGCGCCGGCCGATGTCCACCAGATGCCCGTACTGCACGCCGCTCGGGCAGGTGCTCTCGCAGTTGCGGCAGGTCAGGCACCGGTCCAAGTGCAACTGCGTCTTGCGCGTGGGCTCGGCCCCTTCCAGCACCTGCTTGATGAGGTAGATGCGCCCGCGCGGTCCGTCCAACTCATCGCCCAGCAACTGGTAGGTGGGGCAGGTGGCAGTGCAAAAGCCGCAGTGCACGCATTTGCGCAGGATGGCCTCGGCCTCCTGCCCTTCGGGCGTGCCCTGGTACTGGGGTGCGAGCTGGGTCTGCATGGTGTGTCGTGGAGATCGTGGAGGGGTTAGCGGCGCGCGGGGGCGTCTTCGGCGGGTGCGGGAGCGCGGCGCGCGCGCCACAGCTGGGCCAGGCGCTGGCGGTCGGCGGCGAGGGGGGGCAGCGACAGCGCCAGCAGGATGGACGCCAGCGGCACCACCCAGATGAAGCCCACGTACTTGAAGCCCGCCGCGCCGACCACGCCGCCGGCGGTGAACATGCCCAGCAAGCTGGCGAACATGCGCAGGCGCGTCTTGTTGGCATGCACCTGCGACTCGCGCGGCGTCCCGCTGCGGTTCCAGTACAGGGCCTTGCCCATCTCGATGCCGAGGTCGGTGACGATGCCCGTCATGTGCGTGGTGCGGATCTGGGCCGAGGACATCTTGGTCACCACCGCGTTCTGCAGCCCCATGATGTAGGCCAGCAGCAGCACCGTGAGGGGCACGGCGAACGGCGTGCGCCAGCCCAGCGTGATGGCCCCCATCAGGCCGAACAGCAGCATCAGCACCGCCTCCAGCAAGAGCGGCAGCGCAAAGCCGCTGCGCAGGTGCTGGTGGCGCGCCCAATTGACGAGGATCGCCGTGGAGCCCGCGCCCGACATGAAGGCCCACAGCGTGCCAATGGCGCTGAGCACCAGCGTCATGTTGCCCAGCACCAGGTTGTCGGCCACCAGCGAAAGGAAGCCCGTCATGTGCGAGGTGTACATGTGCACGACCAGAAAGCCCCCCGCGTTGATCGCCCCCGCGTTGAACGCCAGCAGCAGGCCCAGCGTGCGGTTGGTGACCGTGGTGCGGTGCCGCCCGGTCAGGTGGCGCAGCAGGCGCATGGCTAGACGAGGCGCCCGGGGTTGAAGATGCCGGCCGGGTCGAACGCCTGCTTGAGCCGCTGGTGGATCGCAGCGAGCGCCGCAGAATTTGCATCAAAAATGGCTCTAGCGCTTATCCCATCTGCGCTAGCAGCTATGAATAGAGAAGCACTACCCCCCACCTCGGCGGCGAGTGCATGCAGCGCATCGCCGTGCTGCGGCAGCGCCTGCACCCAGCGCAGACCGCCGTGCCACTCCACCAGCGGGGACGCCACGCCCGCGGGCAATGCCAGCACGGGCGCGGTCTGGGGAACCGACAGGCGCCACAGCGCATGGTCTGCCGCGCGCGCGGCGAACCAGGGCAGGCGCTGGTCGCGGCAAGCCTGCCAGTCGTCAGGCACGGTGGGAGCGTCTTGCAACTCACCTCCCATGCTGCGGCAGGCGGCCTGCACCGCCGCCTGCGCGCCACGCAGGCGCACGTAGAGCTGGCCGCGGCCCGCATCCTCGACCCAGCAGCTGGCGTTGAGCGGCAGCGGCTGGCCGCCCCAGGCGTTGAGGCGGCGCAGCGCCTCGGCCTGGTCGCAGTCAAAGCGCAGCGTGGCCTCCGCCGGCGGCACCGGCAGCACCTTCAGGCTGACCTCAGTGATCACGCCGAGCTGCCCCCAGGCCCCGGCCATGAGGCGCGAGACGTCATAGCCCGCCACGTTCTTCATCACCTGGCCGCCAAAGCGCAGCAGCTCGCCGCGCCCGTTGATGATCTCCACGCCCAGCACGTAGTCGCGCACCGCGCCCACGCTGGCGCGCGCCGGGCCCGACAGGCCGGCCGCCACCATGCCCCCTACGGTGCCGCCTTCGGCAAAGCGTGGCGGCTCGAACGGCAGGCTCTGGCCATGGCGCGCGAGCAGCGCCTCCAGCTCCGCCAGCGGCGTGCCGGCGAGCGCGGTGACCACCAGTTCGCTGGGCTCGTAGCTCACGACGCCGGCCAGGGGCCGCATGTCCAGCGGCTCGCCGGCATGCTGCGGCGCGCCCGGGCCATGGAAGTCTTTGGTGCCTCCGCCGCAGATGCGCACGGCGCTGCGGCGGTCTGCGCTGTCGCGCACGCGGTCGATGATCTGGCGAAGGGCTGCGTCCATCCGGCGATGGTACTGCCCTGCCCTTTCGGGCGGCCGTGGCGCAGGTTTGATTTTTTTGAACGCGCGGCGTGAATGGCGCTGGCAGCCATGCGCGCCGCAGGGGTCAGCGCTGGCCGACCTCGCACCAGGCCACGGGCAACCCCTCCACGGCCACGCGGGTGGACAGCACCTGCCCCGACTGGGGCCAGCGCGCCAGCTCATCGGCACTGCGGCCCTTGCGTGCAGAGGTGACGAACAGCGTGTGCCCGTCCGGCCCACCGACGCAGGGCATGGTGGGGCAGGACAGCGGCGTGGGCAGCTCGGCCAGCACCTCGCCGCGCGGCGACAAGCGCAGCACACGCGCGCCCTCGTACAGCGCGCACCAGTAGGCGCCTTCGGCATCCACGGCGGCACCGTCCGGGCGGCCGCCATAGGGGACTGCCTCATCGCGCGCCGCAAAGCGGTGCAACACACGCGGCGCCCCGATGGGCTCCAACTGCGCGTTGCAGTCCCAGGCGCGGATGGTGTGCGAGGGCGTGTCGCTCCAATACAGCGTGCGCCCGTCCGGCGACCAGGCCAGGCCGTTGGCGGTGGCCACGCCGTCCAGCATGCGGCGCACCGTGGGAGCATCGGGGCCGCCCTGGTCCCCGCCGCGCAGGTCGATGCAGTACAGCGCAGCGACGGGCTGGCGCGGGCCCTGGACGGGCTCATGCACCGTGCCCACCCACAGGCGCCCGAGCGCGTCGCACTTGCCGTCGTTGGCACGCTCGGTCGCCGGGTCGATGGGCAGGTGCGCCAGCGTGAGGAGCGGCCCGCCCCAGCGCGGCGCGTGGCAGATGCGGTCGCGCAGCGCCACTACCAGGCCTGCGGGTGTGCCCCCCTGGCGCGCCGGCGCGATGCAGCCGGGCTCGGCCGGCAGGGGCCAGCATTGCGCATCGCTCCCGTGCACGCCGCTGCGCCACAGCGCGCGGCCGGCGATGTCCACCCAGTACAGACGGGACTCCAGGGGGTGCCAGAAGGGAGATTCGCCGAGTTGCGCAGGCGCGGCGGCCAGGGGCGTCCAGGCAGTGTTCATACAGGCATTATTGGCCCCGGGCCCGCGCGCCGCACAAAGAAAAGGCCCGCCAAGGGCGGGCCCAAACACGGGACAGGGAGTTACTCGCTTGTAGTCGGAGGGCCGCCGCGCCACCACGCGGCGCCCGCCATTCAACGGTGGTAAGCCGTCTCGCCATGGGAGGTGATGTCCAGGCCCTCGCGCTCGGCCTCCTCGCTCACGCGCAGGCCCACCAGCAGGTCGGCGACCTTGTAGGCGATGAAGGACACCACGCCCGACCACACGATGGTGAACAGCACGCTCTTGACCTGCACCCACACCTGCGCGCCCATGCTGAAGGTGTCGGGCGTCAGGCCGCCGGTGCCGCCCAGGCCCTGGGCCGCGAACACGCCGGTGAGTATCGCGCCCACGATGCCGCCCACGCCATGCACGCCAAACACGTCGAAGGCATCGTCCACGTTCAGCATCTTCTTCAGGCCGCCCACGCCCCACAGGCAGACCAGGCCGGCAATCAGGCCGATCGCGATGGAGCCCATGGGGCCCACGAAGCCCGCGGCGGGCGTGACCGCCACCAGGCCGGCCACCGCGCCCGAGGCCGCGCCCAGCATGGAGGCCTTGCCCTTGTGCAGCGCCTCGCCGGCAATCCACGACAGCGTGGCGGCCGAGGTGGCCAGCACCGTGTTCACGAAGGCCAGGCCCGCAACGGCGTTGGCGGCACCTGCAGAGCCGGCGTTGAAGCCGAACCAGCCCACCCACAGCAGCGACGCGCCCACCATGGTCAGCGTGAGCGAGTGCGGAGTGAACGCTTCGCGGCCAAAGCCGATGCGCTTGCCCACCATGTAGGCACCCACCAGGCCCGCGATACCGGCGTTGATGTGCACCACGGTGCCGCCCGCAAAATCGAGCGCGCCGTCGGCCGCCAGCAGGCCGCCACCCCACACGATGTGGGCCATGGGCACGTAGCTGAAGGTGAACCACAGCAGCGCGAAGATGAGCACGGCCGCAAAACGCATGCGTTCCGCAAAGGAGCCCACGATCAGCGCCACGGTGATGGCCGCGAACGTGCCCTGGAAGGCGATGAACACGTATTCGGGAATGGTCGCCAGCGCACCAAAGGTTTCCTGGCTCACGCCCTTCAGGAAGAGCTTGGACAGGTCGCCCACGAATTGGCCCTCGCCGGAGAACGCGAGGCTGTAGCCGTAGATGGACCACAGCAGCGACACCAGGGCGAAGATCACGAACACCTGCATCAGCACGGACAGCATGTTCTTGGTGCGGCCCAGCCCCCCGTAGAACAGGGCCAGGCCCGGGATGATCATCAGGATCACCAGCAGCGTGGAGGTCAGCATCCAGGCGGTGTCGCCCGAGTCCACCTTGGGCGCGGCGGGCGCCTCTGCCGCGGGGGCGGGTGCGGGTGCCGCAGCAGGTGCTGCGACGGGCTCGGCAGCGGGCGCAGGCGCGGGGGCGACGGCCACGGGCTCCGAAGCCGCCGCGGCCGCGTCGGGTGTCTGGGCCAGCGCGCCGGCGCCACCGGCCAGCAGGCTTGCACCGATCAGTAGGGAAGCAAATAGTTTTTTCATGGCAGATCTCTGGGTCGGGAGGGACGAATGCCTGTGCGGCGCGCGCTCACAGGGCTTCCTGGCCGGTCTCGCCGGTGCGAATGCGCACCACCTGCTCCAGGTGCGCCACGAAGATCTTGCCGTCGCCGATCTTGCCGGTGCGGGCCGCGCCTTCGATGGCCTCGATGACGCGTTCCACCAGCTCGTCGGCCACGGCGGCCTCGATCTTCACCTTGGGCAGGAAGTCCACGACGTACTCGGCGCCGCGGTACAGCTCGGTATGGCCCTTCTGGCGGCCAAAGCCCTTCACCTCGGTCACGGTGATGCCCTGCACGCCGATGTCCGACAGGGACTCGCGCACCTCGTCGAGCTTGAAGGGTTTGATGATGGCGGTGACCATTTTCATGATCGATTCCTTGTCGAGAGTTAGAGGGTCTTGGTGAGGGAGACGATCAGGCGGGCCTTGTTGGCATCGCCGAAGAAGCCCTTCTTGTTGGCTCCGGCAACCGCCGCGGACAACGACAGGCCGGCGCCGAAGTCGTAGGCGCCGCCCACGCTGTAGTCCACGTAGTTGGGCACGCCCAGGTCCTTGATGTCGCTGGCAAAGCGCGTGTAGCCCACGGACGCCTTCAGCGTGACGCTGGGCGCAACCTCCTGCGCAAACGCCAGGTTCAGGTAGCCCGTGTTGCGCCCACGGTTGCTGGAGGTCTTGGCGCCCGCCCAGCCGAAGTAATCCTTGGACACGGTGTGCGAGTACTTGGCCGTGAACGGGCCGTACGTGGCCGCGCCATACAGCTCGGTGGTGTTGCCGTTGGTGTTGCCTGGGTACACATACGTGAGCGCGCCCACATCCAGGTCCACCTCGCCGGCCTTGAATTTGTAGCCACCGTAGAAGTCGGCCTCGATGGAGTTGCCGGACAGCCAGTCCACGCTGGAGTTCCAGTTGCCCACGTAGAAGCCACTGTCGCCAAAGCTGTAGTCGAACCCGCCCTGGATGGCCGGGTTCACGGCCTTGATGCGGTTCACGTCCTGGTCCTGGCCGCGGAACTTGTAGTTGCTGGTCAGCGACACATTGGCAGTGAGCTGGGCGCTGGCAAGGCCCGGTACGGCGACGGCCGCAAAAGCGAGGGCCAGGGTCTTGAGGGAAAAGCGGTGCATGGTTCCTCCAGTGTTGGGCGACGGTTGACACCCCCTCAATGCATGGACCGTGCCACCCCGAAATCCGCCCCGCGACGGCCTGCCGGGTACCATCCTGAGGCATACGTGCAGTCACAGGGGTTGCAGCCCGGCGCATTTCGCACCAGCCTGGTGCAGGGCGGCCCCCTTGCGCATCCGTCGCCATGGTTGCACGCACATGCCTGGGGAGATCCGTTGCGATGAGTCTTGCTTTGGTGCAAAGCCGCGCCCTGCTGGGCCTGCACGCGCCCGCCGTTACTGTGGAAGTACACCTGGCCAACGGGTTGCCCAGCTTCGCGCTGGTGGGCCTGGCCGATGTCGAGGTCAAGGAGGCGCGCGAGCGCGTGCGCTCCGCGCTGCAGAACGCCGGGCTGGAATTCCCGGCCAACAAGAAGATCACCGTGAACCTGGCGCCGGCCGATCTGCCCAAGGACTCCGGCCGCTTCGACCTGCCGATCGCGCTGGGCATCCTGGCCGCGAGCGGGCAGATCGACGCAGCCCGGTTGGACGGCTGGGAGTTCGCCGGCGAGCTATCGCTGTCGGGCCTGCTGCGCCCGGTGCGCGGCGCCCTGGCGACCAGCTTGGCGCTGCGCGCGCTGGCGCAGCCCGTGCGCACGGTGCTTCCCCCCGGCAGCGCCGAAGAAGCTGCGCTGGTGCCGGGCACCGAGATCTACCGCGCGCACCACCTGTTGGACGTGGTACGCCAGTTCGTGCCCGTGCCCCCGCCGAACGATGATGGCGCGGACGACGGCGGTTGGCAGCGGCTGCAACCCGCGCCGCCGGCCCCGGCCACCGATGGCCCGGACCTGGCCGACGTGAAGGGGCAGGCCGCGGCCAAGCGCGCACTGGAGATCGCCGCCGCCGGCGGGCACGGGCTGCTGCTCGTGGGGCCCCCGGGCTCGGGCAAGTCCATGCTGGCCCAGCGTTTTGCCGGGCTGCTGCCCCCGATGGGGGTGGAGCAAGCGCTGGAGAGCGCGGCCATTGCCAGCCTGGCCGGGCGCTTCAGCCCCGCACAGTGGATGCAGCGCACCACAGCCAGCCCGCACCACAGCTGCAGCGCGATCGCGCTGGTGGGCGGGGGCTCGCCGCCGCGCCCGGGCGAGATCTCGCTCGCGCACGAAGGCGTGCTCTTCCTCGATGAATTCCCCGAATTCGCCCGCAGCGCCCTGGAGGCGCTGCGCGAGCCGCTGGAAAGCGGGCGCATCACCATCGCCCGGGCGGCGCAGCGCGCCGAGTTCCCGGCGCGCTTTCAGCTCGTGGCGGCCATGAACCCCTGCCCCTGTGGTTTTGCGGGCTCGCACCAGCGCGCCTGCCGCTGCACACCCGACCAGATCGCGCGCTACCAGGGCAAGCTCAGCGGCCCGCTGCTGGACCGCATCGACCTGCATGTGGAGGTGCCCGCGCTGCCGCCCGAGGAACTGCTGGGCGCCCCGCCCGGCGAACCCAGCGGCGCCGTGCGCGAACGCGTGGCCCGCGCGCACGAACGAGCGCTCCAGCGCCAGGGCAAGGCCAACCAGGCATTGCATGGCCAGGAGCTGGAACAGATGGCGGCGCTGGACGCGCCGGCCGCGCGGTTCCTGCAGGCCGCGGCGGCGCGCCTGGCGTGGTCGGCGCGCAGCACGCACCGGGCCCTCAAGGTTGCACGTACTATTGCCGATCTATCGGGCTGCGAGACCGTGGGCGCCGCCCATGTGGCCGAAGCCGTGCAATACCGGCGCGCCCTGCGCGCACCGGCGTGACGCTCCACCGCTGCCCTTCCTTGTTTGAATCCTCCTGAAGATCCTATGAAAAACCTCAGCATCGGCACCCGCCTGGGAGGCGGCTTCGCCCTTGTCCTGCTGCTGATGGCCCTGATGACGGCCTTTGGCGTATGGCGCCTGCAGACCGTGGCGCAAGCCACCAACGAGATGACGCAGCAACCCCTGGCGGTGGAGCGCATGATCAGCGACTGGTACCGCTACGTGTACAGCGCGGCGCGGCGCACCTCGGCCATCGTCAAGAGCACGGACCCCTCGCTCGGCCAGTTCTTCGCGGCGGACACCGCCACCTCCACGCGCGAATCGGCCGAGCTGCAAAAGCGTATCGAGACGCTGCTCACCAGCGACGAGGAAAAGGCCCTGTGGGCCGACATCCAGAAGGCGCGCGTGACCTACCTGTCCTCGCGCGACCAGGCCGTGAAGGCCAAGGCCGAGGGCCAGCTGGAGGAGGCCGAACGCCTGCTCACCCAGGTGTACCTGCCCGCCACCGACCAGTACGTGGCGCTGATCCAGCGCCTGCTGGACATGCAACGCTCCCGCATCGACGCCACGGCGCAGGGGATCAATGTCACCTATGGGCAAAGCCGGCTGTGGCTGATCGTGCTGGGCGTGCTCGGCCTGGGCGCAGGCGCCCTGTGCGCATGGTGGCTCACACGCGGCATCACGCGGCCGCTGGCGCAGGCCGTGCAGGTGGCGCGCGCCGTGGCGGCCAACGACCTCACCAGCCGCGTGCAGGTCGACTCGCGCGACGAGACCGGCCAGCTGCTGCAGGCGCTGCAGGAGATGAACGCCAGCCTGTCGCAGGTGGTGGCGCGCGTGCGCTCGGGCACCGACGGCATCGCCACGGCGTCCAGCCAGCTCGACGCAGGCAACCAGGACCTGTCCTCGCGCACCGAGGAGCAGGCCAGCTCGCTGCAGGAAACCGCCGCCTCGATGGAGCAGCTGACCAGCACCGTGCGCCAGAACGCCGACAACGCGCGTCAGGCCAACCAGTTGGCCTCCTCTGCCGCGCAGACGGCCACGCAGGGCGGCCAGGTGGTGGCCGGCGTGGTGCAGACCATGGGCGCCATCAACGCCAGCAGCCGCAAGATCAGCGACATCATCGGCGTGATCGACTCGATCGCCTTCCAGACCAACATCCTGGCGCTGAACGCCGCGGTGGAGGCCGCACGCGCCGGCGAGCAGGGCCGCGGCTTTGCCGTCGTGGCCGGCGAGGTGCGTGCACTGGCACAGCGCAGCGCGGCTGCCGCCAAGGACATCAAGGGCCTGATCGGCGACTCGGTCGCCAAGGTGGAGGAAGGCTCCCACCAGGTCGAGGAAGCCGGCCGCACCATGGACGCCATCGTGCAGAGCGTGCAGCGCGTGAGCGACCTGGTGGCCGAGATCACCGCCGCCAGCCAGGAGCAGAGCGCGGGCATCGAGCAGGTGCACCAGGCCATCACGCAGATGGACCAGGTCACGCAGCAGAACGCCGCACTGGTGGAGGAAGCCACCGCCGCCACGGGCTCGCTCAAGGCCCAGGCTGGCCAGTTGGCCCAGGCAGTGAGCGTGTTCCGCGTGGAAGGCCTGCAGGCCGCCCAGACGGCAACGGCAGCGGCAGCGCCCGCCCCCCTCCGCCGGCCCGCACCGGCCACAACGACCACAACGACCAAGCCCCCCGCAGCAGCGCGCACGCTGGCGGCGCCCGCCCGCCCACCGGCAGCGGCCAAGGCGGCCCCGGCCGCCGCGCGCCACAGCGACGACGATTGGGAAGCCTTCTGAGCGCCCCGGGCGGGGATGCCCCACCCGCCTCGTTTTGCTACGTTGTTTATAGCTGCTAGCGCTTATATAACAAGCGCTACAGCCCAAAAATGCAGTAAAGCAACCAGGCGCAGCCCCGATGCCGGGCGTCAAACGAACATGCCGCCCGATGCCTCGATGCGCTGCGCGTTCACCCAGCCCGTGCCCGGCTGCAGCAGCGCAGCGATCACGCCACCGATGTCGTCCGGCAGGCCCACGCGGCCCAGCGCGGTCTGGCCGGCGATGAAGGCGTTGAGCTGCGCGTTGTCGCGCACGGCGCCGCCGCCAAAATCCGTCTCGATCGCGCCAGGCGCCACCACGTTCACGGCAATGCCGCGGGCGCCCAGTTCCTTGGCCAGGTAGCGCGTCAGCACCTCCACCCCGCCCTTCATCGCCGCATAGGCCGCGTAGCCCGGTAGCGCGAACCGCGCCAGGCCCGACGACACGTTCAGGATGCGCCCGCCGTCGTTCATCAGCGGCAGCAGCTTCTGTGTGAGGAAAAACACGCCCTTGAGGTGGATGTTGACCATGTCGTCGAACTGCGCCTCGGTGGTCTCCATGAAGCTGGCATACACGCCCACGCCGGCGTTGTTCACGAGGAAGTCGAAGCGCTCGCGCTGCCAGTGCCGCGCCAGCACGTCGCGCACCTGGCCTGCGAAAACGGTGAAGGTGGCGCTGGCCGCCACGTCCAGGGGCAGCGCCACGGCGCGGCGGCCGAGGGCCTCGATCTCGGCGACGACGGCCTGCGCCTCGGCGGCCTGGCTGCGGTAGGTCAGGATCACATCGGTGCCGGACCGCGCCACGTGCAACGCGGCATTGCGGCCCAGTCCCCGGCTGCCGCCGGTGATGAGGGCGATGGCCGGGCGGGCGGCCATGCCGGCGGTGGCCGTAGAGGAGGAAGAAGATGCGGCGTGGCTCATGGCGGGAACCTTTCAGTGAGGAGTGAGAAGCAGTGAGCGGACTCTATTGATCCGCGCTGCATCCATAAATCACTGAAAATTGATCGCATCGTTCTTTGGATACGAACAATGAGCCCGTTTGACCGCATGCACATCTTCGTCCGCGTGGCCGAGCTGGCCAGCTTCACGCAGGCCGCCGAAGCGCTGGGCATCCCCAAGGCCAGCGCCTCCACCGCCGTGCAGCAACTCGAAACCCAGCTTGGCACGCGCCTGCTGCACCGCACCACCCGGCGCGTCCAGCTCACGCAGGACGGGCAGGCCTATTACGAGCGGTGCAAGGATCTGCTGGCGGACGTGGACGAGCTGCAATCCATGTTCCAGCACCCCGACGGCGCCGGCCTGAAAGGACGCGTGCGCATCGACATGTCCACCGGCATGGCGCGCAACGTGGTGGTGCCCCGCCTGCCCGAACTGCTGGCGCGCCACCCCGGTCTGGAGGTGGAGCTGAGCAGCACCGAGCGCCGCGTGGACGTGGTGCGCGAAGGCTTCGACTGCGTGCTGCGCACGGGCGCCGTGGTGGACAGCAGCCTGGTCGCGCGCCCGCTGGGGCTGGTGCGGCTGGTCAACTGCGCCAGCCCGGCCTATCTGCGCGCGCATGGCACGCCACGCTCGCTCGCCGACCTGCCGGGCCACCGGCTGGTGCATTTCGTGAACACGCTGGGCGCCCGCTCTGCAGGCTTCGAGGCCGTGGTGGATGGCGCACTGGTGCTCACCCCCATGCAGGGCGCCCTCACGGTGAACAATGCCGAGGCCTACATGGCCGGCTGCCTGGCGGGGCTGGGCCTGATCCAGGTGCCGCACCTGGGCGTGGTGGACCTGCTGGCGCGCGGCGATCTGATCGAAGTGCTGCCGCAACTGGCCGCCCCGCCGATGCCGCTCACGCTGATGTACGCCAACCGCCGCAACCTGCCGCGGCGCGTGCGCACGGTGATGGACTGGCTGGCGCAGGTGGTGGCGGAGCATCTGGCGCAGGTGGCCGCCGCCTGAGCGGCCTGGCCCCCACGTGTCCCTGGGCCGCTAGACGCCCAGGTACTGCCGCCGCGCCGCGGCGTCGCCCGCCAGCTGCGCCATGCCGGCGCTGTACACGATGCGGCCCTGCTCCAGCACGCAGGCGCGGTCGGCCACGGCCTCGGCGAAGGGCAGGTTCTGTTCGCTCAGCAGGATGCCGATGCCCTGGGCCTTCAGCGCGCGGATGGTGCGCGCCATCTGCTGCACGATGACTGGCGCCACGCCCTCCGAGGGCTCGTCCAGCAGCACCAGCAGCGGCTGGCCCATGAGGGTGCGCGCCACGGTCAGCATCTGCTGCTCGCCGCCGCTCATGCGCCCGCCGGGGCGGTCGGGCATTTCGCCCAGATTGGGGAACAGCGTGAACAGCCGCTCGGGCGTCCACAGCGGCGCGGGCGTGCCGTCGGGCCAGTGGCGGGGCTTCTGGCGGCCCACCTCCAGGTTCTCCAGCACCGTGAGGTCGGTGAAGATGCGCCGATCCTCCGGCACGTAGCCCAGGCCGCGCCGCGCGATGGCGTGCGGCGGCTGGCGGTCGATGCGCTGGCCCAGGAACTCGATGCGCCCGCTGCGCCGCTCCAGCAGGCCGGCAATGCCCTTGAGCGTGGTGGACTTGCCCGCGCCGTTGCGCCCCATCAAGGCCACCACCTCGCCGCGCCCCACGCTCAGCGATACGCCGTGCAGGATGTGGGCGGCGCCGTACCAGGCGTGCAGGTCCGCCACCTCCAGCAAAGGTTTTTTTGCCACCAAAGCCTTGTCTGGCAAGCGCGAGGCGCTATCGTTTTGATTGTTCATGCCGACTCCAGTGCCAGCCCCGTGCCCAGGTAGGCGGCCTGCACCCGCGCGTCGTCCTGGATCTGCTGCGGCGTGCCCTCGGCCAGCAGCTGGCCGCGCACCAGCACGGCCACGCGGTCGGCCAGGCCGAAGACCACGTCCATGCTGTGCTCGGTGAACAGCACGCCCATGTGCCGCTCGCGCGCGATGCGCTGCACCAGCTGCATGAGCGCCAGGCGCTCGGCCGGCGCCATGCCGGCGGTGGGCTCGTCCATCAGCAGCAGCGCCGGGGCGTGCGCCAGCGCCATGGCCAGCTCCACGCGCTTGACATCGCCGTAGGCCAGCGCGCTGCACGGGCGCTGCGCCTGGGCAGCCATGCCCACCTGCTCCAGCAGCGCCAGCGCATCCTGCGGGCGGTGCGCATCGGCACGGCGCCACCAGCGCCAGGCCTGCCGGTCGTGCGACAGCAGCGCCATCTGCACGTTCTGCAGCACGGTAAAGCTGGTAAAGGTCTGCGCGATCTGGAAAGTGCGGCCCACGCCGCGCCGCCAGACGGCGCGTGGCGCCAGACCGGTGATGTCCTGCCCCTGCAGCAGCACGCACCCCGCATCGGGCAGGAGCTGCCCGCCCACCAAGTTGAAGGTGGTGCTCTTGCCCGCGCCGTTGGGGCCAATCAGCGCCAGCAACTCGCCGGCCTGCAGTGCGAACGACACGCCCTGCACGGCCTGCACGCCGCCGAAGGACTTGCGCAGCCCCTGGACCTGCAGCAGGCTCACGGCGCGCCCTCCTGTGCTTTGTTTTTGATAGCTGCTCGCGCTTGCCACATCTGCGCAAAACCCGAGATTCCTTGAGGAAACAGCAGCACCAGCAGCAGCATGATGCCGCCCAGCAGCGCGCGCCAGTAGTCGGTACTGCGCGCCACGGTGTCGTGCAGCCAGGTGAACACGCCCGCGCCCACCACCGGCCCGGCCAGCTGCTGCATGCCGCCCAGCAGCACCATCACCAGCCCGTCCACCGAGCGCGACACGCCCAGCGCATCGGGCGCCACGCTGCCTTTGGAAAACACGTACAGCGCCCCCGCCAGACCGGCCAGCAGCCCCGCCACCACAAAGGCGGCCCACTGCACGCCGCGCACGTCGATGCCAATGGCGTCGGCCCGCAACGCCGAGTCGCGCGCCGCGCGCAGCGCCCAGCCCAACGGCGCAAACAGCATGCGCCGCAGCAGGTAGATGCCCGCCACGGCCAGCGCCAGCACCAACCAATAGAAGCCCGCGCCCTGCGCGGCCCACTGCGGCGGCCACACGCCGGTGATGCCGTTGCTGCCGCCGGTGAACCCGTCCCACTGGTAGGCGATGGCCCAGGTGATCTGTGCGAACGCCAGCGTCAGCATGGTGAGCGACACGCCCGACAGGCGCACGCAGAACCAGCCGTACACCAGCGCACCGGCCGCCGCCACCAGCGGCCCCAGCAGCAGCGCCGTGCCCATGGGCCAGTCCAGCCAGCGCACCAGCAGCGCCGCGCCGTAGGCGCCCAGGCCGAAGTACGCCGCATGGCCAAACGAATGCAGCCCGCCCGGCCCCAGAATGCAATGCAGGCTGGCGGCGAACAGCGCGGCAATCGCGATGTCGGTCAGCAACACGGTGGCGTAGCTGCCCGGCTCCACCGCCAGCGGCAGCAGCGCCAGGCCCAGCACCAGCGCGCACCAGGCGGCCGTGGCACCCTGCCCCGCCTGGCGCAGCGGCGCCTCGGGCGCGCCCACGCCGCGCGCCACGGCCTGCGGGCGGCCCATGAGGCCCCAGGGCCGCCAGATGAGCACGGACGCCATCACCAGGAATTCCACCACCAGCGTGAGCCGGGGAAAGGCCACCTCCACCCCCGCGACCTCGACCACGCCCAGCCAGATGCACACGGCCTTGAGCTCGGCAATCACCAGCGCCGCCACGAAGGCGCCGGGCAGCGAGCCCATGCCGCCCACCACCACCACCACGAAGGCGGCGCCGATGGTGAGCATGTCCAGTTCCAGGCTGGCGGGCTCACGCGGCAGCTGCAGCGCGCCGCCCAGGCCTGCCAGCAGGGCCCCCAGCGCAAACACGCTGGTGAACAGCCAGGCCTGGTTCACACCCAGCGCACCGACCATCTCACGGTCCTGCGTGGCGGCGCGCACCAGCGTGCCCCAGCGCGTGCGCGTGAGCAGCAGCGTGAGCAGCACCAGCACCAGCGGCCCCACGGCGATGAGGAACAGGTCGTAGGCCGGGAAGCGCCGGCCCAGCAGGTCCACCGCGCCCTCCAGGCCCGGCGCGCGCGGGCCGAACAGCTCCTCCGGCCCCCAGAGCCACAGCGCCGCGTCCTTGATCACCAGCACCAAGGCGAAGGTGGCCAGCAGCTGCAACAGTTCGGGTGCGCGGTAGATGCGGCGCAGCAGCAGCACCTCCACCGCCGCGCCCAGCAGGCCCACCGCCAGCGGCGCCAGCAACAGCGCAGGCCAGAAGCCGAGGGCCTCGCCCAGACGCTCCACCAGGGCATAGGCCAGGTACAGGCCCAGCATGTAGAACGAACCGTGCGCGAAGTTGACGATGCGCATCACCCCAAAGATCAGCGACAGCCCCGCCGCCACGAGGAACAACGTGGAAGCGCCCGCCAGGCCATTGAGCAGTTGGGCCAGCAGCCCCGAAACATCCATGTCAGTCGTCCAATGCCGCACAGTGCCACCGCAGCCCGCGCGGGTGAAGCCCGCAGCCATAGCGCCCGGGTCGCCCGGCGGTAGCAGCCGCGCCGTCCCCCACGGGAAGGGCGCAGGCGCAGAGTGCGGCGGTCACTCGTCCTTGCGCAGCCGCTTCACCTCGGCGTCGCTGGGCTGGTACTTGGCGCCGTCGCGGTAGGTGAAGTCCACCATCACACCCTTGCCCATGCGCAGCGCGGTCTTGCCCACGTAGGCACCCATGGTGGATTGGTGGTCCTGCGTGCGGTAGGTGATGGGACCGAACGGCGTGGCCACCTGCAGGCCGCGGAAGGCGGTGATGAGTTTCTCGGTGTCGGCCGATCCAGCCTTGGCCAGCCCCGCCGCAACCGACTGCACGGCGTTGTAGCCCACCACCGAGCCCGCGCGCGGGTAGTCCTTGAAACGCTTCATGTAGGCGTCCAGAAAGGCCTTGTGCTCGGGCGTCTGGATGGCATACCAGGGGTAGCCGGTGACGATCCAGCCCTCGGGCGTCTCGCTCTTGAGCGTGTCCAGGTATTCCGGCTCGCCCGACAGCAGGCTCACCACGCTGCGGCCCGTGAACAGCCCGCGGGTGTTGCCCTCGCGCACGAATTTGGCGAGGTCGGCGGCGAACAGCACGTTGAAGATCGCATCGGGCTTGGCGTCTTCCAGCGCCTGGGCCACGCTGCCGGCATCCACCTTGCCGAGCGGCGTGGCCTGCTCGGCAACGAACTCCACGTCCGGCTGCGCGGCCTTGAGCAGTTGCTTGAAGGTGGCCACGGCCGACTGGCCGTACTCGTAGTTGGGGTAAACGATGGCCCAGCGCTTTTTCTTCAGCGCCACGGCTTCGGGCACCAGCATGGCCACCTGCATGTAGGTGGAGGGGCGCAGGCGGAAGGTGTAGCGGTTGCCGTGCTCCCACACGATCTTGTCGGTGAGCGGTTCGGCCGCCAGGAAGAAGCGCTTCTTCTGCTGCGCGAAGTCGGTCAGTGCCAGGCCCACGTGCGACAGAAAGCTGCCCATGAGCACATCCACCTTCTCGCGCGCGATCAGTTCCTCGGCCGCGCGCACCGCGTCGCCGGGGGTGGCGTTGTCGTCGCGCGTGACCAGCCGCAGTTGCTTGCCCTGGATGCCGCCGGCCGCATTGATCTGCTCGACCGCCAGTTCCATGCCCTTCTTGTAGGGCTCCAGGAAGGCGGGCTGGGCCTTGTAGCTGTTGATCTCCCCGATCGTGTAGGCCCCCTGCGCATAGGCGCCACCTGCAAACAGCAGGGCGAGCAGGGGGGTGAAGGGCTTGTGCATGGTCGAATCCTTTGCCACAGGTCAGCTTCCGGGCAACGCAACTGTACCGCTGCCACGAGTTTGCCCGACAATGTGCGGGTTTGCCCGCATGGCAGGGGGCAGCCAACGCCCGCACGCGATGCTTGACGGGTGCCGTGGACACAGCGCAAATGTCGGCTTATGCCGAGAGCGCATATCAAAGCCGCGACACTAACGCCACCGGCCCTGCCCCCACGGCTCCCGTTCGCCCTGTTTTCGTTCATTTTTCTGGCACCCATCCATGAGCGCATTTCACGAAGAGCGTGTACTGACCGTACACCACTGGACCGACCGCCTGTTCTCCTTCACCACCACGCGCGACCCGGCGCTGCGGTTCTCCAACGGCCACTTCACCATGATCGGCCTGAAGGTGGACGGCAAGCCGCTGCTGCGCGCCTACAGCATCGTCAGCGCCAACTACGAGGAGCACCTGGAGTTCCTCTCCATCAAGGTGCCGGACGGCCCGCTGACCTCGCGCCTGCAGCACATCCAGGTGGGCGACTCCATCATCGTGGGCAAGAAGCCCACGGGCACGCTGCTCATCGACTACCTGCTGCCCGCCAAGCGGCTGTACCTGATGTCCACGGGCACGGGCCTGGCGCCGTTCCTGAGCGTGATCCGCGACCCCGAGACGTACGAGAAGTTCGAGCAGGTGATCCTGATCCACGGCGTGCGCCAGGTGGCCGAGCTGGCCTACCACGACTACATCACCAAGGAACTGCCCCAGCATGAGTTCCTGGGCGAGCTGATCACCAAGCAGCTCAAGTACTACCCCACGGTCACGCGCGAGCCCTTCCGCAACCAGGGCCGCATCCCCGACCTGATCGACAGCGGCAAGCTGGCCGCCGACCTGGGCCTGCCCGAACTCAACCCGCTGGAAGACCGCGTGATGCTCTGCGGCAGCCCGGAGATGCTGGCCTCGCTCAAGGAACTGCTGGAAAAGCGCGACTTCGAGGAAGGCAACACCACGCGCCCCGGCGACTTCGTGATCGAGCGCGCCTTCGTGGAGAAGTGACGCACGCGGCCCTGGCCGCGCCGGTCTGCTAGCAAAATAGGAGCTATTGGCGCTTGCTCACAGGCGATCCAACGCCAATCCCCCTTCAAAACGGCCTGCCCGCAAGCGCAGGCCGCTTTTATTTTTGTAGCGCCTGCGTGGCCGCGCTCGTCAAACGCAACCCCTGCGCTCAATAGCCCCGGTCCACTACGCGCACCGGCTCCACGCCCGCACGGTCGGCGTCCGCCCCCGGGTCCACGCGCAGGCTCTTGCCCTGCACGCGCACGGCCGTGCCCTCGGCCAGCGGCTGGGCGCGCGTGAAGTTGCGCACCGAACCGTCATCCATGCGCACGCGCATCTGGTAGACCGTGGTGGTACGGGCGCGCTGCTCCACCTTGTGGCCCACGTAGCCGCCGCCCACGGCGCCCAGCACCGTGGCCGCGGTGCGGCCCGATCCCTTGCCGATCTGGTTGCCCAGCACGCCCCCCAGCACACCGCCGGCCACCGCGCCCACGCCCGTGGCCGGCGCGGCCTGCTCGACAGCGCGCACCGACTCCACCCGCCCGCAGGTGCCACACACCGGCGCCGCACTGCGCTGCGCCACGGCCCGCTGCAGCGGTTCGCCGCGCTGGGTTGGCACTGGCGAGGGCGATGCCGCCGGCTGTGGATAGCCCTGTGCATACGTCTGTGGGTCGTCCTGTGGATACGCCTGTGGAGAAGGCGGCGCTGCTGCGCGCCGGGCTGTGGGATTAGCTCCTGAATCGAGAGCTGCCATCGCTTGCTGCGACTGGACTGGAGGCGCTTTTTCATTCAACACTTCCGCCTCGGGCGTGCGCGGCGCGGTGGCTGCCAGCGTGGCGGCCGGTCCGCCGGCCGCGGAGTCGCCAGCAGGCGGACCGCCGCGCAGGTTCTGCGCCAGCAGCGTGCCACCCAGGGCCAGCACACTCACGCCCAGCACGCCCACGGCGGCCCACAGCCATTTGAGCGAAGCCGCGGACGGGGCTGCGGCGGAGGAAGCAGAGGTGGAATGCATGTGCTCGTTCGGTTGCCAGAAGAAAAGCCGCGGGCTGCGCATGCAGCCGCCACGGCACCGGCGCCAAGGCTAACGCCGGCCCTGCTTCACAAAACCGCGCGCGGCGTAACGGACGTAATCAGCGGTCAACGGCCCGCCGGCGCGGAGGCGGCGGTACGCGTTTCGTGCAGCGCCCGCGCGCTGGCGGCCGAGAACAGCAGCACCGCGGACGAAAAGTAGATCCACATCAGCAGCACCACCAGCGAGCCCGCAGCGCCATAGGCCGACACCACCGCCGCGGTGGACAGGTACAGCGCCAGCAACTGCTTGCCCACCGTGAACAGCGTGGCGCCCACCACCGCGCCGAATACCAGGCAATGCGTGGGCGGCTTGGGGCCGCTGCCGATGCGCATCAGCCCCAAGAACAGCGCCACCGCCACGGCGAAGGCCACGGCCTCATTGACGATCTGCAGCAGCGTGCCCGAGCCGAACGGCAGCCGCGCGCTGGCCCAGGTGGCCAGCACGTTGATGGCCGTGGACAACACCAGCGACACCAGCAGCAGAAAGCCGATGGCCAGCACATAGGCCAGGCCCCGCAGGCGCAGCGAGGCCATGCGCCACCACGCCTTGCGCTCGGGCGCGGGCTGGCCGTGCGCCCACAGCCGCTCCAGCGCGCTCTGCAGCTCCACGAACACCCCCGTCGCGCCGGACAGCAGCAACACGAAGCCGGCCACCGACGCGAGGCGCCCCTCGGCCGGCTCCTGCGCGCTGGCCAGCGCCAGGCGCACCACCTCGGCGCCGCGCTCGCCCATCACCCCGCGCACCTGGGCGATGAGGTTGCTCTCCAGGTAGGCCTGGTCGATCCACCACCCGAGCACACCCACCAGCAACAGCAACAGCGGCGCCAGGCTCAGCATGCCGTAGAACGACATCGCCGCGCTCATGCGCAGGCCGTCGGCGTCCAGCCACATCTGCACGGCGCGCACCAGCGGCGCAATGGGCTGCAACACTCGCTGCAGCAGTGGCTGGGCAATAGATTTGAGGCTCTGCAGGGACAGTGGCATGGCCCGATTGTGAACAGTGCGGGCCCGGCCCCCTGTCGGCGCAAGCCGATAGCCGGCTGCGCACCGGCTGCCGCACGGACCAGGTGGACGCTCTTACACTTCCCAGTCTTCACTCACCACGACAGACAAGCATGCAAACGCGTTGCGCCCTGGTCGGCATGCCGGGCTCGGGCAAATCCACGGTGGGCCGCCAGCTCGCCCGCCGTCTGGGGCTTCCCTTCGTGGACCTGGACCAGCGGCTGGAGCAGCGGCTGGGCACCAGCATCCGCGACTATTTCGACCAGCATGGCGAAGCGGCCTTTCGCGACCACGAGGCTGCGCTGCTGGCCGAGCTGGCCGCCCAACCCGGCGGCATGGTGCTGTCCACCGGCGGCGGCGCCGTGCTGCGCGAGGACAACCGCGCCACGCTGCGCCGCGGCTTTCCCCATGTGATGTACCTGCGCGCTTCGCCCGACGAGATCTTCAAGCGCATCAAGCACGACCGCACGCGCCCCCTGCTGCAGGTGGACGACCCGCTGGCCCGCCTGCGCGACCTCTACCGCGCGCGGGACCCGCTGTACCGCGAGGCCGCGCACTACGTCATCGAGACCGGCCGGCCCACGGTGCACACGCTGGTCAACATGATCATGATGCAGCTGGAGATGGCGGCGCCGGGCGACCCGGTGTAGCTAGCGCCCTTCCTCAGACATGAAAAAGGCCCCGCATGCGGGGCCTTGGTTCTCTTGCGGCGCAGAGGCTTACCAGCTGCGCACACGTCCGGTGTCGATGTGCACGAACTGTTCCCGGGCGTAGTAGCCCACGCCGCCCGCCCGCAGGGAGATGGCGGCGTCGCGCAGGTCGCTCAGGGACACGCCGGGCAGGCGCACGTCGATGGCCTTGCCGTCCATGTGCAGGCTGCGCCGCGCCACACCGCCGCCGCGCGTGGTGCGCAGCGTCTCGTTGGTGTGGGGGCTGCGGTAGCCGGAGATCACCTCGAACGGCTGCTGCGTCTGCAGCGTCTGCCGCACGCGGTGCAGCAGGTGGAACAGGTCCGGGTCCATCACGCCGACGTCGCCGCTGTAGTGGTCGCGCAGGAAGTGGTTGAGCGTGGGCAGCGCCGCGGGAACGAATTGTTCGCCCTGGGCGTAGACCAGTGCCAGCCGCTCATGGGTGTGCAGGTGGTTGAAGGCCAGGCGCCGCGCAAGGTCCTGCTCTTCGCTGAGCGACGCCAACGCCGCCTTGGGCAGCAGCACCGCGGCCGCAGCGGCGTGCGCGACGGCGGCGCCGCGCCCCAGGAATAGACGGCGGTGGGGGTTGTGCGGTGGAGCCATGCGCGAAAAACCTCGAAAAAGCGAAAAAACGCGCTATTTTGGACCGATCACCCCGGCAGCACTACCCGCGCGGACCGCATCGTAGGGTTTTGCCGAATGCAGGCGCAGCAGGCTGGCGAGCTTGCGGTCATGGCCGTACAGGTCGCCATAGAAGTGCGGACGGCCGTCCTGCACCACCACGGTGATGTGCGTGATGATGACCGGCACCGGATGCGGCAGCCGTACGAACACGGGCTTGGGCTGCGCCATGGCCGCACGGATACGCTCCACGGTCCAGGCGGGATCGTCCTGCAACACGAACTGGGCGAGCGCCACCGGCTCCTCGACACGCACGCAGCCGTGGCTCAGGTCGCGCCGGCTGCGGCCGAACAGCGTGGGCGCCGAGGTGTGGTGCAGGTAGATGTTGTCGTTGTTGGGCAGCACGAACTTGATATCGCCCAGCGCGTTCAGTGGCCCCGGGCGCTGGCGTATGCGCGCCTGGCCTGCCAGCACGGCACCCAGCATCTCGGGTGTGGTGTCGGTGCTCACTCCCGCCGCGCTGACGAACTCCATGCCCTGCCGTGCCAGGTAGCCCGGGTCGCGGCGCAGGCGCGGCACGGTTTCGCCGCGGGCGATGGACGGCGGGATGTTCCAGTACGGACTGAATTCGATGGACTGCATGTCCTCATCGAACAGCGGCGTGCGCGTATCCAGCGCCTTGCCGACGATGACCGCCATGGACAGGCGCAGCGTGATCCTGCCACCCGCGTACTCATAGGCGCGCAGGCGGTATTCGGGCACGTTCACGGCGATCATGCGCGGGCCCTGCAGCACGGGCGTCCAGCGCAGGCGCTCCATCTGCAGCGCGATCTGCTCGGCGCGTGCGGCCGGGGGCACATTCAGCGCCGCCAGCGTGGTCGCGCCCAGCACCCCGTCCGCCTCCAGCCCGTGGCGGCGCTGGAAGGCCGTGACGGCCTCGACCAATGCGGGGGTGTATTGCGCCGGCGCGGACGCTGCGGGCGGCTCGCCCGTGGGCTGCGGCGGCAGGTCGCCCAACGCCACCAGCCGCTCGGCCAGCACGCCCAGGCCCTCCCAGGGCTGGCCCGGCGTGAGCTTGCGGCCCGGCAGCGCGGGCAGCGGCTGCGCCCAGGCAGGGTGAGCGCCCATCGCGCGGTACTGCGCCAGCAGTGCGCGCAGCGCCGGGTACATGGGCACGCGAGGGATGGCCGCGTCCCGCGCCTGCTGGATCTGGCCGTCGGCCAGCGCGGTCTGCAGCGCGGCGCGCAGGTCGGGCTGGGGGCGGCGGGAGTGGTCGTAGCGCTCGTTGAGCCGTGCCGGATCGATGCGCCCGCCGTGCAGCTCATACAGGTAGCGCTCCACGGCCTGCGTCAGCTCCTGGTCGAGCGCCACGGCGGAGGCGGCATCCAGGCCGCGGGCGGCTGCGGCCGCCAGCGCATCACTCAGGTGCTGCGCGCCATAGTCGGCCGGCTCCAGCCCATCGGCTGCGGCTTCGTTGAGCCAGCGCACCGCTTCATGCGCAGCCGGCAGGGGGCGCCCGTCAGCCGTCAGCCAGGACGGGTTCGCCCAGGCAGCCAGCGGCATCCAGGCCGCCAGCAGCAGGGGGGCAGTGTGGTGTGTCAGCAGGCGCAGGTTCATGGGTCGATCTTGGCATGGCCTGCGCCGACCAGGCGCTATAGCCCCAGATTCGGCGCAAGCGCGCGCTCCACCTCGGCCAGGGGCACTCCGCTGCGCTGGGCCATGTCCTGCACCTGCGCATCGTCGATCTTGCCGACGCTGAAGTAGGTGCTCTCGGGGTGGCTGAAGTAAAAGCCGCTCACACTGGCCGCGGGCGTCATGGCGTAGCTGTCGGTAATGTCCATGTCCACGTCGGCCGTACCCAGCAATGCAAACAGCGGCTTTTTCACCCGGTGATCGGGGCATGCGGGGTAGCCAGGCGCGGGGCGGATGCCCACGTACTTCTCGGCGATCAGTTCGTCGTTGGACAGCCGCTCGCCCGCCTGGTAGCCCCACCAGTCGGTGCGCACGCGGTGGTGCAGCCATTCGGCACCGGCCTCGGCCAGGCGGTCGGCCAGGGCCTTGAGGGTGATGGCGTTGTAGTCGTCGTGGTCGGCCATGAACTCGGCCACCTTGGCATCCACGCCGATGCCGGCAGTGACGGCAAACGCGCCAATGTGGTCGGCCTGCGTGGGTGCGCCACCCTCCGGGCGAGGCGCGATGAAGTCGGCCAGGCAGCGACTGGGGCGCATGCGGCCCTCGGCGTCGGGCTGCTTCTCGGCCTGCTGGCGCAGGCCGTACCAGGTGAGCACGACCTTGTCGCGCGCGGCATCGGCATACAGCTCGATGTCATCGTCGCGCACGGTGTTGGCGGGCCAGAAGCCCACCACGGCGTGGGCCGTGAGCCAGCGGCCCTCCACGATCTTCTTGAGCATGGCCTGTGCGTCGCGGAAGACGCGCGTGGCTTCCTCGCCCACCACCTCGTCCTGCAGGATGTCGGGGTACTTGCCGGCCAGGTCCCAGGTCTGGAAGTACGGCGCCCAGTCGATGAAGGGCACCAGCTCGGCCAGGTCGATGTTCTTGATCACGCGCCGGCCGATGAACTTGGGCGCCGGCGGCTGGTAATGCGCCCAGTCGATGCGCGTCTTGTTGGCGCGGCACTGCGCCAGCGGCCACACCGGCGTCTTCTTCTTGTTGGCATGCAGGTGGCGCACATGGTCGTAGTCGGCCTGCACCTCCGCCAGGTAGCTGTCCTTTTGCTCGCCCAGCAGGCTCTGCGCCACGCTCACGCTGCGCGAGGCATCGGGCACGTAGACCACGGGGCCCTGGTACTGCGGCGCGATCTTGACGGCCGTGTGCACGCGCGAGCAGGTGGCGCCGCCGATCAGCAATGGAATCTTCTTGATGCGGAAGTACTCGTCCTTGTCCATCTCGCCGGCCACGTACTGCATCTCTTCCAGGCTGGGCGTGATGAGGCCCGACAGGCCGATGATGTCCGCGCCTTCGGCCTTGGCGCGCGCCAGGATTTCATGGCAGGGCACCATCACGCCCATGTTGATGACCTCGAAGTTGTTGCATTGCAGGACGACGGTGACGATGTTCTTGCCGATGTCATGCACGTCGCCCTTCACGGTGGCGATGACGATCTTGCCCTTGCTGGACACATCCAGGCCGGCGGCTTCCTGCTGGCGCTTTTCTTCCTCGATGTAAGGGATCAGGTGGGCCACGGCCTGCTTCATCACGCGGGCGCTCTTGACCACCTGCGGCAGGAACATCTTGCCCGCGCCGAACAGGTCGCCCACGATGTTCATGCCGTCCATCAGCGGGCCTTCGATCACGTGCAGCGGGCGGCCGCCGCCTTGCACCACGATCTGCTGGTAGGCCTCCTCGGTGTCTTCGACGATGAAGTCGGTGATGCCGTGCACCAGCGCGTGCGACAGGCGCTCGCCCACGGTTTTCGGGTGCTCGGGCGTGCCGCGCCACTCCAGCTTCTTGCTGTCGTCCTTGGCGGCGCCCTTGGCGGCCTCGGCGATCTCCAGCAGGCGTTCGGCCGCGTCGGGGCGGCGGTTCAACACCACGTCTTCCACACGCTCGCGCAGCTCGGGGTCGAGGTCGTCGTAGACGCCGACCATGCCCGCGTTGACGATGCCCATGTCCATGCCGGCCTTGATGGCGTGGTACAGGAACACGGTGTGGATCGCCTCGCGCACCGGCTCGTTGCCGCGGAAGCTGAACGACACGTTGGACACGCCGCCCGACACCTTGGCGCCCGGCAGATGCTGCTTGATCCAGCGCACGGCCTCGATGAAGTCCACGGCGTAGTTGGCGTGCTCTTCGATGCCCGTGGCGATGGCGAAGATGTTGGGGTCGAAGATGATGTCCTCGGGCGCCATGCCCACCTCGTCCACCAGGATGCGGTAGGCGCGCTCGCAGATCTCGGTCTTGCGTGCGAAGGTGTCGGCCTGGCCCATCTCGTCGAAGGCCATGACCACGGCAGCCGCGCCGTAGCGGCGGATCAGCTTGGCCTGGCGCTTGAACTCCTCCACGCCCTCCTTCATGCTGATGGAGTTGACGATGCCCTTGCCCTGCAGGCAGCGCAGGCCGGCCTCGATGACCTCCCACTTGGAGCTGTCCACCATCACCGGCACCCGGGCGATGTCGGGCTCGGAGGCGATGAGGTTCAGGAAGCGCACCATCGCGGCCTTGCTGTCCAGCATGGCCTCGTCCATGTTCACGTCGATGATCTGCGCGCCGTTTTCCACCTGCTGGCGCGCCACCGACAGTGCCTGCTCGTACTGGTCGTTCAGGATCATGCGCGCGAACGCCTTGGAGCCGGTGACGTTGGTGCGCTCGCCCACGTTGACGAACAAGCTCCCCTCGCCGATGAACACGGGCTCCAGCCCCGACAGGCGCATGGGCGGCACGGCGTGCGAAGGGACGGAAGATGCGGGGGCGGACGACGGCATGGGGCTCACCTGGATAACAAGAACAGATACATCAGGTGAGCGCCGTTGGTACACGCACGGCTGCATGCCGCGGTGGGCCCGAGCCTGACGCCGCCACGCGCGAGCCGCCTGTGCGGCCCCGGCCGGCGGGCGCTGCAGCGCTCCTCGGGAGAGCGTCGAATTCTACGCGGCCCACCTTTGGGGGGCAGGCATATGGATATACCCCCGCGTGCACTGTGCGCCCAGAACGTGGCCCCTACACGGGGCGGTGGCTGTTTCAAGCAAAAACAGACCGCAAGCCAATCACAGCAAGCGCTAGCAGCTATCAAACAAGGAGCATCAGCCCTGCTCCCGTAACAGTCGCAGCTTGCGGTACAGCGTGCGCGTGCTGACCCCCAGGGCGCGCGCCAATTCGCGACGCGACGCGGCCCCACCCGCCAGCGCCGCGCGCAGGGCCTCGGATTCGATGTCACGCAGGGTGGCGTGGTCGGGCTGCTGCGCAGCGCGGGCCGGCGCCGCCGCGGGCGCATCGAACGAGAGCGCGCGCTCGATCGTATGGGCGGTCACCACCGCGCCGTCGGTCAGCAGCGCGGCACGTTCCAGCACGTTGCGCAGCTCGCGTACGTTGCCGGGGAAGGGGTGCTGCGCCAGCCGGCGCAGCGCCGCGGGCGCAAGCACCAGGCCCCGCCCCCCGGCCACACGCTGCAGGAGCGATTCCGCCAGCAGCGGAATGTCCTGCGGGCGTTCGCGCAGCGCGGGCAGCTGGATGGGAAAGGTGCTCAGGCGGTAGTACAGGTCCTGGCGAAACCGCCCCTCGCGCACCATGGCACGCAGGTCGCGGTGGGTGGCCGCCACCAGGCGGATGTCCGCGCGGCGCAGCTCGGTGTGGCCCACGCGGCGGTAGGTGCCGCTTTCCAGCAAACGCAGCAGCTTGACCTGCATGGTGAGCGGGATGTCGCCCACCTCGTCCAGGAACAGCGTGCCGCCGTGCGCCGCCTCCACCAGGCCGGCGCGTGCGGCATGGGCGCCGGTGAAGGCGCCACGCTCGTGGCCGAACAGTTCGCTCTCGAACAGCGTCTCGGGCAGGCTGGCGCAGTCCACCACCACCAGCGGCCGCCCCGCGCGCGGGCTGGCCTCGTGCACGGCGCGCGCGGCCAGCTCCTTGCCCGTGCCCGACTCGCCCAGCAGCAGCACGCTGGCCTGCGACGGGCCCACGCGCGCGATCAGCTCCAGCACGGCCTGGAACGCGGGCGCGCGCCCGATCATGCCCAGCGCGCCCGGCTGCCCCTGGGCAATGCGCAGCGGCTCCATCTTCTCCAGAAAGTACTGGGGCTGCCCCGCCTCGTCGCGCAGCGGCACCAGTTCGATCTGCACGTATTCCTCACCCGCCGGGGTGTGGTGCAGGTGCAGCACGCGCTCGCGCTGGCCGCTGAAGAGCGAGCGCGCCAGCGGGCAGGTCTCGCCCGCCTGGTCGCACGGCACGGGCGAATGGTGCGAGACCGCATGGCAGGTGCGCCCCACCACCGGCGCGCCCTGGCCGAACTGGCGACGGTAGGCGCCATTGGCGGCCACGATGCGGTAGCCGCGGTCGAACAGGATGTGCGGCTCGGGCAGCCCCTCCAGCCAGGAGGCGAGCAGCGCGGTCTGCGCCACCTGCGCCGGGGTGGGGGAAAGATCAGGGGTGTCGGCCATGGTGACATATGGTGTCACAAATGGCATGCATTGGCAGTGTTTCTACCCTCCACCATGGCAGCGCTGACTCCTTGGGTGGATGTAAGCCTTTGTTCCACATAGGGATTTCGCACGGAGTGCCGCGCGGCCAGGCTGGCACGGCTCTTGAGTCAGGACAAGCAAGCGCGCGGCCCCTTGGCCGCGCCTATCGAGAAGGAACTGCCATGACCGCCCTCCCCGCCTCGTGCACCTGCGCCGCGCCCGACGCAGAACGTCGCACCCTGATCCACGCCACGGCCGCCGCCGGGGGCCTGGCCGCCGTCGGCGCGGCCGTGCCCCTGGTCAGCAGCCTGGCGCCCAGCGAACGCGCACGCTCCCTGGGCGCAGCCGTGGAGGTGGACATCGCCGGCCTGCCGCCGGGCGGCATGCTCACGGTGGAGTGGCGCGGCAAACCCGTCTGGATCGTGCGGCGCACGCCGGAGATGCTGCAGTCGCTGCAGGGGCTGGAGGCACAGTTGGCCGACCCCGCATCGGCCAAGGACCAGCAGCCCGACTACGCGCGCAATACCCACCGCTCCATCCAGCCGGAGGTCTTCGTGGCCATCGGCATCTGCACGCACCTGGGCTGCTCGCCCACGGCCGTGGCCCCGGGCGCGCCGCAGTCCGGCCTGGGCGCGGGCTGGCCCGGGGGCTTCTTCTGCCCCTGCCATGGCTCCACGTTCGACAACGCGGGGCGCGTGTACCGCAACAAGCCCGCACCGACGAACCTGGAGGTGCCGCCGCACCGCTTCCTGAGCGCCACGCGGCTGCTGATCGGCGAGGACAGCGCCAGCGCCTGATCGACCGCCCTTCGCCCAAGACCATCACAACCACGCCCCCTTCCATGCCCGCCCCACAGACCCAGCCCCCCGCTGCCGAACGCGACGTCTACGTCGACCTGTACGAAGCCAAGAAGAAGATCTACCCGCGCGCCATCGGCGGCGTGTTCACGCGCTGGCGCTGGGCGCTGGTGCTGCTCACCCAGGGGGTGTTCTACGGCCTGCCCTGGTGGCAGTGGGGCGAGCGCCAGATGGTGCTGTTCGACCTGGGCGCGCGGCGCTTTTACCTGTTCGGCCTGGTGCTGTACCCGCAGGACTTCATCTACCTCACCGGCCTGCTCATCATGTCGGCGCTGTCGCTGTTCCTGTTCACGGCGGTGGCGGGGCGGCTGTGGTGCGGCTTTGCCTGCCCGCAGACGGTGTACACCGAGCTGTTCCTGTGGCTGGAGCGCCTGACCGAAGGCGACCGCAGCGCGCGCATGCGGCTGGACAAGGGCCCATGGACCTTCGAGAAGCTGTGGCGCAAGACGCTCAAGCAGCTCGCCTGGGTGTCGGTGGCGCTATGGACCGGATTCACGTTCGTGGGCTACTTCGTGCCCATCCGCCAACTGGGCGGCGAGCTGCTGGCGCTGCACGGCACCTGGCAGATCTTCTGGGTGGGGTTCTACGGCTTCGCCACCTACGGCTTCGCGGGCTACATGCGCGAGCAGGTGTGCAAGTACATGTGCCCGTATGCACGCTTTCAGAGCGCAATGTTCGACAAGGACACGCTGATCGTCACCTACGACACCCAGCGCGGCGAGCCGCGCGCCGCGCGCAGCAAGAAGGTGGACGCCAAGGCCGCCGGCCTGGGCGACTGCATCGACTGCTCGCTGTGCGTGCAGGTGTGCCCCACGGGCATCGACATCCGCAAGGGCCTGCAGTACGAGTGCATTGGCTGCGGCATGTGCGTGGACGCCTGCAACACCGTGATGGACAAGGTGCAGTACCCGCGCGGGTTGATCCGCTACGCCACGCAAAACGGCATGCAAAACCGCTGGAGCAGCGCACAGATGCTGCGCCGCGTGCTGCGCCCGCGCGTGCTGTTCTACAGCGCCGTGCTGCTGGCGCTGTGCACGGCCATGCTGGCCAGCCTGGTCACGCGCACGCCGCTGAAGGTGGATGTGGTGCGCGATCGTGCCGCGCTCTCGCGCGTGGTGGCGGGTGGGCAACTGGAGAACATCTACCGCGTGCAGGTCATGAATGCCACCGAGCAGCCCCAGCGCTACCGCATCACGGCCAGCGGCCTGCAGGGGCTGCAGGTGGCCTCGGAGCCCGAAGTGGAGATCGGCCCCGCCGAGTCGCGCTGGGTGGCGGTGCGGCTGCAGGTGCCCTATGGCGCCGCGCCCGCCGGTTCGCACACCGTGCACCTGGACGTACAGGCGCTGGGCGACCGGGCGCAGGTGTCGGAAAAGACCGTGTTCCTGGTGCCGCGGTAGGCGCGGCCGCACATTACAAGCCAAAAGAGCTTCTAGCGCCCTTCTATCAAGCGCTGGAAGCTCTTTATTTCATAGCAACTTCGCTATCAATCCATGCGGATGTTGCGCTCCTTGATCAGCGCACCCCAGCGGGCCAGTTCCTTGTCCAGGTGCGTGGCCAGCTGCTGCGGCGTGGTACCGATGGGCTCGGCGCCGATGGTCTCGAACTTGGCCACGGTATCGGGCTGCTTCATGGCGTCGATCAGCGCGGCGTTGATCTTGTTCACGATGGCCGCCGGCGTGCCCGCGGGCGCGAACACGGCAAACCAGGGCGAGACCTCGTAGCCCGGCACGCCGGCCTCGGCGATGGTGGGCACGTCGGGCAGCGTGGCCGATCGCTTGGCGCTGGTCACGCCCAGCGCGCGCAGCTTGCCGGCCTGGATGTGCGGGCGCGCCGAGGTGATGCTGTCGAACATCAGGTCCACCTGGCCGCCCAGCATGTCGGTCACGGCCGGGCCGCTGCCCTTGTAGGGCACGTGCAGCAGGTTCAGCCCGGCCATGGAGGCGAACACCTCGCCCGCCAGGTGAATGGAGGTGCCGTTGCCGGCCGAGGCATAGGTGAGCTTGCCGGGGTCGCGCTTGGCATGGGCGACCACGTCGGCCACGGACTTGTCGGTCGTCTTGGCGGTGTTCACCACCAGCACGTTGGGCACGATGGCCAGCAGGCTGATGGGCGCGAAGTCCTTCACCGGGTCGTAGCTCAGGCGCGGGTACAGCGCCTTGTTGGTGGCCATGCCGATGGACGTGATCATGATGGTGTAGCCATCGGCCGGCGACTTGGCCACGGCGTCGGCGCCGATGTTGCCGCCCGCGCCGGGACGGTTCTCGATCACGAAGGGCTGACCCAGCGTGCGGCCGGCCTTCTCGCCCAGCGTGCGGGCAATCACGTCCATCGCGCCGCCCGGAGGGAAGGGCACGACCCACTTGATGGGCTTGGCAGGCCATTGGGCGTCGGGCTGCGCCATGGCGGCAGCGGGCAGCAGGCCGGCGGCGGCCAGGGTGCAGGCGCCCATCAGGGCAATGCGGCGGGAGAAAGTCATGGTGTGTCTACCTCAGGTCCAGGATGTCAGGCGGCGGCCACGCGGTCCATGCGTGCCTCGGGGCGCTGCTCGTCGGCCGACAGGGCCTTTTGCAGCACGAAGTCAAAGCGCACGCGGGTGAACGGCGCGCTGATGCCCAGCGATTCATAGCCGGCGGCGGGCGTGCCCGGCTCCAGCGTGACCACCAGGCCGTCGCGCGTGGCGAAGGCGAAGTCGTCGTCCAAGAAGCTGTCGCCCGGAATGTTGACCTGCGTGGTCAGCGTACGCAGGCCATCTGCCACCACCAGGAAGTGGATGTGCGCGGGTCGGTTGCCATGGCGGCCCAGGGCGTCGAACAGTTCGGCCGTGGGGCTGCCCGGCGGGATGGCGTAGCCCGGCGGGATGAAGCTGCGAAAGCGATAGCTGCCGTCCGCACCCGTGCGGATCTTGCGGCGCAGGTGGTAGGGCGCCTGGTCGGGGTCGAAGTGCGAGTAGCGGCCCAGCTCGTTGGCGTGCCACACGTCCACCAGCGCGCCGGCCACAGGCTGGCCCGCGGTGTCGAGCACGCGGCCTTCCATCACCACCACCTCGCCGCGCGGCGGCTCCTCGCCCTCGTCCAGGCGCACCTCGCGCTCGGACAGCGGCGCGCCGGCCACGAACAACGGGCCCTCGATGGCGCGCGGCGTGCCCGCGGCACGCTGGGCGCGCTCGTCGGCCTCGTCCATGCGGATGTCGATCAAGCGGTCAAAGCCCAGGCCGGCGGTGATCAGGCCCGTCTGGCCGCTGGCGCCCAGGCGCGTGAGCCAGCCCACGCCGGCCCAGAACTCGTCGGGCGTCACGTCCAGCTCTTCGATGGTGCGGAACAGGTCCGTGACGATGCGCTGCGTGATCTGGCGCACGCGGGCATTGCCCTCGGCCACGTGCACGGTGTTGACGATGTCCAGCAACTGCTGGGCGGTGTATTCGGCCATGTCTCTCTCCTGTGGGATGGAATGTGGGGTGTCGGAGGCCGTGCGTCAGCCGGCGGCGCCTTCCTGCACGATGGCCGACGGATGGTTGGCCAGCGGCGTCACGTGGATGTCCATGTAGGGAAACAGCGGCAGTTGCGACAGCAGCTGGTGCAGCTCGTCGTTGGACTGCACGTCGAACACGCTGTAGTTGGCGTACTCGCCCACCACGCGCCAGATGTGGCGCCAGCGGCCGTCACGCTGCAGGTCTTGCGAGTACTTCTTCTCGCGGGCCTTGATTTCGTCGGCCTGCGCGGCGGGCAGGTCGTGGGGAATCTTCACATCCATGCGAACGAGGAACAGCATCTGGGTTTCTCCTGGCAAAAAAAGGGGTTCAGGCGGGCTGCGCGCTGGCGCGGCCCAGGTCCACGTGCACGGGCGTGAGGCCCTGGCGTGCCCGGTCGAAGCGGTCGAGCCGCTCGGGCACCACGGTGAGGCCGAAGCCCGGCCCGTCGGGCAACTGCAGCGCGAAGTCGGAAATGACCATCTGCTGCTCCACGATGTCGTCCACCAGCAGCTGCGGGCCGAACAGCTCGCAGTTGTGGTGCGTGCCGCCCAGCGTGGCAAACACATGGGCCGAGGCGGCGCTGCCGACGGAGGTCTCCAGCATCGTGCCGCCGTACCAGCCGATGTCGGCGGCGCGCGCCACGTCGGCCACGGCGCGCGTGCGCAGCAGGCCGCCGTGCTTGGCGATCTTGAGCGAGAACACATGGCAGGCGTTATGGCGCGCCAGGCGCATCGCGTCCTGCGGCGTGCAGACGGTCTCGTCGGCCATCACCAGCGCGGTGTGGGGCAGCGTGGCGGTGAGCTGGCGCAGCGCCTCCTCGTTCCACTGGGCCACGGGCTGCTCGATCAGGCCCACACCGGCGTCGATCATCTCGGGCAGGTAGCGGCGCGCGGTGGCGCCGTCCCAGGCCTGGTTCACGTCCACCGTCATGCTGGCGCGGCCGTCCAGCGCGCGGGCGATGCGTGCCACGTGCGCCACGTCGTCCTGCGGCGCGCGCGCGCCAATCTTCAGCTTGAAGATGCGGTGGCGGCGCGCGGCCAGCATCTTCTCGGCCTCCTCGATGTCCTTGGCGGAGTCGCCGCTGGCCAGCGTCCACGCCAGGGGCAGGCTCTCGCGCTGCTTGCCGCCCAGCAGTTGCCACACGGGCAGGCCCAGGCTGCGCGCCACGGCGTCGATGGCGGCCTGCTCCACGGCGCTCTTGGCAAAGCGATTGCCCTTGCAGGCCAGGTCCATGCGGTGCAGCAACTGCTCGAAGCGGCCCGCGTCCTGGCCGATCACGGCAGGCGCAAGGTAGCTGTCGATGGCGTGCCGGATGCTCTCGGGCGATTCCTCGTTCCACGAGGGACCGCCGATGGTCGCGGCCTCGCCGAAGCCGCTGGCGCCATCGCTCAGCCACAGCTGCACGATCACGGGGCTCTGGCGCTGGATGGCGCCGAACGAGAGCTTGTGCGGGCGGATCGTGGGGATGTCCAGGATGCGTGCCTGGATGCTTTCGATGCGCAGCACGGAAGCGGAAGGAGAAGTCGTCATGGAAAGCGGGCCGTGGCGGAAAAAAGCGTTACGGGCCATGACCTTAGCGCTGGCATCGGGGCGAATCCAATGAGATATATTGCAGTTTTTGTTCGACGCCATCGAACAGTCACAGGTTTTAGGGTTAACCCTTAGAACGGATTGCACCCATGGAACTGCGCCAGTTGCGGTACTTCTTGAGCGTGGCCGAGACCGAGCACCTCACCCGCTCGGCGGATGCGCTATTCGTCACGCAGTCCACGCTCTCGCATGGCCTGCGCCAGCTGGAGGCCGAGTTGGGCGTGCCGCTCTTTGACCGCCTGGGGCGCGGGCTGCGCCTGTCGCAGGCGGGCCATGCCTTTCGCGACCACGCGGCGCGCGCGCTGCAGGAGCTGGAAGCCGGGCGGCAGGCCGTGGCCGACATGAGCGCGCTGCAGACAGGCACGCTCCAGGTGGGCGTGATCCCCACCTTCCTCACGCGCTTCGTGCCCGACGCGGTGGCCGCCTTCAGCGCGCGCTACCCGGGCGTACAGCTCACCGTGCGCGACCTGCGCAGCGGCCAGATCGAGGAACTGCTGATCGCCGGCCGGCTGGATCTGGGGATTGCCTTCCATCCGGCCAGCCGCGAGGAGATCGAGGCCGAGCCGCTGTTCGAGGAACGCATGCATCTGGTGGTGCACCAGGGCCACCCGCTGGCGCGCAGGCAGCGCCTGCGGCTGGCCGAGCTGGCGGGCGTGCCGCTGGCGCTGCTGCCGGCCAGCTTCGCCACGCGCCGGTTGATCGACGCGGCCTTCGCCCAGGCGGGCGTGACGCCGCTGGTGCGCGTGGAGATGGAGTCGGTGGATGCGCTGCTGCAGGCCTGCCGCAGCGGGCCGCTGGCCACCATCGCCGCCGAGCACGCGGCCCTGCACGCGGGCCCCGACATGCGCGCCGCCGTGCTCACCGAGCCGCGCACCGTGCGCCGCGCCGGCCTGCTGTGGCGCCGCGGCGCCTCGCGCAGCGCCGCGGCGCGCGAGTTCGTGGCGCTACTGCGGCCCGCCATCGCACGCACCGCTGCTCCGCCTTCCCTGCAGGGCGGTGTTGCACAGCAAGAGTAAAAAATGACTCTAGCGCTTACCAGTCAAGCGCGAGCAGCTATGAACTAAGGAGCACCCACCACGACCCCCGCTGGCGCGGCAGCAGGCATGGCCTGGGCCGATGCCGGCAGGCCGAAGACGCGGTCGAACGCCCAATTGAAGGCGTAGGTGTAGACAAGGAAAAACAGCAGCAGGCCGGCCTCCATCACCGTGGCCTGCCACAGGCTCACACCGAACCACCAGGCCATCAGCGGGATGAGGACCAGCGCCAGCCCGCCCTCAAAGCCCATGGCGTGCACCACGCGCCGCAGTACGGAGCGGCCCTTGACGCGCTGGCGCGCCTCCCAGCGCTCGAACAGGGCGTTGAAGGTCACGTTCCAGGCGATGGCCAGCGCGGACGCGACGACGGCCATCACCCCCGAAGCGCCCGCGCCCTGGCCAATGGCCATGAAGAGCAGGCTGGAGACGATGATCGCGATGATTTCGTAAAGGGTGACAAAGACCACCCGGCGCTTCGGCCCCTGCAGGCCGACCGCATGTGTTGTTGCACTCATGCGGCGCAGTATAGGGAGTGAAATCTGAAGGAAAAAGTCATCTTCTTTCAGAAATATTGATAGATTGGCGCATGGCCTTCACTTCCGACAACGTCCTCGTGTTCCTGGCCGTGCTGGACCGCGGCTCGTTCTCCGCAGCGGCGCGGGCGCTGTCGCGCGTGCCCTCGGCCGTGAGCATGGCCATCGCCCAGCTGGAAGCCGAGCTGGACATGCCGCTGTTCGACCGCAGCGGCCGAGAGCCGCGCCCCACGGCGGCCGCGCGTGCGCTGGAGCCGCAGGCACGCGCGCTGGCGGCGCAGCTGCAGCAGCTCAACACCCAGGCGCTGGCGCTGACCCAGGGGCTGGAGGAGCGCCTGACCCTGGCCATTGCACCCGAGCTGCTGGCCGCGCGCTGGCACGGCCCGCTGGCCACGCTGGCGCAGGACTACCCGCTGCTGCAGGTGGAGGTGCTGGCCGCGCCCCAGGCCGATGCGCTGGCCCTGCTGCATGCCGGGCGCGCCCAGCTCGCGCTGGTGTTCGAGCGCCCCAGCCTGGACGGGCGGGAAGACTTCCAGGAGGTGGGCAGCGAAACCCTGGTGGCCGTCATCGCGCCGCAACATCCGCTGCTGGCGCCTCGCGCGGCGGGTGCGGGCCCTGCAGGCCTGCGCGAGGAACACCTGGCCGGCACGCGCCAGATCGTCGTGGCCGGGCGCGACCTGGGGCAGACCGATGCGCGCTTCGTCTACGCGCGCCACCATTGGCGCACCGACAGCCACTTGGCCGCGCTGGGCTTGATCGAGGCCGGCCTGGGCTGGGGCTGGCAGCCGCGCGCGCTGGTGGCGCCGCGCATCGCCGCCGGCACGCTGGTGGAACTGCCCCTGGAGAACCTGAGCAACGGCGCCCAGTTGTGGGTGGACGTGGTCTGGTCCCGCGAGCGCCCGCTGGGCCTGGGCGCACGCCGCTTCGTAGAGTTGATGGCGCGCCAGCGCCCCGGCAGCAGCCCGGCGCCACAATAGCCAGGCACTGACCATCTTGAGGAGCGTTCATGCCCACCTACCTGCCACCCTTTGACATCGCCGACGACGCGCTGGCCAAGCAATGGCGCCAGTGGCAGCCCAAGGACTTCGCCCCGAACGGCGGCAACGGCAAGAACGGCAAGCACGCCGACAAGGACAACGGCGCGCTGCACCTGAAGGACTACGACCCTGGCGCCAAGCCTTTTTCCTGCGGCGACAAGGCACTGGACAAGGCCCGCGTGGAGGAGCTGGCACTGGAGCTGGACGCGCTGCAGGACCTGCTGTACGCCGACCGCCGCTACAAGCTGCTGGTGGTGCTGCAGGGCATGGACACCGCCGGCAAGGACGGCACCGTACGCGGCGTGTTCGGCCGCATGAGCGCCCTGGGCGTGCATGCCGTGGGCTGGAAGGCGCCCACCGAGCTGGAGCGCGCGCACGACTACCTGTGGCGCATCCACCGCCAGGTGCCCGGCGCGGGCGAACTCACCGTGTTCAACCGCAGCCATTACGAGGACGTGCTGGTGCCCGTGGTGAACGGATGGATCACGCCCGAGCAGCAGCGCCAGCGCTATGCGCACATCAACGACTTCGAGCGGCTGCTGGCCGAAACGGGCACGGTGGTCATGAAGTTCATGCTGCACATCAGCAAGGACGAGCAGCGCCAGCGCCTGCAGGAGCGCCTGGACGACCCCACCAAACACTGGAAGTTCGACATGGGCGACATCCAGGTGCGCGAGCAGTGGGACGCCTACCAGCGCGCCTATGAGGCCTTGCTGCCCGCCACGCACACCCCGTGGGCGCCGTGGACCATCGTGCCCGCCGACTCCAAGACGCACCGCAATCTGATGATCGCCAGCGTGCTGCGCGGTGTGCTGCAACGGTTGGAACTGCGCTACCCACCGGGCGACCCCGCGCTGGAAAAGTTCACAGTCAAATAGGGCTCTAGCGCTTGCATGGAAAGCGCCAACAGCTCCTTTTAAAGGAGCAAATTTCACCAAGACGCGGGCATGGCAAGGTTATGCATCGAATGCATTAGATGGAAACATGGCGGCGTTGGACAGCCCTGGGCGACAGGCATAAAGTGCTTCGCTTGGTAGACATTCCCCAAGGAATTCCGCATGTCCAACACCCCCAACCCACCCCTTCCCACCCACGCGCTGCCGTCCTATCTGGACCCCAACCACCTCGGCCCCTGGGGGGTGTATCTGCAGCAAATCGACCGCGTCACCCCTTACCTGGGCAGCCTGGCGCGCTGGGTGGAAACGCTGAAGCGCCCCAAGCGTGCGCTGATCGTGGATGTGCCCATTGAGCTGGACAACGGCACCATCGCCCACTTCGAGGGCTACCGCGTGCAGCACAACGTCAGCCGAGGCCCGGGCAAGGGCGGTGTGCGCTTTCACCAGGACGTAACCCTGTCCGAAGTCATGGCCCTGTCGGCCTGGATGAGCATCAAGAACGCGGCCGTGAACGTGCCCTACGGTGGCGCCAAGGGCGGCATCCGCGTCGACCCCAAGACCCTGTCGAAGGCCGAGCTGGAGCGCCTGACGCGCCGCTACACCAGCGAGATCGGCATCATCATCGGCCCCTCCAAGGACATTCCCGCGCCGGACGTGAACACCAACGCCCAGGTCATGGCCTGGATGATGGACACCTATTCCATGAACGTGGGCACCACCGCCACCGGCGTGGTCACGGGCAAGCCCGTGGACCTGGGTGGCTCGCTGGGCCGCGTGGAGGCCACGGGCCGCGGCGTGTTCACCGTGGGCGTGGAGGCCGCGCGCCTGACCGGCATGAGCATCGAGGGTGCGCGCGTGGCCGTGCAGGGCTTTGGCAACGTGGGTGGCACGGCCGGCAAGCTGTTTGCCGAGGCCGGCGCCAAGGTGGTGGCGGTGCAGGACCACACCGGCAGCATCCACAACGACAAGGGTCTGGACGTGCCGGCGCTGCTGGCGCACGTGCAGCGAACCGGCGGCGTGGGCGGATTCGCCGGCGCCGAGCCCATGGCCAACGACGCCTTCTGGGGCGTGGCCTGCGACATCCTGATCCCCGCAGCACTGGAGAGCCAGATCACCAAGGACAACGCGGGACGGATCCAGGCCAAGATGGTGATCGAGGGCGCCAACGGCCCCACCACCCCCGAGGCCGACGACATCCTCAACGACAAGGGCGTACTGGTGCTGCCCGACGTGATCTCCAACGCCGGCGGCGTGACGGTCAGCTACTTCGAGTGGGTGCAGGACTTCTCCAGCTTCTTCTGGACCGAGGACGAGATCAACGCCCGCCTCGTGCGCATCATGAAAGAGGCCTTCGCGGGCGTGTGGCAGGTGGCGCAGGAGAACAAGGTCACGCTGCGCACGGCGACCTTCATCGTGGCCTGCAAGCGCATCCTGCATGCGCGCGAGATGCGCGGCCTGTACCCCTGACACGGCCCGCTCCGTGCGCAAGGCGGCCTGCGGGCCGCCTTTTCTTTGCCTGCCCTTCCGGCCCCGGCGCACGCGCATACGGGACATCGCGGATGACGCGCGCGCACCCCATTTTTATAATCGGCCGTGCAGACTGCCCTTGGCGGCCTGCATGCGCCCTTTTGTTCGGGCAGGCCGCAGTCCCTGTGGCCACCTGGAATCCGAACCGTCTGCCGGGCGCGTCATCGCGCTGGCCATTCCTGCGATGGCCAGTTTCATTGCTCTCCCTGCTGCCTGCGGCAGCGCCACGCCCATGCCTTCCCCGCGAGGGAGCGGCAGGGCGTTTCATCACACAAGGAGTCTCCCCAGGATGCGCATGTCCCAATGCCTGCCTCTCAGTTTTGCCACCCTCGCCGCCCTCGCCCTGCCGGCCGCCGCGCAGTCGCAAGTGACCATCAGCGGCTATCTGGACACCGGCGTCTTTCGTGACTACGACAAGACCCGCAAGCTGGGGACGATCCAGCGCAGCCATCTGGCGGTGGCCGGCACGGAAGACCTGGGCGGTGGCCTCAAGGCCACCTTCCGCCTGAGCACACGCTTCGAGCTGGACACGGGGCAGTCCGAAGGGGCGGGCAGCAAGCCCTTCTGGCATGACGAATCCACCGTGGGCCTGCAAGGCGGCTGGGGCCAGTTGCGCCTGGGCCGCGCCCTCAGCGCGATGTGGAGCCAGGAATGGAAGTTCGACGCCTTCTCCAACTTCAACCGCATTGCCTCCACCGCCTGGCACATGGCCCACTACTACACGCCCACCGACCGCGCCAGCAACAACGGGGCCGCGGAGTACGGGCGCATGACCAACGGCATCTACTACGACTCGCCCACCTGGGACGGCTTCTCGTTCAATGCCAGTGCCTCGACCGAGCGCACCCAGGCACCCGGCCGCGACGGGCGCGGCGGCTCGGTGGCACTGAACTACGACCAGGGGCCGGTGGCCGCCATGGTGGGCTACGAGCGCAACGGCAGCGGTGACAAGGACCTGTTCCTGGGCGGCCTCTACCGCCTGGGCGCCGCCACGCTGATGATGGCCTACGACCACAGCCGCGCGGGGAGCAGCCCCGATACGTCGCGCATGGTGTCGGTGGGCGGCAGCTACGCCCTGGGTGTCACCACGCTGCGCGCCAGCTACGGCCGCCAGCGGCTGAACGACGGGGTGACCCACCACATGGCGTCACTGGGGGCGGAGTACAACCTGTCCAAGCGCACCATGCTCTACGCGAGCCTGGGGCACCAGCGCTACGAACACAACCCCTCGCGCACCGCGTTCGGCGTGGGCGTGGCCCACGCCTTCTGACGCCGCCTCAGAGCACGCGCTGCGCGCGCAGCGCCTGCAGTTGCGCGGCATCCAGCCCCAGCCGCTCGCGCAGCACCTCGTCGGTGTGCTGACCCAGTGCGGGCGGGGCATAGCGCAGGGTGACGGGCGTATCGGACAAGCGCAGCGGGCTGGCGGTGGTCACCACGCGGTTGACCACCTCGCCGGCCGGCGGCTGGGCGCCGGGGTAGCGCTGCTGCTCCACGCGCAGTCCGCGTGCGCGCACCTGCGCATCGTCGAACGCCTGGCCGACGTGGTTGATCGGGCCGCAGGGCACGGCCTTGTCCTCCAACAGCGCGATCCAGGCGGCCGTGGGCCGCGTGCGCGTGAGGGCGGCCATCAGGGGGATCAGCGTCTCACGGTGGGTCACCCGGCCGGCGTTGGTGGCAAAGCGTTCGTCGCCGGCCCAGTCGGTACCCGCCGCTTCGCAAAAGCGTGCGAACTGCCCGTCGTTGCCGATGGCCAGCAGCATGTTGCCGTCCTGCGTGGGAAAGTCCTGGTAGGGCACGACGCTGGGGTGGGTGTTGCCCTGGCGCTTCGGAATGTTGCCGGCGTTGAGGAAGCCCGCACCCTGATTGGCCAGCACCGCCATGGCCACGTCCAGCAACGCCATGTCGATGTGCTGGCCGCGTCCCGTGCGGTGGCGCGCCTCCAGCGCACCCAGGATGGCGGTGGTGGCATACATGCCGGTGAACAGGTCGATCACGGCCACGCCCACGCGCATCGGGCCGCCGCCAGGCTCGCCATCGGCATGGCCGGTGATGCTCATCAGGCCGCTCATGGCCTGGATCAGCAGGTCATAGCCGGCCCGCGGCGCATACGGCCCAGTGTGGCCGAAGCCGGTGACCGAGCAGTAGATCAGGCGCGGGTTCAGGGCCGACAGGCTTTCGTAGTCCAGCCCGTAGCGCTTGAGGCCGCCGGTCTTGAAGTTCTCCACCACCACATCGCTTTGCTGGGCCAGTTCGCGGATCAGCCGCTGCCCCTCGGGCGTGGCCATGTCCACGGTGACGGAGCGCTTGTTGCGGTTGCAGGCGGCGAAGTAGCAGGCGTGTTCGCTCGGCTGGCCGTCGGCATCGGGAAAGAACGGCGGGCCCCAGTGGCGCGTGTCGTCGCCGTCGCCGGGCTTCTCGATCTTGATCACGTCGGCGCCCATGTCGGCCAGGTTCTGGGTGCACCACGGGCCGGCCAGCACGCGCGATAGGTCGAGCACGCGCAGATGGCCGAGCGCGCCGGCGCGGCCTGCGCCTGGGGAAGAGGAGGAATCAGGGGTGGTCATGGACAGGCGGTGGTTGCCGAGCGGAAGGCGCATGGTACGGCCCGCCCCGGCGCCGCGGCTTTGCATTTGTGAAAGCTGGCGTTCACGCAGGGCCGCCAGGGTATCCAGCGCTTCCTACAATGCCGGCCATGGCCATGCATTTCGATCTTGTGGATCTGCGCCTGATGGTGCACATCGCCGACGCCAACAGCATGACGCGCGGCGCGGAACTCTCCTTCATCTCCCTGCCGGCGGCCAGCACGCGCATCAAGAACCTGGAAGAAAGCATCGGCACCAAGCTGCTGTACCGCACCAGCCAGGGTGTGACGCTCACGCCCCCGGGCCAGGCCTTCGTGTCCCACGCGCGCATGGTGCTCGGGCAGATCGAACACCTGCGCGGCGACATGCAGGAATACGTGCGCGGCATCAAGGGCCATGTGCGCGTGTTCGCCAACACCACCTCTCTGGGCGAATTCCTGCCGCCGGTGCTGCGGCACTTCCTGCGCCGCAACCCCGACGTGAACATCGACCTGCGCGAGCGCCTGTCGCACGACATCGTGCGCGCCGTGACCGAGGGGCAGACCGACATCGGCATCGTCGCCGGCCTGGTGCGCACCGAGAATCTGGAGACCCTGCCCTACCGCCGCGACCGGCTGGTGTTGGTGGTCCCCAAGGGCCATGCCCTCGACGGCGAGATGCAGATCGACTTTGCCGACACGCTGGAGCTGGACTACGTGGGGCTGCACGAATCCAGCGCCATCCACGCCTTCCTGCGCCACGCCAGCGACCAGCTGCACCGCCCAATCAAGCTGCGCATCCAGGTCGGCAACTTCGAGACGGCCTGCCGCATGATCGAGGCCGGCGTGGGCGTGGGCGTGCTGCCCGAGTCCGCCGCCAGCCGCCATGCGCAGGCCATGGCCATCGCCATCGTGCCGCTGTCGGACGCCTGGTCGGTGCGCGAGATGCAGATCTGCGTGCGCAGCATGGAGGCCCTGCCCAGCTTTGCGCAGGAACTGGTGGACCTGCTGGTGGCCGATGCGCAGGGGCGGCTGCAGCTGGAGTGACCGCCGCAGCCGCTGCGGCCCGCGCGATCTGTGAGTGAAATTGGCCTCTAGCCCTTGCCAGACAACCGCTAGCAGCTCACTTTTTTGAATCAAGCGTGGTCGGCGCAAGCCAGTACTTGAAGGTGCCGTGTGCGGTGGCTACGAGCCGGCCGTCCTCGTCCAGCAGTTGGCCCGCGCAACTGCACAGGCTGCGCGTGGCATGCACCACCCAGCCTTCGGCCAGCAGCGCGCCGCGCCCCGGGCGGTGAAAGCGGCTGCTCATCTCCACCGTCACCGCGGTCTGCGAGGGCGCCTCGGGCAGCTCGCCTGCGGCGCGCGACATCACGGAATCCAGCAGCGCCATGACCACGCCGCCATGCGCAGCGGGTAACTGGTTGAGCAGTTCCTTGCGCAGGTGCGGCAGGCGCACCTGCACCTTGCCCGGCGGCGCCGGCACCTGCGCGGCGCCGATCAGGCGCATGAAGGCGCTGCGGTCCACCAGCGGCGGCACCCCGCTCATGCGGCGCGCGCCTCGCGCACCATGTTGCGCGCGATGATGATCTGCTGGATCTGCGTCGTGCCCTCGTACAAGCGGAACAGGCGCACGTCGCGGTAAAAGCGCTCGATGCCGTACTCGGCCATGTAGCCTGCGCCGCCCAGGATCTGCACCGCGCGGTCGGCCACGCGGCCGCACATCTCGCTGGCAAACATCTTGGCGCACGAGGCCTCGGTGGAGACGTTGTGCCCGTCGTCGCGGCGGCGCGCGGCGTCAATGGTCATGCACTCGGCGGCGTACAGCTCGGCCTGGCTGTCGGCCAACATGGCCTGCACCAGCTGGAAGTCGCAGATGGGCTGACCGAACTGCTTGCGCTCCAGGGCATATGCGAGGGCGTCGCGCAGGATGCGCTGGGCCACGCCCACCGCCACCGCGGCGATGTGGATGCGGCCTTTTTCCAGCACCTTCATGGCGGTCTTGAAGCCGCGGCCCTCCTGCAGGCCGATGAGGTTGGCCGCCGGCACCTTGACGTTGTCGAAGATCACGTCGCAGGTGTGGGCGCCGCGCTGGCCCATCTTTTTGTCGTACTTGCCAAAGCTGATGCCGGGCGTCTTGGCGTCCACGATGAACGAGGACACGCCGCCCGCGCCCTTGTCGGCCGGGTTGGTGCGTGCCATCAGCGTGAACATGCCGGCGTGCGGCGCATTGGTGATGTAGCGCTTGGTGCCGTTGACGATGTAGTGGTCGCCGTCCTTGATGGCCGTGGTGCGCAGCGATGCGGCGTCCGATCCCGCCTCGGGTTCGGTCAGCGCGAACGAGGCGATGACCTCGCCGGTGGCCAGCTTGGGCAGCCACTGGGCCTGCTGCTCGGGCGTGCCATCCATCAGGATGCCCTGCGAGCCGATGCCCACGGTGGTGCCGATGATCGAGCGGAAGGCCGGCGCCGTCTGGCACAGCTCGAACAGTACGCGGCACTCCTCCTCCATCGTCAGCTCCAGGCCGCCGAACTTCTCGGGAATAGTCATGCCGAACAGGCCCAGCTCGCGCATCTCCTGCACGATGGACTCGGGAATTTCATCGATCTCGGCCACTTCGTTCTCGGCCGGCACCAGGCGTTCTCGCACAAAGCGGCGCACGCTATCGAGCAGGGCTTCCAGGATGTCTGGGTCGCGGATCATGAGGGTTCTTTCTTCGGTATGCGGGCTCAGAGGGTGTCGGCGGTGCCGAGCACGGCGGTGGACTGGCTGGACAGCGTGCCGCCGTTGCCATGCACCACGGCGGTGTCATGACGCGATAGCTGGCGCGCGCCGGCCTCGCCACGCAGCTGGCGCACGGCCTCGATCAGCGCAAAGATGCCGTACATGCCCGGGTGCACGCACGACAGGCCGCCGCCGTTGGTGTTCACGGCCAGGCGCCCGCCGGGCGCGATGCCGCCGTTCTGCACGAAGGCGCCGCCCTCGCCCTTGGCGCAGAAGCCCAGGTCTTCCAGGAACAGGAGGGTGTTGATGGTGAAGGCGTCGTAGACCTGGGCCATGTCCATGTCTTTGGCCTGCAAACCCGCCATCGCGAAGGCCTGGGCGCCCGACTGCGCTGCCGCGGTGGTCGTCAGGTCGGGCATGCAGGAGATCTGGCGGTTCCAGATCGCGGTGGCATTGCCCAGCACATAGACGGGCGGGTTGGGCAGGTCGCGCGCGCGCTCGGCGCGGGTGAGTACCAGGGCGCCGCCACCGTCCGTCACCAGGCAGCAGTCGCGCACGGTGAGCGGGCTGGCGATCGGCCGGGCCGCCAGCACATCCTCGATGGTGAGCGGGTCGCGCATGAACGCCTCGGGGTTCTGCTGCGCCCAGGCGCGTGCGGCCACGGCCACCTCGGCCAGTTGTTCGCGCGTGGTGCCGAATTCGTGCATGTGGCGCGCGGCGGCCAGCGCATAGGCGGACACGGGCAGCACCGGCTCATACGGGAATTCGTACGGCTGCGGGTCCAGGAAGCGGCGTGCGGCCACGCTTTCCTTGCGCCCGAAGGTGGCCGAGCGCTGCGCGCTGCCGTAGCACACCAGTACGGCCTTGCACTGCCCGGCCTCCAGCGCGCGGATGGCGGGCAGCAGGTGGGCGATGAAGCTGGAGCCACCGATCATCGTGCCGTCCACATAGGTCGGGTTGATACCGAGGTGTTCGATCACCGGCATGGTCCACATGCTGGCGTTCACACTGCAGGTGGCCAGGCCGTCGATGTCCTGCATGGTCAGCCCCGCGTCGGCCACGGCCGCGTGTGCTGCACGCACCAGCAGCGTCATGTCGTCCATGCCGGGCGCCTCGCCGCAGCCGTAGGTGGCGGCGCCGACGATGGCTGCGCGGCCGCGCAGCGGCCGGTTCACGGCGGCGGCGTCCAGGGGGGATTGCGGAACGCGGCTCATGCGGCACCCCCTTGCGCTGCGGGCTGGAACAGCACCAGGCCACGCCCGTCCTTCTGCGCCACGCGGGCCTGCACCCGCTGGCCGATGCGCACGTCTTCGGGCGCCACCCCCTCCACGCGGCTCATCATGCGCACGCCTTCCTCCAGATCGATCAGCGCGACGTTGTAGTTGCCCCCCGCGTCCGCCTTGCGTGCGATGGTGGTGGTGGAATACACGGTGCCCAGGCCGCTGGCGCGCACCCAGCGCAGCGGGCTGGCGCCACAGTGCGGGCACAGCTCGCGCGGCGTGAATACGTGGTTCTTGCACTGCGGACAGTGCTGCAGGCAAAAGCGGCCGGCATCCAGCTCGGCCTGGTAGTGGGTCTGTGCGCTCAGGTGCATGGGATTCTTCGAGTCTTCGGAGTACGAGGCACAGCATGCCCCGGCCACCGCATCACTTCAATTCGACAATCTGAAAGGGCGTCTTCGCCGCGGCATCAACCCGGCGTGATCCCCGCCGTCTTGATCACCTTGGCCCACTTGTCCAGCTCGCCGCGCAGGCGCTGGCGCATCTGCTCCTGCGTGCCGGGATCGGCCTCGGCGCCGGCGTCCAGCAGGCGCTGGCGCACGGCGGGGTCTTTCATCGCGGTGTTGAAGTCGGCGTTGATCTTGTCCAGCACGGCCTGGGGCGTCTTGGCGGGCGCGAACAGCGCGGCCCACGAATACGCCTCATAGCCCGGCAGACCCGATTCCACGCCCGTGGGCACGTCGGGCAGCATGGCCGAGCGCTGGCGGCTGGCCACGCCCAGCACCTTCACGCGGCCGCTCTTGATGTGCTGCAGCGCCGTGGGTGCGTCGCTGAACATGAGCTGCACCTGGCCGCCCAGCAGGTCGTTCATCGCGGGTGCGCTGCCCTTGTAGGGAATGTGCTGCAGCTTGGTCCCCGCCTCCATGTTGAACAGCTCGCCCGCCAGGTGCGTGCCGCCCCCGTTGCCCGACGAGCCATAGGCCAGCGGTGTGCCCTTCTTGGCCAGCGCGATCAGCTCCTGGATGGTGTTGGCCGGTACCGAGGGGTGCGCCACGATGAACACGGGGAACATGGCCGCGAAGCTGATGGGCGCGAAGTCCTTCTCGATGTCGTAGGGCAGCTTGCCCATCAACGAGGGGTTGACCGAGTGGTGGATGGCGCCCACGAAGAGGCCGTAACCGTCGGGTGCCTCCTTGGCGGCGGCCGTGGCGCCCACCACGCCGCCCGCGCCGGCGCGGTTGTCGATGACGGTGGGCGTCTTCCAGATCTCGGACAGCCTGTGACTGAAGACGCGGGCGGTGGTGTCCACCGGGCCGCCGGGCGGGAACGGCACGATGAAGCGCACGGGCTTGCTGGGCCAGGGGTCGGCCGCGAGCGCCGCCAGCGGATGGGCGGCGGCAAGCAGGCTGCCGGCGATGAAGCTGCGGCGGGAGGGGGTGGAATGCATGGTGTGTCTCCTATCGTTCAGGTGGTCAGGCGCAAGGCCTGGTCTTTCAAGGTGCGCTTGAGCACCTTGCCGTTGGTATTGGTGGGCAGCTCGCTCAGAGCGACGATGTGGGACGGGCGCTTGTAGGGCGCGAGCAGCTCGCGCAAATGGGACTGCATGGCATCGGCATCCAGCGCGGCGCCGGAGCGCAACTCCACAAAGGCCACGATCTCCTCGTTGCCGTCCTCCACGGTGCGGCCCACCACGGCCGAGCGCTGCACGCTGGGGTGGGTGTTGAGCGCGGTCTCCACCTCGGCCGGGTAGACGTTGAAGCCCGAGCGGATGATCATTTCCTTCAGGCGCCCCACGACGAACAGCGCGCCGTCGGCATGCATCTCGCCCAGGTCGCCGCTGGCGTACCAGCCGCCCTCGCGCATCACCGCGGCCGTGGCCGCGGGGTCGCGGAAGTAGCCGGGCATCAGCCCCCGGCCGCGGATCCACAGCTCACCGCGCTCGCCCAGCGGCAGCGGCTCGCCCGTGGCCGGGTCGGTCACACGCACCTCGGCCTCGGCCACGGCGTAGCCGGCACTGGTGTCGGGCCGCTGCTCGCCCAGGCGCGTGAGGTGCACCGAACCCGCGTATTCCGACAGGCCGTAGCCGTGGTGCAGCGCCTGGCCGAAGGCGGCCTCCACGCGCTGCTTCAGCGCCAGGTCGAGCGGGCCCGCTCCGGTGTAGAGATAGCGCAGCGCTGGCGCCTCGGGCCGCTGGATGCCGCGCTCCTGCAGATGCGCCAGCAGGCGCGAGAACAGCGCGGGCGGCCCCTGCAGCTGCGACACGCCATGGTGGGCCAGCGCATCCAGCAGGTCGTCGGGATCGAACTGCGGACGCATCACGAGCTGCGCACCGGCCAGCAGCGAGCTGATCAGCACCGTGCCCAGACCGAAGATGTGGGTCATGGGCACAAAGGCGTAGCTGCGGTCCTGCGGACCCAGCGCACGCGATGCTCCCGACACGCGCGCAAAGTGGATCAGCGCATCGTGCGTGAGCATCACGCCCTTGGGCTGGCCCGTGGTGCCCGAGGTGAAGATCAGCGAGGCGACCGTATCGCGCAGCGCACCTGCCTCGGGCTGCGCGTCCTGGAGAACCGCGCCGTGCTGCATGCCCGGCAGCGCGGAATCGACCGCCGCGAAGCGCTGGGCATGCGCGGCGGCGCTGCGCGATGCCGCAGCCGTGAAGAACACCACGCGCGCATCGGCCTTGCCGACGAAGGCGTCGATCTCGGCCGGTGCCATGCGTGCGTTCACGCCGCAGGACCAGGCGCCCACGCGGCTGCAGGCCAGGATCAGCGCAGCATGCTCGGGGCAGTTCTCGGCCACCACCAGCACGCGGTCGCCAGGGCGCACATCCAGGGCCCGCAGTTCGGCCTCGGCCGTGTCGGTGAGCGCGCCCAGGTCGGCAAAACTCAGGCTGCGGCCGTCCGGCAGATGAATGAAGGGCCGCGCGGGCGCCTCGGCCAGCCAGCGGTCCAGCAGGTGATGGATGCGCTCTGCCATCTCAATCCACGGTGATGCCCTGGGTCACCGTGGCCCACATGGCGCGCTCCTGGGCGCCGCGCTCGGCCAGCTTCTGCGGCGCGCCGGTCCACTCGTCGTAGCCCAGTTCCTTGTAGCGCTTCTTCAGCTCGGGCTGCTGCAACGCGGCATTGACGGCCTTGTTGAGCTTGGCCACCAGCTCGGGCGACATGCCCTTGGGACCATAGACGCCGTACCAACCACCCACGTCGAAGCCCTTGAGGCCGTCGATGCCCGACTCGGCGAACGTGGGCACGTCCGGCAGCGAGGCATTGCGCTGCGGCGAGGTGACGGCAACGGCGCGCACCTTGCCGCTGTGGATGTAGGCGCTGGCGGTGCTGATGATGTCCAGCATCATGTTGAGCTGGCCGCCGATCACGTCCGTCATCGCCGGGGCGTTGCCCTTGTAGGGGATGTGGTTCATCTCGATGCCGCTGCGCTTGGCGAACAGCAGCGCGCCCAGATGGTTGGAGCCGCCCACACCGGCCGAGCCGTAGGCCAGCTTGCCCGGATTGGACTTGGCGGTGGCCACCAGCTCGCGCACGCTCTTGTAGGGCTCGTTGTTGTTCACCACCAGCACGTTGTAGTAGCTCAGGATGGGCGCCACAGGCGTCAGGTCCTTGGCCGGGTCGAACGGCATCTTGGTCATCACATTGGGGCTGATGGTGATGGTGGGGCTGGCCGCAAACCACAGCGTCATGCCGTCGGGCTTGGAGCGCACGACCTCGCTGCCGGCAATGGTGGCGTTGGCGCCGGTCTTGTTTTCCACCATGACGGGCATGCCCAGTTCCTTGGACAGCGCCGGTGCGAACAGGCGCGCCCCCTGGTCCACGGGGCCACCCGCGGCATAGCCCACGATGAGGCGCACGGGCTGGCCGTCCTGCGCGGCGGCGGGCAGAGCGAAGGCGAAAGGCGCCAGGGCCAGGGCGGCCGTGGCGAGACGACGGGAAGCGGGCATGGTGTGTCTCCTGATGTTGTAGGTAACGCGGGCACCGCTGGGGCGGAGGGCCAGCGCGTTGGCAGCAATGGTGCGGCCCGGTGCGCACGCTGGGAATCTGCTTTTGCCAAAGCCGGGGTTCAGGTGTCCTTAGGGCCTGGCCAACAACGCGCACGCTGGCGCGCGCCTTGCACCGCAGCCGTGCAAGGCGTCAGGTCACGCAGTCACACACGGCGATCTGCGGCGGCGCAGATCCGCCGCTCACTGCAAGCGCCGCGCGTCAGACGCGCTCGAACACCGCGGCGATGCCCTGGCCACCGCCGATGCACATGGTCTCCAGGCCGTAGCGGCCCTTGCGGCGCTGCAGCTCGTGCAGCAGCGTCGCCAGGATGCGCACGCCCGTGGCGCCGATGGGGTGGCCCAGCGAGATGCCCGAGCCGTTGACGTTGAGCTTGTGCGCGATGGCATCCTGGTCCTGCCATTCCCAGCCCTTGAGCACGGCCAGCACCTGGCAGGCGAAGGCCTCGTTGAGCTCCACCAGATCCATGTCGTCGATGCGCAGGTTCAGCCGCGCGAGCAGCTTCTTCACGGCCGGCACCGGGCCGATGCCCATGTGCGAGGGCTCGCAGCCCGCGGCCGCCCAGCCCACCAGCGTGGCCATGGGCGTGAGGCCCAGCTCGGCCAGCTTGTCCTCGGCCACGATCAGGCAGGCGGCGCTGGCATCGTTTTGCTGGCTGGCATTGCCGGCGGTCACGGTGCCGTTCGGCATCAGCACGCGCAGCTTGCCCAGGCTCTCGGGCGTGACGTCGGCGCGAAAGCCCTCATCCCGGGCAAACGTGACCGGCTCGCCCTTGCGCTGCGGCACCTGCACGGGAACGATTTCGTCGGCAAAGCGGCCCGCCTCCCAGGCGGCCGCCGCGCGCTGGTGGCTGCGCAGCGCGAAGGCATCGGCCTCCTCACGCGTAATGCCATAGTCGCGCGCCAGGTTCTCCGCCGTCTCGATCATTCCGGAAATCTTGCCGAAGCGCTCCACCGGCTGCGAGCGCTCGCGCCCGCGGTCCAGCCGGTCGTAGAAGCGCACGTTGCCCGAGCGCGCGCCCCAGCGCATGTCGGTGCTGTAGTACTCGATGTTGCTCATGCTCTCCACGCCGCCGGCGATCACCACGTCGGCGGCGCCGCTCTGCACCATCATCGACGCGGTGACGATGGCCTGCAGGCCGCCGCCGCAGCGCCGGTCCAACTGCATGCCGGGCACCGACACCGGCAGGCCCGCCTGCAGCGCGGCCCAGCGGCCCACGCAGGGCACCTCGCTGTTGGCGTACGACTGGGCCATGACCACATCGTCGATGCGTGCGGGGTCGATGCCACTTCTCTCGACCACGGCGCGCACCGTGGTGGCGGCCAGCTCCTCGACGGGCACGGGCCGCAGGCTGCCGCCAAAGGTGCCAACGGGGGTGCGGACGGGGGTGACGATGGCGGCTCTGCGCATGGTGTTGCTCCTTGAAATATGAATGAAAATGGCCGCTAGCGCTTATCTGACATGCGCTAATAGCTATCAAATTTGAAATACCGCGCCACAGCGGCGCAGCGTGTCGTGGGCCTGGCGCTCCAGGTCCTCGCGGTGTTCGGGGGCGGCGATGTCGATCAGCCGGCGCACGCGGCGCGACAGCGTCTGCCCGCGCAGGTCGGCCACGCCATGCTCGGTGACGATCAGGCCCGCGTCGCTGCGCGGCGTGCTCACCGGGCCCGAGAGCTGGGCCACGATGCGCGTCTTGCCCTTGGCGGTGGCGGGCAGCGCCACGATGGGCAGGCCGCCTTTGCTGCGGGCGGCGCCGCGCAGGAAGTCCACCGCGCCGCCCACGGCGCCCACGTAGCAGCCGGCGGCCACCTCGGCGTTGATCTGGCCGGTCAGGTCTACCTCGATGGCCGCGTTGATGGCGGTGAGCTTGTGGCTGGCGGCCAGCACCTCGGGGTCGTGCGTGTAGTCGGTGCCGCGCAGCACGATCTGTGGATTGCAGTGCGCCCAGCGGCGCAGCCTCTCGCCACCCATGAGGATGCCGCCAATGCCCACGCCGGTGTCCAGGCTCTTCCTGGCGTTGGTGAGCACGCCGGCTTCGGCCAGAGCGGCAATGCCGTCGCCCACTGCACCGCTGTGTAGGCCCAGGTCGCGGTGGCCGTGCAGCGCGGCCAGCACGGCCTCGGGCAGGTTGCCGATGCCCAGCTGCAGCGTGGCGCCGTCTTCCACCCACCCCGCCACATGCCGTGCAATGGCCTGCTCCACCGGGCCGGGCGCGCTGCGGCTCTGGTCCAGGGGCGGGTGCTCGGCATCGATGAGCAGCGCGAAATCGCTGGCCTGCAGGTGCAGGCCGCCGTGCGTCCAGGGCACGTCGGGGTGCACCTCGGCAATCACTGCGCGCGCGCGCTCGATGGCGGCGGGCAGGTATTCCTGCACCAGCCCCAGGCTGTAGCGGCCCTGCGCGTCGGGCGGTGAGACCTGCAGCAGCACCACGTCGGCCGGCAGCGCACCCGCGCGGATCAGACCCGGCAGATGGGAATAGTGGCTGGGCAGGATGTCCAGCACGCCGGCCTGGGCCAGGGCGCGGTGCGGCCCGCCTGCGGCATAGCCGAAGAAATCGATGGCGTCGGCCTGCGCGGGCTGCAGCGTGTCCGACGCGCCGATGCCCACGAACACGCGCAGCCTCCCGCCCTGCGCCAGCGCGTGGCGCTGCTGCACCACGGCGCGCGTGAGCGTCAGCGGCTCGGCCGTGGCCTGGCCCCACCACAGCGTGTCGCCGGGGCGGATCAGTGCCTGCAAGCGTTCGGCCAATGCGCTCATATCAGGCATCCATGGCGCAGCGCGCCACCCGCAACCCATGAAACTGGCGCGTCGGCACCGGTCCGATGGCCGCGGAGCAGGCCATGCCAGCGGACGCCGTGGAGCGGGCTTTGCCCGGCCACTGGCGTCTTCCCCCTGGGGGGATGGCGTCGCAGGCGACACAAGGGGGTGTCATTTCCTGTCCCAGTCGAAGCGCAGCGGCTGCTTGTCCTTGAAGCGTCGCACCGCGTCCTGGTGGTAGTCGGAGCCACGGCACACAGATTGCGCATAGGACTCCAGCTCGGCGATGGTGCGCGCGTCGCTCTCGAAGGACTGGTTCATGATGGTCTTGGCCATGCCGATGGCAGCGGTGGAGGCCTCGCCAAAACGCCGCGCCAGCGCCAACGCGGCCTCGGTCAACGCGGTGGCGTCGTCCACAATGTCGAACACCATGCCCAGTTGCTTGGCCTCTTCGGCATCGACGGTGCGCGCGGTGAAGACCAGCTCCTTGGCCTTTTGCTGGCCCACGATGCGCGGCAGCAGGTGCATCGCGCCCAGGTCGGGGATCAGCCCAATGCGGCCGAACACCGCGCAGAACTTGGCGCGGCACGTGGCCAGCACGAAGTCGGCTGCCAGCGCCAGGCTCAGGCCCGCGCCGAAGGCCGGGCCGTCCACCGCGGCGATCACGGGCTTTTCCAGGTTCACGAGTTCGGGGAACCACTGGTGCAGCTCGCGCATGCCCTTGCGAAAGGCCAGGCCGGTGCGGCTGGTGTCCAGCATGGCCGAGATGTCGCCGCCCGAGCAGAACGCGCCGCCCGCGCCGGTGAGGATGACCGCGTGCACCTGCGCGTCGTCGCGCATCTGCGCGATGGCGGCGGCCAGGGCCGGGCGCATGGCCTGGTTGAGCGCGTTGCGTGCCTCGGGGCGGTTCAGGGTGATGGTGCCGATGCCGTCCTGCACGGCGGTCAACACGGGGGATGCGCTCATGGCGTGCTCCAGGGTATTTGATTCAGAACGAGCTCCAGCGCTTACCTATGAAGCGCCGGCAGCTCACTTTTTGATAGCTCACGCCAGTTCGGCGAAGCCGTGGCTCAGCACCACCTTGTCGCGTTCGAGCACACGGGCGCGCAGCTGCACCTGCGTCGGTTGGCCGGGCACGCGCCAGATCTCGGTCACCAACGTCTCGCCTGGGTACACGGGGGCGGCAAAGCGGATGTCCAGCGCCTTGAGGCGCGCGGGATCGCCGGCGCAGCACTGGCGCAGCAGCGCGTGCGCCACCAGGCCGTAACTGGCCAGCCCGTGCAGGATGGGGCGCTCGAAGCCGGCCTTGGCGGCCACGGCCGGGTCGGCGTGCAGCGGGTTGTAGTCGCCCATCAAGCGGTAGAGCAGCGCCGCCTCGGGGCGGGTGGGCTGGGTGTCGGTGAAGTCGGGCGCGCGGTCCTGCGGCGTGGGCTGCAGCGCGGGCAGCGGTGCGTCGCTGGGCTGGCCGCCGCCCTGCTGGCTGTAGCCGCCATCCCCGCGCAGAAAGGTCACCTGCTGCACGGTGGCCAGCAGCTCGCCGGCGGCGGTTTCCAGGCGCCGCTCGGTCACCATGATGGCGCCCTTGCCCTCGCCCTTGTCGGTCAGGTGCGTGATGCGGTTGTGGCCCACGACCTCGCAGCTCGCGGGCAGCGGGCGGTGCAGGCGCATGCGCTGCTCGCCGTGCAGGAGCTTGACCCAGTCGATGCCCGTGTCCGGCTCGCGCGCCCAGAAGCCCGGGTAGCCCAGCACCACGGCCTGCGACGGCAGAGCGCGCAGGCCGCCTTCCAGCCCCTCGTAGACGAAGGGCAGCGCGCTGGCGTTCAGCGGATCGTTGCCCAGCCCGAGGCTGAGCGCGTAGAGCATGGTGTCGCGCTCGGTGTACGTCTGGCGGATCACGCCAAAATCGCGCGCCTTCAGGTGGTGATAGTCAATGGCCATCTCAGTTGTCCATAAGGTTGTGTATTGCCAGCGCGCCATGCAACTGGCGCGTCCCCAGGCCAGCGGCCACCGCGCAAGGGCCTGGGCTGGCCGCGCCGCCCCGCCGCGCTGGTGGCGTCCCCCTTCCCGCAGCGCGCAGCGCTGCGAGAGAAGGGGGAAGGCGCGCAGCGCCTCAGGGGGTTGTCTCCGTCACACCGGATCCCAGGAGAACACGTCGCCCGAGCGCTCCATGGGCACGAACGAGCTCTTGAGCGCGGGCATGCCGTGCTCGGCGATGAACTCGGGCGTCCAGCCTTCGCTGCGGTGCACCGAGCGCAGGGGGCGCGGCTGGCTCATCAGGAAAATTTCATTGTTGCGCACGGCGAAGACCTGGGCGTTCACGTCCTTGGCTTGGTCCGACAGCAGGTACACGGCCAGCGGGGCGATCTTGTTGGGCGTCATCTGCTGGATCTTGGCCACGCGCGCCTGCTGCTCGGGCGTGTCGGTGGGGATCGAGCCGATCATGCGGCTCCACGCGAAGGGCGCGATGCAGTTGGAGCGCACATGGAACTTCTGCATGTCCAGCGCGATGGACTTGGACAGCGCCACCAGCCCCAGCTTGGCCGCGCTGTAGTTGGCCTGGCCGAAGTTGCCGATCAGGCCCGAGGTGGAGGTCATGTGCACGAAGGCGCCGCTCTCCTGCTCCTTGAAATGGTTGGCGGCCGCGCGGCTCATGTAGTAACTGCCGTACAGGTGCACCTTGAGCACGGCGTCCCACTCGTCCAGGCTCATCTTGTGGAAGAACCGGTCGCGCAGGATGCCCGCGTTGTTGACCACGCCGTCGATACGGCCGAAGTGGTCCAGCGCGCACTGGATGATGCGGCCCGCCGCGGCGGCCTCGGCCACGCTGTCCATGTTGGCCACGGCCTGGCCGCCGGCGGCCTTGATCTCCTCGACCACTTTCTGCGCGGGGCCGGCGTCGGTGCCTTCGCCCGTGGTGGAGGTGCCGATGTCGTTCACCACCACCTTGGCCCCGGCGGCGGCCAGCGCCAGCGCCATGTCGCGCCCTATGCCGCCGCCAGCCCCCGTTACCACCACCACCTTGTCCTGCACCATCTTCTGCGCCATGTCTGTCGTCCTTTGTTTGCGATAGGAAATCAATGGCTGCGAGCATGACGGCAAAGGGCCGCCTGCGCTATTCGGCAATCGCAAGGGCGGGCTTCGGCCCCATGAAAGCGGCGCGAAGACCCCGGGGGCTTCATGGGCGCCGAAGAGGCGCTTTCACAAACGCGGATTGCGCGGGTGTCGGCCAGACCGCACGATGGCGACCATGACCGAACCCACCATCGACACCGCCCAGCTCGCGCACCTGCAGACCTGGCAGGGCCAAAGCGAAACCCTGAGCGACACCCTCACGGCCACGCCCATCGCGGCGCTGTCGGCCACGCTGGACCGCGACGACCCCGCGCCGGCCCCCGGCACCACCGTGCCGCCGCTGTGGCACTGGCTGTACTTCCTGCCGCATGCGCGCCAGAGCGAGATCGGCCCGGACGGGCACCCCAAGCGCGGGGGCTTTCTGCCGCCCGTGCCGCTGCCGCGCCGCATGTGGGCAGGGGGGCGCCTGCGCTGGGAAATGCAGGGAGATGGTGCCAACCCGCTGCAGGTGGGCCAGCAGGTGCAGCGCACCTCCACCATCCAGTCCGTCAAGCACAAGGCCGGGCGCTCGGGCGAGTTGCTCTTCGTGCTGGTGGAGCACCAGTACCGCAACGCGCAGGGCCTGGCGCTGACCGAGGAGCACGACATCGTCTACCGCTCTGCCGCCCAACCCGGCGACCCGGCCCCCACGCCACAAAAGCCGCCGCTGGAGGGCCAGGCCGCCTGGTCGCGCACCATCGTGCCCGACGACGTGCTGCTGTTTCGCTACTCCGCGCTCACCTTCAACGGCCACCGCATCCATTACGACCGCAAGTACGTGACCGAGGTCGAGGGCTACCCCGGCCTGATCGTGCACGGCCCGCTGATCGCCACGCTGCTGCTGGACCTGCTGCGCCGCAGCCTGCCCGGCGCGCAGGTGCTCACGTTCGACTTCCGCGCCGTGCGCCCCACCTTTGACCTGCACCCGTTCAGCGTGCACGGCAAGCCCTCCAGCGACGGCAAGACCGTGGAGCTGTGGGCCCAGGACCACGAGGGCTGGCTGACCATGCAGGGCACCGCCACGCTGGCCTGAACACTACCAAATCCATAGCTGCTGGCGCTTGCTGCATCAGCGCCAGAGACTAAAAACACTTGAAAACCACCATGATCCACCAGCCCGACCAGTACCAGGAAATCCGCGACGCCGTGCGCGCTCTGTGTGCCCAGTACCCTGACGAATACTTCCGCAAGGTCGATGAGGCCCGCGCCTACCCCGAGGCCTTTGTCGATGCCCTGACCCAGGCCGGCTGGATGGCCGCACTGATTCCGCAGGAGTACGGCGGCTCGGGCCTGACCATGGCCGAGGCCTCGGTCATCATGGAAGAGATCAACCGCAGCGGCGGCAACTCCGGCGCCTGCCACGGCCAGATGTACGTGATGAACGCCATCGTGCGCAGCGGCAGCGAAGCCCAGAAGCAGAAATACCTGCCCAAGATTGCCTCGGGCGAGCTGCGCATCCAGTCCATGGGCGTGACCGAGCCCACCACGGGCAGCGACACCACCAAGCTCAAGACCAGCGCCGTCAGGAAGGACGGCCGCTGGGTCATCAACGGCCAGAAGGTCTGGATCTCGCGCATCCAGCACAGCGATTTGATGATTTTGCTGGCGCGCACCACGCCGGCCGATCAGGTGAAAAAGCGCTCCGACGGCCTGTCGTGCTTCCTGATCGACCTGCACCAGGCGATTGGCAACGGCCTCACCGTGCGCCCCATCCTGAACATGGTCAACCACGAGACCAACGAACTGTTCTTCGACAACCTCGAGATCCCCGAGGACGCGCTGCTGGGCGAAGAAGGCAAGGGCTTCAAGACCCTGCTGGACGGCCTGAACGCCGAGCGCACGCTGATCGCCGCCGAGTGCATTGGCGATGGTTACTGGTTCATCGACCGGGCCAGCAAATACGCCAAGGAGCGCGTGGTGTTCAACCGCCCCATCGGCCAGAACCAGGGCGTGCAGTTCCCGATTGCTGACGCTTTCATCGAGCTGGAAGCCGCCAACCTGATGCGCTGGAAGGCCTGCGAGAAGATCGACGCCCACCAGAACGCGGGCGCCGAGGCCAACATGGCCAAGTACCTGGCGGCCAAGGCCAGCTGGGAAGCGGCCAACGTCTGCCTGCAGACCCACGGCGGCTTTGGCTTCGCGTGCGAATACGACATCGAGCGCAAATTCCGCGAAACCCGCCTGTACCAGGTGGCGCCGATTTCGACCAACATGATCTACAGCTACGTGGCCGAGCACATCCTGGGCTTGCCCCGTTCGTTCTGAGATGAACAACCCCCTGAGCGGCTGCGCCGCTTCCCCCTTCTCTCGCGCTTCGCGCGGGAAGGGGGACGACGCCAGCGCGGCGGGGCGGCCCTTGCGCGGCGTCTGCTGGCTTGGGTCGCGCCGGTCGCAAGCGCCGCTCACCGCGCTCATACAGGGAACGACTGACCCATGACAAAAACCGTACGCCCCCTCGACGGCATCACCGTCGTCTCGCTGGAACACGCGGTGGCCGCGCCGTTCTGCACGCGCCAGCTGGCCGACCTGGGCGCGCGCGTCATCAAGGTGGAGCGCCCCGGCAGCGGCGACTTCGCGCGCGGCTACGACCAGCGCGTGAAGGGCCAGTCGTCGCACTTCACCTGGATCAACCGCAGCAAGGAGAGCCTGGCGCTCGATGTGAAGCAGCCCCAGGCCAAGGCCGCGCTGCTGCAGCTGCTCAAGACCGCCGACGTGCTGGTGCAGAACCTCGCGCCCGGCGCCGCCGCACGCATGGGCCTGTCGTATGAAGCGCTCAAGGCGCACAACCCCAAGCTCATCGTGTGCGACATCAGCGGCTACGGCGCGGATGGCCCGTACCGCGACAAGAAGGCCTACGACCTGCTGATCCAGAGCGAGGCGGGGTTCCTGTCCGTCACGGGCACGCCCGAGACGCCATCCAAGTCCGGCATCTCGGTGGCCGACATTGCCGCGGGCATGTATGCCTACACCAACATCCTGTCGGCCCTGCTGCTGCGCGGCAAGACAGGCGAGGGCAGCCACATCGACGTGTCCATGCTCGAAGCCATGGGCGAGTGGATGGGCTATCCGATGTACTACGCCTTTGGCGGCGCGCCGCCGCCGCCGCGCACCGGCGCATCGCACGCCAGCATCTACCCCTATGGCCCGTTCGTGGCGGGCGATGGCAAGACGGTGATGCTGGGCCTGCAGAACGAGCGCGAATGGAAGGCCTTTTGCGACACGGTGCTGCAGCGCCCCGAAGTGGCCACGGACGCGCGCTTCTGTTCCAACGCCCAGCGCAACGCCCACCGCGACGCGCTGCAGGCGCTGATCCTGCAAGAGTTCTCCACGCTCAGCGCCGCCCAGGTCGTCGAGCGGCTGGACCAGGCGGGCATCGCCAACGCCCGCGTGAACGACATGGCCGACCTGTGGGCGCACCCGCAGCTGGCCGCACGCCAGCGCTGGATCGAAGTGGATTCCCCCGTGGGCCGCATCCCGGCGCTGCTGCCGCCCGGCGTGAACAGCGCGTTCGATTACCGCATGGACGCCGTGCCCGCCGTGGGCCAGCACAACGCCGCCATCCTGGCCGAGCTGGGCTGGAGCGCCGAGCAGATCGACGCCCTGCAGGCCCCGCAACCTCTTTGACGCAAAAACCATAGCTGCTAGCGCTTGATACGCCTGCCCGGGAGCCCGAAATGAAGCAAGAAACCCAAGTCACCATCCATCCCCTGGCCCAGTTTGCCGCCACGCTGCAGTGGAGCGACGTGCCCGCCCCCGTGCAGCGCCGCACCGAAGACCTGTGGGTGGACTGGTTCGGCTCCGTGCTGGCCGGCTGCCGCGCGCGGCCCGTGGCCAGCATCACGCGCTTTGCCCTGTCGCAAGGCCCTGCCAGCGGCCCGGCCGAGGTGATCGGCCACGGCGCCACCAGCAGCCCCATGATGGCCGCGCTGGCCAATGCCGCGGCCAGCCATGTGGCCGAGCAGGACGATGTGCACAACGGCTCGGTGTTCCACCCGGCGGCCGTGGTCTTTCCGCCCGCGCTGGCCGTGGCGCAAAGCATCGGCGCCAGCGGCGCGCAGCTCATGGCGGCCTGCGTGGCGGGCTATGAGGTCGGCATCCGCGTGGGCGAATTCTTGGGCCGCAGCCATTACAAGGTGTTCCACACCACGGCCACGGCCGGCACGCTGGCGGCGGCCGCTGCCGTGGGGCGCCTGCTGGATCTCACGCCCGCGCAGATGCAGCACGCCTTTGGCTCGGCCGGCACGCAGTCGGCGGGGCTGTGGGAATTTTTGCGCACCGCGGCCGACAGCAAGCAGCTGCACACGGCCCACGCCGCCGCGGCCGGCCTGATGTCCGCCTACCTGGCCCAGGACGGCTTCACCGGCGCGCAGGACATCTTCACCGGGCCGCAGGGCCTGGCCGCGGGCATGTCCAGCGACGCCAATCCGGCCAAGCTCACCGAGGGCCTGGGCACCCGTTGGGCCACGGCCGAGACCAGCTTCAAATGGCATGCTTCGTGCCGCCACACGCACCCTGCCGCCGACGCACTGCAGCAGGTGATGCGCGAGCACGGCCTGGCGCCCGCCGACATCGCCCAGGTGACCTGCCATGTGCACCAGGGTGCCATCGACGTGCTGGGGCCTGTGGTCTCGCCCACCACGGTGCACCAGAGCAAGTTCTCCATGGGCACGGTGCTGGCGCTGGCCGCGCGCTTTGGCCATGCGGGTTTGACCGAATTCGACGAGCAGTTCCTGGCCCCGGACACTGTGACCTTGCGCGAGAAGGTGCGCATGGTGCTGGACCCCGAGGTGGACGCCGCTTACCCGCAGCGCTGGATCGGCAAAGTCACCGTGCAGACGACCGACGGCCGCACGCTGGCCGGGCGTGTGGAAGAGCCCAAGGGCGACCCCGGCAACACCCTCTCGCGCGAGGAACTCACGGCCAAGGCCCTGCGCCTGGCCGCCTACGGCGGCGCGGTGTCCGACGCGCAGGCCCAGGCGGCCGTGCAGCGCCTGTGGCAAGTGCAGGAGTGGCCGCGCACGCAGCATCTGCTGGGCTGACCGGCGGTCCCGCCTGCGCCGCGGCCCATGATCCCCCCAGGGGCGCAGAAGACGCCCTCTTCACCACCACCGACAAGGAGACATACGCATGACCGCACGCTTCATCCCGATTTCCAGGCGCACCACCTTCGGCGCCATCGCCGCGGCCTGCGCGGCGCTGGCCTTGGGCGGCCCTGCCGCCGCCAACACCTGGCCTGAAAAGAGCGTCACCCTGGTCGTACCCTACAGCGCCGGCGGCCCCACCGACGTGGTGGCGCGCCTGCTGGCCGTGCCCATGGGTCAGTCGCTGGGCCAGACGGTGGTGGTGGAGAACACCGTGGGCGCGGGCGGCACGCTGGCTCCCGCGCGCATCGTGCGCTCCAAGCCCGACGGCTACACCATCCTGATCCATCACATGGGCATGGCCACGGCCCCGGCGCTGTACAAGAAGCTGCCCTATGACCCCCTCAAGGACTTCGAGTACATCGGCCAGGTGCTGGACGTGCCCATGACGCTGCTGTCGCGCAAGGACTTCCCGGCCAACACCTTCCCCGAGCTGCTGGACTACGTGAAGAAGAACCAGGACAAGGTGTCGCTGGCCAACGCGGGCGTGGGTGCCGTGTCGCAGCTGTGCGGCATGCTGTTCATGCACCAGGTGGGCGTGAAGCTGACCACCGTGCCCTACAAGGGCGCCGGCCCGGCCATGAACGACCTGATGGGCGGCCAGGTGGACCTGCTGTGCGACCAGACCACGCAGACCGCCCCGGTGATCCAGGATGGCAAGCGCGCCAAGGTGTTCGGCGTGACCACGCCGCAGCGCCTGGCATCCATGCCCAACATTCCCACGCTGGACGAGCAGGGGCTCAAGGGCTTCGACGTGAAGGTGTGGCACGGCATGTACGCCCCCAAGGGCACGCCCAAGGACGTGATCGAGAAGCTCAACAAGGCGTTGAACGTGGCGATCAAGGACGAGAACGTGAAAAAGCGCATTGCCGAGCTGAGCTCTGACCTGGTCTCGCCCGACAAGGCCACGCCCGAAGGCCTGCGCAAGCACCTGGAAGCCGAGGTGGCGCGCTGGGACAAGGTCATCAAGGCCGCCGGCGTGAGCGCGGAGTAATCTCGCCCGTTTGCCCCGGCTGGCACGCTGCCGGCCGGGGCGCATGCACCACAAGGCACCCCATGATCGACCGGCTGGACCACCTCGTGCTCACCACCGCCCATGAAGCGCGGTGCGTGCACTTCTACTGCACCGTGCTGGGCATGGCGCTGCAGACCTTTGGTGAAGGCCGCAAGGCCTTTGTGTTCAACGGGCAGAAGATCAACCTGCACATCCAGGGCCGCGAGTTCGAGCCCAAGGCCCTGCACCCGATGCCGGGCGCGCTGGACTTGTGCTTCATTGCGTCCATCCCGCTGGCGCAGGTGCAGCAGCGCCTGGCCGAGCACGGCATTGCCATCGAATGCGGCCCGGTGCAGCGCACCGGCGCGCGTGGCCCCATCCGCTCGGTCTACGTGCGCGACCCGGACCACAACCTGATCGAAATCGCCGAATACGCCTGACCCGCGCTGTTCTCGCCTGCCTGCTTCCCATGACCGACTCCGTGCGCCACGCCTGCTCCTTCCTCTTCGTTCCCGCCACCCAGCCCGAGCGGCTGCCCAAGGCCCTGGCCAGCGGCGCCGACCTGGTGATTGCCGACTGGGAGGACGCCGTGGCCCCCGCCGACAAGGAACGCGCCCGCACCGCCCTGGCCGACGCGCTGGCCACCCTGCCGGCCCCGCAGCGCGCGCGGCTGCTGGTGCGCATCAACAGCGAGGCAACCCCCTGGTTTGCGGCCGATCTGCAGGCGTTGGCACAACTCACCGCCCAGGGCTTGGCCGGCGCCGTGGTGCCCAAGGCCGAGCGCGCGCAGACCCTGCAGGCCGTGGCCCAGGCCGCCGGGCCGCAGGCTGCGCTGGTGCCGCTGGTGGAAAGCGTGGCGGGCCTGGCCGCCGCCGACGCGCTGGCTGCCGCGCCGCAGGTGGCGCGGCTGGCCTTCGGGCACATCGACTTCCAGGTGGACGCGGGCATGGCCTGCGGCGAAACCGAAGAAGAACTGCTGCCCGTGCGCATGGCCCTGGTGCTCGCCTCGCGCCGCGCGGGGCTGGCCGCGCCCATCGACGGCGTGACGGTGGACACGCGCAATCCCGAGCGCATGGGCCGCGATGCCGAGCGCGCGCGGCGCATGGGCTTTGGCGGCAAGCTGTGCATCCACCCGGCGCAGGTGCCAGTGCTGCATGCCGCGTTCGACCCCGATGAGGCCGCCGTGACCCATGCGCAGCGCGTGCGGCAGGCGCTGGAGCAGGCGGGCGGCGGCGTGTGCGTGCTGGACGGCCGCATGGTCGATGCACCAGTGCTGGCGCAGGCCGAGCAGACCTTGCTGCGCCACGCACGGGCGCTGCAGCGCCTGGCGAGGGTCTGAAGGCGCGCTCCGGTTTCGTGACTGCAGCTCTGCCGCGCGCCGGCACAATCACCGGCGTGCCCCTACCGTCATTCTTCCCTCGATGAGACTCTTCCGTACACAACCGCTGTGGGTCATGCTGCTCACGCTGCTGTCGGGCTTTGCGCTGAGCCAGGCTTACCGCACCACCACCGCCATCGTGGCCCAGGGCCTGCAGGCAGATTTCGGCCTGCAGGCTTCCTCGTTGGGGGCTTTTGCCGGACTGTTTGGTTTGTCGTTCGGCATTGCGCAACTGCTGATGGGCATCGCACTGGACCGCTACGGCCTGCGCCGCACAGTGCTGGTGGCTGCGCCCCTGGGCATCGCTGGTGCGGCCCTGTCTGCGCTGGCGCCCAGCTATGGCTGGCTGATGGTCGGTCAGGTGCTGATCGGGGTGGGCTATTCACCCGCCTTCGTGGCCTGCACGCTGTTCATTGCGCGCTATTTCGCGGCCGACCGGTTTGCCTTTTTCTCGGGCCTGAGCATGGGCCTGGGCGGGCTGGGGTTGCTGTTCACCGGCACACCGCTGGCCTGGGTGGTGCAGCACTGGGGCTGGCGTGCCGGCTTTGGCCTGCTGGCAGGCCTGAGCCTGCTGTCATGGCTGTTGATTTATGCGCTGGTGCATGAACCGGTACGTGCCGATACCGCACACCGTCCAGCCAGCAGCTGGGGGGAGGCGCTGACGGGCATGGGACGGCTCTTTACCGTGCCACACACCTGGGGCATCGTGATCCTCGGCATGTCGTGCTACGCGGCCTTTTTGTCGCTGCGCGGCCTGTGGCTGGGGCCTCTGCTGATCGACCGCTACGGTTTTTCGCTGGTGGACAGTGGCAACGTGGCGCTGGTGTTGTCGCTGATTGCGCTGTTCACCCCCGCCGCTTTCGGCCGCATGGACCCGGGCCCCGCCCGGCGCCGCACCTGGGTGGGCCGCGCTTCGCTGTCGATGGCCGGCCTGTTCGCCATCATGGCCTGGGTCAACAACGCCCAGGCCACGGTGGCGCTGATGATCGCGATGGGGCTGCTGTCAGGCTACAGCATCTTGCAGTATGCCGACGTGCGCTCGTCCTACCCCAACGAACAGACGGGGCGCGCCCTGTCGCTCTACACCATGGCCATGTTTCTGGGGGTGGCGCTGATGCAATCGCTGACCGGCGCCGTGGCCGCCTGGGCCACCAGCGCCGGGCTGGAGCCCTACCGCGCGGTGTTGCTGTGCATCGCCGCCTGGCTGGCGCTGGCGTCACTGGCCTTCAGGCTGCTGCCAGCGTCCGCGCTGCTCCAGCAACGGTAACCAGGGCCGCGCGGGAGACTGCCCCGCGCAACGCGCTCAGCGCTGGCGCCACACGGCCCGCGCGCCGGACTGGCCCAGTCCTTCCATGACCGACTGCGTATGCGCGCCGGGCGCACAGGCCTCGCCCGGCTCGTAGGCGGCACCATCAAAGCGGGGCGCGGGTGCCGCCTGTAGCACCCCCTGGCGTTCGGCATACACACCCCGCGCACGCATGTGCGGGTGCTGCGCCGCCTCGACGGGGCTGAGCACGGCGCCAAAACAGGCGTCGGTGGGCTCCAGCAGCGCCTGCCAGTGCGCACGCGGCTGCGCCAGGAACAGCGCGGCCAGCCGCGCGCGGCGCACCGGCCAGGCGGCCTTGTCCCATTGCGACCCGGTGAAATCGGGGTCCTCGGCCAGCCCCAGCACCTGCAGCAGCAGGGTGTAGAACTGCGGCTCGATAGCGCCCACGGTGACGTAATGGCCATCGGCGCAGACATAGGTGTCGTAGAAGGGCGCGCTGTCGTGGATGCTCTGGCCGCGCACATCGGCCACCAGGCCGCTCTGGCGCGCACTCAGCATCAGGTTCAGCATATGGGCCGAGCCGTCCACGATGGCTGCGTCCACCACCGTGCCGCGGCCCGTGGCGCGCGCCTGCACGATGCCCGACAGCAGCCCCGTCATCAGGTACATGGCACCGCCGCCGATGTCGCCAAGCACGGCGAAAGGCGAGACGGGCCGCGCGTCCGCCGGACTGCAGCCCCACAGCGCGCCGCTGACGGCGGCATAGTTCGTGTCGTGCCCCGCACGCGGTGCCAACGGTCCGCTCTGGCCCCAGCCCGTCATGCGCCCGTACACCAGGCGCGGGTTGACCGCCAGGCACTCCTCGGGGCCCAGACCCAGGCGCTCCATCACGCCAGGGCGCATGCCCTCGATGAGCGCATCGGCCTCGGCCACCAGGGCCAGCACCAACTGGCGGCCCTCCTCGGTCTTGAGATCGGCAAACACCGAGCGCTTGCCGCGATTGAGCAAGGCGCCGGTGGTCTCGCGGCCCTTCGTCTCGCGCACCACGGAAATGACGTCCGCACCCAGGTCGGCCAGGTGCATCGCACAAAACGGCCCCGGCCCCAGGCCGCCAATCTCCAGTACGCGCACGCTGTCCAGAACCTTCACGATGTCTCCTTGGTAGATGTTGTATGGGTGGCGGGCGCGGGTATCAGGTGAGGCCGGAGGCCCCGAGCACGCTCTCCACCGAGCGCACCAGCGTGCGCAGGCGCGGGCCCAGGTCTGTCTCCAGCCGGGCGTACATGGGGCTGAACACCGGCACCGAGACGGCGAACACCCAGAGTTCCCCGTCCTGCGGCTGCGACATGGGCACGGCGATGGATTCGATCTCGCGGTGCAGGTCGCCGTGGCTGCGGCAGAAGCCGTGGCGCGCAAAGTCGTCGCGCGCGTCCGTCAGGCGCTGCTCCAGCCACGCGGCGCGCTGCGGGTCGTTGCGCTGCAGGTCCTGCAGGTAGGCCTTGCGCTCATCCTCGGCCATGCCCAGCAGATAGGCGCGGCCCGTGGCCGTGCGCGACAGCGAGATGGGCACGCCGATTTCCTGGCGGAACACGGTGTTGCCCATGCCGTTGGCCAGCTCCACCATGCACAACCGGCGCTTGTGGCCCACGGCCAGCTGCACCTGCCCCTCGGTCAGGTCGGCCAGCGCCTGCATGTGCGGCCGGGCGAACTGGCGCAGGGCCATGCGCGTGAGCACGGGCGAGGACAACTGCAGCAGGCCCAGGCCGGGCACGTACTTGGACAGCCGCTCCGAATAGCGCAGCAGGCCCAGCTCGCACAGCGTGTCCGTCAGGCGAAACAGCGTGGGCTTGGGCAGGCCGGTCAGGTCCATCAGCTCCTTGGCGCTGAGTTCCTGGCACTTGCTGGAGAAGCACCGCAATATGGAAACGCCACGCACCAGGGCGCTGACCAGTTTGCCGTCCGGATCTGCGTTCACGTTCACATTGACCTCAAAAAGCTTGAGATTTTCACCTGTTCAAAGTCAGGTCTGCGGCCACTGGAAGGGCATCGGCCTTTTCTCCAGGAAGCAGCGCACGGCCTCGCGGTGCTCGGGCGTGCCCATGGCCAGGGCCTGGGCGTTGGCCTCCTGCTCCAGCAACGACGGCAGGTCGCTCGCGGCCAGCGCGAGCGAGCGCTTGATCAGGCTCAGCGCCACGGGCGATGCGCCCACGAAGCTGCGCGCAATCGCCTGGGCGCGCGCCTGCAGCGCATCGGGCTCTACCAGCTCGGCGGCAATGCCCAGGCGCAGCGCCTCTTCGGCTTGCACCTCGCGGCCCGACAGCATGAGTTCGCGCGCACGCTGCACGCCTACCACGCGCGGCAGGGTGTAGAACGCCGCGCAGTCCGGCACCACGCCCACGCGGATGAACGACATGGCAAAGCGCGCGCGGGTGCTGGCGATGATGAAGTCCGCCGCCAGCGCCAGGCTGAAGCCCGCGCCATAGGCCGCGCCATCGACGGCAGCAATCACCGGCTTGTCCAGCAGCACCAGGTCCTTGAGCCAGTCGTGCAGGCTGGTCAGGCGCTGGCGCCAGCCGCCGTTGTCCAGCCCGCTGGCGGCGATGTTGGAGAGGTCGCCGCCCGAGCAGAAATGCGCGCCCGCGCCCGTCAGCACCAGCGCGCGGATGGCCGGGTCGGCCTGCACCTGGCGCACCACCGCGGCCATCTCCCCGCGCATGGCGGGGTCGAAGGCGTTGCGCTTGGCGGGGTTGCTCAGGGTCAGCGTGGCCACGCCGTCCTGCACCTCGAAAACGATGCGCTCGTAGACCTGGCTCATGCCGCGCTCCGCGGCACGTACGACGCGCGCATGTCGCGCCCGCCGCGTAGCGACGATCCGCCGTCCACCGGGATGACGGCGCCCGTCACGTAGCCCGCCTGCGGCGACGAGAGGAACAGCGCCATGTTCGCAATGTCATCGAGCGTGCCCATGCGCTGCAGCGGCACGGTGGCCACGGCATTCGCCAGCGCCTCGGGCGTGGGCGCCAGGCGCCGCATGCCCTCGGTGTCGCCGATCGGGCCGGGCGCGATGGCGTTCATGCGCACGCCCACCTCGCCCCATTCCATGGCCAGCACGCGCGTCATCATGTCGATGCCGGCCTTGGCGGCGCAGGCATGCACCTGGTACATGGTGGGGTTCACGCCCTGCGGCGCCGAGATGTTGATGACGCTGGCGCCCGGTTTCTTGAGCATCGGGTACGCCAGGCGCAGCACGTGGAAGCTGCCGTTCAGGTCGATGTCGATCACGGTCTTGAAGCCGTTGGGCGACAGGTCGGCCGCGGGCGCGATGAAGTTGCCCGCTGCGCCGGAGATCAGCACGTCGATGTCACCGAACTGCGCATGCGCCTGGCGCAGCGCGGCGTCCACCGCAGCGGGGTCGCGCACGTCGGCACTGATGCCCAGCGCCTGCGCCCCCAGCGCGCGCAGGCCTTCGGCCGCCTGCTGCACCTTGTCGGGCGAGCGGCTCATGACCACCACGTGGGCGCCCGCGCGGGCAAACGCCTGGGCGATGCCGAGGTTGATGCCGCTGGTGCCGCCGGCCACGAAGACGTGGTGGCCTGCGAAGGAGGAGGACTCAGCCATGGCGCCCTCCTTTCAGTCCAGCTGCAGCTTCTGGCTGCGGATCAGCGCGCCCCAGTCCTGCCGGTCGCGCTCCACCATCTGCGAGAACTGCTCGGGCGGCATGCCGCCGGGGCGGCCGCCCAGCTCGCGGTAGCGTTGGACCACGGCCGGGTCCTGCAGCACGGCGATGAGGTTGTCGGTGAGCTTCTTCACGACGGCCGGCGGCGTCTTGGCGGGCACGAAGAAGCCCATCCAGCCCACCTTGTCGAAGTCCTTCATGCCCAGCTCGGTCATGGTAGGCACGTCGGGCAGCTCGGGCTCGCGCGTGGCGCCGGTCACGGCCAGCGCACGCAGCTTGCCATTCTTCACATGGCCCAGCGACCCCGTGAGGTTGTCGAACATGAACTGGGTCTCGCCGGCCACGATGGCCATGGTGGCAGGCGCCGAGCCCTTGTAGGGCACATGCACCACGTCCACCCCCGCACTCTGGCGCAGCAGCTCGCCCATGAGGTGCGTGGTCTGGCCCACGCCCGCGGACGAGAAGGCCAGCTTGCCCGGCTCGCGCTTGGCCGTGGTGACAAGCTCCTTCAGGCTCTTGATGGGCGACTTCACCGGCACGACCAGCACGTTGGCGAACGAGATCATGTCGGTCAGCGCCACGAAGTCCTCGGCCTTGTAGGGGAGCTTCTGGTAGGCGGTGTAGTTGATGGCGTTGGAGCCGGTGTTGCCCACCAGCACGGTGTAGCCGTCCGGCTGCGCGCGCGCCACAAGGCTGCTGCCCAGCGAGCCGCCCGCGCCGGGCTTGTTGTCCACCACGATGGGCTGGCCCAGCCGCTCGCTGAGCTTTTGCGCCATGAAGCGCACGGGCGTGTCGGTGGTGCCGCCAGCCGCGCCGGGCACGACGAAGGTGATGGGGCGTGTGGGCCAGGCGGCGTCGGCCCGTGCGGGGTGCGACGCCGTCAGGGCGGCCAGGCCCAGCAGGGCGGTGGCGCCTGCGAGGCGCAGCGCGTGGCGGCGGTGAGGGAATGGCATGGTGGTGTCTCCTGGGGTCCTTGCGGCACTGCGGCCGCTTTTGCTATGAATTAAATAGCTATCAGCGCTTGATGGAAGGGCGTCAACGCCTCTTTTCCCTCAAGCGCCCTTCCAGACCGGCGCGCGCTTCTCGGCAAAGGCCGCAGCGCCCTCGCGTGCGTCCTGCGAGGCGAATACCGGCGCGGTGATGGCGGCCTGGCGCTCGAACATCTCGGCCTGCGACCAGTCGGCCGATTCCTGTGCCACGCGCTTGCTGGCGATCAGCGCCAGCGGCCCGTTGGCGGCCACGGCCTGGGCCAGCTCCAGGGCGGCGTCCAGCGCTTGGCCGGGCTCGACCAGGCGGTTGACCAGTCCATGGGCCTGCGCGCGCTCGGCGCTGAACATCTCGCCCGTGAGGATGGCTTCCATCGCCACGTGGTAAGGCAGGCGCCTGGGCAGGCGCAGCAGCCCGCCGGCCGCGGCGGCCAGGCCGCGCTTGACCTCGGGAAGGCCGAATTGGGCCGTCTTGGCGGCGACGATCAGGTCGCAGGCCAGCACGGTTTCAAAGCCGCCGGCCAGGGCATAGCCCTCCACGGCCGCAATCAGCGGCTTGCGCGGGGGCTGCTGCGTGAGTCCCAAAAACCCCCGCCCCGGCAGGCTGGGGCGCTTGCCCTGCAGAAAGCCCTTCAGGTCCATGCCGGCGCAGAACGTGCCGCCCGCGCCGGTGATGACGCCCACCTGCAGCGCGGGGTTGCGGTCCAGCTCGTCCAGCGCCGCCGCCATGGCCTCGGCCATCTCCAGCGTGGCGGCGTTGCGCGCCTCGGGGTTGCTCAGCGTCATGACCAGCACGTTGCCGCGCACTTCGACCCATACCGTGGATGCCATCACAAATTCCTTTCAGTTGTTCGCCGGGTTACATGGCCCGTGTCGCATGCAACCGGCACCTCGGTCAATTACTCCGAAGGCCGCGGAGCAGGCCACGCCAGCAGACGCCGCGGAGCCGGCTTTGCCGGGCCACTGGCGTCGTCCCCCTTCCCGGAGCGCGAAGCGCGCAGAGAGAAGGGGCTGAGGGGCGCGGCTCCAAGCCTGCCTGCGCAGGCTTGGACGTCCCCGAAGCGCTGTCGCCTCTGGCGGCTGCACGGAGGGGCGCTCCTCAGGGGGTTGTTATCTAGGCGCCATGCGGATGGCCCCATCCAGGCGGATGGTTTCGCCGTTGAGCATGGGGTTCTCGAGGATGTGCAGCGCCGTCATCGCGTACTCGCTGGGGTGGCCCAAGCGCGCGGGGTTGGGCACCGACGCGCCCAGCGACTGGCGCACGGCCTCGGGCAGCTTGGCCAGGATGGGCGTATCGAACAGGCCCGGTGCGATGGTGCACACGCGGATGAACTTGGACGCCAGGTCGCGCGCCGCCACGATGGTCATGCCGATCACGCCGGCCTTGGACGAGGCATAGGGAATCTGGCCGATCTGCCCCTCGTAACCCGCCACCGAGGCGGTGAGCACGCACACGCCGCGCTCGCCGTCGATGGGTTCGTTCTTGGCCATGGCAACGGCCGCCAGGCGCAGCGTGTTGAAGGTGCCGATCTGGTTCACGCGGATGATGTTGATGTACTTCTCCAGCGAGCCGGGGCTGCCGTCCTTTTCGATCAGGCGCACCGGGCCGCCGATGCCCGCGCAGTGCACCAGCGCGCGGAAGTTGCCGAAGGCCTCGGCCGCGGCGATGGCCTGCTGCATCTGGCCTTCGTCGGACACATCGGCCTTCACATAGCGCAGGCGGCCGGCGTATTGCTGTTCCATGGCCTGGCCGCGCTCGTCGTTCAGGTCCACGGCCACCACGTTCAAACCACGCTCCAGCAGCGCGATGGCCGAGGCCTCGCCCAGGCCCGAGACCCCGCCCGTGACGAGGGCGGTCATTCCTTGTTGCAGCTTCATGCTTCTTTCCTCATTTTGGCTTCCAGCACCCGTCCATCAAGCGCCGGCAGCTATCAACTCAATAGTTACAGACGTTCGATGATGGTGGCGTTGGCCATGCCGCCGGCCTCGCACATGGACTGCAGGCCGTAGCGCTGGCCGCTGTCTTCCAGCGCGTGCAGCATGGTGGTCATCAGGCGCAAGCCCGAGGCGCCCAGCGGGTGCCCCAGGGCGATGGCACCGCCGCGCGGGTTCAGGCGCTCGCCGTCGGCCTTCAGCTCCTTCTGCCACGCCAGGGGCACGGAGGCGAAGGCCTCGTTGATCTCGTAGTGGTGGATGTCGTCCAGCTTCATCTTGGCCTTGGCCAGCACGCGCTGCGTGGCCGGGATGGGCGCGGTGAGCATGTACAGCGGGTCGTCGCCCACCACGTCGAAGGCCACGAAACGCGCACGGGGACGCAGGCCCAGCTGCTGGGCACGCTGCTCGCTCATGATGAGCATGGCGCTGGCGCCGTCGGTCATCTGCGAGGCGTTGCCGGCCGTGGTGGCCCACTGGATCTGCGGGAACCGCGCGGACAGCTCCGCGTTCTCGAACACGGCCTTCAGGCCGGCGAGCTTGTCCACCGTGGTGCCGGCGCGGATGGTCTCGTCTGCCGTCACGCGGCCGGCAGGGGTGTCGATGCCCACGATCTCGCGCGCAAAGCCTCCGCTGGACTGCGCCGCGTGGGCACGCTGGTGCGAGCGCGCGGCATAGGTGTCCAGCGCGGTGCGGTCCAGGCCCCATTGGGCGGCCACCAGGTCGGCCGAGACACCCTGCCCCACCAGGCCGGGGGCGTAGCGGGCGTCAAAGCGCGTACCGGTGGTGTTCTTGCCCATGCGCGAGCTGCCCATGGGCACGCGGCTCATGGACTCCACGCCGCAGGCGATCACGATGTCCTGCGTGCCCGCCATGATGGCCTGCGCCGCGAAGTGCACGGCCTGCTGGCTGGAGCCGCACTTGCGGTCGATGGTGGTGGAGGGCACGTGCGCAGGCAGGCCCGCGGCCAGCCAGGCCAGGCGCCCGGGCGTGCCCGCCTGCTCGCCGGCTTGGCTCACGCAGCCGCAGATCACGTCGTCCACCGTGCCGGGATCCAACTGGTTACGGGCGACCAGTTGCTCCAGCACCTGCGAGAGCAGGTCCACAGGATGCACCTCGGCCAGTGCGCCATCGGGCTTGGCCCGGGCCATGGGGCTGCGGATGGCATCGACGATGACGGGAATATTCATGCTGACTCCATGTGTTTGTGAGACAAATGATCCATTAAAAATGATTTTCAGCCGGTTTGAATGTGCTGAAGACCGTGTTTACCCGATGTGTTTTGGTCTTTGCGCCTGAAAAAATCGTCTCACACAACATTTTTGTGAGACATGCATTTCGCATTTTTGGGTGACTCCAGTCCCCATGGCGGCGCACCGAGGAGCAACGGGTGACAGGTATGCAGGACTTCTTTGGCCGCGCGGCGGCAGCTCCCGACCGGGTGGTACTGGTCATGGCCGAGACAGGCGCGCGCTTCACCGCCGGCGAAGTGGCGCAACGTGCCCTGGCGATGGCGCAGTGGCTCCACACCCAGGGCCTGCAGGCGGGCGAGCGCTTCGCGGTGGTGCTGGAAAACCGCGTCGAGATCCTGGCGCTGGCGCTGGCGGCCCGGCAGGCCGGCCTGTATGCCGCCGTGCTCAGCACGCACCTGACACCGGCCGAGGTGGCCTACATCGTGCAGGACTGTGGCGCGCGGCTGGTGGTGGCGTCCGCCAAGACCCTGCCCCAGCTGGCCGAGTTGCAGGCCCACCATCCCCTGCCCTGCTGGACGGTGGACGAGGCCCCTGCGCAAGCCGCGTCAGTGCAGGCCCCATCGCTACAGGCCGCGCTCGACGCCCTGCAGGGGCCGCCTGCGGACTTCGCCGACCGCCCGCTGGGCCGCGACCTGCTGTATTCGTCGGGCACCACGGGCCGGCCCAAGGGCGTGCTCAAGCCCCTGTGGCCCGCCCACCTGCGCGGCCAGACCGACCCCGAGGCGCTGGGCACGGCGCGCATCATGGGCATGGGCGAAGACACCGTGTACCTCTCGCCCGCGCCGCTGTACCACGCCGCGCCGCTGCGCTACACGCTGCGCGTGCTGGAGCTGGGCGGGCAGGCCGTGATCATGGAGCGCTTCGACGCCGAGACCGCCCTGGCCCTCATCGAGCGCTACCGCGTCACCCACAGCCAGTGGGTGCCCACCATGTTCGGCCGCATGCTCAAGCTGCCCGAGGCCGTGCGCCAGCGCTACGACCTGTCCAGCCACCGCGTGGCCATCCATGCCGCCGCGCCCTGCCCGGTGGATGTGAAGCGCGCCATGCTGGACTGGTGGGGCGACATCCTGATGGAGTACTACGCGGGCTCCGAGGGCTGCGGCACGACGATGATCAACTCGGCCGAGTGGCGCCAGCGCCCCGGCTCGGTGGGCCGCCCCACCACGGGCCAGCTGCACATCGTGGGCGACGACGGGCAGGAGCTGCCCGCGGGCGAGATCGGCCAGGTGTACTTCTCGGGCGGCGGGCAGTTCAGCTACCTCAACGATCCCGAGAAAACCCGCCAGGCCATCGATGAGCGCGGCTGGATCACCTATGGCGACATCGGCCACGTGGATGCCGAGGGCTACCTTTACTTAAGCGACCGGCGCGCGGACCTGATCCTCTCGGGCGGCGTCAACCTCTACCCGCAGGAGATCGAGAACGCCCTGCTGCGCCACCCCGACGTGTACGAGGTGGCGGTGGTGGGCGTGCCCCACCCCGACTTCGGCGAACAGCCCCTGGCGGCCGTGGTGCTGCGCCACGGCGCGCAGGCCTCGCTGGACACGGCACGCGCCATTGCCGCCCAGGCGGCCGAGGTGCTGGCGCGCATGAAGCTGCCCCAGCGCGTGGTGTTCGTCGAGGCGCTGCCGCGCCTGGAGACCGGCAAGCTGCTGCGCCGCAAGCTCAAAGAACGCTTTCGCGAGGAGCCGCAGGCGGGCTTTGCCCTGCGCGACTCCTGAAACCATAGCTGACAGCGCCCTCCGAACAAGCGCTGCAGGCCCATTTGATCATTAATTTTGAGACACCCACCATGCAAGACCTGATCCAGCGCACCGTCTACCGCGAAGACCACGAACAGTTCCGTGACGCCGTGCGCCACTTCTTCGACAAGGAAATCGTGCCCCACCTGGCCGAATGGGAGCGCAACGGCATCGTGCCCAAGGAGGTGTGGCGCAAGGCCGGCCGCGAGGGGCTGCTCAACACCATGCTGCCCGAGCCCTACGGCAGCGGCGGCGACTTCGGCCACGCGGCCGTGCTGATCGAGGAAGTGGGCCGCACCAACGCCACGGCGCTGGGCTTTCCGCTGCACTCGGACATCGTGGCGCCCTACATCTACGCCTACGGCAACCAGGAGCAGCACGACCGCTGGCTGCCCAAGATGGCCGCTGGCGACATGATTGGCGCCATCGCCATGACCGAGCCCGGCGCGGGCAGCGACCTGAAGTCCGTGCGCACCACGGCCAAGCGCGAGGGCGACCACTACGTCATCAACGGTGCCAAGACCTTCATCACCAACGGCATCAATTCCGAGATCGTGATCGTGGTCTGCAAGACCGCGCCCGATCTGGGCGCCAAGGGCGTGTCGCTGATCGTGGTGGAAGACGGCACCCCGGGTTTCAGCAAGGGCCGCAAGCTGGAGAAGATCGGCCTGATGGGGCAGGACACCTCCGAACTGTTCTTCGACAACGTGAAGGTGCCCGTGGGCAACCTGCTGGGCGAAGAGAACATGGGCTTCAAGTACCTGATGCAGGAGCTGGCCCAGGAGCGCCTGGTGGTGGCGGTGCGCGCGGCCCGCAGCATCGAGTCCTTCCTGCAAAAGACCATCGACTACACGCGTGAGCGCAAGGCCTTCGGCCAGACCGTATTCGAGTTCCAGAACACGCGCTTCAAGCTGGCCGAGGCCAAGGCCCAAGCCACCATGCTGCGCACCTTCGTGGACGAATGCATGAAGCTGCACATGGAACGCAAGCTGACCCCCGAGCGCGCCGCCATGGTCAAGCTCAACGCCACGGCGCTGCAGAACAAGCTGCTCGACGAGTTCCTGCAACTGCACGGCGGCTACGGCTACATGACCGAATACCAGGTGGGCCGCGCCTGGACCGATGCCCGCATCGGCCGCATCTACGGCGGCAGCGACGAGATCATGAAGGAAATCATCGCCCGCACGCTGTAGCACGAGCCATTCCCTTTCTACATAAAACCCAAGGAGACAACACCATGGCATTCACCCGGCGCAAGACCCTGGGCCAATGGCTGCCCCTGATCGCCCTGGCCGCCACGTGCGGCGTGGGCGCCGCACAGGCGCAGGACCATTACCCGAGCAAACCCATCCGCGTCATCGTGCCCTATCCGGCCGGCGGCGGCACGGACATCATTGCCCGCCTGATCGGCACGCAGCTGTCCCAGCGCCTGGGCCAGGCCGTGGTGGTGGAAAACAAGCCCGGGGCCAGTGGCATCCTGGGCAACGACACCGTGGCCAAGGCGCCCGGCGACGGCTACACGGTGCTCATGGGCATCACCACCGTGGTGCAGATCCCGGCGCTGTACAAGAAGGTGCCCTACAAGCTCAGCGACCTGGCCCCGGTGTCGCAGGTGGCCAAGTCGGCCGACCTGCTGATGGTGCCGCGCAGCTCGGGCGTGACCACGCTGCAGCAGTTCGTGGACAAGGCCAAGGCAGCCCCCGGCACGCTCAACTTCGGCAGCTACGGCAACGCCACCTCGTCGCACATGAACGGCGAGCGCTTCAAGCAAAAGGCCGGCATCGACATCACGCACATTCCCTACCAGGGCTCGGGCCCCGAGATGGCGGCCATGCTGGGCGGGCAACTGTCGCTGGCCTTCGTGGACGCCACGGCCGCCTACCCGCACATCAAGTCGGACAAGATCAACATCCTGGCCATCACCGGCGCACAGCGCCACCCGGCCCTGCCCCAGGTGCCCACCATGACCGAAGCCGGCTACCCCGGCCTGGAGGCCAACGGCTGGTTCGGCATGTTCGTGCCCGCCACCACGCCCAAGGCCATCGTGGACAAGCTGGGCAGCGAGGTGAGTTCCATCGTCAAGTCGCCCGAGCTGAACAAGCGCCTGACCGAGATGGGCCTGATCCCCGTGGGGTCCCTGCCCGACGACTTCAAGGCCCAGATCGACAAGGACGCTGCCCACTGGAAGGCCGTGGCCGAGGCCGCCAAGATCTCGATGGACTGAGATGAAACGACGCCCCCGAGTCGCTTCGCGCCTGCCCCCTACCCGCTCTCGCATTGCTGCCATGCGGGCAGGGGGACGCAGCCCTCGCTACGGGGCGGCGCGGCCGGCCTAGGCCAGCATAGGCCGGCATAGGCCCTTGCTTGGTGGTGGCCTGGCTTGGGGTGCGCCGGTTGCATGGGCTGCGGCCGGTGCGTAGCGCTATGGATAACTGAGAGGCCATACAGGCAAAGGAGACGCGCGATGAATCACGAAGCCCACCCCCTTGGATGGAACCGGCGCCACCTGCTGGCCCTGGCCGCCGCAACCGCGGCGGCAGGCCCGCTGGGCGCACGGGCGCAGACCGCGCCCACCGGCTTCGCCACCCGTCCCGTGCGGGTGGTGGTGCCCTTTGCCGCTGGCGGCGCCACCGACGTGATCGCCCGCATACTGGGCGAGCGCATGGCGCAGCGCTTTGGCCAGTCGGTGGTGGTGGACAACAAGCCCGGCGCGGCCGGCCTGATCGCCGGAGAGATGGTCGCCAAGGCGCCGCCCGACGGCATGACGGCGCTGCTGGGCACCACCTCGTCGATGCTGACCAACAAGTACCTGTACAAGAAAACGCCCTACGACCCGCTGACCGAGCTGACCCCGCTGGTGCGCGTGTGCCTGGCGCCGATCGCCCTGGTGGTCACCGCCGACACGCCGGCGCAGAACCTGCAGGACTTCATGGCCTGGATCCGCTCCCAGAAGGGCAAGCTGACCTATGGCTCCTACGGCATCGGATCGCACGGCCAACTGGCCTGCACCACGCTCAGCGAGGTGGCCGGCGCCGACATGACGCATGTGGCCTACAAAGGTGAGGCGCCGATGGTGCAGGACCTGCTGGGCGGACAGATCAAGATCGGCATGGGCAGCCTGCTGTCGCTCAAGGCGCACGTCGACGCGGGCAAGCTGCGCGCGCTGGCCGTGACCGGCCCGCGTCGCGTGCCGCTGCTGCCCGAGGTGCCCACCTTCACCGAGGCCGGCTACCCACAGGATGCGCTGTCGATTGTGGGTTGGTTGGCGATTGCCGGCCCCAAAGCCATGCCGGCCGACGTGGCGCGGCAATGGGCCCAGGCCGCCAACCACGCCGTGGCCAGCCGCGAGGGCCTGGCGCGCATCATCGCCGCCGGCTTCGTACCGGTGGACGACGACACGCCCGAGAAGTTCGCCCGCCTGTGGGCCCAGGAAGCCCCCGTCTGGGGCCGTCTGCTGCAAGCTGCAGGCGTCCAACCCAGCTGAGCAGCCCCGCTGGCCCCCCGCTGGCGCCTAGGCGCTGGCGGATGCAGTGGAGCGGGCGATCAGCTTGAAGCTGCCCGTCGCCATGGCCACCAGCGTGCCGTCCTCGGCGCGCACTTCGCCGCGCACGAAGCTGATGGAGCGGCCGCGCCGCTCGCAGCGCGCGGTGGCAATCAGATCGCCCGTGCCCGCGGCGACGTAATGCAGCGTCAGGTCGATGGTGGCCACGCCATAGGCAGCCGGGTCGTGCGCGCGCGCCGCCGCAGCCAGCGTGCAGTCCAGCAGCGTAGCGATCGATCCGCCGTGGACCTCGCCACGGCTGTTGGCCTGGTCCGCCTGGAAGCCCATGCGCACCTGGGCCATGTCGTGGCCGATGCGCTCACCGCGCAGCGCCATGGCGCGGGCCATGGCCATGGGCAGGCCAAAGAACATGTCGGGGGCTTCGCCGGCGAAGGGGCTCAGGGGAATGTCGGCGGTGATGGAAGACGGTTGTTGCATGAAGGGGATTGTCAGTGGTTCATGGTGCACCCGCACGGCAGGGCCCAGGCACGGGCGGCCGCGCAAGGGCCTATGCCGGCCTATGCCGGCCGCGCCGCCGCGCTGGCTGCGTCCTGCCCGGCGCAGCCGCGAGGGGGGAAGCGGCGCAGCGGCTCAGGGGGTGTCAATCCACTCTTGCCCCCGTGGACTTGACCACGGCGGCCCAGCGCGTGATCTCGCGCTCGATGTGCGCCTGCAGCGCCTCGGGGGTGGAGCCCACGGGCTCGTAGCCGCCGGCGGCCAGTTGGGATTGCAGCTGGGGCTGGCGCAGCGCGGCGGCGATCTCGCGGCTCAGGCGCTGGGTGATCTCGGGTGGCGTGCCGGCTGGCGCGATCAGCGCATACCACCCGGTCACGTCAAAGCCGGCAATGCCCTGCTCCTGCACCGTCGGCACCTCGGGCGCCAGGGCCGAGCGCTGCGGGCTGGTGACGGCCAACGCATGCATGCGCCCGCCGCGGATGTGCGGCATGGAGGTGGAGATGCTGTCGAACGTGAGGTCGATGTCACCCGCCAGCATGGCGTTGACCACACCGGCGCTGCCTTTGTAGGGCACGTGCGTCATCTTGACCCCGGCGATACTGCTGAAGTATTCCGCCGCGAGGTGCCCGGTGTTGCCGTTGCCGGCCGAGCCAAAGGTGAGCTTGCCCGGCGCCGCCTTGGCGGCCTGGATCAGCTCATGGATGTTTTTTGCAGGCAGCTTGCCGCTGGCCGCCACCACCATGGGCAGGTTGGCCACCAGCGACACGGGGGCGAAGTCCTTGCGCGTGTCGTAGGGCAGCTTGGGATAAAGGCTGGCGTTGATGGCATGCGCTGCCAGCACCATGAACACGGTGTAGCCATCGGGATTGGCCCGCGCCACATACTGCGAGGCCAGTGTGCCGCCCGCCCCGGGTTTGTACTCCAGCACCACGGGCTGGCCCAACTGCTGCTGCAACTGCATCGCCAAGGGGCGCCCCAGCAGGTCGGCGCTGCCACCAGGCGGGTAGGGAATCACGAGCTGGATCGGCTTGGCGGGCCAGGCGTCCGCGGCGTAGGCAACGGGCGCCAGCAGGGCGCTGGCGGTCAGGGCCATGCTGGCGAGCAAGGCGCGGCGCAGCCGCGAGGGACGAGGCAGTGACATGGCAGTCTCCGGGTGGTGAGAGGAAAGTCAGCCGGCGATGGGCGCCGCTTGCAGGTACTGCTCGCGCAGCGTGCGCTTGAGCACCTTGCCGATCTCGCTGCGCGGCAGGCGCTCGACCAGCCGCAGGTCGGCCACGCGCTGTGTCTTGCCCACGCGGGTGTTGAGCCATTCGCGCAATTCTTCTGCGGTGGGCTGTGAACCCGAGCGCCCCACCACATAGGCCACGGGTGTCTCGCCCCACTGCTCGGAGGGCACGCCGACCACGGCGCACTCGGCCACCTGCGGGTGCTGGCACAGCACAGCCTCGATGTCGCTCGGGTAGACGTTGAAGCCGCCCGTGATGATCATGTCCTTCTTGCGGTCGCCCAGCACGATGAAGCCGTCCGCGTCCAGCCGGCCCACGTCGCCGCTGCGGATGTAGCGCCGGCCTTCCGCATCGAACCACTCGGCCTCGCGCGTCTTGTCCGGCAGGCGGTAGTAGCCGCTCATCATCCCGGCCGAGCGGCCGACGATCTCGCCCTGTTCGCCCGCAGGCAGTTCGCGCCCCTGCTCGTCGATGAACCGGATGTCGGCGCCCTCACCCGGGCGGCCCACGGTGTGCAGCTTGTGCGGAAAGTCATGGCAGTGCAGTTCGCAGCGCACGCCGCCTTCGGTCATGCCGTAGTACTCGATGAGCCGGCCCGGCCAGCGCCGCAGCACCTCGGCCTTGAGCGCGGCACTGAAGGGCGCGCTGGTACAGAACTTGTGTTGCAGCCGGCTCAAGTCCGTGCGGTCGAAATCCGGGCAGGCCATCAGTCGCTGGTACTGCACGGGCACCAGCATGGTGTGGGTGGCGCCGTGCTGCTGGGCCAGCGCCAGATAGCGCGTGGCATCGAACTTGCGCATCAGCACCAGCGTGCCGCCCAGCGCCAGCGTGGGCAGCGCCGCCACCAGCGTGGTGTTGGAATACAGCGGCGTGGCGCACAGCGAGACGGCATCGGGCCCGTAGCCGTTGGTGACTGCGCGCCGCACATGCGCCCAACGCATGGCCCAGGACTGCACGATGCCCTTGGGCACGCCCGTGGTGCCCGAGGAATAGATCACGTTGAACGGCCAGTCGGGCGCGGGCGTGATCGGTGCCGGTGCGCCGTCGCCCTGGACCAGCCATTGCGACCAGGGCTCGCCCGCTTCGGGCGCATCGTCCAGGGCCACGCAACGCAGCGCAGCGCCCGCATGCAGCGGCCATTGCGCGGCCACCTCGCGGTCGCGCAGCACCAGGCGCGCGCCGCAGTTGTCCAGCATGGCGCTCAGGTGCTCGGCCGTGGCCGAGGGCGCCAGCGGCGCCACGGCCACGCCGGCGCGCAGAGCGCCCAGGTAGGCCAGCACATATTCGACCGAGGTGCCTGCGCAGATGGCCACCACATCGCCGGGTTGCATGCCGTCACGCTGCAGGCTGCGCGCCACGCGGTCCATGCCGGCGTGCAGCGCGGCGTAGTCCAGCCGCTGGCCCTCCAGGACCAGGGCGGTGTGGCCAGGGCGGTGCGCGGCCTGGCGTTCAATCAGTTCGGGCAGCGAGCCGAAGGGCTGGGCCAGCAGGTGTTCGATGTCTGGATGCATGGAATCGGGAGAGCAGTGAAAAGAGGGGGCGCGCGCCCCGCCCAGGTTATTCGAGGGACAGGCCCGCCGCCTTGACGATCTGTGCCCAGCTCTTGCGTTCCTGGGCGATGAAGGCGTCGTACTCGGCCGGCGTCTCGCCACCGGGCACGCCGCCCAGTTCGGCAAAGCGCTGGCGCACCTCGGGCGTTTGCATGGCCTTGCGCGCCGATTGCTGCAGGCGCTCGACCACCGCATCGGGCGTGCCGGTCGGCGCCAGCAGGCCGAACCAGGCAGTGACCTGCATGGGCACGCCGGCCTCGGCCATGGTCGGCACATCAGGCAGTTGCGCCGAGCGCTCGGCGCTGGTGATGGCCAGCGCGCGGAACTTGCCGGCCTTGATGTGCGGCATGGAGCTGGGCAGGTTGTCGATCATGAAATCCACCTGCTGCCCCAGCAGCGCCGTGACGGCAGGCGCCGCGCCGGGATAAGGCACCAGGGTCACTTCGATGCCTGACTTCTGGCGGAACATCTCCGAGGACATATGGGGCGACTGCCCCACGCCCGATGTGGACACATTGAGGCGGCGCGTCTTCGCCAGGCTGACCAATTCCTGCGCACTGCGCACGGGGGAGTCGGTATGGACCACGAGGATGTTGGGTACGGAGATCACGTTGGTGATGCCGCGCAGGTCGCTTTCCTTGTAGCTGAGCTGCTTGTAGAGGCTGAAGTTGATCGCCACCGGGCCGATGTTGCCCATGAGCAGCGTGTAGCCGTCGGGCTTGGCGCGCGCCACCTGCGCGGTGCCGATGCTGCCGCCGCCGCCACCCTTGTTCTCCACGACGATGGAAGTGCCCAGGTCCTTGGCCATCTTCTCGGCCAGCACGCGCGCCGCGATGTCGGTGGTGCCGCCCGCAGCGGCTGGCACGACGATGGTGATGGGACGCTCGGGCCAGGCAGCCCAGGTGGCCAGCGGAAGGGCGGTCAGGCAGAGGGCAAGCAGATGGCGGCGCAGGGGCATGTCGTGTCCTTGTCGTGTGCGATGGGGTTCACCACACGATAAGGGCAGGCTGACGGCGACGGCTCAGGGTTTCATGGGAGACACGCTTCGTGATTCAGCAACCCATGCTTAGGCAGGTTGAAAGGACGGCGGGGACGCGTGTACACATGGTGACTGCGGCCGCCGGCCGCACACGCCTGTCAAGCCGTGGCACGCTGCACGAATCGCGCAAGACGCTCCACGCCCTCACGCAGTCTGGCCCCGTCGGACACCGCGTGGCACCAGCGCAGCCAGCCTTCACCCTCGGGGCCGAAGGCCGCGCCCGGCGCCAGGCCCAAGCCGACCTCGCTCACCAGATGTTTGGCAAGCGCCAGGGAGTCGTCAAAGCCCGCCAGGCGGAAGAACACGTACATCGCCCCGCCGGCATCGGGCACTTCCACACCCGGCACGGCACGCAGCGCTTGCACCAGCAGCCGGCGGCTTTCCACGAGGCCCGCGCGCAGCTGCGCCACATGCGCCTCGCCCTGCTGCAAAGCCACCGTTGCGGCGCGCTGCACGGGCTCGAAGATGCAGGAGAAGTTGTATTCAATGACCTTGCCCAGGTCGGCCTCCAGCGCCTCGGGCACCACCATCCAACCCGCGCGCCAACCCGTCATGCACCACGCCTTGGAACAACTGTTGACCGAGATGATGCGGTCGCCCGGTGCGTAGTGGCGCAGGAAAGAAGGTGCGCTGGCCAGTTGCGGGTCGTATACCAGACGCTCGTACACGTCGTCGCTCAGAATCCAAATGCCATGGCGGCGGCAGTGCGCGAGGATCGCCACCAGGCTTTCCTCATCGATGGTCCAGCCTGTGGGGTTGTTGGGTGAATTGAGGATGAGCATGCGCGTGCCCGGCGTGAGCGCATCCAGCAGCCGATCCAGCGCAAGCGTCCAGCGCCCGCCTCGCACCGCCAGCGGCACGCGTTCAACCTGCGCGCCCAGGATGCGCGGCATCTCCAGCAGGTTGGGCCACAGCGGCGTGACGGCCACCACGCGGTCGCCCGGCGACAGCAGCATCTGGCAGGTAAGCATCAGCCCGGCATCGCCCGAGGCCACAGCGCCGATGCGCTGGGCGGACACCTCGCGTCCGTGCAGGCCCGAGAGATATTGCGCGATGGCCTCGCGCAGGTAGGGCCGGCCCAGATTCTGCGAATAGAAGGTCTCGCCCGAACCGAGCGACTGCGCCGCCGCATCCCGGATGAACTGCGGCGTGGGCCGATCGGACTCGCCAAACCAGAAGGGCAGCACGTCCGCGCGGCCCATGCCGGTGTTGGCGACTTCGCGGATCAGCGATCCGCCCAGGCTCTGGATGGCGGGCCGCGCCAGGGCGGGCAGGAGGGTATCGGTGGGCGAAGCGGGGTTGTGCATGCGGGCCAGGGATGGAAAGCGAAAAGGTGTGGGAAACAGGGCGCTACGGGTCGTAGCGCGTCAGCACTCCACGATGTTCACCGCGAGGCCGCCGCGCGAAGTCTCCTTGTACTTGGTCATCATGTCCGCGCCGGTCTCGCGCATGGTCTTGATGACCTGGTCCAGGCTCACATGGTGCGTTCCGTCGCCATGCAGCGCCATGCGCGCGGCGTTGATGGCCTTCACCGAAGCCAGGGCGTTGCGCTCGATGCACGGGATCTGCACCAGCCCGCCCACCGGGTCGCAGGTCAGGCCCAGGTGGTGCTCCATGCCGATTTCGGCGGCGTTCTCCACCTGCGCGGGCGTGCCGCCCAGCACGGCGCACAGGCCCGCCGCGGCCATGGAGCAGGCCACGCCCACCTCGCCCTGGCAGCCCACCTCGGCGCCCGAGATGGAGGCGTTCTCCTTGTACAGGATGCCGATGGCGCCAGCCGTGAGCAGGAAGTCGACCACGCCAGCCTCGGTAGCGCCGGGAATGAAGCGCCAGTAGTAATGCAGCACCGCCGGCACGATGCCCGCCGCGCCATTGGTGGGGGCCGTGACCACGCGCCCGCCGGCGGCGTTCTCCTCGTTCACGGCCAGGGCGAACAGGTTGACCCAGTCGATCACCTGCAGCGGGTCCTGCTGGGTGTCGGGCGCGTTCTGCAGCGCCTGGTGCAGCGCGGGCGCACGCCGGCGCACCTGGAAGCCGCCGGGCAGCACCCCTCCCACGCTGCAGCCGCGCGCCACGCAGTCCTGCATGGCGCGCCAGATGGCGAGCAGGCCGGCGTCGATCTCGGCGTCGGTGCGCCAGTGGCGTTCGTTCAGGCGCATCACCTGCGCGATCGAGCCGCCCTGCGCCGCGGCCTGCGCCAGCAGCTGTTCGCCACTGTGAAAGGGCAGCGGCAGCACCTCGGTGTCGGGCGCGATAGCGGCCTGGCGCTGTGCGTCGGCGGCCGCCTCCTCGCTCACGATGAAGCCGCCGCCCACCGAGTAGTACACCTGTGCGGCCAGCGTGCCGCCCGCCGCATCGAAAGCCTCGAAACGCATGCCGTTGGCGTGCAGTGGCAGCGTGACGTCGGGCACCAGCAGCAGGTCCGCCGCCTCATCGAATGCCACTTCGGGGCCGTCGGCCAGCGGCAGGCGGCGCCGGCTGCGGATGCGGGCGATGAGCGGCTCGATGGCGTCCACCTCCACGGTGTCCGGCGCATGGCCGGCCAGGCCCAGCAGCACGGCGCGGTCGCTCGCGTGCCCGCGCCCCGTGGCGCCCAGCGAGCCGTAGAGCGTGCTGCGCACGCGCGCCACCTGCGCCAGCACCCCCTCGCGCGCCAGCCGCTGCGCGAACAGCCGCGCAGCGCGCATGGGCCCCACGGTGTGCGAACTGGACGGCCCGATGCCGATCTTGAACAAGTCGAAAACGCTGACGGCCATGGGCAAGACTCCAGAGGGCAAGGGTTACGGTCGTGCGCCATGCTGGCGCGGTCGCGATGGCAAGGGAATCGGGTGTTTCGCCCTAGCCAGGCCCCGTCGGTGCCGCAAGCGGCGCCGGCTGCACGCGCAGCGCCAGGCAGAAGGGCTGCACGCAGGGTGCGCGGCCTTCGTAGGGGCAGCCGGGCGCGCTGCAGGGGGGCTCGGCCGCACGGTCGTGTTCTTGCACACGCGACTGGCCGCTGGCCTGCAGCGCGGCCAGGGCCAGCCAGGGGTCGGTGCGCGCCTGCAGCGGGTCGCGCCCGTACACCACGGCGGCCGCACCGGGTGCCGGCGCCAGGTCCAGCGACAGCCACCCGCTGGTGCGCTGGCCCGCGGCGCCCGGGCCTTGCAGCACCAGCGCGAACAGTCCGGGCGCCAGCGCCTGTGGCGGTCCGGCAAAGCCCACCGACAGGGCCGCTGGCGCGGTGGGCGCAGACGGCAGCGCAGGCATTGCGGCAGCAGGCAGGCGCAGCGTGAGCGTGAAGCCGCGCGCACCGTCGGGCGTGTACACCATGCCTTGCGCCACGCGCGCAATCTGCAAAGCCGGCAGTCCGGTGCCGCCGGCCGCCGGGTCGGTGCCGGCGGGCCACGGCTGGGCCGCCAGCACACGCGGCGCCGCGCCGCCTGCCGGGCCGATTTGCTGCACCAGCGTATTCAACAGCCGCAGCAGCGGCGCCCCCACACCCTGGGCAGGCCACGGCGCAGGGATGGCCGCGGCGCGCGCAGAAGCGCCCTCGTCCGCCACGGCATCGGCGGAAAGAGCCGCCGGCCCGTGGGATGCGGCCGCTGCCCTGGACGGTGCAACCGCGCCGCCAGCCATCGCCTGCAGGCCCTGGCGTGCCTGATCGGAAAGGCTTACCCGCTCACGGCCTGCCGGCACGGCAGGCATGGGGGGCAGCGCCGTCGGCAGCAGGTTTGGCGAGAACGGCACAGGGGGAGCGTCGGTCGGCGCGGAGCCTGCTGGCGCGGCCCCCGCCGGGGTGGGCGCTGCCGGCGCGGCCAGCAGCCAGTTCTGCCGCTGCAGCGCAGCCTCGGCCAGCACGCGCACGGCGGGTGCCAGCGGCGGACGGGGCGGGTCGATGGAGGAGGCCATGGCGCCCCAGTGTCGCAGAGCGCCAGCCCCGCGCCAACGGTGGCGGCCTCCCGAGGGGAGGCTTTTTGCTACTCAATTAATAGCTTCTACCGCTTACTGGATAAGCGCTAGTGGCAATTTTGTTTCAAAACCCTGCGCGGAGCCTCATCCCTTGAGGCCCAGCCGCCGCGCGAGCTTGTGCAGGTTGCTGGGGTCCACGTCCAGCGTGCGCGCGGCCTGCGCCCAGTTGCCGCCGTGCGCCACCAGAGCGGCATTCAGGACCTGGCGCTGGCAGGCATCCACCGCGTCGCGCAGCGTGCCCGTGGGCGCGGCCAACGACAATGCGCCGCCTGCCGCGGGTGCCATGGGGGCATCGCTGCGGGGCGTGGCCACGGGTTCGTCCAGCGCGTCCAGGTCCAGCAGGCCGGCCTCCAGGGTGACGATCTCGTTGCGGTCCACGCCGCGGCTCAAGGCCTTGAGCGCGGCGCGGCTGATCACGTGTTCCAACTCGCGCACGTTGCCCGGCCAGCGGTAGCGGCGCAGCGCGGCCTGCGCGTCAGGCGACAGGCGCAGGCTGCGCAGCCCCAGGCGGGCGCGGTTGAGCTCCAAAAAGCGCCCGGCCAGCACCAGCACGTCGTTGCCCCGCTCGCGCAGCGGGGGAATGGGCACGGGGTAGACCGAGAGGCGGTGGTACAGGTCGGCGCGGAAGGCCCCGCTGGCCACCTGCTCGCGCAGGTTGCGGTTGGTCGCCGCAATCACGCGCACGTGCACGCTGCGCGGGCGGTCGGCGCCCAGGCGCTGGATCTCGCCGTTTTGCAGCGTGCGCAACAGCTTGGCCTGCACGGACAGGGGCAGCTCCCCCACCTCGTCCAGGAACAGCGTGCCGCCCTCGGCGGCCTCGAAGCGGCCCGCGCGGTCACTCACCGCACCCGAGAACGCGCCGCGCACGTGGCCGAACAGCTCGCTCTCGGCCAGCGACTCGGGCAGCGCCGCGCAGTTCACATGCACCAGCGGGCGGGCGCGCCGCGGCGACTGGTGGTGCAGCAGCCGCGCGAACAGCTCCTTGCCCACGCCGGTCTCGCCCAGCAGCAGCACGGGCAGCTCAGACGCGGCCACCACGCTCAGCTCATGCAGCAGCCGCTTGAGGGCCGGGCTCTCGCCCACGATCTCCAGCTCGCCGGCGCCGCCGCGCTCGGGCGTCGCCAGCGCCAGGTCGCCTTCGGCCGGGCCGGTCGCGGCCATGCGCAGGGTGCGCAGTTCCTGCTCCAACCGCGCCACGCGCACCACGGCCTCCACCAGCGGCACCCACTGGCCCAGCCGCTGGCGCGCGGCGGGTCCGAAAGTGCCGGTGGCCAGGGCATCCAGCGTGAGCACGCCCCAGGGCCGCCCCTCCACGTGCAGGGCCACGCCCATGCAGTCGTGCACGGGCAGCGGCTCGCCCACCAGGGTGTCGAGCAGGCCGTCGTAGGGGTCGGGCAACTGGCTGTCGTGCTCGAAGCAGGTCACCTCGCGCCGCGTGAGGATGGCCGCCAGCCGTGGGTGCTGGCCTACGGCAAAACGCCGGCCCAGGGCGTCGCTCACCAGCCCGGTGACGGCCACGGGGCGCAGGCGCTCCTCCTCCAGCCGCAGCAGGGCCACGGCCCCGCAGCCGAACTGCGTGCGCAGCAGGTCCACCAGGCGCTGCAGGCGCACGGCCTGGGGCAGTTCGGCGCCCAGGTCGGCGCACAGCAGCAGGGCGGAGGTGGCGGCCGCAGGCGATGCCTCAACAATGGTCATAAAAACCCTTTAAAGGTGTTTTTTACCCAAATTGACATGGGTCTATTTTACCCACGATGGTGTAAACCCTTGATTTTTCATGGCAGAGCCGCTGGCCCAGGGATTGCGAGAGGGGAGGCATCTCTTACCGCGACTGTTCGACCATGCATCGTTACTCCCCCTCCCCCACGGTGTGCCGGGCCCGGCCCGCGCACCCTTGCGAGGGCGCAAGGAAAGTCCCCCCACCCTTCGCCCCGCTGCACCGCTTGATAAACACAATGACGGAGGCCCAACATGGGTAAGTACGCCAAGTATTGGTACACGCTGATAGGCGTGTTGATTGTCACCTTCAGCCTGCTGGGCTTCTACGGCGCAGAGGTCTACCGCACCGCGCCGCCGATCCCGGGGCAGGTGCTGGTGCAGGGCAGCGACAAGCCGCTCTACACCAAGGACGGCATCCTCGACGGCCAGACCGCTTGGCAGTCGGTGGGCGGCATGCAGCTCGGCTCGATCCTGGGCCACGGTGCCTACCAGGCGCCCGACTGGACGGCCGACTGGCTGCACCGCGAGCTGACAGCCTGGCTCGAACTGGCCGCGCAGAAGGACCATGGCAAGGCGTTTGCCGATCTGGACGTGGGCCAGCAGGCAGTGCTGCGTGACCGGCTCAAGACCGAGTACCGCACCAACACCTACGACAAGGCCAAGGACACGATGGTGATCTCGCCGCTGCGCGCCGAGGCCATCGCCATGACCGCCCAGTACTACGACAAGCTGTTCAGCAACGACCCCTCGTTGCAGAAGACGCGCGAGAGCTACGCCATGAAGGAGAACACCCTGCCCAGCGCCGAGCGCCGCGCGCAGATGGCCGGCTTCTTCTTCTGGACCTCCTGGGCCGCCTCCACCGAGCGTCCCGCCGACAACGGCGGCACCGGCGCCACCTACACCAACAACTGGCCCCATGAGCCCCTGGTCGGCAACCAGCCCACCGGTGAGAACCTGGTCTGGTCGGTGATGAGCGTGGTGGTCATGATGGCCGGCGTGGGCTTCCTCGTGTGGGGCTGGGCCTTCCTGCGCAAGCACGACGAGCAGGACCCCACCCCTCCCCAGCACGACCCGCTGTCCCGCGTGGCCCTGACGCCTTCGCAGCGCGCCCTGGGCAAGTACCTGTTCCTGGTGGTGGCGCTGTTCACCGCACAGGTGCTGCTGGGTGGCTTCACCGCGCACTACACGGTGGAAGGCCAGACGTTCTACGGCGTGGAAATCTCCCAGTACCTGCCCTACTCGCTGGTGCGTACGTGGCACTTGCAGGCCGCACTGTTCTGGATCGCCACCGGCTTCCTCGCCGCAGGCCTGTTCCTTGCGCCCGTGATCAACGGCGGCAAGGATCCCAAGTACCAGAAGCTCGGCGTGGACGTACTGTTCTGGGCACTGGTCGTGGTCTGCGTGGGCTCGTTCATCGGCAACTACTTCGCCATCGCGCAGATCATGCCGGCCGAGTGGAACTTCTGGCTGGGCCACCAGGGCTATGAGTACGTGGACCTGGGCCGCCTCTGGCAGATCGGCAAGTTCGCCGGCATCGCCTTCTGGCTGGTGCTGATGGCCCGCGCCATCTTCCCCGCCCTGCTGGCTCCCAACGGCCAGGACAAGAACCTGCTGGCACTGCTGACCTCCTCGGTGGTGTGTATCGGCCTGTTCTACGGTACCGGCCTGTTCTACGGCGAGCGCACCCACATCTCGGTGATGGAGTACTGGCGCTGGTGGGTGGTGCACCTGTGGGTGGAAGGCTTCTTTGAAGTGTTCGCCACCACGGCACTGGCCTTCATCTTCTCGACCCTGGGCCTGGTGTCCTACCGCATGGCCACGGCTGCCAGCCTGGCATCTGCCTCGCTGTTCATGCTGGGCGGCGTGCCCGGTACCTTCCACCACCTGTACTTCTCGGGCACCACCACTCCGGTGATGGCCGTGGGTGCCTCCTTCAGCGCGCTGGAAGTGGTGCCGCTGGTGGTGCTGGGCCATGAAGCCTGGGAGCACTGGAGCCTGCAGCACAAGGCCACCTGGATGAAGAACCTGAAGTGGCCGCTGATGTGCTTCGTCGCCGTGGCCTTCTGGAACATGCTGGGCGCCGGTGTGTTCGGCTTCATGATCAACCCGCCGATCTCGCTGTACTACATCCAGGGTCTGAACACCACGCCGGTGCACGCCCACGCCGCACTGTTCGGGGTGTATGGCTTCCTGGCCCTGGGCTTCACGCTGCTGGTGCTGCGCTACGTGCGTCCCCAGATGGTGTTCAACGAGCGCCTGATGAAGACCGGCTTCTGGTGGCTCAACGCCGGCCTGGTGCTGATGATCGCGACCAGCCTGCTGCCGATCGGCCTGTTCCAGTTCCACGCCAGCGTGGCCCACGGTACGTGGTACGCCCGCAGCGAGGAGTTCCTGCAGCAGCCGTTCCTGGAGACCCTGCGCTGGGTGCGTACCTTCGGTGACCTGGTGTTCATCACCGGCGCCCTGTGCGTGACCTGGCAGGTGGTGAGCGGCGTGCTGTTCGCCCCCCGCGCCCCGGCCGCCCCGAGCACCGGAGCCCTGGCAGGCGCCAACCGCTGACGCACCGCGGATACCGGGTGCGCCGCCCCGCGCGGCGCGCCCGGTCCCGCCCTCGGACCTTTTGAAGAACCGCCATGAACATCGACCGCTTCAAGCACGAGCACCGGGACATCCTGGGCCAGATCGCCACCCTGCGCCAGCTGGCACACAGCGGCGTGGAGCACAACGCGACGGCGATTGCACAGGGCATCGTGGCCATGAGTTCCACCATCAAGCTGCACCTGGCCGTCGAGGACCGCCTGCTGTACCCCGCGCTGCGCCAAGGCGCCGACGCGGAACTGGCACGCCTGGGCGAACAGTTCCAGCGCGAGATGGGGGCGATTGCCGCGGCGTACATGGACTTCGCACGGCGCTGGAACACGCCGGAGCGCGTGCGCACCGACGCCGAGGGTTTCCGTGCAGATGCCAACACCGTGCTGCGCCATGTGTACGAACGCATGCAGCGCGAAAACCGCGACTTCTACCCGCGCATCGAGGCCGAGGAGGCCCTGGCGCATTAAGGTTCGCTCTATTTTTCATAGCTGTAAGCGCTTACCTGCAGAGCGCTGCAGCTCGAAAACGTTTCCATCGGCAAGGCCTTAGGGGCACCTTGCTTTTCAGCCGGCCTTGTGCCGGCTTTTTTTTCGCCGCGCGGGCCCCTCCGCGGCTGCCGGCGGGCTTGTCGTTTTTGTGAGGCGATCGCCCGCACAATCACTGCCGTGATGTAACGTCTGCCTACATTTGCAGGGGTCCGCGTCCACGCGCCCCTGGCATCGACCCACCACCACGCCGCACATGATGCACCCCGCCCACCGCCAGGAGTTCCGCCAGTCCCTCATCTGGTTCGCCGTGCTGCTGGTCAGCCTGTGGCTGTTGGAGACCTTGCCCGCGCCAGACGCCGCGCGCGGCATGGCGGGCTACCTGCCGCTGCACACCGCGATGGAGGTCGTGTCCATCGGCGTGGCGGCAATGGTGTTCAGCATCAGTTGGGCCACGCAAAAGTACCGGCCCAATGGGCGGGTGCTGGTCCTCGGCCTGGGGCTGCTGGGCGTGGCGGTGCTGGACCTGACCCACAGCCTGTCCTACGCCGGCATGCCGGACTTCGTGACCCCCAGCGACCCGGAAAAGGCCATCAACTTCTGGCTGGCCGCGCGCGCGCTGGCGGCGCTGGCCCTGCTGTGGGCCGCGTTATGGCCCCACCGCTGGAATGAATGGCTGGGCCGCCGCTCGCGCTACGCGGGGCTGTTGTGGGTGGCGCTGCTGGTGGGCGCGGTGCACTACGTGCTGCTGGGGCATCCGCAGTGGCTGCCCCGCACCTTCACGCCCGAGGCAGGGCTCACGCCCTTCAAGGTCCATTTCGAATACGCGCTGGCAACCGCGTACGTGCTGGCGGGCGTGGGCTTTCTCACGCAACTGCGCCATGCGCGCGAGTTCGGCCTGTCGCACCTGGCGCTGGCATCGTTCACCATGGCCATGAGCGAGATCTTCTTCACGCTCTACGCCAACGTGACCGATGTGTACAACGTCGCCGGCCACTTCTACAAAATCCTGGCCTATGGCTTCCTTTACCGCGGCCTGTTCGTGGAAACGGTGCAGATCCCGTACCTGGACCTGCGCGCCGCCGAGGCCCGGCAGCGGGCCACGCTGAACACGCTGCCCGACCTGCTGTTCGAGGTGGACCGCAAGGGGGCGTACCTCGCGGTGCACGCCAACGAGACCAGCAAGCTCCTGACCCCGCTGCCCCAGTTGCTGGGAAAAACGCTGGACGAGGCGCTGCCACCGGCGGCGGCCGCGCAGTGTTTCGAGGCACTGGCGGAGGCTGAACGCACGGGCATGAGCCGCGGCCAGCGCATCACGTTGCCGCTGCCCCTGGGCGAGCGGCATTTCGAGCTGTCCGTCTCCCGCAAATCCGCGGTCGCGGGCCAGCCCGACACCTTCCTGATGCTGTCGCGCGACATCACGCCCACCGTGGAGAACGAGGAGCGCATTCGCTCCGAGGCCGGCCTGAACGCCGCCCTGCTGGACCTGCAGCAGCACGACATCCACCAGCCCGAGGCAGACCTGCTGCGCCGCGGCCTGGCGCATGCCCAGACCCTGACCGGCAGCGCGCTGGCAGTGCTGTACTTCGTGCACGACGACGCACGCGGCACCTCGCTGGCCGCCTGCTCACACGAGAACGCCCCGCCCGACATGCCGCCGTGGGAAACCGCCCTGCGCGAACGCCGCGCCGTGGTGACGAACGCGCCGCACGATGCGGCGGCTGGGCGCGCACCGGGCGGCGCGACGGCCCGCTGGGCTTGCGTGCCCGTGGTGGAAGGCGGCAGGCCGCGCCTGCTGCTGGGCGTGGCCGGCAAGGCGCGGGACTATCACCCACGCGACGCACAGGCGCTGCAGACCGTGGCCGACGCCCTCTGGAAGCACGTGGCCCAGCGCCGCCAGGAGGCCGTCATCCACCGCCTGTCGGAGGCGCTGGACCAGAGCCCCAGTCCGGTGGTCATCACCGACATCGACGCCAGCATCGTCTACGTCAACAAGGCCTTCAGCGAAGTCAGCGGCTACGGCGCACAAGAGGTGCTGGGCCGCAACCCGCGCGTGCTGCAGTCGGGACTGACGCCGCGGACCACCTATGCCGATATGTGGACCAAGCTGCCGCGCGGCCTGCCCTGGCAGGGCGAACTCATCAACCGCCGCAAGAACGGACAGGTCTATACGGAAAACGCTTCGCTTTACCCCGTTCGCGACGTGTTCGGCGACGTGACGCATTACGTCGCGCACATGGAGGACATCACGCAGCGGCGCGAGGCGGAGGAGCGCATCCGCGCCCTCTCCAACTACGACACGCTGACCGGCCTGCTCAACAAGAAAGCCTTCGACGAACAGTTGACGCAAGCCATCGACCGCGCCGACGCAAGCCACGAACGGGTGTCGGTGCTGTGGTTCGACCTGGACAACTTCAAGCTGGTGAACGAAACCCTGGGCCACGCGGCCGGTGACGAACTGCTGTTGGAGATGGGCAACCGGCTGCGCGCCTGCCTCGCGCCGCACATTCCCGTGGCGCGCTATTCGGGCGACGCGTTCACGGCCATCGTGCCCCTGGCGGACCAGGCGGCTGTGGCGCTGCTGGCGCAGGATGCGCTGGCGCAGCTGCAGACCACACTGCAGATCCACGGCCATGCCGTGTCGGTCAGCGCGTCGGCCGGCATCGCCGTCTACCCCGACGACGCGCGCACCGCCAGCACCTTGGCGTCCGCCGCGGAAGTGGCGATGTACCGCGTCAAGCAGGACGGGCGCAACGGGCTGCGCTTCTTCGCACCCGAGATGCAGGCGCACACGCAGCGTTCGCTGGAGCTGGCCGCCGGCCTCAAGGACGCGGCGCACCGCGGCGAGCTGTTCCTGGTGTTCCAACCCCAGCGCACGCTGGGCAGCGGCGCGCTGGCGGGCGCCGAGGCGCTGCTGCGCTGGCGGCATCCGCGCTGGGGGCTGGTGTCTCCGGCCGAGTTCATCCCGATCGCCGAGCAAAGCGGCTCCATCGTGGCCATCGATTTCTGGGTGGTGGAGCAGGTGGCGCAGCAGTTGCGCGCCTGGGATGCCGCGGGCCTGCCGCCGCTGGTGGTGGCGGTGAACGTATCGGCTGCGCAGTTCGCGCGGCCGCACTTCGTCGAGGAGCTGGTGCGCATCCTGCAGCGCATGGACGTTTCACCCCAGCGCATCGAGGTGGAGCTGACCGAGGCCGTCGCGCTGAAAACCCGGAACAGGCCGAGACCACCATCCGCCGCCTGCATGAGGTGGGCTTTCGCGTGGCGCTGGACGACTTCGGCACAGGCTATTCCTCCATGAGCTACCTCAAGCGCTACGCCATCGACAAACTCAAGATCGACCAGTCCTTCGTGCGCGAACTCGCCCACCAGGCCAGCGACCAGGCCATCGTGACGGCCATCATCAAGATGGCCCACAGCCTGCGCATGGCCACCATTGCCGAAGGCGTGGAGACGGCCGAGCAGGCCGCGTTGCTGCAGGCCTGCGGGTGCGACGAAATGCAAGGCTACTGGTACAGCCGGCCGCTGGAGCCCGCCGCGTTCGAGGCCTTTGTGCGCAATGCGCAGGCTGGCGTCGAGTTGACCTGACACGCGTCGCGCCGCACGCAACCCGGTTGCTACTGTTTTAATAGCTTCCAGCGCTTACCCTTCAAGCGCCAGAAGGCCAAACGGCGTCAAACCCTCCACGGCGCCCCGATCCCCCGCCCAGCCTCTCGGGCGCGGGCCTGCTGCGGCTCCACCCCGTGGCGCGCGGGCCACAAGCCGCGCACCGCACCCCCCTCTGCACAGGCCCTTTTCTGCCCTGCGGTTTGTGCCTGATCAAACTACCTATAGTGTTTGATAGGTATGGTGAACACTATATGTAGTGTTTTAAGGGTTGCCATGACACCACCATCTCCGATCGTCGCCAGCCTGCCGCGCGACGTCATCCAACGCAACGGCGAGCGCACGCCTTTCGATGCTGTGCGCATCCAGTCGGCCATCGCACGGGCCGGCCAGGCTACGGGCGAGTTCGGCGAGGACGAGGCCCGTCTGCTCACGGCGCAGGCCACCAAGGTGCTGATCCACCGCTTCCATGGCGAGGCACCGACCATCGAGCAGATCCAGGACGTGGTGGAGCAGACGCTGATCGCCGCCAACCATCTGCAGACCGCGCGCGCCTACATGGCCTACCGCCAGCGCCACGCCACCCTGCGCGCCGACCGGCAGACGCTGGTGCATGTGGAAAGCTCCATCAACGAGTACCTCACGCGCGCCGATTGGCGTGTGAACGCCAACGCCAACCAGGGCTACTCGCTGGGCGGGCTGATCCTGAACGTGGCAGGCAAGGTGACGGCGAACTACTGGCTCTCGCACGTCTACGCACCCGAGATCGGCGAGGCGCACCGCAATGGCGACATCCACATCCACGACCTCGACATGCTCAGCGGCTACTGCGCGGGCTGGTCGCTGCGCACGCTGCTGCACGAGGGGCTGAACGGCGTGCCGGGCAAGGTGGAGGCGGGGCCCCCGAAGCACATGAGCTCCGCCGTGGGGCAGATCGTCAACTTCCTCGGCACGCTGCAGAACGAGTGGGCGGGTGCGCAGGCGTTTTCGTCGTTCGACACCTACATGGCGCCCTTCGTGCGCAAGGACGGCATGGACTATGCCGCCGTGCGCCAGTGCATCCAGGAGCTGGTCTACAACCTCAACGTGCCCTCGCGCTGGGGCACGCAGACGCCGTTCACCAACCTCACCTTCGACTGGACCTGCCCCGAGGATCTGCGCGAGCAGGTGCCGGTGATCGGCGGCGTGGAGATGCCGTTTTGCTACGGCGAGCTGCAGGCCGAGATGGACGTCATCAACCGCGCCTACATCGACGTGATGACCACGGGCGATGCCAAGGGCCGCGTGTTCACCTTCCCCATCCCCACCTACAACATCACGCCCGACTTCCCGTGGGAGAGCGAGAACGCCGTCGCCCTGTTCGACATGACGGCCAAGTACGGCCTGCCGTACTTCCAGAACTTCATCAACTCCGAGCTGTCGCCCAACATGGTGCGCTCCATGTGCTGCCGGCTGCAGCTGGACCTGCGCGAGCTGCTCAAGCGCGGCAACGGCCTGTTCGGCAGCGCCGAGCAGACCGGCAGCCTGGGCGTGGTCACCGTCAACTGCGCACGCCTGGGCTATCTGCACGCGGGCGACGAGGCGGCCCTGCTGGCGGCGCTGGACCGCCTGCTGGAACTGGGCAAGCAGAGCCTGGAGGTCAAGCGCAAGCTCATCCAGCGCCTGATGGACCAGGGCCTGTTCCCGTACACCAAGCGCTACCTGGGCACGCTGCGCAACCACTTCAGCACGCTGGGCGTGAACGGCATCAACGAGATGGTGCGCAACTTCACCGGCGGCGCGCACGACATCACCAGCGACTGGGGTCACCAGTTCGCCCTGCGCCTGCTGGACCATGTGCGAGCGCGCATCGTGCAGTTCCAGGAAGAGACCGGCCACCTCTACAACCTGGAGGCCACGCCCGCCGAAGGCACCACCTACCGCTTTGCCAAAGAAGACAAGAAGCGCTGGCCCGCCATACTGCAAGCCGGCACCGAGGCCCAGCCGTACTACACCAACTCGTCGCAGCTGCCCGTGGGCTTCACCGACGACCCGTTCGAGGCGCTGCAGCGGCAAGAGGCGCTGCAGGGCAAGTACACCGGCGGCACGGTGCTGCACCTGTACATGGGCGAGCGCATCTCCAGCGGCGCGGCCTGCCGCGAGCTGGTGAAACGGGCGCTCACCCACTTCCGTCTGCCCTACATCACCGTCACGCCCACCTTCTCCATCTGCCCCACGCACGGCTACCTCGCGGGCGAACACCCGTTCTGCCCGCGCTGCGACGAGGAGCGCCTGGCCGCCAAGCGCGCGCGGCTGGCGGCGTGATTTGAATGAAATTTGCCTCTAGCGCTTATGTAGCAAGCGTCAACAGCTATTGTTTTTGAAGTTCTTCCACCACCAACCCAGGAGTTTGTCATGACCCACTTTTCCGCCACCGAGAACACCGCCCTGGCCACCGCCGTGCAGCTGACCGACGCCGAGCGCCAGCCCTGCGAGGTCTGGACGCGCGTCATGGGCTACCACCGCCCCGTGGCCAGCTTCAACACCGGCAAGCAGGGCGAACACAACGAACGCCAGTTCTTCGCCGAGCCGGGCCGTGCCTGCTAGGACCAGCCACACCGCCGCCGAGGCGCTGCGCGTCGGCGGCATCACGCCGCTGACCACCATCGACTTTCCCGGCAGGCTGGCCGCCGTGGTGTTCTGCCAGGGCTGCCCCTGGCGCTGCGGCTATTGCCACAACGCCGGGCTGCTGGACGCGGCCGCGCCCGCGCCGCACCGCTGGAGCGAAGTGGAGCAACTGCTGCACACGCGCCGCGGCCTGCTGGACGGCGTGGTGTTCTCGGGCGGCGAGCCCACGCTGCAGGCCGCCCTGCCCGACGCCCTCGCGCGCGTACGCGCCCTGGGCTTTGCCACCGGCCTGCACACGGCCGGCATGTACCCCGAGCGGCTGCAGGCCCTGCTGCCGCTGCTGGACTGGGTGGGCCTGGACATCAAGGGGCCCTTGGCACATTACGACGCCATCACCCGCACGCCGGGCAGTGGCGACCGCGCCTGGGAGTCGCTGCGCTGCGTGCAGGCCAGCGGTGTGGATTACGAGTGCCGCACCACCTGGCACGCGGGACTGTTCGACACGGCGGCCCTGCAGGCGCTGGCCGAAGACCTCGCCGCACAAGGCGTGCGCCAATGGGTGCTGCAGGAATGCAGCACGCCCGCCAGCGTGCCCTGGGCCCGGACGGCGCCGCCCACGCAGTGGCCGCTGCCCACCAGCCTGCGGTGCGCCTGATCAGCCGGCCGCGGCCCCGGCGCCGCACACCCGCAGCACTTCGGCGCCGTACGCCTCCAGCTTTTTCGCACCCATGCCGCTGATGCCCTGCAGATCCTCCAGCGTGGCCGGGTTGCGCTCGGCAATGGCGGCCAGCGTGGCGTCGTGGAAGATCACGTAGGCCGGCAGGTTGTGCTCGCGCGCCACCTCGGCGCGCCAGGCCTTGAGGTTGATGAAGCGCACCTGGGCGTCCTGTCCCAGGTTGGCCGCTGCCACCGGCGGGGCGCTGGCGCGGCGCGGCTTCTTGGGGCCGGCCGCGGCCGTGGCCTCGCGCAGCAGCACGCTCTGCTCGCCGCGCAGCACGGGGCGCGATCCCTCGGTCAGCGCCAGCGTGTCAAAGCTGTGGCCGCCCTCGGTCGTGACCTTGTGCAGCCCCACGGCGCCGGCGGCCAGCAACTGGCGCAGCACGCCGCGCAGCTGCGCCTCGGAATACTGTGCGCCCAGGCCGAAGGTGGAGAGTTTTTCATGGCCGAACTGCTGGACCTTGTCCGTGGCCTTGCCGCGCAGGATGTCCATGATGTGGCCGGTGCCGAAGGTCAGTCCGCTGGCCTCGTGCACGCGGTAGATGGTGGACAGGAGCTTGCGCGCGGCATCCGTGCCGTCCCACACGGCCGGCGGATTCAGGCAGTTGTCGCAATTGCCGCAGGGTTCGGACGCCTCTCCGAAGTAGCCCAGCAGCCGCACGCGCCGGCAGTCCGTGGCCTCGGCCAGGGCCAGCAGCGCATCCAGCTTGCCGCGCATCACGGCCTTGAACTCCTCGCCCGCGGGGCTCTCGTCGATCATGCGGCGCTGGTTCACCACGTCCTGCAGGCCGTAGGCCATCCACGCGTCGGCGGGCAGACCGTCGCGGCCCGCGCGGCCCGTCTCCTGGTAGTAGCCCTCAATGTTCTTGGGCATGTCCACATGGGCCACAAAGCGCACGTCGGGCTTGTCGATGCCCATGCCGAAGGCGATGGTGGCCACCATCACGATGCCGTCCTCGCGCAGGAAGCGGTCCTGGTTCTGCTGGCGCACCTCGGCGGGCAGGCCCGCGTGGTAGGGCAGCGCCGTCAGGCCCGCATCGCACAGCGCCTGGGCGAGTTCCTCCACGCGCTTGCGGGACTGGCAATAGACCACGCCGGCCTCGCCCAGGTGCTCGCGGTCGATGAAACGCATGAGCTGCGTGAGCGGCTCCTTCTTTTCCTCGATGCGGTAGCGGATGTTGGGCCGGTCGAAGCTGCTGACGAACTGCCGCGCCTGCTGCAGCCGCAGGCCCTGCACGATGTCCTCGCGCGTGAGCGCGTCGGCCGTGGCCGTGAGGGCGATACGCGGCACGCCCGCATAGCGCTCGTGCAGCACCGCGAGCTGGCGGTATTCAGGCCGGAAGTCGTGGCCCCACTGGCTCACGCAATGCGCCTCGTCGATGGCGAACAGCCCCAGCTGCCCGCGCGCATGCAGACCGTCCAGCAGCGTGAGAAAGCGGTCGGTGGTCACGCGCTCGGGCGCGGCGTACAGCAGCGTGATCTCGCCGCGCGCCAGGCGCCGCTCCACGTCCTGCGTCTGCTGCCAGTCCAGCGTGGAGTTGAGGAAGGCCGCCTCCACCCCCGCCTCGTGCAGCGCGCCCACCTGGTCGTGCATCAGCGCGATCAGCGGCGAAACCACCACCGTCACGCCCAGCCCCGCATCGCGCCGCACGATGGCCGGCACCTGGTAGCACAGGCTCTTGCCGCCGCCCGTGGGCATCAGCACCAGCGCGTCGCCGCCGGCGATCACATGGTCAATGATGGCCTGCTGCGGGCCACGGAACTGCTCGTAGCCAAAGACGTCGTGCAGGACGAAATGCGCGGGGGACAAACCGGTGGACTCTCTTTTTGATAGCTGTCAGCGCTTATTGGATAAGCGCCAAAGGCGCTTTTGGCCTATAAAACGCGGCCATGCGGAGGGCCCCACCATGGCGCAAAGCCCGTTATTGTGCGCCCGCCACCGCGGGCGGCGCCGGCTTCCTACAATCGGCCCCATGACCCTGCCCCACTACACCCGCGCGCAAGCGCTGCCCGCCATCCTGGAACAACGCATCGCCATCCTCGACGGCGCCATGGGCACGATGATCCAGCGCTTCAAGCTGACCGAGGCGCAGTACCGGGGCGAGCGCTTCAAGGACTTTGCGCGCGACGTGAAGGGCAACAACGAGCTGCTGAGCCTCACGCGCCCCGACGTGATCCGCGACATCCATGAAGGGTATCTCGCGGCCGGCGCCGACCTGATCGAGACCAACACCTTCGGCGCGACCTCGATCGCGCAGGACGACTATGGGCTAGCCGAGCTGGCCTACGAGATGAACCTGGAGAGCGCCAAGCTCGCGCGCGCGGCCTGCGACAAATTCAGCACGCCCGACAAGCCGCGCTTCGTCGCCGGCGCCCTCGGCCCCACGCCCAAGACGGCCAGCATCAGCCCCGACGTGAACGACCCCGGCGCGCGCAACATCACCTTCGAGCAGTTGCGCGCAGCCTACCTGGAGCAGACCCTGGCGCTCATCGAGGGCGGTGCCGACGTGATCCTGGTCGAGACCATCTTCGACACCCTCAACGCCAAGGCCGCGCTGTTCGCCGTGGACGAGGCCTTCGAGCAGACCGGCCAGGTGCTGCCGATCATGATCAGCGGCACCGTCACCGACGCCTCGGGCCGCATCCTGAGCGGGCAGACCGTGACCGCCTTCTGGCACAGCGTGCGCCATGCGCACCCGCTGTCGGTGGGCCTGAACTGCGCACTGGGCGCCACGCTGATGCGCCCTTACATCCAGGAACTGGCCAAGGCCGCGCCGGACACCTTCATCAGCTGCTACCCCAACGCAGGCCTGCCCAACCCGATGAGCGACACGGGCTTCGACGAGACACCCGAGGTCACCAGCCGCCTGGTGCACGAATTCGCCGCCGAGGGCCTGGTCAACATCGTGGGCGGCTGCTGCGGCACCACACCGGACCACATCGGCGCCATTGCGCGCGCCGTGGCGCCGGTGGGCACGCGCCGGCTGTTCCAGACCGAAGCCGCCTAGAGCGCACGCCGCATGCGCCCAGCCACCGACTGAGAGGACCCGGCGACATGCAACGCACCCCTCGCACTTCTTTTCCCGCACGCCCCAGCCGGGCCACCGCCACGCTGGCCCTGTGCGTGGCCGCATGCCTTGCCGTCACCGGCTGCGCCACGCCACCCCCGCCCCCGGTGGCGCCCGACCCCGCCCTCGATGCGCGCGCCCGTTACGACGCCGACCTGCAGGACTGCCGCGACCGCGCGCAGCAGGTGGGCGTGCTCAGCGAGACGCTGGACGCCGTGGTCCAGGGCGCGCTGGTGGCGGCGTTTCTCGCCTGGGGACTCGGGCGCAGCGACACCGGCGTGCGCGACTGGGCTCTCACGGGCGGCGCACTTGCGGGCGGCTCGCAGGGACTGCAGGCGATGGAGCGGCGGCGCCAGCTGGTCGCGCACTGCATGGCCGTGCGGGGCCACCGCATCAGCCCGCTGGCAGTCGCCGGGCCGCAGCCGGGCGCCGCGCCGTCCGTGCCCGTGGCACCGGCGGCGCCGCCGCGCCCCTCGGGCGCCGATGCCTACAGCGCCGAGCGCCTGGCACGCGAGCAAGCCTGCCATGCCCAGCCCGTGGCCGCGCTCGCCGCCAAGGGGCCGGGCTTTGAGACCTATAGCGTGCCGTGCAGCAACGGCGACGCGCTGGCGATCCGCTGCGAGTTCGGCAACTGCCGCGTGCTGCGCTGAGAGAACTCCTGTTTTCATAGCTGTTCGCGCTTGCCAGTTGGGCGCTATGGGCCTATTTGGCTTTGAACGTCGCCCTCTTCCGCGCTCACCCTCTTACCCGGACGGCGCAAGGCTCCTAGACTGGTCCCACGACAACACGGAGGCCACGCACCATGGACTGGACCACCCACCAGGTCTTCAACCAATACCCCGAGCTGAACGACTACCACCCGCTGGCCACCGACGCGGCGCTGTGCGAGGCGCTGGAGCGTGCGGGCGCCGACTGGGCGCGCCCGGCGCTCGACGCCTACGCCGCACGGCTGGGCATGGCCGAGACCTACGCCCTGGCCGAGCAGGCCAACCGCCACACGCCGCAGTTGCAGCGCTTTGACACGCGCGGGCAGCGCATCGACGCGCTGGAGTTCCACCCCGCGTGGCACCAGCTCCTGGCGCTGTACCGCGGCGAGGGGCTGATCTCCCGGCCCTTCCAGGACGAGCGACCGGGCCGCTGGGCCGCATGGGCGGCGGGCTTTTACCTGCACGGCCAGGTGGAACAGGGCACGCTGTGCCCCGCCACGATGACGCAGGCCGCCATCCCGCTGCTGTGCAAGGAGCCCGCGCTGTGGCAGTCGCTGCAGTCCCGGCTCTACAGCACCGCCTACGACCCGCGCGACCTGCCCGTGGCGGACAAGGCCAGCATCTGGCTGGGCATGGGCATGACCGAGAAGCAGGGCGGATCGGACGTGCGCGCCAACACCACCGTGGCGACACCCATCGGCACGGGCGGGCGCGGCGGCGAATACCGGCTGCGCGGACACAAGTGGTTCTTCTCGGCGCCACAGTGCGATGCGCACCTGGTGGTGGCGCGCACCGGCGAGGGCGGCCCGTTCGCCTGCTTCTACGTGCCGCGCTGGCGCCCGGACGGCAGCCGCAACGCCGTGCGTGTGCAGCGCCTGAAGGACAAGGTGGGCAACCGCAGCAACGCCAGCAGCGAGGTGGAGTTCGAGGACGCCTGGGGCCTGCTCATGGGCGAGGAAGGCCGGGGCATTCCCACCATCATCGAGATGGCCAGCTACACGCGCCTGAACTGCGTGGTGGGCAGCGCCGCCATCCTGCGGCAGGCCACCGTGCAGGCCATCCATTACGCGCGCCGGCGCCACGCCTTCGGCAAGGCCCTGGCCGAGCAGCCGTTGATGCGCGCGGTGCTGGCCGACCTGGCGCTGGAGAGCGAGGCCGCGCTGCACCTGGCCATGCGACTGGCCCAGGCGTACGAGGACGACAGCACGCCCGCCCAGCGCGCCTGGAAGCGCGTGATGACGCCCGCCGCCAAGTTCTGGGTCTGCAAGCGCGCGGTGGAGCTGACCGGCGAGGCCATGGAGGTGCTGGGCGGTAATGGCTATGTGGAGGACGGCGTGATGGCGCGCCTGTTCCGCGAGGCGCCCGTCAACTCCATCTGGGAGGGCTCGGGCAACGTGATGTGCCTGGACGTGCTGCGCGCCCTGCAGCGCGAGCCCGAGGCCGCACACGCTTTGCTGACCGAGCTGCACGCCGCGGCGCAGGGCGAGCCGCGCATTGCCGCTGCCGCGCGCGAGCTGCAGGCCCTGTTGGCCGCACCGGTTGAGCAGTTGGAAGGCCTGGGCCGCGTGCTGACCCAGCGCCTGGTGCTGCTGGCCCAGGCCTGCCTGCTGCGCCAGCAGGCCCCCGCAGCCGTGGCCGATGCGTTCATCGCCACGCGGCTGGCGGACAGCGGGGCCGGCCGCGTGGCGGGCGCCATCGACACGCGCGGCCTGGATGTGGCGGCGGTTCTGGCGCGCGCGTTTCCGGGATAGTGGACGGGGCCTTCAGAGCAAAACGGCTTCTAGCGCTCGTCCACCAAGCGCAACCAGCTATTTTTACAATAGCAAAACTGCTTCACCTGGCGCGCTGCGCCACAATGCACCATGCTGACCTTCCAAGACATCCAGCACGCCGCTGAGCGCCTGCGCGGCCAGGTGCTGGAAACCCCCTGCGTCGAATCGCGCACGCTCTCGCAGATCGTGGGCGCGCAGGTATTCCTCAAGTTCGAGAACCTGCAGTTCACCGCCTCGTTCAAGGAACGCGGCGCCTGCAACAAGCTGAGCCAGCTCACTCCCCAAGAACGCGAGCGCGGCGTGGTGGCGATGAGTGCGGGCAACCATGCCCAGGGCGTGGCCTACCACGCGCAGCGCCTGGGCCTGCGCGCCGTGATCGTCATGCCGCGCTTCACCCCCGGTGTGAAAGTGGAGCGCACGCGCGGCTTTGGTGCCGAGGTGGTGCTGCACGGCGACACGCTGGAGGAAGCCCGCCAGCACGCCTACCAGTTGGCGGAGCAGCAGGGCCTGACCTTCGTGCACCCCTATGACGACGAGGCCGTGGCCGCCGGCCAGGGCACGCTGGTGCTGGAAATGCTGGCCGCCCAACCCGACCTGGATGCGCTGGTGGTTTCGGTGGGCGGCGGTGGGCTACTGGCCGGCATGGCAACGGCGGCGCGGGCCATCAAGCCGAACCTGGAGATCATCGGCGTGCAGACGGCGCGCTTCCCGGCCATGGTGAATGCCATCAAGGGCACGCACCACGCGCAGGGCGCGTCAACCATCGCCGAGGGCATCGCCGTGGGCCAGCCCGGAAAGATGACGCAGGAGGTCATTGGCCGGCTGGTGGATGACCTGCTGCTGGTGGACGAAGGCGACATCGAGCAGGCGGTGCTGATGCTGCTGGAGATCGAGAAGACGCTGGTGGAAGGCGCGGGGGCCGCCGGGCTGGCCGCGCTGGTGCGCCACCCCGAGCGCTTTCGCGGCAAGAAGGTGGGGCTGGTGCTCAGCGGCGGCAACATCGACCCGCTGCTGCTGGCGGCCATCATCGAGCGCGGCATGGTGCGCTCCGGCCGGTTGGCGCGCATCATGGTCAGCGCACGCGACGTGCCCGGCGTGCTCGCCCGCATCACCGCCCTCGTGGCCGAAGCGGGCGCTAACATCGAAGAGGTGCACCATCAGCGCGCCTTCACCGTGCTGGCCGCGCAGAACGTGGAGATCGAACTGGTGCTGCAAACGCGCGGCAAGGCCCACATCCAGCAGGTGCTGGACCTGCTGCGCGCCGCGCAGATGGAAGCCGAGTTGCGCTGAGAGCGCCATGCCGCACGCGCGTGCGGGTAAGGCCCGTGCACGCGCGGGGGCGTTGTGGCTACACTTGTCCCCCATCAAGGCACCAGACCCCACAGGAGACCGAACCCATGGCCCATGACCACCCCATCGCCCCCAACGCCGCCGACGTCGAGGCCGCCACGGCCTCCGATGCCGCCGAGTCCGTGGTGCATCTGATTCCCGTCGTGATCCCTGCGGTGGGTGCGGCCATGATCTTCCTGCTGGCCTTCATTGCGGTCTACATGGCCTGAACGCACCGCCCGCTCGCCACCCAGCCCCGCCTCTGCGGGGCTTTGTTTTTTGGTGATCGCGTTTTGCACCGACGCCATGACACGCATAACGTCATGTGTTTTTTGCATGATTTAACCCCCTGTCCGACAGACAAATCGGGGGCGTCTTCATAAAATCGTCACCCCAGCCGACCTGTGCAGGGGTGCCACCGCGGTACCCCCGTTTCGCCAGCCGACTGAGTCCCAGCGGTTTTTTCAAAGGCAGCGCGCAGATCGGTTCAGCGCGGGCCTGTGCGTCGTGACCCGGTTCGCTTCCTTTGAAAAGACTGTTTTTCAACTTCAAAGAAGCCTTCCCGATGAACGCACCCACCATGCCCGTCCTGGACATTCAGGCGCCCGCATACGTCAAGAACGCCAAGCTGATCGCCTGGGTGGCCGAAATGGCCGCGCTGTGCAAGCCCGCCCGCATCCACTGGTGCGACGGTTCGCAGCAGGAGTACGAGCAGTTGTGTCAGCAACTGGTGGATGCCGGCACGTTCAAGAAGCTGAACCCCGCCAAGCGCCCGGGCAGCTACCTCGCGTGGTCCGACCCGTCGGACGTCGCGCGCGTGGAAGACCGCACCTATATCTGCTCGGAGAAAAAGGAAGACGCCGGCCCGACCAACAACTGGATGGCCCCGGCCGAGATGCGCGCCACGCTGCAGCCGCTGTTTGACGGTTGCATGGCCGGCCGCACCATGTACGTGGTGCCCTTCTCCATGGGCCCTCTGGGCTCGCACATCGCCCACATTGGCATCGAACTGACCGACAGCGCCTATGTGGCCGTGAACCAGAAGCTGATGACCCGCATGGGCAAGGCCGTCTATGACGTGCTCGGCACCGACGGCGAGTTCGTGCCCTGCATGCACACCGTGGGCGCCCCGCTGGCCGCAGGCCAGAAGGACACCACGTCCTGGCCCTGCAACCCCCAGGTCAAGTACATCGTCCACTACCCCGAGACCCGCGAGATCTGGTCGTACGGCTCGGGCTACGGCGGCAACGCACTGCTGGGCAAGAAGTGCCTGGCGCTGCGCATTGCCTCGACCATGGGCCGCGACCAGGGCTGGCTGGCCGAGCACATGCTGATCCTGGGCGTGACCAACCCCGAGGGCAAGAAGTACCACGTGGCCGCCGCCTTCCCCAGCGCCTGCGGCAAGACCAACTTCTCCATGCTGGTGCCGCCGGAAGCCGGCTTCGCCGGCTGGAAAGTCACGACCATCGGTGACGACATTGCCTGGATCAAGCCCCATGCCGACGGCAAGATGTACGCCATCAACCCCGAGGCCGGTTACTTCGGCGTGGCCCCCGGCACCAACATGCACACCAACCCGAACTGCATGCGTTCGCTGGACAAGGACGTGATCTTCACCAATGTCGCCCTCACCGACGATGGCGATGTATGGTGGGAAGGCATGGAGAAGGACACCGGCAAGCTCCCGGACCACCTCATCGACTGGCAGGGCAAGGACTGGACACCGCAGATTGCCAAGGAAACCGGCGCCAAGGCCGCGCACCCCAATTCGCGCTTCACGGTGGCCGCCACCAACAACCCGGCCCTGGACCCCGAGTGGGACAACCCCGCCGGCGTGGCCATCGACGCCTTCATCTTCGGCGGCCGCCGCTCCACCACCGTGCCGCTGGTGACCGAGGCCCGCAGCTGGATGGAAGGCGTTTACATGGCCGCGACCATGGGCTCCGAAACCACCGCCGCCGCCTTTGGTGCGCAGGGCGTCGTGCGCCGCGACCCGTTCGCCATGCTGCCGTTCTGCGGCTACAACATGAGCGACTACTTCCAGCACTGGCTCGACATGGAACACAAGCTGGAGGAGTCCGGCCACCAGCTGCCCAAGATCTTCTGCGTCAACTGGTTCCGCAAGGGCGAGGACGGCAAGTTCGTCTGGCCCGGCTATGGCGACAACATGCGCGTGCTCAAGTGGATGCTGGACCGCATCGAGGGCACGGCGCAAGGCGAGCCAACCATATTCGGCATTGCTCCGCAGTACGCCGAGATCAACTGGACCGGCCTGGACTTCAGCACCGAGCAGTTCAAGACGGTGACCAGCATCGACAAGGCTGCCTGGGCCGAAGAACTGAAGCTGCACACCGAGCATTTCGACAAGCTGGCCTACCACCTGCCTCAGGAACTGCTGGCCACCAAGGCCGCGCTGGAGAAGCGTCTGGCGGCCTGACCGCCCTGCCTCGGCTCGGCATGAATTCAGCCGGGCCTACACACACAACCCCGCGACCACATCTGTGGCGCGGGGTTTTTTCATGAATGTGCCCCGGACGAAGCTGCCGCGCACATAGCAAAAAGGGCACCCGAAGGTGCCCTGTTGTCGGTTGGCGCGGGGTCGCCGCGCGGCCGTTCAGCGGTAACGGCGCAGGTCGTCCACCGCGATGCCGTTCATCGCACGGCTCAGGTCGGCCATGATGCGGGCGTCGCGCAGTGCGGCATTCCAGGTGCGCTCGTCCTCTGCCGCACGCCGGTGCGCATCCGACCAAGCCTTGGCAGCGGCACGCAGACCTAGCACCGCGCTACGCGCAGGTGCCGCCAGCAACGCCATTCCCGCGAAAGCGATCACCCACATCACCATCCAGCCGGCCAGCATGTGGCCATCGTTCCAGGTGTCCATGACCTGGTTGGCCACGACAAGCAGCGCGGCGACCAGCGCCGCCAGCAGCAGCGACGTTGCGCCACGGGTGCCGTCAAAGCGGGCAGCGGTTTGCTTCAGATGGCTTGCTGCCTCTTCAATGCGTGCAATGCCGTGGTGCTGGACAGGAACATCGATGTGTACAAACTTCGTCATGATGCGACTCGTACGCCACTGTTGGCGAAATTGCCGGGCGTTGCAGCAATACTAGGGTTTACCCTGGTTTGTGTCTAATTTATATGTTGAATCACCCATATTCATCCGTGTGATGATTGCGGCATGCAGCCATTGAACTTTCGCACGCTGGATCTCAATCTGCTGCGCGTCTTTGACGAGGTCATGGCCGAGCGCAACCTGACCCGCGCCGCCGAGAAACTGGCCATCACACAGCCCGCCGTGAGCAACGCACTGCGCCGGTTGCGCGAGGTGCTGGGCGACGAGCTGGTCACGCGGCGCGGCCACGGCGTGGAGCCCACGCCGCGGGCACTGGCCCTGTGGCCCGCCGTACGGCACGCATTGGCACAGTTGCAGGAGACACTTTCCCCCGGGCGCTTTGACCCGGCGTCCGCTCAGACGACCTTCGTTCTGGCGATGGCCGACGCCACGGGTGCCACGCTGATCCCGCCACTCATCGAGATCGTGGAACGCGAGGCCCCCGGCGTCTCGCTGCGCGTGGTGCCGCTGACCACGCGCGACCCGCGCCGCCTGCTGGACGACGAGAGCGCCGACATGGCCGTGGGCTACTTCCCCGCCGTGCTGGCCGACCTCACGGCGCGGGCGCAGTCGGACAACGTGGTGGCGCACGAAAGCACCCGCCTCTACGATGGCCAGTACGTGTGCGTGATGCGCGCGGACCACCCGCTGGCCGCCGTGCCGATGACGCTGGACCTGTACTGCGCCGCGCGCCACCTGCTGGTGAGCTTCTCGGGCAAGCCCTTCGGCTTCATCGACGGGGCATTGGCCGCGTTGGGACGTGAACGCCGAATCGTGCTTACCGTGAACCAGTTCTTCACCGCGGGACGGGTGGTGGCCACCACGGACCTGCTCACCGTGCTGCCGCGCCACTTCGTCGGCGTGGCCAGCGTGCGCGACGAACTGGTGTGGCGCCCGCTGCCCATGACGCTGCCGCCCGTGCACGTGGACGCACTGTGGCACCGCCGGCGCAACCACGACCCCGCCCACCGCTGGCTGCGCGAGGCGATTGCGCGCGCCGCGCGCAACACGCCCGCCCCCATCCACCGTCAGGATTGACCCCACCCACTCACCCATGAAGCTGCAACTGCTGTCCGACCTGCACCTGGAAGCCCACCCGCATTTCACCCCCAGCCCCGCCGTTGGCGCCGATGTCCTGGTGTTGGCCGGCGACATCGGCTCTTACCAGGCCGGCTCGCTGCTGTCGGACGACGACTTCGGCCTGGCGCGCTTCTCCCCTCTGCCGCAGTACGCCGGATGGCCCACGCCAGTGGTCTTCGTCCCTGGCAACCATGAATACGACATGCAGGACTTCGACGCCGCGCATGCGCGCCTGCGCCGCATCTGCGACCGGCTGGGGCTGATCTGGCTGGAGCGTGAGAGCATGGTGCTGCAGGGGGTCCGCTTCGTTGGAACGACGCTGTGGAGCGACTTCGACGCGCTAGCCGACCACGCGGGGATCACCGACCCGGGCCAGCGACTGCAGCGGCGCGAGAAGGCGTTCCGCGCGGCCAACTTCTATCTCTCCAAGACTGGCAGCACCCGCCAGGGTGGGCCCTTCCTGGCCGCCGAGGTGCGCGAACAGGCCCTGGTTTGCCAGTCTTGGTTACGCAACGCGCTCGCACAGCCCTTTGCGGGCACGACGGTGGCCGTCACGCACTTCGCGCCCAGCCTGCTCAGCGCCGACCCGCGCTACGGCCTGGTGCCGGGCACGGCGGGGTTTTGCAATGCGCTGGACGACTGCCTGCCCCACGCCCAGCTGTGGCTGCACGGCCATCTGCATGCGCCCAGCGACTACCTGGTGCGCGGGGCCCGCGCGGACGGCACGCCCTGGAGCTGCCGCGTAGTGGCCAACCCGCTGGGCTATGCCCGCAAGGGGGAGCAGGCAACCTTTCAGCCGCACTGCGTGCTCACCGTATGATGCGTGCGGGCCCTGCGCCCGCCACCGCGTACCGCATCAAAAATATGACTGAAGTCAAGACAATAGGCGCCGGCGCGGATTAGTCTGATTTCTCGTTTCCGGAGCACTTCGAATGAACATCCTGCTTGCTGTCGACGGCAGCACCTACACCAAGAAAATGCTGGCCTACCTGGCCGCTCACGACGAGATGCTGGGCAGCTCGCACACCTACACGGCCATCACCGTGCAGCCCCAGTTGCCTCCCCGCGCGCGCGCCGCGCTCGGCAAGGAAGTCGTGGACAAGTACCACGCTGAGGAAGGCGAAAAGGTGCTGTCGCCCGTCGTGAAGTTCATGGCGCGTCAGGGCGTGCAGCTCAAGACCATGACCAAGGTGGGCCCGGCGGGCGAGACCATCGCCAAGGTGGCCGAGTCCGGCAAGTACGACCTGGTCGTCATGGGCACGCACGGCCACGGCTCGCTGGGCAAGCTGGTGATGGGCTCGGTCAGCACGCAGGTGCTGGCCAACTGCCAGGTGCCGGTACTGCTGGTGCGCTGATCAGGCCACCCGCATGGCGGGGCCGCTCGCCAGGCCGCTCAGGCAGGTGTCCGCGGCCCAGTCGATGATGCACTCGTCCGCATAGCCGCGGTCGCGCAGCATGCCGAGCATGGGATCGGCATTGCGCGCCAGCAGCGCACACAAGATCACATCGGGCGGCAACTCGCGCCGCAGCTGTCCCTGGGCCTGCGCCTCGACGATCCAGCCGAGGATGCAGGCATGCACCTCCTGCATCGATGCCTGGTAGGCGTCGCAGGCGCGCAGCGCCTGGGCCAGCGCGGAGTTGCGGCTGGGCAGCAGCGGCACCTCGTCGGCCAGTTGCAACTGCAGCGTCCAGCACAGCAGCGCGTGCAGGCGCTGCATGGCGCCCAGTTCGGCCGGCAGCGCCGCCAGAAAGCGCTGCAGGCGCTCCACTACATGCACCATGGCGGCCGAGCACAGGTCGTCCTTGCCGGCAAAGTGTTTGTACAGGCTGGCCTTGGCAATGCCCACGGCCGCGGCGACCTCGTCCACGGTCATGGTCTCGAAGCCTTTTTCGCCCAGCAGGCGGCTCGCGGCCTCCACGATGGCATCCTCGCGCGCCCGGAGCATCTGCTCCTTGAAGGACGGACGGGGCGGCTGCAACGTGTTCATGCGAGCGATGTTAGCGAGCCTTCACCCCGCGCAGGCCGATAACCCTAAAGACCCCCATCCGCGTGTGCCGTCAGGCCGACAGGTACTGCGCCGCCGCGCTGGTGAGCGCATCGGCCAGCGCATCCAGCACTTCCGACTCCAGGTTCCATGAGTGCCAGTACAGCTGGATGGGCAGCGTATGGCCTGGCGCCAGGTCCACCAGCCGGCCCTGCTGCAGCCAGGGGCGCGCGAGCAGCTCGGGCACCACGCTCACGCCCCAGCCCGCGGCCACGGCGCGCACCTGGCCCTCCGAGCTGGGCACGAACACGCGGCTGAGCGACACGCGTTTCAGGCCAAAGGTGCGCGTGACGAACTCGGCCTGCATATCGTCCTTGCGGTTGAACGAGACGAAAGGCACGTCGCGGAAGTTGTGCGCCGTGAGCCCTTGCGGCAGTTGTCGGCGCGCCAGCTCTGGCGCGGCCACGGCGACGTACTGCATCGCGCCCAGGGGCACCATGCGGCAGCCGCGCAGCGCGCTCTTCAACGTCGTCACGCAGCCCATGACCTGGCCCGAGCGCAGCCACTCCTGCGTGAAGTCCTGGTCGTCGGCAATGATCTCCAGCGGCAGGCGCTGGCGCACCAGGTCGCCGAGCGCGTCCACCGCCCAGGTGGCGATGCTGTCAGCGTTGATGGCGATGGCGATGCGCTCTTCCTCGCGGCCGCCGCCGCGCCCGCTGGGCATGAGGTCCTGCAGATCGCGCTCCAGGTCGGCGCGCAGCAGGCGCAGCTGCTTGGTGTGCTTGAGCAGCAACTGCCCGGCCGAAGTGGGCTTGAGCGGCCGGCTGCGCACGATGAGCACCGAGCCCACCTGCGCCTCCAGCGCACGCAGGCGCTGCGACACGGCGGACTGGGTGATGTTCAGGCGGCGCGCGGCGCGCTCGAAACCGCCCTCTTCGACGATGGCGGCCAGGCATTCCAGGGCGGCGGGGTCAAATGTGCTCACGGTCGGTATCCATTAGTCATTCTGATGAATTCCGAAGAAGTTTAATCACGCTTTTGTTTTTCATTGGGCCGCAGCACACTGCGCGCCATGAAAACCATCGTCCTGGGCGCCGGCATCATCGGCATTAGCACCGCCTGGCATCTGCGCGAGCGCGGGCATGAAGTCACTGTGGTCGACCGCCAGCCCGACGCGGCGCTGGAGACCAGTTTTGCCAACGCGGCGCAGATCTCGGTGAGCTACTGCGAGCCCTGGGCCAACCGCGAGGCGCCATGGAAGGCCCTCAAGTGGATGTTCGACAAGGAAGCGCCGCTGCTGTTTCGCCCCCAGCTCGACTGGGAGCAATGGCGCTGGTGCCTGAAGTTCCTGGCGCAGTGCAACGACACGGCCTTCGCACGCAACGTGCAGCAGATCGTGGCGCTGGGCGCGTACAGCCATGCCGCACTCAAGGACATAGTGCGCGCCACGGGCATCGAGTACCACCGGCTGGAACGCGGCATAGCGCACTTCTACACCGACCAGAAGTCCTTTGACGACGCGGCCCACGCCGTGGAACTGATGCGCCGCTTCGGCGTGCAGCGGCGCGTGGTCAGCCGCGACGAGCTGCTCGCCATCGAGCCGGCCTTCCGCGCTTACGGCGACCGCATCACCGGCGGCACCTACACCAGCACCGACGAGAGCGGCGACGCGCGCGTATTCACCCAGGCACTGGCCCGCCGCTGCGCCGAGCGCGGCGTGCAGTTCCTCTACGGTCACGACGTGCTGCGCCTGAACCGCTCCGGCGGCGCTATTGAATCAATAGCTATTCGCGCTCGCCAGGAAAGCGCTACAGGCCAAAATGACCAAGTACTGAAAGCCGATGCCGTGGTCGTTGCATGCGGCAGCTACAGCGCACCGCTGCTGCGGGGCGTGGGTGTGCACCTGCCCATCTACCCCGGCAAGGGCTACAGCGCCACGTTCCCGCTGCTCAAACCGGAGGGCGCGCCCATGGTCTCCACCATCGACGATGGCAAGAAGATCGCCATGAGCCGCCTGGGCAACGTGCTGCGCGTGGCCGGCACCATCGAGCTGGGCGGCTACGACCTGTCGCTGGACAGCCCTGTGGCGCGCGCGCGCTGCCACATGCTGTCGCGCCGCATTGAGACCATCCTGCCCGGCGTGTGCGACACGCGCACGCCCGAGGAAGGCGGAGATCCGCAGTACTGGACCGGCCTGCGCCCCGCCACGCCCACCAACATCCCGTTCATCGGCCGCACGCCGCTGCACGGCCTGTGGGTGAACGCCGGCCACGGCACGCTGGGCTGGACGCATGGCGCCGGCTCGGGCAAGGCCATGGCCGAGCTGCTGAGCGGCGAGCGGCCAGCCATGGACTTCGCCTTTCTGGGCGACGACACGTCCGCTGCCGCCTACGGGGCGCCGCGCCTGGCCTGAGCGGCTCGCACCTCAGCGTTTGCGCTGCACCAGCAGGTTGCGCTTGGCATCCTCGGGGTAGGCGAAGGTCACCGCGCCGGCTTGCACCTTGCCCATCACCAGCATGTTGGGAGTGATGGCTTCTTTCTCCTCGGCCGAGAAGGGCCGCTCGTAGGTCGCCACCACGCCGTAATACACGCGCTGCAGGTTCTCCAGCGAATGCTTGAGGGCTGGACCGTTGACCTGCCCGTCGCGGATGCCCAGCAGCGCATACATCAGCAGGTAGGCCGCGTCGTACCCTTGCGCCGCCGCCATCGGCACGGCCGGGCGGCCTTTGAAGGCGCGCGCGTAGGTGCTCAGGAACGAGGCGCGGCGTTCGTTGCTGGGCTCGGCGATGAAGGTCTGCGCCGTCAGCGCCCCCTCTGCGGCGTCCTTGCCGCCCTGGATGAAGAACGGGAACGACAGCGTCCAGCCGCCGACCTGCGGCACCTTCCAGCCCAGCTCCTTGCGGCCTTGGGCAATGACAGCGTTCTCCGGCCCTACGGTGTAGCTGAAGATGACCTGTGCGCCCGCATCGCGCGCGGCCTGCAACTGGGGCGCCAGGCTCTTCACGCCCAGAGGGAAGTTGGTCGCGTACACGGGCGTGAGCTGGTGCGCGGCGAGCGCCGCTTCCACGTCCTTGCGCCCGGCCTGGCCGTAGCCCGTGTCGTCGGCAAAGAGGGCCACGCGCGTCCAGCCGCGGCGCAGGATGTCCTCCACCACGAAGGGCGCCTGGATGTTGTCGGGGGCCGAGGTGCGGAAGATGAAGCTCTGCGCCGCCGGATAGGTGCGTGTCACGGGGGTGCCCGTGGCGCACGGCACGATCAAGGGCAGCTTCGCCTGCTGAAACACGTCCAGCGATTTCATCGCCACGCCGGTGTTGCAAAAGCCCAGGGCAGCCACCACGCCTTCTCTGGCCAGTTCCTGCGAGCGTTGACGGCCGGTGTCGGGCGAGCCCTGGTCGTCCTTGACCACCAGCTCCACAGGCCGGCCCAGGTAGCCGCCCACGGCGTTGAACTGCTCCACCGCGAGCTGGATGCCCTGCAGCATGGGCGTGCCGAAGTCCGACGACGGCCCCGAAAAGGGGCCGATGACCCCCACCTTCACGGGCTGGGCGCCCGCCATGCCCGCCAACGCCCACAGCGCCAGCGCCCCTGCCCAGTGTCTGGGTCTCATGGCCATCATCGTGTCTCCGCAATGTTGTGAAAAACACTCCAGCCTAACCAAAAGCGCGGGCGCGCGATGTGGTTTATTGCGCAGCGGTGCGCGGCCGCGGTCAGGGGCGGGTAAGCGATTTGCGGTGAGGGACCGCGCACGCGTTCAGTGCAGCACTGGCGCCGGGCCGGCCAGGAAGTCCAGCAGCGCCGCCTCGAAACCCTCGGGGTCTTCAAGCTGCGGCCAGTGGCCCACGCCGGGCAGCAGCACGGCGCGCGCATCGGGCAGCACATGGGCCAGGGCGAGCAGTGCCTCGGGCGGAGTGCAGCGGTCGTGCTCACCCCCGATGAGCAGCGCGGGCACCTGCAGGCGCACAAGTTCCGGCGCACGCCGCGCGAAAGCCGTCAGGGCCTCCAACGCACGGCGGTAGGTGGCGGGCGGCACGCGGCCCATGGCGTGCCGTGCAAGCTGCAGCCCCTCGGGCAGCGCGCCGGGGCCGGCGTCGCGCGCCACGGTAGGGTCGGCCAGCCGGGCCATGTCCCGTCCATCGTCCAGGCCCGCAAGGCGCGGCGCCACCCACACGGCGGTGGCGGCCTCGTCCAGCGCCGGGCCGCCGGCACACAGTACCAGCCGCCGCACGCGCAGCGGTGCCCGCACGGCGATCTCCAGCGCCAGCATCGCCCCCAGGCCGTGGCCGACCAGCACCACCTGCTCGCACCGCAGGGCATCGAGCAACAGCAGCGCACGCTGGGCCAGGCCCTTGAAGTTGTAGGGCTCCACCGGCGCACTGCCGCCATAGCCCGGCATGTCCCATGCCACGGCGCGGTAGCCCGCGGCGGCCAGGGTTTCCAGCGTGGGGGCAAAACCCAGGTGATCGCCGTCGGCATCGTGCAGCAGCAACACGGTAGGGCCGGAGCCGAGCAGGGAAAAGCGTGGAAGAAGAGACATCGCAGGGTCCAGGGCCGCAGGGCACGCGCGCTGCAGGCGCGCTGGTGCAGACTGATAATAGCCCTCCCATTGCCCTACGCGGCGCGCCCAGGGCGCCGCCCCCTTCGTGAACAGCCGCCTGCCCCACCCGCCCTCCAGCCAACCTCCCGTCTTCACGCCACGCGAGTTCCGCGACGCGCTGGGCATGTTCGCCACGGGCGTGACCATCGTCACGGCGCGCGGGGAAGGCGGCGCGCTGATCGGCATGACGGCAAACTCGTTTAACTCGGTGTCGCTGGAGCCGCCGCTGGTGCTGTGGAGCCTGGGGCACAAGACGTCGTCGCTGCCCGCTTTTTCCCGTGCCACGCACTACGCCATCAATGTGCTGACGGTGGAACAGCGCGCCCTGGCCGAGCAGTTCGCCACGCGCGGCATCGACCGCTTCGCCGGCGTGGCCTACCGCCTGGGACGGAGCGGCGTGCCGGTGCTGGACGGCGCGGCGGCCGTGTTCGAGTGCTTCAACCGCAGCCAGTACGTGGAGGGCGACCACACGATCTTCGTCGGCCAGGTGGAGCGTTGCAGCCACCGGGAAGGCGCCTCGCCCCTGCTGTACCACGGGGGGGTGTTCTATACGGAGCATCCGCTGGGAAGCCTTTCGGCCACCGTAGCCCGCCCGATGGAGAAATAGCGCCCCGGCTTGCGCCGGAGCGCAGGCACGCCCGGCCGCTTCGGGGCTGGGCGGAACGGGCCGGATATCTGCCCGTTACTTGGCGGTCGCCTCGGGCAGTTCGATCTTCACCTCCAGCACTTCCAGGTCGTCCTGGCGCTCGAAGTGGACCTTCAGGTCGTCGGCGTTGATCTTCACGTACTTGGAGATCACCGCCACCAGCTCGCGCTGCAGCGCGGGCAGATAGTCGGGCTGGCCGGCGCTGCGGCCGCTGCGCTCGTGCGCCAGGATGATCTGCAGGCGCTCCTTGGCCACCGAGGCCGTCTTTTTCTTCTCGCCGAGCAGGAAGGACAGCAGGGACATCTCGCTTACCTCCCGCCGAAGATGCGCTTGAAGAAGCCGGGCTTGGCCGCCTCGATGAAACGCAGGGGCTTGTCCTCGCCCAGGAAGCGCGCAACCACGTCCTTGTAGGCCTCGGACACATCGGTGCCCGACAGGTGGATGGCGGGCAGGCCCTGGTTGGAGGCCTGCAGCACGCTCTCGGACTCGGGGATCACGCCGATGAGCTTGATGCGCAGGATGTCCTGGATGTCCTCCAGGCTCAGCATCTGGCCGTCTTCCACACGATGGGGGTTGTAGCGCGTGATCAGCAGGTGTTCCTTGACGGGCTCGCCGCCTTCGATGGCGCGCTTGGTCTTGCTGCTGAGCATGCCCAGGATGCGGTCGGAGTCGCGCACGCTGGAGACTTCGGGGTTGGTGACCAGCAGCGCCTCGTCGGCGAAGTGCATGGCCATCAGCGCGCCGCTTTCGATGCCGGCGGGCGAGTCGCAGACGATGTAGTCAAAGCCCATGTCGGCGAGGTCCTTGAGCACCTTGCCCACGCCGTCCTGCGTGAGCGCGTCCTTGTCGCGCGTCTGGCTGGCGGCCAGCACGAACAGGTTCTCGCACTGCTTGTCCTTGATGAGGGCCTGGTTCAGGTTGGCCTCGCCCTGGATCACGTTGATCAGGTCATACACCACGCGGCGCTCGCAGCCCATGATGAGGTCCAGGTTGCGCAGGCCGACGTCAAAGTCGATGACGGCGGTCTTGTGGCCGGCGAGCGCCAGGCCCGATGCGAAGGCGGCACTGGTGGTGGTCTTGCCCACGCCCCCCTTGCCGGAGGTCACGACGACGATTTTGGCCATGTTCTGAGAGGTCCTTGCGTTGCGGTCTGTGGAGTAAGAAAAGGGGGGGACGGTCACAGCGGCTCGATGAGCAGCTTCTCACCGTCCAGCCGCACCTGGGCCGGCTTGCCGCGCACGTTGTCGGGCAGCTCGGTCTCGGTGGTGCGGTAGATGCCTGCCACGGAGACCAGTTGCGGCTCCATGCAGGTGCTGAAAATCCGGGCGCTGGTGTCGCCGCGCGCGCCGGCGATGGCCCGCCCGCGCAGCGGTGCGTACACGTGGATGTTGCCGTCGGCGATCACCTCGGCGCCAAAGCTGACCACGGCCATCACCACCAGGTCCGAGCCGCGGGCATACACCTGCTGGCCCGAGCGCAGCGGCTTGTCCACCACCACGGTCCCCGGCGCCGGCGCGGGCACGGGGACCTCGCGCACGACCTCCACCTCGCGGATGACTTCGTGGACCACCTCGCGGGGAGTGTTCTCACGCGGAGCCTGCATGCGGGGGGGCGGCGCGTCGGGGGCGGCAATCAGGCCCGCGTCGTGCGCGTCCTGCCTCTGCGCGCTGCTGCCGCCGCGCACGGCCACGGGCTGCGTACGATGGCTGCGCAGCGTCTTGACCAGCGCGGCGAAGTCGATGGGCTGTGGCTCGTCCTGCACGGCCGAGAGGTCGATCAGCACCGGGTCGTTGTCGAAAAATTCGGGGTCGTCGGCCCTGCGGGCAGCCAGCTCGGCGGCGATGCTGGCCACGTCGGTGGTCTTGAGCACCATGGCCACCACGGGCAGCTGGGCACTCTTGAGGTCTAGGTGGGTGCGGGCCTGGCCCGCCGTATCAACGGCCATGAAGCGGTTCGGATGGGAAAAAAGACGCCGCGCACGGGCGCCGCCTCGAAGCCGCAAAGTGTACCTGCGCTGCGCCGCTGCCACCGTATCAGGACGTGCAGCGAACCCAGGCGCACCCCAGGCCTGGGCCGCCGCGGACCTGGCTTCGCCAGTCCACCGGCTGCGTCCCCCTTCCCGCCGCGCAGCGCGGCGAGAGAAGGGGAAAGGTGCGCCAGCGCCGCGGGGGGATGCTCAGAACTTCGGAATGCGGATGCGGCTGATCATCAGCGAGCCCGACAGTGCGAACAGCAGCACCAGCGGGTGCAGCGTGAAGCCGCCGATCGTCACCGACCCCAGCCACAGCTGGCCGCGCACCGCGCCCACGCTGGCGGCCACGGCCATCAGCCCCACGAGCACGATGGAGGTGGGGATCGGCGTGCCCTCGAAGTACTTGACCTTGCCCGACGGGCCCTCGGCCAGCGTTTCGGCCGTGATGTTGAAGCGCGCCAGGCGCGACACACCGCAGGCCACGAAAAAGGCCAGCACCACGCGGTCGTACAGCCCCTGCATGCCGCAGGCGTAGGCGATGATGGCGGGCGCCACGCCGAAGGAGATCACGTCGGCCAGCGAATCCAGCTCGCGCCCCATGGCCGAGCTTTTCTGCCGCCAGCGCGCGATGCGCCCGTCCAGCACGTCGAACACCAGCGCCGCCAGCACCAGCGCACAGGCGAAGTACACATGGCGCACGTCCGACGTTTCCAGATAGGTCATCGACGAGAACAGCGCCCCGACGCCGCACACCGCGTTGCCCAGCGTGAACCAGTCCGCGAGGTGGAACTCGCGGATCATCGAAAAGCGTTTGTGGGGAGAAGCCATGGCGGCATTATCGAACGGCCGCCGGGCCTTTCCTTGTCCGCCGATGGCTGATTCGGTCTACTGGAAACGCGGGGCGCGCTTCTCGATGAAGGCGGTGACCGCTTCGCGGTGGTCGGCCGTCTTGTGGGCGATGGCCTGGTAGCCGGCGGAGATCTCCAGCAGCGAGGCCAGCGAGGCGCCCTGCCCCTCGCGCAGCAGCCGCTTGGTCATGCGCATCACGGCACCGGGGTTGGCGGCGATCTTCTCGGCCAGCGCGCGCGCGGTGGGCAGGAGCTGGTCGGCCGGCACCACGCGGCTCACCAGGCCGCAGGCCAGGGCCTCCTGGGCGCTGATGGCCTCGCCGGTGAAAGCCATCTCGGACGCCTTGGCCATGCCCACGGCCCGCGGCAGCAGCCAGGCGCCGCCGTCGCCGGGCACGATGCCCACGCGCACGAAGCTCTCGGCGAAGGTGGCGTTCTCGGCCGCGATGCGGATGTCGCACATGCAGGTCAGGTCCAGCCCCGCGCCGATGGCCGGGCCGTTGACGGCGCAGATCACCGGCACGTCGAGCTGGTACAGCGCGTTGGGGATCTGCTGGATGCCCTGGCGGTATTCCTCGCGGATCAGGTCGGGCGTGAGCGCATCGTCGAAGAAGCGCTGCATGTCCTTGACGTTGCCGCCCGAGCTGAAGATGGGGCCTGCGCCGGTGAGGATCAGCACCTTCACGCTGGCGTCCTTGCGCACGGTGTCGCACAGCTGCACGAACTCCTGGACGGCCGTGTTGCCGGTGAGCGCATTGCGCGTCTCGGGCTGGTTCATGGTGGCGGTCAGGATGCCGCCGTCGCGTTCAATGGTCAGGAAGGCCATGGTGTCTCTCCGTAGTCAAAAGTAGGAGCTTCCAGCGCACATCACTGCTTGATTTCAACATGAAAACACATTGAATTCCTTGATTGATGTGCGCAAACAGCTATGGTTTTCAGAGCGCCATTTCCACATCGGTGATGCGGCGCACGAGGTCCAGCGTCAGCCCGCCGTGCGCCAGCAGCGCCTTGCCGGCCACGCCGTGCCAGTAAGACTCGCTGCCGGCCGTCTGGCGCCAGGCGTGCAGGCGGCGGGTGAACAGCTGCAGGTCGTATTCCGCGGTGAAGCCGATGGCGCCGTGGATGGCGTGGGCGAACTCGGCCACGGCCAATGCGGCCTCGCTGCAGCGCGCCTTGGCAGTGGCCACACGCAGCCGGTCGGGCAGCACACCGGCGCCGTTGCAGCCCAGCTGCGCAGCCATGCGCGCGGCGAACACATGCTCGCTCATCACCGCCAGCTGGTGCTGGATGGCCTGGAACTTGCCGATGGGGCGGCCGAACTGCTGGCGCTCGTTGGCGTACTGCAGGGTGCGGCGGAACACGTCGCCCAACGCGCCGGCCATCTGCGGGGCCACCACGGCGGCCTGCAGGGTGCGTGCGTCTTGCGCGGCATCCACCGGCACCCCGGGCGCGGCCTCCACCTGGGCAGCAGTCCAGGCCAGGGCGGCATCCAGCGCCAGCGCCTGGGGCGCAGCCTGCGCATCGGCCGTGGCCAGCAGGTGCCAGGCGCTGCCAGCCTGCACCAGTACGTGATCGGCCACCTGGCCGCCGCGCACCAGGGCGCAGCGCACGCCGCCATCCGGCAGCCGCTCGCCACGCGCCAGCGTGATGCTGCCGGCGGGGCGAGCCACGCCGGCCTGGGCCAGCAGCGCGCGCGCCACCATGGTCTCGCCCAGCGGCAGCGGCAGCGCATGCGCGCCGCATTGCTCCAGCACGCCGAACACCTGGGTCAGCCCCAGCCCGGCGCCGCCGTCGTCCTCGGGCAGCAGCGCATCGGCGAGGCCCGTGGCCTCCAGCTGCGCCCACAGCTGCTGCGTCGCAGGCGCAGCGCGCCCGCCGGATTCGATGGCGCGCACCACCGGGGGGGTGCACTGGTCGGCCAGCACCTGGCGGGCGGCGTCGGCAAACAGATCGTTGTCTTGGCTCATGTCGTGGCTCCGTTTCAGCGCAGGCCCAGGCCCCGGGCGATCATCCCGCGCAGGATGTCGCGCGTGCCGCCGCGCAAAGAGAACGAGGGCGAGGCCTCGGTCACGTATTTCAGGGTCATCAGCAGTTCCACCGGCACGTCTTCCGCCTCGCGGGCGAACAGGTCGTCGGCGATCGCCGCGGGGATCATCTGCTCCAGCGTGGTGCCCAGCTCCTTGACCAGCGCGGCCTCGACGATGGGGCTTTCACCGCGCACCAGCTTGTCCTGAATGGCCACCGACATGGCGCGCAGCGGCGCGAGCTGCGTGAGCACCTGGCCGGCCAGGCGCTGGGCCGACTCCGTGTGTCCTTGCGGCGTGCGCACGTAATCCAGCCACTGGTCGAACAGCACGATGCTGGAGAACAGCCGCTCGGGCCCGCTGCGCTCGAAGGCGAGTTCCGCCGTCACCTGCTCCCAGCCCTGGCCCTCGGCGCCGATGAGCGCATCGGGGCCCAACTGCACGTTGTCGAAGAACACCTCGCAGAAATGGCGGTCGCCCGACAGGTCCTCGATGGGGCGCACCGTGACGCCGGGCAGCGACAGGTCCACGATGACCTGCGACAGGCCCTTGTGGCGATCCTCGCTGCTGCCGGAGGTGCGCACCAGCGCAATCATGTACTGGCAGTGGTGCGCGTTGGTGGTCCAGATCTTCTGGCCGTTGAGCACAAAGCCCTGGTCATTGGGCGTGGCACGGGTGCGCACGCTGGCCAGGTCCGAGCCCGAACCCGGCTCGCTCATGCCGATGCAAAAGAACGCCTCGCCGCGGCACACCTGGGGGATGTAAAACTGCTTTTGCGCCTCGGTGCCGTACTTCAGGATCAGCGGCGCGCTCTGGCGGTCGGCAATCCAGTGCGAGCCCACGGGCGCGCCGCAGGCGAGGAACTCCTCCACCAGCACATAGCGCGTGAAGGCGCTGCGTCCACCGCCACCATATTCCTTGGGCAGCGTGACGCCGATCCAGCCGCGGGCGGCCAGCTTGCGGCTCAGCTCGCTGCTGTAGCCGCCCCACGAGCGGGCGCGGATATGCGCGGGCAGTTCGGCGATCGCCTCGGCCAGGAAGGCACGCACCTCGGCGCGCAGGGCCTCGTCCTCGGGAGGGATGCGCGTGAGCGCGAGTGAATCCAGGGTACTCATCCCAAAACTCCGTTGTCTCTGTAGGTTTGCAGTGCCTCGGGCGCAAGGCCGAGGTGGCGGGCCAGCACCGCATCGGTGTGCTGGCCCAGTTGCGGGGGCGTATGGCGGTAGCTCACGGGCGTGTCCGACAGGCGCAGGGGGCTGGCCACCAGCGGCACGCTGCCCGCCTGGGGGTGCGGCATGGCGATCTGCATGCCGCGCGCCTTGACCTGCGGGTCGTCGAACACCTCGCGCACGGTGTTGATGGGGCCGCAGGGCACGCCGTGCTGCTCCAGCAGGGCGATCCAGTCGCGCGTGGGCTTGCCCACCGTCACGCCGCGGATCAGCGCCACCAGTTCGTCGCGGTGCGCCACGCGCGCGGCGTTGGTGGCAAAGCGCGCATCCTGCGCCCAGCCGGGCTGGCCCGCGGCGTGGCACAAGCGCGCGAACTGGCCGTCGTTGCCCACGGCCAGGATCATGTGGCCGTCGGCCGTGGGGAAGTCCTGGTAGGGCACGGTGTTGGGGTGGGCGTTGCCCATGCGCTGCGGCACCTTGCCGCCGTACAGGTAGTTCATGCCCTGGTTGGCCAGGCACGCCACGCCCACGTCCAGCAGCGCCAGGTCGATGTGCTGGCCGCGGCCGGTGTGCTCGCGCGCCTGCAGCGCGGCCAGGATGGCGGTGCTGGCGTACAGGCCGGTGAGGATGTCGGTGAGCGCCACGCCCACCTTCATCGGGCCGCCGCCGTCCTCGCCGTCGGGGCGGCCGGTGACGCTCATCAGCCCGCCCATGCCCTGGATCAGGAAGTCGTAGCCGGCGCGGTGCGCATACGGCCCGCTCTGCCCGAAGCCGGTGATGGAGCAGTACACCAGGCGCGGGTTGAGTGCGCTCAGCGAGGCATAGTCCAGCCCGTACTGCGCCAGGCCGCCGGTCTTGAAGTTCTCCACCAGCACGTCGCACTGCTGCGCCAGGCGCCGCACCAGCTCCTGCCCCTCGGGGCGGGTGAAGTCTATGGTCACCGACTGCTTGTTGCGGTTGGTGCACATGTAGTAGGCCGACTCGCCCGTGGGCTGGCCGGCGGGGTCGGTCACGTAGGGCGGGCCCCAGGCGCGCGTGTCGTCGCCGCTGCCGGGGCGCTCCACCTTGATGACCTCGGCGCCCAGGTCACCCAGCGTCTGGGCGGCCCAGGGGCCGGCCAGCACGCGCGACAGGTCCAGCACCTTCACGTGCTGCAGCGCGCCAGGTTGCAGGGCGGCCGGTGAGGTCATTGCAGCGGCACCTTGGCCTGGGTGACGATGCGCTTCCACAGCGCGATCTCGTTCTTCTGGAACTCGTGCATCTGGGCGGGGCCGCCGGTCATGGGCGTGGCGCCCAAGCGCTCGTAAAAGGCGCGGGTCTCATCCATCTTGGAGATGGTGGTGAACAGCTCGGCCAGCTTGGCGGTCTCGGCCGGGGGTGTCTTGCTGCTGACCATCGCGCCCACCCAGGTGTAGGCCTCGAAGCCGGGCAGGCCGGCCTCGCTGGCGGTGGGCACGTCGGGCGAGGTGGCCACGCGCTTGTCCGCCGCCACGGCCAGCACCTTGACGCGCCCGCCCTTGGCCAGCTCCTGCACGGCCGTGACTTCGGCAAAGGCGTAGTCCACGGTGCCCGCCGCGAGGGCGGTCATGGTCTCGCCGGCGCCCTTGAACGGCACATGCACGGTCTGCACGCCGGCGCTGTCGTTGAGCAGCTCGCCCATGAGCTGGTAGCCGGCCGAGCCCGCGCCGAAGTTCACCTTGCCCGGGTGGGCCTTGGCATAGCTGACCAGCCCCTTGAGGTCGGCAAACGGTGCCTGCGGGGCCGTGGCCAGCATGGCGGGCGAACGCATCATCATGGTCAGCGGCGCAAAGTCCTTCACCGGGTCGTAGGGCAGCTCCTTGAACAGCGCCGCGTTCACCGCCAGGGTGGAGTTGCTGCCGATGAAGACGGTGTAGCCGTCGGCCGGGGCCGAGAGCACCTGCTTGACCGCGATGAAGCCGTTGGCGCCGGGCTTGTTCTCCACCACCACGGACTGGCCCGTGAGGTCCTGCAGCTTGCGCGCAAAGTAGCGCGCCGAGGTGTCGGTGCCGCTGCCGGGCCCGAAGGGCACGACGAACTTGAGGGTCTTGGACGGGAAGGCCTGCGCCTGCACGGCGGGCGCGAGGGTGGTGCCCAGGGCCACGAGGCTGGCGCCCGCCAGGGCGCGCAGGGTGGTTCTGCGGTGGAATGCCATGTGCAATGTCTCCTTGGAGTCTCTGCTCCGCTACGGTGCCCCGCAAAGGGGTCGGAGTTGGCACTCTAGGCAGCACCTAGCATGCTGTCTAATATTAAGAATTTAGATTTCAATACTTTTTGCATATCGCATGAACCTCCGGCAACTCAGCCAGTTCGTCGCATTGGCGGAAACCGGCAACTTCCACCGCGCGGCCGAGCGCCTGCACATGGCGCAACCGCCCCTGTCGGTGTCCATCCGCAAGCTGGAGGAGGAACTCGGCAGCCCCCTGTTCGAGCGCACCACCACGGGCGTGGTGCTCACCCCGGCCGGCGAAGCCATGCTGGGCGACGCCCGCCGCGCGCTGTTCCACGCCCAGCAGTGCCGCCAGGCGGTACAGGACGCGCGCGAGGGCGAGGGCGGGCTGCTGCGCCTGGGCATCATCGGCTCGGCCACCTATGCGCTGCTGCCGCAGCTCATCCCCTCGCTGCGCCAGCGCTATCCGCAGATCGAGCTGGAGCTGAGCGAAGCCACGTCGTCCGAGATCCTGGAGGGGCTGGTGTCGCGGCGCTTTGATGCCGGCCTGCTGCGCTACCCGGTGCTGGACCCGAGCGGCTTCGAGCTGCTGCCGCTGGACCGCGACGACTTCGTGCTGGCCGTGGCCGAGAGCAGCCCGCTGGCGCAGCGCGACGCCATCGCGCTGGCCGAGGCCGCGCACGAGCCCTTCATCATGTACCCGCAGCACAAGGTGCCCAGCCTCTCGGCCCTGGCCATGATGCGCTGCCAGTTCTCTGGCTTTGCGCCGCGCGTGGCGCAGGAGGCGATGCAGGTGCAGACCATCATGAGCCTGGTGGCCTCGGGCCTGGGCGTGGGCCTGGTGGCCAGCGTGGCGCGGCAGGTGGTGCCGCGCGGCGTGAAATGCCTGGCGCTCACCGACAACCCGCCGGGCTTTCACGTGGGCATTGCGCTGGCGCGCCTGGCCGGCGGCGCCAGCCGCGTGGTGGAGCGCTTCACGGAGCACGCGCTGCGCTTTGCCAGCGTGCCGCGCGTGGAAGGAGAGAACTGGGACAAACCGGGCTGAACCGCCCGTCCATCAAGCGTGATTAGCTATCTTTTATGAAGCACCACCGGCCGCACGCCGCGCGGCAAAGTCCACGTACCACGCCAGGCAGCCGGGATTGGCCATCGCGTCCGGGTTGACCACCTTGTCCATCGGCTGGCCCAGCAGCAGCTTCTTGACGGGCAGCTCCTGCTTCTTGCCGCTCAGCGTGCGCGGCACCTCGGCCACCTGCACGATTTCGTCGGGCAGGAAGCGCGGGCTCAGGCTGGCGCGGATGGCGTCGTTGATCCGCGCGCGCAGGCCGTCGTCCAGCACCAGGCCGCTGCGCAGCACCACGAACAGCGGCATGTAGCTGGCGCGGCCCAGGTATTCCAGGTCCACGACCAGGCTGTCGAGCACCTCGGGCAGGGCCTCCACGGCGCTGTAGATCTCGCTCGTGCCCATGCGCAGGCCGTGGCGGTTGATGGTGGCGTCGCTGCGGCCGTAGATCACGCAGCCGGGGCGGGCGCTGGAGCCGATCTCGATCCAGTCGCCGTGGCGCCAGACGGCCCCGGCCTCGGGCCCCAGATCCCCGCCGCCGGGCCTGCGGCCATGGCCGGGCGGGTACATGTCGAAGTAGCTGGCGCGGTAGCGCGCGCCATCGGCGTCGCCCCACAGGAACAAGGGCATGGACGGGATGGGCTGGGTGCACACCAGCTCGCCCACGGCGTCCAGCACCGGGCGGCCCTGCTCGTCCCAGGCCTCGACGGCCGCGCCCAGCATGCGGCACTGCATGCGCCCGGGCGTTTGCGGCAGCTCGCGATTGCCGCCGATGAAGGCGCCCGCGAAGTCGGTGCCGCCGGAGATGTTGCACCACCAGACCTGAGGCACGCCCGCGCTGGCCAGGAGTTGCGATCCCCACCGCTGCACTTCGGCAGGCAGCGGCGACCCCGTGGAGCCCAGCACGCGGATCGCCGACAGATCGCCGCAGGCCGCAGGGGTGATCCCGGCCTTCATGCAGTGGCCGTAGAACGCGGCGCCAGCGCCGAAGAAGGTCACGCGCTCCTCGGCTGCCATGCGCCACAGCACTGTCCAGTCGGGCCGCTCCTTGCTGCCGCCGGGGTTGCCGTCGTACAGCACGCAGGTGGTGCCGCCCAGCAGGCCGCCGACCTGGGCGTTCCACATGATCCAGCCGGTGGAGCTGTACCAGTGGTAGCGCTCGCCCAGGGAGTTGGGCGCGTAGCTGCAGCCGATGTCGTTGTGCAGCACCGCCAGCTGCAGCATCACCAGCAACATACCGCCATGACCGTGCACGATGGGCTTGGGCAGGCCGGTAGTGCCGCTGGAATAGACGATCCACAGCGGGTGGTCGAACGGCAGCCACGCCGGTTCAAAGGCCGCAGTCTCTGCATCATTTCGGGCGATGACGCTTGCGTAGCAAGCGGTATCAGCTACTATTTTTGAAGCATTCAGGTTGTTCACCAGCACCACGTGGCGCAGCGTGGGCAGTTGCGCGCGCAGTTCCGCCAGCACGTCGCAACGGTCGTGGTCGCGCCCCCCATAGGTGACGCCGTCCACGGCCAACAGCACCGTCGGTGCGATCTGGCGGAAGCGGTCCAGCACCGCGTGCGTGCCCATGTCGGGCGCGCACAGGCTCCACACCGCGCCGATGCTGGCGCAGGCCAGGAAGGCGACGATGGTCTCGGGGATGTTGGGCAGGTAGGCTGCCACGCGATCGCCGGGCTGTACGCCTTGAGCCCTCATGTGCAGCGCCAGCGCCGCCACCTGCCGGCGCAGCGCGGGCCAGGACAGCTCGCGGCGCTCGCCGCGTTCGTTGCGGCCGATGAGGGCCGGCTGGCCTGCGGCCTGTGCGGCGTCCACATGGCGCAGCACCTGGCGCGCGTAGTTCACCTGCGCGCCGGGGAACCACTGCGCGCCGGGCATCACGTTCTTTGCGAGTACCGCGCTGTGCGGCGTGGGTGACTGCAGGTCGAAGTAGTCCCAGATGCTCTGCCAGAAGGCGTCCAGATCGGTGGTGGACCAGCGCCAGAGCGCGTCGTAATCGTCAAAGCGCAGGCCGTGCTGCGCCTGCAGCCAATCCTGGTAGCGGCGTATCTGGGGCGCGTAAGGCGGGTGTGTTGGGGGGATGTTGTGGTGTGTCTCCATGCGCACAGCCTAGCGCGGTCGCTGCCTCCGTGCGCGCCACGCACGTGACAACTGGCCGGCGGCACCTCGCCGGTCGCACCTGGCCTCAGCGCCGCGGCTGCTCCGTCACGCTGGTGATGGCATAGCCCTTGTCGCGCAACTGCCGTCCGGGCTCGGGAATACCAAGGTCGTTCCAGTGCGCCTGGGTTTCGTCCCGTTCCACGGCGCGGTGCTCGCAGTTCCAATCGGTATTGATGGCCTCCTGCGGTATGGGCTTGCCCTCGGGCACGGCCAGATGGGAATAACGCCCCTCGGCTTCGGATCGGCGGTAGATGTCCACGCGCATGTCGGGTCCTTTGCTTGCTGGTTGCAGGGTTCTCCACTGTAGTGAGACCATCGCCCGCCCGGCGTAGGAAGCGGCCGCATGGCCGCCGTGCTTGACGCAAGGCAAGATCGCCGCTTTCCGCCCTGCCGACAATTGCCCGCTGTTGCCACTGCCGGCGGCCTGTTTCTGAATCATGACAACACAAGACGTTTCCTCTCAGCGCAGCGACGTGCTCATCGTGGGTGCGGGGCCTGCCGGGCTGTCGCTGGCGGCCTCGCTGGCCCAGGCCGGCATGCAGGTCACGGTGCTGGAGCAGCAACCCGTCTCCACGCTGGCCGCGCCACCGGCCGACGGGCGCGAGATCGCACTCACCCACCCCAGCGTGGCCACGCTGCAGCGCATCGGCAGCTGGCAGCGCCTGGCCGCGCACGAGGTCGGCCTGCTGCGCGAGGCGCAGGTGCACGACGGCCCCGTGGGCCAGCGCGGGGCCATGCAGCTGCACGCAGGCGGCAGTGGCGTCCAGCATCTGGGCTGGATCGTGCCCAACCACGCGCTGCGCCGCACGGCCTACGAGGTAGCCGCGCACACGCCCGGCGTACGACTGGTCACCGAGGCGCGCGTCACCCGCGTGGCCGTCACGCCCGCGCATGCCGAGCTGGAATACACCGACACCCGCAACCTCGACGCAGCGCCCCTGCGTCTGCAGGCCCCGCTGCTGGTGGCGGCCGACAGCCGCTTTTCCGCCACGCGGCGCCAGTTGAGCATCGGCGCAGCCATGCACGACTTCGGCCGCACGGTCATCGTCTGCCGCCTGCGCCATGAACTGCCGCACCACGAGGTCGCGCACGAGTGCTTCGGCTACGAGCAGACGCTGGCGATCCTGCCGCTGCCGGGCGACCTGGTCGATGGCGCGCCGATGTGCTCGGCCGTGGTCACCACCGGCGCGGCGCATGCGCAGGAGTTGCTGGCACTGCCCCCTGAGGCATTCGCCGCACGCGTGCAAGCCCAGTTCAAGGACCGCCTGGGCGCAATGCGGCTGGTGGGCGAGCGCCACGCCTACCCGCTGGTCGCCGTGTATGCGCACCGCTTCGCCGCCGCGCGCTGCGCGCTGCTGGGTGACGCGGCCGTCGGCATGCACCCGGTGACGGCGCACGGGTTCAACCTGGGGCTGGCGGGTGTGGACAGCCTCACGCGCACTCTCACCCAGGCACGCGAGCGCGGCGCGGACATCGGCGCCGCCAGCGTGCTGGAAGGCTACGCGCGCGGCCATCACCGCCACGCCTGGCCGCTGTACCAGGGCACGAATGCCATCGTGCGCCTGTACACCGACGACCGGCCGCTGCCCCGCCTGCTGCGCCAGGTGGTGCTGGCGGGCGCCAACCGGCTGCCGCCCCTCAAGGGCGCCATCGTGAGCCAGCTCACAGGCCGGCGCCCCGCCTGGCCCAGCGCCGCACCTTAGTGCGCACACCGCCATCCAACTGGAGGGGCAGGCACTCGCTGCCTGTCCCGGCCTACGTCCTGCGGCACACCCATCCATAATGGCCGCATGGACAACCTGTTGGACCATCTCTGCGAGACCGTCACCCGCGCACGCACCGTCGAAGAGCTCACCCGGCCGCTGCTGGAGCTGCTGGAAGACATCACCGGGTTCGAATCCACCTACCTCACGGTGGTGGACCTGGAGCGGGGTGTGCAGCGTGTGCTGTACGCGCGCAACACGCGCCAAATGCAGATCCCCGAGGGACTGAGCGTGCCCTGGCACGACACGTTGTGCAAACGCGCGCTGGACGAGGGCCGCCCCTTCACCGCCGACGTGGGGCAATGCTGGGGCGATTCGCAGGCCGCCGCGGCGCTGGGCATCCAGACCTACGCCAGCACACCGGTGCGCATGGCCGACGGCCAGCTCTACGGCACGCTCTGCGCCGCCAGCGACGAGCGCCAGGAGCTCACTTCCCAGGCGCGCAACGCGCTGACGCTGTTCGCGCGGCTCATTGGCCAGCAGGTCGAGCGCGAGCTGCTGCTGCAGCAATTGCTGCAGGCCAATGCCCGGCTGGCGGCCTATGCGGCGACCGATGCCCTCACCGGCCTACCCAACCGCCGCGCGCTGCGCGAGATGCTGCACCAGCAACTGGCGCAAGGCGCGCGCCAGGGCACGGCGGTGCTGATCGCCTTCATGGACCTGGACGGTTTCAAGGCGATCAACGACACCTATGGCCACGAGGTGGGCGACCTCTTCCTGGCCGACATGGCCGAGCGGCTGCGCGGCGCGGCGCGCGCGCAGGACTTCGTTGCACGCTACGGGGGCGATGAGTTCGTGGCCGTAGGCCCCGGCCCCGCGCCCGGCCCGGCGCTGGAGGCGGCCCGCCAGGGGTTCGGCCAGCGCCTGGCACAGGCCACGCGCGGGCGCTTTGGCGGGGCGGGCGCCCCCATCGACTACGCCGGCGCCAGCGTGGGTGTGATCGCCGTGCTCCCCAACGGCATGACGGCCGACGAGGCGCTGCGCGAGGCCGACCGCGCCATGTACGCCGCCAAGAAGGCGCGCCGCGCCGTGCGCTGAACAAGCCCCCGCACGGGCATGCGCGGCAGGGGGCCGGGATAATCCGCCGCTCTGCCAGCCCCCTCCACCCCTTTGCCCATGCCCGCAGCCCTGCCCCGCGTGCTGTCCGTCATCCCGCCGATGACGCAGCTCAACACGCCCTACCCCTCCACCGCCTACCTCACGGGCTTTCTGCGCTCGCGCGGCGTGCCGGCGTGGCAGGAGGACCTGGCGATCGCGCTGGTGTTGCGGCTGCTCTCGCGCGACGGTCTCGCGCAGGTCGCCGAAAGGGCACAGGCCCTGCCCGCAAACGCGCAGAGCCCGGCGGTGCAGTCCTTTCTTGCACAGCAAGAGCGGTACCTGGCCACCATCGGCCCAGCCATGGCCTTTTTGCAGGGGCGCGACAGCACCCTCGCGCACCGCATCGTGGGCCGCCACTACCTGCCGGAGGGGCCGCGCTTCGCGGCGCTGGACGTGTACGAGGACGACGGCAGCGGCGACCCGCTGGGCTGGGCCTTCGGCGCCCTGGGCCTGGCCGACAAGGCCAAGCATCTGGCCACGCTGTACCTCAACGACCTGGCGGACGTGCTGCAGGGCGCCGTGGACGCGCGTTTCGAGTTTGTGCGATACGCCGAACAGCTCGCCGGCAGCCAGCCCACGTTCGACCCGCTGGCCGACGCGCTGGCGCAGGCGCCGACCTTCGTGGACGAGGTGCTGCAGCAGCTCACCCATGAGGCCGTCGCGCGCCACCAGCCCGGCGTGGTGCTGCTCTCAGTGCCCTTCCCGGGCTCGGTGTACGGCGCGTTTCGCATTGCCCAGGCCATCAAGGCACAGCACCCGCACATCGTCACCGTACTGGGCGGCGGCTTCGTCAACACCGAGCTGCGCGAGCTGGCCGACCCACGGGTGTTCGATTTCTTCGACTACGTGACGCTGGACGCCGGCGAGCGCCCGCTGCTCGCGCTGCTGGAGCACCTGCAAGGCCAGCGCGGGCGCCAGCGGCTGGTGCGCACCTTTGTACGCAATGACGATGGCGCCGTGCAGTACGTCCACCTGGCGGAGCCCGACGTCGCCTTTGCCGAGATCGGCACGCCCACCTGGGACGGCCTGCCGCTTCAGCGCTATCTGTCGCTGCTGGACATGCTCAACCCCATGCACCGGCTGTGGAGCGACGGGCGCTGGAACAAGCTCACCGTGGCGCACGGCTGCTACTGGAAGAAGTGCAGCTTCTGCGACGTGAATCTGGACTACATCGGCCGCTACGAGGGCGCCAGCGCCCAGGTGCTGGCCGACCGCATCGCGGCCATCGTGGCCGAGACCGGGCAGACCGGTTTTCACTTCGTCGATGAAGCCGCGCCACCCAAGGCCCTCAAGGCGCTCGCGCAGGAGCTGATCGCACGCGGCACCGGCATCTCCTGGTGGGGCAACGTGCGCTTTGAAAAGACCTTCACGCCCGAGCTGGCCGAGCTGCTGGCCGACGCGGGCTGCATCGCCATCTCGGGCGGGCTGGAGGTCGCCTCCGATCGGCTGCTGGGCCTGATGAAGAAGGGTGTCAGCGTGGACCAGGTGGCACGCGTGACCCGTGCCTTCAGCGACGCCGGCATCCTGGTGCACGCCTACCTGATGTACGGCTTTCCCACGCAGACCGTGCAGGACACGGTGGACGCGCTGGAATACGTGCGCCAGCTGTTCGGCAACGGCTGCATTCAGAGCGGGTTCTTTCACCGCTTTGCCTGCACCGTGCATTCACCCGTGGGGCAGAACCCCGAGGAATACGGCGTGACCCTGGCCCCGTTGCCGCCGGGCGGCTTTGCCAAGAACGACGTGGCCTTTATCGACCCCACGGGCGTGGACCACGACGCGCTGGGCGCCGGGCTGAAAAAGGCCATCTACAACTACATGCACGGCATCGGGCTGGAGCAGGACGTGCGCATGTGGTTCCCCTTCCGCGTGCCCAAGACCACGGTGCGGCGCGACCGCATAGCACGTGCCCTGGCGGTGCGCTAGCTATTGTTTTAATAGCTCTTCGTGCTTTCCCCGCAAAGCTTTGCGCTCACCGCGCGTACACTACGCGCCCGGTATTTCTGAGCAACGAGGTGTCCTATGTGGTGGCAGCAGCAACGTTTTTCGGCACAAGGGCGCTGGCAGGCCATTGCAGAGCAGGCGGCCGTGGTCGAAGTGGATGTCCAAGGCGTGGTGCGCGAAGTGAACGCGCGGTTTTGTGACCTGCTGGGCTACCAGCGTGCCGAATTGATCGGCCAGCCCCAAACGATTTTCTATCCGCCGGAATACGTTGCCAGCCCTGCCTTTCAGGCCAATTGGCGGCGCCTGTGCGGCGGCGAATTCGTGCAAGGCACGGCGCAGCGCCGCTGCAAAAACGGCACCGTGGTCTGGGTGCAGGGCATGTTCTACCCCGTGCGCGATGCCCGCGGCCGGGTGGAGCGCATCGTGGGGCTGGTTTACGACGTGACCGCCACGCAGGAGCAGACGCAGCGCGCCCATGCCATCCTGGAGGCCATCGAACGCTCCATGGCAGTGATCGAATTCGACCTGCAAGGCCATGTGCTGCGCGCCAACGACCACTTTCTGCACACCATGGGCTACACCCGCCAGAACCTGGTGGGCCAGCACCACCGCATCTTGTGCCCGCCCGCATTCGCGCAAAGCAGCGACTACCCACGCTTTTGGGACGATTTGCGCGCGGGCGTGTATTCCAAGGGCAAGATCGAGCGCGTCGATGCGCGGGGGCGCACGGTGTGGCTGGAGGCGACGTACAACCCGGTGCTCGACCCTGACGGCGTGGTGAGCCACATCGTCAAGTTCGCCACCGACATCACCGCGCGTGTGCAGCAGGCGCAGGCGCGCGAGCAGGGCGTGAACACGGCGTTTGCCGTGGCGCAGGAGACGCAGCAGCTCTCCGAAGAAGGCACGCAAACCATCGTCGACGCCACGGCGCGCATCCAGTCGATCGCCCAGCTGTTCGAGGACACCGCGGCCCGCGTGCACGAACTCGGGCGCAAGACCGAGAGCATCGCCGCCAGCGTGCAGGGCATACGCCGCGTGGCCGACCAGACCAACCTGCTGGCCCTCAACGCGGCGGTGGAGGCCGCGCGTGCCGGCGTGGCCGGGCGCGGCTTTGCCGTGGTGGCCGAGGAGGTGCGCAAACTCGCCGGCGACAGCCGCACCGCCACCAACGACATCCACCAGACCATCCAGGCCGTGCTGCAGGAGATGCGGGCGATGATCGACCACATCCAGGGCGGTGTGGCGGCGGTGGAGCAGGGCGCCCAGCTGTCACGCCAGGCGCGCGACGCCATCGAGCGCATCCGCGAGGACGCACACAAGGTGGTTGACGTGGTGCAGGAGCTGCACGCGCTCGAGACCGGCAAGCCGGGGCGCTGAGGGCCTGGCAAACCTGGGCCCCGTGACGGCAGGAAACGGCCCCGCCACGCTCGGCAGGCCGGCGGCGATGGGCCCGTCTGGCACCCCTGGGTGATAGCGCACTCCTGCACACTCCTGATTTGATAGCTGTTTGCGCTTGCCACACAAGCGCCAGAGGCCCATCTAACCTCTAAAATCAGCGCTTTCACACAAGGAGAGCCCCATGGCCCTTTTGCAATGGAATGAGCGCCCGGCGCAGGTGCTGCAGGGTGGCGGCGTGATCGGACCGGATGAGCGCCTGCCCTGGCCGCAGACCGGGCTGATGGGCATACAGCACGTCATCGCCATGTTCGGCGCCACGGTGCTGGCGCCCATCCTGATGGGGTTCGACCCCAACGTGGCGGTGCTGATGAGCGGCATCGGCACGCTGATCTTCTTCCTCATCACCGGCGGCAAGGTCCCGAGCTACCTGGGCTCGTCGTTCGCCTTCATCGGCGTGGTGATCGCGGCCACGGCCTATGCAGGCAAAGGGCCCAACGCCAACATCGGCGTGGCGCTGGGCGGCATCATCGCCTGCGGCCTGGTGTACACGCTGGTGGGCGTGGTGGTGCACCTGGTGGGCACGGGCTGGATCGAGCGCTTCATGCCCCCGGTGGTCACCGGCGCGGTGGTGGCCGTGATCGGGCTGAACCTGGCCGGCATCCCCATCAAGAACATGGCGGCCAACAACTTCGAGGCCTGGATGCAGGCCCTGACCTTCGTGTGCGTGGCGCTGGTGGCGGTATTCACCAGCGGCATGCTGCAGCGCCTGCTGATCCTGGTGGGCCTGATCATCGCCAGCCTGCTGTACGCGCTGCTGACCAACGGCATGGGCCTGGGCAAGCCGATCGACGTGTCGGGCATCGCCAACGCCGCCTGGTTTGGCCTGCCGCAGTTCCATGCGCCGGTGTTCGAGGCCAACGCCCTGCTGCTCATCGTGCCCGTGGTCATCATCCTGGTGGCCGAGAACCTGGGCCACATCAAGGCCGTGACGGCCATGACCGGCAAGAACCTGGACCAATACATGGGCCGCGCCTTCATCGGCGACGGCGTGGCGACCATGGTGAGCGGCGCGGCCGGCGGCACGGGCGTGACGACGTACGCCGAGAACATCGGCGTGATGGCCGCCACGCGCATCTACTCCACGGCGGTGTTCCTGGTCGCGGCGCTGCTGGCGGTGCTGCTGGGCTTCTCACCCAAGTTCGGCGCGCTGATCCAGGCGATCCCGCTGCCGGTCATGGGCGGCGTGTCCATCGTGGTGTTCGGCCTGATTGCGATTGCCGGCGCCAAGATCTGGGTGGACAACCGGGTGGACTTCTCGCAGAACAAGAACCTCATCGTGGCGGCGATCACGCTGATCCTGGGCACCGGCGAATTCACGCTGAAGTTCGGCGACTTCGCGCTGGGCGGCATCGGCACCGCGACCTTCGGCGCCATCGTGCTGTACGCGGCCCTGAACCGCGGCAAGTAAGGCTGGGCGGGAGCGCCCAGGCGCGCTCCCGTATCCATAGCTGCTAGCGCTTATCCTGAAACGATTCAAGGCACTTTCCGCCTTGAAAATCAATCGTAACAAGCGCCAGCAGCTCTTTTTTTAGTAGCAGACAGATCAACGCCGCAGCAGCGACCACACCATCTCGATGCCCGCGGTGAGCAGGTCGAACTCGTCGCTGCGCGTGCCCTCCAGCCGTTCGCGCTGGCGCGCACGCTCCTCCCGCGCACGGTTGCGCTCCAGCGCCACCAGCGCATCGGCCAGAGCGTCGGGCGAGGCGGCGTCCGCCGGCGCGGCCTGACGGGCGGCGCTGCCGTGGCGCGCCAGGGCCTTGTCCACCGCCTGCGGGTCCAGCAGCGACAGGGCCGAGCGGCAGTAGGGGCAGGCGTGGTCGTGGCGGATGTCCACCGTGCCACCGCAGCTTGTGCAGTTGATGGTGCCCACACGCTCGGCCAGCGCCTCGATCTCCATCGTGGACAGGTGCCGCACGAAGCCCTTCTCGACCATGAACGAGCCAAAGGTCGAAAAGCGCCCGTGGCGCGCCGCGCAGCGGTAGGTGACGTAGCGCCCGCCCTGCGCCACGTCGTAGCCCTTGGCCAGCGCCTGGCTGCAGCGCGGGCAGCGCAGCCGGTCGGCCAGCGGGTGGTGTGCGTCGCCTCGGTGCTGGTGCAGCAGTTCGAACAGCTCCAGCACGGCCGCCGGCGCCAGGCGCGTGTTCTCCTGCGGGTCGAACCACATGCCCTGGCAGGCAAAGCACAGGTCCAGCTCCAGCGTGCCTCCGGTGCTGGCGGCAAAGCGCCGGATCTCGGTGGGCTGGCGGCACGAGGGGCAAAGCGGTGTGAACGGCATGGTGGACGCGATCGTACTGCCTGCACGGCCGGTGCCGCGACGCGGCCGTACCTGCGCGGGCGGCCTGCGTCAGCGCGGTGTAAGGCCAGGGTTATCCCTAGCCGCGCACGGAGCGGCTGCTAAGATTTACGCTCTTTTTTGCGCCCCGCGCCAGCTGCCCGCCAGGCCTGCACGGGGCGCTTGTCCGTCTGGAGTTAGCGTGTCCACCTCGTCGTCCCCCCGTATCCAGCACCCCGGTCTGGCCCAGAAAATCATGAGCGCGGCCGAAGCCGCGGCCCTGATCCCGGCCGGCGCCAATATCGGCATGAGCGGCTTCACCGGCGCGGGCTATCCCAAACAGGTGCCCCAGGCGCTGGCCGCGCGCATCGAGGCCGAGCATGCAGCAGGCCGGCCGTTCCAGGTCAACGTGTGGACGGGCGCCTCCACCGCGCCCGAGCTGGACGGCGCGCTGGCCAAGGTGAACGGCATCCACCAGCGCCTGCCCTTCCAGTCGGACCCGATCTGCCGCGACAAGATCAACGCGGGCGACGTGCACTACCTGGACATCCACCTCTCGCACGTGGCGCAGCATGCGTGGTTCGGCTTCCTGGGCCCCATGCAGGTGGCCGTGGTGGAGGTGCTGGGCATCCTACCCGACGGCCGGCTGATCCCCTCGGCCGCCGTGGGCAACAACAAGACCTGGCTGGAGATCGCCGACAAGGTGATCCTCGAGGTGAACTCGCTGCCCCCGATCGAGATGGAGGGCATGCACGACATCTACTACGGCACGGCCATCCCGCCGCGCCGCCAGCCCATTCACCTGACGCAGGCCACCGAGCGCATCGGCGAGCCCTACCTGCGCGTGGACCCGTCCAAGGTGATCGCGGTGGTCCAGACGCACCAGCGCGACCGCGACACGGCCTTCGCCAAACCCGACGCAGTCTCCAACCAGATCGCGGCGCACATCATTGACTTCCTGGCCCACGAGGTGAAGGTGGGCCGCCTGCCCAAGAACATGCTGCCGCTGCAGTCGGGCGTGGGCAACGTGGCCAACGCGGTGCTGACCGGGCTGCTGGACGGCCCGTTCGACGAACTGCTGGGCTTCACCGAGGTGCTGCAGGACGGCATGCTGGAGCTGATCAAGCGCGGCAAGATGACGGCGGCGTCGGCCACCGCGATCTCGCTGAGCAGCGAGGCGCTGAAGGACTTCAACGAGCACATTGCCTTCTACCGCGACCGCATCGTGCTGCGCCCGCAGGAGATCAGCAACCACCCCGAGCTGGTGCGGCGACTGGGCGTGATCGCCATGAACGCCATGATCGAGGCCGACATCTACGGCAACATCAATTCCACGCACGTGATGGGCTCGGCCATGATGAACGGCATCGGCGGCTCGGGCGACTATGCCCGCAACGGCTACCTGTCGTTCTTCGTCACGCCCTCGGTGGCCAAGGGCGGCAAGGTGAGCTGCATCGTGCCCATGGTCTCGCACGTGGACCACACCGAGCACGACACGCAGATCATCGTCACCGAGCAGGGCCTGGCCGACCTGCGCGGCCTGTCGCCGCGCCAGCGCGCGCAGGTCATCATCGACAAGTGTGCGCACCCGGACTTCCGCCCGCTGCTGCAGGACTATTTCGACCGCGCGCGCAGCAAGGGCGCGCAGCACACGCCCCACATCCTGGGCGAGGCCTTGTCCTGGCACGAGCGCTGCCTGGCCACGGGCAGCATGCTGCCCTGAGGGCCCAGCCGTCCCTGGCGCCCCGGGCGGCGCACTAGCTGCCTGCGCAGGCTTGGACGGTCCCGAAGGGCTGCTGCCTTGGGCAGCTGCACCGAGGCGCAAAGCGCCTCAGCGGTGCCGTGTTCAGGCGATGAAGCGGCCCGTGCTGCCCAGCACGCCCAGGTCGATGAAGCGCGAGCCCACGTAGGGCGCCTGGCCGCTGTAGTCCACCACGAAGCCGCCCAGGTCCAGGTTGCGGATGCCCGCCAGCGCCGCGCGCAGCTTGGGCTGGGTCACGTCCTTGCCGGCGCGGTCCAGGCCTTCGATGAGCACGCGCGCGTTCACGTAGGCCTCCAGGCTGCCTTGCGAGAACTCGCTCTTGCCCTGCGCGCGCATGGCGGACTGGTAGTCGCGCACCAGCTGCAGCTTGGCGCGGTTGGGGTCGGGCACGATCATGGACAGCGCGAGGCCGCTGCCGTCCTCGCCCAGCTGGCCCAGGCTGGCGCTGGGCAGCGTCACGCTCAGGCCGGCCATGAGCACGCCGGGCGATTCCTTCTTGATGCCGCGCACCAGGCCCACGGACACCGTGCCCGCGGTCGCTAGCAGCACGGCCGAAGGGCGCGCCGCGGCCACGGCCTGCAGCACCTGGGGGAGGTTCTTGCCGTCGGTGGCCACGGCCACCTGCACGGCGGGCTTCATGTTCAGCGCCGCCAGGGCGCGCTTGGCGTCCTCCAGCATTTCGCGGCCGTAGCCGTTGTCCAGGTACACCACGCCGATGCCCTTCAGGCCCATGCCCGCCAGGCGCTGGATGAGGCGCTGCACCTCGTCGGTGTAGCTGGCGCGCACATGGAACACGTTGCGCGTGCTCTTGCGCAGCGACGACGCGCCCGTGATCGGCGCCACGTAGGGAATACCGGCCTCTTCCACCAGCGGCACGATGGCCGCGTTGTTGGGCGTGCCCACGCACGACAGCAGCGCCAGTGCGCTGCCCTGGCCGATGATCTGCTTGACGTTGGCCAGCGTGCGCTCGGGGTCATAGGCGTCGTCCACCATCTGCAGCTGCAGCGTGCGCCCATGCACACCGCCGCGCGCGTTGGCCTGCGCGAAAGCAGCGCCCGCGCCCAGCTGGATGTCGGTGCCAAAGCCCAGCAGCGGGCCGCTCATGGCGGCCGAGCAGCCGATCGAGAGGGCCTTGGCGGACACGCCTGGCGCGTCCTGCGCACGGGCCGGGAGCACGAAGGCCGGCGCGGCCGCGAGGGCGGCGGCTCGGCCGGCTTGGAGGACAAACTGGCGGCGTTGCATGGTCAAAGGAATGTGTGGGTTGGATGGGAAGGCAGCCCCGCGGCGCCCCGGCCCGCTGATGGGCCGCGCAAAGCACTGCGCACGGGAAACGGATAAGCTCCAAACGAGCAAACCGGTCGATTCTGGGCGCGTGGAGGTTGCAACTTCCGCCACCGAGCCCACCAATCGTGCCAAAGCCCGGCGCCGCTGCCGGGCGCAGCCCTGATGTGAGACCCCTCAGCCCATGTCCCTCTGGAAAAAACCCACCACCCTCGCGCTGATCACCGCCTCCAGCGCCAACACCGCCGTGAGCCACCTAGGCATCGAGTTCACCGAAGTCGGCGACGACTTCCTGCGCGCGCGCGTGCCCGTGGACGAGCGCACGCGCCAACCCTTCGGCCTGCTGCACGGCGGCGTGAGCGTGGTGCTGGCCGAGACGCTGGGCTCGGTGGGCGCCTACCACGCCAGCCCCGAGGGCTGGCTGGCCGTGGGCCTGGACATCAACGCCAACCACCTGCGCGCCGCCAGGAGCGGATGGGTCACGGGCACGGCCCGGCCGGTGCACATCGGCAAGACCACACAGGTCTGGCAGATCGACATGGTGAACGACGCGGGCGAGCTGACCTGCGTGTCGCGCATCACCATGGCGATGCTGGCGCCGAAATAAAGGCATCCCCCTGAGGCGCTGCGCGGCGTCTGCTGGCGTGGCCTGCTCTGCGGCCTTCGGAAGGGCAGCGTGACGAGGGATCGCGCGCCGGCACCGTTCCTGGCCTCAGCGGGAACATGGGTCCAATCGGGGTGTAACGCTTGATGGGTAAACGACAGAAGCTACTTTTTTAATAGCAACACCACCCCACTCGCGCACAAAGACAGCGCCTGCGGCCCACAGCCCGCTCCGCGCGTTTGCCAGGGGGGCCTGCGCTGCGGCTTTCGGAAGGTTGGAGCGCGGTGATGGGTTGCGCGCCGGCGCACCTGCCGCGTTGCGGTGACTTATGCGCCCCATCGTGTTATGCGTCCAATCGTGCCGCAGCGCTTGACCAGTCTGCGCTGTCAGCTACTTATTCAGCAGCATCGTTCTGGCGTGCCAGGCGCTCGCTCTTCCAGTAGACCTCGCTGCCGCCGTCCATGCGGTTGAGCGCGCGCGAGAGCACGAACAGCAGGTCGGACAGACGGTTCAGGTACTGGCGCGGCGCGGGGCGCATGGTCTCGTGCTGCTGCAGCGCCACCACGGCGCGCTCGGCGCGGCGGGCCACCGTGCGGCACACATGGGCCTGGCAAGCGGCGCGCGTGCCCGCGGGCAGGATGAATTCCAGCAGCCGCGGCAGCTCGGCGTTGTAGCGCGCGAGCGCGTTGTCCAGCTGCAGCAGCGCATCGTCCTTGAGCAGCTCGTAGCCGGGCATGGACAGCTCGCCGCCCAGGTTGAACAGCTGGTGCTGCACGTCGATCAGCAGCTCGCGCATGTCCGCGGGCAGCGGCTCGCACAGCAGCAGGCCGATGTGGGAGTTGAGCTCGTCCACGTCGCCCATGGCGTGCGGGCGGCCGCTGGCCTTGGACACGCGGGTGTTGTCGCCCAGGCCCGTGGACCCATCGTCGCCGGTGCGCGTGGCGATTTGTGTCAGTCTGTTTCCCATGGCGCGTTTCCTCCTCATTCGGGGCCGGGGCGACGATTGTGCGTTACATCCGCCGGGCCATTGTGGAGACGGGCAACAGCGGGCAAAAGTGCTGGCTGCGGCATCCATGCTGCGGTGCAATGAAGGCCTGTTCAACTTCCACCGGAGCCGAATCGATGCCTCACACACCGCAACGACGCACCCTCCCCTCCTTCGATGCCCGCAGCGTGATGCTGTTTGCGGCGCTGACCGTGGGCGGTGCGGCGGCGCAGGCCCAGACGCCCAGCGCCCCCTCCGCACAACCGCAGTACCAGACGGGGCCGGGCCCAGCCACAACGCAGCCCAAAGCGACCTTTGGCGGCAGCAGCACGGCCACGCCCAGCGGCAGCAGCGCCAGCGCCTTTGAACGCGCCGATGCCAACCGCGACGGCCAGCTGAGCAGCGCCGAGGCGGGCCAGCTACCCGCCATCGCCAACCGCTTCCAGGCGCTGGACAAGGACAAGAACGGCAGCCTGTCCCGCACCGAATTCGAGGCCGGCAGCCGGTCTTGACGCTTAAAGGGACGGGCATGGTCAAGCATTGATTACGCACCCTTCGAGCGCAACGCCATACCCGTCCTGGGCGGCCCGTCTGGGCGACCCCGTCCTCTCGGGCCGCCACCACCCCCCGCCTGCACTGTCCTCCAGGGTGCGGGCGGGGTTTTTCCATGGATACACGCTAGATCGGCCTTCGCCACAGGCCGACCATGGTGGACTCTCAACACGCGGCCCGCAGGCCGCAGCCCGGACTTCTAGAATGGCCGCCACCCACGCGCCTTGAAGGAAGCCCGCCATGAACGCCCCCGCGACCACCGCCCATCTGCAACCCCAGACCACGCCGCGCCCCGTGCCGCAGGCGATGCTGGATGCGCTGGCCGCACGCTTTGGCGCGCAGTACTCGGCGGCGCAGGCGGTGTGCGAGCAGCATGGGCGCGACGAGGGCTCGCTACAGGCGCCCCCGCCGGCGGCCGTGGTCTTTGCCGAGAACACGCAGGACGTGCAGGACGCCGTGCGCCTGGCCGCGCAGTACGGCGTGCCAGTGATCCCCTACGGCGCGGGCTCGTCGCTCGAAGGGCACCTGCTAGCCGTCCAGGGCGGCATCAGCATCGACATGGGCCGCATGAACCGGGTGCTGTCCGTTGACGCCGACGACCTCACCGTGACCGTGCAGCCCGGCATCACGCGCAAGCAGCTCAATGAGGCGATCAAGGACACGGGCCTGTTCTTCCCCATCGACCCCGGCGCCGACGCCAGCATCGGCGGCATGGCCGCCACGCGCGCCAGCGGCACCAACGCCGTGCGCTACGGCACCATGCGCGAGAACGTGCTGGCGCTGGAGGTGGTCACCGCCCGTGGCGAGGTGATCCGCACCGGCACGCGCGCCAAGAAGAGCAGCGCCGGCTACGACCTCACGCGCCTGATGGTGGGCAGCGAGGGCACGCTGGGCCTGTTCACCGAGGTCACCGTGCGCCTGTACCCGCTGCCCGAGGCGGTGAGCGCGGCGATCTGCTCGTTCCCCACCATCGAGGCCGCCGTGCGCACGGTGATCCAGACCATCCAGCTCGGTGTGCCGATCGCGCGCGTGGAGCTGATCGACGCCAACAGCGTGCGCATGGTCAACGCCCACAGCAAGCTCCGTCTGCGCGAAGAGCCGCTGCTGCTGATGGAATTCCATGGCTCGCCCGCCGGCGTGCAGGAACAGGCCGAGGTGGTGCAGGACATTGCACGCGAATGGGACGGCAACGCGTTTGAATGGGCCACCACGCCCGAGGAGCGCACGCGCCTGTGGACCGCGCGGCACAACGCCTACTTTGCCGCCGTACAGAGCCGCCCGGGCTGCAAGGCCATCAGCACTGACACCTGCGTGCCCATCAGCCGCCTGGCCGACTGCCTGCTCGACTCCGTGGCCGAGGCCGACGCGAGCGGCATCCCCTACTTCCTGGTGGGCCACGTGGGCGACGGCAACTTCCACTTCGGCTACCTGCTGGACCCGGCCGTCCCCGCCGAGCGCGAGACAGCCGAGCGGCTCAACCACCAGCTCGTGGCGCGCGCGCTGCGCCTGGGCGGCACCTGCACCGGCGAGCACGGCGTGGGCGTGCACAAGATGGGCTTTCTGGTGGACGAGGCCGGCGAAGGCGCGGTGGAGATGATGCGCGCCATCAAGCGCGCGCTGGACCCGCAGAACATCCTCAATCCGGGCAAGATCTTCGCGCTGTAGCCTGCGCCGCGGCGGCCGCGCGGCCACTCCTGATTCAATAGCTGCAAGCGCTTGCTGCATAAGCGCCAGGGCCTTTTTTTACCCTTGTTTTCCGCACAACGGGCCCGAGCGCGCGGGCAATAAAAAGCCCAGCCGGTCCGCGGCTGGGCTGGGGGCAGGCGCTCCACCACCCTGCACCACGCGGGCCACGCCGCGCGGCACCGGCGCGGCTTTCAGGCGCCGAACAGCTTGTTGGCCGTCTCGGCCACCAGACGGCCCTGGAAGCGTGCGCCGTCCAGTTCGGTCGCGCTGGGCTGGCGCTGGCCCTGGCCGCCGGCGATGGTGGTCGCACCGTAGGGGGCGCCGCCCACCACTTCGTCTAGCGTCATCTGGCCCTGGAAGCTGTAGGGCAGCCCCACGATCACCATGCCGAAGTGCAGCAGGTTGGTGATGATGGAAAACAACGTCGTCTCCTGCCCGCCGTGCTGCGTGGCGGTGGAGGTGAACGCCGCGCCCACCTTGCCGTTGAGGGCGCCGCGCGCCCACAGGCCGCCCGCCTGGTCGAGGAAGCTGCCCATCTGCGAGGGCATGCGGCCAAAGCGCGTGGGCGCGCCGACGATGATCGCGTCGTAGTTCTCCAGCTCGGCCACGGTGGCGACGGGTGCGGACTGGTCCAGCTTGAAGTGCGCGGACCGGGCGATCTCCTGCGGCACCGTTTCGGGCACGCGCTTCACGTCCACCGTGGCACCGGCAGAGCGCGCGCCTTCGGCGACGGCCTGCGCCATGGTTTCAAGATGGCCGTAAGTCGAGTAGTAGAGAACGAGTACCTTGGACATGACTTTCCCTTTTCAAGAACGCTTGTGCAGCCACAAGCAGCATGGCAGGCAGCGCGCGCAGCACCCCGCCGCCTTCATGGGCCAGCACACGCAGGCACCCCGCTCCAGCAGGGCCCACTGGCGCTGGTTCGATCTCACTTAACCACCCCCGTCCTGCACCGCGCGGTGCGTGCGCACCCGGGCAGCCAGGCAGCGCACGTAGTCATCGCGGATGCCCAAGAGGTCGAGTTGGCACGCCAGCTGGTCCAGGTAGTCGCGGTTGCTGCCCACGCTGCCCTGCGCGCTGGCGATGATGGCGGCGGTGTCGTCCAGCGACAGCCCGCCGCGGTGCAGCGGGTGCGCGGTGTTGGCGGACAGCACCAGCGCGCGCACACCGCCCTGCGGCGTGTGCAGCGGTTGAAAGCCCGGGCAGTAGCTGCCGTGGATCATTTCGCGCCGCCACAGCATGCGCGACTCGCGCTCCAGCAGCGCGTGCGGAATGCGGAATGCCAACCCCTCGCAGTCACCCAGGCCGCGCTGCAGCGTGAGCACCAGGCCCGGGCTGTCGGGTGTACCGCGGCCGATCGTAGTGGCCAGAGCGAAGCGGCGCGCATGGTCCGCGAGCCGGGCGCGGCGCACCTCGTCAAAGTGGATGGCGGGGTTCCACATCAGCGAGCCGTAGGCAAACACCCAGAGGTCGCACCTCTCGCTCTGCGCCAGCACGGCCTGGCGTGAGCGCTCGACCACGTCATCGGGCAGCCGCCAGTCGGCGGACAGGCCCTGCTGGCGCGCCTGCGCATCCCAGGCGGCGAGCACCTCGTCGGTCAGGCGCAGCCCGCTGGCCTGGGGCGGCGTGAGCCGTCCTTGCAGTTCGGGGAGGTGCCTGAAGGCGTGGGGTTCCATGGGTGGGGTCGATGCAGAACCGGGGGGAAGGAGCGGGCGCGTACGCTGGAGAACGGCGCGGCGGCGCGCCGCTCTTCACTGCGGTTCACTGTATTTCGCATCCACCGCTTGATCAATGGGCCAGAGCGCATCACACCGTCCTGCATAACCGCCGAATGCAGGCTGCGGCGAACGCTTGCCGCCCCGCGCCCGGCGGCAGGGGAACCGCCAAGCCGGTATGCGCGGCGCAGGGCTTGCCCTGGAGGGCGCGCCAGCGCTCCTGTTTCAATAGCTGTTAGCGCTTGCTACGTATGCGCTGGAAGCCCCAACACCTATCACGCAGCCTGCGCCTGGCGCCGTGCCACGCCACCGCCCACCAGTGCCGCCGAGACCACACTCAGCACCAGCGCCAGGGCCGAACCGTAGAAGATGTCGGCGGTCTGCCCGCGGTCCAGCAGCACGCCAAACAACGGCGCCGCGACGGAAAAGCCCAGGTCCAGCCCCGAATACACCGTGCCGTACACGCGGCCCGTGGCGCCGGGGGGCGCGGCGCGCTTGATGAGCATGTCGCGCGACGGGCCGGCAATGCCCACGCCCATGCCCGCCAGCGCCGCCACGGCCAGCGCCACCGTGCCGGGCAGTGCGCCCAGCCCCACCAGCACCAGCAGCGCGGCGGAGGCCATCAGGCAGATGCTGATGGTCTTTTCCAGCCGCACCACGCGGCCCACGAGGAAGCCCCCGATCACCATGCCCACGGCGCTGCACAGCATGTAGCCCGTGACCACCATGGAGGTCAGCGACAGCGGCATGTCGTACATCCGCTGCAGCGCCGGGGCGGCAAAGCTCTGGATGGCGCTGAGCGAGCAGGTGCTCCAGAAGAAGAACGAGAAGCACAGCCACACGGCCGGGAGCTTGAGGAAGGCCATGGGGTGTTCCTGCGCGTGCGCGCTGCCCGTGGCGCCCTTGGCCGGCGCATGCGCCCAGGCGCCCTGGCGATCGTCCAGCGCGTCGCGGTTCCACACCATGACGGCCAGCACCACCAGGGCCAGCGCACCGCCGCTCAGGCAGGCCATGCGCCAGGATCCCGTGGCCGTGGCGATGCCCGCCATGAACAGCGGCGCGGTGGCCCAGCCCAGGTTGCCCGAGATGCCGTGCACCGAGAAGCCGTGGCCCAGCCGCGCGGGCGACACACGCTTGTTGAGGATGGTGAAGTCCACCGGGTGGAACGGCGCATTGCCCAAGCCTGCCAGCACCGACGCCACCACCAGGCCCAGGTAGCCGCTGGCGCTGCCCGCGGTGAGGCCCGCCAGCGCAAAGCTGGCCAGCGCGGCGAACAGCACCGGGCGTGCGCCCACGCGGTCCACCAGGAAGCCCGACAGCGCCTGACCCACTCCGGAGACCACGAAGAACACCGAGACCAGCAGCCCCAGTTCGGAATAGCTGTAGCCGAACTCCGCGATGAGGAACGGAAACAGCGGCGGCAGCAGCAGGTGAAAGAAGTGCGAGGAGCCGTGCGCAAGGCCGATCAGGCCAATGGTGCGCGCGTCCTGGCGCAGGGTGGGGGCAGCAGTCGACATGGGCATGATCTTAGGCAAGACAGCCGCGGCCGATATACGATAGTCGGCCAATTGCTGTCGTGATCATGCCAAGCCCGTCCCTTCCCCGCCCTGCCCCACCGCCTGCCGAGCCCGTCGCGGCCAGCACCGCCGGCCGCGCCGCGCGGCCGGCGCGCGTGCTGTCGTATGTGGAGTCGCTCACGCCGCACCTGTTCGTGCCCAGCCGGGAGCGCCCCGTGCGCGCCAAGCACCGCGAGCTGCGCGCCGACACGCAGGTGCGCCCGCACAGCCACCCCTGGGCGCAGGTGGCCATCTCCACCACGGGCGTGCTGCGCCTGACCGTGCCGCGCGGCACCTACATCGTGCCGCCCTCGCGCGCGCTGTGGATCCCGCCGGGCGTGGAGCACGCCGTGACCATGGTGGAGGACGCCGACCTGCGCACGCTGTACTTTTACCAGCCGCCCGGGCGCTGCGGCCCCGCCGTCGCGCGCGCGCAGGAAGAGCCCTGGCGCCAGTGCCGCGTGCTGGAGGTGTCCGAGCTGCTGCGCGCCGTGGTGCGCGAGATGCCCACCGACCCCGACGACGGCGCCCCGCCGCCGCCCGAGCTGCTGCACCGCGAGCGCCACCTGAGCGCGCTGATCCTGGACGAGTTGCGCCGTGCCAGCAGCGTGCGCCTGGGCGTGGACCTGCCGCGCGACAAGCGCCTGCGCCACCTGTGCGAGGCGGTGCTGGCCGATCCCACGCGCCACGACACGCTGGCCGACTGGGCGCGCGACACCGGCGCCAGCCCGCGCACGGTGGCGCGCCTCTTTCGCCAGGAGCTGGGCAGCACCTTCACGCAGTGGCGCCAGCAGGTGATCCTGGCGCGCGCCGTGGCGCTGGCCGCGGGGCGCAAGCCCATCAACCAGATCGCGGCGGAACTGGGCTACAACAGCCCCAGCGCCTTCAGCGCCATGGTGCGGCGGGCCGTGGGGCTGGCGCCGGGACGCTTCCTGGGGTCGCCATAGATCTCAAGGCAAATAGGGCTCCAGCGCTTACCCCATAAGCGCAAGCAGCTCTTTTTTCAGGAGCACTACACAGACAGCATGCCCGTGGCGGCAGCCAGGCGGGCCAGCGTCCAGCCCCGGCCCAGCAGCAGGCGGCGCGTGGCCAGGGCTTCCTGCACGCGCGCATCCACCTGGCGGCCCAGGTAGCGCGGGGTCTTGTGCTGCAGGCAGACATAGCCCTGCGGGTAATCACGCCCCAGGCGCTGCCACAGCGCATGGGCCCCTGCGGACTGGCGCGCGCCGGACACCAGGCACTGCCCGCCGTCCAGCGCCCAGCGGTACACGGCCGTGGCAAGGCCCAGCCGCTGGTAGGCGGGCGCGTAGCGCGAATGCGGCGCGCGCAGGTGGCGGTCGGCGCGGCGGTTCAGTTCGACGAGGCGGTTGAAGACCGTGGTGCCCGCCAGGCACTGGCGCAGCGGGTCTTCGATGTAGACGTACAGCTCGCCATCGGCCACGCGGCTGCGCACGCAAAGGCCGGGGTGCCCCGGCAGGGGCGTGGAGGGCAGGCCATGCAGGGCGTCACCGGGAGAGTGCAGCCGCTGGTGCAGGGCCGAGAGTTCCTGCTCGATCGTGGCGTCGGGCGGGTCCACGTCGATACGCAGCTCGGCGGGCTGCGCGAGGCGGCGCGCCTGGCGCCGGGAGACATCAAGAAAGGAGGAAAAAACGCCAGAAGCGTCGGGGGCGGGCGGCGGCTTGGGCCACGCCAGCCATGACGACCAGAACGGCGGCAGGGACAGGTACATGGAACTGCGGCAATAACAATGCGGCGCGCATGCTAGGCCACGGCGCGCCTGCAGGCCAGCCCCGCCGGCGATACCGCACCCCGCGGGTGCGATACCGTGCCGTTCATGGCGTTTTCGGGATATGGCCCTTGCAAGAAAAGCGCTGGCAGCTATGAAACGAAGCACTTTCCCCATAAAGCGCCCACGAAAAAGCGGCCCGAAGGCCGCTTGCTTGCCGGGGGGCGAAGCCCCTTGCGCCCCGCTCAGCGCGACAGCGCGCCGGCCGTGGCCGAGTCCAGGCGGCCGGTGACGGGCAGGCCCTGGGCCTGCTGGAACTCGCGCAGCGCACGCGCCGTCTTGGGACCGGCGGAGCCGTCGGGCGTGCCCACGTTGTAGCCCATGGCGTTCAGGCGTTCCTGCGCCTCGCGCACCGACATGGCCGCGCCCGCGCGGGTCTGCGAGGGAGCCGCGCCGCCATCCACGCCCAGTCGGCCGCCGCCGCCCAGGCCCTGGCCCTGCACCGACTGCGCCTTGTAGCTGCGCAGCGCCACAACCATCTGGTTGTAGGCATCCATGAACGCAGCGGTGATCACCTTGCCTTGCGCGGTGTTCTGGTAGCCCCCCAGGCCACCGCCGGCCGAGCCGCCGAACAGGCTGCCGAAGCCGGCAAAGTCGCTCTTGGAGGCGCTGCCTTCGGAGGCCGCCACCTGCACGCCCGAGCGGTTGTCCACCAGGGTCAGCATGGCGCTGGCCTCGCGCGTCTTCAGCCCGCCGCCGACGGCCGCCAGCGCACGGCCGCTGCCGCCGCCGATCAGGCCGCCCAGCACGCCGCCGATGGCGCCTGCGTCGTTGTTCGAGAAGATGATCTCGGGCGACATGCCGTAGTCGGACGCCACCATCTGGCCCCGGCCAAAGTTGCTGCCACCGCGCATCTCGCCGGAGCCCATGAGCTGGCGCTCGCGGTCCATGGCACGCATGCCGGCTGCGCCGCGCTCCACCACGATGAAGCAGTTGGACTGCTGGATCAGCAGGCGCAGCAGGTTGGCCGTGGGGGGCAGCTTGTACTCGTTGCGCAAGATGGTGTACCAGCCGGCGTCCTGGTTCTCGACCAGCGACACGGTGCCCAGGGGCGACTGGCAGCGCTCCAGCTGGCCGCTCTCGTTGGCGGCGCTGCCGCCGGCGGCAGCGCCGGTGGCCACGGTCTTGGACTCGGCGCTGCCCATCCGCATGTTGGTGGTTTCGCAGCCGGTCAGGGCCAGGGCGGCGCAGGCGGCCGCCAGCAGCGTCAGTGGTTTACGGGACATAGCTTTCCTTCCTCTCTCTCTCTTCTTGCATTCCGGGGTGTGTGGACACGTCTCAACCGAGGCGTTGCGGTCTGCGCACGCGGTACAGGACCGGCGTGGCCGACGTGAATGCAAAATCATACCGATTCGGCAGTTTTGCAACCGATGTTTGCAAGTTGTTTCGTTTTAGTGTGGCGCAGCACCGCCCGCCGGCAAAGGCAATTGGTAGATCCACACCGCATGGCCGGCGAAGGAATCCAGCCGCGCGCTGGGGCGCACGCCCGGCACGGCGAACGCCAGACTCACGAGCCAGCTGCCCGGCGCCATCTCCGCGCGGGCCTTCGCGGCCACGCGGGGCATGCTCTCGGGCCGCTGGAACACGTACACAAGGTCGTAAGCGCCCCAGTCTGCGGCCCAGAGGTCACCGCGCCGCACGCGCGCCCAGGGGCAGCGCAGCCGGCACAGCAGCGCCAAAGGTCCGCTCCACTCCAGGCCGTACAGCCGCGCCTGCGGATAGGCCGCGCGCAGGGCCTTGAGGCCATCGCCCAGGCCGCAGCCGGCGTCCAGCACGGCAGCACCCGCGGGCAGCGGCGCGGCGTCCTGCAGGCCGTGCAGCGCACCCGACGGGGTGGGAAACAGCGGCGCATCGCGCCAGGCATTGAGCGGATATACCAGCAGCAGCAGCGCCAGCGGCAGCAGCCAGCCCCAGGCCGGCAGCGCCACCGCGCCGCCCAGCGCCGCCGACAAGGGAAAGCCCAGCGCGATCAGGCCGCGGCGCCACCAGCCCTGCGCCAGCAGGCTGCCCGCCACACCCACGGCGCAGGCCAGCCCGAGCGCCGCCAGCGGGGCCACGCTGCCGCGCAGGCCCGCGAACAGCAGCCACGCCGCTGCCCACACCAGCACCGCCGGCAGCGGCCAGGGCAGGACGATGCGACGCGGCGGCGGCGCGTGCAGATGATGGAGTCGGCGGGGCCGGCGCGGCATGGGCACGGGCCGCAACGATGCGGCGTCAGCCGCCGCGCAGGCGCTCGATGAGGCCGTTGAGCGCCTCCAGCGAGCCAAACTGGATGGCCAGCTCGCCCATCTCCTCGACCCGGCTGCCGCGCTTGACGCGCTTCTTGACGCGCACCTCGACCTCGGCCATGAGCAGGTCGGACAACTCTTCCTCCACGCGCTTGAGGTCGCGCGACTTGTCCTTCTTAGGCTTTTGCGGCGTGAGGGCGAACTCCGCACCCAGCTTCTTGACGAGGCTCTCGGCCTCGCGCACCGACAGCTTCTTCGCCGCGATCTGGTTGCCCGCGGTGATCTGCGCCGCGCGCTCCAGCGACAGCAGCGCACGCGCATGGCCCATGTCGATGTCGCCGGCCATGAGCATGGTCTGCACCGGCTCGGCCAGGTTCAAAAGGCGCAGCAGGTTGCTCGCCGCGCTGCGCGAGCGGCCCACGGCCTGCGCCGCCTGTTCGTGGGTGAGGCCGAATTCGCGGATCAGGCGCTGCAGGCCCTGGGCCTCTTCCAACGGGTTGAGGTCTTCGCGCTGGATGTTCTCGATGAGCGCCATGGCCGCGGCCGCCTCGTTGGGCACGTCGCGCACCAGCACCGGCACCTCGGCCAGGCCCGCCAGGCGTGAGGCGCGAAAGCGCCGCTCGCCCGCGATGATTTCGTACAACGGCCCACTGGCGCTGAGGGCGCCCATCGCCGCCGAAGCCCCCTGCGATGCACGCTCCTGGCGGCGCTGTTGCGCCTGTTTGTCGTCGAGGCGACGCACAAGAATCGGCTGCATGATGCCCTGGGCCTTGATGGATTCGGCCAGTTCGTACAGCGCGCCCTCGTCCATGCGCGTGCGCGGCTGGTAGATGCCGGGCACGAGCCGGTCCAGCGCCAGCGTGCTCACCGGCCCGTCTGCCGCACCCGCTGCGTTGGCGCCGGCGGGCGCCTTGTCGGCCACCTTGGGGCCCAGCAGTGCTTCCAGGCCGCGTCCCAGGCCCTTGGGTTTCTTGGTGACCATGTGTCTTCAGTCCTTGTTCATCAATGCGCGCAGCAGTGCGTGCCCTTCGGGCCAGTCGCCCAGGTCGGAATCGGCGTTGATATGGCCGCGGGGCCCAGAATCCACGAAGCGTGCGCCCCATGCACCGGCCAGCGTCTGCGCACGCTCAAAGCTGCAGTAAGGATCGTCCTGGCTGCCCACCAGCACGGCCGGAAAGGGCAGCACCTGGCGCGCGATGGGCGCCCAACCGGGGATCTGCGCGGCCAAGTCGGGCCGCTCCACATCACCCGGCGCCACCAGCAGCGCGCCGCGCACCTTGTGCGCGTGGCGGGTGTGCGCCGCCCACCAAGCGGTGAGGATGCACCCCAGGCTGTGCGCGGCCAGCACCACCTCGCCCGGCGCATCAGCCACGACCTCTTCCAGCCGCGCAGACCAGTCGCCGCGCAACGGACGCATCCAATCGTGCTGCTGCACACGCTGGTAGCCATGCAGCCGCTCCCACTCGGTTTGCCAGTGGCCGGGGCCGGAGTTCTGCCAGCCGGGCAGGAGGAGGATCTGCGAGGGGTTCATGCGGCGTTACTATTATTTATATAGCTTATAGCGCTTATCCAATAAGCCTTGGAGGCTATTTTGACCTGTAAGACCTTGGCCAGGCATCACATGCGCTTCACGCGCTCCACCATCTCGCGCGCGAACTCCAGAAAAGCCTGGCTGCCCTTGGCCGCGGGATCGAACACCACGCCGGGCAAACCGTAGCTGGGCGCCTCGGCCAGGCGCACGTTGCGCGGGATCACGGTGTCGAACACCTTGTCGCCGAAGTGGTCCTTGAGCTGCTCGCTGACCTGGCTTTGCAGCGTGATGCGCGGGTCAAACATCACGCGCAGCAGGCCGATGATCTGCAGATCGGGATTCAGGTTGGCATGCACCTGCTTGATGGTGTTCACCAGATCGGTCAGGCCCTCCAGCGCGAAGTACTCGCACTGCATCGGCACGATGACGCCGTGGGCGCTGCACAAGCCGTTCAGCGTGAGCATGGACAGGGAGGGCGGGCAGTCGATGAGCACGAAATCGTAGTCGGAGTCCACCGCCGCCAGGGCGGCTTTCAGGCGGCGTTCGCGCTGCTCCAGCGGCACCAGTTCCACCTCTGCCCCGGCGAGTTCGCGGTTGGCGCCCAGCACGCGGTAGCCGCACTGCTCCGACAGCACGGCGGCCTCCGGCACCGAGGCCGACTCCAGCAGTACGTCGTACACCGACAGCTCCAGCGCGCGCTTGTCCACGCCCGAGCCCATGGTGGCATTGCCCTGCGGGTCCAGGTCCACGAGCAGCACGCGCTGGCCGATCTTGGCCAGGCCCGCGGCCAGATTGACGGAAGTGGTGGTCTTGCCGACCCCACCCTTTTGGTTGGCAATGCAGAAGATCTTGGCCATGCGGGGCAATTCGCTATTACTTGGAAATGGCCAGCTTGACGCCGAAGCCGATGAGGAACACGCCCGCCGTTTTCTCCAGCACGCGCGCCACCGTGGGGTTGGCGCGCATGCGCTCGGCCAGGAAGTGCGTGAGCAGCACCACGACCAGGCTGTACAGGAAGGTGAGCGTGGCGATGGTGGCGGCCATGGCGGCGAAGGTGACCAACCCGCGGTGCGTGGCCGGGTTCACGAACAGCGGGAAGAAGGCCATGTAGAACACGATGGCCTTGGGGTTGAGCAGCGTGATGACCGCCCCCTGGCGGAAGTAGTGGCGCGGCGCGATGTTCAGCACCGGCGCATCCCCCGGCTTGGCGGTGAGCATCTTGTAGCCCATCCAGCCCAGGTAGACGGCGCCCAGCCATTGCACGGCATGGAATGCCGCCGGATACGCGGCCAGCAGGCCCGCCACGCCGGCCACCGCCATCCACATGAGCACCTGGTCGGCGGCGATCACGCCCATGCAGGCGGCCATGCCGGCGCGCACACCACCCTTGCCGGTGGAGGTGATGAGCGCCAGATTGCCCGGCCCCGGGATGGCGAGGAACAACACGATGGCGGCGACGAATGCGCCGTAGTCTGCAATGCCGAACATGGGAGCGCCTTGCGAAGCGGGAGGGGCTTGAGTTTACGCGACGGGGCGCAGCCAGAGGATGCAGCGTTCGGCCTGCAGGCCCGGCACAGTGAGTTGTTCCACGTGAAACACGCTTACGTCCGCCGGTAGCGCGGCAATCTCGTCGTGCGGGTGCTTTCCCTTCATGGCCAACCACACGCCGTGCGGTGCCAGTGCCTGGCGCGACCAGGCGGTGAAGTCCGCCAGCGCGGCAAAGGCGCGGCAACTGACCACATCGAACGGACCGGCCAGCGTTTCCACGCGCGCATGGATGCCATGCAGGTTGGACAGACCGAGGGTGCCCGCCGCCTGCTGGATGAACGCTGCCTTCTTGGCCACGGTGTCCACGCAACTCACATCCACTTCCGGGCAACAAATGGCGAACACCACGCCAGGGAGTCCCCCGCCTGATCCCACATCCAGCAGCCGCGCGCCCGGGCGGGCCGCACTGTCCTGCCCCCTCTGCGCGACATGGCGGCGCAGCGGCGGGACGGCAGCCAGGCTGTCCAGCAGGTGGTGCGTGAGCATTTCCTGCGGATCGCGCACCGCCGTGAGGTTGTAGACCTTGTTCCACTTTTGCAGCAGCGCCAGGAAGTCCAATAGCTGCGTGATTTGCGCTTCCCACAGATCCAACCCCAAGGCGTTGGCGCCCTCACGCAGGGTGTACTCAAGGCTTGTGTTCGACACCACGCTCATGCGACCGTCTCCACCCCATCCGCCGGCTGCGGGGCAAACCCCTTGAAACCGCCCTTCTTCAAGTGGACCATCAGCAGCGAGATCGCCGCCGGTGTCACCCCGGAAATGCGCGACGCCTGGCCCAACGTCTCCGGCCGGTGCTTCTGCAATTTTTGCCGCACCTCGATCGACAAGGCCGCCACCTGCATGTAGTCCAGATCTTCAGGCAGACGCAGCTTTTCGAAGTGCGCGGCGCGCTGCACCTCGTCCCGTTGGCGGTCGATATAGCCCGCGTACTTGGCGGCAATCTCGACCTGCTCGATCACGGGCGCACTCAGCTCGCCCAACGTTTCACGTGAAACAGCCTCGCTTGCATACTTGCCGCCATCCATGGTCGTCAGTGCGTCATACCCCACGTCCGGACGGCGCAACAGGTCGAAGAGGTTGTATTCATGTTCGATGGCTTTACCCAGCACGCGCTCGGCCTCCACCGTGGGCAGGTTGCGCGGGTTCACCCATGTCGATTTCAAGCGCTCTGTTTCACGTGAAACCGCATCGCGCTTGCGGCTGAAAGCGTCCCAGCGCGCATCATCCACCAAACCCATGCGACGCCCCGCATCGGTCAGGCGCATGTCGGCGTTGTCTTCGCGCAGCTGCAGGCGGAACTCGGCGCGGCTGGTGAACATGCGGTAGGGCTCGGTCACGCCCTTGGTGATCAGATCGTCCACCAACACGCCCAGATAGGCCTCGTCGCGCGCGGGCACCCAGGCACCCTCCCCCCGGCATTGCAGCGCGGCGTTGATACCGGCGAACAGGCCCTGGGCCGCCGCCTCCTCGTACCCTGTGGTGCCATTGATCTGGCCGGCGAAGAACAGGCCCTGGATCTGCCGCGTCTCGAAACTGCTCTTGAGCGAACGCGGGTCGAAGTAGTCGTACTCGATGGCGTAGCCCGGCCGCAGGATGTGCGCGTTCTCCAGGCCGCGCATCGAGCGCACCAGGTCGTACTGGATATCGAACGGCAGGCTGGTGCTGATGCCGTTGGGGTAGAACTCGTGCGTGGTCAGCCCTTCCGGCTCCAGAAAGATCTGATGGCTTTCCTTGTCGGCAAAGCGGTTGATCTTGTCCTCCACGCTGGGGCAGTAGCGCGGGCCCACGCCTTCGATCTTGCCGGTGAACATGGGACTGCGGTCAAAGCCGCTGCGGATGATCTCGTGCGTGCGCGCGTTGGTGTGCGTGATCCAGCAGGGCACTTGGCGTGGGTGCATGGCCGCGCTGCCCATGAAGCTGAACACCGGCACAGCACCCTCGTTCACGCCGCCGGGCATGCCATCGCCGGGCTGCTCCTCACACTGGCTGAAGTCGATGCTGCGCCCGTCGATGCGCGGCGGCGTGCCGGTCTTCAAGCGTCCCTGGGGCAGCTGCAGCTCCTTCAGGCGTGCCGACAGGCTTACGGCCGGCGGATCCCCCGCGCGGCCGGCCGCGTAGTTGTTGAGGCCCACATGGATCTTGCCGTCCAAGAAGGTGCCCGCCGTCAGCACCACCGTGCGACTGCGAAAGCGGATACCCACCTGCGTGACGGCGCCCACCACGCGGTCGCCCTCCACCATCAGGTCGTCCACCGCCTGCTGGAACAGCCACAGGTTGGGCTGGTTCTCCAGCATGCGGCGGATGGCCGCCTTGTAGAGGATGCGGTCGGCCTGCGCGCGCGTGGCGCGCACGGCCGGGCCCTTGCTGCTGTTGAGGATGCGGAACTGGATGCCCGCCTCATCGGTCGCCAGCGCCATGGCGCCACCCAGCGCGTCCACTTCCTTCACCAAGTGGCCCTTGCCAATGCCGCCGATACTGGGGTTGCAGCTCATCTGCCCCAGCGTCTCGATGTTGTGCGTGAGCAGCAGCGTGCGGCTGCCCATGCGCGCGGCGGCCAGCGCGGCCTCGGTGCCGGCATGGCCTCCGCCAACGACGATGACATCGAAATCCTGGGGGTACAACATGGTGGGGTGCTCCGGGCCCGCTGCGGCCCTGTCAAACGGTGAACAAGCCCGGCTTTCACGGCGCCGGTACCGCCCCCACCCTCGCGCCTGCGCTGCCGGCCCGGCGGGGAACTCGTGATTTTCCCATCTTTGCCACCCGGATGCGCAGCGGGGTTTGTTTCACGTGAAACCGCGCAGGAAAAGTGTGCCCGGCCTGTGCTCCAATCCCGCGCATGAAGTTCCTCGTGTTCGCGGGCAGCACCCGCACCCATTCATTCAACCGCCGCCTGGCCGCCGTGGCCGCACACATGGCACGCGACGCCGGCGCCGACGTCACGCTGCTGGAGCTGGCCGACTTCGACATCCCCCTCTACAACGCCGACCTGGAGACCGCGGGCACCCCGGCCGATGTGATCCGGCTGAAGGAAGTGCTGGATGCCCACCCCGCCTGGGTGATCTGTTCGCCCGAGTACAACGGCAGCTACACCGGCCTGCTCAAGAACACCATCGACTGGGCCTCCAGCCCCGTGGCCGGACACGCGGAATGGAGTGATGGCACACGCCCGTTCGCGGGCAAGGTGGTGGGCATGCTCAGCGCGTCCAACGGCGCACTGGGCGGCCTGCGGTCGCAAAGCCACCTGGCGCCGCTGCTGCTCAACCTGGAATGCTGGCTGGCGCCGCGCCATTTCGCGCTGCCGCGCGCGGCCAGTGCCTTCGACGCCCAGGGCCAGCTGGTCGACGCAAGCCAAGCCGCCCACGTGCGCGGCGTGGTGGAGCAGGTCCTGTGGGCTGCCGGGCGGCTGCACGGCACCGCGTGACAGAAGCAAAAACCGGTATCAGCGCATATCCAACAAGCGCTGACAGCTATGAATTAAATAGCGCCATGGATTGCCGCCCCGGCTGCGGCGCCTGCTGCACGGCGCCGTCGATCTCCTCGCCCATTCCCGGCATGCCGCACGGCAAGCCGGCCGGCATGCGCTGCGTGCAACTGGACGACGACGCACGCTGCCGCATCTTCGGCCGGCCCGAGCGCCCCACGGTGTGCGCCTCGCTGCGGCCCAGCCCCGCCATGTGCGGCGACAGCCGCGCGCACGCGATGCGCTGGCTGGCGTTCATGGAACAGGCCACGCAGCCTTCCACGCCCCGCTGAGGCCGCCTTGCCCCCCAGGCGCAGCGCCGCGGGGAAACGCCCTACAAAGGCCTTGGCATGGCAGACCCGCGCAGGTCGGCATAGCATGCGCTGCGGAGATTTTCTTCATCACTCCCTTGAAAGGACAAGACCGCATGAAGCTCTACTACTCCCCTGGCGCCTGCTCGCTCTCCCCGCACATCGTGCTGCACGAAACCGGCCTGGCCCACACCTCGGTGCTGGCCAGCACCAAGAGCCACAAGCTGCAGGACGGCACCGACTACTACACCATCAACCCCCTGGGCTACGTGCCGGTACTGGAGCTGGACGACGGCACGCGCCTGCGCGAAGGCCCCGCCATCGTGCAGTACCTGGCCGACCAGGCGCCGCACAAGAACCTCGCCCCCGCCAACGGCACGCTGGCGCGCTACCGCCTGCAGGAGTGGCTGACCTTCATCGGCACCGAGATCCACAAGGGCTTCACCCCCCTGTTCAAGCCCACCACCCCCGCAGACTACAAGCCCCTGGTGCATGAGCAACTGCTCAGCCGCCTCAAGTGGGTGGACGGCGAATTGGCCCACAAGCCCTACCTCATGGGCGAGCACTTCAGCGTGGCCGACGCCTACTTGTTCACGGTGACCAACTGGGCCCCCGCCGTGAACCTGGACATCTCCGCACTGAAGAACCTGGCGGCCTACCGCGAACGCATCGCCGCCCGCCCCGCCGTGCAGGCCGCCATGAAGGCCGAGGGCCTGCTCAAGTAAGGCCCACATGGCCGCGCCCGGCATCTGCGGGCCGCGGCTTGTGCGCGCCGGCGCCTCACCGCAAAAAATCCCCCCGCACGCCGCACGCCCGGCGCCATCCAGGGCCGCCAGCCGGCCCCACCGCCGTACCCCCTCCCTGTTTGACGTAGCACAGAACCCGTGGTTCTGCAGCGCCTGGGTGTACTGCACGCCCTGAGCGATACCGGTAACCTTTGATGCGTGCCGCACCTCCCGCGGTCCGCTTTGCAAGAAGGTACTGAAGTCGCATGACCACTCTGTTCGATCCCATCCAGGCCGGTGACCTGCACCTGGCCAACCGTATCGCCATGGCGCCGCTGACGCGCAACCGCTCGCCCCGGGCCGTGCCGCGCGACATCACCGCCACCTACTACGCCCAGCGCGCCAGCGCCGGCCTGCTGATCACCGAGGGCACGGCCATCACCCACCAGGGCCAGGGCTATTCCGACGTGCCAGGGCTGTACGGCACCGAGCAACTGGACGGCTGGAAGCGCGTTACCCAGGCCGTGCATGCACGTGGCGGCAAGATCGTCACCCAGCTGTGGCACGTGGGGCGCGTGTCGCACACTGCCCTGCAGCCGGAGGGCGGCGCACCCGTGGCGCCGTCGGCCGTGCGCGCGCAATCGCAGACCTACCTGGTGGACGCGGCCAGCGGCCAGGGCCAGTTCGTGCCCACGTCCGAGCCCCGCGCGCTGGCGGCCGAGGAACTGCCGGACATCGTGCATGCCTTCGCCGCCGCCGCGCGCAACGCGGTGCAGACGGCGGGCTTTGACGGCGTGGAGATCCACGGCGCCAACGGCTACCTGCTGGACCAGTTCCTCAAGGACGGCGCCAACCAGCGCAAGGACGACTACGGCGGCGGCATCGCCAACCGCGTGCGCCTGATGGTGGAGGTGACGCGCGCCGTGGTGGACGCCATCGGCGGCGGCCGCGTGGGCATTCGGCTCTCGCCCGTCACCCCCGCCAACGACATCCGCGACAGCGACCCGCAGCCGCTGTTTGAACACCTGGCGCGCGAGCTGGCGCCGCTGGGCCTGGCCTTCATCCATGTGATCGAGGGCGCCACCGGCGGCCCGCGCGAGGTGGAGGGCCGCCCCTTCGACTACGCCGCGTTCAAGAACGCCTACCGCAGCGCGGGCGGGCGCGGCGCCTGGATGGTGAACAACGGCTACGACCGCGACATGGCCCAGGAGGCGCTGGCCAGCGGCCGCGCCGACATCGTGGCCTTTGGCCGCGCGTTCATCTCCAACCCCGACCTGGTGGAGCGCCTGCGGCGGGGCGCCCCGCTCAACGCCTGGGACAAGACCACGTTCTACGGCGGCGGCGAGCACGGCTACATCGACTACCCCGCGCTGGAGCAGGTCCCGGCCTGACGCAGGCGGCCCGCCAAGCATCACGCCCGGCGCCGGGCGTGATGCTTCATGGATGGATATAAAAAACGGCTCCAGCGCTGATGGACAAAGCGCTGGCAGCTATCAAAACAAAAGCGGGTACGCCCATGGGGACCCGCGGGCAGCAGGGAGAGATGCATGGAGACACTGGCCGTCCTCGTCCTGGGCGCCGTCGTGGCGGGCTTCGTGCAAGGCCTGTCGGGCTTTGCGTTCAGCATGGTGGCCATGTCGTTCTGGGTCTGGGTGCTGGAGCCACACCTGGCGGCGGCGCTGGCGGTGTTCGGCTCGCTCACCGGCCAGGTGCTGGCTGCGGTGACCATGCGCCGCGGCTTCAATGCCGCCCTGTTGTGGCCGTTCATTCTGGGCGGCCTGGTGGGCGTGCCCGTGGGCGCCAGCCTGCTGCCCCACCTGAACGCCCACTGGTTCAAAGCCCTGCTGGGCACGCTGCTGGTGTGCTGGTGCCCCGCCATGCTGATGGCGCGCAGCCTGCCGCGGGTGCGTTGGGGCGGGCGCACGGCCGACGCCGTGGTGGGCCTGTGCGGCGGAGTGATGGGCGGCATTGGCGGCTTCACGGGCGTGCTGCCCACGCTGTGGTGCACGCTGCGCGGCCTGCCCAAGGACACCCAGCGCGCCGTGGTGCAGAACTTCAACCTGGCGATGCTGGCCGTGGCCATGGCCACCTATCTGGCCAAGGGTCTGGTCACGCGCGACATGCTGCCCGCCTTCGGCATCGTGGCCACGGCCGTGCTGGTGCCGGTGCTCCTGGGTACGCGGCTGTATATCGGCATCAGCGAGGTCCGCTTTCGCCAGATCGTGCTGGGCCTGCTCACGGTGTCGGGCGGTGCGCTGCTGGTGGCATCCATGCCGCGCCTGCTGGCATCGGCATAAAAATCGGCTCCAACTCCCGCCCATTAAGCGCTAGCAGCTATTTATTAAATAGCAATCTGCTAACTTCCTTGCGCGCCATCACAGGCCGCACAACCAAGGGGCAAAAAAAACGCACCCGAAGGTGCGCAAGGAGGGTTTGTTGAAAACTGGCGGCGGCGCCCGGCCGCCGCGTGCGTCATGCAGCGCTCAAGCGGCGCTCAGGCGCGGCGTGTCGCCGCCCCGCAGCGCGGGGGCCGGCGCGCCGGTGCGCGTGAAGGCCGCGGGCGCGTGGCCGTCGTCGGCCAACTGGAACTGGCTCACCACCTGCGACAGGCGGGCGGCCTGCTCGCGCAGCGACTCGGCCGCCGCGGCGGACTCTTCCACCAGCGCGGCGTTCTGCTGCGTCATGCGGTCGATCTCGCCCACGGAGGCGTTGACCTCGCCGATGCCGCCCGCCTGCTCGGAGGCGGCGGAGTTGATCTCGCCAATGATGTCGGTCACGCGCTGCACGCTGGACACGATCTCCTGCATGGCCTTGCCGGCATCTTCCACGTGGCGCACGCCGCCGTCCACGGCCGTCACGCTGGAGCTGATCAGGCCCTTGATCTCGCTGGCTGCGGCCGCGCTGCGCTGCGCCAGGCTGCGCACCTCGCCCGCCACCACGGCAAAGCCGCGGCCCTGCTCGCCCGCGCGCGCCGCTTCCACGGCCGCGTTCAGCGCGAGGATGTTGGTCTGGAAGGCGATGGAGTCGATCAGGCCGATGATGTCGCCGATCTTGCGGCTGGAGGAGGAGATCTCGTGCATGCTGTTCACCGCCTGCTGCACCACCTTGCCACCGCGCGTGGCGATGCCCGAGGCCGAGGTGACGAGCTGGTTGGCCACCTGCGAGGACGACGCCGTCTGCTGCACCGTGGCGGTGAGCTGCGAGAGCGCTGCCACGGCTTCCTGTGCGTTGCTGGCGGTCTGCTCGGTGCGGGCGGACAGGTCCTGGTTGCCGGTGGCGATCTCCTGGCTGGCCGTGGCGATGTTGCTGCTCGCGTCGCGCACCTGCGCCACCATTGCGCCCAGGCCGTTTTGCATGTCCAGCAGCGCGCGCTGCAGGTCGGCCGCCTCGTCACGGCCTTCCACGTGGATGCGCTGAGACAGGTCGCCCCCGGCGATCGCCTGTGCCATCGCGCGGGCCACTTCCAGCGGGCGGCAGATGGACACCATGTTCAGCAGCGTGAGCGGCACCACCACCACCACAGTGATCAGCACCGCCAGGGCGAACAGCCACTTGGTCTGGTCGGTGACGCGGTCCTGGTGCGCAATGGCGCTGTCCACCTCGGCGGCCAGGCGCTTGTCCAGCGCGGCCACCTTGTCGGTGGCGATGTTGAACTGCTCCACCGCCTTGCCGCTCATGCGGTTGGCGATCGTGGCGGTGTCGTAGCCGCCGGCCTCCAGCTGGCGTGCCACGTGCGCGAACTGCTCGCGGTAGGCCACCAGGTGCTTGGCGACGTCCTTCGCCTCGGCCAGGTCCTCGCCCTGCCAGATCTGGCCCAGCGTGGCCGTGACCTTGCCCGCACGGTCCAGCGACGCCAGCCACCGGTCGTGCGCGGCGCGCACCGACTCGGGGCGCTCGTAGTGGATGATCATGTCCTTCTCGTGCTGGCGGATCTCACCCATCTCGCTGCGCAGCTGGCCCATCAGCTTCACCGCGGCATGCGGCTGGCTGACGAAGTCCTGGGCCAGCCCGTGGATGCGGAACATGCCCAGCATGCCGGCACCGCCCAGCAGGCCCAACAGGCCCAGTACCACGCCAATGGCGCCGATCATTCGCAGGCGGATCGTGAAGAGCCGCATGAGCGCGTAAATATTCATCACCGTTTCCTTGTCGTGTGCAGCCACCGGCGGGCCGCCCTCCCATGATGTGCGTCGCGCAATCCATCACCCTGTCAGGCAATGGCTTGCGCGTGACTTACGAACGAAGCCGCGCGCCAATATGCAACAAAACGTTGCATATTGCCAGAGAAATAAGAATCTTTCTGTCGCGTTTATCCACCGATCACCGGTGCCAGCGCTTGAGTAAAAGCGCGTTGGTCATCACGCTGACCGAACTCAGCGCCATCGCGGCCCCCGCAACCACCGGACTCAGGTAGCCCAGCGCCGCCAGCGGGATGCCCGCCACGTTGTACGCAAATGCCCAGAACAGGTTCTGGCGGATCTTGGTCACCGTGCGCCGCGAGATGTCCAGCGCCGCCGCCACCAACTGCGGGTCGCCGCGCATCAGCGTGATGCCCGCCGCGTGCATGGCCACGTCGGTGCCGTTGCCCATGGCCATGCCCACATCGGCCGCGGCCAGCGCGGGCGCGTCATTCACGCCGTCGCCCACCATGGCCACGACATGGCCCTGCGCCTTCAGCGCATTCACCGCCGCCGCCTTGTCGCCGGGCAGCACCTCGGCCATCACCTCGCCGGCCTCCGGCTGCAGGCCCACGCGGCGGGCCATGGCCTCGGCCGCACCGCGGTTGTCGCCAGAGATCATCACGCAGCGCACGCCCTGGTCGCGCAGTTGTGCCAGTGCCTCGCGCGCGTCGGGCTTGGGCTCATCGCCAAAGGCCAGCAGCGCGCGCAAGACATAGTGCGCCCCCGCGCTCGGCACTATCGTGTCCTCGCTGCCCCCCAAGGGAGTGCTCGCGGCTTCGGGCGGCCGTGCGCCGGTGGGGTCCTGCGCGACCCGCTCGGCCACCGCGGACACGGTGGCGCCTTCGGCCTGCAGCGTGGCCGCACGATCGGCCAGCGGGCCCAGGTCCACGCCCAGCTCCTGCATCCAGCGCAGGCTGCCAACCAGGTAACTCCGTGCTGCCACCTCGCCCTCGGTGCCACGGCCGGGCACGGCGCGCACTCCGTCGGGCGCAGGAACAGGCAGGCCACGCTCCTGGGCGGCGCTCACCACGGCGCGTGCGAGCGGGTGCTCACTGCCGCTCTGCACCGCGGCCACAGCCGACAGCAGTGCCGCCTCATCCACCCCTGGTTCCACGTGAAACGCCGTCAGCCGCGGCCGGCCCACGGTCAGCGTACCGGTCTTGTCAAAGGCCACGGTCTGCACGCGGTGGGCGGTTTCCAGCGCCTCGGCATCCTTGATGAGGATGCCATGCCTGGCCGCCACGCCGGTGCCCGCCATGATGGCCGCCGGCGTGGCCAGTCCCAGCGCACAGGGGCAAGCGATGACCAGCACCGCCACGGCATGGATCAGCGCGGCCTCCACGCCCGCGCCCGTCCACAGCCAGCCCAGCAGCGTGACGATGGCAATCGCCAGCACCACCGGCACGAAGACCGCCGACACCTTGTCCACCAGCCGCTGGATGGGCGCCTTGGCCGCCTGCGCATCCTCCACCAGGCGGATGATGCGCGCGAGCACCGTCTCCCCCCCCACAGCCGTCACCTGCATCACGATGCGCCCATCGCCATTGATCGAGCCGCCGGTGAGCGCCCCGCCCTCCGGGCCATCGGCGCTGCGCGCCACGGGCAGCGGCTCGCCGGTCAGCATGGATTCGTCCACCTGCGTGTGCCCTTCCACCACCGTGCCGTCCACGGGGATGCGCTCGCCCGGGCGCACCACCAGCCGGTCACCGGCCATCACCTCGGCAATCGGCACGTCCACCTCGCCGTCCCGGCCCAGCAGGTGGGCCACCTCGGGGCGCAGCGCGTGCAGCGCGCGGATGGCGGCCGTGGTCTGGCGCTTGGCGCGCGCTTCCAGCCACTTGCCCAGCAGCACCAGCGTGATCACCACGGCCGATGCCTCGAAGTACAGGTGCGGCGTGTGCCCTGCGCCATGGGTGGATTCGGCCGTGGCCCACAGCCACAGCGACAGGCCGTAGCCCGCGCTGGTGCCGATGGCCACCAGCAGGTCCATGTTGCCCGTGAGCGCCTTGGCGGCATGCCAACCCGCCTTGTAAAAGCGCGCGCCGAGGATGAACTGCACCGGCGTGGCCAGGATGAACTGCACCCACGCCGGCAGCATCCAGTGCAAGCCGAACAGATCGCCCAGCATGGGCAGCACCAGCGGCGCCGACAGCAGCAGCCCCACGGCCACCGGCGTGAAGCCTGCCCAGGGCGACTGCGCGCCCTCCTCACTCGCTTCCTGCTCCTCCACGCTGCGCGGCTCGTAGCCGGCATTGCGCACGGCGCGGCGTGCCAGCGCCTCCATGCCCCCGCCGCTGGCGGCGTCGAACACGATGTGCGCGCGCTCGGTCGCCAGGTTCACCGTGGCGTCCTGCACGCCCGGCACCTTGCGCAGCGCACGTTCCACCCGGCCCACGCAGCTCGCGCAGGTCATGCCGGCAATGCCCAGATCCAGCGTGCCCGCGGGGGCGTCGCCCGATGCGGCAGGGGAAAGGGAAGCAGAAGTCATGAAAGCCACCTTGGAATCGATACAGGGCGCACCTTAAACCTTGACATGCTGGCAAGGTCAAGCGGCAGGCCGCGCGGGTCCCCGCTTGACTTTGACACCATGTCAGGCTTCATGATGCAGCTGTCGGCCACCCGCTGGCCCGCAACCCATCCACCGCCCTTTGATCGAGAGGACCATCATGCAATACACATTTCAAGTCCAGGGAATGACCTGCGGCCACTGCGAACGCGCCGTGGTGCACGCGGTGCGCCAAGTCGACACCGACGCCCTCGTGAAGGTGGACCTGGCCACCGGCCAGGTCATCGTGGAGAGCGACAAGTCGCGCGAGGCGCTGGCCAACGCCATCCAGGAAGAAGGCTACAAGGTCGCCGCATGAGCACCGCGCCGCGGCGCCCTGCCCACCGCGTGCCCAGCGACGGCGCTGCGCGCGCGGCCGCGCTGGACTGGCCCGTCGCGATCGGCACGGCCGCCGAGCGCGCGGGCGTCTCGGCGCGCATGGTGCGCCACTATGAATCGCTGGGCCTACTGACCGGCGTGGCACGCACCGACAGCGGCTACCGCCAGTACACCGAGGCCGATGTGCACACCCTTCGCTTCATCCGCCGCGCGCGCGACCTGGGCTTCTCGATGGAGGAGATCGCCACCCTGCTCGGCCTGTGGCAGGACAAGCAGCGCGCCAGCAGCCAGGTCAAACGCATCGCCCAGGCGCACATCGACAATCTGAGCGAGCGCATCGCCGCCATGCAGGCCATGCAGCGCAGCCTGCAGGCGCTGGTGCACTGCTGCCACGGCGACGACCGGCCGGACTGCCCGATTCTGGACGATCTGGCCATGGCCGGCACCCCGAATAGCGGCGCCACCGAAGTCGCTATTTAATTCATAGCTGCCAGCGCTTGTGGACAGGGCGCTGGAGGCCTAAAACACCCCAAACCAACCTGCAGGCCGGGCCACAATGGCCGCCTTGACACACCCTGCAGGAGGCATGCCATGGCACACCCTTTCAAGGTGGGCGACCACGTCAGCTGGAACTCCGAGGCCGGCCGCGTCAGCGGGCGCATCACCGCCGTCCACACCCGCGCGCTGCAGTGGAAGGGCTACACCCACCACGCCAGCGCCGAAGAGCCGCAGTACGAGATCCAGAGCGACAAGACCGACCATGTCGCGCTGCACAAAGGCAGCGCGCTGCAACGCCTGGCCCGCTGAGCGGCACACGCAATGGCCGCGCCGCCGCTCTACACCATCGGGCACTCCACGCTGGCGGTGCTGGACTTCATCGCGCTGCTGCAGCGCGAAGGCGTGACACGGGTGATCGACGTGCGCGCCATCCCGCGCTCGCTGCGCCAGCCGCAATTCCACGAGGACCGGCTGCCCGGCGCGCTGGCCGCGCAGGGCATCGCCTACACCCACATGCCAGCGCTGGGCGGGCGCCGCCCCTTGCAGCGCGGCGTGCCGCCCACCACCAACGGCTACTGGGACAACCGCAGCTTTCACAACTACGCCGACTACGCGCTGCAGCCCGCCTTTCGCGCCGCGCTGGCCGCGCTGCGCACGGCCGCGGCACGCGAGCCCTGCGCCATCATGTGCGCCGAGGCCGTGTGGTGGCGCTGCCACCGCCGCATCATCACCGACCACGTGCTGGCCGCCGGCGGCGCGGTGCGCCACATCCTGGGCGCGCGCACCGAGAGTGCGACACTCACCCCGGCCGCGCAGGTCCACCCGGACGGTACGGTCACCTATCCACCTCCAACCACCGTATCTGCCCCATGACCCACCGCGAAGTCTTCGTCGTCAGCACCGCACGCACCGCCATCGGCACCTTCGGCGGCAGCCTGAAGGACGTGCCCAACACCCAGCTCGCCACCACCGCCGTGAAGGCCGCCATCGCGCGCGCCGGCATCGCGCCCGACGCCGTGGGCCATGTGGTCATGGGCAACGTGATCCCCACCGACACCAAAGACGCGTACCTGAGCCGCGTGGCGGCGATTGACGCCGGCTGCCCCATCGAGACGCCCGCCTTCAACGTCAACCGCCTGTGCGGCTCGGGCCTGCAGGCCATCATCAGCGCCGCCCAGGCCATCGGCTATGGCGACTGCGACGTGGCCGTGGGCGGTGGCTCGGAATCCATGAGCCGCGGCCCCTACTTCGACCAGGGCGCGCGCTGGGGCCAGCGCATGGGCGACAGCAAGAGCATCGACTACATGCTCGGCATCCTGCACGACCCCTGGCAGAAGATGCACATGGGCATCACCGCCGAGAACGTGGCCGAGCGCTACCAAATTTCGCGCGAGATGCAGGACCAGCTCGCCCTTGCCAGCCAGCAGCGCGCCGCCGCCGCCATCGCCGCCGGCTACTTCAAGGAACAGATCGTTCCGGTCGAAATCGCCACGCGCAAGGGCACCGTGCTGTTCCAGGAAGACGAACATGTGCGCGCCGCCACCACGCTGGACGTGCTGGCGGGCATGAAGCCCGCGTTCAAGAAGGAAGGCGGCACGGTCACGGCCGGCAACGCCTCGGGCATCAACGACGGTGCCTCCGCCGTGGTGCTGGTGGCGGGCGACCGCCTGCAGGCGCTGAACGTGAAGCCCCTGGCGCGCCTGGTGGGCTATGCGCACGCCGGCGTGGACCCGGCCTACATGGGCATCGGCCCCGTGCCCGCCACCCAGAAGGTGCTGCAACGCACCGGCCTGAAGGTGCAGGACATGGACGTGATCGAGGCCAACGAGGCTTTCGCCGCCCAGGCCTGCGCCGTGGTGCAGGAGCTGGGCCTGGACCCCGCCAAGGTCAACCCCAACGGCTCGGGCATCTCGCTGGGCCACCCCGTGGGTGCCACGGGCGCCATCATCACCACCAAGGCGATTGCCGAGCTGCACCGCACGGGCGGGCGCTACGCGCTGGTGACCATGTGCATCGGCGGCGGCCAGGGCATCGCGGCGATCTTCGAGCGGGTTTGAGTCGTTCAGGCCTTCAGCGCTTGTCCATCAAGCGCTGCTAGCTCCTGATTGAGTAGCAACCAAACGATCCCGCACCTTCCTCACGGCCGATCAGAACGCCGCCTGCAGCTCTTGGGCGGATCCGACCCTAGGGCTGCATACCCGATTCCCGCGCTTTTCTGAACCGACGCGCGCAGGCTGCGCATCCACGGCAGTACGTCGGACATCATGAGGGGAAAAGTTGCGCGGCCACTACCGTGCCGAGGAACCAGCGGGCATCCACCCACCAGCCACCCGATCCCGCCGGGTGGCTTTTTTTATGCCGCGGCTTCCGGCTTGTAGAACACCTCCACGCTGCCCTTGAGGGTGATGAGCAGCGGGCGGCCCTTGCGGTCCAGGGTCTTGCCGGCGGGCACCTTGATCCAGCCCTCGCTCACGCAGTACTCCTCCACGTCGACACGCTCCTTGCCGTTGAAGCGGATGCCGATGTCCGCCGCCTGCTGGAACACGGCCGCCACATGGTGCGGGCTGCGCGGGTCGATGGCCAGGCGGTCGGGCAAGGGGAGCAGGGCGGAGTCGGTCACAGGGAAAGATCTCGGAAAGCAGTAAAGGGCCTGCATTGTCCCGCAATCCCGGGGCGGCTGTGGTCTGTATCGCGGTGCCACGGCTCCATCGCTCCTGAATAAGGAGCTGCTAACGATGTGTCAGCCTTCGCTTGCGCCGTTTTTGTTCGGCAGTCTTCCCCGGAAGGCCGCCTTGTGGATAAGTCTGCGGAGCGTTCTGGCACAACTGGCCAGTTATGCACAGGTGCGGGGCGCATCTGGGGCTTGTCCCCATTTGCGGTACAGCAGGCGCCTGCGGCCGTCCCCATGCTTTGGCGCAGCGCAAGTGCTTGATCTTTCAAACAAAAATCGGCTTGCCCACAGGCCGGGCCGCCCTCTACTACTACGACTATTCTTTATAAGAACTACAAAGAACAACCCGTGGCAAACCGCAGCGCCGCACAAAACCCCTTTCTCGGCCCCGGATTGAGGAGGCTTCGGCGTAAAAAAAAGCGCCTGACAAGGCGCTTTTTGGGGAAAGAGGGAAGGTTGCGATCAGCGCAGCAGCGTGTAGCCCACACCGATCGCGGCCAGCAGCCCCACGGCATCGGCCACCAGCGCGCAGGCCAGTGCGTGGCGTGTGTGCTTCACGCCCACGCTGCCGAAGTACACGGCCAGCACGTAGAAGGTGGTCTCGGTGGAGCCCTGCACGATGGCGGCCAGGCGCCCCACGAAGGAATCCACACCGTGCGTCTGCAGCACGTCGATCATCAAACCCCGTGCGCCGGCGCCCGAGAGCACCTTCATCAGCCCCACGGGCAGGGCCGGCAGGAAGTCGGTGTTCCACCCCAGCGCCGCCACCCCTGCGCCGATGGCCGCCAGCAGCGCATCCATGCAGCCCGCGGCGCGGAACACGCCGATGGCCGCCAGGATGGCCACCAGGTACGGAATGATCTGCACCGCCACGCCAAAGCCCTCCTTGGCGCCGTCGATGAAGGCGTCGTACACGTTCACGCGGCGCCAGGCCCCGGCCAGCAGGAACAGCGCCACCACCCCCAGGATCACGCCCGCGCCGGTGGCTCCCGCAATCTGGGCGGCTTGCTCTGCGGGCAGTTGCGCCAGGCCCGCCACCGCCGCCGCCAGCACGCCGCCCACGGCCAGCAAAGGCAGCAGTAGGCGCGCGCGCCAGATCGGCAGGCGCTGAAAGAGCGCCACCGCCAGCACGCCCGCCAGCAGCGAGGCGAAGGTGACCAGCAGCGTCGGCAGGAAGATGTCGGCCGCATTGAATCCCGCGCCCAGACCCTGCTTCAGCGCCACGCTCTGGCGGATGGCGATGACGGACGTGGGGATCAGCGTCAGCCCCGCCGTGTTCATCACCACGAACATGATCTGCGCGTTGCTGGCCGTGCCCGCCGGTTCGCGGTTGAGCGTCTGCAACTCCTGCATAGCCTTGAGGCCCAGCGGCGTGGCCGCGTTGTCCAGCCCCAGCAGGTTGGCGCTGATGTTCATGGTCATCGCGCCCTGGGCCGGGTGGCCGGCGGGCACGCCGGGAAACAGCCGCGTGAGCAGCGGCCCGGCCAGGCGCGCCAGCAGCTCGACCATGCCGGCGCGCTCGCCCACGCGCATCAGGCCCAGCCACAGGGCCATGATGCCGGCCAGGCCCAGCGAGATCTCGAAGCCCGCGCGTGCGCCATCGAACAGCGCCGTCAGCAGGGCCTGGAAGATGCCCGCCTCGCCCAGCAGCCAGCGCACCACGGCGGTGGCGAACGCCACGATGAAAAACCCCGTCCAGACCCAGTTGAGTGCCATGGAACTCGATGGTAGCGGCTGGCCCCGTCCGTGCGCCGTGGCAGACTGCACCCCATGCCGCCCCCCACCCTGCTCGTTGCCGACGACCACCCGCTGTTCCGCGCGGCGCTGATCCAGGTGCTGCACGAGCGCTTTGCGCCGCTGCAGACGCTGGAGGCCGCCAGCGCCGCCACGCTGGGCCAGGCGCTGCAGGACCACCCCGAGGTGGAGTTGGTGCTGCTGGACCTGGCCATGCCCGGCGCGCGGGGTTTCTCGGCCCTGCTGCACGTGCGCGGCGAGTACCCGCAGGTGCCGGTGGTGGTGATCTCGTCCAACGACCACCCGCGCGTGATCCGCCGTGCGCAGCAGTTCGGTGCGGCGGGGTTCATCCCCAAGTCGGCCCCGGCCGAGGACATGGGCGCGGCCATCCGGGCCGTGCTGGACGGCGGCAGCTGGTTTCCGCCCATGGCGGCCGAGCGCTCCGAGGCCGACGCCGCGCTGGCCGCCAAGCTCGCGCAGCTCACGCCGCAGCAGTTCCGCGTGCTGCTGTGCCTGGCCGATGGCCTGCTCAACAAGCAGATCGCGCACGAGCTGGGCCTGGCCGAGAACACCGTCAAGGTGCATGTGACGGCCATCCTGAAAAAGCTGGAGTGCTACAGCCGCACCCAGGCCGCGGTGCTGGTGAAAGGCCTGGAGACGGAGCCGGAAGCCGCGCCCTGAGCGCAGTACCCTGCCTGCACAGTTTCAAGCCCAATCGGCCTCTACCGCTTGTCTGACAAGCGCTAGCAGCTACTGTTTGCGTAGCATCATCTGGCTGATGAGCGCGCGCAGTGCGGACGGGCGCACGGGCTTGAGCAGGTAGCCCCAGCCGCGCTCGGCCGCCTGGCGGCGCAGGGTGCTGCTGCGCTCGGCCGTCACCAGCACCACCGACGGTGCCTGGCCCCACACGGTGCACAGCCGGTCGTACAGGTCGGGGCCGTGGAAGGGCCCCATGCGCACGTCCAGCAGCACCAGCTGTGGCGCGTTGCCGGGCGCGGCCAAGTCCAGGGCCGTCTGCGGGCCGCCCGCCAAAGGCACCTCGCAGCCCCAGCGGCGCAGCAAAGCGCCGGTGGCCTCGCAACTGGGCGCGTCGTCGTCGATGTACCAGGCCGTGGTGCCCTGCAGGGGCTGGTCGCCCTCGGGCGGGGCGGCTGCGCCCGTGGCGGTGGGGCGGGGTGCGGCGGCGGCATCGGCCAGCGGCACGCATACCCAGAACACGCTGCCGCGCCCCAGTTCCGAGCGCAGGCCGATCTCGTGGCCCAGCAGCTTGCCCAGGCGCTCGACGATGGCCAGCCCCAGGCCCGCACCACGGTCGCCATCCTGGCTGTGGCCCTCGCCCAGGCGGCGGAACTCCTCGAAGATCTCGCGCTGCAGGCTCTCGGGGATGCCGGGGCCCTGGTCGTGCACCTCGATGCGCAGGTACCGGCCGCGGCGCCGGCAGCCGATCAGCACGCGCCCGCGGGGCGTGTAGCGGATGGCGTTGGACACCAGGTTCTGCAGGATGCGCCGCAGCAGCGCCTCGTCGCTGCGCACCGCGTAGCGCGTGCCCACGGTGTGCAGGCGCAGGCCCCGGCTGGCGGCGATGATGCCGAAGTTGTGCTGCATCACCTGCAGCAGCGGGCCGAGCGCGAAGTCGCGCACATGCACCTCCAACTGGCCCGATTCCATGCGCGAGATGTCCAGCAGGCTGTTGAGGATGCCGTCCTGCGCGGCCAGCGCGCCGTCGATGCTGTCGGCCACCTGGCGTCCGGCGGCGTCGTGCAGGTGGCCGCGCAGCAGCGAGGCGAACATGCGCGCGGCATTCAGCGGTTGCAGCAGGTCGTGCACCGCGGCGGCCACGAAGCGGGTCTTGTAGCGGTTGGCGGCCTCGGCCTCGCGCCGGGCGGCGTCCAGATCGCGCGTGCGTTCGGCAATGCGCAGCTCCAGCGCATCGGCCAGCGAACGCAGCTCGCGTGCGGCGTTCTTGTAGCTGGTGATGTCGGCGTAGCTGGTCACGAAGCCGCCGTCGGGCAGCGGGTTGCCGCGGATCTCCAGCACCGTGCCGTCGCTCTTGGCGCTCTCATGCAGGTGGGGCTTGCCGCTGCGCAGGTGCTGCAGGCGCCGCTGGATGGCGTCCTCGGTGGGCGTGGCGCCCAGCAGGCCGCGGCGCGCGTTGTGGCGGATCAGCGCCTCCACCGGCGTGCCCACGCGCATCAGCTCGGGCGGAAAGCGAAACAGTTCCACGTAGCGCGAGTTCCACGCCACCAGGTTCAGGTCGCGGTCGATCACCACCACGCCCTGGGGCAGGTGCTGCAGGCTGCGCGACAGGCCGGTGTCGGCCTCGCGCGCGGCCTGCACGATGCCGTCCTGTGCGGTGCGCAGCTCCTGCGCGTGCTGGCGCAGCACGGTCTCCAGCTCCTGGCGGCTGCGCTGGCGCAGCAGGGCCAGGCGCTGTCGCTGGCGCACGAACAGCACCAGCAGTGCCAGCGCCAGCCACAGGCCCGCGGCCGCACCGGCCGCCCAGCGGCGGGCCTCGTTGGCGCTGTCCGCGTGGTGCAGCAGGTGCAGTTGCCAGCCGGTACCTGCCAGCTCCTGCGTGTGCCACAGCAGCGGGCCGGGCAAGGGGGGCTCCTGCGCGCGTGCCAGCACCGTGCCTTCGTCCACCCGCCGCTCCACCTGCAGGCCCAGCGGCGTGAGGGGCTGGCCGGTGTACTGGCGCGTGGCCTCCAGCTCCTGGCGCGCCTGGGGCGTGAGGGGCGCCAGCAGCCGGTAGCGCCAGGCGTCGCGGCTGGCGAGGAAGACCACGCCGTGCGCGTCCGAGGCCAGCACCACGTCGGGGCTCTGGCGCCATTCGCGCTCCAGCTCGGTCAGCAGGATCTTGATGGCCACCAGGCCCAGCGTCTGCCCGTCATCACCGCGGATCGCCGTGGACAGGAAGTAGCCCGCCTCCCCCGTGGTCAGGCCGATGCCGTAGAACCGCCCGTGGCCCTGCGCCAGCGCCTGCTGCACGTAGGGGCGGAAGTGGTAGTCCTCTCCCACGTTGTTGGGGGTGTCGCGCCAGTTGCTGGCGGCGATGGCGCGGCCCTGCAGGTTGATGAGCGTGAGCGTGGACGAATGGCTGGCGCCGTTGGCCTGCTCCAGCTTGCGGTTGAGCGCGTCCACCTCGGCGGGCGTGAGCGGGTGGGTCAGCGCGTCCCTCAGCTGCGCGTCCAGCGCCAGCACCTCGGGCAAGGTGCGAAAGCGGTCGATGCGCTGCTCCAGCGCCTGGCCGTACAGCGTGAGCTGGCGCCGCACACCCTGGCTTTCATCGTGCAGCGCACGGCGCTGCGCGTACTGGCTGGCCAGCAGCATGCACACGGCCATGCCCGCCAGCACGAACAGTGCGACAAGCGCGGTGAGCAGCGGGCGGCGGCGGCGTAGCGGCATGGGCGGAGTGTCCCTGGGTTTGGTGTCCGCGGGCGGGGCGGGCGGGGCGACTAATACCAATAGGTTATCGGCGCGGCGGCGATGCAGGGGTACAACCGCGGACTTCCAAAGATGCGCGGCATTGCACGGCCCTGGCGCGTCTTTTTTTCGACCTCCGGAGACACGCCGCATGCATGCCATTTCCTCTGCCGCCCCCGCCCCGTCGGTGCGGCTTCCGTTCTATCGCCAACTGTATTTCCAGGTGGTGTTCGCCATCATCATCGGCGTACTGCTGGGCCACTTCCAGCCAGAGTACGGCGCGGCGATGAAGCCGTTCGGCGATGCCTTCATCAAGCTCATCAAGATGATCATCGCGCCGGTGATCTTCCTGACCATCGTCACCGGCATCGCCAGCATGAGCCACCTGAGCGCCGTGGGCCGCGTGTTCGGCAAGGCCATGGCGTACTTCCTGACCTTCTCCACGCTGGCGCTGGTGGTGGGCCTGGTGGTGGCCAACGTGATGCAGCCCGGCACCGGCATGCACATCAACGTGGCCGAGCTGGACCAGACCGCCGTCAAGGGCTACGTGAGCAAGTCGCACGAGATGACTCTCACCGGCTTCGCGCTGGACATCATTCCCAAGACGCTGATCAGCCCCTTCGTGGGCGACAACATCCTGCAGGTGCTGCTGGTGGCCGTGCTGTTCGGCGTGTCGCTGGCCATGGTGGGCGACGCCGGCAAGCCCATCCTGGACTTTCTGGACGGCCTGACCAAACCCGTGTTCAAGCTGGTGAACATCGTCATGAAGGCCGCGCCCATCGGCGCCTTCGGCGCCATGGCGTTCACCATCGGCAAGTTTGGCCTGGGCTCGCTGGTGAACCTGGCCGAGCTGGTGCTCACCTTCTACATCACCTCGGCCGTGTTCGTGCTGGTGGTGCTGGGCGCGGTGGCACGGGCCTGCGGCTTCTCGGTGCTCAAGCTGATCCGCTACCTGAAGGCCGAGCTGCTGCTGGTGCTGGGCACCTCCTCGTCCGAGTCCGCCCTGCCCTCGCTGATGGAAAAGATGGAAAAGGCCGGCTGCAGCAAGTCCGTGGTGGGCCTGGTGGTGCCCACGGGCTACTCGTTCAACCTGGACGGCACCAACATCTACATGACGCTGGCCGCGCTCTTCATCGCGCAGGCCACCGACACGCACCTCACGCTGGGCCACCAGATCGCGCTGCTGCTGGTGGCGATGCTGTCGTCCAAGGGCGCGGCCGGCGTGACCGGCGCGGGTTTCATCACCCTGGCCGCCACCCTGGCCGTGGTGCCCGAGGTGCCGGTGGCCGGCATGGCGCTGATCCTGGGCGTAGACCGCTTCATGAGCGAGTGCCGCTCGCTCACCAACTTCATCGGCAACGCCGTGGCCACGGTGGTGGTGTCGCGCTGGGAAAACGCGCTGGATGCCGACCGCCTGCACCGCGTGCTGGATGGTGAGGCCGAGTTCCTGCCCGAGCCCGAACGGGCGGTGGAACCCGTCGTGCTGGCCCGCCACCGGGCCTGATCCGGCAGCGGCCTTCAAGCCAGGCCCCAAGCCCATGCACCGGCAACGGCGCGTGGGCTTATTTTTCGTCAGAACGGCGCGTCGTCGTCGGGGCCGCTAGCCGCGGCATGCAAGGCCCCGGCGGTTGGTGCGGGAGTGGCAGTAGCGCCCCCCAGGCTCGTACGCCCCTCGCCGCCCAGCGCCGCGATCAGGTCGGGAATCAGCTGCGACAGCTCGCCCGTGGCGATCGCCACGTCGGCATCGAAGCCGCCATCGTCCTGCGCCTGGCCCTCGAACACCGTGTCCAGGAATGCCACCTTCTTGAGCTGCAGCCCCTCGGTCAGCACGAAGCTCACGCGGTCGTCCCAGCTCATGGCGAGCTTGGTGGGCAGCTTGCCCGCCTCGATGTGGCCCTGCACTTCCTCGATGTCCAGCGGGTGGCGGGCGTAGCGAACCACGGCCTTGGTCTCGTCGGGCGCCTTCAGCTCGCACTCGCGGTCGATGGAAAAGCCCGCCGGCGGCTCCTGCTCCTTGAGCCACAGCGCCATCGCCGCCTGAGGGCTGGTCTGCGTGTCCAGCAGCGCCAGCGACAGGCCGGGCAGGTGCTCCACCAGCAGGCTCACCACCTCGTCGGCACGGCCCTGGGCGCCGGTATCCAGCACCAGCAAGTGCGCCTGTGGGTCGATCCACACCCAGGTGCCGCCCTGCTTGGTGAAGGCCATGGGCAGCAGGTCCAGCTTGGCCTCTTCCTTGAGTTCCTTGGTTTCCTTCTTGCCGGGCTTGCGGCCGGTCTGCTGCTCGATCTGCGCGGCCTTTTCCTTCACCTTGCGCGCCAGCACGGTGGCCGGGAGCATCTTGGCTTCCCATTGGAAGCGCAGCATCCAGTGGCCGCCCACGCTCTCGGCCAGCAGCCCATGGGCCTCGCCGCGCGGGGGCACCCAGCCGCTGGACTTTTCCTGCGTGGCGCCGCACTCCTGGAAGGGCGCCTTGGCCAGCGCTTCCTCCAGCTGGGTCAGCTCCACCTGCCATTCGGGGGCAATGCGGTACACGATCATGTTCTTGAACACGGGGAGATTCCTTTTGAAATGCCGGCCCCGCGCCAGGGCTGCACGACGGGCGGGGCGGTGAATGGTCCTGATTTGATAGCTACCAGCGCTTATTGGATAAGCGCTGGAGGCACTTTTGGCATAAAACGACTGTAGCCGGCATGGTGGGGCATGCCGGGTGAATAGCAGAACTTTACACAGGCGCAGAATTCGCTCACGGGCGCGTTACACACGCGGCGCACACTGCTTTGCAAGCGCAGGGTGCAGTGTCCCCCATTCGGGTGGACCACCAGGCGCCCATCACTTCCTGTGTGAAGCAAGAAAGGAAACACCATGGCCCGTTTCAAGATCACCCAGCGCCTGGCCGCCACCGCCGTGGCGGCCGCTGTGCTCGCCGGCATGGCTGTGCCCACCCTGGCGCAACCCGGCCCCGGCCCAGCTGCCACCGAGCAAGGCGCATCCCAGGCGCAGCAGCGTCCGCGCCAGCGCGCCCTGACGCCCGAGCAGCGCGAGCAGTACATGGTCCAGCGCGCCGAGGCGTTCAAGCGCAAGCTGCAGCTCACGCCCGAGCAGGAGCCCGCATGGAACAGCTTCCTGCAGTCCATGAAACCCGACGCCGACGCACGCAAGGCGCGGCTGGATTGGCAGGGCATGGACCAGCTCACCACGCCCGAGCGCATCGACCGCATGCGCGCGCTGCGCTCCCAGCGTGCGGTCGAGATGGACCGCCGCGGCGACGCCGTCAAGGCCTTCTATGGCACGCTGACGCCGGCGCAGCAAAAGACCTTCGACGCCGAAGGCAAGCGCATGTACCGCCACTGGGGCGGCGACCACCCCATGGGCAAGCGCTGGGGCAAGGACGGTGCGCGGGGCGACTTCCGCGGTGACGGTCGCGGCATGCGCCACCAAGGCCCTGGCCCGGGCACAGGCGCAGCTCCCGGCGCGCCGCTGACGCCGCAGTAAGCCGGCCCAGGGCCGGGTGCGCATCCGCTGCGCCCGGCCGCGGGCTGCGGCTCTGGCCTACAGGGTGGCTGGGCAGTGGGGGGCTACAGTGGTTACATATTCAGGTAACAACAACACCTCGCAACCATGCCTACCATCGCCCGCCGCAGCGCCTTTTTCCGGCGCACCGCCCTTCTCTCCCCGGCGCCTTTTCTCGCAGCTGCCGCTGCGTGCCTCACGGCCACACCAGCCCTGGCGCAGCCGTCAGAGGACCGGGCCTACGCCCCTTCGGTCTACGTGCAGGGCGAATGGGCGCGGCGCCAGACGGATGCCATCACCATCGGTGCCACCCTGCCCTGGGGCACCTGGCGCCGCCCGCTGTGGGGCGGCGAGCTGCGCGGCCATTGGGATGTTTCACTGAGCCGCTGGTCCTTTGACGGCATCGGCGGGCACAACAGCGCCGTGGTGGTGGGCGTGGCGCCCACGCTGCGTCTGCGCCCCGACGAGGGCCGTTCCCCCTGGTTCTGGGAGGCCGGCATCGGTGCCACCGTGGCCAGCCACCGCTACCGCGTGCAGGACCATGAGTTCAGCACCCGCTTCAACTTTGCCTCGCACCTGGGCCTGGGGCGCAATTTCGGCGCACAGCGCCAGCATGAGCTGATGCTGAGCGTGCAGCACGTGTCCAACGCCGGCATCAAGAGCCCCAACCCCGGGGAGAACTTCCTGCAACTGCGCTACGCGTTGCACTTCTGAGCGGCCTGTGGACAAGCCTGGGGATGCGGCGCTGGTCATCTGCGCCTTGTCCACAGCACCCGTCCCACCGGCGCAGTTGTACCCATTTCAGGCCGGACTTGACCCGGTGCCGGGACACAGACTTTGCAGTAGCGCAAGTACGCGCCGCCATTCAGAAAAAGCGGCTTGTCCACAAAATGGCGCGGGCTCTACTACTACCACTATGAAGTAATAGACACATTCATGAATAACCGGAGCGATGGCCGCGTGGGTCAGGCCGTCGGCCGGTGTGCTTCATTATTGATAGCTGCCAGCGCTTGCCCATCAAGCGCCAGCAGCCATTTTTCCTGCAAGCCGGGTTATTTGGCCAAGCCAAGCTTCTCGATGATGACCTTCTCGGTCTTCATGGTGTCCAGCGCGTACTGCTTGTAGGTGGCGCTGTCCATGTAGTAGGTGTCCATGTCGAACTTCGCCAGGGACTCCTTGTAGTTGGGCATCTCCATGGCCTTCTTGAAGGCGTCGTGCAGCACCTGGGCGATCTTCGGGTCTGTGCCCTTGGGCACCACCAGGCCGAACGGCGAGGTCTGCACCAGGTTGATGCCCACTTCCTTGAGCGTGGGCACGTTGGGGAAGCGGGCCGAGCGCTTGTCCCCCCAGACCGACAGCACGCGCAGCTTGCCCTGCTCCACGTACGGCGCCCAGCCGGGCGTGTCGGCAATCGACATCACATGCCCGCCCAGCACGGCCTGCAGCGACTCGGAGTTGCCCTTGTAGGGGATGTGGTTCAGCGTCACGCCGGCCTGCAGGGCGATGTTCTCCATCGTCAGGTGCAACGTGGTCAGCGCACCGGGCGTGCCGTAGTTCAGCTTGCCGGGGTTGTTCTTGGCGTAGGCGATGTAGTCCTGCATGGACTTGATGGGCGAGTCCGCGGGCACCACCAGGCCGAAGGCGTAGCCCGCCAGGCCGATTACGTATTGCAGGTCGGTGGCCGGGTTCCAGTTGATCTTCTGCGTGTAGGGCAGGCGGAACACCGGCAGCGGCACCTGTGCGAGCGTATAGCCGTCGGCCGGGGTGCTCTGCATCATCTGCGCGGGCAGCACGCCGCCGGCGCCGGGCTTGTTCTCGATGATCACGGGCTGGCCCAGGATCTTGGAGGCGTTCTCCGCCAGCACGCGGAACGGCACATCGGTCGAGCCGCCGGCGGTGAAGCCGATCAGCACCTTGATCGGGCGGCTGGGAAAGCGCTCGGGTTGCGCCAGCGCGGGGCCGGCCACGCAGCCGGCGGCCAGCAGCAGGGACAGGGTGCGGCGGTTGAGCAAAGCATGGGTCATGGAGGGAGTCCTTGGGTCAATGGCCTCCGGCGCTGCGATCAACCCGCTGTGCAGGCCGTGTGCTGTGGAGGCCTTCAGGTAGCGTGGTTTCTCTGTGCGAAATTCATGGAGGCACGGGAGAAGTGGCGTGATTTCAGTATCCCCCTGATGAAAAACCCTTCTCGCTAGGGAAATCCATGAGTCGGTGCAGAAAAGTTGCGATGAAATAATTCCGCTAAGAGAAATTTACCTGGAGAGTGGGAATGGCGCGCACACGGAACATCGACTTCGACGAAGGCGCGGACAGCCGGCGCTTCGTGACCGCGCTGGCCCGGGGGCTGGACGTGCTGGCGTGCTTCCAGGTGGACGAAAAATGGCTCACCAATGCCGAGATCGCCGCGCGCACCGGCCTGCCCAAGCCAACGGTGGTGCGCCTGGCCTATACGCTGTGCGTGCTGGGCTACCTGCGCCATTCGCGCGACAGCGGCAAGTACGCGCTGGGTGACAGCCTGGCGGCACTGGGCATCACCATGGTGTCCAACCTGCGGCTGCGGCGCATTGCACGGCCCTACATGCAGGACTTCGCGGACCGCTACGACATCTCGGTGTCGCTGGGCATCCGCAACGGGCTGTCGGTGCTGTACGTGGAGAACTGCCGCTCGGGCACGCCGCTGTCGCTGGGGCTGGACCTGGGGGCGCGCCTTCCGGTGGCGGAGACGGCCATGGGCCACGCCTTGCTGGCCGTGATGGAGCCGCGCGAGCGCGAGCGGCTGCTGGCCGAGATCCGCCAGGCCGAGGGCGAGCGCTGGCCGCAGTTGCGCCAGGCCATCGAGACCGGGTGTGCCCACTGGCGGGCGCGTGGCTTCACGGTGGTGGTGCGCGACTGGCAGACGGACATCGCGGGCGTGGGCGCCGCCATCCGCCAGCCCGACGGCCGCGTGATCAGCTTCAACGCAGGCGGCTCGGCCAGCAAGTTTCCGCGCGCGCTGCTGGAGCAGGAGATCGGCCCGCAGTTCGCGCGCATGGTCAAGGGGCTGGAGCCGTTCGTGCGCAGCGAGGAAGCGTAAGCTATCGATTAAATAGCTGACAGCGCTTGCTGGACAAGCGCTAGAAGCCAATTTGGCTTAAAAAGGCGGCGTGCGGGCTGCGGCGATGTGGTCGTGCAGCAGTTGCTCCAGCAGGTCCAGCGGCAGCGGCCGGCTGAAGAAGTAACCCTGGTACACCGCGCAGCCGGCGTGCGCCAGCCAGTCGCGCTGCGCGCTGGTCTCCACGCCCTCGGCGATCACCTCCAGGCCCAGGCTGGCGGCCAGGCCGATGATGGTGCGCACGATGGCCGCGTCGTTGGGGTCCGTGAGCAGGTCGCGCACGAAGCTCTGGTCGATCTTGAGCTGCCCGAGCGGCATGCGCTTGAGGTAGGCCAGCGACGAGTAGCCGGTGCCGAAGTCGTCCAGCGAAAAGCCCACGCCCAGCGCGCGCAGCGCCGCCATGGTGGCAATGGTGGCGGCCAAGTCTTCCACCAGCAGGCTCTCGGTCAGTTCCAGCTTGAGCTGGGAGGCCGGTGCGCCGGTGGCGGCCAGCACGCCCGCCACGTCGTCCACGAAACCCGCATCGCGGAACTGGCGCGAGCTCACGTTCACTGCCATGGTCAGCGGCGCCAGCGCCGGCACCTGCTGCCAATCGGCCAGCACCGAGCACGCCGTGTGCAGCACCCAGTGCCCCAGCGGCAGCACCAGGCCGGTCTCCTCGGCCAGCGGAATGAACTGCCCGGGCGACACCATGCCGCGCCGCGGGTGCGCCCAGCGCAGCAACGCCTCCACGCCCACGATCGCGCCCCGCGCATTGATCTGCGGCTGGTAGTGCAGCAGAAACTCTTTCTGCGCCAGCGCGTTGCGCAGGTCCGCCTCGAGCGAGGCACGCTCGGCCACGGCATGCTGCATGCTCGGGTTGAAAAAGCGCAGCGTGTTGCGTCCCGCGGTCTTGGCCTGGTACATCGCCAGGTCGGCCTGCTTGAGCAGTTCGCCCACCGTGGTGGGCGCGTGGTTGAACAGCGCAATGCCGATGCTGGGCGTGCTGCGGTACTGGTACCCGGTGAGCGCATAAGGGGCGCTGAGCACGGCGAGGATCTTCTCGCCCACGGCGCCCGCCTGCTCCGCCAGCGTGTCGCTGTGCGCGCTGAGCTGCTCCACCAGCACCACGAATTCGTCGCCACCCAGGCGCGCCACCGTGTCTGCGCTGCGCACGCAGGTGTTCAGCCGCTGCGCCACGATCTGCAGCAGCTCGTCCCCCTGGTCATGGCCCAGCGTGTCGTTGAGGGTCTTGAAGTTGTCCAGGTCGATGAACAGCAGCGCCCCGCCCTGCTCCAGGCGCTGCGCCTTGGCCAGGGCCTGGTCCACGCGGTCCAGCAGCTGCACGCGGTTGGGCAGGTGGGTGAGCGGGTCGAAGAAGGCCAGGCGCTGGATCTCGCGCTCCTGGTGCTTGCGCGTGCCGATGTCGGCGTTGATCGCGAGGACCGACTCGGGCTCGCCACGGTCGTTGCGCACCAGCGTCCAGCGGCCCTCGGCTTCCAGGGTGCGGCCCGCGCGGTCGCACTGCAGGATCTCGCCGCTCCACACGCCATGCTGCATCACGTGCTGGGTGGCGCGCAGGAAGTCCTCCGGGTTCTGGTACAGCAGCGTGGCGATGGAGCGGCCGAGGACCTCCTCGCGCGACCAGCCGTACATGCGCTCTGCGCCCTCGTTCCAGAACGTGATGCGGTGCTCCAGGTCGCGCACGATGATGGCGTCGCGCGCCTTGTCCAGCAGCGATGCCTGCTGGCGGATGCGCTGGTCGTCCGTCTGGCGCTGCAGTTCCGCGGCCGCGCGCGCGGCGAAGATCTGCAGCGTGTTGCTGACGAAGCGGCTGCGCTCCAGCGCCTGGCGGAACACCACGAAGATCATGCCGATGGGCGTGCCGTCGCTGGCCGTGAGCTGCTGGCCCACGTAGCTGCGCGCGCCCGTGCGCGCGAGCACCGGCGCGCGCGGGAACCGCTCGCGCGCACGGTCGCGGATGACCAGCGAGCGCTGGGTCAGCAGCCGCTCGCTCGGCGTGCCTTCCAGTACGTATTCGGCATTGGGCTGGGTCACGCCATCGACCACGTGCGACAGCGCCACCGCCCGCCGCGCCTGCCCGGGGGCGGCCGGCAGGAAGCGGCCCACGCAGGCCACCTGGGCGCCCAGCGCCTCGGCCATGTGCTGCGCCAGATGGTCGAAGAACGCCGCGCCCACGCCGGCCGAGACGGCGGTGGCCACCTTGACCAACGTGGCCTGCAGGCGCTGCTGCTCCGCGCGGGCACGCAGGTTCTCGATGCCGAACGCGAGGTCGGCGGCCATGGCCTCCAGCAACTGCGTCTCCTGCACCCCCAGGTGCAGCACCTCGGGCGCATACAGGTACAGCAGGCCGAAGGTGCGCTCGGCGTTGCGCAGCGGCAGGCACACCACGGCGTGAAAGCCCAGCTGGGCCATGCGGTCCGCCAGGTGACTGAAAGCCGGGCTGTGGTGCACGTCGTGCACGATCACCGTGCGGCCGCTGCGCACGCACACGCCTGCCGGGCCGTTGCCGCCCGGCTCCTGCACCGACCAGCTCAGGTGCAGGTGTTCGGTGTAGTCATGGGCTTGGGCGACGCCCGCATGCGCCACGGGCTCGATGCGCCTGTGCGCATCGTCGCGCGCCATGCCCACCCAGCCCATGCGGTAGCCGCCGATCTCCACGGCCACGCTGCACACGGCGTGCAACAGATCGGACTCGCTGGTGGCACGCACCAGTGTCTCGCTGCAAGCGCCGCGCATGCGCTTGGCCCGGTTGACGCGCGCCAGCTCGTCCTCGATACGGCAGCGCTCGGTCACGTCGCTGGCCAGCATCTGCCACGCCGGGCGCCCGCCGAAGTCCGTGTCGCCCACGACGACTTCCACGTCCAGGGCGGCGCCGTCCTTGCGTGCGTGGCGCCACAGCCGTGGTGCGGACGCGGGAGACCCGGGTGCATGGGCCTCGCGGCGCAGCATGTCGAGTGCGCAGGTGGCCGCGTCCTGGTTCTCCGCGGACCAGAGCGCGCGCAACTCCATGCCCAGCAGCTCCTGCTCCGCATGGCCGTAGTGGCGGACCATGGCGTGGTTCACCGCCAGCAGACGCAGGCTGTCGCGGTCGCAGACCCACATGGGCTGCGGATGTTCGGCAAAGAGCGTGCGGTACTGCTGCTCGGACGCACGCAGCTGCGCGTCCACGCGCCGCAACTGCAGCATCGCTCCCAGCGATTCGGCCAGGATGCGCAGGTGCAGCAGATGCTGCGCCTCCAGCGCTGCGCCCTGGGGCACCCTCACCTGGAGCAGGCCCGCGAGCAGCGCGCCGCTGCCCAGCGGCATGCTGACCCGCCGGTGGGGGGGCTGCGCACTTCCCACATCCTGCGCGGGGGCGTCCGTGGCTGCCTGTAGGCCCGCGCGTGCGGCTTGCTCCATGCCCTGCCAGGATGCGCAGGCGTCCAGCGGCACGCGGGTGCCGATCTCTGGCAATGGCGGCGCGCCCACGCTGGCGCGCACGGCCAGCGCATCGTTTTCGCGCAACGCGATCATTGCCCCGACCGCGCCCGTGATCGCGCAGGCGGCCTGGGCGGCCTGCGCCAGGACGTGCTCCAGGGGCAGCTGCAGGTCCGTGATCAGCTGCTGGAGCTGCAGCAGGAGCGCATGCGCCGCCGCCTCGTCGTGCGCCTGCACCGCTGTGGCCAGGCCTCCTGCCTCGGCCGGGTGGGCTGACGGAGTTCCGGTGGAATCGCTGATAGGCATGGCGCGCTGCGTGTCATGCCCACGCGCGGCCGGGATGGCGCAGCGGGAAGGAGCGAGAGGCGACCCGGGCCATGGCGCGCGTCAGGAGCGGCCCAGGCTGGCGCCGGCCAAGGGGCTCGGCGGTGGCGCGGCGGGGTATTGGAAGAACATGGCGGACGCTTCTGGCCCAAAAGGCGGGCGGATGTGACTGATGGTACATGGGCGCCCTCCTTCTTTTCTGCCGCGACGGCGCCGGAGCGTGTCAGCCGCGCGTGCGGCGTTCGCGCACGGCCGCAGCCAGCTGCTGCAGTACCGGCACGGTCTGTGCGAAGCTGATGCAGGCATCGGTGACCGACACGCCGGGTGTGAGCGGCTGGCCGTCCACGATGTCCTGGCGGCCCTCCTGCAGGTGGCTCTCGATCATCACGCCGGTGATCCGCGCATCGCCGGCGGCGATCTGCTGGGCCACGTCCTGTGCCACGTCGATCTGGCGGCGGTGCTGCTTGCTGCTGTTGGCATGCGACAGGTCGATCATCACCTGCGGGCGCTGGCCGGCCTTCTCCAGCAGCGCGCAGGCGGCCTGCACGTCGGCCGCGCCGTAGTTCGGGGCCTTGCCGCCGCGCAGGATCACATGGCAGTCGTGGTTGCCGCGCGTCTCGAAGATCGCCGCCTGCCCCATCTTGGTCATACCCATGAAGGCATGCGGTGCCTGCGCGGCCTGGATGGCGTCGGCCGCCACCTTCACGCCGCCATCCGTGCCGTTCTTGAAGCCCACGGGGCAGGACAGGCCGCTGGCCAGTTGCCGGTGGCTCTGGCTTTCGGTGGTGCGCGCGCCGATGGCGCCCCAGCTCACCAGGTCGCTGATGAACTGCGGCGACAGCAGGTCCAGGAATTCCGTGCCCACGGGCAGGCCCAGCGCCAGCACGTCCAGCAGCAATGCGCGGGCGCGCTCCAGGCCTTCGTTGATGGCGAAACTGCCGTCCAGGTGCGGGTCGTTGATGTAGCCCTTCCATCCCACGGTGGTGCGCGGCTTCTCGAAGTACACGCGCATCACGATGAGCAGGTCCTGCGCCAGCGCATCCGCCTGCTCCTTCAACAGGCGCGCGTACTCCATGGCCTGGTCATGGTCATGGATAGAGCACGGCCCCACCACGACGATGAGGCGGTCGTCCTGCCCGTGCAGCACGCGCGAGATGGCCACGCGGCTGCTTTCCACCAGCGTCTGCGCCGCCTCGGGCGCGGGCTGCCATTCCTGCAGCAGCGCGGGCGTGATGAGCGGGCGCACGGCTTTGATGCGCAGGTCGTCGATGCGCGTGGTGTCGTGGGTGGTGAGCGGGGATGCGAGGCGTTCGGTCAGGGTCATGGTGCCCCGATTGTCGCGCTACCCGCGTAAGAGCCTGTCCGGGGAGTTCGGCGGCTTGCCCCGGCGGCGGGTGGCGGTGGTGAAGGAAGGTAACACCGCATGTGGCCGCCGCAAGCGGCGCCGTGGAACTTCAGGGGCGCCGGAAGCTCGCGAACTGTCGCGACCAGTAGCGCGACTTCAGGTGGTCCAGGCGCACCGTGCCGCCGCTGGACGGCGCATGTACGAAGCGCCCCTCCCCCACGTAAATGCCGGCATGCGTGGGCCGGCCGCGGCCGAACACCACCAGGTCGCCCGTGCGCAGCTCGTCCGCGTCGATGGACTGGCCGAAGCCGCTCAACTGGGCCACCGTGCGAGGCGGGGCCACGCCCGCGCGGCTGGTGTACACGTAGCCGATGAGGCCGCTGCAGTCAAAGCCGCTGTCGGGCGTATTGCCGCCGTAGCGGTAGGGCGTGCCCACCAGTCCCAGGGCATGGATGGCGATGTCGCTCGACTGTTCGGGCGACAGGCGGGAATAGGCGGCGTTGCGCGAGGCAGAGGTGGGCGGCGTGGTGCCGCAGCCCACCACCAGCAGGCTGGCCGCGAGCGTCAGGACGGGAAGGGCAAAGGCGCGCATGGGGGTCAAGCGTAGCAGCCGCGGCGCGATGGCGCAGCCAACACCCCGCGCCCAAACGCGCTTTCTCCTACTTTTGCAACGTTTTTTGGGGTCATTTTTTGCACTTTTCTCGCGGCGCCTCGCCGTGGTGCACGCGCGAAGGGTGTGGGGCGCGATTGCAGCGACTGAGCCGCGCAGTACAAAAAATTGTACTAGTACAAACAATACAATGTGTGCATGCCATCGTTGTCTGTAGAAGGAAGCAATGCCAAAGACATTGCGGCAAGCCTTGAATATGCCATGCGCCGCGGCGCTCTGCCAAGCGGCGCTGCCCTGCCCTCGGTGCGCCATCTGGCCGCAGAACTGGGGGTGAATCCCAACACCGTCGCCGCCGCTTATGCGCGGTTGCGCAGCGCGGGCCGCGTGGTCACTGCGGGGCGCCGCGGCACCCGCGTAGCGGGCGAGCCGCCCCGCCCTGCCCCGTCGTTCGCTCCGCCCGAGGGCCTGCGCGACCTGGCCAGCGGCCAGCCCGATCCTGCGCTGCTGCCGCGCCCCCGCGGCGCGGCCTGGGCCGCTGCGCTGGGGCAGCCGGCAGCGGTGCCGCATGCGCCGCAAGCGGTTGCGGAAGCGCTGCTGTCGCAAGCACGCCCCTGGCTGGAGAGCCAGGGCCTGCCTGGTGATGCCGTGGGGGTCTTCTCGGGCACGCTGGATGCGATCGAGCGCGCCCTGCGTCAGCATGCGCGCCCCGGCGACCGCGTGGCGGTGGAAGACCCGGGCTGGCCACCGCTGCTGGCGCTGCTGCACAGCCTGCGCCTGCAGCCCGTACCCCTGGCCGTGGACGCGCAAGGGCTGTGCGTGCCGGCAGCGGGCGTGTTGGCGCAGTGCTGCGCCGTGGTGGCCACGCCGCGCGCGCACAACCCCACGGGCGTGGCCCTGGATGCGGCCCGGTGGAAGGCGCTGCGCCGCCAATTGCGGGCCCATCCGCACACGCTGCTGATCCTGGATGACCACTGGGGCCTGCTGAGCCACGCGCCCCTGGCGATGGCCGGGGCCCTGCCGCCGCTGTGGCTGCATGTGCTGAGCGTGAGCAAGGCGTTGGGCGCAGACTGCCGCGTGGCCCTGGCCGCGGGCACGCCGGCGCTGGTGCAGGGCATGTGCGCACACCAGGCACTGGGGCCGCGCTGGGTCAGCCACTGGTTGCAAGGGCTGGTGGCGCAGTTGTGGCGGCAGGCGGCGCAGGGGCGTGCGCGGGGCTCATGGCGCCATGCCGCGGCCCAGTACGCGGCCCGCCGCGCGGCGCTGGCGGACGCGCTGCGCGGCCACGGGGTGGCGGCGCCCTGGCTGGAAGGCGAGGGCCTGCACGCCTGGATGCCGGTGTCCGACGAAGCCGCGGCGGTGCAGTCCCTCGCGGCCGCGGGCTGGGCGGTGCAGGCGGGCGCGCCGCTGCGGCTGCACAGCGGGCCGGGTGTGCGCATCAGCCTGGGCGCCGTGGGCGTGCGCGATATGGGCCGGCTGGCGCGCGACCTGGCGGTGGCGCTGCGGCCTGCGGTGCGGGCGGTGTTTTAACGAACGCGAGCGCGCCGCGAATGCGGCAGCGCTTCCGTGCTGCACGCCGCCCGTGGGGGGAATGTTGTCAAAGTCCGCTTCTTGAAATCTCGCTTCTTGCGGAGGGAGGCGGTCCTTGGAGCTGCCGCCACGTGGTCTGTGGTTGGCCTCTTTGCGGGCGACGAGCTAAGGGTTAAGGGCTACCTGTGTCGGGGCACGCCGCGGCTTGCGGCGCCCGCTCTCCGCTCCAGCAACGCGCGCTGGCAAGGCAGACGCTCCTCGCGCAAACTGCCTCCGCGCGGGCTGGGCGCGCCCGTCAATCTAGCGACAGCTCGCGGTGCTCGCCCAGCGGCTTGGGCTGCTCGCCGGTCAACGCGGCGGTGGCCAGTTGGTAGAGCTGGGAGAGCTTGCTGTCCTTCACGTCCCAGTATTCCGCATGCTCGATGCGGACGGCCAGCAGCACCAGATTGGGGTCTGTGGGACCGTCGGGGAACCAGGCCTTGGCCAGCGGCGTCCACAGTGCTTCCTTGCGCGCGGGGTCCTCGATGAAACCGGCCGTGCCCGACAGCGACACGTAGCAGTCTTCGCCCGGGTCGGCGTAGCTCAAATGCACCTGGCTGTCGGCCTGCAGGCGGCTGTGCAACTCGCTGCCGCGCGGGATGAAGAAGAACAGCTGGGACTGCGCATCGATGTCCTTGTTCAGCGTGGTCAGCGGGTGGGCATGCAGCCGGCCGTCGGCCGCGCGGTGGGCGAGCATGGCAAAGCGGATGTCCTTGATGCGGTTCCACAGCGTGGCGTGGGGGGAATCGTCGGGCATGGACATGGGAGAACCTCCGTGGGATGTAGGTAGGACGCCGCGGCGCGGTGCGTCACGCACGCGCCAGGACGGGCATGCAACGCACTGTAGGGTGCGCTCGGGGTGCGCGGCGTCGGCCCCGGTCACGCCTGGATGTGCGCGCAATCCGACGCGCGGTATGAATGGGAGAAGGATGAAAAAATGCCCTGTAGCGCCCGCAACAAGGGCGGGGGCAGCTACCCCATTTGCAACGCCGTTGGCGGCTGTTCGGCTGGCGCGGCCTGGCGGTGGCGCTGCAGCAGCTTGCCGATGGCAGGGCGTGCGCAGCGCTGCAACTGCATCAGCAGCGCGTGGTCCGGCCAGGCCAGGCCGAAGCGTTGGCACAGGTCACGCTGCATACAGGCCAGCAGCGCGGCGGCCATTTCCGCATCGGCCAGCGCGCGGTGGGCGCGCCCGGCGCGCGGCAGGCCGAGGTGGTCCGTGAGGCGGCCCAGGCTGTGGCTGGGCGCATCGGGGTATACGCGGCGCGACAGCAGCACGGTGCAGGCGAACGGATGGGGCGCGGCGAGCCCGGCGTACTGCAATTCGGCCTGCCAGAACTTGCGGTCGAATGCGGCGTTGTGGGCCACCATGGGCGCGTCGCCCACGAAGCGCGCGGCCTCGCGCATCACTGCGGCGGCATCGGGGGCGGCCTCCACCATGGCATTCGTGATGCCGGTGAGCTGCGTGATGAAGGGAGGGATCCGCACGCCCGTGCGCATCAGGCTCTGGTAGCGGTCCACCACGCGGCCGCCTTCCATGAGCACGATGGCCACCTCGGTGGCGCGTGCACCCTGGGCAGGCATCATGCCGGTGGTTTCGAAATCGATGACGGCGATGGGGGCGGACGGCATGCGGGACGGCAGGAAACCGGCCCCGCGCACCCCGTGCGATAGGCACGGGCCACCGGCACCGGTGCGTAATCGTAGCCGCCACGCACGAAGCGCCGCCGCCCCCAAAAGTGCGGATGCCGGGCCACGCGGGCCCTGCAGGCCGGGCTCAGCCCGCGCCGCCCTGGTTCTTGCTGCCGCGGCGCGACTGCGCCTGGTTGCCGCTGCCCACCTGGTCCGTGCGGTCGCTGCGGCTATCGGGCGTGCGACGCGCCTGGTTCAGGGCCGTGGGGGGCTGGTGCCCCTGCTGGTTGTGGTCGTTGGCCACCTTGTCGGTGGCGCCCGAGTTGTCGTTGGTGCGCTTCATGGCGGGCCTTTCAGAGGGATCGGTCCAGTCCACTCTAGGCAGCGCGGCAGAGCGCGGGCGTCGGCGATGGGCCTGCCCGCCTGTGGGACGTGGCCCGACAGGCGATGCGGGAAGGGGTTAATGGTCCAATCGGGCTCCAGCGCTTATCCAGCAAGCGCCACCAGCTATATCAATAGGAGCAATCGGTCACCCTGCGGCCCGGCGCGCCAGCGTGAACGGCGGCAAGCCCTGCAGCAGCCGCTGGCCGTAGCCGGTTCGCACCAGGCGCTTGTCGTAGCAATACACGTGCGCGCGGTCTTCCTCGGTGCGGATGGCGCGGCCCACCCACTGCGCCAGGCGGATGGCGGTGGCGGGCACCACCAGTTCGCTGAACGGGTCGCGACCGGCGCCGCGCAGCCATTCGGCGCGGGCCTCCCCCACGGGGTCGTCGGGCGGGGCAAAGGGCAGCTTGGTGATGAAGAGCGATTCGCACAGCCTGCCGGGCAGGTCCAGCCCCTCGCCGAAGGATTGCATGCCGAAGATGATGGAGGGCTGGCCCTCGGCCACGCGCTCGCGGTGGCGGGCCAGCAGCTGTGGGCGGGGCAGGGTGTTCTGCACCAGCACGGCGCTGCGCATGGCGGTGGGCAGCATGTCCACGGCCTGGCGCATCTGCTCGCGCGAGGTGAACAGCACCAGCGCGCCAGCCTCGACCAGGGCCAGGTCGGACAGCAGCGCGTCCACCATCTCGGCAGTGAAAGCCTGGGCATCGCGCGGTTCGGCGCGGGTCTCGGTGGCCACCAGCGTGCCCTGCAGCGCGTAGTCGAACGGGCTGGGCACGGCCAGCGTGGTCACGGCTTCGTCGCCGAACAGGCCCGATTCGCGCAGGAAGAAGTCGAACTGCCCGCAACTGGTGAGCGTGGCCGAGGTCAGCACCGCGCCGCGCACGGCGGACCACAGGTGGTTGCGCAACGTATTACCCGGCAGCACGGGGCTGGCATGCGCGCGCACGACGATGAAGTCGCCCTCGACCTCCAGCGTGAACCACTTGGCGGCCGGCACCGCGCCCTCGGGCGCGTCCTGCAGCAGCAACTGGGCGGCCGCGTGCACGGCCTCCAGCCGCGGCGCCAGCACGCCGATCTGCGCATACAGCTGCGACAGGCGCCGCGCCTCGTCGGGCTTGTCGCGCATTTCGCTGCGCAGGGCCTTGGAAATGGCGCGCAGGGCGTTCAGGAAGCCCTCGGCGTGGTGCGCGGCCTGGCTGAAGGGCTCCACCAACGCTTCGGGCAGCACACCGCCGGCCACGCGGGCGCGCGTGGGCAGGCTGGATGCGAACTGGCGGCGCCCCGGCGCGGGCGCACGCAGTTGCTCGCCATACACGTCCATCACCAGGCGCGCGGCATCCTGCAGCGCGGCGCGCAGGCGCGCGGCGTGATTGGGGATGTCGGCAATTTCCTCGACCTCCACCAGCTGGCCGATGCGCAGCGCGCGGCTGGCCAGGCGGTCGATCCAGGTCAGGCGCGAGAGGTCGGCCTCGCAGGCGAACTGGTCGAGCGCGGTGGCGGGCAGGTGGTGGGCCTCGTCGATCACCAGCAGGCAGTTGTCCAGCTCGGGCAGCAGACGCGCGCCCAGGGACGACAGCAGCAGGTCGTGGTTGGCCACGATGACCTGCGCGGCCACGAGCTGCTTGCGCCGCTCGTAGTAGGTGCACTGGTTGAACACCGGGCAGTGCTTGCCGGTGCAGGAACTGGCCTCGGCCGCCACGGGACTCCAGGCCTCGGGCTCGGGCGGCGTAGCGAGCGTGTCGCGGTCGCCGTCCCATTCGCTGGTCGCCAGCGCGTCGGCCATGCTGGCGTAGAACTTCATGCGCGCCTCGGACTCGTGGCGCGGGCGCTTGCCGCGCTGCTCGGCTTCCTCGTCGGCGAACAGGTCGTCGTCGGGCAGGTCGCCGTCACCGCCCGGGCCGGCCGCGCCGCCGCCGGCCAGGCGCTCCAGCTTGAGCTTGCACACGTAGCGCCCGCGCCCCTTGGCCAGCGCGAACTGGAAGGGTTGCTCCATGCGTGCGGCCAGGGCCGGCAGGTCCTTGTGCACCAGCTGCTCCTGCAGCGCCACGGTGGCGGTGGAGATCAGCACCCGCGTGCCGCGCGCCAGCGCCATCGCGATCGCGGGCACGCTGTAGGCCAGCGACTTGCCCACGCCCGTGCCGGCCTGCACCACGGCAATCGCGCGCTGGGGCAGGGCATCGTCGTCCTCCAGCTTGCCCAGCTGCGCCTGGCTGAAGGTCTGGGCCACCTGCTCGGCCATGCGCCGCTGGCCCTCGCGCACGCGAAAGCCGGCCGTGGATTGGACCACCGCCTCGAACGATTGCAGGGCCTGGGCGGCCCACTCTGTGGAAGACATGGAAGGGAGATCAGGCGCGGGGCCGGCTTTGCGGGGCGTGCCACTGTAAATGCATCCAGGCATGTTAGCCGAAGCGGGCTGGGCACTGCTCAGGGCCGGCTATACACCCCTGGCCGTGCCCCCCAGGTGATGCGTGGTCGCCCGTGCGCCCAACGCTGATGCCGTCGTCCGCCCCCGGCCTACGCGGAACCGGGCGGGGCCTGCCTAGCATGGGGCGATCTGCCTTGCAGGCAAACGAGAGGTTCCCCATGCCATCCCATCGCGATACCCCGTCCCCTTCCAATGCCCCGGGCGCCGCGCCGCCGTCGCCGGGCGAGCACACCGATGTCCACGAACAGGGCGTGGACCTGCAGACCCCGCCCCAGCAGGAACGCGCCGCCGGTACCCCCGCCGCGCCCAAGCTGCCGCACGAGCGGGACCAGTCCGTCACAATGACCGGCGGCGAGCGCCATCCCGAGGTCGAGCAGGCCCACCGCGACGTGGAACGCGGCCTGCAGGATACCGACCGTGGACCGCCCGCCGACCGCACCTATCGCAAGCTCAAGGACTCGGAATAGCTATTAAAAACGTAGCTGTCAGCGTTTGATGGTAAAGCGCTAGCACCTTTTTCTATTGTTCATTCGTGGGAGCGCTGCACAGCTCCACGCGCAGCCGCCGCACCTGCGCACCCGTGTACGCCTGCAACCGCGCGGTGGCCTGTGCGGCCAGCGCATCGGGCGCCGGCGCGGTGAGCAGCAGCAACTCGGGCGCTCCGCCCGGTGCGGCGGGCGCCGCCCACGTGCGGCGCCGCACCCTGACGCCCTCGCGGGCCAGCGCCCGTAGCACTGCCGTTTCGCACAGGGCCGCGCCGGGCAGCAGGCGCAGCAGGTGCGGCGTCTTCACTGGGGCCATCGGCAGTACGGCGGGGGCGTCGCCCGCGCGGCGGTGGGTGCCCAGTGTGGGCACGCCAGGGCCCGTGGGTGCCGGGGAAGAAACGGCCGGCAGGCGCGCCAGGTCGATCAGGTCCGCCAGCACGGCGCTCGCCGTGGGCTCGCCGCCGGCGCCCGCGCCGCTGAAGAAGGCGCTGCCGGCCGCGTCGCTATGCACCAGCAGCCCGTTGGTCGCGCCGTCCAGCAGCGCCAGCGGGTGCCGCGCGGGCACCAGGGCCGGGTGCACGCGTAGCTGGATGGCCACGCGACCCTCGCACTCCTGCTGCTCGGCCACGGCCAGCAGCTTGACGGCGTAGCCCAGTTGCGCGGCCGCGGCCACGTCGCCCCGCTGCAGGTCGCGGATGCCCTCGACATGCACGGCGTCCAGCCGCACCGGCATGCCGAACGCGTTGGCGGCCAGCAGCGCCAGCTTGTGCGCGGCGTCGGTGCCGTCCACGTCGAAGGCCGGATCGGCCTCGGCATAGCCCAGTGCCTGGGCTTCGGTGAGCGCGGCGGCAAAGCCGAGGCCCGCCGCCTGCATGCGCGTGAGGATGTAGTTGCTGGTGCCGTTGAGCACGCCTGCCAGCGCGGTGATGCGGTTGGCCGCCAGCCCTTCGCGCAGTGCCTTGATCACGGGTACGCTGCCGGCCACGGCCGCTTCGTAGGCCAGCACCCGGCCATGGCGCGCGGCGGCTTGCGCCAGCGCCTCGCCGTGCGTGGCCAGCAGGGCCTTGTTGGCGGTCACCACATGCTTGCCATGCACCAGCGCGGCCTGCACCCAGTCGCGTGCGGCGCCCGTGCCGCCGGCCAGTTCCAGCACCACGTCCACGCCGGGGTCGGCGGCCAGTTGCAGCGGGTCGGTCAGCAGGCGCACGCCGGGCGCGCCGTCCAGCGCCGCAGCGGCACGCGCGGTGTTGCGCGCGGCGACCGCGACGATCTCGATGGCGCGCCCGGCGCGTGCGTTGATGAGGTCCTGGTTGCGCCGCAGCACCCGCCACACGCCGCTGCCCACGGTGCCGGTGCCGATCATGCCCACGCGCAGGGCAGGGGGCGGGGCCGGGGCGCGGCGCGCACTGGCGTGCACCTCGGGCGAGGGGCTGAGCTGGGGTTCTACGAACATGTCTTTCTCCAAACACGGGCTGCAAAAGCCCACAAAAAAACCCAGCGGCCGGGGCTGGGTTTCGTTCGGAGGGGGAAGAAGACACCAGGGGGCCGCCGGTGCGGCCACCCTGCGCGTGCGCTAGGTCGCCGCGGTGGTCATGGTGGTAATCATTCGTGCGTTCACGCCCGATGCACAGGCCCGCGCCGCGCCGGTGGCGGGGGTGCGTGGGTCAGAGCAAAGCAGTGTGAACAGCATGCGTGCAGTGTAGCGCAGGTGACGGTGCAGCGTGCTTTACTCTTGTTTTGATAGCTGCCAGCGCTTGATGGACAAGCGCTAGAGGCGGTTTTGGTTTGAATGCCTCGGGATGGGAATCAGCAGCCCACGGCCTGGCCGTCGCGCCGGTGGTCGGAGCCCGCGGCGTAGGCGAAGCCGGTGCCGGGCGTGGCCTCCAGCCGGCGGATGATCTGTGCGCTGCCGAATTCCAGGCTGCCGGGCGCGGCCACCTGCGGGTCGTGCCCCAGCGCGCGCAGGCCGTCGACCACGGCGGCGGGCACGGTGTGTTCCAGCGTCAGCGCGCCCGCGTCGTTGATGCGCCAGCGTGGCGCGTCGGAGCAGGCCTGGGGGTTCAGGCCCTCCACGGCCTCGCGCAGCACCATCTGCACATGGCCCTGGGCCTGCATGTTGCCGCCCATCACGCCAAAGGCCATGTGGGGCTGTCCGCCGCGTGTGACGAAGGCCGGGATGATGCTGTGCATGGGCCGCTTGCCGCCCGCCACCTGGTTGGGGTGGCCCGGCGTGGTGACGAAGCCCATGCCGCGGTTGTGCAGCGCGATGCCCGTGCCCGGCACCACCACGCCCGAGCCGAAGCCCTTGAAATTGGACTGAATGAACGACACCATGCGCCCCTCGCTGTCGGCCGTGCACAGGTACACCGTGCCGCCGCTGCCGGGCTGGCCGGCGGGGTACTGGCCGGCGCGCTGCGGGTCGATGAGCGCGGCGCGCTGGCGCAGGTAGGCCGGGTCCAGCAGCTGCGCGGGTGTGAGGCGCATGTGGGCCGGGTCGGCCACGTGGGCGTACAGGTCGGCAAAGGCCACGCGCATGGCCTCGATCTCCAGGTGCATGCGCGCGGCCGAGCCCGCTGCAGTGCTGCGGTAGGGCAGATGCTCCAGCAGGCCCAGCGCCATCAGTGCGGCGATGCCCTGGCCGTTGGGCGGGATCTCATGCACCGTGCGGTCGCCAAAGGGCACGCTGATGGGCTGCACCCATTCCACGGCGTGCGCGGCCAGGTCCTCCAGCGCTAGGCCGGCGCCGTGCTGGTGCGCGAAGTCGGCCATGGCCTGCGCCAGCCGGCCGCGGTAGAACGACGCGCCGCGCGTGCGGGCGATGTCCGCCAGCGTGTCCGCCTGGTCGGCAAAGCGCCAGATCTCGCCCGCCTGCGGCGCGCGTCCGCCGGGCGTGAAGGCCTCGAAGCCTGGCTGGCCCTTGAGGTCGATGGCCGCTTGCGCCCACTGGCGCGCGATCACCGGGCTGACGGGAAAGCCGTCGCGCGCATGGCGGATGGCGTCGGTGAACAGGTCCTCGAAGGGCAGGGCGCCAAAGCGCTCGGACAGTGCCACCCAGCCCGCCACGCCGCCGGGCGTGGTCACCGTGTCCCAGCCGATGCGCGGCATTTGCGGCAGGTGGGCGAAGCGTTCGGCCGACCAGGCGCGCGGCGCGCGGCCCGAGGCGTTCAGGCCATGCAGCGCGGCGCCGTCCCACACCAGCGCGAAGGCGTCGCCGCCAATCCCGTTCATCACCGGCTCCACCACCGTGAGCGTGATGGCCGCGGCCAGGGCCGCGTCGATCGCATTGCCGCCGCGCGCAAACGCTGCCGCGCCGGCCTGCGCGGCCAGCGGCTGGGAGGTAGAGACCACGTTGCGCGCCAGCACGGGCTGGCGGCCGGAGGGGTAGGGGAGTTGCCAAGTCATGGAAGCCGATCTGGAAGGGGAAGGAATGCCTGTTCGATTGTGCCGTCGTGAAGGCGCCGCCCTACTGCGTGGAATTGCGCACCATGCGGATCGCATCGAACGGGCAGCGCAGCGCACACAGCGCGCAGCCGGTGCAGCCCGGCGCGTCATGCAGCACCGAGCGTTTGGGGCCGAAGCGCTCCGGTCCCTGCACCTGCAGCGACAGCACATGCGGCGGGCACACGCCCACGCACCAGCCGCAGCCGGTGCAGCGCTGCGGGTCGATCGCGGGCAGGGCCTTGCGCGGGGCGGTCATCGGCGCAGCATGCCACGGCGGGCGCTACAGTGCGGGGCTTATGGCTGAATCCGCTGCTTCCATCACCCGCCACCTGCGCATCCACGGCCTGGTGCAGGGCGTGTACTACCGCAAATCCATGACCGAAGCCGCGCGCCGCCTGGGCGTGCAGGGCTGGGTGCGCAACCGCCAGGACGGCACCGTGGAAGCGCTGGCCAGCGGCGCCGCGCCGGCCGTGCAGGCACTGATCGACTGGGCCCACGAGGGCCCGCCCGCCGCGCGGGTGGAGCGTGTGGAAGTGGCGCAGGCGCCCGCCTGCGACGCCCAAGGGTTTGAGCAGCGCGAGACGGTTTAAGCCAAATCGGCCTCTAGCGCTTATCCAGCAAGCGCTGGCAGCTATGGAAACAGGAGCTTGCCGGCAGCGGCCGTTCCGGCTGGGCGTCAGGCGAGCTGCCGCAGCAATTCCAGCGCGCCGGCCGGTGCCCGCTCCTTGGCGCCGTTGATGAAATACACGAATACGTCGCGCGGCCGCTCGCCGCCGGTCCAGGTGCGCACACCGGAGGCCCATTGCGCGATGGCCTCGGGCGTGTAGCCGGTGGGGATGTCGGCTTGGCTGCGCATCAGCCGCAGGTAGGCAAAGTCGGCCTCGGCGTCGGCCATCGCGGGGAATTTCTCGGAGTCCGTGCACACCGGCACGCAGCCGTAGCGGCGTGCCAGGGCGATGAAGGCCGGCGTGGCAAAGCTCTCGTGCCGCACGTCCAGCGCATGGCGCAGGCGGCGCCCATCCACTTCGCGCGGCAGCAGCGCCAGGAAGGCCTCGAAGTCCTCGGGCTCGAACCGCTTGCTGGGCATGAACTGCCAGACGATGGGGCCGAGCTTGCCCTGCAACTGCGTAATGCCGCTGTCCACGAAGCGCGCGATCGCATCACCCGCCGTGGCCAGCACCCGCCGGTGCGTCACCAGCCGGTGGGCCTTGAGCGAGAACATGAAGCCGTCGGGCGTTTCGTCGTGCCACTTGGCGAAGGTGGCGGGCTGGAAGGTGCTGTAGAACGTGCCGTTGACCTCGATGGCCGTGAGCTGGCGGCTGGCGTAATGCAGTTCCTTGGCCTGCGCCAGGCCCGGCGGGTAGAAACTGCCGCGCCAGGGCGCGAAGGTCCAGCCGCCGATGCCGACGCGGATGTGCGGGCGGCCGGTGGCGGTGTCCACGGCAGCGCCGCTCACTGCACCAGCGTGGCGCTGAGCGTGATCTCCGGCACCGCGGCCAGCGCCTTGGACAAGGGGCAGTTGGCCTTGGCGTCGGCGGCCAGCTTCTGGAAGGTGGCCTCGTCCATACCCGGCACCTTGGCCTTCAGCGTGAGCGCGATGCGGTCGATGAGGAAACCCTCGCCCTGCTGGGTCAGACGCACGCTGGCCGTGGTGTCGACGCGCTCGGTGGCGAAGCCGGCCTTGTCCGCCGCGAACGAGAAGGCCATCGTGAAGCAGGCGGCATGCGCAGCGCCCAGGATTTCCTCGGGATTGGTGCCCTTGCGGTCGTCGCCAAAGCGGCTGGCAAAGCCATAGGGGTACTTCTGCAGCGCTTCGGTCTCGGTGCTGATCTGGCCCTGGCCGGCCTTGCCGCCGCCTTCCCAGTGAACGCTGGCCTTCTTCTCGGACATGGGAACCTCCACAGTGTGCAAAGACGCCCATGACACCACGCCGCGCGCGCGGCGCAGGTGGGCGGCCGCTGGCTTGCGGCGTGGGCCGCGTCCTACAGCGTGGTGGTCAGCCGCGGCGCTGCCGCTCGCGCGCGCCGTAGGCGCAGTAGCCGGGCTTGGGGCTTTTCTTCTGCGGGTGCAGGCGGCAGGTCTCGGGCCGCTGCTCGTACACCGTGCACAGGCGCGTAGCGGCGTCCAGGAACTGGCAGTCGCCATTGGCGCGCCGCGCCAGGGTGAAGAGGGTGTTCTTGTGGTTGAAGTGGTCGATCAGCCGCGCCTTCTGCAGCCGTTTGGCGATGTGGCGGGGCTCTTCATGCTCGGCCTCGAAGGCGTCCACCAGGCCCAGGCGCACCAGGTCGGACAGCTGCACCTCCAGCGGCATGGTGCAGCAGTTGGCCGCGCAGCTCTCGCACAGGCCCGCGCGGTAGCGGGTCCAGGTGTCGACGCGGTCCACGTCGACGATGGCGATGGGGGATCTCATGGCGCGGGCGTGCAGGGCTGCGGGTCCAGCGGCCGGGCCTGCGCCGCCAGCGCATGCAGCTCGTCGCCCGTGAGGCGGTAGCGGATCCATTCGCTCTGCGGGCGCGCGCCCAGGCTGTCGTACAGCGCGATGGACGGTGTGTTCCAGTCCAGTACGCTCCACTCGAAGCGTCCGCAGTCGTGGTCCACGGCGATGCGGGCCAGTTGCCGCAGCAGCGCCATGCCTGCGCCCTTGCCGCGGTGCTCTGGCGAGACGTACAGGTCTTCCAGATACAGGCCGTGGCGGCCCTGCCAGGTGGAGTAGTTGAAGAAGTACACCGCGAAGCCCACGGCGGTGCCGCCGGCCTCGCAGATCAGGCCGTGCACCTTGGGGTTGGCGCAGAACAGCGTGCGGTGCACGTGCGCGGGCGTGGCCAGCGCCTCATGCTCCGCTTTTTCATAGATCGCCAGTTCCCGCACGAAGTGCAAGATCAGATCGGTGTCGTCAATGGTGGCGGGGCGGATGGTCAAGACGGTCATAACTGCCAACGGCTTTGGTGCAGCAGAAGTTCATTAAAAACGCAATGGTGTGGAGGGCTGCAACCGATGCATTGCTGCCGGTTGCTTTTTGATAGCCATGACCTGCCATGCAGCGGTGGTGTTCTTCACGGTAGACAATAACAACTCAAGCGCTGAAATTCCTCAAAAAATGATCGATTGGGTCCCTGTAGTCTTCATCACGTTCAAGGTGCTCGTCTTCGGCACGTGCATGTTCTTTGCCATCAAATGGCATTACGACCAGGGGAACAAGGGAACGGACAGGCGCGCGCTGCTGCGCACGAGCGGCAAGGTCGTTGCCGTTTTCATGCTGGCGCTGCTGGCGGTGTTGCTCTTCACCTTCGGCCTTTCCAGGATGCTCGGTATGGATTTGCGCCTTCCGTGAGGGCTGCGACGGGCCTGGTCGTCTGAACTCAATCGCGATCTGGCGCGCCCAGAGGAAATAAGTGCCGATAGGGCCTTGCCTCGCGCACTGCGCGGGCGAACGAGGGGCGATCGAGCAGACGAGCTCGGTAGGCGCGAACATGAGGCAGTGACAGCGAAATCGGATGCGTCCAATCAGCGTAGAACAGTGCAGGGCCGGCAGCGCAGTCCGCGAGGGAAAAGGTTGTGCCGGCGGCCCACTTCTTGTCCGCGAGGTGTGCTTCGAGCCACGCGTAGGCACGCTCGAGAAGTTCTTGAGCCCGGGTGTGAAAGTACTCGCGCTGCCCCGCATCGCCGGTGAGGGCGGCAATCACCGCGCCTTGCACCGGCGACATCACGTGCAGGTCGAAGAACCGGTCGAGAAAGCGCACCTCCAGGGCGGCCATGGGGTCCGTAGGGAGCAGGCTGATGGGCCCGGGATGCGTGAGTTGCAGATATTCGATGATGATGCTTGTTTCCCTGATCGCGCGATCGCCGTCCACTAGCAGCGGGAACTTCGCCATCGGCCAGCGCCGCAGCCACTCCTGCGCGTTGTGCGGGTGCTCCGCGTCGATGCATCGGAACTCGAAGGGAACATGGTTCTCGTACAGCGCGATCAGCGCCTTCTGTGTGTACGAAGAAAATGGATGGCCGTAGAGAGTGAGCGACATGGACACCGCCTTTGAGCGGTTGCATTGTGCAAGCAGTTTGACTTTCGAACATTCTTGCGGACAGGTTGAAGCGGCTCACGGCCACTGGGCTCTTGGATCGGCAGAACGACCCGAATCACCGGCAGAAGGGCATCTACAGTTTGACGGAATCATCCATCCAGCTCGTGCCGCTGCTTGCGCATATGGCTGCATGGGGCGGCGGCACACGCATCCGAGCAGGGAGTTATCCGTGCGCGCAGAAATCCTGGAAAAAGGTGGGCCTGCGCTGTGGGACGCGTTCATGGCCGAACTGCGTCACCTCCATCTTGGCGCGGCACCTCCGGCGCGCTCCGTGTTCGATGAACTTCAGGCCGCGTACCTGAAAGCGATCCAATCGCGTAAGAAGGCCTGAGGCCTCGAAACCCCACAAATCAGACGTCGATGTTGCCCGCGCGCAGCGCGTTGGTCTCGATGAAGTCGCGGCGCGGCTCAACCTCGTCGCCCATCAGCATGGTGAACACGCGATCGGCTTCGATGGCGTCGTCGATCTGCACGCGCAAGAGACGGCGCACCTCGGGGTCCATGGTGGTTTCCCACAGCTGCTCGGGGTTCATCTCGCCCAGGCCCTTGTAGCGCTGGCGGCTGGTGGTGCGCTCGGCTTCGCTGATCAGCCAGGCCATGGCCTGGCGGAAGTCGCCCACCTTTTCCTCCTTGGCCTTCTCGCCCTCGCCACGCGTGACCTTGGCGCCTTCCTGGATCAGCCCGCGGAAGCTCTCGGCGGCCTGGGCCAGGGCGGCGTAGTCGTCGCCGGCCACGAAGTCCTGCGTGATCAGGCTGCTCTTGATGTTGCCATGGTGGTGGCGGCTGATGCGCAGGATGGGCTTGTCGGTGCGCGGGTCGATCTCGCCCGCCACATCGGCGGGCACGCCGTTGGTGTTGAGCTCGCGCAGCTTGGCCTGCAGCTGCACGGCGCTGGCCTCGGCGTCCTGCAGGGTGTCCAGGTTGAAGACCACGCCGTCGGCCACGGCGCGCAGCGCCTCGGCATCCATGAAGGCGGACAGGCGCGCGATCACCTGCTCGGCATGCTGGTGCGTGCGCGCCAGCTGGGCCAGTTCGTCGCCGGCCAGCGTGCGGGGCTGGTTGCCGCCGGTGGTGATGCTGGCGTGGTTCAGCGCCACGCGCAGCAGGAAGGTGTCCAGCGCCGCGGCGTCTTTCAGGTACAGCTCTTCCTTGCCGTTCTTCACCTTGTACAGCGGCGGCTGGGCGATGTAGATGTGGCCGCGCTCCACCAGCTCGGGCATCTGGCGGTAGAAGAAGGTCAACAGCAGCGTGCGGATGTGGGCGCCGTCCACGTCCGCGTCGGTCATGATGATGATGCGGTGGTAACGCAGCTTGGCCACGTCGAAGTCGTCAGCGCCGCTCTTGCCCGATTCCACGGCGGCCTTGCCGATGCCGGTGCCCAGGGCGGTGATGAGGGTGACGATTTCGTTGCTGGACAGCAGCTTCTCGTAGCGCGCCTTCTCCACGTTCAGGATCTTGCCGCGCAGCGGCAGGATGGCCTGGAACTTGCGGTCGCGCCCCTGCTTGGCGGAGCCGCCGGCGGAGTCGCCCTCGACGATGTAGATCTCGCACAGCGCCGGGTCTTTTTCCTGGCAGTCGGCCAGCTTGCCGGGCAGGCCCATGCCGTCCAGCACGCCTTTGCGGCGTGTCATCTCGCGTGCCTTGCGCGCGGCCTCGCGGGCGCGGGCGGCCTCGACGATCTTGCCGCAGAGGATCTTCGCGTCGTTCGGTTTTTCTTCCAGATAGTCGGTGAGCGCCTTGGCGACGATGTCCTCGACCGGCGCGCGCACTTCGGAGCTGACCAGCTTGTCCTTGGTCTGGCTGCTGAACTTGGGCTCGGGCACCTTCACGCTCAGGACGCAGCACAGGCCTTCGCGCATGTCGTCGCCGCTGACCTCGACCTTGGCCTTCTTGGCCAGCTCGTTCTGCTCGATGTACTTGCCGATCACGCGCGTCATCGCCGCGCGCAGGCCGGTCAGGTGGGTGCCGCCGTCACGCTGCGGGATGTTGTTGGTGAAACAGAGGACCTGCTCGTTGTAGCCGTCGTTCCACTGCATGGCCACTTCGACGCCAATCTCGGTGCCGGGGATGCCGCCGTAGGTCTCGGCCGGGCGCGCGCCCGTGGCGTGGAAGGCCGTGGGGTGCAGCACCTTCTTGGTGCCGTTGATGAATTCCACAAAGCCCTTGACGCCGCCGGCGCCCGAGAAGTCGTCTTCCTTGCCGGTGCGCTCGTCGATCAGGCGGATGCGCACGCCGTTGTTCAGGAAGGACAGTTCGCGCAGGCGCTTGGCCAGGATCTCGTAGTGGAAGTCGCTGTTCTCCTTGAAGATCTCGGTGTCGGGCAGGAAGCGCACTTCGGTGCCGCGCTTTTCCGAGGGGCCGATGACCTTCATGGGCGAGACCTCGAAGCCATCCACGATCTCGATGAGACGGTTCTGCACCACGCCCTTGGAGAACTCCAGCTGGTGCGTCTGCCCGTCGCGGCGCACGGTGAGGCGCAGCTTCTTGGACAGCGCGTTCACGCAGGACACGCCCACGCCGTGCAGGCCGCCCGAGACCTTGTAGCTGTTCTGGTTGAACTTGCCGCCGGCGTGCAGCTCGGTCAGGGCGATCTCGGCGGCCGAGCGCTTGGGCTCGTGCTTGTCGTCCATTTTCACGCCGGTGGGAATGCCGCGGCCGTTGTCCACCACGCTGATGGAGTTGTCGGTGTGGATGGTGACGACGATGTCGTCGCAGTGGCCGGCCAGGGCCTCGTCGATGGAGTTGTCCACCACCTCGAAGACCAGGTGGTGCAGGCCTGTGCCGTCGGACGTGTCGCCGATGTACATGCCCGGACGCTTGCGCACGGCCTCCAGGCCCTCCAGGATCTGGATGGCGCCCTCGCCGTAGCCGTCGCTGCCGGCGACCGATGCGACGGGCTGCTCGGCCGGGGCGGAAATGGGCTGTTCGGGGGCGGGCTGCGATTGCTCTGCGGTCATGAAAGGGCTGCCTTCGGTCCAGGCGCACCGGCACGGCGTGCCGGCGGCCTTATAGGAATCAAATGTGCCGCTAGCGCCCATCCATCAAGCGCCAGCAGCTATCAAAATAATAGTATGTCAGATGCGCATGGGCATCACGACGTACTTGAAGTGCTCGTTGTCGGGGATGGTCATCAACGCGGAGCTGTTGCCATCGGCCAGGTCGACCTTCACCATGTCCTGGCCCATGTTGGCCAGGGCGTCGATGAGGTAGCTGACGTTGAAGCCGATCTCGATGGCGTCGCCGCCGTAGTCGATGTCCAGCTCGTCTACCGCCTCTTCCTGCTCGGCGTTGTTCGACGCCACACGCAGCAGGCCGGGTTCAATGTTCAGGCGCACGCCCTTGAACTTGTCGCTGGTCATGATGGCCGTGCGCTGCAGGCTGGCCAGCAGCGGGGCGCGGCCCAGGGTCACGCTGTTGTGGTGGTTCTTGGGAATCACGCGGTTGTAGTCGGGGAACTTGCCCTCCACCAGCTTGGTGACGAACTCCATACCGCCGAAGCTGAACTTGGCCTGGTTGTTGGCGAACTGCATCTCGATGGCGCCGTCGGCGTCCGACAGCAGACGCTGCAGCTCCAGCACGGTCTTGCGCGGCAGGATGACCTCCTGCTTGGGCACTTCCACATCCAGCTGCGCGCTGGCGAACGCCAGCCGGTGGCCGTCGGTGGCGACCAGCGAGAGCGTCGTGCCCTCGGCCACGAACAGGATGCCGTTCAGGTAATAGCGGATGTCCTGCACCGCCATGGCGAACGACACCTGCCCCAGCAGGCTCTTCAGGACCTTCTGCGGCACGCTGAAGGCGGGGCCGAAGCTGGCGGCTTCCTGCACCAGCGGGAAGTCCTCGGCCGGCAGCGTCTGCAGTGTGAAGCGGCTCTTGCCGCCCTTCAGGATCAGCTTGGACTGGTTGGACTCCAGGCTCACCGTCTGGTCGGAGGGCATGGTCTTCAGGATGTCGATGAGCTTGCGTGCACCCACCGTGGTGGTGAAGTCGCCCGTGTCGCCGCCCAGCTCGGCCGTGGTGCGGATCTGGATCTCCAGGTCGCTGGTGGTGAGCTGGATGGCATTGCCCGTCTTGCGCAGCAGCACATTGGCCAGGATGGGCAGCGTGTGGCGGCGCTCGACGATGCCGGCAACCGATTGCAGAACGGCGAGAACCTTGTCTTGTGTGGCCTTCAGGACAATCATGTCGTCAACCTTTGGTGGTTTTTGGGGATAGGTGCGCAGACGGCGGCATGGGCAGTGCCCCCTCCCGGGCCGTCCAACGCGCCATTTTGCCCGCGAACGGGCGTGCTTTTGCGGGGGGCGGTCCTTTTCGCTCCATGGGGTGCGTCAACCCTTCAGCGTCTGCTCGAGCACGTGCAGCTGCTGGTTGAGTTCGGTGAGCTGCTGGCGTTCGGCGCCAATCTTGCGCACCGCGTGGAGCACCGTGGTGTGGTCGCGCCCGCCGAACAGCTCGCCGATCTCGGGCAGGCTCTTTTGCGTGAGCTCCTTGGCCAGGTACATGGCGATCTGCCGCGGGCGGGCGATGCTGGCCGGGCGCTTCTTGCTGTACATGTCCGCGACCTTGATCTTGTAATAGTCGGCCACGGTCTTCTGGATGTTTTCCACCGAGATCTGCCGGTTTTGGATCGACAGCAGGTCGCGCAGCGCTTCGCGCGCGAGTTGGATGGAAACTTCCTTCTGGTTGAAGCGGCTGTAGGCCAGGATCTTGCGCAGCGCGCCTTCGAGTTCACGCACGTTGGAGCGCACATTCTTGGCCACGAAGAAGGCCACCTCTTCGGGCATCTCCGACCCTTCAGCGCGCGCCTTGTTGATCAGGATGGCCACGCGCATTTCCAGCTCGGGCGGCTCGATCGCCACCGTCAGCCCAGAGTCGAAGCGCGAGACCAGCCGTTCGTGGATGTTGGCCAGACCCTTGGGATAGGTGTCCGAAGTCATCACGATGTGGCTCTTCTTGGCCAGCAGCGCCTCGAAGGCGTTGAAAAATTCTTCCTGCGTGCGGTCCTTGTTGGCAAAGAATTGCACGTCGTCGATCAACAGCAGATCGAGCGAGTGGTAGCGCTCCTTGAAGTCGTCGAAGGTACGGCGCTGGTATGACTTGACCACATCCGAGACGAACTGCTCCGCATGGATGTAGAGAACCTTGGCGTCGGGACGGTCCTGCAGCAGCTTGTTGCCCACGGCATGCACCAGGTGGGTCTTGCCCAAGCCCACGCCGCCATAGATGAACAGCGGGTTGTACAGGTGGCCGGGCGAGCCGGCCACGTGCATCGCCGCCGAGCGCGCCATGCGGTTGGCCGTGCCCTCCACCAACGTCTCGAAGGTCAACGCCGGGTTCAGACGCGTGCGGAAGGCGCCGGCAGGCGCCTCGTCGGTGGAGGGTTGGGCGGACGGTGCATCGCCGGTGGCGGGGGTCTCTGGCGCCGTGGGACGGACGTAAGTCCTGACAACGGATTCCCGCTGAGCAAGCGCTAACTCCAGGGTGACCGGTTGGCCGTACAGACCTTCCAGCAAGGCCGAGATGCGGCCGGCATACTGCGCGCGGATCCAGTCGAGCTTGAAGCGGTTGGCCACCAGCAGGGTGACCTTGGAAAAATCGGGGGCGACCTGGGCCACCAGGGGCTTGATCCAGGTGTTGAACTGCTGTTCCGGGAGGTCCTGTGCCAGTTGCTCGGCACAGGCCTGCCACAGACCCTGGCCGGCGCTGGCGCCGTCGCTGTCGTGGCTGGAGGAGTGAAGTCCCTCGTTCATTTCAGGTGATTCTTGTTGTGGATAGGAGGAACGGTACAAGGCCCGCGATTCTAGCTTGTCAAGGAGTTATCCACAATCTGAGCGAGGCGGTAAGGGGGCATGCGCGGCCCTACATGCACCGGACCGCGAAGTAGGCCGAGACGCCCCAGGCATTGCCAGGATTCACCGAGCCTGCAATAATCCGCGGTTTCCCTGAATGGTGTTCAGGGTGATTAAGCCCGGGCGGCTGCTTTTCGCGCATTCCATGCAGGATGCAGCAGGCCCGGCGGGTGCTGCCGATCGAAGCCGCGCCCGTAACTGAACCTTCAAGGATCGAGAACATGAAACGTACTTACCAGCCCTCCAAGACGCGCCGTGCGCGCACCCATGGCTTCCTCGTGCGCATGAAGACGCGCGGCGGCCGTGCCGTCATCAACGCTCGCCGCGCCAAGGGCCGCAAGCGTCTGGCCGTCTGAGGCCGGGCCGCTCGGCTTTCGGCCGCTTACGGGTTTGCACTGCCAGTTCCCTGCCGGGGACGCTGCACCCATGCATCGGCTGAAAACGCGCCCCCAGTTCCAGGCAGCCATGGCGGGAGGCACCGTCTCCCGCACGGCGCACTTCGCACTGCACCGGCTGGGTCTGCCGCCGGTGGCAACCGATGGAGTTCCGCCAGCCACAGGGCCCGATTCCTCGCCGCAGGCGCAGGGATCGCAGGCCCTGTTTCTCGTGGGGGGGCAGGCGGGCGGCGTGTGGCTGGGCGCCATGGTGCCCAAGCGCTGGGCCCGCCGCGCAGTCACGCGCAACACCATCAAGCGCCAGATCTACGCCGTGGCCAGCGGGTTCGAGGCGCGCATGCCCAGCGGCGCGCACGTGGTGCGCCTGCGCATGGGCTTTGATCGCAAGCAGTTCGTGAGCGCCACCTCCGAGGCTTTGAAGCAGGCCGTGCGCGCCGAACTGGAACAGCTCTTTGCCGCGGCCGAACGCCGCAGTAGGGTGGCCGCGACAGGGGCGCGACCATGATGCGCGCGCTGCTCATGGGGCTGGTGCGCGGCTACCGGCTGCTGCTAAGTCCCTGGATCGGGTCGGCCTGTCGCTTCGAGCCCACCTGCTCGGTGTACTCTCTGCAGGCGCTGGAGCAACATGGTGCCGCGGCCGGCAGCTACCTGACCGTGCGCCGCCTGGCGCGCTGCCATCCCTGGTGCGAGGGCGGGCTGGACCCCGTGCCGCAGGAGCTGCCGCGCGGCATGCGCCTGTTTTCACGGCTCACGCCTTCCGACGACACTCCCTCTTCCTCACGTAAGAAGACTTCATGAACGACATCCGCCGCACCATCCTGTGGGTGATCTTTGGCTTTTCCATGGTTCTGCTGTGGGACAAGTGGCAGATCCACAACGGCAACAAGGCCACCTTCTTCCCCACGCCGCCGGCGCAGACGGCCAGCACGCCCGCGGTAGCGGCCTCCGGCGCTGGCGCTGCCGGCGTGCCGGTGGCCGCCGCCAGCGCCACGCCGGGCGCGGCGCCGCAGCCGCCCGCAGGCGCCAGCGTGCCGCCTGCTGCCATCCCGCGCGAGCGGGTGACGGTGAGCACCGACGTGCTGCGCCTGAGCTTTGACTCCGAAGGCGGTTCGCTGGTCCACGGAGAGCTGCTGCAGTATCCCGAGATGGAGGACAAGACCAAGCCCTTCCTGCTGCTGGACGAGAGCGCTTCGCGTGTTTATGTCGCGCAGACGGGCCTCATCGGCAACGGTGCCGGCGGCGCATTCCCCACGCACAAGACCCCCATGGCGGTCGTGCCCGGTCCGCGCGAACTGCAGGACGGCCAGAACGAGCTGACCGTGCGCTTCGAGTCGGCCGACATGGGCGGTGTGAAGCTGGTCAAGACCTGGACACTCAAGCGCGGCGCCTACGACGTGGCCGTGAAGCACGAGGTGGTCAACACGGGCACGGCCCCGGTATCGCCCCAGCTGTACCTGCAGCTGGCGCGCGATGGCAACAAGCCGGCGGGCGAGTCGTCGTTCTACTCCACGTTCACCGGTCCGGCCGTGTACACCGAGGCGAAGAAGTACCACAAGGTGGAGTTCAAGGACATCGAGAACGGCAAGGCCGAGATCGACAAGTCTTCCAGCAACGGCTACGTGGCCATGGTGCAGCACTACTTCGCCACCGCGTGGCTGCTGGGCGACGGCGTGCAGCGCGACAACTTCGTGCGCAAGGTGGACACCAACCTGTACTCGGTGGGCATGATCACACCGCTGGGCGAGATCGCCCCCGGCCAGTCGAAGGCCGTGGACGCGCGCCTGTTCGCCGGCCCGCAGATCGAGACGCTGCTGGAAAAGCTGGCCCCGGGCCTGGAGCTGGTCAAGGACTATGGCTGGCTCACCATCTTGGCCAAGCCGCTGTACTGGCTGCTGGACCAGTTGCACAAGGTGATCGCCAACTGGGGCTGGTCCATCGTGGCGCTGGTGTTCCTGTTGAAGATCGCGTTCTACTGGCTCAACGCCAAGGCCTACGCCAGCATGGCCAAGATGAAGGCCATCAACCCGCGCATCATGGAAATGCGCGAGCGCCTGAAGGACAAGCCCCAGCAGATGCAGCAGGAGATGATGCGCATCTACCGCGAGGAGAAGGTCAACCCCATGGGCGGCTGCCTGCCCATCATGATCCAGATCCCGGTGTTCATCGCGCTGTACTGGGTGCTGCTGTCCAGCGTGGAGATGCGCAATGCGCCGTGGATCGGCTGGATCAAGGATCTGTCCTCGCCCGACCCGTTCTTCATCCTGCCGCTCCTGATGACGCTCTCGTCGCTGCTGCAGACCGCGCTGAACCCCGCGCCGCCGGACCCGATGCAGGCCAAGATGATGTGGCTGATGCCGCTGATGTTCAGCGTGATGTTCTTCTTCTTCCCGGCCGGCCTGGTGCTGTACTGGCTGACGAACAACATCCTGTCGATCGCGCAGCAGTGGATCATCAACACCCGCATGGGCGTGCCGCCGCAGTTCAACCTGCCCAAGTTCCGCTGACGGAGCGCGGCCTTCCCGGCCGCAATCCCCTGCTCCCCGCAACGGCCGCTCAGCGGCCGTTGTTGTTTTCGGTACGATGATTGCTACTACGTGATCCGGTAGTAACCATCAACACACAGGAGCCAGACGGATGATTCAACGTACCACCTTCAAACTGGGCTTGCTGGGGGCCGCCGTGCTCGTGGCCATGGGCACCGCCCACGCCGCCACCATGCGCTGGGCCGGCGCCAACGACATCCTCACCGTGGACCCCCACGCGCAGAACCACCAGACCACGCACGCCTTCCTGCAGCAGGTGTACGAGAGCCTGGTGCGCTATGACGACAAGTACCAGATCGAGCCCGCGCTGGCCACCAAGTGGACGCAGGTCTCCCCCACACAGGTGCGTTTTGAACTGCGCAAGGGCGTGAAATTCCATGATGGTGCGCCATTCACGGCCGATGACGTGGTGTTCTCGCTCACGCGCGCCGGCACGGCGCCGTCCAACATGATGTCCGCGGTGCAGAGCGTCAAGGAAGTCAAGAAGGTGGACGAGCACACGGTGGACGTGTTCCTTAAGGGCCCCAATCCCATCCTGCTGCGCGAGCTGACCGAAGCGCGCATCATGAACAAGGCCTGGGCCGAGAAGCACAACTCGGTGAAGTCGCAAGACTACGCGGGCAAGGAAGAGAACTACGCCTCGCGCAACGCCAACGGCACGGGCCCCTTCGTCATGGTGGGCTGGCAGCCGGACGTGAAGGTCACGCTCAAGAAGAACCCCAACTGGTGGGACAAGCCCAAGGGCAACATCGACGAGGTGGTGTTCACCCCCATCAAGTCGGCCGCCACGCGCTCGGCCGCGCTGATCTCGGGGCAGGTGGACTTCGTGGTCGACCCGCCGCCGCAGGACCTGGCGCGCATGAAGGCCAACCCCGACATCAAGCTCATCGAAGGGGCCGAGAACCGCACCATCTACCTGGGCCTGGACCAGTTCCGCGACGAGCTGCCCGGCGCCGGCACGGCCGGCAAGAACCCGCTCAAGGACAAGCGCGTGCGCCAGGCGCTGTACCAGGCCATCGACTCTGCGGGACTGCACAGCCGCACCATGCGCAACCTGTCGGTGCCTGCAGGCACCATGATCGCTCCCATGGTGCATGGCTGGACCAAGCAACTGGACGAGCGTGCCGCCAAGTACGACGTGGAGGCCGCCAAGAAGCTGCTGGCCGACGCCGGCTACCCGAACGGCTTCTCGCTCAAGCTCGACTGCCCGAATGACCGCTACGTGAATGACGAGGCCATCTGCCAGGCCGTCACCGCCATGTGGACGCGCATCGGCGTCAAGACCAACCTGCAAACTGCGCCCATGGCACAGTTCGTCACCCGCGTGATGAACAACGACGTGAGCGCCTACCTGTTCGGCTGGGGCGTGGCCACGTTCGACGCGCTGTATTCGCTGGACTCGCTGATGTCCACCAAGGACGGCAAGACCTCGGCTGGCGTCTACAACGGCGGGCGCTTTTCCGACGCCAAGCTCGACGGCATGATCCAGCAGATCAAGGTCGAGATGGATGCCCCCAAGCGCGACGCGCTGATCAACGACGCGCTCAAGCTGGTCAAGGACGAGTACTACTACCTGCCGCTGCACCACCAGATCCGCCCCTGGGCGATGCGCAAGAACGTGGACACGCCGCATCGCGCGGACGATCGCCCCATGCCCGCGTGGACGACCATCAAGTGATCGCGGCAGGCCGAAGGCCTTAAAAACGATAGCTGCCAGCGCTTTGCTACAAAGGTTTTCAGATACAAAAACCCCTGAAACCGACGTTGGACAAGCGCAAGCAGCTATCAAATATGCGTGACCCACGCCCCAGGCCCGCCCCGCGCGGGCCTTCTTCATGGCGCCGGGCGGGGCGCGGCTATCATGCGCTGCCCCTCTCCACCGCACCTGTAAGCCCATGCTGCCGCGCCATTCCGACCCCATCGTTGCCATTGCCACCGCGCCGGGGCGCGGCGCGGTGGGCATCGTGCGGGTCTCGGGCAAGCAGATCGGCGCACTGGTGCAGGCGCTGTGCGGCCGCGCGCTCAAACCGCGCGAGGCAACCTACCTGCCGTTCCGGGATGCCGCGGGCCAGGCCATCGACCAGGGGCTGGCGCTGTACTTTCCCGCGCCGCACAGCTACACCGGCGAGGACGTGCTGGAGCTGCAGGCCCATGGCGGCCCCGTGGTGCTGCAGCTGCTGCTGGCGCGCTGCCTGGAGGCGGCCACGGGCGGCGTGTTGGACCGCCTGCGGCTGGCCGAGCCCGGCGAGTTCACCGAGCGCGCCTTCCTCAACAACAAGATCGACCTGGCCCAGGCCGAGGCGATCGCCGACCTGATCGACGCCAGCACCGAGGCGGCCGCGCGCGGCGCCAGCCGTTCGCTGTCGGGCGACTTCTCGCGCGAGATCCACACGCTGCGCGACGCGCTGGTGCACCTGCGCATGCTGGTGGAGGCGACGCTGGACTTTCCTGAAGAGGAAATCGACTTCCTGCGCAAGGCAGACGCGCGCGGGCAGCTATCGAATTTGCAGCAATCGCTGGCCCGCGTGATGCAGCGTGCCAGCCAGGGCGCGTTGCTGCGCGAGGGCATCAAGGTGGTGATCGCCGGGCAGCCCAACGCGGGCAAGAGCTCGCTGCTGAACGCGCTGGCAGGGGCGGAACTGGCCATCGTCACGCCGATCGCCGGCACCACGCGCGACAAGGTGCAGCAGACCATCCAGATCGAGGGCGTGCCACTGCACGTAATCGACACGGCGGGCCTGCGCGAAAGCGACGACGAGGTCGAGCGCATCGGCATCGCCCGCGCCTGGGACGAGATCGCGGGCGCCGACGCGGTGCTGTTCCTGCACGACCTCACGCGCTGGGGCAGTGCGCAGTACCAGGACGACGACATCGCCATTGCGCACACGCTCTCCACCCGGCTGCCCGCGGGCGTGCCGGTGGTCGACGTCTGGAACAAGGCCGACGCCGCCCCGCAGGCGGCGGCGCCTGCGCGCGAGGGTGAGAGCCAGGCGGTGCTGCTGTCCGCACGCACCGGCCAGGGGCTGGATACGCTGCGGCGGCAATTGCTGCAAATCGCGGGTTGGCAGTCGGCTGCGGAGGGCGTGTACATCGCCCGCGCGCGCCACATCGAAGCCTTGCGCGCCGTGGACGCCCACCTCATGGAGGCGGCCGCGCAGCTGGAAAGCGACGGGCCGGCGCTGGACCTGCTGGCCGAGGAGCTGCGCCTGGCGCAAAACGCCCTCAACACCATCACGGGCGAGTTCACGTCCGACGATCTGCTCGGTGTCATCTTCTCCAGCTTCTGCATCGGCAAATAGCCGACGCGGCGGGCGCGCAACGCCATGTGTAAGTAAGGGTAATGAGTGCTTGTGCAGATGACGGCGGCGCGTTACCTTTCGCGCCCGATGAATGCCATCACCGCTCCCTCCTCCAAAGTCGACCTGTCAGGTCTGATCCAGGCCATCACCCACGCGACGGCGGACGACAGCATGAACAACGTGCTCACCGCCGAGCAGTGGGATTGGCTGTCCGCCTACCTGTTGCCCATCAGCATCCCCTCGGGACAGGTGCTGTTTGCCAAGGGCACCAACGACCGCACCTTGTACCTGGTGGAAAGCGGCTCGCTCAGCGTGCACTTCGAGGACGAGAAGCAGCGGCTGCGCCTGGCCATCGTCGGCCCCGGCTCGATGGTGGGCGAGGGGGCGTTCTTTTCCCATCAGCCCCGCAGCGCCACGGTGCAGGCGGGCGCTCCGAGCAAGCTCTGGAGCCTGCCCGCTCTGCGCTTTACGGAACTTTGCAATCGCCAACCGGCGGTAGCGCTGCACTTGGCGATGGCGGCCGGCGCCGTGCTGGCCAAGCGCCTGGGCAACCGCCGCCGCCGCATCGCGGCGACCTGAGCACGGCGCGCGAGCGCCACGCTTTGTGACCACAGCGCCCATCGCGGCGCGGCCGACCCTGCAACTGTCACGCCTCGGCCGAGGCGCGCGCAGTACACTTGCCGACGTTTTTGAGCGCTTCTTCGCGAAGGCAAGCATGTCATTGTTCAGCTGGTTCACCCGCAAATCCAAGCCTCCGGTCGCGCGTGCGCGCCCGGCTCCCGCCGCTACCCAGGCCAATGGCGCGGCCCCGGCGCGTGCAGGCAAACCCCTGCTGGAGCCCCAACCCGCCGCGGCCCCCGAGCCCGCCACAGGCCGCAAGAACGAACGCATGGAGCGCCGCGAGCTGCTGTACACCGTGGTGCGTGACGCCATGGTGCGTGCCGGCGTGCTGTCGGCGGGGTACAAGTTCAAGGTGCTGTCGCTGGACCAGCGTGGGGCGCAGTTCCTGGTGATGATGGACTTGGCGCCGGAGTATGGGCGGGACATGGCGCGGCTGGGCGAGATCGAAACCCTGGTGACGCAGACCGCTCGTTCTCGTTTCGACATCCTGGTGACTGCCGTGTATTGGCGCACCAACGACCAGATCAGCACGGGCGTGCAGGTGCGCACCCCGGCCGCCCAGGCGCCCGCGCCGCAGGCTTCTGCCACCCCCGTATCGCCCATCATTTCCGGGACGCCCCGGCCCGCCGCTGCCGCGTCGCAAGGAGCGGCACTACCCTCGCGTCCAGCGCCGCTGGTGCCACCCGCGCCCGCGCGCGCGGCGCCGCGGTTCGAGCCCATCGAGGCCGACGAGGTGGCGGCGTTCAAACAGGCGCTCACCAGCGCTGTGGCGCGTGCGCCCGCGGCCGCGCCGGCTCTGGGTGTTACCACGCGCAGCGGCCCGCTGCTGCCGCCAAGCCCCGCGCCCACGGGGTTCGAGGACACTGTCATGCCGGGGCAGGACGGCCGGTCGTCCGACCTCAGCTCCACGCAATACGGCGACCTGCGCTGAAGAACCGGCTGCGGGGACTGCAGCAGCCCAGCGGTCTAGTGGCCGCTGAAGTCCACCAGCGTGTACAGCGGCAGTCCGCTGGCACGCAGGCGTTCCGAGCCGCCGAGTTCCGGCAAATCCACGATGGCGGCGCCTTCCATGACGGTCGCGCCCAGTTTTTCCAGCAGTTTCTTGCCGGCCATCATCGTGCCGCCGGTGGCGATCAGGTCGTCGATCAGCAGCACCCGGTCGCCGGGCTGGACCGCGTCCGCGTGCAGTTCCACGGTCGCGCTGCCGTACTCGAGTTCGTAGGTTTCCTCGACGGTGGTGAAAGGCAGCTTGCCCTTCTTGCGGATGGGAACGAAGCCCACATTCAACTCATAGGCCACCACCGCGCCCAGGATGAAGCCGCGGGCGTCCAGTCCGGCCACCACGTCGGGGCGCAGCGCGCGGTCCATGTAGCGGTGCACGAAGGCGTCGATCAGCACGCGGAACACTTTGGGGTTTTGCAGCAGGGGCGTGATGTCGCGGAACTGCACCCCCGGCGCCGGCCAGTCAGGGACGGTGCGGATGTGCTGGCGCAGGTAGTCGTTGACGCTAAGGGCTGTCATGGGTGGGGCAAAAGAGAGAACGATTCGGATGTGCAGACCCTGCCGGGCACCGCCAGGGCGCACAGTGTAATCAGCCGCGCAGCAGCTTCTCCTCTGCCAGGCCCAGGGCGGTGGGATGGCCGGACAGCACCAGCGTGTCGCCTTCGGCCAGGGGCGTGCGGTCGTCGGGCGGGGACATGGCGCCGCTGGCGCGACGCACGTTGACCAGACGCACGCCGATGCCATGCAGGGGCAGGTCGGCCAGCGGCTTCCCCACCACGGCGGCGCCCGCGGGCAGGGACAGGGAGTACAGCCGCTCCTGGTCGCGTTCGGACGGCGTGTCGTCGTCCGCCCCGTGGAAGTAGCCGCGCAGCAGGCCGTAACGTGCATCGCGCTGGTCTTGCACCAGGCGCAGCACGCGGCGCATGGGCACGCCCACCAACGCCAGTGCGTGGCTGGCCAGCATCAGCGAGCCCTCGATGGCCTCGGGCACCACCTCGGTGGCGCCGGCCTCCTGCAATTTCTCCAGTTGGGAGTCGTCCTGGGTGCGCACGACCACGGGGAGCTGTGGCGCGTGGGTGCGCGCATGGTGAATCACCTTGAGCGCGGCGGGAGTGTCCAGGTAGGTGACGACCAGGGCGGCCGCACGCGCCAGGCCCGCTGCCTTGAGCGCCTGCAGGCGCGTGGCGTCGCCGAACACGACCGAGTTGCCCGCGGCGGCGGCCTGCCGCACGCGGTCGGGGTCCAGGTCCAGCGCCATGTAGGCGATGCCTTCGCGCTCCAGCATGCGTGCCAGGTTCTGCCCCGAGCGGCCGTAGCCGCAGATCAGCACGTGCCCGCTGGTGTTGATGGCTTGGCGCGCGATGGTGGTCACCTGCAGCGACTGCTGCAGCCAGTCGCTGGCCACCAGCTTCATGACGATGCGGTTGCTGTACTGGATGAGGAATGGCGTAGCCAGCATGGACAGCACCATGGCCGCCAGCACCGGGTTCATCAGTGCGGGCTGCAGCAGGCCGTGGACCTGCATAAGCGACAGCAGCACGAAGCTGAACTCCCCTGCCTGCGCCACGTACAGCGCGGTGCGCAGCGACACGCCCGTTGTCGTTCCCAACCCGCGGGCCAGCGCGACGATGATGGCCGTCTTGATCAGCAGCGGCGCGGCCAGCAACACAAGCACCAGCGACCAACGCTCCACCAGCACGTGCCAGTCGAGCATCATGCCCACCGTGATGAAGAACAACCCCAGCAGTACGTCGTGGAAGGGGCGGATGTCGGTGCCCACCTGGTGCCGGTATTCGGTCTCGGACACCAGCACGCCGGCGATGAAGGCGCCCAGGGCCAGCGAGAGGCCTGCCAGTTCGGTCAGCCAGGCCAGCCCCAGCGTGACCAGCAGCAGGTTGAGCATGAACAGTTCGTCGCTCTTGCGCCGCGCCACCTGCGTGAGCCACCAGCGCATCACGCGCTGGCCGCCAACCAGCAGTACCGCCACGAGTACTGTGGCCTTCAGCAGGGCGACCGCCAGCGCCGTCAGCAGTTGCTCGGGCTCGGACCCCAGCGCAGGCACCAGCACCAGCATGGGAACCACGGCCAAATCCTGGAACAGCAGGATGCCCAGCACCCTGCGCCCATGCTCGCTCTCCAGCTCGCCGCGCTCGGACATCAGCTTCACGACGATCGCCGTACTGCTCATTGCCAGCGTTCCGCCCAGCGCCAGTGCGGTCTGCCAGCCCATGTCCCACACGCCGCCGGTCAGCCGCGCCAGCAGCAGCAACCATGCGGAGAAGGCCGCCATGCACGCCAGCACCTGCAGCAGGCCCAGGCCGAACACGTGGCGGCGCATGGCACGCAGCTTGGGCAGGTTGAATTCCAGGCCGATGGTGAACATGAGGAACACCACTCCGAATTCGCCCAGGTGGCGCACGCCTTCGGAGTTCTGCGTCAAGGCCAGGGCATGCGGGCCGATGAGGATGCCCGCCGCCAGATAGCCCATCATCGGCGGCAACCGCAGGCTGCGGCATGCCACCACGCCCAGCACGGCGGCCAGCAGGTAAAGCAGGGTCAGGGCGAGAGAGGACATGTTTCATCGTAGCCGAGCCGCAGGTGGGCCGACCGATAGAATTCATCCATGCCTGTCGCTCCTGCCGCTTCCTCGTCTTTCAATGCCGAACAGGCCCTGCGCTTGGGACGCGAGACCGTCCGCACGGAGGCCGAGGCGCTGCATGCCATGGGCGAACGCCTGGGCGGCGGCTTCGTGCAGGTGGTGCAGCGCGTGTTGGCAACCACGGGCCGCGTGGTGGTCATGGGCATGGGCAAGAGCGGCCACGTGGGGCGCAAGATCGCCGCTACCTTGGCCTCCACCGGCACGCCCGCGTTCTTCGTGCACCCTGCCGAGGCCAGCCATGGCGACCTGGGCATGGTGACCAACGGCGACCTGGTGCTGGCGCTCTCCAACAGCGGCGAAAGCAGCGAGATCACCGTGCTGCTACCGGTGCTCAAGCGCCTGGGCGTCCCGCTGATCGCGATGACGGGCGGGCTGCAGTCCACCCTGGCGCGCCACGCGGACCTGGTGCTGGACTGCAGCGTGCAGCGCGAGGCCTGCCCGCTGAACCTGGCGCCTACCACCAGCACCACGGCGCAGCTGGCCATGGGCGACGCGCTGGCGGTGGCGCTGCTCGACGCGCGCGGCTTTCGCCCCGAGGATTTCGCGCGGTCGCACCCCGGCGGTGCGCTGGGCCGCAAGCTGCTGACGCATGTGCGTGACGTCATGCGCGCGGGCGCAGACGTGCCGCATGTACCGCCCCATGCCAATTTCAGCACCCTGATGCGCGAGATGAGCGCCAAGGGCGTGGGCGCCACCGCGGTGGTAGACGATGCGGGCCGGCCCGTGGGTATCTTCACGGACGGCGACCTGCGCCGGCGCATCGAGGCCGGCGTGGACCTGCGCGAGACGCGCGCCCAGGACGTCATGCATGCCAGCCCGCGCACCATTGCAGCCGATGCCCTGGCGGCCGACGCGGCGCAGGCCATGGAGCACCACTCGATCACCAGCGTGCTGGTCACCGACGACGACGGCGTGCTGGTGGGCGTGGTGCACATCGGCGACCTGATGCGAGCCAAGGTGATCTGATGTCCCAGTCCAACGCCACGCCGCTGCCCCCCCTGCAACCGGCCCTGCAGTTCGATCCGCAACTCCTGCTGCTGGCGCAGCCGGTGCGCGTCGCCTTCTTCGACGTGGACGGTGTGTTGACCGACGGCGGCCTGTATTTCTCTGAAGTGGGCGAGACCCTCAAGCGTTTTCATACGCTTGACGGACACGGCATCAAGCTGCTGCAGCAGGCGGGCATCACGCCCGCGGTGGTCACAGGGCGTGATTCACCGGCGCTGCGGCTGCGCCTGAAGGCGCTGGGGGTGATGCATGCGCGTTTCGGCACCGAGGACAAGCGCCCGGCGGCCGAGTCCATCCTGGCCGAGCTGGGCCTGTCGTGGCCGCAGGCCGCCGCCATCGGAGACGACTGGCCCGACCTGCCGGTGATGCGCCGTGTGGCCTTCGCCTGCGCGCCCGCGCAGGCCCACATCGAGGCCCGCGCCGTCGCCCACCATGTCACCGCCGCGCCGAGTGGTGCGGGTGCGGCGCGGGAGTTCTGCGACCTGCTGCTGGTCGCCAGTGGCCGTTACGCCGGTCTGTTGGCCGCGCATGCCGCATGACCTCACGCCTACACCTGGCGTGGGAACGCCTTTCGCTCTACCTGCCCGTGCTGCTCATGGGGCTGCTGGCGCTGGGCTCCTGGTGGCTGGTGCGCAACGCGCCGCGGCCGCAGCAGCCGGCGCAGGAGCGCCCCGTGAGCCACGAGCCCGACTACTACATGCGCGACTTCGCGGTCAAAAGCTTTGATGCCACGGGCCGACTGCAGAGCGAGATCCGCGGCACCCTGGCGCGCCACTACGCGGACAACGACACGCTGGAGATCGACCAGGCGCGCATGCGCTCGGTGAACGAGGAGGGGCGCGTCGTCACCGCCCGTGCGAATCGTGCGCTGTCCAACGGGGACGGCAGCGAGGTTCAGCTCTACGGCAATGCCATCGTTACGCGCGAGGCGTCTGCCCCCGAAGGCCGCGCTCCAGTGCCGCGGCTGGAGTTCCAGGGGGAGTTCCTGCATGCATGGGTGAATGAAGAGCGCGTGCGCTCCGACCAGCCCGTGACACTCAAGCGCGGCGCCGACACGTTCACCGCCGACAGCATGGACTACGACAACCTGGAGCAGGTCATGCAACTGCGCGGCCGCGTGCGCGGCACGCTGATGCCCGCACCCGTGCGCCGTTGACCGAGATGTCACGTTCGGCTGCGCAAGACCGCCCGCTGGTGTTGATCACTGGAGCCTCCAGCGGCATCGGCCAGGCGCTGGCCGAGCGCTACCACCGGGCAGGGTGGCGGTTGGCCCTTGTGGCGCGGCGCGTCGATATGATCGAATCTTGGGCTAGGGCAGTAGGGATAAGCGCAAGTAGCTATGAAATATATAGCGCAGATGTAGCGCAGCCTGACAGCGTCATCGCGGCGTGCCACGCTTGTCTGGAGCGCCAAGGGCTGCCCGATGTGGTGGTGGCCAACGCGGGAATCAGCGTCGGGGTGGACACGGCGCAGCGCGGCGACCTCGATGTCATGGCGCAGACCTTTGCCACCAACACCCTGGGCATGGCGGCCACCTTTCATCCGTTCATCGATGCGATGGTCCGCCGCGGCAGCGGCCGGCTGGTGGGAATCGGCAGCGTGGCGGGTATCCGGGGCCTGCCTGGCCATGGAGCTTATTGCGCGAGCAAGGCGGCGGTGATCAGCTACTGCGAGAGCCTGCGGGGGGAGTTGCGCGGCACCGGCGTGCAGGTGGTGACGATCTGCCCGGGCTATGTGGATACGCCGCTGACGCGGGAGAACCGGTATGCCATGCCCTTCCTGTTGCCGCCGCAGGCTTTTGCGGACCGCGCGTTCCGTGCCATTGAGGCGGGGGCGACATACCGGGTGATTCCCTGGCAGATGGGCGTAGTGGCCAAACTGCTGCGCATATTGCCGGATGCGTGGTTCGACCGGCTGCTGGCGGGACGGCCACGCAAGCATCGCGCGGGCCAGGGCCGATCTTCCAATCCCTGAGGCTTGGAAGGACAAAAGGCTCCCGAGGGAGCCTTGTGATGGTGGAGCGCGCTTTTACCCGCGCCTGCCAAAATCAATATCCGTTGTTGCCGCCACCGCCGTAGCCGCCACGGCCACCACCGCCGCCGCCACGTGGACCGGAGCCGTAGGGGCTGCGAAAGCCGCCTTCGCTGCGGCCACCACCACCGCCGCCGTAGCCGCCACCACCGCCACTGCGGCCGCCGCCGTAGCCGCCACCCCCACCAAAGCCGCCGCCACCGCTGCGGGGGGGGCGCGCTTCCATGGGACGGGCTTCATTCACGACAATGCTGCGGCCGCCGAGGGACTGGCCGTTCATGCCATTGATGGCCTCTTGGGCCTCGGCATCGCTGCCCATTTCCACGAAGCCAAAGCCTTTGGAGCGGCCGGTGTCGCGCTCCATCATGACCTTGGCGCTGGTCACCGCACCGAACTGGCTGAAGGCTTGCTCCAGATCTTGGTCACGCACCGAGTACGGCAGATTGCCGACGTACAGTTTGTTGCCCATTAAGGGACTCCTCAAAAACAATGGAATGAGCGACGGAGTCCCGAACCCGCAGCCAGTTAATCACAATGACGCCCTATGCGCGAAAACTGACGGATCACCGCAACCTCTACGAGGCAATACCCTCGTCAAAACATTATGCGCCAGAACCTTTGTAAAGATGCAAGGGGTTTTCAACGCACGTGTCGTCAATCTGACGCAAAAAAAAGGAGCCCTAAGGCTCCTTTTTTTGACTCAGCGGAATATCAATAGCTGGAGCGGCCGCCACCGTAGCCGCCGCCATAACCACCGCCACCGCCGCTGCGGCCACCGCCGTAGCCACCACCGCCACCAAAGCCGCCGCCGCTGCGGGGCGGGCGGGGTTCCATCGGACGGGCTTCGTTGACCACGAGGTCGCGGCCGCCGTAGTTCTGGCCATGCGCGCCCTGGATGGCGGCCTGGGCTTCAGCGTCGCTGCCCATTTCGACAAAGCCGAAACCCTTGGAGCGGCCGGTGTCGCGCTCCATCATGACCTTGGCGCTTTGCACGGCGCCGAATTGGCTGAAGGTCTGCTCCAGATCCTGGTCGCGGAAGGTATAGGGCAGGTTGCCCACGTAGAGTTTGTTGCCCATGATCGGACTCCTAGAAAAAACATGAAATGCGATGGAGCCCGACGCAATCAACAAACCTGTGACGACTTCAAAGACGCGAAACTGACCAGACACCGCAGCGTGCACTTCCGCATGGCAGAACTGCACGGCCATTATCAAGCATTGCCATAACCCCAAAGATGTCGTAATTGCGCGCCTGCAACACTTTCCAGGGTAACTACTGTGTCTAGCTGGGCAAAAAGGTGCCTTCTTCGACCGGATACAATCCTCCGCTGTCTTTGGGGAGTAGCCTGCCCCGCGCGAGTCCGCTGCGACTGCGACGCGAGAGGATGCATGCATCAACAGACTTGGGGCCCTTGGGCGCCATGGTGCATGGGACCCGCTGCCACAGCGGGTCGGGCGAGACCATTGACCGCGTACCGATCCATCAGGCCGGAGTCGGAGCGTGGTCAATGCTGTCCGATGTACTTCCGGCCGGAAATCCTATTACGACCGCCCCATGGAAGCCTTCCTCGTCTCCACCGCCATCGTCACCCTTGCCGAGATGGGTGACAAGACCCAGCTGCTGTCGCTGGTGCTCGCCGCACGCTTTCGCAAGCCCTGGCCCATCGTGCTGGGCATTTTCGTGGCCACGCTGGCCAACCACGCGCTGGCAGGCGCGGTGGGGTCGTGGGTGACCACCGTGCTGGGGCCGCAGGTGCTGCGCTGGGTGCTGGGTCTTTCCTTCATTGCCATGGCGGTGTGGATGCTGATTCCCGACAAGCTGGACGACGACGGTGACGGTGCGGCGCCGCGCTTCGGCGTGTTCGGCACGACGCTGGTGGCGTTCTTCCTGGCCGAGATGGGCGACAAGACGCAGGTCGCCACCGTCATGCTGGCTGCGCAGTACAGCGCCTACTTCTGGGTCGTGGCGGGTACTACGCTGGGCATGATGCTGGCCAATGCGCCAGTGGTCTGGCTGGGGGATCGGCTGGTGAAGAAGGTGCCGATCCGCGTGGTGCATCTGGTGTCTGCGTTGATCTTCCTGGTCTTGGGCCTGCTGGCGCTGTTTGCGGGAGATGCGACGCCTTTGGCATAATGACCCGCAGACGCGCCGATTTGCACCGCTTGCGGGCGCTTTACAAATCCAGCTAAAGACGTGACCGATCGACACGCCTGCCACCCCAGCACGCACCCGGACCCGGCCTCGTTGTTTAGCGAAGCCGGGTTTTTTCATGTCGTTTATCGCCACACCGCAAACCATGCACTTCGCCGAGCCCCTGCCGCTGCAGTCGGGGGCCTCGATCCGCGACTACACCCTGGCCTACGAGACCTACGGCACGCTCAACGCCGACCGCTCCAACGCCGTACTGGTATGCCATGCGCTCAATGCCTCACACCACGTCGCAGGCAGCTACGCAGCCCAGCCCAGGAGCGAGGGCTGGTGGGACAACATGATTGGGCCGGGCAAGTCTGTCGACACCAACCAGTTCTTCGTCATCGGCGTCAACAACCTGGGCTCGTGCTTCGGGTCCACGGGGCCCATGCACCGCCACCCGGACACGGGCGAGGTCTACGGTGCGGACTTCCCTGTCGTCACGGTGGAGGACTGGGTCGATGCGCAGGCGCGCCTGCTGGACCGCCTGGGCATCGCGCAACTGGCAGCGGTAATGGGCGGCAGCCTGGGCGGCATGCAAGCGCTTTCCTGGACGCTGCAGTACCCCGAACGCATGCGCCACGCCGTGGTCGTGGCCAGCGCCCCCAACCTCACGGCCGAGAACATCGCCTTCAACGAAGTGGCGCGCCGGGCCATCGTCACTGACCCGGACTTTCACGGCGGGCACTTCTACCGCCACGGCGTGATCCCCAAGCGCGGGCTGCGCATCGCGCGCATGATCGGCCACATCACCTACCTGAGCGACGACGTGATGAACGAGAAGTTCGGGCGCCAGTTGCGCGAGGGCATGGACCTGAAATACAGCACGCAGGACATCGAGTTCCAGATCGAGAGCTACCTGCGCTACCAGGGGGACAAGTTCAGCGACTATTTCGACGCCAACACCTACCTGCTCATCACGCGCGCGCTCGACTACTTCGACCCCGCGCGCCAGCATGGCGGCAATCTGGCGCAGGCGCTGGCCGTGGCGCGTGCCAAGTTCCTGCTGGTGAGTTTCACCACCGACTGGCGCTTCTCGCCCCAGCGCAGCCGCGAGATCGTGCACGCGCTGCTGGAGAACCGCCGCGACGTGAGCTACGCCGAGATCGACGCCCCGCACGGGCATGATGCATTTTTGCTCGATGACCCGCGCTACATGGGCGTGGTGCGCTCTTATTTCGATAGTGTTGCCAAGGGGCTGCAGGGAGGACAACCATGAGCGACCACGCCACCATACAAGCCATTGCGCGCCTGGTGCCCGAAGGCGCGCGCGTGCTCGACCTGGGGTGCGGCGATGGCGCGATGCTGGACTACCTGCAGCGCGAACGCGGCTGCAGCGGCTATGGCATCGAGATCGCCGACGCCAACGTGCTCGCCTGCGTGCGCCGCGGCGTGAACGTGATCCAGCTCAACCTCGACGAGGGGCTGGCGATGTTCGGCGATAACAGCTTCGACGTGGTGCTGCAGATCGATACGCTGCAGCACCTGCGCAATGCCGAGGTGATGCTGCGCGAGACTGCGCGCGTGGGCAAGAGCGGCATCGTCGCCTTCCCCAATTTCGCACACTGGCCCAACCGCGTGTCGGTGCTGCGCGGGCGCATGCCCGTCACCCGGCGCCTGCCCTACCAGTGGTACGACACGCCCAACATCCGCGTGGGCACCTACAAGGACTTCGAGGTGCTGGCGCACAAGAACAAGCTGCGCATCCTGGACGCCTTCGGCCTGCAGGACGGGCGCGAGGTGCGCTGGCTGCCCAATGCGCGTGCGGGCACGGCAGTGTTCCGTTTCGAGCACGACTGAGCGCACCGTCCAGCCTGGCGCGCAGGGGACATTTCTCGCCGGTAGGGTTTGTTGCTATTGAAAATGTAGCTATCAGCGCTTGATGGGCAAGCGCTAGAGGCCAAAATTCCTCTGTTCCCGATGCCGGGCCTCTGGGCGGGATGCGTGGTACGTGAGACCGCGTAAGGGATATTGTGAATAGATGTAACGGCAGGCCTGCCGTAGATTTCCAGACAGACCGGGACGACCCGGCGCACCCTTTTTCTGGAGACATGCATGGCCGCCGTTTCGCTTGCCCACCATTCCGTTGCCCGCCGGGTCACGCTGACCGCCCTGGGGCTTGTGGCCCTGGTGCTGGTGGGCGTGGGGCTGGCCCTGGCGGTTCTGACCGAACGCAGCACGCGGGCGCAGTTGGTGCAGAGCATTGGCGGCACCACCCAGGCCGTCGCCCATTCGCTGGATGCGGCGGACAACACCAACCGTGAGCTGGTCCAGGCCACCATGCGCGGCTTTCGCCGCTACTTCGAGGCCACCATGCAGCTCGACGAGGGCGCGGGGGAGCTGCGCAGCTTCGGCGCGCTGGTCAACGAGGACTACAGCGCGGTGGACAAGTTCGCCAACGAGACCGGCGGCGTGGCCACGGTGTTTGCGCGCAAGGGCGACGACTTCGTGCGCATCACCACCTCGGTGAAAGATGCGCAAGGCCAGCGCCAGCAGGGCACGCCGCTGGACCGTGCCGATCCTGCCTACGCGGCAGTCGCCAAGGGCGAGCCCTACACCGGCATCACCGTGGTCGCAGGCAAGCCCTACATGGGCCACTACCTGCCGGTCAAGGACACGGCGGGCAAGGTGGTGGCGCTGCTGTTCATCGGCAATGACGTCAGCATCTTCCACGCCATGCTGCAAAAGCAGGTGGAGCAGACACGCTTTTTCGAGCACGGCGGCGTGTACGTGATCAACCCCGGCGCCGGGCTGGAGCAGGCCGGCTTCGTGTACCACCCCACGGCGCGGGGCCAGCGGGTGCTGGAGTCCTTCCCCCAGTCACGGGCCTTCTTCGAGGCGTTGGTGGCTGCGCCAGGGGGCTTCGTGCGCGACGCGGCGGCGGTGTATTCGCCCGGCGCGCAGGACCCTTGGGCGCTGCTGCGCAAGACACAGGGCGGATGGTGGGTGGTTGCCGAGGTGCCGGACGCCGAGGCCATGGCCGGCCAGCGCCACGTCACCTGGGCCGTGTGGGGATTGATGGCATTGGCCGTCGGCTTGCTGGGCGTGGGTCTGTTCGTGATGCTGCGCCGCGGCGTCAGCCAGCCGCTGACCGGGCTCACGCAGGCCATCACGCTCGTCGCGCAGGGCGACCTGACGCAGAGCTTCGAGACCACGCGGCGCGACGAGATCGGCACGCTGGTGCGGGAAGTGGAAGGCATGCGCCTGCGCTACGTGCAGATGCTGCAAGAGGTGCGCACGGCTGTGGACAGCATCGACACCGCCAGCGCCGAGATCGCCAGCGGCAACCAGGACCTGTCGGCACGCACGGAGGCCACTGCCGGCAGCCTGGCGCAGACGGCGCAGAGCATGGACCAGCTCACGGCCACCGTGCGCCAGTCCGCCGATGCGGCCCACCAGGCTAACCAGCTCGCGGCCTCCGCCGCGCAGGTGGCGGCCCGCGGCGGGCAGGTGGTGGGCGAGGTGGTGACCACCATGGACGACATCAACCAGAGCTCGCGCAAGATCGCCGACATCATCGGCGTGATCGACGGCATTGCCTTCCAGACCAACATCCTGGCGCTGAACGCCGCCGTGGAGGCTGCACGCGCCGGCGAACAGGGCCGCGGCTTTGCCGTGGTGGCGGGCGAGGTGCGCAGCCTGGCGGGCCGCAGCGCTGAGGCGGCGCGCGAGATCAAGCAGCTCATCCAGGCCTCGGTGGAGAAGGTGGAGACGGGCGCGCGCCTCGTGCAGGACGCCGGCAGCACCATGGGCGAGATCGTGGGCAGCGTGCAGCGCGTGGGCGACATCATTGGCGAGATCACGGCTGCAGCGTCCGAGCAGGCCGGCGGCATTGGCCAGGTCAACCAGGCCGTGGGCCAGCTGGACCAGATGACGCAGCAGAACGCCGCGCTGGTGGAGGAGTCCGCCGCCGCCGCGCACAGCTTGCGCGAGCAGGCGGCGCGCCTGGCCGCGGCCGTGCAGGTGTTCAGGCTGGGGCCGGCCCTGGGCGACGCGTCCCTGATTGGGGCACCTGCGCATGCACCCGCGCCAATGGCTGAGGTGGCCGACCTGCGCGTGGGGGCCCTCGCGCTTACCTGAGTGCGGGCCTCGCCGGGGCGGGGCGGTTATCCTCGCGCGCTGCGCGCCTGGCCCGGGGCGCGCCCACCCTTGCCGTTTCCATGCCGTTCCTCGATGTGCCCACCATGCTGCTGATGACCGCGGCGGCTTCCCTCACCATGGCGGCATCCCTGGGCGCGGTGCGGCCGGGGCGCCGCGAGGGCATCAGCCTGTGGGCGCTGGGGCTGATGATGCACACCTCCACGTACGTGCTGTACGCCCTGCGCGGCCTGGTGTCCGACTGGGCCAGCATCGTCCTGGCCAACACGCTGCTGTCGGGCACGTTCGCCATGGTGCTGGCGGCCGTGCACCAGTTCCAGGGGCGGGCGTTGCCGTGGCGCCGCATGGCGGTGCCGGTTGCGGCGGCAGCGCTGTTGTTTGCGTTCTTCATTGACGACTACCGCGCACGCATCGTCACGGCGGGCGTGGTGCCACCGCTGCAGCTGGGCATGGTGCTGTGGTCCCTGTGGCGCGAGCGGCCGGCTGCGTCCCTGCGCGGCGCGACGCTGCTCAGCGTGGGCCTGGTGATGGAGGTACTGCTGCTGGGGGTGCGCGGAATGCTCGCCGCCACGCGCGACATACCGGTCGAGGGGCTGATGCAGGGCAACGCCATGCAGTCCATCACCTTCATGGCGGCCTTCGTGGTGGTGATCCTGAGTTCGCTGGGCTTCATCCTCATGGGCAAGGACCGCTCCGATGCCCACAACCGCTATTTCGCCGCGCACGATGCGCTCACGGGGCTGGTCAACCGCCGTTCGCTCATCATGGCGCTGGAGCGCGATGTGGCCCGCGCCGTGCGCCTGCGCGAGCCTTACGCGGTAATGCTGGTGGACATTGATCACTTCAAGTCCGTCAACGACAGCCATGGCCACCTGGCGGGCGACAGCGTGCTGCGCCATGTGGCGGACCTGCTGCGCACGCGCCTGCGGGCGCAGGACCTGGTGGGTCGCTACGGGGGTGAAGAATTCATGGTCCTGTTGCCGCACACCCCGCTCGGCGGGGCCCTGGAGCTTGCCGAGACGCTGCGCCGCGCCGTGGAGCGCTTGCCCTGTGTGGGCGGCGGCAAGGAGATACCGGTGACCGTGAGCATCGGCGTGTGCGGCGGGCCCCTGCAGCCCGCGGACGGCTGGGACAGGCTCGTTCAGGGGGCCGACGAGGCGCTGTATGCGGCCAAGCTCGCCGGGCGTAACCGGGTGGAGTCCACGGCGCTGGCGGCACCGCGCCCCGCGCCCGCACCGGCGGTGGACTGATAGGGCGCCGTGCAGATCGCCGTCGCCGGGCGGCGGGTGTTGGCGTATCCTGCGCCTTTTGCGCACCGACAGAGGTTCCGCCATGAACGACCGCCTGCCCGCCGCCGCCCTGGATGCCGCACTCGCGCTGGAACGCGTGGGGCGGGTGTGGGACGAAGACATCCTGCGGCAGCTCACCGACTACATCCGCATCCCCGCCAAGTCGCCGGGCTTTGCGCCCGACTGGCGCGAACAGGGCCACCTGGAGACCGTGCTGCGCAACGCCGCACAGTGGGTCGAGGCCCAAAAGGTGGCGGACCTGCAGTTGGAGATCGTGCGCCTGCCGGGGCGCACGCCGGTACTGTTCTTCGAGGTGGCGGCCACTCAGCCGCGGTCCACGCAGACCGTGCTGATGTACGGCCACCTGGACAAGCAGCCCGAATTCGAGGGCTGGCGCAGCGACCTGGGCCCGTGGACACCCAAGTACGAGGACGGCAAGCTCTACGGCCGGGGCGGCGCCGACGACGGCTACGCGGTCTACGCCAGCGTGGCCGCGGTGCAGGAGCTCAAGCGCCAGAACGTGCCGCACCCGCGCATCGTGGGCCTGATCGAGACCTGCGAGGAGAGCGGCTCCGCCGACCTGCTGCCTTACATCGACGCGCTGAAGACCCGCCTGGGCGACGTGGCGCTGGTGATCTGCCTGGACTCGGGCGCGGGCAACTACGACCAGCTGTGGCTCACCACCAGCCTGCGCGGCATGGCCAGCGGCACGCTCAAGGTCCAGATCCTCACCGAGGGGGTGCACTCGGGCGACTCATCGGGTCTGGTGCCGTCGTCGTTTCGCATCATGCGCCAGGTGCTCGACCGGCTGGAGGACTCGGCCACGGGCCGCCTGTTGCCTGCGCACTTCCACTGCGAGGTGCCACCCGACCGCCTGGCGCAGGCGCGGGCCACCGCCGCCATCCTGGGCGAGGAGGTCTACAGGCGTTTCCCCTGGGCGCATGCCGATTGCGGTGGCAGCACGGTGTTTGCCCTGCCCACCACCACCGACCCGGTACAGGCGCTGCTCAAGCGCACCTGGGAGCCCACGCTCAGCGTGACGGGGGCCGAGGGCTTCCCCGCCCTCCAGGATGCGGGCAACGTGCTGCGCCCCTACACGGCCTTCAAGCTGTCGTTGCGCCTGCCGCCGCTGGTGGACGCCGCTGCCTGCCTGCAGGAGATGAAGGCCGTGCTGGAGGACAACGCACCCTACCAGGCCAAGGTCACCTTCGCCCCCGATGGCGCGGCCAGCGGCTGGAACGCCCCGGCCATCACGCCGTGGTTCGAGCAGGCGCTCAACGCCGCGAGCCAGGCGCACTTCGGCGCGCCTTGCGGCTACATCGGCCAGGGCGGCACGATTCCGCTCATGAACATGCTGAGCCGCGGTTTCCCGACGGCGCAGATGATGGTCTGCGGCGTGCTCGGCCCCAAGAGCAACGCCCACGGCCCCAACGAGTTCCTGCACGTGCCCTACGCCAAGAAGCTCACCGCGGCCGTGGCGCAGGTGATCGCCAGCATGCCGGCCTGAAAACGCGCACGGCCATGCAGGAACTGAGCGAACCCACGCTGCGCCCCTTCACCGCCAGCGACGGCGAGAACCTCGCCGTACAGGACTGGCCGCTGCCCGCGCAGGAGCGCCGCGGCGCCGTGCTGCTGGTGCACGGCCTGGGCGAGCACGCGGGGCGCTACGAGGCCCTGGCCCAGCGCCTGAACGGCTGGGGCTTCAGCGTGCGCGGCTACGACCATTACGGCCACGGCGACTCCGGCGGGCCGCGAGGCGGCCTCACCAGCGACCTGCGCCTGCTGGCCGACCTGGCGGACCTGGTGGACGCCACACGCACGCGGCTGCGGCCCGGCGAGCCGCTGGTGCTGCTGGGCCACAGCATGGGCGGGCTGGTGGCGGCGAGCTTCGTGGCGCGGGGCGTGCGCCCCGTGGATGCGCTGGTGCTCTCGTCGCCCGCGCTGGCCACTTTCATGAACCCGCTGCAAAAGCTGCTGCTGGCCACGCTGCCCCGGCTGGTGCCCAACCTGCGCGTGGGCAACGGCCTGAACCCTGAACACCTGTCGCACGACCCGGCCGTGGTGGCCGCCTACCGGGCCGACCGGCGTTGCCACGACCGCATCAGCGCGCGGTTGGCGCGCTTCATTGCCGATGCCGGCCCCGCCACGCTGGCGCGCGCCGCGCGCTGGACGGTTCCTACGCTGCTGCTGTGGGGCGAGGACGACCGCATCGTCAATCCCGCGGGCAGCCGTGCCTTCGCGGCAGCGGCGCCCCCGGCCGTGGTGCATGCCCAGGGTTTTGCAGGGCTGTACCACGAGATCTTCAACGAGCGCGACGCGGCGCCCGTGTTCGCGCAATTGGAATCGTGGCTGGAGCAGCGCTGCCCGGTGCGCCAGGCGCAGCCCGTAGCGGCTTGAGCCAAATCGGCCTGCAGCGCTTGTGTGGAAAGCGCTGACAGCTCTTTTTTCAGGAGCAATCCACCGTCAGTGCGCCAGCAGCACGCGGTTGCGCCCCAGGCGCTTGGCGCCGTAGAGCGCCGTGTCCGCGCGCTGCAGCAGCGCGGCGGTGCCCCCGCCGGGCGCCAGTTCCGCCAGCCCGACCGACACCGTCAAAGACAGCTGCGTGCCGCCTGGCAGGGCCACCGGCGTGGCGGCCACGGTGGCGCGCACGCGCTCCAGTAGACGCATGCCGTCCGCCGGGTGGGTATTGGCCATGAGCAGCAGGAACTCCTCGCCGCCCCAGCGCGCCAGAAGGTCGCTGCCCCGCACGCAGCCGTGCACCGTCTGCGCGAACGACTGCAGCGCCACGTCGCCGGCCGCATGGCCGTGCGTGTCGTTCACCACCTTGAAATGGTCCAGGTCCAGCTGTGCCAGCAGCAGGGGCTGCCGGCTGCGCTGGGCGCGCGCATGCTCCAGCCGCATCATCTCCAACATGCAGCGGCGGTTCGGTTGGGCAGGCCTGTGAGCTCGTCGCGGATGGCCAGTTCGCGGATCTGCTCCACGGCGGCGGCCAGCTCGCGCTTTTGGCTGCGCAGGCGGGCCCGTGCGCTGTGCACGCGCGTGGTGAGAAAGGTGCTGCTGGCCAGCACCACCGCAATCATGACCAGGTAAGCCGCCGACAGCGCCGGCGGCTGGCTGTCAGGCGGCAGCCAACGCGGATGCCACCACTGCACCACGGCGCCCGCTGCACCAAAGGCCGCCAGCCCGTAGAGCGCCACGCCCACCATCTGGCGGGGGGTGAGCCCGAAGACGCCGAACATCATGATGACCGCGAGAATGGGTGGCGCAATGCCGCGCGCGGGGCCGGCGATCACATAGGCCGCCGCGTTGCAGGCGATCGCATAGACGATCTGGAACAGCGTGAGCGACGGGTCGGCAAAGCGCCGACTGGCGCCGCTGCGGATGAGCACGAACACCGTGGTGATGCCCGCGCCGCACGCCAGGGTCCACCAGTACACCGGCACGGGATCGGTCAGGCCTGCGGCGGCCACCAGGTGCATCGCCCCGATGCAGCCCAGCATCAGCAGCGCCGACAACCCCGCCATGGCCAGGCGGATGCGCTGATGGGGATCGGTCGTGATGAGTGCATCCAGCGTCCGCTGGGCAAGGCCGCGGCGGCCCGTGGCCTCCTGGTTCACGCAAGCTCCTTTTCTCAGGGGCGGGGGGCTGCGGACCGCGCACGCTGTGTGCACTGTAGGCGGCCCGCGCGCGATCTGAGAATAGGTAGTTGCCGTGAGCTGTAGGTCTGGCCTGCCAGGGGGGGGTGATGAGTTGTCCCGATGCCCTGTCGTGGGACGATGTTGCAGCCACTGCATCGCCTCCCGCCAGCTCTGCGGCGGTTGGCCGGGCAGCCACACCACGCAAGGGCCGGGCGCGGCCGCCAGTGCCTGGCGCTCGAAGCTTGCACGGTTCTCGATCAGCCAGTAGCGGCGGGGCGCCCGCACCTGCGCCGGCGCGCCAAACAGGCGCGTGGGTAGGCTGCACAGGCCGGCAGCCGCTACGTCGATGCAGCCCCCGGTGTCTTCAAAGGAAGCGAGCCGCCCAGCCACAACAGCGGCGCGAAGCGGGCGATGCCCAGCGCTTCCAGCCGCTGCGCACCCGCAATGTCCACTAGGGACTGCCATTGGCGTTCTGCCGCGTCGGCGCGCAGCCAGTCGCACAAAAGGGCCTGTTGGGCGGGCCGCAACGTTGGCAGGCTCGTCCACGGTGCGCCGTGCCGCGTACGGCGACTGTGCCCGTTGGGTTGCGTGCGCAGGGCGGTCATGCGCTGAGGGGTTTGAGCTCCGGCACGCCGCGCCGCTTGGCCACGGCGATGGGCGGCGCCCAGCGGCTGCCGGCGGGCTTCTTGCTGGTCACGAGGGTGATCTCGGCGGGCTCGAACACCTCCAGGTTGTGCGTGATCGGCGTGGTCAGCACGTACTGCGCGCGCGTGCTGCGCAGGAAGTGGCCCACGAGTTGGATGTTGCGCACGTCTAGGTGGGCGAAGGGTTCGTCGATGAAGACGAAGCCGCCCGAGCCGCTTTCCTCGTCTTTCAGCAGGCCCACCAGCAGGATGAGCGACTTGATGACCTGCTGCCCGCCCGAGGCCTCGCCGTCGTTCAGGCCGATGCTGCCCTTGCCGTCGAAGGCGAAATGCACCTTCAGGCCCGCCTGGGCGAGCACGGTGTCGTCGTTCTCCAGCAGGGGGAGGTCGGCCGCCACTTCCACACCGGCCAGCTGGCCCAGCTCCTGGATGTTCTTACGGTAGCGGCGCACCGTGCTGCGCAGCACCTCGATGTAGCTCTCGCGCGCGTTCAGCACCGCCGTGGCGGCCTGGGCGTTCTTGACCTGGTGGTCCGACAGGCTGGCCGCCTGCTCGCGCACCGTCACGTCCATGCGGCGGTGGCGTTCTTCCACGGTGGCGTCCTGCTCCCAGGTGCCTTGCTCCAGCTCCTGCTCCACGGCATGCAGGCGCAGCTTGGCCTGGGTGTCGTTCACGTATTCGTCGACCAGCGCGCCCATGGCGGCGGGCGTGATCCAGCGCGCCGGGAACTGCGCGCGCTGGGCCTGGCTGCGGGCCACGGCCCCCTGTTGCTGGCGGCGGCGCGCGCTCCACTCCTGCGCGGCGCGCTCGCTGTCGCCGCGCGCGCGCTGCAGCTGCGCCTCCAGGCGCTTGTGCTCGTCGTTGAAGGCGCGGTGGCGGTCGTGCGCGCGGGTGGATTCCTGCTCCAGGCGCTGCCACAGCTGGGCCGCGGCCACGCGCGCCTGCTTGGCGGCGGGCAACTGCTCGCGCGCCTGGGCAAACTCGTCGCTGCGGCGCGCCAGCTCCTCGGCAGCGCTGTGGCCTTCCAGGGCGCGGCGGGTGTCGGTGATCTGGCGCTTGAGGGCCATGAGCTGGTCCAGCACGGGTGCCAGCTGCGCATCGATGCGGGCCAGGTCGCGCTCGGCCGCGCTGCGGCGTGCCTGCACGGCACTGGCGCCGAACTGGTGCTCATGCGCTTCGACCCACATGGAGCGCGCGCCGCGCCCGTCGTGCATGTAGGCCTGGGGTGTGATCCAGGTGCCGCCCAGCTTCTTGCCTTCGCGCGGGTCGGCCACGCAGCGCAGGTTCTGCAGCTGCTGCACCAGCCAGCGCGGCACGGGCGCGGTGAAGCGCACATGCTCCAGCAGCGTGCCGCTCTCGCCCTTCAGCGCCACGCTGCCCGGCTCGACGATGTAGTGGCGGAAGCGCTCGCGCTCTCCCAGCTCCCAGGCCTCGGCCAGGTCGTTGGCCTGGTCCAGCAGCACCACCCAGCGGTGGCCGCGCAGCACGCCCTCGATGGCGGCGCGCCAGCGCTCGTCCTGCACCTCCACGGTTTCGGCGACGAAGCGGTGGCCGATGCCCGCGTTGGCCAGTTGTTTGCGAAAGCGCAGCACCTCGGGCGGCAGCGGCGGCAGGCTCTGGCCTTCGAGCGCGGCGAGCTGCGCGGCGGCCAGCTTGCGCCGCTGGGTGAGTTGGCTGCGCTCGTCCTGCAGGGTCGATTCCTTGTCCTGCAACTGGGCCAGGTGGGCCTGCAATTCGTCGGCATTGCTGCCCTTGTCCACCAGCGCCAGCAGCTCCTGCTCGCGCTGGGCCAGCTTTTCCAGCGGGGCCTCGTGGCGTGTGGCCTCGTCCAGCTGCGTGCGCGCCTGGTCGCGCTCTGCGCGCAGCTGCTCGGCTTGCTGTTGCGCGCGCGTGCCTTCCTCCAGCAGGTGCAGCAGGCGCTTGTTCTGCACCGCCTGCTCCGCCAGGGCCGCGCGGTGCTGGGCCTTCTGGCGGCGCAGCTCGCGCGACTGTTTGGTGAGCTGTTCGCGCTCGCCCCACCAGCCGAGCACGGGCAGCACCTCGGTGGCCAGGCGCTCGCGCTCGGCCAGGCGCATCTGCCAGGTCTTGTAGCTGGTCACGCGGTTGTGCAGTTCGGAGAGCTGCGCGCGGCTGTGGTCCAGCTCGCGCTCGGCCTGCGCCATCTCGCGCGCCAGCTGCTGCTGGTGCTCGCGCGCCTGGTCGTAGGCGTCCAGCACCTGCTGGTCGCCGAACACGTCGAACACCAGGCGCAGCAGCTCGCGCGGGCTGAATTCGCACAGCCGGTCGGTCTGGCCCTGCTCCAGCGAGAGCACGCGCGCAATCGCCGGCGACAGGCCGGCGGCGGCCAGCACGCGGCCCCAGGCCTCCACGCCCATGAAGCCCAGGTCCTTCTCGGGCATGTCCAGCAGCTGCTCGATGGAGACATCGCCCTCCACCAGGCAGTAGCGGCGCTGCCAGTCGCCCCCGTTCTTGTCGATGCGGCAGGCCAGCGTGACCTGGTCGCTGTAGAGCAGGCGGCGCGCAAACGGGCGGCTGGAGCTTTGCCGGCCCTGCGGCCGGTTGTCCACCACGGCGCGCAGCCAGGCGGTCTGCGCGCCGGCGTGGCGCGCGTAGGTGCGGTAGTCGCGCGGGGCCGAGCAGCGCAGGCCCAGCAGGGTGCGCATGGCGTCCAGCAGCGTGGTCTTGCCCGAGCCGTTAGGGCCGGCAATCGTGATGATGGAGCCGTCCAGCGGCAGCGACACGCGCTGGCAGTAGTCCCAGTGAACGAGTTCCAGGGTTTGCAGGTGGAACATGGCGGTCAGTTCTCCTGCACCGTGGATGCTTCGTTATTCATAGCTTCTGGCGCTTGCTGTTCGCGCGTTAGAGGCTGATTTGGCTCGGATTCCGGCGCGGCCGCGCGCTCGCGCAGCAGTACGTCGGCCAGCGCGCCGTCCAGGATGCGCGGGGCGAGCACGTCGTAGTCCAGCAGCACGTCCAGCAGCGGCCCCTCGGCGATCTCGTCCTGGCGGCGCAGGATGAAGCCGTGGCGCTCCAGCAGCTTGAGGTTGGCGTCCAGGCGCAGCTTCTTGCCCAGCTGCGGGCCGTAGTCTTCCAGCAGCGCCTTGTACGACAGCACGGGGCTGGCCACGCTGGCCTGGGGCAGGGGCTTGGCGCCGGGGAAGAAGTCGTTCTGCCCCGCGTCGGCCTCCTGCACGCGGCTGGTCTGGCGCTCGCGCTTCGGTAAAACGATGAGCGCCCACAGCACGATGAGCAGCGCCTGCGCATCGCGCGGCAGCTCCAGGTTGTTGTTGGCGTTCAGGCCAGACTCGCCCATCACCCCGTTCTGCGCGGCGCTCAAGAGGGCCACGCTCACGTGGTCCGCGTAGATGCTGTCCATCCAGCGCAGGCCGGATTGGGCCAGGCGTTGCTCCACCTGGGCAAAGAGTTCGGCATCGACCAGCGCGCGCTTCACACGTGGGTGGCTGCGGGGCAGCCAGCGGCGCGTGAGCAGCTCGGCGATCAGCAGGGCGGCGTCATCCATTCTTCACTTCCTCGGTGCCCTGGGGGCTGTCGGGTTCGGCCGGCACCAGCCGGCCACGGCTGAGCAGCTCCACCTGGTGGTGGTCCAGCGGCTCGGCCTGCGGCTGCCATTCGATGCGCCACGGCTGGCGCGCCAGCTCGCCCGTCAGGCCCGGCAGCACGGCGGCCTGCGGATCGCCCAGCAGGGGCATGAGCTGGGCCTTGTAGGCCAGCTGCGCGTAGCGCGTGGCGCCGGGGCGCGGGCCCAGCAGGGCCTCGGCCGCGGTGCGGGCGGCATCGGCATGGCCGCCGTCGCGGGCCCATTCGGCGAGCAGCGCATTCAGGTCGCCCAGCTCGCGCGGCAGGGCCACGGCGGTCAGCGTGCCGGCCGGGGCGCTCTGCGCGCTGGGCAGGGCCTCGGCCAGCGCGGGCTGGGGGCGGTCGCGTTCGAACTCGGCTTCCACCACGTCCAGCAGCTCGTGCGGGGCCAGCGTGGCCAGTTGCGTGGGCTGGGCCACGGCGCCGTCCAGCAGGCGGTGCAGCTGCGGCGCGGCCTGCAGCCAGCGCTTCACGTCGGTGCTGGTGATGCCGGTGGTGCCCAGCGTCACGCGCTGGCGGTCCACCTGCTGCAGCGCACGGTTGAACTGGCTGGCCATGGCCAGCAGGCGCGACTGCGCCTGGCCCAGGCCGCGCGCCGCGCGCTCCAGCAGCAGGTGGCCGTGGCTGTTGCCGATGATGGCGGTGATGGCATCGGAGGCGCGGTCGATGAGCTGGGCTGCGCGGTCGTAGCGCTTGCGCGCCTCGCGCAGGCGGAACTCTGAGCCGCTGGCGATGGCGTCGGCAAACTCGCCGTGCAGGCGCGCCAGCTGCGCCTGCAGCAGCTGCACCTGGCCGGCATCCACGCTGCCCAGCTGGTTGGCGCCCACCACCTGGCCCAGCAGGGCGGCCAGTTCGCCGCCGTCGGCGTGGTCGTCCTCGGGCGCGGGGCTGGTCAGCGGCGCCAGCAGGCCGGCCACGCGCTGGGCCAGCGCGGGCAGGTGGTAGCTGCGCTGGGTCTCGTCCCAGGCGAGCAGGCCCACGTCGCGCAGGCGCTTGAGCACCGTCTCCAGCGCTTCGGGGCGCAGCGCGTGAAACAGTTCGTCGATGCGTTCGCGCGGCAGTTGCGCGTCGCCCTGCGCCGCCAGTTGAAGGAACACCCACACGCGCAGCTGCACCAGTGCCGCCGGGCCGTGGAACAGGCCGCTCAGCGCCTGCGTGAGCGGCTGCTGGCGCGACAGGTGCCACAGCAGCGGGGAGTCCTGCGCGGTATCGTCAAAACTGTAGGCGTCGCGAAAGAAGTCCGCGATGGCGCCCATGCCTACGCCCATGCCTGCGCCCACGCCGTTGTCCAGCGCGTCATCGCCGACCTGTGGCGCCAGGTCGTCCGGGGCCAGTGCGCGCATCAGGCCAGCCCCAGCAGCGCCAGTGCCGCCACCGAGGCAGTTTCCGCCCGCAGCACGCGCGCGCCCAGGCTGGCCGGCGCAAAGCCCTGGGCCAGCGCGGCGTCTTCCTCCTGCGCGGTCAGGCCGCCCTCGGGGCCGTGCAGCACCCAGACGGCACCCGCCTCGGCCGCGGCTTCCCGCAGCGGGCGGCTGCCGCTGCGCAGCGACAGCAGCAGGCGCGCCGCGTCGGGGGCGAGTGCGTCGGCAGGGGGCTGGCGCAGCCAGTCGGCCAGGGACAGCGGCGCGTGCACGGAGGGCACGCGGTTGCGCCCGCATTGCTCGCAGGCCGCCACGGCAATCGCCTGCCAGTGCTGCTGGCGCTTGGCGGCGCGCTCGCCGGACAGCTTGAGCACGCTGCGTGCTGCGGCAATCGGCTGGATGCTCGCGGCACCCAGCTCGGTGGCCTTTTCCACCAGCCAGTCCATGCGCTCGTTGGCGGGCATGCCCACCACCAGGTGCACGGCGCGCGCGGCCTCGCGCTCCACGGCGCTGTGGCTGCCGACCTGCACCTGCACGTCGCTGCGGCCCATGTGGGTGACGGTGGCGCTCCACTCGCCGCCCTCGCCGTTGAACAGCGTGACCGCGTCGCCCGGCTGCAGGCGCAGCACCTGCACATGGCGCGCGGCCGTCGGCGGCAGCGTGAGCTGCGCATCAGCGGCCAGTGGCAGGGGGCAATGAAAACGGGGCATATCTTTCAAAAATAGTAGCTGCCAGCGCTTGGTGGACAAGCGCTGGAGGCCGATTTGGCCTGTAAACCTAGACGCGCCCGAAGGCGTAGCCCATGGCGGCCTGGGTGCCTTCCAGTTCGTCCACCAGCCGCAGCAGCGGCGACAGCTCGCGGTAGCGGCCGGCCGTCTGGCGGATGTAGGCGATGAAGCGCGGTGCGTCGGCCAGGTACTTGGGCTTGCCGTCGCGCAGCGTCAGGCGCGCGAAGATGCCGGCCACCTTCAGGTGGCGCTGCAAGGCCATGAAGTCCACCGCGCGGTAGAAGTCGCCGAAGTCCGCACCCCAGCCGCTGCCGCTCGCGGCGCCGAGAATGCCCGCACGGCGGGCCTTCTCCCAGTAACGCACGGTAATGTCGATGACGAAGTCTTCTTCCCAGCTGATGAAGGCGTCGCGCATCAGGCTGGCGATGTCATAGGTCACGGGGCCGTAGACCGCGTCCTGGAAGTCCAGCACGCCCAGGCGCTCGTCCGCACCCACCATCAGGTTGCGCATCATGAAGTCGCGGTGCACGTACACGCTGGGGGCCGCCAGGTTCTGCGCCACGATGGCGTCGAAGGCGCGGGCCAGCGTGGTTTGCTGGGCGTCGGTCAGCGTGGCCTGGCGGTGGCGGGCGATGTACCAGTCGGGAAAGAGCTGCAGCTCGCGGCGCAGCAGCGGCTCGTCGTAGGCCGGCAGCACGCCGGGGCGCGAGGCGCGCTGCCAGTCGATGAGCAGGTCCACGGCCTGCAGGTACCAGGCGTGCGCGGCGGCCGGGTAGGCAGGGTCCAGGCGCTCGATGGCGGTCTGCGCGCCCAGGTCGGACAGCAGCATGAAGCCGTGCGCCTCGTCCCAGGCCAGGATCTGCGGCACGCGCAGGCCGGCCGCCTGCAGCAGCGCCTGCACCTGCACGAACGGGCGGCAGTCTTCCTTGTCGGGCGGCGCGTCCATGACGATGCGGCTGGTGCCATCAACAGCGTCCAGGCGCAGGTAGCGGCGAAAGCTCGCGTCCGCGGACGCCGGGCGCAGGGACTCGGGCCGCAACTGGAGCGAGGCGGCCAGCGGGGCCAGCCAGGCGTTGAAGGCTGCCTGGCGGGCCGGGTCGGTCCAATGCACGGCGCTCGCATGCACGGCGCCCGTATGCACGGCGCCCGTGTGCACGGCGCCCGTGGCCGGCTCGGATGTGCCCGCCGGAGTGGGGGAAGAGGGGTGGCTCATGGATAATCGGATTCTACAAACCCGGCCTTCCCCGGCGGGGTGGCCCGCGGTGCCCGTGCCTAGCGGCCCGCCGTCCGTCGCAATCCATGGATCGTCTCCCCTTGCCCCACGCCCTGCACGTCCCGACGCACCGCCCATTCGCCGCGCCCCTGCCTCCGCGCCGCTTGCTGGCGCGGCTGGCGGCCCTGATGCTGTGCGGCGTGCCACTGGCCGTGCTGGCCCAGGCACAGCCCGCGGCGGACGCTGTCCCGACCGAGCCTGCGCCGGCGCTGCGCTCCAGCCCGCGCCTGCAGGAGGTGCTGCCCTACGGCATCCGCCAGCAACTGCCGGTGTTCGTGCGCGGAGACCGCGTGACGGGCCAACCGGACATCCAGGCCACGATCGAGGGCAACGCCGAGCTGCGCCGCGGCGACACGGTGGTGCATGCCGACCGCATGCAGTACGACGTGGCCGATGACCGCGCGCGCGCCAGCGGCAACGTGCTCATCAACCGCGCGGGCAACCGGTATGAAGGCTCGCAGCTGGACCTGCGCGTGGAGGCCTTCACCGGCTTCTTCAGCGACGCGCGCTATCGCTTCCTGGAGACCGCGGCGCATGGCGAGGCCTCGCGCGTGGATTTCCTCGACCGCGACCGTTCCGTGGTGCACAACGCCACCTACACCACCTGCGAGCGCACCGACGAGGCCAGTTGGCAGCCCGACTGGATCCTGCGCGCCGAGCGCATCCACCTGGACCGCGTGGAGGACGTGGGCACGGCCGAGAATGGCGTGCTGGAGTTCAAGGGCGTGCCGGTGCTGCCGATTCCGCGCATCACCTTCCCGCTGTCGGACCGGCGCAAGTCCGGCCTGCTGCCGCCCACGCTCGGGCTGGACAGCGTCAGCGGCTTCGAGTACGCGCAGCCATACTACTGGAACATTGCGCCCAACCGCGACGCCACCATCACGCCTACGGTCATGACGCGGCGCGGCGTGGCCCTGGGCACGGAGTTCCGTTACCTGGAGCCGCGCTACAGCGGCGAGCTGACGGCCGACTACATGCCCAACGACCGGCTGCGCGACCGCGACCGCTGGGCCTACGGCATCAAGCACCGCGCTACCTTTGACACGCCCGTAGGCGGCGTGGGACTGGGCATCGACATCAAGCGCGTGAGCGACGACAACTACTGGCGCGATTTTTCCCAGCGCAACAGTGGCCGCAGCGGCGTGAACGACCAGCTCACCCAGCGCCTGCTGCCGGGCGACGCGACGCTGAACTGGGCGCGCGGCGAGCATTCGCTGCTGCTGCGCACCCTCAAGTGGCAAACGCTGCAGGACGTGAACGCGCCCATCATTCCGCCCTACGACCGCATGCCGCAGCTGCGCTGGGAATACCGGCCGCTGCAGCTGGCCGGCGGGCTGGATGCGAGTGTCGAGGCCGACTACACCAGCTTTCACGCCGATCGCGCCTACACCGGCCAGCCCAACGCCAAGCGCAGCTACACCATGGCGCAGGTCAGCCGGCCGTTCCTGGCGCCGGCGGGTTTCATCACACCGCGCGTGCAACTGCACAGCACGCACTACGAGTTCGATGCGCCGCTGGCCAACGGCCAGCGCACCGCCAGCCGCACGCTGCCCACGTTCAGCCTGGACAGCGGCCTGGTGTTCGAGCGCGACGCTCGCTATTTCGGCCGCGACTTCCTGCAGACCCTGGAGCCGCGCGCCTTCTACACCTACACCCCGTACCGCGACCAGCGCCTGCTGCCGATCTACGACACCGCGGTGAACGACTTCAACTTCGCGTCGATCTACACCGAGAACGCCTTTGGCGGACAGGACCGGCTGGCCGACAACAACCTGCTCACGCTGGGCGTGACCACGCGCCTGCTCGACCCCGACACCGGCGCCGAGGCCGCGCGCTTCGGCGTGGCACAGCGCGTGCGCTTTTCCGACCAGGAAGTCACCATGCCCGGCGGCTCGCCGGTGAACGAGCGGCTGTCGGACGTGCTGCTGGGCGCGGGCATCAACTGGACGCCGCAGTGGGGCTTCGACTCCACGGTGCAATACAACCCCAAGACCGGCCGGTCCCTGCGCACCACGGTGGGGGCGCGCTATTCGCCCGGCAACTACCGCACGGTGAGCGCGGCCTACCGCATGCAGAAGGTCACCGGCCTGATCACCGAGCCCAGCGAGCAGATCGACGTGGGCTGGCAGTGGCCGCTCAACGACCTGTGGGGCGACCGCGGCGACAAGCCTTCCTCAGCCGGGGGGCGCTGGTACAGCGTGGGGCGGCTGAACTACAGCCTGCAGGACCGCAAACTGGTGGACACCGTGGTGGGCCTGGAGTACGAGAGCTGCTGCTGGATCGGTCGAGTGGTGCTGGAGCGCCTGCAGCGCAGCGTCACGTCGTCCAACACCCGGCTCATGTTCCAGATCGAATTCATCGGCTTCTCGCGCCTGTCGCTGGGCTCCAACCCGCTGTCCAGCCTCAAGCAGAATGTGCCGCGCTACCAGTTCCTGCGCGAAAGCGTGTCCACCCCCAGCCGCTTCACCCAGTACGATTGATCGCCTTGCGCGCCGCCCCGCTTGGGGGACGCGCCGCCTTGCACCATGAATTTGCACCACGCCATGAAACACCGTGCCTTGACCCTGGGCCTGGTCTGCCTGACCGCCGTCGCACCGCTGGTGCCCATGAGCGCCCATGCGCAGGGGCTGCGCCCATCGGCCTCCGGCCAGCCGCGCCTGCCTTCCGCAGCGACGCTGCTGCCGCCGGCCGGGGCGACGGCCTCCAATGCGCCGCGGCAGGCGGATTACATCGTCGCCGTGGTCAATTCCGAGCCCATCACCAACAACGAGGTGCGCCAGCGCACCGAGCGCGTGGTGCAGCAGATCGCCAGCCAGGGCGGCAAGGTTCCGCCGCAGGAGCTGCTGGCCAAGGAGGTGCTGGAGCGCCTGATCCTGGAGAAGATCCAGGTGCAGCAGGCCAAGGAGACCGGCATCAAGGTGGACGACTATGCCGTCAACCAGGCCGAGCAGTCGGTGGCGCGGCAGAACAGCATCAGCGTGGACGAAATGCACCGGCGCCTGGCCGCCGATGGCATCAGCAAGGAGCGCTTTCGCGAAGAACTGCGCAACCAACTGCTGGCGCTGCGCCTGCGCGAGCGCGACGTGGAATCGCGCGTGCGTGTGAGCGACCTGGAGGTGGACCAGTACCTGCGCGAGCAGCGGCAGGCCGCCGGCCCGGGCAAGCTGGAACTCAACCTGGGTCACATCCTGGTGAAAGTGCCTGAGAACGCCGGCCCGGACGAGGTGGCCCAGCGCTCGGCGCGCGCGCAGGAGGCGCTGGCCAAGGTGCAGGCGGGTGGCGACTTTGGCGCCGTGGCGCGCGAGTATTCCGATGCGCCCGAAGGCGCCAACGGCGGACTGCTGGGCCTGCGCCCGGCCGACCGCTATCCCGAGTTGTTCGTGAACGTCACGCAGCAAGCCAGCGTGGGCAGCGTGGTCGGCCCGGTGCGCTCGCCCGCGGGCTTTCACATCCTGAAGGTGGTGGACAAGACCCAGAGCGGCGTGCCCACCACGGCCGTGCAGAGCCACGCGCGCCACATTCTGCTGCGCACCAATGCCAACCTGTCGGAACGCCAGGCGGCCGAGCGGCTGGAGGATCTGCGCGATCGCGTCGCGCGCGGCGGCGCCGACTTCGCGGCGCTGGCACGCGAGTATTCGCAGGACGGCAGCGCCAAGGACGGCGGCGACCTGGGTTGGGCATCGCCCGGGCGCTACGTGCCCGAATTCGAAGAGGCGCTCAATGCCCTGCGCCCTGGCGAGATCAGCCGCCCCGTGGTGTCGCGCTTTGGGGTGCACCTGATCCAGCTGCTGGAGCGCCGCGAGGCCAAGCTCACCCAGCGCGAGCAGCGTGACATGGTGCGCGACACCGTGCGCGAAAAGAAGCTCGACGAGGCCTTCGCCACCTGGATCCAGGAAGCCCGGGGTCGGGCCTACGTGGAATACCGCGACGCTCCGCAATGAAGCACATCCCGCGCAAGCGCTTCGGTCAGCACTTCCTGAGCGACCAGGGCATCATCGATGCGATCGTGCGCGCCATCGCGCCCGAGCCCGGGCAGCCCATGGTGGAGATCGGCCCGGGGCTGGCGGCGCTGACCCAGCCGCTGGTCGAACGCCTGGGCCGGCTCACAGTGGTCGAACTGGACCGCGACCTGGCCGCTCGGCTGCGCCAGCACGGGCAGCTCGATGTCATCGAGTCCGATGTGCTGAAAGTGGACTTTGCGCAGGTAGCGCAAGCGCTGAATGCTCCCAAAATAAGAGTGGTCGGTAACCTGCCCTACAACATCTCCACGCCCATCCTGTTCCATCTGCTGGCGCACGTGCGGGTCATTGCGGACCAGCATTTCATGCTGCAAAAGGAAGTCATCGACCGCATGGTGGCCGCGCCGGCGACCAGCGCCTATGGCCGGCTGTCGGTGATGCTGCAATGGCGCTACGCCATGGAGAACGTGCTGTTCGTGCCGCCCGAGAGCTTCGATCCGCCGCCGCGCGTGGACAGTGCGGTGGTGCGCATGGTGCCGCACGAAGCGCCCGAGGCGCTGTCGATGCCCGTGCTGGAGGAATTGGTGCAGGTGGCCTTCAGCCAGCGCCGCAAGCTGTTGCGCCACACGCTGGGCCGCTGGCTCGAAGCGCGGCAGTTTGCCGGCACGTTCGACACCCAGCGCCGGGCCGAGGAGGTGCCAGTGAGCGAGTACGTCGCATTGGCGCAGGAATGCTCCTGAAATAGGAGCTGCTCGTGCTTATTGGTAGGGCGCTAGCGCCCGATTTGATTCAAAGCGCAAAACCGTGACCGGCCGGAGCAGGGCTGCGGCCGGTCATGCTTCATCACGCGGCCGTGAGCCAGTAGCCAGCGTTGAAGGGGCTGCTCATGCGCAGCGCCATGGGGGAGACGTCCACCAGCTTGTCGGTGGGCATCTTCTCGCCCACGGGATCGATCGCGATCTCTATGGCCTGGGAGGCGGCACTGCCGTGCTCCTCCTGCGCCCGTTCCGCCTGGCCGGCGGTTGCAGAACGGGCTACAGAAAAGAATAGAAGCAGCGGAACGGGATCTTGCGGTCGCCCCAGTAGTCGGCGGCATCGCGGAAGATGTCCAGCAATTGCTCGCGGGCTTCCTTGTCGAACTTGGCCGTGATCGGGATCTGCTCCAGTACCACGATGAAGCCCGGCTGCGGGCCCGACTTGTGCAGCGGATCGGTCATGCAGTCGTACAGCGCGTCGAAGTTCTTGCCGAAGTGCGCCGGGAAGGTGAACTGCGTGGCGATGAGGTCCAGGATGTCCTGCTTGGACTGCGCATGTGCCAGGTTGGCATACAGGAAATGGTGGCCCATGGCGCGCGCCGTGTCCTGCAGGTCGTGCACCCGGAAGGCACGGATCGACTGCACGATATTGGGGCGCACACCGCGCAGAAGCGTTTCCTGGTCTTTACGAAGTGGCGTTTCCATCTCCGTTGCTCTTTCTTTTAGAGGTCCACGAATAGAAGTATCCGACAGCCTGGCGAAGGCGGCTAGCGGAAGAAAAACCGTTGGTGCGATGCATCAGGGGCCTTGCCAGGGGATTTGCCGCAAGGGGCATTCCTGGCGTTCATTCCCTGATTTCTCGAAAGCTCGCGTAATGGTCGCTGGTGAAATAGCAGGCGTCCGGTGTGCGGGGAGCGCCCCCGCACACGATGCGCCGCGCTCCCCGGTGGCGCACGCCCGGCGTGCGCACCGTGTATTCGCGGTAATAGCCGCGTTTCTTCAGGGGGAGCAGACGCTCGCGGTTGCCGAATACCGAACCATCCTTGTCGTACGGGAACGGCCCACCCTCATGGATCAGCGCATAGGTGGCCCGCCCCTGCGGGGGGAGCTCAGCCAGCGAGATGGGAGGATTGGCGGCAGTGTCAGGGAGCTGCCGCGCGGACACCACCACGGGCGCAAGCGTGACCGCAGCACCCAGAACGCACGCCCCCATTGCCTTGTACGCCCGGATGGCGACAGCCTGCAACATCCACTACACCTTTCAGAAACTACGGGTTAACCCGAAATTTCGACCCGCTAGTGTGACAAAAAGGCGCACATAAGGCAAGCGCCTGCCCAAAAAATGGGCAGGAACGAGGGGCAATTGTCAGCGCCCACTCGTAGAGCGGCGCTTGTCATGGCCGTTATCGGGCCGCGTTGGCATCCGCCACGGTGAGGGCGGTCATGTTGACGATGCGGCGCACCGTGGCGCTGGCGGTGAGAATGTGCACCGGCTCGGCCGCGCCCAGCAGCACCGGGCCGATGGCGATATTGCCGCCAGCAGCGGTCTTGAGCAGGTTGTAGGAGATGTTGGCCGCGTCGATGTTGGGCATGACCAGCAGGTTGGCGTCGCCCGCCAGCGTGCCATGGGGCATGAGGGCCGAGCGGGCCTTGCCGTCCAGCGCCACGTCGCCGTGCATTTCGCCGTCCACCTCCAGCCAGGGCGCCTGCACGCGCAGCAGGTCCAGCGTCTGGCGCATCTTCACCGCGCTGGGTTGGTTGCTGGACCCGAAGTTGGAGTGCGATAGCAACGCTGCCTTGGGCTTGATGCCGAAGCGCATCATCTCCTCGGCCGCCATGATGGTGATCTCGGCGAGCTGCTCGGCCGTGGGGTCGTAGTTCACATGGGTGTCCACCACGAACACCTGGCGATCGGGCAGCAGCAGGCCGTTCATGCAGGCGTAGGTGTTCACGCCGGCGCGCTTGCCGATCACCTGGTCGATGTACTGCAGATGGTGCGATGTGTGGCCCCAGGTGCCGCAGATCAGGCCGTCCACCTCGCCCTTGTGCAATAGCATCGAGCCGATCAGCGTCAGGCGCCGGCGCATCTCGATCTTGGCGATGGGCACCGTCACGCCCTTGCGCTCGGTCATGCGGTGGTAGGTTTGCCAGAAGTCGCGGTAGCGGTGGTCCTGCTCCACGTTGACCACGTCGTAGTCCTGGCCCTCTTTCAGGCGCAAGCCGAATTTCTCGATGCGCTGGGCGATGATGGCCGGGCGGCCGATGAGCGTGGGGCGCGCGATCTTCTCGTCCACCACGATCTGCGCGGCGCGCAGCACGCGCTCTTCCTCGCCCTCGGAGAAGGCCACGCGCTTCTTGGGAGCCACCTTGGCCGCCGTGAAGATCGGCTTCATCGTCGTGCCGGACGCGTAGACGAAGGTCTGCAGATGGTCGCGGTAGGCGTCCATGTCGGCCACGGGGCGCTGCGCCACGCCGCTGTCGGCCGCGGCCTGCGCCACCGCCGGTGCGATCTTCATCATCAGGCGCGGGTCGAACGGCTTGGGAATCAGGTAGTCCGGGCCGAAGGCCAGCGGCTCGCCGACATAGGCGGCAGCCACCACTTCGCTCTGCTCGGCCTGGGCCAGCTCGGCGATGGCATGAACGGCGGCGATCTCCATCTCGGTGGTGATCGTCGTGGCGCCGCAGTCCAGCGCGCCGCGGAAGATGTACGGGAAGCACAGGACGTTGTTGACCTGGTTCGGATAGTCGGTGCGGCCGGTGGCGATGATGGCGTCGTCGCGGACCGCCTTCACGTCTTCGGGCGAGATCTCGGGGTTGGGGTTGGCCAGCGCGAAGATCAGCGGGCGCGCGTTCATTTTGCGGACCATGTCTTGCTTGAGCACGCCGCCGGCCGACAGGCCGAGGAACACGTCGGCACCTTCGATCACCTCCGCCAGCGTGCGGGCGGACGTCTTCTGGGCGTATTGCACCTTGTCTTCGTCCATGAGCTCGGTGCGTCCTTCGTAGACCACGCCGGCCAGGTCGGTCACCCAGATGTTTTCCCGTGGAATGCCCAGCTTGACCAGCAGGCCCAGGCAGGCCAGCGCGGCCGCGCCGGCGCCCGAGGTCACGAGCTTGATCTTCTTTGGGTCCTTGCCGGCCACCTTCAGGCCGTTGAGGATGGCGGCGCCCACGACGATGGCCGTGCCGTGCTGATCGTCATGGAACACCGGAATGCTCATGCGCTCGCGCAGCTTGCGCTCGATGTAGAAGCAGTCTGGGGCCTTGATGTCTTCCAGGTTGATGCCGCCGAACGTGGGTTCCAGCGAGGCAATGATCTCGATGAGCTTGTCCGGGTCCTTCTCGTTGATCTCGATGTCGAACACATCGATGCCCGAGAACTTCTTGAACAGGACGCCCTTGCCTTCCATCACCGGCTTGCCGGCCAGCGGGCCGATATCGCCCAGGCCCAGCACGGCCGTGCCGTTGGTCACCACGCCGACCAGGTTGCCGCGGGCGGTGTAGCGGAAGGCAGCGGCGGGGTCCTTGACGATTTCTTCACAGGGCGCGGCCACGCCGGGGGAATAGGCCAGTGCCAGGTCATGCTGATTGACCATCTGCTTGGTCGCAGCAATCGTGATCTTGCCGGGCTGGGGAAACTCGTGATATTCGAGTGCGGCACGACGCAGCAGGGCGCGCTTGTCGGTAGGGTTGTGGGCCGTGTTGTCGGACATCAAGCGTCTCCAATCGTCAGCGAAGGCATGGCCGACGTGGCGGCATGCGAGCACTGCGCCCCGTCGGCGGTATGTAAGGGGAGCCGATTGTAGGACGCGAGGCTGTCAGTCTGCCGTCAAGTGAAACACTTGTGATCGCAGTGCAGGCAGTTCCATGTGCCGGTGTTCACGCCGGATCGAGCGGGTATACCGGCCGGCGCACCCGCTTGAAAGGGAACCGCGCATAGTCCGATGTGGTTACGCCCGGGCTGTCGCACTCGACGAGGCCCTCGGAAAGGGGCGTGAACACGGGCCGGCAGTACATCCGTGACTTGAGCAGCAGGAACCGGAAGCGCGTGGGATCCAGCCCCACGCAGTGGAACACACCGAGGTCCCACGGCTCATGGGTCTGCTCGGACACCACGATCTGCGCGCTACCGGTATCGAACAACACCGTGCGCCCCATGTGGCAGCGCTGGCCCGTGTAGATCGGGCCCGTGACGGTGTAGCTGCCTTCGCTCACGGCGCGCACCGTGCCGTGCAGGCGCAGTGGCTTCTTGTGCAGGCCGATGCGGTCGAGTGGCACCTTGTTGCCAAGGTCGACGTCCACCTCGCCACCCTCGCCGGCTGCGATGAGCCGGGCCACGGCCTCCGGGTCGCACAAAGGCCCCGTGGCGATGCCGGTGAGGCCCCGCTCCAGCGCGGCCTGCAGCACGTCCATGGTGTCGCAGGTGCCGCCCGACATGCAGTTGTCGCCGTGGTCGAGCAGCAGCACGGGGCGGGTGGCGCCTTGTGCCATGTCCTGCGCGCGGCGCAGAGAGTCTTCCAATGGGTCGCTGCGGTAGACATATTCCGTCCGCCGCTGCCATATCTGCCGCGCCAGGCCGTCTACGGCATCCTGGGTGGCGGCCGTATCCTCCGCGCGGCAGGTGGCGACGACGCTCACGCAGGGTGCCTCGATGTCAGCCAGCGAGAAGCCGCCGAACACGGAGACGGCGGGCAGCCCGCTACGTTCGAGGCCGCGCGCGGCCTCCACGGCATCGCGCATCGGGCCCTCAAGCGTGGTGCTGCGCAGCGTGTGGCTCATGAGCGGCAGGCGGTGCCAGCACACGCGAAAGTGCGCCTCGCCGCGCAGCATCTGCAGCAGCAGGCGACCTGCGTGCTCTCCGGTTTCGTACATGTCGATGTGCGGGTAGGTCTTGAAGCCCACCATCACGTCGGCGCTCTGCACCATCTGCTCGGTGATGTTGCCATGCAGGTCCAATGCCACGCCTATGGGCACGCCGGGCGCTGCAGCGCGCACGCGCGCGAGCAGATCGCCCTCCCCATCGTCTGTGTGCTCAGCCACCATCGCGCCGTGCAGGTCGAGCAGGATGGCATCGCAACCGGGAGCTGCCTCGACGATGCGGCGCGTGAGCTCGTCGTAGGCCTTCGCGTGCACGGGACCGCTGGGGTTGGCCGTGGCGGACACGGGCGTGACCAGCGTGGCCCCTATACCCTCGGCCAGGTCGATGAAGGCCGCCATGGCCGTGCGCATGCCCTTGTTGGCGCGCAAGGCCGCCTCGCCAAAAGCCGGCGAGAACGCCTCCAGCGGTGTGGGCACGGGCGAGAAGGTGTTGGTCTCGTGGTTGAGCCGCGCAATCAGGATCTTCATGCCACCACCCCGGCACTGGCGAGCATGGCGCGCAGCAGCACATTGCAGCCGGCCTCCAGATGGGCGGGATCTGCGTCTTCGATCTCGTTGTGGCTGATGCCGTCTGCGCAGGGCACGAAGATCATCGCCGCGGGCGCCACACGCGCTACATAGACTGCGTCATGGCCCGCTCCGCTCACCACATCCATGCAGCTGTAGCCCAGGTCCGCGGCGTTGGCGCGCACGGCCTCCACCAGGTGCGGCGTGAACGGCTGCGGTGGGAAGTACACCACCTGCTCCACGTCGATGGCCAGGCCCCGCTCGGCGGCGATGCGCGCGCAGGCGGCGCGCAGCGCGGCGTCCATGTCCAGTAGCTGGGCGTCGTCGGGCGCGCGCAGGTCCACGCTGAGTTTCACGCGGCCCGGGATCACGTTGCGCGAGTTGGGGTGCACCTCCAGCGAGCCCACGGTGCCGCGTGCATGCGGCAGGCGGTCCAGGGCGATGCGGTTGACCTCGGCCACCAGCGCACTCGCGGCCAGCAGCGCATCCTGGCGCAATTCCATGGGCGTGGGACCGGCATGCGCCTCCATGCCCTGCACGGTGACGTCGTACCAGCGCTGGCCCAGCGCGGCCTGCACCACGCCGATCACGCGCCCGTGGTTCTCCAGCACCGGGCCCTGCTCGATGTGCGCCTCGAAGTAGGCGCCCACGGCGGGTGCTGCGCCGGCCTGGCCCGCGTAGCCGATCGCGGCGAGGGCTTCGGCCACGCTCACGCCCTGGGCGTCTCGCTGTGCAAGGGCATGCTCCAGCGTGAAGGCGCCCGCGAACACGCCCGAGCCCATCATCACGGGCACGAAGCGTGAGCCTTCTTCGTTGGTCCACACGGCGACCTCGATGGGGGCGCGGGTGCGCACGCCAGCGGCATTGAGCGTGCGCACCACTTCCAGGCCGGCCATCACGCCGTAGTTGCCGTCGAACTTGCCGCCGGTGGGCTGGGTGTCGATGTGGCTGCCCGTCATCACCGGCGCCAGGCTGTCGTCCGCGCCTGCACGGCGCGCGAAGATGTTGCCAATGGCGTCCACGCGGATGCTGCAGCCGGCCTCGCGCGCCCACTGCACGAAGAGGTCGCGGCCCTGCCGGTCTAGGTCGGTGAGGGCGATGCGGCACACGCCACCTTTGGGGGTGCCGCCGATGCGCGCGAGGTCCATCAGCGATTGCCACAGGCGTGCGCCGTCGATGCGCAGCGCGGTGGCGGGGGAGGTTTGCATGTCCATGAGAGAGTCCTTCACAGCTGTTCGCAGCGCGATGCGGCCTCCGCGTTTGCTGGGCGGGCCGCAGGGGCTGCCGTTGGATGTCAGGCCATGCCCACGCCGAGGTAGCGGTCCTTCACGGCGTCGTCCGCCAGGAAGTCCGCGTTGCTGGCCTCATGCACGATGGCACCCTGTTCGATGACGTAGTGGCGGTCGGCGAGCTGGGTGCAGACCTCGAGGTTCTGCTCTACCAGCAGGATGGAAACGCCCGCGGCCTTGATGGTCTGGAGTTGGGCCACGATCTCCTCGACGATCACGGGCGCCAGTCCCTCCACGGGCTCGTCCAGCATCAGCAGGCGCGGCGCGTTCATGAGCGCGCGGCCGATGGCCAGCATCTGCTGCTCGCCGCCCGAGAGCTGGCCACCGCCATTGGCGCGGCGCTCCTTGAGGCGCGGAAAGATGCGATAGACGTCGGGCAGCTGCCAGGGCGAATGCTTGCGCTGGCCCAGTAACAGGTTCTCTTCCACCGTGAGCAGCTTGAAGATGCCCCGATGCTCCGGCACCAGGCAGATGCCGCGTTGTGCCACCAGATGGGTGGCCAGCTGGTGCATGGGCTCGCCGCTGAAGCGGACTTGCCCCTGCGTGGGCGCCATCACGCCCGCAATGGTCTTGAGCGTGGTGGTCTTGCCCGCCCCATTGCGGCCCAGCAGCGTGACGAGCTCGCCGTCGCCGACATGCAGCGACACGCCCTGCAGCACATGGCTTTTGCCGTAATGCGCGTGAACGGACTCCACGGACAGCAATGTCTTCATGCCTTGCCTCCGGTGATCATGTTGCCCAGGTAGGCGCTGCGCACACGCTCGTCGTTGCGGATTTCGTGCGGCAGGCCCTCGGCGAGCACGCGGCCCTGCTGCATCACGGTGATGGTGTCGGAGATGTCCATGACGATGCCCATGTTGTGTTCGATGAGCACCACGGTGTGCTCGTCCTTGAGGCCCTGGATCAGCCGCTTCATCTCCTCGAGGTCGTCGATGCCCATGCCCGAGGTCGGCTCGTCGAGGAAGATCGCCTTCGGGCGCGCGGCCAGCGCCATGCCCACCTCCAGGCGCCGCTGCTGGCCGTGCGAGAGATTGCCGGCGGGGGTGTCGGCGTAGCGCGCGAGGCCCAGGCGCTCAAGCACGCTGGCCACCGTGTCGGCGCAGGAGCGCCGGCCCTCGGGGGCGTTCCAGCAGTCCAGCGCCTTCTTGGGGGCCACGCCCTGGGCGGCCAGGCGCAGGTTCTCGCGCACTGGCAGGGTGAGGAACAGGCTCGTGACCTGGAACGAGCGCGCCATGCCCCGGCGCACGCGCCGGTGGTCGGGCTCGCGCGTCACGTCGTGGCCATCGAACAGGATGCGCCCGCCGCTCACCTGCTTGGTCCCCGTGAGCATGTGGAACAGCGTGGTCTTGCCCGCCCCGTTGGGGCCGATCACCGAATGCACGGTGTTGGCACGCACCTTGAGGTTCACGCCGCCCAGGGCGACGAACTTGTCGTAGCGTTTCTCGACGCCCTGGGCTTCGAGCAGGATGGGGGATGCGGTGGCGCTCATGCCTGGCCTCCCTGGGTGTTGGCCTGGGACGCCGCCCCGTTGCGTCGTGCGTCGGCCCCGCCGCCCTTGCGGCGCAGCAGGCTCCACAAAGACTCGCCCAGGCCCCACAGGCCGCGCTGCAGCCCCAGGCTGACGACCATCAGCACCACGCCCAACAGCAGCAGCCAGCGCGGCCACAGCGTGGAGAGCCAGTCGCCCAGCAGCACATAGAACGCCGCGCCCAGCACCGAGGCCAGCAGGTTGCCCGTGCCACCGATCACGGTCATCACGAGGATCATCTCGCTCGTGTGGTATTCGGCATTGGACAGCGGCGCGATGCCGGTCATCATGGCGTGCAGCGCGCCGGCCAGGCCGGTGACGGCGCCCGAGATCACGAAGGCCTGCAGCTTGAGCAGGCGCAGGTCGTAGCCCACGGCCGCGGCGCGCTCCTCGTTGTCGCGCACGGCCAGCAGCGTTCGGCCGAACACCGAGTCGCACACGCGGCGCAGCAGCCAGAACGCCGCAAGAAACAGCACCGCGACAAAGCCGTAGTACTGCCAGGGCGAGTCCAGAGGCCACAGCGTCTGGCCGGCCACGGCCAGCGAGGGACGCGGAATGTCGAGCAGGCCGTTGTCGCCGCCCGTGAGGCCCGTGGCGGTGTAGGCCAGAAAATAGAACATCTGCGCGAACGCGAGCGTGAGCATCACGAAGTAGGTGCCGCGCTGGCGGATGGCCACCCAGCCCACGATGGCTGCACCCGCGGCGCCCATGGCCACGGCGGCCAGCAGCGCCAGCGGCATGGGCAAGGTCCAGCGCGTGAGCAGCAGCGCGATGGTGTAGCTGCCCAGCCCGAAGAAGATGCCCTGCCCGAACGACAGCAGGCCGGTGTAGCCCAGCAGCAGGTTGCAGCCCATGGCGGCGAGCCCGAAGATCAGCACTTCGCTCGCGAGCGAGCCCGACTGCATGCACAGCGGCATGGCGACCACGATCGCCAGCGCGAGAAGGAAATGGGAATGTCTGGACATGTTCATCGTGTTCATCCTTTGCGGCCCAGCAGGCCGTGGGGGCGCAGCAGCAGCACGGCAGCCATGGCCACGTAGATCATGAGACGAGCACCCTCGGGCCACAGCGTGCTCATCACGCTCTGCACGATGCCGATGAGCAGGCCGCCCACGAGCGCACCGCCGAAGCTGCCCAACCCGCCCACGACCACGATCACGAAGGCCACGCCCAGGGCCTCGATGCCCATGAACGGCTCGGCGCCGCGGATCGGCGCCGCGAGCACGCCCGCCAGGGCCGCCGTGGCCGCGCCCAGCGCGAACACCAGGCTGAAGATGCGCAGCACGTTCAGGCCGAGCAGCGAAACCATCTCGGTCGACTCGCTGCCGGCGCGCACCGCGCTGCCCAGGCGCGTGCCTTCGAGCACCCACCACAGCAGTACCGCGAGCACGGCGGTGAAGCCGATCACGAACAACCGGTACTTCGGATAGACGAAGCTGCCCCACATCACCACGCCCTGCAGCAGGTCGGGGACGGCCACGCTGTCGCCCAGCGGCCCCCATTGCAGGATCACGAGTTCCTGCACCACGAGCGCGAGGCCCACGGTGATGATGATGTGGAACTCATGGGCCTTGGCGTACACATGGCGCAGCATGAGCTTCTCGGTGAACCAGCCGATCGCGCCCACGGCCAGCGGCACCACGACCAGGGCGAGCCAGAAGCTCAGGCCCCAGCGTGTCATCTGGTAGCAGAAATACGCGCCCAGCAGGTAGAAGGCTCCGTGCGCGAAGTTCACGAAGCGCAGCAGGCCGAACACGATCGACAGGCCCACGGCCAACAGGAAATACAGCATGCCGATGCCGATCCCGTTGATGGTCTGTAGCAGGTAGATGCTCATACTCGACTATCAAAAAAATAGCTGCTAGCGCTTGCTGGTCAAGCGCTAGGCGGTCTTTTGGCTTGAGGCCCGGGAGCGGGCGGTCAGGCCAGCTTGCAGCCGGTCCGGTCGATGGGCAGGAAGGACTTGCCGGAACTGACCACGTCCACGTAGTCGTCCTTGTTCTTCATCTTGGCCTTGGCCTTGCCCTTGAGCAGGTAGTAGTTCTTGAGCACCTGGTGGTCGGCCTTGCGCACTTCCTCCTCGCCCGTGAGGCCCTGGTACTTCATGCCCTCCAGGGCTGCCACCACGGCCTTCTGGTCCACCGTGCCGGCCTTGAGGATGGCGTCGAGGAGCAGCTTGGTGCAGATGTACGAACCCGCCAGGCTGTAGTTGGGGTTGGACTTGAACGCGGCCTGGGTGCGCTTGACCAGGTCCTGGTTGAGCGGCGTGTCCACCGTGTGCCAGTACTGCGCGCCGAAGTACACGCCATCGCACAGATCGGCGCCCAGCGATTCGAACTGCTCCAGGCCCGAGGCCCAGGCGATCAGGATGGTCATGTTCTTGTGCATGCCAAAGCTGATGGCCTGGCGCAGCGCGTCGGACGACTGGGCGCCGAAGTTCAGCAGCAGCAGCACGTCGGGCTTGGCGGCCATGGCGTTGGTGAGGTAGCCGCTGAACTCCTTCTCGGTCAGCGAGTGGTAGCTGTTGCCCACGTGCTCGATGCCTTTTTCCTTGAAGATGTTCTTGGCAGCGGTCAGCAGGCCGTCGCCGAACACGTACTGCGGCGTGATGGTGTACCAGCGCTTGGCTTTCGGGTGCGCGTCGAGCAAGGGGCGCACGGTCTGCTCGATGGCGCCGAAGGTCGGTACAGACCAGCGGAACGTGGCGCCATTGCAGTCGGAGCCGGTGAGCTCGTCGGCCCCTGCGGTCGTGATGAAGATGCCGCCGGCCTTCTCGGCTTCCTTGCCCATGGCCAGCGCTTCTGACGACAGGATGCCGCCTGCGAAGAAGCGCGCGCCCTTCTGCTGAGCCGCCTCCTGCACCTTGCGCACCGCGGTGGCGGGCTTGCCTTCGGTATCGAGCAGCGTGTAGGCCAGCGGCCGGTCCAGGGCCTTGCCGTACTGCTCGATGGCGAGCTTCATTCCCAGGTCTGCGAACTTGCCGTTCGCGGCGAATGCGCCCGACATGGGCACGGGGCAGCCGAACTGGATCGCGTCCTTGGACTGTGCCCAGGCGCTGGCGCCCAAGCCCAGGGAGGCGGGCAGCGCGCCGAATGCGGAAAGTTGCAGGAGGTGACGTCGTTGCATAGGGGACTCCGTGGTGAGGCTGAAGAACAGTGGGTGGTACGGGTCTCAGAGCACGATGCATGCCAATTTGTCGGAATGCGTGCACGCTCCTTAATTCATATTTATAGTGACAAATAGAATGAATATGACGCGTACAAACCCTAGACGCTTCCGGCATGCCCCTGGGCGGTGCATACTGCACCACGACAGCGAACACCGGGGTGGCGGTGGTGGTACCGGACTATCCCGAGGAAAGACAACAAGCCATGGCAACACAGAAGCCCGCTCCCCTGGCGATCAAGCAGCTCAAGCGCTCCGATCTCGTGGCCCAGGAGATCAAGCGGCTGATTACCGAGAAGAACCTGAGTCCCGGTGACCGCCTGCCGCGCGAGATCGAGCTGCAGGCGCAGTTCCAGGTCAGCAAGGGCACCATCCGCGAGGCGCTCAAGTCGCTGGAGGTGCAGGGCCTCGTCACCATCTCCACAGGGCCGTCGGGCGGCGGCACCATCGTCGAAGTGCCTCTGGACCGCACCTTGCAGTTCATGCAGAACTACCTGTTCTTCCAGGAAGTGACCATCGACGACATCTATGCCGTGCGCCAGCAGCTCGAGCCCATGCTGGCGGCGGGTGCCGTGCCGCACCTGACGGAGGCCGACTTCGAGGCGCTGGAGCACAGCATCGCCTGCTGCGACCCCACCCAGAGCCAGGAGGACCTGGTGAGCCAGCGGCGCGAAGACGTGAACTTCCACGACATCCTCGCGGCGGCCAACCCCAATCCGTTCCTGCGCTTCACCTGCGAGCTGATCAACGAGATGATTCGCCAGCTCATCGTGTTCGGCAATCGCACGCCGCAAGCCGAGCACCGGCGTTTTGGCGAGGCCAACGCGCAGTTCCACCGCGCCATCGTGCAGGCCGCACGCGCGCGCGACGCGGAGAAGGTGCGCACGCTCATGCAGAGCCACATGCAGGATGCGGCGAGCAGCGTCAAGCGCATGAAGGGCCGCATTCAGGGGCGCCTGATCCTCGACGCAGACACGCTGCGGCGTCCGCGTGCGGCGCCTGCCGTGTCCACGGCAGCCACGGCCGCCGCAGGGGCCAAGCGTCCGCGCAGGCGCGCCGCCGGCGTGGGAGCGGAATAGACAGGCCAGGCCGCCTCCCTCACAAAAGACAAAGCCCCTGCGGCCGCCAGGCCCAGGGGCTTTTCGCAAACGGCGCGGGGCAGGGCCGCCCCGGCCGCCCGGATCAGCGGCTGCTCGGGAAGCTGAACACCGCCCCCTCGCGCACGCCGGCCGAGGGCCAGCGCTGGGTGATCGTCTTGCGCTTGGTGTAGAAGCGCACGGCGTCCGGCCCGTAGGCGTGCAGGTCGCCGAACAGGCTGCGCTTCCAGCCGCCGAACGAGTGGTAGGCCACCGGCACGGGCAGCGGCACGTTCACGCCCACCATGCCGACCTGGATGTGGTCGGTGAAGTAGCGGGCGGCTTCGCCATCGCGCGTGAAGATGCAGGTGCCGTTGCCGTATTCGTGGTCGTTGATGAGCTGCATGGCTTCCTGCAGCGTCTTCACGCGCACCACGCCGAGCACGGGGCCGAAGATTTCTTCCTGGTAGATCTTCATGCCGGGCTTGACGTTGTCAAACAGGCAGGCGCCCAGGAAGTAGCCTTCCTCGTGGCCCGCCACCTGCACGCCACGGCCGTCCACCACCAGCGTGGCGCCTTCGGCCACGCCGCTGTCCACATAGGCCTTCACCTTCTCGAAGTGCGGTTTGGTCACCAGCGGGCCCATGTCGTTGCTGTTGTCGGTGCCGGGGCCGACCTTCATCTTGGCGATCTCGGCCTTCAGGCCCGCAATCACGGCGTCGCCCACTTCGTCGCCCACGGCCACCAGCAGCGGGATCGCCATGCAGCGTTCGCCGCACGATCCATAAGCGGCACCCATCAGCGCGCTCACGGCGTTGTCCACGTCCGCGTCGGGCATGAGCACCGCATGGTTCTTGGCGCCGCCCAGGGCCTGCACGCGCTTGCCGTGCTTGCAGCCTTCGGCGTAGATGTACTCGGCGATGGGGGTGGAGCCGACGAAACTCACAGCCTTGACGCGCGGGTCCTGCAGCAGCGTGTCCACGGCCAGCTTGTCGCCGTTGACCACGTTGAGCACGCCGGGCGGCAGGCCCGCTTCCAGCGCCAGCTGGGCGATGAACAGCGTGGAGGAGGGGTCGCGCTCGGACGGCTTGAGCACGAAGGTGTTGCCGCAGGCCACGGCCATGGGCCACATCCACAGCGGCACCATGGCCGGGAAGTTGAAGGGCGTGATGCCCGCCGTGACGCCCAGTGCCTGGAACTCGCTCCATGAGTCGATGCCGGGGCCCACGTTGCGGCTGTGCTCGCCCTTGAGCAGCTCGGGCGCGTAGCTCGCGTACTCCACGTTCTCGATGCCGCGCTGCAGCTCGCCGTGCGCATCGGCCAGCACCTTGCCGTGTTCGGCGGTGATCAGCGCAGCGATCTTGTCGGCGTTTTCTTCGAGCAGGACCTTGAGCTTGCTCATCACGCGCGCGCGCTTGAGCGGCGGCGTGTTGCGCCAGGCGGGGAAGGCGGCCTCGGCGGAAGCAATGGCGGCTTCCACCGTGGCCTGGCTCGCCAGCGCCACGCTGGTGGTCGATTGGCCGGTGGCGGGATTGAACACGGGCTGCGTGCGCTCGGTGTCGGCAACGAGCTTGCCATCGATCAGGTGGCCGACGGTGGTGGTGACGTTCTTGTCGTGGTGCATGATGTTCTAAGCTAAAACGGGCTCTAGCGCTTATCCATCAAGCGCTAACAGCTATCAAAACAGGAGTTCAAACGGTTTCGTGCAGGGCATCGCCCAGGGCGCTGACCAGGCGGTCGATCTCGGCCTGGGTGCTGATGAACGGGGGCGCGAGCTGGATGGTGTCGCCACCGTAGCGCACGTAGAAGCCCTTCTCCCAGCACTTCATGGCGATCTCGTAGGGGCGCTTGGCGGGTTCGCCGGGCAGGGCGCTGATGGTGATGCCGGCGGCCAGGCCGTAGTTGCGGATGTCGGCCACGTGCTTGGCGCCTTTCAGGCCGTGTACGGCGTTCTCGAAGTAGGGCGCCAGCGCCTTCACGCGGCCGGGCATGTCTTCCTTCTGCAGGATGTCGAGCACCGCGTTGCCCGCCGCGCAGGCCACGGGATGGGCCGAGTAGGTGTAGCCGTGCGGGAACTCCAGCATGTACTCGGGGCCGCCCTGCGCCATGAAGGTGTCGTAGATCTCCTTGGTGGCGATCACGCCGCCCAGGGGCTGGGCGCCATTGGTCACCTGCTTGGCGAAGTTCAGGATGTCGGGCGTCACGCCGAAGGCCTCGGCCCCGGTCCAGGTGCCGCAGCGGCCAAAGCCGGTGATGACCTCGTCGAAAATCAGCAGGATGTTGTTCTGCGTGCAGATCTCGCGGATGCGCTCCAGGTAGCCCTTCGGCGGGATCACCACGCCGGCCGAGCCCGAGAAGGGCTCGACGATCACCGCAGCGATGTTGCTCGCGTCGTGCAGCGCGATCACGTCGAGCAGCTTGTCAGCCAACGCGCGGCCGCCGTCCTCGGCCATGCCCTTCTGGAAGGTGCCGGCCGGCGGCTGGGTGTGGGGAATGTGGTCCGCCTCCACGCCCTGGCCGAACAGCTTGCGGTTGCCCACGATGCCGCCGACCGAGATGCCACCGTAGTTCACGCCGTGGTAGCCCTTCTCGCGGCCGATCAGGCGCGTCTTGGTGCCCTGGCCCTTGGCGCGCCAGTAGGCCCGCGCCATCTTGAGCGAGGTGTCGGCCGACTCGGAGCCGGAGCCGGTAAAAAACACATAGTCCAGCCCGGCGGGCGTCAGTTCCTTGAGCTTGTTGGCCAGCGCGAATGACGCGGGGTGGCCGAACTGGAAGGCCGGCGCGTAGTCCAGCGTGGCGGCGGCGCGGCCGATGGCCTGGGCCACCTCCGTGCGGCCGTGGCCCAGGCCCGAGCACCACAGGCCCGAGAGGCCGTCAAAAATCTTGCGCCCTTCGGCGTCGGTGTAGTAGGCGCCCTGGCCGCTCACGATCATGCGCGGCTGGGCCTTGAAGTTGCGGTTGCCGGTGAAGGGCATCCAGTGGGCTTCCAGCCAGGCGGCGTCGGTGCGTACGGCGGCTGCGGGGTTGGGGTCGATGACGGCGAAGCTCATGGCGATCTCCTGAAGGGAATGCGCGCATTGTTGGTCACGGTAATAATCCGTTGAAGCAACAAATATCCACATTCACTTAGCAATCCATGCAAGTAAAAAACGCCCGCCGTCCGCGCGCCGTGCTGGGGCAGCTGTCCGACATGGACCTGCGCCTGCTGCAGGTGTTCAAGGCCGTGGTCGAGTGCGGCGGCATGGCCGCGGCCGAGCTGGAGCTGAACATCGGCACCAGCACCGTGAGCCGTCACGTGAAGGACCTGGAGACGCGCCTGGGCCTGACGCTGTGCCGGCGCGGGCGCGCGGGCTTTGCGCTCACGCCCGAGGGGCAGCGGGTCTACGAGGAGACGCTGCGCCTGCTGGCCTCGGTGCGCGGCTTTCTGGGCAGCATCGACGACATCCACGACCGCATGGGCGGACAACTCGCCGTGGCGGTGTTCGACAAGACGGCGAGCAACCCGGCCGCGCGCATCGGCGACGCCATCGCCACTTTTACGGCGGAAGCGCCCGACGTGCAGCTGCAGCTGCATGTGGGGTCGATCAACGCCATCGAGCGCGGCGTGATCGACGGCAGCTTCCAGGTGGGCATCATTCCCGCCCACCGCAGCTCGCAGAGCCTGGTCTATTCCGACCTGTTCGGCGAGACCATGCTGCTGTATTGCGGCGCGGGCCACCCGCTGTTCGGCGCACCCCACGACGATCTGGACTGGGACGCCGTGCGCCGCTACCCGTTCGCGGGGCTGGGCTACCACTCGCCCAACATGGAGCTGAGCCACGAGGCGCGCCTGACGCGCGCGGCCACGGGGTTTGACCAGGAGTCCATCGCCACGCTGGTGCTGTCGGGGCGCTTTCTGGGCTTTCTGCCCGACCACTATGCCGAGAGCTTCGAGCGCCAGGGCCGCATGCAGCCCGTGCGGCCCGCGCTGTTCCGCTACGACTGCCGCTTCGTCAGCCTGGTGCGCCGCTCACCCGCGCCCAGCCGGGCCGCGCAGCTGCTGCAGCGCTGCCTGCTGCAGGCGCATGGGGCCTGAGGGCCCGCCCGGGTCGCTCAAGCGCCGGGCCGCGCTGCCGATAATGCAAGGCATATGACCACCCTTGCCGCCATCGCCCAATCTGGTCTGCGGGCCGCGCAGCTGCGCCTGGACAGCAGTGCCCACAACGTGGCCAACCTGAACACCCCGGGCTTTCGGCGCCAGACGGTGGACCAGCAGGCCGCACCGGCGCCGGGCGGCGTGCAGGCGCGCGTGGCAGCGCCTGCGGCCGCGCCCGGCGTGGCGCTGGAAGCGGAGGCCGTGGAGCAGATCAGTGCCACCTATGCCTTCCAGGCCAACCTGCTGGTGTTGCGCCGTGCCGACGAGATGGCGGGCGCGTTGCTGGACGTGCGGGCCTGACGCTGTCGGTTTAGACGAAAAGTGCCTCTGGCGCTTATCTGGCAAGCGGTAATAGCTACGTAAATAAGAGCAATCGCAACCCGCTAGCCCATCATGCGGCCCGGGCGAGGTGCGCGAGTGGCTGCGCCAGCCAGTCGGTAAACGACTCCGACCCCAGGTGGGCCGGGGTCTCAGGCGGCATGCGCATGGGCGGCCTCCGCAGGGGCGTGTGCCTGTGCCTCGCGGCGCTGGCGGGCGCGCTCCCAGGCCTTTTCATGGAAGAAGAAGGCCACGGCCTGCACCGTGGGCTCCAGCAGGCTAAGGGTGAGCGACGCAATCAGATTGCCCGTGACGGCATACGCCACCAGGGCGGCCACGCAGATGTGGATCACGTAATAGCTGCCGGTCTTGGCCAGCGTGGGCAGGTTGTGGCGGGCGGCGATGCGGATGCGGGACATGGTGCTCTCCTGTAGCGGTATGTGGAGAATGCTAGTCATTCGCATTTGGTTTGGCCAATTGTTCGTGGCTAATTTGCAGATAGAAACTGTCGAATCGCCGCGGATATGATGGCCGCTCTCTTTTTTCAACCTCTCAACCGACCCGAACGGGAGCACCGCATGGCCCTCATGGACTTCATCAAGAAGCAGTTCATCGACATCCTCCAGTGGACCGAGGACGGCGACGGAACGCTGGCCTGGCGCTTCCCGATGGAGGGGATGGAAATCCAGAACGGCGGCACGCTGGTGGTGCGCGAGTCGCAGATGGCGGTGTTCGTCAACGAAGGCCAGGTGGCCGACGTGTTCGGCCCCGGCACCTACAAGCTGACCACGCAGACGCTGCCGGTGCTGACCTACCTGAAGAACTGGGACAAGCTGTTCCAGTCGCCGTTCAAGAGCGACGTGTACTTTTTCAGCACGCGCCAGCAGGTGGACCAGAAGTGGGGCACGCCCCAGCCCATCACCATCCGCGACAAGGATTTCGGCGCCGTGCGCCTGCGCGCCTTCGGCAACTATGCGTACCGCATCGCGGACCCGAAGCTGTTCCACACCGAGATCTCGGGCACGCGCGAGTCCTACCCCTCGGCGGACCTGGAGGGCCAGCTGCGCGGCCTGGTGCTGCAGAACATCAGCAACGCCATCGCGGGCAGCGGCCTGCCGTTCCTCGACCTCGCGGCGAACCAGGTGATGTTTGCCGACGCGCTGGCGCACGAACTGCAGCCCGCGTTCGCCAAGATCGGCCTGAAGCTCGAATCGATGACAGTGCAGAACGTCTCGCTGCCCGAAGAGCTGCAGAAGATCCTCGACCAGAAGATCGGCATGGGCATGGTCGGCAACGACATGGGCAAGTTCATGCAGTACCAGACGGCGCAGGCGATCCCCAAGTTCGCCGAAGGCGCGGCGGGTGGTGGAAACGGTGGCGGCAGCGTGGCGGGCGATGCCATGGGCCTGGGCGCCGGCGTGGCGCTGGGCCAGGTGCTGGCGCAGAACCTGCAACAGGGCCTGCAGGGCGGCGCTGCGCCATCGGCCCCGCAGGCCGCGCCTGCCGCCGCGCCGGTGGGCGTGCGGCCCGAGGAAGTGATGGCCACGCTGGAGAAGCTGGGCGAGCTCAAGTCCAAGGGCATCCTCACGCAGGAGGAGTTCGACGCGAAGAAGGCGGAGCTGCTGAAGAAGCTCATCTGACGCGCGTACACTCTCTTTTTAGTAGCTGCCAGCGATTGCCACACAAGCGCTGGAGGCCAAAAACACCTTAGATCCACGACGCATGGCCGACAGCGGCACCCAGCGGACCTACCGCGCGCCCTGCCCGGGCTGCGGCGCGCCGGTCGAATTCAAGAGCGCGCAATCCACCCATGCCATCTGCGCCTACTGCCACAGCACCGTGGTGCGCAGCGGCGAGGTGCTGCAGCGCCTGGGCCGCATGGCCGAGGTCTTCGACGACCACAGCCCGCTGCAGCTCATGGCCAGCGGACGCATCGCGCTGGACGGCCAGACGCTGCCTTTCACGCTGATCGGCCGCCTGCAATACCAGGGCGAGGAAGGCCGCTGGACCGAGTGGGTTGCCTTCCTGCAGGACGGCAGCACCGCCACGCTCAGCGAGGACAACGGTGCCTATGTCTTCACCCGCCCGGCCACGCTGGGGCGGGAATTGCCCGAAGCCGAGCGCTTTCGCGTCGGCATGACCACGGCCGTGGCCGGCCAGCCGTTCAGCGTGGCGGCCAATGTGCGCGCACAGCTCGTCGCGGCCGAGGGCGAGGTGCCGAAGCTGCCGCCGCTGGGCACGCCGTTCCAGGTGGTGGAGCTGCGCTCGGCCGACGGCGAGGTGCTCTCCATCGACTACGGCACCCAGCCCCCCCAGGTGCAGCGCGGCCGGGCGGTGCGGCTGGAGGATCTGCAGTTCCAGGGCCTGAAGGACGAGTCCGCCAAGGAGGAAAAGGGCCGCCAGTTCAGCTGCCCCCATTGCGGCGCGCCTGTGCAGGTGCAGCTGTCCAGCACCAAGAGCTGCACCTGCCCGTCGTGCCACAGCCTGATCGACCTGAGCGCGGGTTTGGGGGGCGAGCTGCGCCACGCCGCACAGTACGAACCGGTGCAGCCGCTGATCCCGCTGGGCAGCGTGGGCCAGTTCGAGGGCGCGCCATGGCAGGTGGTGGGCTTTCAGCACCGCACGGGCGTGGAGCCCGGGGATGATGAGCACTTCGGCTGGGAGGAGTACCTGCTGTACCACCGCCAGCGGGGCTTCCTGTTCCTGGTGGACGCCAGCGATGGCTGGAGCCTGGTGCGCCCCGCCACGGGCGCGCCGCAGCACAAGCCGGGCGCGTCCACCGCCACCTACCTGGGCACGCAGTACCGCCTGACCTCCACCTACCAGGCCGAGACCAACTATGTGGCGGGCGAGTTCTACTGGCCCGTGGAGCGCGGCCAAAAGACCAGCAACAGCGACTTTGCCGCCGTGAACGGCAAGGGCCTGCTGTCGCGCGAGCAGTCGCGCAGCGAGGTCACCTGGTCGCACGGCCAGCGCATGGACTCCAGCGCCGTCGCCCAGGCCTTCAAGCTGGGCGACAAGGCGGCGCTGTTCCGCCGCCAGGACGCGGGGCCGGTGGCCGCGGGCTCTGGCATCGGCTGCGGCACGGTGATCGTGATCCTCATCGTGCTGATCATCCTGCTGGTGCTCATGAGCAACTGCTCGGGCTCTTCAGGCGGGTACTACCGCAGCTCGGGTGGCTCGTTCGGTGGCTACAGCACGGGCGGCGGCCACAAGTGACGACTTTTGTGACACCTTCTTCTCTCAACCCTTCCAAGGAGCAAACGCCATGATGGGAATCGAATGGCTTCGGCCCGCGGCCTTCCTCGGGTCCATCCTCTACGCGCTGATCGGCGTGGTCATCTTCTGGCTGTGCTTCTGGCTGATCGACAAGGTCACCCCGGCCGACCTGTGGGCCGAGATCGTGGAAAAGCAGAACCGCGCCCTGGCGATGGTGGTGGCCGCCATGTGCTTAGGCATCAGCATCATCGTGGCGGCGGCGATCCATTGAAACACCCCCTTGAGCGGCTGCGCCGCTTCCCCCCGCTCTCGCATCGCTGCGCGATACGGGCAGGGGGACGACGCCAGCGCGGCCCGGCGGCGCAGCCGGCCCAGGCCCTCGCGCGGCGTCTGCTGGCGTCGGTCACGCCCACGGCACGCGCACTCCCATGAAGGACACCCGCACTTCCGCCCCGCGCCCCATCGACGTCGCCCTGCTGGCCAGCGTCTTCGTGATCGCCGCTTGCGGGCTGCTGTACGAGCTGGCGGCCGGGGCGCTGGCGTCGTATGTGCTGGGCGACTCGGTGCTGCAGTTCTCCACCGTCATCGGCACCTATTTGTTCGCCATGGGCGTGGGCTCGTGGCTGTCGCGTTACTTCGAGCGGCAGTTGCCCGCGCATTTCCTGCGCATCGAGCTGCTGGTGGCGCTCATCGGCGGGGCGCTGCCTGCCGTGCTGTTCCTGGCCAATGCCTATGTGCCCAGTGCGTTCCGCGTGCTGCTGTACGGCATGGTGCTGCTGGTGGGCACGCTGGTGGGCTTGGAGATCCCGCTGGTCATGCGCATCTTGAAGCGCAACGTGCAGCTCAAGGACCTGGTCTCGCAGGTGCTCACCTTCGACTACCTGGGCGCGCTGGCCGTGTCGATGGCGTTTCCGCTGCTGCTGGTGCCGCAACTGGGGCTGGTACGCACGGGGCTGCTGTTCGGCTTCATGAACGCGGCCGTGGCCGTGTGGGCGCTGTGGCTGTTCCGGCATGAGCTGCGGCGCTTTGGCGCGCACGCGCTGGCCTGTGCGCTGGTGCTGGCGGCCCTGCTGGCGGGGCTGCTGGGGGCCGAGCACATCACCCGCTTCGCCGAGGACAAGTTCTACCAGGACCGCATCGTGCTCAGCAGCGCCTCGCCCTACCAGCGCATCGTGGTCACGCACGGGCGCGCGGGACATCGCCTGTACCTGAACGGCAACCTGCAGTTCGCCGAGCGCGACGAATACCGCTACCACGAGGCCCTGGTGCACCCCGTGATGGCCGCGCACGGTCATCCGAAGCGCGTGGCGGTGCTGGGCGGCGGCGACGGCATGGCCGTGCGCGAGGTGCTCAAGTACCCCTCGGTGGAGTCGGTCACGCTGGTCGAGCTGGACCCGGCGATGACGCAGCTCTTCGGCAGCCACCCCACGCTGCGGCAGCTGAACGGCGATGCGCTGGCGTCACGCAAGCTCACCATCGTCAACACCGATGCCTTCCAGTGGCTGCAACAGGGAGATGACACCTATGACGTGATCGTGGTGGACTTTCCCGACCCCACCAACTTCGCCATCGGCAAGCTCTACACCAACAGCTTCTACGCCCTGCTGGACCAACGCCTGGCCGCCAGCGGCTATGCGGTGGTGCAGACGACCTCGCCGCTGGTGGCGCGCAGGAGCTTCTGGACGGTGGTCACGACCATCGAGTCCGTGGGCCTGCAGGCGCGGCCCTACCATGCACATGTGCCGAGCTTTGGCGAGTGGGGCTTCGTCATCGCCAGCCGCCGCCCCTGGCGCGTGCCGGCCGAGCTGCCCGCGGGGCTGCGCTTCCTGGACGCGGCCGCGCTGCCCCTGCTGTTCGACTTCCCGCGGGACATGGCGCGCGTGCCCGCCGAGGTCAACCGCCTGTCCAACCAGGTGCTGGTGCACACCTACGAACAGGAGTGGGGCCAGGTCGCCCACTGATCCCTGGGCCGATGCTGCGGGACGACCCCGCCCCTGCCCCTGCCCCTGCCGGCGGTGTCTGACGAACCCGGCCGGGGCCGATGCCGTACAGTGGGCGGCCCATGTCCCACCCCGCCCACACTCCTTTCTCTCCCCGCCGGCGCCAGTTGCTGCAGGCCGGCGCCGCACTGGCCGCGGGGCTCGGCCTGTCCGGCTGCGACAAGCCCGCGCCGGCCGACGTGCTGGGCGGTTACACCGGCATCGACATGGCGCGCGGCCATGCGCTGCGCGACCGGCTGGCCGAGGGCGCGCCCTACACGCCCGACATCGTGCGCCGCACCCAGGTGGTGATCGCCGGTGGCGGGGTGGCCGGGCTGGCGGCCGCGCGTGCGCTGCGCCTGGCGGGTGTGGATGATTTCCAGTGCCTGGAGATGGAGGACCAGCCCGGCGGCAACAGCCGCGCCGGCAGCGTGAACGGCATTGCCTGCCCGCTGGGCGCGCATTACCTGCCCGTGCCCGGAGAGCATGCGCGCGAGGTGCAGGACCTGCTGGAGGAGCTGGGCCTGCGCCAGCGCGTGGCTGGCCGCTGGCGGTATGACGAGCGCCACCTGAGCCACAGCCCGCAGGAGCGCCTCTACTTCCAGGGCCACTGGCAGGAGGGCCTGCTGCCCGTCGCCGGGGTGGGGGAGTCCACGCTGGCGCAGTACCGGCGCTTTGCCGAGCAGGTGGCCGCGCTTTCGCGCGGCGTGCGCTTCACCATGCCGGTGCTCAAGAGTTGGGCGCCCAATAAGCCGTTGGCGCCCGCCCATCAAGCGCTGGATGCTATGACTTTCGATGCGTGGCTGGCGCAGCAGGGCCTGGATGACGCCCACCTGCGTTGGTACCTGGACTACTGCTGCCGTGACGATTACGGCGCCGGCACGGCGCGCGTCTCGGCCTGGGCCGGCATCCACTATTTCGCCAGCCGCCACGGCTTTCATGCCCCGGGCCTGGAGGCCGATGCCGGCGATGAGCGCGAGGGCGTGCTCACCTGGCCCGAGGGCAACGGCTGGCTCACCCAGCGCCTGGCCGCGCCGCTGGTGCAGGGCGGTCAGTTGCGCACCGGCGCCAGCGTGCTGCGCATCGCCGAGACGCGCCGCGGCGTGGAGGTGGATGTGTACCTGCATGCCACCGACAGCATCGAGCGCTGGCAGGCGCGCCGCTGCATCGTGGCGCTGCCGGTGTACGTCGCCGCGCGCGTGGTGCAGCCCGCGCCGGACTTCCTCACCCAGGCCGCAAGCCGCCTGCAATGGGCGCCCTGGCTGGTGGCCAATATCCATGTGAGCGCGCCGCTGGCCGACCGCGAGGGCGCCGCGCCCGCGTGGGACAACGTGCTCTATGCCGATCCCGTGCCCGGCGGGCTGGGTTACGTGCATGCCGGCCACCAGCGCCTGGACCCGCGCGCCGCCGCCAGCGGCCCCACGGTGCTCACCTACTATCAGGCGCTGGGCGACGTGCCGGGCGCGCGCCAGCAGCTGGCAGAGCAACCCTGGACGCACTGGCGCAGCGCCATTCTGGCGGCCCTGGCCGTACCCCACCCGGACCTGCCCGAGCGCGCCACGCGCATGGAGATCACACGCTACGGCCATGCCATGTCCATCCCCGTACCGGGCACGCAGGCGTTTTTAAGCCAAATCGGCCTCTCGCGCTTGTCTGGCAAGCGCTACCAGCTATTAAATGGAGAGCGTGTTCCCGTGCCGCCCACGCCGGGCACGCAGCGCCTGCTGTTCGCGCACGCCGACTGGTCGGGCTACTCGGTGTTCGAAGAAGCCTTCACGCGCGGCCACGCGGCGGGGCTGGCGGTGCGCTGGTGAATGCTCTGGTAAGCGCGGCGCGCCGCTGCCCCTAGCGCAGCTTGTAGGCCACGCCGTCGCGGCCGGGGTCGGCGCCCCCGTGCAGGCCGTCGGCGCACACCTGCACGCCATGCACCCAGGCGATGGTGTAGTTGTAGGGGTTGCGGCCGATGCGGTAGCCGGCGGACTCCAGCTCACGCGTGACATGGCGCGGAATGCGGTTGCACACGTCAATGGCGTTGCTGGTGGAGGAAAAGCGCGGCGCCGAGACGGCGGCCTGCATCTCCATGCCGTGGTCGATCACGTTGAGCAGCACCTGCAGCACGCCCATGGCGATCTGCGTGCCGCCGGGTGCTCCCAGCACGATGTCCAGCCGCCCGTCCTTGAAGGTCATGGTGGGGCAGGATGAGGTGAAGCGGCTCTTGCCGGGCTGCAGGCTGCCCGCGCGGCCCGGGCGCGGGTCGAAGACGCCCATGCAGCCGTTGTAGAGAAAGCCCATGCCTGGCGTGATGACGCCCGAGGGCATGGCCAGCGAGTGCGTCATGGACACGGCGTTGCCGTCGGCATCCACCACGCTCAGGTGCGTGGTGTCGCGCGGCACGGGCGCGCCGGGGTTCAGGCGTTCCACGGTGAAGCGCCGGCCCGCGCGGATCTGCTCGGCCACCTCGCGCGCCCTGTCCTTGGACAGCAGCAGTTCCAGCGGCACCTCGAAGAACCGCGGGTCGCCGATGTAGCGGTCCTTGTCCGACGTGGCCTGCTTCATGGCCTCGCACACGCGCTGGATGTAGGCCGGGCTGTTGTGCTCCATCGCCCCCAGGTCGAAATGCTCCAGGATGTTGAGCATCTCCAGCAGCATGGCGCCGCCGCCCGGCGGCTGGTTGGTGGTGACGGTGCGGTCGCGGTAGCTGCCCACCAGCGGTGCGTGGCGCTGCACTTGGTACCGGGCCAGGTCTTCCAGGGTGATGAGCGCGCCCTGCGACTGCAGGTGGGCCACCATCTCTTGGGCCAGGTCGCCGTGGTAGAACGGGTGCGACCCCTCGTCGGCAATCCGCTGCAGCACGCGCGCCATGCCCTCGTTGCGTAGCGGCGCGCCGATGGGCTTGGGCCGGCCGTCGGGGCGGCAGTAGAGTTGGCGGCTCTCCGGGCTGTACTGCAGCCGCTCCAGGTTGCCCACGCGGCCCATGGTGGGTTCGTCGATCCAGAAGGCGTGCATGCCGGGGCGCACGAAGAAGCCCTCGCTGGCCCAGCGGATGGCGGGCTCGACCACCGCTTTCCAGGGCAGGCGCCCGTGGGCCTGGTGCATGGCCTCCAGGCCCTTGAGCGTGGCGGGCGTGCCGATGGACTGCGGTCCGATGTCGTTGACCCGGCCCCGCAGGATGAACCCGAAGCCGTCCGGCGTCTCGCCCTCGAGCAGGTGCTCCCACATGTCCTCGCGCGCGGCTAGCGGCGCGGGGGAGTGGAAGTCGAAGTACTCGTGCACCTGGGAGCCGGGCAGGTACACGGCCGCGGTGCCAAAGCCGGCAATGCCGCACATCAGCGGATCGACCACGGTCTGGGCCAGCGCCGTGGCCACCGCGGCGTCCACCGCGTTGCCGCCGGCGCGCAGGATGTCGATACCCGATTCGGCGGCCTCGGGCTGGGGGCAGACGACCATTGCTTCTCGTGTCATGGCGTAGGAGGGCGGTTGACGGAAGGGGGAGGTTCGCGGCGTGCTTACTTGGCGCTGAGGTTCAACGCATCCAGCGTGGGGCCCCAGGCCTTGGTGTCGCGGGCGGTGGTCTCCATGACCAGCGAGGCCGGCCCGGAGACCGGAATCACGCCCATGGACTTGAGCTTGGCCTGGACCTGTTCGTTCTGGTGGAACGCCTGCGTGGCTTGGTTGAGCTTGTCCACGATGTCGGCCGGCGTGCCGGCGCGCGCCACGATGCCGCTCCAGCCCATGTTGTCGAAGCCCTTCACGCCCAGCTCGCTGGCGGTGGGCACGTCCGGCAGGTCCGGGGCGCGCTGGGGCGCGAGCACCACCAGGGGATTCAGCTTCCTGTTCTTGATGTGGGGCAGCGCGGTGCCGTACACCGGGGCCATGACCTCCGTCTGCCCGCCCATGGTGGCCAGGATGCCGTCCGCCTCGCCCTTGTAGGGAATGTGGGTCATCGAGATGTCCAGCGCCTTGGACAGCAGCTCCACCGCCAGGTGCGTGGAGTTGCCCAGGCCCGCCGAGGCGAAGTTCAGCTTGCCGGGCGCGGCCTTCGCCTTATCGGTCAGCTCCTTGAGCGACTTGATGCCCGTGGCCGGGTTGGCCGAGAGCACGAAGGGCACCGTGGTGAGCATGGCGACGCCCGCGAAGTCTTTCTCGGGGGCGTACGGCAGCGGCTTGTAGGTGAACTGGTTGAGCACCATCAGCGACACGCTGCCGTACAGCAGCGTGTAGCCGTCGGCCGGCTGGCCCAGCACGTTCTGCGCCGCGATGATGCCGCCCGCCCCCGGCTTGTTCTCCACCACGATGGTGCCGCCCAACGCCTTGCCGGCATGCTCGGCCCACAGGCGCGCGATGGTGTCGGAGCTGCCGCCCGCCGCTTGCGAGACCACCAGGCGCACCGGGCGGTTAGGGTAGGCGCCCTGCGCGTACGCGGACACCGCAGAGGCCACGAGGGCGGCCCCCACCAGGAACTTGGAAACATGGCTCAGAGCGTGCGACACGGCGATCCCTTCGTTGACGGCGGTAAAAGATGAACACATTGTCATGACGCCTGGAGGCATCCGCCAGTGAAAAGGCACAATACAACCATGAAGGTTTACTCATGAATGAACGGCCGACCGGCACCTCCTGGGCGCGTCGCCTGAAGGTGCGGCACCTGGAGTCCTTCCTCGTGCTGGAGGAGGCGGGCACGCTCACCGAGGCGGCGGCGCGGCTGCACATGACCCAGTCGGCCATGTCGCACTGGCTGGCGGAACTGGAGAGCGTGGTGGGCACGCCGCTCGTGGTGCGCGGGCGCAGGGTGCAGCTCACGCCCGCGGGGCACCTGCTCAAGCGCCTGGCGATCAATGTGCTGGGGGACATCGTGCGCACCGGCAGCGAGATGCATGCCGTCGCCGAGGGGCGCGTGCCGCGGCTGAACGTCGGCAGCGTCTGGGCGGGGATCGCCGGAGGCCTGCCCGAAGCCGTGAATGCCTTCCAGCAGGACCATGCGGACGTGGCCGTGTTCATCCACGACGGCCCGTTCGACAACCTGCTGAAGGGGCTGGAAACGCGCGCGCTGGACGCGGTGATCGGCGTGCTGGATGCGCGTGCCCACCGTCCGGGGCTGGAGCACCGTGTCCTGTTCGATGACCAGGTGGCCATCGTCATCGGCCGCGGCAGCCAGTACTGGGACCGCTGGGAAGGGCTGAGCTTTGCCGACCTGCTGGCCGAGAAATGGGTCATGCCGCCCGGCGGCACCCTGACCCGCATCCAGATGGACGCCTTCCTCATCGCCCAGGAGGCCTCGTGGCTCACCCCGAAGGTGGAGACGGCCTCGCTGGCGATGATGCAGGCCCTGCTGCACAAGGGCGACTATGTGGGCGTGTGCTCCGAATCCATGGCCGACCACCTGGGCGCGCTGGGGCTGTTCCGCAAGATCGCCATCGACTCGCGCATCCGTTTCGGGCCCATCACCGTGGTCTGGAACCGCGACCATGCCTCGACGACGCTGATGGACTTCATCGGCTGCCTGCTGACCCATGCGCGTGGCGCGGAGGCCCGGCCCGCGACGCCCGTGCCGGCATGAGGTTTTTCCGGTTAAAAACGCCGCAAACGCTTGTCCATAAAGCGTCATAAGCTCCTGAAAAAAGAGCGAACGGCGGCTCAGCGGGCCGGGCCCGAAGAGGTGCCCGGTCGGGCGCCTGCCCCGCAGCGGGCGATCCGCCGCAGCCCTTCCAGCCAGACCACGCTCAAGACCAGCACCCCTGCGCCGGCGCCCCAGGCTGCAAGGCCTGCGGGGGCCAGACCCATCAGGTCGCGCAGCGCCGGAATGCCCAGGATCGCCGCCAGCAGCAGCCCCACGGCCGCCGCCATGGGTGCCAGCCAGCGGTTGGCGCGCGCCTGAAGCACCAGCAGCGGGCGCGTCGGGTCACGCTGCGCCTGGATGAGCAGCAGCACGCACACCAGCAGCGTCCCCAGCACCACGGCGCGGCCCTGGGCGGCCTCCCAGCCCTGGGCATGCAGCCAGGCTTGCGCCGCCAGCAGCAGCGCGGCCACGCCCAGGCCTTGTGCCAGGGGCCACAGCAGCGCACGCAGGGCAAAGGGCGAGTCCTGCACCGGGCGGGCAGGGCGTTGCATGGTGTCGGCCTGCTCGGGCTCGGCCTCGAAGACGACGGAGCAGGCCGGGTCGATGAGCAGCTCCAGCAGCACGATGTGCACCGGCAGCAGCAGCGCGGGCCAGTGCAGCAGGGTAGGCACCAGCGCCAGCGCGACGATGGGCACGTGCACGGCGAAGACGAAGCGTGTGGCCTTGCGCACGTTGTCGTCGATGCGCCGCCCCTGGCGGATCGCGGCGACGATGTGTGCAAAGCTGTCTTGCAGCAGCACCAGGGCCGCGGCCTCACGCGCCACATCGGTGCCGCGCTCGCCCATGGCGATGCCCACGTCGGCGGCCTTGAGCGCGGGGGCGTCGTTCACGCCGTCGCCGGTCATGGCCACCACGGCACCATCAGCGCGCAGGGCCTGCACCAGGCGCAGCTTGTGCGCGGGCTTGAGGCGCGCACACAGGTCGGTGTGGCGCAGGCGCTCGCGTAGCGTGGCGTCGTCCAGCGCTTGCAGCTCATCGCCGGTGAGCACCTGCGGCCGTTCGGACAGGCCCACCTGCCGCGCGATGGCGCGGGCGGTGGCCGGGTGGTCGCCCGTCATCATCACCACGCGCACGCCCGCGCTGCGGCATTGGGCGATGGCCTCGGGCACCTCGGGCCGGGGCGGATCGGCCAGCGCCACGAGGCCGAGAAACTCGAAGTCGAAGTCGTGCTGGCTGCCGGGCCATGCCGGTGGCTCGCCCGGCGAGGCGCCCTCCCCCGTCCACTGCCCGCGAGCCACGCCGAGCACGCGCAGGCCGCGCCCGGCCAGGTCTTCCACCTGCCGGCGCAGCGCCGCGCGCCGGTCCGCGTCCAGGTGGCACAGGTCGGCCACGGCCTCGGGCGCCCCCTTGGTTGCCAGCAGGTGCTGTTGGGGCGCGCCGGTGGCGTACACGCGGGTCATGGCCAGGATCTCGCCCGACAGGTCGTAGGCGAACTCGGGCTCACGCCCGTCGTGCACATGCTCGGTCCCCTGCAGCCAGGTATGGCCGAAGTGCTGGATGGCCTTCTCCATCGGGTCGAACGGATCGCCCGGCGTGGCCAGCATGGCCCATTCGACCAGCGGGTGCAGCGCCTCGGGCAGCGTTTGGGCGCCCTCGGCGCGCCAGCGCAGCGTGGGCGTGGCCAGCTCGGCCACGGCCATGCGGTTCATGGTCAAGGTGCCGGTCTTGTCCACGGCCAGCACGGTGACCGCGCCCAGGGTCTCCACGGCCGTGATGCGCCGCGTCAACACCTGCCGCTGGGCGATGCGCCATGCCCCCAGCGCCAGGAACACGGTGAGGATCACCGGGATTTCCTCGGGCAGCAGCGCCATGGCCAGGGCAATGCCCGACAGCAGGCTGTCCAGCAGCGGGCGGCCCGCCCAGCCCCAGCCCAGCAGCACCTGGGCGCCGGCCAGCGCGAGGGCCAGCAGCCCCAGGCTGCGCACCAGCCGGCGCGAGCGCTGCTGCAGCGGCGAGGACGGCGTCTGCGTGGTCGCCAGGTCTGTGCCGATGCGTCCCACGGCGGTATGCCCCGCCGTGGCATGCACCCGCGCGAGGCCCGTTCCGCGGGTGACCACGGTGCTGGCGAACACGCGGTCGCTATCGGTGTCAGCCTGCAGGGTGGACGCGCTTTCGCTGGCGCGGGGGTGCTTGGCGGCGGGTACGGATTCCCCTGTGAGCAGGGATTCATCCACCTCCAGCTGGCCGCTGAGCAACAGGGCATCGGCGGCGACCCGGTCGCCTTCGCGCAGCACCAGCAGGTCGCCACACACCACATCCCGCCCCGCAATGCGCAGCTGCACTCCATCGCGCAGCACAAGGGCGCGGGGTGCGGAGAGGTCGCGCAGCGACTCCAGCGCGCGCTGGGTGCGGCGCTCCTGCACCAGCGTGATGCCGATGACCACGAAGACGAAGCTGAGCAGGAACAGCGCTTCGCCCTTGTCCCCCAGCGCCAGATAGACGCCACCCGCGGCCAGCAGCATGAGGAACATGGGCTCGGTGAGCACCTCGCGCACGATGGCGAACGTCGACTTGGGTGCGTTGCCGGGTAACTGGTTCGGTCCGTCGCGTGCCAGGCGTTCGGCGGCTTCGACACTGCTCAGGCCCTGCAGGCCGTGGCGATGTGAGGAGGACTGTTCTGCCATGCAAGAGCGCGCCAGAAGTACAAGGGATGGCGGCAGTGTAGGTGCTTGCGCCGGGGGAGTGGGGGTGAACTTTGGATCGCCGGACTCTGTGTGGCACGGGGCAAAGAGCCCGCCGTGATCACTGGCGCGCCCACGCACCCATCAATCGATCGGGGGGTACGGCGATCTTTTCGCCTCGTGATCCGGTGTTGCAATGGGCCGAGGCGGGGGAATGGCCCATGGGCCCATTCCTTGGCAAAAATCAGGATTCGGATTCCATGCATGCGGCCAGGCCGGAGCGTGCGAGGCCGCGGTGTATAACCCCAGCGCCGGTCTTTGCGCCATTCCTGATCTATGCAAGTGAGCAGTTCCCCTCCGTTTTTTGAACATCAGCATGAGCGCCTGGAGGCGCAGCTGCACGCCCATCTGCTGGATGTCGTGGGTGCGGATTTCGATAGCGCGCTGCAACGCTTGCAGCGCTGGCGCGCCGACCTGGCCCAGCACATCGAGATCGAAAATACGCGGCTACTGCCCCATGTGCCGCCGGGTGCCCGCTGGGCCGCGCGGGTGTACCTGGTGGAGCACGACCGTATCGCGCTGCTGGCCGACGAGTACCTGCTGAAGGTGCGGGCAATGGCGCAGCAGCCGCCGCAGGGCGAGCAGGCCCGCCGCGCTGCGGTGCTGGGGCTGCTGGATGCGGCACACGCGCTGCGGCATGTGCTGGAGCATCACCATGAGCGCGAGCACCAGGCGCTGGCGCATGAATTGCCCGAAAGCCTGCAGGCTGCGGCGTGGAAAGGCGTGGAGCCCGGCGGCGCATAAGCGGCCTCGTGGGTTCCAGCTCCTTGCCTCGTCCCGTCAGACCTCCGTCTGCGCCGCGGCCACCCAGCGCAGGCCCCTGCCGCGGCTGAAGTAGTAGTCGCCCTGGGGGCTGATGACGACGGCGCGGCAGGCGGCAGGGTCCGAAAAATACTGCCACCCGTGGGCGCGCTCCTGGGCGCTTGCATTGTTGGGGATGGTCTGCATGCCCTGGCCTGCGTTGTCGTTGCAGCGCGTGACCATGGCGCGCTCACGCGGGTGGCGGCGGTCCTGGTGGTCGCGGTCCCCGGCAAATGCGGTGGCGCCGAGGGCGGCCACCAGCATTCCGATCGCGGCGAGAGAGAAGGTGGTGCGCATGATGAACTCCTTTGTGCCCGGTGATTGCAGCCGAAGGTGACTGTGCCTGCAGTCTGCGCGGGAGGCGGTGAATCAGTGCTGAACGCTGGATTCACCTGCCGTTCATGCCCCGCTCGCCGGTGCGCCCGAGCCGAACCGGCCCAGCCCCAGCGTGACCAGTCCGTTGCCGCGCCTCAGCATCCACAGCGCCTCCAGCCCCATGCGCTGGGCCAGCGCCAGCCCTTCGCCAGGGCCGGCCACCAGCAGCGCGGTGGCCCAGGCGTCGGCGTGCACGCACTGGCGTGCCAACACGGTGACAGAGGCGACTTCGTTGCGCACGGGGGCGCCACGGCGCGTGTCCATGGTGTGCGCCAGCCGTGCGTCGCCTACCTGGAGATAGTGCCGGTAGTCACCCGAGGTCGCCACAGCCAGGTCCTGCAGTTCGACCACGCTGTGCACGGCGCGGCGGCCGGTCTCGGGGCTTTCCACCGCGACGGCCCAGGGTTGGCCATCGGCCTGGCCGCCCACGGCGCGCAGCTCGCCGTCCAGCGCCACCAGGGCGTGCGGTACGCCGTTCTGCCGCAGTACGTCGGCCATGCGGTCCACGGCGTAGCCCTTGGCGATCCCGCACAGGTCCAGGTGCATGGGTGCGTGCTTGCGGGCGCGCAGCATGCCGCTGTCCAGTTCTAGCGCCTCGTAGGTGGGGGTGCGCGCGACAGGTGCCGCGCTGGTGGCTGTGCGGATCGCCTCGGCGTCGGGAGCGTCGCGCACCGCTCCAAAGCCCCAGGCATCGACCAGCGCACCCGCAGCCGGGTCGAAGGCGCCCGCACTCAGGCGGCAGACGTCCAGCGCGCAAACCAATACCTCCAGGATTTCAGCGGGCAGCGTGACCCAGGCCCCCACGGGGGCGTGGTTCAAGCGGTTGAGATCGCTGCCCGGCAGCCAGGGCGACATCTGCGCATCCACCCGTTGCACGGCGGCGGCCAGCGCGGTTTGCAGCGCCTGCACATCGGTGTCCGGCGCCGCATCGCAGGTAACCGACCAGCGCGTGCCCATGGTGGGGCCATGCAGCGCCAGCCGCCGCGGGTCAGAACAGGTCTTCGGCATAGCGTCCTTGCTCTTTCAGTTGCGCCAGGCTCTGGCCCTGCGGGCCCAGCAGCGCATCCAGCACCTGTGCCACGCCCTGGGCCATGGCGCGGCTGCCGCACACACGCACGAGGGCGCCCTGCGCGATCAGTGCAAGCACCTGCGTGGCATCGCGGCGCAGGATTTCCTGCACATAGCCACCGCCCGGTGTACGGGAGAACGTGGTGTGCAGCCCGGCCAGGCGGCCGTCGGCCTGCCAGGACGGGAGCTCGGTGCCGAAGTAGAAGTCCCGTTCGGGATGGCGCGCGCCGTAGTACAGGTGCATGGGGCGGTGGCGCGTGTTGTCGCGTATGAAACCTGCCAGTGGCGCCACGCCCGTCCCCGCGCCGATCAGCAGTACCGGCGCGCGGCCCGCGGGCAGCACGAAGCCCGGGTTGGGGCGGATGAACGCCTGCACGCTGTCACCCGCCTGCAGCGCATGCAGGTGGCTGGAACACACGCCGCCGGGCATGCGGCGCACGCAGATTTCCACGAAGCCGTCGCGCGTGCCGCTGGCCAGCGAGTAGTAGCGCGGCACGGTCTGGCCGGGGGCGACGATGCCGATCAGGTCGCCCGCGGCGAAGCGGGGCAGGCCGCGGGCGGGCAGGGCAAAGCGCAGGATGGCCGCGGGTTCGCCCGCGCCGCCCGGAAAGTCCTGCCGCGCGGCGAGCGTCAGTGCCACCGTGCGCGGCAGGCGCGGCTGGTAGTCGATCTGCAGGGGCAGACCCAGTGCTTGCGACAAGGCCCGTCCCCAGCGGGCGAACTCCTGCGCGGACTGCTGATGGATGCGCTCCAGCGGCAGCAGCGTGGGCCAGCCCTGCGCGCGCAGCGCCTGCTCCAGTGCCTCGGCATACGCGCAGAAGGCGGGGAACTGCCGGTCGCCAAAGCCCAGTACCGTGACTTGCGCTCCCGTGACGGGCTGGCGCGTGATGGCGTCCAGCGCGCGCGCCGCATGGGCCGGCGGCTGGCCGTCGCCATAGGTGGCCGCCAGCACATAGACCTGGCGTGCGGTCGGTGGCACGCGCCAGTGCTCCAGGGCCGTGGTGTGCACGCGCTGGCCTGTGGCGACCAGTGCGGCATGCAGGGCCTGGGCAAAGCCCCAGGTGGTGCCGCCTTCGCTGGCCACGAAGACCAGGCTGTCGGCTTGCGCGAGCGGGCTGTTGTTGGCCATGCGGGGGCGGCTGCGACGGGCCTGCCACCACAACACCACGCCCGTGATCCAGAACAGCGGGATGCTGGCTCCCATGACGCCCAGCACCAGCGCCCAGACCCACGCGCCTTCGCCGGCGTGCAGCAGCAACGCCCAGTCGTGTACGCGCTGCGCCGCCGTGGCGTCCTGCCAGGCCAGGGTCTGGCCACTGTAGCGATCTACCCAGCCCTGGCCCTGCGCGGTGGTCACGCGCCAGGTGTCTTGCGGATCGTCGGCCGCCGGCAGATTCAGCTTGCGCAGGTCCTGAACGCGCAGCTCCTGCAGCAGGGGCAATTGGTCGGCGCGCAGGGCGGCCTGGCTGCCCTGTACGGAGGCCACGTCGGGCTCTGCCACGGCATCCAGCGGCAGCAGGCCGAAGGTGGCGGCGCTCATGACCAGGGCAGCAGCGGCGGACACCGCCAACACCAACAGGATGACCCGTCCCGCCAGCACGTGCAGGCGCTGCGCCAGCGTGCCGCGCACCGGGCCGGCCAGTTGCCGCCATCCGCCCATGCGGCGCAGCAGCAGCACCAGCCCCGAGACCGAGAGCACCAGCATGGCGAGCGCCACCACGGCCGCGGTCATGCGCCCGGCGTCGCCCAGCAGCAGGGATCGGTGCAGGTTCTTCACCCAGCGTGGCAGCAGCGAGGGCTCGTAGCCACCCAGCACGCGGCCGTCCGCGGGGTCCACACGCAGGGCCTGGGCCTGGCCGTTGTCGAAGGCATGCACCACGATGCCGCCCGAGGGCAGGTGGCGGATTTCCTCCGCGCCGGGCACGCTGGCCTGTACGCGCTGCACGAGGGTGGCCACGGGCAGGTCCTGCGCCGGGGAAGCCGCCTGCCACGCGTTGCGCAGCGGGTCGAGGGCCAACAGCGTGCCCGTAATGCCCAGCACCAGCGCGAGCGCGCCGGCCACCAGGCCCAACCAGCGGTGGATCTGCCGCCAAACCATGGATGCCCCCTCGCTTATTTCAGTTGGTAGGTGAACGACTGGATGTACTGCTTGCCCGCCTGCGGCTTGCCTGCCTGGGCGGTGGACAGGGGCACGCGGATCTCCGACGGGCTGTCGCGCATGTCCTCGGCGGCGGCGTCGATGCGGATCTCGTAGCCCGCGTCGAGCAGCGCGTCGGCCAGGTCGGCCGTCACCTTGAGCGTGCGGCCCGCGCCCACGCTGGCGCCGGTCACGCCTTGCAGGCGCTTGCCGTCCTTGGCGGACAGGCGGTTCCAGTCGGCCAAGTGCTTGTAGTACTTGGCCTTGCCGCCGGCCACCCACAGCGTGCCCGCGTAGGCGCCCTTGGCGTCGGTGAGGTAGACGGCGAGGTAGGCGCCGTCGCCTCCGTAGTTCTTGAGGGTGGTCGAGAGCGTGACCTCGCGGCTGTGTGCCAATGCGGGCAGGGTCAGCGCGCAGGCGGCGGCCACGGTGGTCAGCAGGGGTTTGGTGCTGGACATGGAGGTTCTCCGGTAAGAGCGTGTGGATGATTCAAAGGGTCATTCGATCTGGCCGCGTGGCGTGGTGCCGGGCGTCAGTACGGGGCTTTGGGGGGCTGTGACGGGTGCCGCGGCGTCCTGGGCGGGAGCCGCATCGCGGGCCGGGGTGCGATCGCGCTCGCGCCGGCGTTCGCGCTCAGGTTCATGGTTGCCATCGCGCAGTTTCATCTTCACCACGCGCAGCGTCTGGGGGTCCAGCTTGGCCTTGAAGGCACGGCCCTGGGCGTCGCGGCCGCGCACTTCGTAGCAGCCGTCATCGATCTTGAGGCGCTGCACCTGCCAGCCCTGGGCGGCCGCGTGCCGCATCACGGCGTCGCGTGACTGCCAGTGCTGCACGGGGGCCTCGCAGTCATCGTCCGCCAGCGCAGGGGCAGCTGCCAGGGCCAGGCACAGGGCCAGCAACGGGGTCGGGTGTTTCATGGAAAGCTCCTTTCGGTGGATCAACGCATGGCAAAGGACTCGCGGTGCACGCGCCACGGGCGGGGGCCGCTGGCGTGCGCGTGCAGCGCATCGCCCAGACCCTGCGGACCGCAGAACCAGATGTCCAGCGGGCCGGGGGTGGCTTCCAGGTCCTGGGGCCTGAGGCGCTGGCCCTGGGCGTCGCCGTGCACCGTGAGCGTGACCGGTGGTTGGGCCTGCGCGCACAGCGTGCGCAGGCGCGGCAGCAGCGGATCGGTGGCGGCGTCGCGGGTGCAGTAGTGCATCTGCACGGGCTGCAGTTTGGAGGGCGCTGGCGTGGCGCCCGGCTGCCGGGCTTCCAGCAGCGCCAGGAAAGGCGTGATGCCCACGCCACCCGCCACCCACACCTGTTGGCGGCGGTGGCGGCCCCGGCCGTCGAAGCGGCCGTAGGGGCCTTCGATGTCCACGCGCTGCCCGGCCTGCAGGCGCCGGCCCAGGGTGCGGGTGTAGTCGCCCAGTGGCTTGATGACCAGACGCAGCAATGGCTCGCCTTGCGCACTGGCGCCCAGGCTGCCCGGTGCGCTGGCGATGGTGAAGGGGTGCGCGCCTTCCGACGCATCAAAGCGCACGAAGGCGAACTGCCCCGCGCGGTGGCCCGGCCAGCTTGCCGGCAGGGCGCAGATCACCTCAATGGGCGCCGCCGCGCCGCCATCGCCCAGCGTGCGCACCGCATGGATGTGGCCGGCGTGGCTGCGTGCGCGGCCGATCCAGCCGGCCAGCGACCACACGGCGGCCAGGCTGCCCAGCGCCAGCAACGTGCCCATCAGCAGGCCCAGCGGGAGCGTCCAGAAGGTCAGCGGCATCAGCGCCACGGTATGCAGCGTGAGCGCCAGAAACACCAGTGGCATGGCGCGGTGCAGGAAGCGCCACGGCTTGTAGGCCAGCAGCCGGGTCAGCAGCGTGATGGCCACCATGGCCAGCAGCAGGTAAAAAGCCATCTCGCCCAGGTCCTTGGCAAAGCCTCGGGCGTCGGTGAGCCAGGGCAGAACGGCGTCGCGTGCCGGCCGGCCGGCGCGGCCCCACAGGCCCTTGATCCAGTCGCTGGATTCATCGGCGCCCCAGTGCAGGATGGCCGTCAGCGCCGCACTGATGCCGGCCCACTTGTGCAGGCGGTAGACCTGGTCCATGCCGCCCAGCGGGCGCTCCAGCCAGGGCAGGCGCAGCGCCAGCACCATGGCCAGTGCCACCAGGCCGATGCTCCACAGGCCCGAGAGATACAGCGCCTGTTGGCGCAGCTGCCACCAGCCAGTGGCTGCCCCCTGTGCATCCACAAGGGGAGAGACGCCCAGCTCGGGCGGCAGTACCGCGAGCCAGGCCAGGGTGATGGCCAGCAGCCAGCCTCCCAGGACGATCTTGATGCGCATGGCGTTTCCTTCTTGTGCGTTGAGCAAGTGGCCCGCCACGGGTGTGTGGCGAGCGGCTTGGCAACGATTCTGGAAAAGCCACGATGAACTCGTGCTGAAGGCCGCGTTCATGCGACATTCATCGCCGTGCACGTATAAAAAACGCCTATGAACGCATTGCGCCGCCCCTTCGTCCTGATGGCCCTTGCGGTGGCCGCCGCCACCGCGGGCACTGCCGCGCAGGCCGCCGAGCGCGGCCATGGCGACCATGACCTGGCGCGCCAGGCGCTGGAGCGCGGCCAGGTGCTGCCGCTGCGTACCGTGCTCGAGAAGGTCGAGCGCGAGTACCAGGGCCAGGTGCTCAAGGTGGAGTTCGAGCATGATGACGGTCGCTTCATCTACGAGATCCGCCTGCTGCAGCAGGACGGCCGCATGGCCAAGCTTAAGATCGACGCGGTCGATGGACGTGTGCTGCAGATCAAACGCAAGGAACATTGATGCGCATCCTCGTCGTGGAAGATGAACCTACGCTGCGGGACCAACTGGTGCAGGCGATCGCCGCGGCGGGCCACACGGTGGAAGCCGCCAGCGACGGCGCGCAGGCCCACTACCTGGGCGAGGTGGAGGACTTTGACGCCGTGGTGCTGGACCTGGGCCTGCCCGTGCTGGACGGCCTGTCGGTGCTGCGCCGCTGGCGCGCCGCGGGGCGCAACATGCCGGTGCTGATCCTTACCGCGCGCGCCGCCTGGCATGAGAAAGTGGCGGGCATGGACGCGGGCGCAGACGATTACCTCGCCAAGCCCTTTCACATGGAGGAGCTGCTCGCGCGCCTGCGTGCGCTGCTGCGCCGTCTGGGGGAGCACGCCAGCGCGCAGTGGCAGTGCGGCCCGATCTGGCTGGACACGCGCCAGGCGCGCGTGCTGGTGGACGGCCAGCCGCTCACGCTCACCAGCCATGAGTTCAAACTGCTCTCGCTCCTGATGCAGCGCAAGGGGCAGGTGCTGTCGCGCACCGAGTTGTCCGAGCACATCTACCCGCACGACAGTGATCGTGACTCCAACACCATCGAGGTCTTCGTGGGCCGCCTGCGCAAGAAGCTGCCGCCGGGCAGCATCGAGACCGTGCGCGGCCTGGGCTACCGCCTGGCCGAGGCCGGCGCCACGGCATGAGGGTTGGCGGTTCTCTGCGCCTGCGCCTGCTGGCGGGCACGCTGGCATGGATGCTGATCAGCGTTGCGCTCGCGGGCTGGGCGCTGCGCACCTTGTTCCAGGACCACATCACCCAGCAGCTACAGGCGCAACTGGTGGTGCAGCTCGACCAGCTCAGCGCCTCGGTGGAATGGACCCCGCAGGGCGGCACGGCCGTGGCGCCGCTGGCCGGTGATGCGCGGCTGGCGCAGCCGCTGTCGGGCCTGTATTGGCAGGTGGACCAGGTGGGCGCGGCGCCGCAGGCCGCCGTGGCGCGCTCGCGCTCGCTGTGGGACCAGGTGCTGGCGCTGCCGCCCGTGCCGGGCGACTACCCCGCGCGCGGCTACCGCGTGCTGCAGCTGCACGATGCGCAGGGCCATGCGCTGCTGTCCGTGGCGCGCACTCTGCAACTGCCCGAGGACGACGCCCCGCCGCTGCGCCTGGTCGTGGCGGGCGACACCGCCCTGCTGGCCGAGCCGCTGCAGCGTTTCACCCACCTGCTGCTGATCGCGCTGGGCCTGCTGGCGCTGGGCCTGGCCGTCGCCGTGGCGGTGCAGTTGCAGCTGGCCCTGCGCCCGCTGCAACTGCTGCGCGAGCAACTGGCCACCGTGCGCGGCGGGCGCGCCGCGCGGCTGGAGGGGTGCTTCCCGCAGGAGCTGCAGCCGCTGGTCAATGAGTTCAACCATGTGCTGGCCGAGAACGCCGACATGGTGCAGCGCGCGCGCACCCAGGCGGGCAACCTGGCGCACGCCGTGCACACGCCGCTGTCCATCCTGGCGAATGCCGCGGCACAAGAGAGCACGCCGCTGGCGCAGCTGGTGACCGAGCAGGTGGCCAGCGCGCGCCGCCAGGTGGACTACCACCTCGCCCGCGCCCGTGCCGCCGCCGCCGTGCGCGCCACCGGGCTGCGCACGCCGGTGCTGGCGCCGCTGCAGGCCCTGCTGCGCACCATGCAGCGCCTGCATGCCGACCGGCAGTTGGCGTTCGAGCTGGCGCCGCAGGCGCAGGACGGCGCCTTTCGCGGCGAGGAGCAGGATCTGTACGAACTGCTGGGCAACCTGATCGACAACGCCGGCAAATGGGCGCGCACGCGCGTGGTGGTGGATGTGCGGCGCGAGGGCGATCTGCTGTGCTTCACCGTGGACGACGACGGCCCCGGTATTCCGGAGGCGCTGCGCGACCGCATGTTCGAGCGCGGCGTGCAGTTGGACGAGCAGCGCCCCGGCTCGGGCCTGGGGCTGGACATCGTGCGCGCGCTGGCGCAGACCTATGGCGGCAGCGTGCAGGCGCAGGCCTCGCCGCTGGGCGGGGCGCGGCTGCGCCTGTGCCTGCCGGCGGCGGAGTGCGGCGGCGCTGCGTGAGTGCGGCTGGCACAATCCCGGAGTCTTCCGCTATCTGAATCCGCGCCATGTTCACAGGCATCGTCCAGGCCACCGCGCGCATCGCCGCCATCGACGACCGCGCCGGCCTGCGCACCTTCACCCTCGAATTCCCCGCTGGCTTCTGCCAGGACCTCGCCATCGGCGCCAGCGTGGCGACGGACGGCGTGTGCCTCACGGTGACCGAGATCCTCTCGCCCACGCGCGCCACGTTCGACGTGATGCTGCAAAGCCTGAACATCACCACGCTGGGCAGCTACGCCGTGGGCGACCGCGTGAACGTGGAGCGCGCCGCCAAGGAGGGCGCCGAGATCGGCGGCCACCCCCTGTCGGGCCACATCGACTTCACCGGGCAGCTGGTGCAGCGGCGCGAACTGGACAACAACCTGGTGTGGCGCGTGGCCGTGCCCGAGGCGTTTCGGCGCTACGTGTTTGCCAAGGGCTACATCGCCCTCCACGGCGCCAGCCTCACCGTGGCCGAGGTGGACCGCGCCGAGGGCTGGTTCGAGGTCTGGCTGATCCCCGAGACGCGCCGCGCCACCGTGTTCGAGGACGTGCAGGTGGGCGATCGCCTGAACATCGAGATCGAGCGCAGCACCCAGGTGGTGGTGGACACCGTGCGCGAAGCGGTGCAGGAAAGCCTGGGCCGCCTGGCGCCGGTGCTGGAGGGGCTGCTGAAAGAGAAGGGCCTGTCGCTGGACGACTACCTTCCGCACCCGTCCAGGGCCCTGCCGCCGCAGCGATGACCGGCGCGCCGCGCGCCCTCACGCCGGCCGACCTGCCCGCGTTGCTGGCGGTGCAGCGCGCCTGCTACGGCAACGCCTACGTCGAAAGCGCCGAGGTGTTTGCCCGCCGCCTGGCCAGCCCCGTGAACTGCTCGCTGGTGCTGGAGCATGAGGGGCGCGTGGCCGCCTACCTGGCGGCCTACCACTCGCTGCTGGGCAAGGTCACGCCGCTGCACGGCGACTTCGATGCCGTGCCGGCGCCCGACACGCTGTACCTGCACGACATGGCGGTGCTGCCCGCCTGCGCCGGCCGGGGCCTGGCGCGTGCGTTGCTTACGCGGCTGCTGCCGCGGGCCCGCGCGGCGGGGCTGCGCCACACGGCACTGGTGTCGGTGCAGGGCTCGCAGGCCTACTGGGCGCGCCAGGGCTACGCCGCACACCCGGTGCATGACGCCGCGCAGCGGCACCACCTGGACAGCTACGGCGCTGGCGCGGTGTACATGGTGCAGGCACTGTAAAAACGATAGCTGTTAGCGCTTGCCATCAAAGGGTTTCAGAACGTTTTCTTCCTGAATGCGCCATTCGGCAAGCGCGACCAGCTATCTTTTTAATTACCTCCGAAGCCTAGAACTGCAGGTCCGCGCGCAGCCACAGCGTGCGGCCGGGTTCGTTGATGCGCACGCCGCCCGGGTAGCCGAAGCCGGCGTTGCCCGCCAGGTTCAGGTGCTCGGCGTAGTTCTTGTCCAGCAGGTTGTCCACCCCGGCGGCAAGCTTCAGCTGCGCGTTGATGCGGTAGCCCGCGTGCAGCGACAGCACGCCGAAGCCGGCGCTTGCGCCCAGGTCGCGGCCCACCACGTTGCCCTGGCCGTTGGCATGGCGGTGCTGCGCGGCCACCAGGCGCCACAGGCCGCCGGCGCTCCACGGGCCCTGGGCGTATTCCAGGCCCAGGCGCGCCTCCAGCGGCGGCATCTGCGGCAGCGGGCGGCCTTCACTGGTGTTGCGGCCCCAGCTGTAGGCCAGCGTGCCCTGCGCCGTCCACGCCGTGCCCAGGCGCTGGCTGGCGCCCAGCTCCAGCCCGGCGGTGCGGGCGTCGACGTTGCGCACGGCCGATTTCATGCCGGTGTAGTCGAACAGGATGTAGTCGCGCACCACGCCCACATAGGCCGAGGTCCACAGCTGCCAGTCCGCGCCCTTCCACTGGGCGCCCATGTCCAGCTGCGTGGTCTTCTCGGGGCGCAGCGTGGCGAAGGCGTTGCCGGCGCTGGCCGCGCTGTTGCCGGGGGAGATCAGCTCCCAGTAGTCCGGAAAGCGCTGCACGTGCCCCAGGCCCGCGTAGACCAGCGCGCCCTGCGGCGCCAGCGTGCGTTCCCAGCGCACGAAGCCGCTGGGCATGGCCGAGCGCGTGCGGTGGTCCGCGCCGGCCGCCGGGGCCATGCCGCCCATGCCGCTCGGGGCAGGGTAGCGCCAGGCCTCGGCGCGGTCCAGGCGCAGGCCGCCCACCCAGCGCGTGTCGGCCTGGGCCTGCCATGACAGTTCGGCAAATGCGCCCAGGTTCTCGAACTTGGCGTCGCGCATCCAGGGCTTGCTGTCGTAGGGCACGCTGGGCGTGCCGCTGCGCTTGTCGTGCGGGCTGCGCTGTGCGTCCAGGCCGGTCTCCAGCTGCCAGTCGGGCTGCCACTGCAGCGTGGCGGCCACGCGCGCGCCCTCAGTGGTGCGCCGCACGTTGCTGGCCATGGGCATGGACATGCTGCCGCCGGGCTGGAAGGTGCGCAGCGTGAAGTTGTCCATCACGTGGTCGGCGCGATTGCCGTAGACCTGTGCCTGCAGCTTGGCCAGCCAGGGTGTGAGGTGGCGCTTCTCGAAGCGCAGGCCCCAGCTCTCGCGCTTGAACTGCGTACCGTCCATGCCGCGCCCGCCGTAGCGCGCCTCGCCGTCGCCCGTGCCGGCGCTCAGCTCCAGCAGCGTGTCGGCGTCGGGCGTGAAGCCCAGCGCCACGTCGGTGTTCCATTTGTCCCAGGCCGAGGGCACGCGCCGTCCGTCGCCGTCCTTGTAGTCCTGGCCGTGGGAATGGTTGGCGGTCACGCGCACGTACACCTGCGCGTTGCCGGCCTGAAAGTCCACGTTCTGGTCGTTGCGCCCGGCGCTGGCGCCCAGCAGGCTGGCGCTGAGGCGCACGCCGGGTTCGGTGAAGTCAGGGCGCTCGCGGTCAAAGCGCACCACGCCGGCCGAGGTGCCCGGCCCCCAGACGACGGTCTGCGGCCCCTTGACGACGGTGAGCGTGTCGTAGGTCTCGGGCGAGATGTAGGAGCTGGGCGCGTCCATGCGCCCCGGGCAGGCGCCCAGCAGCTGCGTGCCGTTGGTCAGCAGCGGCAGGCGCGAGCCGAACTGGCCGCGGAACACCGGGTCGCCGTTGGAGCCACCGCTGCGGATGGCCGAGAAGCCCGGGATGGTCTTGAGGTAGTCGGCCGCGTCGCTGGCCGGCACGGGCTGGCGCGGCTGCTTGGGGTCGGCCACCACCTGCACGGGCGAGTGGTCGTGCACGGCCGTGACGACCACGTCGCGCAGCGTGTGCTCGGGGGCCGCAGCCGCGTTGTTCACGGCGTCGCTCGCGGCCAGGGCCGGGCCGGCCAGCAGCAGCGCGCAGGCCAGCGCGCAGGGGGTGAGGTGCGAGGACAGGGGCGCGCACCGCAAGGCAGGCGCGCGGAAGGAATATGCAGTCATGAGAAATCCACGCCCGGCGCTGCTCGGCCGCGGGGGCGGCAGATCAGCGCGCAGGCAAACAACGGAAGGCGCCTGCCCCAGGGGCCGGCGGGTGGTTGCAGTCAGGCGTGGGTGGAAGGCGGGCCGCGCGGGGGCAGCGGCGCCTGGGCGCGCCAGGCCGCCACGGCCGGCGCGCGGCTGCGCTGGGCGGGGTGCACGCGCGGGGCGGGCGGGCGCATGGCGGCCAGTGCCAAGGCTGGCGGTGTGGCCAGGGCAATGCACAGCAGGCAGCCGGGGTCGGCATGGTGGCTGTCGTGCGCAGCCGGGTCGGCGTGCGGCGCGGGGCCACCCGCGGGTGCGGCGAAGCAGACGTCCAGGTGCGCCAGGTCGACTGCCGGCAGCGCCTGGCGCACCTGCACGTTGGCCCACAGCGCCACCAGCCACGCACACACGAACACCGCGAGGACCGCGGAGCCCAGGCGTCGGTGGTGGCGAATGCGCTGCAGCATGGGGTGGGGATTATCCCGAGCGCTGCACGTTCGGGGCGCGCCGGAACTTGACCCAGCGCAAGCCGTAAGAAAGTGTCCACATGCGCTGGTGATAATCGCGGCCATGCCAAACCGCTGGAAACCCAACGTCACCGTGGCCGCCATCGTCGAGCGCGAGGGCCGCTTTCTGTTCGTCGAGGAAGACACGGCCGACGGGCTGCGGCTGAACAACCCCGCGGGCCACCTGGACCCGGGCGAGTCGCCCATCCAGGCCTGCGTGCGCGAGGTGCTGGAGGAGACGGCCTACGACTTCGAGCCCACGGCGCTGGTGGGCGTGTACCTGAACCGCTTCACCCGCACGCGCACGGGGGATGACATCACCTACCTGCGCTTTGCGTTTGCGGGCAATGTGGGCGCGCACCACGCCTGGCGGTCGCTGGACGACGGCATCCTGCGCGCCGTGTGGCTCACGCCCGACGAGCTGCGCAGCTGCAGCGCGCGCCACCGCAGCCCGCTGGTGCTGCAGTCCGTCGAGGATTACCTGGCGGGCCGGCGCGCGCCGCTGGACTTGATCCACACCGACGCCAGCGTGCTGCAGACGCCGGGCTGATGGCGTCTGGCGGCGCTTCAATGAGCGGGATCAGCCCAGCGCCACCAGCTTGAACACCGCGCGCGCCGTGCAGACCACATTGCCGGCGGTGTCGATGACGTTGCCCTCGCAGAACACGGTGCGCGCGCCGCCGCGCAGGATGCGGGCCTCGATCAGCAGGTCGGTCGTGGCCGTGGCGAGAAAGTGGGTGTTCATCTCGATGGTGATGACGCCCAGTCCCAGCGGGTCGTGCGAGCGCGCGGCGGCACTCAGCGTGAAGTCCAGCGCGCTCATCATCGCGCCGCCGTGGCCATGGCCGCGGCTGTTGGCCAGTTCCGGCCGCAGCGGCAGGCGCGTGCGCGCCAGGCCGGGTGCCAGGCTCACAGGCGTGAGGCCGATGTGGCGCATGAACGGCACGTCGATGCCGAAGTAGCCGCGCGCCAGCGCGGCGGCCTGCAGCTCGTCAGGCGGTGCGGTGGCGCTCATTCGATCTCCGCAACGGCCTGGCCTTCGGCGATCTGCTCGCCTACGGCGACGAGCAGCTTGCGCACGATGCCGGCGGCCTCGGCCTCGACGGGGATTTCCATCTTCATCGACTCGACGATGATGAGGGTGGCACCGGCGTCGATGGCGGCGCCTTCGGCGGCTTCGATGGCGGCGACCAGGCCGGCGATGGGGCTTGCAATGGTGGTCATGGCGGGTTCCTTCAAGGTTGGGGGCTCAGCACGCGCTGGGCGATGCCGGTGTCGATGCGGCCAGCCACGAAGTCGGCGTGGGCCAGGATGCGCTGGATGAACGGGATGTTCGTCTTCACGCCCTCGATGCGGGTCTGTGCCAGCGCCGCCTGCAGGCGCGCGATGGCGTCCCTGCGGTCGTGGCCATGGGCCACGAGCTTGGCGATCATGGGGTCGTAGAACGGCGTGACGGACGCGCCCTGGGCATAGCCGGTCTCCACGCGGATACCGTCGCCCGTGGGCAGTTCGAAGCGTGCCAGCGGCCCCGGCGAGGGCAGGAAGCGCACCGGGTCTTCGGCATAGATGCGCGCCTCGATGGCATGGCCGCTGGCCTGCATCGGGCCGGGCAGCACCTGGCGCATGTGCATGCCGGCAGCCAGGCGGATCTGGGCTTCGACGATGTCGATGCCGGTGATCTCCTCGGTCACTGCATGCTCGACCTGCAGGCGGGTATTCATTTCCAGGAACACGAAGCCGTCTTGCGGTGTGTAGAGCATTTCCACCGTGCCGATCACGTCGTAGCCGATGCGCGCCAGTAGGCCCGACAGCAGCAAGCGCATGTCGGCCAGCTGCGCCTCGGGAATGCCCACGGGGCGGGCTTCCTCCAGCACCTTTTGGTGGCGGCGCTGCACCGAGCAGTCACGCTCGAACAGGATGCGCACCTCGCCGTGGCGGTCGGCCAGCACCTGGAATTCGATGTGGCGCGGCGCCTCGATCAGCCTTTCCAGGTACAACTCGGCCGAGCCGAAGAACTTGGCGGCGATGCCGCTGGCCTTGGCCCAGGCGGCGGCCAGCGCCTGCGCATCGCGCGCGGGCAGCATGCCGATGCCGCCACCACCGCCGGCGGGCTTGACCAGCACCGGGTAGCCGATGCGCGCGGCCGCGGCCAGCGCCTCATCGCTGCTCGCCAGCACCGGCGAGCTGGCGGCCTGGGGCATGCCTTGCCCGGCCATGAAGGCGCGCGCCTGCGTCTTGTGGCCCAGTTCGCGTATCCAGCGCGGCGATGGGCCGATGAAGCACAGGCCCTGCCGCTGCACGGCCTCGGCGAAGCCGGCGTTCTCGGACAGAAAACCGTAGCCCGGATGCACCGCGTCGGCGCCGCTCTCGCGCGCCACGTCGAGCAGGCGCGCCTGGTTCAGATAGCTCTGCTGGGCGGGCGCGGGGCCGATGGCCACGGCCCGGTCGGCGGCGCCCACATAAGGCAGGCCGGCATCGGCCTCGGAATACACGGCCACCGATTCGATACCCATGTGGCGCAGCGTGCGGATCACGCGCGCGGCCACGGCGCCCCGGTTGGCGACGAGCACGCGGCGGGGCAGGCGAGCCTCGGTCATACGGCACCCTCCAGCGCCATGGCGACGACGGCATCGACGATCACGGGCGCCTGCGCGCCGCGCGCCACCAGCACCGGGTTGGCATCGACCGACTGCACCTGGCCCGCCTGGGACAGCATCCAGTCGCCCAGGCGCACCATCATGTCGGCCAGCGGCTCCAATGCCACCGCGGGCATGCCGCGCACGGCGGCGAACGCGGGCGCGATGGCCAGGCGCTCGATGGCGGCCAGCGCCTGCGCGCGGCCGAAGGGCGCGACCAGGAATTGCACGTCCCTGAGCGTCTCGACCAACACGCCGCCCTGGCCGATCATCACGGCCACACCGAATTCGGCATCGACATGCGCGCCCAGCGCCAGCTCGAAATCCGCCTTGTGCTGCGCGCCCAGCAGCAGGCCGCCGTCCTGCGCGCCCAGGCCGCGCAGCGTGGCCGCGAAGTCGTGCAAGGCCTGCACGGCCTGGTCCGCCTCGCGCAGGTTCAGCCGTACCAGGCCATGCTCGGACTTGTGCGCCAGGTCGGCCGACACGCCCTTGGCCACCAGCGGCGCGGACAGCGTGCCGAAGGCGGCGCGCACCTGCTCCTCGCTGGTGGCGACCGTATGGCGCATCACCGGCAGGCCGGCGGCTTGCAGCCGGGCCAGGCTGGAAGGTTCGTTCAGCGTGGTGGATGCGGCTGCCTTGGGTGCGGAAATGGCCGGGGGCTGGGCGGCAGCGCCCGCCTGCTCGGCCAGCAGCGCCAGGCCGCGCATGGCGGCGCGCTCGCTCCAGAAGGTAGGCACGCCCTGGGCCTGGAAGGCCTGGGCCACCCAGTCCTGGTTCACGCTGACGGCGATCGGCATGCCGCTGTCCTGTGCGAAGCGGCTGGCCTGGGCGGCGAAATCGGCAAAGTCGTAGCCCTCGCCGCCGATCGGAAAACCCACATGCACCAGGTCGGCCGCGCCGCTGCCGGACAGCGCCCGCAGCGTGTTGCCGAAGGTCTCGGGCTTGCCCAGCAGGGCCGTGGTCATGTCGATGGGGTTACGCGCCGTCACGTAGGACGGCAGGGCCTGCTGGAGCCCTGCGAGCGTGGCGGCGTCGAACTGCTCCACGGCCAGGCCGAACTCCTCGGCCGCATCCGCCGCGAGCACGCAGGTGGCGCCGGAATTGCTGATGCTGACCACCCGGGGGCCGCGCGCGGCGGGTTGCGAGAGAAACAGCGGCGCGTAGTCGATCAGCTCGCGGAAGTCCGCCAGGCGCGGTATGCCGTGCTGGCGCAAGAAGGCATCGGCCAGCGCGTCCTCGGCCGCCAGCGCGCCGGTGTGCGAGCTGGCCGTGGCCTGGCCGGCGCTGGTGCGCCCGGCCTTGACGGCCAGGATGGTGACGCCGCGCTCGCGCGCCAGCCGCGCGGCCTCGGCCAGGTAGGCACTTTGGCGCAAGGTCTCGACGTAGAGCACGACGAGGCGGATGCGCTCGTCCTGCACCACGGCGCGCACGGCCTCGGCGGCGCAGATGTCGGCCTCGTTGCCGGTGGAGACCATGTAGCGCACGCCTATGCCCGCACGGCGCAGCCCGCCGTAGAGAATGGCCGCGCCCGCGCCGCTCTGGCTGACGATGGCCACGGGGCCGTCGCCCGGCGGGCTCTCGTTGATCATGGTCGAGAAGTTGAGGATGGCGCCGCTGGCGAAGTTGGCCACGCCCTGGCAATTGGGGCCAAACAGGCGTAGCCCGCCACGCCGGGCGCGGGCTAGCAGATCGGCCTGTTGCGCGCGGCCCGCATCGCCCAGTTCGGCAAAGCCGGACGAGTAGATCACCGCCGCCTTGGCGCCCACGGCCACGCAGTCGTCGATGGCGGCGGCCACGTCTTCGCTGGGCAGGCTGATGACCACGGCGTCGGGCGCCTCGGGCAGCGCCCGCAGCGATGCGTAGGCGGGCAGGCCCTGCACCTCGCTGCGGTTCGGGTTGATCGGGAAGATGCGGCCCGCGTAGCCGTGGCGGCGCATGTAATCGATGGGCCGGCCACCGGCCTTGATGGGGTTGTCCGACGCGCCGAGGATGGCCACGGCGCGGGGGCTCAGTGCGTACAGCACAGACATGCCTGGCTCCTTTTCAATCCAGCGCGATGGCTTCGCGCTGGATCACCTGCTTCCAGTCCGCCACCTCCTTGGCGATGCGCTGGCCGAAGGGCTCGGGCGCCAGCATCACCATGTCGCCCTGTTTGCTGAGCACGTTGCGCGCATGCTCGTTCTGGAGCATGCTTTTCGTTGCCTCGTAGAGCTTGTCCACGATGGCCGGCGGCGTGCCGGCCGGCGCGAACAGCCCGGCCCAGAAGGTGACGTTGAAGTCGGCGTAGCCGGCCTCGGCCATGGTGGGCACGTTGGGCAGCTGCTTCATGCGCTGGGGCGCGGTGACGGCCAGCGGCAGCAGCTTGCTGGCGGCGATTTGCGGCAGCGCGCTCCAGGTGTCGAACTGGGTGTCCAGCTCGCCGCTGAGCACCGCCAGCTGCGCCTGCGAGGCGCTCTTGTACGGCACATGCGTGGTCTTGACGCCGGTACGGTTGCTCCACTGTGCAAACGCCAGATGGGCGATGTTGCCGGGGCCGGCCGAGCCGTAGCTGATCTTGTCGGGGTTGCGCTTGGCGTAGGCGATCACGTCCTGCGCGCTGCGGATCTGGTGCTTGCTGGCCCAGTCCGGGTTGGCGGTGAGGATGAAGGGCGCGTCCAGCAGCATGGTGACGGGCGCGAAGTCCTTGGGCTGGTAGGTGATCTTCTTGTAGATCTGCGGGTTGATGGTGATGCTGCTGGAGTTGGTGACCAGCAGCGTGTAGCCATCGGGCGCGGAGCGGGCCACCTCGCCCACGCCGATGGCGCCGTTGGCGCCGGGCTTGTTGTCCACGATCACTGGCTGGCCGAGCTGCTTGCTGAGCTGATCCGACACGGCGCGGGCAATGGTGTCGGTGAACGAGCCTGCCGGAAAGCCCACCACGATGCGGATGGGCTTGGCGGGCCAGTTGTCAGCCTGAGCATGTGCGGGCGCGGCGGCCAGCCACGATGCGGCCAGGCACAGCGCCAGGGTGGCGCGGCGTGTCGGTTGCCAGTGTTTTGCGGTCATTGTGTCTCCTTGGGGTTTTAGTGGAATCGGCCTCCAACGCTTGCATATCAAGCGCTGACAGCTATGGTTTTTGGTATGGATCAGGGGCGCAGGCCAAAGCGCGGCGCCCCGGCCTCGCGCAGCGGCGCGGCCAGGTTGGCGAACTCGCACAGCAGCCGGCGCGTGTCGCGCGGGTCGATCACCTCGTCGATGCCGAAGGCCTCGGCCGTGCGGAACGGCGAGGTCAGGCTGCGCACGCGCTGCTCGATCTCGGCGCGCTTTTGCATCGGGTCGTCGGCGCCTTCGATCTCGGCCTTGTAGGCCACCTCGAGCCCGCCCTCTATGGGCAGCGAGCCCCAGTTGGCCGAGGGCCAGGCATAGCGGAAATTGAAGCGCCCCATGTGCTGGTGGCCGGCGGCGGCCACCCCATAGGCGCGGCGCACGATGATGCTGCACCAGGGCACCGTGGCCTGGTAGACGGCGGCCAGCGCGCGCGCGCCGTAGCGCATGATGCCGGCCCGCTCGGCCTCGACGCCGATCTGGAAGCCGGCGATGTCCACCAGGTTCAGCACCGGCAGGTGGAAGGTCTGGGCCAGGTCGACGAAGCGCGTGAACTTCTCGGCCGAGGGGCCGTCCCAGCCGCCGCCGTAGAAATACGGGTCGCTGGCCACCACGGCCACGGGCCAGCCGTCGATGCGTGCCAGGCCCGTGACGATGGCGCGGCCCCACTGGCGGCCCATCTCCAGAAACGAGCCCTGGTCCACCAGGCATTCGACGATGGGCCGGATCTTGTAGACCTTGCGGCCGTCGCGCGGAATGGCCGAGAGCAGCCATTCGTCGCGGCGCGCGGCATCGTCCCGCACCTCGCCGCGCGCGGGCAGCTCGTGCACCGACGGCGGCAGGTAGGACAGGAAACGGCGCACGCGCTCGAAGGCCTCCTCCTCGCTGGCCACCTCGTCGTCCACCACGCCGTTGCGCGTGTGGATCTGGCTGCCGCCCAGCTCCTCCTTGGTCACGTTCTGACCGATGCGCGCCACCACCGGCGGCCCGGCGTTGAACAGCTGGGCCGTGCCCTTGACCATCAGCGAGTAGTGGCTGGACGCCACGCGCGCCGCGCCCATGCCGGCCACCGAGCCCAGCGCCAGCGACACCACGGGCACGGTGGAGAGGTTTTCGACCACCTGGCTCCAGACCTTCATGGTCGGCACGCTGGTATAGCCCTTGGTCTCGATGTTGCGCACCGAGCCGCCGCCGCCCGTGCCGTCCACCAGACGCACCATGGGCAGGCGCAGGTCGTGCGCCATCTTTTCGGCAAAGATCAGCTTGTCGCCCACGGCGCCGTCGTTGGCGCCGCCGCGTACGGTGAAGTCGTCGCCCACCACCACCACGGGGCGCCCGCCGATGCGTGCGCGTCCCATCACCAGGTTGGACGGGGTGAACTCCACCAAGCGGCCCAGGCTGTCGTACTGGCCCGAGCCGGTGAGCGAGCCCACTTCCGTGAAGGAATCCGGGTCCGTGCAGGCGCTGATGCGCTCGCGCACCGTCAGCTTGCCCGCGGCCTTGTGGCGCGCCACCTTGTCGTCTCCGCCCATCTTCGCCGCCAGCGCATGGCGGTATGCGATCTCATCCACTTCGGGTTGCCAACTCATGTCATTGCCTCCTGTGCACAAGACAAAGCACAACCCATGCCAGTTCGCAAATGATTGATTTTTATTGGGTTTTTTTGGTGGCCAGAATAAGTGTCCTTTTTGTGGACACAAACAGTGGACGCCGAGGACAATGTGTCCGCCAAAAACACACTACCGATACCGATGCAGACAGTCTTTCTTTCCGAGCAGCGGCTTGGCGTCCTCGTCTGGCAGCGCGGTGAGCCCGCACCCGTGGCGCGGCTTGGGCTGGCGCGCGATCCGCTGCTGTGCGCCGCCGTGACTGAGAAGTGGGCCGCGCGCGAGCCGGGGCCGGGCACACTGTTCCATGTCGATGTGCCCGGTGGGCGCGGCGCCAGCGCACGCTACGCGGTGGTGGCGCTGGGCGACGAGGCCGTGGAAGTCGCCCTGGTGCGCCCGGCCGACGCATCGGCCGCGCTGCTCGACTTCGTGGCGTCCGTGCCGTTTGCATTCGCCATCCTGAACATGTTCCTCACCAACCCGTACCAGGCCATCACCGTGGCCGACCACGAGGGCCTGATGCGCTACATCAGCCCGGTGCACGAGAAGTTCCTCGGGCTGGCGCCGGGCGCGGCCATGGGCCGCAGGGCCGAGGAGGTGATCCCCAACTCGCGCCTGCCGCAGGTGGCCCGCAGCGGCAAGGCCGAGATCGGCGAAATGCTGCAGCTCGGCCCCGGCGTGACGCGCATCGTCAACCGCATGCCGGTCTTCGAGGGCGGCGCGCTGGTGGGCGCGGTGGGCCAGGTCAGCTTCAGCGGCATGCCGGCGCTCAACCGCATGCAGCAGCGCCTGAACCAGCTGCACGATGAGGTGCAGCATTACAAGCGCGAACTGCACCAGCTCAAGCGCACGCCCTCCTCTGGTGCCATGGTGGGCAGCAGCGCGCCCATGCAGCGCCTGGCGCGCGAGATCGACGCCGTGGCGCCGCTGGACGTGCCCGTGCTGATCCTCGGCGAAAGCGGCAGCGGCAAGGAGCTGGTGGCCCAGGCCCTGCATGCGCGCGGGCGCGATGCCCAGGCGCCGCTGGTGAGCCTGAACCTGGCCGCGCTGCCTGCGACGCTGATCGAGGCCGAGCTCTTCGGCTACGAGGCCGGCGCCTTCACCGGCGCCAAGAGGCAGGGCCAGCCCGGCAAGCTGGAGCAGGCCGAGGGCGGCACGCTGTTCCTCGACGAGGTCGCCGACATACCGATGGAGATCCAGGTCAAGCTGCTGCGCGTGCTGGAGGACCGGCAGGTGCAGCGCCTGGGCGCAAGCGAAGGGCGGCGCGTGAACTTCCGCATCGTCGCCGCCACGCACCGCGACCTGCGCGCACTGATCGACAGCGGGCGCTTCCGGCTGGATCTGTACTACCGCTTGAGCGGCGTCGTGCTGCAGGTGCCGGCGCTGCGCCAGCGCGTGGAGGATATTCCGGCCCTGATGCAGCGCTTCGCCGAGTCGTTCTGCGAGCGCAATGGCCTCGCCCTGCCGCGCATAGCGCCGGGCGTCATCAGCTACCTGGCGCAGCAGAGCTGGCCGGGCAATGTGCGCCAGCTGCGCCAGCGCGTCGAGGAGGCGCTGGTGTTCTGCGACGGCCAGCTGCTGAGCGTCGAGAACTTTGCCCGCCACCAGGATCTGCCGGCCCGGCCGGCGCAGCCGCCCATGGCGCCGCCTGCGCCTGCGGCGATGCCTTTGAGGAGCCTGGAGCACGCGGCCATCCTCGACGCCATTGCGCGCCATGGCGGCAACAAGAAGCGTGCGGCACAGGAGCTGGGCATCTCGCGCTCCTACCTCTACAAGGTATTGGCAGGCGGCTGAGTCCAGAAGCCGTCAGTGCGTGGCAGCGGCGCTCACTGCGCCGTGATCCTGCGCTCGCGCACGATGGCGCCCCACTGGTCGTATTCCTTCTTCATGAAGCTGGCGAGCTCGGCGCGCGTGGTGGGGTGGGGCGACAGGCCGTGCTTGTTCAGGGCCTCCTTCACGCCGGCGTCGTTCAGCGCCTTCACGATCTCCTTGTTCCAGCGGTCCAGCAGCGGCGCGGGCGTCTTGCCCGAGGCCACGAAGGCGTACCAGTTCAGCGCCTGAAAGCCCGGGAAGCCCGACTCCGCCACCGTGGGGATGTTCGGCAGGTAGGCCGGGCGCGTCAGGCCGGTGGTGGCCAGCGGAATCAGCTTGCCCGCCTCCACGTGCGGCATGGCGGTGGGCGGCGCGGCGAAGTAGCTGGTCACGCGCTCGCCCAGCAGGTCCTGCAGCGCGGGGGCGCCGCCCTTGTAGGGCACGTGGACCATGTCGATGCCGGCACGCTGGTTGAACAGCTCGCCCGCCAGGTGCGAGGCCGAGCCCGCGCCGGTGGAGGCATAGTCCACGCTGCCGGGCTTGGCCTTGGACAGTTGCACGAACTCGGCCAGGGTCTTCACGCCCGCGCCCTTGTGCACCACCAGCACGTTGGGGAAGTACACCCCGCCCGAGATCGGCGCCAGGTCCTTGAACGGGTCGTAGGGCAGCTTCATGAGGTGCGGCGCGATGGTCAGCGGACCCACCGAGCCGAACAGCAGCACCGTGCCATCCGATGCGCCCGCGGCCACCTGCTGGTGGGCGATATTGCCGCCCGCGCCGCCCTTGTTCTCCACCACCACGGACTGGCCGATGTTCTCGGCCAGCTTCTTGGCGATCAGGCGGGCCGCCGCGTCGGCTGCGCCCCCGGGCGCAAAGCCCACGACCAGCGTGACCGGCTTGGCCGGCGGAAAGTCCTGCGCCAGTGCCGGGCCGGCCCAGGCGACGGAGGTGAGGGCCACGGCGGCGGCCTGGATCAGGGTGCGTTTTTTCATGGCGAGGCTCCTTTAGTCGTTGTAAGTCAAATGGTGCTCTAGCGTTTATCCATCAAGCGCTAGCAGCTATGGTTTTAGAAGCAATCAATCGCTGCCCAGCCCGATCGGGTTGGGCTGGCGCTTTTCGGTGGTGTGGCGCAGCAGCGCCGCCGTGCGGAACACGCCGTGGGCGAACTTGCCGTAGGGCAGCGTGGCAAAGAGGGCCATCACCGCGCCCAGGTGCAGGCACAGCACCAGGGCCAGCGCGGGCGCGGCCGACGGGGTGATGCGCACCAGCCACAGCGCCAGGCCGCTGGCGGCCACCAGGAACAGCAGGGCGATGAAGCCCAGGTCCATGGGTTTTTGCGCGGCGTCGCCGTGTGCGGGGTGGCGCGTGCGGTTCAGGTACCACAGGCCGATCGTGCCCAGCACCAGCATCACGCCGCCCGCCACGCCCAGCAGTTTGGGAATGCTGGGTGCCTCGTAGGGCGCCGGCCAGCCGAAAACGTAGTGGTACACCGTGGCCAGCGAGGTCGCGGCAAAGCACAGCAGGAAGCCGTAGAACGTGAGGTGGTGCGCGCGGCGGCGCTTGAGGGTGTAGGCGTCGTCCTCGTTGTGGCAGCCGTCGCCATGGCCGCCGTCCAGGTACTTCAGGCGCAGCACGTCGTGCGCGGCCTCGGTGGCGGCGGGGGCGCTCACGTCGGCGCCGCTGGTGGCGGGCTTCACGTCCTTCCAGAAGCGGCGCACGCCCATGGACAAGGCCAACACCACGAACAGGAACACCGGCGCGAACAGGCCCACCAGCAGGTTGTGCGGGAACAGGCGGTAGAAGTTGCCGCCCAGGTCCGCGCCCCACAGCGCGCCGAGCCCGCCGCCCTGCAGCGCGGCGCCCAGCACCAGGAACAGCGTGAGCGCGACCACGAGGGCCAGCGACAGCGTGAGGCCGTTGCGGCGGTACAGCCGGCCCAGCGCGGGCGGCCAGGCGTAGTCGGCGTAGGTCTGGCCGCGCACCTGGGCCATGGCTTGCGGGATGTTCACGGCGAATTCGTGCGGCGGCGCGTACTGGCAGGCGTGCAGGCAGGCGCCGCAGTTGTGGCACAGGTTGGCCAGGTAGTGCACGTCGGCCTGGGTGAAGTCCAGGCGGCGCGTCATGGCCGGGAACACGGCGCAAAAGCCCTCGCAGTAGCGGCAGGCGTTGCAGATCTGCATCTGCCGCGCCACCTCGGTCTCGGCGGCGCTCTGCGCCGGCGCGGGCACGATGGGAATCACGCGGGCGGGCCCGCCCTGGGCCAGGCCTATCGCTTCGTCGGTCAGGGATTTCAGGGTTTGCATGGTGTTCAGCCCTCGTCGTTCACCGCGCCGTGCGCGGCAGCCTGGCCCGCGGCGGCCAGCGCGGCGTTGCGCCCGGCGATGCGACCGAAGGCCGTGCCGATCGACATGCCCACGCCCGCGGTGTAGCCCTTGCCCAGCACGTTGCCGGCCATCATTTCGCCCGCCACGAACAGGTTGCGGCTGGGTTGGTCGGCGAAGCGCACGGCGGCGGTGTCGTCGGTGTGCAGGCCCAGGTAGGTGAAGGTGACGCCGGGCTTGAGCGCGTAGCCGTAGAACGGCGCGGTGTCGATGGGCCGCGCCCAGTGGGTCTTGGCGGGCGTCAGGCCCTCGGTATGGCAGTCGTCCAGCGTGGTGTGGTCGAACTGGCCCACGCGGCAGGCGGCGTTGTAGGCGTTCAGCGTCTGCATGAAGGTCTCTGCGGGCAGGCCGAGCTTTTCGGCCAGCGCGGGCAGGCTGTCCGCCTTCACCCCGGGGAACACCGGCGGCATGAAGCGGCCGATGGCCTTGCTGTCGATGATGGAGTAGCCGATCTGCCCCGGCTGCTGCGCCACCAGGCGGCCCCAGATGGCATAGCGCTTGGGCCAGAAGTCTTCGCCCTCGTCGTAGAAGCGCTCGCCCTCGCGGTTGACCACCACGCCCAGCGAAACGCAGTCGATGCGGGTGCAGATGCCGCCGTCGTACAGTGGCGCGCGTGCGTCGATGGCCACCATGTGCGCCTGCGTGGGGTCGCCGATGCCGTCGGCGCCGTGGTCGTCGAGCAGGTGCTTGAGCAGCACGCCGCGGTTGTAGGCCGTGCCGCGGATCAGGAAGTTGTCGGCCGGCCACTCGCCGCGCGCGTTCTGGCCCCAGGCCTCGCGCAGCCATTCGCGGTTGGACTCGAAGCCGCCGGCGGCCAGCACGCAACTCTTGGCGGTGATGCGCTGGCCCTTCACCCAAGCGGCCTGGAAGGTGCCGTTCTCGATCTCGATGCGCTCCACGGGCGATTCGTAGCGCACCTGCACGCCCAGCGCCTCGGCGCTGCGGTAGTAGGCATTCACCAGCGCCTTGCCGCCGCCCATGAAGAAGGCATTGGTGCGCGCCACGTGCAGCGTGCCGGCCAGCGCGGGCTGAAAGTGCACCCCGTGGCGGCGCATCCAGGGACGGCAGGTGCTGGACGCGCGGATCACCAGGCGCGCCAGGTGCTCGTTGGTCTGGCCGCCGGTCACCTTCAGCAGGTCCTGCCAGTACTCTTCTTCAGGGTAGGCATCGACCAGCACGTCCTGCGGCGCGTCGTGCATGCAGCGCAGGTTGCGGGTGTGGGCGGAGTTGCCGCCGCGCCAGGCGCGCGGGGCCGATTCCAGCAGCAGCACGCGGCTGCCGGCCTCGCGGGCCATCAGCGCGGCGCACAGGGCGGCATTGCCGCCGCCGATGACCAGGACATCGGTGTCCATCGGGGGAGATTGCATAGATTTCGCTCGTGGGGGCGCACCCCGGGGCGAGGGGCGCAGCAGTCGAGCGTGGACTGTAGGCAGCGGCCCGCCAGCCGTGCAGCCGCGGGCGGGTATGGGGGTATCACGAACGGTGATGGCTGCGCGCCCGGGCGCGACGCCCGAAAGCAGCCGCTACGGGGCGGGAACCCCTGCCGGTGCCTGCGCCAGCAGTGAGGTGCCGATCCAGCGGCCCTCCGTGACCAGGCCGCGTGCACAGTCCAGCAGCACCACGCGCGCGGCCAGTGCGGCGGGGGACAGCTCTTCGTCCGGCAGGCTGCACAGCAGGTTCACGCGCCGCGCCGGCGCGCCCGTGAGGCGCGCGCACTGAAAGCGCGTGGCCGCGTCCGGGTAGCGGCCCAGTGCCGCCCAGGGCTGCAGCGTGGAGCCCAGGCCGGCGTCCACCGCGGCCATCACCATGGCCAGCGAGTCCACTTCCAGCACCACATGCGGGGCGATGCCCGCGCTGGCAAAGGCCGTGTCCAGCGTGCTGCGCAGGCCGTGCGGGCCGGTGGGCAGGATGAGCGGCTCCTCGCGTAGCTCGGTGATCGCCACCTCGGCGGCCAAGCGCGGGGCGGCGGCGCCGCGCATCAGGAACAGGTCTTCCTCCAGCAGTGGCTGGATTTGCCAGCGCTGGGTGCGCCCGGCCAGCTGCGCCTGGTGCAGGCGCGAGTCGAACAGCACGGCCAGGTCCAGCTCGCGCGCATGCAGCATGGCCGAGAGGTGGCCCGACATGCCCTCCACCATGTGCAGCCGCACGTCGGGGTAGCGCGCGCGCATGGCCTGCATCAGCGGCAGCCCCAACAGCGCCGAGGTGGTGGGCGCCAGGCCCACGGTGACGGTGCCCGACAGCCGCGCCTGCTGGGCGGCGCGCACGGCCTGCTCGGCATGGCGCAGGGTGAGTTGCGCCTCGCGGAAGAACGCGGCCCCGGCCTCGGTGGGGGCCACGCCGCGCGGCGTGCGGTGCAGCAGGCGCGTGGCCAGCTCGCCCTCCAGCCGCGTGATCTGCTGGCTCAGCGCGGACTGCACCAGGTTCAGGTCGAGCGCGGCGCGGCTCATGGAGCCCAGCTCCACCACCCGCACGAAATATCGCAATTGCCGCAGTTCCATCGTCTCCAACACCCGGTTGACCCCAGGCGCCGCCCGGCCGGGGTGGGCTGGGATAATCGCACACCTATGAAATATGCCCCCCACGCTCCCCACTTCGTGTGGTCGCTGCCCCCCAAGGGGGCCGCTTTTCATCTTGGGGCGGCCCGGCGATGAAAAAACACCGGGTCGTGGTGGGCCTGTCGGGGGGCGTGGACTCCGCCGTCACGGCGCACCTTCTCAAGCAACAGGGCCACGAGGTGGTCGGCATCTTCATGAAGAACTGGGAAGATGACGACGACAGCGAGTTCTGCTCCAGCCGCCAGGACTTCCTGGACGCGGCCAGCGTGGCCGACGTGATCGGCATCGAGATCGAGCACGTCAACTTTGCCGCCGAGTACAAGGACCGGGTGTTCGCCGAGTTCCTGCGCGAATACCAGGCCGGCCGCACGCCCAACCCGGACGTGCTGTGCAACGCCGAGATCAAGTTCAAGGCCTTCCTGGACCACGCCATGCGCCTGGGCGCCGAGAAGATCGCCACCGGCCACTACGCGCGCGTGCGGCAGAACCCGGCCACGGGCCTGTTCGAGCTGCTCAAGGGGTTGGACCCGTCCAAGGACCAGAGCTACTTTCTGCACCGCCTGAACCAGGCGCAGCTGTCCAAGACGCTGTTCCCCGTGGGCGAGCTGCACAAGACCGAGGTGCGCCGCATCGCTGCCGACATCGGCCTGCCCAACGCCAAGAAGAAGGACTCCACCGGCATCTGCTTCATCGGCGAGCGGCCATTCCGCGAGTTCCTCAACCGCTACATCCAGCATGCGCCCGGCCCCATCCTGGACGACCGCGGGCGCAAGCTGGGCCGCCACGTGGGCCTGTCGTTCTACACGCTGGGCCAGCGGCAGGGCTTGGGGATCGGCGGTGTCAAGGAAAAAGGCGCGCAGCGCGGCGCGGGCGACCATGCGCCCTGGTTCGTGGCCCGCAAGGAGCTGGAGACGAACACCCTGCGCGTGGTGCAGGGCCACGAGCACCCGTGGCTGCTGTCGCACCGACTGGATGCGCAGGACGCGAGCTGGATTGCCGGCCATCCGCCCGCAGCAGGCGCCTGCGCGGCCAAGACGCGCTACCGCCAGCAGGACGCCGCCTGCACGGTGCTGGCCGCACAGGGCGACGCCTTCAGCCTGCACTTCCCTGAGGCGCAGTGGGCCGTGACGCCGGGCCAGTCGGCCGTGCTGTACGACGGTGAGGTGTGCCTGGGCGGTGGGGTGATTGCGGCCGTGAACGGCTGAAAGCCCGCCCGGGGGGCGTGGGCGGCATCAGGGGATACCCGAATAGCCGGGATGCCGGACCTGCGTCCTTGCTATGGTGTGAAATTGCTTCAGTACCGGCCTCCGGTTTTTTCACGCTGCGTCGCGGGCGGGCTTTCTACAGTCTCGTCCGCGCCGCTCCAGCCGGTTGACCTCCGGTACTGGGCGTGCGAGGCATTTCTCCTTCCAAAACCGGGACAACAACAGGGGGCACAGGCTATGGTCTGGCAACAAATCTACGACCCACTGGGCAATATGGTCATCTCCACCGCACTGGCCGCGCTGCCGGTGGTGGTCATGCTCGCGGCCTTGGGCTTTTTCCACATCAAGGCGCATATCGCGGCAGGCATGGGCCTGATCACGGCGCTGCTCGTGGCGGTCTTCGTCTACGGCATGCCGGGCGACATGGCCGGCCGTGCGGCGCTGTTCGGTGGTTTCACCGGCCTGCTGCCCATCGGCTGGATCGTGCTGAACATCATCTTCCTGCACCAGCTCACCGAGCAGAACGGCAGCTTCGCCGTGCTGCAGGATTCGCTCTCGGGCATCACCGAGGACCGCCGCATCCAGCTCTTGCTGATCGCCTTTTGCTTCGGCGCGTTCTTTGAAGGCGCGGCCGGCTTCGGCACCCCCGTGGCGGTGACGGCGGCCATCCTGATCGGCCTGGGCTTCTCGCCGCTGGCGGCCTCGGGCCTGTCGCTGATCGCCAATACGGCGCCGGTGGCCTTTGGCGCCCTGGGCACGCCGGTGATCACGCTGGCCAAGGTGCACGGCTACGACCTGATGGAGGTGACGGCCATGATCGGCCGCCAGCTGCCCTTCTTCTCGCTGCTGGTGCCGTTTTGGCTGATCTGGGCCTTCGCCGGCCGCAAGGGCATGATGGAAATCTGGCCGGCCATCCTGGTGACGGGCGTGTCCTTCGCCATTCCTCAGTTCCTGGTGTCCAACTTCATCGGGCCCGAACTGGTGGACATCATCGCCGCCATCGTCTCCATGGTCTGCCTGGTGGCCTTCCTGCGCGTGTGGAAGCCCAAGACGGTGTGGACGTCGCCCTCGCTGCGCGGGCATGACCCCAGCGCCGCAGAGGCCAAGCCGCCGCAGCCGGTCAAGCGCCACAGCACCCAGGCGCTGGTGGCCGCCTGGACCCCCTGGGTCATCCTGTCGGTGTTCGTGTTCATCTGGGGCCTGCCCTCGGTCAAGGCCTGGCTCAATGGCATCTTCGCGCCGGCCTTCCCCATGGCCGGGCTGCACAACCTGATCGAGAAGGTGCCGCCCGTGGTGCCCGCGCCGCACAAGGAGGCCGCCGTCTACACGCTGAACCTGCTGTCGGCCACCGGCACGGGCATCCTGCTGTCGGCCGTGGTGAGCGCGCTGGTCATGAAGTACAACCCGGTGGCCATCGTCACCACGTTCTTCCGCACCTTCTGGCTGGTGCGCTACTCGCTGCTCACCATCGTGCTGATGCTGGCGCTGGGTACGCTCACGCGCTATTCGGGCACCGACACCACGCTGGGCCTGGCTTTTGCCAATACCGGCGTGCTGTACCCGTTCTTTGGCACGCTCATGGGCTGGATCGGCGTGGCGCTCACGGGATCGGACACGGCCTCCAACGTGCTCTTCGGTGGCATGCAGAAGGTGGCAGCCGAGCAATTGGGCCTGTCGGCCAACCTGATGGGCGCAGCCAACAGCTCGGGCGGCGTGATGGGCAAGATGATCGACGCGCAGTCCATCGTCGTGGCCTCCACCGCCACCCGCTGGTTCGACCACGAGGGCGACATCCTGCGCTACGTGTTCTTCCACTCCATCGCGCTGGCCTGCCTGGTGGGCCTGTACGTGACGATGCAGGCCTATGTCTGGCCGTTCTCGCTCATGGTGGTGCACTGATTTGAGTGTTTTTGGGCTGCAGCGCTTGTCCATCCAGCGCGAGCAGCTATCACTGCAATAGCAAACGGGCGCCCTGGGGCGCCCGTTGTGCTTGGTGCGAGGCCGAATCAGAACGGAATGTCGTCGTCCATGTCGTCAAAGCCCGATGCGGCGCGCGGCGGCTGTGCCACGGGCGCGGGGGCGGGGCGGGCCGCGGGGGGGGCGGGGCGCGGCGCGGGTGCGGCGCGGCGCGGGGCCTCGTAGCCGCCACCACCGCCGCCGCCGTTGTCGCCGTAGCCGCTGTCGTCATAGCCGCCGCCCTGGCCGCCGCCCATGCCCTGGCGGCTGCCCAGCATCTGCATGGTGTCGGCGCGGATTTCGGTGGTGTAGCGCTCCTGGCCGCTCTGGTCGGTCCATTTGCGGGTGCGCAGGCTGCCTTCCACGTAGACCTGGGAGCCCTTGCGCAGGTACTGGCCCACGATCTCGGCCAGGCGGCCGTTGAAGACCACGCTGTGCCATTCGGTGGCTTCCTTGTTCTCGCCGGTGTTCTTGTCGCGCCAGCGGTCCGTCGTGGCGATGCGCACGTTGGCGACCTGGTCGCCGCTGGGGAAGGTGCGCATCTCGGGGTCGCGCCCCAGGTTGCCGACGATGATGACTTTGTTCACGGATGCCATGAAAAATCCTTGTGCTTAGCCCGGACGGCAGGGAAGGGTTCCGGGCCAGATGAGTCCAACAGGCGACCCCTGCGAGGCCGCAGGTGCGCAGCATAGCGGCTTGCACGCCGCCGGTGCGCCGGAGGGTGAAAAAATCAGTGGCCGCCGCCGCGTCCCACCGGCCGCAGCGGCCAGGTGATGAGCAACCACAGGGCCGTGAGCACGGCGGTGGCGGTGAACAATCCCGGCGCGCCTGCCCACTTCGCCAGCGCGCCGCCCAGCGCACCGCCCGCGAACAGGCCCAGCGACTGCAGCGTGTTGTAGGCGCCCAGCGCCGCGCCGCGCAGGTTGGCCGGCGCCATGCGCGACACCAGACTGGGCTGCGTGGCTTCCAGCGCGTTGAAGCCGCAGAAGAAGATGAACAGCAGCGCCGCCACCGGCATCAGCGATGGCGCAGCGCCTCCGGCCGCCAGCAGGCCAAAGCCCATCTGCACCACCAGCACCAGTCCAATGGCGACCAGCAGCGCCGCGCGCAGCCGCCCGCGCCGCTCCATGGCAAACAGCCCGCCCATGGCGACGAAGGACAGCACCACGGCCGGCAGGTACACCTGCCAGTGCGCGTCCTTGGGCAAGCCGGCCTGCACCAGCAGGGCCGGCACGGCCACCCACATGGCCATCTGCACCGTGTGCAGCACGAACACGCCCAGGTTCAGGCGCAGCAGGTCGGCATGGCGCCACACGTCGGCCAGGCGCCCGCGCGGTGCGTCGGCATGCTGCACCGGCTCGGGCGGCACCATCCACAGCACCACGGCCACGCCGCCCAGCGCCAGCGCGCAGGTCAGGCCGAAGAGGCCGGCCAGGCCGATGTGCGCGGCCAGCAGCGGCGCCGCCACCAGGGCGATGGCGAACATCAGCCCGATGCTGGCGCCCACCAGTGCCATGGCCTTGGTGCGCACCGCGTCGCGCGTCTGGTCGGCCAGCAGCGCCGTGACGGCGGCGGACACCGCGCCCGCACCCTGCAGCGCGCGCCCCACCAGCAGCCCCATCACCGAGTCGGCCAGCGCGGCGAGCAGGCTGCCCGCGGCGAAGACCAGCAGCCCCAGGACGATGACACGCTTGCGCCCGAAGCGGTCCGACGCCATGCCCAGCGGCAGCTGCAACACCGCCTGCGTGAGCCCGTAGATTCCCATGGCCAGCCCCACCAGTGCGGGGTCATCGCCGCCCGGGTACTTGCGTGCCTCCAGCGCGAACACGGGCAGCACCAGGAACAGGCCCAGCATGCGCAGCGCGAAGATCAGCGCCAGGCTGACGCTGGCGCGGCGCTCCAGTGGGGTCATGGCGGTGGAGGGCGGAGTGGGTGTGGTGGTGTCCGGCACGGGCGCGGGGGCAAGTCAAAGCACGGATTCTCACCCATGGCCGGGCCGCACGCGGCAGGGCGGGCCATCGCGGCGTGTGGCGAATTGGGCATGAAATCGCGGTCAGATGCAATACAGATGAGCGCAAACAGCTATTTTTTGGGAGCATCTGCATGGCTTACCAGACTGACGCCCAGGGTGCTCCGGCCGCGGCTTCTGCGCGGGCGGGGTGGGTGACCTATCATCGTACGTTTGCCTCCAGGCACGCGCGATGCCCACCTTCGAGCCACCCTCCGACGATCGCCACCCTTCGCCTGCCGATGCGGCCGGAGGGCGCCCACTGGCGCAGGTCCTGCGCGAGCAGCGCATCAGCATCCGCGGGGCGCGCACGCACAACCTCAAGAACATCGACCTGGACATCCCGCGCAACCAGCTCGTGGTGATCACCGGGCTGTCGGGCTCGGGCAAGTCCAGCCTGGCGTTCGACACGCTGTATGCCGAAGGGCAGCGCCGCTATGTGGAGAGCCTGTCGGCCTATGCGCGGCAGTTCCTGGGGCGGCTGGACAAGCCCGATGTGGACCTGATCGAGGGTCTGTCGCCGGCCATTTCCATCGAGCAGAAGGCCACCAGCCACAACCCGCGCTCCACCGTGGGCACGGTGACCGAGATCCACGACTACCTGCGCCTGCTGTTCGCGCGCGCGGGCACGCCGTACTGCCCGGACCACGGCCTGCCGCTGTCGTCGCAGACCGTGAGCCAGATGGTGGATGCGGTGCTGGCCTTGCCCGAGGACACCAAGCTCATGTTGCTGGCGCCCGTGGCACGCCAGAAGAAGGGTGAGTTCACCGAGCTGTTCACGCAGATGCAGGCGCTGGGCTACGTGCGCTTTCGCGTGGACGGGCAGATCTACGAGCACGAAAGCCTGCCGCAGCTCAAGAAGACCGAGAAGCACGACATCGACGTGGTGATCGACCGCTTGAAGGTGCGCCCCGACGCCCAGCAGCGCCTGGCCGAGAGCATCGAGGCCGCCCTGCGGGTGGGCGGGCACGAGGGCAACGGCCGGGTACTGGCGCTGGAGATCGACTCGGGCCAGGAGCACCTGTTTTCCAGCAAGTTCGCCTGCCCGGTGTGCAGCTACTCGCTGCCCGAGCTGGAGCCGCGCCTGTTCTCGTTCAACTCGCCCACGGGCGCCTGCCCCGCGTGCGACGGCCTGGGCCAGCAGGAGGTGTTCGACCCCGCGCGCGTGGTGGCTTTCCCGGCCATCAGCCTCGCCAGCGGCGCCATCAAGGGCTGGGATCGGCGCAACGGCTACTACTTCGCCATGCTGGAGAGCCTGGCGCGGCATTACGGCTTTGATGTGGAGACGCCCTTCGAGGAGTTGCCCGAACGCGTGCGCGAGGTCATCCTGCACGGTTCGGGCGAGGAAGAGATCGCCTTCAGCTACCTGCTGGACAGCGGCCCGAACAAGGGCAAGCCCATCGTCAAGAAGCACCCCTTCGAGGGCATCCTGCCCAACATGGCGCGGCGCTACCGTGACACGGACTCGGCCGTGGTGCGCGAAGACCTCGCGCGCTACCGCAGCGCGCAGCCCTGCCCCGAATGCCACGGCGCACGCCTGCGCCGCGAGGCGCGCCATGTAAAGGTGGGCGAGGGCGACGCCGCGCTCGGCATCTACGATGTGAGCCACCGCACGCTGGCGGACGCGCTGCAGTGGTTCGCATCGCTGCAGCTGGCCGGCGCCAAGGCCGAGATCGCCGGCAAGATCGTGCGCGAGATCGCCGCGCGCCTCACCTTCCTGAACGACGTGGGCCTGTCCTACCTGAGCCTGGACCGCAGCGCCGAGACGCTCTCGGGCGGCGAGGCGCAGCGCATTCGCCTGGCCTCGCAGATCGGCAGCGGCCTGACCGGCGTGATGTACGTGCTGGACGAGCCCAGCATCGGCCTGCACCAGCGCGACAACGACCGGCTGATCGCCACCCTCACGCGGCTGCGCGACCTGGGCAACAGCGTGATCGTGGTGGAGCACGACGAGGACATGATCCGCGCCGCCGACCACTGCGTGGACATGGGGCCCGGCGCGGGCGTGCATGGCGGGCGCGTGATGGCGCAGGGCACCTACGACGAGCTGTGCGCCAACCCGCAATCGCTCACCGGCCAGTACCTGAGCGGCGCCAAGACCCTGCCGGTGCCTGCGCGGCGCACGCCCTGGCTGCCCGTGTTGCAACAGAGCGCCGCAGCGCCCGAACCCGACAAGAAGCCCAAGTCGCGTTTTCCCGAGACGGCAGCCAGCCTGCGCAAGAAGGAGCGCCTGGCCGAGCACCGCGCCACGCAAGGGCAATTGCAGGCGCTGCGCGTGGTGGGCGCCACGGGGCACAACCTGAAGGGCGTGAGCGTGCAGTTCCCGGTGGGCCTGTTCACCTGCGTGACGGGCGTGTCCGGCTCGGGCAAGAGCACGCTGGTCAACGACACGCTGCACAAGGCCGTGGCGCGCCAGCTCTACCGCGCGCACGACGAGCCCGAAACGCATGAAACCATCGAGGGGCTGGAGTATTTCGACAAGGTCATCAACGTCGACCAGAGCCCCATCGGCCGCACGCCGCGCAGCAACCCGGCCACCTACACGGGCCTGTTCACGCCGATCCGCGAACTGATGGCCGAGACCACCACCGCCAAGGAGCGCGGCTACGGCCCTGGGCGCTTCTCCTTCAACGTGGCGCAGGGCTCGGGGGGCGGGCGCTGCGAGGCCTGCCAGGGCGACGGCGTGGTGAAGGTGGAAATGCACTTCCTGCCCGACGTATACGTGCCCTGCGACGTGTGCCACGGCCAGCGCTACAACCGCGAGACGCTGGAGGTGCAGTGGAAGGGCAAGAACATCGCCCAGATCCTGGACCTGACGGTGGAGGACGCCCACGCCTTCTTCAAGGACGTGCCCACGATCGCGCGCAAGCTGCAGACGCTGCTGGACGTCGGCTTGTCCTATATCCGCCTGGGCCAGAGCGCCACCACGCTCTCGGGCGGCGAAGCGCAGCGCGTGAAGCTGGCGCAGGAGCTCTCCAAGCGCGACACCGGCCGCACGCTCTACATCCTGGACGAGCCCACCACCGGCCTGCATTTCGCCGACATCGACCTGCTGCTCAAGGTATTGCTGCAGCTGCGCGACGCGGGCAACACCATCATCGTCATCGAGCACAACCTGGACGTCATCAAGACCGCCGACTGGGTCATCGACATGGGCCCCGAGGGCGGGGCCGGCGGCGGCACCGTGGTGGCCGAGGGCACGCCCGAGCAGGTGGCCCACAATGCGGCCAGCCACACGGGCCGCTACCTGGCGCCATACCTGTCTGCCGCCCCAAATCAGTAGTAACCCTGAGGTTTTGCGCCGCCGGCAGTTACAGTTGCGCGCCGCGGCGGAGTGTTTCACTACGCCAGCGCGGCTTTATGGCGAATGATTGGGCGCGGGCTCTGGAATCATCGCGCCACTTCGCTGGCCGGCGCTTGCCGGCACGGCAGCCCCCGGCCTCCGCGCCGGCTTCTCCTCCACTTTTTTGGCAGGACTTCGCGGCGCGCAGCGCGCCCCGCGGGCCTGGACGTTTCATGAACCTGCTAGACCCGACCGTCATCACCTTCGGCATCTACCTGCTGGCCATGCTGTTCATCGGCTGGCTGGGCTACCGCGCGACGACCGACCTCTCCGACTACATCCTGGGCGGGCGCAGCCTGGGCAGCTTCGTCACCGCGCTGTCGGCCGGCGCGTCCGACATGAGCGGCTGGCTGCTCATGGGCCTGCCCGGCGCGGTGTACCTGAGCGGACTGAGCGAGGCGTGGATCGCCATCGGCCTGACCATCGGCGCCTACCTCAACTGGCGCCTCGTGGCCGCGCGGCTGCGCCTGTACACCGAGCGCACCAACAATGCCCTCACGCTGCCCGACTACCTGGCCTCGCGCTTCGAGGACGGCGCCAACGTGCTGCGTCTGGTGACCACGGCGGTGATCCTGGTGTTCTTCACCATCTACTGCGCCTCGGGCGTGGTGGCGGGGGCGCGCCTGTTCGAGAGCATGTTCGGCCTGCCCTACCAGACGGCCCTGTGGGTCGGGGCGCTGTGCACCATCGCCTACGTGTTCATCGGCGGCTTCCTGGCGGTGAGCTGGACGGACACCATCCAGGCCTCGCTGATGATCACCGCGCTGATCCTGGCGCCCGTGGTGGCCTACTTCGCCGTCACCGGCGAACTGCAGGCCGGCCAGAGCCTCACCGAGATGATCGGTGCGCAGAAGCTCGACCTGATGCACAACGCCAGCGTGATCGGCGTGGTCTCGCTCATGGCCTGGGGCCTGGGCTACTTCGGCCAGCCGCACATTCTGGTGCGCTTCATGGCGGCGGATTCGGTGGCCTCCATCCCGCGCGCGCGCCGCATCGGCATGACCTGGATGGTGCTGTGCCTGGGCGGCGCGGTGGCTGTGGGCCTGGTCGGCATCCCGTACTTCGCGGTGCACACGCAGCAGGCCACCGGCGTGCAGGCCAATGCCGAGACGGTGTTCATCGAGATCGCGCGCCAGCTCTTCAACCCCTGGATCGCCGGCCTGCTGCTGGCGGCCATTCTGGCGGCGGTGATGAGCACGCTGTCGTGCCAGCTGCTGGTGTGCTCCAGCGCGCTGACCGAGGACATCTACCGCGTGTTCCTGCGCAAGAACGCCACGCAGCGCGAGCTGGTGTGGGTGGGCCGGGCGATGGTGTTCGCCATCGCCGTGGTGGCGATCGTCATCGCGGGCAACCCCAACAGCCGCGTGCTGTCGATGGTGAGCTACGCCTGGGCGGGCTTCGGCGCGGCGTTCGGGCCGGTCATCCTGCTGTCGCTGTTCTGGCGCGGCATGACGCGCAACGGCGCGCTGGCCGGCATCGTGGTCGGTGCCGTGACGGTGGTGGTGTGGAAGCAGGGCGGCTGGCTGGGGCTGTACGAGATCGTGCCCGGCTTCGTTCTGGGCGCGCTGGCCGTGGTGCTGGTGAGCAAGCTGGGCAAGCAACCCTCGCCCGCCATGCTGCAGCGCCACGACGCGGTGGACGCCGAGATGGCGCGTCTGCAGGCCTGAGGTGATTGCGGGTTTGAGGAAAAGTGGCCTCAAACCCTTTCTGGATAAGCGCTAACAGCTATTAATTAGGTAGCGCAACGGCGTGCGGTCGTTCGCCCAGCTTGAACACCGCCACGCCTGCCACCAGCTCCTGCGCCTGGCTGCGCAGGCTGGCGGCGGCGGCAGCCATTTCTTCGACCAGCGCGGCGTTCTGCTGCGTGGTCTGGTCCATCTGGCTCACGGCCTCGCCCACCTGGGCCACGCCCAGCGACTGTTCGCGGCTGGCGTTGCTGATCTCGCCCATGATGTCGTTGACGCGGCGCACGGCGGTCACCACGTCTTCCATGGTCTTGCCGGCGCGCTCCACCAGCGCATTGCCGCGTTCCACGTCATGCACGCTGGCGGAGATCAGCTCCTTGATCTCGCGCGCAGCGCCCGCGCTGCGCTGCGCCAGGCTGCGCACCTCGCTGGCCACCACGGCAAAGCCGCGGCCCTGCTCGCCGGCGCGCGCGGCCTCCACGGCGGCGTTCAGCGCCAGGATGTTGGTCTGGAACGCGATCGAATCGATCACCCCGATGATGTCCGCGATCTTGCCGGACGAGCTGTGGATGCCGTGCATGGTCTGCACCACCTGCGCCACCACCTCCCCACCCTGCGCGGCCACGCCGCTGGCGCTGGTGGCCAGCTCGCTGGCACGCGCGGCGCTGTCGGCGTTCTGGCGCACGGTCGCGGTCATCTGCTCCATCGATGCGGCGGTCTCTTCCAGAGCGCTGGCCTGGCTTTCGGTGCGGGCGGCCAGGTCGGTGTTGCCCTGCGCGATCTGCGCGCTGGCCGTGGCCACGCCCTCCGCGCCCTGGCGCACGCGGCCCACCACCTCGGTGAGCTGGCGGCGCATCTGCAACAGCGCGGCGATCAGGCGGCCCATCTCGTTGCTGCCGTGGGCGATGTCGCTGCCCGACAGGTCACCGCGCGCCACGGCGCGGGCCAGCTCCACGGCCTGCGCCACCGGCTGCGTGATGGAGCGCACGAAGACCAGCATCAGCACCGTGGCGCCCGCCAGCGTGCCCAGCAGCGCCAGCGCCTGCCACGCCAGCGTGGCGCGCAGGCGGTCGATGCGCGCCTGCAGGGCCTCGTCCACGCCCTGCATGGCCTGGGCGTTCAGTGCGTACAGCGCGTCGATGGTGCGGGTGTAGGTGTCGAAATACTCCTGTGCCGGCAGCGTCAGCGTGTCGGCCTGCAGCAGGGCCTTGTCGGCCAGGGCCAGCGTGGCCGTGATTTGCGCGTCCAGCGTGCGCGCGGGCGCGCCCAGCGTGGCAGCAAAGGCAGGGCTCGCCTCGGTGGCGCGCGCCAGGTTGCGCAGCGTGTCCCCCTGCAGCTCCACTACGCGCTGGCGCAGCGACTGCAGCAGCCCCTTGGCCTCCAGCGGCAGCTCGCCGCCGCGGCCCAGGAAGCCCGCGCCCTGGGCGCGCATCACGCCCAGCTTCTCACCCAGCTGCGGCGCATGCACCAGCGAGGCCTGGATCAGCGCGTTGGTGGCGAAGTCGGGGTCCAGCTGCAGTTCGTAGCTGTGCAGCAGTTGCTCGCCGGTCTGCAGCAGCGACGTGATCAGCGCCGTGTGCTGCGCCGTGCTTTGCGCGGCGGGCAGCGAGCGCGCGGCCACGGCCGGCTCCAGCTGTTGCCAGGCCTGCTGGGCGCGCTGCCAGGCGTCGCGCTGGGCCGCGGGCACCTGCGCCGCGTCCAGGCGGGCGGTGGCCTCGGCGAAGGCTTTGTTCACCGCATCGCGCGCGGCCGGGCGCCGGGCGGCCAGCGTCTCGTCGCCGCCCAGCATGCCGTTGGACAGGCCGCGGTGCACCTGCAGCCCCTGCACCACCTTGTGCAGCGCCAGCAGCGGCGGGGCGCCACGGGCCTCGTGGCGGGCGCGCGCCAGGTCGTCGAGCGCGCCGCTCACGAACAGCCAGGTGGGCACGGCGCTCATGAGGATGCCGGCGAGGCCCAGGATGAGGAACTTGTAAAGCAGCGGCAGGCGCTGAGAAAGCGAGGTCATAGCGGGAACCTTTCCTTGTCCGCGAGACCGCCTAGTGGGCGGGCGAGACAAAGAGATGTCAAGGACGTGTAACGTAATGTTATTCGGCAAAAACCTGCCTGTCCTTGAACGAGTTCAGCTTTTTGGGCGCGCAGGGGCTCCATCCCGTCCCAGAGGTGTTGCGACGGGTTTAAGGGTGTTTTTGACCTCTAAACCAATAAATACGGGCGCTAGCAGCTATCAGTATGGAAGCGAAACCTGCGCATGCCCCAGACGCTGCCACGCGGCCGGCCTGCCCTGCGCGGGCGAAGCACCGGCCGCTGGTCGTGCCGCCTACAGCGGCCGCCGCGTGGCGAAGCGCACCACCGTCACGCCGGCACGCGCCTGGCGGGTGCTGGGCATGACCAGCACGCAGTCGTCGTACGGCGTGGTGACGGGCTCGCCATCGTTGTCGCCGATGACGGTACCGGCCTGGGGAATCACCTCCAGGCCCGTGAAGGGCTGGGTGAAACGAAAGCGCTCGCTCCTGGCGACCACCGGGCCGGTGACTTCCAGTGCCCACTGGCGCGGCGCGTCGGGCAGGCGCCAGCCGGGCAGCCCACGTGCCAGGGCGGCGTAATCCACCACGCCGGCCGCTTGCAGGAAGCGCACGCACTGGTCCTGCGCCACGGCGCGGCTGGCCGGGTCGCCATGGAAGCCGCATTCGACGAGCAGCGAGCGCGTGTCGCCGCCCTCGGCATCGGGCTGGCCGAAGCGGCCATAGTCGCGCATGCGGGTGCCGTCCTTGTGGCCCGCGTCCACCACGATGTGCTCGGGCGCGGCCAGGGTGCGCGCGAGGTGCAGGTTGCGCGGCTGCATGCCGGTGAGCAGCAGCGGCGCGCAGGGCTCGTGCATGGAGTGCAGGTCCAGCAGCCAGTCGGCCTCGGCCACGAAGGGGCGCAGCGCGGCCGCGCGCCGGCGCTCCAGCGTGTCGCCGGCGTCCATGCGCGCATCCACCCACTGGCGGTTGAGGTCTTCGTCCACGAAGCGGGCGGCGTCGTGGTGGTGGGGGTCGAACCGGTCGAACGCGGCCAGATTGCACAGCGCCAGCGTCAGCGTGCCGCGCGCGGGGCGCAGGCCGGCTTCCAGCAGGCCCTTGAGCGCCCAGGCGCCGCACAGTTCGTTGCCGTGCACGAGGGCGCTGATCATCACGTGGCGGCCCGGCGTGCCGGAGTCGAAGCGCCACACGCCCTCGGTGCCGGTGTTGCCGGCCCGCCAGGCGCCGAGGTCGGGCGCGGTCAAAGTGAAAGGCAGGGGAGCGCTCATCATTCTTCGATCTTGGCGAACTCGATGATCTTCTTGTACTTGGCGACCTCTGCGGCGAGGAACTTGTCCACGTCCAGGCTGGGGGATGCCACGGTGGAGCCCGCGGCTTCCATTCGCTTGCGGAAGTCCGGCGACTCCAGCGTCTCGTTGAGCGCCTTCTTGAGCCGCTCGGCCACGGGCTTGGGCAGGTGGGCGGGCGCCATGAGGGCGAACCAGGTGCCGATGTCCACGTTCTTGTACTGCGCCGATTCGGCCAGCGCCGGAATGTCGGGCGCGACGGTCGAGCGCTTGGCCTCGGTGGTGCCCAGGGCGATCACTTTGCCGCTCTTGATGTGCGGCAGGCCGCTGGAGAGCACGAACACGCCGAACTCCAGGTTGTTGCCCACCAGGTCGTTGGTGAGCGGCGCCACGCCGCGGTAGGGGATGTGCGTCATGAACAGCTGGCCCTGTTCCTTGATCATCTCGCCGGCCAGGTGCAGCGAGGTGCCCACGCCCGAGCTGCCATAGCTGAGCTTGCCGGGGTTCTTGCGCACGCGTTCGGTGAACTCGGCCAGGTTCTTCACGCCGGTGCCGGTGCTGGCCACCAGCACCAGGGGCTGCGAGGCCACGAGGCCGATGGCGGTGAAGTCCTTGATGTCGTACTTGACCTTCTTGGTCACCAGCTTGTTGATGGCGATCTCGTTGCTGGCGCCGACCAGCAGCGTGTAGCCGTCGGGCGCGCTGCTGGCCACCTTCTGCGCGCCAATGGCGCCGCCCGCGCCGCCCAGGTTCTCGATCACCACGGGCACGCCCAGGCGGTTGGACAGCTCCGCGCCCACGGCGCGGCCGGTCAGGTCGGTGCTGCCGCCGGGCGGATAGCCCACGACGATGGTGATGGGCTTGCTGGGGTAGGCGGGCGCTTGCGCGAAAGCGGCAGGGCTGGCAGCGGCAAGCAGCGCGGCGCTGGCCAGCAGCGCGCGGCGCAACGGGGCGGGGGTGCGGGAAGTGTGCATGGCGTTTTCCATAGGCAGGTCGAGGTGGGTGCCATTGTGAAAAGCGCATCGTGGCGGCGTCGTGCCGAAGTGGCACCAGGCCGTGCATTGTGGGCACGCGGCCCGCGGGTTTATCCGGGGATCACTGGCGCGCCAATGTGGCCCACAGCGCCTCGGCCCAGGGCGAGAGCCGGCGCTTGGGCCGGTACATGCGCACGTCGAAGCGCACCTGCATGCGCTCGTCGCCCGCGCGGGCCAACCGCCCGGACTGGCAGTCGGCATGCACCATGGACCAGGGCAGCCAGGCCACGCCCAGGCCGCGCAGCACGTACTCGTACTGCGCGTCGGCCGAGTCGCATTCCACCACGCGCGCCAGGCGCGGCGCCAGCGGGTCATGCGCCAGGCGGTCTTCCACCAGCCGGCCGAGCGCCAGCGTGTGCGAGTAGGCGAGGTAGGGCACCGCATCCGTGCCGCCAAAGTGGTGCAGCGGCGCACCGCCGGCGCGGGCGCGGGAGACAGGCACCAGGCGGTCGCTGGCGAGTGTGAGGTGGGTGAACTGCCGTGCGTCCAGGCGCACGGCGAGCGAGGTGTGGTGGTAGGCCAGGGTGAAGTCGGCCTCGCCACGCTCGATCATGGCCACGGACTCATCCAGCGCACAGGTGCGCACGCGCAGCTCGCCGCCCGCCAACACGGGCTGTATGCGGGCCAGCCAGTCGGCCACCACGGTGCGTGCCAGGGTACGACCGGTGGCCAGGGTGACCGTGCGCGCCTGCCGCCCTGCGATCGCACGCAACTCCTCGTGCGAATGGGCCAGGTTCTGCGCCATCTGCTGCGCGGTTTCCAGGAAGGCCTGCCCCGCGGGCGTAAGCCGCACGGGCCCGCCGCCGTCGCGCTCCGTCAGCGGCGTGCCGGCCCACGCCTCCAGCGCGCGGATGCGCCGTCCGAACGCCGGGTGCGTCACATGGCGCAGTTCCGCCGCGCGGGTGAAGCTGCGCTCATGCGCCAGGGCGATGAAGTCCTCCAGCCACTTGAGTTGCATGGCCGGAAAACGCTGGGCTAGGCGCGCGCGGCGTTGAGCGCGGCGCGCGTGGCCTGGGCTGCGCTGCGTGCGGCCGCGGCAAAGTCCGCACCGCTGGATGCGTAGAGCACGGCGCGCGAGGAGTTCACGATGATTGGCCCGTCGGCGCGCAGCCCGGCGCGCACCGTGGCGGCTGCGTCGCCGCCCTGCGCGCCCACGCCGGGGATCAACAGCGGCAGCGTGGGTGCCAGCGCACGCACGCGCTCTATTTCTTGTGGGTACGTGGCGCCCACCACCAGGCCGAGCTGGCCGTTCTTGTTCCAGGGGCCCTGCGCCTGGCGGGCCACGTGCTCGTACAGCAGCGGCTGGCCTTCGACGCTGGCCAGGCGCTGGGCCTGCAGGTCATCGCCACCGGGGTTGGAGGTGCGGCACAGCAGAAAGGCACCCTTGCCGTGGTAGGCGAGGTAGGGCTCGATGGAGTCAAAGCCCATGAAGGGCGAGAGCGTCACGGCATCCGCGCCATAGCGCTCGAAGGCTTCCTTGGCGTACTGCTCGGCGGTGGAGCCGATGTCGCCGCGCTTGGCGTCCAGGATCACGGGCACATGCGGGGCGTTGCAGCGCATGTGCTGCATCAGGCGCTCCAGCTGGTCCTCGGCACGGTGCGCAGCGAAGTAGGCGATCTGCGGCTTGAAGGCGCACACCAGGTCGGCCGTGGCGTCCACGATGGCGGCACAGAAGTCGTAGATCTTGTGCGTCTCGCCACGCACGGACTCGGGAAAGCGCGTGGGTTCGGGGTCCAGGCCCACGCACAGCAGGGAGTCGTTGCGCGTGGTGGCGTCGCGCAGCATGTCAAGAAAAGTCATGTCCGTGATTTTAGGCAACACCGTGCCGCTGCCGTGCGCCATGGCGTCCTGGTGTTTTCGCGGGCGGCTTCGGCAAGGACGGCGCCTGCCCGGCACAATCGCCGCCCATGCCTGCTCTTTCCCGCCGCCAGCTCGTCGTTCTTGCCCTGTTGACCCTGGTGTGGGGCCTCAACTGGCCGGTGATGAAGATGGGTGTGGCGCACTTTCCGCCGCTCACCTTTCGCATGGCGTCGCTGTGGCTGGGCCTGCCCATCCTGGCCGCGGTGATAGGGGTGCGCAAGCTGCCCTTCACTATTGCGCGCGCGCATTGGGGCCGCGTGGCGCTGCTGGCGCTGACCAACATGGTGCTGTGGCATGTACTCATGATCCTGGCGATCCCGCAGCTGTCCAGCGGACGCGCGGCCATCCTGGGCTACACCATGCCCATCTTCTCGGCCGTGCTGGGCGCGCTGGTGTTCGGCGACCGCCTGGCCGGTCGTGCGTGGGTGGGCGTGGGCGCGGCGCTGGTGGGCGTGTTGCTGCTGCTGTGGCATGAGATCGGCGCGCTGGGCGGCAGGCCCCTGGGCGTGACGTTGATGCTGGTGTCTGCCGCGAGCTGGGCCATGGGCACGCAGCTGTTGCGGCGCCTGACCGTGCCGGTGCCGCTGCTTACGCTGTCGTTCTGGATGGTGGCCATCACCTGCGTGGTACTCACCGTGCTGGCGGTGGCGTTCGAGCGCGAGCGCTGGGTGGCACCCGACGCCCAGGCCTGGGCCGCCATTCTCTACAACGGGCTGCTGGCGCTGGGCTTTGCGCAGACGGCGTGGTTCTTCCTGGTGCGCACGCTGCCGCCCGTGGCCTCCACGCTCAGCGTGATGATGATTCCGGTGCTGGGGGTGTTCAGCGGCGCGCTGTGGCTGGGCGAGGTGCTGCATTGGCAGGACTGGACCGCCGTGGGCCTGATGGCCGTGGCCATCGGCACCGTGCTGTGGCCGGCCCGCGCCGTGCAGGCGCAGGAGTTCAAGTAAAAAGAGCTGCTAGCGCTTATGCAATAAGCGCCAGCAGCTCTGATTTTTATAGCGTTCTGGGGCGGGATCAGCCTGCCGCGCGCTTTTGCAGTATTTCGATGGCCGGCAGGGTCTTGCCCTCCAGCACCTCCAGGAACGCGCCACCGCCGGTGGAGATGTAGCCCACGTCCTTCTCGATGCCGTACTTGGCAATCGCCGCCAGGGTGTCGCCACCGCCGGCGATGCTGAAGGCGCTGGATTCGGCGATGGCCTGCGCGATGGCCTTGGTGCCGCCCGCGAACTGGTCGAATTCGAACACGCCCACGGGGCCGTTCCAGACGATGGTGCCCGCGGCCTTGAGCTGCGCGGCCAGTTGGGCCGCCGTCTCGGGGCCGATGTCCAGGATCAGGTCGTCCTCGGCCACTTCGCTGGCCTTCTTCACGGTGGCGGGCGCGTCCGCGGCGAAGGCCTTGGCGACCACCACATCGGTGGGGATCGGCACCTCGGCGCCGCGCGCGGCCATGGCGGCGATCACGGCCTTGGCTTCGTTCACCAGGTCGGGCTCGGCCAGGCTCTTGCCGATGGGCAGGCCGGCCGCCAGCATGAAGGTGTTGGCAATGCCGCCGCCCACCACCAGGCCGTCCACGTTCTTGGACAGGCTTTGCAGGATGGTCAGCTTGGTCGAGACCTTGGAGCCGGCCACGATGGCGACCAGCGGGCGCTTCGGGTTGGCCAGCGCGGTCTGGATGGCGTCGATCTCGGCGGCCAGCAGCGGGCCGGCGCAGGCCACCTTCGCGTACTCGGCGATGCCGTAGGTCGTGCCCTCGGCGCGGTGGGCGGTGCCGAAGGCGTCGTTCACGTAGATGTCGCACAGCTGGGCCATCTTCTTCGCCAGCTCGGGGTTGTTTTTCTTCTCGCCCTTGTTCACGCGGCAGTTTTCCAGCAGCACGACCTGGCCGGGCTGCACCTGCACACCGTCCACCCAGTCGGCCACCAGCGGCACCTCGCGCCCGAGCAGCTCGGACAGGCGCTGGGCCACCGGGGCCAGCGAATCCTCGGGCTTGAACTCGCCTTCGGTGGGGCGGCCCAGGTGGCTGGTCACCATCACGGCGGCGCCGGCTTCCAGCGCCATCTGGATGCAGGGCACGGAGGCACGGATGCGCGTGTCCTCGGTGATGCGGCCGGCGTCGTCTTGCGGCACGTTCAGGTCGGCACGGATGAACACGCGCTGGCCACGGGCCTGGCCCTGGGCGCAAAGGTCGGAAAAGCGAAGGATGTGCATGGGAACAGTGGGTGAGTGTGCCGCGCCGTCACGGTGCGGTCATGAAAACTGCGCGGATTGTAGGCGCCTGGTAACCGCGCCGTAACTCTCTACCAGCCCAGCCCGATGTGCAGCGGCAGGTACACCGCCATACCCACGACGATGGTGCCCAGGATGCCGCGGCGCCAGAAGTAGTAGCCCGCGGCGGCAGCCACGGCGGGCAGCCGTGCGTCCTGCAGCGTCTGGATCAGCGCGCCCTGGCTCATGACCAGCTCGGGCGCGATGACCCCGGCCAGCGCGGCCAGCGGCGCGTACTTCAGGCCGCGGCGCAGCCAGTCGGGCATCGGCAGGTCGCGCTCGGGGATCATGAAGAACGCGCGCGTGAGCAGGGTGATGCCCGCCAGCCCCAGGATGGCGATGGCCGGCTCGATCCAGGCACCGTTCATGTGTCGCCCCCCGCGGCGCGGGTACGCGCACGCCGCAGCGCACGCTCGGCCGCTTCGGCGGCCAGCCCTGCTGTGACGGCTGCGGCGATCGCCACCAGGATGTTGAGCTTGAGCGGCAGCGCGAAGGTGGCCACCGCCGCCGTGCAGGCCACGGCCGTGGCGAGCCAGGTGGCGCGGTCGTTCAGCATGGACAGCAGGATGCCCAGCAGCGCCAGCACGCCCGCAAAGCCCAGCCCCCAGGACAGCGGGATGGCGTTGGCCAGCACGATGCCTGCAATGGACGGCACCTGCCAGGCCAGCCAGTTGGCCGAGGCCGCGCCCCAGAAATAGGGCACCTGCTCGGGCGCAGGCACGGGCTTGGGAAAACGCTTCATGAAGCTCACGAAGATCACATCGCCGCTGAAGTAGCCCAGCGCCAGCCGGTGGCGGCGCGGCAGGTGGGCGAAGTAGCTGCGCCACATGCTGCTGAAGATCACGAAGCGCAGGTTCACACAGGTGGCCGTGAGCCACACCACCCACAGCGGTGCGCCCGCCACCATCAGCGGCAGCACGGCCAGCTGTGCGCTGCCGGCATACACCGCCAGCGACATGAACAGCGCCATCGGCAGCGACATGCCGCTCTTGGCCATGGCTACGCCCGTCACCAGGCCCCAGGCGCCGATGCCCAGGCAGGTGCCGGCCATGTCACTGGCGCCCTGGCGGAAGGCCGGGTCGCGCAGCTGGGCGCGCAGGAAAGGCAGACTCATGGGGCGGCGCCCAGCACCATGCCTGGCGCCAGCGGGAAGCCGCGCAGGAAGTCCGCGGCGGGCAGCCGCTTGCCGCCCGCGCGTTGCAGCACCGTCAAGCGCAGCAGGCTGCCGGCGCCGCAGGCCACGCCGATGCCGTCGGCATCTATAGACAAAATCTGGCCGCAGGCCGCATCCAGCGTGCGCGAGCAGCTATCTATTTCGCAGCTCCATACCTTGATGGCATCGGCCCCCAGCGTGGTGGCCGCGCCGGGGAAGGGGTCGAAGGCACGCACGCGCCGGGCGATCACCTCCGCCGGCTGGTTCCAGTCGATGGTGCTTTCCGCCTTGTCGATCTTGTGCGCGTAGGTCACGCCCTCGGCCGGCTGCGGTGTGGGTTTGAGGCCCCCGCAGGCGGCCAGCTCCAGCGCCTCCACGATCAGCCGCCCGCCCAGCTGCGCCAGCCGGTCGTGCAGCGTGGCGGTGGTATCGGCGGGGCTGATGGCGGTCTTTTCCAGCAACAGCATGTCGCCGGTATCCAGGCCCGCGTCCATCTGCATGATGGTCACGCCGGTTTCCGCGTCGCCGGCCTCGATGGCGCGGTGGATGGGCGCCGCGCCGCGCCAGCGCGGCAGCAGGCTGGCGTGGATGTTCAGGCAGCCGAGCCGGGGCGTGTTGAGCACCCACTGCGGCAGGATCAGCCCATAGGCGGCCACCACCATCACATCGGCCTGCGCAGCCTCGATGGCGGCTTTGGCGGCCGCTGCGTCCTCGGGGTATTTGCCATCCAGGCGCAGGCTCAGCGGCTGCGCCACGGCGATGCCGTGCTGCAGCGCGCACTGCTTGACGGGTGAAGCCTGCAGTTTCATGCCGCGGCCCGCGGGGCGGTCGGGCTGGGTCAGCACCAGGGGCACGGTGAATCCCGCGGTCAGCAGGCGTTCCAGGGCCACGCGCGCAAACTCGGGCGTGCCGGCAAAAATGACTCTCATACAACGCGTGGAATAGCGGCCCCGGGGTGGGGCTCAGTGAAAGGGGTCGTTGTCGTTCAGCCGCTCGTCCGTGAACATCACGCGCTGCACGACGCCCGCTGGGTCGATGTGCACATGGGCCTGGCGGGGCTCTCCATTGTCACGAAAGCGGTAGGTCCAGATATCGCCATTGAAGCGCGCCACCTTCTCCACCAGCGCAGGCGGGCCGAAGGTGCGTCGCACGGCTGCGCGCGTATCGACGCCATTGCGCAGCGCATGGAAGTGCTCCAGCGTCAGTACCTGCTCCACCCGCACCAGGCGTTGCTGGGCGTCAAAGTCGAGGTGGTAGACCTGTTGGCCTGCGGGCTGGCGGCTGTAGACCAGCCGTTCTCCGCCTTCCGGGAGCATTACGGTCAGCGTGGGTGCGCCCATGGTGCGCTCGATGTCCGCACGCGGCGTGCCTGCTTTCTGCCATTCGGGTACGGCGCAGCCCGCCATAAAAAAAGCCAGCAGCAGTGCGCTCCAGCGGAGCCGGCGCGGTGCGGTTGCGTGCGCCGGCAGCGGGGTCATGCGCGTTCGGCCTGCTTCTGCTGCTTCAGCAGCTTGGTCTTGATGCGGTTGCGCTTCAAGGGCGACAGGTATTCCACGAACACCTTGCCCAGCAGGTGGTCCATCTCGTGCTGGATGCACACGGCCAGCAGGCCCTCGGCCTCGATCACGCGCGGCTGGCCGTCGCGGTCCAGCGCGCGCACGTGCACGGCAGTGGAGCGCTCCACGCCATCGTAGATGCCAGGCACCGACAGGCAGCCCTCGTCGCCCACCTGTTTCTCGGCACTGGCCCAGGTGATCTCTGGGTTGATCAGCACCAGCGGCGTGTCGCGCTCTTCGGAGACGTCGATCACCACGATGCGCTCGTGCACATCGACCTGCGTGGCGGCCAGGCCAATGCCATGGGCGTCGTACATGGTGGCGAACATATCGTCCACGATGGCGCGCACGCGCTCATCCACCGCCGTCACGGGCTGGGCTACCTTGTGCAGGCGAGGATCGGGGTAACAGAGAATCGGAAGAATTGCCATGGCAGAGCGCTCAATATGTCGCTATTTTCGCCACTTTTGCCCGCCATTGCGGGGCCCAATCACAATAATCGTTGCCCGATCAAGGGCTTGGGCACAGAATCTCAAATGGTTTGTAATGTATTCGCGGCAGTTTCTTCTGTAAAACAATTAACTGCACCGCAGCGAGAGGGGCGTTTTTCCAATGAATGACACGAGGAACAATATGGCGGCTCAGGCCCGTATGCGCGTGACGGCGCTCGGCGCACTGGCTTTGTTGGCGGGTGCCGCCATGGCACCGGCGGCGCAGGCCCAGAATTACCCGATTACCTCCGAGCAGCGCGCCACCGCGCAGCAGGTGGCCTCACGCGGCGTTCCCCTGTCCGAATTGGCCGCCAATGCGCCCGATACCTACGTGGTGAAACGCGGAGACACGCTGTGGGGTATTTCCGGTATGTATTTGAAGCGCCCCTGGCGCTGGCCGGAGCTGTGGGGCATGAATCTGCAGTCCATTCCCAACCCGCACCTGATTTTCCCGGGCCAGACGCTGTACCTGGAAAAGGCGGACGGCTATGCCCGCCTGAGCACCAGCCGCAAAGGCGCACCCGAGACCGTGCGCGTGTCGCCGCGCACGCGCTATGACAGCCTGGCCGGCACGGCGCTGCCCACGCTCAAACCGCACCTGATCGAACCCTTCCTCGTCGAGCCTCTGGTGGTGGACGAGCTCACGCTGCAGCAGGCCCCGCGCATCGTGGCCACGCGCGACGAACGCATGATCATGGCCAACGGCGACCGCGCCTACGTGCGCGGCCCTGAAGGCAGCCCCCTCGTGATGGCGCCTGGCGTGCCGCGCCAGTACCGTGTGTTCCGCAACGCCATTCCGCTGAAGGATCCGCACACTGGTGAGGTGCTGGGCTACGAAGCGCAGTATGTCGGCCGCGCCGAACTGGTGCGCAGTGAAACTACCACTCCCGTGCCCCAGAGCGATGTAGCGCGGGGCAAGAGTTCCAGCGAGGGCCGGGGGGAAGTGCTGGAGGGGCAAGCCGACGGCACAGCGGTGGACATCGTTCCCGCCACGGTGGACCTGAGGGGCGCGAAGGAAGAGATCCGCGCCGGCGACCGCCTGCTGCCCGCACCACAGCGCAGCTTCAACAGCTACACCCCGCGGGCACCGCTGGGCCCCGTGGATGCCAGCGTGGTATCGATCTACGGCAGCGCGGCCGTGGCCAACGCCGGCCAGAACCAGGTGATCACCATCAACCGCGGTACGCGCGACGGCATGGAAGCCGGCCATGTGCTGCAGCTGCTCACCAAGGGCGAGCGCTTCAAGGACAAGACCGACGAGCAGCGCGCCATGGTGCGCCTGCCCAGCGAGAGCAATGGCGTGGCGATGGTGTTCCTCACGTTCGACCGCGTGTCCTACGCCCTGATCCTGCAGTCGCAGCAGGCGGTGCGTGTGGGCGACCGTCTGGTCAACCCCGAGTAAGCCCCGGGCGCCGCCACCTGCGGGCGGCCGCTCCCCCGCCTTGTCACCGCGCATGCAACGCGACGAACTGGCCGCCTGGCTGCGACTGACGCTCACGCCTGGCGTGGGCAACGGTGCCGCGCGCAGGCTGCTGGCCGCGTTCGGCCTTCCCCAGAACATCTTTGCGCAGGGCGAGAGGGACTGGCAGTCCTGCGTCACCACCGCGCAGGCGCGCGCGCTCGCCCGCGTGCCCGAGGAGCTGGAGTCGCTGACCGAGCGGACGTGGCAGTGGCTGCTGGACGGGCGGGCGCCCGCGCAGCCGGCGCACGGCATCGTCACGCTGGGTGACGAGGCCTATCCTCCTGCGTTGCTGGCCACCGAGGATCCGCCGCTGCTGCTGTACCTGCTGGGTGCTCCGCAGTTCGTGCAGGGCGGCGCGCCGTTCGCGCCGGCGCACAGCCTGGCCATGGTGGGTAGCCGCAACCCCACGGCCCAGGGGGCGGACCATGCGCGGCAGTTCGCACGCGCTCTGCGGGAGGCGGGTTTGTGCATCGTTTCGGGCCTGGCGTTGGGCATCGACGCGGCGGCGCACGAGGGCGCGCTGATCGATCCGCCCGACGGCGCCGCGCCCGCCACCATTGCCATCGTGGGCACCGGGCTGGACCGGGTGTACCCGCGTGCCAACAAGGAGCTGGCCCACCGCATCGCACGCCACGGCCTGCTGGTCAGCGAATACCCGCTGGGCACGCCGCCGTTGCCGGCCAATTTTCCCAAGCGCAACCGCATCATCTCCGGCCTGTCGCAGGGCACCCTGGTGGTGGAGGCGGCGCTGGCCTCGGGCTCGCTGATCACCGCGCGGCTCGCGGCCGAGCAGGGGCGCGAGGTGTTCGCCATACCCGGCTCCATCCACGCGCCCCAGTCGCGTGGCTGCCACGCGCTGATACGCCAGGGCGCCAAGCTGGTGGAGTCGGCGCAGGACGTACTGGAAGAACTGCGCTGGCATGCGCCGGCAGCCGCCATCCCTGCGGAACAGCCCGCACCCGAGGAGCCCCTCGCGCCGTCGTATCAATGTGTGCTGGATGCGCTGGGGTTCGATCCGCTGGGGCTGGACGCACTGGTGGCGCGCACCGGGCTGGATGCCGCCACGCTGCAAGTACGGCTGCTGGAACTGGAACTGGAGGGGCGTGTGGCGCGCCTGCCCGGCGGGCTGTTCCAGCGCGTGGGGCAGGCCTGAAAGCAGCGCCGCCAGCGCTTTGCGGTGCCCGCCTTCGGGGCGGGGGCTTGCCGCGCGGCCTTGACCGCTCGGCGGATCAGCCGGCGCGGTACGGGTACGTGTTTGCTATATAAAAATGAGCTGTTTCCGCTTGCTGTACATCCATTTCAAAGGATTTTTCCGTTGAAACCTGGATGAAATAAGCGCAGGCAGCTATATTTTTTGATGTTATAGCCCGAGCATCAACCGCAGGTTCTGCACCGCGGCGCCGCTCGCGCCCTTGCCCAGGTTGTCCAGGCGCGCCACCAGCACGGCGTGGCGGTAGCTCTCATTGGCGAACACGCGCAGTTCCAACTGGTTGGTGTCGTTGAGCGCCAGGGCATCGAGCTTGCCGTCCTGGGTGGGCGGCAGCACCTTCACCCACTGCTCGGGCGTATTGCTCTTGGCGTAATGGGCCGCCAGTGCGTCGTGCAGGTCCGCCGCCTTCGGCTGGCCGGGCAGCAGGTCCAGATGCAGCGGCAGTTGCACCAGCATGCCCTGGCGGAAGTTGCCCACCGAGGGGATGAAGATCGGGCGGCGCGTGAGCCCGGTGTACTTCAGGATCTCGGGCAGGTGCTTGTGCGACAGGCCCAGCGCATACAGCTCAAAGGGCGCCGCCTGGCCTTGCTCATAGGCCTCGATCATCGTACGGCCGCCGCCGGAGTAGCCGCTCACCGACGGCAGCGCCAGTGGGTGGTCGGCGGGCACCAGGCCGGCGTCGACCAGCGGGCGCAGCAGGGCGATGGCGCCGGTGGCATAGCAGCCGGGGTTGGATACGCGCGTGGCGCTGCGCACGGCATCCACCTGGCCGGGTGCCAGTTCGGGAAAGCCGAACACCCAGCCCGGCGCCGTGCGGTGGGCGGTGGAGGCATCAATGATCTTGATGGCGCGGCCGGTCTCGGCAGTGATGGCGTCCACCAGCGCGACTGTTTCGCGCGCGGCATCGTCGTGCAGGCACAGCACGACCAGGTCCACACCGGCGATCAGTGCGCGCTTGGCGGCGGCGTCCTTGCGCAGTTCGGGGGCGATGCTGACCAACTCCACCTGGGGCATGGCCTGCAGGCGCTCACGAATTTGCAGGCCGGTGGTGCCTGCCTCGCCATCAATAAAGACCTTGGACATCGAGTAGCTCCTGCAAGGGCCGGCCCAGGGAGGGGGCCGGGGGCGTAAGTTATATCCACATCAATGGTGCGTCGCAGCATGATACATTTACCGGCTGCCATTCCCGAGCATGCGGCTGTATTTCCGCTCTTCGGCAGAACGGGTACAAACACCATCCTTCCCCTGAGAGAGACCTCATGAAGATTCACGAATACCAAGGCAAGGAAATCTTGCGCAGTTTCGGCGTGCCCGTCCCGCGTGGCATCCCCGCTTTCACGGTGCAAGAAGCCGTGGAAGCCGCACAAAAGCTCGGCGGCCCCGTGTGGGTCGTGAAGGCCCAGATACACGCCGGTGGCCGTGGCAAGGGCGGTGGCGTGAAGGTGGCCAAGACCATTGATGACGTGAAGGCACGCGCCAGCGAGATCCTGGGCATGCAACTGGTCACGCACCAGACCGGCCCTGAAGGGCAGAAGGTGCGCCGCCTGTACATTGAAGATGGCGCCGACATCAAGAACGAACTGTATGTGTCTCTGGTCACCGACCGTGGCACGCAGAAAGTGGCGCTGATCGCTTCCAGCGAAGGCGGCATGGACATCGAGGAAGTGGCCCACTCCACGCCCGAGAAGATCATCACCGAGATGATCGATCCCCTGACCGGCATCACGCCCGAGCAGTCCAAGAAGGTGGCCGCAGCCATCGGCCTGACGGGTGCTTCGGTGGACCAGGCGGTGGACCTGTTCGCCAAGCTCTACAAGTGCTACATGGACACCGACGCGTCCCTGGTCGAGATCAACCCGCTGAATTGCGACTCCAAGGGCAACCTGATGGCCCTGGACGCGAAGTTCAACTTCGACGCCAACGCGCTGTTCCGCCACCCGGAAATCGTGGCCCTGCGCGACCTGGACGAGGAAGATCCGGCGGAAGTCGAGGCCTCCAAGTTCGACCTGGCCTACATCTCCCTGGACGGCAACATCGGCTGCCTGGTGAACGGCGCGGGCCTGGCCATGGCCACCATGGACACCATCAAGCTGTTTGGCGGCGAGCCGGCCAACTTCCTGGACGTGGGTGGCGGCGCCACCCCCGAGAAGGTCACCGAAGCCTTCAAGATCATGCTCAAGAACCCCAAGGTCAAGGGCATTCTGGTCAACATCTTCGGCGGCATCATGAAGTGCGACACCATCGCCACCGGCGTGATCACCGCCTGCAAGGCCGTGAACCTGCAGGTGCCGCTGGTCGTGCGCATGAAGGGCACGAACGAAGAGCTGGGCAAGAAGATGCTGGCCGAGTCCGGCCTGCCCATCATCAGCGCCGACACCATGGCGGAAGCCGCCACGAAGATTGTCGAAGCCGTCCGTTAAGCAGGCCCGGAGATAAAACATGTCGATCTACATCAACAAAGACACCAAGGTCATCACCCAGGGCATCACCGGCAAGACCGGTCAGTTCCACACGGAAAAGTGCCAGGAATACGCCAACGGCAAGAACTGCTTCGTGGCGGGTGTGAACCCCAAGAAGGCCGGCGAGAAGATTTTTGACATTCCAATCTTTGGGTCGGTCAAGGATGCCGCCAAGGAAACCGGTGCTACCGTCTCCGTGATCTACGTGCCGCCCGCAGGCGCGGCCGCCGCCATCTGGGAAGCCGTCGAGGCCGACCTGGACCTGGCGATCTGCATCACCGAAGGCATTCCCGTGCGCGACATGCTTGAAGTGCGCAACAAGATGAAGGCCAAGGAAGCCGCCGGCGGCAAGCGCACGCTGCTGCTGGGCCCCAACTGCCCTGGCCTGATCACGCCGGACGAGATCAAGATCGGCATCATGCCCGGTCACATCCACAAGAAGGGCCGTGTGGGCGTGGTGAGCCGTTCCGGCACGCTGACCTACGAAGCCGTGGCACAGTTGACCGAACTGGGCATCGGCCAGTCGTCCGCCGTCGGCATCGGCGGCGACCCGATCAATGGCCTCAAGCACATCGACGTGATGAAGGCTTTCAACGACGATCCTGACACCGACGCCGTGATCATGATCGGCGAGATCGGCGGCCCCGACGAGGCAGAAGCTGCCCGCTGGTGCAAGGCCAATATGAAGAAGCCCATCGTGGGCTTCATTGCCGGCGTGACCGCTCCTCCGGGCAAGCGCATGGGCCATGCGGGCGCGCTGATCTCCGGCGGCGCCGATACAGCCGACGCCAAGCTGGCCATCATGGAAGAGTGCGGTTTCACCATTACCCGCAATCCTTCCGAGATGGCTCGTCTGCTCAAGGGCCTGCTGTAATCCGCGAGCGTGGCGCGGTGTAGCACGCCAGGTTACGCAAAATTACGCACGCGCGAGAGGGTCTACCCTCTCTACACTGTCTAGCTCCAACACAAAAGAAACGCCAGCTTGGTTAACCCAGGCTGGCGTTTTCGATTCATAACACTGGAGCCATCAATGGAGTACTTGAGCAATGCCGATTTCTGGATCGGCCTGGTGAAGATCGTCTGGATCAACATCATTTTGTCGGGCGACAACGCTGTCGTCATCGCCTTGGCGGCGCGTTCGCTGCCTCCGCAGCAGCAGAAGAAGGCCGTCATGTTCGGCTCCGGCGCGGCAGTGGTGTTGCGCATCGTATTGACGGTAGTGGCGGCCAAGCTGCTGGAGCTGTCCTTCCTGCAGATCGTCGGGGGCTGTCTGCTGCTGTGGATTGGTTATCAACTCCTCACGGGCGAAGAGGAAGATGACGGCGCATCCAAATCCGCAGGGGGCATGTTCGCGGCCATCCGCACCATCCTGATTGCCGACCTGGTGATGAGCCTGGACAACGTCATAGCCGTCGCCGCCACTGCCCAGGGGAACATGGTGCTGCTCGTCCTGGGGCTGGCCATCAGCATACCGCTGGTGATCTTCGGCTCCACCCTGATGATCAAGCTCATGGAACGCTTTCCCGTCATCGTCACGCTGGGGGCCGCGTTGATCGGTTGGGTGGGAGGCGAGACCATCGTCAACGACAACTTGCTTCACGATTACGCGATGGGTCATCCGTGGCTCCACTACATAGCGGCCATAGCGGGCGCCGTGCTGGTGGTGATGGTGGGCAAGCTGATGCAATCCCGCGGCGAACCTCGGCAGGCCTGAAAAGGCTGGCGCGCGTTAGTGCGACGGGAATGTGCCGCGACCTGACGGACATGTACTTGAAGTAGCAAAAATGGCAGGCGAAGGGGCTGCGTAGGGCCTCTTTTGCAACACACGTCAACGGGCCTGGCTTGCATGCGTTCAACATCATGACGGACCTGTCGCCCCGTGCGCCTCGACTATGATGCGCAGTCCCGCAATGCCGGTTGTGAGGGATATGCAGCGATGCCCTCCTCAACCGCATGTAAAGCGCCTTCGCGTGAGGCGTCTCGCGGGAGTCTCTTATGAAACCTCTGCCGATGCTGAGCTACGAATTCTGCGCGTTGACGGACACGGGGCGGGTGCGCTCCAACAACGAAGACGCTGTGGCCATCCATGAGACGGCGCAGATGGTCATCCTGGCCGACGGCATGGGGGGCTACAACGCGGGCGAGGTGGCTGCCGGGATGGCGATCACCTACATCGGCACCGAGATGGTCCGCTGGCTGCAAGGCGACGGCTCCGCGGCATCACCTTCGGATGTACGGCATGCACTAGAGGCCTGCGTGGACAACGCGAACCACGCGATCCTCGGTGCCTCGATGTCCAACCCGCAGTACCTGGGAATGGGTACCACGCTGGTCGTCGGCGTGTTCCGTGACGACCGGCTCATTCTCGGCCACATCGGTGATTCGCGCTGCTACCGGTGGCGCGAGGGCCTCTTGCGGCAGATCACGCGCGACCACTCGTGGTTGCAGGAGCAGATCGACCTGGGACTGCTCACGCCGGCACAAGCAGCCGTTTCGGGGCAGCGCAACCTGGTTACACGGGCGCTGGGGGTGGATGTGTCCGTGCACATAGAAATCAACGAATTTCCTGTCGAGCCCGGTGACTTGTTCATTCTTTGCTCCGACGGCCTGACGGATATGTTGAGTGACGAAGATTTGGCCGAACTGGCGCGGATGCCCATTGCGCTACAAGATAAAGCGGCGCGCATGGTGGCCATGGCCAACGCCATGGGAGGGCGGGACAACATCAGCGTAGTGCTGGCGCAAACGCAACTCGCTCAGGACGCCAAAAAACGCGGCGGCCTCATGGCGCGCCTGCTGCGCACCTCGTGACCCTTCCGCCAAGCTCAGCCCGACCGCCAGGGCTTCATTTGCCTGTGCCCGGAAATTGCTACTTCCCTCTACTAGCTAAGTTGTTTGGATAAGGAAAAGTGATCATGCCCAGAATGGTCGTGTCGATCGATGGAGTTGTCATCAAGGAAGTTACCTTCACCAAGGAACGCACAACGGTAGGCCGCCGCCCCTACAACGACGTGGTCATCGACAACCTTGCCGTCAGTGGTGAACATGCGGTCTTCCTCATGATTGGGGATGATGTGGAAGTGGAGGACCTCGGCAGCACCAACGGCACCTATGTCAACGGCAAGGCCATCAAGCGACAGCCTTTGCGCAACGGCGATACGGTGGAATTGGGGAAATACAAGATCCGCTTCCTGCACGAAGAGCCTGGTCATGACTATGAGAAGACGATGGTCTTCAAGCCCGGCATGCTGCCGCCCTTCAGGCCGGAGACTCCAGCGCCTGCACCGGCACTCGCAGCAATCACGGCTTCCGTGCGGGTGATGACAGGCCCTGCGGCGGGCCGCGAAGTAGCCCTTGCAAAAGTCGTCACTACTATTGGAAAACCTGGAGTGGCCGTAGCGTCCATCACGAAGCGACATGGCGGCTTCGTGTTGGCGCATGTGGAAGGCGGGGGTGTCCCCCTGTTGAATGGCGAGCCTGTGAGCGATAGGCCTGTCGCTCTCAAGAATGGCGATCGGATCGCTTTGGCCAGCACGGAAATGGAATTCGTGCAAAGCGCGAATCGGTAACTGAACATTTGTGCGCGACAAATGTGTCGTTTTGTGATGTTTGTGCAGACCGTTTAGGAGGGGTGTGCGTACTTCCCTCGGTTCAATTGTGGCGAAAGAAATATTTAGTTTCAAATAAGGAGTGGCACGAAAGCTGCTCCCTTGTAGCCAACCCGCGGGCTTTTCTGCGGGGGGCTAACTATCTAATCCGAGGAGGAATTTATGAAGCGTATGCTCCAACAGGGTTTCACCCTGATCGAACTGATGATCGTGGTAGCCATCATCGGTATTCTGGCTGCTGTGGCACTGCCTGCTTATCAAGACTACACCGTGCGCGCTCGCGTGTCGGAAGGTCTGGTGATGGCTTCTGCCGCCAAAGTGAACGTGCAGGACGTGCTGGCCTCCGGTAACCCGCAAGACGACGCCAGTGGGTATGCAACGGGCTATACGGCTCCTGCGGCAACGCGCAACGTGGCTAGCGTGGGTATTGATCCCACGACCGGCAGAATTACTGTCTCGACCACTGCTGCGGCAGGTGCTGGCACCGTGATCATCACTCCCAACGCTCCGGCAGGCTCGGCTCTGCCTTCGGGTGTTGATCCCTTCACGCCTCCTGCACAATCGGTCGCTTGGCGTTGCATGGTTGCCGGCGCGCAGGCGGGCTCCTTCGTTGGTACGCAAACCGGCACCCTGGCGGCTCGTTTCGCGCCCTCTGAGTGCAAGTAAGCTGCCGGCATTCGCCCTAAAAGAGCGCTGCGGCGCTCTTTTTATTATCCGTTTAACATGCAGTGGCGTTCGCGTTTTCATGAGGCTGTAAAGCCTGCCTTGTTCCATCTGGCTTGTAGCGCCTTGATTGCGTTGCTGGCAGCTTCCCTGGTTTTTGGGGTCTGGTATCCATCACCCTATGACCAGCTTGCGGGCGGCCGTGATTTGCTGCGCTACATCGTACTCGTAGACGTAATTTGCGGTCCCCTGCTGACATTTTTGGTGTTTGATCGCCAAAAGTCGCGCAGAGCTCTGGTGACGGACATCGGCGCGATCGTGTTGCTGCAACTGCTGGCCCTGGGCTACGGGCTCCATAGCATGGCGCAGGCTCGGCCGGTGTTTCTGGCGTACGAGGGAAGCCGCTATCGGCTGGTCAGTGCGGCGGACGTGGACAAGGAGTCTCTACCGCTCGCGCGACCGGAGTTTCAGTCGCTGCCTCTTACGGGCCCACAGTGGATAGGCGTGCGCGTCAGCCAAGAGACAGACAGGGACTTTCCGGCGAGCGTGCAGTTGTCTCTGGCTGGTTTGCATTCCGCGTTTCGTCCCCAGCGTTGGGTGCCTTATGACAATCAAGTGGATGCGGTACGCGCCGCGTTGCTACCGCTGGAGAACCTCCTAGCGAAGCATCCTGATGATCGGGAGCTTGTGAACGCGGCACTTCTGAAGCATGGTTTGAAGCCTCAGCAGGTCGGCTATCTGCCGCTGTCGGCCGAGAAAGCAAGCTCCCCGGATTGGGTGGTTCTCGTGGAACGAAAATCTGGTGAACCCAGCGGCTTTCTCCCGCTCGATGGGTGGTAGCCGACAATGAATATGCAACACCGTGTACGACAAATAGTAGTCGTATTGTTACTGATCAGCCCATGGCTGTGGCCCCTGACATTTGGTCCTTATGCCGAAGCCATGCCCTGGCTTTTTTCGTTAGGGGTGGCAGCACTGCTGTTGGCACTGTGGCCTCAGGGTGAGGTTACTCGGCTGCTGGCATTGGCCTGGGTGTGGGCTGCCACCCTGAGCGTGTTACCTGAGATGCTGCAGTATTTCGGCTTGGCTCGTCTTGAATTCTTTTGGCCATGGATCCGAGATACGGCGCCGGGTTATGCCAGTGGCAACATCGGCCAACCCAACCAACAAGCGACCTTGCTGGGAATGGGGCTGTGGGCGTCATGCTGGTTAATACGCTCGCAGGGCCGCTTTTGGGCTTTGGGGGTAGCAGGTGCCATTATTGCCGTCGGCATGGCTGCCACGGCATCGCGCATTGGTACTGTGCATTTGGTTGCCGTTCTGTTGTTGATCCTTCTGTGGGGAGGCCAGGACCGTAGGTGCATGCTCCAGTGGTATGCCGTAGTGCTGGCTTTTTATCTTGCGGGAGCGTTGGCGCTGCCACTTTTGGCATCGCAGGTCGGCATAGAGGACGCACGTAGTCTCTGGATCCGGATTCAGAATGGTGAGGGCAGTTGCGGTAGCCGGCGCTTGCTGTGGGGGAATGTGTTGGAACTGATTGCTGCCAAGCCCTGGTTGGGATGGGGCTGGGGCGACCTGCGGTACGCGCAATACATGACGTTGTTCAAAGGCCCCCGGTGGTGCGCCGTCTTGGGTAATGCCCACAATCTGCCTTTGCATCTGGCGGTAACTCTTGGGGTCCCCGCCGCATTGTTTTTTTGCACCTTGGTTGCGCTTGTCGTGTTACGTGAGAGACCTTGGCGCGAGCGTGATTCGCGCCGTCAGCTTGCGTGGGGCGTTCTGGTACTGTTTGCGTTGCATAGCTTGGTAGAGTTCCCACTCTGGTATGGCCCTTTTCAGATTGCCGCCGTGGCTTGCATCTACGTGCTGTGGAAGACCAGGAATTCAGAGGGTTGGGCTTGCGTCGCCCCAACGAAACGGGGTGAGGTGTTGCGCTACGGCGCAGCAGCAGCGATGCTAGGGGCGAGTATTTTTGGATTCAGTGACTACTGGCGTGTAAGCCAGCCGTATTTGCCCCCTGAGCATCGTGTAGAAGGGCTACGAGGGAACCACGATGGGCAGAAGACACTTGTCTATGCTTCCAAAACTGTCTTCTTTCAGAACCAAGCGCTATTTGCGCGGTTGAATGCGCTCACTGTCGATAATGATAATGCGCTGGTTGTTAACCAACTTGCGACCTATCTGCTGCATTTCTCGCCAGAACCACGCGTGCTGGAGAAGTTACTAGATAGCGCATTTTTTCTGAATGAGATGGAACAGGCGAGGTTCCACTCGGTACGGTTTCGAGCGGCATACCCCAAGGAATATTCCGCATGGGTCAAGTCCCGCTTCCCGTCTGGAGGGTGGGATGTAACCTCTCACTGAGTGGACATTGGCGCTGCGGAGGACCTATTCATTGTCACGCTCCGCAGCCACAAACGTTCCCGATTTCCCGCCGTGCTTCTCCAGCACCCTGACCCCCGTCATCACCATCCGCTTGTCCGCCGCCTTGCACATGTCATAAACGGTGAGCAGCGCTACCTGCACGGCGGTCAGGGCCTCCATCTCCACCCCGGTAGGCCCCACGGTTTCCACCGTAGCCGTGCATTGCACAGCGCTGTCGGAAGGCAGCAGTTCGAACTCCACGGCCACGCGGGTAAGGGCCAGGGGATGGCATAGCGGGATCAGTTCGCTGGTCTTCTTGGCTGCCATGATGCCGGCGATGCGCGCTACGCCGAGCACGTCGCCCTTCTTGGCGGTGCCCGACTCGACCAGCACGAGTGTGGCGGGCTGCATCTCGATGCGGCCCGTGGCAATGGCCACGCGGTGCGTGGCCGGTTTGGCGCCGACGTCCACCATGTGGGCTTGGCCTTGGGCGTCGAAGTGGGTGAGGGGAGAGGGGGACGTTGTCATAAGGCGGGTTTACAACCGGGTGCGAAACATTCCAATGGCCGGGGCATCATACGGCCATGTGCAGATGGCCGCGATTGATGGCCGGCCCGTTCCCGCGGGTGGAGGAGTTGTGTGCAAGGTTTTCTACAAAATTGGCTCCCAGCGCCCAGCTGGAAAGCGCTGACAGCTTCTTTTTTTATAGCATTTGGCTCCCTGCAAGCACCGGCTGTGGTGGCACAGCCATCGCTGCCCACACTGGGAGATGGCCTGGAGATGACGACCAGCGCCGAGCGCAAGCTGGGCGACCGCATCATCCGCGAGCTGTACCGCGACCCGGATTACATCGATGACGCGGTGCTGAATGAGTATGTGCAGGGCCTGTTTCAGCCACTGGTGCAGGCTGCCAAGGCGCGGGGGGAATTGTCGCCCGAACTCGAGGAACGCTTTGCCTGGGAGATCTTGCTGGGCCGCGACCGTACGGTGAACGCATTTGCCCTGCCGGGCGGCTACTTCGGCGTGCATCTCGGGCTGATCGGTGTGGTGAGCACGCGCGACGAACTCGCGTCGGTGCTGGCACACGAACTCAGCCATGTCACTCAGCGCCATATTTCACGCCTGATCGCGCAGCAGGGGCGGCAGACGCCGCTGATGCTGGGTGCGCTGATCCTCGGCGCGCTGGCGGCGAGCCGCAGCCCCGATGCGGCCCAGGCCCTGATGGTGGGCGGGCAGGCGCTGGCCGTGCAGAGCCAACTGAACTTCTCGCGCGACATGGAGCGCGAGGCCGACCGTGTGGGCTACGGCCTGATGGCGCCCGCCGGCTTTGCGCCGCAGGGCTTCGTGGGCATGTTCGACAAGCTGCAGCAGGCCAACCGCATCAACGACAACGGCAGTTGGCCCTACCTGCGCAGCCACCCCTTGACCACGCAGCGCATTGCGGACATGCACAGCCGCATTCCGCCGGGTGCGGCGCAGCCCGCGCAGGCTACGCTGGAGCACCTGATGATGGCTGCGCGCGCGCGCGTGCTGATGCGCCCCGGTGTCGACGCTTGGCGACAGTGGGTTGCCGAGCCGCAGGACGCCGGCTTTGCCGCACGGCCCGCACGGCAGCGGGTGGCGGCCTGGTATGCGGCCACCCTCAGCGCGGTGCAGTTGGGCGACATGGCGGCTGCGCGCAAGGCGTTGCGTGCGCTGCAGTCCAGCGCAGGTACCGATGCTGCCGCGTTGCGCCAGGCGCGCCTGCTGGGTGCCGAGCTGGAGCTGGCTGCGGGCGACGCGCCCGCGGCGCTGACGTACCTGCAGGGCAGCGTCGTCACGGAAGGCAGCGGTGTGCCCAGCGCGCCCGCGCCCGCACGGCCAGAGATGCTGCTGCGCACCCAGGCCCTGCTGCGCACGGGCGCGGCAGGCGAGATGGCGGGGCCCTTGCAGACCTGGGTAGCCACGCATCCTCGGGACGCGACCGTCTGGCAAGCGCTGGCGCAGGTATGGCAACAGCAGGGGCAGTCCCTGCGCGCCGTGCGCGCCGAGGCCGAGGCACACGCCGCACGCTATGACTACGCGGCCGCGGTGGATCGTTTCAAGGCGGGGCAGGACCTTGCGCGGCGCAGCAGCGCGGCGGGGATTACATCGAAGCGTCGATCATCGACACGCGGCTGCGTGCCGTGGAGTCACTTCTTAAGGAACAGGCCGCCGAGCGCTGATTCAATCAGCATGCCCAGCAGAGAGTAGATCAGCGAACCGATCAGCGCGGCGGTAAAGCCGTGTACCTGAAAACCGTCGCCCAGCACCGAGGCGGCGGCCCAGAACATGAGCGCGTTGATCACGAAGAGGAACAGCCCGATGGTGACGATGGTCACCGGCAGCGTCAGCACCACGAGGACCGGGCGCAGCACCACGTTGAACAGGCCAATCACAAAGGCTGCGATCAGTGCAGCGCCGAAGCTGCGCACCTCCACGCCGCTGTAGAGGTAGGCCACGCAAAGCAGGGCGGCCGCGCTCAGCAGCCATTTGAGCAGTAGTCGCATGGCGCGCAGCATAGCACCGGGCCGGCGAATGCGCCGCGCCGCATGCGGCATGAGAGCGTGTAAAAAAAAGCCGGCCCATCTGCGCTTGCACGCGATGGGCCGGCTGGGCTGAACAGTGGTTTTGCCGAGTCCTGCCGTGCCGATCAGTCGGCGGCCAGCATGAACAGCAGGCCCAGGCTGGCGAGCGAGCCGGGCACCGTCCAGCGCCGTGGCGGTTTGCGCACGATGACCGGCGCGGCGGCGGGCGCTGCGTCGGTCGGGGTGTTCACCTCCTGTTCCAGCTTGGGGCGACGGGCGTCTACCACCCTGCACGCGCCATGCTCGGCCTGCAGCTGCGCCAGCAGCTCGGGCAGCGGCCCCTTGGCCAGTACCGTGCTGATGGGCGCACCCTCCGCCCGCAGCCAGGGCTGCAGCTGGGCAAACAGCTTGTCCGCCCATTTGGCGCGCCAGTTCTCGCGTGCGCTATGGCTCACCCATTTGCTGATGCGGTGCGTCATGCGCGGTGCGCAGGCCACCAGCACCCAGTGGATCGTGCCCGCAGTGGCGGGGGCCGTCAGCGGCTCCAGGACTTGCCGCGCGTAGGCTGCGTCGTCCACATACACGATGACCTTGTCCATGGCGGATCTCCTGTCGGGCCTATGGGTGCGTGTGCAGGAAGGCCTGTTTCAGCCGTGCTGTGCAGGGGCCGTCTTGCCGCGCTGCGCGACGATGGCCTTGCCGACCACCAGCACCAGCAGGGCGCCGGCCACGCTGGCGGCGTACTTCAGAGTGTCGGACTGCTCCAGCTTGAACATCCACTGCCACTTGTCGGGGTTGGCCAGCGCGGGGTCAGAGACCAGCATGCCGCCGGCGATCCAGCCCAGCAGCATGCCGCCGGCGGTGATGATGACCGGGAAGCGCTCCATGAGCTTGATGACCAGTTGGCTGCCCCACACGATGATCGGGATGGAGATCAGCAGGCCCAGCACCACCAGCAGCAGCGAATGGTCGCCCGCATTCTGCGCGGCGCCGGCAATGGCGATCACGTTGTCCACGCTCATCACCAGGTCGGCCACGATGATGGTCTTGATGGCGGCCAGCAGCTTGTCGCTCTCGGCCACGCTGCCGTGGCCGTCCTCGTCGGGGGCCAGCAGCTTCACGCCGATCCACACCAGCAGGATGGCGCCCACCACTTTCAGGAAGGGCAGGTTCAGCAGCGTCATCGCGAAGGCGATCAGGACCACGCGCAGGATGATGGCGCCCGCCGTGCCCCAGATGATGCCCTTGGTGCGCTGCGCGGGCGGCAGCTTGCGGCAGGCCAGGGCGATCACCACGGCGTTGTCACCACCGAGCAGGATGTCGATGATGATGATCTGCCCCAGTGCAACCCAGAACTCGGGTGAAGTCAGAAATTCCATAAAGTCCTCGTTATCAGTAACCGAAAGGAGGCCCGCAGCCACTGTAGGTGGCGGTGGGCGGCTCCGCAAGAGAGACACTGCACGGTGACCAGGGACTCGTCCACCCGCGTGGGTTGCGACGCGCGAAGAGGTAAGGACGGCCTTGATCAGCCCCGCAGGGCCATCAAAGGTCTTGCTCAGCCCGCATGCGATGCGTGGCGCATGCCGGGCCCGGGCTGCCGGAAGCGGTGCGCTTCGTACTGACGACAGACCGAGAGCCTCCGCACCCCGGGGCCGATGGCCGTCAGGACTTGGAGGTCAGGAGCTACTCCCCTTCGAACCTGCGATTGGAACATGCCACGAGGGCGGCGCGCAAGCGGCAGGCGTTTTTTGCGCAAGGCGGTTTGAAGAAAATGTTGCCAGATGCGCGACGGAATATGTCTGCCATGCTAGTTAAAACATAGCGAATGGCCCTGGCGACCCCGCCGCCATGCGCATGGAACACACCGGGACTGGCGGTATCATCGGCGCGCCCCTACCTGCCATGTCCTGCATCCACGTCGCCGATATCGAAGCCGCCATCAACCATTGGCGCGCCCGCGCCCCATCGCCCGATGGCGTGGGACTGGCGCCGGAAATCGAGGCGCTGGCCGAGGTGTATGGCCGCATGGTGTTTGCGCGGGCCGAGGACGTGGCGCCGCAGCAGATGCCCGCCGCGGCGCTGGCGGCGTGGCTGGCCTGGTATGAGACCACGCCCGACACACCGTGCATCGCCATCTGCTCCACCAGCCAGGGGGATGAATGGTGCAAGGGCTGCGGGCGCAGCTTTGCCGAGGTGCAGCACTGGTTGGCGATGAGCCCGATGGACAAGCGCGCCGTGTGGCGGCGCATCACCCGCGAGGGCGCGGCGCTGCGCTTCACGCGCTATGCCGAACGTGCGGCTGAGCGCCCCGCCGATTGCGCCGGCGGCGCTCCCGGCGCTGGTTGACCGGCTTTACGGCGGGGCGCGCGCCGGCTAAGGTGGCCGCATGCTGCGTTTGACCCAGGCCCCCGATATCGCCATGGCCACGCTGTGGCGCGACCTGCTGTGCGAGGCCGGCATGCCCGCCAGCGTGCAGCGCCAGCATCTGGGCGCGGCGGCGGGCCACCTGCCGCCAGGAGAGTGCCTGCCCGAGATCTGGCTCACGTACCCCGAACATGCAGAACGCGCCCGTGCGCTGCTGCGGGAGTTCCAGCATCTGCCGCAGCGCCAGTGGCGCTGCCACGCGTGCGGCGAGGCGATCGAGGGCGGCTTCGAGCAGTGCTGGAATTGCGGCGCCTTGATGCCGCAGTAGATTGCTATTTATTCAGGAGCTGGTGGCGCTTGTTGGTCGGGCGCTAGAGGTGTTTTTTGCTCAAAACGCCACGTTACTTCCAGCGCAGCGGTTCCACATGCACGCTGCCCAGGGTGCTGCTCAGCGTGAGGCCGCCTTCCTGTACTGTCGCCTGCAGCTGCATGCTGCGCTCGGCCAGTGTCGCCAGCTGCTGGGCGGCGTCGGCGGGCAGGCGCCAGACCTGCAGCTTGTCCAGCCGCGTGAGCTTGTTCTCGATGCCCTTCCACCACACTTCGGCTGCGTGGTGAAAGCAATAAACGATGACCGCATCGGATTTGCTGCAGGCCTTGGTCAGCGGCTTGTCCTCGGGCTGCCCGACCTCGATCCACAACCGCTTGCGACCCGTGAAGTCGGTCAGCGATACGTCCGGGTCCTCCGGATCGGACAGGCCCGCGCCGAACGCCAGCGTGCCATCGCCCTGGCAGGTGTCCTGCAGTTCATGGGCCTGCAGCGCCAAGGCGGCCAGCCGCACCATCATGCGCTCGTCGGTCTCGCTGGGGTGGCGCGCCAGGGTGAGTGCATGGTCGGCGTAGTAGCCGTGGTCGATGTCCGCGATTTGCAGGTTCGCCTTGAAGATGGTGGACTTGAGGGCCATGGGATGCTTTCAAAATGAGAGCTGCCCGCGCTTGACTGGCAAGCGCGGGCAGGCAAAAAGGCTCAAACCGGCTGGATCAGACGCGGCGCGCCAGCTCGGCCGCCTTGCCGGTATAGCTGCCCGGCGTCATGGCCAGCAGGCGGTCCTTGTCGGCTTGGGGGATCTCCAGGCCGTTGATCAGCGCGTGCAGCGCCTCGGCCGTCACGGTCTTGCCGCGCGTGACTTCCTTGAGCTTCTCGTACGCGCCCTGCACGCCGTAGCGGCGCATCACGGTCTGGATGGGCTCGGCCAGCACTTCCCAGCTGGTGTTGAGGTCGTCGGCCAGGGCTTCTTCGTTCAGCTCCAGCTTGTTCAGGCCGGTCATCAGCGAGGTATAGGCCAGCGTGGCGTAGCCCAGCGCCACGCCGATGTTGCGCAGCACGGTGCTGTCGGTGAGGTCGCGCTGCCAGCGGCTGATGGGCAGCTTTTCGGACAGGTGCCTGAGCAGCGCATTGGCCAGGCCCAGGTTGCCCTCGGCGTTCTCGAAGTCGATGGGATTGACTTTGTGGGGCATGGTGGACGAGCCGATCTCGCCCGCCTTGAGCTTTTGCTTGAAGTAGCCCAGGCTCACGTAGCCCCAGATGTCGCGCGAGAGGTCCACCAGGATGGTGTTGGCGCGGGCGATGGCGTCGAACAGCTCGGCCATGTAGTCGTGCGGCTCGATCTGGATGCTGTAGGGCTGGAAGGTGAGGCCCAGGCCCAGCGGCTCGGGCGTCTCCACGACCTTGCGGCTGAAGGCTTCCCAGTCGAAGTCGGGCCAGGCCGACAGGTGGGCGTTGTAGTTGCCCACGGCGCCGTTCATCTTGCCCAGGATCTTCACCGCCGCGATGCGCTCGCAGGCTGCCTGCAGGCGCACGACCACGTTGGCCAGCTCCTTGCCCACCGTGGTGGGGCTGGCGGTCTGGCCGTGGGTGCGGCTGAGCATGGGCACGTCGGCAAACTGGTGGGCCATCTCGCGCAGCTTGAGCACGATGCGGTCCAGGCCCGGCAGGATGACCTGGTCGCGGCCCGAGCGGATCTGCAGCGCATGGCTGGTGTTGTTGATGTCCTCACTGGTGCAGGCGAAGTGCACGAACTCGGCAGCCTTCTCCAGTTCGGGGCGGGCCTCGAACTTGGACTTGATCCAGTATTCGACCGCCTTCACGTCGTGGTTGGTGGTCTTCTCGATGTCCTTGATGGCGCTCGCGTCGGCCTCGGAGAAGTTCTTCACCAGGCCCAGCAGGTAGGCGCGCGCGCCGGTGGACAGTGGCTTGAACTCCGCAAATCCCGCGTCCGACAGCGCGATGAACCAGGCCACCTCCACCTGCACGCGGCGGTGCATGTAGCCGTGCTCGCTCATGATGGGACGCAGGGCGGAGAGTTTGGCGGCGTAGCGGCCGTCAAGGGGCGACAGGGCGGTGATGGTGGACAGGCTCATGGGCCGTCATTGTAGGTGGGCGCCTGGAATGCTGAGGGGCTGCGGCCGGCCGGCGCGCCCGCCCTAGAATCGCGCTCACCCGACCAACCCCATCCTCCCAGGCGCTGCACACCACCATGAAACTGATCGGATCAAATACGAGCCCCTACGTGCGCAAGGTGCGCGTGGTGCTGGCCGAGAAAAAGCTGGATTACCAGTTCGTCGAGGAGAACGTGTGGGCCGACGACACGGCCATCAGCGCGTCCAACCCGCTGGGCAAGGTGCCCTGCCTGATCATGGAGGGCGGTGAGGCGGTGTTCGATTCGCGCGTGATCGTGGAATACCTGGACACGCTGTCCCCCGTGGGCAAGCTCATTCCCGCCCTGGGGCGCGAGCGCGCCGAGGTCAAGACCTGGGAGGCGCTGGCCGACGGCCTGCTGGACGCCGCCATCCTCGCGCGCCTGGAGGCCACCTGGGCCGGCCGTCAGGACGGTGAGCGCAGCCAGGCGTGGATCGACCGGCAGCTCGCCAAGGCGCGCGCCAGCCTGCAGTCCATGAGCAAGGGGCTGGGCGACAAGCCTTATTGCAGCGGCATCCACCTTACGCTGTCGGACATTGCCGTCGGCAGCGCGCTCGGGTGGCTGGAGTTCCGCTTTCCTGACATCGCCTGGCGCACGGACCACCCCAACCTGGCCCGCCTGATGGACAAGCTGATGCAGCGCCAGAGTTTCATCGACACCCAGCCGCGCTGAACCGCCGACCCACTGGGCCTAAAGAAAAAGCGCGCCTTCCGTGAGGAAGTGCGCGCTTTTTGCTGCGGAATAAAAAAAGTTGCGAAGCGCCCCGAAACGAATGAAGAGAGGGAGGGAGGAGAAGCGCCCCAGGGTTGCAGCCAGGCCGGGCCTGGAAGGCTTCGCAACTTTAAAAACGGTTATTCGGATCACGCCGCGATGGACTCGCGGCCACGGTTAGCTCCTAGAGTGGGGGTGATGGTAAAAAGTTCCAGATCTCACCCATAAAAAAATTCAAAAAAATTTCACCAAGCCTCAACGCGGTGCCGCCAGTTGCTGCTCGATGGCCTGGATCAGCGCTTTGCTGTGGGGTTCCACCGAACTTCCGTAGCTTCCCACCACCTTGCCCGAACGGCTGACCAGGTACTTGTGGAAGTTCCAGCGTGGCGTCTGCCCCGCGGACGCTGCGGCGAGCTGGCGGTACAGCGGCAGGGCTTCGCCGCCCTTCACGTGGCTCTTGGCAAACATCGGGAAGCGCACGCCAAACGTGTTTTCGCAGAACTGGGCGATCTCGGTGTTACTGCCGGTTTCTTGTGCAAAGTCGTTCGACGGAAAGCCCAGCACCACCAGCCCTTGGTCGCGGTAGCGCGCGTACAGCTCTTCCAGGCCCTGGTATTGGCCGGTGAAGCCGCAGTAGCTGGCCGTGTTGACCACCAGCAGCACCTTGCCGGCGTATTGGCACAAGGCCTGCGGCGCCTCGTCCTGCAGGCGCGGCACGGTGTGCTGCAGCAGGGCGGGGCAGGCCTGGGCGTCTACTGCGGGAGTTGCCGCAACATCCGCCGCCTGGGCGGCGGGGCCCAGCAGCGTGGCGCATAGGAGCAGCGGCAAGGTCAGGCGTGGCATGGTGCAGGGATGGCGGGGAGGGCAAAAGCCCGTACACGCCGCCATTGCACCATGTCTGCAGGCGGCGAAAAAGTTTTTGGCTATCGACCATGCTGAAAGCATGGGTTTCACCTTGTTGCGATCTGACCGCCCGCGATGCCGCGTAATTGCTATTAAAAATATAGCTTCCAGCGCTTGCTGTCAAAGCGCTGGAGCCCTAAAACATGCTAGACCCTAGCTGGGTGCCCGCGCCTCGGCTGCCGGCGCCTCGCGCGCATGGGGACGACGCAGTACCCGGTGGCGCAGCCATTGCTCGAAGTCGTCCACATAGGTGAACACCGCCGGCACCACCAGCAGGCTGAGCACCGTGGAGGTGATGAGGCCGCCGATCACGGCCACGGCCATGGGGGAGCGGAAACTCATGTCCGCGCCGCCCAGCGCCAGGGCAATGGGCATCATGCCGGCGCCCATGGCCAGCGTGGTCATGATGATGGGGCGCGCGCGCTTGTGGCAGGCGTCCAGCAGCGCGTCCATGCGGCTCATGCCGTGGCGCCGCGCCACGATGGCGTATTCCACGAGCAGGATGGAGTTCTTCGTGGCGATGCCCATGAGCATGATGAGCCCGATGAGCGACGGCATGGAGAAGCTCTTGCCGGCCAGCAGCAGCGCCACGAACGCCCCGCCCAGCGACAGCGGCAGCGCCGCGAGGATGGTGACCGGCTGCAGGAAGTCCTTGAACAGCAGCACCAGCACGATATAGATGCACACCACGCCGGTGAGCATGGCCAGGCCGAAGCTGGCGAACAGCTCGCCCATCATCTCGGCGTCGCCCACGTCGATCAGGCGCACGCTGGCGGGCAGGCCCCGTACGGCGGGCAGCTGGCGTACGGCCTCGGTGACCTCGCCCAGGCCGCGCTCGCCCAACTCGATCTCGAAGTTCACGTTGCGCGAGCGGTCGTAGCGGCTGATGACCGCGGGGCCGCCGGCCAGCGACAGCTCGGCCACCTCGCCCAGGCGCACCGGGCCGTGCGTGCCGGGCAGCGTGAGGCGCTCCAGCACCGACAGGTCTTCGCGCGCAGCATCCTCCAGGCGCACGACGATGGGCACCTGCCGCTGCGCCAGGTTGAGCTTGGGCAGGTACTGGTCGTAGTCGCCCACGGTGGCCACGCGCAGCGTCTCGGCGATGGCGCTGCTGGTGACCCCCAGGTCGGCGGCGCGGGCGAAGTCGGGGCGCACGGCGATCTCCGGGCGCACCAGGCTGGCAGTGGAGCTCACGCCGCCGATGCCCGCGATGGTGCGGATGTCCCGCTCCACAGCGCGGGCGGCGGCCGCAAGCGCCTGCGGGTCTTCGCTGGCCAGCGCCAGGATGTACTTGTCGTTGGAGCCGCCCAGGCCCACCTTCACGCGCACGCCGGGCAGCTCTTGCATGGCGGCGCGCAGGCGCTGCTCGATCTCCTGCTTGCGCGGGCGCTCGCCCCGCGGCGTCATGCGCAGCGTGAGCGTGGCCTTGCGCGGGTCGCCCGCGCCCGCGCCGGCGAAGGGGTCGGCCCCGGCCGAGCCGCCGCCGATCGTGGTGTAGATGCTCTCCACATGGCCCACGCCCATGGCGCGCTCGGTGGCCAGGGCTACCACGGCGCGCGTGTCGGCCAGCTTCGCGCCGGGCGGCAGCTCCAGCGTGACCTGGGTCTGGGCGTTGTCGTCCGCCGGGATGAAACCCGAAGGCAGCAGCGGGATCAGTGCCAGCGAGCCGACGAAGAACAGCAGCGCGCCCAGCAGCGTGAGGACGCGGTGCTTCAGGCACCAGTGCGAGGCGCGCATGTACGCGGCCAGCCAGCGCGGCTCCTTCTCGTGGTCCACCATGGGCTTCATGATGTAGGCGGCCATCATCGGCGTGAGCAGGCGCGCCACGACCAGCGAGGCGAACACCGCCAGCGCCGCCGTCCAGCCGAACTGCTTGAAGAACCGCCCGGCAATGCCGCTCATGAATGCGGTGGGCAGGAACACGGCGATCAGCGTGAAGGTGGTGGCGATCACGGCCAGGCCGATCTCGTCGGCGGCCTCCATGGCCGCCTGGTACGGCGTCTTGCCCATGCGCAGGTGGCGCACGATGTTCTCCACCTCCACGATGGCATCGTCCACCAGGATGCCCACCACCAGCGACAGCGCCAGCAGCGTGATGATGTTGATGGAAAAGCCCAGCAGGTGCATGCCGATGAAGGCCGGTATCACCGACAGCGGCAGCGCCACGGCGGACACGATGGTGGCGCGCCAGTCGCGCAGGAACAGCCACACCACCACCACCGCGAGGATGGCGCCCTCGTACAGCAGCTTCATCGAGCTGTCGTACTCGTCCTGTGCGATGTCCACGAAATCCACCGTGCGCGTGAGCTGCAGGTGCGGGTGCTCGGCCATCAACTGGTCCAGCGCGCGCTGCACGCCCGCGCCCACCTCCACTTCGCTGGCGCCGCGGCTGCGCGAGACCTCGAAGCCGATCACCGGTTTGTCGCCCAGCAGCGCGGCGGTGCGCGGCTCGGCCACGGTGTCGGTCACGGTGGCCACCTGGTCCAGGCGGACATGGCGACCGCCGGACAGCGCGATCTCCAGCGCCGCGATCTCCTGCGCCGTCTGCACCGTGGCCAGCGTGCGCAGCGGCTGCTCGGCCCCGCCCAGCTCGGCGCGGCCGCCCGCGCTTTCCACCTGCACCTGGCGCAGCTGGCGCGAGACTTCGGCCGCGGTGGCGCCCAGCGCCTGCAGCTTGAGCGGGTCCAGCGCCACGCGCACCTCGCGCGCCACGCCGCCCACGCGGTTGACCGCGCCCACGCCGGGCACGGCCAGCAGCCGGCGCGTGAGGGTGTCGTCCACGAACCAGGACAGCGCCTCGTCGTCCAGCTGGTTCGAGGCGATGGCGAACGCCAGGATGGGCTGGCTGGACAGTTCCAGCTTGGTGATGATGGGGTCGCGCAGGTCCGCGGGCAGATCGGAGCGCACGCGCGAGACGGCCGAGCGCACGTCGTCCACCGCCTCCTGCACGGGTTTTTCAAGCTGGAACTCTGCCGCGATGGTGGCTGTGCCGTCGGTCAGCGTGGAGGTGATGTGCTTGAGCCCCTGGGTGGTGGCGATGGCGTTCTCGATCTTGCGCGCCACGTCGCTCTCCAGCTGCCCCGGCGCCGCGCCGGGCAGGGAGGCCGTGACCATGACCACGGGCAGGTCCATGTCGGGAAAGTTCTGCACCTTCATGGACCGGAAGGCCAGCAGTCCGGCCAGCGTGAGCAGCACGAACAGCATGGCCGCCGGGATGGGGTTGCGGATCGACCAGGCGGAGAGGTTCATGGTCGCTCCTTATTTGCTAGCTGCTTGCGCTTGAGGGACGGGCGCTGCAGCCTCTTTTGGTGCTGAATCTGCGGCAGGCGCAGCCTGCACTCGCACCAGGTCGCCGTCGTTCAGGAAGGCGCCGCCGCGCGCCACGATGCGCGCCTGGGGCGCCAGGCCCGAGGTGATGGCCACGCGCTCGCCGCTGCGCGCACCGGTCTGCACGCGGTGCATGGCCACGCGCGAGTCCGTGCCTACCTCGAACACGTGCGAGAAGCCGTCGCGCACCACCACGGCCGACAGGGGTACCAGCAGCGCGTCGCGCTCGCCCAGCAGGAACTCGCCGCGCGCGAACATGCCCGCCCTTATCTCGGGGTGCGCCGGCAGGTCCACGTACACCAGCGCATTGCGCGTCTGCGGGTCCACCGTCGGGGCCAGCATGCGCACCGTGCCTTCCACCTGCGCGCCGCTGGCGGCCGTCACCACCGCCTTGGCACCGGGACGGATGCGGGGCAACTCGCTGGAGGTGACCTCCGCGCGCCACTCCAGCCGGCCCTTGCGCACCATGCGAAACAGCTCGGTGCCTGCACCCACCACCGCGCCCACGGTGGCCGTGCGCGCGGAGATCACGCCACTGTCGGGCGCCAATACCTGGGTGTGTTTCAGACGCAGCTGCTGGGCGTTGAGCGCCGCCTGTGCCGCCGCCACGCGGGCCTGCGCGGTCTGCGCGCCGGTGGCGTATTGCTGGATCTGCTGCTGGCTCAGCGCACCCGAGGCGCTCAGGGTGTTGGCGCGGTCGGCGTTGGCCTGCGCCTCGGCCTGGGCGGCGCGGGCCTCCAGCAGGCTGGCGCGGGCCTGGGCCACGTCGGCCTCGATGGTCTCGGGCGCGAAGGTGGCCAGCACCTGGCCGGCGCGCACCGTGTCGCCCACGTTCACGCGCACGTCGGTCAGCCGCAGGCCGCTCACCTCGGCGCCAATGCTGGCCTCCTGCCACGCGGCCACGTTGCCGTTGGCCGGCAGGCGCTGGGTCACGTTGCCGCGCTGCGGCTGGGTGGTGGCCACGGTGAGGGCGGGGCGGGGCCCCTCGGCCTGTGCGGAGTCCTCGGCATGGGTGGGGCCGCTGCCCAGCAGGACGGCGGTGGTCGCGGCAAGCCCCAGCAAAGCCAGGGCGATCAGGGTGCGGGTCGGTGTCAGGCGCGGCATGGCGGTCGAAAAGGATTTAGTGCGAAGAAGAAGGGGGGGTGGTGGCCGCCTGCGTGGAGGTCTGGGCCGCCGGCGCGTCGGCCTCGGGCGTCCAGCCGCCGCCGGCCGCGCGGTACAGCGCCACCCAGGCGGCCATGCGCTCTTGCTCCAGCGCGACCACGGCGGTGTCCGAGGCGAGGGCGGTGCGGCGGGCATCCTCCAGTTCCACCAGGCTCGCCAGGCCAGCGCGCCAGCGCTCCTGCGTGGCGGTGAAGGAGCGGCGGTAGTCCTCGGCGGCGCGCCGGGCGTCGGTGCTGCGGCGCGCGGTGCTGTCCAGCCGCGCCAGGGCCTGCTCCACCTCGCTCACGGCCTGGCGCACCTGCGCGCGGTAGGCCTGCGCGGCGCTGTCGTAGCGCGCACGGGCGGCATCCACCTGTGCGGCGCGGCGACCGCCGTCGAACAGCGGCAGCGTGACGGCCAGCGGGCCGATGGACCAGGTGTTGCTGGTGGCTTGCACCCCCGCGGTGCGCACCAACCCGCGGCCAATGGTGCCGCTGAGCGTGAGGCGTGGGTAGCGCTGCGCCTGGGCGTCGCCCACCTCGGCACTGGCGGCCGCCACCTCGCGCTCGGCGGCGTACACGTCGGGCCGCTGCGCCAGCGTCTGCGCGGGCAGGCCGTCGATGCTGAACAGCTGCTCGGGCGGGTGCAGCGGCGGCGCGGCAGCCAGCTGCGTGCGCAGCAGGGGCTCGTCTCGCCCGGTGAGGGCGACCAGTGTCTTGACGATCACCTCGCACTGCAGGCGCTGCTGCTCGGCGCGCACCGCGCTGTCGGCCTGGCTGGCGGTGGCCAGCGCGGCAGTGGCGGGGGCGGTGAAGCCGGCACGTTCGCTCTCGCGCGTGAGGCGGGCCGTTTCGCCGCGCGAGCGCGCATCGGCCTGCGCCACTTGCAACTGGCGCGCGCAGTGGTGCCAATTGCTGTACTGCAGAGCCGTCTCGGCCGCCACGGAAACGCGGGCCTCGTGCCACTGCGCCTGCGCACCGGCCAGGCGCTCGCGCGCGGCGTCCGCCACGGCGGCGTTGCGGCCGAACAGGTCGATCTCCCAGCCGGCCTGCAAACCCGCCTGGGCGGTGGTGGCCACGCCGCGCACCTGCTCGTTGAAGCCGCGGCTGGCGCTGGCCTGCGCGTCCAGGCTGGGCAGCAGCGCCGCGCGTGCGGCCGTCTGCTGCGCGCGGGCCTGTGCCAGACGGGCGCCGGCCTCGGCCACCGTGGGGCTGAGGGCCTGTGCGTCCACGATCAGCGCGCCCAGCAGCGGGTCGCTGTGGCGCTGCCACCAGTCGGCCAGATCGGCCACGCTGCCTTGGTGGGGCAGCGGTGCGTGCCAGGCGGCGGGCGCGGGCGCCTGCACCGCCGCGGGCGGGCGTTGCACGGCGCAGGCGGCCAGTGCCAGGGGCAGGGTGGAAAGCGCAAGGCGCTGGAGGACGGGGCGCTTCATGGTGCGGTAGACCTGCGGGCGGTGCGCCGGCGGGGGGGGGAAGAGGTCGAAGGGGAGGGCGAGGCCGGGGCCGAAGGGGCGGCAGGCTGAGCGCGCGTACGCCGGCGCCGCTCGGTGGCCACCATGGCCATGGCGTAGTCGGCCAGGCGTTCCGCCCACTGGTCCACGGCCGCCGGGGATGCGAGCAGCTGTGGCTGCATGGCGCACACCACTTCCTGGTGGCTCCACAGCTGAAAGGCCAGTCCGGTGACGGTGAGCGTGAGGCGGTGCAGGTCGTCGTCGGCCTGCGGTAGCTCCAGGTGCCGGCACAGCAGCGCGGCCATGGCCTCGTTGGGTGCGCGCACGTCTTTTTCCAGCTCGATCTGCCACTGCGCCGTGGGCTCCAGCATTTCACGGATGTGCAGCCGCACCACCTGGCGTGCCATCTCGCCGTCGTGCAGCGGCCCCAGCGCGCCCTGGTAGAAGCAGTGCAGCGCGGCGCGCAGGGACAGGCCGGGGCGCATGAAGTCGGGCACCAGCGATTGCAGCGAGCCGAAGGGCGCGGAAAACAGCGCCGCGTACAGCGCGGCCTTGTCGCCGAAGTAGTAGCTCACCGAGGCCACGTTGACCTGGGCCTCGGCGGCGATCGCGCGGATCGAGGTCTTGGCGTAGCCCTGTTCGGAAAACAGTTTGAGCGCCGCCATCAGCAGCCGGGTGCGCGCCGGCGGCGGGCTGTCGCCGGTGGCGCCGGGGCGGGGGGGCGAGAGGGGGGCGGACGTCGTCATCGCGGCGCATTAGACCACGATGAATCAAACGTTTGTTTGATTTTTACGGGGCGCTACATCTGCGCACGAATGGAAATTCCATGTATCAAAAGTGCCCATTGCGCTTTATGGATAAGCGCTAATAGCTATGAAAATATAGCTAACTGCCGTAGCCGACTCAGCCGAACACGGCGCGCCACAGCGCGCGCACGGCGCCTTGCTCGGCGGCTAGCGTCTCGGGCGGCACGCGGGTGGGCTCTTCGTTGAGCCGCGCGCGGTGCTGCACGTGGCGCAGCGTGCGGTAGGCGTCGGCGGCGGCGCGGCCTACGCCTGCAGGCAACAGGCCGGCGGCCTCGGCGCGCTGCAGCAGCGCGATGTTGCCCACGTTGCCCTGCAGCTCGGGGTGCGCCGCGGAGTGTGCCAGCACCAGGTACTGCACGGCGAACTCGGCATCCACCATGCCGCCGGGGCTGTGCTTCACGTCGAACTGGTCCGCCGGCGCCGGGTGGGCACTGCGCACGCGCTCGCGCATGGCGACGATCTCGCTGCGCAGCGCGGCGGCATCCCGCGGCGCGGTGATCACGGCCTGGCGCACGGCGTCGAAGCGCGCGTGCAGGCCTTCGCTGCCCATCACGAAACGCGCGCGCGTCATGGCTTGGTGCTCCCAGGTCCAGGCGGTGTTGCTGCCGCGCTGCTGCTGGTAGTCGGCATAGGCCTGGAAGCTGGTCACCAGCAGGCCCGAATTGCCGTTGGGCCGCAGGGCGGTGTCGATCTCGAACAGGTCGCCCTCGCCGGTTTTCACGGTGAGCCAGTTGATGAGCTTGCGCACGAAGGCGGCGTAGACCTCGGGGGCACGCTCGTCGTCGTCGTCGAACACGAAGACGATGTCCAGGTCGCTGCCGTAGCCCAGTTCCTTGCCCCCCAGCTTGCCGTAGCCAATGACGGCGAACTGCGGCTGCTCACGGTGGCGGTTGCGCAGCCGGCCCCAGCACCACTCGGCCGTGACGCGCAGCACGCTGTCGGCCAGCGCGGACAGGTCGTCCGCCACCTGCTCCACGGTGATGCGTCGCTCCACGTCGCGCGCCAGCGTGCGGAAGGTCTCGGCATGGTGGGCACGGCGCAGCAGGTCGAGCAGGTTCTCGTCGTCGTCCTCGCCCGTGGACTGCAGCGCGGCCAGGCGCAGCCCCAGTTCGCGTTCGAAGTCGGCGGGCACGAAGCGCTCGGACAGCAGGGCGTCGCCCGCCAGCTCGTCGATCACTCCGGGGTGCTGCAGCATGTAGCGCGCGGGCCACCTGGCCGCGCCCAGCAGGTGCAGCAGATGCTCGTGCACCGAGGGGCGCTCCAGCAGCAGCGCCAGGTAGCTCTCGCGGCGCAGCAGTGGCTCCAGCCAGCCCACCAGGCGCACGGCGGCGTCCTCGTTGACCTGGCCCTCGGCCAGCCAGCGCCCGGTGCGTTGCACGATGCGAAACAGCCGCGCGCGCGCTTCATCGCGCAGGCCCTGCACGCGCGGATGGGTGCGCCACTCGGCCACGCGCTCGCGCACCTTGGCAGGCAGTTGCTCCAGCAGCGCCTCCAGGTCGGGGGCGGGCGACGCAGCCGCTGCGGCGCGCGGGCCGCCGCATCCGCCATTGCTGCATTGCTTGTGGCCCGTGCCGCCGAGCAGGATGTCGAACTCCTGGGCCACCAGCTCGCGGTGCGCGTCCAGCGCGCGCAGGAAGTCGCAGCAGTTCAGGCCCAGGGTGCGTGCGATCCAGGCCAGATCATCGTCGCGCGTGGGCAGCACATGGGTCTGCTGGTCGTCCAGGTACTGGATGCGGTGCTCCACGCGGCGCAGGAAGGTATAGGCGGCCGCCAGCTGCTCGGCCGTCTCCTGCGGCATGAGGCCGGCACGGGCCAGGCGTTCCAGGGCCTCCAGCGTGGGGCGGCAGCGCAGTTCGGGGAACTGGCCGCCGCGCACCACTTGCAGCAGTTGCACGGTGAACTCGATCTCGCGGATGCCGCCGCGCGAAAGCTTCACGTCGTTGGCGCGCTCGGGGTGGCCGGCGCTGCGCTTGGCGGCATGGTCGCGGATCTGGCGGTGCAGCGAACGCAGTGCGTCGAACACGCTGTAGTCCAGGTAGCGGCGGAAGACGAAGGGCAGCACCACGCCGCGCAGCGCCTGCACGTTCGGCATGCCCAGGCAGTCCAGCGGCGCCACCACGCGGCTCTTGAGCCAGGCAAAGCGTTCCCATTCGCGGCCATGCACCAGCAGGTATTCCTCCAGCGACGCCAGCGACACGGCCGGTGGCCCCGAGTTGCCGTGCGGGCGCAGGGCCAGGTCTACGCGGAACACGAATCCGTGCTCGGTGGTGTCGCCCACCAGGCTGTAGATGGCCTTGACCGCGCGGGCAAAGTATTCGTGGTTGGAGAGCTTGCCGCGCCCGTCGGGCTGGCCGGCGGTTTCGCCCTCGTGTTCGTAGACGTAGATCAGGTCGATGTCGCTGGAGACGTTCAGCTCGCGCGCGCCGAGCTTGCCCATGCCCACGATCCACAGCTGCACGGGCTGGCCCAGGGGCCCCAGCGGCGCGCCGTGGCGCGCGTCCAGCTCGGTGCGGGCGTGGCGGCAGGCGCGGTCCAGTGCCAACTCTGCCAGCCGGGTCACGGCCAGGGTGATGTCGGACAGCGGTGCGGCCTGGTCGCAATCCAGTGTGATCAGCCGCTCCATCACCAGTTGGCGCAGGATGCGCAGCGCCGCGCCCAGGTCGTGGCCGCGCGCCAGCAGGGCGTCGCAGGCCTGGGCCATGGTCTCGCGGGTGGGCACGCCCGGTGGCAGCAGAGCCAGCTCGGCCTGGTAACGGCGGTGCAGGCGCTGGTGGAAGCGCGAGTATTCCGACGGCGGGCTGCCGGCGGTCACGGGATCAGTCGAAGGCATCTGCATGGCAAGGGCTGCTCGGTGCGCTCGCGGGCCACGCCGGGGCGCGGCCGTACATAACGACACCGTGGGGTGCTGAACCCTCAGGGGATGTGCGGGTCATAATTCCTGCCATCGTTTCGCCCGCCATGACAGAGTCTCCTCCCCATCCCTCCCGCCTTCTCAAACTCGTGGCGGGCTGTGCGCGATGGGGATTGGTCGCCTTGGTGACCTTCTGGTTGCTGCTGGCGGCCGCCTGGGGGGGGCTGCATGGCTGGATTGTGCCGCGTATCGGCGACTTCCGTCCGCAGCTGGAACAGCAGGCCCAACGCGCACTGGGGGTACCTGTGCGCATCCATTCCATCAGCGCGCGCAGCGAGGGGCTGATCCCCTCGGTGGAGCTGAGGGACGTGGCCCTGCTGGACGCCCAGGGACGCGAGGCGCTGCGCCTGCCGCGCGTGGTGGTGGCGCTGTCGCCGCGCTCGCTGCTGCGCTTTGGGTTCGAGCAGATCTATATCGAAGGCCCCGAGCTGGACATGCGCCGTGAGCGCGACGGGCGCATCGTCATCGCGGGCCTGGCCTTCCGCGACAGCGCCGAGGGCGACAGTGCGGCGGCCGACTGGCTGTTCTCCCAGGCCGAGGTGGCGATTCGCGGCGGCACGCTGCGCTGGACCGACGAGCAGCGTAGCGCCGAGCCGCTGGCGCTCACTGAGGTGAGCGTGGTGCTGCGCAACAGCGCGCGCCGCCACCAGGTGCGCCTGGACGCCACGCCACCCGCCGAATGGGGCGCACCCTTTACCTTGCGCGGCCAGTTCCGCCAGCCGTTGCTGTCCACGCATAGCGGCGACTGGCAGCGCTGGAGCGGCGAGCTGTTCGCCCACTTCCCGCGCGTGGACGTGTCGCGCCTGCACCGGCACGCCGATCTGGAGGGGCTGCAGGTCGCGCAGGGCCGGGGCGCCGTGCGCGCGTGGGTGGATGTGCAGCGCGGCCAGATCGGCGGCGGCACGGTGGACATGGCACTCGACGAGGTCAACGCTACCCTGGGCAAGAACCTGCGCCCACTGGCGCTGCGCACGGTGACGGGGCGGGTGGGCGGTCGCTGGCTGGACGACGGCTTTGAGCTGTCCACCCAGAATCTGCAGTTCGTGGCCGACGATGGCCTGCGCTGGCCCGGCGGCAATCTGGCGCTGCGCCACAGCGGACAAGGCCAGGCCGGCCGAGAGCGTGGCGAACTGCAGGCCGACCGGCTGGACCTGGCCGCCCTGGCGCAGATCGCGAGCCGGCTGCCCCTGGGCGACACCGTGCACGGCGCGGTGCGCGACTATGCGCCGCGCGGTCTGGTGGAGCAGTTGCGGGCCGAATGGCAAGGGCCGCTGGCGCAGCCGCAGAAGTACCAGGTTCGCGGCAAGGTCGCAGGGTTGGCGCTGGCGGCGGACGACGCCGTGCCTACCGTCGCCGGCCTCAGTGGTGCGCAGGTGTCTTTCGATCTCACCCAGGCGGGGGGGCAGGCCGAGTTGGCCATGGCCGACGGGACGCTGCGCCTGCCCGGCGTGTTTGAAGAGCCCGTAGTGCCCGTGCAGCGGCTGGAAGCGGGGGTGCGCTGGCAGATCGAGGGCGAGCGCATCGCGGTCCAGACCAGCCAGCTGCGCTTTGCCAATGCGGACGCCCAGGGCGAGGCGCGGCTGAGCTGGCACACGGGCGACCCTGCGGCGTCGCCTGCGCGCGCGCGCTTTCCTGGGGTGCTGGACCTTTCGGGCACGCTGTCGCGGGCCGATGGCACGCGCGTACACCGCTACCTGCCGCTCACCGTGCCTGCGGAGTCGCGGCACTATGTGCGCGACGCCATCCTTGCGGGGACCGCCAGCCAGGTGCAGTTCCGCGTGAAGGGCGATCTGCACGACTTTCCCTATGGCCGTGTTCCGCGCGAGGGCGAATTCCACATCGCAGCGCGTGTCAAGGACGTGACGTACGGCTACGTGCCACCGGCGCTGCTGCACGCGGGCGACCGGCCCTGGCCGGCTCTCACGGCGCTGTCGGGGGAGCTGGTGTTTGACCGCGCGGGCATGGAAGTGCGCAACGCCACGGGGCGCTTTGCCGGGTATCCCGCGCTGCGGGTGCAGAAGGTGAACGCGAAGATCGCGGACCTGCAGCACACCGAAGTGGTGGTCGGGGCCGACGTGCGCGGCCCGCTGCCCGACATGCTGGCGCTGGTGAGCGCCTCGCCCATCTCCCGGCTTACGCAGGGGGCGCTGGACCGGGCCGCCGCCACCGGCGTGGCCGAACTGCAGCTGGGCCTGACGCTGCCCATCAGCCGTATCGACCAGTCCACCGTGCGCGGCAGCGTCACCCTGGCGGGCAACGACGTGCACTTTGTGCCCGAGGCGCCCCTGGTGAACGCTGCCCGGGGCGTGGTGCAGTTCAGCCAGAGCGGTTTCACGCTGGTCGGCGTGCAGGGACGCGCCCTGGGGGGCGAGGTACGGCTGGAAGGCGGCATGAATGCGGGGCAGGCGGGGGCTGGGGAGTCCTCGGTGCGCGTGCGTGCGCGCGGCACAGCCACTGCCGAGGGTCTGCGCGATGCACAGCAGCTGGGCCTGGTGTCGCGGCTGGTGCGCGGCGCCAGTGGCAGCGCCGCCTACACGGTGGCCGTGGGGGTGCGGCGGGGAGTGGCCGAACTGCAGGTGGCCAGCGACCTCGTCGGTCTTTCGCTGACGGCGCCCGCGCCGCTGGGCAAGGCAGCGCAGGCCCCGTTACCCGTGCGCTTCGAGAACCGCTTGACGCCCGAGGCCGCAGCCTCGGATACCGCACCCTTGCAGGACGAATTGACGCTGGAGTTGGGCGACGTGGGCAGGCTCAACTACCAGCGCGCACTGGACGGGCCGCAGGCGCGCGTGCTGCGCGGCGCGCTCGCCATCGGCGTGCCGCCGGCGCAGATGCCCGCGCCTCCCGCCCAGGGTGTCGCGGCACACGCCGTGTTGGGTGCGCTGGACGTGGATGCGTGGACGGCGCTGTTGCAGGAACCCTCGGCACCGTCGGCACAGGCACAGGCAGTAGTGCCGACACCCGCGCCCTCCGGGGAGGCGCTGACCACCGATTACCTGCCCACCAGCCTGGCCGTGCGTGCCGCCACGCTCACGCTGCATGGGCGCACGCTGCACGACGTGGTGGTGGGGGCGTCGCGGCAGGGCGCCGTGTGGCGCGCCAACGTGGATGCCGATGAGCTGGACGGGTACCTGGAGTACCGCCCTGCCGGCGCGTCCGCGCCGCGTGCCGATGCGGCCCAGGGGCTGCTGCACGCCCGGCTGGCGCGGCTGGCCATTCCGCAGATGGCCGAGACGCAGGTCAACGCGCTGCTCGATGCGCGCGAACCGGGCACGCTGCCGGCGCTGGACATCGTGGTGGAGGATTTCGAGTTGCGCGGGCGGCGCCTGGGGCGCATCGAGATCGAGGCGCGCAACCGCGGCACGGAGGGCGGCCAGCGCGAGTGGCGCCTGTCCAAGTTCAATCTGACCGCCCCCGAGGCCGTGCTGACCTCGCAGGGCCACTGGGCGCTGGTGGGCAGCGGGGCGCAGGCGCAACGGCGCACGGTGATGGACTTCGAGCTGGACATCCGCGATTCCGGCGCATTGCTGGCACGCTTTGGCATGGACGGCGTGGTGCGCCACGGCAAGGGACGCATCGGGGGCCAGGTGGGTTGGCTGGGCTCGCCGTTGTCACCCGACTACCGCACCATGAGCGGCCAGATGAACGTGAACGTGGAGGCAGGCCAGTTCCTCCAGGCCGACCCGGGACTGGCCAAGCTGCTGAGCGTGTTGAGCCTGCAATCCCTGCCGCGGCGCTTCGCGTTGGACTTCCGCGACGTGTTCAGCGAAGGCTTCGCATTCGACTTCGTGCGTGGCGACATGCGCATCGAGAACGGTGTGGCCACCACCAACAATCTGCAGATGAAGGGCGTGAATGCCGCCGTGCTCATGGAAGGCAGCGCCGACATCGAACGCGAGACGCAGGACCTGCACGTGGTGGTCGTGCCCGAAATCAACGCCATGACGGCTTCCCTCGTGGCCACGGCGATCAACCCCGTCATCGGCCTGGGCAGTTTCCTCGCGCAGGTTTTCCTGCGCGGCCCGCTGATCCAGGCCGCCACGCAGGAATTCCGCATCGACGGCACCTGGTCAGAACCGCGTGTGGAGCGCATCCAGCGCCGCAAGAGCGCTGCGCCGGAAGGCGCAGCGAGCCCTGCCGTTCCACCGGCATCAGGAGACAAACCATGAAAGTCGCAGCCTTGCAAATGGTCTCGGGCGTCGCGCTGCAGGCCAACCTGGCGCAGGCGCGCCATCTGCTGGAGCAGGCCGCGCAGGCGGGCGCGGAGCTGGCGGTGCTGCCCGAGTATTTCTGCGCCATGGGCCTGGCCGATGCGGACAAGCTGGCGCTGCGCGAAACCATGGGCGACGGCGTGGTCCAGCGGTTTCTGGCGCAAGCGGCGCGCGAGCTGGGCCTGTGGGTGGTGGGCGGCACGCTGCCGCTGGTGTGCGACAGCGAAGAGCGCGTGCACAACACCACGCTGGTGTTCTCGCCCGCGGGGGACTGCGTGGCGCGTTACGACAAGATCCACCTGTTCCGCTTCGACAATGGCACTGAATGCTTCGATGAGGCGCGCGTGATCCAGGCGGGGCGCGAGAGCGTGCGCTTTGCCCTGCCGGCGCGGGATGGCAACGTGTGGCGCGTGGGGTTGTCGGTGTGCTACGACCTGCGCTTCCCCGAGCTGTACCGCCAGCACGCGCGCGCGGGTGCCGACCTGCTGCTGGTGCCCAGCGCCTTCACCTACACCACCGGCCGGGCACACTGGGAGGTGCTGCTGCGTGCGCGCGCCGTGGAGAACCTGGCCTATGTGCTGGCGCCGGCGCAGGGCGGAACGCACGAGAACGGCCGGCGCACCTGGGGCCACAGCATGCTGGTGGACCCCTGGGGCAGCGTGCTGGCCCAGCAGCCCGAGGGCGCGGGCGTGGTCCTGGGTACGCTGGATGCGGCGCATCTGCGCCAGGTACGCCGCCAGCTGCCGGCGCTTGAGCATTGCGTGCTCTGATGGGCGGCACCGTGGAGCACGGCGGATCGGCGGGCGGACGGGACAGGGGTGCTGCGGGCCGGCAGCAGGGCCCGCAGTCGCTGCTGCCCCCTTCGGCGCCTGAAGACGGGCCCCAGGACAAGGTACCCCGCCGGTGGCGCCGCTGGGTGGGTGCGTGGCGGCGCTGGTCCCTGTGGACGCTGCTGGTGGCGCTGGTGGCGGGCATGCTGGTCACCCAGGTATGGCTGGCTGGCCGCTACGAGGCCAGCCAGGTGCAAAGCCGCCTGGAACGCGACACTGCCGACGCCGTGGCCGACATCCGCAACGCCTTCGCGCACAACCTGCAGAACCTGCAGGCGCTGCAGGCGGGCGACCCCGACCTGGCCGCGTGGGAGGCGCGCGCGGCCGAGCTGCTGAGCACGCGCCGCGAGCTGGTGCGCATCGAATGGCGCGACACGCAGCTGCTGCTGCGCGCACATGCGGAGTCGCCCTATCGCCCCCTGCCGTGGGACGCCACCACGCGCAGCGGCACGCATTCGGAGACCATGCTGGCCTGTACCAACGCCCGGCGCATCACCGGCCCGTCGTACTCCAGCAGCTATTTCCAGCCCCTGCCCGACGGCATGGGCGCCGAGATGATGGAGGTCTGCCTGCCGTTGATCCAGGACGGACGCGTGCGCGGCTTCCTGGTGGCTACCTACGCGCTGCAGACCGTGCTGCAGGACTTGGTGGCGCCCAGCCTGCAGCGCACCCAGGAGGTGTCGTTCACCGAGGCCGACGGCACGCGGCTGGCGCTGGTGGGCGCGCTGCGCCGCGGCTCGCGCATGTTCACGGCGCAGCAGCTGTTCGACCTGCCGGGCAACACCCTGGTGCTGCGCATGGACGGCTGGCACGCCGCGCCCAGCGTGTTTCCCAACGTCCTCACGGCCCTGGTCACGGCCATGTCGATCGCGCTGGTGTCGGTGCTGGTGGTGCTGGTGCGCGACAACCGGCGCCGCCTGCGCGCCGAGCGCGACCTGGGCGACGCGCTGGCCTTTCGCAAGGCGATGGAGGATTCGCTGGTCACGGGCCTGCGCGCGCGGGATCTCAACGGCCGCATCACCTATGTGAACCCGGCGTTCTGCGACATGGTGGGCTTTCCCGCTTCCGAACTGGTGGGCCAGACGTCGCCGCTGCCCTACTGGCCGCCCGAGCATGCGCAGGAATATGCGGAGCGGCAGGTGGTGCGCATGTCGGGCCGGCTCGACCCGCCGCGCGAAGGGTACGAATCCACCTTCATGCGCAGGGACGGCACGCGCTTTCCCGTCATGATCTACGAAGCGCCGTTGATCAACGCACAGGGCCTGCACACGGGGTGGATGGGCTCGTTTCTCGACGTGAGCGAGCAGCGGCGCGTGGAGGAGCTGTCGCGCACCTCGCAGGAGCGCCTGCAGGCCACAGCACGCCTGGCCACGGTAGGGGAGATGGCATCGCTGCTGAGCCATGAACTGAACCAGCCGCTGGCGGCCATCTCCAGCTATGCCAACGGCTCGCTCAACCTGCTGGAGCCGGCGCCGGGCGCCGAGTTGCCGTCGCCCCAGGACCTGCAGGACGTGCGCGTGGGCGTGCAGCGCATTGCAGCGCAGGCCGAGCGCGCGGGCCGCGTGATCAAGAGCGTGCACGACTTCGTGCGGCGCCGCGACCAGACCCGCGAGCCGGTCACCGCGCAGGACCTGTTCGACGCGGTGCTGCCCATCATCCGGCTGCAGGCGCGCAAGCTGGGCGTGCGCGTGGTGCTGTCGATCGAGGACGGCCTGCCGCCCGCGCTGTGCGACCGCACCATGGTCGAGCAGGTGCTGTTGAACCTCACGCGCAACGCCATGCAGTCCATGGACGACCCGCAGATCCATCCGCGCATCCTCGACCTGCGGGTGCGGCGCGCGGCCTCCAATGCGTCCAACAGCTGGCTGGAGTTCTCGGTGGCCGACATGGGCATGGGCATTCCCGAGGACGTGGCCGAGCGTCTGTTCACGCCGTTCTACACCACGCGCGTCGAAGGCATGGGCCTGGGGCTGAGCCTGTGCCGCACCGTGGTGGAGCAGCATGGGGGCTTTCTGGACCATGCGGCGCGTGAGCCGCGTGGTACGGTATTCACTTTCACCCTGCCCGCATTTCAGAAAGCCGACCCCTGATGGAACCCGCCTCCAACGCCACTGTGTACATCGTGGACGACGACGCCGAGGTGCGCGAGGCGCTGGCTTGGCTGCTGCGCTCGCGCCGTGTGCTCAGCGAGGCGTTCGCCAGCGCCGAAGCGTTCGAGACCATGCTGGCCGAGCGCACCGCCAGCGGCCTCATGCAGCGCCAGCCCTGCTGCCTGCTGCTGGACGTGCGCATGCCGGGCGGCATGAGCGGCCTGGCGCTGTTCGACAAGATGGTGGAGCGCGGCGACACCGCGGGCATGCCGGTGATCTTCCTCACGGGCCACGCCGACGTGCCCACCGCCGTGGCCACGGTCAAGCGCGGCGCGTTCGACTTCTGCGAGAAGCCGTTTTCCGACAATCAGCTCGTGGACCGCATACAAGCAGCGCTGGAGCTGTCGGCCCGGCACATCGAGGCCTGCCGCGCGCGCCACGAACTGCAGGACCGGCTGGCCGACCTGACCGACCGCGAGCGCGATGTGATGCGGTTGGTGGTCGAAGGCCTGCCCAACAAGCTCATCGCCGATCAGCTGGACATCAGCGTGCGCACGGTGGAGGTGCACCGCGCGCGCGTGTTCGACAAGATGCAGGTCAAGTCGGCGGTGGAGCTTGCCAACCTGCTGCGCGCCGCGCCACCGGCGTAAAAAAAGACGCGGGCCCTTGCGGGCGCGCGTCGTCTTCGTCTTCACATCGTCGGCGGGCAGGATTGCCGCGCCGACGGCCCGCCGCAGATCAGCCGCGGCCCTGGCGCTCACCCACATAGATCTCCACGCGGCGGTTGCGGGCGCGCCCGTCGGAGGTGTCGTTGGAGGCCACAGGTTCACGCGAGCCACGGCCTTCCACGTGGATGCGGTTGCCGTTCACGCCACGCGCCGTAAGGTAGTTGCGCGTGCTCTCGGCGCGGTCCAGCGACAGCGGGTTGTTGATCGCATCGCTGCCGGTGGAGTCGGTGTGGCCGACGATGCGCACCTCGGTGTTCGGATTGTTGCGCAGGCCGTCGGCAAAGCGGTCCAGAATGGGGCGGAAGTTGGGCTGGATGTCCGAACGGTTGGTGGCGAACGAGATATCGCTCGGGATGTCCAGCTTGAGCTGGTTGTCCGGCGTCTGCGTCACCGTCACACCGGTGCCCTGGGTGGCAGCCTGCATGTCCTGCTTTTGGCGCTCCATGTGCTGGGACCAGATGTAGGTGCCCAGGGCGCCCACGCCCGCGCCGATCACGGCGCCCTGCGCCGCATGGCCGCCCGTCATGGCGCCGATGGCTGCGCCGCCCAGCGCGCCCACGCCGGCGCCGGTGGCGGTGCGGCGCTGGGTGTCGGTCATGTTGGCACAGCCCGTGGCCAGCATGACCACCGCGAGACTGCCGATGAGGAGAGGTTTGCGCATGAGAGAACTCCTTTGTTGTTGCTCGGTCGGCTCGCAGCCCTCCAGCGGGCGGCTGGGCCAGTGCGAGCAGCGTAGCAATCCAGCGGTGCCGCGTCTGTAGGACGCGGCGCAACGCGCGTGCGCGGCCTGGGGCCGATCGGCCTGCGTTCGATGGGCCGCGCAGATGCCAGGCCACAACCCGAGAACGACCTCAGCCGTTGGGCGGGGCGTCGTCCCGCGAGGGGGGCTCGCTGGGGGCCGCTGGCGGCTCGCCGCCCTTGCGGCCGCTGAACATGGTCCACCAGACAATGCCCACGAGGAGCACCAGTGCAAGCAATGCTTCAAGCAAAATCAGCCCCATGAATCTTCGTCTCCTGCGCCTGGTGGTATCGGCGCTGATTGTAGGAACGCTGGCCGCGTGCTCCACCCGTCCTCCGGCGCCCGTGGCGCCCAGCGTGCCGTCCGTGCAGCCGCCCGCCGCGCCCACTGTACCGGTGCCTGTGCCGGGCACGCTCACGCAGTCCAAAAGCCGCTGGGTACCGGTGGGCTGGGGCGAGCTGCCGGGCTTTGAGGGCGATGCACTGCACGAGGCCTGGAACGCCTGGCTGCGCAGCTGCGAGCGCCCCGCGCCGGCGTTCGCGCCGCTGTGCGGCGATGTGCGCCGCCTGAGCATCGCGTCGCCCGAGGAGCAGCGCGGCTGGATGATGCAGCGCCTGCAGCCCTACCGCGTCGAGTCGCTGGACGGAGCGGCCGACGGCCTGCTCACGGGCTACTTTGAGCCCTATCTGGACGCCGCGCGCCAACCGGGCAACGGCTTCAGCGTGCCTTTGTATGCACCCCCGGCCGATCTGGCGGCGCGCAAGCCCTGGTACACGCGCCAGCAGATCGACACCCTGCCGCAGGCCCAGGCCGCCCTGGCCGGCCGCGCGATCGCCTGGGTGCGCGACCCGGTGGAAGCCATGGTGCTGCACATCCAGGGCTCGGGCCGGCTGCGCGTGCAGGAGGCGGACGGCAGCGTGCGCGTGGTGCGCCTGGCCTTCGCGGGCACCAACGACCAGCCGTACAAGAGCGTGGGCAAGTGGCTGCTGGACCAGGGCCTGGTGCGCGATGCCACCTGGCCCGGCATCACCGCCTGGGTGCGGGCCAATCCGCAGCGCGTGAACGAGATGCTGTGGTCCAACCCGCGCTACGTGTTCTTTCGCGAGGAGCCGCTGGACGCGCTGGACGCCGCCTTCGGGCCCAAGGGCGCGCAGGGCGTGCCGCTCACGCCGGGGCGCTCGATCGCCGTGGACCGCCAGAGCATCCCCTACGGAACGCCGGTGTGGCTGGCCTCCAGCGGCCCCACGGCGCAGTTGTCGCGCCTGGTGCTGGCGCAGGACACGGGCAGCGCCATCCTGGGCGCGGTGCGCGCGGATTACTTCACCGGCTGGGGCCCCGAGGCGGGCGAGATTGCCGGGCGCCTGAAGCAGGGCCTGCGCCTGTGGGCGTTGTGGCCGCGGTAGTGCTATTGATTTAGAAGCTGTTCGCGCTTGATTTATGGCGCTTTCAATGCAAATTAATACTGAAATGCTTGTAACGAAAGCGCTGCAAGCTATCAATATGGTAGTGATTCATTCGCCCTCGACCACGTAGCGCGACACCACGGGCGGCGCGTCGCCCACGTGGAAGGCAAAGCGCCGGTCGCGCAGCGCCACGTCGGAGGCGGTGACGCGGTCAAAGCGCCGCAGGTGCTCCGTCCAGGATTCGTCCACCACGCGCTCCACGTAGCGGCGCGGGTCGGCGATGTCGTGCTGCAGCTCCCAGCTCAAGGCGCCCTGGCGCAGGCGCGCGCGGCGGCTTTCCTGCATCACGGCGCGGAATTCTGCCGCCCGCGCGGGGTTGATGAAGTATTCGATGCTGACCACCAGCCGCAGGCCGGCGGCGGGCGGGCTGTCGGCCCGCGGTGCCTGGAAGGCGCGCGAGGCGCTCAGGTCCTCCTCGCCATGGCGGTTGCTCACCAGGCGCTGTACCAGCGCCATCACCAGCACCCCGGTGAGTGCCGCCAATCCCAGGCTCATGTGCACGCTGGAGAGTGCGGCGACCTGCCCCCACAGCGCCGCGCCCACGGCCGTGGCGCCCATGATGGACATCTGGTAGATGGACATGCCGCGCGCGCGCACCCAGTTGGGCAGCGCCAGCTGTGCGGCCACCGTGAGCGAATTGGCGGTGGTGATCCACGCCGCCCCGCCCACCAGCATCGCCGGCACGGCCACGTACACGTTGGGCGCAATGGCGACCACGGCCGTGGCCAGCGCCTGCAGCAGCGTGCCGCGCGCCACCAGCTGGTCCAGCGACATCATCTGGCGCAGGCGCGGCAGGAACATGGCAGCGCTCACGGCGCCCGCGCCCATGGAGGCCAGCAGCAGCGTGAAGGTGCCTGCGCCGCCGCCCTGCAGGTCGCGCGCCACCAACGGCAGCAGCGCCAGCAGCGCCGTGGCATGCAGGAAGAAGATCGAGATGCGCCACAGCACGGCGCGCATCGGGGGCGACTCGCGCACGAACTGCAGACCCACGCGCATGGCACTGGTCAGGCGCTCGCGCCCCAGCGGGTTGGGCATGGGCTGGCGCCGCCAGCGCATGATGGTGAAACCCGCCACCAGCGACAGCACGGCATTCAGCACGAACACCCAGGCGCTGCCCGCGCTGGCGATGATGGCGCCGGCCACCAGCGGGCCAATGATGCGCGAGGCGTTCATGGCCACGCCATTGAGCGCCAGCGCCGCGGGCAACTGTTGGCGGTTCACCAGCTCCGGCACGATGGCCGCAAACACCGGCCAGCGCATCGCCAGCCCGATGCCGTTGGCGAACGTCAGCGCCAGCAGCAGGTAGGGGTTGAGCCCGCCCCAGAGGATGGCCACGCACAGCACCACCGCCACGGCCGCCACCCAAAACTGCGTGACCATGAAGTAGCGCCGCCGGTCCAGGATGTCAGCCAGCGCGCCGCTGGGCAGGCCCAGCAGGAAAACGGGCAGCGTCGAGGCCGTCTGCACCAGCGCCACCAGGGCAGGCGAATCGGTCAGCGTGGTCATCAGCCAGGCCGTGGCCACGTCGTTCATCCACATGCAGGTGTTGGCCGCCAGCCAGGTGAGCCACAGCATGCGGAACACCGGCACCGACAGCGGCGCGAAGGGCGACTGCGGCGCACGCTGCGCCGCGCTGTGCTGCAACTCGGCTGTGGCGGCGGCCTCGGCGGTGTGGGCGGCGGCGGAGGCCGCGTCGGGGCCTGGCGGTGTGGGCTGTGAACTCAGCGGTCCGCTGTCATGGAGGGGCTGGGGCGGCATGTGCGGCCATTGTGACGGGAATGCGGCGCGCTTGCTGCGCCGGGGCCGCAATCCCGGCGGGTGCGAAACGGTGTTCAGCCTCTGTTGGAATTGCCGTTGCCGTTGCCGTTGCCGTTGCCGTTGCCGTTGCCGTTGCCGTTGCCGTTGCCGTTGCCTCCGGCGTTCCCATTGCCATTGCCATTGCCATTGCCATTGCCTCCGGCATTCCCATTGCCATTGCCTCCGGCATTCCCATTGCCATTGCCTCCGGCATTCCCGTTGCCATTGCCCCCGGCATTCCCGTTGCCATTGCCCCCGGCATTCCCATTGCCGTTCCCGTTGCCGTTGGTGTTTGCGGGAGGAGGCAACGCGGATGGAGGGTCAACTACAGCCCTTTGCCGCACGCGTATCCGCTGCGCGACCAGCACGCCGTTGGCAGACATCCGGCCCGCCAATTCCAGCGTTGCGCCGTTGCGGATGTCATCAGCCCGCCCCCCGGTTATTTGCGCGCCCGAGGCATCGATATCCGTGCCTTGCAGCGCAAAGGATTGTGCAGAGGCGAAGTTCGTCACCACACCTTCCAGCACGACGGGCGCGTCTGCCTGGCGTGAGAGGCTGTGCGCTGGCCGCAGGAAGCGGGCCACGAGCACGTTGCCGGACGGTGCCTGGGCTGCATGCACATACAGCGGCATGCCGTTGTCCAGCATGCCCGCCTCCAGACCGTTCAAAAAGGCAGCCTGTGCATACTGGATCTGCATCGTGCCCAACTGGAACCGGCGGGCCACCGTATCGAGGGCCTGCACGCTGCCCCACAGCACGGGCTGTACCGAGGGGAGCGTGACAGTGGTCAGCTGCAGCCGGGTCGCGCGCATCAGCCCACTGCTGGTGGGCAACGCATGTACCTGCACGATCTGGCCGACTTGCAAGGCGGCCAAGCCGGACAGTCCGTCGAGCACGGTCTCGTCATCGACATATACCCGCGCACCCATTACCTCGATGCGCCCCAGCGCCGCGTCCACGGCATCCACCGCCCCCCGTAGCTCCGGTATCGACAGTACGTGCGCGGCCGTACCCGTGCTGAATCCGGTGTCGAGGGTGCCGTTCACTTGCACGGTCATGCCAGGTTTCAGGCTGCTCTGGCCGCTCTTCAGGCTTTGCTGACCATTGGCGTCTTCCTGCGAGACGCCTTCCACTTCCACCTGGGCGTGGCTGATATCGAAGCGCACGCCGTTCACAACCATGTACGACCCGCTGGGTGATTCGCCGAGGCTGTCGACGCTGCCAATGGCCACGGAAGACATGGCGATGCCGGTGCCGCCCGAGCCCACGCCGTCGCCGCCTCCACAGGCTGCGAGCACCAGCCCCAGCGTGGTCATCAGCGCGTATATCCCAGTCCTCATGTTGTCTTCCTGCGCTTTGCAGAGCCTGCACGGGTGGTCGGTTTCAGGTCCGGCGGCTCGTCCTCATGGTAGACATACACCCCTACGCGCATGCGTGCCGTTCCCATGCCTGCCGCAGAGGCATGGGCTTGGGTCATTTCCCGTACCAGGCGGTAATGCACGGAATCCCAATGTTCCCGTGCCATCTGGTGGATGCGTTCGCACTCCGACACGGTCAAGCCCGAGGCATAGACGGAGCGTTCCAGCATCCGGGGCTGCTGTCCCAAGGTATTGCTGACGGCGGCCAGCAGATGGTCCCGCACATTGTCCCCGGTGAAGGCCAGCATGTCCCGCAGGCTGGTGGCCGGGATGAAACCGTCGCCCACCAGTTCCACCTCGCCTTCGCCGTCGCCCGTCAGCCCCCTGACCAGATTCAGGCGCTGAAGCTCCTCCAGCAGGGTTCTGTGGTGCACATCGCCGCGGGTGGCGAGACGCGCCACCAGTTCAAAGGAGGGGCCATGGCCGGTGTCCACAATAGGAAGGCGGCGCCGGCTGGGCTCCTCGGCGGCAAGCTGCAACCAGGCCGTGAAAGCCTTGGCGGCCGACGACCCTTCGGTGGCAGGCAAAGGGTCGCGTACTTGGCGCACTCTGGCGGTCACGTCCTTGCGATTGAGACCGGTGGTGACCGAGATCTGGCTCAGGTTGGGGTCGGGAATGCCTTGGCTGCGCCAGAGATGGCGCGCTTCCTCCAGCAGCAGGTCCCTCAGGATTTCTTCGAGTTGGGCGTGCTTCAGTCCCATCGCCAACGCCAGCCTGACCGCGGGGCGAAGGATTCGTACCAGCGCGGACTGCGTCCATTTCAGGCGGTCTTGCATGGGAAGGTGAAAGGGCGAGAGGCTCGTCGCTCAAGTGTGACTGCTTATGCAGCCAGCGGTGCCTAAAAAATGCGAGTGTGCCATCTGCCTGACACCAGGAGAAGGACCGCCAGGCGCGGTGGCCGTTGGCGTCATGTTCCCTGAACGCGCTGGAGTTTGACCTCGCTGGAACGAAGCCGCCCCGATGCGCGGCCGCTTCAGCGGGTTGCTGGCATCGTGGCGCCCGGGCAGCAGTTGCAATGAAAATGCGGTCAAACCCTTATGGGGAAAGCGGTGCAAGCTACCGAATTAGGAGTGGTCCTACGCTGCGGCGCCACGCACCACGGGCCGCACCGGGCCCAGGTGCGCCAACGGCAGCGCGCCGCCTGCCTTGACCTCGCCCAGCGAGAAGCTGGTGTGCATGTCCTTCACGTTGGGCAGGTTCAGCAGCACGGTGCGTGCGAACTGCGAGAAGCTGTCCAGGTCGCGCGCCACCACCTGCAGCTCGAAGGTACCGGTGCCGCTGATGTAGTGGCATGAGACCACTTCGGGGATCTGGGCAATGGCCTGCTCCATGGCCAGCGTCAGGTCGCCGGTGTTGCGCTCGGCGTCCAGGCGCACGAACGCCAGCACGCCCAGGCCGATCTTGTGGCGGTCGATTTCCGCGTGATAGCCGCGGATGTAACCCGCTTCCTCCAGGGCGCGTACGCGCCGCCAGCACGGTGCAGCGGACAGGCCTACGCGTTGCGCCAGCTCGGCGTTGGTCAGGCGCGCCTCGGCCTGCAGCTCGCGCAGGATGGCGATGTCGTATTTGTCCAAGGTTTCCATTTTTGGATTGTTTTAAGAAAGAAGCTTTCGCGCATCAGGGTAAACGCGGCAAATAAAGCAAACACATATCGGTGTCTCGCGCATACACTGCGCAGATCGGGTGGCGCCCACACGGCACCGTCCCGCACGCCGCGCCCAACAGAGGCGGCGGATCACAGAACCCACGGAGACAAGACATGAATGCCCCGCTGCCCGAACACGTCCGCCGCGCGCTGGAGACGGTCACCCTTGAGGACAAATACACGCTGGGCCACGGCCGCGCTTTCATGAGTGGGGTGCAGGCCCTCGTGCGCCTGCCCATGCTGCAGCGCCAGCGCGATGCCGCCGTGGGCCTGAATACCGCGGGCTTCGTGAGCGGCTACCGTGGCTCGCCCCTGGGCGGCTACGACCAGGCCCTGTGGGGCGCCCGCAAGCACCTGGCCGAGCACCACGTGGTCTTCCAGCCCGGCGTGAACGAGGAGCTGGCCGCCACTGCCGTCTGGGGCACGCAGCAACTGGACATCTACCCCCAGTCCAAGAAGTACGACGGCGTGTTTGGCATCTGGTACGGCAAGGGCCCGGGCGTGGACCGCTGCTCCGACGTGTTCAAGCATGCCAACATGGCCGGCACGGCGCGGCATGGCGGCGTGATCGCCGTGGCGGGCGACGACCACATCAGCAAGAGCAGCACGGCGGCGCACCAGAGCGACCACATCTTCAAGGCCTGCGGCCTGCCGGTGTTCTTCCCCAGCAGCGTGCAGGACATTCTGGACATGGGGCTGCACGCCTTTGCCCTGAGCCGCTTCTCGGGCCTGTGGTCCGGACTCAAGACCATCCAGGAGGTGGTGGAGTCGTCCAGCAGCATCTCCGTGGACCCCGACCGCGTGAAGATCGTCATGCCCGAGGACTTCACCATGCCGCCCGGCGGCCTGCACATCCGCTGGCCCGATGCGCCGCTGGAGCAGGAGGCGCGCCTCATGGACTACAAGTGGTACGCGGCACTGGCGTACATCCGCGCCAACAAGCTCAACTACAACGTGATCCAGGGCCCGCAGGACCGCTTCGGCATCATCGCCAGCGGCAAGGCGTACAACGACACGCGCCAGGCACTGGTGGACCTGGGCCTGGACGACGACACCTGCCGTCAGCTGGGCATCCGCGTGCACAAGGTCAACGTGGTGTGGCCGCTCGAAGCCACCATCACGCGCGACTTCGCGCAGGGCCTGCAGGAGATCCTGGTGGTGGAGGAAAAACGCCAGGTCATCGAATACCAGATCAAGGAAGAGCTCTACAACTGGCGCGCCGACGTGCGTCCCAACGTGCTGGGCAAGTTCGACGAGATCGAGGGTGACAACTCCGGCGGCGAATGGAGCATGCCCAATCCCAGCCAGAACTGGCTGCTGCGGCCCAAGGCCGACCTGACGCCGGCCATCATCGCCAAGGCGATCGCCAAACGCCTGAAGAAGCTGGGCGTGCCCGAGGACATCGTGGCGCGCATGGACGCGCGCATCTCCGTGGTGGAGGCGCGCGAACGCGGCCTGCTGGAGGTGAAGACCGACACCGGCGAGCGCATGCCGTGGTTCTGCAGCGGCTGCCCGCACAACACCAGCACCCGCGTGCCCGAAGGCTCGCGCGCCGTGGCCGGCATTGGTTGCCACTACATGGCCAACTGGATGCCCGACCGCGCCACGAGCACCTTCACGCAGATGGGCGGCGAGGGCGTGACCTGGGTGGGTCAGGCGCCGTTCACCAAGGACAAGCACGTGTTCGCCAACCTGGGCGACGGCACCTACTTCCACAGCGGCCTGCTGGCGATTCGCCAGAGCATCGCCTCGGGCGCCAACATCACCTACAAGATCCTCTACAACGACGCCGTGGCCATGACCGGCGGCCAGCAGGTGGGCGAGCGCCCCGAGGGGCATTCGGTGGCGCAGATCGCCCACAGCCTGCGCGCCGAGGGCGTGGTCCGGCTGGTGGTGGTGACGGACGAGCCCGAGAAGTACCACGGCCGCACGCACCCGGCCAACGCCGCGCGCGCCGGCCACCCCGAGCTGCTCAACGACCTGCCGCCGGGCGTTGAAGTCTTCCACCGCGACGAGCTGGACCGCATCCAGCGTGAGTTCCGCGAGATCGCAGGCTGCACGGCCATCATCTATGACCAGACCTGCGCGACCGAGAAGCGCCGCCGCAGGAAGCGCGGCCTGCTGGCCACACCCGCCAAGACCGTGGTCATCAACGAGCTGGTGTGCGAGGGCTGCGGCGATTGCTCGGTGCAGTCCAACTGCCTGTCGGTGGAGCCGGTGGAGACCGAGTTCGGCCGCAAGCGCCGCATCAACCAGAGCACCTGCAACAAGGACTATTCCTGCGTGAAGGGCTTCTGCCCGAGCTTCGTCACCGTCGAGGGCGGCCAGCTCAAGAAGCCCAAGAAGGAGAAGAAGGGCGACCTGTCCACGATGGCGCCCATCCCCGAGCCGGTGCTGCCGGCGGCCGAAGCCGCGTGGGGCATCGTCGTGGCTGGCGTGGGCGGCACGGGCGTGATCACCATCGGGTCCCTGCTGGGCATGGCCGCGCACCTGGAGGGCAAGGGCGTCATCACGCAGGACGCGGCGGGCCTGGCGCAAAAGGGTGGCTCCACCTGGAGCCATGTGCAGATCGCCAACCGCCCCGAGGCCATCCACACCACCAAGGTGGACACGGCCAAGGCGGACCTGGTGATCGGCTGCGACCCCATCGTTGCCGCGAACAAGGCCACGTTGGCCGCCATGCAGCCGGGGCGCACCTTTGTCGCCCTCAACAGCCACGGCACACCGGCCGCGGCCTTTGTGCACAACCCCAATTGGCAGTTCCCGGCCGACGGCTGCGAGGCCGCCATCGCACAGGCCGTGGGCGCCGAGTTGCTGGGTGTGTTCGACGCCGAGCAGGTGGCCAGCCAGTTGCTGGGTGACAGCATTTACACCAACCCGCTGATGCTGGGCTATGCGTGGCAAAAGGGCCGCGTGCCGCTGTCCCACGCCGCGCTCATGCGCGCCATGGAGCTCAACGGCGTGCAGGTGGAGAACAACAAGGCCGCCTTCGAATGGGGACGCCGCTGCGCGCACAACCTGGCCGAGGTGCAGGCGCTGTTCCAGGCCGCGCAGGTGATCCAGTTCGTGAAGAAGCCCGGCTTGGCCGAGATGGTCGCCAAGCGTGTGGACTTCCTCACGGGCTACCAGAACGCCGCCTATGCGGCCGAGTACCAGGCCTTCGTGGACAAGGTGCGCGCGGCCGAGGATTCACTGGGCCAGGGCACGCGCCTCACTGAGGCGGTGGCGCGCTACCTGTTCAAGCTGATGGCCTACAAGGACGAGTACGAAGTGGCGCGGCTGCACACCGACAAGGCGTTCACCGACAAGATCGCCGCGATGTACGAAGGCGACTACAAGCTGGTGCACCACCTGGCGCCCCCGCTGCTGGCCAAGCACAACGACAAGGGCGAGTTGGTCAAGCAAAGCTACGGGCCCTGGATGCGCAAGGCCTTCGGCGTGCTGGCTCGCATGAAGGGGCTGCGCGGCACGGCGCTCGATGTCTTCGGCCGGACCGAGGAGCGCAAGACCGAGCGCGCGCTGATCCGCGAATACCGTGCCTGCATCGAGGAACTGCTGAAGGGCCTGACGGCCGAGCGCCTGGCGCTGGCGGTGGAGATCGCGCGTATCCCTGAGGACATCCGCGGCTACGGCCATGTGAAGGAGCGCCACCTGCAGGCCGCGCGCAAGAAGTGGTTCGCGCTCATGGACCGCTGGCGCGCCCCACACGCGGGTGCGCCCCGCCAAGTGGCCTGAGACGGTGGGCGGGCCTGTCATGCCCGCCCATTCCTTCTGACCCCGCCCGTCGCCGCCCGCCCCCGCCCGAGGGCAACGCAGTCGTTCACGCGTTTTGAGGAATGGGCATGCCGGCCACACTGGACGGGCCTTCTTGCCCGGCCGGCGGGTCGGCCAGCTGCACGCGGCTGACCGGCACCGCCAGCCGCATGCCCAGCGCCTGCAGCCGGCCCAGCAACGCCAGGTTGATGCGCTGCTGCAGGTCCATGTAGAGGTTGTAGCCCGGGTCTTTGACGATGTAGACCACTTCGTAGTCGAGTGAGCTGGCGCCAAAGCCCTTGAAGTGCGCGCGGTCGAAGCGCAGCTGCGGTTCGGCCTCGATGATGTCACGCACCGCTTGTGCCAGGGCCTGCGCCTGCGCGGGCGAGGTGTCCTGCGCCACGCCAAAGCCAAACACGATGCGGCGCTCGCGCATGTGGCGATAGTTGTTGATGGTCTGCTTGAGCAGCTCGGTGTTGCTCATCACCACCTGTTCCCCGCTCAGGGCGCGGATGCGCGTGGTCTTCACGCCCACCTGCTGCACGGTGCCTGCGATGGGACCCACGACGATGAAGTCGCCCACCTCGAAGGGCTTGTCCACCGCGATCGCCATGGAGGCGAACAGATCGCCCAGCACGCTTTGCACCGCCAGCGCCACCGCAATGCCGCCTACGCCCAGGCTGGCCACGAAGGCGGTGATGTTCACCCCCAGGTTCGAGAGGATGGCCAGCAGCACCGTGGCCCACACCAGCGTGCGCAGCCCCCAGGACATGAGCGTGGCCGAGGCACTGATCTGCCCCGTGCCCGCGGCGCCATGGTGGCGCCGGTAGCGCTCGACCCCCAGACTGATGGCGCGCGTGCCCCACAGCCCCAACTGCACCGCCACGGCCAGGAACCAGAGCTGGCTCACACGGTCATGCCAACGCCCGGGCAGGTCCAGCATGCCGGCGCCCACCAGCAGCGCTGCCAGCAGGATGAGCAGATGGCTGGTTCCGGCGAGCACCTGCGCCAGCAGGCTTGCCGCGCCGGCATCGCCGCCGCCGGATTTGCGGTCGGCATGCGCGACGGCCCAGCGCAGCAGCAGCGTGAGCGTCAGGTAGATGCCCATGGCCGTGGCCGCCGCCGCCAATACTTCGGCAGCAGACATGCCCCAGAACCACTCTGTCTCCAGCCAGGCGGATACCGATGCGAAATCCATGGAAAGCGTTTCCTTTCTTGATACGGGGGGTGGGAGAGAAGGGGCCGCGGCGCGGCGCCGGCCGCCGCGGGCGGCACACAGGCATGCTACGAAGCCCTGCCAGGCGCCGGCGTAGGCCCAGGCCGACGATGGGCGCGTCGCATCCGATGCATTAACCGCCCCTGGTCCGGGGCTTTATGCTATATATGTGATAGCTGCTGGCGCTCACTGGGCGGGCGTTGCAAGGTGTTTTGATGCTGAATCCTAGAGGGCGCCCCCAGCCCGCCGGCCGCCGGTGCGCGCAGCCCTGGCCGGCAGCCCCCCGCATACAATGGCCGGCTCACCGCCCGCAGGCCCTGGCGCCTCCCGGCGGAGCCCCTTTGCACTTATTACTACCAGTGGAGTCCTTCCCGTGTTGATTTCTTCTGCCTTTGCACAGACCGCCCCCGCCGCAGCCGCCGAGGCCGGCCTGATGGGATCGCTCACCAGCATGCTGCCGCTGGTGCTGATGTTCGTGGTGCTGTACTTCATCATGATCCGTCCCCAGATGAAGCGCCAGAAGGAGCACCGCGCCATGATCGACGCGCTGGCCAAGGGCGACGAAGTGGCCACGGCCGGCGGCTTGCTGGGCAAGGTGGCGGGCCTGAGCGAAGGCTACCTGCAACTGGAGATTGCGCCTGGCGTGCAGGTGCAGGTGCAGCGCAGCGCCGTGGCCCAGGTGCTGCCCAAGGGCACGGTCAAGTAAACCGTCCCAGCTGTAGGCCCACGGGCCTTGTTATGAGGGCAGTGCTGCGCCGCATCCCGCGGCCGCTGCCCCGCATGGATTGAAGAGCGCGATCATGAACCGTTATCCGGTCTGGAAGTACGCGATCCTGGTGATCGTGTTGCTCATTGGGGCCCTGTATACCCTGCCCAACTTCTTTGGCGAGGCGCCCGCGGTGCAGGTGTCGTCGGCCAAGGCCACGCTGAAGGTCGACGCCGCGGTCCAGCAGCGCGTCGAGGACGCGCTGAAAGCCGCCAACGTGGCCTCGGACTCCATCGTGTTCGACGGCAACTCGGTGCGCGCGCGCTTTGACACGCCGGACAACCAGCTCAAGGCCAAGGACGCGATCGAGAAGGCCCTGATCCCCGACCCGAGCGATCCTTCCTACATCGTGGCGCTGAACCTCGTGTCGCGCTCGCCCGACTGGCTCACCGCGCTGCATGCACGGCCCATGTACCTCGGCCTGGACCTGCGCGGCGGCGTGCACTTCATGCTGCAGGTGGACATGCAGGCGGCGATCACGAAGAAGATCGAGTCGTACGCAGGCGACCTGCGCAGCGCGCTGCGCGAGAAGAACATCCGGCACGGCGGCATCGGCCGCGAAGGGCAGGCCGTGGACATCCGCGTGCGCGACGAGGCCACGCTCACGGCGGCACGCAACCTGATCGCCGACCAGTTCCAGGACCTGGCGGTCGTGAGCAGCGCCGACGGCGACGGCATGCGCCTGCGCGCCACCATCAAGCCCGAGGCCCTGCGCAAGGTGCAAGAGCAGGCCTTGAAGCAGAACATGGTCACGCTGCACAACCGCATCAACGAGCTGGGCGTGGCCGAGCCGGTGATCCAGCAGCAGGGCCTGGACCGCATCGTGGTGCAGCTGCCCGGCGTGCAGGACACGGCCAAGGCCAAGGACATCCTGGGCCGCACCGCCACGCTGGAAGTGCGCATGGTGGACGAGGGCACCGAGGCGCGCGCCGCCGAAATGGGCACGGGCCCCGTGCCGTTCGGTGCCGAGAAATACCTGGACCGCAACGGCCAGGCCGTGATCGTGAAGAAGCAGGTCGTGCTGACCGGCGAGAACCTCACCGACGCGCAGCCAGGATTCGACGGCCAGACCCAGGAGCCCACCGTGAACCTCACGCTGGACGCCAAGGGCTCGCGCATCTTCAAGGACATCACGCGCGAGAACGTGGGCAAGCGCATGGCCATCGTGCTGTTCGAAAAGGGCAAGGGCGAGGTGGTGACCGCGCCCGTGATCCGCAGCGAGATTGGCGGTGGTCGCGTGCAGATCTCCGGCCGCATGACCACGGCCGAGGCCAACGACACCGCACTGCTGCTGCGTGCCGGCTCGCTGGCCGCGCCCATGGAGATCATCGAGGAATACACCATCGGCCCGAGCCTGGGCGCCGACAACATCGACCGGGGTATCCAGTCGGTGGTCTGGGGCATGGTGGCCATCGCGGCCTTCATGTGCGTGTACTACATGCTGTTCGGCGTGTTCTCCACGATCGCGCTGGGCGTGAACGTGCTGCTGCTGATCGCCATCCTGTCGATGCTGCAGGCCACGCTGACCCTGCCCGGCATCGCCGCCATGGCCCTGGCGCTGGGCGTGGCCATCGACTCCAACGTGCTGATCAACGAGCGCATCCGCGAGGAGCTGCGCGCTGGCGTGGCCCCGCAGGCGGCGATCGCCACGGGCTACGAGCGCGCCTGGGCCACCATCCTGGACTCCAACGTCACCACGCTGATCGCGGGCCTGGCGCTGCTGGCCTTCGGCACGGGGCCGGTGCGCGGCTTTGCCGTGGTGCACTGCATCGGCATCCTGACCAGCATGTTCTCTGCGGTGTTCTTCTCGCGTGGCCTGGTCAACCTCTGGTATGGCCGCAAGAAGAAGCTCAAGAGCGTGTCCATCGGCCAGGTGTGGAAGCCCGAGGGCGATGAGCACCGCTCGGTGGCTGCCCGCGGCAACAGCAACTAAGAAAGGGGAAAACCATGGAGTTTTTCCGCATCAAAAAAGACATCCCGTTCATGAAGTACGCGTTGGTGCTCAACGCGGTGTCTTTCATCACTTTCGCGCTGGCGGTGTTCTTCCTGGTCACGCGGGGCCTGCACCTGTCGGTGGAGTTCACGGGTGGCACCGTCATGGAGGTGGCCTACACGCAGACGGCCGACATCGGCAAGGTGCGCGACACCGTCGCGGGCCTGGGCTATGCCGACGTGGTGGTGCAGAACTTCGGCACCTCGCGCGACGTGATGGTCCGCCTGCCCGTGCAAAAGGGCGTCACCTCGGCCCAGCAAAGCGAGCAGGTGCTGAGCGCGCTGAAGGCGCAGGACCCCGAGGTCACGCTGCGGCGCACCGAGTTCGTGGGCCCGCAGGTGGGCGAGGAACTGGTGCACGGCGGCCTGATGGCGCTGGGCATGGTGGTGCTGGGCATCGTGATCTACCTGGCCTTCCGCTTCGAGTGGAAGTTCGGCGTGGCAGCGGTGATCGCCAACCTGCACGACGTGGTCATCATTCTGGGCTTCTTTGCGTTCTTCCAGTGGGAGTTCTCGCTGTCGGTGCTGGCCGGAGTGCTGGCGGTGCTGGGCTATTCGGTGAACGAGTCGGTGGTGATCTTCGACCGTATCCGCGAGGCCTTCCGCAAGTTCCGCAAGCTCAACACGCATGAGGTGATCGACCACGCCATCACCTCCACCATGAGCCGCACCATCATCACCCACGCCTCCACCGAGGCCATGGTGCTGTCCATGTTCTTCTTCGGGGGCCCCAGCCTGCACTACTTCGCACTGGCGCTGACCATCGGCATCCTGTTCGGTATCTATTCGTCGGTGTTCGTTGCCGCGGCCATCGCCATGTGGCTGGGCGTCAAGCGCGAGGACCTGGTCAAGGCGCCGACCCGCAAGGAAGGCGACCCGGCCGACCCGAACTCCGGCGCCGTGGTCTGACGATGCGCGTGCGCAGCCGCCTTGTCCGCGTGCCGATGCAAAGGCCGGGGCGCGACAGCGGCTGGGGCTAATATCGGAGCCCTATGGATTTTTCGCCCACTTCCACTGCCCACCGACGGCTGGCCCACCTGGCCCGCCAGCGTTTCGTGGAGGGGCTGTGCGCCGGCTTGCCGGCGCTGGACAAAACAGTCCATGACTTCCTGACCGAGTTGATGGGGCAGACCGCCACGCAGCGCGACATGCAGTTGCGGCGCGATGCCTGGATGGGCCATCAGGCCCACCGCAAGACCTGGGTGGAACACCTGGGCCGGGCCTGGCGGGAAAGCCTGGCGCCCCCGCCCGTCACGGGGCGCGGCACCCTCAACGCGTCGAAGGCGTTCGATGGGCTTGAACTGCTGGGCGACGACGTGCTGGAGAACAAGATCATCGCCTCGCGCATGGCGCTGACCCTCACCGAGCATGTGGCCGCTCCCTTCGATGCCGCGCGGCAGCGCACACAGCATCTGGAAGGCCGCGAGTTGGCCGGCACCGATATCCTGCGCCCCGAAACCCTGTGCCTGCATCTGGTCGAGCAGTGGTTGGAGGTGGGCCTGCAGCGCGACCATTTGCAGATGGTGATCGACCCGCTGCAGCGCGAACTGGCGGCGCTGGCGCTGGCGCAGTACCAGGCCCTTGTGAAGCTGTACGACGAACAGGGCGTCGTGGCGCAGGACGACCTGCGCGCCCGCGTGCGCCGCGCGGCCGCCGGCCCCAACACCGGCAGCCCCGCCGAGCCGCCGCCCGCGTCCGGTCCCGTGGGGCTGGCCTCGCAGGCATTGCAGCAGTCGCGCGCCGCGCTGGGGCGGCCCACGGAATTTGCCCCCACGCGCCAGGCGGCGTCGGCCTTCATGCCTCCGCCCCCCGGCATGCGCGGACAGCCGGCGATGGCCGGCATGGGCAGCCCGCTGGTGCGCGCGCGCCAGCGCGCCCAGGGCGTGATGATGCAGCTGCGGCGCTTGCTCACGCAGCCCACCACGGGCTACGACATGGTCAAGGCACCCCCCGCGTCCGCGGCGCTGGCCCATGCGCTGGCGGCGCACCGCGTCTCGGCCGACAGCTACTACAGCGACGTGGCCACGCTGGTCGAGGACTACAGCCCACAGGCCGTGGTCCGCGTGGCGAGCGCCGTGCGCGAGCGGTCCGTGGAGTTCAAGAAGAAGGCCAGTACCGCCAGCGAGAAGGCCATCATCGAGGTGGTGGCGCTGATGTTCCAGAGCATCCTGAGCGAAGACCGCATCCCGCCCTCGGTACGCGTGTGGTTTGCACGCCTGCAGGTGCCGGTGCTGCGCGTGGCGCTGGCCGAGCCCGAGTTCTTCAGCAACCTCACGCACCCCGCGCGCCAGCTCATCGACCGCATGGGCGCCTGCGTGCTGGGCTTTGACGCCAGCTCCATCAACGGCAGCGCGCTGGAGGCCGAGATCCGCCGCATCGTGCAGGTGATCGAGCAGTACCCCGAGACCGGCCAGCGCGTATTCCAGCTGGTGCACGACGAGTTCGAGAAATTCCTCGCCAAATTCCTCACCGAGAAGCAGGGCACCTCGCGCATCGTCAGCGTGGCCCAGCAGGTGGAGCAGCGCGAGACGCTGGCGATCCAGTACACCATCGAACTGCGCGCGCTGCTCAAGGACATGCCGGTGCGCGACGAAATCCGCGAGTTCTTGTTCAAGACATGGGCCGAGGTGCTGGCGATGTCGGCCGTGCGCGACGGGGCCCAGCATGCCAGTACCGCCGCCTTCAAGCGCGCCGCGGCCGACCTGGTGTGGGCGGCGGGCGCCAAGCCCAACCGCGCCGACCGCGCACTGGTCATCCAGAACCTGCCGGCGCTGCTGCAGAGCCTGCGCCAGGGGCTGGCGCTGATCGGCGTGGCGGGGCCCGAGCAGGACGCACAGATCAAGGGAATCACCGACACGCTGGCCGACGCTTTCCTCTCCAAGACGGCCTCGATCCCGCAGGCGCACATCGATGCCATGGCCAAACGCCTGGCGAACCTGGAGGACTACATCGGCGATGAGGCGCTGGGCGACATGCCGCTGAGTGCGGACAACATCGAGATGCTGCTGGGCATCGACGCCTCGTCCATCCACGTCATCGCCGACAACGGTGCGCCTGTGCAGGACGACATGGTGGCCTGGGCGCAGCAGCTGCCGCTGGGCACGTGGTTCACGCTGGACCACAACGGCGCGTCCACGCAGGTGCAATACGCCTGGCACAGCCAGCGCAAGCAGCTGCACCTGTTTGCCACGCGCGATGGCGGCAGCTACCTCATCCAGCTGCGCCGGCTGGGGGCCTACCTGCAGGCGGGCCTGCTGGTGGCGCAGGAGGAGGAGAGCCTCACGCTGCGCGCCACGCGCGATGCGCTCACCAAGCTGGACGCCAACCCGGAGCGCCTGCTGGGTTGAGTGGTCGCGCAGCGGCCCAACGCGCACAACGGGGGCCGGCTGCGCACAGCCGCGCCGCGGGCCTCAAGCCTCAAGCCTCTGGCATGTCCGTGGCGGCGCTGAAGCCATCGCGCGTATTGCGCGGCCTGGCATTGCACGACGGCGCGGCGTTGCGGGGTGCGACCGGTGGCGGACTGCGCGTCGACAGCTGCTATGGATGAAATAGCTTTTGACGCTGGACAGCAGCGCGCCAAGCCCCGTTCTATTCCCATTCATCACCACCCCGCACCACGCGGCGCACCACGTCGGCGGCGAAGCCACGCGTGGCCAGAAAGCGCATCTGGCGCGCACGCTCCTGCGGCGTGTCGGCGGGCTGGTCGCCAAAGCGCTGGCCCCACACGGCCCGGGCGCGCTGCAGTTCGGTGCCCGCCAGCTGGGCGGCGGTGCTGCGCACCAAATCCTCGTCCAGCCCCTTGCGCCGCAGCTCCTGCAGCACGCGCTGGGTGCCGAAGCGCTCCGCGCGGCGGTGCACCACGGACTCGGCCACGCGCTCTGCATTGATGAAGTCGCGCGCCTGCAGCTCGTCCAGCAGCGCCGGCAGATCTTCGCCCTCCTGCACGTGGCGCGCCAGCTTGGCCTGCAGTTCGCTGCGCGAATGCTCGCGCTGGGCAAGCAGGCGCAGCGCACGGCCCTTGAGGGAGAGGGCGGTGAATCCCATGAATGCTATTGAAAAAAGAGCTTCCAGCGCTTGATGGTCAAGCGCTGGAGGCAGATTTCGTTCAAGAACTCCGGTGCGTGGTTACGCTTCGATCTCGCCCGTCTTGTCGGCCTTCTTGCCGCGCGCAGGCTTGTCTTCGGGCAGATCGGCCGCCGGGCTGGCGTGGCCCGTGGGCAGCAGCGCGATGCCCAGACTTTCGCGCACCTTGTTCTCGATCTCCACGGCCAGGCCGGGGTTCTCGCGCAGGAACTCGCGGGCGTTGTCGCGGCCCTGGCCGATTTTCTCGCCGTTGTAGGCATACCAGGCGCCACTCTTTTCCAGGATGCGCGCGTTCACGCCCATGTCGATGATCTCGCCCTCGCGCGAGATGCCCTCGCCGAACAGGATGTCGAACTCGGCCGTCTTGAACGGGGGCGAGACCTTGTTCTTCACCACCTTCACCTTGGTCTCGTTGCCGATCGCCTCGTCGCCCTTCTTGATGGTGCCGGTGCGGCGGATGTCCAGGCGTACCGAGGCGTAGAACTTCAGCGCGTTGCCGCCGGTGGTGGTCTCGGGGCTGCCGAACATCACGCCGATCTTCATGCGGATCTGGTTGATGAAGATGACCATGCAGTTGGTCTTCTTGATGGTGGCGGTGAGCTTGCGCAGTGCCTGGCTCATCAGGCGTGCCTGCAGGCCGGGCAGGGCGTCGCCCATCTCGCCCTCGATTTCGGCCTTGGGCGTGAGCGCGGCGACCGAGTCCACCACGATCAGGTCCACGGCGCCCGAGCGCACCAGGCTGTCCACGATCTCCAGCGCCTGCTCGCCCGTGTCCGGCTGGCTGATTAGCAGGTCGGTGAGCTGAACGCCGAGCTTGCTGGCGTACTGCACATCCAGCGCATGCTCGGCATCCACGAAAGCGCACTGGCCGCCTTGCTTCTGCATCTCGGCGATGACCTGCAGCGTGAGCGTGGTCTTGCCCGAGCTTTCCGGACCGTAGATCTCGATCACGCGGCCGCGCGGCAGGCCGCCCACGCCCAGGGCGATGTCCAGACCCAGCGAGCCGGTGGAGACCACCTGGATGTCCTCAATGGCCTCGCCCTCGCCCAGGCGCATGATGGTGCCCTTGCCAAACTGCTTTTCGATCTGCGCGAGGGCGGCTTGCAGGGCCTTGGCCTTTTCGCTGTTGACGGCGGTTGCGTTGCCTTTGACGGTGGCGTCCATGAAATGCTCCTTCGGGTCGGGTCGAGGTCACGGTGAAATCGTGTGCCTGCCTGGAAACTGTTTCCAATGACAGGCTGGATGCTTGAACAGTAGTTTATGGGCGGTTGATGCGTTATCCAATCAATTTTTGGTCAGTTTGGCTGACAATATGCGGATGACCGCTCCCCCCAGCCTCGACGACCGCTGGCGCCAGACCCACCTGGGCCGCCTGCTGGGCCATGCCATGCGGCGCTTCGATGCGCGCGTGCTGCAGCTCATGGCGCGCGACGTGCAGGTGCCGCTGGCGCTGTCCAACCTCGCGGCGCGCGACCAGGTGAGCGCCGCGCACATCCACATCACGCGGCATCTGTCGCTGCAGGGGGACCGCCTCACCGACCTGGCCGAGCGCGCGGGCATGGCCAAGCAGTCCATGGCCGCGCTGGTGGAGCAGTGCGCGGCCTGGGGCCTGGTCACGCGCGAGCCCGATCCGCGCGATGCGCGTGCGCGCCTGGTGCGTTTCACGCCCACGGGACTGGCGTGGCTGCAGGCGTTTCGCGCGGCGGTGGCGCAGGCCGAGGGCGAGTTCCGCGCCGAGGTGGGGCAGGACGTGGCCACGGTGGTTGCGCTGGGTCTGGAGGCCTATGCCGGCGGCGAGGGCACGGCGGCCTAAAATTCAGGCAGAGCGCAGGCCGGCGCACGACAACCAGGAGAGACACCCCATGCGCATCCTCATCGCCGAAGACGACCAGGTGCTTGCCGACGGGCTGCTGCGCACGCTGCGCGGCTCGGGCGCCGTGGTGGACCATGTGGCCAGCGGCACCGAGGTCGATACCGCGCTCCTGACCAACAACGAGTTCGACCTGCTGATCCTCGACCTGGGTCTGCCCAAGATGCACGGCCTGGAGGTGCTCAAGCGCCTGCGCGGGCGCGGCTCGGCGCTGCCGGTGCTGATCCTCACGGCGGCCGACAGCGTGGACGAGCGCGTGAAGGGCCTGGACCTGGGCGCCGACGACTACATGGCCAAGCCGTTCGCGCTGTCGGAGCTGGAGGCGCGCGTGCGTGCGCTCACGCGCCGCGGCATGGGCGGCACCAGCAGCGCCATCCGCCACGGGCCCCTGGTGTACGACCAGGCGGGCCGCGTGGCCACCATCGACGGCAAGATGGTGGAGCTGTCCGCGCGCGAGCTGGGCCTGCTGGAGGTGCTGCTGCAGCGCGCCGGCCGCCTGGTGAGCAAGGAGCAGCTGGTGGAGCGCCTGTGCGAGTGGGGCGAGGAGGTGAGCAACAACGCCATCGAGGTCTACATCCACCGCCTGCGCAAGAAGATCGAGCGCGGGCCGATCCGCATCGCCACCGTGCGCGGCCTGGGCTACTGCCTGGAAAAGATCCCCGGCTGACAGCACCCGTGGATGCTCTGTTATTGATAGCTGCTTGCGCTTGATGCATAAGCGCTATCGGCCAAAAACGCCCACCACCTTGAAAATCTTCCAGCGCGAGCAGCGCTCCCTCTTCGGCGAAATCCTGGACTGGATGCTCACGCCGCTGCTGCTGCTGTGGCCGGTGAGCCTGGCGCTGACCTGGCTGGTGGCCCAGGGCCTGGCCAACAAGCCCTTCGACCGCGCGCTGGAGTACAACGCCCATGCGTTGGCGCAGCTCGTCACGGTGCACGACGGCAAGGTGCTGTTCAACCTGCCCCAGCCCGCCAGCGAGATCCTGCGCGCCGACGAGTCCGACATCGTCTATTACCAGGTGCTCTCGCCCACGGGCGACTACCTCTCGGGCGAGCGCGACCTGCCGCGCCCGCCGCCCGAGGAGCAGGCGTTCTCCGGCGAGGTGCGGCTGCGCGATGCCGAGCTGCGCGGCATCGACATCCGCGTGGCCTACATCTGGGTGCGCGTGCCGCTGCCCGACGCGCCCGCCGCGCTGGTGCAGGTGGCCGAGACACGCGCCAAGCGCAGCGTGCTGGCCACCGAGATCATCAAGGGCGTGATGCTGCCGCAGTTCGTCATCCTGCCGCTGGCGGTGCTGCTGGTCTGGCTGGCGCTGGCGCGCGGCATCAAGCCGCTGCACCAGCTGGAGGAGCGCATCCGCGCGCGCAAGCCCGACGACCTCTCGCCGCTGGACCACAAGGCCGTGCCGATGGAAGTGGCGCCGCTGGTGGATTCGGTGAACGACCTGCTGCGGCGCCTGTCGGAATCCATGGCCACGCAAAAGCGCTTCCTGGCCGACGCCGCGCACCAGCTCAAGACCCCCCTGGCCGGCCTGCGCATGCAGGCCGACCTGGCGCAGCGCGAGGGCACCAGTACCGAGGAGCTGAAGCAGTCGCTCAAGCAGATCGGGCGTTCGTCCATCCGCGCCACGCACACCGTCAACCAGTTGCTGGCGCTGGCACGGGCCGAGGGCGGCAGCGCCGTGGTGCAGCGCCAGCCGCTGGACCTGGCGCGGCTGGTGATCGAGGTGGTGCGCGACAGCGTGCCGCGCGCCATGGACAAGCACATCGACCTGGGCTACGACGGCGTCGAGCCCGGCACCAATGGCGTGTGGATGGACGGCAACCCCACGCTGCTGAAGGAACTGGTGCGCAACCTGGTGGACAACGCCATCAACTACACCCCGTCCAGCGCGCAGCAGCCCGGCGTGATCACCGCGCGCGTGCTGCCCGACCCGTTCAGCCATGTGCTGCTGCTGCAGGTGGAGGACTCGGGCCCCGGCGTGCCCGAGGCTGAGCGCGAACTGGTCTTCCAGCCCTTCTACCGCGCGCTGGGGACGGACGCCGACGGCTCCGGCCTGGGCCTGCCCATCGTGCGCGAGATCGCGCGCCAGCACGGTGCCGAGGTGGAGCTGGAGGACGTGCGCCCCGGCGCGGCCATGCCCGGCGCGCGCTTCAGCGTGCGGTTCGCGGCACGCGAATCGGGGCCATAGCGCTGCCGCTGTCCGATGCTATCGATAAAATAGCTGCTTGCGCTTGATGGGTAAGCGCTGGAGGCCATTTTGGAGGTGGATTCAAGCAGCCGGTGCGGCCGTGCCCGCCGCGGGGTCTGCCAGCGCCAGCAGCCAGTCGCGAAAGCGCACCAGCGTGGCCAGCTGCGCACGCGACTCGGGGTAGCACAGCCAGTAGCCCAGGTCGCTCGTGTAGCCGCCGCCGGGCAGCGGCTCGGTGACGGTGCCGGCGGCAATCTCGTCCTGCACCAGGCAGCGCGGCACCAGGGCCAGGCCCATGCCCACCGACACCGCACGGATGATGGTCTGGAACTGGTCGAACTGCGGGCCGGCCAGCGGGTCCAGGCCGTTCACGCCATGCGCCTCGGCCCAGTGCTGCCAGGCACCGGGCACGCTCACGTGGCGCAGCAGCGTGTGGCGTGCCACGTCCTGCGGGCTGTGCAGGGGCGGCGCGCCGGCCAGCCCGGCGCGCGGGCCGATCAGGGCCACGTCGTTGCCTGTCAGGTAGTGCGCGCGTGCGCCCGGCCAATGCCCGTCGCCGAACAGGATGGAGCAGTCCAGCTCGGGGTCGGCAAAGTCGTAGCCGTGCACGTAGGGCACGAAGTGCAGCGTGATCTGCGGGTGCTGCGCACGCAGCTGCGGCAGGCGCGGAATCAGCCACTTGGCGGCCAGCGTGGGCAGCACCGACAGGTGCAGCGCGCCGCCCTCGTCGCCGCTGGTGATCAGCTCCAGCGTGGCCGCCTCCAAGCGGGCGAGCAGGGCGCTCACGGCCTTTTCGTAGCGCTCCCCAGCGGGCGTGAGCGACAGGCGCTTGCGGCTGCGCTCGAACAGCGGAACGCCCACCCAGCGCTCCAGCTCCTGCACCTGCTTGCTCACCGCGCTCTGGGTGAGGTGCAGCGCCTCGGCTGCGCGCGAGATGCCCCCGAAGCGGGCCACGGTACAGAACGCCCGCAGCAGGTGCAGCGGCGGGTGAAGGCGGCGCAGGATCATGGGGTTTGCCGATCAAAACATTCCACAATGGAATGATAACAGGCACAGCTATTGCTTTTCCGTCCGCACCCCTTCGTTTATCTTTCGTGCACCATCAAAGGAGTGAGTCCATGCAACGTCGCAAACTGATTGCCGCGCTGGCGGTTACCTCTGTAGTTTCTGGAATGACCTTCGCCCAGGACAACAGCCGTCCCCTGCGCATCGTCGTGCCCTTCCCGCCGGGCGGCGCCACCGACATTGCCGGCCGCTCGCTGCAGGAACCCCTGCAGCGCCTGCTGGGCCAGCCGGTGGTGATCGAGAACAAGGCCGGTGCGGGCGGCTCCATCGGCATGGCCGAGGTGGCGCGCGCCACCGACGGGCTGACCTTCGGCGTGGCCACGCTGTCCACCCACGGCGTGAACCCGGCCGTGCTGGGCAAGCTGCCCTATGACCCCATCAAGGACTTCGTCGGCGTGACCGAGATCGTCAAGGCGCCCGGCATCATCGTGGTCAACCCCAAGGTGCTGCCCGTCAAGGACTTCGCCGACCTCGTGAAGCACCTGAAGGCCCATCCCGGCAAGGTGGAATACGCCACGCCGGGCAACGGCACCATCGGCCACATGTGGGGTGAGCTGTTCAAGAGCGCCACGGGCACCAGCATGGTGCACATCCCCTACCGCGGTGCGGGCCCGGCCACCAACGACGTGCTGGGCGGCCAGGTGCCGGTGTACTTCGACCAGGTGGCCTCGTCGCTGCCGCACGTGAAGGCCGGCAAGCTCAAGGCCTTGGCCGTGTCCTGGCACGAACGCCTGGCCGTGCTGCCCGACGTGCCCACCTATGCCGAGCTGGGCTACAAGCAGGCCAACGATGCGTCGTGGTTCGGCCTGGTGGCGCCTAAATCCACCCCCGCGGCCCAGGTGCAGCGCGTGCAACAGGCCGTGGCCCAGGCCCTCAAGGAGCCGGCGGTGCGCGATCGCTTGGCGGCCCAGGGGCTGTATGCGTCGGGCACCACGCCCGCCGAGTTCTCCGCGCAGATCGCGCGTGAAATTGACAAGATGAAACAGGTGGCAGCCTATGCCAAGATCAAACTGGATTGATTTTCACGGAGTGTGCCTATGCAAGCAGTGCTGAAACTGATCCACAGCCAGTACCTGCAGGCCGAGCCCGGCGCAGCCGGCGCCCCTGCGGCGCCGCCCGCTGCGTCACCCGCACGCATGGTCTCCCGCATCGCGGGGCGCACGCCCCTGGTGCTGGATTCGCCGCACAGCGGCACCGTCTACCCCGCCGACTTCCGCGCTGCGCTGGACCTGCCCGTGCTGCGCCGTGCGGAAGACACCCACGTCGAAAAGCTCTACGCCTTCGCGCCCGGGCTGGGCGTGGGCTGGGTGGAGGCGCACTTCCCGCGCATCTACCTGGACGCCAACCGCGACACCACCGAACTGGACGCCACCCTGCTGGACGCGCCCTGGCCCGACCCGGTCACCACCGACCCCGTGGTGCTGCAGAAGGTGCGCCTGGGCAAGGGGCTGATCTGGAAGTTCACCGACGAGGGCGAGCCCATCTACGACCGTCCGCTGGGCGTGGACGAGGTGCGTGCACGCATCGATCGCTGCTGGCGGCCCTACCACGCGGCGGTGGCGGCCGAGATCGACGCCGCCCACGCGCGCCATGGCTACAGCATCCACCTCAACTGCCACTCCATGCCCGCCGTGGCCGCCAGCCACGCCACGCTCTACCCGGGCCTGCACCATGCCGACTTCGTCGTGGGCGACCGCGACGGGGCCACCGCCAGCCCGGCGCTGTCGCAGCAGATCTGCGCGTTCCTGCGCGAGCGCGGCTACAGCGTGGACTACAACCATCCCTACAAGGGTGTGGAACTGGTGCGCCGCTACGGCAACCCGGCGCAGCATCGCCACAGCATCCAGGTGGAGATCAACCGCAAGCTCTACATGGATGAGCAGACGCTGGACATCCTGCCGGCAGGGTTCGACCGGCTGCGCGCCGACCTGCGCGCGCTGGTGGAGTCTCTGCTGGCGACCGACCCGCGCGGCTGACCGCTGGCGGCGGCCTCGGCAGCGAAGGGGCCGCGGCTGTACCGAGGTTCCCAACGCAAGGCCCGTTCCCATGAACGGGCCTTTGTCAGTCCACGCGCTTGTGCAGGCCAGTAGCGATAAAAACATAGCTGCTGGCGCTTATCAGGCAAGGGTAAATGCGGGATTCTTTCGCGGCGGCCACCGGGCGCTGCCGCGGTGTGCGCCGGCAGTGCATTCCGCATTGGAATGAGATGCGTCGCAATGCTCATTGGTCAGCGGCCCGCGGGGTTACCAGAATGGTTTGTTACCAAAGACCAACCTTGAGGGAGCATTGCATGCAGCGTAGAGACATCCTGACACTGGCGGCCGCTGGCGCCATCCCGGGCCTGGCGAGCGCCCAGGCCTCCAGCAGCACCCTGCGGTTGGTGGTCCCCTTCCCGCAGGGCGGCGCCACCGACATCACCGCGCGTGTGCTGGCCGCGCCGCTGTCGCGCATCCTCGGCATGCCCGTGAAGGTGGACAACCTGCCCGGCGCGGGCGGCGCCACCGGCATGCAGGCGGTGGCCAAGGCCGCGGCCGACGGGATGACGCTGGGCGTGGCCACGCTCTCCACGCACGGCGTGAACCCCGCCGTGTACAAGAAGCTGCCCTACGACGCGATCAAGGACTTTGCGGCGGTGACCGAGATCGTCAAGGCCCCGGGCGTGCTGGTGGTGCACCCCAGCGTGCCGGCGCAAAACTTCGAGCAGTTCATCAAGCTGCTCAAGAGCCAGCCGGGCAAGATCACCTATGCCACGCCCGGTGCGGGCACCATCGGCCACATGTGGGCCGAGTTGCTGCAAAGCACCACTGGCACGTCCATGAAGCACGTGCCCTTCCGCGGCGCGGCGCCCGCCGTGGCCGACCTGCTGGAGGGCAAGGTGCAGGTGTACTGCGACCAGGTGGCGTCGTCGCTGCCGCACATCCAGTCGGGCAAGCTGCGCGCGCTGGCCGTGTCGTGGAACCAGCGCCTGGCCGTGCTGCCCAAGGTGCCCACCTATGCCGAGCTGAGCCTGTTCACCAACAACGATCCGTCGTGGTTCGGTCTGGTGGCACCCGCCGGCACGCCCGCCGTCGTGGTCCGCGCGCGCCGCAATGCCGTCGCACAGGCGCTGGAGGAGCCCGCCGTGCGCAAGGCGCTGGCCGACCACGGGCTGTTCCCCTCGGGTTCGCTGCCCGCGGAATTCGGGGCCCAGATCCAGAAGGAAGTGGACAAGATGCGGCGCGTGAGCCGCTTTGCGCAGATCAGCTTGGACGCGGGCTGACGGCTGACGGCTGACGGCGGGCCGGCAGCGGCGCTGCCGGCGCGAAGGCCGCCATCCATCAAGGCTGCCGCGCGCCATGCCGCGCAGGCCACGGCGGTCGGCAAACCGCGCTGGCGGCGTGCCAGGGATCAGGCGCAGGGGCGCAGCGTCTTGCCGGCCAGCGCCGGCTGCAGCGTGGTGTCCAGGCGTGTGCGCAGCGCGTCGTTCACGGCGGGCAGGCGCAGCATGAAGCCGGGCGCGTCGGCGCGCTCCTGCACCACGCGCGCGGTGCGTACGCCCTGGTTGGCCAGCAGGGTCATGCCGCGCTGCGCGGCCTCCTCGGTGGAAAAGCGCCCCAGCGACAGCCCCGGCTCCAGTGCCGCGCCGGGCCGGTCGTAGGGGATCTTGAGCGCACGCAGCTCGGCGCGCTTCTTGGCCACCGCCTCTTCGTCGGGAAAGCGCCCCATGTACACCATCCAGCGGCCCGTGATCGGCGTGGGCTCCAGGGTCCAGCTGCCCTCGGGCAAGACGGCCGCCGCCTGGCGCAGCGCGTCGGCCTGGCGCGCGTCGAACACGCCCGCCTGCAGGCAGGCCGGGGGCTCCGCGGGCGCGGCGGCGGTTGCGGGGGACGATGCCGCCCCGCTGGCGGCGGGTGTGGAGGCCGGCGCGGAAGACGCCGGGCCCGCCGGTGCCGCGGACGACGCGGCCCCCTTGCCGCCCTGGGGCAGCAGGCGCAGGTTCTGTGGGGCGATCTGCTGCTCCATGCGCTGCGGCTCGGACTCATCCACCGGCGCCAGGCCCCAGCCGCGCAGCAGCCCTTGCGACCAGGCGTAGTAGCCGGCGTTGGCCAGCAGCAGAAGCACGACGGCAAGGCGCAGCATGGCTCAGTCCTTCAGGGTGCGGGGGGCGCGCAAAAAGCGCGGGGAACGCGGCGTGGCGGTCATTGCGGGCGCACGCTGATCTCGGCGCTGGTGACGGGCTGCATGCCCCGCGCGGTGTGCACCAGCAGGGTGCCGTCCTCGGTCACGCCATGGGCCGTGCCCTGCGTGCCGTCGCTCAGCGTGACGGCGCGCCCGGCCAGCAGATCGCGCTGCGCAAAGCGCGCCTGGAAGGGGGCGAAGCCATGCTCGGCAAAACCCAGCAGCGCATGCACCAGTGGCGGCGCGATGCGCTGCAGCGCGCTGGCCGCGGTGAGCGTGGTGTCCACCTCGCGCAGGCACGCGGGGGGCGTGCGCAGCCCGTCGGCCAGCACGGGCAACACGTTCAGCCCGATGCCCACCACCACGTAGCGGCTCTGGCCCGCCACCAGCGGCGGCACGGCCGCGCCGGGCGCGGTCAGGGTGGCCGTCTCCACCAGGATGCCGCCGAGCTTGCGCCCATCCTGAAGCCACAGGTCGTTGGGCCACTTGAGCAGGACGCGCGGGTGCCCGCTGCCTTCGGGGGGCAGGACGGGCTGCAGCGCCTGCGCCACGCTCACGCCCACGGCCAGCGACAGGCCCGACCAGTCGTGCGGCGCCAGCGGCAGACCCAGCGAAAACGTGAGCGCGGGCACCACGCCGGTGTCGCGGTAGGTGGCGGCGCTGTGCCAGTCGCGCCCCAGGCGGCCGCGGCCGGCGGTCTGCTCCTCCGTCACCAGCAGCGTGGGCTCCAGCCGGCCGTCGCGCGCGCGGCGCATGAGCTCGCTGTTGGTGGAGTCGATGCTGGGCAAGACCTCCACGGTGAAGCCGGGCAGCAGCGGCGCAATCGCCTCCCACAGGGCCTCGGCCGGCCAGCGCACGGGGGTGGCGGCGGGGCTCACCGCTGGGCGCTCCTGCGGCCCTGGCGGGGTTTCGCGGATTTGGCGGGCTTGCCGGCCTTGTCACTGCCCTTGGCTTCCTCGGCCTTGCGGGTCTTTGGGGCCTTCCCGGCTTTCTCGGTGGGAGGTTGGGGCGCCAGGCCCGGCGGCGCCCAGCCGCGCTTGGGCGCCAGCAGGGTGCCGCGGCAGTTCTTGCTGCCGCACCAGCAGGGGTATTCGGCCTTCAGCTTGGGCGTGTAGCGCTCTTCGATGATCAGGCCGTAGTCGTAGTTCAGTTCCTCGCCCGCGCGGATGTTGCGCAGCGCGGTGATGAAGATGCGGCCGCCCCGCTCGTCGGCAAAGCAGTTGGGGTCGCAGCTGTGGTTGATCCAGCGCGAGGAATTGCCGCCGAACTTTGCGTCGATCACACGGTCTTCATCCACGTGGAAGTAGAAGGTGTGGTTGGGCTGCGCGGGGTCGTGCGGGTGGCGGTCCTGGGCTTCCTGCCAGCTGATGACCTCGCCCGTGTACTCGACGATGACCTCGCCCTCGGCAATGTCCTGCACGGCGAACACACCCTTGCCATGCACGCCCGAGCGCCGGGTCTGGATGCGCCGACCGGCGGCGGGCGTGGGGGCGGCGGTGGAAGCGGTGCGGGGCATGGGGAAACTCTGTTACTTTGAATGTGTGCACACATGCGTGCGCGTGCGCGCGTGTGAGGCGGATTGTAGAAGCGCCAGCAGGGCGCGGTATGGCGTAAGAGACCCACAAAATGACCAAAACACTGGTAATTGCAGAAAAGCCCTCGGTGGCGCAGGACATCGTGCGCGCCCTCACGCCGGTTGCCGGCAAGTTCGAGAAGCACGAGGACCATTTCGAGAATGAGCGCTATGTGGTCACCAGCGCCGTGGGCCACCTGGTGGAGATCCAGGCGCCCGAGGAATTCGACGTCAAGCGCGGCAAGTGGAGCTTTGCCCACCTGCCGGTGATCCCGCCGTATTTCGACCTCAAGCCCGTGGACAAGACCAAGAGCCGCCTGAACGCGGTGGTCAAGCAGGCCAAGCGCAAGGACGTGACCGAACTGGTCAACGCCTGTGACGCGGGCCGCGAGGGGGAGCTGATCTTCCGCCTGATCGAGCAGTACGCCGGCGGCGCCAAGGGGACGTTGGCCAAACCCGTCCGTCGCCTGTGGCTGCAGAGCATGACGCCGCAGGCCATCCGCGACGGCTTCGAGAACCTGCGCAGCGACCAGCAGATGCAGGGCCTGGCCAGCGCCGCGCGCAGCCGCTCCGAGGCCGACTGGCTGGTGGGCATCAACGGCACGCGCGCCATGACGGCCTTCAACTCGCGCGACGGCGGTTTCTTTTTGACCACCGTGGGCCGCGTGCAGACGCCCACGCTGTCGCTGGTGGTGGAGCGCGAGGAAAAAATCCGCAAGTTCGTCAGCCGCGACTACTGGGAAATCCACGCGGGCTTTCATGCCGAAGCCGGCGAATACCTGGGCAAGTGGTTCGACCCCAAGTGGAAGAAGAGCGACGACCCCGAGGCCCGCGCCGACCGTGTCTGGTCGCACCACCAGGCCAAGGACATCGCCGACGCCGTGCGCGGCAAGGCCGCCACCGTCACCGAGGAAAGCAAGCCCACCACCCAGGCATCGCCGCTGCTGTTCGACCTGACCAGCCTGCAGCGCGAGGCCAACGGCAAGTTCGGCTTCTCCGCCAAGACCACGCTGGCCCTGGCGCAAAGCCTGTACGAGCGCCACAAGGCGCTGACCTACCCGCGTACCGACTCGCGCGCGCTGCCCGAGGACTACCTGCCCGTGGCCAGGCAGACCTTCGGCATGCTGGCCGGCAGCGGCATGCGCCACCTGGCGCCGTTCGCGCAGCAGGCGCTGGACGACGGCTACGTGCGCCCGTCCAAGCGCATCTTCGACAACAGCAAGGTGAGCGACCACTTTGCCATCATCCCCACCACGCAGGCGCCCAGCGGGCTGTCCGAGGCCGAGCAAAAGCTCTACGACCTGGTGGTGCGCCGCTTCATGGCGGTGTTCTTCCCCAGTGCCGAATACCAGGTCACCACGCGCATCAGCCAGGTGGTGGGCCACTCGTTCAAGACCGAGGGCAAGGTGCTGGTCAAGCCCGGCTGGCTGGCCATCTACGGCAAGGAGGCCGCCAACGAGGTCGAAGACGGCAAGGCTGGCGACAAGGGCCAGCCGCTGGTGCCCGTCAAGCCCGGCGAGATGACCCACACCGAGTTCGCCGAGGCCAAGGGCCTGAAAACCAAGCCGCCCGCGCGCTATAGCGAAGCCACGCTGCTGGGTGCCATGGAAAGTGCCGGCAAGCAGATCGACGACGACGAACTGCGCGAGGCCATGCAGGAGAAGGGCCTGGGCACGCCGGCTACGCGCGCGGCCATCATCGAAGGCCTGTTGACCGAGAAATACATGCTGCGCGAAGGCCGCGAGCTGATCCCCACGGCCAAGGCCTTCCAGCTCATGACGCTGCTGCGCGGCCTGGATGTGCAGGAGCTGTGCCGCGCCGACCTGACGGGCGAGTGGGAATTCAAGCTCGCGCAAATGGAAAAGGGCCAGCTGAGCCGCGAAGCCTTTATGCAGCAGATCCAGGCCATGACCGAGAAGCTGGTCAAGAAGGCCAAGGAATACGACCGCGACACCATTCCCGGCGACTACGCCACCCTGTCCACGCCGTGCCCCAACTGCGGCGGTGTGGTGAAGGAGAACTACCGCCGCTACGCCTGCACGGGCGCGAACGGCGCGGGCGAGGGCTGCGGCTTCTCGTTCACCAAGTCGCCTGCGGGCCGCACGTTTGAAACCGCCGAGGCCGAGCAGCTATTGCGCGACCGCCGCATCGGCCCGCTGGAGGGCTTCCGCTCCAAGGCCGGCTGGCCCTTCGTGGCCGAGGTCACCATTGCCCGCGACGAAGAGGCGGGCAACTACAAGCTCGAATTCGACTTTGGCGACGACAAAAACGCCGAGGAATCGGGCGAGATCGTGGACTTTGCCGGCCAGGAAAGCTTAGGTGCCTGCCCCAGCTGCGGCGCCCCCGTGTATGAACACGGCAGCAACTACGTGTGCAGCAAATCGGTGCCCACCGCCCAGCAGCCCACGCCGTCGTGCACCTTCAAGAGCGGCAAGGTCATCCTGCAGCAGCCCGTGGAGCGCGCGCAGATGCAAAAGCTGCTGGCCACCGGCAAGACCGACCTGCTGGACAAGTTTGTCAGCATGCGCACGCGCCGCGCGTTCAAGGCCTTCCTGGCCTGGGACAAAGAGGCGGGCAAGGTCAACTTCGAGTTCGAGCAGCGCGAATCCAAATACCCGCCGCGCAAGACGGCCGCTGCAAAAACAGGAGCTGCCAGCGCACGTGGGACGGGCGCTGGAGCCGTAAAAGCCTCTAAACCCGCCACCAAGGCCGCCGCCAAGAAGGCCGCCGCCAAAACCACGGCCGCCAAAACCCCGCGCAAGGCCAGCACCGCCGCCGGCAAGGCGCCCAGCGCCCAACTGGCCGCCGTGATTGGCACTGAACCCGTGGCGCGCCCCGAGGCCGTCAAGAAGATGTGGGACTACATCAAGGCCCACAACCTGCAGGACCCGCAGGACAAGCGCACCATCGTCGCCGACGACAAGCTGCGCGCCGTCTTCGGCAAGGACCGCATCGGCATGTTCGAGCTGGCCGGCATCCTGGGCCAGCACCTGGCCTGACGCCATGCTGAGCCGCGGCGAGCGCATCTTCTGGGGCGGCCTGGCCGCCGTCGTCATTGCCGGCGCCGCCGCCGCGTGGTGGACGGCCGACCAATGGACGCCCCACGCCGCCCCCTGGGCCGCGCAGATGTGGCGCAAGATCACCCGCCCCGGCCCCGACACCCTGCCGCGCGACAAGGCCGGCCGGCCCACGCCCGCCGCACAGGGCGCGGCCGGTGCCGCGTCGGCGCCCCTGGCGCCGCCGCGCAAATGCCAGCAACCCGACGGCCGCGTGATCTACACCGACCAGCCGTGCCCACGGGGCAGCCGGGAGCAGACGGTGGACGGGGCGGTCACGTCCTTGCCTGCGCGCTGAGCGGGCTTTGCCGCGCCGCCGGGGTGTGGTGCTCCCCTGCGCTTGGTGCGGTGCCGTGTCTGTCGGGCATTTGACGCCCTGAATTCAAATTGCTCCTGATTAAATAGCTATTAGCGCTTACTGCATAAGCGCTAGGGGCTGTTTTCGTCTTAAGCCGCGCACCGTGCCCCCATCCAGCCGGATGCCGCTGGTTCGGGGTTTTCGTCAGTTTGGAATCAGCTTCGCCGCCTATAAGGTTTCAATCCGAAACAAATGGGCTGGGCGGGGGAGGAATGGCGACGTTGATACCCGCACTTGGCTCATGCGCGGGGCGCATGCAGTCGGGTGAACGCAGGCTGGCCGAGCGGCTGGAACAGAAACTCGAAGACGACTACCTGCTGTGGTGGGACGTGCCCATTGGCCCCAAGCAGACCTTCACCGAATGCGTGGTAGTGCCTCGCGCTTAATTCAACGTTTCAGCATCACGGAATAAAAGGGAGGAATGCAGTGCGTGTGCATCGGCTAAATTTTAGGCGGTCTAAATTTCTCAATGCTCAGAAATATGCGGTGCTGTATGCGCCGCACGGATGTTTGGCACGCCTTTGACTGCGTTCGCACGATTGTCTAATTCTAGTTAGGGCGCAGCGACAGCACGCGGAGGCCGGATGATTGATGTTGTAAATACCTCGTTCTATCTGAAGGCGCCGTTCTTCGACAAAGGTGCGTTCGAGCGTTACTCCTCTGAGCTCTTTGACGAGTGGGACTCCCAAGTAGGGATCTATCTCAACCTCCCGGATTACGCACTCACTCTCGTACTTGAAGAAGGTTCAATTAAGGGCAGGGGCACCATTGCCGCTGCTGTAGCAGCACTTTATATCGGCATTGGGGAATACGGAGACTTCGTGTCCGGTCTTCGGACAATCCACGAGCAAGCGTCGTACGTCTCGGCTGCGCTATTTCAGGAAGCGAAGGAGCGCTTCGCTTGTACGAGCGAGCGTGGAAACACGAAGCGAACAGATGGAGAGATCGTGTACCTGCGTAGGCTCTTCGAACGTGTCCAAGCGGGCGCGGTCACGCCTGACCAAGCAGTTGAAGAGGTCAGGTCCCGCTGGGGAGAGGAGGCAAGCAATTCTCCGGAGTTCCTGAGCACCCTGGCGTCTAGCCTAGAGGCAGCGCCTCGCCACCCGGATCAACTCACGCTGTCCGATGAATCGTGGCCAGATTGCTTGCTACCGGAGACGCTTGAGCGAGATCCTCAGCCGCGGGCGCCGCGTCGCCCCGAGCTTCCAATTCCCCAACACTATCGCATTGAGATCTCTCGCCCGAGCAGAGGCGAGCAAAAGAAGGTCAAGCTCACGAAAGTTCGATAGCCTTGCGCCCTAACAATTCGTCCAAGCCGACGCCACTTCGTGGCGCGGCTTAACTCAGGTGTTAGTCCCATCACCCGCTTTATGCGCGCAGTCACTTGCTCCAGCGCTCGGCCCTGTTCCAAAGGCTTTCAAGCCTTTTTGGCCTCCAGCGCTTTTGCAGCAAGCGCTACCAGCTATCATTCTTGCAGCGCTGCGCCGCTTTCGTGGGCCAGCGCTTTTTCGTGGGCTGCGCCCGTGTCCAAGTCCGGGCGCTCCCTTTTGGCCTTCGGGTCTAACCCGGCGCTCAAGCCGACCCGCCTACGGCGGGCGGCTTACCTTGGCCGTTAGTCCCATCACCCGCTTTATGCGCGCAGCCACTTATTCCAGCGCTCCGCCCTGTTCCAAAGGCTTCCAAGCCTTATTGGCCTCTAGCGCTTGTGTAGCAAGCGCCACCAGCTATCATTCTTGCAGCGCTGCGCCGCTTTCGTGGCCCAGCGCTTTTTCGTGGGCTGCGCCCTTGTCCAAGTCCGGGCGCTCCCTTCTGGCCTTCGGGTCTAACCCGGCGTTCAAGCCGACCCGCCTACGGCGGGCGGCTTACCTTGGCCGTTAGGCCACACTGAACATCGCCAGCAATTCTTTTGTTTTCCACATTCACAACGGGATATTAGCAATGCAGGATTTCAGATTGGTAGACTGGGGCCCAGATGAGGCAAAAAACGACCAGAATCTACCCGAATACTTTGTTTCAACTCCGGAATTCTCTGCAATTGAAAATGGCGACATTCGATATGTTATTGGACGCAAAGGAACCGGAAAAACTGCAATTGTTGAGAAAATTCGCCAACAGGTCGCAACCGATCCTATGGGTTTTCATGAAAACTTAAGTCTAAAAAACTTCCCAATTCAGGAATTTCGAGAGCTTCGCGATAAAAGCTATCGCGATAAATCACAATTCGTCTCGATTTGGAGTTTTTTGATTTATATTGAGTTGGCAAAAATAATCGCAAGAGATCAGGGCGCCCATCAATCAGATGGGATCAATGAGCTACATCAATTCCTATCAGAAAATGGTCTGAATGCCGAAGCAGGGTTTGTTTCTACAGTGACCATACTTAGAAAGTCAGATTCAAAAGTAAAAGTTTCCGGAAAATGGATTGAGGCTGAAACATCAAAAGGCTCGCAATCACAATTCTCGGCTCCAATTCACTATCAAAAGATAGTTGAAAAACTCGCCCAATTCATTAAGTCAACCGCATCAGAATCCGAGTATTGGCTATTTATCGATGAACTCGATGAAGGCTTTCGAGCGGGAGATCAAAGTCTCCGATTGGTGCTGCTTGGGTTATTGCGAGCAGTGGAAGACACTGCCCTCGCACTCAAGTTTTCAACCATAAAATATCGCCCACTTGTTGCGTTGCGATCGGACATATTCGATCGACTTGAAGATAATGATCTAAACAAGCTTGATGACTATGTATACAGGATAAGCTGGACATCAAGAGAGGAACAAGATAGTCACGCCCTTAAATTGATTGCCGATGCTCGAATTAAAAAATCAATACCATCACTGAAATCATCAAATGATCCTTGGGGGGAAATTGTTAATAACCTAGACACCAAATTGCCGCACTATATAGACTCCGTCTGGGCCTTCATGGCTTCCAGAACCTACGATCGCCCAAGAGACATTATAAAATTTTTGAAATCATGTAGAAAACACTCCCCGTCAGGGCAGCTTTCATTCGAATCCGCAAAAATGGCTGAAGACACATACTCTGATTGGCTTTATAGGGAGATCAGGGATGAAATACATAGCTACCTCCCCTGTTGGAGGGAGGCAATGCAATGCATTACTCGAATCGGCTTTGGTCGTTTCGAGAGCCATAAACTCTACGCAGAATTTCGGTCTGAGCGCGTTGTCTCCAAATGGATGTCAGATAACAACAAAGAACCCGAGGATGTGGCTGAAACTCTTTATGACTTTGGAGTAATTGGCAGTTATGACGATGGGCGTTGGCTCTTCAAATATAAAGACGAAGACCTTGCATGGAGTCCCAACGGTGAACTAATTGTGCACTTTGGGCTTTGCAAGAAATTACGTGTCACGAGAAGCGCCTAATGCGTAGATAGCCACGTAATGTGCAACGCCTTGCCTTCGCGCACCGGCCTAGCATCGCATGGTCGCCGCTCAAAGTCTCAAGCCAAATTGGTCGTTTGCGCCCGCTCTGCTTACGGGGGCCACTATGGTTTTGGTAGCGACAGATTCAAAGGTTCGCGCACTTCGCGCGAGCGCGGTTGTTCGGCTCCTGCGCACCCATCTTTCCATGCGCCTAACCCGGCGTTGCAGTGGACTGCCTACGGCAGCCACTGAACTTGTTCGTTATGCGTCATTGGGGGGAGTAGCAAACTCCGACGCTGAAACAGCAGAATGGCAATTTCAGAATACGTTCAACGGGAGGCATAAATGACACAAGCAAATGAAGGAACAAATCAATCGATAAATCAGCTGCAGGCTGATGCAAGCGAGTTGATCGCAACCCTAAAGGCAAAGTTGGTCGAAGCAGAGTCTTTGCAATCTCGCATTATTGATGTTTTTAATGCGGCCGAGTCTAAGGGCGCTGAGATCGGCGCTATTGCCACAGCTGCACTTGCAGCGAAAACTCAGATAACTGATGGCCAAGCAGTAATATCTACGAAGTCCTCTCATATTCAGGATGCGCAGATTCATGCTGACGCAGTTCGAGCAGAGCTTGATCGACTCCAAACTGTTGTAACTCAGAAGGCGACAGAAACCGAGGGACAGTACCAGCGGGCTGAAGCAGCGAAAGATGCTGCCGCCGAAGCTCTGGCTGAAATACGCGCGCACAAGACGGCAGCAGAAGCGGATGCAACTGTCGCGGCAAGTTCTCGCGATGCCGCCGAGGCCGCAACCGCAGCCAGCAAGAAACTTGCAGACAAAGCGGAAACTGTCGAAAAAAAGATCACGGCCTATGAAAATCGTTTGGCCGAGCTTGATAATCAATGCAACGAAAAGCTAGAAACCATCACAGGCCTTCTCCCCGGAGCCACAGCGGCTGGCCTTGCTCATGCATTCGACGATCGCCGCAAAACATTCCTGAAACCAGGAACGCGATGGCAATGGTTATTTGTTGGTTCTGTCAGCTTTATCGTTCTACTTGCTCTCACAGGTCTTTGGCATGTCTACAAGTCTGGTACGCCATTAACCTGGGACGAACTTGCACGCCTGTGGGTTGCACGCCTGCCAATCGCTGGCGCGTTAGTTTGGCTAGCACTCCATGCAAGCCGCGAATCCGCGCTTGCCAAACGCCTTGAAGAAGACTACGGGTACAAAGCCGCCATCGCGGCGTCGTTTCAAGGTTTCCAAAAGCAGATGGCGGACCTTGGAAGCTCCGTTCAAGAGAGCTCCCCGCTCAGTAAGCTTTGCGGCGATACGCTGGCAACAATCGCCAGTCCTCCCGGGCGTATCTACGAGAAGCACCAACTCACCGTGACCGCCAGTGGTGAACTTGCAGCTGCTGCGGCTGAGGTTATGAAGCGAGAAAAGGTCGCCAAATAAATCTCAGATGGGACATAACACCTTTATTTCACCGGACAGCCTGCGGCTGCCGGTGAATTTGAACGTTAGACCTCACAGGCGACTCCATGCCAGACCTCACAGCTATTGGCGCCGTCCTTGGCAGCCTCAAGACAGCAACGGAGATCGCAAAGTTCATTCGCGAGAGCGATGTCTCAATCGAACGAGCCGAGTTGAAGCTGAAGGTGGCTGATCTGATCGGGGCTCTCGCAGACGTAAAGCTAGAACTGGTTGAACTACAAGACTCGTTCGCGGCAAAGGACCAGCGGATTAAAGAACTCGAGGAAGCTTTCGAGGCGAAGGATTCAATGGTTCGGAAGTACGACGCGTACTACAACGCTGGCCCAGACGGCGATCCATTCGGGGCACCATACTGCCTGCGCTGCTGGGAGAGCGACCATAAGCGCCGCTTGCTCGTCCACGATGCGAAGGACTTCAGGACTCGCCTTTGCACGAGTTGCGGTCACAAGTACGAAGGCAGACTTGCCGGCGACATCCAGCCTTTAAAGTCCACCGGTTGAGACGGCAGAATGAAATCAGAGCTGTTAGAAGCAATTGATGCCAAAAAGACTGTCGAACTCCGTTACCACCGGTATGCGCGCACCGTCGAGCCACATGCCTACGGCCGGGACAAGAACGGAGACGAGATTCTCAGGTGCTTTCAAATATCTGGTGGCAGCAAGAGCGGTGAACCCATTGGCTGGAAGCTACTGAAGGTTGCTGAGGTTTACACCATCCATGTTGAGAATTCCACTTTTCAGACTAGGGACGGTTACCGCACGAACGATAAGGCAATGGAATATATCTTTCGTCAGGTGTAGCGTGAGGCCTAACCCTCGCTGCAGCGGAGCGCCTTCGGCGCTCGCTGAGCTGTGACGTTAGGGTTAGGCATACGACTCGTCCCACGACCATCGGCTGCGAGTAGGGACTGCTCGTTGATACCTCCTTGTAGCTTTCCTGCGGCCCAGCGCTTCGCCCGCTACTATCTGTGCCCGCGGCGCATGTGCCGCGCGCCTGTCCTCCAGGTGCCCACCAAGCATTTCACCAAGGAGACCCACCCCCCATGTTCAGCCACGTCATGCTGGGAGCCAGCAACCCCGACCAATCCAAGCAGTTCTACGACGCCTTTCTGGGCGCCCTGGGCTGCAAGCCTGGCTTCACCGACCCCAAGGGCCGCACCTTCTGGCGCCACGCGAGCAACACCTTTGCCATTTCCGCGCCCATCAACGGCGAGCCGGCCTGCTTTGGTAACGGCGCTACGACGGGCTTTGCGGCCGAGTCGCCCGAGCAGGTGGATGCGGCGCACGCGGCAGGCGTGGCCAGCGGCGGCGTGACGTGTGAAGACCCGCCGGGCTGGCGCGAGCATGCGCCGGGCGGGCGGCTGTACCTGGCCTATCTGCGCGACCCGGCCGGCAACAAGCTGTGCGTGCTGCACCGTCCGCCCAAGGCCGCCTGACCCCCGGAGCGTTCACGCATGCAACTGTCTGAACAATGGGTGCTGGTCACGGGCGGCGCCCGGGGCCTGGGCCAGGCCATCACGCGCGCCGTGGCGCGCGAGGGCGCGGGCGTGGTCATCAACTACCACCGCAGCGATGCCGCCGCCAAGGCGCTGGCCGACGAGCTGGGCCCGCGCGCCATCGCGCTGCAGGCCGACGTGACCGACGCCGCCGCCGTGCAGCGCCTGTTTGCCACCGCGCGCGAGCGCACGGGCGCCCCCATCAGCGCCGTGGTGAACAACGCGCTGGCGCAGTTCTCGTTCGACGGCGATGCGCGCCCCAAGCTGGGCGAGATCACCTGGGAGCGCTTCAGCCAGCAGATCGAGGGCGCGGTCAAGGGCGCGCTCAACACCATGCAGGCCGCGCTGCCCGCCATGCGCGCGCAGGGCTTCGGGCGTGTCGTGAACGTGGGCACCAACCTGTTCCAGAACCCGGTGGTGCCGTACCACGACTACACGGCGGCCAAGGCCGCGCTGCTGTCGCTCACGCGCACGGCGGCGCACGACCTGGGGCCGGATGGGATCACGGTGAACATGGTGTCGGGCGGGTTGCTGCGTACCACCGACGCCAGCAGTGCCACGCCCGAGGCGGTGTTCGATCTGATCGCCAGCATGACCCCGCTGCGCCGCGTGACCACGCCGGCCGAGTTTGCCGACGCGGTGCTGTTCTTCCTCTCGCCGTGGGGCCGCGCCGTGACGGGGCAGAACCTGGTGGTGGACTGCGGCCTCGTCAAGGATTGAACAAGGAGTTGCCCATGGCATGGACCCACCCCATCACGGCCAAATGGCCCGCCGTGCACCCCGACCGGCTGCAGCTGTATTCGCTGCCCACGCCCAACGGCGTGAAGGTGTCGATCCTGCTGGAAGAGACGGGGCTGCCGTACGAGCCGCACCTGGTGAGCTTTGAGACCAACGACCAGCTCTCGCCCGAATTCCTCGCGCTCAACCCCAACAACAAGATCCCCGCCATCCTCGACCCCCATGGCCCCGGCGGCCAGCCGCTGGCGCTGTTCGAGTCCGGCGCCATCCTGGTCTACCTGGCCGAGAAGACCGGGCGCTTTCTGCCGCAGGACGCCGCCGCGCGCTACGAGACGCTGCAGTGGCTGATGTGGCAGATGGGTGGCGTGGGGCCGATGTTTGGGCAGCTCGGGTTCTTCCACAAGTTCGCGGGCAAGGACTACGAGGACAAGCGCCCGCGCGACCGCTACGTGGCCGAATCCAAGCGCCTGCTGGGCGTGCTGGAGCAACGCCTGACGGGCCGCGACTGGATCATGGGCAGCGACTACACCATCGCCGACATCGCCGTGTTCCCCTGGGTGCGCAACCTGGTGGGCTTCTACGGCGCGGGCGATCTGGTGGGCTTTGACGCCTTCCCGCAGGTGCAGCGCGTGCTGGCGGCCTTCGTGGCACGCCCCGCCGTGCAGCGGGGGCTGGAGATTCCGGCGCGGGGCTAACCCGGCGCGGGGCATCCCGGCGCGGGGCTGACCCGCCCGAGGCTCACCCCACCCAGGGCGCTCGCGTGACGCGGTGAGCCCTCACGCATCCGGCCCGGCGCAGCACAAGCGCACGCACCAGAGGTGGGCGTGCGCCGCACCCCGGCCAGCGCGCCGGTTCATGGTAAAAAACGGCTCTAGCGCTTATGTAGCAAGCGCGAGCAGCTATGCTTTTGATACTTCCACCAGCGCATCCACCACCACGGCGCCCTGGCCTGCGGCGCCCACCATCACCGGGTTCAGGTCCAGCGATGCAATGGCGCCGCCGGCACCCGCGATCACCTGGCCTACGGCCACGGCGATGCGCGACAGGGCGGCCACGTCCAGCGGCGGCTCGCCGCGCACGCCATCCAGCAGCGGGGCGATGCGCAGCGTGCGCAGCGCGGCCTGCACGTCGGCCTCGGAGAACGGGGGCAGCAGCACGGCGCAGTCCTTGAGCGCTTCCACGTACTTGCCGCCGTCGCCCACCACCACCACGGGGCCAAAGATCGGGTCCATGCGCGCGCCCACCATGAACTCGTGCTGGCCCTTGCGCGTGGCCGCCACGATCACGCCGTCGCGCTGCACGCCCATCGCGTCCATCTTGGCCCAGAAGCGCTCGAACAGCTCGGCCGCCTGCTCGCGCGTCTGCACGTTGAGAGCCACCAGCCCGTGCTCGGACTTGTGCGGCACCTCGGCCGAGCAGGCCTTGACGACCGCGGGCGCGCCGATGGCGTCAAACGCTGTGCGCGCCTGGTCGGCGGTACGGCACAAGTGCATGGGCACCGTGGGCACGCCGTGGCGCGCCAGCAGGCCCAGGCTGTCCACCTCGTTCAGAAAGCCCTGTGTGCCGGCAGGCACCTGCACGTGGGGCAATGCGGGCCACGTGGCGCGCGGCTGGCGCATCCGTTCCGTGTGGCCGGCCACCTGGGCCAGCACGGCAATGGCCTCGCCCTCGTTGGGGAAGGTGGCGATGCCGTGCGCGCGAAAGGGCGCCGCCACGCTCTCTTGCCACGCGGCCACGGCCACGGGTTTGCCCGTCGCGGCCTCGAAGGTCGCGGCGTCGCGGGCGAAACGGTCCACGTCGTAGCCCGCGCCGGCCACGGGAATGTTCAAAAAGAACAGGTCCGCCGCCGGGTCCTGCGCCACGGCGGGCAGCACGTCGCCGAACAGGCCGCTGTTGGACAGCAGTGCGGCTGTGACGTCGATGGGGTTGCTGGCGGTGGCAAAGCCCGGCAGCTTGGAGGCCACGTCGGCCTGCGTGGCGGGGCTCAGCTCCGCCAGGGACAGGCCCATGTCTTCGGCGGCGTCGGCGCCCATCACGCAGCTGGCGCCGGAGTTGCTGATCACCACCAGGCGGCGGCCCTCGGGGCGCCAGCCCTTCAGGTAGGCGTGCGCGGCGCGTGCCTGCTCATGCGGGTCGCGCACGCGCCAGATGCCGTGGTGCTTGAAGAAGGCGTCCACCGTGCGGTCCTCGTTGGCCAGCGCGCCCGTGTGGGACGACGCGGCCTTTTGCCCGCTGGCCGACCGCCCGGCCTTCACCGCGACGATGGGCAGGTCGCGCTCGCGTGCATAGGCGGCGGTGGCGGCCAGCATCTCGGGGTGGGCGATGTTCTCCAGGTACAGCAGCAGCAGTTGCACATCGGGGTCGTGCGCCACGGCCCAGGCCATCTCGGACGCGGTCACGTCGGCCTCGTTGCCCGTGGCATGCACATGGCGCACGCCCAGGCCGCGCCCGCGCAGCAGGCCGTAGGCCATGGCGCTCATGCCGCCGCTCTGGCTCACGATGCCCACGGGGCCGTCCATGGGCGGCACTTCGATGAACATGGTGGAAAAGCCCGCGATGGCGCCCGTGCCGAAGTTGGCCAGGCCCTGGGTGTTGGGGCCGTACAGGCGCATGCCGGCGGCGCGCGCGGTGGCCACCATGTGGTCCTGCAGCTCGCGCCCGGCGGGGCCCGTCTCACCAAAGCCCGAGGCGATCACCACGGCGGACTTCACGCCGCGTGCGGCGCATTCTTCCACGGCGGCGACGGTCTTGTCGCCGCCCACGGCGATCAGCGCCAGGTCGGGCACCTCGGGCAGCGCGGCCAGGCCGGCGTAGCTCTTGTGGCCCTGCACTTCCTCGCGCGCCGGGTTGATGGGATAGATGGTGCCCCGGTAGCCGTGGCGCTGCATGTAGTGGATGGGCCGGCCGCCGATCTTGTGGATGTTCTCGGAGGCGCCAACGATGGCGACCGAGCGGGGGTTGAGTGCGGAGGTAAGAAGGTCAGACATGATGGGTCGCGAGACGTTGGGCGTTCAGTCGCCCCGCCGCTGGCAGGGGCGTGGAATGCAATGGCAGGGACAGTGGCGCGGCGCAGGCAGTTAGCACACGCCAGCTCGGCGGCAACCCGCCCGGGGCCTGAAGCCGGCCGCGCCGCCCCCGCAGCGCCCAGCGGGGCGAGCGTGTAGCGCGCGGCGCGGTCATTCAGCGGGCCTCAGTCAATCTTTGCGCCGGAGGCCTTGACCACCTTGCCCCACTTGTCCACCTCGGCCTGCAGGAAGCCGGCGTAGGCGGTGGGCGTGTTCCAGGCGGCGGCAAAGCCCTGGGCCTCAAAGCGCTGCTTCACCTCGGGGTTGTCCAGCGCCTTCTTCAGCTCGGCGTTCAGGCGGTCCACCACCTCCTTGGGCGTGCCCGCGGGCGCCAGCACGCCGTTCCAGGCGATGGCCTCGTAGCCGGGCAGGCCGGACTCGGCCACCGTGGGGATGTCCGGCGCGCTGGGCGAGCGCTGGCTGCTGGTGACGGCCAGCGCTTTCAACTTGCCGGCCTTCACGTGCGGCATGGACGAGAGCATGGTGTCGAACATCAGGTCCGCCTGGCCGCCCATCACGTCGGTGAGTGCGGGCGCGCTGCCCTTGTACGGCACATGCGCCATCTTCACGCCGGCCGACGCGCTGAACAGCTCGGCCGACAGGTGCGTGGACTGCCCGTTGCCGGACGACGCGTAGTTGAGCCCGCCCTGCTTGGACTTGGCCAGCGCGATCAGCTCCTTCACGTTGTTGGCGGGCGTGGCGGGGTGGGTCACGATGACCAGCGGCCCGCTGGTGAGCTGCGAGACGGGCGCGAAGTCCTTGGTGATGGAGTAGTTGAGCTTGCTGAACAGCGAGGGGTTGATGGCGTGTGCCGTGGTGGCCACCACCAGCGTGTAGCCGTCCGCGGGGCTGCGGGCCACGGCCTCGGCGCCGATGTTGGCACCCGCGCCGGGGCGGTTGTCGATCACGAAGGGCTGGCCCATCTGCTCCTGGAGCTTTTGCGCCACCACGCGCGCCACGATGTCGGTGGGGCCGCCGGGCGGGTAGGGCACGACCAGCTTCACGGGCTTGTTCGGGTAGTCGCTGGCCCAGGCAAACGGCATGGCGGCGGCGCACAGCGCGGCGCAGGCCAGGCCCGTGAAGCGGCGGCGGTGTAAAGAGGTGAATGGCATGGTTTGTCTCCTTGTGATCTTTCAGTCGATGGATGAAAAGCGCGGCCGATGCAACTGGCGCAACCGAAACCAGGGCAGCCGAGCAAGGGCCTGGGCCGGCCGCGCCGCCCCGCAGCGAGGGCTCAGTCCCCCTGCCCGCGTTGCGCAGCAATGCGAGAGCGGGGGGAGGACGCGAAGCGTCTCAGGGGGGTGTTGCTTCATCTGGCACGAAGCGCAGCAGCGGCCGACCCAGGTGCTCGAAGAATTCGGCGCGCACGCGCTCGCCGATCTGCACGCCCGCGGCCGCGTGGCCCATGAGGCGCGGGCCCTCGTCGAGCTGCACGATCGCGAGCGTGTAGGGCGCCAGCGCGCGGAAGTCCTCCGAGGGCGCGCGCGCCACCACCGTGGTGGCGCGCACGGTGGCGGTGCCGGCGGCGTCGCGCCAGTCCAGCCCCTCGTGGCCGCAGCGTTGGCACGCGTAGCGCGCCAGGGTCTGGGCATGGCCGCAGGCGGCGCAGCTTTGAAAGCGCACCACGCCCGCGCGCAGGCCGTCGTTGAAAGGGGTTGCCAGCGAGGTCATGGCGGTCAGCCCTCCGTTGAAAGAATGAGGCTCACGTGGGACGACATCACGCCCCCGTCGGCATGGATGAAGGTGCGTTGCGGCGCACGGATCTGCCGCTCGCCCGCCTGGCCCGTCATCTGCCGCCAGGCCTCCACGGTGTGGGCCATGCCGCCGGCCACGCCGCAGTGGCCGAACGACAGCAGGCCGCCGTGCGTGTTCAGCGGCAGCGTGCCCGTGGGCGCGAAGTCGCCCGCGCGGGCCCGTGCGGCGGCGCCGGCGCGCGGCGCGAAGCCGATCTCTTCGAGCAGCATCACCAGCGTGATCGTGAATGAGTCGTAGATGCCCAGGTAGTCGATGTCCGGCGGGCTCAGGCCGGCCTCGGCAAAGGCCTGGGCGGCGGCATCGGATGCGCCGCACCGCATCACGTCGGCCATGGCGGTGAGGTGCTGGTGGCGGTGTGCCTGGCCCGCGCCCGCCAGGCGCACCGGGGCGTGCGGGCCGGGCTCGGCCGAGACGACGAACGCCATGGCGCCGTCGGAAATGGGGCAGCAGTCCAGCAGCGACAGCGGCGCGGCGATGGGCTTGGCGGCCAGCACCTCGGCATGGGTGATGGGCGTGCGCAGGTGCGCCTCGGGGTGGCGCGCGGCGTTGGCGCGCATGAGCACGGCGAACTCGGCCAGGTCGGCGCTGGTGACGCCCGTGCGGTGCATGTATTCCGAGGCCATCAGCGCGTAGTACGCGGGCACGCTGGCGCCGTTGGGCACCTCGTAGTCGGCGTCGCCCACCTGGGCGAGGGTCTGGATGGAGCTGTCGCGCGACTGACCCGTGAGGCGGTTCTCGCCCGCCACCACCAGCACGTTGCGGCAGCGGCCCGAGCGCACCAGCTCACGCGCGGCCATCAGCATGGCCGCGCCCGTGGCCCCGCCCAGCTGCATGCTGTGCGCGTAGTGCGGCGCCAGTGCGAAGCGCTCGCAGAACAGCGTGGAGAGCATCAGGTGCGGCAGCGTGGTGGCGTAGCCGCACAGCACGCCGTCGATGTCGGCGCGCGCCAGGCCGGCGCTGGCCAGCGCCTGGCGCGCGGCGCCGGCCATCAGGTCGAGCGCGCCGCGCCCTTCGTGGCGGCCAAAGGGTGTGCTGCCCGCGCCGCGCAGGTAGGCGGGGGAGGGTGGGGTCATCGCGGGGTCTCCGGGAGGGTTCTTGAGGGGGAGGCTGCGCCGGCCTGGCGGCGGCTGGTTGAACGGGAGTGAGATAAAGGAAGAGTGAGAGGCGCGATAAATCGGGATTTTCGGGGCAGTTCCGGGATGAAACGGGACGGAGTTTTGAAAATCTCTTTTGCATCAGGAAAGAGATGCGCTGGTCGTGACAGCATCATTGCGTCGCCGCATCTTTGCGGTGCAACAGAGAACTCTCATGATGAGCGTTAGCCTCCAAGACGCCCTGACACTCAAAGCTGCTCTGCAACAGGCCCGAGCGCTCCCGCAAGGGTACTTGCTCCGCGAGCAACTACTTGCCGAGCTGGAACTCAAACAGCAACTCTATATCGACCAGCTTGTGCTTGAGAATGCACCGGAAGACGATCTAGCTCTGATCGAGTTGCGCTCAATTTAGCGCTCCCGCTATTCACCCGCAAGGTAGCTGCGGATCAGCTCAGCGATGTTGGTCCGGTCATCCGCCGACAGCCCGAGAAACGGCCGCGCCGGGATGTCGCCCCAAGGGATCGGGAAGCTGCCATTGCGGGTGGCGTACATGCCAAAGCCGAATTCCCCTGACTTGGCTCCGTAGTGGAAGGTGCTGGCATAGACCATGGGGCTGCCTATGCTCACCGCGTCGTCGCCCTGCGGCTGGTAGTTGATCGTCGTGGCCAGCATGCGGGTCTCGCCGGTGCCGGGCTTCTTGCTCGCTAGCTTCTGCTCGCTGCGCTTGGTGAGCGATCCGTCCTTCTTGCGGGCGAACAGCGCACCGTAGTTCGCCAGCGTGACCGCGCTGTTGGGTGCCCAGGCCTCGCCGTCTGGCCCTGTGGCGGTAGAAAACCGCTGCTTTGTCGCCTCAGCCTGGTCCTCGCCGATTTCCCTCAGCAGCGGCTGCAGGTTCTGACCGCGCTTAACCAAGCCGTGCAGGTAGTCCAGGCCGCTGCGGTTGGTCAGTTCGATGATTTGCGGCATGGCGCCTCCCTGCGTAAAATCAGTCCAGCCTTGTGCAGCATCGGCCCCCGGTAGTGAACGCCGGACTCGTCTTGGACGTAATGGTCGGGGGTACAAGGCTTTTTCATTGGCGGGCCCGCGTTTTGATCACCAGGCTCAGCAGCTGCAGCGAGCGGTTGCGCTTGCCCGATAACACCTCCCACACCGTCCTGAACGTCTCGCCGTCAATCGCCTTGGTGGCGACCAACGTGGGGTTGCCTTTCTTGGAGCGATCGCCGGCCCGCAATGCGTCAGGGTCGTTCAGCACCTCCTCCAGCACCGCATAGTCCCGCGGAACTGCCGGCCGCTGCCCCGAGCCATCAAAACCGTGAGAACTCAGCGCATGCCGTGGCGCATCAGCCGGCAGAAGCACCGTGTATCCCTGCGCGTTGACCCCGGTCGCATCCTGAATCCAGTCGGGACGTTCGGCGAACCCCAGCCACAGCGGCTCCCGCTTTTGGCGATTGGCGAGTACTTCACGCACGAAGTCCGGCACCAGCGTCTCGGTGTCGATGGTGCGGTTCACGTCGGCGGAAAGCGCCTTGCTGATCGCCGGCGGATAGTCGACCAGCTTGTCCTGAACAAAGCTGCGCAGCTCGTCATCGGCCCGCGCGCCAGGCGCATAGTCCCAGCCTGCATCCAGGCCCACCGCAGTGCCGGTGCGCGGGTCGGTGGCATCCCAGCCGTCCGGCGGCGCGCTGGCATCGCCCTCCCCGGGCTCGGCCACCGCCACTACGCGGCACTTGCACCCCCAGCCATTCGGCGGAAAGTGGGTCTCCCAGAAGGGATGATCGTGGCGCAGCGTCAGCCGCATGTCGCCCCACTGCTTGTGGTGCGGTCGCGGGTGGGTGACGCTGTCGTTGTGCACATAGCGCCAGTACGGGCGCCGCTGCAGCAAGTCCGGGTCCAGCAGCTGGGCGCGGCGCCCGGCCGCATAGGCCGTGGTCATGTTGGTCTGGTAAATCACCCGCGTGCGCCACGCCTCGCCGGCCGCGCTGCCCTCGCCAGTCCAGCCGGTCCAGCCGTGCTTGGCCACGATATCCGCAAAATGCTTGCGAAACTCGCCGATGGAGCCACCCTGCACGGCCTCGTCAACGGCGCGGCGCAGGTCAGCCAGCAGATCGGCCTTCATGACACCTGCCACCATGAAGGCGCGATCGTGCGCCGCACGCTGAATATCGCGCCAGGTCTCGCTGGGCAGATTCAGCTTGTTCCTGAAGAACGCGATCTGCTCGGCAAACTGCTGCCGCGCACCGTTGATCACGTCGGCATCAGCCACGACGCGCCTCCTGATCGGCCTGGTCGCGTCCCTGCAGGTGGGCCAGCTCGAACGCCATGGCCATCAACTCCGTCAGCTGCTCGGTGGGCAACTCGCTATATGCATCCAGCAAAGCGTCCTGCAGGGCCTGCAGGTCGGTGTGCGACTGCACCAGGCTGCGCACCTGGTCCACCCATGCGTCCACTATCGGTGCGGCTCCATCGCCCAGCTGCTGTACACCCGCAGCCTGGTTAGCGCCTGGGCTATCGGCAAACTCCACGGGGGCGGCGGCCGGCGCAGGCGCCTCCTCGATGTCGCCTTCCTCCAGCTTGTAGGCGCGCATCCAGTAGCGCCGCGTGAGCCTGACGCCCGAGCGCGTGAGCGATTCGTCCCGGTCGGCCTGTTCCTTGTTGACCTGCTCCTCCTCGTACAACTCCACCTTGGGCGCGGGGGCGTCCGTGCCTTCGTTCACATCCACCACCCAGCGCAGCAGTTGGTTCAGCGTAGCCTCCACCATGCGCGCGTCGCCGTCGCGGATCTCCCTGGCCACTTCCAAACCGGCCGTAGCGCTGGCATGGGTGCTGCTGGCCTCGGTGCTCTGGTTCTGCCCCAGCAGCGCGATCGCTACCTCCGAGCGGCAGAACATCAGCAGTTCCTTGTACATCTCCGCGCTCGCACTGCGGTCGCTGGCCTCCAGCGTGTCCACGCTGGCATCGTCTGGAATCACCGCCACCGCGTCCTGGATCATCGACTCCAGCTTGTCCAGCAGCTCATCGTTCTGGTGCTGCGGTGTGCCACGCGGCGTTTTGGCCACCAGCCAGGGCGTGCCGTACTTCTCGGTGAAGGTCACCCAGAACTTCAGCCCGCCACGCTTGAACACCGTGGGCCAGAAGCACATGGACAGATCTGCGAACCCGTAGGGGTTGGCATAGCTCGGCTCCTGCCTGGCCAGCAGAAATTTGCGGATCGGCAGCTCCTCCCCGGTCAACGGTTGCGCACGGCTCTTGAAGCGCAGCTGTGCCTCCTGGTCGAACATGAACCACTCGCCCGGTTTGCCCACCACCTGCAGCGGCGCCAGCGCACCGCCCGTCCAGCCCCACTCCAGCTCCAGCGGTTGCCAGCCGAACAGCACGGCGTCCAGAATCTCATTGCACAGGCGGTCCATGTCCAGGCCGCTGAAAATGTCGCTGGCCAGGCGCGTGGCGCGCGCGCTGGCCTTGTCGCGCAGCACGCGCCGCTCCAGTGACTTCACCGCCGCCTTGCGCCGACGGATGCAGCCGCCCACGTGCGCATCGCTGCGCAGATCGCGGTACACGCGAATGTCCTTACCCTGCTTTTTCAGGATTGGGTCAGGGTTGGGCAGCATGAAGCCCAAGCCAAACAGGTCGCCCGAGCGGGCGCGCGTGGCGATCTCATCGACCAAGGGCGCATGGGGCTTCTTCGTCTCGGCGAACGAGACGAACTCGGTGGGGGAAACGTAGATTCCGCGGGTCATTCAATAGCCTTCCAGGGAGATGTCCAGGCGACTCGCGCGCGGGCGGCTGGCGACGTGCACTGGCCCCCAATCCATGCGGGCCGCGGCGTGCGAATAGATGCAGGCCATCGTGCTGTCACCGTGGCCGATTTCCTTGTCGGTAGATTCGGGCATGCGGGGCACGCCGCGGATCAGGCGAATGGCGCGGTGGCCCTGCAGCAGGCCATCGTGCTTGGGCACCAGGATGGTTCCGTCCTCCAGCGCCGCTTTGTAGGGCGGCATGTTGTCGCGGTACCAGCCCTCGGTAGGCATTAGCCGCTGCACCACCGATCCGTACTTGTCGTGCGCCGCCTCGCCCACATAGCTGCCGTTGCCTCGGCTGTCGATCACCATGCCACACTTGCGCGGCAGTGCATCGCCGATCGCAAACAGCACCTGCAGCTGCTGGTTGTAGGGCACGTTCTTCATCTCGGCGATGAAGGGGATGCGCTGGTGCAGGTTCGTCTCGATCTCGTTCGGAGCGATAGACGACAGGTCTCCGGTGCGCGCGAAATCCATGCCCAATGCGTGACGAAGTCCAGGCTCGAACTTGAGCAGCGGCTGCAGCACGTCGCCGATCCAGTCCCCCATGATTCGCTTGCGCAGATCCGGCGTGGCGTTGTTGAACTCCTGCGTACCGTTGAAGCGGATCACCGGCCATTCGCGCATGCGGCTTTCCACCAGCGCGCGTGTGAGCCAGGCGCCGCCGCCCTGGGCTGGAATACAGAACAGCTCCTCGTCCTCGTTTGGACGATAGCGGTCGATCGTCGCCTTGCGCCAGGCCGCCTCGGCCTCGAGCGACCACACGCGGCCAGTAACCGTGCAGATCTTGCGGTACAGGCCATCGCGCAGTGCATCGTCGAGCGTCACTCGGTGCAGGCTGTAGTCGTAGCGGCCGGCGCGCACGTCGTTGATCAGCTCGTTGAACGGGTTGTCCGCCCCGTCGTGCGTGCTGATGATGCGGATCTGGCCGCCCCACATGGTCATGGCCATGGCCGCCTTCAGCAGTTCCTTGATGTCGTCCACGAAGGCGGCTTCGTCGATCACCAGCCGCTCGCCGGGTCGCCCCTTGCTGCGCAAGTTGCGCGGGTTGCTGGTGAAGGCCTGGATCATGTGCCCGCTGTCGAACTTGATCGTGTAGGTGAGGATTTGCTTGTCCTCTTCTTCGATCACCGACTCCTCGATCTGCCCGGCTGCCGCGTTGAATGCCTTCGCCCATGTGGCGCAGTCGCTGATGAAGCCCGCCGTCATGTCCTTGTTGTAGGAGATGTAATAGACGTTGGCTCCCTGAGCGCTGGCGGCGTACAGCACATCGTCGGCCGCCTCGGCATAGCTGATACCGATACGGCGCGACTTCTCGATGATCTTCACCGGGGACTGATCTGCGATCCAGTCCACCTGGTACTGCATCAGGATGCGCGCGGCCTGGGCGACGGCGGTGTGCTGCATCAGAGCTGCCCCATGATGGCGGCGCGCAGCGCACCGACGCCCTCCGCCGACAGGCCTTGCTGCTTCGCGGTAGCCGCTGCGGTGGCACTGGCATCTTCCAACGCCTTGCGCCGCGCCTCGGCCTCGATGGCCGCGCGAGCCTCCATGCTGAAGCGCTTCTGCGTCACGCTGGCCTTGCCGATCTCGGCCGCGTTCTTGAACAGCTTGTTCACGTCCACGTCCTCGGCGTTGATATCCAACTCCATCAGCAGGCTGAAAATCTTCTCCTGCGTCATGCGCACCACGGCAGCGCCCAGCTTGTCCTCCTCGTCCGGTGCGGCGTCCACCAGGGCACGGGCCTGTTCGCTGGCCATCTTCAGCTGGGCCATGCGCTGCTCAAAGGGTGAGCCATAGCGCTGCAGTGCTGACTTGGAGATATCGGCACCGCGCTTCTTCAGGTCTTGCGCCAGCTGCACATAGTCGCCAAAGCCGCGCTTCACCAGCTCGGCGTCCAGCCACTCCTTCAGCTCGGGCGGCAGCTCATGCACTTTGCTGCGACGAGGCATGGCTTACACCTGCGTGATCTTGGGGCGCGCCACGCCGGGCTGCGCGTCGATCGTGTACTCCACGAAGTCGATGCCCGTGCGGGTCAGATCCACCATCCAGCGGTCCATGGCGTCCTTGGTGATGCGCACCATCTCGCGCTCCTCCAGATAGTCCAGGTTCAGGCGCACCTCCTGGTGGGTCGCATCGGGGTACACCGAGCGCACGATCACCAGCAGCGGCTCCGTGTAGATGCCCACGGGGCGGCTCAAATTGATGGCCTGCAGCAGGTGCCAGCGAATGTCCTCGCGGCGGATTTTGGCGATATCGATCATTACTTCTTCACTCCCAACTGATCCAGGCTCCGCTCCATGCGCAGCGCGAAGTTGTCGATGCGCGTCTCGATGATTCCCACGTGCCGCACGAAGTCGTCGCGCCGCAGGTACTCACGCGCCATGTCGGCCTGGTGCTTGCGGAACTCCCTCTCCAGCTCCAGCGTGGCCGAGGCGTTGCGGTCCTGCGTTTTGGCGATGTCTGCCATCACCTTGCCCAGCGCGTCGAAGCGCTCGCTGATGCGCTTCTCGCCCTGGTGGCTGATCACCTTCAGCAGTGCCCATAGCGCCGCAATGAACAAGGCGGCCACCGTGATGACGTTGGTCATCGTCAGTTCAAAGATCATGAGAAAGGGGCTCCTGGGCGTTGGGAACAACGGTGCGCAAGAAGTCCTGCAACCCGCTCACTTGGGTGCCGAGTCGGTCAGCCTCTGCTGCCACTGCTGCATATCTGCGGCTGCAGCTTCCAAGAAGCTCGCGGGCGGTGCGGGCTGCATCAACGAGGGCGGCGGTGTCGGCACTCTGGCTGGCGCTGGGCATGTCATTGCCACCAGGGGCGAGTTGCGCGTTGAGCTCGGCGATGGTGTCGAGCAGGCTGCGGTTGCGAGCGTCAGCGCGGCCAAGAGCAGCGCGCAGAGCGCCCTCACGTTGTGCTTGTTCATGGGCGATCCTTTCGGTTTGAATCTGCTTGGCCTGCTCATCCTCCCGAGCAAGGGTCTCGGCCAGGGCGCGGCGCCGCCCGGCTTCGGCCTCGGCTTCCTTTTCTTTGGCGCGTCGCTCGGTCTCAGCCAGGTGCCACTCCTGGCGTACGCGCTCAGCACCCTGGGTATCGCCGAGGGCTATCAGGTGCGCGTTCCAAGCGCGCACGCCCAGCACTACGGCCAGGGTCAGTACCGCGGCAGCTATGACGCGCAGACTCATGGCGTGGCCTCCAGGGGTTCACCCAGGCACATGGCACGCAGGTGCTTGCGATCGGTCCACACGCCCCTGCAGGTGCGGTTGTCGGGGTGGCTGCAGCGGTCCCGCGGCTGGCGCACGGGGCCGGCACGGTCGTAGAGCAAGATTGCGTCACAGGCGCCGGGGTAGTCACCGGCCTGCAGGCGTTGCACCAGCGTGCTGGGGCCGGTGCGGTCGTTGTTCTTGCACACCGTGGGTGCGCCTACGTTGTAGGCCAGGCCTACATAGGCGTCCCATTCGCGCTGGTGCAGCGGGACAGCCAGGCAGCGCTTCAAGGCCACCTCGTATTCGTTCGCGTCGGCGCGCAATCGCACCAGCGCGCGCACGGGCGTGGTGCTGTCGCCCATCTTCACGCCGGCCGTGGAGCCGAAGCCCACCGTGGGCACCTTGGCGCCATGCACGGGGTCGGGGTATGCGCGATCGCTGTAGCCCTCGCGCTGGGCGATATAGACCAGCCCGGTGGCGGATAGCGCCAGAGCCGCTATGGCAATGCGGTTATCCATGGGGCACCTCTGCGCTGGGGTGCCCTGTGCGGACGTGAGGGGAAGTCATGCACGGCAGGATGCCGTGCGCGCGCGATCAGCGATAAATGTCGCGCGACATTGTTTGAAGATGGGGCTTCAAACCGATGACTGAGATATTCCGTTAGCGATATAGACGCCAGCCTCATGCGCCTTTCCGAGGAGGTAGCCATAGCCCTTACTGAGCTTCTCGACGTCCCCAACGAGCGTTGCCGCACTCTTAAGAGCGTTGCCCATTTTTTGCCGGAGAGTTTCTACTTCAGGCTTGTTGTCATTTTCCTCAAATTCCGCCTTGAGACTTTCTTCCTCAAAGTGAGCGTTTGAAACTGCCTGTCTGACAGTTTGCTGCAGAGGCTTTATCCCCTGAATGGGGAACAAGAAAAGCGCACTCTCCAAACCACGGAGAACCTCTTCTGCATACGCACGAAAATGGGGTGGGATTCCCTCCAGCGCAAGCGCCTCTTCTAGTTCGCGGATCTGGTGCCGCAAAACATCCATTGCTTCAGAGGAGACAACATCATCTTCATCGGGCAGCACAATAGAGCACCACCGTAGCGTCAGCAAAGCTTCATTGTTGACGTATTGCAGCGTGTGGTCTCTTCCCTGATTAAACAGGTTGAGACTGAGCGCACCGCGAAGGTGGTTCAAGTGTGACGATGTCAACGAATCAGGCACCCCATGTGCCCGAACAGCTGAAGCAATTGCGTCGATTTCCCGGCTAATGGCGTCATGCGCTCGACCGATCGCATGCTCATCACGTGCATCGTTGTGCTTTTCGTTGATGTGTAGTGCTTCCTGCCAATTGTCTCGAATAGCAGCATGGCTGGTCGCTCTTCGTTTGAAGTTGCTGAAGAAATTGAAGAGACGGCCTGCAGCGTTATTGCCGACTTCTCTCGGGGAGCTCTGAGAGGAACTATTAGAGGCTTGCGGATGAGTCTTAGGCATACCAAAAAAATCTGTATTCATGGCTTGCACGGTTAGTTAACGCTCCACTCCAGCCGCTTCGCCTGAATCTTTGTCCATTCGGCGCTGAGCTTTCCGTTGTCAAATTCGCATGCAGCCATACGCGTGACCACGCCTCCGAAGCCATTCGTGGCATGCAGCGTCATGCGTAGAACGCGCTTGTCTTGAAACTTGGGCTCGGAGTAATAGGCGCTTGCTGGATCACGCAGCAATGGCCTATACCATGCAAGGCATTGATCCGCCTGCGACTCAAGGACGGACTTCATCGGGGCGACTGGAACTGGCGCCGGAAGCGCTGCAGGTGCTGGTGACGGAGCAGGTGCTTGTGACACCGTAGGCACAGAGGACGCAGGATACGGAGGGCGGGCCGTATGACCAGACGCCGGCCGTACTTCGATCTTCTCGCCTTGCCCCATGCAAGGCGCATCCTGAAACACGACCTTGCCATCAGGCCCCTTGCATTTGTTAATGGCCCAACTGGGAAAGGCCAGCGCCAGTGCACACATAACAACGGCTTGCTTGATCATGCTCGGTTCCTCTCCTCATTGCGTTGGATGGCCTCTACGTATCGGCGCACGCGGTAAAGCTGTTGGCTGTTCAACTGGTTGACCAGGCCGGTGTTGAACTCGCTGCGCATGAATGCCACCACCTTGTTGTAGGTGCGCGGCTGCAGTTGTTTCATTCGTGCGAACACATCGCGTTGCTCAGGCGTGGTGAGGCGACCGCAATCGTTCGAAGCAGGAGGGCTGCCGGTAGGAGCCTGTGAGGGCGTCGCTGCGACTGCATAAAAGTGCTGGTGTGTCACTTGCGTCACGTGCACGGCGCTGCTGTGCGTGCTTCGGTCCATATGCAGCCCGCCCTGGACCTTGCCTACCTGCACTGCGTTGTCGCCTACGACTTTCTGTTGCGGCAGCAGCTTGGCCAGCCAGGCCAGCAACTGCCTCGGTAGCTCACTCACACCTTGGTCCTCACCTGTTCTTGATACGCGCCTTGCCCGTCACGCTGCCAATCTGAATCGCGTCGTCGCCCACCACGGATTGGCCACCGCTGCTGCCTGCCCCACGGGCGGATGCGGGCGGCATGCCTGCGGCCAGCAGCGCGGCCGTCTGGATCAGGTGCTGGCGCGCCTGGGCGTTGCAGCGGCGGTAGCTGTCCAGCAACACCTGCTCCGCAGCGTCATGCGCGGGGTGGGCGCCGCTGCGCTCGCCGGTGAGGACGTAGAGCACATCCACACCGGCAGCTGGAAGAGCTGCCAAGTAACCCGCGTCAGGCAAACGCTCGCCTGATTCGTAGTTCCTTTGAGAGCGCGCGGTGACGCCGCACTGCTCAGCCAGCGCTTGTTGGCTCATGCCAAGCGTTTCCCTCGTCTCTCGCAATCGATCTGCAATAGAAGGCACAAATATTCCTAATCACCTATTGCAATGCGGAACATTCGTGCCGCATAATTCGCACAACAACAAACCAACCAATGCAACAGAGCCAACTGCTGCACAACAAATAGGACGCACCGCCATGACGAAATCTCGCGCGCAGGTACGTGCCGAGTTCGCCCGCAAGGGCTGGTCCATCTCGGCCTGGGCCAAGAAGAACGGCTACTCGCCCAACATGGTCATCGCCATTCTGGCTGACGACGAAGTCAATCCCCGTCTCAAGTGCCTACGCGGCGATGCGCACAACATCGCAGTCACGTTGGGTCTTAAGGCTGGTGAGGTCTCGCGGGAAACCCGCCGCACCGCGGTTGCGTGAGGGTCATTTTCATGTGTCCCGCACCCAATGTAACAAATTGCCGTAACGCGAAGCTGACGCCCACCGAGGCCCAGCGCATCAGCGACGTGCTGATGGCCCAGCATGCGCGAGCAATAGCACCCTTGACAGCTCTTCGAGCCCGGATTGCCAAGCTGGCTCTGGCTGCGTCTGCGCCAGCATCTCCAGATCACGCGCCAGTTGCGGCAGGTCTGCATGGCCAGCCTTTGAAAGATGGCGGGCCAGTGCCACAAACGCCGCACGCTGCACCGCCTGCGCTGCATTCAGCTCGCGCACTTGGTCCAGCAGTTCCTCCAGCACATCCGGCAGGTCTTGAGGGTGTTGCATGTTCATCCTTCCAGGGTGGGGTGTGACATGGCTGCACTTTGCCACCCTGAAAGCTGCTTTCAGCATTTCCACGCCGGCATTTGTTTGGACGCCGCCCGCGAAGGGGGCTTCCAATGATCCGCAGAGATTGGAAACGCCTGCGCGCCAGCAGCCTGGTGCACGCCATGCGCCTGTGCAAGGAGTACGCCCAGGCCAAGCACAACCTGAGCGTGGAGCGCATCGCAGACCGCATGGGTGCCACCCACGACACGCTCTACAAGTGGCTGGCCACGGGGCGCATGCCCGCCATCCTGATCCCAGCCTACGAGCTGGCCTGCGGCTGCCACTACATCAGCGACTGGCTGGCCGCCAGCGCCGGCCGCCTGGTGGTGCCCATGCCCACCGGCCGCAAAGCCGAGGGCACAGAACTACTGGACATGAACAGCAGCTGCGCCGCCGCCCTGCAACTGCTCACCGCCTTCTACCAAGCACCCACGGAGGCCGACACCGAAGCCACCCTGGCCGCCCTGCGTCTGCACCTAGAGCAGGTGGCCTACCACCACCACAACGTGGCGCAGTACGCCACCCCTGAACTGGAGTTTTGAGCCATGGACGAACTTGACATCACCTATGCCCTGTCCAAACAGATCCCGGACATGGAGCGCGGCTTCACCATCAGCACCAGCTATGGCGACTTGGTGGTGGAGGCCCATGAGGCGGCTGCCTTCGTAGAGGCGGCCAACCTGCTGATGTTCCAGCGCCTGGCCGCCCTGCGTGGCTCGAAACAGTCGTGAGGGAGCCAGGCATGAGCCGCGCCACCGACTACACCAACGCCGCGCAGCAGCGCATCTTGCACCTGCAGCTGGCCCTGTTCGGCGACGTGGTCCATGGGTACCCGCCCAGCAAGCTTGCCGAGCTGCTGCGCGTGCCAGCTAGCGCCATCACCCGCGACCTGGACAACCTGCGGACTGCCGGCCTGGCCGAGCGTGACGAATCCACCGGCCACTGGCGCCTTACGCCCCGCCTGCCGCAGCAGGCCATCAAGGTCTTCAACGCCATCGACACGGCCCAGCGCCGCGTGGATGAAGCCCGCAACCGATTCACCCGCAACCCCGACTGAGAAAGAAGCCCATGGCACGCCAACCCAAGAAGATCGAAGCGCAAGACGTGGATGACAAGACCATCGACCAGGAGAAGTTCACAGGCGCCATGGCGGTGATGCGCGCCGACGAAGGCGCCCAGGCCCTCGCGCTGTCCCAGCGCGAGACCACCGTACGCGCCGTGGCCCAGCAACTTGGCTACCAGCTGCCGGCAGACGCCACCGACCCCGACCTGATCCAGCGCGACATTGCCGCCAACATGCGCCGCAGCGTGGAGGCCTGCCTGGAGGTGGGCCGTGGGCTGGCAGTACTGAAATCAGCTTGCGAGCACGGCCAATTTGTCGCTCGCCTTGATGTTCTCGGTCTGGAGCGGTCCGTGGCAGTCCGGTTTATGCAAGCAGCGACCAAGTTCTCAAATGCTGCGACGTCGCAACATTTGGTCAAGGCCATCGGAAACCAATCCAAGCTGTTCGAGATGCTCGTCCTTGACGACGAGCAGATCGAGGAGCTGGAACTTACTGGCCATACCGGCGAGCTGTCCCTCGACGACGTGGCCACCATGAGCGTGAAAGAGTTGCGCGCCGCGCTGCGCGAGTCCCGCGCCGAGCATGACGCCACCAAGGCCGTCATGACCAAGAAGCAGGCCCGCATCGACCAGCTCGAACGCGCTCAGGCGCGCATTGCCAAGCTGCCACCGGACGAGGAGCTGGAGAAGCTCCAACAGGAGGCCACCACACACCTGCTCGCAGCACAGGGCGCCATCCGCGGTCAGCTGCGCGCAGCGCTGATCGCCCTGCAGAACCACCAGGAGGACAACAGCACCTTCATGGCCGGCATGGTGGGGCAGCTCATGGCCGACCTGACCCTGCTGCGCGACGAGTTCAACCTGCCCAGCCTGGCAGACGGCGCCCAGCCTGAGTGGCAGCGCTGGGCCGCCGCGCAAGGCGCTGGAGCCGCTCAAGCGAACTGAAGGCTGCTGCATGAGCCCCGCACTCATCGAAGCCCTGCTGGACGTGGCTCGCCGCGCCCAGGAGGCTGGCCACGGTGGCAAGGAAGCCGTCTACGCCGCCGCCTGCCAGCACCTGGGTCTGTCGCGCGCCACGCTCATGCGCCGCATCAAGGAGGTCACCGTGAAACCCGAACGCAAGCGCCGCTCCGACGCGGGCGCCACCGCCCTGAGCCTGCCCGATGCGCAGCTGCTGAGCACCACGCTCATGGAAGGCTACCGCGCCAACGACAAGGCCATCCATGCGCTCAAGCTGGCGCTGGTGCGGCTGCGCGCCAACCGGCCGCACTTTGCCTGCACGCTGGATGCGACGACCGGCGAGATCCGGCCGCTGTCCGACAGCGCCTGCGCCCGCGCGCTGCGCACCTATCGGCTGCACCCCGACCAACTGCGCCAGCCCGAGCCGGTGCAGGCCCTGGCCAGCGAGCACCCCAACGACGTCTGGCAGATCGACGCCTCCATCAGCACATTGTTTTATGTGCCCGAGGGCGGCGTGGCCGACATGGACAAGGCGGTGTTCTACAAAAACAAGCCCGAGAACTTCGAGAAGATCAAGCGCCAGCGACTCACGCGCTACGTGCTCACCGACCACTGCAGCGGCGCCATCTTCGTGCACTACGTGGCCGGGGGAGAGTCCATCGTCAACATGGCCGAGGCCTTCCTGGCCGCGATTGCCCAGCGCCCCGGCCAGCAGATGTACGGCGTACCGTTCCACCTGATGATGGACCCGGGCAGCGCCGGCATTGGCGGCGCGTTCAAGACCCTGCTGCGCCGCCTGCAGGTCAAGCCCGTGGTGAACGAGGCGGGCAACCCGCGCGCCAAGGGCCAGGTGGAAAACGCCCATAACCTGGTCGAGACCAACTTCGAGAGCGGCTTCAAGTTCCAGCACGTGCCCAGCATCGCATGGATCAACGAGCAGGCCGCCTTGTGGATGCGCTACTACAACAGCGTGCGCGTGCACAGCCGCCACGGCCTGACGCGCTGGGCCAAGTGGATGGAGATCACCCAGCAGCAGTTGCGCCTGGTAGGTGCTGACCTGGCGCGCCAGCTGCTCACCCACGAGCCGGCCACCCCGAAGGTGGACCGCGAACTGTGCGTGCGCTTCAACGGCCGGGTTTGGTCGGTCAAGCACGTACCGGGCGTGATGGTGGGCGAGAAGCTCACCGTCACCTTCAACCCCTTCAACCCAGCCACCGCCTACGTGCTGGACCGTGACGCACAGGGCGACGAGGTATTGATCGAAGTGCCCGAGGTGCTGCGCGATGCGCACGGCTTTGCCGAAGGCGCCGCGTTGATCGGCCGCGAGCACAAGGCGCTGCCCGAGACCGCGGCAGACGCCAACCGCAAGCTGGTGGAACGCATTGCCACCGGCGCGCAGACCGATGAGCAAGCCGCCGCCGCGCGCAAGGCCAAGGCGCTGCCCCTCGGCGGCACCCTCGACCCGTACAAGCACCACGCGGACCTGCCCGACGTGGCCATGTTGCCGCGCCGCGGCACCGAGCTGCAGACCGGCGTGGCCACCCACAAGGCCCCGGCCCGCGTGCTCTCTGGATTCGAGGCCGCGGCCGAGCTGCGCCGCATGGGCCTGGAGATGGATCGCGAGAAAACCGCCCAGTTGCGCGCCTGGTACCCCGATGGTGTGCCCGAGGACCAACTGCAGGCCCTGATGGAGCGCCTCACGGTGCGCGCCGGGCTGCGCGTGGTGGCAGGGGGTGGCGCATGAGCCTCTCAGCCTTGTTCTCCGAATTTGGCGTGCCCCAGTCCGATCTGCGCCGCGCCACCGGCCTATCGCGCTCGGCCGTCAGCCGCCTGGTAGCGCATGGGCAGTGGCCGGCGCGTGGCGCGCGCCAGGTCATCGACCGCATTGCCACCTATCTGCAGCAGCGGGGCCTGACGGCCGCGCAGCTCAAGACCGCGCAGCTGGCCTTGCTGGTCAGCAGCACCACGAAGTTGGCCCCGGTGAGTTCGCACCTCACCGAGGCCGCCCCTGAAGTCCCGAAACCAACCGAAACCCCCGAGGAGGAAACCATGCTACTGCAAAACGAAGCCCTGTCCCCTGAAGCGCGCAAGCACTTCAACCTGCCGCGCAACCCGTTCCAGGACGATGTGCAGACACCCGACGACGTGTACCAGACGCCCAGCGTGCGCTACGTGCGCGCGGCGCTCAACGACTGCGCGCAGCACCACGGCTTCCTGGCGGTGGTGGGCGAGAGCGGCGCGGGCAAGAGCACCCTGGCCGAAGACCTGGAGGAGCGCTTGAAGGCCGACAAGAAGGACGTGTTGATCATCCGCCCCTACGTGCTGGCCATGGAGGCCAGCGATGCCAAGGGCAAGACCCTGAAGGCCAGCCACATCGCCGAATCCATCGCCGCGGCACTGGACCCGCAGCTCAAGGTCAAGAGCAGCCCTGAGGCGCGTTTTCGCCAGGTGCACGAGCTGCTCAAGGCCAGCCACCGCGCCGGCCGCCGCCACCTGTTGCTGATCGAGGAGGCGCACTGCCTGCCTGGCGCCACGCTCAAGCACCTGAAGCGCTTCATTGAGCTGAAGGACGGCATGCGCCGCCTGATCGGCGTGGCCCTGGTCGGCCAACCCGAGCTGCGCGACCGCCTGTCCAGCCAGAACGCCGAGGTGCGCGAGGTGGCCCAGCGCTGCGAGATCGTGGAACTGGAGCCGCTGGACGCTGAACTGGAGGGCTACCTGCGCCACAAGTTCGCCCGCTTTGACCTGCGGTACGAGGACGTGATGGCCCCCGACGCGGCCGACGCCATCCGCACGCGCCTGGTGCACATCCCCCGCGGCGGCAAGCCGCAGGACGCGCGCAGCGAGTGCTACCCACTCGTGGTCAACAACCTGGTCTGCCGCGCCATGAACGCCGCCACGCGCGCCGGCTGGCCCGTGGTGGATGCCCAGGTCATCGCAGGGTGCTGAACCATGGCCATCTACCGCATCACCATCAAAACAGCGCAGGCGCGCTGGTCCATCACGGGCCTGTTCGCCAGCAGCTGCGAGGCCGTCATTCAGACGCTGGCCGATTGGCCGGAGGCGCGCTGCATCTCGGCCCGCTGCATCAGGAGCGTGCAATGACCACGAAACGAACCTGCCACCAGCTCGGCGTGTGCCACGGCCGCCCCGGCGTGGGCTGCACCTGCAACCAGGACGCGCGCCACGACGCGCACCAACTGCCACCTGGTGGCTTTTACTTCGCGCCAGGCGCGGTGGAGCAGCAGCCGCGCGCTGGCCGCGTTCCCCGCTGGCTGGTGCTGCTGGTGGAGGTGGCCCTGCTGCTCGCCATCGCAGCCTCTCTGGGTGTGGCCAGCGGCTGGCTCCATGCGAAAGGCCTGATGTGAGCGACCTGTCCTGCCCCAGCTGCGGCGCGGAGTTCGACCTGGCAGTGGCCTTCTCCCACGAGGTGGACCAGCGCGCCCTGGCCCGCTTGGCCAGCGTCAGCATCCCCCTTGGCGCCCGAGTCCTGCAATACGTGGGGCTGTTCACTCCTCCGAAGCAGCGCCTCACCGCCGCCAAGAAGATCAAGCTGATCCTGCAGCTGCTACCCGACCTGGAGCGCCAGGCCATCACCTGGAAGGGTCGGGACTGGGCGGCGCCGCTCGCGGCCTGGGCTCAGGCGATAGACCAGATGCTGGACGCGCGCACCGCAGGGCGTCTGGAGCTGCCCATGAAGGGCCACGGCTATCTCTACGCCATCTTGAGCGGCATGGCCGACAAGCACGAGGCCGCGGCCGAACACCAGCGCGAAGCCGACTTGCGCCAAGCAGGCCGCGCGCACTCCAGCGATGCGCCCACACAGGTGGGCCAGTTGCTGCAGACCGGCGCTACGCCTCCCACCAGCACCACGGCCGCGCCACGGCCCGCCACCGCACCGGCAGCTGCCGGCATGTCCCCCACCGTACGCGCCATGCGCGCAGCCATCCAAGCGAAGAAAGGCGAGCAGCCGTGAACCCGACCACCCAGCAACTCCCTGGCCGCGGCCGCCCTCGCGGCAAGGTGCAGCCGACGCCGCGCCTTGCAGGCGCCGTGCCACCCGCGCAGTACGACGTGATGCGCGCGCCCACCTGGACCACCAGTCCGGCGCCTGCGGCCCGTGCGGGTGCAGATGACCACAAGCGCATCCAGAGCCGCGGCTTTCGGTGCTGAGGAGGCTCGACATGCCCAACAAGCAACTAAGCAAAGCCGAGTTCTCGGCCCAGGCCGACGCCATGGCTCGCCAAATCATCCAGGCACTGAGCGGAGAACAACGCGCCTTCCTGGTTCTGGAAGCTCTCTGCCGTGTCCACCGTTTTACCTGCATGCACCTGCCTCCCGAGGCGCTGGGTGCCGCTGGCTTCGCACTCGGCAGTTACGCCGGCGAGCTCATGCAGGCCTCTGCAACCGGAAGCCGGTTGAATTCCACCGTTCATTGATAGGAGCATCAATGCCCACCGCAATCGAATCCATCAACAAGCACGCCGAGGTGTATGCCAAGGCCCGTGCGCTGCTGGCCGAGAAGGTCACTGCGCTCAATGACGGCATCGCCGCGCTGCGCCGCGACCACCTGGCCGACATCCGCCGCGCAGTGACCCGCGCTGCCGAGGCTGAGGACGCGCTGCGCGCCCTGGTCGAAGCCCACCCTGAGTGCTTCATGAAGCCTAAGACGCAGGTGCTGGCGGGCGTCAAGCTCGGCTACCAAAAGGGCAAAGGCGCCATCTCATTCGATGACGCCGACGCTGTGGTGGCCCGCATCAAGAAGCACCTGCCCGAACAGGCCGACGTGCTGATCCGCACCAAGGAGGCCCCGGTGAAGGAAGCGCTGGCGCAGCTCACCGCCGCCGAGCTCAAGAAGATCGGCGTGACGATCGAGGACGCGGGCGACACGGTGGTCATCAAGCCCGTGGACAGCGAGGTGGACAAGCTGGTGGACGCGCTGCTCAAGGGCGCGGCACAGGAAGGCGAGGCGTAGGCCATGGGGAGCATCCAGTCACGCCAGGCCGCTATGGCCTTTCGCAACGCCAGCGCACGTCCCGCGTGCCGCAACTGCAAGCACGGCCAGCAGGCCTATGTGGACCGTATGCCGCCCTACGACCGCGCAGGGTGGGAATGCACCAAGGGCGGATTCAAGGTCTCTGCCATGGCCATCTGTGACAAGCACGAGCTCAAGGGGCATAGGGAGGAAGTTCGATGATCAAGAATGCCATCATCTACAGCATCGCGCCGCAATGGCAGATGGAATGGAGCCAGCTGGAAGAAGCGCTGGCCAAGGCACCCTTCCAGGAATGCAGCGCCACGCAGGAAAAGTCCAGCGGCTGGGTGCCCCCGCGCGGCGAGGCCCACGGGCTGCTGGCCGAGAGCGTGGGCGGCCACTGGATGCTGCGCTTCCAATGGGAAGCCAAGATGCTCCCGGCCACCGTGCTGGCGCGCAAGGTGAAGGAAAAGGCCGCGCGCATCGAGCAGGAAACCGGCCGCAAGCCCGGCAAGAAGGAAACCAAGGAGCTCAAGGAAGAGGCCAAGCTGGACCTGCTGCCCATGGCCTTCACCAAGCAGGGCGGCACCTGGGTGTGGATCGACCCGCAGGCGCGCCTGCTGGTGCTGGATACCGGCGCCCAGGGCCGTGCTGACGAGGTGGTGAGCCTGCTGGTGGAGCACCTGCCCGGCCTGTCGCTGGCGCTGCTGGACACGCAGACCAGCCCCCAGGCGGCGATGGCGCTGTGGCTCAAGGAGCAGGAGCCGCCGGCGGGCTTTTCCATCGACCGCGAGTGCGAGCTGAAGGCGCCCGACGAGACCAAGGCCGTGGTGCGCTACGGCCGGCACCCGCTGGACATTGCCGAAGTGCAGGAGCACATCCAGGCCGGAAAGCTGCCCACCAAGCTCGCCATGAGCTGGGACGACCGCGTGAGCTTCGTGCTGACCGAGGGGCTTCAGCTCAAGAAGGTGGCGTTCCTGGACACGGTGTTCGAGGGCGAGGCGCAGGACGATGGCGGCTTCGATGCCGACGTGGCGATCGCCACGGGGGAGCTGTCCAAGCTGATCCCCGACCTGGTCAAAGCTCTGGGAGGTGAAGCAAGCGCCAGAGGTGCAGCATGACGCTCCGCGAAGCCATGGAAACCCGTCCCAAAACGTCCCAAACGCAAAACGCAGGGGGTTGCCGCTCCTGCGGCGCCCAGGCCCTCCAAACGCCCGCGCGCCAGGAAGTGCTGGCGGTGTCCATCCTGGGCTCCATCTTCGGGGTGCTGGGCGCGCTGCTGCTGGCCATGCCCGCATTGCCGGGCTGGGGCTTCGGCGCCTTCCTGGTCAGCAACGTGGCGTGGCTGATCGCCAGCGCCTGGCAACGCCAGTGGCCCCTGCACGCACAACAGTGGGTGTTCCTGGCCTGCAGCTTGCTGGGCCTGTGGAACTGGTGGCTCGGTCCGCTGCTGCGGGGGTAGGACATGGTCGAAGCGGAAAAGCACTGCAATGGCTGCGATGAGTCGTGGCCAGCCGATCTGGAGTTCTTCTACTCCGATCCCAACAGCAAGGACGGCCTGTACTACCGCTGTAAGGCCTGCTATCGGGAGTGGCTTGCGCAGAGCCCCAAACGTCAGACGGCGCCTAGCAAGCTGCCGCACATCAGCGATGGCCTCGCGCCGTTGCTGACCACCGCGCAATTCATGGGAGGCCCCCAGCCGTGACCACCAACCACGTCGCCGCCATCCACGTGCTCAAGGGCAAGCTGGCCCTGCAGGATGACGACTACCGCGCACTGCTGCTTAACCTGACGGGCAAATCCAGCAGCAAGGCCATGAACCAGGCCGAGCGGCGCCAGGTGCGCGAACACATGCAGGGCCTGGCAGAGCGCCTGGGCCTGGCGCAACCCACGCGCCGCCGCCCGCTCACGGGCGAGCAGTTCGCCAAGGCCAAATCTGCCGCGAGCCCGAAGGAGCGCAAGGTGTGGGCGCTGTGGCACCAGTTGCACCGCGACGGCCTGGTCAACAACCCCGGCCGCGCCGCGTTGGATGCGTGGGTGGAGCGCACTGTGCACGTGACGGCGCTGCGCTTTTGCACCCCCGCGCAGCTGGACACCTGCATCGAAGCCCTGAAGGCCTGGCAGACCCGAGGAGACCACCATGCTTGAGATGTTCGATCGCCTGGACCTGGCCGAGCTCACGGCCGAGCAGCTTGCGCCCCTTGAGGCGCTGATGACGCCGGCCTGGTCAGACACCTGGCGCGACCTGGCCACCAGCCACTACCTCACGCTGCTGTCGGCGCCTGAATCGGAGACCACCGACACGGCGGCGATCGCCAGGTTGGCCGTGGCCCTCACCATGGGCCTGGCCCAGGACCTGGGCGGCACGCAGCCGTATATTCCCGTGGGCGCTGACATGATGAGCAGCGCCCGCACGCGCCGCGTGATCGAGATGCTCGCAGCCGGCCTGCCGTATAAAGACGTGGCCGACGCCTGCGGCATCACCGCGAGCCGCGTGCGCAACATTGAGCGCGCCTGGCGCCGTGAACAGATGGCACTGCGCCAGGGGTCTCTGGCGCTGGACTAGCCCGCCAACGCGCCGCCCCTTCAAAGGCCCCGATCGCCGCCGCGACGGGGCTTTTTTGTTCGTGAATATGTGGAGCGCGGCATTTAAGGAAAGCGCAGGGTGCGCGCGAGAGTAGCGCCCATGCCTCAAGCCGCCTCTACACCCAAGCCGCTTCACATCTTCAAGCCTGGCCGCTGGACCACCATGCATGGTGAATCCATAGAGTTCAGCGAGGCCGATCTGCAGGCCATCGCGCAGGCATACGACCCGAAGGTTTCCAAGGCACCGCTGGTTGTAGGCCACCCGAAAACGGACGACCCCGCCAAGGGCTGGGCCAAGTCGCTCACCGCCACTGAACGCGGCCTGTATGCCACAACTGACAAGGTGGACCCCGAGTTTGCAGAGGCCGTGCGCAGCGGCGCCTACGGCACCGTGAGCGCCAAGTTCTACCGCCCCACAGACCCAAACAACCCCACGCCCGGCGTCTGGTACCTGCGCCACATCGGCTTCCTGGGCGCGCAGTCGCCCGCCGTGAAGGGGCTGGACGCACCCGAGTTCGCCGGCGCTGATGACGACGGCTGCGTGTGCTTTCAGGAGGGTGTGGCCTTTGGTGAATGGGATGCCATGACATCCGCAAACCTCTGGCGGCAGATGCGCGATTGGATGGTCGCCAAGTTCGGCCTGGAAGAGGCTGACAAGGTGCTGCCCAACTACGACGTGCGCGCCCTGGAGCTGGGCGCTCAGGAAGAAATCAACGCGCGGCGTGATCGCGCGGATACAGCCGCCAGTTCCGGCCCCGCCTTCGCCGAGAGCTCCGCTTCATCCACCACTCAACCACCACAGGAGTCCGCAGTGACCGATCAGGAAGCCGCGCAATTGCGCGAACAGAACGCCGCCCTGCAGCGGCAAAACGAGGAGCTGCGCCGCTCCGAACAGGCGCGTCTGGCAGAGGCCATCCGCCAGGACAACGTGGCCTTCGCCGAGAGCATGGCCACCCAGGCGCGTATCCCTGCCGCCATGAAGGATCAGGTGGCGGCCATCGGCGCGCAGCTGCAGGCCACGCACGATGTGGAGTTCGGCGAGGGCGATGCCAAGAAGCCCATGCACCAGGTGTTCCGCGAGTTTATTCAGGCGCTGCCGCCCGCGGTGGAGTTTGGCGAGCACGCGACGCGCGGGCGTGCGGCCGCTGGCGCTGATGGTGCCGACGCTGGCGACGAAGGCGCGGCCTTTTCCGAAGCCGACCCGGACCGCCTGGCGCAGCACAACAAGGCGTTGGCTTATGCCAAGAAACACGGCGTGCCGTACGCGCAGGCCGCGGCCGCCGTCATCAAGTAATCCCCAACCCCTGATTGCAAGGAGCACATCAACATGGGACGTTTGAGCAAACTGCGCGTGGTGGACCCGGTCCTGTCCACGCTGGCCACTGGTTACAGCAACGATGAGTTCGTGGGCGATCGACTGCTGCCGTTCGTGGGCGTGGATAAGGAGGGCGTGAAGATCCCGAAATTCGGGAAAGACGCTTTCACCATCTACAACACTGAGCGCGCGTTGCGTGCGAAGAGCAACCGCATCGTGCCCGAAGACATCGACAGCGTGACCGTCGCGCTCGATGAGCACGATCTGGAATACCCCATCGACTACCGCGAGGACGCCGAGGCCGCTTTCCCGCTGCAGGCGCATGCCACCTGGCGTGTGACCGAGGGCATCCGCCTGCGCCACGAGAAGATGGTGGCCGACCTGGTGCAGGACGCCAACAACTATGGCGCCGCAAACAAGGTGGCCCTGTCGGGTACCGATCTTTTTGACAACGACGCCAGCGACCCCGAGGGTGTGGTGGATACCGCCAAGGCCGCCGTGCGCTCCTCAGTGGTCAAGGAGCCCAACACCCTGGTGCTCGGCTATGCCGTGTGGCGGGCGTTGAAGCGCCACCCCAAGCTCAAGGCCATCTTGAGCGACACGCGCCCACGCCTGGTGCAGATCGCCGATCTGCGCGAGATCTTCGAGATCGAAAACATCTACGTGGGCCGCGCCGTGTACCAGACCGATGCGGGCGTGCAGGCCGACCTGTGGGGCAAGACCATGGTGTTTGGCTACGTGCCGGCTGGCGCGCCCGCCCAGGCGGGAAATGCACCCGTGCGCTCGGCCTACGAACCCTCGTTCGGCTACACGCTGCGCAAGGGCAGTCCGGTGGTGGATACGCGCACCGAAGACGGCAAGCTGGAGATCGTCCGCAACACGGACATCTTCAAGCCCTACATCCTGGGTGCCGGCGCGGGCTACCTGGTTAGCAACGCGGTGTCTTGATCATGGCCACGAAGAAATCTACCCCCGCAGCGCACCCTGAAACGGCTGCCGCCCCCGCCGATCTGGCGCCACAGCAGACGCCGCAGAGCGAGTCGGTCGATGCGGTGGCCTCCACCACCGCGGCCGATGCCGCGCATGCCGCAGACCTGGCGGGTGCTGATGCGACCACAGCGGCACCGCCCGTCAACGACGTCGACCAGGCCATCGGCACCTACCAGGTGGGCTCGGTACCGATTCGCCACAACGGCAAGTTCTACGACGTGGGCGCCGCGATTTCGCTCACAGACGCCGAGGCCCGCCGCCTCGACGGCCTGGTGATCCCGGCCCCACTGATTCACAAGGAGTAAGCACCGATGAAGACCGAACATCTCGTTCTCACGCTCTCCGTCCAGGCCGCAACGGGTGGCCTGGCAAAGAAGCGTTTCGTGACCTTCGCTGGCGCAAAGTTCGCCGCCGGCACCGCTGGCACCGCCACACTGGGAGTGGCCAATGCCGACTATGACGCGGGCGAGCAGGCCGGCGTGGACGCGCAGGGCTCCATCCTGGTCGAGGCCGGTGGTGCCATCACAGCCGGGGCCGAGGTGGAGGCTGATGCCGACGGCCGCGCCGTGGCCAAGACCACCGGTGTGGCCGCTGGCCGCGCCCGCGATGCCGCCACGGCTGCTGGCGAGTTCATCCGCATCCTGCGCTGATCGCCATGGCCATCGGTTCGTCCTACGCCTCCATCACCGATCTGGTCAACGCCGCAACGGGTGGCTGGATCGAGCTGGCCCAGCGCTCCGCGCCTGAGGCCGTGCTCGATGCCGAGCTCCTGCGCCTGGTGGCCACGGCTGGCGACGTGAGCGCGTGGACGGCCGATGCGATCGCCGTGGCCACGGCCGCTCTGGGGCGTCTGCAGGACGCGCTGGAGCGCGCCAGCCGTCATGCCGACACGTACCTGTTCCCGCGCTACCGCGCTCGCATGCCGCTACCTGCCGACCTTGTGCAGGGCAGCAGCCTGCCCGGTGCAGTGGCAGCCATTGCGCTCAAGCGCCTGTACGGCACCTCGGTGCCCGAGGAGCTGCGCCGTGGCGCCGCCTGGGCCGACCAGTACTTGGTAGACCTGGCCAAGGGTGTCGTGAGCCTGGGCGGTGGCGACACCGACGTGGCGCAGCCGCCGGGGCGCATGGCTATCCGTGCACCTGGCAGCACGTTTGACTGGAGGGCGTACTGACATGGCCACCACACCAGCCGCGGTGCACCCCAACAACTTCCTGGAGCCCGAGCCGCACATCGTGGCAAGGCTCAAGGCAATGCTGCCGGGAGTGCACGTGCTGACAGCCGCAGACCTGAATGCCACCAAGGAAGAGGCGCAGCCTGTGCCCGCGGTGCATGTGGTCTGGAACGGCTTTCGGGTGCTGGACACGCGCAGCGATGGGCGGGCTTCCCGCCTGGACCATGAGTGGCTGATCGTGTCAGCTGTGCGCAATGTGCGTGGCCTCAAGAGCGGGGCCGACGCACGGGGCGAGGCAGGCGAGCTTGCTGCACGCGCTGGGGCCGCAGTGATGGGCTTTAGGCCACCGAACGTGAACGGGCCTATGCGCCTGGCGCCAGCACCTGGCGCTGGCTACAGCCAGGCCGGCTATCTCTATCTGCCGCTCGCCTTTCTGGTCGAGACGGTTTTTCACAGTGCTGACTATTTCAAAGGAGCCTGAACATGGCTGTCGAAGTTCTCAAGAAGGTCTACAAGCCCTCCATGACGGTGGGCCAGGTGTACGCCAAGCCCTATAGCAGCAGCAGCGCCCCCGCGCCCATTGGCAACGTGCTGGAGCTGGGCCTGGAGCACACCGAGGATGTGCAGCGCCAGGACGACATGACGCAGTTGGGCGGCGGCACGCACGCCGAGGTGCGCCGCGTCACCGAGGTGAAGGTGACCATGAAGCTGGCAGACCTGAACGTGGTGAACCTGGCGCGCGCCACGCTGGGCACGGTGGCAGGTGTCGAGTCCGGTACCGTGACCGACGAGCCCTTCACGGTCAGCGGGCTGGGCGTGCTGCTGCCCCTGGCTCATATCGACCCCACGGCGGTGACGGTGAAGAAAGGTGCGGACGCCCTGAGTGCAACGCCTGTCGACATGGCGGGCAACTACCTGATCAAGCCTGAGGGCATCGTGCTGCTTGACGGCGCACCAGGCATCACTGCAGCCGACAAGCTGTGGGTGAGCTACAGCTATGGCGCCTATGCCGCCATCGAAGCGCTGACAACGAAGGCACCCGAACTGCAGCTGATTTTTGGGGGGCTTAACGAAGCGGACAGCGGCAAGCCCGTGATCGTGGACATCTGGCGCTGCAGCCAGGGTGTGACGCAGGCACTGACGCTCATCAACAGCGGCTTCGGCTCCCTGGATGTCGAGGGCACTGTGCTGCAGGACCCCACCAAGACGGGAGCGGGCATCAGCAAGTACTACCGCACTCGCATGAGCTGATCGCGCGATCAGGCACCCGGGCCGCTGCCGCTTCAGTAGGGGCGGCGGCCCTTTGTATTTCGGCTCTTTCCTCACATTGCTCTCATGGACAACGACAACAAGATCGACTTCACAGTCCGCGTCAATCGCGAGGGAGTGGGTGAGCTTGCGCAGGATCTGGGCAAGGTTGAAGAACACGCCCGAGGCCTGGGAGCGGCATCCACGGATGCGGGCAATGGCCTTGACTCCATGGAGCAAGCCGCGAAGGGCGCGGCGGGAGAAGCACACGGGCTAGGCAAAGCCCTTGACGACACGTCCACGCAAACGACGGGCCTGGAAGGCACGCTTTCGCAACTGGGCAAGACGCTGGCAGGCCTGTTTGCCGCCAGGGAAATTGTCGGCTTTGCCAAGAATGCCATTGAGGTAGCCGATGCCTATGGCCAGATGGCCGAACGCATCCGCATGGCCACGGGCAGCACCGAGGAATACGAGCTGGTGCAAAAGCGCCTGCTGGAATCGGCCAACATCACCTACCGCTCGCTATCGGAGCAGCAGGAGCTGTACATACAGACCGGGGATGCGCTGCGCTCCATGGGGTATGAAACCAGCCAGGTGTTGGACATCACCGACAGCTTCAGCTATCTGCTGGCGACCAATGCCGCCAGCGCTGAGAAGGGCCGTAACGCGATTGACGCGTACACCAAGTCCATCCAATCCGGGAAGGTGGAGGCGGATAGCTGGCAGTCCATCATGGCCGCCACGCCAACCATCGTCGATGCCATCGCAACGTCCACAGGCAAGACAGCTGCGGAGATTCGCAACTTGGGCGTTACGGGGCAGCTGACAGTCACCGATCTGAACGAGGGCCTGCGGCAGACGATGGAGGTGAACAAGTCTGCCACCGCAGGCATGGTGACCACCGTGAACGACGCCATGACGCGTCTGCACAACACGTGGAGCGCCTACATTGGCGAGGCGAACCGCGCCACGCAGAGCACCCAGAAGATCGTGGCGTTGATTGACACGCTGTCCAACAACCTGGACACCGTAGTGTCTGCGGCGATAGTGGCGGGCGATGTGATGGTGGCCGTTTGGGGTGTGCGAGCGCTCGGTGCGCTCAAGGCCTACACGGCGCAGCTTTCGATCGCGGCGGCCGAGACCACTGCCCTGATGGCCTCGACTACGGCCGCTGGCGCAAAGATGGCCGCCGGCCTCGCGACGGCTGGCAAGCTGGCTGGTGCGGCGTGGGTGGGATGGGAGATCGGCACGTTCCTACGCTCCGAGTTCGAGGTGGTCGAGCAAGCCGGCATTGCGCTGGCTGCCGGTCTCACCAAGGCTGCGGCGATCGCGCAATCCGGTTGGGAGATGACCAAGGCGGCGTTCACCGATGACACCATCGAAGCTGCGCAGGAGCGCCTGAGCAAGAAGCTCCAGGAAATCGACGACAGCTATGCAGACCTTTTTGCATCGGCAGGCCGCGCTGGCGACAAGCAACAGGAGGTTGGCCAGAAAACCGCATCAGCGGGTGCGGCCGCGCAGAACGCGAGTGTGCAGTGGGAGGGCTTGCGCACCAGCTACGCTTTGGTTCACAAAGAGCTGGAGTCCCAAGCAGCCCTGGTCGATAAGGTCGCCACGCTGAAGAACGCAGAAAGTGCCGCGGCTGTCACGATGGCCCAGGCACTGGGCACCGAGACCGAGCAGCGTGCCGCCCAGGCGGCTGCTGCAGCCACCCAGGCACAGCAACTGGCCAACGTCGCCCTGCAGCGCCAGACAGAAGTGAACGTACTCAAGGCGGAGCGCGATGCACTGATGGCGGTCGGGGAGGAACTGCTGCGCAGCAATCCCGAGAAGAAAAAGCAACTGGACGATCTGAACCAGCAGATCGCCCTACGGGAGGCCGACGCTGGCGCAGCCATGGCCCAGGCGCGTGCCGCACAAGCGTCGGCCGTGGCGGCGCAGGCCGAAGCCGAGGCGCAGCGCGACAACAGCGCTCGCGTGCACGAACTGCGTGCCGCCTATGAGCAGGCCAAGGCAAAGATGGAAGAGGTACGAGCTGCCAAAGCTGCAGGCAAAGCCACCACTGAAGATGTCACCAAGGCCGAGCTCGAGGCCGGCAAGGCCGCGCTGCTGTACCGCGACGCAGTGCAGGACCAACTCAAGGCTATCGACGCACGTGCGCGAGCCCAGCGCGCCGATCTGGACGTGCAGGCAGCAGGCGTGCAGTTGGCGATAGAGCAGCAACGCACGATCCTTGAAGTGGCGCGCGCCCGTGGCGATGAGACCGGCGCGATGCGCGCACAAGAGAACATTCGCCGCCTGGAGATCCAGCTTCTTGAGCTGTCAGCCCAGGCCAAGCGCGCTGAGGCCGACGCCGCCATTGCGACCGCCCAGGCCAAGAAGGCCGAGCTGATCGCCAGCGGCGAATACAACGGCGTGAAGAAGCTGGAGATCGAGGCGGCCATCAAAGCCGCGGAAGTCAAGCGCGTTGAGGGTCAGATCGCCCAGGAAACAGCCAGCCGCTTGCGCCAGCTGGGCGATGCCCAGGGGAGCCTGAAGCAAAAGGTCGAAGACGCGACGGGCTCCCTTGTCAAGCAAGTAGGTACCCTCGAGCGCCTGGCCGACGGTGTCGACCGCGTCGGTGCGGGGTTCCGCAACAAAGACGGGTTTACGTCAGATGCACAAGGCAACGTGCAACAGCAATTCGCTTGGACCCGGACTTCCATCATTGACTACCTCAAGCAGGCCGGGCTAGACGAACTGCTCGCAGCGCGTCTCTCGCAGCAGTTCCTTAATGATCAGGGTGGCGTGAACTATGAAGCCAGTGCCGCGCAGATCCAGTGGGGCGGTAAGTACTCCACGCTCGCAGGGGCGCTGGGCAAGATGGCCGAGTACTACAAGTACGACACCTCAGGTAAGCAGCAGGCCGCGCAGATGCTGGAGTACGAGCAGAGGAACAACGCCAAGCCGTCGTTTGCAACCCCTGCGCCCACATCCACGGGTTCCAGCAGCAGCCGCTCGGGCGCCAGCTATGTCTCCAATATCACGATCAATGGCCAGCGCAAGAGCTTGGAGTTCGCCGATCGGCAAAGCCAGCTTGACGGGGAGACGCTGATCCGCGCACTGGCGGAAGGTAAGGGGGTCGCTCAATGATCACGCTGACCTATTCCGGTGCTACCGCAACGCTATCTGACCGCCTCATCTGGACCGATGAGTACGCCTGGTCGCCAGTTGTCACGGAGACGCGCACAGGCACCAATGGCGCGCTGCACGTGCACGTTGGAAAGCGGCTGGCCGGGCGACCTATCACCCTGGATGGCCGCGATAGCAGCGCCTGGATTACGCGGGCGCTGTGCAACCAGTTGCAGGCCTGGGCCGCCATCCCTGGCGCCACGTTTGACCTGGTGCTGCGCGGCGTGCCGCACATCGTGATGTTTACGGAATTTCAGGCCGCTCCCATCTGGCGCCTCGTCGACGGCGAGCACACCGCCGACCTGCAATACGTCCCCTTCTTCAAATTCATTGAGGTGTAGAGCCCCATGACCATCCTCGAACAAGACCTCAAGCTGCTCGCCTCGCGCGTCATGGCCGACGTGCCCGACGGCGGTCGCGGCCCCACGGGCACCGAAATTCCCTACGGCGGCTCCAACGCGGTATTCACCGACGTGACCGAGGCCGACCGCGCCGGCGGCAACGTCTCCATCCGCCAGCTGCACATGGGGGTGCTCACGCCCAACACTGAAACGCTCATGGGGCCCAGCGTGATCCTGTCAGCGCTGCCTACCGACGCCAGCGTGTCGGTCACACTGGCCAAGTGCGGCCTGTTCGCACGCCGCAGCGAGATCGCCGCTGCCATCGCCAGCTACCTGATCGAGGGCGTGCCCTGGTCCGCCGTGCTGTTGGAAGACCACGTGATCGGCATGCGCAGCCTGCAGCTGTTTCACCGGCCGGGCACCCCCGCGCCGGACATCAACCGCACCCTGGTGTTGGCCTACCAGGCCGGCACGGTGAACGAGCGCATCCAGTTCGTGCGCGTCACCGGCACCAGCACCGAGGCGCGCACATTCACCTACCTGGTCAACGGCACCTATGTGGACTACCAGGGCAGCGTGACCAAGGTGGACCTGTCCGACACGCTGCGCTACGCATTCCCGGGCAGCAGCCCGGCGCGCGACTTTTCTGTGGGCTCTGGCAAGACGATCGTGCGCGACACCACCGTCGCCGACGCCGCCGTTTACTACGGCGCCAGCACGCTTACCGCCGCGGCCAGCCTGGGCGACACCCAGCTGCGCGTGGCCAGCATCTACAGCCAGATCGTGCCCAACAGCCGGACCGAAGTGACGGCCCTGGACCAGTACCCCGCCGCCACGCGCACCGTGGTGCTGGCCGAGTCTCCGCGCCGCATCGAGGTGCCCGTGGCCGCCCATACCCAGCGCATCAAGATCGGGCAGAGCAACCGGGGGTTCTCCTTCGTCGCCATGCTGCGCCCGCTGCCTGATGCCGGCAGCGTCACCATCAGCTACCGGGCGCTGGGCAACTGGTACACGCTCAGCGATGACGGCCAGGGCGTGCTGTCCGGCTACGGCTCGGGGCGCGTGATCTACACCACGGGCAGCCTGGACATGACGCTGCAGGCCCTGCCGGATGACGGCAGCTCCATCATCATCCAGTGGGCCGAGAAGGTTGGATACACCGACCGCACCGGCCAGGGCGCTCAGGTGCGCGCGCCCGAGTACTCGTTCAGCCTGCAGCAAATGGGCTACGAGCGCGGCACGCTGGTCATCACCTGGACCAGCGGCGGCGTGCTGCGCACTGCGACGGCCACTGCCGGGGGCAAGTTCACCGGCGACGCCGACGGCGAAGTGGACGCGCCCAGCGGCACCGTGTATCTGCGGCCCAAGCACATGATCGACGCCGGTGGGCAGTTCTCGCTTGCGTACGACACCAGCACGCAGCAGACCGAGATCCTGTCGGTGCCGGCGCTGGATGCCGGCGGATTCGGTTTGCTCACCCTGGCCCAGCAGCCCGTGGCGGGCACGCTGGACATCAGCTGGGCCACCGTGCAGGAGGTCACTACGTCCTCGGGCGGCCACCTGAACAGCGAAAGCTCCAACAAGAGCGCCGACAGCAAAGTCATCAGCTCGCGCATTTACTCCACCGAGTGGGCTACCCACCTCAGCGCGGTGGGCGCTCCCATCGTGAAGCCGATCAATGGTTCCTGGGCCAGCGTCACCTACACGTCGCAGCGCAGCGACAGCAGCAGCAGCGTCTACAACCGCACCAGCTCACAGGAGGAAGCCAACAAGCTCATCACCCTGCACACGGTATCCGACGACGGCGTGGGTGCTTTCATCGGCGGGATGGGCACGGTCAACTACACCGGCAAGCAGATCAGCCTGCGCATGGTTACCGCTGGGCGCAGCGTGACAAGCTACAAGAGCGACTACGTCAACGCATCGGAGTTCGAGGCCACCACCAGCGGCCAGCCCAGCAGCGGTGGTGCCACATCGCGCGGCGGCGACTACAGCACCACCACCATGGGTGAGTCCATGCTGGCCGGCACCAGCGTCGTCGCGCGCTACAAGGTCGGCACCAGTACGCCGGTGCATGTCGTCGAGACCTATACCCCGCCCGACGTCACCATCGACCTGTGTCCCTACACCCAGCACCGCATCGTGCCGGGCAGTGTCGCGTTCACGTGGATGGGTGTGGACTATCAGGACTTCGAGGGCACGCTCTACCGCGGCCGCACCGCCAGCAGCCCAGGCATCGCCAGTGGCACGGTGGATTACGCCGCGGGCCTGGCGCTGCTCAGCGACTACGTGGTCAGCGGCTCGCCCACGGCCTTCACGCTCACCAGCCTGTGGACCCGCCACGCGCCCTGGAGCACGGCCAGCGTGTTCTTTCGCACGCAGTCATCGCCGATCAAGCCGGGCGGCATCACACTGCTGCTTGTGGACCTTGCCGGTGCGGCCCTGACTGCCGTCGCCGACAACGCGGGAAACTTCACCGGCACGCACATGCGCGGGCGCATGGACTTCGAGCACGGCGTGGGCGAGCTGCAGTTCGGCGACTATGTGCTGGACAGCGCGCTGACCGCGGCAGAGAAGGCCGAGTGGTGGTACGACGCCGCCGACGTTGGCGCAGTGGAAGTGGGCAAGATCTGGCGCCCCTGGCCCGTGGACCCCACGACGCTGCGCTACAACAGCGTGGCATTCTTCTATCTGCCGCTGGACGCGGACATCCTGGGCCTGGACCCGGTACGCCTGCCGCCCGATGGGCGTGTGCCCGTGTTCCGCGTGGGCAGCTATGTCGTCATCGGGCACACGGGCGTGGTGGCCGCCGCCAACTATGCCAACGGCGCCAGCATCAACACCGGGCGCACGCGCCTGTCACGCGTGTACCTGGTCAACGCGCTGGGCCAGCTCATCACTGGCGGCTACACCGTGGACCTGGACGCGGGCCTGATCAGTGTGGTGGACACCACCGGCTGGGTGCAGCCCGTCACCGTCAAGCACCGCATCGAGCAGATGCTGCGCTTGTCTGACGTGCAAATCGACGGCCGTCTGCAGCTCACCGGCCAGCTGTCGCATGACTTCCCGCCGGGCTCTGTCGTCTCCAGCGCGATCATGACCGGCAACCTGGCCGCCCGCGCGCTGCCGGTGTTTGACCAGCAGAGCTGGGACGGCGTCACCTGGTCCGACGGCGCTATCGGCAGCCCGGCATCCGCCACCTACAACGACGGCGCATACCCGGTGGGCGTGACCAACGAGGGCACGATGACCGAGCGCTTCGCCCTGCGCGTGCTCACCGGCGGTACCGACGTGGAGGTGATCGGCGAGCACGTGGGCAACCTGGGCACGTTCTCGCGCAACGCGGCCATTGCGCCCATCAACCCCGTGAGCAATGCGCCGTACTTCACGCTGGCGCCGGCCGGCTGGGGCAACGGCTGGGCCGCAGGCAATGTGCTTTTCGTGCACACCGTGGGCACCTACTACCCCTTCGCCGCCATCCGCGCGGTGCAGCCGGGCCCCGCGCCCATCGGCACCGACTATGCGTTTGACATCACCCTGCGCGGCGATGTGGACCGCGCCCCTGTCGCCCCCGTCATCTGAGGACCACCTGCATGATCTACAACTTTGACTCCAGTCAGACCGGCGCGCCGGTCCTCTCCGGCACCGCGGGAGCGCTGCGTGCACTGCTCAAGGCCTGCCTGGTGGATGGCTTCGGCGCGGGTGCCGTGGCCACGCTCACCGTCTCCGCTGGCGTGGCCACGGCCACCTACGCGGGCGCGCATCCCTTTGCACCAGGCCGCGTGGCAGAAATCTCCGGCGCCACGCCGGCAGAGCTCAACGGCAAGAAGATCGTCACCACCACCACGGGTAGCAGCATCACTTTCCCGGCGCCGGGCGTTCCCGATGGTTCGGCCACCGGCACCATCAGCAGCAAGGCCGCCGCACCGGGCTGGCTGGAGCTGTTCGCCGGCGCGCTCACCAACGTGATCGCCATGAAGCCATCTGCGCCCGAGGCCACGGGCTGCGTGCTGCGTGTGGATGACACTGGCACCACGACAGCGCGCCTGGTGGGCTATGAAAGCATGGACGGCATCAGCTCTGGAGTCGGGGCCTATCCGTCCGCCGTGCAGCAGTCTGGAGGCGTTTTTTGGCCCAAGAGCGATGCGGCATCCAGCGCTGCCAGGCCGTGGCGTATGTTCGCCGATGAACGCGCCTTCGCGCTGTGGGTGGCTCCGAGCGGCGCACAGATTGGCCACGGCGTGTTTTTTGGGTTCGGCGACTTCATTTCGGACAAGTCCGGTGATGCCTATGGCTGCTACCTGCCCGGCGGCGCGCTCGCGGCGGACGTCACGACATCCAGCACAGCGGTGGGTGCCTGCCTTGGATACGCCAACGCGGCCGCAGCGGCCAGTGTCTACGTGCCCAGGGCATACACCGGCGTGGGCGGCTCGCAGGCCGCGCGCAAGTCGTCTGCGTATGCCGCGGCAGCGGCTTATTCAGGCCTCGCGGGCTACAGCAATCAGGGGATTCCGTACCCCAACCCCGCGGACAACAGCCTGCGCGTCTCTCGGCTTGATCTGCTTATCGGTTCCACGGGCTTTCGCGGCCGCATCCCCGGCATCTATCACACGCCGCACGTCGTCGGGGAGGCGTTCGTGACCGGCGATCTGGTGGCGGGATCTGGTGAGTTCGCGGGCAAGACATTGATGGCCCTGCGTTGCGGGCCACCTGGAGCGGCCATTGCGAATGCGGGTTGCGTGTTTGTGGATCTGACCGGCCCCTGGAGGTAGCGCATGGCTGTAGCGCGATATTGGCGCATCGTCGGGATCGCGGTGCGCGGCGGTGGAGACCTGGAGCTGAGCGGGCTGCACCTATACGGCGCCGCGGGCCGTCTGGATACGGTGGCTGTGCTCAGTGCATCCATTGCCCCCACGGCCGGGCAGATCGATGCCCTGCAGGATGGCGTAACGACCACCACGTGCCGTTTTCCCGCCGCGGCAGTCCAGTCGCCGGGGTTTGCGCTCGTGTGGGACTTTGCGGGCGCGCCCGCCGATGTGACAGGCCTGCGCCTCGGCTCTAGCGATGTCGTTGACACCTTCCCCGCAGGGCTGCTGCTGCAATCGTCTTCTGACGCTGCAGTGTGGAACACGGTGCTCGTGATCAACCGCCAGATCGTCTGGCCCGGCCCTCGGTCCATGACCGTGACGGTGACGGACATGTGGGTCGAAAACTGGTTCGAGTCGTTCGATGCGGGCATCCCCCCAGGATTCGCGTCTGTGCTCACGGATTCAGGCGCGCTGGCTGTCGCGCACGATGCGGCCAAAGGAGCGGTCAGCCTGGACGCCACGGGCTACAACACGGCATGGATGTTCAACTTAGCAGGCCCGCAGATCGGCCTGCGGCTTGAGTTCGATCTTGAGATCGTCGTGCCGACATACAACAACAATCCCATGATCGGTCTCGTCTTGTCCGGCGGGCCGCAGCTGCTGCAAAACATACTGTCCGTGGGAGGGACTGCAGCGGTTTCGTATCGATCCGCCAGCGCCACGGATCTCGCGCTTGTGAGTCCTCCCCTGGCCAGTGGGGCCATGCCTGCCAGCAACCCCAGTTCAGGGCGCACGCAGTGGGCCTTCTCCAGCGCGCCGGCCCCGGATGGGTTGGCCAGGAATTACGTGTTCGCCGTAGCGGGCAATGAGCTGGTGCTCAACCACGGCCACACTGCCGCAACCACCGCATTGAAGCCGGGGTTGTTTTTACGTTCATGCAAGGTGCTGCTGCACAGCGTGCGCGGCTACTACCTTGCGATGGCCGGCACGGAAGCGCTTCCGGTGCGCGCATTCGAGCGAGGGCTGCGGCGCGTTGTGCAGGCGCCGGTTGGCGCGTTCCAGTTGCAATCCGTGTTCGGGACTCGGGTCGCCAGAGATGTCGAGTTCGGTGGCGCCGGTCGCATCTGGGGCACCACCAAAACCAAAGCCACGCCGAGCAACCTGCCGACGAAGGCCCGCGTAGTGCTGCTGCATCAACGCAGCAAGCAGCTCGTGCGTGAGACATGGAGCGATCCCGTTACCGGTGCCTTCGCCTTCGAGGGCATCGACACGGAGCAGGAATTTCTGACACTTGCCGAAGACGCCGCGGGCGCCTACCGCCCAGTGGCCGCCAACCGGCTTGTGCCCGAGGTGACGGCATGACGTGGCGCATCGGTTCGGCGCTCTCGCAAGCGCAGCTGCAGGCCACGCTCACGCTGGCAGACACCGGCGCGGGCAACGCTCGCGTGCGCCTATACACCACGGCCCGCCCGGACACGCTTGGCAGCCACAGCGACACGCCCCAAGCGGACGTGGTGCTGGCCAAGCCCTGCGGCGCCATCGTCGGCGGCGTGCTGGTGCTGTACCCGCTGGACGCCGCCGGCACACTGGTGATGGCCGCAGGCCTGCCGCGCTGGGGCGAGTGGGTCAGCGCCACCGGTGCGGTGCTGCTGGACGGCACCGTGACCGACATGGACAACGGAGGTGACATTCGCGTGGAGGGTGCGCAGACGCCAGCGGGCGAGACCTCGCCGATGTTCTACGCCGGCGGCCTGGTGCAACTGGGCACCACCGCTTTGACGTGAGGACCATTGTGTGGCCGCGACCGACCTCGAATTCAGCCAGAGCCCCCTCGGGTCTGGCAGCCCTGTCGAGATCGTCTTCGGCGACGACTCGGGGGCACCCGCCGGCACGGCTGTGCTGCACATCGCCGGCAGCATCACCGGCCTGCACGGCCACATCACGGCGCGCACTTTTGCGCTGGCGCATGCGGCGGGCAGCATCACCGGCCTGCGCGGCCACATCACGGCGCACCACGACATCAACGTCTCTCGCCCCCTTGCTCGTACCGGGCGAGATGCGTGGCAGCCCGCCGCCCCGCTGCGCGCCGGCACACAGGTGCGCTTTGAGCAATCGCGGGCCATCGGCGCGGCACTGCGCGCGCAGTGGCAGCAATCCGTGCAGATCGGCGCAGCCCTGCGCGCTCAGTGGCAGGCCACAGACCCCGTGCAGCGCGCCACGCGCCTGCAATACCAGCAAGCCCTGCGGCTGGACGCCGCGCCGGTACGCCAGCGCTTCGAGGACGCGGCACGCATCCAGCACTTGCGCCGCCATCAATACCAGCATGCCCGCAGCTTGGCCGCGACCCCAGTGCAGCAGCGCTTTGAAGACGCCGAGAGCCTGCGCCGCCTGGTGCGCCAGCAGTACCAGCGCGCCGTACCTCTTGCTGCTGCCATCGCACAGCGCTTCGGTATCGCCGATCACCTCGGCGTGGTGCGTCGCGCCCAGTACCAGCAGGCTCAAAAGCCGCTGCCGGGCGTCACGCCAGGCACCCAACCGCCCGCGCCAGACCCGTGCTATGTGCCAAAACTGCCGGCAGAGCTGGTGTTTGACCTCGCAGCAGACGCTGCGCTGCCATTGGGCCTGCTCTTTGTGTGTGAACGCGGCGGTTCTCTCCCGCCACCAGCAGGCATCGTGGTGCCGCCTCGCAGGACCTACATCGTGATCAACTCCATTGAAATTCGCCGTGCCGATGATCTTGCAGGCGACCCGCTTCCGTCAGAGACCTTTCAGATGCAGCTTGATCGGCAGAGCTGGACCTGGACTTTCTCCGCTAGCTTTCATGCGTCGGCTCGTGATGCGATCGCGCCTGGCCCCGGTGGTCAGCCCGTGGAGTTGGAAGTGCGCGTTAATGGGCAACCATTTCGCTTACAGGCCGAGCGCATCGGCCGCAGCAAGCGTTTCCCTGGCAATATGGTGACGGCCTCTGGCCGTGGCCTCGCAGCCGTGCTGGACGCACCACATGCTCAGGTACAGACGTTCAGCCAAACGCAGGATCGCACGGCGCAGCAGCTGATGGCTGAAGTGCTGACAGTCAATGGAGTGGGCTTCGGCTGGACTGTCGACTGGCAGATCACCGACTGGCTAGTGCCAGGGGGTATCTGGATGCACCAGGGCACGTGGATAAGCGCATTGAAAGACATTGCTGGCAGTGTTGGAGCCTACTTACAGCCGCACGACACAGCGCCAATCCTGCGCGTGCTTCCCGCCTGGCCTGAGCCGTGGTGGCGATGGGACACGCTGGTGCCAGGCGTTGAACTACCCGAGGGGATCGCCGAGGTAGGCGACACAGAGGTCGTCGATCTGCCGGGCTACGACAGGATTTTTGTTGCGGGCGAGGCTGGGGGCATTCAAGCCGACCTCACGCGCAATGGGCTGCCGGGCACGATGCTCAAGCAGCCTATGGCCGTGCATCCATTGATTACAGAGATCGTTGCCGCAAAACAGCGTGCCACAGCCGAGCTCGCCGAGTCAGGGCGCATGCTTAAACACAAGATGACGCTACCCGTGCTGCCCGCCACGGGCGTGATCAAGCCAGGGACAGTGCTGCGCTATGTGGACGACGCGTCTACGCAGCGCATCGGCATCGTTCGCTCGACAGCCATCAACCAGCAGTTCCCGGTGCTCACCCAGTCGCTGGAGATCGACAGCCATGCCTAACCTGTACCAGCAACTCAAGGAACTGCTCGCACCTGGCCGGGTGCAGATCGGGGAGGTAGTGGCCTATGCGGATGGCGTGGCCACGATCAATCTGCCCGGCGCGGGCCAGATCCGCGCGCGTGGCGAGGCCACGGTGGGCGGCAAGGTGTTCGTGCAAGACGGGGTGATCCAGGGGCCGGCTCCCAATCTACCCGTGTTTGTGGACGTGATCTAAAAAAACGGGCGACCTGGCAAGGTGCGGGAACACCAAGCCAGGACCCTAACCTGCAGGTATGAGCTGCAAGCCAGGCGAAGACCCGCCACTCTCGCGAGAGCGGGTGAAGCCTAACAGATGTTTCACCACAGAAAAGAGGCTTGCAATAATGGCAAATCCAATCGTCCCGTGGATCGGCGGCAAACGCCGCCTGGTGGACCTGCTGCTCAGCAGGTTTCCGTCCCACGAGTGCTACTGCGAGGTGTTCGCCGGCGGTGCGGCGGTGTTCTTCGCGCGCAACCCCGCGCCCGTCGAGGTACTCAACGATGTCAATGGCGACCTGGTCAATCTGTACCGGGTCGTCACCCATCATCTGGAAGAATTCGTGCGCCAGTTCAAATGGGCGCTGACGAGCAGGTTGGTGTTCAAGTGGCTACAGGAAACCCGCCCTGAGACGTTGACCGACGTGCAGCGCGCGGCGCGCTTCTTCTACCTTCAACAGCAGTCCTTCGGCGGCAAGGTAGCCGGACAGACCTGGGGCACGGCGACCACAGCACCGGCGATCAATCTGTTGCGTATCGAGGAGAACCTCTCGGCCGCGCATTTGCGCCTGGCGAGTGGCGTTTACATCGAGCAGCTCGACTGGGCCGCATGCATCGATCGCTACGACCGAGCCCACACGCTGTTCTATCTCGACCCGCCTTATTGGGAGACCGAAGGCTACGGCGTCCCATTCCCCTGGGCGCAGTACGTGGCCATGGCTGCGAAGCTCAGGGCGATCAAGGGCAAGGCTGTAGTGAGCATCAACGATCACCCGGCCATCCGCGAGTGTTTCGCAGGCTTCGACATGGAGTCGCTCAAGCTGGACTACACCGTGGGCGGCGGTGCAAACAGGGTCGAGCGTGGAGAGCTGGTGATCTACAACTGGGACCGCCAAGTGGAACCAGCCGGCTTGTTCTGACGCGCAATTTACTTTCCTGACGCGAAAGTAAACTGACGGCAATTTATCTCAGCGCTGCGGCTTCAAATATCGCGGCGCGCTTCAGCTGGTGCGCACGGCCTCGGACCAGCGCACCTGGCATACGGTGGATTCGCGCATCAGCGCCTGGGCCATGGCGGCTTCCCGCGCGAGGATGCGGTCGTTCAGCGCGGCAATGCTCAGGGCTGCCACGGGGCGGCCCTCGGGGTCGAGCACGGGCACGGCGATGCCGCCCATGCGCTCGACCACCACGTCCAGCAGCACCACGTGGCCGCGTTCGCGCGCGTCGGCGATGCGCTCGCGCAGCAGCGCGGGCGTGATGCGCGGGTAGCGGCTCATCTGGTTGGCGAGGATCTCCAGCGCCGCCTCGCGCTCGGCCTCGGGCATCCAGGCCAGCAGCGCCAGGCTGCCGGCCCCGGCGCCCAGCGGGCGGCGGCTGCCCACGCGCAGGTAGTTGGCGCGGATGGGGTAGGTGCCTTCCTCCACGTCGATGCACAGCGACTCCACGCCGCTGGGGATGGACAGCACCACGCTGTCCTCGAACTGGCCCACCAGCCGCAGCAGGCTGGGGCGCGCCAGCGGCCGCGGGTCAAAGCGCCGCAGCGCGGCCGCGCCCAGCACCATGAGTTCGGGCCCCAGCGAGAACTGCTTGCTCTGCGCATCGCGCGCGACGAAGCCGTCGCGCACCATCACCTCCAGCAGGCGCAGTGTGGTGGCCTTGTCCAGTTCGGCCGCGGCGGCAATGTCGGTCAGGCGCGCGTTGCCGCCCTCGGACATCACCCGCAGCACGCGCATGGCGCGCTCCACGGTGGACGTGCTGCCACCGGGCAGGTGGTTCACCACGGCCTTGGGGCGTGCGCTGGAGGGGGTGGGGGGCATGGCGGGTGTTTCTTTGGATGAAACGTGATTTGTCATGAAATTTAGGTGTGGGTGCGATGGTTGGTCAAAGACCGTGTTTTAAATTTCAATGGCTAAAACAGTTGCGCCGCGATGCGAGGGCTTACCCTGATGAAAGCGGCGGCCGCGCCGCGCGCATGCCCCACAATCGCCGGCTTGCCGACCCTTGTGCGCGCCCGTTGCGGCGCACGCCGCCCTTCCATGCCCCATGCCGTTTCCTTGCTGCGCGCCGCGCGCCTGGCCCGCAGCGCCAAGCCGTTCCTGGCGCGCGGCGGCTCGCGCCGCGAGCGTTGCGAGGGCTGCCGCCTGCCGCTGAGCCACTGCCAGTGCGCGCTGCGCCCGCAGCCCGCGGTGCGCGCGGGTATGTGCCTGCTGATGGCGGACACCGAGCCGCTCAAGCCCAGCAACACGGGCTGGCTGATCGCCGACCTGGTGCCCGACACCCACGCGTTTGGCTGGGCGCGCACCGAGGTCGATCCCGCCTTGCTGGCGCTGCTGGCCGACCCGCAGTGGCAGCCCTACGTGGTGTTCCCGGGTGAGTTCGCGCAGGCCGCGCGCGTGGTGCAGGCCGTGGCGCCACAGGCCGACGCGGCTGCGCCCGCCGCTGCGCCGCAGGGCCCGCGCCCGCTGTTCGTGCTGCTGGACGCCACCTGGCCCGAGGCGCGCAAGATGTTCCGCAAAAGCCCCTATCTGGACCGCTTCCCGGTGCTGAGCCTGCACAGCGACGAGGCCTCGCGCTACCGGCTGCGCCGCTCCAAGCGCAGCGACCATTTCTGCACCGCCGAGGTGGCGGCGCTGTGCCTGGCGCAGGCGGGCGACACGCACGCTGCCGCGTTGCTGCTGGCCTGGCTGGACGTGTTCAGCGAGCGCTACCTGCTGGCCAAGCACCAGCGCCCCGTGGACCTGGACAGCGCTGCGCACCAGCAGCTGCGCGCGCTGGCCGGCGCGCAGCACACCGGTTGACGCAGTTGGTTGCACTGCGGGCCGCGGCGCTGCGCACAATGCCAGGTCTTTCGCTGACAACGCCATGCACCGCCGACTCGCCCTCTCGCACGCACTGACCGCCGCCCTGGCCCTGGCCGCCGGCTGCGCCAGCGCGCAGCCCAGCTACACCATCAGCACCCAGCAGCTGCAGCAGGCACTGGCCGAGCGTTTCCCGCGCAGCTACCCGCTGGGCGGGCTGCTGGACCTGCAGTTGCAGACGCCGCAACTCACGCTGCTGCCCGAGCGCAACCGCCTCAACGCCGTGCTGGACGTGGCGGCCAGCGGCGCGCTGCTGCAGGCGCGGCGATACACGGGCGCGTTCGATGTGGACTTCGGCCTGCGCTACGAACCCACCGACCGCACCATCCGCGCGCACGACCTGCATGTGAACGCGCTGCGCCTGGACGGTGTGCAGCCCTCTGCCGCCGGCATGCTGCAGCGCTACGGCCAGCAGTTGGCCGACCAGTCGCTGCGCGAGGTGGTGCTGCACCAGCTGCGCGACAAAGACCTGGCGCTGGCCGACGGCATGGGCCTGCAGCCCGAGAGCATCACCGTCACTCCGCGCGGGTTGCTGGTGCGCTTCGGCACCAAGCCGCTGTCGTGAATGCTGCGCTACTCATAGCGCTTCACGCTGGATACGCAAGCGCTGCAGCCTGTTTGGATGGAAATGCGCAGCGCGAGGGCGGCTGTCCTACGCCGTTGCGCCGCCAGCGCGGTTACAAATAGGGTTTTGCCCTTCGTTGCGCCGCGCAGCGTCTGCGCGGCCCGCCGCACCATGACCACAGCTTTGCCCGCCAGTCCGTCCAGCGTCTTTGCGTCCTCGCCCAATCCGGTGGTGGTGATCACCGGCGCCTCCAGCGGCATCGGCCATGCCACGGCGCTGGCGTTTGCGCGCCGCGGCGCGCGCCTGGTGCTGGCCGCGCGCAACCCTGACACGCTGGCCCCTGTGGCGCTGGCCTGCCGCGCCGAGGGTGGGCAGGCGCTGGGCATTCCCACCGACGTGACCGACGCCGACGCGGTGCAGGCCCTGGCCGACAAGGCGGTGCGCCACTTCGGGCGCATCGATGTGTGGATCAACGGCGTGGGCGTGGGAGCCGTGGGGCGCTTTGACGATGTGCCGCTGGCCGCGCACCGCCGCGTGATCGAGTCCAACCTGCTGGGCCACGTGCACGGCGCGCACGCGGCGCTCACGCGCTTTCGCGCGCAGGGCCACGGCCTGCTGGTGAATCTGATCTCGCTGGGCGGCTGGGTGCCCGCGCCCTACGCGGCCGCCTACACGGCCAGCAAGTTCGGCCTGCGCGGCCTGTCCGAAAGCCTGCGCGCCGAGGTGGTCGACCTGCCCCAGGTGCATGTGTGCGACGTGGCGCCCACGTTCGTCGATTCGCCGGGCCTGTCGCACGGCGCCAACTACACGGGCCGGCGCATCCGTCCGCCGCTGCCCATGGTGGACCCGCGCGCGGTGGCCCAGGCCATCGTGGACCTGGCCGATGCGGTCCAGCCGCGCGCCGTCACCTGGCTGGGCCTGGGCGCGATGCCCGGGCGTGTGGCGCATGCCCTGGCGCCGCAGGGCACGGCACGCGCCATGCGCTGGTTCAGCGACCTGGGGCTGCGCCGCGCAGCGCCCGCGCCGCTCACCCATGGCAATCTGTTTGCCCCCTCGCACCAGACTTCCATCGACGGCGGCCACCGTCAGCGCATGGCGGGATCGGCCACGGTGGTGGCGGTACTCGGTGTGGTCGGCCTGGCGGTGGGTTGGTGGTGGGGGCGCGGACGGCGCTGATGCTCCTATTTGCATAGCTGTCAGCGCTTGATGGGCGGGCGCTGCAGGCCTTTTTTATGCAAGCAGCAGCGCCCGGCGTTTTCCTACAGCCCGCGCGCGGCCGGCTGCCTACGATGGCGCTGCCGGGGCCGCACCATGTGTGGCGCGGCATCCCACCTGCCACCGCCAGGACGCCGCCATGACCTCTCGCCCCTCCCACACCGACGCCACCGACGCCGCGCCGCCGCCGGCCGAAAGCCACCCCGCCCACACCTTCACGCTGTACGCGTCGGGCGGGCGCGTGTACGCCAGCAATGTGCGCGACAAGCTCATCGACCTGGGAGCCCTCGCACCGCAGGCGCAGGGCTGGGCCTACCAGCTGGATGGCGACGAGCGCGTGGAGGCCGAAGGCTTTGACGATGCGCGGCAGGCGCTGGCCCACATCGCCGCCAGCATCACCTTCCTGTACCTAGACGGGCAGTTCACCGCGCTGCAGGACCTGGGCGACCGCGCCCGCCCCGACGTGCGCGGGGCGCCGCAGATCCAGGTGGCGCTGGACCCGCGCGGACAGGCCCGGCCCGCCATCGGCGCGGCGGCGTAGGCGGTGCCTTTCAACCCCACGGCCCTTTGTGCGGAGAACGCGATGCAAGTCCAACCCTATCTGATGTTCGATGGCCGCTGCGAAGAGGCGCTGGCGTTCTACGCCCAGGCGCTGGGCGCGCAGACGCAGTTGCTGATGCGCTTTCGGGACAGCCCCGAGCCGCCCGCGGGCGAATGCTCCGCGTCGGCCGCCGTGCCCGGCGACAAGGTCATGCATGCGGAGCTGCGCGTGGGGGAGACGACCCTCATGGCCTCGGACGGCATGGCGGGCGGCCACCCGGTGTTCAACGGCATCTCGCTCACGCTCTCGGTGGCCAGCGAGGTGGAGGCGCGCAGCAGGTTCGACGCGCTGGCCGACGGCGGCACGGTGGTGGCGCCGATGGCCAAGACCTTCTTTTCGCCCGCGTTCGGCATGGTCAACGACCGTTTTGGCGTGTCGTGGATGGTGCTGGCGGACTCCGCGCCGGGCTGAAGGCGCGGGGCAGGTGCCGCGGGCCGGTGGGCCGTCGCTGCTGGAGCTGGTCCCGCGTACAGGGCGCCAGGTTGCTCATGAAAAAGTAGCTGCCAGCGCTCACCCCCAATGCCTTTGCGACGGTTTTTGCTCGAAGATTGCGCTGCCATCGTTCCACGCATGGGCCGCAGTGTCGCGCCGGCGCCCGCTGGGCAAGCGGCCTTCCGTCCCCACATGATGCACAGTGCCTGCGCCGTGTCGCCGCGCCGGCCTTGGAAAGGAACCCCATGAACACCCGCGCCAGTCCCGTCCTGCAATCCCAGCCCCTGGGGCCGCTGTGGCCCACGCTCGATCCGTTCCTGTTCTGCGCCCACCATGACGACGCCTACCCCGCCGGCAACGGCGCCATGGGCGTGCAGGCGGTGGCGCTGGAGGGGCGCCAGATGGGCAGCGACTTCAGCCGCAAGGACGGCTTTTCGATGTACCACGGCGAGCACGTGCCCGGCTTTCCCGGCCACCCGCACCGGGGCTTTGAGACCGTCACGCTGGTGCGCAAGGGCCTGATCGACCATGCCGACTCGCTGGGCGCGGCCGCGCGCTTCGGCGGCGGCGACGTGCAGTGGGTCACCGCCGGCGCGGGCATCATGCATTCGGAGATGTTCCCGCTGCTGAACACCGACGCGCCCAACCCGCTGGAGCTGTTCCAGATCTGGCTGAACCTGCCCGCGCGCCACAAGATGGTGCAGCCGCACTTCACCATGCTGTGGAACGAACGCATCCCGCGCCTGGAGCATGCCGACGCGGCAGGCCTGCGCACCACGGTCACCGTGGTCGCCGGCGCGCTGGACGGCGCCGGTGCGCCGCTGCCGCCGCCCCCCGAGTCCTGGGCCGCGCAGGCGGACGCCGACGTCGCCATCTGGACGCTGCGCATGGAGCCCGGCGCGCATTGGACGCTGCCGGCGGCCCGCGGACAGGGCACGCGCCGCATGCTGTACTGGTTCGTGGGCGAAGGGCTCTCGATCGCCGGCGAGCCCCAGGGCGGCCACGCGGCGCTGGAGGTGGCGGCCGATCGGGCGCTGGAGCTGGTCAACACCGGCGGCGACACCGTGGAATGCCTGCTGCTGCAGGGCCGCCCCATCGGCGAGCCGGTGGTGCAGTACGGCCCGTTCGTGATGAACACCCAGCAGGAAATCATGCAGGCCATGCAGGACTTTCGCCGCACGCAGTTCGGCGGCTGGCCCTGGGACGCGAGCGACCCGGTGCACGGCAGCGCCCCCCGGCGCTTTGCGCGCCACCCGGGCAGCGCGCAGGACGAGGTGCCGCAGGCCTGAACGCCTGCGCAGCGGCCGGCCCGGCCGCCCGCGCGGCCTTGGCGTGTGCGGGACAATGGCGGCCTTGCGGCGGCGCCTGTCCGCGCCGCCGCCCTCCACGGAAACCAAGCCATGAACATCACCCAAGACACCGCCGTCACGCTCAGCTACCGCGTCACCGATCCCGCCACGGGCAAGCCGCTCGATGCCGGCAATGTGGCCTACCTGCACGGCGGCTATGAGAACATCTTCCCCAAGGTCGAGGCCGCGCTGGAAGGCCAGGCCCCGGGCCATGCGGTCACGCTGGACCTGGCGGTGGAGGACGCATTCGGCGCGCGCGACGAGAGCCTGGTGCGCACCATCCCCAAGAGCGAGTTCCCCCCCGGCGTGAAGGTGGGAGGCCAGTTGCAGGGGCCCGGCGCCGACGGCCAGCCGCAGATGTTCCACGTGGTCAAGATCAAGGGCCCCGTGGTGCACCTGGACGGCAACCACCCGCTGGCCGGCAAGGCGCTGCGTTTTGCCTGCAAGGTGACCGAGGTGCGCGCCGCCACGGCCGAGGAGATCGCCCACCGCCATGTGCATGGCGGGCACGGGCACCACCATTGATGCTGCGTTATTGATAGCTGTCAGCGCTTGCCCATCAAGCGCCAGCGGCCATTTTTGGCTAACGCCTGCGCAGCAGCGCGCGGCGCAGCAGACGCTCCGCGCGGTCGCGGATCTGCAGCGGGCTGTGGCCGGGCCGGGGCAGCACGCGCGCCCGGCTGCAGGCGGCCAGGAAGTCGTGCAGCAGCGGCGAGTCGTCCAGCGTGACGGCCGCGCTGGCGCGGAACTCCGGGTGCCACTGCGTCGCCGCGATGTAGCCGCGCCCGTGGCTCGGGTTGCGGCGTATCGCCTCGGGCACGCCGTCGGGGTAGCTCCAGGCCTCGATGTCGAAGCCGGGCGCCAGATTCTTGATGCCCTGGTGGTGGATGCTGTTCACGGTGACGCGCGGCTGCTCCGGGTACAGCCGCGCCAGCCGCGTGCCGGGCACGATGTCCACCTCGTGGAAGTGTTGGTCGTAGGTGCTCGGGTTGCGGTGCTGCAGCGCGCCGGGGTGCTGGGTCTCGATGTCCTGGTACAGCGTGCCGCCAAAAGCCACGTTGATGAGCTGCAGCCCGCGGCACACGCCGAAGATGGGCTTGCCGGCCTGCTCGAAGGCCTCCACCACCGCCAGGTCGTACAGGTCGCGCACGCGGTCGCCCAGCCAAGCGTCCTTGAGCGGCACCTCGCCGTAGCTGCCGGGCCAGACGTCCGCCCCGCCGTGCATCACCACGCCGTCGAGCCACTCGGCATAGTGCTTGAGCGTGACGTCGCCGCGAGCGGTCTCGCCCGTGGGGCAGGGCACCATCACCACCAGCGCACCGGCCGACATGATCCAGTGCGCGATGGACTGCTCCACGTACTGCAGGGTCTTGTTGGTGAACAGCGGCCGGCCCGGGTCCGCATGCGAAAAGCACGCGGACAGGCCGATCTTCAGGCGCGGCTGGGAGGGCGTCACCGACGGCATGCGGTCGGGCTGTAGCCAGGGCGGCAGGACAGTCATCGGCTCAGTTGTAACACCGCGCTTGCCCGCACGCTGTAGGAACGAGCCGCAGAGCGCGGCTGTGCGTTTTGCTTGATGCGAATCAAGCGTGCAGGCGCCTACTGGGGCATGATGAAGACGAGGGGCGCTACCGTCCGCCCCATTGACCTATCCACTTCACGAAGGAGAAAACATGCAGATCCAGGTGCATACCGACGACCACATCCAGGGCGGCGAATCGCTGGCCCGCTGGGTGCAGGAAGAAGCCACCGCCAAGCTGGCGCGCTTTCGCGAGCACGTGACGCGCGTGGAGGTGTTCCTGTCCGACGTGGACGGCGGCAAGTCCGGCGCGGCCGACAAGCGCTGCGTGATCGAGGTGCGCCCCGCTGGCCGCCAGCCTGTGGCTGCGCGTGCCGAGGCGGCCAAGGTGGCCGATGCTTTCACGGCGGCCGTGGAGAAGCTGGTGCGCGCGCTGGGCGACGACATCGAGCGCGCCAAGGACCGCAACGGCCGCGACACCATCCGCACGGCGGAGTGAGCGGGCGCTATTGATGCAATAGCTGCCGGCGCCCGACAGCAGGGCGCTGCAACGCGCAAAAGGCCGCAGGAGCGTTGGCTCCTGCGGCCTTTTGCCTTTCAGAAGCTGCTGCCCGGCTGCTGCAGGAAGGCGAGCTCCTCGGCCGTGCTGGCGCGGCCCAGTGCGGCGTTGCGGTGCGGATAGCGGCCAAAGCGCGCAATGATGTCCCGGTGCGCATGCGCGAAGTGCAGGCTGCCCGGGTTGCCCAGCGCGGTGAACAGGCGCACCGATTCTTCCTGCACGCGCGGCGACTCGCTGTGCATGTAGGGCATGTACAGGAAGGCGCGCTGCGCGGGCTCCAGCCGCGCGTCCAGACCCTGTGCCAAGGCCTCCTGCGCCAGCACCAGGGCCATGCCGTCCTGCGCGAAGGCGGCGGGGGTGTCGCGGTGCAGGTTGCGCGAAAACTGGTCGAGCACCAGGATTTCCGCCAGGCGGCCCTGGGCATCACCGCGCCAGTGCCACAACTCCCCCTGCGCGGCCTGCGCATGCAGCGCGGCGAAGCGGGTGCGGATGGCGGCGTCGAACGCGGCGTCCTTGGCGAACCATTGCTGCGGCGTGGCCTCGTCGAACCAGAAGCGCAGCACGTCGGCGGCGGTGGGGAGGGCGGGAGAGGTGGTCATGCCGCAAGTATGGAGTGCCGGCCGTGGATGTACTTTGCTATTGAATAAATAGCTGCATGCGCTTGATGGATAAGCGCCAGAGGCATATTTGATATAAAAAACGCGCCCGAAGGCGCGTTCTCTGTGAGCGGCGGAGGCTGCGGCTTACTTGCCGGCCATCACGCGCACCATCTCCAGGCACTTGTTGGAGTAGCCCCACTCGTTGTCGTACCAGGCCACGACCTTCACGAAGGTCTTGTCCAGGGCGATGCCGGCGTCGGCGTCGAACACCGAGGTGTGGGTCTCGCCCACGAAGTCGGTGGCCACCACCTTGTCCTCGGTATAGGCCAGCACGCCCTTCAGCGCGCCCTGCGACTGGGCCTTCATCTCGGCCTTGATCTCGTCGTAGCTGGCTTCCTTCTCCAGCTCCACCGTCAGGTCCACCACCGACACGTCGGAGGTGGGCACGCGGAAGGACATGCCGGTCAGCTTCTTGTTCAGCGACGGGATCACCACGCCCACGGCCTTGGCGGCGCCGGTGGAGCTGGGGATGATGTTTTCCAGAATGCCGCGGCCGCCGCGCCAGTCCTTGTTGCTCGGGCCGTCCACGGTCTTTTGCGTGGCGGTGGCGGCGTGCACGGTGGTCATCAGGCCGCGCTTGATGCCCCACTTGTCATGCAGCACCTTGGCCACGGGGGCCAGGCAGTTGGTGGTGCAGGACGCGTTGGAGATGATGGCCTGGCCGGCGTAGGTGGCGTGGTTCACGCCGAACACGAACATGGGCGTGTCGTCCTTGGACGGGGCCGACATCAGCACCTTCTTGGCGCCGGCAGCGATGTGCTTCTCGGCGCTGGCCTTGTCCAGGAACAGGCCGGTGGACTCGATCACGATGTCGGCGCCGACTTCGTTCCACTTCAGGTTGGCGGGGTCGCGCTCCTGCGTCAGGCGGATCTTCTTGCCATTGACGATCAGCGTGTTGCCCTCGACCGAGACCTCGCCCTTGAAGCGGCCATGCACGCTGTCATAGCGCAGCATGTACGCGAGGTAATCGGGCTCCAGCAGGTCGTTGATGCCAACGACTTCGATGTCGGAAAAGTTCTGCACGGCCGAGCGCAGTACGTTGCGGCCGATGCGGCCGAAGCCGTTGATGCCAATCTTGATCGTCATGGTGTGAGCCTCTAGGGATGGATGGATTGCAAAAAACGAGAACCGGGAGGGATCAGCGCGCGCGCTGCAGCGCGGCCAGCACCGTGTCAGCGACGTTCTCGGCCGTGAAGCCGAAGTGCTTGAACAGCACGCCGGCCGGGGCCGACTCGCCATAGGTGTCGATGCCGACCACCGCGGCGCAGCCGTACTTCCACCAGAAGTCGGACACGCCCATCTCGACGGCGATGCGCGGGATGCCGGCGGGCAGCACCAGTTGCTTGTACTTGGTGTCCTCGCGGTCGAAAGTGGTGGTGCTGGGCATGGAGACCACGCGCACGGCGATCTTCTTGGCGGCCAGCAGTTGCTGCGCGGCCAGGGCCAGCTGCACCTCGGAGCCGGTGGCGATGATCACGGCCTGGGCCTTCTTCTTCAGACCCACGGCGGCGGGCTCGGAGAGGATGTAGGCGCCGCGCGAGATGTCGCCCAGGTCGCTCTTGGGCGCGTAGGGCAGGTTCTGGCGGGACAGCAGCAGCGCGGTGGGCTTGTCGCGGTTGGACAGGGCCACGCTCCAGGCCACGGCGGTCTCGGCCGTGTCGGCGGGGCGCCACACGTCCAGGCCGGGGATCAGGCGCAGGCTGGCGGCGTGCTCGATCGACTGGTGCGTGGGGCCGTCCTCGCCCAGGCCGATGGAGTCGTGCGTGAACACGTGGATCACGCGCTGCTTCATCAGCGCGGCCATGCGGATGGCGTTGCGGCTGTAGTCGCTGAACGTGAGGAAGGTGCCGCCGTAGGGGATGAAACCGCCGTGCAGCGCCAGGCCGTTCATGATGGCCGCCATGCCGAACTCGCGCACGCCGTAGTTGATGTGGCGGCCCACCTGGCCGGCCTCGGTCTTGGCCACGGCGCCGTTGGCTTCCATGCGCAGCGCGGGCGTGCTCTTGGTGTTGGTGAGGTTGGAGCCGGTCAGGTCGGCGCTGCCGCCCAGCAGTTCAGGCAGTGCGGCGGTGAAGGCTTCCAGCGCGATCTGGCTGGCCTTGCGGCTGGCCACGGTCTCGGCCTTGGTGTGCGCGGCCACCACGGTGTCCACCGCCACCTGGGCGAAGTGCTTGGGCAGGTCGCCAGCCATGCGGCGGGACAGCTCGAATGCCAGCTCGGGGTAGGCGGCCTCGTAGGCGGCAAAGCGCAGCGTCCACTCGGCTTCGGCGGCCTGGCCGGCCGCCTTGGCATCCCAGTCGGCGTACACCGACTCGGGGATCGCGAAGGGCTCGTGCGACCAGCCCAGGGCAGCGCGCGTGAGGTTGATTTCCTCGGCGCCCAGGGGCTCACCATGGGCCTTGGCCGTGTTGGCGCGGTTGGGACTGCCCTTGCCGATGGCGGTCTTGCAGACGATCAGCGTGGGCTTGTCGGCGCTGGCCTTGGCTTGGCCGATGGCGGCGGCCACGGCTTCCACGTCATGCCCGTCCACGGCGTCGATCACGTTCCAGCCGCAGGCCATGAAGCGCTGCGGGGTGTTGTCGATGAACCAGGGCGCCACCTGGCCGTCGATGCTGATGCCGTTGTCGTCGTACAGCGCGATGAGCTTGTTGAGCTTCCACGCGCCGGCGAGAGCCACGGCCTCATGGCTGATGCCTTCCATCAGGCAGCCGTCGCCCAGGAACACGTAGGTGTGGTGGTCCACCACGGCGTGGCCTTCGCGGTTGAACTCGGCGGCCAGCAGCTTCTCGGCCAGCGCAAAGCCCACGGCGTTGGTCACGCCCTGGCCCAGCGGGCCGGTGGTGGTCTCCACGCCGGGGGTGATGCCGTGCTCGGGGTGGCCGGCGGTCTTGCTGTGCAGCTGGCGGAAGTTCTTCAGCTCCTGCAGGGGCAGGTCATAGCCCGTGAGGTGCAGCAGCGAGTACAGCAGCATCGACGCGTGGCCGTTGGACAGCACGAAACGGTCGCGGTCCATCCACTGGGGGTTGGTGGGGTTGTGCTTCAGGTGCCGGCCCCACAACGCCACGGCCATGTCGGCCATGCCCATGGGGGCGCCGGGGTGGCCGGAGTTGGCTTGTTGAACGGCATCCATTGCGAGTGCGCGGATCGCATTCGCCATTTGTTGAGAGTTGGCCATGAGGGGTGGCTCCGCAGAGGGGGCGGTGTTCTTGTGAAGAAACCCGGGATTTTACCGGGGGCCCCGCAGCCTGGGCGGCGCGGAGGCTGATGGGCTGGTTGGCGGGGCGGCTGGCTGGCCTGTTGCACGGTTGCGCGGGGCGCATGCACTACAGTGCGCAGCCATGCCCACGGTGCCTTCCTGCTTCGCAGATTCCTCCCTCACGACAGCCCCCGGCCCGGCGCACGGCTGGGCGCAAGTGCCGGCCCTGCTGCTCGCCGCCGGCCGCGGCGAGCGCATGCGCCCGCTGACCGACGCCTGTCCCAAGCCATTGCTCGAAGTGCGTGGTCGGCCGCTGCTGGAGTGGCACCTGCGTGCGTTGGTCGAAGCGGGTGTCGAGCGCGCCGTGATCAACACCGCGTGGCTGGGCGAGCAGATTGGCCACCGATTTTCAGATGTTTTTGCCGTCGAAGGCAAGCGGGAAAAGCGCGAGCAGCTATCAATTTCATACTCCCATGAAGGCCGGGATTTCGGTCGCGCGCTGGAGACGGCCGGCGGTATCGCACGCGCGCTGCCGCAGCTGGGGCCGGTGTTCTGGCTGGCGGCGGGCGATGTGTTCGCGCCCGACTTCACCTTCGAGGCGCAGGCCGTGCAGCGGTTCGTGGCCGGCGATGCCCTGGCCCATCTGTGGCTCGTGCCCAACCCGCCGCACCACCCGCGCGGCGACTTTGGCCTGTCGCCCGAGGGGTTGGCGCTGAATCTGCCGGCGCAGGACCCGCGGCCGCGCTACACCTACAGCACCATCGCCCTGCTGCGCGCCGAGCTGTTCACCGCGCCCTGGAGCGACATCGCGCCCGGCAACCCCGAGGGCGTGGCCGCGCCGCTGGCGCCGCTGCTGCGCCGCGCCATGGATGCGGGGCGGGTGACGGCGACGCTCCATACCGGGCGCTGGACCGATGTGGGTACGCCAGAGCGGCTGGCCGAGCTGAACGCCGGCTGAGGCAGCGTCCGTCGCCCAGCGGTTCAGGCGCCTGGTGCGGATGCGGGGGCCGAGGCGGCGCCCGACGCGGGATCGGCGGGGTCTGATGCCGGCTCGGCGGGCGGCGGCGGAGGCAGCAACTCGGGCGCGGGCGCCAGCGCGGTGGCCGATGCGGGATGGGCGGGCTGCACATCGATGGCCGGGCCGTTCTCGCAGTTGCGGAACTGCCACTGGCTGGGCAGAAAGCGGGCCTGCGGCCCGTCGGGTGCGGGCTTGCCCACCTCGGCCTGCACGTCGTAGGGGATGTGCGGCACCTGGAACAGGGCGATCTGGCCCTGGCGGCACAGCAGCGCGGGTACCACCTTGTTCAGCTCCCAGTCCTTGGTGTCGGTGTTGTAGCGGTACAGCGGGCCAATACGCTGGTCCTGGGCCAGTTCTACGCGCATCGGCAGCACCTGCATCGCCTGGGCCCATACGCCGGCCACGAGCACGGGCTGCGAAAAGCGTACCGCCTCCAGGCCGCGCAGGGACACGGGCTGCACCGGCGCGCCGTTGTCGAAGGGGTCCAGCCGGTTGATCAGGCTGCCCGCGGGAATCACCAGTTCGCCGTACTGCACGTCGTGCGGCAGCACGAAGCGTTCGCGGTGGGTGCGATGCACGGCGCTGTCCTGGCGCGTCTGCTGCGCGCGACCCGACAGGTACAGGCGCAGGCCCAGCCAGGCATCGCACACCACGGCCAGGGCGCACAGGGCGACCAGCACGCGCCGGTCCAGCCGCGGCTTGTTGGGAACATCGATATACCGCGCATAGAACGCGTAGGAAAGCAGGGCCACGGTCAGCACCAGGCCCAGCAGGGGGATGAGGGTGGTCAGCAGGAAGGACATGCGGCGAGTCTGCCACGGCGCCTGGGTGCCGCCGCGCGCGCCGGCCGTTGGGCCCACAATGGCAGCATGACCACGCCCAGCTCCCTCTACGCGCAGCGTCGCGCCCGCCTTGCCGCCCAGTTGGGCGCGGGCGGCATCGCCATCGTGCCCACCGCCCCGCTGCAGCAGCGCAACCGCGACAGCGAGTTTCTCTACCGCCACGACAGCTACTTCTACTACCTCACGGGCTTTGCCGAGCCGGGCGCGTGGCTGGTGCTGACCGCGGAAGGCCACAGCACGCTGTTTTGCCAGCCCAAGGACCTGGAACGGGAGATCTGGGATGGCTACCGCCTGGGGCCCGAGGCGGCCCTGGCCACCCTGGGCGTGGACGCCGCGCACTCCGTGGCCGATATCGACGCGCGCTTGCCGCGCCTGCTGGAAAACCGCGGTAGCGTCTGGTTCCCCTTCGCCACCCACCCAGGACTGGCTGCGCGTGTGGAAGGCTGGCTGAACCAGGTGCGCGCACGCGTGCGGTACGGCGCGCTGTGCCCCGCTCAGCAGGGCGACCTGTGCACGCTGCTCGACGAGATGCGCCTGATCAAGGACGCGCATGAGCAAGATCTGATGCGCCGTGCCGCCGCCATCAGCGCCCGCGCCCATGTGCGCGCCATGCAAAGAAGCGCCCGCATGCTGCGCGCCGGCCAGGACGTGCGCGAATACCACCTGGATGCGGAGCTGCTGCACGCGTTCCGCGAAGAGGGCTCGCAGTGCCCGGCGTATGGCTCCATCGTGGCTGCGGGGGCCAACGCCTGCGTGCTGCACTACCGCGCCGATGCCGCGCCGGTGCGCGCGGGCGAGCTGGTGCTGATCGACGCGGGCTGCGAGCTGGACGGCTACGCCTCGGACATCACGCGCACCTTTCCGGCCGATGGCCGCTTCACCGGCCCGCAGCGCGCGCTGTACGACCTGGTGCTGGAGAGCCAGAAGGCGGCCATCGCCGCCACGCGTGCGGGCAACCGCTTCAACGACCCGCACGACGCCACGGTGGCCGTGCTGGCGCAGGGCATGCTGGACTTGGGCCTGCTGGACGCCAACAAGGTCGGCAGCGTGCAGGACGTGATCGCGAGCCGTGCGTACTTCCAGTTCTACATGCACCGCACCGGCCACTGGCTGGGCATGGATGTGCATGACTGCGGCAGCTACGTCGAGCCCTCAGAAGTGGGCCAGGTGAGCGAGCGGCGCGACCCGCTGTCGGGCGAGCTGATACAGAACCGCCCCAGCCGTATCCTGCGCCCAGGCATGGTGCTGACCATCGAGCCCGGCTTGTACGTGCGCCCCGCGCCGGGCGTGCCGGAGGCCTTCCACCACATCGGCATCCGCATCGAGGACGACGCCATCGTCACCGAGACCGGCTGCGAACTGATCACCCGCGGGGTGCCCGTGGAGGGCGACGAGATCGAGGCGCTGATGCGCGGCTGAGCGGGTGTTTTCAGGAACCGCGATGTAACTGATTTTGTGCAAAAATCGAAACTCGATTACATCCACGGAAAAGAGACACCCCCATGCAGATCCGCCGCGCCACCAAGATCGTTGCCACCCTGGGCCCCGCCTCCAGCGACCCGCAACTGCTGGAGCAGATGATCGCGGCGGGCGTGAACGTGGTGCGCCTGAACTTCAGCCACGGCAAGGCGCAGGACCATGTGGAGCGCGCCGCCATGGTGCGCGAGGCCGCCCAGCGCGCCGGGCGCGAGGTCGCCATCATGGCCGACCTGCAGGGGCCGAAGATTCGCGTGGGCAAGTTTGCCGAAGGGCGGGTGATGCTGGAGCCGGGCCTGCCTTTCGTGCTGGACGCGTCGCGCAGCGAGCCCGGCGACCTGCAGGGCGTGGGCCTGGACTACAAGGAACTTCCCCGTGACGTGAAGCCCGGCGACGTGCTGCTGCTGAACGACGGCCTCATCGTGCTGCAGGTGGATGCCGTGCGCGGCGAGGCCGTGTACACCACCGTGAAGATCGGCGGCGAGCTGTCCAACAACAAGGGCATCAACAAGCAGGGGGGAGGCCTCACGGCGCCTGCCCTCACGGCCAAGGACATGGAGGACATCAAGACCGCCATGAGCTTCCAGGCCGACTATGTGGCCGTGAGCTTCCCCAAGAACGCCACCGACATGGAGATGGCGCGCCAGCTGTGCAACGTGGCCGCGGCCGAGTTCCGCCACAAGCCCGGCCTGATCGCGAAGATCGAGCGTGCAGAGGCCGTGCCGCTGCTGGAGGAGATCCTGCGCGTGTCCGACGGCATCATGGTGGCGCGCGGCGACCTGGCCGTGGAGGTGGGCAACGCCGCGGTGCCCGCGCTGCAGAAAAAGATGATCCGCATGGCGCGCGACATGGACAAAGTAGTGATCACCGCGACCCAGATGATGGAGAGCATGATCGCCAACCCCGTGCCCACGCGCGCCGAAGTGAGCGACGTGGCCAACGCCGTGCTGGACGGCACCGACGCCGTGATGCTCAGCGCCGAGACGGCTGCCGGCAAGTACCCGCTGGACACGGTGCGGGAGATGGCCACCATCTGCGCCGCCGCGGAAGCGGCCGAAGACCTGGAGCGCGACTCCGACTTCATCGGCCAGACCCTGGGCCGCATCGACCAGTCCATCGCCATGGGCGCGCTGTTCACGGCGCACCACCTGGGTGCCAAGGCCATCGTGGCGATGACCGACAGCGGCTCCACGGCACTGTGGATGAGCCGCCACCGCATCCACATTCCCATCTATGCATTGACGCCGAAGGTGGCCACGCAGCGGCGCATGGCGATGTTCCGCAACGTGCGCCCGTTGCTCATGGACACCAGCGCCGACCGCGACACTGCGCTGGACCAGGCCGAGAGCCACCTGAAGATGCGCAACATCGTGCAACAGGGCGACCTGTACGTGATCACCTGTGGCGAGCCCATGGGTGCGCCCGGCGGCACCAACATGCTCAAGATCTGCCGCGCACGATGAAAGCGCGGTAGCGCATCCTTTCACCCCATGAACGCAGTCGGGGCGATGGGGGGTATTGGGGGCATGGGTCCAGGAAGCGGCAGGGCGGCTAAAATTACGGGTTACCAAGCGGTTACCGCCGCTCATCCATCAACCCTCGAACGGATCCACCCCATGCCTCTCGTCTCGATGCGCGAACTGCTCGACCATGCCGCCGACCACGGCTATGGCATTCCCGCCTTCAACGTCAACAACCTGGAGCAGGTGCAGGCCGTGATGGCCGCTGCCGACGAGGTGGGCGCGCCGGTGATCCTGCAAGCCAGCGCCGGCGCCCGCAAGTACGCCGGCGAGAGCTTTATCAAGCACCTGATCGCCGCCGCTGCCGAGGCGTATCCGCACATCCCCCTGGTCATGCACCAGGACCACGGCACCAGCCCCGCCATCTGCAAGGGCGCGCTGGAGCTGGGCTTCGGCTCGGTGATGATGGACGGCTCGCTGCGCGAAGACGGCAAGACCCCCGCAGACTTCGACTACAACGTGCGCGTCACCCAGGAAGTGGTGGCCATGGCGCACAAGATCGGCGCTACCGTCGAAGGCGAACTGGGCTGCCTGGGCAGCCTGGAGACCGGCGAGGCGGGTGAGGAAGACGGCGTCGGGGCGGCTGGCAAGCTCAGCCACGCCCAGCTGCTCACGGACCCCGAGGAGGCTGCGCAGTTCGTCAAGGCCACGCAACTGGACGCCCTGGCGATCGCCATCGGTACCAGCCATGGGGCCTACAAGTTCTCCCGCCCGCCCACGGGCGATGTGCTGTCGATCCAGCGCGTCAAGGAAATCCACGCGCGCATTCCCAACACCCACCTGGTGATGCATGGCTCGTCCAGCGTGCCGCAGGATCTGCTGGCCCTCATCAACCAGTTTGGCGGCAAGATGAAGGAAACCTACGGCGTGCCCGTGGCCGAGATCCAGGAAGCCATCAAGCACGGCGTGCGCAAGATCAACATCGACACCGATATCCGCTTGGCCATGACCGGGGCGGTGCGCAAGTTCCAAGCCGAGAACCCGGACAAATTCGACATGCGCGAGTGGATGAAGCCCGCGCGCGAAGCCGCCAAGGCCATCTGCAAGCAACGCTACCTGGAGTTTGGCTGCGAGGGCCAGGGCGCGAAGGTGAAGGGCTATACCCTCAGCGAAATGGCTGCCAAATACGCCAGCGGCGCGCTGCAGCAGGTCGTGAACTGACGCAATGAGGCGCGCGGCGGAGCCGTCTGCCGCCCACGCTTTCCCAAGCCCGGCGCCCCATGGCCGCCGGGCTTTTTCTTTGGCCTCACTCCGTGCCATGTCGCGCGTGCGTCGAAGGTGTGAAATTCTTCATGTAAGCTCACGGTAAGTAGAAATACGCAATGCTGCGTGGACCAACGCCGTAGGGCGCTCGCGTGCAGGAGGAGATGACATGCTGATAGGTGTGCCCGCCGAAACCCTGGCAGGCGAGACGCGGGTGGCCGCCACGCCAGAAACCGTCAAGAAACTCGTGGCCCAAGGCCACACGGTGCGGGTGCAGTCAGGCGCCGGCGTCTGCGCCAGCGTCACCGATGCCGGCTTTGCCGCCGTGGGAGCCGAGATCACCGACGCGGCCGGCGCCTGGGGCTGCGACCTGGTGCTCAAGGTGCGCGCGCCGCAAGAGTCCGAAGCCGGCCTGCTGCGCCCGGGCAGTACCTTGGTCGGCATGCTGAATCCGTTCGACGCCGCAGGTCTGCACCGCCTGGCCGCTGCCGGCGTCACCGCCTATGCACTGGAAGCTGCGCCGCGCACCACACGCGCGCAGAGCATGGACGTACTCTCCTCGCAGGCCAACATCGCCGGCTACAAGGCCGTGGTGATGGCCGCTGATCGCTACCAGCGCTTCTTTCCCATGCTCATGACTGCGGCGGGCACCGTGAAGGCGGCCCGCGTGGTCATCCTGGGCGTGGGCGTGGCGGGCCTGCAGGCGATTGCCACGGCCAAGCGCCTGGGCGCGGTGATCGAGGCCAGCGATGTGCGCCCCAGCGTCAAGGAGCAGGTGGAGTCGCTGGGCGCGAAGTTCATCGACGTGCCCTACGAAACCGCCGAGGAGAAAGAAGCTGCCGAGGGCGTGGGCGGTTACGCCCGCCCCATGCCGCAAAGCTGGCTGGACCGCCAGAAGGCCGAGGTTGCCAAGCGTGTCGCACAGGCCGACGTGGTCATCACCACGGCGCTGATCCCCGGTCGCGCCGCGCCGGTGCTCGTCACGCAGGAGATGGTGGAGTCCATGAAACCCGGCTCCGTCATCGTGGACCTGGCGGCCGCGCAGGGGGGCAACTGCCCGCTGACCCAGCCGGGTCAGACCGTCGTGCACCACGGCGTGACCCTGGTCGGCGAGACCAACCTGCCCGCGCTCGTGGCGGCTGATGCCTCCGCGCTGTACGCGCGCAACGTGCTCGACTTTTTGAAACTCATCATCAACCCCGAAGGCGCCCTGCACCTCAACCGCGATGACGACATCGTGGTGGCCTGCTTGGTGGCGCATGAGGGGGCCGTCACGCGCGCGTGACCCTGTTCTGCCCGCAACCTTGGAGTGACTTTCTTGCGTCTTCGTTGGAACCCCTTTGTCCCCGCCATCGCGGCCCTGCTGTCGCTCGTTGCATGCGCGCCAGTGCAGCCGGACCTCGTACGGGTGGGCCGTGCCGAACTGCAGTTGCCCGCGGGCACCTGGCAGCCTTTGGGCGGCAACGCCGAGCAGTTTGACGTCCGCCCCGATGACACCGCGCACGATCTGCCCATGCAGACCCGCGCAGTGGCCCTTCGCGGCCGGGCCAAGGAACCGCTGGCGGTTCTGGTGGTGCAGACCAATGCCAGCAACCACCCGCGCGACACCACGCTGTGGACCGCGGCCTGCCTGCCGCAAAAGGGCGTGCAGGTGGAAGACGCGGCGCGCGGCAGTCCGGTGCGCATCGACTGCCTGCGCTACAAGCGCAGCGCGGGCACCGACGGCTACCTGGCCAGCGCGCGTCCGGCGCTTGCCCAGTGGCTGACGCAGCAGCAGGCCGTGCCAGCCAACCCGTATTCCCACGTCTCGTACCGCTACTCCACCCCCGAAGGTGGCTATGTGTCCGTGGATGTGCTGGCCGATCGGCGGTTGCTGCGGCCTACCGTGCGCAACAACGAGGAGTTCCTGCGTGCAGGCCGTCCCGCGCAGGCGTGGATGGAGCAACTCGCCCAAGCGGCCCGCCAGAGCATCACCATGCTGGATGGCCGTTTCGTGGTGCCCCCGTTCCCCCAGGCCTTGCCCGAATAGCTGTCAATTGGGGCCGTGTAGAGGCCCCCTTTCCGAAGGAGCGTCGAGATGGAGTCGGTTTCGCCCACGCTGATCAACCTGATCATCTTCGTGCTGGCCATCTACGTGGGCTACCACGTGGTCTGGAACGTCACGCCCGCGTTGCACACGCCCTTGATGGCGGTGACCAATGCCATCTCGGCCATCGTCATCGTCGGGGCCATGCTGGCCGCGGCGCTCACCGAAACGCCACTGGGCAAGACCATGGGCGTGCTGGCCGTGGCGCTGGCGGCGGTGAACGTGTTCGGCGGCTTCCTGGTCACCCGGCGCATGCTGGAGATGTTCAAGAAGAAAGAGCGCAAGGCGCCCGCCGAACAAGCGAAAGCAGCTACGAAATAAGGAGCGTTGGCATGAGCATGAACCTTGTCACGCTGCTGTACCTGGTCGCCAGCGTCTGTTTCATCCAGGCGCTCAAAGGCCTGTCGCACCCCACCACGTCGATCCGCGGCAACCTGTTCGGCATGGCGGGCATGGCGATCGCCGTGCTGACCACGGCGGCGCTCATCGTGGAGCTGGCCAGTGACAAGGGCGTGGGCATGACCTACGTGCTGGCCGGCCTGGTGGTGGGCGGTGGCGCGGGCGCGGTGATGGCCCAGCGCGTGGAGATGACCAAGATGCCCGAGCTGGTGGCTTTCATGCACAGCATGATCGGCCTGGCGGCGGTGTTCATCGCCGTGGCGGCCGTGGCCGAGCCCTGGGCCTTCCAGATCGTGGCGCATGGCCAGCCGATCCCCCTGGGCAACCGTCTGGAGCTGTTCCTGGGCGCGGCCATCGGCGCCATCACCTTCAGTGGCTCGGTGATCGCCTTCGGCAAGCTCTCGGGCAAGTACAAGTTCCGCCTGTTCCAGGGCGCGCCGGTGGTCTTCAAGGGACAGCACCTGCTGAACCTGGTGCTGGGCCTGGCCACCGTCGGCCTGGGGCTGGTGTTCATGCTCACCGAGCGCTGGGATGCCTTCTTCGCCATGCTGGCGCTCGCCTTCGTGATGGGCGTGCTCATCATCATTCCCATCGGCGGCGCCGACATGCCTGTGGTGGTGTCCATGCTCAACAGCTACTCGGGCTGGGCAGCGGCGGGCATCGGCTTCTCGCTGAACAACAGCATGCTCATCATCGCGGGCTCGCTGGTAGGCAGCTCGGGCGCGATCCTGAGCTACATCATGTGCAAGGCCATGAACCGCTCGTTCTTCAACGTGATCCTGGGGGGATTCGGGGGTGATGCCGCCGCTGCGGCTGCGGGCGGCGCCGTGCAGCGCACGGCCAAGAGCGGCAGCGCCGACGATGCGGCCTTCATCCTGAGCCAGGCGGAGACCGTGGTCATCGTCCCCGGCTACGGCCTGGCCGTGGCGCGCGCGCAGCATGCGGTGAAGGAGCTGGCGCAAAAGCTCACCGACAAGGGCATCACCGTCAAGTACGCCATCCATCCGGTGGCGGGCCGCATGCCCGGCCATATGAACGTGCTGCTGGCCGAGGCCGAGGTGCCCTACGACCAGGTGTTCGAGATGGAGGACATCAACGGCGAGTTCGGCCAGGTCGACGTGGCCATCGTGCTGGGCGCCAACGATGTGGTGAACCCCGCCGCGCTGCACAAGGGCAGCCCCATCTACGGCATGCCGATCCTGGAGGCTTACAAGGCCAAGACCGTGATCGTCAACAAGCGCTCCATGGCCGCGGGCTACGCCGGCCTGGACAACGAACTGTTCTACATGGACAAGACCATGATGGTCTTCGGCGACGCCAAGAAGGTGGTCGAAGACATTGGCAAGGCCGTGGAGTAGTGCCGCATCCGCGCATGCCGGCGGGGCCGGCACGCTAGGGTAATTCCAGACGCGCGAAGGCTGCAGGCCATCCACAATGCGCCGCACTTTGCCGTCATTCGTAACTAGAAGATTCCAGGAGAGACATCTATGACCGACCGCCCATGGCTTGGCGCCTACCCGCAGGGCGTTCCTGCCGACATCGACCCGACGCAGTACACGTCGCTGGTGGAGCTGATGGAGCAGGCCTTCCGCGACTATGCGGACCGCACGGCCTACAGCTTCATGGGCAAGGAGACCAGCTACCGCGAGACGGACGCGCTGAGTCGCCAGTTCGCGGCCTACCTGCAGAGCCTGGGCCTGGTGCGCGGCGACCGCGTGGCGCTCATGATGCCCAACGTGCCGCAGTACCCGATCGCCGTGGCGGCCGTGCTGCGCGCGGGTTTCGTGGTGGTCAACGTGAACCCGCTGTACACCCCGCGCGAACTGGAGCACCAGCTCAAGGACTCGGGTGCCAAGGCCATCGTCATCATCGAGAACTTCGCCGCCACGCTGCAGGCCTGCATCGCCAACACCCCCGTGCAGCACGTGGTGCTGTGTGCCATGGGCGACCGGCTGGGCCTGCTCAAGGGCCTGCTGGTCAACTACGTGGTGCGCAACGTCAAGAAGCTGGTGCCGGCCTACCAGCTTCCCGGCGCAGTGCGCTTCAACGACGCGCTGGCCAAGGGCGCCGGCCTGCAGTTGAACAAGCCGTCTTTGAAGAGCGACGACATCGCACTGCTGCAGTACACCGGCGGCACCACGGGCGTGAGCAAGGGCGCCGTGCTGCTGCACCGCAACGTGATCGCCAACGTGCTGCAGTCCGAGGCCTGGAACAAGCCCGCGACGAGCAAGATCCCCGAGAGCGAGCAGCCCACGGCCGTGTGCGCGCTGCCGCTGTACCACATCTTCGCGTTCACGGTGAACATGATGCTGTCCATGCGCACGGGCGGCAAAACCATCCTCATTCCTAATCCACGCGATCTGCCGGCCGTGCTCAAGGAGCTGTCCAAGCACACGTTCCACAGCTTCCCGGCGGTGAACACGTTGTTCAACGGCCTGGCCAACCATCCCGACTTCAACACGGTCAACTGGAAGAACCTCAAGGTTTCCGTGGGCGGCGGCATGGCTGTGCAGGCGGCCGTGGCCAAGCTCTGGCTGGACAAGACCGGCTGTCCCATCTGCGAAGGCTATGGCCTGTCGGAGACCAGCCCGTCGGCCAGTTGCAACCCGGTCACCGCCACGGAGTTCTCGGGCACCATCGGCGTGCCGTTGCCCAGCACCTCCATGCGCATCCTGGACGACGAGGGGCACGACATCTCCGCCACCGGCCAGGCGGGCGAGATCGCCATCAAGGGCCCGCAGGTCATGGCCGGCTACTGGCAGCGCCCCGACGAGACCGCCAAGGTCATGACCGAGGATGGCTACTTCAAGACCGGCGACATCGGCGTGATGGACGCACGCGGCTACTTCAAGGTGGTGGACCGCAAGAAGGACATGGTGCTGGTCAGCGGCTTCAACGTCTACCCCAACGAGGTGGAGGACGTGGTGGCGCTGATGCCCGGCGTGCTGGAATGCGCGGTGGTGGGCGTGCCCGACGAGAAGACGGGCGAGGCCGTGAAGCTGGTCATCGTCAAGAAGGACCCGGCGCTCACCGAGGCGCAGGTCAAGGACTTCTGCCGCGCCAACCTCACGGGCTACAAGCAGCCCAAGGTGATCGAGTTCCGTACCGAACTGCCCAAGACCCCCGTCGGCAAGATCCTGCGCCGCGAGCTGCGCGACAAGAAATAAGCCGAGAACCCGAGGGCCCCGCGCGGGCTCTTGGGACGTGTTCACGATCTTTTCATAGAGCCCGTTGCCCCGCCAAAGTGGCCTCTGCGGCGTTGCAAAGGCTCGCCGGGCCACCAGCCCGGCTGCGCTTTGCGCCTTGCATCCGCCGCTTTGGCGGGGCAACGGGCTCCATGAAAAGCTCGTGAACACGTTCGTACATTCCCCCAGCCGGGATAATCCCGGCTTTTTTACGTCCGGCCCTCACCCTCATGACCACTGCCATCCTCAGCGCCCTGCCCGAAGAGCAGGGCGGCCTCATGCACGCCCTGCAGCAACCTGAGCAACTGGAGCATGCGGGCCGCGTCTTCTGGCGCGGCCACCTGCATGGGCAGCCCGTGGTGCTGGCACTGTCGGGCATTGGCAAGGTGGCGGCGGCCACCACGGCCGCAGCGCTGGCCGAGCGCTTTGGCGTGGCGCGCATGGTGTTCACCGGCGTGGCCGGCGGCGTGGGCGAGGGCGTGCAAGTGGGCGATGTGGTGGTCGCGCAGGACTACCTGCAGCATGACTTTGATGCCTCGCCCATCTTCCCGCGCTGGGAAGTGCCGGGCTACGGCCGTGCGCGCATGGACTGCGATGCGGCGCTGAATGCTCTGCTTTTGGAAGCTGCTCGCGCTTACCTGGCGGACGCTGGAGCCCATTTCGTTGCTGATCTTCCCAACGCTGCGCGCGCCCCGCAGGTGCACCACGGCCTGATGGCCAGCGGCGACCGCTTCGTCTCCACGGCGCAGGAATCCAGCGCGTTGCGCGCGGCGCTGCTGGCGTCGGACCACGACGTGCTGGCCGTGGAGATGGAAGGCGCCGCCGTGGCCCAGGTCTGCCGCGACTACGCCCTGCCGTTTGCGGCGGTGCGCACCATCTCCGACCGCGCGGACGACAGTGCGCATGTCGACTTCGCCCACTTCGTGCAGAACGTGGCCAGCCGCTATGCGGACCACATCGTGCAGCGCTTCGTGCGGATGCTCTGAAAACAGGAGCTATCAGCGCTTGCTATATAAGCGCTAGAGGCCAATTTCTTCAAAACTGTCACACGCCTCGACAGTCCGATGGCCGCGGAGCAGGCCGCCCCAGCGGACGCCGTGGAACGGGCTTCGCCAGGCCACCGGCGTCGTCCCCCTTCCCGCAGCGCGCAGCGGTGCGAGAGAAGGGGGAAGCGGCGCAGCCGCTCAGGGGAATGTTCCCTATTTCAACCAGCCCCGCTTGCGGAAGTACAGCATCGGCCCCAGCGCGCTGGCCACCATCAGTGCCAGCACGTAGGGGTAGCCGTACTGCCAGTCCAGCTCGGGCATGAACTTGAAGTTCATGCCGTAGACGCTGGCGATCAGCGTCGGTGGCAGCAGGGCCACGCTGGCCACGGAGAAGATCTTGATGATCTTGTTCTGGTTGATGTTGATGAAACCGACCGTGGCGTCCATCAGGAAGTTGATCTTGTCGAACAGGAAGGCCGTGTGGCTGTCCAGCGACTCGATGTCGCGCAGGATCTGGCGCGCGTCCTCGAACTGCTCGGAGCTGAGCATGCGGCTGCGCATCATGAAGCTCACCGCGCGGCGCGTGTCCATCACGTTGCGGCGGATGCGGCCGTTCAAGTCCTCCTGCCGCGCAATGGCCGCCAGCACCTCGCCGGCGCGTGCGTCGGTCACGTTGCCGGCCAGCACCTGGGTGCTCACCTCTTCCAGGTCGTCGTAGATGCCCTCCAGCGTATCGGCGGAATACTCGGCATCGGTGTCGAAGAGGCTCAGCAGCACGTCCTTGGCATCGTCGATCAGGCCGGGGGCGCGGCGTGCGCGCATGCGCAGCAGGCGAAAGACGGGGATGTCCTCGTCGTGGATGGAAAACAGCACGCCCTTGCTCTTGAGGGTGTCGTTGACCAGGTTCAGGATGAAAGCCACGCGGGCCGAGGCGGGCTCGTCGTCCACATCCACCAGAAAGTCGCTGCGGATGTGCAGCTCGCCGTTGTCTTCCTCGTAAAAGCGCGCGGACTCTTCGATGTCCTCGTCCATCGCATCTTCGGGGATGGACAGGCCGTAGTGCTGCTTGATCCAGCGCTTTTCTTCCAGCGTGGGGGACTCCAGGTCCACCCAGATCGGCTGAAAGCGCGCCAGCTCTTCCAGGGACTCGATTTCTTCCTGGACGAGCCGGCCGTTGGCGAGCGTAAAGATGTTGAGCATGGCTCACTCTCCCGGTTGTCTTGTGGCGTCTGCAAAAGGGGCGGGGGGCGCTTTCAGTCCCTTCGGCATGTCAATGGGCCGGGAGGCTGAAAGCTACCAACTAGGGTAGGTTTCCACGGAGCTGTCTCCATACGTTGTGCAAGACGGGAATTATCGCATCCGCTCCCCAATGGAAGCACCGCCGCATGACACGTTCTTGGCGCCTTTTCGGGGGAAAGGCGCCGCACCGCATCACCCCCCGCCGCGGTGCGTGTGCAGGTCCAGGTGCCGCATGAAAGCCTGGCGCTCGGCGGGCGGGACGCCGTCGAACGCAAAGTGCAGGTGCAGCGTGGGCAGGCGCAGCAGCGCGATCTGGCGCGCAGGCCCCGGCGCCCACTGCAGCGTGAGCGCGCCCCCCGCGAGCGCGATGCGTACCTGGGCGTCGCCCTGTGCGGCCCAGTCGTGCCCCGCCAGCGCCCGCTGCAGCAGCCGCTGCCATTCGGCGGGCGCGCAGCTCATGTCGCGCGTGAAGTGGTCAGGCCAATCGCTCAAAAGGTGCGGGGAGGGTAGGAGGCTGCGATTCAGCCGCCGGCGATCGGCGGCCAGATGGCGAGCGCGTCGCCCTCGTGCAGCGTGGTGGTGGCGCGCGCCGCGGGGGCGATGTAGCGGCCGTTGACCAGCACCAGGTGCACCATGTCCGGCGGCAGGCGGAAAGGCGCGATGATCTGGCTGATGCTCTGCGTGGGGGCGACTTCCAGCGCCATCTGGTTGCCTGGGCGCACCTCGGGCGGCAGGTAGTCGGTGAGCGAGGCAAAGAGCTTGAAAGTGATGCGCATGTGCCTATCCGGTTTTCATGCCAAATCAGCCGTTTGCGCTTGTGGGATAAGCGCTGACAGCTACTTTTAGCATAGCAAATTCCCTGGCCTCAGCGCCGGCGCGCGTCCTGTGCGCCGCTCCAGTGCCCCTGCGCCTGGGCGCAGGCCAGGTAGGCCTCCATCAGCCGCGTGGGGTCGCGGCGCAGGTGTTCCTTCCAGGGGCCCAGGCGCACCTGGCCTTCCACCAGGCCGCGCATGGCGCCCACGTGCTGCGTCATGCCCACGGAGTTGCAGCCGATGAGCCGGTCGCCCTCGAACTGCAGGCTCAGGTGTTTGCCGGCCGCCGCGTCGGTCAGCGCCACCTGTTCGCCGCCGGGCACGCCCTGCCAGTTGCCGAAGCTGGTGGAGATGAGCCCCAGCGTGTCCAGCACGTTGATCTGCGTGACCACCGCCAGCGCCGCGGGAAGCCCCAGCATGTTGAGCGCCGCCACGCGCGCCTGCTCGGCCGCGTTGGGCTGGATGGCGCTGACCACGGTCTTGCGCGTGAAAGGGTCGAACGCCTCGGCGCAGTCGCCCGCGGCATAGATGCCGGGCACGTTGGTCTGCATGCGCTCGTCGGTCAACACGCCCTGCAGGCAGGTGACGCCACTGCCCGCCAGAAAGCCAATGGCCGGGCGCACGCCCGTGGCGCTGATGACGAGGTCGGCATCCAGCACCCTGCCGCCCGACAGGTGCACGCGCAGCGCGTCGCCGCCTTCACCTTGTGCGCGGGCGATGCGTTCGACCTTGTGGCCCGTGAACACCTGCACGCCCTGGCGCTCGCACCAGTCGCGGATCATGCCGCCGGCCACCGCGCCCATCATGCGCGGGACCATGCGGTCGCCCATCTCGACCACGCTGAGCTGCACGCCGCGCTTTTGCAACGCCTCCATGATGATGCAGCCGATGAAGCCCGCGCCCATTTGCAGCACGCGCGCGCCGCGCCGGGCGCGCGCGGCGATGGCACGCGCATCGGCCAGCGTCCAGCAGGTCTGCACGCCCGGCAGGTCCAGCCCGGGGATGGGCGGGCGCACGGGGTGGGAGCCGGTGGCGATGAGCAGCCGGTCGAAAGCCAGCGTGACGCCACCCTCCAGCGTGACGGTGCGGGCCTGCACATCCACGCCCGCGGCGCGCGCGCTCAGGCGGTCGATGCGCTGCTGTGCGAAGTGGTCGGCGCGCTTGCGCAGGTAGGTGCCGCGCTCGTCGATGTCGCCCACCAGCAGGTAGGGGATGGCCATGCGCGAGTAGGGCGGCTCGGCCTCGTCGCCCACGAGGGTGATGCGGTCGCCCGGCGCATGCTTGCGCAGGGTTTCCGCGGCGATGACGCCGGCCGGGCCGGCCCCGAGGATCAGGTGGTGCATAGGGATGCTCGGTTGCTGCAGTATTGATAGCTGCTAACGCAGGATAGGTATGCGCTGCATGCCGATTTGCCTTTTATCCTTGCGCCGCGGGCAGGCCCCTGCCGTGGCCCGCGGCAGGTGGCCTCACAGTCCCAGGCGCGCGCGCGTCTCGGGTGTGGGCCGGCCTTCGGGGTCCCAGCCGCGCACGGCGTAATACTTGGGCAGCATTTCGGGCAGGTGGCTCACCGTGCCCTTGGAGCCGCCGGTCTTGGCCGCCTCGGTCAGCAGGCGCCGGGGCAGGCTGTCGTCGGCCTTGGTGAAGCCGGCGGCGTTGTTGAACTCGCGCTCCATGTTCCAGATGCGCTCGCCGATCTTCTCCAGCTCCGGCACCGTGAAGCCTTCGTCGCACGCCGCCTGCAGTTGAGGGGCGAGGTCGGGCAGGCTCCAGGCGAAGGTGGTGAAGATGCACACGCCGGCCGAGTCAAACGCCGCCGTCGCATCCTGGAAAGCCTTGACCAGCTCGGGCTTGCCCTCGGTGGCCGTAGGCTCGGTCTTGACGGGGATGCCCAGGATCTCGGACGCGATGGTGTAGCCGCGCAGGTGGCAGCCGCCGCGGTTGCTGGTGGCGTAGGCCAGGCCGATGCCCTGGATGGCGCGGCCGTCGTAGGCGGGGAACTCCTGGCCCTTGGAGGACATGGACAAATCAGGATGGCCGTACTTGGTGCACAGGCGCTTGGAGCCCTGGCCCACCTCCTTGCCAAAGCCGCGGCCGTGGATGGTTTCTTCGGCCAGGAAGGCCAGCGCCTTGGCCGAGCCGAAGGGCGCCTCAATGCCGATCTGCTCGCGGGTGAGCACGCCCATTTCGTACAGCTCCATCACCGCGCCCACGGTGGCGCCGAAGCTGATGGGGTCGATCCCTTGCTCGTTGCACAGCAGGTTCACGTACTGCAGGCATTCCAGGTCGTTCACGCCGTTGGCCGCACCCAGGGCCCAGGCGGCCTCGTATTCCAGGCCGCCGCTGGCGCCCCAGTACTGCGGCTTGTTGACCACGGTGAAGTGCGTCTCGTCGATCTTGCTGATGCGCCCGCAGGCGATGGTGCAGCCAAAGCACGCCTGGTTGGTCACCAGGTGCTTCTTGCCGTCGCTGGCGCGCGGCGTGGCCATGGCCTCGGCGGAGATGTCCTTGGCGCCTTCGAACTGCACGTCGCGGTGGTTGCGCGTGGGCAGGGCGCCCACCTCGTTGATCACGTTCATCAGCACCTGCGTGCCGTAGGTGGGCAGGCCCTGGCCGGTGACGGCGTTGTCGTGCAGGATCTTCTTGCGCGCGAAGGTCTCGGCCATGAAGGCCTTGGGATCGCGGATGTTGCCCACGCCCTTGGTGCCGCGCACGGCGATGGCCTTGAGGTTCTTGCTGCCCATGACCGCGCCCACGCCCGAGCGGCCCGCGGCGCGGTGCAGGTCATTGACCACGGCGGCGAACAGTACCTGGTTCTCGCCCGCGCGGCCGATGCCGGAGATGCGCGTGAGCGGGTCCTGCAGCGTGGTCTTGAGGTGCTCCTCGGTCTCCCACACGCTCTTGCCCCAGAGGTCGGCGGCGTCGCGCAGCTCGGCCACGTCGTCGTTGATGTACAGGTACACGGGCTTGGGGGACTTGCCTTCGAAGATGACCATGTCCCAGCCGGCCATCTTCAGCTCGGCACCCCAGTAGCCGCCCGAGTTGGAGCAGGCGATGGCGCCGGTGAGCGGCCCCTTGGTGATGACGGTGTAGCGCCCGCCCGTGGAGGCCATGGTGCCCGTGAGCGGACCCGTGGCCCAGATGATCTTGTTGTCCGGCGACAGCGGGTCGACCTGGGGGTCGATCTCGCTGACCAGGTACTTGGTGCCCAGGCCGCGCGAACCCAGGTACTGGCGTGCCCAGTCCATGTTCAGCGGCTCGGGGGTAACGGTGCCCGCGCTCAGGTTGACGCGCAGAATCTTGCCAGCCCAGGACATGATGTGTGCTCCTTGATTGATAGCTGCTAGCGTTTGGTGGTCAAGCGCCAGCGGGCTGATTGGCTTGATTGCCCAGCTTGTCGGCCCATTGCTTCATGCGCTCCAGGCCGGTCCAGTTGGCGTCGATGTAGGTGATGGCCGTGGTCGGGCAGGCCTCCACGCAGGCCGGGCCCTCGGCGCGGTCGTGGCACAGGTCGCACTTTTGCACCTTGCCCGTGTCGGCCACGTAGTTGATGGTGCCGAAGGGGCAGGCGATGGTGCAGACCTTGCAGCCCACGCAGGTGGACTCGGACACGATCTTGGCGCCGCTCAGCTTGTCCACCGTGATCGCCTCCACCGGGCAGGCGTGCAGGCACCAGGCCTCGTCGCACTGGGTGCAGGTGTAGGGCACCTTCTTGCCCGTGGTATGGAAGTCGAACACCTTGATGCGCGATTTGGCGGTGGCGTAGACGCCGTAGTTCTCGAAAGAGCAGGCCATCTCGCACTGCAGGCAGCCGGTGCACTTGTCGGCGTTGATGTGCAACACCTTTTGCATGAATGTCTCCTTGGGTACCGGCGCCCAGGGCAGGGGACGCCTTGCCTATGAAAAGATTTGCATAGGTATTGTGGGCAGCCCAGGGGAGGGGACTTGCAGAGGGGAAACCCGCGTCGGGTATTGGGTGCGCGCCGTACCCCGCCAGGCGCGTGCCGGGCGGGCCGTCCGGTCGCGGCGGATCAGGGTGCGGCGGGTCAGGGTGCGGTGCTGCGCCGCACCAGGGCCAGCGCGCGGCACAGGTCGGCCCAGGCGGCGGCCTTGGCATCGGGTGCGCGCAGCAGGTAGGCGGGGTCGTAGCTCACCACGGCGGGCGTGCCGTCTGGCAGGTGGTGCGCGGTGGCGCGCAGGCGCCCCAGGGGCTCGCGGCTGCCCAGCACCACGCGCGCCGCGCCCAGGCCCAGCACCAGCACCAGGGAGGGGCGCAGCGTCTGCAGCGCCTGTTGCAGGCCGGCGGCGGGCTCCAACCCCTCGGCGGTCAGGCCCGGCGCGTGCCGGTTCAGCGTGGCGACGAAGGTGCGCGGGTGCCGGTGCAGGCGCATGGCGCGCAGCATGTTGTCCAGCAGGCGGCCGCTGTCGCCCGCCAGCGGCTCGGCTGGCGTGGGGCTTTCCAGCACCACCAGCCAGCCGGCGCCCAGCTCGGGCGGAACGGCCTGGGCGTCGGCCTGCGGGTACAGCGCCACGGGCGCGCGCAGCAGCAGGCCGGTGGGCGCGGCGCCGGCCGTGCGCGGCTCGGACGCGGGTGCGGCAGGGGCAGCGGCATGCGCGGGCTGGCGCGGGGCGGATGGCGCGGCTGGCGTGGGTTGTGCGTGCAGCACTGGCGTGGGCGCGGCGGCGGATGCGATGGCCGCTTCCGCTTGCGCAGGCGCGGCCACTGGGGGCGGCAGCGGGCGTGCGGGCGGCGGCGCCCAGACGGTGACGCCCATCTCTTGCAGCATGGCGCGTTGGCGCGCGTCCAGGGACAGGCTCATAGCAGCAGGCTCATCACCACGGCGTCCTCGCGCTCGCCGTCCGCGGCGGGGTAGTAGCGCTTGCGCTCGCCCACACGGCGGTAGCCGTGGACTTCATAGATGCGCCGCGCGCGCTCGTTGCTCGCGCGCACCTCCAGCCACAGCCATTGCGCGCCCTGGCCGCGCGCCCACACGGCCAGCGCGTCCAGCATCACATGGGCCCAGCCCTGGCGCTGGAAGGCGGGCGCCACGGTGATGTTGAGCAGGTGCACCTCGTCCACGCCGCGCATGGCGACGAAGTAGCCCAGGATCTGTCCATCGGCCACGAGCAACTGGGCCTGGTAGCCGGCGGCCATGGCGTCGATGAAGTTGCCGCGTGTCCAGGGATGGCTATAGGCGCTGTTCTCGATGGCCAGGAGCGCATCCAGCCGCGCGGGCGTCAGCGGCTCAAAGGCGGCTTCGAAGGCGTGGGGGGGCTGGACGATGGCGCTCATGTCTGGGGGGCCGGCGCGGCTTGGCGGGCGGCTTCTCGCTCGGCGGTGGTTTGCGCCACTTTATCGCGGATGTAGCGCGGCAGCGCTGCGTCGGCCGCCACGCCCGCGCCCGCGGCCAGCAGCGCCGGTGTCAGCCGCAGCAGGGCCGCCGCCGTAGGCAGGGCGTGCATGTGCGGGGCCTGCGGCGCGAGGCGCTCGCCATAGGCGGCGTGGGCATTGCCGGCAACCGTCCAGCCATCCGCCACGGCCAGGGCCTCGGGCGCCAGCAGCTGGAAGTCCTGCGGCACCTGCCAGCGGCCGTCGGCCTGCCACTCAAAGGGTGCCGCGTAGACCTCGTTCATACGGGCGTCCAGCGTCGCCACCACCCGCGTGCAGCCGTGCTGCGCGCGGGCCTCTTCGGCCACGGCGAGCAGCGTGTCCACCGGCAGCACGGGAACGCCTTGCCCGCCGCGCGCGCCAAAGGCCAGGCCCTGGGCCACCGCGCACGCGGTGCGCAGCCCCGTGAACGAGCCCGGGCCGCGCCCGAACACCACGGCATCCAGCTGATCGAACGACAGTCCGGCCTGCGCGAGCAAGTCGCGGATGGCCGGGATCAGCGTGGCCGAGGCCTGTGCGCCGCCGGCGCCGCTGTGCTGCCACACGCGCGCGCCGTGTTGCACGGCGATGGACAGCGCGTCGGTACTGGTGTCGAAGGCAAGCAGGTTCATGGAGGGCGTGATTATCGGCTGCGCGCCAAGCCATGGCGGGGCGGGCGGCCATGGCGCCCCCTAAACTTGCCGCCATGTCGTTTTCTTTCCTTGGGCAGGCCCGCCGCCTGCGCTGTGCGGCCGGGTGGGCGCTGGCCCTGGCCTTCCTGACGCCCTGGGCGGGCGCCCAGCCTGTGCCCGCCGATGCATCGGCCTTGCCCCCTTCCGTCGAGGCCGCGCTGCAGCGCGCCAAGGTGCCGCGCGAAGCACTCTCCGCCTTGGTGGTGGAGGTCGAGGGGCGCCAGCCGCGCCTGGCCCACCGCGCCGATGCGCCCGCCAACCCGGCCTCGGTCATGAAGCTGGTCACGACGTATGCGGCGCTGGACCTGCTGGGGCCGGCATTCACCTGGGACACGCCCGTGTACCTGGACGCCGCGCCCCAGGGCGGCAGCCTGCGCGGCAACGTGTACATCAAGGGGCAGGGCGACCCCAAGCTGGTGGTGGAGCGCCTGTGGCTGCTCATGCGCCGCCTGCGTGCGACGGGGGTCGAGGTGATCCTGGGCGACATCGTGCTGGACCGCAGCGCCTTCGCGCTGCCGGCGCACGATCCGGCGCTGTTCGACGGCGAGCCCTGGCGTCCCTACAACGCCGCGCCCGACGCGCTGCTGCTCAACTACAAGGCGGTGTCCATCGGCTTCGTGCCGGATCTGGCGGCCGGCGTGGCGCGGCTGCGCTATGAGCCGCCGCTGGCCCAGGTGGAACTGCCCGCCACCGTGCCGCTGGCGGCGCAGGGCGCGGCCTGCGGCGATTGGCGTGCAGGGCTGCGGGCGGATTTCGCGGACCCTGCGCGCATCGCCTTCCAGGGCGTGTACCCGGCGGCCTGCGGCGAACGCGAGTGGTCCATCGCACCGGCCGACCCCGGCGGCTACGCGGCGCGCGCGGTGGAAGGCATGTGGCGCGAACTGGGCGGCAAGCTCACCGGCCGCGTGCGCGACGGCAAGGTGCCCGCGGGGCTGGCGCCGGCATTCGGCAGTACCTCGCCGCCGTTGTCGGAGGTGGTGCGCGACATCAACAAGTACAGCAACAACGTCATGACGCAGCAGGTGTTTTTGACGCTGGGGCTGCAAAAAGCCGGCGCAGGCAGCTTCGACCAGGCGCGCAGCGTGCTTGCACAGTGGTGGCGCCAGCGCCTGGGCGCCGCCGAGATGCCGGTGGTGGACAACGGCGCCGGCTTGAGCCGCGAGGCGCGCGTGAGCGCGCGGGCGCTTGCGCGCATGCTGCAGCATGCCTGGGCGTCGCCGGTGATGCCGGAATTCATGGCATCGCTGCCCATTGCCGGGGTGGACGGGACGCTGCGCCGCCGCCAGGGCCAGGCTGCGGGCTTCGCGCACCTCAAGACGGGTGCGCTGCGCGACGTGGTGGCGCTGGCCGGCTATGTGCATGCCGCGGGCGGCCGGCGCTATGTGCTGGTGGGCTTCGTCAACCACCCGAATGCCTCCGCGGCACGCCCGGCCCTGGACGCGCTGGTGGACTGGGCCGCGAGCGACCGCTGAGCCGGCGCAGCCGCCGTCCGCCATCGAACGCCCGGGCCGGCCCACCGGCAGACGTGTCGTGCTGCCCGCGCGGCGCGGCGGGATGCCTCCGATGTTGGTATTTACCCGCAGACGGCCTGTCGCGCTTCATCGGTAATATTCCTGAAAAAAACGAACGTTCGTTCTATTCATAACAGGAGTTCCTGATGAAACCACGCATGCAGTGGGTAGCCGTTGCCGTTTCCGCCGCCGTTCTGGCGGCCTGCGGGGGCGGCGGCGCCGACACCACGCCCGCCACGGCGGTCACCGCAGTCAAGGTGATGGGCGACAGCCTGGCGGACAGCGGCACCTTCGGGCTGAAGTTCACGGTCCAGGGCACGGCCCCTACGGGCGCGGGCTCCACGGCCATCTGGCCCGAGCGCGTGGCCGCCAGTTATGGCCGCACGCTGTGCCCGCACTATGTTTCCGCGGGAGGCAGCTTCAGCGCCAAGGCCGACTGCACCAACTACGCGGTAGGCGGCGGGCGCATCAACAACTTCACGGCGCCCACCTCGCCCGTGTCCATCCTCCAACAGCTCAAGGATGCGGGCGCCGCCGGCTATGCCGCGGGTGACCTGGTGCTCATCGACGGTGGCGGCAACGATGCGGCCGACCTGATCGGCGCCTACCTGGGGGCTTCAAGGGACGGCGGCAAGGCCTACGCGGCCCTGCTGGGCACGGTGCTGGACGCCGCCACGGTGAACAGCCTGCTCGCGGGCGGCGCCACCGGCATGGCCCAGGCAGGCGGCGCCTACATGCAGGCGCTGGCCACCCAGTTCGCGGCCACGATCAAGGCGCAGACGCTGGACAAGGGCGCGACGCGCGTGGCCGTGCTGAACATGCCCGGCGTGACGCTCACGCCCAAGTTCCGCATGGTGCTGGCATCCATTTCCGCCGCCAACGGCGCGGCGGCCGCGGCCCAGGCGCAGACGCTGTTCGATGGCTGGGTGCAGGCCTTCAACGCCAAGCTGGCCGCGGCGCTGGCGGGCGATGGGCGTCTCACCGTGGTGGATTTCTATGCCTCGTTCAAGGACCAGGCCGAGCATCCCGCGCAGTACGCCTACACCAACGTGACCACGCCGGCCTGCCCCGCTACCGGCGTGGGCAGCGACGGCCTGCCCACCTACAGTTTCCCCACCTGCACGGCGGCCGCGCTGTCGGCCATGACGCCGCCGGCCGGCGCCACCGGCGGGGCCGACTGGTGGAAGAGCTACGGCTTTGCCGACAGCTTCCACCCCACGCCCTTCGGCCATCAGCTGATGGGGCAACTGGTGTCGCGTTCGCTGTCCCAGGCGGGCTGGCTCTGAGCGCTTTTGCGCAGACATTTCTCACAACCGATCCATGACACAGCAATTCTTGCGGGCCGGCTGCGTGCTGGCCCTGGCCGCCGCGTGCGCTGCGGCCCAGGCCCAGCAGGCCGGTACGTTCAGTGTGCGCGCAGGCTTCACACGCATCATGCCGCAGACCAAAAGCGGCGACCTGAGCGAGCCGAGCTTTCCCCACACCCATGTGGACGTGGGTGCGGACACGGCACTCACAGGCGGCATCAACTACATGCTCACCGACCATTGGGCGCTGGACTTGCCCGTGGGCCTGCCGTTCCAGCATTCGTTCTACGGCGACGGCGCGATCGCCGGCGTGGGCAAGCTCGGCCAGACGAAGGTGGTGCCGGCCACGCTGTTCGCGCAGTACCGCTTCGGCGAGGCCCAGGCCGCGCTGCGGCCGTACCTGGGCTTGGGCGTGACCTACAGCAAGTTCTTCAAGAACCGCAGCACGGCGGCGCTGACGGCCGTCACGGGCGGCTCGCCCGCCAACCCCACCACGGCCCACATCGACAACAAATGGGGCTTTACGGCGCAGGTGGGTTTTGTCTGGAACTTCAGCGAGCGCTGGTTCCTGGACGTCGCGTACTACAAGAGCTTCCTCAAGACCACGGCCCACTTGTCCAGCGGCCAGAGCATCGGCATGCGGCTGAACCCCAACGTGGTGGCGGTGGGGGTGGGCTACCGGTTCTGAGAGCGCCCCAGGCGCCGAGGGAGGGGGCGCGCCGCGGGGTGCGCGAAGTGCCCCAGGTTTTCGTCTCCGAGGCTTGAAAGGCCGGCTCCTTGCGGGGCTGGCCTCTTTTTTTTGGGGGCTCTGACGATCAGGGGAGCGAACGGGGGCGGATGCGCCCCCGTGGCTGGCCGGCGCAGCACCGGTGTGGCCGCCGGCGGGTGCCCCGCGGGCGGCGTACTTGCTTACCAGCGGTTGCGCAGGCGGTCGTAGGCGTAGTTGCCGAATTCGCGGTGCGCGGCCGGAGTGATGTACACCTTGTCGGCGAACAGGAAGCGGTCCGGGTTGGCGTTGGGCAGCAGCGTGGCGGTGGTGCACAGCGCGGAGTTCACCTCGCCCGCGCCGATGCCGATGCCCGGGCCTGCGTCCACCGACGTGCACACGGGTGTGCTGCTGTCGGTGAAGCCGTACCCGCCGGGCGAGCCCTCGAACAGGTTCACGTAGTAGGCCACGTCCACGTAGAGCACGGTCTTGCCCATGTCCACGATGTTGACCAGCAGGTCGTCATTGAAGCGGCGGCTGGCGCTGCTGATGAGGCTTTCCTTCTTGATGGCCTTGGCCCAGGGTGTGCGGCTCAGGTCGTAGGTGCCGGTCATCAGGATGTGCTTGGCGCCCGCGTCCGACAGGCGGCGCACTTGCGCGGCCAGCTCCTGGCCTGCCTTGCCAGCGGCAGCCACGTACTGCTCTTCGGTGAGCGTTCCGGCCTGCACAGCGGCCATGCCGGCGATGATGTCGCTCCCACCGGCGCTCAGCATCACCAGATCGGTGTCGGCAAACTTGTTGGCAGCCAGGAACTGGTCGATCTGCTGCGTGACCGTGGGGGTGGCGGCGTTGCCTGCGGCGTCGGGGGTGGCCGTCACGCGGGCATTGCCCTGCGCGTAGCTCAAGCCGCCTGCCGACACGGGCTTCAAGGTGCCGCCGTAGTTGGAGGAAATGCGCAGCATCCAGTTGTTGATGCTGCCGTCGTTGATCGTGTAGCTGGAGCCCTTCTGGCCCACGTCGGCCAGGCCGTCGCCGAAGGCGATGAAGCGCTGGGGCGAGATTGCCGATTCAGTGCTGCTGGAACCGCAGGCCGCGAGCAGCGCGGCCGATGCACAGGCGGCGGCCACAAGAGTGCGGCGCATCCAATTTGCTGCCATGTATTTCTCCGATTGAAGTGGGCGAGAGTGTAACGAGGGTGCGGACAAGGCTTGTAGCTTGATGTAGGCGCGTCAGCCCGCGGCCGCGGCGCGCTGCAGGCGGTCGCGCACGCCTTCCCATGCGGGCGCATCGGGCGGCGTTTCGATCCAGATCAGCTTCACTCCGGCCTCGTCGAAGCCGCGCAGCGCGGCGAACAGCTGCTGCGCGGTGGCGGCGGCGTCATCGGGCATGCGCCGCACAAGGATCTTCGACGACGCCGCGCGCAGCGGCGCGCGTGCATACACGGCGATGTGGGCCGCGTCCGCCCCCAGCACATCCAGTCCGGCCTGCAGCTGCTTGGCGTCCATCAGGCGCACGCGCGCCGTTGGGGCGTAATGGGCTAAAAGTGTGCCTGAAGCCCGTGGGGTCAGCGCTGGCAGCTCTTCTTTCGATAGCGGTCGTTGGCCGCAGGCGCGCTGCACGTCCTCGCGCGAGATGGCGCCGGGGCGCAGCACCACGGGCACGCCGCGCGTGCAGTCGATGATGGTGGACTCGATGCCGACGGTGCAGGCGCCGCCGTCCAGCACCAGCAGGCCGTCGCCGAATTCCTCGGCCACATGCTGCGCGGTGGTCGGGCTCACGCGGCCGAAATGGTTGGCGCTGGGCGCGGCCACGCCCCACACGGGGGGCTCCAGCCGCTGGCAGGCCGCCAGCACGGCATGGGCCACGGCGTGCGCGGGGCAGCGCAGGCCCACGCTGTCCTGCCCGCCCGTGGAGGCCACGGCGGCGTGGGGCAGGCGCGGCAGGATGAGCGTGAGCGGGCCGGGCCAGAAGGCGTCGATGAGTTGCTGCGCGAACAGCGGCACTTCCTTGGCGTAGCGGGTGATGGCCGCGGCGTCGGCCACGTGCACGATCAGCGGGTGGCTGGCGGGGCGTCCCTTGGCGGCAAAGATCTGCGCCACGGCCGCGTCGTTGTCGGCGTCGGCCGCCAGGCCGTACACCGTCTCGGTGGGCAGGCCCAGCAGTTCGCCGCGCGCCAGGGCCTGCGCGGCGGCCTGCACCGAGGCGTCAAGGCGTCCATCCAGAATCATGCGGGCCTCGTTCAGAACGGCGCGATGCCGAGGAGGGCCGCCGCCTGCAGCGCCGTGGTGCGCACCGCCTCGGGCGTGGTGCCGGTGATGTTCAGGTGGCCCATCTTGCGGCCGCGCTTGGCCTCCACCTTGCCGTACAGGTGCAGGTGGCAGCCGGGCAGGGCCAGCACCGCATCCCACGCGGGGGGAGTCGGCGCCACGGGCTGGTCCCCCGTGAACCACAGGTCGCCCAGCAGATTGAGCATGATGGCGGGGCTGTGCAGGCGCGGCTGGACCAGCGGCAGGCCGGTCATGCAGCGCACCTGCAGCTCGAACTGCGAGACGTCGCACGCGTTCTGGCTGTAGTGGCCGCTGTTGTGCGGGCGCGGGGCGATCTCGTTGACCACCAACGTGCCGTCCTGCAGCACGAAGAACTCCACGCACAGCACGCCCACGTAGTTCAGACCGTCTGCTACTGATTTTGCAGCTATCAGCGCTTGACTGGTCTGCGCTGGAGGCAGATTTCCTTCGTAGACCTCGGTCACGGCCAGGATGCCGTCCCGGTGCAGGTTGCGCTGCACGGGCAGGTGCACCACGGTGCCGTCACGCCCGCGCGCGACGATGACGGAGCACTCGTGCGCCAGCGGCAGCATCTTTTCCAGCACGCAGGGCACGCGGCCCAGTTGCTCCCAGGCGCCGGCCAACTCGGCGGGCGTGGCCACGCGCACCTGGCCCTTGCCGTCGTAGCCCATGCGGGCGGTTTTCAGAATGCCCGGCAGCAGATCAGCGGGAACGGCGGCGAGCTGCGCGGCGGTTTCGATCACTGTATGCGGCGCCACGGGCACGCCGCACTGCACGAAGTGCGCCTTTTCGCGTGCGCGGTCCTGGGCGATGGCCACGGCGCTGCCGGCGGGCGACACCGGCAGGCTGCGCGCCAGGGTGTCCAGCGCGGCGGCGGGCACGTTTTCAAACTCGGTGGTCACGGCGGCGCAGGCGCGGGCCAGCGTGGCCAGGCCCTGCGGGTCTTCGTAGCCGGTGCGGATGTGGTGGTGGCTCACCAGGCCGGCGGGGCTGGCCGCGTCCTCGTCCAGCACCGCGGTGAAGTAGCCCATGGCCTGGGCGGCGTGCACGAACATGCGCCCCAGCTGCCCGCCGCCCAGCACGCCCAGCGTGGCGCCGGGCAGGATCACGGTCTGGCGCTCGTTCATGCGGACACCGGCGGCAGCGTCATGGCGCGGGCGGCGGCGGTCTGCTTGGCGCGGAAGGCGTCCAGCTGCTCGCGCAGCGCCGGGTTCTCGTTGGCCAGCAGCGCCACGGCGAACAGCGCCGCGTTGGCCGCGCCGGCCGCGCCGATGGCGAACGTGGCCACGGGCACGCCCTTGGGCATCTGCACGATGGAGTGCAGCGAGTCCACACCCTGCAGGTGGCGGCTGGCGACCGGCACCCCCAGCACCGGCACGGTGGTCTTGGCGGCGATCATGCCGGGCAGGTGCGCGGCGCCGCCGGCGCCCGCGATGATGGCCTTCAGGCCCCGGCCGGCGGCGGCCTCGGCGTAGCGGAACATGTCGTCGGGCATGCGGTGGGCGGAGACCACCTGCGCCTCGTGCGCGATGCCGAATTGCTGGAGGATGGCAACTGCGTGCTGCATGGTCTCCCAGTCGCTGCTGGAGCCCATGACCACGCCGATCTGGATGGGGTTCATGTGGGGGTGCGCGCGGTGCGCTCGCCGGGGGTGAAGCCCGCGATTTTACTTTTTGTGCGCCTGCCCGGGGGTCAATGCGCCAGCAGGGCGGCGCTGGCGCCCAGCGTGATCGAGCGGACGGGCACGCGCGCGTCGCGCGGAATCTCGCCGGACAGCTGCAGCGCCAGGTAGCGCGTGCAGCACACGCGCAGGAACGAGGTGAAGTTGTCCACCGCGCCGTGCTCGGCCACCAGCTCGTCGTAGAGCTTGGTGCACAGCTGGGCCACGCTGTAGCCGTCGCGCGCGGCGATCTCCTGCAGCACCTGCCAGAACAGGTTCTCCAGCCGGATGCTCGTGGCCACCCCGTGCAGCCGCACGGAGCGGGCGCGGTAGGCGTAGAGCTGCGGGTCGGCGCTGATGAAGACCTGGCACACGGCGGAACTCCTTCGGGCGTGGGGACGGCGGGCCATGGTGCGGCCCGCCGCTGGCGCCGTCAAGTCAGGAGATGTGTGCTTTAAAAATGATAGCTGCTTGCGCTTGATGGGTGAGCGCTGCAGCCCTTTTTGCCTTCAGAGCGTAATGCGCGTGCCCAGCAGCGCCAGGAACTGTGCGATCCACGCGGGATGCGCGGGCCAGGCGGGCGCGCTGACCAGGTTGCCCTCGGTGTGCGCCTGGTCCACGGGGATGTCGGCGTAACGGCCGCCGGCCAGTTCCACTTCGGCGCGGCAGGCGGGGTAGGCCGAGCAGGTGCGGCCCTTGAGCACGCCGGCACCCGCGAGGAGCTGGGCGCCGTGGCACACGGCGGCCACGGGCTTGCCCGCTTCGAAGAAATGGCGCACGGCGGCGCACACGGCGGCGTCGTTGCGCAGGTACTCGGGGCCGCGCCCGCCGGGGATCACCAGGGCGTCGTAGCTTTGCGCCTGGACGTCCGCGAACGTGGCGTTCAGGGTGAAGTTGTGGCCGGGCTTCTCGCTGTAGGTCTGTGCGCCCTCGAAGTCGTGGATGGCCGTCTTGATGTAGTCGCCCGCTTTCTTGCCCGGGCAGACCGCATGCACCGTGTGGCCCACGGCCTGCAGCGCCTGGAACGGCACCATGGTCTCGTAGTCCTCGCAGTAGTCGCCGCAGATCATCAGAATCTTCTTGCCTGCCATGGGAGTCTCCTTTGCTGTGGGTGGCTGGGGTACAGACCATTGTGGGCAGCCTGCAGGTGCGGCAGGTATTAACCCGCTACTACAAGGGGCCCTGCGGGCTTGTACCTGTGGCGCTCGAAATTTGCCGCAGAATCCCCGTCACCATTGACCGGCGCCGTGCGCCGCACTACCGGGACCGCTACACATGATCGACGTCACCCTAGAGAATTTTGAAACCGAGGTGGTTGCCGCCTCGATGCAAGTGCCCGTGCTGGTGGACTTCTGGGCACCTTGGTGCGGCCCCTGCAAGACGCTGGGCCCGGTGCTGGAGAAGCTGGAGGTGGAATACGCTGGCCGCTTCACCCTGGCCAAGATCGACTCCGACCAGGAGCAGCAGCTGGCCGCCATGTTCGGCATCCGCAGCATTCCCACCTGCGTGCTGATGATGAATGGCCAGCCCGTGGATGGCTTCATGGGCGCCCAACCCGAGAGCCAACTGCGCGCCTTCCTGGACAAGCATGTGCCCAGCGCCGAGGAGCTGCAGGCCGAGGAGCAGGAAGAGGAAGCCCTGGATGCGCTCGCCGAGGGCGATACCGAGGGTGCGCTGGAAAAGCTGCAGCACGCCGTCGCCACCGACCCGGCCAACGACGACGCGCGCTTTGACTACGTCAAGCTGCTGCTGCAGCTGGGCCGCGAAGACGACGCCAAGGTGGCCTTCGCGCCGGTCATCGCCAAGGCCGAGGTCTCGCGCCGCCTGGGGGCGCTCAAGGTGTGGATGGATGCTCTTGATTTCGTAGCTTCTAGCGCTTATGGGGCGGGCGCTGGAGCCGAATTTGATGCAAAAATTGCGGCCAACAAGCGCGACTTCGAGACGCGCTTTGCACGCGCACGCTGGCTCATGGCCCAGCAGCGCTGGCAGGAGGCCATGGACGAGCTGCTGGAAATTCTCATGCGCGACAAGGCCTGGAACGACGATGCCGCGCGCAAGGCCTACGTGGCCGTGCTGGAGATCATCGAGCCCCCGAAGGTCAAGGTGGCCGACGGGCAGATCCCGCCCGAGGACCCGGTGGTGGCCAGCTACCGGCGGCGCTTGTCCAGCGTGGTGCTGAGCTGACCCACGCCGGGGGCGGGCGCGCGGTGGCGGGACTGCAGCCGTTGCACGCGGCCGGGCGGGCGGCGCTGCTGCTGGCCGCCGCGTGGCTGGCCGGCTGCGCCACGGCCCCGGGGCCCGATGCGCAGATCTCCGGCACCGTGATCTCGCGCGAGCGGCTCTACGTGCCGCCCGACGCGCTGTTCGAGGCAGCGCTCGTGGACGTGACGCGCGAGGACTATCCGCCGCGGGTGCTGGGCCGCCAGCGCATCGACCCGGCCGGCCCGCTGCCCTACATGCTGCGCATTCCGTACCGCCAGGCAGACGTCCACGCCCAAGGCCGCTACGAGGTGCGCGCAGCGGTCATGCAGCAGGGGCGCCTGCTGCTGGACACACCCCGCGTGCACCCGGTGCTGATCGATCCGGCCTTCCGCCATGTGGACGTCATCCTGGCGCGCGTGCCAGCGCTGCAAGCCACGGCGGCCGCATCCGTGCCGTTGCGCCAGACCTACTGGAAACTCGTGGAGGTGGTGGACGATGCGCCGGTGGACGCGCCGGCCGAGGGGCAGGCCGCGGCCCATCTGGTGCTGCAGCGCGATGCGGGGCGCGTGAGCGGTTCGGGAGGGTGCAACCGTCTCGTGGGGCAGTACGTGCAAGAGGGCGGGCAACTGCGGCTGTCCCGCATGAGCGCATCCCTGCGCCTGTGCCTTGCGGGCGGCGGATCGGAGCCGGCCTTCTTCCAGTGCCTGGGCGCGGTGGCGTATTACCGGCAGCAAGGCCGGACGCTGGAGCTGCGCGGCGAGGACGGCACGCCCCTGCTGCGCTTCGTGGCCGAGGAATGGGGCGCGCCGCGGCCCGAGGACGACGAGCCACCCATGCAACCCCAGTGAGTGCGCTGCGACCCATGCCGCGGCGTTCGCCGTGGTTGATGCGGGTGCATGAAGAAAATTGGCCTCTAGCGCTTGGTGGGTGAGCGCCAGCCGCTACAAAAACAGAAGTTCTGATGCGTGCATCGCGGCAGGCGCGGCATTTGCGCGACAGTGTTTTTTACAAATCGAGATGATAATGATTCCCATTTGTTGAAACCAAGGGAATTGTCGTCCATGAACCCCCATCCCCTCCGCCCCGTCGTGCGCTCCATCGCACTCATGACGTTGATCGTGCAGCCGCCCTTGATGGGCGCCGCATGGGCCCAGGCGAGTGCGCCCGTCGAGCCTACGCTGAAGGAGGTAACGATTGTCCAGCAGCGCGAGGATCGGGTGAGCAGCGGGGCGACCGGGCTGGATCTGGACATCAAGGAAACGCCGCAATCCATCAGCATCGTGACCACCGAGCAAATGCGCGATTTCGGCACCAGCAATCTCAACGAAGCGCTGCGATTGAGCACCGGCATCATCGTCGACGAGTGGGAGACCAACCGCACCACGTTCACCGCGCGCGGCTTTGACATCGCCAACACGCAGATCGACGGCGTCGGCCTGCCCAATGACTGGGGCATCGTCACCGGCGCCATGGATTCCTTCGGCTACGAAAAGATCGAAGTCATCCGCGGCGCCAACGGGCTGCTGACCGGCGTGGGCAATGCGGCGGGCACGATCAACTTCGTGCGCAAGCGTCCCACCAACAAGGAGCAGGGCTCATTGGGTCTGAGCTATGGGTCCTGGGGGACCACGCGCGTCGAGGCGGACTACTCGCGGCCGCTCACCGCCGATCGCCGCTGGGCGGGCCGGGTCGTGGCGGCACGCGAAGAGGGCGGCTCGCACCTGCGCAGTTTCGACCGCGAGCGCACGTTCCTCTATGGCGTTGTGGATGGGCAGGTGGGCGACAACGGCCTGTTGACGTTGGGCCTGTCCCATCAGCAGTCCGACTCCACGGGCAACATGTGGGGCGCCCTGACCTTCATGAATGCCGATGGCACCCAGAACGCACGGGGCCGCAACGCATCCACGACGCAGGACTGGACCCGCTGGGACACCACGACCAAGACGGCCTTCGTGGAATACGCCCATCAGATCGGCATGGACTGGCAGCTCAAGCTGGCCTACAACTACCGCGCCATCGACAACGACAGCAAGCTCTTTTACGCGTTTCCCTCGGGCTCCAGTCTGGTCGGCTATGCGTGGGGCGGCAAAGACACGATGGATGCCCACCTGGCCACCGCCACCGTCAACGGTCGCTTCGACATGCTGGGACGGCAGCACGAGGCGCTGTTCGGTGTGAGCTGGGCCAAGAGCGAATACACGGGTAATGGATACGCCGGGTCGGACTGCGGCGCCAGTGCCTGCAGCGCCATCGCGCTGCCGGGCTTTCCGTACCCCGGCAACCTTGTTCCCGAGCCGCAGTGGGGCCCATTGGCCCTCGAAAGCACGCTGAACCAGAAACTGCAGCGCGCATTTGGCACCATGCGGTTCACGCTGACGGATCGGCTCAAGGCGGTGGTGGGAGTCAACCACGCGCAATACAGCCGCGACGGAACGAGCTATGGCGTGGCCTCGGACCTTTCACGCAGCAAGACCAGCCCCTATGCCGGGCTGACGTTCGAGTTCACGCCCAGCGTGCTGGGCTACGTGAGCTACTCCGACCTGTATTTCCCGCAGAGCCAGGCCGATGCGAACGACCGTTATCTCGACCCGAGCAAGGGCACCAACTACGAGGCGGGCCTGAAAGCCGACTGGCTGGACAAGCGCCTGCTGACATCGGTCGCGGTGTTCCAGGCCAAGCAGTCGGGCCTGGCCACGCCCACGGGCACCTATAACCAGAATGGCCAGGCGGTCTACGCGCCCGAAGACGTGAAGTCCACCGGCGTGGAGCTGGAAGCCGTGGGCCGGCTCAACAACCATATCGACCTGACAGCCGGCTATACCACCCTGAAGCTGACCGGCCCGGATGGCGGCGACACCTACGCCTGGGTGCCGCGCCATACGGCCAATCTCGCGCTCAAGGCGCGTCTACCGAGCCTTCCTGCACTGTCCTTCGGCACCAGCGCCCGGTGGCAGAGCAAGATCTCCAACATGGAAGCCAGCGGCTTCACCGTGCGCCAGGGCAGCTATGCCGTGCTCAACGCCTTCATCGCATGGCAGCTGCAGCCCAAGACGACGCTGCGCTTCAATGTGAACAACATCACCGACGAGAAGTACATCAACACCCTGCGCTACGCGGGCTACTACGGCGCGCCGCGCAGCTACCAGCTCTCGCTGAACCACCAGTTCTGAGCGAGCGTTGGCGATCCCCGGCCGATCCCCGGCCAGGGGCGTCGCGCAAGCAATCAGGCGGTCAGTCGCTCCAGCGCTTCGCGGTATTTGGCAGCGGTCTTTTCCACCACCTCGCGCGGCAGGCGCGGCGCGGGGGCGGTCTTGTTCCAGGGCTTGCCGCCCACCTGGGCCTGCTCCAGCCAGTCGCGCACGAACTGCTTGTCGTAGCTGGGAGGGTTCTCGCCCTTGGCCAGGGCCTCGGCATAGCCCTCCACGGGCCAGTAGCGCGAGCTGTCGGGCGTGAGCACCTCGTCCATCAGCACCAGCGTGCCGTCGGGCGCCAGGCCGAACTCGAACTTGGTGTCGGCAATGATCATGCCCTTTTCCAGCGCGATGGCGGCGGCGGCCTCGTACAGCTGGATGGAGATGTCCCGGATCCGGGTTGCCAGATCCAGGCCCACGATCTCCACGGTGCGCTCAAAGCTGATGTTCTCATCGTGCTCGCCCATGGCGGCCTTGGCGGCGGGTGTGTAGATGGTCTGTGGCAGCTTGGCGGCATTGGTCAGGCCGTCTGGCAGCGGCACGCCGCAGACGGAGCGCGATTCCTGGTACTCCTTCCAGCCACTGCCGGCCAGGTAGCCGCGCACCACGGCTTCGATGGGGATGGGCTTGAGGCGCTGCACCAGCATGGAGCGGCCCCGCACCTGGGGGGCCTCCGCGGGCGTGACCACGCTCTCGGGCGCCTCGCCCGTGAGGTGGTTGGGCACGATGTGTCCCAGTTTGCCGAACCAGAACAGCGCCATCTGGGTGAGCAACTCGCCCTTGCCGGGAATGGGCTCGCCCATGATCACGTCAAAGGCCGAGAGACGGTCGCTGGCCACCATCAGGATGCGGTCGTCACCCACGGCGTAGTTGTCGCGCACCTTGCCGCGTGCCAGGAGCGGCAGCGAGGTCAGGGCGGAGGTGTGCAGTGCAGAGGTGCTGGGCTGGGTCATGGCGGTCGTACGGAAGGCGCTCGCGCAATGCAGGCGCGCGGTGGACGTTGGGGCAAGACGCCCCGCCGGTGGCGAGGTCGAAGGAAGGGATTTTAGCGACGCGGCCCCCGTGCGGGCGCCGTGCACCCGCCACAAGGCACGCGGGTTGGAGAGGCTGGAGCCCCCGGTCGGCGCTGGAGGCAACCCAGCCATTGTGATGCGTTTCGGTCGGTTTGACACCTTCCTGTCATATCCCTTGCGCCATGCGCGGGAACGATTGATTTGCGCTGGCGGCGGGCGCATAGTGAACCCAGGCCTGAATGCATTCACGTTCGCAGACCGCCCCGCACCGGCAAGGGGCGGTGTTTTTCAACTGTGAGTCACAGGAGACTTGTCTATGAACTTGACGATCAGCGGCCATCACCTTGAAGTGACCCCCGCATTGCGCAGCTATGTGACGTCCAAGTTGGACCGCATTACCCGCCACTTCGATCAGGTGGTGGATGTCAAGGTGCTACTGACCGTGGAGAAGCAGAAGGAAAAGGAAAAGCGCCAGCGCGCTGAATGCACCGTGCATGTGAAAGGAAATGACCTGTTCGTGGAAAGCACCCATTTCGACCTGTATGCCGCCGTGGACGAATTGATGGACAAGCTCGACCGCATGGTTGTGCGCCACAAGGACCGTCTGCAGGACCACCAGGCCGGACTACGCCGCGCCACCATTCAGGCAGCAGCTGCCGCCACGGCTTGAACTGTCCCTTGACGGCCTGTGTACCGCCGGAACGCGCCGGCGGTGCCGCAACCGCCCAGCCAGGGCGGTTTTTTGTTGCCAGTGGATACACTCTCAGGGTTTCCGCTAGGCGTGCATAATCGTCGCTCAGACCATGAATCGACTTGCTTCCATACTGCCTCCCGCACAAGTGCTCGTGAGCGTCGATGCCACCAGCAAAAAACGTGCCTTTGAGGAGGCGGGCCTGTTGTTCGAAAGCCAGCACGGTTTGTCGCGGGCCTTGATCACCGACAGCCTGTTTGCGCGCGAACGCCTGGGTTCGACCGGGTTGGGCCATGGCGTGGCCATCCCCCATGGCCGCATCAAGGGGCTGAAGTCGCCCATGGCGGCGGTGTTCCAACTGGCGCAGCCGATCGGCTTCGACGCGCCCGACGAGCAACCCGTATCGCTGCTGATTTTTCTGCTGGTGCCCGAGGCGGCCACGCAAAAGCACTTGGAAATCCTCTCGGAAATCGCCGAACTGCTGAGCGACGGCGCCTTGCGCGAACGCCTCAAGACCCATACCGACGCGGCCAGCCTGCATGCGCTGATCGCGGGCTGGCAGTCCGCCCAGGGCGCCTGACGCCACCGCCATCGCGCCGCCGTGAAACCCAACGTCGTCAGCGCGGATGTGCTCTTCGAGGAGTTCCGCAACCTCCTGAAATGGGAGTGGGTGGCGGGCCTGGGCGCGTCCGAGCGGCGCTTTGCCGAGGTGGCGGTGCGTGCCGCCCGCTCGGGTGCGGACCTGGTGGGTTACCTGAACTACATCCATCCCTACCGTGCGCAGGTCCTGGGCGAGCGCGAGATTGCCTATCTGACCAACGCCACGCCGGAGGACTGCAAGCGCCGCATCGCGCGCATCGTCACGCTGGAGCCCCCCGTGCTTGTGCTGGCCGACGGCCAGGCCGCGCCGGACGAGGTGGTGTCCATGTGCGAACGCGCGCAGATCCCCATGTTTTCCACCCAGGAGTCCGCGGCCTTCGTGATCGATGTGCTGCGCGCCTACCTGTCCAAGCACTTTGCCGACCGCACCACCATGCACGGCGTGTTCATGGACATCCTGGGTCTGGGCGTGCTCATCACGGGCGAGTCGGGCCTCGGCAAGAGCGAGCTGGGGCTGGAGCTGATCACGCGCGGCAATGGCCTGGTGGCCGACGATGCGGTGGACCTGTACCGCATCAACCAGACCACCATCGAGGGCAAGTGCCCCGAGTTGCTGCAGAACCTGCTGGAGGTGCGCGGCATCGGTCTGCTGGACATTCGCGCCATCTTCGGCGAAACGGCAGTGCGCCGGCGCATGCGGCTGAAGCTCATCGTGCACCTGGTGCGCAAGGAGACGCTGGAACGCGACTACGAGCGCCTTCCCTACGAGCCGCTCACGCAGGACGTACTGGGCGTGCCGGTGCTCAAGGTGGTGATCCAGGTGGTGGCGGGCCGCAACATCGCGGTGCTGGTGGAAGCGGCTGTGCGCAACACCATCCTGCAACTGCGCGGCATCGATACCTATCAGGAGTTCGTGGAGCGCCACCGGCGCGCCATGGAGCGGGGCGGCGCCTCCTGAGGGCGCCGGGCTCTTATTTCTTCGCGCAATTAGCGCACTGGCCGTAGAGTGCCATGGCGTGGTCGTGCACCACCCAGCCCTTGGCCTGGGCGATCAGGTTCTGGCGCTTTTCGATCTCGGGGTCGTAGAACTCCTCGACCTTGCCGCAGGCGGTGCAGACGAAGTGGTCGTGGTGCTGGCCCTCGTTCAGTTCGTAAATGGCCTTGCCGCTCTCGAAATTGCTGCGGATCAGAATGCCGGCCTGCTCGAACTGCGTGAGCACGCGGTACACGGTGGCCAGCCCGATGTCCGAGCGCTCGTCCAGCAGCACGCGGAATACGTCTTCGGCTGTCATGTGGCGCTGGGCGCCTTTCTGGAAGATCTCCAGGATCTTCAGCCGGGGCAGCGTGGCCTTGAGGCCGGTGCTTTTGAGTTCGTCGATGTTCGTCATGACAAGGTCTTTCGTGTGCCAGGGCGAAACCATGGATACCGGCGGCTTGCGCGCAAGGCCCAGAAGATCCAGCCGCTACAATGGGCCGGATCATATCCCCTATGCATAAACCCATGTTTGCACCCGCCCGTTGGGGCGCCCGCTGGGGCGCCATTGTGTTGATTGGTGCCGGGATGGCCGGCTGCGCGGGCACCGGCAATCGCCTGGCCGGCATGGTCACGCCCTACAAGGTGGACGTGGTGCAGGGCAACTTCATCTCGCGCGAGCAGGTGCAGATGTTGCAGCCTGGCATGGGTCGCCAGCAGGTGCGTGAGATCCTGGGCACACCCCTTATGGTGAGCGTGTTCCACTCCGACCGCTGGGAATACGTCTTCACCCTCAAGCGCCCCGATGTCGAGGTGCAGACGCGCAAGCTCACCGTGTTCTTCAAGGACAACGTGATGGAGCGTGTCGAAGGCGACGAGATGCCCACCGAGGCCGAGTTCGTGGCCTCGCTCTCCACCAAGGTGTCCAAGCCCAAGGTGCCGCAGCTTGAGGCCACCGAGGCGCAGCTCGCGCGCTTTCCCAAGGCGGAGCCGGCCGCCGAGCCGGCCGCCGCACCCGCTCTGCCGCCCACCACGAGCTATCCGCCGCTGGAATCTCCGCGCCGTTGAACGCGGCCGGTGCGCCCGCTGCAGCGCGTCGCTCTGGACGCAGCAGAACCGCCCCCTGTTTGGATTGCGAATTGACATGACCTCTTCCTCCTCCGCTCCCCGCCGCGTGGCCGTGGCCGGCGCTTCTGGCCGCATGGGCCGCATGCTCATCGAGGCGATTCATGCGAGCGACGGCTGCGTGCTGGCCGGTGCGCTGGACCAGCCCGGCAACCCCGCCGTGGGCACGGACGCCGCCGCGTTTTTGGGGCGCGCGAGCGGTGTGGTCATCACCGCTGACCTGCGCGAGGGGCTCAAGGACGCCGACGTGCTGATCGACTTCACGCGCCCCGAGGGCACGCTGGCCCACCTGGCCGTGTGCGCGGAACTTGGCGTGCAGATGGTCATCGGCACCACGGGCTTTTCCGATGCGCAGAAGGCGCAGATCGAGGCCGCCGCGCAGAAGGTGGGCATCGTGTTCGCGCCCAACATGAGCGTGGGCGTGAACGTCACGCTCAAGCTGCTGCAGATGGCCGCGCAGGCGCTGCGCACGGGCTATGACATCGAGATCATCGAGGCGCACCACAAGCACAAGGTGGACGCCCCCTCGGGCACGGCGCTGAAGATGGGCGAAGTGATTGCCGAGGCGCAGGGCACGCGGCTCGCCGACCGTGCCGTGTACGAGCGCTACGGCCACACGGGCGAGCGCAAGGCAGACACCATTGGCTTTGCCACCGTGCGCGGCGGCGACATCGTGGGCGACCACACGGTGCTGTTCGCCGGGACGGGTGAGCGGGTGGAGATCTCGCACAAGTCCAGCAGCCGCGCCGGCTACGCCCAGGGCAGCCTGCGCGCGGTGGGCTTCCTGGCCACGCAGCGCGCGGGCCTGTTCGACATGTTCGACGTGCTGAACCTCAAGTAACCTGCCCATGGACAGCCTGCACTGGTTGCGTCAGGGTGATGCGGTCACGCAGGCGTCGGCGCTGCTGCTGCTGGCCATGTCGGTCGCCAGCTGGGTGGTGATTTTCTGGAAGCTGCGCCTGATGCGGCGCGCCCATGTGGACGTGCCGCGCAGCACGGCCGCGTTCTGGCAGGCGCCGTCGCTGGCCGCGGCGGCCGAGCGGCTGCCCGCCTTTGACCGTGAAGGGCTGGTGCTGCCGCTGGTGCATGCCGCGCAGCAGGTGGAGCAGGCCGGCGCGGCCACGCTGGCCGGGCAGGGCGGCCTGTCGCAGCGGCTCACGCGCGTGTTGCGCGATGCGCTGCATGGCGTGCTGGGCAAGCTGCAGTTCGGCCAGGTGCTGCTGGCCACCGTGGGCTCCACGGCGCCGTTCGTGGGGCTGCTGGGCACGGTGTGGGGCATCTACCATGCGCTCACGGCCATGGCCGGCGCGGGGCAGATCAGCATCGAGCGCGTCGCCGGCCCGGTGGGCGAAGCGCTCATCATGACGGCCGCGGGCCTCACGGTGGCGATCCCCGCCGTGCTCGCCTACAACTGGTTCGGGCGTGTCATCGGCCGCATCGAGGCGGACCTCGAAGGCTTTGCCCGCGACCTGCGCGAGCTGGTCATCGACACCAACGCCGCCGACTAGGGCCGGTAAACGCCATGGCATTCGGCCGACTGGAGCGCACCCCGGGCCCGCAGCCCATGAGCGAGATCAACGTCACACCGCTGGTGGACGTGATGCTGGTGCTGGTGGTGATCTTCATCCTGACCGCGCCGCTGCTGGCCAGCAGCATCCGGCTGGAGCTGCCGCGCGCCGAAGGCGCGCAACCGGGCACGCCCGCGCATGCCGTGATGCTGGTGGTGGACACCGCCGGCCAAGCCTACCTGGACGATGAGCCCGTGGGCGCCGATGCGCTGGCGCAGCGCCTGCGCCAGATCGCCGCCGAAGCGCCGGACACCGAGGTGCAACTGCGCGCCGATACCGCCGTGCCCTACGGCCGCGTGGTGGAGGTGATGGGGGCTGCCCATGCGGCGGGCCTGCAGCGCATTGGTTTCGTCACGCAGCCCACCGATGGGGCCGTGCAAGGCACTCAAAAATAGGAGCTGCTCGCGCTTGATGTGCGGGTGTTCTCGGTAGAAAAGTAGCTGAGAACGCCAGCTGGCAAGCGCTGGCAGCTCTTGTTTTTATGGCAACGCGGCCATGGCTGTTGGGGCGCCGGGGCGCAGTCCCGCGCGGATGTCGTTGCCCGTGGGGCTCTGGAACAGGTGCAGGCCGAACTCCGGCAGCACGGCGATCAGGTGGTCGAAGATGTCGCCCTGGATGGCTTCGTACTCCACCCAGGCGGTGGTGGCCGTGAAGCAGTACAGCTCCAGCGGCACCCCCTCGGCCGTGGGCTCCAGCGTGCGCACGATGAGCAGCATCTGCTGGTGGATGCGCGGGTGCGCGCGCACATAGGCCTCGCAGTAGGCGCGGAAGGTGCCGATGTTGGTCAGGCGGCGCTGGTTGGCGGGCTCCAGCGCCTGCGCACCCAACTGTGCCTGCAGGGCGGCGTTGGTCTGCTGCACGTCGCGCAGCTTGCCTTCCAGGTAGGGGCGCAGCAGCGCGATGCGCGACAGGCGCTCGATCTCCGCCTCGGTGAGAAAGCGTACCGAGTTCGTGTCCAGCCGCAACGCGCGGCGGATGCGCCGCCCGCCCGAGCTGAACATGCCGCGCCAGTTCTTGAAGCTCTCGCTCATCAGCCGCCAGGTGGGGATGGTGGTGATGGTCTTGTCCCAGTTCTGCACCTTCACGGTGTGCAGCGCGATGTCCACCACGAAGCCGTCCGCGCCCACCTGGGGCATCTCGATCCAGTCGCCCACGCGCAGCATGTCGTTGGACGACAGTTGCACGCCCGCGGTGAACGAGAGGATGGTGTCCTTGAACACCAGCATCAGCACCGCCGACATGGCGCCCAGGCCGGACAGCAGGATCAGCGGCGATCGGTCCACCAGCGCCGCCACGATGACGATGGTGCCCACCAGCGCCAGCAGCAGCTTGCCCAGCTGCACATAGCTCTTGATCGAGCGCGTGGCCGTGGGCACGCCGTCCGGGGCCTGCTCATGCTCGTGCAGCACGGCGTCCAGCAGCGCGATCAGCGTCCGCACCAGCTGCAGCACGGTGAGCGCCACGGCCACGTTGCCGATCACTGCGGCCGCCACGGGGTGCACATGGGGCACGGCGCCGATGCCTGCCTGGATGACGAGCGACGGTGCCACATGCGCCAGACGCCGCAACACCTGGTCGTGCCAGAACACCCGCGCCCAGCGCGCGCCCAGGCGTTCGCGCAGGCGCGGCACGGTGTTCAGCAGCACGTATTGGGCGACGGACTGGAGGGCGAAGGCCAGCAGCACCAGGCCGCACAGGCCCAGGGCGGCCTGCAGCCAAGGATCCAGATCGGCAATCAGGGGGGGCACGGACACAGGCAAGACAACTTTCCAGAAATGCAGGAAACAGCCGGCCCAGGCGGGGCGGCCATGCAGGGGATTGGGGGATGAACGCCTAGAATTGGGCGCAGTACAGCCCATTGTGACCACTGCGCAGGTGCGCGGTTCCCCTTTTCCCAGCTTCCATGCAAGACAAATACAACCACACCGAGGTGGAGCGCGCCGCGCATGCCCACTGGAATGCCAACGACGCCTACCGCGTGACCGAGGACCAGGCCAAGCCCAAGTTCTACGCCTGCTCCATGCTGCCCTATCCCAGCGGCAAGCTGCACATGGGCCATGTGCGCAACTACACCATCAATGACATGCTCACGCGCAGCCTGCGCATGAAGGGCCACAACGTCCTCATGCCCATGGGCTGGGATGCCTTCGGCCTGCCGGCCGAGAACGCCGCCCTCAAGAACGGCGTGCCGCCCGCGCAGTGGACCTACGACAACATCGCCTACATGAAGAAGCAGATGCAGGCGATGGGGCTGGCCATCGACTGGAGCCGCGAGGTCGCCACCTGCGACCCCGACTACTACAAGTGGAACCAGTGGCTGTTTTTGAAGATGCTGGACAAGGGCATCGCCTACCGCAAGACCCAGGTCGTGAACTGGGACCCGGTGGACCAGACCGTGCTGGCCAACGAGCAGGTGATCGACGGGCGCGGCTGGCGCACCGGCGCGCTGGTGGAAAAGCGCGAGATCCCCGGCTACTACCTGAAGATCACCGACTACGCGCAGGAGCTGCTGGACCATGTGCAGATCGGCAACGAGAAGGCCACGCTGACCGGCTGGCCCGACAAGGTGCGGCTGATGCAGGAGAACTGGATCGGCAAGTCGGCGGGCGTGCGCTTTGCGTTCCCGCACGACATCCGCAACGCCGCGGGCAAGCGGATCCAGGATGGCAAGCTGTACGTGTTCACCACGCGCGCCGACACCATCATGGGCGTGACGTTCTGCGCCGTGGCGCCCGAGCACCCGCTGGCCCAGCACGCAGCGGCGTCCAACGCCCCGCTGGCGGCCTTCATCGAGGAATGCAAGAAGGGCGGCACGACCGAGGCCGAGCTGGCCCTGAAGGAAAAAGAGGGCATGCCCACGGGCCTGTTCGTCACCCATCCGCTCACCGGCGAGCAGGTCGAGGTGTGGGTGGGCAACTACGTGCTCATGAGCTACGGCGACGGCGCCGTGATGGGCGTGCCCGCGCACGACGAGCGCGACTTTGCCTTCGCGCTCAAGTACCAGTTGCCCATCAAGCAAGTGGTGCTGGTGGACGGCGAGACCTTCGATTTCCACCAGTGGCAGGACTGGTACGGTGACAAGGAGCGCGGCGTCACCATCAATTCCGACAACTTCAGCGGTCTGTCGTACCAGGACGCCGTGGCCGCCGTGGCCCATGCGCTGGCCGAGAAGGGCCTGGGCGAGCTCAAGACCACCTGGCGCCTGCGCGACTGGGGCATCAGCCGCCAGCGCTACTGGGGCACGCCGATCCCCATCATCCACTGCGAGAGCTGCGGCGCCGTGCCCGTGCCCGAGAAGGACCTGCCCGTGGTGCTGCCACAGGACCTGGTGCCCGACGGCAGCGGCAACCCGCTGGCCAAGTGCGAGGCCTTCCTGAAGGTGGACTGCCCCTGCTGCGGCAAGCCCGCGCGCCGCGAGACCGACACCATGGACACCTTCGTGGACTCGTCCTGGTACTTCATGCGCTACTGCGACCCGAAGAGCCGCGACGCCATGGTGGCGGGCGGCACCGACTACTGGATGCGCGACCAGAAGGCCGCCACCGGCGGCAGCGGCATGGACCAGTACATCGGCGGCATCGAACACGCCATCCTGCACCTGCTGTATGCGCGCTTCTGGACCAAGGTGATGCGTGACCTGGGGCTGGTGAAGGTGGACGAGCCCTTCACCAAGCTGCTCACGCAAGGCATGGTGCTGAACCACATCTACAGCCGCCGCACGGCCAAGGGCGCCAAGGACTACTTCTGGCCGCACGACGTCGAGCACGTCTACGACGAGGCCGGCAAGATCGTTGGCGCCAAGCTCAAGAACCCCGCCGAGAGCGGCGACGGCCTGCTGCCCGTGGGCACGCCCATCGACTACGAGGGCGTGGGCACGATGTCCAAGTCCAAGAACAACGGCGTGGACCCGCAGCAGCTCATCGAGAAGTACGGCGCCGACACCGCGCGCCTGTACACCATGTTCACCGCGCCGCCCGAGCTGACGCTGGAGTGGAACGACGCCGCCGTGGAAGGCAGCTACCGCTTCCTGCGCCGCGTGTGGAACTTCGGCGTGAAGCTGTCCGCCATCGACAAGGACGCGGCCCTGGCCAGCGTGGCGGGCGCCGCCAGCCTGAAGGACGTGCAGTTCGGCAAGGAAGCCAAGGCGCTGCGCCTGGAGATCCACACCGTGCTCAAGCAGGTGGACTACGACTACCAGCGCATGCAGTACAACACCGTGGTCTCCGGCGCCATGAAGATGATCAACGCGCTGGAGGACTTCAAGGCCACGGACAGCGCCGGCGCCCAGGTGGCGCTGATCGAGGGCTTCGGCATCCTGCTGCGCGTGCTGTACCCGGCCACGCCGCACATCGCCCATGTGCTGTGGGACGAGCTGGGCTACGCGGGCACCCTGGGCGACCTGCTGGACGCCGCCTGGCCCCAGGTGGCCCCCGATGCCCTGGTGCAGGACGAGCTGGAGCTGATGCTGCAGGTCAACGGCAAGCTGCGCGGCGCGATCCGCGTGGCCGCCTCGGCCGACAAGGCTGCCATCGAGCAGGCGGCCCTGGCGAGCGAGGACTTCCACAAGTTCGCCGAGGGCAAGGCGCCCAAGAAGGTCATCATCGTGCCCGGCCGTCTGGTCAACGTCGTCGTCTGAGAGCCCTCCCGCCATGCACAAGCGCACCCTGCTCACCGCCGCGGCACTGGCGCCGCTGGCCGCCCTCACCGCCTGCGGCTTTCGCCTGCGCGGCGCGCCGCAGTTCGCCTTCCGGTCCCTGTACGTGCAGGCGCAGCCCGGCTCGCCGCTGGCACGCGAGCTGATCCGCACGCTGCAGGGTGCGGGCGGGGACCTCGTGGTGCTGACGGCGCCCGCGCAGCTACCCCAGGCCGAGGCGATCCTGGACGTGCTGTCCGAGCAGCAGGAGCGCGTGGTGGTGGGCCTGAACGCCTCGGGCCAGGTGCGCGAGCTGCAGCTGCGCCAGCGCGTGCGCATCCGCCTGCGCGGCCAGCAAGGCCAGGAATGGATCGCCGACACCGAGCTGCTGCAACAGCGCGACATCAGCTACAACGAAACCGTCGCCCTTTCCAAGGAAGGCGAGGAGGCGATGCTGTTTCGCAACATGCGCACCGACCTCGTGCAGCAGCTGATGCGCCGCCTGGCGGCAGTGAAATCGCTGTAACGATCCTTATTTGATAGCTGTTTGCGCTTGCTGCACGGGCGCTAGCGGCATATTTGTTACTAGAACAGGCCGCATGCAAATCGCTTTGAACCAGCTCGGTGCGCAGTTGCACAAAGGCCTGCGCCCGCTCTACACGCTGCACGGCGACGAGGCGCTGTTGCAGCAGGAGGCGCTGGACGCCATCCGCGCCGCGGCACGTGCGCAGGGCTATACCGAGCGCAGCAGCTTCACCGTGGCCGGCGCGCATTTCGACTGGAGCGGTGTGCTGGCCGCGGGCGGGTCGTTGAGCCTGTTCGCCGACAAGCAGATCGTGGAGATCCGCATCCCCTCGGGCAAGCCCGGCAAGGACGGCGCCGCCGCGCTGCAGCAGATGGCTGCCGCCGCGCCGGGCAACGACAGCACGCTCACCGTGGTGGTGCTGCCGCGCCTGGACAAGGCCACACGCACGGGCGCGTGGTTCGCGGCACTCGAAGCGCACGGCGCCACGGTGCAGATCGACCCCGTGGAGCGCGCCCAGCTGCCCGGCTGGATCGCCCAGCGCCTGGCCGCGCAAGGCCAGCGCGTGGTCGCGGGCGAAGAGGGGCAGCGCACGCTGCAGTTCTTCGCCGACCGGGTGGAGGGCAACCTGCTGGCCGCGCACCAGGAGATCCAGAAGCTCGCGCTGCTGCACCCCGAGGGGGAACTCACCTGGGCGCAGGTCGAAGCCGCCGTGCTCAACGTGGCGCGCTACGACGTGTTCAAGCTGTCCGAGGCGGTGCTTTCCGGCCAGGTGGCGCGCGTGCAGCGCATGCTGGACGGCCTGCAGGCCGAGGGCGAGGCCGAGGTGCTGGTGCACTGGGCGCTGGCCGAGGACATTCGCGCCCTGAAGCGCGTGAAGGACGCCATGAATGCCGGCAAGCCCCTGCCCATGGCCCTGCGCGAGAACCGCGTCTGGGGCGCGAAGGAGCGGTTGTTCGAGCGCCTGCTGCCCCAGGCCAGCGACGCCGCCCTGGCGCGGCTGCTGCAGTCCGCCCACACGGTGGACGGCATCGTCAAGGGCCTGAAGGCGCCCGACTGGCCACAGGACGGCTGGCAGGCGCTCTCGCGGCTGGCGCTGCAGATGTGCAAGCTGGCGCGCTGAGATTGCAAGGAAAATATGGCTCTGGCGCTTATGGGATAAGCGCTAGTAGCTATTGTTTCAGGAGTTTTGGGCGACCAACGCCGCACGCGCCTTGTCCGCCCACTGCTGCAGCTGGTCCACCAGGGCCTGGTGGCTGAAGGAGCAGCTCTCCTCGGTGAACAGCGCGCCGGCCTCCAGCCGGTCCAACAGGCCCAGCAGCACCTCGCCATAGCGCGGGGGCAGTGCGGCCAGCAGCACGGCGTGGCCGCGCGCGGCGGCGCTGAAGGCGTGGTTGCTGATGCGCTGCTCGCGCAGGGCGTGCAGGTCGGCCTGCAGGTTGTCGAGCTGGTGGGTGGCGAGTTCGGCGGTCATGGCGAGGGCACGGAGCGTGGCAAAGGCCTCAAGCGTAGCCGGAGTCCCCCGGCCAGCGTGGCGGCGGTGAACTGCGTCAGAATCACGCCCATGAACGCGCTGAACATCGCTGAATACACGCACACGCTTGGTTTGCAGGCAAAAACGGCCTCCGCCCAAATGGCGCGCGCGCCGGCAGCTATCAAAAACAAGGCATTGCTGGCCCTGGCGCGGTTGCTGCGCCAGAACGTGGACGCCCTGCAGGGGGACAATGCCCGCGACCTGGAGCGCGCGCGCGCCGCCGGCCTGGCTGAGCCCATGGTGGACCGCCTCAAGCTGACCCCCAAGGTGCTGGAGACCTGCGCCCAGGGCTGCGAGCAGCTGGCGGCCATGCCGGACATCATTGGCGAGATCCAGGGCATGAAGCAGCAGCCCAGCGGCATCCGCGTGGGGCAGATGCGCGTGCCGATCGGCGTGTTCGGCATGATCTACGAGAGCCGGCCCAACGTGACCATCGAGGCCGCGAGCCTGTCCATCAAGAGCGGCAACGCCTGCATCCTGCGCGGCGGCTCCGAGGCCATCGACTCCAACAAGGCGCTGGCGCGCCTCGTGGCCCAGGCGCTGGCCGAGGCCGGCCTGCCCGAGCACGGCGTGCAACTGGTGCAGACCACCGACCGCGCCGCCGTGGGCCAGCTCATCGCCATGCCGCAATACGTGGACGTGATCATCCCGCGCGGCGGCAAGGGGCTGATCGAGCGCATCAGCGCCGAGGCCAAGGTGCCCGTGATCAAGCACCTGGACGGCAATTGCCACACTTATGTGGACGACCCCTGCGACATCGCCATGGCCGTGCAGGTGGCCGACAACGCCAAGACCCAGAAGTACAGCCCGTGCAACGCCAGCGAGGGCCTGCTGGTGGCGCGCGGCGTGGCGGCCGAGTTCCTGCCGCAGATCGGCGCCGTCTACGCCGCCAAGGGCGTGGAGATGCGCGGCTGCCCCGAGGCGCTGGCCATATTGCGCGCCGTTCCGGGCGTGCAGCTGGCCGAGGCCACCGAGGCCGACTGGAGCGAGGAATACCTGGCCCCCATCATCAGCGTGAAGGTGGTGGCAGGCGTGGATGAGGCCATCGCGCACATCAACCGCTACGGCAGCCACCACACCGACGCGATCCTCACGCGCGACCACATGCACGCACAGCAGTTCCTGCGCGACGTGGATTCCGCCAGCGTGATGGTCAATGCCAGCACGCGCTTTGCCGACGGCTTCGAGTACGGGCTGGGCGCCGAGATCGGCATCAGCACCGACAAGTTCCACGCGCGCGGCCCGGTGGGCATCGAGGGCCTGACGTCGCTCAAGTGGGTGGTGTTGGGTGAGGGTGAGGTGCGGACTTGATGGGGTTGCTGCTAGTTTGATAGCTGCTGGCGCCCGTCAACATTGGGATTGAGGCCAATTTCGCATGAAGATCATCATCCTGGGAGCGGGGCGCGTGGGCTACAGCGTGGCCGACAGCCTGGTGTCGGAGAAGAACGACATCACCGTCATCGACACCGACGCCGAGCGGCTGCGCGACCTGGAGGCGCGGTTTGACCTGCGCGGGGTGGTGGGCAACGGCATCGACCCCCAGGTGCTGGCCGAGGCCGGCGCGCGCGACACCGACCTGCTCATCGCCTGCGCCGCGCAGGACGAGACCAACCTGGTGTGCTGCAAGGTCGCGCAGCTGATGTTCAACATCCCCACGCGCATCGCGCGCGTGCGCTCGTCGGGCCTGGAGCTGGAGCGCAACCAGGCGCTGCTGGGCAAGGAGGGCTTTGGCGTGGACCGCGTCATCTGCCCCGAGGAATCGCTCACGCGCTACATCGGCAAGCTGGTGGAATACCCCGAGGCGCTGCAGGTGCGCGAATTCGCGGGCGGGCGCGCCTGCCTGGTGTCGGTGCGCGCGCGCCCCGGCGCTCCCATGGTGGGCATGCGCATCGCCACCATGCGCGAAACCGCGCCCGACGTTGCCATGCGCATCGTGGCCATCTACCGGCGCTTTCCCGACGAGCCCGACCGCTTCCTGCCCTGCGACGGCGCCACGCGCGTGGAGCCGGGTGACGAGGTGTTCGTGCTGTCCGCGCGCGAGCAGATCCCGCAGGTGCTGGCCGCGCTGCACCGCCACCATGGGCACCCGGCGCGGCCCGTGCGCCGCATCATGATTGCAGGCGGCGGGCGCGTGGGCCTGCGGCTGGCGCGCCAGTTGGCCCAGCGGGGGGGCTTTCACATCAAGGTGGTGGAAGAAAGTGCCGAGCGCTGCGTGGCGCTGGCGGCCGAGTTGCCCTCCGATATCCTCGTGCTGCAGGGCGACGCCACCGACGAGGACCTGCTGGGCGACGAGAGCATCGAGGAGGTGGACCTCTTCCTGGCGCTCACCGATGACGACGAGGACAACATCATGGCCAGCCTGCTGGCCAAGCGCATGGGCGCGAGCCGCGTGCTGGCGCTCATCAACCGCCGCACCTATGCCGACCTGATGCATGGCACGCAGATCGATATTGCGCTGTCGCCCGCGCAGGCCATGCTGGGCGAGCTGCTGGCCTATGTGCGGCGCGGCGACGTGCAGGCCGTGCACAGCCTGCGCCGCGGCGTGGCCGAGGCGCTGGAGATCGTGGCCCGCGGCGACCGCAAGAATTCGCGCGTGGTGGGCCGCAAGGTCAGCGAGATCCACCTGCCCGCCGAGGTGCACATGGGCCTGATCGTGCGCGGCCTGCCCGAGGACGGTGGCGAGCCGCCGGCCGACGCACCGCCCCAGGTCATCATTCCGCGCAGCCACACCGTGATCGAGAGCAACGACCACGTGGTGTTCTTCCTGCCCCACAAGCGGCTGGTGCGCGAGGTGGAAAAGCAGTTCCGCGTGAGCGCCACCTTCTTCTGATCGGCAGGAGCCGCGATGTCCGACGTCCTGCCCGTCATGCGCGTACTCGGCGCCCTGCTGGCACTGTTTGCCGTGTCCATGGGGGTGCCGCTGGCGGCGTCGCTCTGGGCGCGGGAGGGCCTGTGGCAGCACTACGCCACGGCCATCGCCGTCACATCCATGGCCAGCGCGCTGCTGTGGGGCGGCCTGCGCGCGCACAAGCGCGAACTGCTGCCGCGCCACGGCGTGATGCTGGTGTCGGTGGTGTGGGGAATCCTGCCGCTGTTCGCGGCGCTGCCGCTGCTGCTGGTGATGCACGCCATCGACCGGCCGCTGTCGTTCACGCATGCCTACTTCGAATCGGTGTCAGGCCTCACCACCACCGGCGCCACGGTGCTGGCCGAGCTGGATCGGCTCCCCCTGTCGGTGAACATGTGGCGCACGTTCATGCAGTGGATCGGCGGCATGGGCATCCTGATTCTTGCGGTGGCGGTGCTGCCGCTGCTGGGGGTGGGCGGCAGCCAGCTCTTCAAGGCCGAGGCTGCGGGCCCGGTGAAAGACACCAAGCTCACCCCGCGCATGACCGAGACGGCCAAGGGGCTGTGGGGCGTGTACGTGGTGTTCTCGCTGGTGTGCGCGCTCGCGTTCTGGCTGGGCGGCATGACGCCGCCGGACGCGATCATGCACATGTTCGCCACCGTCAGCCTGGGCGGGTTGTCGCCCCACGATGCGAGCTTTGCCTACTTCGAGTCGCCGCTGCTGGAAACCATCGCCCTGGTTTTCATGCTGTGCGCCAGCTGCAACTTCGCGCTGTACTTCATCGCGCTGCGCAAGGGCAACTGGCGGGGCTTCTGGCGCGACCCCGAGATGCGCGCCACGATCACCGCGCTGCTGGGCGGCGGGCTGTTGGTGGCGTTGCTGCTGTGGGCCAAGGGCGTGTACGACCCGCTGCAGGCGCTGCGCCACGGCATGTTCAACGTGGTGTCGGTGGCCACGACCACGGGCTTTGCCACCACCGACTACCTGGGCTGGCCGGTGTTCGCGCCCGTGTTCATGCTGCTGCTGTCGGGCGTGGCCACCAGCGCCGGGTCCACGGGCGGCGGCATCAAGATGGTGCGCATGCTGATCCTGCTGAAGCAGGCGCGCCGCGAGATGACGCGCATCGTGCACCCGCGTGCGGTGCAGCCCGTGCGCCTGGGTGACCGCGTGGTGGACAACCGCATGATCTTCTCGGTGCTGGCCTTCATGCTGGTCTACGGCGCCACAGTGATCACGCTGAGCATGGTGCTGCTGCTGACCGACCTGGACATGGTGACCGCGTTCTCGGCCGTGCTGGCCAGCGTGCACTGCATGGGGCCGGGGCTGGGAATGCTGGGGCCGGCCTCCAACTTCGCGGTGCTCACCGACTTCCAGCTGTGGGTCTGTACCCTGGCCATGCTGCTGGGACGCCTGGAGATCCTGAGCTTCATGGCCCTGCTCACGCCCGCATTCTGGCGGCGCTAGGGCGCACGGGGCCTTCCCTACAATCGTCGCCAACCTCTTTCCGTCTCCCATTTGAGGGCTCTTCATGGTTCCCCACCTCATCACCGCGCTCACCGGGCCAATCAACGAGTTGGAGCAGCGCATCCTCGACTCCATGCCAGCCATCGAGCGCTGGTTCCGTCTGGAGTGGATGGAACACACGCCGCCGTTCTACTCGTCGGTGGACATCCGCAACGCGGGGTTCAAGCTGGCGCCGGTGGACACCAACCTGTTCCCGGGCGGCTGGAACAACCTCACCAATGAAATGCTGCCGCTGGCGGTGCAGGCGGCCATGGCGGCCATCGAAAAGATCTGCCCGGAAGCGCGCAACCTCTTGATCATTCCCGAGAACCATTCGCGCAACACCTTCTACCTGGCGAACGTGGCGCAGCTGGTGCGCATCTTCAACATGGCCGGGCTGAACGTGCGCGTGGGCTCCATCAGCCCTGAGATCAAGAAGACCACCACCATCACGCTGCCCCATGGCGAGACCGTGACGCTGGAGCCGGTGATCCGCAGCAAGCGCCGCCTGGGGCTGAAGAACTTCGACCCCTGCACCATCTTGCTCAACAACGACCTGTCGGCCGGCCCGCCGGGCATTCTGGAGGAGCTGTACGAGCAGTACCTGCTGCCGCCGCTGCATGCGGGCTGGAGCGTGCGCAGAAAGAGCCGCCACTTCCAGAGCTACGAGGAGGTGGCCAAACGCTTTGGCAAGATGCTGGGCATCGATCCCTGGCTCATCAATCCGCTGTTCAGCCGCTGCGAGGGCGTGGACTTCAACGAAGGCACGGGCATGGAGGAGCTGCGCAGCGCCGTGGACGCCACGCTGGCCAAGGTGCGTCGCAAGTACAAGGAATACGGCATCAACGAAAAGCCGTTCGTGGTCGTGAAGGCCGACAACGGCACCTACGGCATGGGCATCATGACGGTGCGCGATGCCAAGGAACTGGACGGGCTGAACCGCAAGACCAAGAACAAGATGGCCGTGATCAAGGACGGCCAGGTCGTGCATGACGTGATCGTGCAGGAGGGTGTGCTCACCCAGGAGCGCGTGCACGAAGCGGTGGCCGAGCCGGTGGTCTACATGATGGACCGCTACGTGGTCGGGGGGTTCTACCGCATGCATGCCGAACGCGGCGTGGATGAGAACCTGAACATCCCCGGCGCGAGTTTCGTGCCGCTGGCGTTCGAGCACAGTACCCATCTGCCGCAGCCCGGTGCGCGTCCGGGCGCCAGTGCCCCCAACCGCTTTTACATGTACGGCGTCATCGCCCGCTTGGCGATGCTCGCGGCCAGCTACGAGCTGGAGGCCACGGACCCCGAGGCCGAGGTGTACGACTGATGCGCCGGATGTGCCGCCCTGCAGTTGCTGCATTGCAACATAGGCGGTACCCCGTATGTGCCCGAAGCGGGGGCGGCGCACAATGGCGCTCCTTTGGCATCCCCCGTGGCCGCTGAGGCAGCAGCCCGGACCTGTTCACCGTGCAAACCTCCAAATCGTCGTTAGCAGCGCTCACCCTGGGCGCGATCGGCGTCGTCTATGGCGACATCGGCACCAGCGTGCTGTATGCGGTCAAAGAGGTCTTCGGCTCCGGCCATGTGCCTTTCACGCATGCCAACGTGTACGGCGTGCTGTCCGTGCTGTTCTGGACGCTCACCGTGATCGTCTCGCTCAAGTACGTGGTGCTGGTGCTGCGCGCGGACAACCATGGCGAAGGCGGCCTCATCGCCATGCTGGCGCTGGCGTCGCAAGCGGTGAAGGACCGGCCGCGCCTGCGCGGCTGGCTGCTGGGCCTTGGCATCTTCGGCACGTCCCTGTTCTATGGCGACGGCGTGATCACGCCGGCGATCTCCGTGCTTTCGGCCATCGAGGGCCTGGAGGTGGTGTCGCCGCATTTCGGCAAGGCGGTGATTCCGCTCACGCTCGTGGTGCTGTTCGGGCTGTTCGCCGTGCAAAAGCGCGGCACGGCGGGGGTGGGCCGCTACTTCGGCCCGGTGACGCTGGTCTGGTTTTGTACGATCGCAGCCCTGGGCGTGCCGCACATCGTGGGCCATCCAGAGATCCTCGGCGCTCTGAGCCCGCACCATGCACTGGGCTTCATCCTGGGCAACCCGGGCATCAGCTTCATCATCCTGGGCGCGGTGGTGCTGTGCGTCACCGGCGCAGAGGCGCTGTACGCCGACCTGGGACATTTCGGCAAGCGCCCCATCCGCCTGGCGTGGTTCAGCGTGGCCATGCCGGCCCTCACGATCAACTACTTCGGCCAGGGCGCGCTGCTGCTGTCCGAGCCATCCGCCGTCAAGAACCCGTTTTACATGATGGCGCCCGACTGGGCGCTGGTGCCGTTGGTGGTGCTGGCCACCATGGCCACGGTGATTGCGTCGCAGGCGCTGATCACCGGCGCGTTCAGCGTGACCAAGCAGGTCATCCAGCTCGGCTACCTGCCGCGGCTGAACATCCAGCACACCAGCGTGCGCGAGACAGGCCAGATCTACTTGCCGTTCGTGAACTGGAGCCTGTTCGTCGCCATCGTGTTGGCGGTGGTCATGTTCCGCAACAGCAGCAACCTGGCGGCCGCCTATGGCATTGCGGTGACGCTGGACATGCTGATCACCACGGTGCTCACCTTCTTCGTGATCCGCTACGGCTGGGGCTATCCGCTGGCGCTGTGCGTGGCCACCACGGGCTTCTTCTTTGTCGTGGACCTGGCGTTCTTCAGCTCCAACCTGCTCAAGCTGCTGCAGGGCGGTTGGTTCCCGCTGATGATCGGCGGGCTGGTGTTCACGCTCATGATGACCTGGAAGCGCGGACGCGAGTTGCTCAACGACAAGCTGCGCGAGGACTCCATAGGCCTGCAGGACTTCCTGGCCTCGGTGCAGGCCAACCCGCCCATGCGCGTGGACGGCACGGCGGTGTTCCTGAGCGCCGAGGCGGGCGTGGTGCCCAATGCACTGCTGCACAACCTCAAGCACAACAAGGTGCTGCACCGCCAGAACCTGTTCGTCACGGTGCGTTACCACGAGACCCCCTGGATCGGCCTGGACCAGCGCCTGCAGGTAGCGCCGTTGGGAGGCGACTGCTGGCAGGTCACCGTGAACTACGGCTTCAAGAATGAACTGGACCTGCCCAGCGCGCTGCGCCTGATGCACGGCCGCGGCTGCGAACTGGAAACCATGAGCACCAGCTATTTCCTCTCGCGCGACGTGGTCGTGCCTACCATCGGCAGCGGCATGGCGCCGTGGCGCGAAAAGCTGTTTGCGCAGATGCACCACAACGCCAGCGGGGTGGCGGCTTTCCTGCACCTGCCCAGCAACGCCGTCGTGGAGCTGGGCTCCAAGGTCGAGATCTGAGGGGGCTGGTGGGTTTGTAAGGTTTTTGGCCTCTAGCGCTTAGCTGGCAAGCGCGAGTAGCTATATATTTTGATGAAGCAGGACGGTGGTTGTGCCAAGACCAATGCCACAATCCGCCGCCATGCAGTTTTTCAAAGACCTGAGCCTGTCCGCCTTCACCGCCGGTTTCGTAGCTGTGCTGGTAGGGTTTACCAGTTCGGTCGCCATCGTGTTCCAGGCGGCGCAGGCGTTCGGGGCGACGCCCGAGCAGATCACCTCCTGGATGTGGGCGCTGGGCCTGGGCATGGGACTGTGCTCGCTGATTCCCTCGCTCATCCTGCGCCAGCCGGTCATGGTGGCCTGGTCCACGCCCGGTGCAGCGGTGCTCGCCACCGCCGGCCTGGCCGGGGGCTTCAGCATGGGCGAGGCGGTCGGCGCCTTCATGGTGTGCGCCTTGCTCATCACCCTGGCCGGAGTGACGGGTTGGTTCGAGCGCGTGATGAACCGTATTCCCATGGAACTGGCGTCGGCGCTGCTGGCTGGCGTGCTGGCGCGCTTTGGCATGCAGGCCTTCGCAGCCGTGCAGACCGCGCTGCCGCTGGTGCTGGTCATGCTGGCGTCCTACTTGTTTGCACGGCGGCTGCTGCCCCGCTATGCGGTTGTGCTCACGCTGGTGGCAGGCGTTGCCTGGGCCGCAGGCAATGGCCAGATGCGCTGGTCCGCGGTGCACTGGGCGCTGGCCACACCGGTCTTCACCACGCCGCAGTTCAGCCTACAGGCGCTCATGAGCCTGGCGCTGCCGCTGTTCATCGTGACCATGGCGTCGCAGAACCTTCCGGGTGTGGCCGTCATGCGGGCCACCGGATACCAACTGCCGGTGTCGCGGCTGATCACCCTGACGGGCCTGGCCACCCTGGTGCTGGCACCGTTCGGCGCCTTCGCCCTCAACTTCAGCGCCATCACCGCAGCGATCTGCATGGGGCCCGAGGCGCACCCCGACCGCGCGCGGCGGTACACCGCCGCCGCATCGTGCGGACTGCTGTACATCGCAGTGGGCATCTTTGGTGCGGTGGTCACGGGGCTGCTGACGGCGTTTCCACAGGAGCTGGTGGTGGCCATCGCTGGGCTGGCGCTGCTGGGCGCCATTGGAGGAGGGCTGGCGTCTGCGCTGCAGGCCGAAGCGCACCGGGAGGCGGCGTTGATCACTTTTCTGGTGACGTTGAGCGGTGTCACCATAGCCGGGATCGGATCGGCGTTTTGGGGGGTGGTCGCCGGCAGCATCGCGCTATTTGTGCAACAGTATGGACGCCCGCGCGCGCCACAGGCGCCGCGCTAGGGGCGCAGCCCTCCGCAATACAGCCCGTGCATTCCATGAATCTCCTCATCGTCGCCGACCCCATCGAGCAATTCAAGATCTACAAGGACACGACCTTCGCGATGATGCGCGAGGCGCAGCGCCGCGGCCACCGGCTGGCGGTCTGCGAGCCCCGGCACATCCACTGGTTGCGCGGTGGCCGGGTCACAGCACGGGTGCGCGACATCACTCTTACGGGCCATTCGGATAACTGGTTTACTGCGGGCGAACTCCGCTTGGCGGCACTGGCGGACTTCGGCGCCGTGCTCATGCGCAAGGATCCTCCGTTCGACAGTGAGTATTTCTATGCCACGCACCTATTGGAGCAGGCCGAGCGTGAAGGCGCTCGGGTGTTCAACAAGCCGCGTGCTTTGCGGGACCATCCGGAAAAACTGGCCATTCTGGAGTTTCCGCAGTTCATCGGCCCCACGCTGGTGACGCGCGATGCGCAGGATATCCGCCGGTTCCATGAGGAGCATCATGACATCATCCTCAAACCCTTGGACGGCATGGGCGGCATGGGCATCTTCCGGGTCGGTCCCGACG
>NZ_CP016278.1:3557500-3720000 GCF_002214645.1 Diaphorobacter nitroreducens
CTCCTGAGACTCAGCGAAGTTGAAATGTTTGTGATGATGCAATCTCCCCGCGGAAAGACGGAAAGACCCCATGAACCTTTACTGTAGCTTTGTATTGGACTTTGAACGGATCTGTGTAGGATAGGTGGGAGGCTTTGAAGTGAGGTCGCTAGATCTCATGGAGCCAACGTTGAAATACCACCCTGGTGCGTTTGAGGTTCTAACCTAGGTCCATTAGCTGGATCGGGGACAGTGCATGGTAGGCAGTTTGACTGGGGCGGTCTCCTCCCAAAGCGTAACGGAGGAGTTCGAAGGTACGCTAGTTACGGTCGGACATCGTGACGATAGTGCAATGGCATAAGCGTGCTTAACTGCGAGACTGACAAGTCGAGCAGATGCGAAAGCAGGACATAGTGATCCGGTGGTTCTGTATGGAAGGGCCATCGCTCAACGGATAAAAGGTACTCTGGGGATAACAGGCTGATACCGCCCAAGAGTTCATATCGACGGCGGTGTTTGGCACCTCGATGTCGGCTCATCTCATCCTGGGGCTGTAGTCGGTCCCAAGGGTATGGCTGTTCGCCATTTAAAGAGGTACGTGAGCTGGGTTTAAAACGTCGTGAGACAGTTTGGTCCCTATCTTCCGTGGGCGCTGCAGATTTGAGGAAGCCTGCTCCTAGTACGAGAGGACCGGAGTGGACACACCTCTGGTGTATCGGTTGTCACGCCAGTGGCATTGCCGAGTAGCTAAGTGTGGAAGAGATAACCGCTGAAAGCATCTAAGCGGGAAACTCGTTTCAAGATGAGATCTGCCGGGGCCTTGAGCCCCCTGAAGGGTCGTTGTAGACCACGACGTTGATAGGCTGGGTGTGGAAGTGCAGCAATGCATTAAGCTAACCAGTACTAATTGCCCGTGCGGCTTGACCCTATAACTTTGACTGCCAATCGCAGCTCAAGACTGTTATGCCAAGTACGCAATCAAATCCACGCTGATTCACAGACTCTATGAATTCGCTGTGCAGTCCTCACTGCTCAGCAACCCTTTATGCCTGATGACCATAGCAAGTTGGTCCCACTCCTTCCCATCCCGAACAGGACAGTGAAACGACTTCGCGCCGATGATAGTGCGGGTTCCCGTGTGAAAGTAGGTCATCGTCAGGCTCTTACAGCCCAAACCGCCCTCCCACTAACATAGTGGGAGGGCGTTTTGCTTTGGGCTTGAGCGGTCAACATCAGCTGGCGCACAGCATTCAACAACTCCCCTGTAGATCTGCAGCCAATTCGACCTGCCCCCCTTAGACGTGTTATTCGAAGAGTTGACGGTTTGGGCTGCTGCTGGTTTCAAAGACACCTTGTTAAGGCGGAAGTGAAACCGGAGGTGGTTCATGGAGACAAGAAGGACATTCAGCCGAGAGTTCAAGTTCAAGCGGTCAAGCTGGTCACGAGCGTGGTGTGGTTGTGGCCAGGTGACCGGCCCCCCATCAGTCGTACCAAGCTGAAGTTAGTGAAATCCGTTAACCACCAACAGAATGACGGACATGAAGAAGAACAGATTCACTGACGAGCAGATCATCGGATTCCTCAAGCAGGCTGAGGTCGGCATGCCGGTCAAGGAGTTGTGCCGACTGGGCGGCTTCAGCGATGTGACCTTCTACAAGTGGCGCGCCAAGTTCGGCGGCATGCAGGCCAGGCGCGAAGCGGTCGCCAGGATGGTCGAGCAACTGGCCATCAGCGAACGCCGCGCGCTATACAAGGTTGTCACGAATGAGCTACCCAGAGCCGCCCAGGATGAATGCCGCCATGGCCGAGCTGAGTACGCGCATCGTCGAGGTGGCCCATGAGTGCCGACGCTTATAAAGTCCCTGACGCAGGCCAGACAGGAGATCACCCGATGGCGGTGGGACTACAACGAGGTTCGCCCGCGCGCTGGCGATGTCATGCAATCACCGGAGATCAAGTAATCTCCAAAAACCTGGACCGCTACTTAACACTGCCACGTCTGAAGAGGGCCGGTCACAATCTACCAAAGAACTGGACATTCACGAAGACGTGATGCGCAAGTGGGTTCGTGAACTGCGAGACGAACCCCAGGAGGCCTTCCTTGGCAACGGCAAACTAAACCCAGACGCGGAAATAGCGCAGCTGCGCAAGAAAGTGGCTGAGCTCAAGATGGAGCGCGACATCCTAAAAAAACCTGGCCTACTTCGCGAAGGAGTCGATGTGAAGTTCGGCTTCGTGGCGAAACACCCAGGGGCCTGTCCGGTCGATCTGATGTGCGAGGCGCTCGGTGTCTCGCGGGGTGGCTTCTACGCGTGGCTCACACGGCCCAGGGGTTGGCGCAGCCTCATGATGAAGTGCTGGCGCGCAGGTCTACCAGAGCTTCGTACGCAGCGACCGCACCTATGGCGCAGGCCGTGTGTGGCACAAGGTGCTGGAGCAAGGTCAGGCCTGTGGTCTGCGCCGCATTGAACGGCTCATGCGCGAAAAGGCTTTACAAGCCAAACCCCAACGGCGTGGACCGTCTAAGGACCGTGGCGTGCGCAATGCCGTGACCAATAACGTACTGGACCGGCGGTTCCAGGCTGACTACCCGAACCAGAGGTGGGTAGCCGACTTTGCCTACATCTGGACGGCAGAAGGCTGGCTGTACGTAGCAGCGGTGCTGGACCTGTACTCGCGGCGCATTGTGGGTTCGTCTATGCAGGAGAGCATGTGTGGCGTCGGGCAAGTCGGTGGCCTTGCAGCATCACTCGGATCAGGGCAGCCAGCACACCAGCGAGCAGAGGCTGCTGGATGAACAGGCCATCACTTGCAGCATGAGCCGGGCCCGCGAGGTCTGGGACAACTCGGCCATGGAGAGCTTTTTTCGTTCTCTCAAGATCGAACGCATCGCCAGGAGGTGTACTGAACACGAACGCAGGCACGTTCAGATGTATTCGATTACATCGAGTGCTTCTACAACCCGACGCGCCAGCATTCGACGCTCGGCTATCTCAGTCCGTACGGTACGAGCAAACTCAAAAGGCTTAGGTTGGTGTCAACGGAACAGGCAGCAGCCCACTCAACCAACAGCCGCCCATGAGTCGCATCCTGGCCATGAGTAACCTCCTGGAACTCAACGGCTAGCTCGCCAAACCGTCGCCACCGACTACATAAAGATCCGCCACGACTAAAACAAAAAATAGTGACATCGGCGCAAGGACCAAAAAGGCTGTATACTTCTAAATTCTTCGGAGGGGTGCCCGAGTGGCTAAAGGGGGCAGACTGTAAATCTGTTGGCTTACGCCTACACTGGTTCGAATCCAGTCCCCTCCACCAGATTGTGGTTTGAAGGCGTTGGACCGTACTTGCGCGAAATTCGGTCTTGCGGGAGTAGTTCAATGGTAGAACCCTAGCCTTCCAAGCTAATGACGCGGGTTCGATTCCCGTCTCCCGCTCCACGGTTTGGATAGGTTGGTTAAGAGGAGTTTGACTCCTTGTTGCCCATGTGGCTCAGTGGTAGAGCACTCCCTTGGTAAGGGAGAGGTCGCGGGTCCGATTCCCGCCATGGGCACCACAGTTTCAGGTGCGTCTCCGTTTGGGGTGCATCAATATTTGTCGTGTTGGTGTAGATTTTTTCGGAGTCGAAAAGATGGCAAAAGGTAAGTTTGAACGTACCAAGCCCCACGTGAACGTGGGCACGATCGGTCACGTGGACCATGGCAAGACGACGCTGACGGCGGCCATCGCCACGGTGCTGTCCAAGAAGTTCGGCGGCGAAGCCAAGGGCTACGATCAGATCGACAACGCCCCTGAAGAAAAGGCGCGCGGCATCACGATCAATACCTCGCACGTGGAATACGAAACGGCCACCCGCCACTACGCCCACGTCGACTGCCCCGGCCACGCCGACTACGTCAAGAACATGATCACCGGCGCCGCTCAGATGGACGGCGCCATCCTGGTGTGCTCGGCCGCTGACGGCCCGATGCCCCAGACGCGCGAGCACATCCTGCTGGCCCGTCAGGTGGGCGTGCCCTACATCATCGTGTTCCTGAACAAGTGCGACATGGTCGACGACGAGGAACTGCTCGAGCTGGTCGAGATGGAAGTGCGCGAGCTGCTGGACAAGTACGACTTCCCCGGCGACGACACCCCCATCATCCGCGGCTCCGCCAAGCTGGCCCTGGAAGGTGACCAGTCCGACAAGGGCGAACCCGCCATCCTGCGCCTGGCCGAAGCCCTGGACACCTACATCCCCACGCCTGAGCGCGCCGTGGACGGCGCCTTCCTGATGCCCGTGGAAGACGTGTTCTCCATCTCCGGCCGCGGCACCGTGGTGACCGGCCGCGTCGAGCGCGGCATCATCAAGGTCGGCGAAGAAATCGAAATCGTCGGTATCCGCGACACGCAAAAGACCACCGTCACCGGCGTGGAAATGTTCCGCAAGCTGCTGGACCAGGGCCAGGCTGGCGACAACGTGGGCCTGCTGCTGCGCGGCACCAAGCGCGAAGACGTCGAGCGCGGCCAAGTGCTGTGCAAGCCCGGCTCCATCAAGCCCCACACCCACTTCACGGCTGAGGTGTACGTGCTGAGCAAGGACGAAGGCGGCCGTCACACGCCCTTCTTCAACAACTACCGTCCCCAGTTCTACTTCCGCACCACCGACGTGACCGGCTCCATCGAGCTGCCGGCCGACAAGGAAATGGTGATGCCCGGCGACAACGTGTCGATCACTGTGAAGCTGATCAACCCCATCGCCATGGAAGAAGGCCTGCGCTTCGCTATCCGCGAAGGCGGCCGTACCGTGGGCGCCGGCGTCGTTGCCAAGATCATTGCGTAATCTAGTGGGGATCGAAGGGGTATAGCTCAATTGGCAGAGCGTCGGTCTCCAAAACCGAAGGTTGTAGGTTCGATTCCTACTGCCCCTGCCACTTCAAGGTGGTAACAAAACAAGCCCGCCAGCCCCTGGCGGGCTTCGGCGTCTTGTAAGGCGCGATCAAATAGGCGAATTTATCTATGGCCACATCCCAGGTTGAGACGGTCACGACTGGTGCGGACAAGGCAAAGTTGTTCGCGGCAGTGGCGATTGTTCTCGCGTCCATTGCCGGTTTCTATTTGCTGGGTAAGCAAGGGCCCCTGATTCAATGGGGTGTGTTGCTGTTGGGGCTAGTGCTGGCTGTAGCGGTTTTTCTCGTTTCCGAGCACGGACGCCAGTTCGTCGGGTTTGCAAGCGATGCGTGGCGTGAGGTCAAGAAGGTCGTCTGGCCCACGCGCAAGGAAACGCTGCAAATGACGGGCTATGTGTTCGCTTTTGTGGTGGTGATGGCGCTGTTCCTTTGGTTCACGGACAAGACCTTGGAATGGGTTCTGTACGACTTGATCTTGGGCTGGAGGAAGTGATGGTGGATGCCGTGGACACGAATGGTGTGCAGCCTCCGGTGGATGTTGCGGTGAATCCAGATCTGCGCTGGTACATCGTTCATGCCTATTCTGGTATGGAGAAGGCGGTGGAGCGCAACATCCAGGAACGCATTGCGCGTGCCGGTATGCAGCAAAAGTTCGGCCGCATTCTGGTGCCCACTGAAGAAGTGGTGGAAATGAAGAATGGGCAGCGCAAGACTACCGAGCGTCGCCTTTTCCCTGGTTATGTGTTCGTCGAAATGGTGATGGACGATGACACCTGGCACTTGGTGAAGCACACCAGCAAAGTGACAGGATTCGTGGGCGGGGTGAAGAACCGCCCTGCGCCTATTTCCGAAGAAGAGGTGCAGAAGATTGTCAGCCAGATGCAGCAGGGAACGGACAAGCCGCGCCACAAGATCGAATTCATGGTGGGCGAGTTGGTGCGGGTCAAGGAAGGTCCGTTCACCGATTTCAACGGCTCCGTAGAAGAAGTGAATTACGAGAAGAACCGCTTGCGCGTTTCTGTGATGATCTTTGGCCGCTCCACCCCGGTGGAACTGGAATTTGCCCAGGTCGAAAAGACCTGAGCGTCAGTGAAGTATTCGCGCTTTTCGACTCGGTGCGATGAGAGAAGAGAGTCGGTAACCCCGGGGAGCCTGGTGAACGATCAGGCGTTAATACCCGCAAGGAGCAAACATGGCGAAAAAAATCGTCGGCTTCATCAAGCTGCAAGTGCCAGCTGGTAAGGCCAATCCCTCCCCTCCGATTGGTCCCGCGCTGGGCCAACGCGGTCTCAACATCATGGAGTTCTGCAAGGCGTTCAACGCGCAGACCCAAGGCGTCGAGCCTGGTCTGCCGCTGCCCGTGGTGATCACGGCTTTTGCAGACAAGAGCTTCACTTTCGTCATCAAGACGCCGCCCGCAACGGTGCTGATCAAGAAGGCGATCAAGCTGGACAAGGGCTCCTCCAATGCCTTGAGCACCAAGGTGGGCAAGATCACCCGTGCACAGCTCGAAGAGATCGCCAAGACCAAGCTCAAGGACATGAATGCTGCTAGCGTTGACGCGGCAGTGCGCACGCTGGCTGGTTCTGCTCGCTCGATGGGCGTGACGGTGGAGGGTCTGTAAATGGCAAAGCTGACCAAGAAGCAAAAGGCCCTGCAGGGCAAGGTGGACTCTACCAAGCTGTACGCTTTCGCTGAGGCGGTGGCTCTGGTGAAGGAAGCCGCTACTGCCAAGTTCGACGAATCCATCGATGTTGCTGTGCAACTCGGCGTGGATGCCAAGAAGTCGGACCAAGTGGTGCGTGGTGCCGTGGTGCTGCCGAATGGCACGGGCAAGACGACGCGCGTTGCCGTGTTCGCCCAAGGCGCCAAGGCAGAAGAAGCCAAGGCCGCAGGTGCCGACATCGTGGGCATGGACGACTTGGCCGCTCAGGTCAAGGCTGGAGATATGCCATTCGATGTGGTGATCGCTGCTCCCGATGCCATGCGCGTCGTGGGTACGCTGGGCCAGATCCTGGGCCCCCGCGGTCTGATGCCGAACCCCAAGGTAGGCACGGTGACGCCGGATGTGGCGACGGCCGTGAAGAACGCCAAGGCGGGTCAGGTGCAGTTCCGTGTCGACAAGGCCGGTATCGTGCACAGCACCATTGGCCGTCGGTCGTTCGACAACGACAAGTTGCAGGGCAACCTGGCAGCTCTGATCGAAGCGCTGAACAAGGCCAAGCCTGCGACCAGCAAGGGCGTGTACCTGCGCAAGGTAGCCGTGTCGTCCACGATGGGCGTCGGCGTCCGCGTGGATACGCAGACCATCGCAGCGTAATTGCGAAATCTTCAGGCGTGGTGCCCATGAGGGCGGCAGGTCTGATGTGGTGGGCTGACAGCTCCTTTGAGGGCTGGCAGGCCATCCAAGACCGTTGGTGTGCAAGGTGCACTTAAACCTTTCGAGGCCAACGCAGATGGCGATCCCGCTGCAGATGGAATGCATGTTCCAAAACAGTTGGTCGCTGCAACAAGAGCGCGCACGGAGGCTTGTCCGAAGTGCGCATATGAAGGAGTAGACCTTGAGTCTTAATCGCAGTGAGAAAGAAGCGGTCATCAATGAAGTGACCAGCCTCGCCGCTAAAGCTCAAACGCTCGTGATCGCGGAATACCGTGGCATCACGGTGGCCGACATGACCAAACTGCGCGTGGAAGCTCGCAGCAAGGGTGTGAGCCTGAGTGTTCTGAAGAACACCCTGGCCCGCCGTGCTGTGGCTGGCAGCCAGTTTGACGTGGTGGCCGACCAGATGACCGGTCCTCTGATCTATGGCTTCTCCGAAGACGCTGTGGCCGCCGCCAAGGTGGTGGCCGATTTCGCGAAAACCAACGACAAGCTGGTGATTCGCGGCGGCGCTTTCGCAGGCAAGGCCCTGGACGTGAACGGCGTGAAGCAACTGGCCAACATTCCTACCAAGGAAGTGCTGCTGGCCCAGCTGTGTGGCTTGCTGATGTCGCCGATCTCCCGCACCGCCGTGGTGCTGGGTGCCCTGGCGGCCAAAAAAGGCGAAGGCGAGCCTGCTGCTGCCTGAGGCAGCGTGGCAATCGTCCCCCCTCTCAACCAATTGTTAGGAAATCAAAATGGCATTCGATAAAGACGCATTCTTGACCGCGCTGGACAGCATGACGGTCCTGGAACTCAATGACCTGGTGAAGGCCATTGAAGAGAAGTTCGGCGTGAGCGCTGCCGCTATGGCTGCTCCCGCTGCTGGCGGCGCTGCCGGCGGCGGTGCTGCAGCTGCTGAAGAAAAGACCGAGTTCAACGTGGTGCTGGCTGACGCCGGCGCCAACAAGGTGGCGGTCATCAAGGCAGTGCGCGAAATCACCGGTCTGGGCCTCAAGGAAGCCAAGGACCTGGTGGACGGCGCTCCCAAGAACGTCAAGGAAGGCATTGCCAAGGCTGACGCCGAAGCTGCCGTCAAGAAGCTGGTGGAAGCCGGCGCCAAGGCCGAACTCAAGTAATCGACCTTGTCTCCTGGGCTGGGGGTCTTGCGAAAGGCCTCCAGCCTTTGGTGCTTATGGGACGCACTTTAGAGCGCACCAGAAAGCGGCCCCCGTGGACTGTTTTCTAGTGTCTTCTGAACCATCCGACAGCAGAAGACGCCTTGGTTCGGGCGATGTGCAACGCATCGCCGTCCGCCATGGTTGGTAGTGGCCAACCGCCAAGCCTGCAAGGTGGCCGCCTTGCAGGGCAGTCGTCGAAGATCCCATTCCATGTCCTTGCCCGGAGATCTCATGGCCCAAACATCCACGTACAGTTATACCGAACGCAAGCGCATTCGCAAGAGCTTCGGTAGCCGCGACAGTGTGCTCAAGGTCCCGTACCTGCTGCAGATGCAGCGGGATGCCTATACCGCGTTCCTGCAGGCCGACACGGCCCCGCAAAAACGCAGCATCGAAGGTTTGCAGGCTGCGTTCAATTCTGCGTTCCCCATCGTCTCCCACAACGGTTTCGTGGAGATGAAGTTCGTTGAATACAACCTGGCCAAGCCGGCATTCGACGTGCGCGAATGCCAGACCCGTGGCTTGACTTTTGCATCGGCCGTGCGTGCCAAGGTGCAGTTGATCATCTACGACCGCGAGTCCTCGACCTCGCAGTCCAAGGTGGTCAAGGAAGTGAAGGAGCAGGAGGTCTACATGGGCGAAGTGCCCCTGATGACCGATAAGGGCTCCTTCATCATCAACGGCACCGAGCGCGTGATCGTCTCCCAGCTGCACCGCTCGCCCGGCGTGTTCTTCGAGCACGACAAGGGCAAGACGCACAGCTCTGGCAAGTTGCTGTTCTCTGCGCGCATCATCCCCTACCGCGGCTCCTGGCTGGACTTCGAATTCGATCCGAAGGACATCCTGTACTTCCGCGTGGACCGTCGCCGCAAGATGCCGGTCACGATCCTGCTCAAGGCCATCGGCCTGAACCCCGAGTCCATCCTGGCGAACTTCTTCGTCAACGACAACTTCCGCCTGATGGACAGCGGTGCTCAGCTGGAGTTCGTGCCCGAGCGTCTGCGTGGCGAGGTGGCGCGCTTCGACATCACCGACAAGGCCGGCAAGGTGATTGTGGCCAAGGACAAGCGCGTGACGGCGCGCCACACGCGTGAGCTGGAGCAGTCCGGCACAACGCACATCAGCGTGCCTGAGGACTTCCTCATCGGCCGCGTGGTGGCCCGCAACATCGTGGACGGCGACACCGGCGAGATCCTGGCCAAGGCCAACGAAGAGCTGACCGAGGCGTTGCTCAAGAAGCTGCGCGCTGCTGGCGTGCAGGACCTGCAGGTCATCTACACCAACGAACTTGACCAAGGCGCCTACATTTCGCAGACGCTGCGCATCGACGAAACCGTGGATGAATTCGCCGCGCGCGTGGCCATCTACCGCATGATGCGCCCCGGCGAGCCGCCGACCGAGGATGCCGTGCAGGCCCTGTTCCAGCGCCTGTTCTACAACCCCGACACGTACGACCTGTCGCGCGTGGGCCGCATGAAGTTCAACGCCAAGATCGGCCGCGACGAAGCCACCGGCCCGATGGTGCTGTCCAACGACGACATCCTGGCCGTGGTCAAAATCCTGGTGGACCTGCGCAACGGCAAGGGCGAGGTGGACGACATTGACCACCTGGGCAACCGCCGCGTGCGCTGCGTGGGTGAACTGGCCGAAAACCAGTACCGCACGGGCCTGGCACGTATCGAAAAGGCCGTGAAGGAGCGCCTGGGCCAGGCCGAGCAAGAGCCGCTGATGCCGCATGACCTGATCAACTCTAAGCCGATTTCCGCGGCGCTCAAGGAGTTCTTCGGTGCGTCCCAGCTGTCGCAGTTCATGGACCAGACCAACCCGCTGGCCGAGATCACGCACAAGCGCCGTGTTTCGGCCCTGGGCCCGGGCGGTCTGACCCGCGAGCGTGCCGGCTTCGAGGTGCGCGACGTGCACGTGACCCACTACGGCCGCGTGTGCCCGATCGAGACGCCTGAAGGTCCGAACATCGGTCTGATCAACTCGCTGGCCCTGTACGCGCGCCTGAACGAGTACGGCTTCATCGAGACTCCGTACCGCCGCGTGGTGGACGGCAAGGTCACGATGGAAATCGACTACCTGTCGGCCATCGAAGAAGGCAAGTACATCATCGCCCAGGCCAACGCCACGCTGGATGCCGAAGGGCGTCTGACGGGCGACCTGGTGTCGGCGCGCGAGAAGGGTGAATCGACCCTGGTGTCCGCCGACCGTGTGCAGTACATGGACGTGTCGCCTGCGCAGATCGTGTCGGTGGCGGCTTCGCTCGTTCCGTTCCTGGAGCACGACGACGCGAACCGCGCGCTGATGGGCGCCAACATGTCGCGCCAGGCCGTGCCCGTGCTGCGTCCCGAGAAGCCCATGGTGGGCACGGGTATCGAGCGCGTGGCGGCCGTGGACTCCGGCACGGTGGTGACGGCCAACCGCGGCGGCGTGGTGGACTATGTGGACGCCACCCGTATCGTGGTGCGTGTGAACGACGACGAAGCCGTGGCCGGTGAAGTCGGCGTGGACATCTACAACCTCATCAAGTACCAGCGCTCTAACCAGAACACCAACATCCACCAGCGCCCCATCGTCAAGAAGGGCGACAAGCTGGCCAAGGGTGACGTGATTGCCGACGGCGCTTCGACCGACCTGGGCGAGATCGCCATCGGCCAGAACATGCTGATCGCGTTCATGCCCTGGAACGGCTACAACTTCGAGGACTCGATCCTGATCAGCGAGCGCGTGGTGGCCGAAGACCGCTACACCTCGATCCACATCGAGGAGTTGGTGGTGATGGCCCGCGACACGAAGCTGGGCGCGGAAGAAATCACCCGCGACATCCCGAACCTGTCCGAGCAGCAGCTGAACCGTCTGGACGAGTCCGGCATCATCTACGTGGGCGCCGAAGTGCAGCCCGGCGACACGCTGGTCGGCAAGGTCACGCCCAAGGGCGAAACCACCCTCACGCCTGAAGAGAAACTGCTGCGCGCCATCTTCGGCGAGAAGGCGTCCGATGTGAAGGACACCTCGCTGCGCGTGGACCAGGGCTCGCAGGGCACGGTGATCGACGTGCAGGTGTTCACCCGTGAAGGCATCCAGCGCGACAAGCGCGCCCAGCAGATCATCGACGATGAACTCAAGCGCTTCCGCCTGGACCTGAACGACCAGTTGCGCATCGTAGAGGCCGACGCGTTCGACCGTATCGAGAAGCTGCTGACCGGCCGCGTGGCCAACGGCGGCCCGCAAAAACTCGCCAAGGGTACGAAGATCGACAAGGCCTACCTGGCCTCGGTGGAGAAGTTCCACTGGTTCGACATCCGCCCCGCCGAGGAAGAGGTCGCCACGCAGCTGGAGTCCATCAAGAACGCGCTGGAGCAGACCCGCCACAGCTTCGACCTGGCCTTTGAAGAAAAGCGCAAGAAGCTCACCCAAGGCGACGAACTGCCCGCGGGCGTGCTGAAGATGGTCAAGGTGTACCTGGCCGTCAAGCGCCGCCTGCAGCCTGGCGACAAGATGGCCGGCCGCCACGGCAACAAGGGCGTGGTGTCCAAGATCGTTCCGGTCGAAGACATGCCCTACATGGCCGACGGCACCCCCGCCGACATCGTGCTCAACCCGCTGGGCGTGCCTTCGCGGATGAACATCGGCCAGGTGCTGGAAGTCCATCTGGGCTGGGCCGGCAAGGGCATGGGCCAGCGCATCGGCGACATGCTGCAGCGCGAGGCCAAGACGGCTGAGCTGCGCAAGTTCCTGGAAGAGATCTACAACTCGCGCGGTCGCAAGGAAGACCTGTCCCAGCTGAGCGACGACGAAATCCTGGCCATGGCGCGCGAGCTGACCTCGGGTGTTCCCTTCGCATCGCCCGTGTTCGACGGCGCGTCCGAAGAGGAAATCAAGGACATGCTCAAGTTGGCCTACCCGGACGACCTCGCCCAGGCCAAGGGCCTGACCGAGACGCGCACGCAGGCGTACCTGTACGACGGTCGCACGGGCGAGCGTTTCGAGCGCCCGACGACCGTGGGCTACATGCACTACCTGAAGCTGCACCACTTGGTGGACGACAAGATGCACGCCCGCTCGACCGGTCCGTACTCGCTCGTCACGCAGCAACCGCTGGGCGGCAAGGCGCAGTTCGGTGGCCAGCGCTTCGGGGAGATGGAAGTGTGGGCGCTGGAAGCCTACGGCGCCGCCTACGTGCTGCAGGAAATGCTGACGGTGAAGTCCGACGACGTGCAGGGCCGTACCAAGGTGTACGAGAACATCGTCAAGGGCGAACACGCGATCGAAGCCGGCATGCCGGAGTCGTTCAACGTGCTGGTCAAGGAAATCCGTTCGCTGGGCCTGGACATCGAGTTGGAACGTTCCTGAGCAGGATCGAGTTTTTAAAAAAGTGAGCGGCTGGCGCTCACCTCGTCTGGGTTTGCAAATGTTTTGTGCTGCAAATCCTTATGTGGCAAGCGCCAGCAGCTATGTTTTTAGGTGAAAAGGAAAGAGTCACATGAAATCGCTACTCGACCTGTTCAAGCAATTCACGCCCGATGAGCATTTCGATGCCATCAAGATCGGCATGGCTTCGCCCGAGAAGATCCGTTCGTGGTCTTTCGGCGAAGTGAAGAAGCCCGAAACCATCAACTACCGCACGTTCAAGCCCGAGCGCGACGGCCTGTTCTGCGCCAAGATTTTCGGGCCCATCAAGGACTACGAATGCCTGTGCGGCAAGTACAAGCGCCTGAAGCACCGCGGCGTGATCTGCGAAAAGTGCGGCGTTGAAGTCACGCAGACCAAGGTGCGCCGCGAGCGCATGGGCCACATCGACCTGGCCGCGCCCTGCGCCCACATCTGGTTCCTGAAGTCGCTGCCTTCGCGCCTGGGCCTGGTGCTGGACATGACGCTGCGCGACATCGAGCGCGTGCTGTACTTCGAAGCCTACGTGGTCACCGACCCCGGCATGACCCCGCTGAAGAAGTTCGGCATCATGTCCGAGGACGACTACGACGCCAAGCGCAAGGAATACGGCGACGAGTTCGTCGCCAAGATGGGCGCCGAGGGCATCAAGGAGCTGCTGGAAGGCATCGACATCGAGATCGAGATCGAGAAGCTGCGCGGCGACCTGACGGGCTCCGAAGTCAAGGTCAAGAAGAACGCCAAGCGCCTGAAGGTGCTGGAGGCCTTCAAGAAGTCCGGCATCAAGCCCGAGTGGATGATCCTGGAAGTGCTGCCCGTGCTGCCGCCGGACCTGCGTCCGCTGGTGCCGCTGGACGGTGGCCGCTTCGCCACGTCGGACCTGAACGACCTGTACCGCCGCGTCATCAACCGCAACTCGCGCCTGCGCCGCCTGCTGGAGCTGAAGGCGCCCGAGATCATCGCGCGCAACGAAAAGCGCATGCTGCAGGAAGCCGTGGACAGCCTGCTGGACAATGGCCGCCGCGGCAAGGCGATGACGGGCGCCAACAAGCGTGCCCTGAAGTCGCTGGCCGACATGATCAAGGGCAAGTCGGGCCGCTTCCGCCAGAACCTGCTGGGCAAGCGTGTGGACTACTCGGGCCGTTCCGTGATCACCGTGGGTCCGACGCTCAAGCTGCACCAGTGCGGCCTGCCCAAGCTGATGGCCCTGGAGCTGTTCAAGCCCTTCATCTTCTCGCGCCTGGAGGCCATGGGCATTGCCACGACCATCAAGGCCGCCAAGAAGGAAGTGGAAGCCGGCACGCCCGTGGTGTGGGACATCCTGGAAGAGGTCATCAAGGAACACCCGGTGATGCTCAACCGTGCGCCCACGCTGCACCGCCTGGGCATCCAGGCGTTCGAGCCCATCCTGATCGAAGGCAAGGCCATCCAGCTGCACCCGCTGGTCTGCGCCGCGTTCAACGCCGACTTCGACGGTGACCAGATGGCCGTGCACGTGCCGCTGTCGGTGGAAGCGCAGCTGGAAGCCCGCACGCTGATGCTGGCCTCCAACAACGTGCTGTTCCCCGCGTCCGGCGAGCCCTCCATCGTGCCCTCGCAGGACGTGGTGCTGGGCCTGTACCACGCCACCCGCGAGAAGATCAACGGCAAGGGCGAAGGCCTGGTGTTCGCCGACACCGGCGAAGTCCAGCGCGCGCTGGATGCCGGCGAGGCCGAGCTGCACGCCAAGATCAGCGTGCGCCTGACCGAGTGGACCAAGGACAAGGCGACGGGTGAGTTCGTGCCCGAGACCAAGCTCGTGGACACCACCGTGGGCCGTGCGCTGCTGTCGGAAATCCTGCCCAAGGGCCTGCCCTTCAGCAACCTGAACAAGGCGCTGAAGAAGAAGGAAATCTCCAAGCTCATCAACGCGTCGTTCCGCAAGTGCGGCCTGAAGGACACCGTGGTGTTCGCCGACAAGCTGCTGCAAAACGGCTTCCGCCTGGCCACGCACGCGGGCTTCTCCGTGGCGATCGACGACATGCTGGTGCCGCCGCAGAAGGCCGAGATCCTGGCCCGCGCCGAAGCCGAGGTGAAGGAGATCGAGCAGCAGTACGTCTCCGGTCTGGTGACGGCCGGCGAGCGCTACAACAAGGTGGTGGACATCTGGGGCAAGGCCGGCGACGACGTGTCCAAGGTGATGATGGATCAGCTCAAGGTCCAGAAGACCATCGACCGCAACGGCAAGGAAGTGAACGAGGAATCGTTCAATGCCATCTACATGATGGCCGACTCCGGCGCCCGCGGCTCGGCGGCCCAGATCCGTCAGCTGGCCGGTATGCGCGGCCTGATGGCCAAGCCCGATGGCTCGATCATCGAGACGCCTATCACCGCGAACTTCCGCGAAGGCCTGAACGTGTTGCAGTACTTCATCTCCACCCACGGTGCCCGTAAGGGCCTGGCGGATACGGCGTTGAAGACCGCGAACTCGGGCTACCTGACCCGTCGCCTGGTGGATGTGACGCAGGACCTGGTGGTGACCGAGGACGACTGCGGCACCTCGAATGGTTCGCTGATGCGCGCCATCGTCGAGGGCGGTGAAGTCATCGAGTCCCTGCGCGACCGTATCCTGGGCCGTACCGCGGCCGAGGAAGTGCTGCACCCCGAAACGCGTGCCGTGCTGGCGCAGCCGGGTCGGATGCTCGATGAAGACCTGATTGAAGAGCTCGAAGCCGCAGGCGTGGACGAAGTGAAGGTGCGTACCGCGCTGACCTGCGAAACCCGCTACGGCCTGTGCGCCAAGTGCTACGGCCGCGACCTGGGCCGCGGCGGCCTGATCAACCTCGGCGAAGCCGTGGGCGTGATCGCCGCGCAGTCCATCGGCGAGCCCGGCACGCAGCTGACCATGCGTACGTTCCACATCGGTGGTGCGGCATCGCGTGCGGCGGTGGCGTCCAGTGTGGAAGCCAAGTCCAACGGCATCATCGGCTTCAACGCCACGATGCGCTACGTGACCAACACCAAGGGCGAGCTGGTGGTGATTGCGCGCTCGGGTGAAATCATCATCCAGGACGAGCACGGCCGCGAGCGCGAGCGCCACAAGGTGCCGTACGGCGCGACGCTGACGGTGAAGGCCGACCAGACCATCAAGGCCGGCACCATCCTCGCCAACTGGGACCCGCTGACGCGCCCGATCATCACCGAGTACGCAGGTACGGTGAAGTTCGAGAACGTCGAGGAAGGCCTCACGGTGGCCAAGCAGGTGGACGAGGTCACGGGCCTGTCCACGCTGGTGGTGATCGACCCCAAGCGCCGCGGCTCTGCCAAGGTGGTGCGTCCGCAGGTGAAGCTGGTGGACGCCGATGGCAAGGAGGTGAAGATCCCCGGTACCGACCACTCGGTGACGATCGGCTTCCAGGTCGGCGCGCTGATCCAGGTGCGCGACGGCCAGGAAGTGGGCCCCGGCGAAGTGCTGGCCCGCATCCCGATGGAAGGCCAGAAGACCCGCGACATTACCGGCGGTCTGCCCCGCGTGGCCGAGCTCTTTGAAGCCCGCAGCCCCAAGGACAAGGGCATGCTGGCCGAGATGACCGGCACGATCTCCTTCGGCAAGGAAACCAAGGGCAAGGTGCGCCTGCAGATCACCGATCCGGACGGCAAGGTCTGGGACGAGCTGGTGCCCAAGGAAAAGAACGTGCTGGTCCACGAAGGCCAGGTGGTCAACAAGGGCGAGCTGATCGTCGACGGCCCGGCCGATCCGCAGGACATCCTGCGCCTGCTGGGCATCGAGGAGCTGTCGCGCTACATCGTTGACGAAGTGCAGGACGTGTACCGCTTGCAGGGTGTGAAGATCAACGACAAGCACATCGAGGTGATCGTGCGCCAGATGCTGCGCCGCGTCGTGGTCGAGAACCCGGGCGAGTCCACCTACATCGCCGGCGAGCAGGTGGAGCGTTCCGAGATCCTCAACACCAACGAGGCGCTGCAGGCCGAAGGCAAGCTCCCTGCCACGTACTCCAACGTGCTGCTGGGCATCACCAAGGCGTCGCTGTCCACCGACTCGTTCATCTCCGCCGCGTCGTTCCAGGAAACGACCCGCGTGCTCACCGAGGCTGCCATCATGGGCAAGCGCGACGAGCTGCGCGGCCTGAAGGAGAACGTGATCGTGGGCCGTCTGATCCCCGCCGGCACGGGCTTGGCTTACCACCAGGCGCGCAAGGCCAAGGACGCCATGGACGAGGCCGAGCGCCGCGCCATCGCAGATGCCGAAGCCGCCGAGCTGGCCTCTGCCGGCACCGACGACGCAGCCGCCGAGATCGACGGCAGCGCCGACACGGCTGATTAAGCCGTTGCCAGTCCCGCCTCTCGCATGCGGGTACTGAACGCTCCCGGCTTGCCCATCCGGCAGGCCGGGAGTTTCTTTTTTGTCGTGTTACCAATCCCTCGGTTGGCAGGGGCCGTGCCCGCTGGCGCGAAGCCCCGGCTGTGAACATGTTGACCACCTGGATACTTCTCGCCCTGTTCCTGTTCTGGGCCGTGGGCGCCTACAACCGGCTCATCCGCCTGCGATCCGCGGCGCTGCAGGCCTTTGGCGGGCTGGACACCCACATGGTGCGCTGGATTGCCCTGCTGGGTGAGTACGAGGCTGCGCACGGTGCGCCTGGCGCGGTCCAGGCCATCGTGGGCGACGAACCGGCGCCGGCGGCGGGCGCGCATGACGCCCATGCCGCCCTTTGGGCCGCGGCCACGCAACTCGGCGCCTCGCTGGCAGTAGCGCGCGCGCGCCCGCTGGACAGCGGCGCCGCCGCCGCCCTGGCGGCCGCATCGCAGGTGCTGGAGAACGCCTGGCAGACCGTTGTGCGCGAAGCCGCGCAGGTGAGCGAAGGTGTGGCACCCCCTGCACTCGCCCCATGGGTGGTGCGGCGCGAACAGGTGGCGCTGCACAGCGACGAGGCGCGCCGCCTGTTCAACGATGCCGTGGCTCAGTACAACCATGCCATCGCCCAGTTTCCCGCCAGCCTGCTGGCGTGGCTGTTCGGCTTCAAGAAGGCGCAGACGCTGTGAACAAGCCTACTTCTATCCCGCCGCAGGGAACTCCCTCGGTCGCGTTGAGCCAGTTGCTGGACGCCACCGCCTTGGCGCTGCAGGCGGTGCGCGCAGGGCAGTCGGGCACCGTGGCGCTGGAGACCACGGCTGCCGCGCTGCGCCCCGGCGTGCAGGCGCTGTTGTTCCAGGTGCTGCGCCACCTGGGGCGCGCACAGGCCTTGCGCCGCCAGCTGGCACCCCGCAACCCACCGCCGCGGGTGGATGCGCTGCTGTGCACCGCCCTGGCACTGGCCTGGGACCCGCAGACTGCTCCCTACGCGCCGTTCACCCTGGTCAACCAGGCGGTCGAGGCCGCCAAGCGCCACCCCGCGACGCGGGCGCAGGCGTCTTTCGTCAACGCCTGCCTGCGGCGCTTCCTGCGTGAGCGCGACACGCTGGTGGCCGCCACGCAGGGCGACGAGGTCGCCGTGTGGAACCACCCCACATGGTGGATCCAGCGCCTGCGCCGCGACCACCCCGATCAGTGGCAGCAGATCCTGCAGGCGAACAATGCGCCCGCGCCCATGGCGCTGCGGATTTCTAAGTCAAAAAGCACTCCGGCGCTTTACCAGCAAGCGTTAGAAGCTATCAATATTGAAGCGATGGCGGTAGGCCCCGAAGGGCTGGCGCTGGCACGCCCCGTGCCGGTGCAGCAACTGCCTGGCTTTGCAGAGGGTGTTGTCTCGGTGCAGGATGCCGCCGCGCAGATGGCGGCGCCGCTGCTGCTCAACGGGCTGGACGCCGCGCAGCCGCTGCGCTTATTGGATGCCTGCGCCGCCCCCGGCGGCAAGACCGCCCATTTGCTGGAATGGGCCGCCGCACTGCGGGCCCCTTGGCGGGTCACCGCGTTGGAGGTGGATGCGGCACGCGCCGAGCGCATCCATGACAACCTGCATCGCCTGGGGCTGAGTGCCCAGGTGCTGGTGGCCGATGCCGCCGTGCCCGCCGACTGGTGGCAGCAGGCCAGCGGTGGTGAGCCGTTCGACGCGATCTTGCTCGACGCGCCCTGTACCGCCTCGGGCATCGTGCGCCGCCACCCCGACGTGCGCTGGCTGCGGCGCGAGAGCGACGTGGCCCAGCTGGCCGCGCAGCAGTCGCGTCTGCTGGCGGCGCTGTGGCCGCTGCTGCGCCCTGGCGGGCGGCTGCTGTATTGCACCTGTTCGGTGTTCCGGGCCGAGGGCGACGGGCAGATCGCAGCGTTTCTTGCGCACAACACTGACGCACGCCTGCTGCCGTCGCCGGGCCATTTATTCCCCGGCAGCCCAGACAAGCGCGACGGGCTCCGTGACAATGGGCCGGGTGAACACGACGGTTTCTTTTACGCCCTGTTGCACAAGGCCCCCGCCTGAACGTGCCGGTCTGCGCAGGCCGGGCTGGCTGTGGGCCGCGCTGGTTTGTCTGCTGGCGCTGTGGATCGCGGCCATTCCCGCCGCCCACGCCCAACAGCACGGCGAGATTGTTGAACTGCAACTCGACCCGCTGCCCGAGGGACTGTATCTGTCGGCCACGCTGCAGCTGGAACTCCCCGAACTCGTCAAGGATGCGCTCTACAAGGGCATTTCCGTGTTCTTCATCACCGAGGCCGAGGTGGTGCGCCAGCGCTGGTACTGGTCCGACAAAGTGGTGGCGCAGGCCAGCCGTTTTCTGCGGTTGAGCTACCAGCCCCTTACGCGGCGCTGGCGTGTGGTGCAGTCGTCCACGCCCTTTGCACCGTCGGGCCTGGGCGTGTCGCTGGGCCAGAATTTCGACACGCTGCAGGATGCGCTGGCATCGATGCAGCGCATCGCGCGCTGGAAGATCGCCGACGAGGGGCAGGTTGATGAAGGCGTGACCTACGTCATGAACTTCCAGTTCCGGCTGGATACCTCGCAGTTGCCCCGGCCCTTGCAGATCGGTGCGGTGGGCCGCTCGGGCTGGAACATGGTGCTTGCGCGCAGCGTGCCGCTGAGCGTGGTGGAGGCTGCGCGGTGAAAGCGGGCGATCCGCGTCCCGCGGGTTCGGCCCGCCGCGCAGAGACACGCGCACGCGCCGTGCGATGGGCGCTGGGCCTCGGCACGGGGCTGATGTGCGCCATCGCATTGGTACTGCTGTTCCTGCTGACGCTGGCCACCAACAACCGTGACCTGTACGAACGCAACTTCGCCTGGCTGCTGGGCGTGAACGTACTGGTGGCGCTGGTGCTGCTGGCCGTGTTGGTCTGGGGCGCGCTGCGCCTGGTGGTGCGCCTGAGGCGGGGGCGCTTCGGCAGCCGGCTGCTGCTCAAGCTCGCGGGCATCTTCGGGCTGGTGGGCGTGATCCCCGGGCTGCTGATCTACGTGGTGTCCTACCAGTTCGTCTCGCGTTCCATCGAGAGCTGGTTCGACGTCAAGGTCGAGGGCGCGCTGACCGCCGGTGTGAGCCTGGCGCGCGTCACGCTCGACACCATTGCCAGCGACCTGGCCTCCAAGACGCGCACCGCCAGCAGCCAGCTGGCCCAGGTGCCCGACGCGGCCGCGGGCCTGGTGCTGGAGCGCATGCGGGACCAGTTGGGGGCCACCGACCTCGTGCTGTGGAACGCCGCGGGCCAGCCCGTCGCCGGCACCGGGCAATCGCGCTACATGCTCAACCCCGAGCGGCCAAGCGCGCAGCAGTTCCGTATGGCGCGGCAAGACCGCGTCACCTTCCAGATCGAGGGCCTGGACGACATCACCGACCCGCTGGCCGCGGAGAACGCGCGCGTGCGCGCGCTGGTGCTGGTGGCCAACCCCGGCGTGGGTCTGCTGGCCGAGCCGCGCTTCGTGCAGGCTACCGTGCCCTTGCCCCAGGCGCTGGTCGCCAACGCCATTGCGGTGCAGGAAGCAAACCGCGAATACCAGGAACGCGCGCTGGCGCGCGGCGGGCTGCGGCGCATGTACATCGGCACGCTGACGCTGAGCCTGTTCCTTGCCGTCTTTGGCGCGGTGCTGCTCGCCGTGGTGCTGGGCAACCAGCTTGCGCGGCCCCTGCTGGTGCTGGCCGACGGCGTGCGCGAGGTGGCGGCAGGCAACCTGTCGCCCAAGGCCGCGCTGCAGACCAAGGACGAGCTGGGCGGGCTGACGCGCTCTTTTGCCCTGATGACGCAGCAGCTTGCGGACGCCCGCGGCACGGTCGAGCAAAGCCTGAACGCGCTGGATGCCGCGCGCGGGCACCTGCAGACCATCCTGGACAACCTCACGTCGGGAGTCATCGTGCTGGATGAAAAAGGCATCGTCCAGTCGTCCAACCCTGGTGCGACCCGTGTCCTGCGCGCGCCACTGGCGGCCTATGAAGGACGGCCGCTGGCTGAGGTGCCGGGGCTGGCGGATTTCGCGGCGGCCGTGCAGCGGCACTTCGATACCTTTTTGCTGGATCGTGACCACCACGGTCTGGACCACTGGCAGCAGACCTTTGAGCTGCACGCGGCGGGCGGTGGCGTCACCACGCAAGGCACCAGCCTGGTGGCGCGCGGTGCGCAACTGCCCAACGAGGCGCGGCTGCTGGTGTTCGACGACATCTCCGAAATCGTCTCCGCGCAGCGCGCCCAGGCGTGGGGCGAGGTCGCTCGGCGTTTGGCGCACGAGATCAAGAACCCGCTGACGCCGATCCAGCTCTCGGCCGAGCGTCTGGAGATCAAGCTCTCGGGCAAGCTGCCTGCGGCAGAGCAGGCCGTGCTGACCAAGTCGGTGAAGACCATCGTGGACCAGGTGGATGCGATGAAACGGCTGGTCAATGAATTCCGCGACTACGCGCGCCTGCCGTCTGCGGAGCTGCACACGCTGGACCTGAACGCACTGGTTGCCGATGTGCTGCATTTGTATGGCGCCGAGACTGCGCAGGTGCCAGTCGAGGCCGAGTTGGACCCGCGCTGCCCCATGATCTCGGGCGATGCCCAGCAATTGCGCCAAGTGGTGCACAACCTACTGCAGAACGCTCAGGACGCGACACAGCAGGCGGCCGAGCAGGGGGGCGTTCCACCGCCGCCCGTACGCATCAGCACACGCTGGAGTGCATCCGCGCAACGTGTGCGGCTGACGGTGTCGGACTGCGGGCCGGGCTTTCCTCCACACATCCTGCAGCGCGCCTTCGAGCCCTACGTCACGACCAAGCCGCGGGGCACCGGGCTGGGACTGGCCGTCGTCAAAAAAATCGCGGATGAACATCGCGCGCGGATCGATCTGGTCAACCGCGTGGAAGACGGCGTGGTGAAGGGCGCACAAGTGTCGCTATCATTCGCCCCTGAATCGGCGGTGGCGCTCTAACAACACCGCACGTGCAGCAAGGGTGCATTTACACACATGGCAAATATTCTGGTGGTCGACGACGAACTGGGGATCCGGGACCTGTTGTCAGAAATTCTGAACGACGAGGGGCATAGCGTCGACCTTGCCGAGAACGCCACGCAGGCCCGCAACGCGCGCTTGAATGGCAGCTATGACCTGGTGCTGCTGGATATCTGGATGCCCGATACCGACGGGGTATCGCTGCTCAAGGAATGGGCCATGGCCGGCACGCTGACCATGCCAGTGATCATGATGAGCGGCCACGCCACCATCGACACGGCCGTGGAAGCCACGCGCATCGGTGCCTTCTCCTTTCTCGAGAAGCCCATCACCATGCAGAAGCTGCTCAAGGCAGTGGAGCAGGGCCTGGCACGCAGTACGGCGCAGCCACCAGCAAGCGCTGCCGCGCCGGCCCAGACCAATACCGCACCTGCACCCGCAACAACCGGCGCCATTGCCAATGGCGCGCCGGCTCCTGCGCCTGTTGTTGCAGTGATGGAGCAGGCGCCCATGTCCCACCAGGGCTTCAATCTCGACCGACCCTTGCGTGAGGCGCGCGACGGTTTTGAGAAAGCCTACTTTGAATTCCATCTCGCCCGCGAAGGCGGCTCGATGACACGCGTCGCCGAAAAAACAGGATTGGAGCGCACACATCTTTACCGCAAGCTGCGCCAATTGGGGGTGGACCTCGGGCGCAACAAACGCAACGCGTGAATTGGCAAAAATTTTGCAGCTTGGTGTCATGCATCGATTTCTCGGGCTATAATTCAAGGCTCAGGCCCGGTAGCTCAGTTGGTAGAGCAGAGGATTGAAAATCCTTGTGTCGGCGGTTCGATTCCGTCCCAGGCCACCATCTTCCTTTCTCAGACGATCCCAAGTCAGCTCAGAAGTCCTTGTAAATCAAGGACTTAGCCCGAAAAGGCGGCTCAAGCGGTATCGCTGAATCCCACAAAGTCCTGTTCTTGCGTGTACCCAACGGTGTACCCCAGACTGCTTTTCAATCGCAGTCGATTTTGGGTACACCATGGGGCAACTCAACGAGCTTCAGATCAAGGCGGCAGCGCCGCGTGACAAGGAATATCTGCTGGCGGACGGCGAAGGTCTCTACCTTCGCGTGCGGCCGACCGGCAAGGTGTGGGTCTATCGCTACAAGCAGCACGGCAAGGAAGCCAAGCTCAGCATCGGGCACTACCCGGTGGTGACGCTTGCGGCGGCGCGCAAGAAGGCGCGCGCCGAAGCCGAGAAGCGAGCCGATGGCGTCGATCCACGGGAGGCGCGGCGCGTGGAGGAGGAGCGCGATCGAGTTGCCCGCCTCAATACCTTTGAACGGACCGCCCGCGCTTGGCATGCGCAGGCGCGGAAGGACCGCGAATGGTCGGCCAGCTATGCTGAGAAGGTGATGCGCCACCTGGAGCTGCACATCTTCCCGTGGATCGGTGCGCTGGCCATGGAAACCATCGTGCCGACCGAGGTGGTCCGGTGCCTGCACCGCATCAAGGAGCGTGGCAATCTGGAGACGGCGCAGCGCGTGCGCGAAGCGGTGCAGCACGTGTTCCAGTACGCCGTCGACGTGGGCACGCTGGATCCGGCCAGGAACTTCGTGAACAACCGCACCGGCGGTCTGCCGCCGCCCCGGGCTCGCCACTACGCCGCCATCACGGACCCGCAGAAGCTCGGCCAGTTGCTTCGGGACATGCGGGCCTACAACGGCAATATCATCACGCGCGCGGCCCTGCAGCTCTCGCCCTTGCTGTTCCAGCGGCCAGGCCAGCTGCGGCTGGCGCATTGGGAAGATGTTGACCTCGACCAAGCGCTGTGGCGCTGCCCGCCGGAGAAGATGAAGCTGCGGGAGTGGAAGAAGCGCGACATGCGCACCCCGGCTCACCTCGTGCCGCTGCCGACGCAGGCGGTGGAAATCCTGCGCGACATCCATCCTCTGACCGGCCCCAGTGGGCCGATCTTTCGCAGCATGGCGAAGCGCTCCGAGAAGACGCGCTACATGAGTGACAACACCGTCAACAGCGCCCTGCGCACGTTGGGCTACGACACGAAGGAGCAGATCACCGGCCACGGCTTCCGCGCCACCGCGCGGACCCTGATCCGGGAGCTGTTGGGGTGGGACCGTGAAGTGATTGAGCGGCACCTGGCTCACGTGTCCGATGAGGAACTGGGCGGCAGTTACGACCGTACGACGCACTTCGAGCAGCGCCGCAGGATGATCCAAGTCTGGGCCGACCTGCTCGACGATCTCGCTGAAGGCAAGGCTGTTGAGCCGGCACGCGATATGCGCAGCTTTGATGCTGCGCGGCCGACATCGCGGATGGGGGCGGGCTCTGCCGCAGGTGTTGGTAACGAGCAAGGGTTCAGGGCTGCGGCGTAACAGACCTTCGGTAGCCTTCCGGATCGTCGATCCATGCCTGAAGTTCTGCGCTTTGCCATGCGGGGGCCCGACCTCCCAGGTGAACGGGGCTGGGGAAGCGGCCCTCCGAAATGCGGCGATAGATCGTCGAACGACTGAGTGCTGAAATGCGCATCACGTCGTGCAGACGGTAGAAGGCGGGCGGTGCTTTCGACAGGCTGAGGTTGGGCAAGGCTCGATGGAAAAGCATGGAACGTCCTTCTCTTGAGCGATGTCGGAAGGATGCGTCCGAGGGCGATTCGCGCAAACCCAGGACAGCGCAATCTGTCGCACTGCATCAAATCGGGGCCGAATCCGTCGACAGGTCACTTGTGTCATTCGGGGTCATTGAGCCGCCACAGTGGCAATCGCGGCAACGACCTCTATCGAAGCCACTGCTGAACAACTCACGCCTGCGTCGCCAGCCCAGCTTCGACACGGCGCTTCTCCGTTGCCTTCTTGTTGTCATCGATCAACTTCAGCGCAGCCGCGAGCTCCTCCACGTCAGCAAGGAACTCGTCCGGCTGGGGGAGCGCGGGCGGCGCCTCGGCGCCACCTTCGTGTGTGAAGTTGGAGCACCGCGTCATGCCGTTGTACACGGCGCTTGCTTCGGCATCGTCGACGGAGACATACCGCAGCTTCGACGTCTCGATGGAACGCCTGAAGCGCTTCACGGTGCCCGCAAACAGGTGCTCCTCGATTAGTAGCTCCCACGTGTCCCGCATCCGCCTGTAGCCGTTGCGGACGATGTCGTTGTAGAACTTGTGGTTGTGCTCTTCTTCCAGCACCTTCTTTGCGCGCTTAGCCTGCTCTCGGAGCTCATTGACCCGCGCGCTCAGCTTCTTTCCTTCAAAGGGCAAGCCATCACCACAGATGCCTTTCTTTGCGCCCGCCGAGAAGACGTGGCGGTCCACGTCGGCAACGCCGTTCTCATCAGCGAAGTCCTTCAATGCCCAAGCGAAGGCTAGGTCGTGCGTGAACACGATGATCTGCCGCTTCTTAGCCTCAAGGGCAAGGCGCTTCGCGATCCTCTCGCGACGCACATGGTCCAAAGATGAAACCGGGTCGTCGAAGATGAGACCCGACCGGCCAGGCTCGATGCCAACCTCCGCCAAGAACAGGGCCATGGCGATGACCCGCTGCTCACCCTCACTGAGGATGTCCGACACCTTCGCGCGCGCGTACCGTGGCGCGGTACGAAGCTTGAGCTGCTGCATGCGAGCACCCTTTTGCCCCGTCATTTCCAAGACGACGTCCAGCCTACCGAGGCCGAGATTCGCGAGCTCCTGCGTAAACGCTGCGCGCAGTTCCTCCGTCACATGCGCTTCGTACAACTCGGTGGCCTTGCCGGTGACAAGGCGAGTGCTGCATCCCTTTATGGCCTCGCCAAACGCATGGTCACGCTTGTGCCACTCGATTGCTTCAAGCGCCTTGGGTAGGAGTCCCGCAAGCTTCGTCCTGGCCTCTAGGTCGGCAAGCACCTTTCTCTTGCGCTCGCGCTCTTCAGACGTCATTGCCTTCTCGAGCCGACCCGCCTCCCCAAGCTGCTTGCCGATCAACTCGTCCAGCGCTGCAATCGGGGACGCAGGTAGCACCTCCAGAGGATCCAGCTTCCGGTTCGGAGCCATTGCGACGATGCTCGCCTGTCGAGCCTTCAAAGCCGCCACGTACTCGTGGATGGCGACGACCAGAGCCGGTTGGCTTTCATGAAGCTCGTCCAAAAGCGCACGGTCAGAAGGAAAGGGGTCGAAGTTCAGCGAGGAAATCGCCCGGTAAAGCCTCTTGGTGATCTCCCGCGCCTCGGTGGCCTTTTTCTGCGCGTCGGCTTCTAGAAACTGAACGAAGGTCTTCAGCCTGTCGGTAGCCTCGTCGGTGAGCGGTTGCTGGCAGAGCACGCAGTGAGCGTCGCGGTCCGGTCCCGGGAATTCGTGCCCTGGGTATGCAACCTCCGTCGCGTACTTCATCGCGCTGCGCAGCAAGATCTCCCAGGGCTCAGTACCGGTCCCGACGACCTTCGCACCCCCAGCCTGAAGCGTGTTCGCCGCAAGCTTCGATGCAGCCTCTGCCGCCACCATGGCGACAAAAGCCTCGGCCAGCTGACCGGTAGCTCCGTCCAGCAGTGGTGCCTCCAAGGCTGCGAGCTCATTGCGCAGGGTGTGAAGGCGCGTTGCGGTGCAACGGATGGCGGCCGCGAGCTTGACCGGGTCCTCGTCTCGAAAAAGCTTGCTGAGCACCTGTCGCTCCGCCTCCTCTTCCTCCGACAACACGGCAAGCCTCTTGAACGCCTCCGGATCACTTTTTCGGCCAAGCTGCGCGTGTGCTAGACCGACGACGGTTGTGCCTGCGAGCGAAGAGAGCTGGGCCTGATCGAAGAAGTCTCCCCTCCTGTCCGCCTCAATCAGGCGTTGGACAGCGCCCAAGGCCTCGGACAGCCCGTGAATGATCTCCATTCCGTCGGGCACGAACAGGACCTTTGCCTGGTTGTCGACGAATACACGAGCACAGTGGGCATCGAAGACTGATATCTGCGAAAGGGGCGCAGGCGGAACAGTGCCCACCGTCCACTCCTGCGACTGGGCTGCCTGCCCCTCGTTCCATTCGAAGATCGCGCTGGCGAGCGCCGGCCCCTTCGAATCAACGTACACGTCAGGAAGGATGTCCTCGACGTTGCGTGCGCGGCAGGCTTTCTTCAATACCCTTGCGTAGCCAGACTTCCCTGCACCATTGTGGCCGTACACAACGGTCAGGCCTGCCGCTTGGAACGTCAGCGCCTGACTGGTGTCAATCGCATTCAGGTGCTGCGGCGAGCGCAGCGCGAGCAAGCTGACGTCCACGCCGGCTTGGGCAACCGCAGGTATCGTCTTCGGGTCGAGCCGTACCGCAATTCGGCCATCCGGGTCAGGCAACCCGTACTCGGACTTCGCTAGAGCAGCCAGCTCCTGCAGATCCTTGGGTGTCAGGCCTCCAGTCACCAGCCGCCGAACAGCGTCGTCGACCCACGCCGGCTGCTCTGCAGCCCAGGCCGCAATTTTCTGGATAATTTGCATCCGCCCCTCCCTGTCCTGTTTTTAGCTAAGAGCCAATGTTGCCCCGGGCCGCGGCCGCCGAATAAGACCGCCACCGTTGGTTCACTGCCATGTGCCTTCGGACCGGAGTTTCTGCAGCAGTTTCACAAGGTCCTTAGCCTGACGATCGGTGGGGACCCATCTGGGATTCGACGCCACGCGCAGAAGTCCGTCCTCGCCTGGGGTGGTGGCCTTTGTTTCACCGGCTCGCTGGCGCAACTTCGTCCAGTTGTCGGCGCCGAATGCCATGACCTCCTGCAAGGCATCCACGCCGGCGTCGATCCTTGCCTCCGCTCTGGCGGACCGTCGAGATGCCACCGCATCCTCGGACGCTACCAGCTCCGTCTCGAAATCCGTCAGGAAGGGGATGGGTGCCGCCTTCATGCGTTGCCAGGCAAGCTCCTTCTTGCACCACTCCGTCACGTTCTGTATGCCCGCCTCGGGGTGGGTGATCACGGCATACGCAGCCTTTGCAATCAGGCGGAGCTGCTCGATCAGTGCAGGCGAAAGTTCCTGTGCCCTCCAGAGCTGCTGGAAATTGAATTTGCAGGCGTCTGCACGGCTTTCGATCATGTGAGCGAGCTTGGACAGCGAGAAGGTAACGATGTTTGCCCTGTAGCCGCCGTCGTACCAGTCCTCTTTCGGAACGATTCGCTCCAGGGTTCGGAACATCAGGGCCTTGGCGACCAGTTGCCTGAAGTACTCATCGTGGAAGACCTCCGGGTCCCGTTCCCATTCCGTCGTGATGTGCTCGGCGAAACGGATGAAGTTCTTCTGCGCTCCGCGGCTCACCTCATGGGGAAGCTGGCGCCAGGAGTTCTCGAACTTCGCCAAGTCGGTCTTCGTGATGATCTGCTCGCGTGGGGCCTCCGTTTCGAAGCGCTTTCGCTCTCCTGCGCTCAGCCGACCGAGCTCGACCGCATACTGACCACGTGCGCGTTCGTAGAACCAGAAGCTCTCGACCTGTGCCCCCTTTCTGGCAGGTGCCCTGAGCCGGCGCGAGATCTTCTCGATACGCCGATGGAACTCATGATTGGCAAAGAAGTCGGCGTCGGAGACCTTGTTCTGCGAATTCGAGAAGCGAGAGATGAGCGGGATGAAGGTCCCTGCGCGTTCTTCGTCCACAACGGACAGCTTCATCTGAACGAGAACGCCCGACAGGTCGACATCGGCCTTGCGCCTGGCGTAGGACATCGAGGCCGTCGTCTGTCCACCGTTGACGATCTGGAAGTCGGCGGCCGAGACCACGCGCTTTCCCTCGGCGGTGTCGAGAATCTGGACACTGGATGCCGTGGCCGCGATGCCGTTGTTGTAGGCGAAGAACATGCCGGGTTCCCGCTGCAGCGTCTGCTGGATGCCCTTGTTGACCTTGCCGGTCGTGCTCAGGAAGGCTCGCACGTTGCCCTCGAGCAGGCGGCTGCCGTGCGTTTCATAGATGTCCGCGAGCGTCGCACCCGGGATGACGCACAGATACCCCTCGTACGCATCGGAGTTCATGCTCGCTGGAAGGCATGGCAGACCGCCCGATGGCAGGCTTCCGAAGTCGATGACGAGCTCATCCCTTCCTGATCGGGACAGATGTGCTCTGTGAAATCGTGAGAGGTCCCAGATGTGGAACTCGACGGGGCTTCCTCCGATCGAGCCTTCCGGCCAATCCTTGATTCGTGTGCTCAACGGCCGGTCGCTCACGAGATACAGCCGGTAGCGGGAGATATCGGCAGCCCGGGCGCGCAGATCTCGAGCGAGTCCGTGCTCGGGCGAGCTCTCCTCGGTCATCTCGATGACTGTTCCCGCAAGGGATTCCTCGACGAAGGCCTGTAGTTCCGCAAAGAGCTTTCGTGCCTCCACGCCGGTGAGGTTGCCTGGCTCATCAATACCGGAGTAGTCCGCTACCACGATGCGTGCCGACTGATCGGCATCGTCGAAGGCATATCCATCCACCGACAGCTTCCTCGATCCGGCCTTCGGCAGCCGAAAGAAGCATGGCGTGAAGTCGCTGAGTTCCTCCGCTTCCTCCAGCAGTTCGCCGCACAGTTCGACGAACGCTGTGTATCCGAGATTCCGATCGGCGCTTGCTCGGACCTTGGCGCGGGCCAGGAGCTCGCGGCGAAAATCCTCCGGTGAATCCATGGCTACAGTTCTCCTGCTATTTCGAAGGGTTCAAGGCTGTCGAGCAGCAAGCTGTACTTGCCGTCGGATATCGGCTGTGGTAGCTGGCTGCGTTTCAGACAGGGAAAGCCTTCAGCAACGGATATCCAGCGCGTGCGCACGAGACGGAACTCCTCCTCCGCATACTCGGCGCGATCGGTGAAGCCGGCCTGCCGCAACAGACCCTCGAAGCTGTCGGAGGGTTGGATTGCGTCCACCACCTGTGTTCGTATCACCGAGACGAGGGATGAAAGGCTGTGCCCGCCTGTTCCTTTCGCACACGGCGCGAACTCACAGACCGCAAGCGTCAGCGCGTCCGAGGAGATGTCGAGCTGTTCGAGAGAGCTGATGCCTATCTCGGCCGTGCCCGCGCGGATCGCCTTGACCTCCACGAATCCACTGGGGAGAAGAAAGTCCTGCGGAGCGTCAAGGGGGCCACGCCAGCCCGCGACGGCTTGCTCTGGCCCGAAGCGATCGATGGCGCGGGTCAGGATCGTCAGCTCCCCGAGCAGCCCCAGTCGCTCCTCCCCCGAAAGAAGACCGTCCGGACCCAACGCGAGCAGTCTCTGCCATCGAGCGAGAAGCTGAAGCACGAAGCTGCCGGCCTGTGTCCCAGCGGCTGTCTTCATGCCCTGCTGCACGATCTCGTCGCACATCGCTGCGAACATGGGGCGCAGGATGGGCTGCTTGAGCGACAGGGATGTGGCCCACTTGCCATCCGCGCGCAGTCCCAGGCTGACGTCCACCGCGGCGTACGTGGGCACAGTTCCGGGCGACTCGTCGGAGATGGCAAGCAGCCCGACCCTCTCCTGCCCATCCAGCTGCGCAAAGAGGTCGAGGGGATGGTGCGGCGATACCCGTCGATGTACAGGCAGGGGGAACGCACCCGCCAGTTCGGCCCACTGACTCTCAATCATCGGAATCATCCCCATCCGGTTCATCCTCCTCCTCCTCGATGGCGTGATCGCGCAGCCAGGTGGTGTTCACGCGATAGGCCACCGTCTTGGTGAGTGTCTTGTCGTCGAACTGGGGAAAGCTCAGGCCATAGGCCACGAAGAGATCTTCCTCGGTTAGGCCCTTCCAGATGCCGTCATTGCCCGCGTGATGAGGGACGACTGCATAGATCAGTAGAAGCGGCCTCTCCCTCCGCGAACGAAGCTTGTGGTCGGCAAGATTCTTGCCCTCGGCCTTTGCCTGCGCGACCAATTCATCCACCACATTCGTCGGGATTCCCTCGCGCTCGACACCGCGCGATCCCACACGCGCCTTGGCGCCGGAGACCAGCACGGTCTGGTCGCTGTCCGAGGTGGTGACGACGCGCTTCACCGGTTTGAGCTGGATGCCGCTGTTCAGGAAGTCACGCTCCTCCAGCTCTCCCTGAGGGAAGACCACGTCCCAGAACTGCAAGGAAGATGCATCCGTTTCCGCGATGAACTTGCCGAGTCCGAAATCCGCCTTCTCGTCGTCTGCCACATAGAGCTTGAAGTTGTGCGGGTGGACCTCGAACGAGTCGATGAACCTGGCGATCACCTCCTTGGGTACACCCCGGGCGATCGGATTTCCCCACTCGGATTTCTCGACCGGAATCTTCCGTTCCTCCAGCGATCTGATCATGGCTTGCGTGGTGCGCCTGTTCGCGCCGTTCGACATTGCCCGAAGCTTCGTGGTTTCCGCTCCTTCGGCGCTCCAGGATATCTGCTTGATCACCGTCTGCGACTTGCGCATCTTGTTGCGTGCCGTGACGATCAGGGTGTCCGGGTGCGAGCGAACCTTGAGGCCGAAATCCTTCGGGGTCAGGTCGAGGCGGCGCATTCGGCGAACCTCGTCTCTCAGCTCCTCCGTGGCCGAGGCGACGTGCGAATACCACTGCTGCGCATCCGTCGTGATCCACAGTCGGCAGAGATCCTCGTATCCCTTCCGATAGCCGAACCACCGGCCCATTTGGAGCAGCGTGTCGTAGGCCTGGGGATTCCGGTGGAAGTAGCTGACGCACAGACCTTCGAGCGTGAGACCTCGCGAGAGGCTGTTGCCGCCGACTGCAATGACTCGCAGGCCCGTATCCTCCTGTTTTGCGTAGTCGAGACTGGCAGCTCCCGATTTCTGGTTCACGGACCGGACCACAATGGGCGCAGTGGCTTCGAAAAGCGCTGCCAGCACCTGCTCCCAGGTGAATCCGCAGCCCAGATATTCCTCGGTGAAGAGAGTGGCGATTTCATTCAGCACGGCGCTCTGTTTCCACGCGGCGCCGTCGAGCCGACTGAAGTTGCGGATGTGCTGCTTCGCGTGTTCCGTCACGGTGTCCACGAGGTCCCTGACGCGATCCTGCACCTCAGTGAATCGGCTGACATTGATGAGCATCGAGCGGTGCGCGGTCGAGTCCCCACGAAGGTCGCGTATGGCGTTCGCGACGAGGAACTGCAGGATGGCGCTGTGCAGACTGGCGGGCAGCCTGTCGAACTGAAGACCGCTCTTGTGCTTCAGTGGAAACACTTCCTCGGCATCCTCGAGGTCCTTGATCAGTCCGGCATCACCATCTTCACCGAAGATGCGGGTCGCGCCGACGTAGTTGGTGGGGGCGTCCAGGGCATAGATGAAATCCCGCGGAAAGAGCTCTTCCTTGTGGAAGTCGTCGTCCGATGTGTCCGGGTCTATGAAGACGTTGGCGAACGGCGTTGCGGTGAACCCGACATAGGTGCTGCGGGTGAAGATGTTGAGGAGGCCGCGTATGCTGCGATTGATCGCTGTCGGATCCTTGTCCTCGTCGTTGGTGTTGACGGAGGCATTGTCGGCCTCGTCGTCTATGAGCAGCAGGCTCTCCCGGATCCTGCCGCTGGTGTCGGCGTTGTAGGCCTGCAGCCACGTGGCAAGGTTCTCGATGATGCTCTTGTGCTTCTTCACCACGAAGAGCACGGGCTCCTTCACTGCGCTCAAGGTAAGCTGACGAGAGTTGAGCACGTCCTTGTTGAAGTCGCGGGTCCGTGACGTGAAGACTGCGGCGAATCGCTTCTGATTGTCCAGGCCGGCTCCCACGGCACGGGATTTCCAACCGTCCTTGCCCTTCGTCGGCAGGAACTCCGAGCTGTCGAGACCTGCGAATCCTTCGTCGAGCCGCTTCTGTGTCTGACGTCGGAGACTTTCCAGGCTTCCTGCAAGGAGGACGATGGCCTGATAGCCCGCGTCGGCTGCCTTGCAGCAGAGTGCGGTGTAGGTGGCCGTCTTGCCTGACTGCACATCTCCGATCACGAGACCGCGACGCTTCCATTGATCCTCTGGCGCAGCGGGGTTGCCACACAGATCGAGAATCGCATCGGTGACCCTGTCGAAGTTGCGCAGAACCCCGGACGGCCATTCCTTCTGGAGATGGTTGCTGAAGCGCGTCCAGTAGAACGGATCGATGGTTGCCCGTCGGGCATCGAGCCATGGCTTCACGTCATCGGCCTTGAGCCCCGTTCCGACATCCATGCTCACTCGCAGTCGCGCCAGCAGCTCCTTGAGGACTTCGTCCCGCTCGGAGGCCGTGGTTCCCTGTCCGATGGTCTCGAGAACCGGCGCGAGCTGTGCCATCCGCTCCCTCAGCTGCGGCTCGGTTGGCACGATGTCGTCCTGGAATGACTTGACGACATAGTCGGCGAGCAGTTGAGCATTGCGCGAGAGTTTCACCTGAGCTTCTCCTTGATCTTCGTGGTCATGTCCGGATACTTGTTGAATGGCTCCAGCAGGTGGAGCCGTTCCAGCATCGCTGCTCTGTCCTGTGGCGTGCCCGCCAGGGCACCCAGGAGGTGCCCTGCGATCTCAAGGAGCCGATCTTCGACATCCTCAGGCCTCTCGTGAATGTCGGTACGCCTGTCGGACGCCATGTCAGCGTAGACGGCATCGAATGGGAACGAGTCCTCGATCATCTGGACAAAGCGCTCGAGGATCGGCGCGGCGCGCTCCGGCACTTCCTTCCGGAGCGCGCTGAAGAGGTCATGCTCGCGATTCACCTCGTACCGGATGTTCCTGTCGCGCATCTCCAGTCGCCTCCAGGCAGGAACGAGGTCGGGACTCCATCCGCGGTTGCCTCTGAAGGTGTAGACGCGCCTGCTGCGGTCGGCGATGCGCTCGACGATCCTGGACAGTCCCCGACGGACCTCCTCCGGTGGGTGTGCGGCAGACTTCTTGACGTCCAGCGACCAGAGATGGTCGAGGGAGTTGGGAATATCGACCACCACCCGGGCAAGCTTGGTCATCTCTTCCTGCTTGGCGAGTCGGAACCAGGTTCCCCAGGTGATGAGGCGACGGTTCCTGTAGACGTAGAAGCCTTGGTTGCGTCTCAGGCCTTCCTCGCCACCTGCGAGTGCAATTTCCTGCACGCTAAGCTTCGATGCGTGAGGCAGGATGTGTGCCTCCACACGCACGGCAGCACCGTCGACATGCAGCGTTTCCGGTGGGAGCGTCTGCCTGCCCTTCGCATTCAGGAGGAACGGATCGAGAGGTCGGACGGGCAGTCCGTTGATCGTGATCGTGAGTTCCGGGAATGACCCCTGAAGGAAGCGATGGAACACCAGCGAGAGATGGTCTCGCGCACGGTCCATCAGGCCCATCAACGCTTCCTCGGCGTTTGACTCTCCCGCCAGCGCACGGTCCGGATCTCGCCAGACCACCAGTGTCCCGGATGTCCGCTGCCGCAGGGCCGAGATGTTCGGCACCGAATCGAGATCCTGAGCATCCAGCTCGAGCAGCATCCAGTCGGCGCAGTCGTCCAGATTCCATTCAGCGCCGTTGATCGCCCCTCCAGCGGTGGAGGCGACCGTCATGCGGCGGCATTGGGAAAGACTGGCCGTCTTGAGGCCCAGACCGAACCTTCCCAGATCGTCGCGTCGTCGTTCCGACTGGGGGTTGCGGCTGCCGTGCCTCATTGCGGAGAACAGCTGATCGGCCTCCATTCCGCTGCCGTTGTCGCTGATCGAAACGTAGGGTGAGGGAGACAAGGAAAACATCACCTCGACTCTTGTCGCCGCTGCGGCGATGCTGTTGTCGATGATGTCGGCCAGGGCGGTCTCGAACGAATAGCCGATTGCCCGCATTGCCTCCAGCAGAGTGGGCGCCAGCGGAGGGGTGTACCTCTTCTTCAGAAAGCCTCCTTCCCTTGTTTTTCTCGTAACGTAACACAGATGTTACGGAAGGGCGGGAGTTCGCTGCCTTCGAGTCGAGCCGAGGGAGGGATCCTGGGGCAGAACGATCCTGTCATCATCTGCACATGCGTGTAACCACTACACCTCAGCGCAGCCGGATGATGTCCGGCATTCGCGGAAAGGACACACGACCCGAACTCGCTCTCCGGTCCGCCCTGTTCGCCGCGGGGCTCCGCTACCGGCTGCATCAGCGGGGCCTGCCCGGATCTCCCGATCTGGTCTTCCCGAAGTATCGCGCGGCATTGTTCGTGCATGGATGCTTCTGGCATCGTCACGATGGCTGCAGGTACGCCACGTCGCCGAAGACGAACAGCGATTTCTGGCGCCTGAAATTCGAGGGAAACGTCAGCCGGGACGCACGCAATGTCGCCCTGCTCGGCGAGCAGGGCTGGCGTGTGGCCATCGTATGGGAGTGCGCATTGAAACGCTCGGTGGACGAGGTTGCCCAGGCGGTCGGCATGTGGCTGCGGGGAAATGAGGCCGCGCTGACCATCGAGTGACTAATCCGCCTATACCAGATCCAGCATGGCCTGGCGCCTGTTCGAGACCGCCACATCGCAGGACTCAGGTCTCGATCCGGAAGCGACTCTGGACTTTCGCCTGTTCTCGCGATTCAACCCTGCAAGGAGACCGCGCACGATCTTCGCCAGCTTGTTTGCCAGGAGTGGGGGGACCGCATTGCCGACCTGGATGTACTGCTCAGTGCGGTTTCCTGCAAAGAAGTAGTTGTCCGGGAAGGTCTGCAGCCTAGCCGCCTCTCTGACCGTGAGGCTGCGGCATTGGGTCGGATCGTAGTGGATGTAGTAGTGACCATCCTTCGCGATGTGCGAGACGATGGTCGTGGCAGGCTCCCGGGCGCACTGCACCCGGAATCTGTCCTTGAAGGGAATGACCTCGGTGTCCCTGTCCTTCGGCACATTGATGTGATTCGGCAGGAGCCTTGGGGGGAACACATCGAGCCGCGGCGAGTACTTCTCCGACTGGGCAAAACATGCCGCGAACAGATAGCGGGCGAGGTCGGATGACATGTGCGAACGCGCCTCGTGCTGACAGACCCCATTGAGATTCCTGTCGGTCACCCAGCGCTGCAGTTCCGTCTGGTTCTTGAACTTCGGCTTGCGACCAGGCTTCTGAGCGAATGGCTTGCCCACTCCGCTGCTCAGTGCCGCCTGCGCCGAGGTGCGCATCAGTTCGATCATCGCCTCTTCGCTTTCCGTTCCCCAGCCCTTGACATAGGAGGGGCCCGCAAGCACGGCTGCGCGCCATGTTTCTGGGGAGTCGTTCCTGGAGAGCCTGCTGCGGATCCTGGGAAGGTCATCGATGGCCTGCTTCACCGTGACGGGCTTCGGGACAACAGGCAGCAGGTTGTGGCGAGACGCGCCCGCGTCCCTTCTGACCCCCAGAAGGATCACACGGTGTCTGCACTGAGGGATGCCATGGCGTTCCGCCTGAATGACGAAATCAACCGGGTCGAGAGTCTCGCTGTCCCCCGCCTTGACGAAGGACCGGATCTCGTACTCCAGCCCGGGCGCAGGCGCCGAAAGGTCTGCAAGGATCCTTTCGAACATCGGACTGCCCGAATGCTGGGAAGACAGGAGTCCCTTGACGTTCTCCATGACGAATATCGTCGGTCGATGAACCTTGATGATCCGCAGGTATTCCCTGTAGAGGAAGTGCTTCTCGTCCTCGTGGAACTTCTTGTCGTTCGCTCGCCTGGATCTGCCAGCGAGGGAATACGCCTGGCACGGCGGGCCACCGATGAGTACCCACGTGTCCTTGCCCTTCAGGGCAGCGCGGATGTCCGCGTCAATACCCTTCTCGTCCGCCTTGCCCAGTTCGAGGCATTGGGCCTCCTTCTCGGCACGGGCGAACGCCTCCGCAACGGCTGGAATCTTCCTGAACGTCGCCTCGTCGATCTCGTTGCGGATATAGGAGTAGTAGTGCTGGATGTGCCTGGTGCCTCGCAGCTGCCGGAAGACCGCACGCAACGTCAGCGTCTTGTGGGCGATGGGATCCTTCTCTATGGAAAGCCCAATCTCGAAGACCGGCTCGTGCTTGTGGTCCAGGAGCGAGGAGAAGCCTTCGCCCAGCCCCCCCGGACCTGCGAAGAGGTCAATTATTGGAATCGGCATTCGTGACCTGACTGTCTTCTGAAATGATGTTCTTCTGTTTGGGAGTACCAGCCCTGGCCGCGTGATCAAAGGATGTTCCGTTCATGCGGCGACGCTCTCCATGTACGGACGCATCACATTCGACACCCGGTCGATGCTTGCGTAGTGGGATAGCTCATCCATCGTCACCTTGCGCTGCGTCCAGCCTTCGCGCAATGCCTCCAGTGCGATATCGATGCCGATCTTGTTTCGGTACTTGAAGCAATCGGCAATTGTCTTGGCCGCGTTGAAGACCGGCACCTCCACTCCGTCGACCCGAACGGGCTCTATTCCCTCCGTCAGCGAAGTTCCCGACATTCGAATGGCCCGCAGCGACGGCCGGTGAACGCGAGGCGTGGGCGAGTTGTGAGGGATCGCAAGCCAGACCTGACGCGGTGCCTGTGTGCCCAGCCCATGGACGCGTAGTGCCGAGAGCAGGCAGATGACTCCTCGAGGAACAAGAAGCGCGACCTCCGCCAGCGAGTGGTGTTCACTCAATGGTTGGTCGGGAAGTGCATAGACGCCTCGGGCCACGCGCTTCAGCCTGCCATCCTGTACCAGCCGGCTGAGAATGACGGTTGGCAGGGAGCGGATGGCCACATCGCGGGCGCGCAGCAGGGATGTGCTGCTGGCGAGGGCCAGCACCTGTTCCTCCTGCGTCTGGCATGAAGCTGGGATCATGCTTGGTGGTGTTGCATTATTTAGTCATTATTTCACAATCGAATAAAGATCACAGCACTCCGGGAGGCGAGCCATCCGTGCTCCAATGCACGCCGATCGAAGCTCCGGGGTCGACAGGAAGGTACGCATGACGGAGCCTCGTTCATCGGATGTCGAAAGGGAATTGAATTCCTGCCTGAAAGCTCTTCAGGACCGGTTTGCAGCCGCGTGGCAGGGGCGTGAGAAGGAGGCCCTGATCTCGCTTGTCAGAGTTCTCGATCAGGTCGCGGCGGCATCGCTGTGGAAACTGGATGCCCATGATGAGGCATCCTCGCCCAAGGCCCGGATGGGTTCTGCATTCGCTCGCATGGGGGCCGGGGCTGCGCTGCGGCCGTTCCTGTCTGCGGTAAGAGACATGCCCGGCGGAGTTCCATGGGGCCCCAGTTGGCTCAAGGCGCAGCAATATTCCTATTCCTATCTCCATGTCTGCGGCGAGCTGACGTTCCTGCGCCGCATGGCCGCGCTGGAGCGCTACGGACTGGCGTCTTCGGAGCGACAGGGGCCAGGGTGTTTCAGGATCGAGACCGCGGGAAGCGTGCCGGAGCTGGCCATGATGGCCGCGACCCGGGCTCTCAGGGAGCGACTCACCGAGTCCGACGAACGCGCTCATTCCGACGCGGAGTGGACACGCATCCATGCTCGGATGGCAAGGTACGTGGACACGCCGGACGGGTGGTTCATCCGTTATGACAACGACTGGGAGATCGTGTCGATCTACCGCGACGCGGCTTGGCAGTTCGGTCGCAGCTTCCTCGAGGCGGAAGCGCTGCCCGATGACGTGGTTATCGGGGACAGAAGGTTCGGAGAATGGAAGCATGCCTGCGAGCAGGCTCTGGGACGAGTACTCGCGCACATGAACTTCGCCCGGCTGCTCCAGAAGAAGGTCCCGGCGATCAACCTGAGCGACGTTCTCACCATCTTCGCAACGAGAGACGACGTGAGGAGTGTCTGGGAGGAGGCGGGAATTCCAAGGACGCGCATTCCTGCCACCATGAGGGCGCTCACACTGGAAATCGACGGCCTGGACGACTGGGACAATGCGTTCGAGACGCCCACTCCCTTTCATGTGGATCTCGGCAGGGATTTTGTGCTGCTTCCCTGTTTCGGCGCCCTGACGAATCCGTACTTTGCGCTCTTCCGTCACCTGAGGCAGTCCTACAGGGCGGACTGGGATAGAGGCGTCGATCGCCGTGAGGAGGTCTTTCGCGCGGACCTGGCAAGATTGTTTGCCGAGCCGAGGTTCGTCGTGCCGCCCCGTGGATTTCGGCTCTCCCGCAGCGATGGCACGCTGCTGACCGACATCGATGCCATCATCATCGATCGGGAATGCGGGTCGGTCGCACTCGTGCAGCTGAAGTGGCATGACATCTTCGGCCTTTCTCTGTCCGAGAGGGAAAGCCGCAGACGAAACATTGCCAAGGCCAGCGAATGGACCGCCAAGGTCGCTGAATGGGTAGGAGGTCGATCGTCGCAGGAGGTCCTGCGACGGCTTCGGATCGACGCGCCCGCCTCCGATCGTCCTCCGCTGCTCTATGTCATTGCTCGGTACACGGCCCGGTTCTCAGGTGACGAAGGTCAGGATACGCGTGCATCCTGGCTTGGCTGGCCGGAGGTGCAGAACGCAATGGCCGATGCATTCGTGGCCTCGGATCCGCTGGCGCTGATACCGGAGCAGGTGATGAATCATCAGAAGAGGTACGAGTCGCCCGTTTTGGAAGACGTGGCCTTTCGGTTCCCCGGGCTTGAAGTGAATCTGCGGATGCGCGTGTCGCATTGAGTGTCGCCATTCATTCAGACGGGCGATGGACTCTTGCCAGGGGGAGCGCCGTTCTCTCTGATTGCAGCAATCGGTGACGGACCTGCTGCCAGGAGACGCGATGGGTCTGATCGTGACATGTGCCCGTGGCAATCAACGCGAGGTTGCGGATTAGGTCGTACCAACCAAGGACTTGCATGCCAGCCAGGGGCATTGCTATGTTTCAACGCCGAAGTAGCGACGAACCAAATGTGGCCGGCGGGCCAGGAATCGCTCGAGATGAAAGCGATCCAGCTTTCGCGTCGGAGCAAGTCGCCTATGATTTGCGATGGCATCTACTCGGTCATGGAGGGTTGCATCGATGTATCCACTGCACATGATTCCATAGCCATGGGCGCCGTACTGCTCGATGGTGTCGCCGATGGCCTGTAGGTGCCTCGGCGTTAGCGAGGTTTCCGCACCTATATGCTTGCACTGGAAGATGAACTTCTCAGCTGGACGATGCAGATGCCATCTGGGGATGGTCCAAGCGACGATATCTCGGCCACCGTCGCGTGACCTTGACTTCCCGATCTTTTCGATGCGCTCCTTGTCGAATTCTGGGTGGGCAAAAAGATAGTCAAAACACAGTTGCTCGAATCTTTCATCGTCAATTCTCGACCATGGAATCGAAATGAGTGACGTTGGAGGCTCTCCGTCTCTCATGGAGACTTCCAAACCAAGAAGATGTTCCGCATACGGAAGTCTCTCCTTGGAGTCCATCGGGTGGAGGTTCATGAAAAGAACGCTGAAACCGTCACATCGAAGGAGCGCGCGGGTTCCAAATTCTCCAACAAGGACGGCGGGCGAGCTTCCTCCGGAATCGGTGCGCGCTGGAGCACCGCAGAAGTTCAGGAGATCATGTACATCATCGCGGCGATGATGCCGCCGCATATAGTCATCTCCGCAAGCCAGCGCGTTCAGTAACCGGGAGACCGGCATGTGAAGGACAGCATGGTTTGCGAGAAACATGGTTCTATGGACAGAAGTCAGTACTTCTCCCGCGAGCAACTCCTCTTGTGGGATATCGAGCTGCGTTGCCACATCCTCAGGGCTGATGTTGCTGGGGATGATCCAGTCGTCGGTCGAGCACAGGACTGCAGAATCTTCCACGCGTACTGCTCGAGAAACAAAGAACCCATAGCGTCGCTCGGGGTGGATTTTTAGCTCTGCTTCTACTGCTTCCCCTTCCCATTCATAGTAGCCGCCGTGAATCATGTTCACGAGATAGCTGTCTGCCAGCTCGGGAAACAGGAGGTCCATGCTTGCCAGCTGCTCTTCGTGGTCCAGGACTTGTTCGCGAGCAATCTGGTGCTCTTTCCACTCGGCGACACCATCATCGCCGGTGGAATTCAAAACCGAAGCCATCCTGGCCAATTCGTGAGCCAAAGTCTCCTTGACGTACGCTCCCAGCGTCAGGTGAAGGAATTCGAAATGATCGCGATTGACCAGATCAATGCGTCGCTCCTGGCAGTGGCGACCAAGGCATTCCGCGACAAACGATGCCTCGGCAAAGTCCCAGGCTATATCGAGGTATGAGTTGGAATGCCCGATTGAAGGCAGTGGGATGACGACGACAAGCTGCTGTTGGTCTCCTGTCGCAGCCAAGAAAATGGCCACTAGGTCGTCAAACGATCCGGCTTCTTCTGGAATGTCCAGTGAGATCGGTGTCATCCTCTGGTCCGCTCATCGATCAGGAGGGGAGGTCATTCGCTGGAAAAGGTTGGCGTCCCGATGCGGCTGAAATAGGCGCCAAAGCGCTCCACCAAGGATGGAACGAACTGCGGAGTAAGGGAGGCCCAACGGTTGGCTGTCAGTTCCTTGGGAACATCCGCAACTGGGACTGCCCTGAGCTCATGGAACTGAACGAACCAAGGGCCAATCTGTTTGCCATTGCGGTCCAGCAAAGGTGGGAGAAAGTGCTGCTTGGCCGCATTGTCGTGCTGTGAGAGTTTGTATTGTTCCTTTGTGGACTTGCCGTTCCAGCGCTCGGATATATCCACGCACTTGGCCACGACGACAGTCGCTACCTTGCCCGCATTCGCTAGGTCACATCTGGGAGTCACGACGATCCACAGTCCAGCCCCATCCTTGACGAGATCCCCGGTGTCCAATCGTTCCTTGAGTGGGGGGACGAAATATGTTTCTTCCGGGTGTGCTGCGCCGCCATCAGCATCGAGCAGCGTGTCATGTATGTGCGCGACGACATGCCTCGCCAACATGGGCGCAACGCCGTCCTTCTGATCCTTCATCCAATGCGTCCATCTTGGCCAGATCGACGCGAAGAAAATGCGTGCGGTCTCCCGCTCCACTGCGTCGCGCGTCCCCCTCAGATGCAGAAGCATGTCGCGCTGCCTGTCCAGCCAATCAAAGACAGGGTCCAGCCCGTTGCCTCGATCGAAGACTTCCACCTGTGGATACTCATCGACCTCGGCCTCCTGTCCCTGACCTGTGTAGATCGCGATGGCAACTGGATGTGTGTGATGTGCGTGGCGGACTAGGGCATTGCCATGATCGTTCGGCTCGGCGTGATCGACTGTTTGCAGCCGAAGATCGACGACGATCGCATCCAGCTTTCTCGATTGGAGGACAGCCTGGGCCTCGGCAACTGACCTTGCGACGGTCGTTTCAACCGAGAAGCCCTTGGCCTCTGCGTCTGCGTTATGCGAGGCCGCCTTGTCCTGCCACGCCTCGATATTGCTGTCTTGATCCTCCACAAGCAGAACTTGCAAATAGGGGACGGCCATCTTCTTCTCCTCGCTCTGTTGTCAGCTTCTCTGAATTTCTATGACGAAGGTTGTCTGCTCGGCCTCCGGGTCGTGGACAACTTTTCCCTTGCTGGCCTGCATCGCCTCTCGCGCGATGGCGAGACCCAAGCCGGAACCTTCGGGCTTCAAGGTAAATCCTGGCTTGAACAGGTTTTTCGCGAGAAGCTCATCTATCCCCGGTCCATTGTTGGACAGGGCGATACGAACCCATTTCTTCGAGTAGGTTGCGCTCACCTTGAGCTCGCGGGGCTTGTGTGGACTGGTACCGAGCCAATGCACCGCGTTGTCAACAATATTGAGTACCGCCGCCATGAGGTCGGCCTCGTACACGGTGACCTTTGGAAGTCCGTCCTGAGAAACCTGGCTGACGCTTATGCCATTCGCGGTCGTTGCATCCGTGAAAAGGGAGAGACAGCGATCCACGACGTCCATCGGATCGAGTACCTTGGGGCGACCCCGCTTGCGACTTGCCAGCGGATCCAGGGCTCGGAAGAGCTTGGTGAGATTTCCGGCGGAGTCGTGAATCGAGCGAGCGTTCTTCCCAAAGGACTCTCGAAAGTGAGCCCCAAAGTTGCTTTGTTCAAGCAACCTCGGCGCTCCGTCGGCCAATCCCTTCGAACGGGTGTTGATGTCGCCCAGGAATCGCCGGCCATCATGGAGAACCTGGGAGACAACGAGCCCCAGACTGGACTGGGCCGCCAGCTTGTGTTGGTAGGCCTCCAGATCATCGAGGGAGTTCCTGAGGGCAACGCTTTCCTGCCGGAGAGCTTTCTGGATCTTGTCGCGATAGCGTGGCGGCAGCGACGCGATAGCCTTGGCCGTTGCCTGCAACCCGGCTTGGTTGCGAAGCCCTCCGGTATCGCCTTCCTGTTTGCGGCTGATGCCGACCATCTCCCGGAAATCGACACGGAGCGCTTCCACGCGGGTCATGATGTCGGCGATCTGCCGCTTGAGCCTCACGAACGAGCCGTTGTGCTCAAGGCCTTCGCGACTGCTTCGCTCGATCAGGCCAGATAGATCCTCGTCGGCAATGCTGACAATGCCCCAGAGTTGATTCAGCCCCAGCTTTTGAGAGGGATTCTGAACGCGCTTGCTCTCCAGTTCGAGCCAGTCGGACTCCGCATCGCCGTAAGGCCTGATACGAAACCCGTTCCGATAGATGCTGACGCCGATGTTCTCGTCCAGCACCTTGCGCGCATCCAGCCGTCCGATGGAGGACAGTCCCAACTTCTTGAACAGATCGACGACGGCATCGCCTTCTCGGTCGTATATGTTCAACGCCAGATGGACAGGCCCGCAGGGCTCCTCGCCGCTGGCGATCTCAGGTGCGGGTATGGTCAAGGTCTGCGTCTGCCCGTCGGCACGCTGATTGACGAATTTTCCGGTGAATGCCCCCGTCTCATCGAATGATCCTTCCACTCGATAGTGGAAAACGTTGCCGAGCGAGAAGGGGCGAATCTCGGTTGCGTCCTGGGTGCCGTTTCTTTGAGCGTCCGTTTCTACTGCGCCAAAGATGCCCGAGATCAAGGATTGGCCGTCAAATCCATGACCAGCCACGGTAAAGCCGCTCAGGTCCAGAAATATCTTGAAGCCACTTTCCTTCGCGTCCTGAGGTGAGGCCAAGCGCCTGAGCTCGCGAATGAGCAGCTCGAGCTGCACCTTGGTCCACGGGTCCCGGAGTTCGGATATCTCCAGTGTCACTCCCGGAACTTCTCCCCGCTGCCCTGCTCGCGTTGCAATATCGATGTCGACCTCGTCGAGGTATTCACTCGTCTCAAAGTCGCGCCAGTCGACGGAGATTTCACTGACCTCAAGCAATTTGCCCGGCTTCTTGCTTGCGCATTTAAGATGAAGAAGCCTGCCAAGTCGGGCGGTCGCAAATCTTCCAACACCCTTGGCACCGAGTAGCCGTCGCCTTCCAGGACTGGTTTGCCGTTCCAGCTTGTCGGTCGTGGCTGGCTCAAACCACTTGCCGACCAAGTCCTCTGCCGACATTCCATGCCCGGTGTCCGCGACCACGATCTTGCCGGACTCTCGGCCACCCTGGATCGAGCCGGGAGGAGTGATGGATATCCTGACCGCAGCTGAATCAGCGTCATACGCGTTCTTCACCAGCTCGATCAGTGCGGCTTCGGGACCGCTGATGAGCTGATCGCCGATTGTTCTGACAATTCTTGCCCTTGGACGGAGCTTGGCCACTCTCTCCTCCCTATGTGGTCGGCTTGGTCATGGTCTGGACTGGAGCAGTGACTTCTGCTTGTTACAGGCTGTTATATCACGGGGTCATTACGTGCTTGGATGGTCGCCTTGGGCTGGCCTGCACTGGTATGAAAGGCGATGCGCGCTCTGCTTTCCCATGCCGTGTGGATGCGTGGAGGGGCGGTTTGCTGTTCCCTTCATGCTGCCACACCGTTCTCGCCGTCAAGGTCTGCGCGTGCTCCGCGCACGCTGGCGGCCTTCGGCCGTCTATCGAACCCTGACGGCTGCGCTGCGGCGTGCCGGTTTCCGGTCTCGGGCAATCCCGCCCGATCACTGGAGTTCGCCATGTCGCACGATCTGTTCTCGTCCCTTGATTCCCTCCCTTCGGTTCTCTCGTCTTCCCTGTTGGTTCGCGATGTCGCGGGCGAGTATCGGCCGGCCGAGGCCGAGGAAGTGCTGGCTGCGGCACAGCGGGTTTTGGCGAGCCGGGTGCGCGGCGCCAACGTGCTGACGTCGCCGGCTGTGGTCAAGGACTTCCTGCGGGCGCGGCTCGGGGCCTTGCCCCATGAGGTCTTCGCGGTGGTCCATCTGGATGCGCAACATGTGGTCCTGGACTACGTCGAGATGTTCCGGGGCACGGTGACGCAGACCTCGGTCTATCCGCGTGAAGTGGTCAAGGATGCGCTGGCGCTGAACAGCTCCGCGATCCTGCTGGTGCATTGCCACCCGAGTGGCTGCGCCGAGCCCTCGCGGGCCGACGAGCATCTGACGCAGACGCTCAAGCAGGCGGCGGCGCTGATGGACGTGAGGGTGTTGGATCACTTGATCGTCGCGGGCAGCACTGTCCTGTCGATGGCCGAGCGAGGGCTTCTGTGATGCACGGGCCTGTGGGCCCTTGCGCCAGTGTGCCGACGTGCGCCCTATGCGCGCGGCATGTCGGCTTCTGCCGCGGCGCCCTCTGCCTTGGGCAGCAGGCTCACGGACCAATGGCCGCCTTCCTCCTGCTGGGGCGCCAGCAGGTCGTAGGTCTTGACCATGTTGAGCAGTCCCGAGTGGCCGTAGGTCTGGGGCGAGAAGGCAGGGTCGGTGCGCTTGAGGTACTGGCCCAGGACGCCCAAGCCGACCTTGCCCTCTGACGTGTCGCTGGCCAGGAGTGCCACGGCCTCGACGAGGAAGCGCGGCCGGCGCTTCGGCGCCAGCTTGGGCGGTTCCTGCTTTGGCTGCTCGGGCTTGGCCGGCTCCGCCTTCGGGGTGGCCTTTGGCGCGGCCTCGACAACCGCTTCCACAGGAGGCTCAGGGCGGACCCATTCGAAGAACTGGTCGCTGGCGTTGCGCAGGGCGTCGGGTGTCTTGGGTTCGCCGACGATGCAGACCGTGGCGCCGCGCTCGCGCAGCTTGCGGCACAGGTAGGCGAAGTCGGAATCGCTGGTGACCAGGCAGAAGGTGTCGGCCCGCTGGTCGAAGAGCGCTTCCAGCGCGTCCAGTGCCAGGGCGATGTCGGCGGTGTTCTTGCCGGCGGCGTACTGATACTGCAGGCACGGCGTGAAGGCCAGGCGCACCAGGGCCTCCTGCCATTTGTTGGCCAGCGTGCCCTGGTTGCCGTAGCCGCGGCGCAGTACGACGCGGCCAAACTGGGCCACCATGCGCAGCGCGTGTTCGAGGATGTCGGGCGGCACGTTGTCGCAGTCGACCAGGACGGCCACGCGCGTCTCCGTTGTTGTTGGGGTGGTACTCATCCGGGGTTACGTGTTGTTGGGTTGATTTGCTCACAACAGTAGCTGATTCCGGGCGTCTCCGGCCATGGAGGTGATGGCCGGCCGCGCCGTCGTGCTGCGCATCGAGCCGCCCTTGGCGTCTCGCCCCTTTGGGCTTCCATCGTTCCCGCGCTTCGCTTGGCTGACGCCTTCGGCCCGGCTCGCTGATCCGGGCCTGCGCGCTGCGCTTGGCGCCCCTTTGTTCTGCCGAACCGGCTGCGCCGGATCGGCCTTCGCGCCTGCGGCGCTGCGCGCTTCGCTTGCGTGGGGTCGGCGAGGAAGGCGGCCGTTGCCTGTCCAGCCATCTTTCCTTCCCTCATCACCTTGTCCGCGACCGTAGCGCGCGCCGGGGCGCCGTCAAGGCGCGCCAGGCCGTGTCCTCGCCTTCGGCTGCGGGCCGCACCACCCCTGTCGCTTCCTCCTTGACGGCGCCCCGGCGCGCGCTCCTTTCGTCGCGGGCGATGAACTCAGGAAAGACGGTGGCAACGAGGCCAACCGGGTTCTTCGTGCCGACCCCACCGGAAGACCCGAAGAGGGCTCCGAATCTAGGAATCCGGTGGGGGTTGTTCAACAGCCAACTTCGTCAGGAGAAATCACCATGCAACTTGCATCCCGTTTCGCCAACCACTCGCCGGTGCTGCGCTCGGAATCCCCACTGTCGGACGACCAGATCAGGACCGTGGCGCCGTCGATCTTCGCGCAGGCCCCGCACGGTAGCCGCTCGGAGCGCTACAGCTACATCCCCACGGCCACCGTGTTGCGGGAGTTGAGAGGGGAGGGCTTCGAGCCCTTCATGGTGTGCCAGACCCGTGTGCGCCAGGAGGGGCGGCGCGACTTCACCAAGCACATGATCCGGCTGCGCCATGCCAACCAGATCAGCGCCCGCGAAGCCAACGAGATCATCCTGCTGAATTCGCACGACGGCACGAGCAGCTATCAATTACTGGGTGGCATGTATAGGTTCGTTTGCCAGAACGGCCTGGTCTGCGGCGACACCGTGGCCGATGTGCGCGTGCCCCACAAGGGCGACGTGGCGGGCCAGGTGATCGAAGGCGCCTATGCCGTGCTGGAAGGCTTCGGGCAAGCCCAGGCCTCGCGTGAAGCGATGCAGGCCATCACGCTCGACGCCGGGGAGTCGGCAGTGTTCGCGCGTGCCGCGCTGGCCCTCAAGTACGACGAACCGGACAAGCCCTCGCCCATCACGGAAACGCAAGTCCTGACGCCGCGCCGCACGGACGACGACCGTCGCGACCTGTGGAGCGTGTTCAACCGCACGCAGGAAAACCTCATCAAGGGTGGCTTGGCCGCCCATGCTGCGAACGGGCGCCGCCAGAGCACGCGGCCCGTGCAGGGCATCGACCAGAACCTGCGGCTGAACCGTGCCCTGTGGCTGCTGGCCGACGGCATGCGCCAGCTCAAGGCCTGAACCCTGCCGGAGGGGCTCGGCCCCTCCCTTCATCCATTCCTTTATTCCCCGTCTTCTTCATCTTGTCCCTATAGGAGCCACACCATGAACACCGCTACCTTTCAAGAAACCGCCGCCGTCGCGGCGTCGCAGGAACTGCTGCTGATCCCGCTGTCCCAACTGCGGCCTTCGAGCCGCAACGTGCGCAAGAGCGGCGGCACGTCGATTCCCGAACTCGCCGCGAGCATCGCCCGCGTCGGCCTGCTGCAGAACCTCACCGTGGTGGCCGCGCCCGATGGCGAGCACTACGAGGTGGTGGCCGGGCGCCGACGTCTGGCCGCGCTGAAGCTGCTGGTCAAGCGCCGCAAGCTGGCGAAGGACCACGAGGTGCACTGCCTGCTGGTGCTGGACGACGCGGCGCGTACCGTGAGCCTGACCGAGAACGTGCAGCGCGAGGCCATGTCGCCCATCGAGGAGCTGTTCGCCTGGAAAGACCTCGTGGCCGAGGGCCGGCCCGTGGAGGACATTGCGGCCGACTTCGGGGTGACGCCCCTCGTGGTGCAGCGGCGCCTGAAGCTCGCCAACGTCTCGCCCCGGCTGCTGGCGGACTTCGGGACGCAGGCCGTGACGCTGGAGCAGTTGATGGCCCTGGCCATCACCGACGACCATGCGGCGCAGGAAGCCGCCTTCTACGACGCGCCGCAGTGGCAGCGCAGCCCGGAGGCGCTGCGCGACCACCTGACCAGCGACGAGGTCGACGCCGGCCGCGATGCGGTGGCGCGCTTCGTCGGGCTGGAGGCCTACGAGCAAGCGGGCGGCGGTGTGCGCCGCGACCTGTTCGCGGACGAGCAGAACGGCGTCTTCCTGACGGATGGCGCGCTGCTGGATGCGCTGGCGCGCGACAGGCTCGCGCCGGTGGCCGAGCAGGTGCGGGCCGAGGGCTGGGCCTGGGTGGACGCGGCACCGCGCGCCACGTCCTCCGACCTGTACCAGTTCCAGCGGGCGCGCAGCACGCGCCGCGAACCCGGCAATGCCGAGGCCAGGCGCATCGCCAAGCTGGAAGACCAGCAGGCGAAGCTGCAGGAGCGGCTGGACGCCAGCGGGGCCGGCAGCGCTGGCTTCGGGGAATCAGGATTTCAACCCGATGGCAGGGTCGTCTCGTTCCTCCGCGGCGGCCGATCCGACGGCGGTGCAGAACCGCCAGGATGCGAAGGAGGCGTTTCTCGCGAAGGCGGGCGATGGCGCGGCGCGCCATCCGGGCAGCCTGCAGTTGCCGGCTTCGCCGTACCAGGTGATGGCCGGGACGATCATTCCGGCGGCATTGGTGACGGGGATCAACTCGGACCTGCCGGGGCAGGTCATCGCCAACGTCACCGAGGCGGTCTACGACACGGGCACGGGCAGGCACCTGCTGATCCCGCAGGGCTCGCGGCTGATCGGGCGCTATGACAGCCAGGTGGCCTTCGGGCAGCGGCGGGTGCTGCTGGTGTGGACGCGGCTGATCCTGCCGGACACCTCCTCGGTGGCGCTGGACCGGCTGCCGGGCATCGACCCGGCCGGTTATGCGGGGCTCGAGGATGGTGTCGACTGGCACTGGGACCGCATCCTGGCCGGGGCGGCGCTGTCGACGCTGCTGGGTGCGGGCGCCGAGCTGGCGGCGCCCGAGAGCCGCACCGATGGCAACCGCATCGTGATCGCGACCCGGGAAGGGGCGCAGGATGCGGTGAACCAGGTCGGGCAGGAGATCACCAGGCGCAACCTGAGCATTCAGCCGACGCTGACGATCCGGCCGGGGTTTGCGGTGCGGGTGATGGTGAACAAGGATCTGGTGTTGCGGCCTTATCGGCCGCTGTTTTTCCGGCGGGGAGAGCCGTAATGAGCAAGAACATAGGGCGGTTGAGTCTGGGCGCCTTGCCCAGAATGGAAACGGTCAAAGTCACCGTCCGCTACCTGTGGACCTGAAATCGCAGCTCGACCGCTATGCAGCCCTGCACAGTCAGGCGCATGGCGAGGCGGTCGATGCAGTAGCGATGATTCCCCACATGCTGGCCGCTTTCGTGGAGCGAGACAGGGTGTTCAAGGCCTTGTCTCGCAGTCCCGTTGCATGCACGAACGCGAAGGCGCGGATGTCCGTGGATCCACCATCCGACACGCATCGGCGTGAAAGCGACCGCGGGCTGTAGCGCCCTGGTGTCCGAAATATGCCTACAAATTTCGGGCAAATGATCGCCACCCAACCGGAGGCCTCTGAAAACGCCCAGTAGGACGTGAAGGGCGATCTACGTCGGCGAGCGGCGCAAGGCATCAACTGCCGTTGGCAATCTGAATGCGCATCTGCTGATCGAGGCCGACTAGAGAAATCAGTGGGGCGATTTCCCGAAGCGTGCTGACCAGCGACGGGAAATCGTTGGCAATGAGCGCGGCAAGCTGGCTGTTCTGGCCGGAGACGTCAATGTAGTACAAGGGCTTTTCACGGTCGTTTTTCATGTACTCGTAGACAGTGATTTCTGCGCCAGCGGCCTCTGGTATCGGCGTGCTGATCTGGCTGTAGTACCCAGCAGCCGCTATGTTGTCTTCATAGCTGCCATCGTCTTCGGCAATCTGCAACTGACCATTGATAAGTGCGTAGCAGGTCATGTTTCCTCCATTGGCCCATGCTAGCACTGGGCTTGCAATCACTATCGAAGAGGTCGGACACGCTTGCCAAGCCGAGCTTTTACATAGTGCTCTGTCATTTCCCGATTCTTGTGCGCCAGCAGCCTCTGCGAGTGTGTGAGGTCGCCCGTATCGGTCGCCGCCTTCGCTCGAATGTTCCGAAACTGAAAGTTCAGAGGAGAAGACCGCGGGCAGGTCATGTGCTTGTGATTAGGAGAGGCCGGTGGCCTCCGATAGGAACTTCTCTGCTTGGCCCCGCATGCCTTTCGAGATCGGTTCCCAGATGCGTTCGGGAAAGCCCTGGGGAAGTTGCGTCTCGACGGCTTCGAGGGCTAGTGCGACGCGGTCGGCTAAACCCTGCATCGCTTCCCAGACCAGAGGGCCGCCGTTCTTCATCGCTAGGTCGTGCCAATGGCGGGCACGGATCGTGTGGAGCTCGTAGTGCGTGTTCTTCGAACGCAGTGCCATCGCAAGGCGCACGTCGCGCCAGTGCAGTTGTCCCCGGCTCCTGCCCAGGTACGGCCATACGGACAGGACGTCGTACAGGGGCGTCATTTCGTAGGCATTGCCTTGGCGCAGGAAGATCGAATAGTTCTTCGCGTGGCCGTCGGGCGCCGCCATGAGCCAGAAGGCCAACTGGGCAAGTTGGAAGGCCATCCGGTCCGTCTCCGCGTCCGCGCTCCCGGCCAGCAGCGTGAGCCCTGCAGCGGCAGATGGTCCGCCATCGTCTTCGTATTTCAGGCGCGGGGGCAGTCCCAGCGCCTGGCAGAAGTCTTCCTGGGGAAGCCGGGCGATCCACTTCCCATCTTCCATCCATTCCCGGTCGAAGCGCTCCACGATCAGGGCTCGCTGGTCGCCGAACGTGGCCATTTCGGTGTGTGCCATCGGCAGGCCGAGCGCCTGGATGATCTGCGCGCAGAGCCATTCGTTCTCGACGGAGTCGAACATGTTCACTCGGGTCGTGTTGGCGATCACGCCGAGCGGGAGCTTGAAGATATGGGTGCTCGGAGTGGCTCCGACGGGGCTGCACCACTGGCCGTTGACCCGCACGAAAGCGGTCTTTTCCTGGGCTCCCGCCAAGGAAATACGGAACGGCGGAGCTTCGTTGATGTGGCGCGCGACCGGGTCATCGGGCACGGCGCGAAGTGCGGCCGCGACCTGTTCGTCGGTCAGCGGCTCGCATGCCACATGGTTCCACCCGTCCGGTGTCGTTCCCTCCGGAAGCAACTGCACTGCGCCGACGCAGTCACGGCCAATGGCCTCCAGCAAGGCGAAGGCATCGAGCGTCCTGGTCTTGAAGCGCCGGCCGATACGCTCGCGGATCCGCTCGTTGTCCGGTAGCAGGTTGTCGAAGTAGTTCGCAACGACCTCCCCCTTGATCTCCAGGGTGCGGGTGAGGGGCAGCGACAGGGACAGCGGCCGTGACTTCTCGGACTCCAGCCATGAGGGGGCGTACGAAAAGCTGTGGGCTCCGCGGTTGACCTGCCAGGCCCCGACGAATTCGCCATTCATCCACGCGTTGAGCGCCACCATTACCACGAGCCCTTCTTGGGGCGGATGACAAAGTTGCGCCTGGATGTCGGTGTGACATCCGCGTTCGGGTTCGCGTCCCGCAGCGCTTGCGCGTCCGATGAGGTCTTTGCGTCAGTGCGGCTTACGAGAACCGATGTCGCCTCGCGCCGGCCGCCGCCAGTCAATGGCCGCACGTGCCACTGGCCAGTCGGCGGGGTGTTGACCGGCGGCTGCTTGGCCTGCTTGCGGGGGTTGTTCGAAGGAGCGGTGGGAGGCGAGGCGGCCGCATCCGGACGGTTCGCGGTCACTTCGAGCATGTCATCCCTCAACACCAGGGATGCGCGCAACGCCGAGACCACTTTCATCAACTGGTCGACGCTCACGGCGCCAGGGTTGCTTTCGATCTCGGCGATGCGGGCCTGTCCCACGCCGAGCAGCCGCCCGAGAGCGGCTTGGGTCAGGCCGCGCGCCTTCCTGAGCGCCCGCAGGTGCTCACGGAGTTGGCTGGTCAGGTGGATGGGGAAGTCCATGCTCATCTCTATCGGCAAATGCCAATATATATGCCAAAGCAAGTTTTTTCAAGATACTGGTTTTGGTGTATGAATGGCATGTATCGGAGATTGCCGATATTTGTGTGTACACACCAGCAGCGCAGCGGCGCAAGCGAGTGCCCTGTCCGGCAAAGTGGGATAATTTGGCATGGCGATCAGGTTCCAAACCGGAATCGAATCGCTGCTACTGGTCTGGTGTACCCAAAGGTGTACCCAGGAACCAGGACAGTCAGGGAAAAGTGAGTGGTGGCGCGGGTTGCGGAGGTTTTTTCGAACCAGCCCCAGCCACCACATACAACGCCCAACCATTCGGTTGGGCGTTTTTGTTTCTGCACTGCCACGCTGCATGGAACGACACAGTGGTTGCGTGTCCTCATCCTCCAGCGCTGCACAGGACCTCTCCGTGATTCGGGGCCCTTCTCTTTCACGGAGCGGTAGTCCTTGCTTTGGAAGCCAATACCTGCAGGCACGGGCGCGGGGCGTACAGCAGCCACGCACTGTCCATCCCCCAAAGATCACGCGCTGCGGGCAGCGCTACGCAGGGCGACACTTCGGGCTGCATGTACGCCCATGTGTCATGAGCGTGTGACGGCTTTGAACTACAGTGACCGGATGCAAGACTTTTCACGCACGCTTTCGCTGACGGGGGCGTCCAACTTCCGTGATCTGGGAGGCTATACGGGGCTGGATGGACGCACGGTACGCTGGCGCCGGTTGTTCCGCTCCGATCATCTGGCGGCCCTGACACCGCAGGATGCGCAGGTGCTGGCCGGTCTGGGGCTGACCCGCTCGGTGGACTTCCGCGGGCTGGTGGAGAGCGCGGCCCAGTCGTATGCGTTGCCGCAGGTGCGCTATCACGCGTTGCCGATCGAGCCGACCGTCGTGCAGCGCGCCAAGGAACTGGCGGTAGCGGGCCAACAGATCACGGCACCCGTTGCGGTAGGGCTGATGCAGGACACCTACCGCGCCTTTGTTTCCGACAACGCGCAGCAGTTTGCGGGCTTGTTCGAGCAGTTGCTGGCAGAGGATTCTCCCCTGGTCTTTCACTGCACTGCAGGCAAGGACCGCACCGGTTTCGCCGCGGCCCTGATTCTGCTGGCGCTCGGCGTGTCGCGCGAGGTGGTGATGCAGGACTACCTGTTGACTAACGCGCTGTACCGTCGGCCCGCGGGGCTGGTCAGCTCTGCGCCGCAGGAGGTGCTGAACGTGATCTGGCGCGTGCAGGAGGACTTCCTGGAGGCCGCATTGCAAGCCGTTGACCAGGACCACGGCGGCGTGCAGCGTTACCTGGAGCGTCGACTGGGCGTGGACGATGCTGCACGTAACCGCCTGGCGCAGCTGTACCTGCAGCCGTTGCCGGACTGAGGCGCCGCGGCCGTGCGCCCTGAGTCGCTTGGGTATAAAAAAAAGCAGCCCGGAGGCTGCTTTTTTTTGCGAAACCCGCGCCACGGTGTCAGAGCGTGGCGTCCTTGAGTTTCTTCAGTGCGCGGGTCTTGATCTTGACCGACGCGGGCTTGGCGGGGAACCAGCGCTCTTCGCCGGTGAACGGGTCCTTGCCGAAGCGCTTCTTCTTGGCGGGCACTTGCTGCAGGCCGATCTTGAGCAGGCCGGGCAGCGTGAACTCGCCGGAGCCCTTCTTGTGCACGGAAGCCAGGATGGCCGTCTCCAGCGCGGCGAGCACGGCCTTGGCGGCCTTGGGCTCGACACCCGCCTGCGTGGCGAGATGGGCGATCAGCGCGGTCTTGGTGAAGGCTTCCTTCACGGGCTTGATGGCAGCAGGAGCTGCGGGGGCGGCTGCCTTCTTGGCAGGTGCCGCAGCCTTTTTGGCGGCGGTCTTTTTCACCGGAGCGGTGGTCTTCTTTGCAGTTGCCATGATGTCGGATCGTTGTAAGGTGTATAGAAGCAGGCCAGCCAGGCTGGTGATCGGATTCTAGGCGCTGTCTGTGCGCGTGGGGTGCCCTATTCATGCGGGTTTGCGCGAGAAAACCACGCTATCGCGGGCCTGTGGACGGTACAGGGCACGCACGTGCCGCACGGGTGGCGCGCATGCGGGTAAGCTGTGCAACCATTCCCTGATGTACCAGGAGCAGGCCATGAGCGATAGCACCCCTTTCGGCTTCGGGCGTTTCGTCCCGGGATTTGATTTCCTGCAGAACCTGGCCAAGGGCGCTGCGGCGGGTATGCCCACCATGCCGGGGCTGTCGGGCTGGGTGGCGCCCACGGTGAGTGTGGACGAGCTGGACAAGCGCATCCAGGAGCTCAAGGCCGTGCAGTTCTGGCTGGAGCAGAACGCGCGCGCCCTGGCCGCCACCGTGCAGGCGCTGGAGGTGCAGAAGATGACGCTGGCCACGCTGCAGGATATGAACGTGGCGATGGGCGACCTGGCCGCGAGCTTCGGCGCCGCCGCAGGCCAGGACAAGGAGCGGCCCGCCGCACGAGCCGCCGAGCCACCGTCCGCGTTCCCGTTCACCTCTCCACCCGTACCCACACCTGCACCTGCACCTGCACCTGCACCGGAGGCGCCGCCCCCGGCCAACAACGCCTCGGCGGCGCGCAGCGCGCGAACACCACCGGACGATGAGGCCGCGCCCGAGCAGACCAAGGGGGCGGCCGACCCGATGCAATGGTGGGGTGCGCTGACCAGCCAGTTCCAGCAGATCGCGGCGCATGCCCTGCGGGATGCGGGCACGCACCAGGCGGCCTTCGATGCCACGCGCGAGATGGCCAGCGGCGCACTCAAGACCGCCTCCAGCATGGCGGCGCAGATGGCTGCGCAGGGCATGCACGGCATGCACGCGGCGGCGCAGGCCGCCGGTGCGGCGCCTGCGGCAACGCCCGCACCTGCCGCCGGGAAGCCTTCCGCAAAGGCGGCCGCCCGGCCGGCGACCCAACCGGGCGGCAAGGCCAACGACAAGTCACGTCCGGCCGCCAAGCGGGCTGCCGCGGCCAGCGCGGGCGCCAAGCGTGCCCCCGCACCATCGCCCACCCAAAAGGCTGCCGCGTCCCGCACGCGGCGGCCGGCAGGCTGAGCTGCGCGGCGGCGCCTGTACCCCACCGCAGGGCTGACACATGAGACTCTTTCCCAATGCACACGCCACCCATCCGCAGTGGCACATGGCCGCGGTGCTGGTTCTGGCGCAACTGCGGGCGCAGATGGCGCTGCCCCAGTACGCCAGTGCACCCACGCTGGGGCTGCTCTACATCACCGACCACTACGCGGACGATGCCGCGGCCCTGCTGGACCTGCTGCGGCGCGAACTGCCGACGGTCACCGACTGGGCAGGCGCGGTCGGCGTGGGCGTGGCGGGCAACAACGTCGAATATTTCGATGAACCCGCGCTCTCGCTGATGCTGTGCGACCTGCCGCGCGCGCACTACCGCGTGTTCTCGGGCGTGGCGCCGCTGGCGCACGGCGATGCGGCCGGGGTGGGCTTTGCGGCCCACACGGCGCTGGTGCATGCGGACGGCCAGACACCCGAACTGGCGGACCTGGTGGCCGAGATGGCGGGCCGCACCAGCAGCGGCTACCTGTTTGGCGGCGTGGTGGCCAGCCGCGGGGCGCAGGTGCAACTGGCGCTGCCCGCCGGCGGCGAGGGCGACGGCGTGCTGCACGGCGGCCTGTCGGGCGTGGCCTTTGATGCGCAGGTGGAACTGGTCTCGCGCGTCACGCAGGGCTGCCAGCCCATCGGCGCGCAGGCGGCCATCACCGCCGCGCAGGACAACGTGGTGCTGGAGCTGGACGGCGAGCCCGCGCTGGACGTGCTGCTGGACACGCTAGGGGTGACACTGCAGGGCGACGCCCAGGCCGCCCTGCGCGCCGTGCGCGCCACGCTGGCAGGGCTGGAGGACGCGGACGCACCGCAGCGCCAGCGCACGGGCCATTTCGGCGCCGACACGCGCGTGCGCCACATCGTCGGGCTGGACGCGACGCGCAGCGGCGTGGCGCTGGGTGACCATGTCGAGGTGGGCATGCGCCTGGCCTTCTGCCAGCGCAACGTCGGCGCGGCCCGTGCCGACCTGATGCGCATCTGCGCCGAGATCCGTGAGGAGCTATCGCCCCAACTCGAAGAGGCGCAGGCGCTGCCCGCCGCAGGCAGCGCGCCGCATGCCGAGCCGGCGGGCGGCCGGCGCATTTGCGGTGCGCTGTATGTGAGTTGCTCGGGCCGCGGCGGGCCGCACTTCGGTGGGCCCAGCGCCGAGCTGCAGATCGTGCGCCATGCGCTGGGCGACGTGCCCCTGGTGGGCTTCTTCGCAGGCGGCGAGATCGCCGCGCACCGGCTCTATGGCTACACGGGCGTGCTGACGGTGTTCGTCGCGCCGGACGGGGCTTTATAAGCCTTTTGGGCCTCTAGCGCCCGTCCACCAAGCGCAAGCAGCTATGCAATGCATAGCGCCGTGGCGCTTGCTCAAACGCCGATGACGGCGGGGCGGGGCGCCGCAGCAGGGCGCGGCAGGCCGCAGAACGCGAAGTCCAGCTCCGGCTCCAGCCCGCTCACGATGCGCGCGATGGACTTGCCCGAGCCGCAGGCGTGGGTCCAGCCCAGCGTGCCGTGGCCAGTGTTCAGGAACAGGTTGCCGTAGCGCGTCTTGCCGATCAGCGGCACGTTGCTCGGCGTGGCGGGGCGCAGGCCGCTCCAGAACTGCGCCTGGCTCGCATCGCCCGCGCCGGGAAAGAGCTGCTCCACGCGCCGCACGATGGCTTCGCAGCGCACGGCGTTCAGTGCGCGCTCGTAGCCGTTGAGCTCGGCCGTCCCCGCGATGCGCAGCCGGTCGCCCTGCGCGCTGGTGTAGCGCGAGAAGACCAGCTTGTACTCATCGTCCGTCAGGCTCACCTGGTAGGCGGCGGCCGCGTCGCGCACCGGCAGCGTCACCGAATAGCCCTTGGCCGGGTAGATCGGCAGGCGCAGGGCCAGGGGCTGGGCCAGCAGCGGGCTGAATGCGCCCAACGCCAGCACGTAGGCGTCGCCGCGCACGCGCTCGTAGCCGCCGGCCTCGTTGGTGATCTCCACATGGTCGATGGCGCCGCCCGCCTGGTGCAGCGCGGTGATGTGGCAACCCAGGCGGAATTGCACGCCCGCGGCCTGGGCCACGCCGGCCAGCGCGCGCGTGAACAGGTGGGCGTCGCCGGACTCGTCCTCCGCCGTGTAGGTGGCGCCCGCCAGCTGCGGGCGGACGTGGGCCAGGGCTGGCTCGATGCGCACGGCCTCGTCTGCGTCCACCACGCGGCGGTGGCAGCCCAGCGCACGCATCTGCTCGGCGGGCGCCAGCGCGGCGTCGAACTCCTGGGTGCTGGTGTAGAAGTGCAGGATGCCCTGCGTGCGCTGGTCGTACTGCAGGCCCGTGTCGGTGCGCAGTTGCTGCAGCGTACTGCGGCTGTAGCTGCCCAGGCTCACGATCTGCTCGATGTTGTGGCGCGTGCGCGCGGGCGTGCATTCGCGCAGGAATTGCAGGCCCCAAAGCCACTGGCGCATGTCCGCGCGCAGGCGAAACAAGAGCGGCGCATCCTCTTTGCCCAGCCACTGCAGCACCTTGAGCGGCGCGCCGGGGTTGGCCCAGGGCTCGGCGTGGCTGACCGAGATCTGGCCGCCGTTGGCGAAGCTGGTTTCCGCACCGGGCACAGCCTGCCGGTCGATGACGGTGACCTCGTGGCCGAGTTGCTGGAGGAAGTACGCAGAGGTGGTGCCGACGACGCCGGCGCCCAGAACGATCACGCGCATGGTTTACAAGCCTTTTTCAAGGTTTGCGCAGGCAGGGCGCGCGCGAGCAGCTATTGAATGAATAGCGAACAGCGGGCGCGACATGGCCTGGCTGCCGCTCCCCCTGTCCTTGGTACCTGAGAGATTCATGCCGCGCGGGACCGTGCGCGGCACTTGCTCCTTCGGTGCGCCACGGCGGGCGTGGCGGCTCTCCAGACGGCTGTGTGGGTGTGCAGTACGGAACCTGAGCGTGTATGGGAGTTTGCGCCTTCGGTGAAACGGCATGCAGCCGTTTGCTCTCCTGCGCCGGCCATCGTAGCTGCGCGGGCGCGATGGCCCCAGCGGGCTAACCCTCAAACCATGAACACGCTCTCAGGGTGGGGCGCTGGGCGCATGCTCAGGGGTAGACCGCTTCGCCCAGGTTGAGCATGAGGCGGTTGGCCCAGGCGAACAGCGCGGCGGCGTGCACCGTGTCCAGGATTTCCAGGTCGCTCAGGCCCGCGGCGCGCAGCGGCGCGAGGTGCTGCGGCCCGAATGCACCGGGCGCGCGCGTGAGCGCGGCGCTGGCCTGCGCCAGGGCGCGCTCGCGGGCGTTGGTGCCGGCGCTGTCGGGGTCGGCGAAGATCTGCGCGATCACGTCGTTGCGCTTGGCCAGCTGCTCGAAGCGCTGCGCATGCACCGACGCGCAGTACACGCAGCCGTTGATGCGCGAGACCACGGTGGTGGCTACCTCGCGCTCGGCGCGCGGCAGGCCGCCAGGCGCGTACATGATGGCGTTGAACGCCTCTGAGCGCTCGGCGAGCACGCGGGGCTGGTGCGCCAGCACGAGGTAGAAGTCCGACGTGCGTGCCTTGGGGTGGCTTGCGTCGAGCACGGCGTTCTGCTCGGCGCTGGCGGTGGCGGGGTCCACCACGGGCAGCCAGGCCTTCCAGTCCAGCGTCTCGCTGGTGTAGCCGGCCAGGCGCAGTGGCTCGCCGGGCGGGGGCAGGTTGGCGGGGTGCACGAAGGGCGCGTCCGGCGTGGTGGGAGCGACCGCCGTGGCTGCGGTGCCCGCGGGGCCGAGGGTGGCCAGCGCCGCCACGCCGGCCACCAACCGCGCCTGGTAGGCCACGAAGCCGATGAGCTGCGCGAGCAGCACCACGTCCGGCGTGGCGAGGCCCGCCTGGGGCAGGGCGAGCAGGGCCGCGCGGTCGGCCGCGGCGGGCTGCGTGGCCAGCAGCTGCGTGAAATGCGTGATGGCTTGCCAGCGGGCATCCGCCGCGGGGGCGGGCAGGCCGGCCAGGCGCGCGCCGTAATGGTCGGCCAGCGTTGCCACGCCGCTGGCGGCCGCCACGGCCTGGGCCACGGACAGGCGCTCGGCCAGCGCCAGGCCCCCGGGCAGTTCGGGGGCGAGCAGCAGGTCTTCGCAGGCCTGGGTGGCGGTGATGGCCTTGGCGCGCTGTTGGCGCGCGGCCTGGGCATGGGGGGCATGGCCCAGGCGGGCGAGTTGGTCGATGGTGTCGGTCATGGCGAAGGCAGGATGCGTTGGGAGGTGTCGGCGGGCGTCCATTCGTCGCCCAGCAGTTCCGGCTCGGCATAGGCCTGCAGCGCGGCGAAGTGGTGCTCCACGTCCTCGCGGTACAGCAGGCCGGCGATGCCGCTGGCCAGGCGCCGTGCGCCGTCGCTGATGGCGGGAATGTCGCCCGACACCGTGCCGTGCGACAGCGCCGCCGGGTAGCAGAAGCAGTGGATGCGGTCCAGGCCGGGGCAGGCGCCGGCGGCTTTCTCGCGGAATTCGAACACCGGGCCGAGGTCGGGCGAGTCGGACAGTTCGCGGTCTTCATCGCCGGCGGGCGGCTGGTAGCGCTCGCCCCAGGTGCGCACATGGCGCGCAAACGGCGCGAACTCGGGCTTTTGTGCCCAGTCGATCACGAAGCCTGTGGCGAGGACCAGGAAGTCGAACGCAAACGTGCCCTTGGCCGTCGCCACGTGCAGCGCGTCGCCCACCTGCGTGACGCCCTGCACCGCGCAACCGAAGTGGAAGAACGCATGGGCGTGCCGCGACACGCGCAGCGTGCTGCCGTGCGGCGGCGGCACCTGCTGCACGTTGATGTAATGGCGGATGCGCCACTTCCATGCGTCGGGCAGGTCGTGGTGCCCTTGCGTGAGGCCGGGCACGCCCGAGCCCTTGGACTTGTTCACCGTGGGCATCACCGCGCGGCGCGCGATCAGGTCCACGCTGGCGGCGCCGCATTCCAGCGCCGTGCCGGCGCTGTCCATCGCGGACGAGCCCATGCCGATCACGCCCACGCGCTTGCCCTTGAGCGTGGCGTAGTCCAGCACGTCGGACGAATGCGCCCACAGGCCACCCTGTGCGGCGTGGGCCACGCCCCGCATGAAGGCAGGGACCTGCGGGCCGCCCAGGCCGTCGCGGCCCGTGGCCAGCACCACGCGGCGCGCCAGCCAGGTGGCGTGGCCGGTGGGGGCCTGCACGTCCACCGCCACCAGGCCGTCGGCGCGTGGGTGCACGGCAGTGACGGTGTGTTCATTGCGCACGTCGGCCTGCGTCACGCGGCGGTACCAGCGCAGGTAGTCCATCCACTGCAGGCGCGGGATCTTGTCGAGCGCGGCCCAGGCCTCGCTGCCCCACTGGGCCTCGAACCAGGCGCGGAAGGTGAGCGAGGGCACGCCGAGCGCGGGGCCGGTGAGCTCCTTGGGCGAGCGCAGCGTGTCCATGCGCGCCGTGGTGGCCCAGGGGCCCTCGTAGTCGGCGGGCGCGCGGTCCAGCAGCACGGCGGCAATGCCCTGCTGCGCCAGCGCCATGCTGGCCGCCAGGCCCGCCTGGCCGGCGCCGATGATGAGCACGTCGGTGACGGGCTGCCCTTCATGGGTGCGTGGCGGCAGCCATGCGCGGGCGCGCCAGTTGAGGGTGAGCAGGTCGTGCCGCAGGCGGTCTTCGAGGGCGGCCAGGCCGGCCGCCCCCAGGGGAAGCGAAAGTGACATGGAGGGCGTCGAAGAAAGCGTGGAGGGCGAAATCAGTCGATGCTGATTTTGGCGTCCTTCACCACCTGCGCCCACTTCGCGCGGTCCTTGTGGACCGTTTGGCGGAACTGCTCGGGCGTTTCGATGCGCACCGTGTTGCCCTGCGACTCGAAGCGCTGGCGCACGTCGGGCTGCTCCAGCACCTCGCGCAAGGCGGTGTTCAGCTTCTGGACCACGGCTGGGTCGGTGCCCTTGGGCGCGAAGATGCCGAACCAGATCGAGCTGTCAAAGCCCTTGGTGCCGGGCAGGCCACTGGCGCCGATGGGCGGCACCTCCTTCACGGCCGCCACGGGCTTGGCCGTGGTCACCCCCAGCAGGCGCACCTTGCCGGTCTTGTAGTGCGGCAGCACGGTCTGCACCTGGTTCATGATGCAGCAGGTCTCTCCGCGCAGCACGGAGGTGATGGCCTCGGGCCCGCCCTTGTAGGGCACGTGCACCATGTTCAGGCCCAGGCGCGCATTCAGCTCGGCAAAGGCCATGTGCGTGCCCGTGCCGTTGCCGGTGGAGGCGAAGTTGTACTTGCCCGGGTTGGCGCGCACGGTCTCGACGAACTCCTTGAGGTTCTTGGCGTCGATCACCGCGGGGTTGATGGTCAACACGTTGGACACGTCGATCAGCGGGGCGACGGGCACGAAGTCGGCCTCCACGTCGAACGGCAGGTTCTTGTAGAGCGCGGCATTGCTGCCGTGCGTGGCGGCCGTGCCGAAGGCCAGGGTGTAGCCGTCGGCCTTGGCCCGGGCCACGTACTCACTGGCGATGTTGCCGGCCGCGCCGGACTTGTAGTCGATGACCACGGGCTGGCCGAGTTTCTGGCCCAGCGGCTCCTGCACCGCGCGCGCCACCACGTCCACGCCCGATCCGGCCGGAAAGCCCATGATCAGGGTGACGGGCTGCTTGGGCCAGTCCGTGGCCTGGGCGAGGGCGGATGTGACGGTCAGCAGCGTGGCCAGGGCGGCGGTGGCGTGGCGCAGGAGGGGCATGGCAAATTTCCTTGTGATGGGTCAGTGCAAGGCGGCGCCCTATCGTGTAGGCACAGCCGAAACACGCCCATTGTGGAGAAATTCACATGCGCACGCGCTATATGCATATGGACGGCCCGTCGCCGTCCCGGGCCATGCTGGGCGCGGACGACCGGCGCTCGGCCGTTCATCTCCGGTAGGGGTTGTCGGGCCGGCGGTCGTGGCGGTTGGGCACGCCGTCGCCATCGCGGTCCCAGCCGCCGCGCACGAAGCGCCATTGGTCACCGCGCTGCACCCAACGCGGCTGGCGGTAATGGTGGCCGTGGCGCACCTGCATCCACTGGCCGGGCACCCACACATGGCGGTGGCCGCGCCATTCCCAGTGGCCCTGCGACCAGACCATGCCGCGGCGCGGTGCAGGCACGCGCTCGTAGCGTGGAGGCGGTGGCGCGTGGTATTGCACCGCATAGGCGGGCGGTGCCGAGTAGTGGGGCGTGCCGGCCTGGATCACGACGGTGGCGTTGGTGGCCGCATGCGCGGCGCCTGCCAATGACAGCAGGGCGACGAGGCTGCCGGCTGCGGCAAGGGTGGTGGTGCGGACCATGGCGTTCTCCTGTGTTGTGGGATGCGGCGCGGGGCGCTGCGGGAGACTCCATGCTGCGGGCCGCATGTCAACGTTTCGGGCGCGTTGTTGCATCCCCGGCAAAGGTTTGTGAGCAGGTGTGACGACGGCCTTCCGGCGGGCAGGACTCAGGTGCTGGTAGGGCTGAAGCCCTTGTCAGAGAAGCGGTACAAGCTCCTTTTTCAAGAGTGAGAGAGGCGCGACCAGTGCGTGGCGAGGCGCCGCGGTGCTTGGCGCACCGCCCGCCACGCCACGATTGCTTGCATGTACCGTGGGATTGACCCCTCTGGGGCCGCCCCCCCTAGATCAAACACCGCACACGGCTTGGAGAACTGGGGGCTTTGCATGGACACACCCAACTGGGCCCTGGTGGCCCATGGCTCGATGGCGCGCCTGCTGGAGCTTGACCCCGCGGCAGCCACGCACTGGACGGAAAGGCAATGCCTGACGCATCCGGCCGCCCGCCTGCATGGCAGTGCGGCGGGGCATGAGCCGCCCGGACATTCGATTGCAGGACGCAGCGGTCTGGCGCCGCGCAGCGAGGCCGCCGCGCAGGAGCGGCGCACCTTCGCGCGCGAGGTGGCCCACGCGCTGCGCGAGGCCGTGTTCGCGTCCAATCCTTTCCTCGGCGAGCTGATGGAACAGCTGGATGGTGTCACCCATCAGCGGCTGGTGGCCAGCCATGCACAGGATCTGACGCACCTGAGCTTGCAGGAGTTGGCGCGGCACTTGCAGGCAGAACGCGGCGGCTGACACTGCCCCGGTGTGAGGACCGACCATGCGCGCCATGGTGCTGGACGGACCCGGCCAGCCGCTGCGGCTGGCGGAGTTGCCGTGCCCCGTTCCGCAGGCAGGCCAGTTGCTGCTGGCGGTGCAAGCCTGCGGCGTGTGCCGCACGGACCTCCACCTGCGTGACGGCGATCTGCCGGACGCGGTGTGGCCCCTTGTGCCGGGGCATGAGATCGTGGCCCGTGTCGCCGGCCTGGGGCCGGGCGTGCGGGGCTGGCGGCAGGGACAGCGGGTAGGCGTTCCTTGGCTGGGGTGGACCTGTGGGCACTGCCGGTTCTGCACCAGTGGGCGCGAGAACCTGTGCGTGCAGGCGTGTGGGGGCGACGGATGGTCCAGTGTGGGCACCGCGAAGGGGGAAGTCAATGGCAGGCCGACTGCGTCGGGTTTTGGGTGTTTTAAGGCGCTGGCACCCGTCCATCAAGCGCCATAAGCTATTAATATAGGAGCATCACGGCCTTGCGGTGCGGCGCATCTGGGCAAAGGCCTCGAACTCCCAGCTGCGCATGGCCAGCAGCAGGGTGTAGCCCTCGCGCTCACGCTCGGGCAGGCGCTGGTCGGCCAGGTGCTGCTGCGCGAAATCCTGGGCCACGCGTTGCAGCCGCTCGGTGAAGGCCGGCGCCAGGCTGCGTGCGATGGAGCCGTGCACCAGCAGCACGCCCTCGCCCGGCGCGTCGAAGCCGCCGTTGAAGTAGTCCAGCAGTGCATGGTCGCGGAAGTAGTGCATCACCGGCCCGTGCGGGCGCCAGCGGAAGGTCTTGGCAAGCTTCAGGCGGTAGCGGTTGAGGGGGCGCAGTTCGATGATGCCGATGCGGTCGAGCTGCGCCAGGTACTGGATGCCCTCGGCCTCGCTCAGCCGGTAGGTGGTGGTGATCTGCTCCAGGGTCCACTGGCTCAGCACGCAGATCGCCATCAGCAGCAGCTTCTTGTCGGCCACCACGGCCTTTTCCTGCTCCTGCGTCAGCTCGCTCAGCAGCGGCTGGCTGTCGGCCACGCGCCGCGCCAGGTCGGCAAAGTCCAGCCGCAGCACGCGGCAGATGGCGTCGATGCGCGACAGCGGCATGTCGCCCTTGGCCAGCATGCGCTTGACGCTGGACTCGGCCATGCCCAGCGCCTGTGCCAGGCCGGCATAGGTCATCTGGGCGGACTTGAGTTCCTTCTTCAGGGCGATGACGAGGTCGGCGGTGGTGCTCATGGGGCGTGGAACGTAAAAAGTATCGAATGGCGATACCCTAAGTGTGATCCAAGCCACAAAGGCCCACAAGCGGCTGGCCTGCGCGGGCTTTGTGCGCACAATGCGCGGCACCTTCACACCCCAGCACACCGCATATGAGCGCGCAGCACCCCGTGACCTTGTCGCCCACCGCCCAGCCTGCCGAGGCGGCGCACCCCAACCAGTTCGCGCTGCTGCGCCAGCGCCGCTTCGCGCCGTTCTTCTGGACGCAGTTCGCCGGCGCGGCCAACGACAACCTGTTCAAGTTCGCCTTCACGGTGATGGTGACCTACCAGCTCAGCGTGTCGTGGATGCCGCCGGCGCTGGCGGGACTGGTGATCGGCGCGCTGTTCATCCTGCCGTTCCTGCTGTTCTCGGCCACGGCGGGGCAGCTCACGGACAAGTACGAGAAGACGCGCATCATCCGCTTCGTGAAGAACCTGGAGATCGCCATCATGCTGGTGGCGGGCGCGGGTTTCGTAGCCGGCAGCGCGGCCATCCTGCTGGGCTGCGTGTTCCTGATGGGGCTGCATTCCACGCTGTTCGGCCCCGTGAAGTTCGCCTACCTGCCGCAGGCCTTGAACGAGCGCGAGCTGACGGGCGGCAACGGCATGGTGGAGATGGGCACCTTCGTCGCCATCCTGCTGGGCAACGTCGCGGGCGGCCTGCTGGTGGCGCTGCCGGCCATCGGCCACACCACAGTGGCGGTAGCCTGCCTGGCCCTCGCCCTGCTGGGACGCCTGGTGGCGCAGTTCATTCCGCCGGCCCCGGCCACTGACCCGGGCCTGACGGTGAACTGGAACCCGGTCAGCGAGACGTGGCGCAACCTGAAGCTGGCGCACGGCAACACCGTGGTGTTCCGCTCGCTGCTGGGCATCTCGTGGATGTGGTTCTTTGGCGCGGTGTTCCTGTCGCAGTTCCCCAGCTTCGCCAAGGACGTGCTGCATGGCAACGAACAGGTGGCGTCGCTGCTGCTGGTGGTGTTCTCGGTGGGCATCGGCATCGGCTCGCTGCTGTGCGAGGTGCTCTCGCGCCGGCATGTGGAGATCGGCCTGGTGCCGCTGGGCGCCATCGGCATGAGCGTTTTCGCCATCGACCTGTACTTCGCCTCGCGGGCCCTGCCGCCGTCGGAGGTGCTCACCCTGGCGGCCTTCGCGGCGCAGCCCGCGCACTGGCGCGTGATGGCCGACCTGCTGCTGCTGTCGCTGTTCGCGGGCCTGTACAGCGTGCCCATGTACGCGTTGATCCAGATGCGCAGCCAGCCCACGCACCGCGCGCGCATCATCGCCGCCAACAACATCCTCAACGCGCTGTTCATGATCGCCAGTGCCGTGCTCGCGGGGGCGCTGCTGTCGGCGGGCTTCACGGTGCCGCAGATCTTCCTGTTCACCGGCATCGCCAATGCGGTGGTGGCGTTCTACATCTTCCTGCTGGTGCCCGAGTACCTGCTGCGCTTCGTGGCCTGGGTGCTGTCGCGCTGCATCTACCGTTTCAAGGTGCGCGGCGACGAGCACATTCCCACGGAGGGCGCGGCCATCCTGGCCTGCAACCATGTGAGCTTCGTCGATGCCGTGCTGCTGATGGCGGCCAGCCCGCGCCCCATCTACTTCATCATGGACCACCGCATCTTCCGCATCCCGGTGCTGGGTGCGCTGTTCCGCCTGGCCAAGGCCATTCCCGTCGCGCCGCAAAAGGACGATGCCGCCACCTACGAAGCCGCGTTCGAGCGCGCGGCCCAGGTGCTGAAGGACGGCGACCTGCTCGCCATCTTCCCCGAGGGCGGCATCACGCGCGACGGGCAACTGCAGGCGTTCAAGGGCGGCATCATGAAGATCATCGAACGCGCGCAGGCCGACGGCGTGCAGGCGCCGGTGGTGCCCATGGCGCTGACCAACCTGTGGGGCTCGTTCTTCAGCCGCATTGAGCAGGGCGGCGCCATGGTGCGGCCGTTCCGCCGCGGCATATTCAACCGCGTGGGGCTGAACGTGGGCGCACCGCTGCCGGCTGCCGAGGTGCAGCCCGCCCTGCTGCGTGAGCGGGTGGCGGGGCTGCTTCAGATCAGCGCCTGAGCCAGCAGGCGCCCCAGGGCCTGCGCATCCGCTGCGGCTTCAGCCGTTGCGAAAAAGAAAGCTGTACGCGTTCAGGGCCGGCACGCCGCCCAGATGCGCGTACAGCACCTTCGATCCGGCCGGGAATTCGCCGTTGCGCACCCGCTCGATCATGCCGTGCATGGACTTGCCTTCGTACACCGGGTCCGTGAGCATGCCCTCCTGGCGAGCGCACAGGCGGATGGCCTCCAGCGTGCCTTCATTGGGTAGGCCGTATTCCGGGCCGCCATAGCGTGTGTCCAGCACCACATCCTCGGCGGTGATGTCCTGGCCCAGCTCCACCAGATCGGCGGTGCTCTGCGCGATGCGCAGGATCTGCGCGTGGGTCTTCTCGGGCGTGGCGGATGCGTCGATGCCGATCACCCGGCGCGCGCGCCCGTCGGCGGCAAAGCCCACCACCATGCCCGCCTGCGTGCTGCCTGTGACCGAGCACACGACGATGTAGTCAAACCGAAAGCCCAGCTCTTTTTCCTGCTGGCGCACTTCCTCGGCAAAGCCGACGAAGCCCAGGCCGCCATAAGGGTGCTCGGAGCAGCCAGCAGGAATGGGAAAGGGCTTGCCGCCGGCCTGCTTCACGTCCGCCATGGCCTGCTCCCAGCTCGGGCGGATGCCGATGTCGAAGCCCGCCGCGTCCAGGCGCACGTCGGCGCCCAGGATGCGGCTCATCTCGATGTTGCCGACGCGGTCGTACACCGCGTCGCTGTAGTTGACCCAGTTCTCCTGCACCAGCACGCACTTGAGCCCCAAATGCGCGGCCACGGCGGCCACCTGGCGCGTTTGGTTGGACTGGATGCCGCCGATGGACACCAGCGTGTCGTAGCCGCCGGCAATCGCCTCGGGGATCAGGTACTCCAGCTTGCGCGTCTTGTTGCCGCCGAAGGCCAGGCCCGAGTTGCAGTCCTCGCGCTTGGCGTACAGCTCTACCCTGCCGCCCAGGTGCTGCGACAGGCGCTTGAGCGGCTGGATGGGCGTGGGGCCGAAGGTCAGGGGATGGCGGGGGAATTTCTGCAGGTTCATGGCGGTGTTCCAGTCGATGGGGAAGGTGCCTTGCATCGTAGGAAAACCGCGCATTAACAGGGTTGTGAAATAAGATGATCGCAAGAATCAAAAAAAGTACTTGCCGCCAAATAGCAGTATTTCATTTCCCCAATCAAGCAATGGCCGCAATAAAAAAACGCAACGTGAATGCCGCGGCAGAGGGTGCCGAGGTGGACCGCACCGACCGCGCCATCCTGCGCCTGCTGCAGCGCGACGCGTCGCTGTCCAACGTGGCCCTGGCGGCCAAGGTGCACCTGAGCCCGCCGGCCTGCCTGCGCCGCGTGGAGCGGCTCAAGCGGCTGGGCTTCATCGATGGCGTGGTGGCGCGGCTGAACCCGCAGGCGGTGGGTGCGGGCATGCTGGTGATGATCGGCGTGGTGCTGGACCGCTCCACGCCCGAGTCGTTCTCGGCCTTCGAGAAGGCGGCGGCCAAGATCTCGTGCTGCATGGAATGCCACGTGGTCACGGGCGAGTTCGACTACTTCATGCTGATCCGCACGCGCGACAGCGAGAGCTTCAACCGCCTGCATGCCGAGCAGCTGCTGTACCTGCCGGGCGTGCGGCAGGTGCGCTCGTTCATGGTGCTGCGCAACGTGTTGTCCACCACCGAGCTGCCGCTGGCGATCTGAATGCGGTATCGCATGGCGATACTTTTCGCCGCTGGATAGGTTACTGCGTCGGAATATCGGCTGCTTTGGCGCCGCGCGGCCGCAGCATCCGCCCCGTGTTCAACCAACGCCTGCGGGCACCGACCACCATGCATTCCTCTACCCCCACCCTCCAGCGCGACACGCGGGCCTGGCAGTTCCAGGTGTGGGCCTCGTTCGGCATCGCCGTGTTCCTGTGCGCCACCGGCCTGGCCTGGCTGCCGGGCGAGCGGCTGGAGGTGGCCTTCATGTTCATGGGCTACGTGTTCTGCCTGTCGGCGGCCTTCATGCTGGCCAAGTTCGTGCGCGACAACCAGGGCGCGCGCCGCGGCGCCGGCCAGGGTGGTGGCGACACCCCGCTGTGGAAGCTCGTCGTCTGGGGCGGCTTTGCCGTGGCCATGGGGCTCACCGGCTGGGGGCTGTGGGGCATGGCGATCAGCGCCACCTACAAGGCCTTTTTGGGCGTGAGCTGGCTGTACCTCATCACCTGCGCGTTCACGCTGGCCAAGATGCTGCGCGACCGCCACGAGGCGGATCTGGCCGACGCCCGCCTGCGCAGCCGCCTGCAGGCCCGCACCGAGGCCGCTGAATGATGCCCGCCGCGCAGGAGACCCACATGCCAACCCTTTTTCGCAAGACCTTCGCCCCCGCGCTGCTGGTGCTGGGCCTGCTGTGCGGCGCGGCGCTGCCGGCGCGGGCGCACAGCGAGGCCTCTGCCGCGCTGTCGCTGATGCCGGTGGCCTCCGTGGTCGTGGCCGCGGGCGGGGCGTCCGCGGCGGCGGGCGCCGTGGTGGCCCTGCCGGCGGCGCTGTCGGTGGGCGGCGCGGTGCTCACGGTGAAGGCCGTGCAGGCCTCGGCCACGGGCACGGTGTACCTGCTGGAGCGTGCATCGGACGGCGCCCAGGCCAGCGTGGAGGTGTCGGGCCGCGCCGCCGGTGCCGCCAGTGGTGCCGTGGGCACGGTGCTCACCTGCAGCGTGATCGGCACGGGCGTGATCCTGTCGGCCGCGGGCGAGGTGCTGGCCTTCGTGCCCAACGCGCTGGGCCGCGCGCTACTGCACAACGAAAGGCTCTGACCATGCGCACCCTGCACTGGATCGCGGCCGCCGCCCTGGCACTGGCGGCCATGGCGGCACATGCGGGCCGCTCCTGCGAGCCGCACAAACCCACGGCGCAGACCATCGCCCAGGGCATGCAGCTGGCGCAGCAGACGGCCCAGGCGCTGGACGCCAGCGGCGCCCGCGTGGTGGTGCTGGCGCGCGCGGGGCAGGACTTGTCCCGCTACGGCCTGCGCTACTCGCACCTCGGCTGGGCCTACAAGACGCCCGACGGCCCGTGGCGCGTGGTGCACAAGCTCAACGACTGCGGCACCGCCGTGGCCGCCGTGTACCGCCAGGGGCTGGGCGAGTTCTTCCTGGACGACCTGTGGCGCCATGAGGCCGTGTGGGCCGTACCCACGCCCGCCGTGCAGCAGGCGCTGCTGCCCGTGCTGGCCGACGGCGCGCGCGCCACGCGGCTGCACCAGCGTGCCTACAGCATGGTGAGCTATGCGTGGGGCACGACCTACCAGCAGTCCAACCAGTGGGCGCTGGAGACCCTGGCCCTGGCCATGGAGCCCGAGCGCGCCCAGACCCGCGCGCAGGCCCAGGCCTGGCTGCGGCTGCAGGGCTACCAGCCCACGGCGCTGCGCATCGGGCCGCTCACGCGGCTGGGCGGGCGCATGACGGCGGCCAACGTCGCCTTCGACGACCATCCGCCCGCGCAGCGCTACGCCGACCGCATCGAGACCGTGACGGTGGACTCCGCCCTCGCATGGCTGCAGCATGCGCGGCTGGCGGGCGCCCCGCAGGTGCAGGTGCTGGGTCCGGAGAAGTTTTAAGCAAAAACGGGCTCTTGCGCTTATCCATCAAGCGCGAGCAGCTACTATTTCAATAGTAAACATCGTGAGGGATCACACATGAGCAAGGCATTGCGACTGTCGGAGAAATGGTTTCGCCGCGGCCTGTGGCTGGTGGCGCTGGTGTTCGCCAGCTTTCTGATCGGGCTGGGCGGCACCATCGTGGGCGACCTGCCCAAGGTGGAGGCGCCCTTGCAGCTGGACGACTTCCTGGACCGCGACGCCGCCCAGGCGCTGCGCGCCCAGGTCAAGGAAGCGCGCCAGGCCGAGCAGGAGGCCCAGACCGCGCTGGAGCAGGCCCGGCTGCAGCACGCCAAGGCGCGCAGCGAGACGCAGGCCGAGCGCGAGACCTTCAGCAACTGGCTGGCCGCACGCCGCGCCACCCAGCGCGCCGAGCACGACCCCGAGGTGATCGCGCGCACCCAGGCGCTGGACGCCCTCAAGGCCCAGGAGCGCCGGGCCCAGCAGGCCGTGCAGGCGCAGGACCAGGCCCTGCTGGATGCGCGCCAGGCCGCGCAGGCCGCGCAGCAGCGCCTGGGGCGCCTCGAGCAGGGCGGCTACGAGAAGATGGCCGCCGAGCGGCGCAAGGTGGAGTTGCGCGTGTTCCTCTACCGCCTGGCGCTCACGCTGCCGCTGCTGGTGGCGGCAGGCTGGCTGTTCGCCAAAAAGCGCAAGAGCACCTGGTGGCCGTTCGTGTGGGGCTTCATCTTCTTCGCGGTGTTCGCGTTCTTCGTGGAGCTGGTGCCCTACCTGCCCAGCTATGGCGGCTATGTGCGCTACGTGGTGGGCATCGTGGTCACGGCGCTGGTGGGGCGCTACGCGATCCTTGCGCTCAACCGCTACCTGGAGCGCCAGAAACAGGCCGAGGCCCTGCCCGAGCAGGAGCGCCGCAAGGAGCTGGGCTACGACGTGGCCCTGGCACGCCTGGCCAAGGGCGTGTGCCCGGGGTGCGAACGGCTGGTGGACCTGAAGGACGGGGTGACCGACTTCTGCCCGCACTGCGGCATCGGCCTGTTCGACCGCTGCGGTGCCTGCGGCACGCGCAAGAGCGCCTTCGCCCGTTTCTGCCATGCCTGCGGGGCCGGTGCGGCGCCGTCCGGGATGGCCTCGCCCGGTGTGGCCCCTGCCGGTGCGGTCCCCTCGGGCATGCCGCCCGCCGGCGCGGCCCCCGCCGGTACGCCACCCCAGGGTGCGATGCCCGGCGCGGCAGGGAATCGCTAGGCGCAGGCCTGGTGCAGGTCCAGCGCGTTGGCAACTGCCGCGCCGCTGGCCGTGTTGTCGAAGATGCACCACACGCTGCGCGCCGCCAGGGTGGCGACCCGCAGCCGTGCCGCTAGCGCGTCGACCAGCGCCGCGTCATAGGCCGAGTAGTACACGCGTGGTGCGCCGTGCAGCCGGCAGTAGACCAGGCCGGGCCAGCCGCCGGGCACTTCGCCGCCCGCGTGCAGCACCGGGTCGGCCAGCACGCGGCCGGCCTGCCAGGCGCGCAGCAGCGCGTCGCCCTCCGGCGTGAACCAACTGGCGTGGCGCGGCTCCACGGCAACGCTGCCGTGGGGATGCCGTTCGCGCAGGCCGCGCAGGAACGCCTCGGCGATGGGCCGGTCGAGCCGCAGGCTGGGCGGCAATTGCACAAGCAGACAGCCCAGGCGCTCCCCCAGCCCCTGCGCCTGCGCCAGGAAAGCCTCCAGCAGTGCGTCCGTGCCCTTCAGGCGCGCCGTGTGCGTGATGCTGCGTGGCAGTTTGACGCTGAAGCGGAACGCTGGCGGCGTGGACGCGGCCCAGCGCTCGTAGGTGCTGCGCTGGTGGGAGCGGTAGAACGATGAATTGATCTCCACGGCGGGCAGCCGGGCGGCGTAGCGCTCCAGGTGTGAGCCTTTGGCCGGGAACCGGTGCCGGCTGCCCTGCGGCACGTTCCACCCCGCGGTGCCGATGTGCAGCGGTGCGGCCGTCGACGGTCGGGTGTCCATCGCGCCAGCATAGGAGGGACGGCGCGGCGCCGCGCGCGGAATGCGCCGGCCCTCGCCGTCAGCCGCCGCCTACGCGGCGCTATACGCCGCGTGCGCGCTCGGCCTTGAAGCGCGCGCGGAATGCGCCGAACTGGCCGGCGTCCAGCGCCTCGCGCACTTCGCGCATCAGGTTCAGGTAGTAGTGCAGGTTGTGGATGGTGGTGAGCATGGGCCCCAGCATCTCGCCGCAGCGGTCCAGGTGGTGCAGGTAGGCGCGCGAGAAGCCGCCGCGGCCCCCGTCGTTCCAGCTTACGCCCTCGGTGCCTGCGCAGGCGTGGCAGGTGCAGCTTGGGTCCAGCGGCTGGTGGTCGGTCTTGTGGCGGGCGTTGCGGATCTTCAGGTCGCCATAGCGCGTGAACAGCGTGCCGTTGCGCGCATTGCGCGTGGGCATCACGCAGTCGAACATGTCCACGCCCTGGGCCACGCCCTCCACCAGGTCCTCCGGCGTGCCCACACCCATCAGGTAGCGCGGCTTGTGCGCGGGCAGGCGGTGGGGGGTGTGCGCCATGATGTCCAGCATCTCGTCCTTGGGCTCGCCCACGCTCACGCCGCCCACGGCGTAGCCGGGGAAGTCCATCTCCACCAGGGCTTCGAGCGACTCCTGGCGCAGGTTCTTGTACATGCCGCCCTGCACGATGCCGAACAGCGCGTTGGGGTTGCCCAGGCGCTCGAATTCATTCTTGGAACGCACCGCCCAGCGGCGGCTCATCTCCATGCTCTTACGCGCCTCGGCCTCGGTGGTCTTGTGGCCGTTGGTCTCGTAGGGCGTGCACTCGTCCAGCTGCATCACGATGTCGCTGTTGAGCGTGGTCTGGATCTGCATGCTCACCTCGGGCGACATGAACAGCTTGTCGCCGTTCACGGGCGAGGCGAAATGCACGCCTTCTTCGGTGATCTTGCGCATGCTGCCCAGGCTCCAGACCTGGAACCCGCCCGAGTCCGTGAGGATGGGCTTGTCCCACTGCTCAAAGCCGTGCAGACCGCCAAAGCTCTGCATCACGTCCAGGCCGGGCCGCATCCACAGGTGGAAAGTGTTGCCCAGGATGATTTGCGCGCCCATCTCGCGCAGGCTGCGCGGCATCACGCCCTTGACGGTGCCGTAGGTGCCCACGGGCATGAAGATGGGGGTCTGCACCACGCCGTGGTTGAGCGTGAGCGTGCCGCGGCGCGCGTGGCTGGAGGTGTCGGTGGCCAGGATTTCAAACTTGAGCATGGGCGCGATTGTCCCAGACTGCACCAGCGGGGATTGGTGCCCGCAGCGCCCCGCGCGGCCTACACTGACCCTATCGACACAGCATTGCAAGGAGGTGCCCCTATGTTCCGAATCCTGATCGCCGTTGATGGCTCCGAACTCGCGCTCGACGCGGTGCGCCATGGCGTGGCCCTGGTGCGCCGCGGCGGCCTGCAGGCCACGCTGGTGCTGGGCCACGTGCAGGAAGAGGCCTCGCTGATCGAGCTGGCCACGCAGGGCGCGGACGCCGTGGCCGCCGCGAGCGTGGAGGCGGGCCAGCACCTGATGGCATCGGCCGTGGCGATGGTGGAGGCCGCGGGCGTGCCGTATGAGACCGAGATCGGTCTGGGCCCCGTGGCGGCCACGCTGGTGGACATGGTGGAGCGCTGCGGCTGCGACGCGCTCATCATCGGCGCGCGCGGCCTGGGCGGGCTGCGCGGCACGCTGCTGGGCTCGGTGTCGCAGGCGCTGGTGCAGCAAAGTCCCGTGCCCGTCACCGTGGTCAAGCATGCGGAGCCGGAGGAACTGCCCGAGGATGACGACCAGGACGACGACCTAGGTGCGCAGGACTGACACCAGAAACAACGGGTCCCGCAGGACCCATTGTGCTATTGAATCAAGAGCTGCTGGCGCAGATGGGCAGGGCGTTCAGGCTGCTTTTTTCCATTGCTGCGCCGCGCGCTGCAGCTTGCCGTGCGGCAGGCTGGCCAGGCGCGTGAACATGCGCCGGCAGTAGCCGCTGATCCACAGGCATTTGTTGAGCTCGTCCACGGGCAGCGGGCCGGAGACGACCACGATGTCGTTGGCCACGTCCGCCGCGCCAGCGGCGCGCAGGCGCCGGCGCGTGTGCGTGGCCCAGGACTGGATGCGTGCCGGGCTGCCGTGCTGGTGCACCTCGCCGGTGTGCAGGTCGAAGGCAATGGCCACGGTGTCGGTCTTGAGCTTGAAGCGACGCTCGCCCGTGACTGCGCTGGGCGTTTCGCGCATGTCGTACAGGTAGTAGCTGCCGGCCTTCAGCTGGTATTGCAGGTCCATGGTCGTCGTCCTCCGGGCTGCATTGTGCGGACGGCGCTGGCCGGTGATGGGGCGAATACCGCGCGAAAGCAGGCGCTTATTGCGCAGGGCGCGGGCCCGCCCCCGGCGGCGCCGGGGTGCGCCCGATTGTGTCGGCGCACTGCGGCGCCTTCAACCCGCCGGCCCGGTCAAAGGGTAACCGGTTGTGATCGGGCCGGCAGGCGCGCGTGGCGCGCCCGCCCATCCATTCGCGCTGTGGGGTTCAGAAATCCACCAGGCTCAGGCCCACGCTGAACACGGTGCGCTTGCGGTTGTAGTCGATCAGGCTGTCGCCGTAGCCCGTGAACAGCTGGGTGTGCAGGCGCAGGTTGGTGCGGTTGCCCACCAGGCTGGTTCCGAGGGTTTGCAGCCATTCCAGCCGTGCCGAGCCGCGCCCGGTCGCCCCCAGCGAATGCCGTGCGGTCAGCGCCAGGGTGTTGTCCTTGTCCACGTTCCAGGTCAGGCCCAGCTCGGCCCGGCCCACGTAGTTGCTGATGCCGGGGTTGTCGTCGCTGTCCGCGCTCTCGTGCAGGCGCTTCCACAGGCGGCCGGTGACGGTCCAGCGGTTGTCCAGCTCCATGCCGGTCATCAGGTACACGCGGTTCCAGCTGCGCGACAGAGGCAGGCTCTGGCCGTTGGACTGGTGTACCAGGCCGATGCCGCTGTAGCGCCAGCGCCAGCCGAAGGGCAGCTTGGCGTCGGTGGGGTACACGTACATGATCTCGGGCTCGTGGTCCGTGTTGCGGAACGGCCGCGAGATGCCCGGCGAGAACAGCTGCCAGTACGACTGCTGCGTGTAGCCCGCCCACAGCGAGTCGCGCAGCGTGGGGTGGCCGCGCGTGAGCAGGCCCTGCGCGAGCTTGGTACGCACCGACAGCTGCACGCGCATCTCGGTCTTGCGGTAGTCCACCTCGCTGGTGGCGTTGTTGTCCGGGCTGCCCGAGGTGGGCAGGCGGTTGACGCTGGTGGCGCCCACGACGGACACGCTCATGGGCCGGTACCCGCGAAAGCGGAACGCCCCGCAGTCGCTGCCCGTCTCCAGCTCCCAGAAGCGCGACAGGGTGCTGTACTGGCCGTCGCGGCAGCCTTCCACCTGCGCCACGTCGATGATGCGCGTGGCCGGCAGCGTGGCGTCCACCGGCGGGGGCGGCGCCTGCGTGGCGGCGGCGGGCTGGGCGCTGGCCGAAGCGGGCGGCGCCTGCCAGCTCTGCTCGCCGGCCCACTGGTCAAAGCAGGCCAGGCGTGCCTGGCTGTCACCGGTGAGGGCGGCGCACTGGCGCCAGCCGGCCGCCCGGTTGACGGCGGGGGCTGCGGCGGTTTGGGCCCAGCTGACCAGCGGCAGGGCCGTGCCCAGCAGCGCGGTGGCCAGGCCCAGGCGGGACAGGGGGTGTGAAGGCTGTGTCATGGTCGGATGATGCGCGTGGTCGGTGACGGCTGCCATGCAGGTCAGGGCCGGGAAGGGGCCTGCTTGCGCAGGGTGAAGGTGTAGGGCCGGTCGGCCTCGTCGGTCCATTCGCCGCGGATCTCGCGCGCGCAGCTGCCTTCGACGACGTCGCCGCTCCAGTTGCCGCTGACCCGCGTGCCGTCGCGCGACTCTTCCATGGTGAGCCGGCCCTGGTGCACGTCGCCCACCACCACCGAGGTGAAGCCCGGCCACTGGATGCGTCCCTTCACCGTGCCGTCCCATTCGGGGTGGGGGCCCAGTTCCAGCAGCACGGCCTCGGCCATGCCGTCCAGCCGCGCCTGCCAGCGGCCCACGAGTTCGGGCTGCTCCATCTGCGCGGCCGTGGGGCAGGCCGGGCGCGGAGGTTGAGAGGGTTTTTGGGCGCAAGCGCTTACCAGTAAAGCGCTGGCAGCTATCAAAATATAGTTTTCAACATGTGTTCAGGGTGTGGCGGGGCTGGGGGCGGCCTGGGCCTTGCGCGCAAATTCCTCGCGCAACTGGCGCAACTTGTCGCGTGGGTTCTCGCGCGCCGTGGCGGCGTCCAGTTTCATCTCGGCAATGAAGCGGCTGGGCTGGCAGGCCACCATCTCGCGGCCCTTCTTGCGCTTCTTGGTCCAGCTCACGGCCAGCGTGCGCTGGGCGCGGGTGATGCCCACGTACATCAGGCGGCGCTCCTCCTGCAGCCGCTGCAGGATGTCGTCACTCACCTTCTGCTGGCGGCCATCGTCATCGTCCAGCTTGAAGGGCAGCATGCCCTCGGTCACGCCGGCCAGGATCACGTGCGGCCACTCCAGCCCCTTGCTGGCATGCAGCGTGGACAGCACCACCATGTCCTGCTCCTGTTCGCGCTCGGAGATGGTGGACAGCAGGGCGATGGTCTGCGCCACCTCCAGTAGGCTCTTGGTCGCGGCCTGCACCGTCGTGCCCGCGGTGTCGTCGATCTGGCCGCCCGCGCGCTGCGCCATCCAGTCGCAGAACTCCAGCACGTTGCTCCAGCGCGCTGCGGCCACCTTTTCGCTGTCCTCGCTGTCGTACAGGTGCTGCTCGTAGCCCATGTCCTTGAGCCAGTCGGCCAGGAAGGCACGCGCGGCTTCGTGGCCGTGCGTGTGGCGTGCGCGGTGCTCCAAGTCGTTGACGGTGCGGCCGAACTCCAGCAGGCCTTCCAGGCCCCGCTTGGGGATCACGGCGGGCAGCATGGCGTTGAACAGCGCGCCGAACATGCTTTGCTTGTGCTGCGTGGCGAACTCGCCCAGCGCCGCCAGCGTGGTGTGGCCCACGCCGCGCCGCGGGCTGGTGACGGCGCGCAGAAAGGCCGGGTCGTCGTCGTTGTTGATCCACAGGCGGAACCACGCGCACAGGTCCTTGATCTCTGCGCGGTCGAAGAAGCTGGTGCCGCCCGAGACCTTGTAGGGGATGTTGGCCTTGCGCAGGGCCTTCTCGAACGGCTTGGCCTGGTGGTTGGCGCGGTAGAGGATGGCGAAGTTCTTCCACGCCGGCGGTGGATTGCTGGCTGCCCGCAGGCCCTGGATGCGCGCCACGGCGCGCTCGGCCTCGTGCTCCTCGTTGTCGCAATCGACCACGCGCACGGGCTCGCCCTCGCCCAGCTCGCTGAACAGCGTCTTGGGAAACAGCTTGGGATTGGGCTGGATGACGTGGTTGGCCGCGCGCAGGATGGCGCTGGTCGAGCGGTAGTTCTGCTCCAGCTTGATGACGTTGAGCTGCGGGAAGTCCTGCGGCAGCTTCTTCAGGTTGTCCAGCGTGGCGCCGCGCCAGCCGTAGATGCTCTGGTCGTCGTCGCCCACGGCGGTGAAGCGCGCGCGCTCGCCCACCAGGTATTTCAGCAGCTCGTACTGCGTGGCGTTGGTGTCCTGGTATTCGTCCACCAGCACGTGGCCCAAGAGGCGCTGCCACTTTTCGCGCACCTCGGGGTGGTGGCGCAAGAGGCGCATGGGCATGCCGATCAGGTCGTCGAAATCCACGCTCTGGTAGGCCGTCAGGCGCTCCTCGTAGCGCTGCATGATCAGGGCGATGCTGCGCTCATGGTCATCCTGGGCCATGGCGAGCGCCTTGCGCGCGTCCCAGCCCTGGTTCTTCCAGTTGCTGATGGTCCATTGCCACTGGCGCGCGGTGGCCAGGTCGGTGGTGCCGCCCGCGCAGTCCTTGAGGATGCCCGTCACGTCGTCCTGGTCCAGGATGCTGAACGAGGGCTTGAGGCCCAGCACATGGCCGTCCTCGCGCACCATGCGCACGCCCAGGGCGTGGAAGGTGCACACCAGCACGTCCTTGGCCTGGCGGCCGATCAGGCCGGCGGCGCGCTCGCGCATCTCGGCCGCGGCCTTGTTGGTGAAGGTGATGGCGGCGATGCGCCGGGGCGCCAGGCCCGTCTCGATCAGCCGCGCGATCTTGTGCGTGATCACCCGCGTCTTGCCCGAGCCCGCGCCCGCCAGCACCAGGCACGGGCCCTCGGTGTAGTGCACTGCCTGCAACTGAGCAAGATTGAGACCGGACATGGATGCAGCGGGAGGAACGGGGCGCGCCTGCGCCACGGGCTGCGGCGGGCGGCGGGTGAGAGGGAGAACAGCGGGTGTGCATGATAGCGGCGTGCGCGCACCAGGGTGATTGCCCGGGGTGGCACGCCCGGTGACAAGGCGTTTCAGCGCGCGGCGGCGCTGCGACAATCGCGCCCGTGCTGTCCGTCCTGCTGATCACCTTCCCCTTCTTCGCCCTCGTACTGTGCGGCTACCTTGCCACGCGGGCCGGGGCGCTGCCGGTGTCCGCCATCGGGGGGCTGAACAGCTTCGTGCTGTATTTCGCGCTGCCATGCATGCTGTACCGCTTCGGCGCCAGCACGCCCATCGCACAGCTGCTGGACCCGGCCGTCGCCGGGCTGTACCTGCTGTGTGCGCTGCTCATGGTGGGCGGCACGGTGGCCCTCACGCTGCGGCGCCGGGGGTGGAACGATGCGGCCTTCGGCGCGCTGGTGGCTGCCTTTCCCAACACCGGCTTCATGGGCGTTCCGCTGCTGGTGGCGTTGCTGGGCGAGGCCAGTGCCGGCACCGTGATCGTGGTGCTGGCGGTGGACCTGGTGATCACCAGTTCGGCGTGCATCGCGCTGTCGCGCCTGGATGGCGCGGGTGCGCACGGCGTGGCCGTGGCGCTGCGCAACGCGCTGCGCGGCATGGCCACCAACCCCATGCCCTGGTCCATCGTGCTGGGCGGCGTGGCGTCGGTCCTGCAGTGGCAGCCGCCGGGCCCCGTGGATCAGACCCTGGCCATGCTGGCGGGCGCGGCATCGCCGGTGGCGCTGTTCACCATTGGCGCGGTGCTGGCGCGCTCGCAGATGAACCAGCAGGAATACGTGCCGCCGGGCCAGTACGTGCCGATCGCGCTGGCCAAGCTCGTCGTGCACCCGCTGCTGGTGTGGTGCGTGGGACGTGCGGCGATGGCGCTGGGGGTGGACCTGTCGCCGTTCACGCTCACGGTGATGGTGCTGCTGGCCGCGCTGCCCAGCGCGAGCAACGTGGCGCTGCTGGTGGAGCGCTTCGGGGCCCACGGCGGGCGCGTGGCGCGCATCATCCTGGTGAGTACGGCGCTGGCGTTCGTCAGCTTTTCGGCTGCCGTTGCGCTTTTGACTTGACCTGTTTACTTCTGTTTTGATAGCTATAAGCGCTTACGGCATAAGCGTTGAGTGGCAAAAAATCGAGAAATCTTCTCAGCAGGCCTGGCGCACCGATTGGACGAGGGCGTCCCGCACGTAGTGCATCCCGACCATCGCCCCTGCCCAGAGCAGGCCTTCGACACAAAGCTGGAGCCGGAACGCCTGCCGGTACATCCGCGTGGTCACGGTATGCAGCGCTTTGGCCACGATGGGCAGGGGCGCGACGAGCGATACGGCGTAAACGGCGGCCTTCCAGCCCTGCAGGTACGTGCCGAAGGGCTTCGACCCGTGGCACAGGAGGATGGCTCCTTGGCCTTGCCAGTCGCCGTACGCCTGCCAAAGTCCCATCACGTTGAGAAAGCTGAAAAACGCCATCGCCACCAACCAGATAGAGGCCAGGTTGCCGTCCACCACGTTCCAACTCGGGGCATCGGCGCGTTCCGCTTTCTGCTGCGGGTTCTCCTTACGGCGCGCGCCTTCAGTGCGGATCACCTCTTCGGCAGCGTCCACGGCCAGGTCCAGCCACTGGCGCCACGTGCGCACGCGGGGCTGTTCGCCCAGCGCTGCGGCATAGACGCAGGCGTCGTCCACGCACACCTGCTTGTCAGGGGTGATGCGGTCGGCTGGCAAATACCAGTCCTTGGACTTGCGCGGCAGCCGCACCACGAAGACGGTGGTGGTCATGATCGTTTGCCGAAAGCCCGTGGGGCGATGTAGCAGCTCGATGGCCATCCAGTCGAATCCTCGATGCCGGCCCTTCACGATCCACTGCGGGCCCACCACAACTAGGCCCAGCCGTTGCCAGAGCGGGTCTGAAAAGCTCTCGAGTAGACCGCGCGGCGGCTTCTCCTTGAAAGCCATTCACAAGTCCTCCAGGTCGGCGTCGTCCTGCGCCGTGCGCCTGATCTGAATCCCCACCGTGACGGCCGTGACCGCGCAGATCAGCAGGTTCCAGGGGCCGGGCACGCCGAAGATGGCCGTACCCACTACGGCAACGCCCACAACGACCGCCATGCGCAGGAAACCGTAGTCTTCGCAAAATCGGAGGGTGTGCGCCAGCGCAAGGTAGATCAGGATCAGCATCACCGGCCAGAAAAACAGGCTGGCGATCATCAGTGCCATCAGGCCCGTGCCGTCGGTTTCTGCGAACCAGGCTGCCCAGACCCAGTTGGTGACCAGCGTGGCCACGGTCAGTGCGACGGTGCTCCAAAGCGGAGGCAGAATGTCTTGGTAGCGGTTCATTCGGTGAGTTGTCCCGAGTATGCCGGTGGGCGGTGCTGCGCAGTGTGGGCAGCGCGGGCGAGTATGGCGAGCGGTTTCCCAGCCCAGCCTGCCAGCGGCTACTCCCGGTAGCGCGGGGCGATACCGCGAGCCATGCGCGCCTGCATGGCGCAAAAAATGCTATCAGGAGGATAGCTGTAAGCGCTGGTTGAAAAGTGCTGGCAGCACCTTTGCCGTAGTTGCACCACGCGGGATTTCCTTCAGATCGCCTGCGGGTCCACGTCCACCAGCCAGCGCACCAGGCCGCGGTGGCGCGGGCGCTCGGCATGCAGCAGCGGCTGCCATGCGGCCAGAAAGCGCTGCAGCGCGCCGCGCTGGGGACTTTCCAGCAGCATCTGCGCGCGCTCCACATTGGCCACGCGCTGGATGGCGAGCGGCACCGGCGGGAACAGGAAGACCTGGTCCAGCCCCGGCAGCCCGGCGGCGCGCGCGGCGTCGCTGGCGGCCTGCAGGAAGGCCTGGGCCGCCTCCTGCGTGCGGGCGTCCGCGCGCACCAGCGCCTGATAGGCGAAGGGCGGCATGCCGGCTTCCTGGCGCTCGGCCAGCTGGCGCGCGGCGAAGGCCGGGTAGTCGTGGCGGCGCAGCGCGGCATAGACGGCGTGGTCGGGGTGCCAGGTCTGGATCCACATCTCGGGCGGGCTGCCCTGCGCGGCCACATAGCGCGCATCGCGCCCCGCGCGGCCCGCGGCCTGCATCAGCAGGGCGAACATGCGCTCGGGCGCGCGGAAGTCGCTGCTGAAGAGCGCTCCGTCGGGCTGCACGGCCGCCACCAGGGTGATGCGCCGAAAGTCATGCCCCTTGGCCACCATCTGCGTGCCGACCAGCACGTCCACCTCGCCGCTGTGCACCTGGGCCAGTTGCTCCTCCAGCGCCCCCTTGGCGCGGGTGGTGTCGGCGTCGATGCGTGCCACGCGCGCGGCGCGGCGGTCCGGGGTGATCACGTTGCGCAGCAGGGCGGCCAGTTGCTCTTCCAACTGCTCGGTGCCCCGGCCCAGGGGCAGGATGTCCGGATTGCCGCAGCTGGGGCAGGCGCGCGGCACGCGTTGCGTAAAGCCACAGTGGTGGCAGCGCAGCGTGCGGTCGCTCTTGTGGAACACCTGGTGGGCGCTGCAGTGCGGGCAGTCGCTCTTCCAGCCGCAGTCATGGCAGTGCAGCACGGGTGCAAAGCCGCGGCGGTTGAGCAGCACCAGGCATTGCTCCCCGCGCTGCACCCGTTCGGTGATGGCGGCCAGCAGCGGGGGCGAGAACACGCCACCCGCCCCCGAACTGCGCGGCTGTTGTCCCATGTCCACCAGGCGCACGCGCGGCAGCTCGCCTGCGCCGGCGCCTTCTGCGGAGCCGATACGGCTGGGCATGTGCAGGCGCAGGTAACGGCCCGGGCCCCCCTCGCTGGCCGGGGTGCTGGCATGCCAGCTCTCCAGCGACGGGGTGGCGCTGCCCAGGATCACCTTGGCGCCCTGCTCGCGTCCGCGCCACAGCGCCAGGTCGCGCGCGGAGTAGCGCGCGCCCTCCTGCTGCTTGTAGCTGGCGTCGTGCTCCTCGTCCACCACGACCAGTGCCAGCCCCGGCAGGCTGGCGAACACCGCCATGCGCGTGCCGAGCACGATGCGCGCAGCGCCCGTATGCGCGGCGAGCCAGCTCTTCAGGCGCTGTGCCGGCGTCATCCCGCTGTGCATGCTGACCACGGCCGCCTCGCCGTACAGGGGCGCGAAGCGCTCGCGAAAGCGCGCCTCCAGCTGCGGGGTGAGGTTGATCTCGGGCACCATCACCAGTGCCTGTGCAGCGGGGTGGCCGGCCAGGGCGCGCTGCACGCAGTGCAGGTACACCTCGGTCTTGCCGCTGCCCGTGCTGCCGAACAGCAGGAAGGGCCCGCTCTCTGCATCGATTTGGGCTGTAGCGCTTGCCTGTTCTGCGGTAAGTGCTATTGTTTTTGTAACTGCTTCGGACGGGTGCGCCGGCGGTGCGGGGCGGCGCAGGCGCCGCGCCAACTGCTCGGGCGTGAGGTCGCGCAGCTGTGGGGGCAGGGCGGCCAGCGCCACCTCGCCCACCGCGCGTTGGTAGTAGCGCGCGGCGAAGCTCACCAGACGGCGCCAGGCGGCGTCCAGCGGCGCCACGCCTTCGAGCACGCCCGCCACCGTGCGCGGCACCATGCCCGGCGGTAGCGCCGCTGGCTCGGCGGGCGCGTCCCAGACCACGCCCAGCACCTCGCGCGCGCCCAGCGGCACGCGCACCAGTGTCCCGGCAGGCAGCGGGCGCGGGCTGGCATAGCTCAGCGGTTCGCCCACGCCACTGTGCGCCGGCGTGCTCACGGCCACGCAGAGCAGGCAGGCGGCGCTGTCATGCGGCGTGGTCGGGGGCGGGGAGCGGTCAGGCATGGGCGGTGGGTGAAAACGCGGGCGGCACCGGGGGCGCGGCCCCGCATGATTCCACAAGCTTGCCCACTGCTACGAGAGATGCTGTGGATAACTTTGTTGAAAAGCAGCGTGCAACAGGCTGCGGGGCGCGCCCCTGCTGGACTGCGCGCTAGCGGATTTGTAGACGGCGCGGTGCAAAAAAAGCTTATGAATCAACGTTCTTTGCTGCGCCGCAAAAAGTGCCGCAGCGGTTGTCGGGCGATGCTCTGCGCAGGCGGGCGCAGTTGCCAGCATGTGAACAACTGGCGCTGTCAATAGGGAAGAGCATCCCCCGGATGTGGTAGGCGCCGCAGCCACTGTGGGACTTTTCCTTCACTTCGTGCGGCAAGTGCTTGATTTTGCGAGGGAAACACAGGAAGTTCAGATTTTCTGTGGATAACTTTGTTGATATCCCGGCTGGGCCGCCCGAAAGCCCTTGTCTGGCCGTGGTTTGCTTAGGGTGCCCACAAAATCGGCAGGCGCAGGACTTTCATATGAATCAACCACTTACGAGGTTCGGAGTGATTTGTTGCCGGTTGTTGCGCTGCTCACTGCGGGCCGCGCGGCACGCCGGATGCGGCTGCCGCAGTGTGAATAAGTCATGCCGGCGCCGCAGCCTTGGTAAGTAGGCATTCACCGCTGCCGCAGGCTGCGTGAATAGCCATGCACGGCTTCCACCAGCGCGGCCACGTGTTCGGGCGGGGTGAACTGGCTGATGCCGTGGCCCAGGTTGAAGATGTGCGTGGGGCCAGTGGTGGTCTTGTCGGTGTGCGGCGTGCCGAAGCTGTCGAGCACGCCCCGCACCTGCGCGGCCACGGCCTCGGGAGGTGCAAACAGCACGTTCGGGTCGATGTTGCCCTGCAGCGCCTTGCCCGGGCCGCCCACCTGCCCGCCGACGATGGCGCGCGCCTTGCCCAGGTGGGCCGTCCAGTCCAGGCCCAGCACCTCGCAGTCGATGTCCTTCATGTCGTCGAGCCAGATGCCGCCGCCCTTGGTGAAGACGATGCGCGGCACGTCCTGGCCGTCCACGCCCGTGCGCTTGAGCTGTGCCAGCACGCGCCGGGTGTATTCCAGGCTGAACTGCTGGAAGCACCCGTCGGCCAGCACGCCGCCCCAGCTGTCGAAGACCATCACGGCCTGGGCGCCGGCGTCGATCTGGGCATTCAGGTACGCGGCCACGGCGTCCGCATTCACCGCCAGGATGCGGTGCATCAGGTCCGGGCGGCTGTACATCAGCGTCTTGACGAGGCGGTAGTCGTCGCTGCCCTTGCCCTCGACCATGTAGCAGGCCAGCGTCCAGGGGCTGCCCGAGAAGCCGATCAGCGGCACACGGCCGTTCAGCGCGCGGCGGATGCTGGTGACGGCGTCGAACACATAGCGCAGCTTGTCCAGGTCGGGCACGGCCAGCGCGGCCACGTCGGCCTCGTCGCGCACCGCCTTGGCAAAGCGCGGGCCTTCGCCCTCGGCGAACGACAGGCCCAGGCCCATGGCGTCGGGCACGGTGAGGATGTCGCTGAACAGGATGGCCGCGTCCAGCGGGAAGCGCTCCAGCGGCTGCAGCGTCACCTCGGTGGCGTACTCCACGTTCGTGGCCAGGCCCATGAAGCTGCCGGCCTTGGCGCGCGTGGCCTTGTATTCGGGCAGGTAGCGGCCCGCCTGGCGCATCAGCCACAGGGGCGTGTAGTCGGTGGCCTGACGACGGCAGGCCCGCAGGAAGGTGTCGTTCTGGAGGGGGGCGAAGCTCATGCGCGCGATTGTCGCAGGCCGGCTCCCGCAGGCCTTGGGCAAGCCCCGCGGGCTTGCCTCAGATCAAGGAAAGGGGCGCTGCAGGACGATGCGCCGTCTCCTCAGACGGGGGAACGGGTGGGGTCCGGGTTCCACAGCGTCCCATCGGCTCCGGCCTCCAGCAGCCGGGTCAGCAGCGGGTGCATCACCTTGCGGGCGCTGTAGATCAGGTGGAACTGCTCATGCACCTCGGGGGTGGTGCCCACGGGCACGAGGCCATGGGTCTGCTCCAGGTGCGCGCCCAGGGTCTCGGGCGCGGGCATCACGCCCATGCCGGTGGCTGCGAAGGTGCTGAGCAGGGCGCTGTCCTCGAATTCCCCTGCAATGCGCGGGCGGATGCGCTCGCGTTCCAGCCAGTGGTCGATGCGCGCGCGCAGCGCGGCGTGCTCGGTGGGCAACAGCACGGGGACCACCGCCAGGCTGCGGGGGAATGCGTGGCGCGCGGCCTGCGCCCACAGCGGCGGGGCATACCAGCCAATGGCGCTGGTACCCAGCAACTGGCTGGTGGTGCGCAGCGCCGGGTTCGGCGGGGCGGGGCGGTCGGCCAGTACCGCGTGCAGCTTGTGCAGCGCCAGTTCGCCCAGCAGGGGCTGGAATTCCCCCTCGTGGCACAGCAGGCGCAGGTGGGGCTCGTCCAGCACGGGAGTGAGCAGCCGGTGGACCGCCAGTTTGGCAATGCCGTCGGAGATGCCCAGGTTCAGGCGCAATGTGGGGCCCGACGCGGCCTCGCGCACGCGCTGGGGCAGCTGCTCGCCCAGCGCGAAGATGTGGTCGGCCTCGTGCAGCGCGGCCACGCCGGCCTCGGTCAGCATGAGGTTGCGGCCCTCGGAGCGCAGCAGGCTCACCCCCAGGGACTTCTCCAGCTCGCGCACCTGTGCGCTGATGGTCTGCACGGCCATGTCCAGCCGCTCGGCGGCCCGTGCCATGCCGCCCTCCTTGGCGACGACCCAGAAGTAGTACAGGTGGCGGTAGTTGAAGCTCTGGCTCATGGAGTTACTTCGTAAAATCCGAAGTAATAGTATCAATAAGGCAGATTTTTTGGAATCCATGCGACCTCTACATTGCACCTCCTCGGGCTGTGGGCCCGTCAGTACAACCTTGTTGGAGAAGGAACGCATGGAAACGATAGGCACCTGGTGGATGTGGGCGGGCTTCGCCGCCTTTGTGGTCGTGGCGATCGCCGTGGACCTGCTGGTGATGGAGCGCCAGGGCGCGCACCGGGTGACGATGGGCGAGGCCGCGCGCTGGAGCCTGCTGTGGTTTGCGCTGGCGTTCGTGTTCGTGGGACTGCTGTGGTGGTACCTGGACGGCAGCCAGGGCCGCGACGTGGCCAACACGGTGTCGATGCAGTTCATCACCGGCTACCTCGTCGAAAAGAGCCTGTCGGTGGACAACATCTTTGTGTTCCTGATGCTGTTCAGCTACTTCGCCGTGCCGCCGCAGTACCAAAAGCGCGCCCTCATCATCGGCATCATCGGCGCCATCGTGTTGCGCACGCTGCTGATCCTGGCGGGCGCGTGGTTGCTGGCCACGTTCCACTGGCTGCTGTACGTGTTTGGCGCGTTCCTCGTGGTCACCGGCATCAAGATGTGGTTTGCCGCGGGGCAGGAGCCCGACATCGCGACCAACCCGGTGCTCAAGCTGCTGCGCCAGCGCATGCGCATCACCGACCGGTTCGACGGAGAGAAACTCTCCACCATGATCGACGGCGTCAAGCACTACACCCCGCTGTTCGTGGTGCTGGTGCTGATCGGCACCACCGACATCATCTTCGCGGTGGACAGCATCCCCGCCATCTTCGCCATCACCAGCGACCCGTTCATCGTGCTCACGGCCAACGTGTTCGCCATCCTGGGCCTGCGCGCGCTGTACTTCCTGCTGGCCGACCTGGCCAACCGGTTCCACCTGCTGGCCTATGGCCTGGCGCTGGTGCTGGTGTTCATCGGCACCAAGATGCTGCTGATCGACCTGGTGAAGATTCCCATCGGCTACGCGCTGCTGGTCACGGCGACGCTGATTGCCGGCTCCATCGTGCTGTCGCTGCGCGGCTCGGGGGGGAGCGCGGCGCGCCCCGTGCCCCCACTGCCGGGCAAGCGCTGACCTGCCCTGCGCGCCCCCGGTCGGGCGTGACCCTGGCCGTGGGTGGCCCGGTTCAGCGCGTGCGTGCCAGGGCTTGGTCGATGTCCCAGAGGATGTCGTCCAGCTCCTCGATGCCCACGCTCAGGCGCACCATGTCCGCGCGCACGCCGGCGCGGGCCAGCTCCTCCGCGTTGAGCTGGCGGTGCGTGGTGGAGGCGGGGTGGATCACCAGCGTCTTCGCGTCGCCGATGTTGGCCAGGTGGCTCAGGAACTCACAGGCGTCGATGAACCGCTCGCCCGCCGCGGCACCGCCCTTCACGCCGAAGGTCAGGATGCCCGAGGCGCCGGGCTGACCGTCCACTGCGCGGAACTGTTTTTGCGCCAGCGCGTAGTACGGCGAGTCCGACAGGCCCGGGTAGTGGACCCAGGCCACCTGCGGGTGCTGCTGCAGGAACTGCGCCACGGCCAGCGCGTTGCGGCAGTGTTCGCGCATGCGCAGGTGCAGTGTCTCGGCGCCCTGCAGCAGCAGCCAGGCGTTCAGGGGCGAGAGCACGCCGCCGAAGGTGCGGTTGACCTCCATGCGCGCCTTCATGGTGTAGCCAAAATCGCCGAAGGTCTCGTAGAACTTCACGCCGTGGTAGGCGCGGCTGGGCTCCACCATCTCGGGGAATCGGCCGTTGTCCCAGGGGAATTGGCCACCCTCCACCACCACGCCACCCATGGTGGTGCCGTGGCCGCCGATGTACTTGGTGGCGCTGTGCACCACGATGTCGGCGCCCAGGGCCAGCGGGTTGCACAGGTAGGGGCTGGCCACGGTGTTGTCGATGACCAGCGGCACGCCGTGGGCGTGGGCCACCTCCGCAATCGCCGCGATGTCCAGCACGTTGACCAGCGGGTTGCCGATGGTCTCGCCGTACACGGCGCGCGTGTTCGGGCGCATGGCGCGGGTGAAGTTCTCGGGGTCGGACGGGTCGACGAAGGTGGTCTCGATGCCCAGGCGGCTGAAACCCACGCCCAGCTGCCCCACCGTGCCGCCATAGAGCGTGCTGGCGGCCACGATGTGGTCGCCGGCCTTCAGGATGGCCAGCAGCGCCGCCATCTGCGCAGCCATGCCGCTGGCGCAGGCGAGGGCCGCGCGGCCGCCCTCCAGGCTGGCCATGCGCTCCTCGAACACGGCGACCGTGGGGTTGCTGATGCGGCTGTAGACGTTGCCGAAGGTCTGCAGGTTGAACAGGCTGCTGGCGTGTTCGGCGTCGTCGAAGACGAAGCTCGTGGTCTGGTGGATGGGCGTGGCGCGCGCGCCGGTCACGGGGTCGGGCTGGGCGCCGGCGTGAATGGCGCGCGTGCCGAAGCCGAAGGCACGGTCGGCTCCAGAGCCGGGTGGGGTGGATGCGGTCATGGTGTTATGGGTCAAATAGGCCTCTAGCGCTTATCCATCAAGCGCTAGTAGCTATCAATATGGGAGCTTGCGCAGGCGCTTGGACGAGATCACCTGGGTGTTCACGCCCATCCAGCCCAGGCCGCCGAACAGGCGTGCGTGCTCGATCTTCACGCAGCGGTTCTGGATCACGCGCAGGCCCGCGGCCTCGGCCTGCGCGCCGGCGGCCTCGTTGAACACGCCCAGCTGCATCCACAGGCATTGCGCGCCCACCGCGATGGCTTCAGCCGCCAGCGGCGGGATGTCCTCGCTCTTGCGAAAGCAATCCACCATGTCGATGCGCGCGCCCTGCGCGGCCAGAGCGGCGGAGGCCTCGGTCACGCTGGCGTAGGCGGTCTCGCCCAGGATCTGCCCGCCTTCGCGCGCGACCAGCGGGTTCACGGGAATCACGCGGTAGCCATGGGCCTGCATGTACTTGGCGGCAAAGTGGCTGGGCCGGTGCCATTGCGGCGACAGGCCCACCACGGCGATGGTGTGGCACTGCGTGAGCACGTCACGCAAAGTGCTGATGGTGTCGGGTGTGCGGAGCATGGCGGCAGTGTATGCACAGCCGTGGGCCCACGGGTATCCGCGCCACCTCTCAGGCGGTCGTGACGCGGCGCTGGAGCCACCACCCCCACGCCAGTCCCAGCAGCGCCGCCAGGCCCGAGGCCAGCAGCACGCCGCGCTTGGCGGCGTCCAGCAGCGCGGCGCTGTCGAACGCCAGGGTGGCAATGAAGATCGCCATGGTGAAGCCGATGCCCGCCAGCAGCCCGGTCAGCAGCAGCCCGCCCCAGCCCATGCCCGCGGGCAGGGCGCACAGGCGCAGGCGCACCGCCAGCCAGCAGGCCAGCAGCACGCCCAGCGGCTTGCCGGCCACCAGCGCCAGGGCCACCGCGGCCATGAGCAGGCCGGTGCCCGGCGCCGCCGGTTGCGCGCCGCCTGCACTGCCCAGCGCCACGCCGGCATTGGCCAGCGCGAACAGCGGCATCACGCCAAAGGTCACCCAGGGATGCAGGCTGGCCTGCACGCGCTGCACCGGGGGCGCGGGCTCGCGCCCGGCCAGTGCGTGCACCGGCGTCACCAGGCCCAGCACCACGCCGGCCAGCGTGGGGTGGGCGCCCGTCTGCCAGATGCCCCACCACAGCACCGCGCCGGCCGGCACATAGGCCCAGGCGCGGCGCACACCCAGCTGCTGCAGCAGCAGCACGCCCGCCAGGCCCAGCGCGGCGATGCCGAACATCGGCCACTGCAGCCCGCCCGAGTAGAACAGCGCGATGATGAGCACGGCCACCAGGTCGTCGATGATGGCCAGCGTGAGCAGGAACACCCGCAGCACCGGCGGCAGGCCGCGCCCCAGCAGGGCCAGCACGCCCACCGCGAAGGCGATGTCGGTGGCGGTGGGCACGGCCCAGCCGCTGCGCAACGCGGGCGGCACCAGCGCCAGGTACAGCAGCGCCGGCACGGCCACGCCGCCCAGCGCGGCCAGCACGGGCAGCAGCGCATCGCGGGGCTGGGCCAGGGCGCCTTCGTGCAGTTCGCGCCGGATCTCCAGCCCCACCACGAGGAAGAACACCGTCATCAGCGCGTCGTTCACCCAGAAATGCAGCGACTGCGTGAGCTGCCAGCCGCCCACGGCGACCGACAGTGGCACGTGCCACAGCGCGTGGTAGCTGGCGGCCCAGGGTGAGTTGGCCCAGGCCAGCGCGGCGGCGGCCGCGATCAGCAGCACGATGCCGCCCGCGGCATCGGCATGCGACAGGCGCGAGAGCAGGGCGGTGCAGCGGTCGGCCAGGGGAAGCAGGGCGGGCTGGCGCGGCGCAGCGCGCCGCGGGGTAAGGCGGTCGGTCATGGGCAGGCGGGGCCGCATGCTGCGGCCCGTGGTGCACAGGCGGCCCGACCTGCGCTGCAACAATCCTGCCCTGCCGCCCCATGCGGTGGACACCCGCGGGCAGTATAGGAAGCCGCGCCCAGCGTGCCCGCGCAATGCCCCGGCCCTACACTGGCTTTTTTCGCATGCCCAGGAGTTTGCGATGGTCCGAGCCACCTCTGCCGCTTTGCAAGGCGTCTGTTTGGCGCTTGTCCTGGCCGCCAGCGCGGCGCAGGCGCAGCCGGCCGCGCCGGCCCTCTGGGTGAATGCGCTGGGCATGCCCTTCGTGCGCATCGCGCCGGGCAGCTTCCGCATGGGCAGCAGCGAGCCCGACGACGCGCTGGCCCGTGCCTACCCGACGCTGGAGCGCTGGCGGTTTGAGCAGTTGGCCGACGAGGCGCCCGCCCATACCGTGCGCATCACGCGCGCCTTCTACCTGGGGCAGACGGAGGTCACGGTGGGGCAGTTCCGCCGCTTCGTGCAGGCTGCCGGCTACGTGCCCGAGTCCGAGGCCGACGGCACGGGCGGCTACGGCTACAACCCGGCCTACGACCCCGCCGCCAGCGCGCGCGGCGACGCATTCGAGGGGCGCGACCCGCGCTATTCCTGGCGCAACCCCGGCTTCGCCCAGGGCGACGACCACCCGGTGGTCAACATCACCTGGCACGACGCGCATGCGCTGGCCGCCTGGCTCAGCGCCACCGAGGGCCACCGCTACCGCCTGCCCACCGAGGCGGAGTGGGAATACGCCTGCCGCGCTGGCACGCGCACGCGCTACCCGCATGGCGACGACCCGGCCGCGCTGGCGCGCCACGCGAACGTGTTCGACGAGGATGCCGCGCCCTACTGGCCGCGCTGGCGGCCCCAGGCCGCGCCGGGGCACGACGGGCATGCGTTCACCGCGCCCGTGGGCCGCTACGCGCCCAACGCCTTCGGCGTGCACGACATGCTGGGCAACGTGTGGGAATGGGTGTCGGACTGGTATGCCGAGGAGGGCTATGCGCACTCCCCGCAGGACGATCCGCAGGGCCCGGCCACCGGCCAGGTGCGCGTGCGCCGCGGCGGTTCCTGGCACACCTGGCCGCTGTACGCGCGCTGCGCGTTCCGTAACTGGAACACGCCCCAGACGCGCTACACCCTGGTGGGCCTGCGCCTGGTGCGCGAGATCGACCCGCCGCAATCGCCACGGCCACGCGGCGCGCGGCGGTGATCAGAGCGCGGACATGGCGGCGCGCAGTTCCGACTCGCCCAGGATCTCGGAGAACACCACCGGCGCCTTGCCCGGCGCATGCAGCACATACACCGGCACGCCGCTGCGGCCGAGCTGCGCCAGCGCGGCGGTGATGGCGGGGTCGCGCCGTGTCCAGTCGGCGCGCAGCAGGGCCACGTTCTTCGTTGCAAAGTCCTGCAGCACCGCAGCGCTGGCCAGCGTGGTGTTCTTGTTGTACTGGCAGGTCACACACCAGGCGGCTGTGTAGTCCACGAACACCGGGCGGCCCTGGGCCACCAGCTCGTCGGCCAGGCCAGGGCGCCAGGACTGCCAGGAGGTCACGCCGGCCACGCCGCTGGGGGCCGAGGCTGCGCCCATGGGTGTGCTTTCCAGTTCAATGATCTTTGGGCCCCAAAGCCATACCAGCCAAGCGCAAGCAGCTATTGAAAGAGGAGCGAGAACAGCCCGCGTGGCCCCGCGCAGCGTGAGCGCCCACACGGCCATGCTGAGCACCACCAGCAGCGCCAGCAGCGCCGCCGCGCCGTTGATGCCGCTTTGCTGGCCCAGCACCCACACCAGCCACACCACGGTGGCGAACATCGGGAACGCCAGCAGGCGGCGCAGCGTGTCCATCCACGCGCCCGGCCGCGGCAGGGCGCGCGCAAACGCGGGCAGCCAGCTTGCCAGCAGGTAGGGCAGGGCCAGGCCCAGGCCCAGCGCCGCGAAGATGGACAGTGCCTGCCCCGCGGGCAGCGTGGCCGTGAGGCCCAGCGATGCGCCCATGAACGGCGCCGTGCACGGCGAGGCCACGGCCACGGCGAGCACGCCGGTCAGGAAGGCATCCAGCACGGGGTGGCGCGCCTGCAGGCCCGCCAGCGACGAGGGCAGCATGCGCCCGAACTCGAAGACGCCCGCCAGGTTCAATCCGATCAGCGTGAACAGCGCGGCCAGCGACGCCACCACCGCTGGCGACTGCAGCTGAAAGCCCCAGCCCACGGCCTCACCCGCGGAGCGCAGGCCCAGCATCAGCGCGCCCAGCAGCAGGAACGACAGCACCACGCCCGCGGTGTAGGCCAGCCCGCCGATGCGGTGGGCGCGCTGGTTCTGCGCATGGCGCGCAAAGCCCACCACCTTGATCGCCAGCACCGGGAACACGCAGGGCATGAGGTTCAGGATCAGCCCGCCCAGCAGCGCGCCGGCCAGAGCGGCCAGCCAGGTGCCCAGCGGCGCGGGTGTCGCAGCGGCGGGCGCCGTGGGCGCAGCGGCATTGGCGGCGTTGGCTTTCAGCGCGGCCTCCAGCGCGGGCGACATGCCCTTCAGTGCCGCCACGGCGGGCCAGCCGCCCGGCACGGGCAGCTCGGCACGCCAGCCCTGGCCGCCATGGGCCAGCACCACCGGCATCGGTACGGGCCCGTCGCTGCGCTGGGGCGACAGCGGCAGGCGCGCGGTCCACACCGCGCCGTCCCATTGCTGCGCGGGCGTGGCGGCGGTCTCCACCACGCCCGTGGTCTCGGGGAACACCTCCAGCGTCTGGCCCTGCAGCGCCGGGGGCAGGCCGGCCACGCGCAGCAGCACGGCGTCGCCCTCGACCTGCGCGCTGCTGCCGCCTAGAGCCGGCAGATCGCGCGGGTGCGCCGCGGCGGCGGCATCGAACGCGGCGGCATGCAGCGCCGTCGTGCCGCGCAAGGGCAATTGCAGCGTGAAGCTGCCCTCCTCGGGGATGCACTCCTGGCGGCACACCAGCCACGAGGCCTTGAGCTGGAAGGTCGCTTCCTTGGCCAGCGGGCCGGGGTTGAATGCTGGGGAGACGGTCATGGGCACGGGCAACAGCACCGTGCCCTCGTAGCCGTAGTTGGCCAGGTTGCCCAGCGGAATCTTCTTGGGCACGGGCCAGGCGACCTCGCCCGCATCGATGCCCGCCGGCAGCTGCCACTCCAGTTGCGTGGGCAGGCCGGAGTCGCCCGGGTTCTTCCAGTAGGTGTGCCACTCGGGCTGGTGCGTGATCGACAGGCCCAGCCACAGCGGCTTGCCCGGGCCCACGCCGTCGGGCGCCTGGGCCACCAGCTCGGCGCGCACATGCGGCGTGACCACGCTGCTGCTGCCCGCGGCGGCGGATGTCTTGAGCTGAATTTGGCCGATGGCGCCCGTGGATACAGCGCAGGCAGCTATGAAAAAAAGAGTGTGCAGGGAGCGCTGCAAGGGGCGAAGGCAGGACATGGCGCAGGGTGGGAGCGGCGGGGACGGGGTTTGGTTCCTTGGGGGCTGGCGTTCAGGCGCCCAAGCCCAGCACCACGCGGCGCGACATCGCGCCCTTTTTCTCGATCTTGGTGACCACCACGGCGCCGATCTCGCCGGTGCGCGCCACATGCGTGCCGCCGCAGGGCTGCAGGTCGATCTGCGCGGCGTCGCCGTCGCAGGCGCCGCCCACGCGCACCGTGCGCACCGTGCCGGTGCCGCGCGGGGGCTGCACGCTCATGCTCTTGACGAGCTGCGGGTTGGCGTCCAGCGCCGCGTCGCTGATCGCGCCGATGGTCACCGCATGGTCTTGCGCCACCAGGCGCGCGATGGCGGCGGTGAGCGCGTCCTTGTCCAGCGCACCGTCCATGTGGAAGTCCAGGCGCGCGTAGTCGGGCGTGATCGAGCAGCCGTTCACCGGCTGCGCGACGATGTGGCACAGCAGGTGCGTGGTGGTGTGAAAGCGCATCAGCCGGTGGCGGCGCTCCCAGTCGATGCGCGCCGTGACCGCATCGCCCACCGCCAGGCCGAGCGCCTGGCCTGGCGCGGGCAGGTGCACGATGTCCGCGGTGGGCCGCCCCTCGGCGTCCTTGCCCTTGCGCGTGTCGGCGATGGCCAGTGCCGTGCCATCGGGGCGCAGCAGCACGCCGGCATCGCCCGCCTGGCCGCCGCCCAGCGGGTAGAACACGGTGCGGTCCAGCACCACGCCACCTTCGGGCGTGAGGGCGGTGACGGTGGCGCTGCATTCGCGCAGGTAGCTGTCGGCGCGGAAAAGGTCGTGGGTCATGGTGGGCAATGGTAGAGCGTCCGCCCAGGAGTGCGCGGACAGGCTCTAAGATGGCCCGCATGCGATATCCCTCCCGCTTTTGGGCCGATCTGTCCGCCCGCGACTTTGCCCAGGCGCAGGCCTCGGGCCTGGCCGCGCAGACCGTGGCGGTGCTGCCCGTGGCCGCCGTCGAGCAGCATGGGCCGCACCTGCCGCTGTCGGTCGATGCCACGCTGCTGGCCGGCGTGATCGACGCCGCCTTGCCGCTGCTGAGCGCTGACCTGCCCGTGCTGCTGCTGCCGGCGCAGAACGTGGGCCTGTCCACCGAGCACCTGTCTTACCCCGGCACGCTCACGCTGTCGCCCGCCACGCTGATCGCGCTGTGGACCGAGCTGGGCGCCTGCATCGCGCGCGCGGGGGTGAAGAAGCTCCTGCTGCTCAACGGCCACGGGGGCAACGTGGCGGCCATGGACATCGTGGCGCGCGAGCTGCGCCAGCGCCACGGGCTGCTGGTGTACGGCAGTAGCTGGTTCAACCTGGTGGACGAGGCCACCAACGCACGTTTTGCTGCGCAGGAGCACCGCTTCGGCATCCACGGCGGCGAGATCGAGACGTCCATGATGCTGCACCTGGCGCCGGCCACCGTGCGCATGGAGCATGCGCAGCATTTCCCCTCGACCTCGCAGGACCGCGCGGCGCGCTACGGGCTGCTGGGCAACGGCAAGAGCGCCAAGATGGGCTGGGCCATCGAGGACTACAACCCCGCGGGCGCCGTTGGCAATGCCGCGGCCGCCACTGCCGCCCAGGGACAGGCCATGGTGCAGGCTGCCGCAAGGGGGCTGGCCCAGTTGTTGGGCGAGCTGCATGCGCTGCCGCCCGAGACGGTGGCAAAAATTTAAGCAAAAATCGGCTCTAGCGCTTTTCCATCAAGCGCTAACAGCTCACTTTTCAATAGCAAACGTTCTCAGGCGTGCGTTGCCCAGCCGCGGTGTTCGGGCGTGTCCAGGTGCGGCAGCGTGTTGAAGGTCTGCAGCATCAGGCGTTTGGGGCTGATGCTGAACTCCGTGACCGCGCTGTTGCGGATGCGCATGTTCAGCGCGATCGTGACCTCGGGCGGGGTGCAGAGCACCTCGCCCACGGCGGCGGCGATGGGCCCGCCGCTGGAGACCAGCAGCACGTTGTGTCCCGTGTGCTGGCGCCGTACATGGTCCAGCGCCGCGCGCACCCCGCCAGAGAAATCGTCCCAGCAGGGCATGCCCGCCGGGCTGATGGTGCCCGCCATCCACTGCGCCATGGCATCGCACAGCAGGCGAAAGTGCTGCTTGTACAGCTCGGGCGTGTCGGGGCGCGGCAACGGCATGGGGTGCACGCAGTGGATCAGCGCATGGCTGTCGTATTCGTTGAGTCCCGGCATCAGCAGGGGCTCGGGCGTACCCTCCAGCCCTTGCTGAATGCCTTGCAGCGTCTGCGCATGGCGGCGCAGCGTGCCGCACAGCACCGCATCGAACTGCAGCCCGCGCTCGCGCCAGTACGCGCCCAGGCGCACCGCCTGCTCATGGCCGCGCGGGCTGAGCTGGTCATAGTCGTCCGCGCCAAACGAGGCCTGGCCGTGGCGCACGAGGTAGAGGGTTCCCATGGTCTGGAATTGTGGCGAGGCCGCACCCGCGCGCTTGTCGCGGCTGCGACCGGCGGCGCGCTAGGCGGCAAGCGCCGCCCGCGCCTGCGCCGCCGTGGGCAGCAGGCGGCGCTGCTGCAACTGGCCGAACCATTTGCGGAACATGTCCTCGGTGTCCATGCACGCATGAAAGCCCGCCTGGCGGATCTTCACCGAACTCATGATCACCGGCGGCAGCGGGGCGGCCCTGCCGTGGTTCATCTGGAAGTCGGCGTACGCTGCGCCCTGGCCGATGAAGGCGGTCAGATCGCGCGGCGCCGCCAACTGGTACTTGTCCACCAGGCGCTCCCACGCGGGCTGCTGGTCGGCCAGCGCGGTGGCCAGCGACTGGGGCTCGGGCTCGCCCACGGGCATGCCCAGCGCGTCGGCGATGGTGGGCCAGACGTTCTGCCAGACGAACACGTCGCCGTTTTCCAGGTTGAAGGTTTCGTTGCGTGCGTTGGGCGACTCGGCAGCCCAGGCGCAGGCCTGGGCGATCAGGTCGGCGTCGATGGCTTGGTTCACGCGCGCCGGGCCGCCGGGGTAGGCCAGCGGCAGGCCCTGTTCATGGCGCAGCCAGGCATAGACGCCGATGGCCGGGATGGGGTTCATGTTGCTGCCCGCCGCGTCGCCGAACACGATGCGCGGGCGCATGATGGTGAAGTGCCACTGGCCCTTGGCCTGGCGCTCGCGCAGGAAGTCCTCCTGCAGCCAGTAGAAGTTCTCGTGGGGGTCGCGCGGCCAGCGTTCGCGTGCGGGCACGGCGATCTGCGGGTGGATGTGCACGCCGTAGGCCTTGCCGCCCTGCATGATGGTCACATGGCGCAGCGCACCGCCCGGGCGGTCCAGCGGCTCGACCACGTTGCGCAGCATTTGCAGGTTGATGCGCATCTGCTCCTCGTCGCGCCAACCGCCCACGAGGCCCCCGGGCTGCTCATACACGGCGGCATAGACCACATGGGTGATGTCGTCCCGTGCGCCCAGCGCAGCCTGGCAGGCCGCCGCGTCCTGCAGGTCCAGCTGCAGCGCGGTGGCGCCCGCGGGCAGGGCGATGGCGCGGCGCGCCACGCCCACGGCGCGCCAGCCGGGCAGGGCGGCGAAGTGGCGCAGGCAGGCCTGGCCCACGACGCCGGTGGCGCCCACGACGAGTACGGTGTTCGTCATTTCTTCACCATGGGGCACTTGGACTGCGACAGTGGCAGGAACGCCTTGTCACCCGGCACGGTGGCCACGAGCTTGTAGTAGTCCCACGGGTACTTGGACTCGGCCTGCGACTTGACCTCGAACAGGTACATGTCATGCACCATGCGGCCGTCCTCGCGGATGCGGCCGTTCTTGGCGAAGAAGTCGTTGATGGGCGTGGCCTTCATCTTGGCCATGACCTGGGCCGTGTCGTCGGTCTTGGCGGCCTGCACGGCCTTCAGGTAATGCATGGTCGAGGAATAGGCGCCCGCCTGGCTCATGTTGGGCATCTTCTTCATCTTCTCGAAGTAGCGCTTGGACCAGGCGCGCGTCTCGTCGTTCATGTCCCAGTAGAAGCCCTCGGTCAGCATCAGGCCGCCGGCGGTGCGCAGGCCGATGGCGTGGATGTCGTTGATGTACATGAGCAGGCCGGCCAGGGTCTGTTTGTTCTTGCCCGTGGTCAGGCCGAACTCGCGCGCGGCCTTGATGGTGTTCACCGTATCGCCCCCCGCGTTGGCCAGGCCCACGACCTGGGCCTTGCTGTTCTGCGCGCTGATCAGGAACGAGGCGAAGTCGGTCGCCGCGATCGGGTGGCGGGCCGCGCCCAGCACCTTGCCGCCCTGGGCTGTGACCACGGCGCTGGCCTGCTCCTGCAGGCTGTGGCCGAAGGCGTAGTCGGCGGTGATGAAGAACCAGTCCTTTCCGCCGCGTGCGGTGATCGCGCTGGCCGTTACGTTGGCCAGGGCGTAGGTGTCGTACACGTAGTGCACGGTACTGGGCATGCACAGGTCGCCCGTGAGGCGGTCCAGGCCGGGGCCGTTGAAGATGACGACCTTCTGCTTTTGCTTGGCCACCTCCAGCACCGCCAGCGCGGGCGCGGAGACGGCCACGTCCATGATGGCGTCCACCTTGCCGGTATCGAACCACTCGCGCGCCTTGCTGGAGGCGATGTCGGCCTTGTTCTGGTGATCGGCCACCACCAGTTCGATCTTCTTGCCCGCTACCTTGCCGCCGAAGTCGTCGATGGCCATCTGGATGGCGGCGGCGCTGCCTGGGCCGGTGATGTCGGCGAACGGACCGTTCAGGTCGGTGAGGATGCCCAGGCGCACCACGTCGTCAGAAATTGCCGTGTCCTGGGCGGTGACGGTGGCCGTGGCGGCCAGCAGGGCAAGGCCCGTGCACAGCGCGCGGCAGGCGCGGGTCAGGGGACGCGGAGTGAGGTGGACGGGGCGGTTCATGGTTGTCTCCTTCGTTGGTGTGTGTATGGGGAATTACAGGGTGGCAATGGGGGTCACGGGCGAGCCCACGGCGCCCGGCAGGCGCAGCGGTGGCGCGGTGAGCAGGAAGCGGGTGCGCCCGAGGGCGTGCAGGTGGTCGGCCAGTTCCTTCAGGTACCACAGCTCGCCCAGCGGCAGGCCCAGCTTGAACAGGCAGTGCTCGTGCAGCGGCAGCACCGGGTAGGGCGCACCGTCCTCGGGCACGCGGCGTGGCGGGTGGCGCTCCACGGCGTAGTTGTCGGCGATCAGCGCGGCGATGCCGCTGTCGGTGATCCACTGCAGCAGCTTTTCGTCGCCGCCGTCCAGCGCGGCGCAGCTGTGGTGCAGGCGGTGCGCGTCGGGCTGGCGCTGCATGGACAGCACCAGCTCGGCAAAGCCGGTGCGCAGCAGCAGCATGTCGCCGGGCTCCACGCTGGCGCCGCTGCGCTCAATGGCACGCATGAGTTCGTCGTAGCCGATGTCGCGGAAGTCGGTGCCGTAGGCGCGCTCCAGGTCCACCAGCACGCCGCGCCCCTGCATGCCCTTCACGGCCAGGTGCTCCACGCCCAGCGCGCGGGCCACGCTCTCGTCCGGCGCGCGGCCGGCGCAGCACACGGGCTGGTAACGTGCCGCCGCGCCGTCGCCGTCGCGCGCGGGGATGCCATGGTCCTGCGGACCCAGGATGTGCTCGTGGCCGCGGTAGCCGTTGTAGTACACCGTGCGCGGCTGGCCATCGCCGTCGGGGTCGAACAGCGCGCCCACATGCGCCAGCGAGTCCCATTGCGTGGAGTACTGCAACGACAGCAGCACCTGGTCGTCGCTGACCACGTCGGTGGCGCCGGGGTACACATGGCCCAGCGGAAAGTTGACGTACGGAATGCCTTCGCGCCGCGTGGGGCGCAGTTGGGGCGGCAGGCGGCGCGCGTTCAGCACGTTGCCGCCGGGGTAGTCCAGCGGCAGCGACAGGCACAGGCTGATGCCCTCGCGCACTTCCTGCACGCCCTTGCGCACCTGCTCCGGGCCTATCAGGTTGGTGCGGCCCAACTGGTCGTCGGGCCCGAAGTCACCCCAGTTGGAGCCGGCGGGGCGTTGTCTCCATCGCATATTGGTGTCTCCAGCGCCGCGGATGGGTGCGGCTTGGAAGCAATGGTGTTGGCGCAGGCAGGGCTGAGTCAAACACCGCGATGAAAGTTTTGTTGGTTGAAATCACCCGCCGGGAAAACCCTGGCGTTCTCTGGCCGTCCTCGTGCAGCGTGTTTTGCAGGTCGAAACCCGCAGTCACTGCCCCAGCAGTACCCGGGCGAACAACGCCGCATCCACATTACCGCCCGTGAGCGGCAGGCCCACGCACTGGCCGCGCAGGGCTTCCCGCTCCTGCAGCGCGGCAGCCAGTGCCGCCGCGCCCGCGCCCTCGGCCACGTTGTGGGTGTCCGTGAACAGCGCGCGCATGGCGGCAGCCACTGCGTCATCGTTGACCTGCGCCACCCGGTCCAGTTCAGGCAGCAGCACGGCCAATGCGTCCGGGTCGGCCAAGCGCACCGCCAGGCCGTCGGCGATCTGCGTGCTGACGGGCGACGCCACCACATGGCCCGCGGCTAACGAGTCGGCATAGGTGGTGGCGTGGCAGCTCACCACGCCCACCAGGCGCACTCCATGTCCCAATGCCCGCTTGGCCGCCACGGCAGCGCAGGCGCCGGAACCCAGGCCGATGGGCACATAGGCCACATCCATGTGCGGCACGGCGCGCAGGAATTCCCACCAGTAGGTGGCCACGCCGCGCACCAGGTCGGGGTGGTAGCTGGGCACCATGTGGGCGCCGCGTTCGGCGGCCAGCCGCAGGGCGTGCTCGCGGGCGGCCTGGAAGTCTTCGCCGTGCTCCACCAGGTTCACGCCCAGTGCGCGCATGGCCGCGTTCTTCTCCACCGAATTGCCGTGCGGCACGACGATGGTGCAGGCCACGCCATGGCGTCGCGCGGCCCAGCCGATGCTCTGGCCGTGGTTGCCGCGCGTGGCGCTGATGACCTCGCGCGGCAGCTCACCCCGCTGCGCCAGCTGGTCGAAGTACGTCAGGCCGCCGCGGATCTTGAACGCGCCCACCGGGTTGTGGTTCTCGTGCTTGAGCCAGCACTCCGTGCCGAGCCTCTCGCCCAGCAGGCCCCAGCGGTACTGCGGCGTGGGCTGGAACTCCTGGTAGACGGTGCGTGCCGCGGCTTCGATGTCGGCCAGCGTGGGCAGCGGTGCTGCGGCGCGCGTCACAGCCGCACCTCGCCGCGCACGCAGGTGACGGAGTGGCCGCCCACCCAGATCTGCGGGCCGTCCTGCTGCACATGCACGCGCCCGGCGCGGCCCAGCGCCGTGCCCTGGCTGGCCACATAGCGGCTGGGCGCCAGGCCCGCGCCGATGAGCCATTGCGCCAGCGCCGCGTTCAGGCTGCCGGTGACGGGGTCTTCCGCCAGACCGTTGTTGCCCGGGAAGAAGGCGCGCACCTCGAACGCAATGCCCTCGGCATCGCTGGCACCCACCACGCCGACCTTGCCGCGCGGCCCCACCACGCCCACGTCCAGCCCGGCCAGTACCGCGCCGTCGGGCCTGAGCCCGAGTACCTGCTCGGCAGAGCGCAGCATCACGCCGCGCCAGTTGGGGCCGTTGTCGCACCAGGCATGCGCCACGATGTCGTCCCGTGCCACGCCCAGGCCGCGTGCGATGAGCTGCACATCGTCCTCGGCCAGTGGGCCGCTCTTGACGAGCGGGGGCGCGGCAAAGGCAAGCTGCTCGCCGTCGCGCCGCAGTGTGACCAGCCCCACGCCGCATTCCTGCACGATGCGCCCCGTCGCGCGCGGCTGGCCGCCGGCCTGCAGCCAGGCGTGGCAGGTGCCCAGCGTGGGGTGGCCGGCAAAGGGCAGCTCGCGCCCAGGGCAGAAGATGCGCACGCGGTAGTCCGCGCCGGCCGCATGACCCTCGGGCGTCGGCGGCAGCACGAAGGTGGCCTCGGACAGGTTGGTCCAGTTGGTGAACCGCTGCATCTCCTCGGTGGACAGGCCCTCGCCGTCCAGCACCACGGCCAGCGGGTTGCCGAGGTAGGGCGTGGCGGTGAAGACATCGACTTGCTGGAACGGGCGCAGGCGCATGGAAAGGCTCCGGAGATGGGGTGGAAATGGGTGTGGGCATGCGGCGGCGGCACCTGCGCGTGCGCAGGGCTGCAGCCACCTTCCCGCGCGGGAAGGTCAGGGTTTGAAGGGCGTCAGGCCGCTTCGCGGATGGCGGCGGCCAGCGCGGCAATCGCGGTGCGGATCTGGCCCTGCGACGCCGTGACGAAGGACAGGCGCAGCGTGCGGTCGTCCGGCTGGTCGGCGTAGAAGGCCGCGCCGGGCACGAAGGCCACGTTGCGCTCCACCGCGCGCGGCAGCAGTTGCAGCGCGCTCATGCCTTCGGGCAGGCGCAGCCACAGGAACATGCCACCGTCGGGGCGGTTCCAGGTCACGCCCAGGCCCTGCATCTCCTGCTCCAGCGCGGCCACCATGGCCTGGCACTGCTCCTTGTAGAGCTGGCGGATGGTGGGCACGTGGCGGTCCAGGAAGCCGTTCTTGATGACCTCGGACACCAGGCGCTGGTTGAAGCTGGGCGTGTGCAGGTCGGCCGCCTGCTTGGCCTGCAGCAGCTTGGGGTACATCTGGCGCGGTGCGACGACGTAGCCCAGGCGCAGGCCGGGGGCCAGCACCTTGGAGAACGAGCCCATGTAGATGCAGCCCTCGGGGTTGCGCGCCGTCAGGGGTTGGGGGGGCGCCTGGTCGAACCACAGGTCGCCATAGGGGTTGTCTTCCACCAGCGGCAGGTTCAGCGCGGCGGCCTGGGCCACCAGGGCCTCGCGGCGGGCTTCGCTCATGGTGCGGCCCGTGGGGTTCTGGAAGTTGGGCAGCACGTACAGGAAGCGCGCCTTGTCCGCGCCGCTGCCGGCCTTGGCCGCCAGGTCGTCGATCAGCACGCCCTCGCTGTCGCTGGCCACCGACACCACCTGGGGTTCCATGGGCGCGAAGGCCTGCAGCGCGCCCAGGTAGGTGGGCGTTTCCACCAGCACGCGGCTGCCCGCGTCGATGAGCACCTTGCCGATCAGGTCCAGCGCCTGCTGCGATCCGGTGGTGATCAGCACCTGGTCGGGGTGCACGTCCCAGGGCAGGAATGCGGCAATGGCCTCGCGCAGCGGGGTATAGCCCTCACTGGCCGCGTACTGCAGCGCCGATGCGCCGTCTGTGGCCAGCACGGAAGCGGCCGCGGCGGCGAAGGATTCGATCGGGAAGGTCTTGGGCGAGGGCAGCCCGCCGGCCAGGCTGATGATGCCGGGCTTCTCGGTCACCTTCAGGATTTCCCGGATCACCGAGGGGTTCATCTTTTCGGCGCGTGCGGCCAGGGTCCAGTTCGTCATTCGTTTATCTCCAATGGCGCGCTGCTGCGCGCCGTCTATCCACTCAGAAATGCCGTTGTGCGGCGGTGTGCGGCCCTGCGGGTGGGGCAGCGCGCGCAGCATACGGCAACGGCGCACCGCCCGAGGGGCGCGGCGCCGGGTCCAGGGTTTTCACGGGGCGGCGGTTCACCGGCGCACCGGCATGCGCCGCCCCAGGGCCACGGTGGCCAGCACCGCCAGGCCAAACGCCACGCTCACCGCGTCCAGCGACTCGCCCAGCAGCGGCACGGCAAACAGCATGCTCATGAACGGCTGGGCCAGTTGCACCTGGCTCACCCGCACCGTGCCGCCCAGGGCCAGGCCGCGGTACCAGGCGAAGAAGCCCAGCCACATCGAAAACACCGCCACGTAGGCAAAGCCGGCCCAGGCGGCGGCAGGCACCGCCGCCTGCGGCCATGCCAGCCAGGCCAGCGGCAGCGATACGGGCAGCGACAGCACCAGGGCCCAGCAGATCACCGCATCGGCGCGCATGTGCTGCGCCAGCCGCCCGCCCCAGGCGTAGCCCACGGCGGCGCAGGCCACGGCGGCCATCAGCAGCAGATCGGCCGGATGCAGCGACAGGCCCTGCCGGCCCGAGCGCAGCACCGCGAACACCACCACCAGCGCCGAGCCCAGCAGCGCGCAGGCCCAGAACGCGGCAGACGGCCGCTGGCGGTGCAGCAGCGCGCCCACAGTGGCGGTCGCCAGCGGCAGCAGGCCGATGATCACGGCCGCGTGCACGGCGCCCACGTAGCGCATGGCGATGGAGGTGAGCAGCGGAAAGCCGAACACCACGCCCAGCGCCGTCACGGCCAGCGGCCACCAGTCGCCGCGCTGCGGCAATGGGGCGCGCTGCCACAGCAACAGCGCGGCCGACAGCAGCCCGGCCACCGCCGCGCGGCCCATGGCCAGGAACAGGCCGGACATCAGCGGTGCCTCGGGCGTGCCGACGGCCAGGCGCGTCATGGGCAGGGTGAGCGCGAAGATCGCCACGCCCAGCAAGCCCAGCAGCAGGCCGCGTGTCTCGGCGGACAACGGCTCGCCCGGTGGAGCCACGGCTGGGGCCGACGGAGGGCGCGTGCTCATGCGGCCACCATCCACAGCGCCGTGGCCAGCAGCACCACCGCCATGGCGCGGTTGAACCACAGCAGGCGCTGTCCGTGGGCCAGCCAGTGGCGCAGCAGCGCACCCGTGGCGGCGTAGGTGAAGTTGCTGGTCAGTGCGAAGAAGGCCATTGCCGGCAGCACCACGGCCATGCGCTGCAGGCTGTCGTCGCGCCCGATGACCCAGCCGGCCACGATGGTCAGCGCGAGCAGCCAGGCTTTGATGTTCACGAACTGCAGCGCCACGCCCTGCCAGAAGCCCACCGACAGGCGTGCCGCATCGGCCTCGGACAGACGGCCCGTGTTCGACAGCTTGAACGCGAGCCACAGCAGGTAGCCGATGCCCAGGGCCTTGATGGCCCAGCGCAGCGCCGGCACCGCCACCACCACCGCACCCAGCCCGGCGGCGCACAGCACCAGCAGCAGGCTCCAGCCCACGGGCACCGCCACCACGAAGCGCATGGCGGCGGGCAGGCCGCGGTTGGCGGCCAGCGCGGTGGACAGGGTGGTGTTGGGCCCGGGGGTAAAGCTCATGGCAGTGGCCAGCACCAGCAGGGCGGTGAATTCAACCAGGGGCATGGGTGGGGTCCATCGTTGGGAATGAAGTTATGCGATGCACTGTAGGGGCAAAGTCCATTACAGTACCAATACAGTCAAACCCCACAATTTCATGCACTGTATCGGCAATTGCATTGGCACAGTGCCGGCTCAGGAAACGCCTCCATGCTGACCCGCACCCCCGACCGCACCCTGACCGAACAGCTCGCCGAGCGCTTTGCCGAGCGCATCCGCGCGCGGCTGCTGCCCGCGGGCGCGCGCCTGCCGTCGGTGCGCGAATGCGCGCGCCAGCAGGGCGTGAGCCCCTACACCGTGGTGGCAGCCTACGACAAGCTGCTGGCCCAGGGGCTGGTAGAGGCCCGGCGCCAGCGTGGCTTCTTCGTGCGCGATTTTGTGCAAAAACAGGCTCCGACGCCCGATGGGCAAGCGCTGACAGCTCCTACAAAAGGAGCAAAAAATGTGTCGCCGCTGGCCGGTGTGGGCATGCGCCTGTCGGGCTCGCACATCAACGCCACGGCGCTGATCCGCGGCATGTTCCACCAGGCGTCGAGCAAGCCCCAGCCCGGTGCGGGCGTGCTGCCCATCGGCTGGCTGGATGAGGCGCGCTTCATGGGCGCCGCGGTGCGCAAGATCACCGGCAGCAGCGCGCTGCGCGACGGCTCGCTGAGCTACGGCGAGCCCATGGGCGAGCCCGCGCTGCGCGAGGCGCTGGCACGGCGCATGGCTGACATCAACATCCACGCCCAGCCCGATCAGATCATGACCACCGTGGGCGCCACGCAGGCGCTGGACATCGTGAGCCGCACGCTGCTCAAGGCGGGCGACCCGGTGATGGTGGAGGAGCCCGGCTGGTCGGTGGAGTTCGCGCGCCTGGACGCGCTGGGCATGCGCGTGCTGCCCGTGCCGCGCGGCCCCGAGGGGCCAGACCTCGCCGTCATGGCGCGCTACTGCGAGCTGCATGCGCCCAAGCTGTTCGTGAGCGTGAGCGTGCTGCACAACCCCACGGGCTACAGCCTGTCGCCGGGCAGCGCGCACCAGGTGCTGCAGCTGGCGCAGCAGCACAACTTCCACGTGGTCGAGGACGACACCTACGGCCACATCGCCGCCGATCACGCCACGCGCCTGACGGCGCTGGACGGGCTGCGCCGCACCATCTACGTGAGCGGCTTCGCCAAGATCTTGGCGCCCAACTGGCGCGTGGGCTACCTGGCCGCGCCGCCCGACCTGGTGGAGCGGCTGCTGGACACCAAGCTGCTGTCCACGCTGACCACGCCCTCGCTGCTGGAAAAGGCCCTCGCGCTGTGCATCGAGCAGGGCCAGCTGCGCCGCCATGCCGACCGCATGCGGCTGCGCCTGGCGCAGGCCCGCGCGCGCAGCGTGCAACTGGCGCTGGAGGCGGGCTGCAGCTTTGCCGCCGAGCCCGCGGGCATGTTCGGCTGGGTGGAAACCGGCGTGGACACCGACATGCTGGCCCAGCGCATGCTGGACGAGGGCTACCTCATCGCGCCGGGCGCACTGTTCCACGCCACGCGCCGCCCCTGCACGCTGATGCGCATCAACTTCTGCACCACGCAGGACCCGGCGTTCTGGCGCACGTGGAAGAGAGTGGTCCAATCGGGCTGAAGCGCTTGATGGGCAAGCGCAAGCAGCTCTCTTTTGCGTAGCGTTGGCGTCAACGCCGCGGCGGCGTGAGCCCCAAGGTGGTGTTCACCTTGTCCAGGTTGTCCACGTGTGCCTGCAGCATCTCCTGCAGCCCGGCGCGGATGCCCGTATCGTCCACCAGCGGCAGCAGCTCGCGCAGCTTCTTGGCCACCCAGCCCTGGCCGCGGTTGAGGAAGGCCAGGCGCTCGCGCAGGTCGGGCACGGCCATGGCCTTGTCGTAGAAGTCGCCCGTGCGGCTGCCGGGCGTGCCCTCCAGCGTGCGGATGGCGCGCATCAGCATGCCGCACCACTTCACTTCGTCGCGGTGGATGGCGTCGATCAGCGCGCGCAGCGCTTCGTCCTCGGTTTCGGTGCGGCTGCGCAGCGCCACGCGCGCGCCGGCGCGCTCGGCCTCCAGCAGCTCGTCCAGCCGCGCGATGAGTGGGGCGTGGCGCTCGCGCTCCGCATCTCCCGCGTAGCACACGGGGGACGTCACGGCCACGGGCGTGTCGTTCAGCAGCCGCAGGTGTGCGGCGGCCTCGGCGGCGATGCGGCGCAGCCGCTCGCCTGCGGGTTCGATGGCCGTGATGCGCCCCACACCCTGGCCGGCGTACAGCGCCATGGCCTCGAAGTCGCCGGTCATGGAGCGCAGCGGCGAGTCGGTGCTGAACAGGTAGATGGGCCGGCCTTCCTCGTCGCCGATCACCGTGCGTGGGATGTCGCCTGTGGCGGCGAACGGGTCGCCGCGCTCGCGCCGCGTGACGCTGTTGGCCAGCACACGCACCGCGGCGTGGGGCGGCCAGTTGATGTGGAAGTCCTCGGTCAGCACGGTGTCGCCGGCCTGCGCGCCCACCAGCCGCTGCTTGTGCGCGTCGTGGGCGAAGGACTCATGCGTGGCCATCAAGGCGGTCCCCAGCACCGCGGCCTGCGCGCCCTGGGCCAGTACGCGCGCCACGCCCTGCCCATCGGCCAGGCCGCCCGCGGCGGCCACGGGGACGCTGGCCATCGCCAGTACCTCGGACAACAGCTCGGCCAGCGGCTGGCGCCCGCGCACATGGCCGCCGGCCTCCACGCCCTGCGCGATGAGCGCCTGCGCGCCGGCCTCCTGCGCCTGCAGCGCCTCGGCTGCGGAGCCGATCTGGTGCACCACGGTGATGCCCGCTGCGCGCAGCCGCGCGATCACGGCGGCATCCACGTCCCAGAACAGGCTGACCACGGGCACCTGCAGCGCGATCAGCAGGTCCACCTGCGCGCGCAGCAGGGGCGCGGGCGTGGCCGCGGGGATCAGGTTCACGCCGAAGGGCAAGGCCGTGCGCTGGCGCACCTGCACCACCTCGCGCTCGATCAGCGCCAGCGGCTCGCGCACCATGCCCAGGAAGCCGAACCCGCCGGCCTCGGCCACCGCAGCCACCAGTTCGCTGCGCGACACGCCGCCCATGCCCGCGAGCATCAGCGGCAGGCGGCAGCCCAGCAGGCGGCACAGGGGGGTGGCGGGCGGGGCGTCGTGCATGGACTTCTCCTGTGGGCTGGCGGCTATGGAAGAGCCGGCCATCATGCGTCCTGCGCCACGCACGGCGCAAAGGCCATGCCGGCGCCATGGATGGCGTGCGCTATGAAAAAACTAGCTACTTGCGCTGGCCAGGAAAGGGTTGCGCGGCGTTTTTGCTCAAAACGCCGAGGTGCCGCGCCGTCACGCGCCGGAGAACACCCCCAGCCCCGCGAGCATGACCACCAGGATCAGCACCGGCGTGACCCAGCGCAGCAGCAGGCTCACGACGCGGGCCAGCCCCTGGTTGCCCAACTGCCCGTGGTTGGAGAGTTGCGCCGCGAATGCGCGCTCGCCCCAGGCCCAGCCGACGAAGAGCGCGATGGCGATGCCCCCCGCGGGCAGCAGCAGGTTGGACGAGAGGTAGTCCGCCCAGTCGAACAGGGTGCGCCCGCCCGGCTGGAAGGCGGCCAGCGTGCTCTGGCTCAGGGCGCAGCCCGCGCCCAGCAGCCCCAGGATCAGCAGCGTGAGCAGCGTGGCCCGGGGCCGGCTCAGGCCCCAGCGCTCGTGCAGGATGACGACCGGCACCTCCATCAGGGAGAGCATGGCGCCCGTCGCGGCGATGGCGGTGAGGAGGAAGAACGCCGCCAGCAGCACCGAGCCACCCGGCATCTGCGCGAACACCGCGGGGATCGTGATGAACACCAGGGACGGCCCCGCCGACGGCTGGAAGCCGAAGCTGAACACCGCGGGGAAGATCGCCATGCCCGCCAGCAGCGACACCGACAGGTCGGCCAGCATCACGCGCGTGGCGGTGGCCGGGATGTTCTGCTCGGCGGTGAAGTAACTGCCGTAGGTCATCATCGTGCCCATGCCGATGGACAGCTTGAAGAACGCCAGGCCCATGGCGGTCAGCACCACCGCGGGCGTGATCTTGTGCCACTCGGGCGCGAACAGGAACGACAGCGCCTGGCCCGCTCCGGGCAGCGTCAGGCTGTAGCCGCCCAGCAGCACCAGCAGCAGGAACAGCAGCGGCATCAGCCGTTTGGTGGCCGCCTCGATGCCGCGGGTGACGCCCAGCAGCAGGATGCCGCCGATGAAGGCCAGCACCACCCACTGCCACAGCAGCGCCTGCACCGGGTCCCGCACCAGGGCGTCGAAGCTGGCCTGCGTCTGCACCGGGTCGCTGGACAGCAGGTTGCCCGACAGGGCCTTGGCCACGTAGGCGAACACCCAGGCGACGACCTCGGAATAGAACGCCATGATCAGGAACGCCGCCGCCATGCCTGCCACGCCGATCAGCCACCACGGCGCGCCGCGGGGCTGCAACTGGCGCAGCGCAGAGATGGGATTGGCGCGCGCCTGGCGGCCGATGGCGATCTCGGCCACCATGAGCGGCAGGCCGATGAACAGCGTCGAGAGCAGGTAGATCAGCAGAAAGCCCGCGCCACCGTTGGCCCCGGTGAGCGAGGGGAACTTCCAGATGTTGCCCAGCCCGACGGCGGAACCCAGCGTGGCGGCGAGCACGCCCAGGCTGGAGGAGAAGGCGCCGCGGCTGGTGGCTGCGTGGGCGCGGGAGGCGCCGGTGCTTGAAGGGCCGGATTTGCTCATGATTGATAGTGGTCTGCGCGCCTGGATTGTGCGCTACGGCCCAAAAACACCACGGGCCGTGAGTCGCCATCAGTGCGCGTGCGGGCGCTCCACCACCAGCTCGGACAGCACGCGCAGCAGCGCGCGGTTGACGTATTCCAGCTCCAGCTCATGCGTCTCGCACAGCTGGCGGATGGCGCCCGCGTCGTCGCTCTCCAGCGCGCAGGCCATCTCCAGGCTGGGGGCGTAGGGGCCGGTGCGCAGCACTGCGGCGTCGTACACCCGCTCGGACAGCGGCACGCGGCGCAGGATGGTGCCCAGAGGCTCGCGCAGCACCTCGTCCAGCTGCGAGAACAGGCCGCTCAGGTACACCTCGCGGCGCAGGTCTTTGCCCACGCCAGCGTCCAGCAGGTGCTCGGTCAGGTGCGCGCGCAGCACCATGCTGGCGCGGATGGGGCGCAGATCGGGTTCGGTGGCAGCGTGCGGCAACTGGTCGGCCAGCCAGCGCCCCAGCGAGCCGTAGCCCATCATCACCAGACCGCGGCGCAGCGAATCCACGCCGGTGGACAGGCCGAGCGCAGCGGAGTTGGTGTAGACCATGAAGCGGTAGGCCAGCAGCGGGTCCTCGCCCAGGATCTGCTCGAAGCGGTCGATGGACTGCTCGTCGTCGATGGCCTTCATGAGCTTGAGCACCACCTCGTGCGCGGGCTGGGGCTGGCGATGGCGCAGGCTGTAGAGCACGTCCTCCACGGGCCAGCCGGCCACGGCCAGCGCGCCGCCCTCGTCCAGGCAGTGCGTGAGCAGCGCGCGGCTGGCCACGTTGTCATACACCTGCCCGGCGATCAGCGGACTGCGCTGGCCGGCGGCACGGGGGCTGGCATCGCTGCGCCCCGCAGCGGCGGCCTGCAGGGCCTGCACGGCATCGCTGCTGGACAGGTGCAGCAGGCTGTTGTCGAACAGCCGCGCGGTGTCGGCGTCGGGCAGGTGGTCCAGCTCGCCGCGCCACACCAGGCGCAGGCCGCGGGCGTGGGCCTGGCGCGCGCGCTCGCGGATCGCGGGCACGTCCAGCCAGGCCTGGGGCACTTCGATCCAGGGCGCGCCGCGAGGGGCATGCTCCAGCAGGTCCACCAGCAGTTGCTGCGAGCGAGCGGACAGCAGCAGCGGCGGCGAGCTGGAGGTCCACAGTTCCTGGATGGTGCGCAGCAGGTGCGGCGCATCCACCAGGGTGGCGCCCTCGCTGTGAACGTACAGCTGGATGCCGGCCAGCCGGCGCGCGGCATTCCAGAGGGGCCGGTAGCCCAGCACCAGGCTGCCAAGAACGGATTGGACCATGGGGTAGAAGTGTGGTCAGAGCGGGATGCCGGCCATTGTCACGCCAGTCGCGCGGGCGCGCACGTGGCGAAACCCTGCGTGCGCGGCGTCAGCTGATGAAATTGAAGAGCGACAGGCGCTGCACCTGCGCGTAGGACTTGAGCGCGGCCTCGTAGCCCACGCTGGCGTTCTGGAAGTCCGAGATACCCTGCACCATGTCGAGGTCCTCCGCGCGCGAGCGGTCGGCTTCGAGCTGGATCGAGCGCTTGTCCTGGTCGCCGGTGATGCGGTCGGCGCGGTTGAGCAGCTCGCCCGCATAGCCGCGCATGTTGTGCAGGCGTTCCATGCCGGCGTCGATGTTGGCCAGGGCCTGGCCGACGGCCTGGGCGGCGGCCACGCTGTCGGTGGCGTCGGTGATCCCGCGGATGGCGCTGTCGATGGTGCCCATCAGGCTGGAGCTGGGCTGCAGGGCAACGCTGTCGCCCGCCGCGGGCGTGCCCGTCAGGCTGAACGACATGACCGTGTCCGGGCCTTCGTTGATGGTGATGGGAATGGGCTGGCCGGTCTTGACGGGCGCGGTGGTCACGTTTGAGGTGGTCACCGTGCCGTCCTTGGCGGTCTTGGTCAGCGTGTAGTCGACGACGGTGGTGCCCGCTACCGGGTCCACCGTGACGGTGTTCACGGCCAGCGCATACTGCGCGCCGTCCAGTGCCTCGCGGTTGGAGGTCGTGATGGCGCTCGTCACCAGGGAACTGCCCGCGCCGCGCGTGACGGTGGCGGTGTACACGCCGTCGCGCACCGGGTCGAACATCAGCGCGGCATGCCCGTCCACGGTGGTGGGGATCGCCGCGCCACTGCTGGCTGCCTGCCCCGGCAGTCCGGCGAACAGGTAGTCGGGGTTGTTCAGCAGCGGGCCGGTGAAGGGCTCCAGCGCACTGCCCAGCGCGCCCAGCAGGGGAACGCCGTTGGTGTCCTTGCGGTTGATCACCTGCGTGAGCTGCTCGCGCAGGCTCTGGATCTGGTTGGCGTAGGTCTTGCGGTCCTCGGGCTTGAGCGCGCCGCCGCCAGCGGCCACGACCAGCTGGCGAATCTCCTGCACCAGGCCCACGGCGTCGCCCAGGGTGGATTCGGCCTGTGCGATGGCGTTGCGCTGCACGTCCAGCGCGCGCTGCTCGGTCTGGATGCGGCTGATGCGCGTGAGCGCACGCTCGGCCTGGGCGGCGGCCACGGGGTCGTCGCTGGGACGCACCACGCGCTTGCCCGCGGTGAGGTTCTCCTGCAGGTCCACCAGGGTTTTCTGCCGTGCGCTGAGGTTGCGCAGCGTGGCGTCGTACATGTTGGCGGTGCTGACGCGATAGAAAGAGCTGCTCATGGCGATTCCTTTCAGCGGCCCATGGTCTGGATCAGGTTGTCGAAAATGTTCTGCGCGATCTGCAGCATCTTGGCGGATGCCTGGTAGGCCTGCTGGTACTGAATCAGCCGCGCGGCCTCCTCGTCCAGGTTCACGCCGGAGACGGCCGTGCGGCTGGCTTCCAGGTTGCTGGCGATGGAGCCCGAAAGCTTGGCCGCGTACTGCGCGCTTTGCGTGCGCGTGCCCACCTGGGCCATGAGGCCCGCATAGCCGTCGGCCAGCGAGGACTCGTCGAACATTTTCACGTCGCGCAGCGCCATGAGGGCGCTGGCGTTGCCCGCGTTGCGGGTGTAGATGTCGCCGTACTGCGGGTCCAGGGCATTGCCCACGTTGACCGTGTCGCCATCCTTGGGCGTGCCCTGCAGGGTGATGGACCAGCCATTGATCTGGATGGGGACGCCCGGTGTGAAGGTCTGGCCCGTGGCAACCGCCGTGGGGGGCGTGGTTCCCCGGTTGTACACGTCGTATGTCGCGGGCGGGCCGGCGGTGAAGGCCAGCTGGATGCCACCGGGAAAGGTGGGCGGCGTGGCTGTGTCGCCGTTGGGCGGCAGCACCAGGCCTGGGGGATTGGGCTGGCCCGTGGCCTTGAGTTCCGCCAGTTGCAGCGTCCCCGCGTTGGAGGTTCCCATGGCCGCATTGATGGGGTTGGCGGCGGCCAGGTCGCGCGGGGAATACACCAGCGACTGGATGTTGGCCGCCGCGCTGGCGAAGGGCTTGAACAGCACGCGTTCGTTCACGGCGCCCGCGGTGGTGAACTTGAAGGTCAGTCCGTCCACCATCGTGCCCGCCGGGTCGGTCAGGTCGGCGACGGCCGTGGTCTTGCCGTCGGACAGGCGAATGATCTGGCCTGCGGGGGCCGGGCCCGTGAAGCGCACTTCGTAGTCCGACGCGGCGAACTCGGTGGGCGAGAACTGCGTGCTGTCGCTCAGGTCGATGCTGCCCACCGCGGTGCCGCTGGTGTGGCCCGCGACCGATGCGGGCGTGGAGAACAGCGGCTTGCCGGGCTGGCCCTCCAGCGTCAGGCCCAGCGTCTGCTGGTGGTTCAAGGTGGTGCCGATGGCCAGCGCCATGCGCCCCAGCAGGTTGCGGCCCTCGGCCAGGTCCTGGTTGGCAAAGCGCAGCAGGCCGGCCACTTCGCCGCCGCCCAGCATGCCCTCGTTCAACTCCACGGGCGCGCCGCCCGCGGGCTTGAAGAACAGCTGCGTGAGCTGGCTTCCCGGGAACTGCTGGGATTCCGCCACCAGCACCTCGCTGGCCTTGTCGCCCAGCACCAGCGCCTGGCTGCCGCCTACGAACACGCCCACCGTGCCATCGTCGGCCGGGATCTGCGTGGTCTGGATGAACTGGTTGAGTTCGCGGATCAGCTGGTCGCGCTTGTCCAGTAGATCGTTGGGGCTCTGGCCGTTGCCCTTGACGCGGGCGATCTGCTCGTTCACGTCGGCGATGCTCTTGGCCAGCGAGTTGATGCGCGTGGCGTCGTTCTGCAACTGTTCATTGACTGAATAGGCGATCTCGTGCAGCTGCTCCGCACTGCTGCGCATGCGCGCGGCCATCTCGTTCATGCGCGTGAGCGTGACGGTGCGCGCCGTGATGTCGGTCGGCGAGGACACCACGTCGGCCAGCGAGTTCAGCATGTCGGTGATGGCGGCGCCCAGGCCGCTGGTGCCCCCCTGGAATACGTCCTGCAGCTGCCCCAGGCGCTCGGCGCGCACCGTGTCGCCCGCCTGTACCGCCTGGGCGGCCGCGGCCTGGCGCGTCAGCAGCTCGCTGTGGTTGCGCAGGATGGTGGCCACCTGCACGCCGTTGCCGATGTAGCCTGAGCCGGTGAACTGGCCCTGCACGGTCTCCATCGCCACGTTCTGGCGCGAATATCCGGCCGTGCTGACGTTGGCGATGTTGTGCCCGGTGGTCTGCAAGGCGACCTGGTTGGCGAGGAGGGCGCGGGCGCCGACGTTCAGAAGACTCATGGTTCAGTGCGTTGGTTCTTATGGGTTTAGGCCTGCGTCCCGGATGCCTGGGCCAGCACGGGCGCGCTGGGGGTGCGCGCCACGCCCAGCGTGCTCTGGATGGCGCGGCTGAGCTTGGCGGCGTATTGCGGATCGGTGGCGTAGCCGGCCTTCTGCAGCTCCGTGGCGTAGGCGACGGCGGAATGGGTCTTCTCGCGCGCCTTTTCGTAGCGCGGGTTGTCGTTGATCAGGCGTGCGTAGTCGCGGAACGACTCCTCGAACGAGTCGTAGGCGCGGAACTTGGCGACCACCTTGCGCGGCGCGCCATTGATGTATTCGGTGGTGGTCACCTCGGCCACCTTCCCGGTCCAGCCCTTGCCGGCCTTGATGCCGAACAGGTTGAAGGAGTTGCTGCCGTCCTTGTGACGGATCTCGCCCTTGCCCCAGCCCGTCTCGTGCCCGGCCTGGCCCAGCATGAAGCTGGCGGGGATGCCGCTGCTGCGCGCCACGCGCTCGGCCGCGGCGCGGTGGTGCTGCACGAAGTCGTCACGGCCCTTGGGCGACGCGGCACGCGGATTGTCGGCAGGCGCAGCCTTGCGCAGCGCGACGTCCATGCTCAGCGTGGAGCCCGGCACCAGCGTGGTCTGGCCGTCGCCGCCCAACTGGCGCGAGAGCTGGCGCTGGATGGCCTCGGCCAGCCCGCCGGGCTGACCCGCCATCTGCACCGACAGCTGCTGGTCGAACAGGTCGCTGGCCAGGTTGCCCTCGGCGCCCTCCAGCAGGCCGGACTTCATCGTCGCCTCGCGCATGCTCTTGATGAGCTCGCGCATGAACAGGGATTCGAGCTGCTTGGCCGCCTCCAGCGTGGCGTCCTTGGTGGCCTGGGCGTCGCCCTGGCTGGCTTGCGCCTTGAGGCTGTTGAGTGCGCGGCCGTCCACGGCCAGCGCCTGGCGTGCGGACGTTGCGCCTGCATTGGGGAGCGAAAGGCTCATATCCACCTCCCGCCGCGCCGCACGCGGCATGGGCCTTGAATGGAAGCGGCGCCGCCGCGGGGAAGGACGCGCAGGAGCGGCATCAGATCACCTCCAGCTCGGCGTTGAGAGCGCCTGCGGCCTTGATGGCCTGCAGGATGGCCAGCAGGTCCTGCGGTGTGGCGCCCAGCGTGTTGAGCGCGCGCACCACGTCGGCCAGCTGCGGCGAGGCGGGCACCTGCATCACCTTGCCGCCGTCCTGCTGGATGGCGATGTCGCTCTTTTGCGCCACCACGGTCACGCCGCGCGACAGCGGGCTGGGCTGGCTGATGACTGGCGTGGTGCTGATGGTGATGGACAGGTTGCCGTGCGCGATGGCGCAGGGGCCCAACGTCACCGCCTGGTTGAGCACGATGGAGCCGGTGCGCGCGTTGATGACCACCTTGGCCGCGGGCGTGGAGTCGGGCAGTTGCAGCTCCTCCAGCTCGGCGATGAAATTCACCCGCGCGCCGGGGTCCTGCGGCGCGCGCACCTGCACGGTGCGCCCGTCCAGCGCCACGGCGGTATCCGGGCCCGAGCGGGCGTTGATGGCCAGCGCCACCTTGCGCGCGGCCTGGAAGTCCGAGGCATTCAGGCCCAGGGTGATGGTGTCGCTGTCGTGCAGCGGCGTGGGCACGGCGCGCTCGACCTGGGCGCCATCGGGGATGCGTCCAGCGCTCAGGTGGTTGATCTGCACCTTGCTGCCGCCGGCCGATGCGCCCGCCCCGCCCACCACCACGTTGCCCTGCGCCAGGGCGTAGATCTCGCCGTCCGCGCCGCGCAGCGGCGTGGCGATCAGCGTGCCGCCCTTGAGCGACTTGGCGTTGCCGATGGAGGACACCGCCACGTCGATCATCTGCCCCGGCTGGGCGAAGGCGGGCAACTGCGCCGTGATCACCACCGTGGCCACGTTCTTGAGCTGCGGCGCCGTGGTGCCCGGCGGCAGGCTGATGCCCGCCTGCTGCAGGTAGTTGGACATGGCCTGCGCGGTGAACGGCATCTGCGTGGACTGGTCGCCCGTGCCGTCCAGACCCACCACCAGGCCGTAGCCGGACAACTGGTTGCTGCGCACGCCCTGCACGGCCGCGATTTCCTTCAGGCGCACGGCCTGCGCGGGCGCGGCCAGGCCCAGGGCGGTGGCCAGGGCCACCAGGCAATGGACGATGCGGGAGTAGGGCAAGGCTTTCATGCCCCCGATTGTGGGCAGCCGGGCCTCTGGGCAATGCGCGGAAAAGCGGGGGCTTTTGGGGCGTTTATCGGCGCTGGGGCGGCGGGTGCGGCGTGGCTTGCCGGTGGCGCAGCGCTGATAGCAAAATTGGCCTCCAGCGCTTTACCATAAAGCGCTAGTAGCTATAAAAATAATAGTTTACTTGCGCGTGCGCGCGGCCCTGGCGGGCGCTGCGGCATGGCGGATGCAGTAGTAGTAGCCGTTGGGCACGCTGGCCAGGTGGTTGGGCCGCGCGCGGCCCGCGCCGTCGTGCGCAAGCGCCGTGTCGTACAGGCCCGCCTGCACGTGGTACACGCCAGCCGGCTGCAGGGCCACGCCGCCGCCGTAGAAGCCCGCGGCCTCGGCGGTTTCCAGTTCTGCCGCCGTGGGCAGGGCGGCGTTCTGCGACTGGCAGTAGCGCAAGGCCGCGTCGCGCGACACCAGCCGGTCGGCATGGCCCGGCGCGGCCGTGAGCCACTGCGCGCTGCCCAGCGGGTTCTGGTGGGCCGTGAAGCGTGTGCCCTGGAAGTAGTCGAACAGGTCGCGCGCCAGCGCCTCGGCCAATAGCGGCGCGGGCGCCGTGGCGGTGAAGCTCTGCGACGCACCGCTGCGCAGCTTGACCAGCGTGGCCGTGGCCTGCACCAGCGCGCCGTCCAGCCGCGTGTAGGTGATGTAGGCGGCCAGCGTGATGCGGCCCACGCGGCTGGGAAGGTCGTCCCGTGCGGAGGGGCGCTGCAGCTGCTCGGGGGTGATGTCGGCGAAGTCGAAGCGCAGTTTGGGGTTGCGCGTGTTGATGCGCCGCGCCTGCCGGTCCAGCTCGGCGATCAGCTGTACGTTGAGGCTGCGCCCCAGCTCGGCCAGGGCCGCGCGCTCGTGGTGGGCCTGCAGGCCGTCCACCGCTTGCAGCGCGGCGGCCACCTTGGCGGGGTCGGCCTTGTCGGCATGCAGGTCGGCAATGATCTGGCGATCCTGGCCGTAGTCGCCCAGGTCGGAGGCGCGGATCACCGGGATGTTGGGCCACACGGTGAAGGGCTGGTCCACCGGGTCGCGGAAGTCCTGCGCGCCTGCCGGAGCGCAGGCCAGTGCCGCCACCAGCGCGGCCGCGCGCAGGGCACCTGCCCACAAGCGTTGCAGCGTCATTTAGAACGGGCTGATGGTGTTGAACGCGCGCGCCAGCCAGCCCATGGCCTGGGCCTCGGCCTGCTCGCCCAGGCCGCGCGAGATCACGCGCACATTGGCCACGTAGCGCGAGTCGATCACGCTGCCCGGATGGCCGGGCTGGCCGCGGCGCAGGTGGCGGGGATCGACGATGCCCGAGAAGCGCAGCACATCCACGCTGCGGTTCACGCCCACCTGCTTCTCGCCGGTGATGACCAGGTGGCCGTTGGGCAGCACTTCGGTGACGAGGGTGGTGATGTTGCTCTTGAACTCGTTCTTGCTGGCGGTGTTGCCGCTGCCGTTGAAGGTGTTCTCGTAGCCCGCGCCCAGGCCCGATCGCGCGGCCAGCTTGCCCACCGTGGAGGGGGCCAGCAGCGGCAGCGCCGTGATGCTGCCCTTGGTGTCGCCGTTGCGGTTGACGTTGGACTTGGTGTCCTGCTTGGCGTCGATGCTCTCCAGGATCTCGATGGTGACCATGTCGCCCACCAGGCGCGCGCGTTGATCTTCGAAAGCAGGCCGGTAGCTGGCGGCATGGAACAGGCTTCCCGAGGCCGGGCCGGCGGGGCGCGGCAGGGCGGCGATCGGGGGCGGCGTGGTGGGCAGCACGTCCACCGGCGGGGGCGGGTTGATGCTGGCGCAGCCGGCGGCCAGCGCGGCAGCGGTGGCCGCTGCCAGAAGGCGCAGGAGGGAGGTGGTCATGGCAGGGTTCCTTGTCATGCGGCTCACAGCTGCGACAGCTTGGCCAGCATCTGGTCGGACGTCTGGATAGCCTTGGAATTCATCTCGTAGGCGCGCTGGGTCTGGATCATGGTGACCAGTTCCTCCACCACGTTGACGTTGGAGTTCTCCAGGAAGCCCTGCTTGATGATGCCCAGGCCGTTGGTGCCCGGCTCGGCCTGCTGCGGCGCGCCGGAGGCGGCGGACTCGCGGTACAGGTTCTGTCCCACGGGCTCCAGGCCCGCGGAGTTGATGAAGCTGGACATGCCCAGCTGGCCGATCTGCTGGGGGTTGGGGTTGCCCGCCACGGTCACGCTCACCATGCCGCGCTCGCTGATGCTGATGCTCTTGGCGTCCGCCGGCACGGTGATGCCGGGCGCCACGGGCAGACCGCTGGAGGTGACCACGCGGCCCTGCGAGTCGAGCTTGAACGCGCCGTCGCGCGTGTAGCCGGTGGTGCCGTCGGGCAGCTGGACCTCGAAGAAGCCGTTGCCGTCGATGGCCACGTCCAGGCTGTTGCCCGACTGCTGCAGGCTGCCCTGCGTGAAGTTGCGGCTGGTGGCGACCACGTTCACGCCCAGGCCCAGGTGCAGGCCCGTGGGCAACTGGTTCTCCTCGGTGGTCTGGCTGCCGACCTGGCGCAGGTTTTGGTAGATCAGGTCCTCGAACACCGCGTTGTTGCGCTTGAAGCCCGTGGTGGACACGTTGGCGAGGTTGTGCGAGATCACGTCCAGCTGGGTCTGCTGGGCGGTCATGCCGGTCTTGGCGATCCACAGCGAATTCATCATGGCGGTAGTCCTTCAGGGTTAGCCGTTGAGGCTCAGCAGCTGGCCTGCGCTCTTGTCGTCGCTCTCGGCGGTCTGCAGCAGGCGCATTTGTTGTTCGAACTGGCGGGCGGCGGCGATCATGCCGACCATGCATTCCACCGGGTTCACGTTGGATCCCTCCAGCACCCCCGAGCGCAGGCGCGCGTTGGGGTCGGCGGGCAGCGGGTCGCCGCCGGCCGTGCGGAACAGCCCGTCGTCGCCGCGCTTGAGCGGGTTGTCCGCCGCGGGCGTGGCCAGTTTCAGGCGGGCCACGGGCTGGGGTACTTCGCCCGCCAGGCGGGCGGTGATGGTGCCGTCGGCGCCCAGCGTCACTTCGGCATTAGGGGGCACGTCGATGGGTGCGCCGCCGTCCGAGAGCACGGCCATGCCGGTGCTGGTGACCAGCTGTCCGGTGGCAGTGACCTGAAAGGACCCGGCGCGCGTGTAGGTTTCCACGCCGTCCAGACCCTGCACGGCGAACCAGGCATTACCCACGGCCATGGCGTCCAGCGGACGGCCCGTGGTCTGCGCGGGCCCGGGGGTGTCCACATGGCCCGAGGTGGCCTCCAGCGCGAACACGCGCGTGGTGGAGCCGCCGCCTTGCAGCGGCACCGAGCGGAAGTTGGACATCTCGGCGCGAAAGCCGGTGGTGGAGGCGTTGGCCAGGTTGTTGGCCAGCACCGCCTGCCGGTGCGCGGCGGCATTCGCGCCGGTCATGGAGGTGTAGATGATGCGGTCCATGGCGTGGCCTCGGCGTCAGTGGGTTATCAGCGCAGGTTGACGAGGGTGGACATCACCTGGTCCTGCGTCTTGATGGTCTGGGCGTTGGCCTGGTAGGCGCGCTGGGCGGTCATCATGTTGACCAGCTCGGCCGTCAGGTCCACGTTGGAGTCTTCCAGGGCGCCGGCGCGCAGCGCGCCGAAGTTGCCGTCCGTGGGCGCACCCAGCACGGGCTGGCCCGATTCGTAGGTCTCCACCCAGTTGTTGCCGCCCACGGCCGCCAGGCCCTGCGTGTTGCGAAAGCTTGCCAGCGCGATCTGGCCCTCGGCACGCGTCACGCCGTTGGAGTAGCGGGTCATGATCATGCCGTTGTTCTCGACATTGATGCCCGTGAGCTCGCCCGAGGTGTAGCCGTCCTGCGAGAGCTCGGAGACGGCGAACTTGGTGCCGAACTGGGTGACATTGTTCAGGTCCAGCGTGACAGGGTAGGAGCCTGGCGCGGGGTTGCTGCCCGGCGCCGTGGGGCTGTTGGGGTTGGCCGGGCTGGGGTTGACCATGAGCGCCAGCTCGAACGACTGCTTGGCGGCCGCGGGCGCATCGGTCAGGTCGGCCACCCCGAAGGTGCCGCCGGCGGGCGACGTGCCGCCCGCGTAGTCCACCAGGTTGTCCTTCAGGCGGGCGGAGGCCACGAGGCTGTTGGTGGGCGCGTCCGAATAGGTGAAGTCCCAGGCGTCTTCGGGGTTGGTGAAGCTCAGCGTGGTCTCGCGGATGGCATACACGCCCTGGTCGTCCGGGCCGTAGAAACGGTAGGTGAAGGACGTGGGGAAATCGTCCTTTTGCGTCAACGCCGGGTCCGCGTTGGCGACCGAGGTGGCCACGGGCTCCAGCGTGGCGGCCACGGCACCGTTCTTGTCGGCGATCAGGCGGCCGGTGATGGCGGGGACCGTCGGCGGCGTGGTGGTCAGGTCGTCCAGTTGGTTGTAGATGTCCCAGGTGTTCGCGCCGTTCTTCTCGAAGTAGAAGGACAGCGGCGTGGCCACGCCCTGGCTGTCGTACACGTTGAGCGAGGTGCCGTAGGTCGTGCGCGGCGTAGCCGCCACGGGTGGGGTGGCGCCCGGGTCGCCCTTGGCGTTGGGCGTGCGGGCATCCAGGTTGAAGGCCGTCTTGATGGCCGTGGTCTGCCGGGCCGGGATGGGCGCCGTGGTGGGGAAGGTCAGCGGCACGGCCGTGCTGGAGGTGCGCAGGCCGGTCACGGGGTCGATGGGGTAGCCCATGACCTGGGCGCCGTCATTGGTGACCACGTTGCCCACGTTGTCCAGCTTGAAGTTGCCGGCGCGCGTGTAGGCACGCGAGCCATCCGGCATCTGCAGCGTGAAAAAGCCGTTGCCGTTGATGGCCACGTCCAGGCTGTTGCCCGTGACGGTGAGGTTGCCCTGGTTGAACTGCTGCGCAATGGCCGACACCTCCACGCCGATGCCGGAGTTGGTGCCGCTGGACGCGCCGATGGCCGAGGCGATCATGGCCGCGAATTCGGTGCGCGAGGCCTTGAAGCCTGTGGTGTTGGCGTTGGCGATGTTGTGGCCGATCACATCGAGGTTCTTGGCCGACGCGTTCAGGCCCGAGAGGCCTTGCTGGAAACCCATGGTGTTCTCCTGGAGGAAAGCGCGGCTCTCAGAGCACGCTGTGAATGCGGAAGTAGTTGACGATGTCGCCGTTGTCCAGCGTGAGCGTCAGCGCACCGGCGTTGGAGCCCGTGGCGACCACCTGCGCCTCGGACAGTCCCGTCGCGGTGACCGCGGTCTCGCCCGACGTGGCCCGCACGCGGAACCGCAGGTCGGCGGCGTTGCCGCTGTAGCCGGCGGCGTCCCACTCGAAAGAGCGGCGGCCCTTGTCCTGTGCGCCGAGGTCCACGGTGTCCACCACCACGCCGCCGGGCGTGACGATGTCCACCTGCACGTCGGTGGCGGTGTTGTCCAGGTTGAAGTAGCCCTTGCCCTTGCCGTCGCTGACGCTCAGGCGGTCGCCCTCGGTCAGCACCGAGCGGCCGATGAGCGAGATGCCCTGGATCTGCTGCATGGTCGAGAACTCCTCGGCCATGGTTTGCATGGTGAGGTTGAGCGTCTGGATGCCGGTGACGGTGTTGATCTGCGCCATCTGCGTGGTCATCTGCGCGTTGTCCAGGGGGTTCATCGGGTCCTGGTTGTTCAACTGCGCGACCAGCAGCTTGAGGAAGCGGTCTTGCATGGCCGCGGGGTCGTTGGTCGCGTTGGCCGAAGCGCCGGTGTTGGTCGTGGCGGTGGTGCCGATGGGGTTGAGAATCATGGCGTGCTTTCGGAGGGCGGTTTACTGGCCCATCTGCAGGGTCTTGAGCAGCAGCGTCTTGGCCGTGTTCATGACCTCCACGTTGTTCTGGTACGAGCGCGAGGCCGAGATCATGTTGACCATCTCCTCCACGGCGTTCACGTTGGAGTGGGTCACGTAGCCCTCGGCGTCGGCCATGGGGTTGGCCGGGTCGTGCACGCGGCGGCCGGGCTGGTCGCTCTCCTGGATGGACGACACGCGCACGCCCGCGGCGCTCTCAGGCCCCATGGGCGCGGTCTGGAAGACCACCTGGCGCGCCTTGTACGCCTGGCCGTCGGGGCCGGCCACGGCGTCCACGTTGGCCAGGTTGCTGGCCACGACGTTCAGCCGCTGCGACTGTGCGCTGATGGCGCTGCCCGAGACGTTGAAGATGGAGAACATGGACATGGCGGGTGCTCTCTTTCGGGATTACTGGCCCTGGATGGCGCTGAGCATGGTCTTGGACTGGCCGTTGATGAAGCGCAGCGTGGCCTCGTAGCGCACGGCGTTGTCCACGAACGCGGCGCGCTCGCGGTCCATGTCCACGGTGTTGTTGTCCAGGCTCGGCTGGGTCTGCAGGGCATAGCCCAGCGTGCTGTCCGAGCTGCCACTGGCGGCTGCCGGAAGCGGGATGTGGCGCGGGTCGCTCACGCTCTGGCTGCGCAGGGGGCTGGGGTTCTGAGCTTCGTTCACGGCACGCATGGCATCGGCAAACTTGAAGTCGCGCGCCACGTAGCCGGGCGTGTCCGCGTTGGCGATGTTGCTCGCGATGGCACGCTGGCGCTCCGAGCGCAGCAGCAAGGCGCTTCCGTGAAAGTCCAGGCGGTTGGTCATCTTGTCGAGCATGTGGGCCTCGGCGTGTAAAAAAGGGGTTCGGCCGCCATGGCCCAGGGGGCTTGTGGCGTGCGTCGATTATGGAAATCGCCCCGTTTTTCTAAAGCGCGAAGAGCGCTGGGATTGGCCCGTTGTTCCGCGCTTGGCGCATGCGGTGGCCAGCCTACAGTGGCAGGTGTGAAAAGGCGTCCGGGGCCCGTTGTGCCGGACCGCCGTCAGACCCGTTGGAGTCCCGTCATGCCGCTTCCTATCCTGCGCTCATCCCGCCTTGCCTGCCTTCGCTTCCTGATGGGCGGCGCGCTGGCGCTGGGCTCTGCCCTGGCGCTGTCCGCCCATGCCCAGCAGGGAGGCGATCAGACCGCCGAGCTGGGCTCGATCACCCAGCACTGGCTGGACGATGCGCTGGCCCAGGCGCAGGCTGGGGGGCTGCCGCTGCGCATGGAAGTCAGTGTGGGCACGCTGGATTCGCGCCTGCGCCTGGCGCCCTGCGCGCGCGTGGAACCCTATCTGCCCGCTGGTGCCCGCCTGTGGGGGCGCACCCGCCTGGGCCTGCGTTGCGTGGACGGCCCCACCCGCTGGAACGTGTTCCTGCCCATCACGGTCAAGGCCTTCGGCCCCGCTTGGGTGCTGGCCGGCAATGTGGGCACCGGCGCAGTGCTGAGCGAGCAAGATGCCATCGAGGCCGAGGTGGACTGGGCCGCAGAACCCGCGGCCATCGTGGCCAACCCCAAGGACTGGGTGGGGCAGACCGCCACCCGTCCGCTGTCCGCCGGCCAGGCGCTGCGCCAGAACATGGTGCGCGCCCCCGACCTGTTCAAGGCCGGCTCTGCGGTGCGCGTGGTGGTGCAGGGGCCGGGTTATGCGGTCACCTCCTCGGGCCAGGCCATGAGCGCGGGCGCTCAAGGACAGAGTGTGCGCGTTCGCATGGCCAATGGGCGCATTATTGGGGGTACTGTGCTTGAGGATGGGACAATAGAAGCCACTTTGTGAGCCGCGAGGCACCACAAAGCGCTAAAGTCTGCTCCCTGCCGGCCGAAAACATGGCTACTGGCCCCACATCTCACAGGGGTGGTGGAGAGTGCGATGAAGATTGGACACAACCCGGATACTGCGACTGCGCTGTCAAAGGCCGCTGCCAACAAGCAGCAGGCCAAGGCCGCCGCACCTGCGCCGGCCGCTGAAGAAGCGGCCCAGGGCGCGACGCGCGCCGCCGCAGGCGTGCCCGTCACGCTGTCGGCCGCCGCCCGCGGGGTGGACGCCACCAAGTCCACGGCCGACTTCGACACTGCCAAGGTCAAGGCGATCAAGGCCGCCATCGAAAAAGGCACCTTCCGCGTGGACGCCGAAGCCGTGGCCGACAAGCTGCTGGCCAACGCCTACGAAACCCTGTCCCACTCGCGGGGCTGACCCGCCCTCCTGGGCCGGCTGGCCCGCCGGGGTGACAGGCTCTAGACTTGCACCCCATGTCACTCGACGACACCCTCACCTCCATCGAAGCGCAGCTGCAGGACATGCAGGCTGCGCTTCTTGCTTCCAACCCCCAAACTTTTGAAGACACTGCGGTGCAGCTGCGCGGCGCTGCCATGGCGCTGGCCCAGGCCCTGGCGCCTGTGGCGGGCGCGCTGGAGCCCGCCGCTGCGCAAAGGGTGCAGGCCATCGGCCGGCAATTGACGCTGGTGCGCGACCAACTGGCGCGGGTGATGGCGCTGACTGAGCGGCAGGCGGCGTCGCTGCTGCCGCCCGTGGAGGGGGTGACTTACGGGCCTTCGTCCGGCGCCGCGGGGGCACGGATTTATCGGGCACCGGGGTGACTTTTAGCCCGAATTGCTGCCTGAGGCTTATGGGATAAGCGCTGGCAGCTATCTTTTTTGATGGGTTTCTGGGGTTTGATGTTGTTGACCGGGACCCGCCCCGGCGGGCGAGGCACTTTTCTTTGACAAAGCAAAGAAAGGTAGGTGCGCCGCCGGGCGCATATCCCGGCCAGCGCCATGAAAAGCCGCAGCACAAGCTCAAAAAAAATAGCTGCCCGCGCTTGTCCAGCGAGCGCAAAACAGCTATTTCATCCAAAAAATCAGTGCCCCCGCATCTTGGTCCGCAACCGCGCAATCGCCTGGCTGTGTAGCTGGCACACGCGCGATTCGGTCACGCCCAGGACGGCGGCGATTTCCTTCAGGTTCATGTCGTGCTCGTAGTACATGCCCATGATGTACTGCTCGCGCTCGGGCAGGGCCTTGATGGCCTCGACCAGCGAGGCGCGCAGGCGCTGGTCGCGCAGCACGGCCATGGGATCGGCGCCCTCGTCGGCCACGTGGCGGTCCAGGAAGCCCTCGTCCTCGTCATCGTGGTGAAAGTCTTCCAGGTACACCAGCTGCGTGCCGCGCACCTTGCTCAGCAGGGCTTGGTAGTCCTCCAGGCTCATGCCCAGTTCGGCGGCGATCTCGGACTCGATGGGGCTGCGGCCCAGGCGCTGCTCCACGCGGTGCAGGGCATGCTCGATGTCCTTTTGGCTCTTGCGCGAGCTGCGGCTCATCCAGTCGCCCTCGCGCAGCTCGTCGAGCATGGCGCCGCGGATGCGCTGGCTGGCAAAGGTCTCGAACTGCACGCCCTGCGCGACTTCGTAGCGCGAGAGCGCGTCGTTCAGACCGATCATGCCGACCTGGATCAGGTCGTCCAGCTCCACGTTGGGCGGGAGCTTGGCGATCATGTGGTGGGCGATGCGCCGCACCAGGGGCACGTGCTGGTGGAACAGCGCGTCCCGGTCGAGCTGGCCTTTCGCGGTGTACATCGGGTCAGTGGCTCCGGTCCAGGGGCGAGAGGGAGGCGCACAGGCTGTGGGGGGGCAGCAGGGGCATGGCAGCGTCAATGGTGCATGCGTTTTCCAGCAGTTGCAAGGCCAGCCGCTGGATGTCCTGCGCGCGCGCCGCGGCCACGGTGGTGGTGTGGACCTGCAGGCCCAGGTGGGTGCGCGCGCTGCGCTGCAGCGTGTCCAGCGCCTCGGCGGTCTGGCGGTGCTGCACAGGCTCCTGCGGCGCGAGGATGGACGCCACCGTGCAGCGCACGCCGGCGTGCAGCGCCATGTGCTTGAGCTGGCGGTAGCTGCGCACCATGCCTTGCGCGCCGGGGCCGGTCATGATCAGCGGTACGCTGGCGCTGCCGCGCAGCAGCGGCGCCAGTTGCTCGGGCGGCGCATGCAGCACCACCAGCGCGTAGGCGCGAAACAAGGGCTGCAGGCGCTGCAGCACGGCGGCGCCATGGTGTTCGGACTGCTGCGCCAGGCGGGCCAGCCCGCGGGCCGCGGGAACCACGGCCAGCGACGCGCCGGTAGCGGAGGCCAGCGTCTGCGCGCCGTTCCAGGGAGCCGGGTGCAGCAGCTGGTCCAGGCCGGGCATGTGCGGGCTCTCGAGCGCCGTGCCGTCCAGCACCACGACGGGGTAGCCCAGGCGCTGCAGGCTGGAGCACAGCTGCCACAGCATCTCCAGCCACGGGCCGCTGCCCGGCTGGCTCAGCACGGCCAGCAGGCGCAGGTCCTGCTGCGGCGTGTAGCTGTGCAGCCCGGCGGCCTGGTGCAAAGCGGTATCAAGCAACATCGGCCATCCCTCGCTCATCGGCCGTTTCCGTGGCGTGCGAGAAGAAGAAGTTCAACTCGGCGGCCTTGGGGTCGAAGGCCGACTTCACGCTCGTGCGCATGGAGGCGCTCACGAGCTTGCGGGCGTCGGCCGCTTCCCAGTCCTCGGGCACGCGCTGGCCGTTGGTCACGCCGCGCAGCACCATCTGGTGGCGGATCAGCGCATCAATGGCGGGGCCCAGCTTCACGGCCTCGTCCACCTTGGACAGGATGGCCTGCTGCGAGCCGGTGGTCTTGAAGCCGGTGAGCACGTCGTCCAGCGTATCGCCGTGGCTGCTGGCGTTGAGCACCAGCAGGCGCTTGACACCGGGCAGCGCCAGCACGTCCAGCAGGTCGCGCTTGCGCGGGTCGCGCGGGGCCACGCCCGTGGTGTCGATGAGCACCATCTTCTTGGACGACAGCAGGCCCAGCAGGTCCTGCAGCGCCGCGCGGTCGTGCGCCAGGTGCGCCACCACGCCCAGCATGCGGCCGTAGGAGCGCAACTGCTCGTGCGCGCCCACGCGGTAGGTGTCCAGCGTGATCAGGCCCACGCTGGCGGGGCCGTGGATGCGCGCGCACAAGGCGGCCAGCTTGGCGGTGGTGGTGGTCTTGCCCACGCCGGTGGCGCCCACCATGGCGAAGATGCCGCCTTCCTCGTACAGCGGCAGCGTCTGCGCGTCGGTGCGCAGGTTGCGCTCCAGCACTTCCATGAGCCAGCGCACGGCGTCCTGGGCGCCCAGATGCTCGGGCAGGTGTTCCAGCACCGCGCGCGAGAGGGCGGGCGAATAGCCCGCACGGATGAGCTTGAGCATCAGCGTGGACTGGATCGGGTTCTGGCGGGCCTGGCCCAGCCAGGCCAGGGTGTTGAAGCGGTCCTCGATCAGCTCCTTCATGGACTGCAGTTCCTTCATGAGGTTCTGCTGTCCCAGGCCGGCCGCCAGCGTGGGCGCGGCTGTGGCGGGCGCCTCGGCGCGGCGCGGCGTGAGCTGCTCGGCGCCCAGGGCGGCATGCATGGGCCGCAATGGGTTGTGGCGTGCCACCGGGGCATTCACGGGCTGTGGCGCGGGTGGCTCGGGCAGGCGCTCAGCGCGGGGTTCGAAGCGTGGCTCGGGCAGACCGCGCTCCAGCGCGGCGCGCTCGTTCAGGGGCGCGGGGGCGCTCGTGCCGTTCAGGGCCTCGTGGCGGCGGCGCAGCATGCGCTCGCGCACATAGTCCTGGAACGACAGCGTGCTCATGGCCAGTTGCTCGGTATCGTGCGCCACGGTGCTGCGTGCCGCGGGCGCCGGCTGGCGTGCGGGCTGCGGGACAGGGGCTGCATGGGGCTGCGTCTGGGACATGCGCACCGGCTGGCTCGCGGCCAGGTCGTCGGCGCGCTCCTGCAGACGGTTGGGTGCCGGCTCGGCACCGCCGTGCAGGGACGACAGCGCGTCCTCGGCCGTGGCCACCACCTCGACGCCGCCCGCCGTGGGGCGGTTGGACAGGATCAGCGTGCCTTCACCGAAGGCCATGCGCGCCTTGGCCAGGGCCTCCCGTGCGGTGGGAGCGGTAAAGCGTTTGATGTTCATGCGGATGCACCTTTGAGGATCGGGCCGATGCGGATGGTGTGGGTCTCAGGAATCTCGCTGTGGGCGAGCACCTGCAAGCGGGGAGCCACGCGCCGCACCAGGCGGGCGATGGCGTTGCGGATCTGGTCAGGCACCAGCAGACAGGCGGGCATGCCCAGCTCTTCCTGCTGCAGGGCGACTTCGGCGGCCTTGTGGGTGAGCAGGTCGGCCACGCCGGGGTCCAGCGCCGGGCCGCTGGCATTGCCCAGGGCCTGCATCAGCAGGCGCTCCAGCCCGGGCTCGATGGCGATGACGCTGAGCTCGCGCGTGGGGCCGTAGATCTGCTGCACGATGGCGGGGGACAGGGCGATGCGCACGCGGCGCGCCAGTTCCACGGGGTCTTGCGTGCTGCCGGCGTGTTCCGCCAGCGTCTCGATGATGGTGCGGATGTCGCGGATGTGCACGGACTCCTCCAGCAACAGCTGCAGCACTTTCTGGAATGTTGTGATGGACACCATCTTGGGCACGACTTCTTCGATGAGTTTGGGTGCCAGCCGGGTCACATGCTCCACGAGCTGCTGCGTCTCGGTGCGGCTCAGGAGCTTGGCGGCGTGCACTTGCATCAAGTGTGACAAATGGGTCGCCATCACGGTTTCCGAATCAACCACGGTAAAGCCTGCCATTTGTGCCGCTTCCTTCTGCGCGGCGTCGATCCAGTGCGCGGGCAGGCCGAAGGCGGGGTCGGTGGTGGGAGTGCCGATCAGCGGCGTGGAGATGCCGCCGGGGTTGATGGCCAGGTACATGCCGGGGAAGGCCTCGCCTTCGCCCACCACCACACCGCGCAGCGTGATGCGGTAGGCGCTGGGCTTGAGCTCCAGGTTGTCGCGCACATGCACGGCCGGCGGCAGGAAGCCCACCTCCTGCGCAAACTTGCGGCGCACGCCCTTGATGCGCGTGAGCAGGTCGCCCTGGCGGCTCTTGTCCACCAAGGCGATCAGGCGGTAGCCCAGCTCCAGGCCCAGCAGGTCCACGGGTTGCAGGTCGTCCCAGCTGGCCTCGCCGTCGCTCACGGGCGCGGGGGCTTCTTCCACCGGGGCGGGGCGGCGCTGGCGCTGCAGCAGCATCCAGGCGCCGTAGCCGAGGAGGCTGCCCATGACCAGGAACACGGTGTGCGGCATGCCGGGGATGAGGCCCAGCAGGATCAGCACGCCCGCGGTCACGCCCAGCACGCGCGGCGACATGAGCAACTGCTGCACGATCTGCTGACCCATGTCGGAGTCCTTGCCCACGCGCGAGATCACCATCGCGGCCGCGACGGAAATCAGCAGGCCGGGGATCTGGGCCACCAGCGCATCGCCCACGGCCAGCAGGATGTAGCTGTTGGCGGCATCGTTGGCCGACAGGCCATGCTGCAGCATGCCGATGGCGAAGCCGCCCACGATGTTGATGATCAGGATCAGGATGCCGGCGACGGCATCGCCGCGCACGAACTTGCTCGCGCCGTCCATGGAGCCGAAGAAGTTGGCCTCTTCCTGCACCTCGGCGCGGCGGCGCTTGGCTTCCTTCTCGTCGATCAGGCCGGCGTTCAGGTCGGCATCCACGGCCATCTGCTTGCCGGGCATGGCGTCCAGCGTGAAGCGGGCCGACACCTCGGCGATGCGCTCCGCGCCCTTGGTCACCACCACGAAGTTGATCACCACCAGGATCGCAAACACGATCAGGCCCACGGCGAAGTTGCCCCCGATCAGGAAGTGGCCGAAGGCCTCGATCACCGCGCCGGCCGCGCCCGGGCCGGTGTGGCCTTCCAGCAGCACCACGCGGGTGGACGCCACGTTCAGCGACAGGCGCATCAGCGTGGTGAGCAGCAGCACCGAAGGGAAGGCCGCGAAGTCCAGCGGCTTGATCATGTACGCGGCCACCATCATCACCATCAGCGCCACGGCGATGTTGAGGGTGAAGAAGGTGTCCAGCATCCAGGGCGGCACGGGCAGCACCATCAGCGCCAGGATGGCCACTACCAGCAGCGGAGCCGACAGCCCCTGCAGTGCCGGGCCGTGGTTGCCGGCCCATTGCCGGACGGAATGGATCGAGGGGGACGTCATCTTGCGTTACCTGTGGCGGGTGCGGGGCGCCGGGTGTGGTGGGCGCTGTGGGGGTCGAGCTCGGGCGGCACGTAGGGATCGGGCTGGGCCTCGGGCATGCGGCCATCGCCGCGCAGCGCGGCCTTCAGGCGGTACACGTAGGCCAGCACCTGGGCCACGGCGGTGTACAGCTGTGCGGGAATCGGTTGCTCCAGCTCGGCGTGCGCATACAGCGCGCGCGCCAGCATGGGGGACTGCAGCACGGGCACGCCATGCGCCTGGGCCACTTCGCGGATCTTGAAGGCCAGCAGGTCGGTGCCCTTGGAGACGACCTGGGGTGCGCCCATGGTGGCGTCGTCGTACTTCAGGGCCACGGCGTAGTGCGTGGGGTTCATGACCACGAAGTCGGCCTTGGGCACGGCGGTGATGCTGGCGCCGTCGGCGATCTCGCGCGCGCGCTGGCGCTGGCGGCCCTTGAGCTGCGGGTTGCCGTCGGATTCCTTGTGCTCCTGCTTGACTTCCTCGTGCGACATCTTCAGGCGCGACTTGAAGAAGAACGCCTGTAGCGGCACGTCCACCACGGCGAACAGGAACACCACCAGCAGCAGCAGGCTGGTGCCCGAGACGATCCAGTCGCCCACGTGGCGCAGCGACATGGGCGAAGGCTGCAGCACCAGCGCGGCCATCTTCTCGATGCTCTGGCCCATGAAGTTCCAGGCCACGAACGACAGGATGCCGGTCATGAGCACCATCTTGCTCACGTTGGCGAGCTGCTGCTTGGAAAACAGGTTGGTGAAGCCGGTCAGTGGGTTGAGCCGGTTGAACTGCGGCGTGATGGGCTTGAAGCTGAACACCCAGCCGCCCGCGCCCACGGCGCTCAGCAGCGCCGCGCCACCGGTGAGCGCTGCGAAGCTGGCGCTGGCCAGCAGGCCCACGCCCGCCATGGTCTGCAGGCGCTCCAGCATGTGGCCGGGCGCCTGCACGGTGGCCGCGTTGAATGCGAGCTGCTGGCGCATCGCGCGCTGCAGGTATTCCACGAACCAGGGCGCGAGCACCAGCAGCGCCAGCGCGCCCATGCCCAGGATGGCCAGGTGCGACAGGTCCCGCGAGCGCGCGGCCTGGCCGTCGCTGCGCGCTTTCTGGAGCTTGCGCTCGGTTGCTGGAAGGTTTTTGTCTTGGCTCGAGCTCATGGCGGCGTGACTGCTGGGTCACGCCATTGTCGGGAGCGGGGGCGAAAGCTAAAGCCCGAATAAAGGGGTTGCGCCGGCGTTATTCGCGGCGGTGGCGGCGGGTGCGCCGACGATTAGATTGCTATTAAAATAATAGCTGTTTGCGCTTGTACAGTGGGCGTTAGAGCCTGATTTGGCTGAGGTTTATGTCATGCGCCGGGCTCCTGCCTGGGCCCGGCCGCGTCAGAACCCCAGACTGGCCAGCAGGTCGTCCACCTGCGACTGGCTGGTCACCACGTCGGGTGCGGACTCGGGATTGACCACGGGCCCCTGCAGTTGGTCGCGCCGCGGCTCGGGCGCGATGGGTGTTTGCGCCTGCGGCGGCGCGGTCTGGATCAGCAACTGCACCAGCTGCTGCTCGATCGTCGCCGCCAGGTTCACCACGCGCGCTATCACCTGGCCGGTGAGATCGTGGAAGTCCTGCGCCATCATGATCTCGGTCAGGTGGCTGTCAGCCTCCTGCGTGGCGCGCTCCACATCGGTCAGGAAGTTGTAGATCTCGCCCTTGGCCACCGCGGCCACGGGGTCGGCCACCAGCGAGGTGACCACGCGGCGCGTTTCCGAGGCCACGTGGTCGTGCAGCGACTTGGCCTGCTCCACCCGGCCCAGCACCTTCTCGGCCGCCTCGCCCGTCAAGCGGGCGATGTAGGACAGGCGGCTTTGCGCATCGGGCAGCTCACCCATGGTGCCGCGCAACTGGTCCGCGTAGCCGAGCTCGTTCAGGGCGGAATGCAGCTGCCGCGTGAGCAGGCCTATCTTGTGGTGGACGTCGTCTGTCCCGTCGGCTGGCGCGCCGTTTTCTGCCGCCGTCATGCTCACAGCCCCATTTTCTTGAGGATCAGGTTGACCTTCTCTTCCAGCGTGGCCTTGGTGAAGGGCTTGACGATGTAGCCGGCGGCGCCGCCCTGGGCGGCGGCGACGATGTCTTCCTTGCGCGCCTCGGCCGTCACCATCAGCACGGGCAGGTGCTTGAGCTTGTCGTCCTTCTTGATCTCGCCCAGCAACTGGAAGCCGTTCATGTTCGGCATGTTGATGTCGGTGACCACGAAGTCGAACTTGCCGTTGCGCAGCTTGTTCAGTGCCGCCACGCCGTCTTCGGCCTCGTCGGCATCAGCGAAACCGCTTTCCTTGAGCAAGTTGCGGACGATGCGCCGCATGGTGGAAAAGTCGTCAACGATCAGAAAGCGAAGGGCGGAGGACACAAAGGACCCTTTCGGTGAATATGGGGCTATTGTCGTAAGTCATCAGCAACGTGACAAGTTGTTACTGATTCGGCGATGAGGAAGCTGGATTGTCCTGCTTTTCTGCCACGGGCGACGGTAACGGAAATACCATGTTCTTTTTACCCATGAGCCGCTCTTCGGCTTCATGGGTGAGTACGGTGATGGTGATACGCCGGTTCACGGCGGCGCGGGGGTTCTCGGGCTCCAGTAGATCGCTGGCGGCCATGCCCACCACGCGGCCCAGCTTGGCGTCGGGCATGCCCGCGGCCACCAGTTCGCGACGCGAGGCGTTGGCGCGGTCGGCCGACAGCTCCCAGTTGCTGTAGCCGCGGTCGCCGTTGCCATAAGGCACGGCATCCGTGTGGCCGGAAAGGCTGATGCGGTTTTCTACCCCGCCCAAAGCTGCACCAATCTGGTGCAGGATGTCGCGCATGTAGGGTTTGACCAGCGCGCTGCCACTGTCGAACATGGGGCGGTTCTGATCGTCCACGATCTGGATCTGCAGGCCGTCGGGCGTCAGGTCCAGCCGGATCTGCGAGCGGTATTCGTTCAGGCGAGGGCTCTCGGTAATCATTGCCTCGATCTTGGTCTGCAGCGCCTTGATGCGCTGGGCGTCCTGCCGGGCACGCTCGGCGCGCGAGGCCTCCACACTGGAGCGCATGTTGGTGGAGCTGTCGGAATTGGAGCGGCGCACCTGCCCGTGCACCTTGGACAGGTCGTTGCCGCCGCCCGGGATCACGCTGGAGCTGTTGCCCGCCCCGTCGCCGCCCTGCATCGCCACCTTGAGCGGCGACGAGAAGTAGGCCGCAATGCCCTGCAGCTCGCCCTTGGCGGTGGAGCCCAGCAGCCACATCAGCAGGAAGAAGGCCATCATGGCCGTCACGAAGTCGGCGTAGGCGATCTTCCATGCGCCGCCGTGCGGCGCATGGGGGCGCTTCTTGGCGCGCTTGATGATGATGGGCTGGAGCTTCTTTTCGGCCATGGCAAAGGCGGTTCAGGCGTGGCGCGTCACTTCTTGCCCTTGACGTGGGCTTCCAGCTCGACGAAGCCCGGGCGGTCCCCGGAGAACAGCACCTTGCGGCCGAACTCGATGGAGGTGGCGGGGTTGTAGCCCTGCATGCTGGCCAGCAGGGTGGACTTGATGCACTCGTATTCCTTGGCGGCGTCAGCGGCCTTTTGCTCCAGCAGCCCGGCCAGCGGCTCCACCGCGCCGTAGGCCAGCAGAATGCCCAGGAAGGTGCCCACCAGCGCCGACGCAATCATGCCCCCCAGCACGGCGGGCGGCTGGCCCACCGAGCCCATGGTGTTCACCACCCCGAGCACCGCGGCCACGATACCGAAGGCCGGCAGGGCGCCGGCCAGCCGCGTGAGCGCCGCCACGGGGGCGTGCGCCTCGGCGTGGTGGGTTTCGATCTCGCTATCCATCAGCGCCTCGATCTCGTGGGCGTTCAGGTTGCCCGAAACCATCATGCGCAGGTAGTCGGTGGTGAATTCGATCACGTGCGGGTCGCTGCCCACGGTAGGGAATTTCTTGAACAGCTCTGATTCCTTGGGCGACTCCACGTCCTGCTCGATCGACATCAGCCCTTCCTTGCGGGCCTTCTGCAGGATCTCGTAGAGCATGGCCATCAGCTCCATGTAGCGCGCCTTGGTGTATTTGTTGCCTTTGAACACCTGGGGCAGCGTGGCCATGGTGGCTTTGAGCACCTTGGGCTGGTTGGTCACGATGAATGAGCCCAGCGCGGCCCCGCCGATGGTGATCATTTCAAAGGGCAGGGCCGTCAGCAGCACCTGAACGTTGCCGCCATGGGCGACGAACACGCCGAAGACGCAGCCGAAGGTGATGATGTAGCCGAGGATGACGAGCATGCTGGGGTTCTAAACGGGCAAAGCGGGCATGGGAGCCCCGCAGCCTTGCATAAGGGAATGACTTTTGTATCGGATTGTCGCGAGAAAAATGAAGCCGGCTTGACCGGGTTCCCTTGTCAAGGGTCGGTGATTCCCATGAAAAAGAGCTGTAGTGCCCACGGTCAGGGCGCTGGCAGCTCTTATTTTGGAAGCAGTAACGGACCGCCTTATTTCAGCAAGGCCAGCACGCCCTGCGGGATCTGGTTGGCCTGGGCCACCATGGCGGTGCCGGCCTGCTGCAGGATCTGGGTGCGCGACAGGTTGGCCGTTTCGGCCGCGAAGTCGGCGTCCTGGATGCGGCCACGCGAGGCGGACATGTTCTCGGAAGAGGTGTTCAGGTTCGCGATCGTCGTCTCGAAGCGGGCCTGCAAGGCGCCGAAGCTGGCCCGCTGGCCGTTCACTGCCGCCAGGGCGGAATCGATGATCTTCAGCGCTTTGGTGGAGCCGTCCACGGTGGACACGTCAATGGTATTGACGGAGTTCAGCGTGGAAGGCGTTGCCGTGACGGGAGGCGTGCCGGTGAGATTTCCGATGGAAAAGCCCTTGTCGGAGTTCATTTCCAGGTAACCGCGGGCCGTCGCGTACCCTCCTGCCGGCGCGGCGGCCACGCCGGCCACGAAAGTCGGGGTTCCCGAGCTGGCAGACGTCACGGCATCGTAGGCGCCGACGGCGAGCGTGTTGCCGGCCGCGGAATTGTTCTGGATCTGGATGTCGGCCCCCGACTCGTTGATCAGGATGATGCCGTCCCCGTCCGCATTCAGCTTGGCGGTGATGCCCGTCTGGGACGACACGTCATTGAAGGCCTTGATGCCCTCGGCCAGGCCTGCCGCGGTGGCGCCTGCGGTGCTGACGCTGAAGGTGACGTTTGCCGCGGTGGCGTTGTCGCCCACCACCGCGAGGGAATAGGAACCACCGGCCACAAAGGTCGTCAGCTCGACCTGGTTGCGTGCGGAGGCCGTCACCCCGGTCGCTTCCGACGCAGCATTGATCTTGGCTGCAGCCGTCGCCAGGGTGTCCGTAGCGGTGAGGTTGATCGTCTTGGTCTGAAGCCCCGCCACGTCGAACGTGCCGGTCAGCGGCGTGGGGGTGTTGGTGGCGGTGACCACCACTGGCGCGGACTGCTTCAACTGCGCTCCGTAGGTGGCAGTACGGAAGTTGCCCGTGGTGGCGGTGATGGTCTGGTTGGCATTCGCGCCCACCTGGAAGGTGGCGGAGCCGAACGAGCCGTCCAGCAGCTTCTGGCCGTTGAACTCCGTGGTCACGGCCAGGCGGTCCAGCTCGGACAGCAGCTGGCCCACTTCGGCCTGCAGGGCCTTGCGGTCGGAGGCGCTGTTGGTGGCGTTGGCCGACTGCACGGACAGTTCACGCACGCGCTGCAGGATGTTGCCCGCTCCCGCCAGGGCGCTTTCGGCCACCTGCGCCAGCGAGATACCGTCGTTGGCATTGCGTGCCGCCTGGTTCAGGCCGCGGATCTGGCTGGTGAAGCGTTCGGAGATGGCCAGGCCGGCGGCGTCGTCCTTGGCGCTGTTGATGCGCAGGCCCGACGACAGGCGCTGGATGGAGGTATTGAGCGAACCCTGGCTGACCCCCAGATTGCGCTGGGCGGTCAACGAGGCGACGTTGGTATTGATGGTAGCTGCCATGGCGGAACTCCTGCGTGGCTGGAAACGATGATTTCTGCCGGCTTAAGCGTGGCCCCTCCGGCGGACTGTGCGGGAACGATGGGCAGATTGTGGAGAGCCGGCGTGGGGGCGTTGCCGCGATAAGCGGCGCAAAAACCGTCCAGTCCGTGCGTTTGTCCCTAAAGTTTTCCAGCCACAGCCCGAAAACACATTCAACGGGCCGTTTGAAACAAGAAGTGACGACCCGCCGTTCAACAAGGCGCCCATGGGGGCCCTGTGAACCCTGAGGCCAGACGGTTCTGGGCCCAGATGGCGGTAACGCCTTATTCAGTCAGTTCTTTCAGGAGATTTGCAATGGCATCGACCATCAATACCAACGTCGCCTCGTTGACCGCCCAGCGCAACCTGGGCATGAGCCAGGCCTCCCTCAACACCTCCATCCAGCGCCTGTCGTCGGGCCTGCGCATCAACAGCGCCAAGGATGACGCCGCCGGCCTGGCCATCTCCGAGCGCTTCACCAGCCAGATCCGCGGCCTGAACCAGGCCGTGCGCAACGCCAACGACGGCATCTCGCTGGCCCAGACGGCTGAAGGCGCACTGAAGGCGTCCGGCGACATCCTGCAGCGTGTGCGCGAACTGTCCGTGCAGTCTGCCAACGCCACCAACAGCGCCTCCGACCGCAAGGCCATCCAGGCTGAAGTGGGCCAGCTGCTGTCCGAACTGGACCGCATCTCCGTGACCACCGAGTTCAACGGCCAGAAGCTGCTGGACGGCTCGTTCGGCTCCGCCACCTTCCAGGTGGGCGCGAATGCCAACCAGACCATCACCGCCACGACGGGCAACTTCCGCACGACGACCTATGGCGCGCAACTCAAGGCTTCTGCGAGTGTGGCAGCCGGTACCGCTGTGCCTGCCAGCGCTGCGGCAACAGTGATTGTGAATGGTCTGCAGAGCAAGACCTTGAATGTGGACGCATCTGATACGGCTGCCAAGATCGCTGCTGCAGTCAATGGCGCGGCGGAAACCACTGGTGTTACAGCATCGGCGCGCAATGTGTCGGAATTCAAGGTGACGACTGCTGGCGCCGTGTCTCTGGCGATCAAAGGCGATAACACCACTACGGCTGCCAACATCACCTTCTCGGCCACTACGACGACAGACTTGGCTGAGGGTGTGAAGGCATTCAATGATGTGTCGTCCCAAACGGGTATCACCGCCAAGCTCAATAGCGCTGGAGATGGCATCATCCTTACGAACGATGCAGGCGCGGATATCGAGATCACCAACAACTCGACAGCCGCCGCTGTTTCCTTGGCTGCTCAGAACGCAACGGCCAGTACGTTGACTTTCAGCGGCGCACAGGCCACTGCAGCCGGCGCTACCGCGGTATCGCGGGGCACCGTGGAATTCAGCTCCGACAAGGGCTTCTCGCTGGGGGGAACTTCTGCCTATGTAGCCGCAGGCGCCTCCACGCTGAACTCGGTCAACCAGATCGACGTTTCCACGGTCGATGGGTCCACCAAGGCCCTGAAGATCATCGATTCCGCCCTGGCGGCCGTGAACGGCCAGCGCGCTAGCTTCGGTGCCCTGCAGTCCCGCTTCGAGACCGCCGTGAACAACCTGCAGACTTCTTCCGAAAATATGTCCGCCTCGCGCGGCCGCATCCAGGACGCTGACTTCGCGGCTGAAACGGCCAACCTGTCGCGCACGCAGATCCTGCAGCAGGCCGGCACCGCCATGGTGGCCCAGGCCAACCAGCTGCCCCAGGGCGTGCTGGCCCTGCTGCGCTGATACGGCAGCCTTCAGGTGAGACGCGGGATTCGTTCCCGCATCTCTCCCCGAGCGCGGCAGTGAGATTCTCACGGCCGCGCTTTCCCGCTTGTGGGGTGGCATGGCGAGCGTGACGTGCGGGATTGGCGGGATTCTTCCGTCCTATTCAACGAGACGCACAGGGCCCTTCGGCTTGATAATTTCTGGCGTTACCGGCACGCATGCCGGTTTGCATGCATACGGAGATGGTCATGGCAAGTTTTTCCTCGATCGGTATCGGCCTGGGCGGCAATGTGGACGTCAATGGGCTGATCAAGGCGTCGGTAGATGCCGTCAAGCTGCCCATCACGAAGACCAACGGCCTGCAACAGCAGGCGGCGCTCACCAGTGCCAAGGTGTCTACCTTCGGCCAATTCAAGTCGCTGGTGTCCACGCTGGCGGACGCGGCCAGCAAACTCACCAGCGTCACCGGGTGGAATGGCGTCAAGGCCACTTCCTCCAATGCCGACGCGGTATCCGTCAGCGCGGTGGGCGGCGCAGCGGTCACGTCCTTCAGCGTGCAGGTGCAGAACCTGGCGATGGCCCAGTCGTCCATGTCGGCCGCGTTGCAGCCCACCAAGCAGCCGGTGGGTGCGGGCACGCTGACGCTGGCCACGGGAACCTGGGCGGGCGATCCCAAGGCATTCACCGCGGGTAGCGGCGAGGCGGTCAACCTCGAGATCAGCGCCACCGACACGCTGGCCGACGTGGCCAGCAAGATCAACGGGTCCAAGGCCGGGGTGACCGCCACGGTGTTGAACGACGCGTCGGGCGAACGGCTGCTGCTGCGCAGCAAGACCACCGGCGAGGCGGCCGGGTTCCAACTGAGCGTGTCCGACGGGGACGGCAACCTGGCCGACGGCGCCGGCCTGTCGCGCCTGTCCACCGGAATGACCACGGAATACGCACGCAATGCCAACGCCACGGTGAACGGCATCGCCGTCAGTTCCGCGACCAATGCGTTCGCCGATACCGTGGCGGGCGTGACCTTCACGGCCAACAAGGTCACCACGGAGGCCGTGACGTTGACCGTGGAGAAGGACACTTCGGCGGTCAAGAAGAACATCGAGGCCTTCGTTGCCGCGTACAACGCTGTCAACAGCGCGCTCAACGAAAGCACCAAGTACGACAAGGAGACGCAGACCGCCGGCCTGCTGCAGGGGGACTCCACCGTGCTGGCCCTGCAGAACACGCTGCGCATGGCGTTGCAGTCCGTCAACAGCGCGGGTGCGTTGCGCAACCTGTCGGCCGTCGGCGTGGTGTCCGCGGGCGGGCTGGGGCTGGGCAACGTTTCGCCGGACGGCTCTCTGGAGCTCAACGCCACGAAATTCAACAAGGCGATGGAAGATCCCGATGCCGTGAAGGAATTCTTCCGCGGGCCCGAGGGCGGGCGCGTGGAAGACGGCTTTGCCGGCAAGTTCAAGGCCATGACGTCCCAGCTGCTCGACACGGACGGGTTCTTTGCTTCCAAGACCAAGCTGTACGAGAGCGCACTCAAGCTCAATGCCAAGGAGATCGAGCGCATCACCGACCGCGCCGACCGCCTGGAAAAGAGCCTGACGCAACGCTACACGGCGCTGGACACGAAGATGGCGTCGCTCAATGCGCTGAACGCCTACATCGCCCAGCAGGTCACCACCTGGAACAAGTCCTCGGGCTGAAAGCGCTTCAGTTTGACGGCGCGATGCCGATAAATTGAATAGCAGCCAGCTCAAGGATTACCGCCATGTTCAGTGCCCTCAACCCCCGCGCAGCGTCCGCCTACCAGCGGATCAATGTCGAAACCAGCATGCACACGATCGACCAGCACCAGTTGGTCAGCCTGCTGCTGGATGGCGTGCTGAGCGCCGTGGCCACCGCCCGTGGCGCGCTGGCGCGCAGCGACGTGCTGACCAAGTGCAACAGCATCTCCAAGGCCGTGCGCATCCTGGAAGAGGGCCTGATGACCGCGCTGGACCGCGAGTCCGGCGGCGAGGTGGCGGCGAACCTGGAGGCGGTGTACGACTACGCGCTGCGCCGGCTCATTGAGGCGAACGCCGGCAATGACGACGCCAAGCTGCAGGAGGTGGCCCGCCTGATCGAGCCGATCGCGCTGGCCTGGAAAGAGATGAAGAAGAGTACCGAGGCGGCCAACGACGTGGCGCAGCCCGCGCTGGCGGAGGCCTGAAGAATGCCCGACATGCTGATTGACTACTACAAGGCCATCGAGGACAGCAGCGCCAAGATGCTGGAGGCGGCCAAGCTCAAGGACTGGGACGGCGTGGTGCGCTACGAGGGCACCTGCGCGGTGCTCATCGAGCAGTTGCGCTACCAGTCGCAGCAGCAGGAACTGGCGCCTGAGCACCGCAAGGAAAAGGCCCGCATCATGCAGCGCATCCTGCGCAACGATGCCCAGATCCGCTGCCTGGCCGAGCCCTGGCTGGCGCAGTTCGAGCACCTGTTCGACGGGCAGCCGCAGATGATGCACTGACGTTGTGCTTTCCTTCCCTGGCTGCGGCGTGGTGGCGCCGCGCGGGGGCTGCAGGGGCAATGCAAAAAGCCGGCACCGCAAGGTGGCCGGCTTTCTTATATGCGAAATATGCCTCTAGCGCTTATCCAGTAAGCGCTAGCAGCTATCAAATCATGAGTCAAAGCCGCGTCGATGCGCGCCTTACACCTGCATGTTCATGATGTCGGTGTAGGCCTGCACCATGCGGTTGCGCACATGCAGAGTGGCCTGGAAGCCGATCTGTGCTTTCTGCATGGCGACCATGGTTTCCTCGATGCTGACGTTGGGGTTTTCCAGTTGCACTTCGCGCTGCAGGCCGCTGGCCTGGTCCTGCGCGGCGCTCACGGACTGCAGCGCGTTCTTGAACGCCGAGGAAAAGCCGGCCTCCTGCACGCCTTCCTGCGGCGCGGTGACGCGGCGCGCCACCTGGGTGCCGGTGAGGGGAAACTGGGTGCTGTTGATGCGCAGGTCCATGGTGGGATCGGGAAATGTCAGGAATGGCGCAATCGTAGGGCGCTGTGGGGCGCGCAGAGGCGGGAAATGATGGCCAAAGCCGCGCTTTATCGGCTGAACGGCGGACGGGGCGGATTCCATAATCGCCGCACGCCAGAGCCTCGCCTGGCGCCCGTCTTTTTGTGGAAAACCCGATGTCTGCAGTTGCCGAAGTACCCGTCGCTCCGCCTCCCGTCGCCAGCCCTGGCTGGCCGCAGCGGCTGGCCTCGCTCGACCGTCCCGCACGCCTGCGCCTGGGGGTGGTGGCAGCGCTGCTGGTCGCGGCGCTGCTGGCCGCGTTCTTCTACAGCCGCCAGCCCGACTACCGGGTGCTGTTCTCCGGCCTGAACGACAAGGACGGCGGCGCCATCGTGGCGCAGCTGTCGCAGATGAATGTGCCTTACAAGTACACCGAAGGGGGCGGTGCCATCCTCGTGCCGGCCGAGCGCGTGCACGACGTGCGCCTGCGCCTGGCCACGCAGGGCCTGCCCAAGGGGTCGGTGACCGGGTTCGAGCTGATGGAGACCAACCGCTTCGGTGTCACCCAGTTCCAGGAGCGCCTGAACTTCCAGCGCGGGCTGGAGGGGGAGCTCACGCGCTCGATCCAGGCGCTGGCCTCGGTGCAAAGCGCACGCGTGCACCTGGCGCTGCCACAGCAAAACGGTTTCTTCCGCGAGCAGCAAAAGCCCTCGGCCTCGGTGCTGCTCAGCCTGTACCCCGGGCGCTTCCTGGACCGCGCACAGCTCGCAGGCATCGTGCACCTGGTGGCCTCCAGCGTGCCGGAACTCGCTCCCTCAGCCGTGAGCGTGCTGGACGATACCGGCAAGCTGCTGTCGCAGACGCCCGACATGGCCGGCGCCGGCGTGGACGCGCAGCAATTGGCCTATGTGCAGCAGATCGAGCAGCAGTACGCACGCCGCATCCTGGACCTGCTGGAGCCCGTCGTGGGCAAGAACAACGTGAAGGCCCAGGTGACCGCCGAAGTGGACTTCAACCAGACCGAGTCCACCGTCGAGCAGCACAAGCCCAACCTGGCGCCCGATGCCAGCGCCGTGCGCAGCCAGCAGGTGGTGGAAAGCGGCGGCACGCCCGGCGCGCAGCCACCCACGGGCGTGCCTGGTGCGGTGACCAACCAGCCGCCGCAGGCCTCTGCGGCTCCCATCAACGGCGCCAACCCCGCGCCCACGGCGGCCGGTGGCGCGCCGGGCAGCGGCGCTGCGGGCCAGGCCAAGCGCGAGTCCATCACCAACTATGAGGTGGACAAGACCACCCAGGTGACGCGCGGCGGCGCCGGCGCCATCAAGCGTGTGAACGCGGCCGTGGTGGTGAATTACCAGCCCGTGAGCGAAGGACCGGGCAAGCCCGCGGTGAACAAGGCGCTGACGCCTGAACAGCTGGAGCAGATGACGGCGCTGGTGCGCGAGACGATCGGCTTCAACAAGGAGCGCGGCGATTCCGTCAACCTCATGAATGCCCCCTTCCTGGTGGATGAGGTCCCCCCGGGCGAACTGCCGCTGTGGAAGCAGCCCGAAACGATCGAGTTGGCCAAGACGCTGGGCTGGCCGCTGGGCATCTCGCTGGCCGCGGCCATCCTGCTGCTGGGGCTGCTGCGCCCGGCGCTCAAGGCCCGCGCCCGCGCCGTGCAGATGGCGGCGCAGCAGCCGGCGGGGGCGCAGCTGAGTGCCATCGCCTCCGAAGAATTGCAGCGCCCCGGCCTGCCGGCGCCTACGCAACCCGAAGAGCTGCAGCCCACGGCGGAGCAACTGCGCCTGGAAGAGGCGCGCCAACTGGCCCGCGACAACCCCGTCGCGGTGGCCAGCATCCTCAAAACCTGGGTCAATGGCGACTGACGCCGCCGGCCCGCACCGAATCACGAGACTGTCATGGACGAGCAAGGCCTGAACGACGCCGCCATCATGCTGATGTCCCTGGGCGAGGAAGAGGCCGCCGAGGTCTTCAAGCACCTGTCGCCCAAGGAAGTGCAGAAGCTGGGCGAGACCATCGCGCGCATGCGCACCGTCTCCCGCGAGAAGGTGGACGAGGTGCTCAACCGTTTCACCAGCGACGCGGCCGCGCAAAGCCTGCTGGTGTCCGACACCAGCAACTACGTGCGTGCCGTGCTCAAGCGCGCCCTGGGCGACGACAAGGCCGCGTTGCTGATCGACCGCATCCTGCAGGGCGGCGACGTGTCGGGCATCGAAAGCCTGAAGTGGATGGATCCGCTGTCGGTGGCCGAGCTGCTGCGCAACGAGCATCCGCAGATCGTCGCGGCCATCCTGGTGCACCTGGACGCGGAGCAGTCCTCGGCCATCCTGATGCACCTGACCGAGCGCCAGCGCAGCGAAGTGATGCTGCGCATCGCCACGCTGGAGGGCATACAGCCCACGGCCTTGAAGGACCTGAACGAGGTCCTGTTCAAGGTGCTGGCCGGCGGCGACAAGGTGCGCAAGAGCTCGCTGGGCGGCATCAAGGCGGCAGCCGAGATCATCAACCTGCTGGGCTCGGGCATGGATGCGGCGGTGCTGGAGTCCATTCGCGGCTATGACATGGACCTGGCCCAGAAGATCATGGACAAGATGTTCGTGTTCGACGACATCGTCAAGCTCGACAACCGCGCCATCCAGACCGTGCTGCGCGAAGTGGCTTCCGAGACCCTGGTGGTTGCGCTCAAGGGGGCGCAGCCCGAGGTGCGCGACAAGATTCTGTCCAACATGTCCTCGCGCGCCGCAGAGGCGCTGCGCGAAGACCTGGAGTCGCGCGGCCCGATGCGCCTGTCCGAGGTGGAGGCGCAGCAAAAGGAAATCCTCAAGACGGTGCGGCGCCTGGCCGACGAGGGCCAGATCGCGCTGGCCAGCGGCGGCGACGACGCCTTTGTGTAGGACTGATCAATGACCCGGTCCCTGCGTTATTACACCCGCTTCATCCCGCGCGAAGAGGTGGGCGACGTCACCCGTTGGGAGTTCGGTGACGTGGAGTTTCCCCCGGGCAGCCAGCCGCTGGCGCCCGAGCCGCCGGTGCTGGAGCCCGAGGCGGCGCCCGTGGAGCCTGGCATCGACGAGGCGCAGCACCAGGCCCTGGTGCAGCAGGCGCGCGAGGAGGGCTATGCCCAGGGCCTGGCCGAAGGCCAGGAGCAGACGCGGCTGCAGTGGCAGCAGCGCATGGACGACTACGTGGCCGGCCAGGGGCGCGAAGGCGCCGAGCGGCTGGCCCGGCTCGCCCAGGCGCTGGAAGAAAGCTTCACCGGCATGCAGCAGGGCATGGCGCAGGAGGTATTGCAACTGGCCTGCGACATCGCGCGCCAGGTGGTGCGCCAGGAGGTCGCGGGCAATTCCCAGGCGGTGCTGCCCGTGGTGCGCGAGGCGCTGGGCATGCTGGTCAGCGAGGCGCGGCCCGCCACCGTGCGCCTGAACCCGGGCGACTGGGCCGCGCTGGAGCAGCCGCTGCGGGAGGAGTTTCCCGCCGGCCGCATCCAGTGGCTGGCCGACACCGCCGTGGAGCCTGGCGACTGCCAGGTGGAGTCGGGCGGCATGGTGGTGGACGGGTCGCTGGACAAGCGCTGGCGCCGTGCCATTGCCGCGCTGGGTCTGACCGCGGCCTGGAAGGACGTGGACCATGGCGATTGAGCCGGCCCGCGCCTGGGATGATTTCATGGCACAGGCGCGCGCGCGCCTGGCGCCGGAGCAGCCGCTGGAGACGCGCGGCACGCTCACCCGCCTGACCGGCCTGGTACTCGAAGCCACCGGCATCCGCGTGCCCGTGGGGTCGCAGTGCCAGGTGCAGATGAACGGCCAGGAGCCAGTGCTGGCCGAGGTGGTGGGGTTCGCGGGCGACACGGCCTACCTGATGCCCGCGGGAGACATCCATGGCCTGTCCAGCGGCGCCAGCGTGATGCCGGCTCCCGCCTACGTGCCGGCGTTGCAGTTGGGCGCGGCGCCGGTGGAGGAAGCCGGCGCGGGCGTGGGCGCACTGCTTCTTCCCATGGGTGACGGCCTGCTGGGCCGTGTGGTGGATTCGCAGGGCAACCCCCTGGACCATGCGGGACCGCTGGCGCAGGTGACGGCCCAGCCCATGGACCGCAGCCCCATCAATGCCATGGAGCGCGACCCGGTGCGCGAGCCGCTGGACACCGGCGTGCGCGCCATCAATGCCCTGCTCACCGTGGGCCGTGGCCAGCGGCTGGGCCTGTTCGCCGGCTCGGGCGTGGGCAAGAGCGTCCTGCTGGGCATGATGGCCCGCTACACCCAGGCCGACGTGATCGTGGTCGGCCTGATCGGTGAGCGCGGGCGCGAGGTCAAGGAATTCGTCGAAGACATCCTGGGCGTGCAGGACCGCGGCCGCGCCGTGGTGGTGGCCGCACCGGCCGATGCACCGCCGCTCCTGCGCATGCAGGGCGCGGCCTATGCCACGGCGATTGCCGAGCACTTCCGCGACAAGGGCCAGCATGTGCTGCTGCTCATGGACTCGCTCACGCGCTACGCCATGGCGCAGCGCGAGATCGCCCTGGCGATCGGTGAGCCCCCGGCCACCAAGGGCTACCCGCCCAGCTGTTTCGCCAAGCTGCCGGCGTTGGTGGAGCGCAGCGGCAACGGACTGAACGGCGTGGGCTCCATTACCGCCTTCTACACCGTACTGTCCGAGGGCGACGACCAGCAGGACCCGATCGCCGACGCAGCCCGCGCGATCCTGGACGGGCACATCGTGCTGTCGCGCGCGCTGGCCGAAAGCGGGCACTACCCGGCCATCGACATCGAGCAATCTGCCTCGCGCGTGATGCACAACGTCGTGCCGCGCGCGCACTTCGAGCTGGCGCGAGGCTTCCGCGCGGTGTACTCGCGCTATCAGAAGAGCCGTGATTTGATCCAGGTCGGCGCATACATGAGCGGATCCGACCCGCAGCTGGACGAGGCGATCCGCCTGCAGCCGGGCATGACAGCCTTTTTGCAGCAGAGCATGTTCGAGGCCGCCCCCATGGACGACAGCATCGCCGCCATGGGCCAGGCGCTGGAAGGCGCGTGAGGCTAGGGCGATGGAAGGGCACGCCGCATGTCGTCGCTGAAGGCCTTCGAGGTGGCGGTGGAGCTGGCCGAACGCCGGCGCGACGCCGCGCGCCAGGCGCTCAAGAACGTGCAGGACGCGCGCCACGCCGCGCAGGCGCAGCTGGAGCAGCTCACGGGCTACGCCGCGGAAACGCAGGGCCGCTGGGGCATGAAGGCCGACAGTGCCATGCAACCCGAGGTGATGTACCACCACTACCAATTCATGGGCCGGCTGGACCATGCCATCGGCCTGCAGACGGGCGTGGTGAGCGGGCAGGACGTGCGTGTGGACAAGGCCCGGCAGGCGCTGCTGGAGGCCGAACTGCGCCTGGCCAGCCTGCGCAAGGTGCTGGAGCGGCGGCGCGCCGAGGTGGCCTTACAGCAGCAGCGCCGTGAGCAGAAACAAACCGATGAGCGCGCCGCGTTGCGCGCCGGGCGGGGGGCACGCTTCCCGCAGGATCAGGAGTATTGACCATGGAACAGACCCGTATTTCCTCCTCGCCTTCTACGGCTGCGCACGAGGCGCGCGGCGCCCGGGGCGCCTCCGCCAAGGCTGGCAGCGCCGCTGACGACCAGGCGGCAGCGCAGGGCGACGGCTTTGCCCTGCTGCTGGCGGCTCTGGGCGGCGGCGAGGGCGCGGCCACAGTGCTGGACACGCTGGCGGTGGCTGGCGAGGCATTGCAGGCGCCCGAGGCGCTGCCGGACGCGGGCGCGCTGGCAGCCTGGGCGGCGGGTCTTCAGCCGGGAGCCGCGCTCGCGCAGCGGACGGGGGAAGCGCTCGCTGCCGAGGCGGATGCCCTGGCCGGCCGCCTGGGCCTGGGCCTGGTGCGCGCGGGGCAGGATACGCTGGTGGGGCAGACCGCCCTGCTGGACGGCGCGGCGGAGCGGGCGGCTCTGCAGGGCGGGGCCTCCATGGCGGGGCCCGGCGCCGCCGCGGGCCGCGGCACAGCCTGGCGCGCGCAAGGCATGGCACTGCAGGCTGCGGCACAGGACGCCGCCGGGGCCGCAGGGGATGCCTTGCGCGCCGGTGTCCATGCGGCGCGTTCCGGTCTGCAACACGCAGCGGATGCGGTGTCGCACATTGCGGCGCAGGTGTCCCAGGCCGTGGATGCGACCGCGCAGCGGCGCGACGGCGTGCCGGTCGCTGGCACGCCGTTGCAGGCCCAGCCCGGCGAATGGATGGCTGCGCAGGCAGCCCCCGCGGGCATCTCGGGCGCCGCACCTGGCTCCGCAGCGGCGGGCGCGGGCGGGGCCGCCACCCCCGCGGGACTGCGGGGTGCGGACGCTGCCGCGGGCACTTCGGGCGCGGAACCTTTCAGGTCACCTGCCGAGGGGGCCGGGCTGGAGTCGGCCGACGCCACGCTGGCGGGCATGGCCGGGGCAGAGGACGCCCTGGCGGATCAGTTGGCCGAGCAGGTGGCCTACTGGGTGCACCAGAAAACCCAGAATGCCGAACTGACGCTGGACCAGGATGGCCGGCCCGTGGAGGTGAGGGTGGCGCTCACGGGCGACGAGGCGCATGTGACCTTCCGCAGCGACCAAGCCGATGCGCGCCAGTGGCTGGACGGCAGCACGGCCCAGCTGCGGGAGATGCTGCAGCGCGAGGGGCTGCAGCTCGCCGGCGTGACGGTGGACACGGCGGGTGGCGGCGCCGCCGATCGGCAGGGCCGGCGGGACGAGGGCCGCCCGGGCGCGCGCCAGGCCGCCGTGCAGGCCGCCGCGCCTGCGGGGCAGGCAGGCGGCGGACGGGGCGTGGCCGAGCGCTCGGTGGATATCTTCGTCTGACGCATCCCCGGGGTGGCCCCTGTGCCGCCCCGGCGGCAGCGGTGCGCATCGGGGCGCATGCGGCTGAAAACCCGGGTTTTGGGCGCTTATTCAGGCTTTCGCGGGGCGCCGGGGCGTTCAATAATCGGCCATCACTGCGGGAAAGGGCCTTTCGGCCCGCCGCCCGCGGCCCACTTCCCCTGCCCTTGTTGCGCAAGAAAGCCCCAACGTGTCCGACAACACTGCTGCCCCGGCCAAAAGCAAGAAACTGATCATCATCCTGGCCGTTCTCGCCCTGGTGCTGGTGGCGGGCGGCGCCGCAGCCTGGATGATGCTGTCCCAGCGCCATGCGGCCGAGGACGAGGAGGGCGGCGGCCGGGCGGTCGCCCAGGCGGGCACGCCCAAGACACCTCCCACCTTCCTGCCCATGGACAACATGGTGGTCAACCTGGCCGACCCCGGCGGCGACCGCTTTGCCCAGGTGGGCATCACGCTGGAGCTGGCCGACGGCAAGACGGCGGACCAGGTGAAGGCCTACATGCCCACCATCCGCAGCGGCGTATTGCTGCTGCTGTCGCAGCGCACGACCGACGAGTTGCTGACGCGCGAGGGCAAGGAGAAGCTGGCGGTGGACATCCGCCGCGAAGTGTCGCGCCCGCTGGGCTACAGCGTGCCCAAGCCGCGCAAGCGCTCGGCCAGCCGCGATCCCTTGGACGAGGATGTCGAAGAAGAAGAACCCCGTCCCCGCGCCGACACCAATCCGGTGCGGCAGGTGCTGTTCTCCAGCTTCATCATCCAGTGAGGAAAGGTTGCAGCTATGAGTGAGTCCTTTCTGTCCCAGGAAGAAGTCGATGCCCTGCTGGAGGGCGTGACGGGCGAAAGCCAGAAGACCGTCAAGGAGGAGATCGAGGCCGGCGCCGTCCGCAACTACGACATCTCCAGCCAGGAGCGCATCGTGCGCGGCCGCATGCCGACGATGGAAATCGTCAACGAGCGGTTTGCGCGCAACTTCCGCATCGGCCTGTTCAATTTCATCCGCCGCAGCCCTGAGATCTCCGTGGGCACCGTGTCGGTGCAGCGCTACAGCGCCTTCCTGCGCGAGCTAGTGGTGCCGACCAACTTCAACATCGTCGCCATTCGTCCGCTGCGCGGCAGCGGCCTGGTCGTGTGCGAACCGTCGCTCGTGTTCGGCATCATCGACACGCTGTACGGCGGCGTGGGCAAGTTCCAGACCCGCATCGAAGGGCGTGACTTCTCGGCCACCGAGCAGCGCGTGATCAACCGCCTGGTGGACGTGATCTGCGCGGAATACAAGAAGGCCTGGCAAGGCATCTACCCCCTGGAGCTGGCCTACCAGCGCTCGGAGATGCAGCCGCAGTTCGCCAACATCGCCACACCCAGCGAGATCGTGGTGTCCACCGCCTTCCAGCTGGAGATCGGCGACCTGGCCGGCGCGATCCACATCTGCATGCCGTATGCCACGCTGGAGCCTATCCGCGACGTGCTGTACTCGTCGGTGCAGGGTGACGCGATCGAGGTGGACCGGCGCTGGGTGCGCGTGCTCACGCGCGAGATCCAGGCCGCCGAGGTCACCCTGGTGGCCGAGTTGGCGCGCGCCGACGCCACGGTGGAGCAACTGCTGGCCATGAAGCCGGGCGACTTCATCGAACTGGAGCGCGAGCCGCGCATCCGCGCCTCCATTGAAGGGGTGCCCGTTTTCGAGTGCCAGTACGGCACGCACAACTCCAAGTACGCGATCCGCATCGAGGAATGCCTGCGCGGTGCCGAAGCGCACTGGATGGGAGAAAAGAATGTCAACTGAATCCGACCACAACGACAACTCTGGCGGGTCCGCTGCGGACGACCCGTTTGCCGGCTGGGCCGAGGCACTGGAAGAGCAAAAGCGCGTCGACGGGCAGACCATCGATGCCGAGCAGGGAGGCCCGTTGTCGGGCGAGCCCGCGCGCCCCTATGCCGCCGGCGGCGAGCCGCAGGTGCACGACATCAACATGGTGCTGGACATTCCGGTGCAGCTGTCGGTGGAACTGGGCCGCACCAAGGTGCCGATCAAATACATCCTGCAGCTAGCCCAGGGGTCGGTGGTCGAACTGGACGCGCTGGCCGGCGAGCCCATGGACGTGCTGGTCAACGGCTACCTCATCGCCCAGGGCGAAGTGGTGGTGGTGAACGACAAGTTCGGTATCCGCCTGACCGACGTGGTCACGCCTTCGGAGCGGCTGCGCCGCGTCAGCCGTGGATAGCGTGGGTATGACGCAGACGCTGCTGCTGGTGGTGCTGTTCGTCGGCGCGCTGGCGGCCCTGCCGTGGCTGATTCGCCGGCTGCAACAGCGCCAGGCGGGCTTGCAGGCCCATGCGGGCGGTGCCTCGCGTGTGCTCTCGGCGGTGGCCGTGGGGCCGCAGCAGCGCGTGGTGACCGTGGAGGTCGGCCCGCCGCAGCAGCGCACGCTGCTGGTGCTGGGCGTGACCGCGCAGCAGATCAACTGCCTGCATGTACTGCCGGCGGCTGCAGCGCCGGGGCCGGCATCCGCGCCCTCGTTCGCCACAGAGATGGCGGCCGCGCGCGCGCAGACCGTACAACCGGCGCATGCGGGCGGAGACGGCCATGCATAAGGCCGTGCGCGGCATCGCGGCCGGTGCGGCTGGCCTGCTGCTGGCGGGCGCCGCCTGGGCGCAGCAGCAGCCCGCGGGTGCGCTACCGCTGGTGATCGGCTCGGGGCCGGGCGGCACGAGCTACTCGGTGCCCATCCAGACGCTGCTGTTCTTCACGGCGCTGTCGTTCCTGCCGGCCGTGCTGCTCATGATGACGGGCTTCACGCGCATCGTGATCGTGCTGTCGCTGCTGCGCCAGGCCATCGGCACGCAGTCCGCGCCGCCCAACCAGGTCATCATCGGCCTGTCGCTGTTCCTCACGCTGTTCGTCATGGGGCCCACGCTGGACAAGGTGTACCAGGAGGCCTACGTGCCCTACACCACCAATGCCATCACCTTCGAGCAGGCCATCCAGAAGGCCGAGGCGCCCATGCGCGGCTTCATGCTCAAGCAGACGCGCCAGTCCGACTTCGCGCTGTTCGCACGCCTGGCCAAGCTGGACGAGGGCGTGACGGCCGAGACCGCGCCGCTGCGCGTGCTGGTGCCGGCCTTCGTGACCAGCGAGCTGAAGTCGGCCTTCCAGATCGGCTTCATGATCTTCATTCCGTTCCTGATCATCGACATGGTGGTCTCCAGCGTGCTCATGTCGCTGGGCATGATGATGCTGTCGCCGGTGCTGGTGGCGCTGCCGTTCAAGCTCATGCTGTTCGTGCTGGCCGATGGCTGGAACCTGCTCATCGGCTCGCTGGCCGCGAGCTTCGCGACGTGAAGGATTCCGCATGACCTCCCAGTTCGTGCTCACCATGGGCCGTGACGCGCTCACCCTGCTGCTGATGATCGCCATGCCGGTGCTGGGCGTGGTGATGGCCGTGGGCCTGCTGGTGAGCATCTTCCAGGCCGTGACGCAGATCCACGAGGCCACGCTGGCCTTCGTACCCAAGCTGATCGCGGCCGTGGTGGTGTTCGCGATCGCCGGGCCGTGGATGCTGACCACGCTGGTGGACTTCCTGCGCCGCACGATCGAGGCCATTCCGTCCGTCGTCGGGTAGGCATCTTGATCACCTTCACCGAGGCGCAGATCATGGCCTGGCTGTCGCCGGTGCTGTGGCCGTTCCTGCGCGTGCTGGCGCTGTTCACGTCGGCGCCGGTGTTCTCGATGCGCGTGATCCCGGTGCGCACGCGCATCGGGCTGGCCTTTTTGGTGGCGGTGTGCGCGCAGGCAGTGCTGCCCGAGCAGCCGGTCATCAGCCTGAACAGCCGCGAGGCCGCGGGCGCGGTGGTGCAGCAGGTTGGGATTGGCCTGGCGATGGGCTTTGCGGTGCGGCTGGTGTTCGCGGCCGTGGAGCTGGCCGGCGAAATCATCGGCCTGCAGATGGGCCTGAACTTCGCTTCATTCTTCGACCCCGCGAGCAATGCGCAGGTGAGCGCGGTGGCGCGCTTCTTCGGCAACATCTCCATGCTGCTGTTCGTGGTGATCAACGGCCACCTGATGGTGTTGATGGCCGTGGTCAAGAGTTTCGACAGCTTCCCTGTGGGCGGCAACTTTCTGCAGGCCATCGGGCAGATGCGGCTGCACGAGCTGGGCGCGTCGCTGTTCTCCAGCGCTTTGTGGATCGCGTTGCCCATGATTGCGCTGCTGCTGTTCGTGAACCTGACCCTGGGCATCATCTCGCGCGTGGCGCCGCAGATGAACATCTATGCCGTGGGCTTCCCGGTCACGCTCACGGTGGGCATGCTGGGCATCACGGCCACGCTGCCGATGCTGGAGCAACCCATGCTGGCGCTGCTGCAGCAGTCCATCGACCTGTTCGCCGCGCCGCGTTAGCCGGTCAAAAAGAGAGCTGCTAGCGCTTGCTGCAAGCCATTCCCAATATCAAAATATATTGAAATGCTTGTGTATCAAGCGGTAGTAGCTATTGTTTTCATACCAACCGATTGCGGATCGCGTACACCGTCAGCTCCGCGTTGTTGGCCAGCTTGAGCTTTTCCAGCACCCGCGCGCGGTACACGCTCACGGTCTTGGGGCTGAGCATCAGCTCCTCGGCGATGTCCGACAGGCGCTTGCCCGAGGCGATCTTCACCAGCGTCTGCAGCTCGCGCTCCGACAGCGATTCATGCGGCAGCTCGGGCGTGGGCTGCGCCAGGCTGTCGGCCAGCAACTGCGCCACCTCGGGCGTGAGGTACTTGCGCCCCTGCACGATGGTCTGCACCGCGGCGATGAGCTGCACCGGGTCGCCCGCCTTGTTGGCGTAGCCGTGCGCCCCGGCCTTCAGGCAGCGCAGCGCGTACTGGTCCTCGGGATACATCGAGACGATCAGCACCTTGATGTCCGGGTGCGTCTCCTTCACGCTGGCCATTACCTCCAGGCCGCTGCGCCCGGGCAGGTTCAGGTCCAGCAGCAGCACGTCGCAGGCGGCCGTGCGCAGCACCTCGCGCAACTCGGGATAACTGCCGGCCTCGCCGGTCACGTGGATATCGGGCGACTCGGTCAGCGTGTCGCGTATGCCGCGCCGCAGCACGGCATGGTCATCGCATAGCACCACCTGGATCACTGCACATCTCCTGCTTTGCCTGCGGGCGATGTTAGCGGCACGGTCATGATCACCGACGTGCCATGCCCCGGCCGGCTGCTGATGTCCATCCAGCCGCCCGCGCGCCGCGCGCGCTCCTGCAGGCCCTGTAGGCCGAAGGAGCGGGGTTTCTTGCGCATCTCGGGCGCCATGCCGCGGCCATCGTCGGTCACCTCCAGCGTCAGCACGTCCTCGTGGTCCGACAGGTCAATGCGCACCTGGCCGGCCTGCGCGTGCTTTTGCACGTTGGTCAGCGCCTCTTGCGCGGTGCGGTAGGCCACCAGTTGCAGCGCGGGCGGCACGTCCAGCGCCTCGCGGCTGGCGGTGACGCGCACGGGGATGCGCGTGCGGCGCTCGAAGGTCTCGGCCAGCCAGCGCACGGCGGCCACGAGGCCCTGGTCCAGCACGGGCGGTCGCAGGTTCATCATGAGGCGCTGGGCCGCGTCGATGGCGTGCTGCAGCATCTCGGTGGCGGTGCCGGCGTGTTCGCGCAGGCCGTCCTCACCGGCGTGGCGGCCGATCCAGGCCAGGTCGAATTTCACCGCGGCCAGCGCGCCGCCGATGTCGTCATGGATCTCGCGCGCGATGGCGGCGCGTTCTTCCTCGATGGAGGTCTGCAGGTGCTCGGCCAGGTCGGCCAACTGCTGCCGGGACTCGGCCAACTCGGCCGCGGCCTCCTCGCGCGCGCGGCGGGCCTGCGCGACCTCCATCGCTCGCGCCAGCACATGCGGCAGGCGCGCCATGTCGTCCTTGAGCAGGTAGTCGGCAAAGCCCAGCCGCATGGCGTCCACCGCGGCGGCCTCGCCGATCGCGCCGGACAACAGCACGAAGGGCGGGTGCCCCGGGCATTGGTCCACGATGCGCCAGGCATCCAGCGCCGTGAAGCCGGGCAGGCGGTAGTCCGCCAGGATCACGTCGAACGATTCCCGCTCCAGCCACCCGGTGAAGGCCTCCAGGGAGTCCACTTGGTGGATCTCATGGGACAGCCCGGCGCGCCGCAGCGTCAGCCGCACCAGCGCGTGGTCGGCGGTTGAGTCCTCGAGATGCAGCACTCGCACGGGTCTTTTCGGGGCCTCAAGATCGGTGGGAGTGGGTATCATAGGATACATATTGGAACAAATTGGGCCCGAAACGGTCATTTCAGCCTGTGGCGCGGTACAACGGATGCCGTAATGCTGCAGTACAGGCGACAGGAATGGGCCCCGGACGATGGTGCCGCCGGCTGTGCGCCAGCAGCAATGGAGAAACGATGCAATCTACGCTAAATACGCCAGATGGGCCTGCCGTGCAGGTGCCCGTCATGGTGGCGGCCGAGTTGCAGGATTCCCTGCTGATGGCCATGCACGACCTGCACCGGCTGGAAGGGCTGCTCAACCACGCCACCGAGAACCTGCTCGCCCGTTTCGGCGAGGCCAACGCCTCGCTGACGGATGAGCTCATCGGCGCGTCGGCAGAGCTGGCCGATCTGCGCACCGCCTTGCGCAGTGCAGTGACGGAGTTGCAGTTTCACGACATGGCGACCCAGCTCATCATCCACACTACCAAGGTGTTGCAGGGATGCGCCTTTCGCCTGGCGGCCGAGACCATGGGACAAGAAGAGGGGGAGGACGCCGCGCCGCTGGAGGGCGTGGTGCCCGATCGGCCCAACCCTGTCACGCAAAGCGAGATGGAGGCCGGCTCGATCGAGCTGTTCTGATCCAGGCGCGGTTCCCGTATCTCCCAACCCATTAACCTTATTCAAATCAAAAGTCGTTGGAGCTTTACATGCAGTCCATTCTTGCGGTCGATGATTCTCCGTCCATGCGGAAAATGGTTTCCTTCACGCTCACCGGAGCGGGGTACCACGTGGTGGAAGCGGTGGATGGCCAGGACGCGCTGGAAAAGGCCGAGACCCACGACATCCATCTGGTGCTGGCCGACCAGAACATGCCGCGCCTGGACGGCATCGGCCTCACGCGCAAGCTGCGCGAGCATCCGCGCTTCAAGAGCATTCCCATCCTCATCCTCACGACGGAATCCAGCGACCAGATGAAGCAGGCCGGCCGCAGCGCGGGCGCCACCGGCTGGCTGGTCAAGCCGTTCGACCCCACGCGCCTCATCGAAGTGATCCAAAAGGTCATCCGCTGATCGCGCCGGCCACACCAACACCTACGACGTAGCACACAGGAACTCGGGACCATGGCGGATACCTACCAAGAGGGCGCAGGCGCGGACTTTGACCTCAGCCAGTTCTATCAGATCTTCTTCGAAGAGGCCGGCGAGAACCTGGACCAGATGGAGCAGATGCTGCTGGACCTGGACGTGGATGCCGCCAACGACGAAGAGCTGAACGGCATCTTCCGCTGCGCGCATTCCATCAAGGGCGGCTCGGCCACCTTCGGTTTTTCGGATGTGGCGGAACTCACGCACCAAATGGAATCGCTGCTGGACCGGCTGCGTCGCCACGAACTGCAGCTGATCCCGCAGATGGTGGACGTGCTGCTGGAGTCGGCGGACGCCTCGCGCAGCCTGCTGGCACGCCATCAGGCGGGCGGGCAGGGTGAGGCGGTTTCCACGCATGACCTCGTGCGCCGCATCAGCGAACTGGCGGCCGGCGCCGTGCCGGCGGCAGCGCCCGCCGCAGCGGTACCCGCTCCAGCGCCCGTGGTTGCTGCGGCACCTGCGCCCACGCCCGCGGTTGCGCCGGTGGTGCCCGCTGCGGCGGTTCCCGGCGGCGCTCGCTCGCTGGAGATCCACATCGGTCCATTGGCCCAGGTGACATTGGCCGATGCGATCAAGGACCTGTTCCGCGACATCCCGGGCTTGGGCAGCATCAACGATCTGCCGGAAGACCGCCCCGGCATGCGCCGGTTCGCAGTGCAGACCACGTCCACGGACGAGGATCTGCTGGACCTGTTCGCATTCCATGTGGCGAAGGAGCAGGTGGCCATCCACGACGCGGCGACCTCCGCGGCGCCTGCCGCGCAAGAGGCCCATGAGCCGCTGGAGCCATCCGCTGCGGCCCTGGCCGAGCCGTACGGCTTCTTTGCCGGCGCGCCGGGCGTGCCTGTCGAGGCCGCTCCTGCCGCCGCACCGGCCAGTGCTGCTGAGCGGCCCGCCGCGCGTGCCGTCTCCGCCGAGGCCAAGGGCGGCGCGCAGGCCTCCATGGAATCGTCCACCATCCGCGTGGCGGTGAGCAAGGTGGATCAGCTCATCAACCTGGTGGGCGAACTGGTCATCACCCAGGCCATGCTGGCGCAGAACAGCCGTGGCCTAGACGCGGGCGTCTACCAGCAACTGCTGGCAGGTCTGGCCGACCTGGACCGCAACACGCGCGACCTGCAGGAATCCGTGATGTCGATCCGCATGATTCCCATGTCGATCGTGTTCAACCGATTCCCGCGCATGCTGCGTGACTTGGCGGGCAAGCTGGGCAAGAAGGTGGATTTCGTCACCCATGGCGAGGCGACCGAACTGGACAAGAGCCTGGTCGAGAAGATCACCGACCCGCTGACCCACCTGGTGCGCAACAGCTGCGACCACGGCATCGAGATGCCCGCCGACCGCCTGGCTGCGGGCAAACCAGAACACGGCACCATCACGCTGTCGGCATCGCACCAGGGGGGCTCCATCGTGATCGAGGTGCGCGACGACGGCAAGGGCATGTCGCGCGAGAAGATCCTCAAGAAGGCGCGCGAGCGTGGGCTGGATGTTTCCGACGCCATGCCCGACAGCGAGGTCTGGAACCTGATCTTCGCGCCCGGCTTCTCCACGGCGGATGTGGTGACCGATGTCTCGGGCCGCGGCGTGGGCATGGACGTCGTCAAGCGCAACATCACCGCGCTGGGCGGTTCGGTGGAGATTGATTCCGCTGAAGGCTACGGCATGCGTGTGTCCGTGCGCCTACCGCTGACGCTGGCCATCATGGACGGCATGTCGGTGGGCGTGAGCGACGAGGTGTACATCCTGCCGCTGTCGTCGGTGGTGGAGTCGTTCCAGGTCAACGGTGGCGAAGTGAACACCGTGGCCCAGGGCTCCCAACTGGTGAAGGTGCGCGACGAATACATGCCCGTGGTGGCGCTGGAGAAGATCTTCCAGGTGCCGCGCCCCGACACGAATTCCACCAGCAGCATCATGGTGGTGGTGGAGGCCGATGGCAGCCGCGTGGCCGTGCTGGTTGACGAACTGCTGGGGCAGCATCAGGTGGTGGTGAAGAACCTGGAGACCAACTACCGCAAGGTGCCCAACGTGTCGGGCGCCACCATTCTGGGGGATGGCACCGTGGCCTTGATTCTGGACACGGCTGCCCTGGTGCGCCGTGCGCGCCACTGAATTGCGAAACGCTGAACGACGAGGAGTGAGGGCATGAGTCTGGTGGACAAGGGCGCAGAGACCACGGCTGCGGGCGCGAGGGAATACCTGACGTTCCGCCTGGGCCAGGAGGAATACGGCATCGACATCCTCAAGGTGCAGGAAATCCGCGGCTATGAAAACCCCACGCGCATCGCCCATGCGCCGGCTTTCATCAAAGGGGTGACCAACCTGCGAGGCACCATCGTGCCGATCGTGGACATGCGGCTGCGCTTCAACTGTGCGCAAGCCGAGTACAACAGCTTCACGGTCGTCATCATCCTGAACCTGCGCGAGCGGGTGGTGGGCATCGTGGTGGATTCCGTGAGCGACGTGATGGAGCTGACGCCCGAGCAGGTACGCACGGCCCCGGACATCGAGAGCTCCATCGACGCGCAGTGCATCCGCGGGCTTGGCTCGGTGGGCGACCGCATGCTCATCCTGCTGGACATCGAAAAACTCATGGCCGGCATGGACATGGGCCTTGCCATGGCCGGGGATTGATGCGGCGAGCCGCAGCCTTCCCGCTATACACACGTTGACGAGCGCGCCATGAGCCTCACCGCCAGCCCCACCGCCGCGCCACGGCGCCCGGCCCGCCCCGCTGCGGGGGCTGCTGCTCCCGTGGCCGAGAGTGGCGAAGGGCGCGAGTTCGCCTGGACCCATCAGGACTTCGCGCGGGTGCAGTCCCTGATCTACCAGCGCGCCGGCATCAGCCTGCATGATGGCAAGCACGCCATGGTGTACAGCCGCCTGTCGCGCCGCCTGCGCGATACCGGGTACGACAGCTTTCATGAGTACCTGAGCTGGCTGGAAGGCCACGACGGGCCGGAGTGGCAGGAGTTCGTGAACGCCCTGACCACCAACCTCACGGCGTTCTTTCGCGAGCAACACCATTTCGAGATCCTGGCGTCGCTGCTGCGCATGCGCTCTGCCGGGCCATGGAACATCTGGTGCAATGCGGCATCAACCGGCGAAGAACCTTACTCGATCGCCATGACGGTCCTGGAAACCCTGGGCAACAACGCGTCTTTCAAGCTGATGGCCAGCGACATCGATTCGCGGGTGCTGGCCACGGCCGCCCGCGGGGTCTATCGCCTCGACGGTCTGAAGGGCTTGAGCCAAGAGCGTCTGCAGCGCTTCTTTCTGCGCGGCAAGGGCGGCAACGCCGGGCTGGCGCGTGTGCGCCCCGAGTTGCGCAAACCCATCGAGTTCCTGAGCGTGAACCTGATCCGCGACGACTGGCCGTTCCGCGAGCCCTTCGACGTGGTCTTTTGCCGCAACGTGATGATTTATTTTGACGGCCCCACCCAGCGACGGGTGCTGGAGCGCATCCACCGTGTGCTCAAGCCCGGCGGCATGCTGTTTGTGGGGCATGCCGAGAACTTCAGCGATTCGCGCGACCTTTTTGCCTTGCGAGGCAAGACGGTGTACGAACGCATCTGATGCGGGCATTTTTGACCTACCGCGAGGCGCTGGCGAATCCATGAGCATCACACCCGGAGCTGATCCACGGCCCTCTGCCTTGCCGGGCGGGGGGCTGGAGCGCCGGCGCACGCCCCGCATCACGCCTTTGCCTGCGAATGCCTCCGCAGGCACCGCGCCTGCCATGTCGCTCCAGGAGCTCAAGGCCTGTCCGCGCAGGCCGGGTGAGGCATCGTTCTTCTTTTTCGATCACCATTTCCAGCACAACGCGGTGAAGGTCTTGCCAGGCGAGTTTTTTGTCTCGCACGACAGCCTGGCCATCATGACGGTGCTGGGATCGTGCATTGCCGCCTGTCTGTGGGACAGCCGCATGCGCGTGGGAGGCATGAACCACTTCATGCTGCCCGAGGGGGACAGCGCCGATGCGTCGGGCCGGTATGGTTCCTACGCCATGGAACTGCTCATTAATGAGATGATGAAGCTGGGCGCTCGCCGCGAGACGCTGCAGGCCAAGATCTTCGGCGGTGCCCAGGTGATGCACAACTTCACCACGCTCAACGTGGGCGAGCGCAACACCCGCTTTGTGCAAGACTATCTGGCCACGGAGCGCATTCCGGTGGTGTCGGAGGACGTGCTCGACATCTATCCGCGCAAAGTGGTGTTCTTTCCGGTGACAGGCAAGGTGATGGTCAAGCGCCTGGCGCATGCCCATCCAGAAACGCTGGAGCAGGAAGTGGTGCGAGGCAACGCGGCTACCGTGGCGCGCGCCACCAGCGGAGGCTCCGTGGATCTGTTCTGATCGGCGGCACTAACAATACAGCAAGGATTTGAAAGGCATGAGCGGCAAGATCAGGGTGATCGTGGTGGACGATTCGGCATTGGTGCGCAGCCTGCTGTCGGAGATCATCAACCGCCAGAGCGACATGGAGTGCATCGGCACGGCCAACGACCCGCTGATCGCGCGCGAGATGATCCGCGAGAAAAATCCCGACGTGATCACGCTCGATGTGGAGATGCCGCGCATGGACGGCATCGACTTCCTGGGGCGCTTGATGCGCCTGCGGCCGATGCCTGTGGTGATGATCTCGACCCTGACCGAGCGCGGCGCCGAAGTGACCATGCGGGCGCTCGAACTGGGGGCCGTGGATTTCGTCGCCAAGCCGCGCGTGGGGCTGTCCAGCGGACTGAACGAATTGGCGGCTCAGATCGTGGACAAGATCCGCGTTGCGGCCGTGGCCCATGTGCGGCGCGCCCCCGCGCGCAGCGCCGCCGCCATTGTCCACCCCGATGCAGGTGCCGCTACCGCGCCGGCTCCCGCTCCCGCGGCGTCGGCGCTGCTGGGGCGCGTCTCTACCGAAAAGGTGATCTGCATTGGCGCGTCGACCGGCGGCACCGAGGCCATCCGCGAGGTCCTGATCCATATGCCGGCGGACTCTCCGGCCATCGTGATCACCCAGCACATGCCGCCAGGGTTCACCACCAGTTTTGCAGCGAGGCTCAACAGCCTGTGCCAGATCACGGTCAAAGAGGCGGTGAACGGCGAGCGGATTCTGCCCGGCCATGCCTATATTGCGCCGGGGGGGCGGCAGTTCTACCTGGCACGCAGCGGCGCCAACTATGTAGCGGTGGTGGATGACAGCCCGCCGGTCAACCGGCACAAGCCTTCGGTGGAGGTGCTGTTCAAGTCGGCAGCCGCCGTGGTGGGGCGCAATGCCTACGGCATCATGCTCACCGGCATGGGCGGCGATGGCGCTGCTGCCATGCGTGAGATGCGCGACGCAGGCAGCTACAACTACGTGCAGGACGAAGCCAGTTGCATCGTCTTCGGTATGCCGCGCGAGGCCATCGCCCATGGCGCTGCCGACGAGGTGCTGCCGCTGTCGCAGATTGCACAGGCGCTGATTGCGCGCCTGCGCGGTTCCACCGACCGGTTGCACCACCGAATCTGACCGGCCCCGTCAGGACGAGAGCGCGGACCAGCGCTCCAGCGCCTGCATCAACAGATCTTCGATCTCTCCGTCACGCGTATGCAGCGCCGTCGCCCGCGCGCCGTCTCGGCTGTACAGGCTGCCGTCCGCCAATTCATCGCGGATCGCCTTTTGCTCGGCCTCCAGTGCGTCGATCTGGGCGGGTAGCTGTTCCAGTTCACGCTGCTCCTTGTAGCTAAGCTTCTTTTTTTGTAGCTGCTCGCGCTTATCCGATGGGCATTTTGGCTCGGTTTTGCTTGTATTTTTCTCAGGAACCGCCGGTCCGCCCGCGAGGGAACGGCTGCGGTTCGACTGGGCCAGCCAGTCCTGCACGCCACCCTCGTACTCACGCCACAGGCCATTACCCTCGAACGCAAGGGTGCTGGTGACCACGTTGTCCAAGAAGGTGCGGTCGTGGCTCACCACGAACACCGTGCCGTCGTAATCCTGCAGCAGCTCCTCCAGCAGCTCGAGGGTGTCAATGTCCAGGTCGTTGGTGGGCTCGTCCAGCACCAGCACGCTGGCGGGCCGCGCAAACAGCCGTGCCAGCAGCAGGCGGTTGCGCTCGCCGCCGGACAGGGAGCGCACGGGGGAGTGCGCCCGGGCGGGGGAGAACAGGAAATCGCCGAGGTAGCTCTTCACATGCTTGCGCTGCGTGCCGATCTCGATCCACTCGCTGCCAGGACTGATGAAGTCCTCCAGCGTGGCATCCATGTCGATACTGTGGCGCATCTGGTCAAAATACGCGACCTGCAGGTTGGCGCCGCGGCGTACCGTACCGCTGTCAGGCTCCAGTTCACCCAGGATGAGCTTGAGCAGGGTGGTTTCCCCGCACCGTTGGGACCGATCAAACCCACCTTGTCGCCCCGCAGGATGGTGGCGCTGAAGTCCCGCACAATGGTTTTGTCGCCAAAGGTTTTGGTTACGTGCGCCAGCTCGGCGATGATCTTCCCCTGGTAGCTGTTCTGGCTGCCCGAGGCGATGTCCATCTTGACGCTGCCAACCGCGTCACGGCGCGCGGCGCGATTGGCGCGCAGGGTCTCCAGTCGACTGATGCGGCTCTGGCTGCGCGTGCGGCGCGCCTCCACGCCCTTACGGATCCAGACTTCCTCCTGCGCCAGCAGCTTGTCCGCCCGTGCATTGATGACGGCCTCTTGCGCCAACTGCTCTTCCTTTTGCGCCACGTACTGCGCAAAGTTGCCGGGATAGGAGCGCAACTGACCTCGGTCGAGCTCCACGATGCGCGTGGCGATCCGGTCGAGGAACGCACGGTCGTGGGTGATCGTGACGATGCCACCCTTGAAGTCGAGTAGCAGTTCTTCAAGCCACTCTATGGAATCGAGGTCTAGGTGGTTGGTGGGCTCGTCCAGCAGCAGCACGTCTGGGCGGGCCACCAGGGCTTGCGCCAGCGCGACTCGCTTGCGTGTCCCTCCCGAGAGGGTGCCCACGATGGCCTCCGGGGCAAGGTGCAGGCGGTGCAAAGTTTCCTCTACCCGTTGCTCCCAGTTCCAGGCGTCATAAGCCTCGATCTGAGACTGCAATGCATCCAAATCAAGGCCTGTGGCGCCCCCCAGGTATTGTT
>NZ_CP016278.1:3725000-4061276 GCF_002214645.1 Diaphorobacter nitroreducens
CATGAACCTTTACTGTAGCTTTGTATTGGACTTTGAACGGATCTGTGTAGGATAGGTGGGAGGCTTTGAAGTGAGGTCGCTAGATCTCATGGAGCCAACGTTGAAATACCACCCTGGTGCGTTTGAGGTTCTAACCTAGGTCCATTAGCTGGATCGGGGACAGTGCATGGTAGGCAGTTTGACTGGGGCGGTCTCCTCCCAAAGCGTAACGGAGGAGTTCGAAGGTACGCTAGTTACGGTCGGACATCGTGACGATAGTGCAATGGCATAAGCGTGCTTAACTGCGAGACTGACAAGTCGAGCAGATGCGAAAGCAGGACATAGTGATCCGGTGGTTCTGTATGGAAGGGCCATCGCTCAACGGATAAAAGGTACTCTGGGGATAACAGGCTGATACCGCCCAAGAGTTCATATCGACGGCGGTGTTTGGCACCTCGATGTCGGCTCATCTCATCCTGGGGCTGTAGTCGGTCCCAAGGGTATGGCTGTTCGCCATTTAAAGAGGTACGTGAGCTGGGTTTAAAACGTCGTGAGACAGTTTGGTCCCTATCTTCCGTGGGCGCTGCAGATTTGAGGAAGCCTGCTCCTAGTACGAGAGGACCGGAGTGGACACACCTCTGGTGTATCGGTTGTCACGCCAGTGGCATTGCCGAGTAGCTAAGTGTGGAAGAGATAACCGCTGAAAGCATCTAAGCGGGAAACTCGTTTCAAGATGAGATCTGCCGGGGCCTTGAGCCCCCTGAAGGGTCGTTGTAGACCACGACGTTGATAGGCTGGGTGTGGAAGTGCAGCAATGCATTAAGCTAACCAGTACTAATTGCCCGTGCGGCTTGACCCTATAACTTTGACTGCCAATCGCAGCTCAAGACTGTTATGCCAAGTACGCAATCAAATCCACGCTGATTCACAGACTCTATGAATTCGCTGTGCAGTCCTCACTGCTCAGCAACCCTTTATGCCTGATGACCATAGCAAGTTGGTCCCACTCCTTCCCATCCCGAACAGGACAGTGAAACGACTTCGCGCCGATGATAGTGCGGGTTCCCGTGTGAAAGTAGGTCATCGTCAGGCTCTTACAGCCCAAACCGCCCTCCCACTAACATAGTGGGAGGGCGTTTTGCTTTGGGCTTGAGCGGTCAACATCAGCTGGCGCACAGCATTCAACAACTCCCCTGTAGATCTGCAGCCGCTTGATGTGTTGACGGGGATGTATCTGCTGTAGCATTGACGTTCACGTCAACTAACACGCTACATTGGAGCAGCCTCCCGGTCTGCAATGCATGGCTACCTACACCATCAGTGATCTTGCCAAAGAATTCGATCTCACCACTCGCGCTATGCGGTTCTACGAGGACATGGGCTTGCTGCGTCCGGAACGGGCAGGTCCAGGGGGGCGGAATCGGATTTACAGCGCACGCGATCGCACACGGCTCAAATTGACACTGCGGGCAAAGCGCCTGGGTCTATCGCTCACTGAAGCCAAAGAAATCATCGACCTCTACGACAGCCCTCGTGACACGGGGGTGCAACTGCGCAAGTTCCTAGAGGTTCTCGCGGTTCATCGTAGGCAGTTGGAGTCCCAGATGACGGACTTGCAAGCCAATCTGGACGAGGTGCGGGAGCATGAGCGTGAGGCTCAGGAACTGCTTCAAAAAATTGAAGCCCCAACGCCCAAAGTCGTGGATAATTGACGTTTACGTAAACGTCATATTTGCGCGTCCTGGCTTTGTCCGGCCTGTAGCGTCGTCGTCTTGGGCGTATCGCAGTGGGGACATATCGAGCCAACGACCCGTGAGAGATCATCTTCCGAGGAGACACCCATGAGCACCGCCACCCAGTTGCCAGGCCTGAACTTTCAGTTGGGCGAAGACATTGACGCCCTGCGCGACGCGGTGCGCGAATTCGCGCAAGCCGAGATTGCGCCTCGCGCTGCCGAGATCGATCGCAACGACCAGTTTCCCATGGACCTGTGGCGCAAGTTCGGTGATCTGGGCGTGTTGGGTATCACCGTGCCGGAGCAATACGGTGGTGCCGACATGGGCTACCTCGCGCACATGGTGGCCATGGAGGAGATTTCTCGCGCCAGCGCATCGGTGGGTTTGAGCTACGGCGCGCACAGCAACCTGTGCGTGAACCAGATCAACCGCAATGGCAACGAAGCACAGCGTAAGAAATACCTGCCCAAGCTGATCAGCGGGGAGCACGTTGGCGCCCTCGCCATGAGCGAGCCCGGTGCCGGCTCCGACGTGATCAGCATGAAGCTGCGTGCGGAGGACAAGGGCGGCTACTACCTGCTCAACGGTTCCAAGATGTGGATCACCAATGGTCCGGATGCCGACACGCTGGTGGTGTACGCCAAGACCGAGCCTGAACTGGGTGCGCGCGGCGTGACCGCCTTCCTTATCGAAAAAGGCATGCAAGGCTTCAGCGTTGCGCAGAAGCTCGACAAGCTCGGCATGCGCGGCAGTCATACGGGGGAGCTGGTGTTCCAGAACGTCGAGGTACCGGCTGAGAACGTGCTGGGCGGCGTGAACAACGGTGCCAAGGTGCTGATGAGCGGCCTGGACTACGAGCGCGCCGTACTGACGGGTGGGCCGCTCGGCATCATGCAGAGCGTGATGGACAACGTAGTGCCCTACATCCACGACCGCAAGCAGTTCGGCCAGAGCATTGGCGAGTTCCAGCTCATCCAGGGCAAGGTGGCCGACATGTACACCGTGCTGCAGGCGGGCCGCTCGTTCGCCTACACGGTGGCCAAGAACCTGGACATGCTGGGTTCCGACCACGTGCGCCAGGTGCGCAAGGATTGCGCCAGCGTCATCCTCTGGTGCGCCGAGAAAGCCACTTGGATGGCTGGCGAAGGTGTGCAGATCTACGGCGGCAACGGCTATATCAACGAATATCCGCTCGGTCGCCTGTGGCGGGATGCGAAACTCTACGAAATCGGCGCCGGTACCAGCGAGATCCGCCGCATGCTGATCGGCCGGGAGCTGTTTGCCGAAACCTGCTGATGGCCCGCGCCGACGCCGCTCATTCATTCACAGCAAGAAGAAAAGGATTGCCTTTATGACCACCGCCTCCATCGACGAGCTGTTTGCCCACAACCGCGAGTGGGCGGAACGGATGGAGCGTGACCGGCCAGGGTTCTTCACCGGCTTGCTGGCGCAGCAGAAACCGCGCTACATGTGGATCGGTTGTTCAGACAGCCGCGTACCGGCCAACCAGATCACGGGGCTGGAGCCGGGCGAGGTGTTCGTCCACCGCAACATCGCCAACGTGGTCGTGCCCACCGACCTCAACTGCCTGTCGACCATCCAGTACGCGGTCGACCAGCTCAAGGTCGAGCACCTGATGGTCGTGGGCCACTACGGCTGCGGTGGTGTATTGGCGGCGCTGCAGGACGCACGCATTGGTTTGGCGGACAACTGGATCCGCCATGTGAAGGACGTGCGCGACAAGCACGCTGCCCTGCTTGAAGGCATGGACGTGCAATGGCGCCACGACGCGCTGTGCGAACTCAACGCGATCGAGCAGGTGATGAACATCGCCCACTCCACGGTGATGCAGGATGCCTGGGCGCGTGGTCAGAAGGTGCAGCTGCACGGATGGTGCTACAGCCTGAACAACGGCTTGATCACCAATCTGCAGATGTCCGTACCTGACGTGGCGGGGCTCGGCGAGGCGCACCGCCAGGCGGTGGCCCTGGTGGCCAGCCGCGTGCGCCAATAGGGCGCACCGCACTGCGCGCGGTTCTGCAGGCACGGTCATGTTTCCCGAGCGACTCGATGCCCCGCAGGCCTACGACATCGCCAAGGCGATGATGGATGGCTTCAACCGCCACTACCGCCTGTTTCGCGCCGAGTCTGCGCGCGCCAAGCACCGCTTCGAGACCGCCGACTGGCATGGCCAGCAACGCGCCCAGCGCGAGCGCATCGAGTTCTACGACCTGCGCGTCAAGGAGTGCGTGCGCCGCCTCGACAAGGAGTTCCACGCGGGCGACCAGTCCATGGAGGTGTGGCACCAGATCAAGCTGCACTACATCGGGCTCATGGTGAACCACCTGCAGCCCGAGCTGGCCGAGACCTTCTTCAATTCGGTCACCACCAAGATCCTGCACCGCACGCACTTCCATAACGACTTCATCTTCGTGCGACCCGCGGTGAGCACGGAGTACATCGAAAGCGACGACCCCGGGGCGCGGCCCACCTATCGCGCCTACTACCCGTCGCGCGACAACCTGCACGAGACCGTTGTGCGCATCGTCGAGCACTGCGCCCTGCAGCGGGACTTCGAGGACCTGCCGCGCGATGCGGGCTACGTGGTGCAGGCCCTGCAGCAGCGCCTGGGCGCGGTCAAGCTGCGCACCAACTTTCAGGTCCAGGTGCTGTCCAGCCTGTTCTTTCGCAACAAGGGTGCGTACCTGGTCGGCAAGGTCATCAACGGCTATAACGAACTGCCGTTTGCGTTGCCCATCCTGCATGGTGAGGATGGTCGCCTGCTGATCGACGCCGTGCTGTTCGGCGAGAACGACCTGCAGATGCTGTTCTCCTTTGCGCGGGCCTACTTCATGGTGGACATGGAGATCCCCAGTGCCTACGTGCAGTTCTTGCGCAGCCTCATGCCGCGCAAGCCCCGTGCCGAGCTCTACACCGCGCTGGGCTTGGCCAAGCAGGGCAAAACGCTGTTCTACCGCGATTTCCTGCACCACCTGCGTTATTCCACCGACAAATTCCGCATCGCCCCCGGCATCAAGGGCATGGTGATGCTGGTGTTCGACCTGCCGAGCTTTCCTTACGTCTTCAAGCTCATCAAGGATCAGTTCCCAGCACCGAAGGACACCACGCGTGAACAGGTGCAGGGCAAGTACCTGCTGGTCAAGCAGCACGACCGCGTGGGGCGGATGGCCGACACGCTGGAATACAGCCTGGTTGCCTTTCCCCGCGAGCGTTTTTCCGACGAACTCATCGAGGAGATCCGCAGGCACGCGCCGAGCCAGATGGAGATCAGCGACCGCGACGGCGATGGCCGCCAGGAGGTCATCATTGCGCACCTGTACATCGAGCGGCGCATGATCCCGCTGAACATCCACCTGCAGGAATGTTTCGATACCGGGCTGGACAAGCCCGAGGCACGCAGCGCGCTGGAGCATGCCGTCACCGAATACGGCAACGCCATCAAGGACATGGTCGCCGCCAACATCTTCCCCGGGGACATGCTCTGGAAGAACTTCGGCATCACCCGCAATGGCAAGGTCGTGTTCTACGACTACGACGAGATCGAATACCTCACCGACTGCAACTTCCGCCGCGTGCCGCCGCCGCGTTGTGAGGAGGACGAAGTGTCTGGCGAGGTCTGGTGGCCCGTGGGGCCGCACGATGTGTTCCCCGAGACCTTCGGCCCGTTCCTGCTGGGTAACGACGCCGTGCGCGAGGCGTTCATGCGCCATCACGCCGACCTGCTGGACGTGGAGTTCTGGCAGTCGCACAAGGAACGCATCCAGGCCGGCCACGTGTACGACGTGTTTCCCTATGACAGTGCGCGGCGCTTTCGCTGCGCAAACCCTTCTTCATTTCAAACCCAAGGAGATTCCACATGAGCCAACACCACGACCCCGTCGTCATCGTCAGCGCCGCGCGCACGCCCATGGGCGCCTTCATGAGCGACTTTGCCGACCTCGCGGCGCATGACCTGGGCGGCGCTGCCATCAAGGCCGCCGTCGAGCGTGCCGGCATTGCCCCCGAGAAGGTGGACGAAGTGCTGTTCGGCAACTGTTTGATGGCCGGCCAGGGCCAGGCGCCTGCGCGCCAGGCGGGCTTCAAGGGTGGGTTGCCGCAGAGCACCGGCGCGGTGACGCTGTCCAAGATGTGCGGCGCGGGCATGGAGGCCACCATCCTGGCCCATGACCAGCTGATCGCCGGCAGCCGCGACGTGATGGTCTCCGGCGGCATGGAGAGCATGACCAACGCCCCCTACCTGCTCAAGAAAGGGCGCGGCGGCTACCGCATGGGCCATGACAAGGTGTACGACCACATGATGCTCGACGGCCTGGAAGACGCCTACGAGGCCGGCCGCTCCATGGGCACCTTCGGTGAGGACTGCGCCGTCAAGTACAGCTTCACGCGCGAGCAGCAGGACGCCTTTGCCATCGAAAGCGTCAAGCGCGCGCAGCAGGCGACGCAAAGCGGCGCCTTCGCCACCGAGATCACACCCGTAACGGTCAAAACCCGCAAGGGCGATGTGACGGTGAGCATCGACGAAGGCCCGGCCAAGGCCAAGCTGGACAAGATCGCCGGCCTCAAGCCCGCGTTCAAGAAGGACGGCACCATCACCGCCGCCTCCAGCTCCAGCATCAACGACGGCGCCGCCGCCCTGGTGCTGATGCGCCAGTCCACCGCCCAGCAACTGGGCTGCAAGCCGCTGGCGAAGATCGTGGCGCACGCTACGCATTCGCAAGCGCCCGAGTGGTTCACCACCGCCCCCGTGGGCGCAACCCAGAAGGCCCTGAAGAAGGCCGGCTGGAAGGTCGAGGACGTGGACCTGTGGGAGGTGAACGAGGCCTTCGCCGTCGTGCCCATGGCGCTGATGGCCGAGCTGAACGTGCCGCACGACAAGGTCAACGTGCATGGCGGCGCTTGCGCTCTGGGCCACCCCATCGGCGCCAGCGGCGCGCGCATCATCGTCACATTGATCCACGCGCTGCAGCGCCATGGCAAGAAGAAGGGCCTGGCCACGCTGTGCATCGGCGGCGGCGAAGGCACGGCCATGGCCATCGAACTGGTCTGACCCGCCAGCCATGGGCGCCCCTGCACACGCAGTGGCGCTCTCTTTTTAATAGCTGCTAGCGTTTGCTGAATAAGCGCTGGCGGCCTATTTGGCTTATCACTTATGTCCACAGTCCTGGTGATTGGAGCGTCGCGCGGCATCGGTCTGGAGCTGGTGCGCCAGTACGCGGCCGACGGCTGGCGCGTGCTGGCCACGGTGCGTGACGAAGCCGGCCGCGCGCGCGTGCAGGCGGTGGGCGCGCAGGCCCTCACCGTGGACGTGGCCCAGCCCGCCAGCGTAAGCGGACTGGCCTGGATGCTGGACGGCGAAAAGCCCGACCTGGCGTTGTATGTCGCAGGCGTGATGCGCCGCCCCGGTGCGCGCACCCCGCCCACGCGCGAGGACTTCGACGCCGTCATGCATACCAACGTGCTGGGTGCCATGCAGGTCATTCCGCAGGTGGCGCCGCTGGTGGAGGCCGCGGGCGGCGTGTTTGCCTTCGTGTCCTCGTCCATGTCGCTGATCGGCGGCGTGCCGGACAGCAACGCCTGGCTGTACCGCACCAGCAAGGCGGCGCTGAACATGGCCGTGGCAGCGGCGCAGCACGATTACCCGGCCGCGACGCTCGTCACCATCGACCCCGGCTGGGTGCAGACCGACATGGGCGGCGAGGCCGCTCCGCTCACCGTGGCCGACAGCGTGCGCGGCATGCGCGCGGTGCTGGCGCAGGTCACACCCGCGGACCGCGCACGCCTGCTGCACCACGACGGCCGGCGCGCCACGCACTGGTAAGCCCCGCGCAACGCGCCACTTCAAGAACCACTGAACCCTACGGAGACACGATGCTGCTGACCCAAGACCAGGAAATGATCCGCGACGCCGTGCGCGACTTCGCCCAGCAGGAGCTGTGGCCGAATGCCGCGCGCTGGGACAAGGAACACCACTTTCCACGCGAGGCGCACCAGGGCCTGGCCGCACTGGGCGCTTACGGCATCTGCGTGCCCGAGGAGCTGGGCGGTGCGGGCCTGGACTACCTGACGCTGGCCCTGGTGCTGGAGGAAATCGCCGCCGGCGACGGTGGCACGAGCACCGCGATCAGCGTGACCAACTGCCCGGTCAACGCCATCCTCATGCGCTACGGCAACGCACAGCAGCAGCGCGACTGGCTCACGCCCCTGGCGCGCGGCGAGATGCTGGGCGCGTTCTGCCTGACCGAGCCGCATGTGGGCTCCGACGCTTCGGCCTTGCGCACGACGGCCGTCAAAGAAGGCAACGAGTACGTCATCAACGGCGTCAAACAGTTCATCACCAGCGGCAAAAATGGGCATGTGGCCATCGTGATTGCCGTGACCGACAAGGGCGCGGGCAAGAAAGGCATGAGCGCGTTCCTGGTGCCCACGAATACGCCCGGCTACGTGGTCGCGCGCCTGGAGGACAAGCTGGGCCAACACAGCAGCGACACGGCGCAGATCAACTTCGACCACTGCCGCATCCCGGCCGAGAACCTCATTGGCGCGGAGGGCGAGGGCTACAAGATCGCGCTGGGCGCGCTCGAAGGTGGCCGCATCGGTATCGCCGCGCAAAGCGTGGGCATGGCGCGCAGCGCGTTTGATGCGGCGCTGGCGTACTCGAAAGAGCGCGAGAGCTTCGGCCAGCCCATCTTCAACCACCAGGCCGTGGGCTTTCGCCTGGCCGACTGCGCCATGCAGATCGAGGCCGCGCGCCAGCTCATCTGGCACGCCGCCGCGCTGCGCGATGCGGGGCGCCCCTGCCTGAAGGAAGCTGCCATGGCGAAGCTCTTCGCCAGCGAAATGGCCGAGCGCGTGTGCAGCGCCGCCATTCAGACATTGGGCGGCTATGGTGTGGTGAACGACTTCCCGGTGGAGCGCATCTACCGCGACGTGCGCGTGTGCCAGATCTACGAAGGCACGAGCGACGTGCAGAAGATCATCATCCAGCGTGCACTGGCGTGATGGTGCTATTGTTTGAATAGCTGCTCGCGCCCGCCAGACGGGCGCGACAGGCCATTTTGATGTAGATGCGTCAGCGCTTCTTGAGCACCACGGTGATGGTGCCGTTGGTCTCCAGCGTGGCACGCTCCACCTCGTGGGTATGCAGGCAGCCGCCCATGCGCAGCGCGGCAGCCAGGTCGCTGGGAGAGATCAGCTCGCGCCGCAACAGCGCCTCGTCCACCTGTCCGTCCTGCACGACCACCTGCGCGTGACCGTCGATCAGGCGTTCCAGCCACCGCATGCGGAACGTGAGCTGCGCCAGCGCCACATGGCACAGGATCAATGTGGAGGCCGAGATCAGCCCGCCGATGAGCGAGTTGTCGCCCGCGTTCATCGAGTTCTGCACCGCGTTCGAGAGGATCAGGAGCAACACCAGATCGAACGGTGCGTACTGCCCCGTCTGGCGCTTGCCCGTCAGGCGCAGAAACACCAGCAAAAAGACATACACCACCACGCCGCGCAGCACGAATTCCCACCACGGAACACCCATAGACCACATGCAAGGCCCCCCATCTGCAACGTGAGGGGGGCAGTCTACGTTCAATAATCGCCGCATGACCTTGCAGCCCTGCCCCTGCGGCGCCACTCACCGGCGCCGGCCCCTGGCCTATGCCGACTGCTGCGGCCGCTACGTGGAGCATTTCGACACCGAGCCCGCGCCCAGCGCCGAGGCGCTCATGCGCTCACGCTACACCGCCTTTGTGCGCGAGGATGCCGGCTACCTGCTGGTCACCTGGCATGCCACGCAGCGGCCGACAGCGCTGCCGTTCGAGCCTGGCGTGCGCTGGCTGGGGCTGCAGGTGCGCGCCTACCTGCCGCTGAGCGAGACGCATGCCGAAGTGGAGTTCGTCGCCCGCCAGCGCGACGGCAGTGGCCGCGCCCACCGTCTGCACGAGCGTAGCCGTTTCGTGCGCGAGGGCGGGCGCTGGTACTACGTGGACGGCGACCTGCTCTGAGCGGGGTACCGCATGAGGGCACGCGACAGCCTGCATCCGCACGCCTGGAGCAACTCGCTGCCGCCCGGCAGCGGAGCCTCGGCCTTCGACCTGGCCATGCGCCGGCGCTTGCTCAGGTCGCTGGCGCAGCGCGGCTCCTCGGAGGTGGCGGTGCTCATCGTTCCCGGTGTGTTGTGCTGGGTGTACGGACGCGACGCGCCCGCCGCCCCCATGCTGGTGTGGTGGGCGTCGTTCATCCTGCTGATGCTGGTACTCATGGCGCTGCGGCGGCGCATGGAGGCCGAGGCCTCCGTCCCCGACAGCGTGGCCGTGCCGCGCTGGGAGCGCCTTTTCGGCTGGCTGGCGCTGGCGGTGGGCGCCTTCTGGGCCGCGCCCATCGGCATTGCCCTGCACCCAGGATCGAGCGACTTCCGGCTGCTGCTGTACCTGACACTGACCGCGGTGCTCGCCTCGGCGACCACCTTCCTGGCTCCGCTGCCCGGCCTCTTCTGGCGCTTCTTTGCCGCCCTGTACCTGCCCCTGCTGGGCGGAGTGTTCTGGTTCTTTCCCACGCGCTGGCCCTATCTGCTGCCCCTGCTGCTGGCTTTCGGCGCGGTGATCGCCCGCCATGCTGCGGGCGGGCGGCGGTTCGTGCAACTGCAGGCACGCCAGGAGCGCCGGCGCCTGCGGCTGGCGGAGCAGTACCGCACCGCCAAGGAGCAGGCCGAGCGGGCGCTGGCGGACAAGAACCGCTTCATTGCCATGGCCAGCCATGACCTGCGCCAGCCGCTGCACGCCATGGGCCTGCTGACGGAGACGGCGCGGCAGCGCAACCGGGACCCGTCCTTGGCTCCGGTGTTGCAGGACATGCATGGTTGCGTGCGCTCGCTGAGCTTTCTTTTCGAGGCGCTGCTGGACCTGTCGCGCCTGGAGGACGGCAGCATGCGCCCGCGCATGGAGAGCGTGTCCCTGGACATGCTGTTCGGCGAAGTGGCCACCGTGTTTACGCCGCAGGCCGCGCAAAGCGGGCTGCGCCTGCGCTGCCGCGCTCCCCTCAGGGGCACCGCGTGGGTCCATGCCGATCCCGCACTGCTGCGCCAGATGGTGTTCAACCTGCTGCACAACGCGCTGCGCTACACCCGTGAAGGTGGCGTCCTGCTGGGTGCGCGCCGGCGGGGTGCGCGCTGGCGCATCGAGGTCTGGGACACGGGCTCCGGCATCGCGCCCCAGGAGCGGGCGCGCATCTTCATGCCGTACGCGCGCGGACGCGCAGGTGCCTTGGTCGGCGGCCCTGGCTACGGCCTGGGCCTGGCCACGGTGGCGCTGTGTGCGGGCAGCATGGGGGTGGAATATGGCGTCGACTCGGTACCCGGCCGCGGCGCATGCTTCTGGCTGCTGGTGCCGGCGGTGCCGCCGCGGCTGCACCACGGGGCACCGCCCCCGGCGGATCAGGACAGGCCGCAGGCAGGCCCCGCCCACCAGCTGCTCGCCGGGGAATGCCTGGTGGTGGACGATGATCCTCAAGTGCGCGCGGCCCTGGCGCTGCTGATGCAGTCGTGGGGCTTGCAGGTGGAAACGGTCGCCAGCGGTGCCCAGGCGCTGCAGTGGCTGGCGCAGGGCGGCCGGCCACAGGCGGTGCTGTGCGACCAGCGCCTCCAGGGGGGCGAAAGCGGCTTTGCCGTGCTGTGCGCCGTGCTGGAGCACTGCGGTCACGCGCGCGGAGTCATGCTCAGCGCGGAACATGACTCGCCGCAGCTGCGACAGGCCGAGGAAGAAGGCTATCTGGTGTTGTCCAAGCCCGTGTGCCCCGATCTGCTGCATGCGCTGCTATCACGCTGGCTCGGGGAAGGCGCGCCTTCCGGCGCTGCGCAACGGGCGCCTCAGTAAGGCAGTTCCAGCCGCACGCCGCGCAGCCGGGCGATGGCCTCCACCCGGTTGCGGGCGCCCAGGCGCTCCAGAATGGCTGCCACATGGTCCTTGACTGTGTGTTCCGACAGGTTCAGCGCCGCAGCGATCTGCTTGTTGGCCAGGCCTTGCAGCAGCAGCTCCAGCGCCTGGCCCTGGCGCAGCGTCAGCCCCAGGTCGGCGGGATGGAGTGCGACCTCGCGCGCGCTTGTGGAACTGGCCGCAGCTGAAGGGGACGCCGCGGGAAACCAGGTGCCTCCCGCCAGCACTGCGGCGACGGCCTGGGCCACGACCTCGGGCGGCTGCTGCTTGTGCACAAAGCCATGGGCGCCACTGGTGCGCGCCTTGAGCGCCACCGCCGGATGGTCGTCACCGCTGGTCATCAGCACGCGCATCTGGGGGGCCAGGGCCAACAGCTCGCGCACCAGTCCGTCCGTGGCGCCCTCGGGCAGCCAGAAGTCCACCAACGCCAAGACCGGCCGGCCGCACCGCACGATGGTGTGCAGCGCCTCATGGGCGGAACCGGCATGCACGGCCTCGTCCAGCCCCTCCTGCAGGCCCAGGAAGGTCGTCAGGCCGTGCGCCATGAACGGGTGGTCATCCACGACCAGCGCGTATCGACGGGGTGGGGTGAGATGGGGAATTTCGGGGTTGGAGAGACACGTCACGAAGAGGGCCTGCGCATCGGATGCCTGCCCGCACGGGGTGCGCTGCGGGAGTAACAAATACCCCTCTAGCGGGGGATAGGGCAAGGGCGGGACTGTAACCACAATTCTGGGCGCTGCGCCACATTCGCACCCATGTGGTGCCAAAAGGGTCCACCGCCGCTGGCGGGACGCGCCTCCAGACCCGCTGCCAGCGCACCCGCGACGGCGGCCTCACAACACCCCATCACAACGACAAGGGAATACCCATGATGACTGCAGACATCCACCGCCGCGCGGCATTGACCGCTATCACCGCCCTGTTGGCGGGTTGCGGCGGCGGCGGCGACAACGACGACACACCAGGTGAGTCTCCTGCCCCATCACCCGCGCCAGCCCCATCCCCAGCTCCTGGCATGCTAACGGGACAGTATCGCTGCGAGGAGCCCTCGGAGGCGCTCGATACCTCGCTGGCTGCTATGAACGCGCTGGGCGCACGAGGCTACGCGTTCGTGTCCGTGCTGGCGCAGGCAGATGGCTCGGGGGACTTCTACCTTTCCGACTCGGCGCACCAGGGTGTGCGCCTGGAATACGCCCTGGCCCCCCAGGCCGCATCGAGCGAGGCGGAGCTGGCACGCTGCAACCAGCAGGGTGCGAGCGGCTGGGCTTTCAAGGGGCCTGTAGGTTACGGCGGCGCGGTGTACACGCTGTTCGTGCGCGAGATCGGCGGCAAGCAGCGCTTCGTCTATGAAAAGATGCCCCTTCCCACGGCCTTGTCCCAGGCAGGCTTCCAGGCGCAGCTCAATGCGCAAGGGGCCCGGGGCTTCCGCCTGGTGGGACCCATGTCTGTCGGAGGGGAGATCTTCAACCTGTACGTGAAGGATGCGTCCACCACCACTTACAGTTACTCCCTGCAGGACGTCACCGACATGCACCTGCCGCAAGTGCTGCTCAAGCGCCTGGAGACCATGGGTGCACAGGGCTATCTCTATCTGGGAGGCATGGTGCTGGCGGGATCGACGGGTGCACAGGTCTACGAGAAAAGTTCGGCGCAAAGTGGCCGGGTGGACTACCACCTGCAGGAGCTTCCAGATCAGACCTCGCTGGCACAGTTCCTCGACGGCCTGAACGAGCGCGCGGCCCAGGGCTATTTCTTCTACGGCGAACTAGTACTTGGCGGGCAGCGCGTGCACAAGCTGTCCGTGCGCGGCGCAGTGGCCCTGCGGCATCCGCTGGCAGGGATCACCTTCCCCTGACGCCTTGCCCTCAGCACCCTGGTCGACCGCCAACCCATTGCCCACGGCGCGCGCTGCGAAACGCGGGGCGCGTCGGGCAGCTTCTGTCCCCCAGAGGCCTTGCGCCTGCTCCTCGGCAGGCACTGGGTGCGGCGGCGACTCATTCACCGCTGGCACGAAAGCGACCTTCCGGCGCAGGCCAGAGGGCTGATGGTTCGTGGTCGGGCAGCCTGGAGATCGGCTAGATGTCAAATTCGGTCGCGAGCCATTGTTGATAAGTGCCAACAGCTATGAAATAGAGAGTGATGGTTGCTCACTCCCACCACATGGCGGCGATCTGGTGCGCAAAGATGGGGTAATTCATCCAGGTGCCGCGCAGGCCCTTGCGTACCACGGTGCCGATCTGCGGGGCAAAGATCCAGGCGTTGACGGCATCCTGCGCCAAGTGCCGCTGCATCTGGGAGAACAGCATCTGGCGCTCGCGCGCGTTGGTGGCGCTGGCGTGGCGCTCCACCAGGGCGCGAAAGGCCGGGCTGTCGTAGCCGAAGTAGTAGCCCGGATCGGTGTAGATGCGGTAGTCCAGCGGCTCCACATGATTGATGAGAGTCATGTCGAACTGGCCCTTGAACGGGCCCTGCAGCCACTGCTGCCAGCTCAGCTGCTGGATGTTGGCCTCGATGCCCACCTGGGCCAGGTCGCGGGCGATCAATGGCCCACCCACGTGTGCGTACGGTGCGGGAGGCAGGGCCAGTTCCAGCCGCAGCGGCGTCTGCACCCCGGCCTGTTTCAGCAGGGCGCGTGCGCGGGCGGGGTCGTAGGGGTGCAGGCTGGCCAGGTGCACGTAACCCGCGTCCGTGGGACTGAAGTGGCTGCCGATCACCACGCCGCGCCCATCCAGCGCGGTGCGGATAAAGCCCTCGCGGTCGATGGCGTGGGTGATGGCGCGGCGCACGCGCACGTCGTCCAGGGGTTTGCTGCGGTGGTTCAACGCCAGCATCCCCTTGCCGCCGGAGGCCCCGATCAACACCTGGTAATGGCTGTTGTCCTGAAAGCGCCGCACCGTCTGCGTGGCGAAGTTGAACAGCACGTCGATCTCGCCCGCACGCAGGGCGTTGTCCTGCGCCTCCAGGTCGTGCAGAAAGCGGTACACGGCACGCTCCATGCGCACCTGGGCTGCGTGGCGGTGGGACTCGGCCTTGACCAGCGTGATGCGTTGGCCGCGCTCCCAGCGCTGTACGCGGTAGGGGCCCGTGCCCACCGGGGCGCTGGCCGCCTGTGCGGCCGTGTCCGGGTGCAGGATCACGGCCGGCCCCTCGCCCAGGCGGAAGAGCAGGTGCGGATCGGGGTGGTGCAGCGTGAGCGTGACGGTGTGCGCATCGGGCGTGACCACCGTGGCGATGTTGTCGAAGAGCGCCTTGCGGGACTTGTTGGTGGAGCCGGGCGCGACGGCACGCTCGAAGCTGAAACGCACGGCCGCGGCGTTGAGCGCGCTGCCGTCGTGAAAACGCACCCCCTGGCGCAGCCGGAAGGTGCACGCGAGGCCGTTCGGGTCGGTGTTCCAGGACTCGGCCAGCAGCGGCTGTACCGCGCCGTTTTCCGTGATCTGCGTCAGCCCCTCCAGCACGTTGTAGTGCGTCACCTCGCCCACGGCGGCGGCAGCGGCCATGGTGGGGTCCAGGCTGTCGGGCTCCAGGGAGAGGTTGATCACCACGGAGCGTTCCGCGGCACGCGGTGAGACCTGCGCGGCGGCCGGCGAAGCGCACAGCGCGAGGGCCTGGGCCAGGCAGGCACGGCGGGTGAGGGAAGTGGGAGGCTGCGCAGGCATGGGCTACACCATCAGGGATGGGGGCCTGTGGCCCCGGTGCTCGAATGCTACAGACTGTGACATAGTAGGGGCACATTGGCTATTCCTATCGTCCCCTGGGGGTTCAACCCGCGCCGTTTTCACCCATGACTTCGCCTGTGGCCTCGCTCCGCCTACCGGCGCCTGCCCGCGCGTGGTGGGCGCTCGGGTTGCTTGTCGCCCTGCTGTTTGCGGCGATTGGCTGGGGGGTGCATGCCATCTACCAGGCGCGTGAGCAACGCTACCGCCACCAGATCGAAGGCGGCCTGCAGGCCGTGAACCACATGCAGGTGCGGGGGGTGACGGACTGGCGGCGCCGGCGCTTGCAGGAGGCGGCGGCACTCACCGACGACCGCCTTCTGGCACAGGCGGTGGCCCGCTGGCGCGCAACGGCGGCGCCTGACGCCGAACAGGCGGTGCGTGAGCGGTTGCGCATCCTGGTCGAGCATGTGCGCTATACCGCTGCCTATTTCGTCGATCCGCAGGGCCGGCTGATCCTGGATGCCGGCGGGCCGGCCACGGGCGCGCTGCAGCCACCCGAGATGCGCGCGCTGGAGGGCGCGCTGGCGCGGGCCGAGCCCGGCATTGTCGAGCTGCGCCGCGACCCGGCCTTCGCCTTTCCGTTCTTCGGATTGCTGGCGCCGCTGTATGACGGAACCGCGTCGCTGGGGGCCATCTGGCTGGTGATGGATGCGCGCACCACGCTCTACCCATTGCTGGAGACCTGGCCCACCAGCAGCCGCACCGCCGAATCGGTGCTGGTGGAGCGGCAGGACGATACGGCCTTGTTCCTCAGCCCCCTGCGCCATCGCAGCGATGAACCACTGGCGCTGCGCCTTCCGGCGGAGCCGGGCAGCCGCGATCCCATGGTGCTGGCCGTCGCGGGCGTGCGGGGCGCCTTCTACGGCAGCGACTATCGCAACCAGCCGGTGCTGGCGGTGGCCAGCGCGGTGCCGGACTCGCCCTGGCTGCTGGTGTCCAAGGTGGACGTGGCCGACGCCTTCACCGCTGCCCAGCGGCGCGAATGGCTGGCCCTGAGCCTGTTCGTCAGCCTGGGGCTGCTGTCGCTGGGCTGCGTCGTGGTGCTGTGGCAGGGGCGGGCCTGGCGGCGCGAACGGGCGTTGAAGGCGGAGCTGGAGCGCAACCTGCGCTGGCTGGACAACGCGCAGAAGGCGGCCTCGGTGGGCTACTTCGTCTATGAGGGGCAGAGCGAGGCATTCATCATGTCGCGCATGGCCAGCGCCATCTTCGGCCTGCCATCCGACGGGCGCATGACGCTGCGCCAGTGGGTGGGGATGCTGCACCCCGACGAGCGCGCGCAGACCCTGGAGATCCACGGCCGTGCCATGAGCGAGCGCATTCCGCTGCGCACCCAGTACCGCATCCAACGCAACGGCGACGGCCAGGTGCGCTGGATCGAGGTGTGGGGCGAGTACGGCGACTCCGCCGGCAACGGCGAGCCGCTGCTGATGACCGGCACCGTGCAGGACATCACCGACCGCAAGCACACCGAGGACGAACTCGCGCGTTACCGCAACGCGCTGGAGTCGCAGGTGCGCATGGACCCGCTCACCCAGGTGGCCAACCGCCTGGCGCTGGACGAGGCCGTGGCGCGCGCCTGGAGCCAGGCGCTGCGCGAGGGTTCGTCGCTGGCGCTGCTGATGATCGACGTGGACCATTTCAAGGCCTACAACGACTATTACGGCCACGTGGCGGGCGACCGCTGCCTGCAGCGCGTAGCGTCGGCGCTGGCGTCGGCCTTGGGGCGGCCGGGTGACCTGCTGGCGCGCTATGGAGGCGAGGAATTCGCCGTGCTGCTGCCGGGCGCGGACGCCGATGCCGCCCTGGCCGTGGCGCACCGCCTGCAGGAGGGGCTGCGCGCCCTGTCGCTGGAGCACCGCGCCAACCCGGGCGGATTCACCGTCACCGCAAGCATGGGCCTGGCCCACCTGCGTCCGGCCGACGTCGTGTCCGCAGGCACCGAAACGCGCGCCGGCGTGGACGCGGCCCAGCCCCTGTTCCAGCAGGCAGACGCCGCGTTGTACCGCGCCAAACAGCTGGGCCGCGACCGCGTGGTGAGCTACGACGCGCAGTGCGCGGCCACCCTGTACGAGGCCGGGCAGCCCGCGCCTGCGATCATGCTGACCTATGACATTTGAAGCGATATTGTTCGATTGCGATGGCGTGCTGGTGGACAGCGAGCCCATTACCAACGGCGTGCTGTGCGAGATGCTCAATGAAGCCGGCTGGCTGCTGGCGCCCGAGGAGTGCATGCGCCTGTTCATCGGCAAGACCGTGCGCAGCGAGGCTGCGCGCATCGAGGCCGAGACCGGCCGCCCGCTCACCGACGCGTGGATGGCCGAGTTCTACGCGCGCCGCAACGCACGCCTGCAGGCCGAACTGGTGGCCATCCCCAACGCGCCCCAAGCCGTGCGCGCCGTGCACGGGCTGCTGCAGGGGCGCATCGCCTGTGCCTCCGGCGCCGACCGGCAGAAGGTGGAGATGCAACTGGCGCAGGTGGGCCTGGCGCCGCTGTTCGCGGGCCGCGTTTTCAGCGGCCACGAGATGCCCGCCACCAAGCCTGCACCCGACGTGTATCTGGCAGCGGCGGCAGCCGTGGGCTTGCCGCCCCTGCGCTGTCTGGTGGTGGAAGACACGGTGACCGGCGTCACGGCCGGCGTGGCCGCGGGCGCCACGGTGCTGGGCTACAGCCCGTCGCCCGTGGGCCATGGCTCTGCCGAGGCGCTGCGCGCCGCTGGCGCCGTGCAGGTCATGGCCGATATGGCAGAACTGCCCGCGCTGCTGCAGGCCATGCGGGTTGCGGTTTAAGCCAAATTGGGCTCTAGCGCTTGCTGGGTAGGCGCTAGCAGCTACTAATAAATGAGCGTCTATACCGCTACGGAGCGCGCGCCGCGGCGGAACTCCGCGGGCGACTGGCCTGTCCAGCCGCGAAACGCGCGGATGAAGCTCTTCTCGCTGGCAAAGCCCGTGGCCTGCGCCACCTGCTTGATGGGGCGGTCGCTGCGGTGCAGCAGCTCGATCGCGCGGCTGCGGCGCACCTCGTCTTTCAGCGACTGCAGCGACGCGCCTTCCTCCTTGAGTTGGCGGTGCAGCGTGCGCGCCGAGACGTGCAGCTGCTCGGCCAGCGTGTGTGCGCTGTGGGTCGCGTCGGGCAGGGCGGCCAGCACCTGGCGCACGCGCTGCACCAGCAGCCGGTCGCGGCGGTACTGGCGCACGGTGAGGGGCAGCGCGTGCTGCAGCATCTGGCGCATGGCCGCCTCGTCGCGCGTGATCGGCAGCGCGAGGTAGCGCGCATCGAAATGCACGGCCGCGTGCGGTGCCTGAAAGCGCGTCGGGCCGCTGAAGAGCACGCCATAGGCCTGCGCATGGGGCGGTGGCGCGAAGGGGAACTCGGCCGCCAGCACCGGCAAGCGCGAGTCGATGAACCAGCTGGCCAGCCCGAGCGCGTTGCGCAGCGTGGAAACCAGGCAGAACTCGCGCAGCGTGCCCAGGTCGCGCTGCTCGGCGATGGTGAGCGTGGCCTGCTGGCCCTCGGCGTGTAGGTGCAGCGTGATGTCGTCCGTCAGCAGCGCGTGGTGGCGGCACCAGCGCGCCAGCGCCAGGCCCAGTGTGGGTGCACTCAGCGAGGCGCGCGCCAGCAGGCCGTAGCTGCCCCAGGGCAGGCGGCGGGAGAACCAGCCCAGGGCTTCGTCGTCCAGCTCGCGCATCGCACCGGCGGACAGCACCTCCATCTGCTGCGCCGTGATGCGGCCCGCAGAGTTGCCAACCTGCTCTGGCGGGATTTGTGCCAGCGCCAGCACCTGCGCCGCGTCCATTCCGCGCGCTGCGTAGGCCTGCACGATGGCCTGCACAAACGCCATGGGCGTGGCGGCCGTGGGTGTAGCGAGGAGTGCGGTGGGTGCGGGCGGTGGCGGCGCGGGGTCAGGGTGGTTGGGCATGCGTGGAGTCTGCAACTCCGTGGCGCAATTTGCAACCTTTCTGACCCATCTCGGTCACCGCGCGTGCGGGGGTGCGGCGTATGCTGTGCAGCCTGTTGCCGGGCCCCGCGCGGGCGCTGGCCCCCCCGACCAGGAGACAAGCCCATGGAACCCGCATCCACCCCATCGGCCGCGTTGAGCCATGCGCGTGGCAGTGCCGCCACCCCCCTCATCGAGCAGACGCTGGGCGACTTCTTCGCCGGCATGGCGCAGCGCCAGCCCACGCGCGAGGCACTGGTCAGCCGCCACCAGGGCCTGCGCTACACCTACGCCGAGCTGCACCAGGCGGCCCGCCAACTGGCCAGCGCGCTGCTGGGCCTGGGGCTCGCCAAGGGCGACCGCATCGGCATCTGGTCGCACAACAACGCCGAATGGGTGCTGATGCAACTGGCCACGGCGCAGGTGGGCCTGATCCTGGTGAACATCAACCCGGCTTACCGCACGGCCGAGGTGGAGTACGCGCTGAACAAGGTCGGCTGCAAGGCACTGGTGGCCATGCCGCAGTTCAAGACCAGCGACTATCTGGGCATGCTGCGCGAGCTGGCACCCGAATTGGCCGCGTCCCAGACCGGCGCACTGCAGGCCGCGCGCCTGCCCACGCTGCGCACGGTGGTGTGGATCGACGTGGCCGGCTCAGGCGTGGCGGGCCAAGGCGACGAACAGCCGGGCATGCTGCGGTTTTCCACGCTGATGGCGCGGGGCGACGCGCAGGACGCGCGCATCGACGCCATTGCCGCCCAGCTGCACAACACCGACCCCATCAACATCCAGTTCACCAGCGGCACCACCGGGTTCCCGAAGGGCGCCACGCTCACGCACCGCAACATCCTGAACAACGGTTTCTTCATCGGCGAGTGCATGCGCCTCACGCCCGAGGACCGGCTGTGCATTCCCGTGCCGCTGTACCACTGCTTCGGCATGGTGCTGGGCAACCTGGCCTGCCTCACGCATGGCAGCACCATCGTGTACCCCAACGACGGCTTCGACGCCCTGACCGTGCTGGAGACCGTGCAGGCCGAGCGCTGCACCGGCCTGCACGGCGTGCCCACCATGTTCATTGCCGAGCTGGACCACCCGCGCTTTGCCGAGTTCGACCTGCGCACCCTGCGTACCGGCATCATGGCCGGCAGCCCGTGCCCGATCGAGGTGATGAAGCGCGTGGTGGGCGACATGCACCTGTCGGAGATCACCATCGCCTATGGCATGACCGAGACCAGCCCCGTGAGCTGCCAGAGCGACGCCGAAACGCCGCTGGCCAAGCGCGTGTCCACCGTGGGCCGCGTGCAGCCGCACCTGGAGGTGAAGATCATCGACCCCGAGACCGGCGCCGTGGTGCCGCGCGGCGAGCGCGGCGAGCTGTGCACCCAGGGCTACTCCGTCATGCACGGCTACTGGGGCGACGAGGCCAAAACCCGCGAGGCGATCGACGAAGGCGGCTGGATGCACACGGGCGACCTGGCCACCATGGACGACGAGGGCTACGTGAACATCGTCGGCCGCATCAAGGACATGGTGATCCGCGGCGGAGAGAACGTGTACCCGCGCGAGATCGAGGAATTCCTCTACCGCCATCCCATGGTGCAGGACGTGCAGGTGGTGGGCGTGCCCGACCAGCGCTTCGGCGAGGAACTGTGCGCCTGGATCATCGCCAAGCCCGGCACGCGCCCCAGCGAGGACGACATCCGTGCCTTCTGCAAAGGCCAGATCGCGCACTACAAGGTGCCGCGCTACATCCGCTTCGTTACCAGCTTCCCGATGACGGTGACGGGCAAGATCCAGAAGTTCAAGATCCGCGACGTCATGAAAGACGAGCTGGGCCTTGCCGAAGACAAAACCGCTTGAAACGAGCCACTGCCATGATTCTTGAATCCCAACTCAACCCGCGCTCGGCCGACTTCCAGGCCAACGCCGCCGCCATGCGCGCCGTGGTGGAGGACCTGCGCGCCCAGATCGAGCGCGTGTCCCAGGGCGGCGGCGAGGCCGCCCGCGCCAAGCATGTGGCGCGCGGCAAGCTGCTGCCGCGCGAGCGCGTGGAGATGCTGCTGGACCCCGGCACGCCGTTCCTGGAGATCGCCCCGCTGGCGGCCCTCAACATGTACGGCAACGACGCGCCCGGCGCGGGCCTGATCGCGGGCATCGGCAGCGTGGCCGGCATCGCCTGCATGATCGTGTGCAACGACGCCACGGTGAAGGGCGGCACCTACTACCCCATGACGGTGAAGAAGCACCTGCGCGCGCAGGAGATCGCGCAGCAGAACTGCCTTCCGTGCATCTACCTGGTGGACTCGGGCGGCGCCAACCTGCCCAACCAGGACGAGGTCTTCCCCGACCGCGACCACTTCGGCCGCATCTTCTACAACCAGGCCAACATGAGCGCGCAGGGCCTGGCGCAGATCGCCGTGGTCATGGGTTCGTGCACGGCCGGCGGCGCCTACGTGCCGGCCATGAGCGACGAGACCATCATCGTCAAGAACCAGGGCACCATCTTCCTGGGCGGCCCGCCGCTGGTGAAGGCCGCCACGGGCGAGGTCGTCAGCAGCGAAGACCTGGGCGGCGGCGACGTGCACACGCGCCTGTCCGGCGTGGCCGACCACCTGGCACAGAATGACCTGCATGCGCTCTCGCTGGCGCGCGGGGCTGTCAAAAATTTGAATAGAAATCAGCCCGTAGCGCCCACGGATCAAGCGCCAGTAGCTCCTAAATATGCAGCAGAAGAGCTGTATGGCGTCATCCCCGTGGACACGCGCAAGCCCTTCGACGTGCGCGAGATCATCGCCCGCATCGTGGACGGCAGTGCGTTCGACGAGTTCAAGGCGCGCTATGGCAACACCCTGGTGTGCGGCTTCGCGCGCATCGAGGGCATGGCAGTGGGCATCGTGGCCAACAACGGCATCCTGTTCAGCGAGAGCGCGCAGAAGGGCGCGCACTTCATCGAGCTGTGCTGCCAGCGCAAGATTCCGCTCGTCTTCCTGCAGAACATCACCGGCTTCATGGTCGGGCGCAAGTACGAGAACGAGGGCATCGCCCGCCACGGCGCCAAGATGGTCACGGCGGTGGCCACGGCCAACGTGCCCAAGTTCACGGTGATCATCGGCGGCAGCTTCGGCGCGGGCAACTACGGCATGTGCGGCCGCGCGTACTCGCCGCGCTTTCTGTGGATGTGGCCCAACGCGCGCATCAGCGTGATGGGCGGCGAGCAGGCCGCCAGCGTGCTGGCCACCGTCAAGCGCGACGGCATCGAGGGCAAGGGCGGCAGCTGGAGCATGGAGGAAGAAGAGGCCTTCAAGACGCCCATCCGCCGCCAGTACGAGGAACAGGGCCACCCCTACTACGCCACCGCCCGCCTGTGGGACGACGGCATCATCGACCCCGCCGACACGCGCCGCGTGCTGGCGCTGGCGCTGGCGGCTTCGCGCCATGCGCCGATCGAAGACATGAAGTTCGGCGTGTTCCGCATGTAAGGCGCGGTCCATGGATGCCGTCACCCATTTCAGCCTGCTCGCGCGCTACAACGTGTGGGCCACGGCGCGCCTGCTGGCCGCCGTGCAGGTGCTGCCCGAGGCGGACTACCGGCGCGACATGGGCCTGTTCTTTCGCAGCATCCATGGCACGCTCAACCATCTGCTGGTGGGCGAGCACCTGCTGTGGTTCGCGCGCTTTGCCGAAGGCGCGTCGCCCCGCATGGCGCTGGATGCCGAGGTGGAGAGCGATCGCGCGCGCCTGGCCGAGCGGCTTCGGGAAGGCGCCGCGCGCTGGGAGCCGCTGATCGCCGGCTTTGCGCCAGCGCGCTGGGAGGGTGCGCTGTCCTACACCACCATGCGCGGCACGCCCGCCGTGCTGCCGTTTGCCGCCACGCTGGCGCATGTGTTCAACCACGGTACGCACCACCGCGGACAGATCACGGCGGCACTCACCGCGCTGGGCCAGCCGTGCCCGACGCTCGACCTTGTCTACTTCCTGCAGAACCCGGATACGCCATGAGCCAGAACCTTTCCATCACCCAATCGGGCGCGGTGGCGCGCATCACGCTGACGCAGCCCGAAATCCGCAATGCCTTCAGCGACGAAGTGATCGCAGAGATCACCGCGGCCTTCACGGAAGTCGGGGGACGCGCCGACGTGCGCGCCGTGGTGCTGGCCGCCGAGGGGCCGGCCTTCTGCGCGGGTGCCAATCTGAACTGGATGCGCCGCATGGCCGACTACACGCGCCAAGAGAACCTTGCCGACGCCGCCAAGCTGGCCGAGATGCTGCGCGTGATCTACGAATGCCCCAAGCCCACCGTGGCGCGCGTGCAGGGTGACGTGTACGCCGGCGGCATGGGGCTGGTCGCGGCCTGCGACATGGCGGTGGCGGTCGATACCGCGGGCTTTTGCCTGTCCGAGGTGAAGATCGGCCTGATCCCCGCCACCATCAGCCCCTACGTGATCCGCGCCATGGGCGCGCGCGCCGCGCACCGCTACTTCCTCACCGCGGAACGCTTCAGCGCGGCCGAGGCCTTGCGCATCGGTTTCGTGCACCAAGTGGTCGGCGCAGATCAGCTCGACGCCCAGGTGGACGAGCTGCTCAAGGCACTGACGGCCGCGAGCCCGAACGCCGTGCGCGCCTGCAAGACGCTGGTGCGCGATGTGGCCGGGCGCGAGATCGACGCCGCACTCATCGCCGCCACGGTGGAGGGCATTGCCGACATCCGCGCGAGCAGCGAGGGCCGCGAGGGCGTGCAGTCGTTCCTGCAAAAGCGCAAGCCCTCCTGGCTGGGCTGATCCGCCATGGACGCGCTCTGGCTCCAGATCGTGCAGTGGCTCCACAGCGTGGGGCTGCATGTCGATGCGGGTACCGCCCAGGCGGTAGCCGAAGGGGCTGCGCGCGCCACGCAGCAGCTGGACATGCCCGCCCTGCTGGCGCTGGCAGCCGCACTGGGCTGGGCCAGCGGCTTTCGCCTGTACGCCGTGGTGTTCCTGGTGGGCATGATGGGCGTGGCCGGCTGGCTGCCGCTGCCGCCGGGGCTGGCGCTGCTGCAGCACCCGCTGGTGCTGATGGCCAGCGGCTTCATGCTGCTGGTGGAGTTCTTCGCCGACAAGGTGCCGTGGTTCGACAGTGCCTGGGATGCCATCCACGCCTTCATCCGCGTGCCCGCCGGTGCGCTGCTGGCAGCTGGCGTGTTCGGTGCCGACAACGCCACCATGGCGCTGGCCGCGGGGCTGCTGGGCGGCTCGCTCTCGGCCACGGCGCTGGCCACCAAGATGACCACGCGGGCGGCGGCCAACACCTCGCCCGAGCCGTTTTCCAACTGGGGCCTGTCGTTCTTTGAGGACGGCCTGGTCGTCGGCGTGGTCTGGCTGGCTACGCAGTATCCGCTGGCCTTCGGCATTGCGCTGGTGGTGATGCTGGCGCTGTCGGCGCTGCTGCTGGTGGTGCTGTTCAAGTTCCTGCGCGCCGTGCTGCGGCGCATTTCCTCTTTCTTTTCCGATTCCGCCAAGGTGGACTGAATGTTCCAAAAAATCCTGATTGCCAATCGCGGCGAAAACGGCTGCGCAGCAGACGTTTCACCAAATTGCAGGGCACGCGTGGCGTGCGCAGGCGGTCTCGCCGCGGAGGCAGCCCATGTTTGACAAGATCCTGATCGCCAATCGCGGCGAGATCGCCTGCCGCGTGGCCGCAACCGCCCGCCGCATGGGCGTGAAGACCGTGGCCGTGTACTCCGACGCCGATGCCCAGGCCAAGCATGTGGCCGCCTGCGACGAGGCCGTGCATATCGGCGGCAGCGCCCCCAAGGACAGCTACCTGCGCTGGGAGCGCATCATCGAGGCCGCCCAGGCCACGGGTGCGCAGGCAATCCACCCGGGCTACGGCTTCCTGAGCGAGAACGAAGACTTCGCCCAGGCCTGTGCCGCTGCGGGGCTGGTGTTCATCGGCCCGCCGCCTTCGGCCATCAAGGACATGGGTTTGAAGGCCGAGTCCAAGCAGCTGATGGAGAAGGCGGGCGTGCCGCTGGTGCCTGGCTACCACGGCAAGGACCAGGACCCGCAACTGCTGCAGCGCGAGGCCGACCGTATCGGCTACCCCGTGCTCATCAAGGCCAGCGCCGGTGGCGGCGGCAAGGGCATGCGCCTGGTGGAAAAGAGCGAGGACTTTGCAGCGGCGCTGGCCAGCTGCCAGCGCGAGGCCATCAACAGCTTTGGCGATGATGCCGTGCTGGTGGAGAAGTACGTGCTGCGCCCGCGCCACATCGAGATCCAGGTGTTCGGCGACACGCAGGGCAACTGCGTCTATCTGTTCGAGCGCGATTGCTCCGTGCAGCGCCGCCACCAGAAGGTGCTGGAAGAAGCCCCCGCCCCCGGCATGACCGAGGCCCTGCGTCGCCAGATGGGCGAGGCTGCCGTGGCAGCCGCCAAGGCCGTGGGCTACGTGGGCGCGGGCACAGTGGAGTTCATCGTGGAACAGCCCGGCGGCTACGACGCGCCCGAGCAGATGAAGTTCTACTTCATGGAGATGAACACCCGCCTGCAGGTGGAGCACCCCGTGACCGAGGCCATCACCGGCGAAGACCTGGTGGAGTGGCAGCTGTGCGTGGCCAGCGGGCAGCCTTTGCCCAAGCGCCAGGACGAGCTGAAGATCCTCGGCCACGCCATCGAGGCGCGCATCTGCGCCGAGAACCCTGACAACAACTTCCTGCCAGCCACTGGCCAGCTGCACGTGTACCGCAAGCCGGCATGCACCAGCTTCGAACGGGGCAGCGTGCGCGTGGATGACGGCGTGCGCGAGGGCGACGCCATCAGCCCCTTCTACGACAGCATGATCGCCAAGCTCATCGTGCACGGCGACACGCGCGCGCAGGCCCTGGCGCGGCTGGACGATGCGCTGGCGCAGACCCACATCGTGGGCCTGGCGACCAACGTGCAGTTCCTGCGCCATGTGGTGAAGAGCGATTCGTTCGCCCAGGCGCGGCTGGACACCGCGTTGATCCCGCGCGAAGAGGCCGTGTTGTTCGGCCAGGAGCGCGTAGGCCTGCCTTTGGCCGCAGCCGCCGCCGTGGCCAGCCAGTTGCAGCGTGAGCAGGCGCAGGAAGGCGCCAATCCGTTCAGCCGCCGCGACGGCTGGCGTTCGCTCGTAGCGTGCCGCCGGCGTTTCGAGTTCGACTTCAATGGCACACATGCCAAGGCCTGGCTGACCTATGAACGCGACGGCGGCTACCAACTGACCGTGGGAGAAGGCGAGGGAGCCGCGCAGGGTCCGCTGGCTTTCACGCCCTGGGCGGGCGGCCTGGACCTGCAATACGCCGGCCAGCGTACCTGCGCAACGGTCTATGCCCAGGGCGAGACCGACCACATCTTCACCCCCCGTGGCGCCACGCGCATCGAGGCATTGGACCTGCTGGCCCATGCGGGCGAAGCCGCCAGCGAGGGCGGGCGTCTCACCGCGCCCATGCCGGGCAAGGTGGTGTCGTTTGCCGTGCAGGCCGGCGACAAGGTGACCAAGGGCCAGCCCCTGGCGGTGATGGAGGCCATGAAGATGGAGCACACCATCGCCGCCCCCGCCGATGGCGTGGTGCAGGAGCTGCTCTACGCGCCAGGCGACCAGGTGGCCGAAGGCGCAGAACTGCTGCGGCTTTCCGCCGAGTGACGGCGGGGGCTTGCCCAGCCGCGGTACGCTCGTTGGCCATGAAGATTACCTTTTGCTGTACCGATACCAAGGCCGAACCCTGGCTGCAGGGGCTGGCCGCCGCCCTGCCGGGAGCCGACATTACCGTCTGGCAGCCCGGAGCCCCGCAGGCCGACTACGCCGTGGTCTGGGCACCGCCCCAGCAGTTCATCGACGAACAGCCCGCTTTGCGGGCGCTGTTCAACATCGGTGCGGGGGTGGATGCGCTGCTCAAGCTGCGCCTGCCGCCGTCCGTGCGCGTCGTGCGTCTGGATGACGCCGGCATGGCCGTGCAGATGGCCGAATACGTGTGCCACGCGCTGATCCGGCATTTCCGCGAGTTTGACCAGTACGAGGCCGCCATGCAGGCGGGCCAGTGGAGCTACCGCAAGCCGCGCCTGCGCCAGGACTTTCCTGTGGGCGTGATGGGCCTGGGCGTACTGGGCGAGCGCGTGGCGCGCGCGGTGGCGCAGTTCGACTTTCCCGTGCTCGGCTGGAGCCGCAGTCCGAAGCAGATGGCGGGCGTGCGCTGTTTCAGTGGGCAGGAGGGCTTCAACGAGTTCCTGGCCGCTACCCGCGTGTTGGTCAATCTGCTCCCGCTCACGCCCGAGACGCAGGGCATCATGAACCGCGACACGCTGGCCCGCCTCCTGCCCGGCGCCTACGTGATCAATGTGGCGCGTGGCGCGCACCTGGTCGAGGAGGACCTGCTCGCGCTGATCGACGCAGGCCATGTGGCGGGCGCCACGCTGGACGTGTTCCGCACCGAGCCGTTGCCTGCCGGGCATCCCTTCTGGGGACATCCCAAGATCACCCTCACACCCCACACTTCGGCACGCACGCTGCGCGACGAGAGCATCGCCCAGATCGCCGGCAAGATCGCGGCGCTCGCGCGCGGCGAGGCCGTGGCCGGCGTGGTGGATGCCGGACGCGGCTACTGACGAATCCCTCACCCAAGGACACCCACCGATGAACCCGAACATCCCCTCCCGCGTCAAGCTTGTGGACGTGGGCCCGCGCGACGGGCTGCAAAATGAGAAGCAGCCGGTGCCGGCGGCCGTCAAGATCGAATTGGTGCACCGCCTGCAGCAGGCGGGCCTCAAGGAAATCGAGGTCACCAGCTACGTTTCTCCGAAGTGGGTGCCGCAGATGGCCGACAACCATGAGGTCATGCAAGGCATTACACGCGTGCCCGGCGTGCGTTATTCGGTACTGACGCCCAACCTGAAAGGCTGGGAGGCGGCCGTGCTCGACAAGCCTGACGAGATCGTGGTCTTCGGCGCCGCCAGCGAGGCCTTCAGCCAGAAGAACATCAACTGCAGCATTGCCGAGAGCATCGAGCGCTTCGCTCCCGTGGTCGAGGCCGCGCGCGCCGCTGGCGTGTATGTGCGTGGCGCCATGAGCTGCACCGTGGGCTGCCCCTACGAGGGCGAGATCGCGCCCGAGCGCGTGCAATACCTGGCCGGGCTCATGAAGGGCATCGGCGTGCAGCACATCGGGGTGGCCGACACCATTGGCGTGGGTACGCCGCGCAAGGTGCAGCGCGCCATCGAGGCAACGCTCAAGCACTACGATCTGAACGACGTGTCCGGCCACTTTCACGACACCTACGGCCAGGCGCTGGCCAACACGCTGGCGGCGCTGGAGCTGGGCGTGTGGCAGTTCGACACGTCCGTGGCCGGCCTGGGCGGCTGTCCCTATGCCAAGGGCGCCACGGGTAACGTGGCCACCGAGGACGTGGTCTACATGCTGCACGGCATGGGCATCGAGACCGGCATCGATCTGGACCAGCTGATCGACGCCGGCGCCTACATCAGCGACTTCCTGGGCCGCAAGCCGCAGTCGCGCGTGGCCGTGGCGGTGCTCACCAAGCGCAAGGGCTGAGCGGCCACCCGGCGTCAGGCCAACGGCAGAGCCGGCGCTGCCGGGTGCTGCGCCGCGTCCTTGTGCGCCTGCTTGGCCTGGTACATGCGCTGGTCGGCGCAGCGCATCAGCTCCGTCAGCGTGGGGCCGTCCTGCGGGCTGTGCGCAACGCCCGTGCTGACGCCCACGCACAGTTCCTGGCGCTGGAAGTACACCGGCTGGCAGATAGCCAGCTCCAGATGCTTGACCAGCGCCGTCAGGGCGTCGCCCGCGGGCGCGTGGGCCAGCATGACCACGAACTCGTCACCGCCCAGCCGGGCCACGATGTCGCCGGACCGCGTGTGCGTCTGCAGCCGTGTGGCAACGGCGCGCAGCACCTCGTCGCCGGCGTCATGGCCATAGGTGTCGTTGATGGGTTTGAAGCGGTCCAGGTCGAGCAGCAGCAGGGCGTGCGTGCCCCCTTCCGACAGCAGTTGCGTTGCGCCCTGGGTCAGCCCCATGCGGTTGGTCAGGCCCGTGAGAGGGTCGGTGGTCGCGGCCTTGGCCAGATGGTCCGCGCGCAGCCGCAGGGCGATCTGGGAGGCGTTCAGGCTGTCGATGCGGGTGCTCAACGCAACGGCGAACACCACCATCTCGGCCGCCACGCCGATCTGCAGGCCGTTGGCCAGCATGAAGGGCGCGTCGATCACCTTCCAGTTGCTCAGCACCACGCCGGCCACCGTGACGAACAGCAGCGCCTGCGCGCCCAGGTACCAGCGCGCGGGCGTGAAGCCTCGGCGCAGCACCAGAATGGCCGCGAGCGACGCGGCCGCGATGCCGGCGCTGGCCAGCAGTTCGTTCTGCGTCTGGGCGATGGCAAATTGCCCGAGCCCGCCGAGCACGGCGGTGAGCGCCGCCAGCAGGCCGATTGCCACCAGCACTCCGTCCATCAAGGGCGTCTGCCGGGTGTCCAGGAAACTGCGCGTGAACAGCGCGCCGAAGAACAGCCACAGGCTGGGCAATACGAAATAGCTGCGCTCCTGCCACCACGGCGTGTCGCCCCACAGGTAATGGGCCGTGTGGCCGTTGAAGGTGGCCAGCGTCAACAGCGCGAAGATGCACTGGCCGACGTAGAAGGTGTACGTGGTGTCCCGAAAGATGCCCACGAGCGTGAGGTTGTAGACCAGCAGTGCGATCAGGATGCCGTAGCAGATGCCGTCGAACAGCCGCTTGTGCTGGCGCCATTGCAGGTATTCGGCCGTGTCCCAGACGGACAGGTCGAAGGACGGCGCCGTCTCGCTGTACAGCCGGGCGTAGACCGTGTAGGCGCCCGGGCCCGGGGGCTGCAGGCGCATGAGGTAGCGCTCGCTGCCCAGGGGCCGCGTGGCGAAGGGCTGCGCCAGGCCTGTATGCACTGGCGGCGCAAGCGCCGTACCCGACGCATCGAACGGGCCGTAGAACCGCACGTCCTGCAAAGACGTGGTCTGGGTGGCCAGCACCCAGTCGCCGCTGGCCGCGCGCTGCTCCAGGACCACTTTGAACCAGTGGTAGGCCGGTGTGGCCCCGCGCAGCGGCATGCGGGGGGCGGGCCGAAGCGCGCATCGGTGGCCGCTGCGCGCACATCGTCGATGGTGAGGGTGCCCAGGTCGTCCACGAGCCACAAAAGCTGGCCGGTGCTTCCCAGCGATAGGCCCTTGCGGTGATCGTCCAGCACCGCAGGGGCGCCACCGGCCCAGGCCAGTTTGCCGACGAGAAGCCACAAGAGCAGGCAGGCGCGAAGCAGGTTCATGGACAATGGATGGCAGCTATCACACTGTAACCCCGCCTGGGGCTTGTGGCTGCGCCGAGGCACTCCGCATCCGTGCGTGCGCTTCGCCGTCCCAGGCCCCGCATTGCCCTGTTATGCACGCATTACCTGAAAGCACCCAGCGGGTGGCTGCCGAGCTGCAGCGCCTGCGCCACCCCCACGCGCCGCGCATGCTTGACGACGCCGCGCGCACCGCGCAGCAGGCGGCTGACGGGCTGGGCGTGGCGCTGGGGCAGATCGCCAAGAGCATCATCTTCCGGCGCAAGAGCGATGACGCAGCCGTGCTGGTCATTACCTCCGGCGACAGGCGCGTGGACGAGAAGAAGGTCGACGCCCTCGTGGGCAAGACGGGCCGCGCCGACGCGGAATTCGTCAAGGCCAAGACCGGATTCGCCATCGGCGGCGTCTCGCCCGTGGCCCATTCCACCGCGCCTGTCACCCTCATCGACCGCGAGCTGTTCCGCTTCGATGTGATTTGGGCTGCCGCCGGCCATCCCCACGGCGTGTTCCAGTTGAGCCCGCACGATCTGCAGCGGCTCACCGGTGCCCCGGTGGCCGACGTGGTGCAGGAGATCAGCGCATGAGCGACGCCGCAGTGAATGCTTCTGAATTGATAGCTGCTCGCGCTGGTGAAATAAGCGCTAGAGGCCAATTTGGCTTAAATTCCCAGGAGCCGGTTCCGTCGCCCTGTGTGTCGGTCTGCCGCATGACGGCCGACCGCAGCCATTGCGAGGGGTGCTTCCGTACGATCGACGAGATCCGCGCCTGGTCGAAAGCCGATGGCGCCGCGCGCCGCGCGATCTGGACCGCCGCATTGCAACGCGCGGGGGTGGACCTTCCCGAAGAGCTGGAGCCACTGGCATGAAGCACATCACGTTCTACCTGGATTTCGTCTCGCCGTACGCGTGGCTGGCCTTCGAGCGGCTGCCGCAGGTACTGGAGGGGCTGAGCTACCACCTGCACTACAAGCCGGTGTTGTTGGGCGCGCTGCTGCAGCAGCATGCCAACCCCGGGCCGGCCGGCGTGCCGCCCAAGCGCGACTGGACGTACCGGCACGCCACCTGGCTGGGCCATGCGCTGGGCTGCGGTCTGGACATGCCGGCGCGCCACCCCTTCAATCCGCTGCCGTTGCTGCGCCAGGCGCTGGCGTGCAGCGACGATGGCACGGTCAACCGCTATGTCGCCGGCACCGTGCTGCGGCATGTCTGGCTGGGTGGGCAGGATGCGCTGGACCCCGCGCGCCTGGACGTGCTGGCGCAGGCCCTGGCAGAGCAGTTGCGGCCCGACGCCGAAGGCGCGGGCGCCCTGCCCAAGGCCCTGCTGCGCGCCAACACGGACGAGGCGTCGGCCCGTGGCGTGTTTGGCGTGCCGGCCTTTGAGGTGGAGGGGCGCCTGTTCTGGGGGCTCGACAGCCTGCCTATGTTGCGCGCCTACCTGGACGGCGACGCGTGGTTTGACGGGCCGGCATGGGATGCGGCCCCCGCGGTGCCATCGGGCCTGCCTTCCGTGCGCTGAAGCGCATTCCTCGGCGGCGGTCGACGGGGCCGCGGCAGGCGTTCCAAGGCGCCGCAGACAGCGTTCTGCGGCGCCTTTTTGCATGGGGCCGTGCCCAGCACTGTGCGGCGGGTATGGGTTTGTCATGCGTCAAGGGTTTGTCCTAGGGAGGGCAAACCCTGGCGAAAAACTGCGGGGTTACCCGTGTCTGGTGCCGTGCGCGGGACTCACCGCAGCCTCGCGCAGTCCAATTTTTCGCATCAAGAAAAACGATCTGCGGGTTGCCACGGAGTTTGTCAGATGGCCGTAAGACTGGGGTGGCGGCAGCGTTTGGCGCATGTCAGCTTTCGGTCAGATGGCGGCCCGATATTGCGTCGCAAGCACCGCAGAGTGCTTCAGATCGTCGGTTTTTCGCGCTTTCTTACGCGCATTTTCGATTCCATCCCAATAAGCAGGAGACAGCATTCATGGCTACCAGCACTGCATACGCCGGCCGCCCCGGCGCTGCCGCCCGACCGATGTCGGCGGAAGAAAAGAAGGTGATCTTCGCCTCGTCCCTCGGCACCGTGTTCGAGTGGTACGACTTCTACCTCTACGGCTCGCTCGCGGCCATCATTGCCAAGCAGTTCTTCAGCGGGCTGGATGCTGGCGCGGCGTTCATCTTCGCGCTGCTGGCCTTCGCGGCCGGCTTCCTGGTGCGCCCGTTCGGCGCGCTGGTGTTCGGCCGCCTGGGCGACATGATCGGGCGCAAGTACACCTTCCTGGTGACCATCCTGATCATGGGCATCTCGACCTTCATCGTCGGCGTGCTGCCCAGCTACGCCAGCATCGGCATCGCGGCACCGGTCATCCTGATCGCGCTGCGCATGCTGCAAGGCCTGGCGCTGGGCGGTGAATACGGCGGTGCGGCCACCTATGTGGCCGAGCACGCGCCCCATGGCCGCCGCGGTGCCTACACCTCGTGGATCCAGACCACGGCCACGCTGGGCCTGTTCCTGTCGCTGCTGGTGATTCTGGGCACCCGCACCATACTGGGCGAGCCCGTATTCAACGACTGGGGCTGGCGCATTCCGTTCCTGGTGTCCATTCTGCTGCTGGGCATCTCGGTGTGGATTCGCCTGTCGCTGTCCGAGTCGCCTGCTTTCCAGAAGATGAAGGCCGAGGGCAAGACGTCGAAGGCGCCGCTGTCCGAGTCGTTCGGCGAATGGAAGAACCTGAAGATCGTGATCCTGGCGCTGGTGGGCCTGACCGCCGGCCAGGCCGTGGTGTGGTACACGGGCCAGTTCTATGCGCTGTTCTTCCTGATGCAGCAGCTCAAGGTGGATGCCGTCACGGCCAACCTGATGATCGCCGCCGCGCTGCTGATCGGCACCCCGTTCTTCGTGGTGTTCGGCTCGCTGTCCGACAAGATCGGCCGCAAGCCCATCATCATGCTGGGTTGCGTGCTGGCCGTGCTGACCTACTTCCCGGCCTTCAAGATGCTGACGGAAGCCGCCAACCCCGACCTGGCCAAGGCCCAGGCGACCGCGGGTGTCGTGGTGACCGCCGATCCCGCTACCTGCTCGTTCCAGGGCAACCCCGTGGCCCGCGAGATCGACTTCAAGAGCTCCTGCGACATCGCCAAGCGCTACCTGGTGCAGAACTCGGTGAGCTATGACAACGCCGCAGGCGCACCTGGCTCCCAGGCGGTGGTGAAGATCGGCGACAAGGTCGTTACGGCACCCAGCGGCACCGTGGTCAACCACAAGTTCGACGAGGCAAGCGTGAAGGCCATCGCCGCCTTCAAGAAGGAGATGGCCGAAGACCTGAAGCTCGCCGGCTACCCCTCCAAGGCCGATCCCGCCAAGATGAACAAGGTGATGATGATCGTCATCCTGACGTATCTGGTGATCCTGGTGACCATGGTCTACGGCCCCATCGCGGCCATGCTGGTGGAACTGTTCCCCACGCGCATCCGCTATACCTCCATGAGCCTGCCGTACCACATCGGCAATGGCTGGTTCGGCGGCCTGCTGCCCACGACATCGTTCGCCATCGTGGCGTCCACCGGCAATATGTATAACGGCCTGTGGTACCCCATCATCATCGCCGGCATGACGGCAGTGATCGGCACGCTGTTCATCCGCGAAACCAAGGACGTGGACATCTACGCCAACGACTGACCTCGTTCCGCTCTTTTGTCAGGGTTTTCCCTGACTGAACCCTGCCGCCACACCTTTGCCTATGCGAAAGTGTGGCGGCAATACGTCAGGGGTATTACAGGCGGGACTTTCCCCTGTGTTGGCCCAGATGGTTACACCTAGAATTTGCGCCGTAGCTGCACATTGTGCTAACCGGCTCCCTGCGGGCGGCGAGCTGTGCCTACCACAACTGATGGACACAAGCATTCAAGGAACTCAAATGCAAAAACCAAGTCGTTTGCTGCTCGCTACCCTGGCTCTGCTGGGTACTTCCGCTGTTTTCGCGCAAAGCAGCGTGACCCTGTACGGCCGCGTGAACACGTCGGTGGAACGCCAGAAGGTCGGCGGTACCAGCAACACCGTCATGCAGAACAACTCCTCGCGCTTCGGCTTCAAGGGCACTGAGGACCTGGGCGGCGGCCTGAAGGCCGGCTTCCAGCTGGAAAGCGGCTTCAACTCCGATACCGGCACGGGCTCGGGCTGGACCCACCCCACCACCGGCATGACCTTCGCCCGCCAGAGCGAAGTGAACCTGTCCGGCGGCTTCGGCATGATCCGCCTGGGCAACTTCACGCCCGAGTCGTACTACGCTACGGCCGACTACGTGAGCATGCACAACCATGACACGGGCACGTCTTCGGACGCTCTGTACTACGATCCCGTGTGGTTCGGCGGCCTGAGCACCACCAACAAGATCGGCTACCGCTCGCCTAGCCTGGGCGGCCTGACGATCGATGCCTCCGTGAATCTGCACGAGCAGACCACCGGCGGCAAGAACGGCTATGACCTGGCTGCCAACTACAACATCGGCGCGCTGAACCTGGGCGCCGGCTACAGCCAAGTGGACAGCAATCGCCAGCTGGGCCTGCGCGCGTTGTACACCTTCGGCCAGTTCGTCGTGGGTGGCTACTACCAGCGTAACAAGGACGACAACCAGCTCCTCGCCACGGGCGCAGGCAACCGCAACAACTTCCGCCTGGCGGGCGCCTACATGATGGGTGCTTCCGAGTTCCACGTGAACGTGGGCCGCGCTGGCAAGTGGAGCGACATTGCCGACAGCTCCGCTACGCAGTGGACCCTGGGCTACAACTACAACTTCAGCAAGCGCACCAAGGTGTACGCTTTCTACACGAAGGTGGACAACAAGGCAGGTGCTACCTACATGACGGGCGCCGCTGGCCAGGACTTCAGCTCGCTGGCGCTGGGCGTTCGCCACAACTTCTGATGCACCGGCAGCGTAAGCTGCCTGCAATGCAAGCCTGATTCAATGGAGTCGGGCTTGCGATCAGACAGGCCTCACACGATCGTGTGAGGCTTTTTTATTGGTGCCGCCCTTTTCCGTCGACAACAATTTTCAGGAGATGAGCATGTGGAAGATCGTGGTGGGTTTCGTGGTGTTCGCAGTGATCATGCTGTTCGTGATCATGAAGGCAGGAGACCAGGTGGACATGAGCGGTGAAAAGCATGGGGTGGAAGCGACGCACGTGCCCGAGTCCGCAGCTGCTCCCGCATCCGGCGCCAGCGCAGCGCAGTGAACTGGCCCCACCCATCCAAAACGCGGAGCCAGGCTCCGCGTTTTGGATGGGGCGGTGGACTCCGCCGCCGTGGCGTTACGGCCCGCTCAGCGCTGGAACCGGCCGTCCGCTCCGATGATGGACAGGTCGGCGAAGTCCAGCCCCGAGTGTTCCTTTGCGCTGTAGGAAAGCTCCAGGCCCCCCAGGTCGAATTTGCTCAGGCTTTCCAGGGCCGCGTGCAGCCGTGCACGGTCCGGCTTGGGGCCGGCGCGGCGCAGGCCCTCGGCCAGCACCTTGGCGTTCACGAAGCCCTCGACCATGGCCGGAGTGAGTTCCTTCAGCCCCTGCGCCTTCGCCAATTCCAGGGCTTCCTTGATCACCGGGTAGTTCAGCGACCGCTCGGACGGAAAGACCTGCGTGACGATGACGCCGCGGGCCTGGTCGCCCAGCGCCTTGGTGAAGCCCCCCGACGCATTGTTTGACAGCGTGACGATCTGCCCGCCCACGCCGGCCGCGCGCAGTGCCTTGATGCCGTCCACGACCGCCGCGCCCGTGCCGATGAAGATGACGGCCTGAGGTTCCTGCGCACGCACGCGCGGGGCGATGGCTGAGAAATCGGGCTTCGCCCGGTCGAACTTCTCCACGAACAAGGCGGGCAGCTTGTTGTTCTGCAGGCCCTTTTGCGCACCGGCCAGGCCGTCCTGGCCGAAGGCGTCGTCCACATGCACGATGCCGATGCGCTGAACTCCCAGCAGCGCAAGGTGGGCGATGGCTTTCTCCACCTCGCGCTGGTAGGGCGCGCGGACGTTGAATATATTGCGGGAAACGGGCTGGTGTAGCGCCATGGCGCCCGTGGAGGGCCCCACCAGCGGCACGCCGTACTTGTCCAGCAGCGCAACGATGCCCTGGGTGTGGGGCGTGCCGCGCGTCATGAACAGTGCCAGCACACCCTTGTCCTCGATGAGCGTGCGGGCGTTGTCCTGCGTTAGCTTGGGATCGAATTTGTCGTCGAGTGCGACGAGCTCGATCTTCTGCCCGTTCACGCCGCCGCGGGCGTTGACATGGTCCAGGTACAGCGACGCACCCAGCATCGATTCCTTGACGGTTGCCGCCGCGGACCCGGTGATGCCGACGGTCTGGCCCACGAGCAACTGCGCGTGGGCCAATGATGAGGCCGCACTGACCACCGCAAGGGTGCACGCTGCGCCCCACTTTTTCCAATGTGTATTCATGAGGTGTCTCTTCCCTGTGTATTTGCGCGTGAGTGCGAGCAGGGGCGAGTGTATCGGCGGCAGCCTACGCTGGAATGACGTGCCGCAGACGCCGCGCGATCACCCAGGCGGCGTCTGACCTCATGAAAGGGGTTTCAGCGGCGGAACTTGCCGTCCGTGCCGATGATGGAAAGATCGGCGAAATCCAGGCCCGTGTGGTCGTCGGGGCCGTAGGAGATGTCCAGTCCGCCCAGATCGAACTTCTGGATGGATTCCAAGGCCGTCTGGATCTTCTCGCGCGACGGCTTCGGGCCGGCGCGGCGCAGGCCTTCGACCAGCACTTTGGCGGCGGCAAAGCCTTCGAGCATGGCCGGGCTGACCTCGGTCATTCCCTTGGCCTTGGCCAGGTCAATGGCTTCCTTGACCAGCGGGAAGGTCAGGCTGCGCTCGTTCGGGTAGACCTGCGTGACGATCACGCCGCGGGCATTTTCGCCCAGGCTCTTGATGAAGCCGCCCGAGGCATTGTTGGACAGCGTGACCACCTGTGCCGTGGAGCCCGCCTGGCGCAGCGCGTTGTAGCCATCCACCACCGACGTGCCCGAGGCGACCATCAGGACGGCCTGTGCCTGCGCCTGGGAGATCTTGGCCACCAGCGGGGTGAAGTCCGGCTTGGCGCGATTGAACTTCTCCAGCACCACGGGCTGCAGCTTGGCCTGGGCCAGGCCTTTTTGCGCGCCCGTCACGCCATCGGCACCGAAGCTGTCGTCCGCGTACAGCACGGCGATGCGCGTGATGCCCATCGAGGCCAGGTGGGTCATGGCCTTCTCGGCCTCGCGCTGGTAGGTGGCGCGCACGTTGAAGATGTGTTTGCGCACCGGCTGGTGCAGCACCATGGCGCCCGTGGACGGGCCCACCAGGGCCACACCATGTTTGTCCAGGTGCGGGATCATGGATTCGGTGTGGGGCGTGCCGCGCGTGAGGAACATGACATGCACGTTCTTGTCCTCGATCAGCGTGCGCGCGTTCTCGCCGGCGGTCTTGGGGTCGAACTTGTCGTCCATCGAGATCAGTTCGATCTTCTGCCCGTGCACGCCGCCCTTGCCATTGACCGCGTCCAGGAACAGCTTGGCGCCCTGCGTGGTCTCCTGCACCCCTGCGGCCACCTGGCCGGAGAACCCGGCCGTCTGCCCCACCAGGATCTGTGCATGGCTTGCGCCCAGCGTTGCGCCCAGGACCAGGGCGGCCCCCCATTTATGCCATGGCTGCATGGCGTCTCCTCTCTTTGGTTGTTGGTGCGGCGCAGTCTAACGGATAGGGCCGGATGCGCCATCACCTGCGTGACCGGCTGTGGTGTGGTGTCCACCCGGTCGATGCGGAATCCGGCTCGTCCCTAGAATGTTCCGCCTCATTGCAGAAAGACCCGCTCATGACCCAGGGACTGATCCGTATCCACGGCGCGCGCCAGCACAACCTCAAGAACATCGACCTGGACATCCGCACTGGCGAGCTCACCGTGGTCACCGGCCCCAGCGGCTCCGGCAAGTCCAGCCTGGTGTTCGACACGCTGTATGCCGAGGGCCAGCGCCGCTACGTGGAGACCTTCAGCGCCTACGCGCGCCAGTTCCTGGACCGCATGGACAAGCCCGCCGTGGACAAGGTGGAGGGCGTGCCCCCGGCAATCGCCATCGACCAGACCAACCCGGTGCGCTCGTCGCGCTCCACCGTGGGCACGATGACCGAGCTGAACGACCACCTCAAGCTGCTGTTCGCGCGCGCCGGCCAGCTCTTCGACCGCGAGACGGCGCTGCCCGTGCGCCACGATTCGCCGGACACCATCCATGCCGAGTTGCAGCGGCGCTGCGCCGCCGAGGACGACCCGCGCATCGTGCTCACTTTTCCGGTGGAACTGCCCGCGGGCACCACCGCGGAGCAGCTGGAGCAATGGCTGTCGGCGAGCGGCTTCACCAAGGTGCAGGCCGAGCGCGAGGTGGCCACGCCCACAGGCCCGCGCAAGCTGCTGGACGTGGTGGCCGACCGCTTTCGCATGGGCAACGTGGAGCGCGCGCGCGCGGTCGAGGCGATCGAGGTCGCGCTCAAGCGCGGCGGGGGGCGGCTCAACGTCTATCGCCTGCGGGACGATGGCGAAGCAGACCTGTGGCGCTTCTCCACCGGCCTGCATTGCCCCGAGAGCGACCTGCGCTACGCCGAGCCCATCGCGTCCATGTTCTCGTTCAACTCCGCCGTTGGCGCCTGCGACACCTGCCGGGGCTTCGGCCGCGTGATCGGCGTGGACTACGGCCTGGTCATTCCCAACGACAAGCTCACGCTGCGCGCCGGTGCGATCAAGACCATCCAGACCCCCGCCTGGAAAGAAGCGCAGGACGACCTCATGCGCCACGCCGAGGCCGCCGGTATCCCGCGCGACACGCCCTGGTACAAGCTCACCGCGGAGCAAAAGCACTGGGTGATCGAAGGCACGCCCGGCTTCAAGAACGGCAACTGGAACAAGCAGTGGTACGGCATCCGCCGCTTCTTCGAGTACCTGGAGAGCAAGGCCTACAAGATGCATATCCGCGTGCTGCTGTCCAAGTACCGCAGCTACACGCCATGCCCGGTGTGCGCCGGCGCGCGACTGAAGACCGAGAGCCTGCTGTGGCGGCTGGGCAGCAAGGAGGACGCCGATGCCGTGCTCGACCCCGCGCAGCGCTTCCTGCCGCAGGGCGTGGCCTGGACGCGCGCGCAGCTGGAGGCGCTGCCCGGCCTGTGCCTGCACGACCTGATGTTGCTGCCCATCGACCGCCTGCGGCGCTTCTTCGCGCGCATGGCGGGTGTGCAGAATGCTCCTGTTTCAATAGCTGGTGGCGCTCTCCAGGTAAGCGCTACAGGCCAAAACGACTCTCAGGCTGGCGATCGCCAGGCGCTGCAACTGCTGCATGACGAGATCGCCACGCGCCTCAAGTACCTGTGCGACGTGGGCATCGGCTACCTCACGCTGGACCGGCAAAGCCGCACGCTGTCGGGCGGCGAGGTGCAGCGCATCAACCTGACCACGGCGTTGGGCACCTCGCTGGTGAACACGCTGTTCGTGCTGGACGAGCCCAGCATCGGCCTGCACCCGCGCGACATGCACCGCATCACCGAGGCCATGCTGCGCCTGCGCGACGCGGGCAACACGCTGGTGGTGGTGGAGCACGACCCCGCCGTGATGCTCGCGGCCGACCGCGTCCTCGACTTCGGCCCCGGGCCCGGCGAGCGCGGCGGACAGATCGTGTTCGACGGCACGGTGGGCGAACTGCGCCGCGCGCCCACGCTGACCGGCCAGTACCTCGGCGGGCACAAACAGATCGGCACCGGGCTCAAGCGCCTGGTGACCGATGCGACGCCGCGCCTGGTGCTGGAGGGTGCGCGCGAGCACAACCTGCGCGATGTGAACGTGGAATTCCCGCTGCAGCGCCTGGTCACCATCACCGGCGTGTCGGGCTCGGGCAAGTCCACGCTGATCCAGGACGTGCTGGCGCCGGCACTCATGCGCCACTTTGGCAAGGCCACGGAGACGCCCGGCGCGCATGAGCGCCTGCTGGGCGCCGACCACCTGAGCGACGTGGTGTTCGTGGACCAGTCGCCCATTGGCAAGACGGCGCGCTCCAACCCCGTGAGCTATGTGGGCGCGTGGGATGCCATCCGCGAGCTGTTCGCCGTGGCGCCGCTGGCCCGGGAGCGCAGCTACACCGCGGCCAAGTTCAGCTTCAACTCGGGCGACGGGCGCTGCCCCACCTGCGGCGGCTCGGGTTTCGAGCATGTGGAGATGCAGTTCCTGTCGGACGTGTACCTGCGCTGCCCCGACTGCGACGGCAAGCGCTACCGGCCCGAGATCCTGGAGGTGCGCATCGAACGCGGTGGCAGGCTGCTCAACGTGGCGGACGCGCTGGACCTCACCGTGCACGAGGCGGCAGAGCTGTTTGCGAAAGACCGCGAGGTGATCCGCGCGCTGCAGCCCATCGTGGACGTGGGGCTGGAGTACGTGAAGCTGGGCCAGCCCGTGCCCACGCTGAGCGGTGGCGAGGCGCAGCGCTTGAAGCTGGCGGGCTTCCTGGCCGAGGCGGCCCGGAGCCAGGCGAAGTCGCGCCAGCCGCTGGCCCGCAAGGGCACGCTGTTCCTGTTCGACGAGCCCACCACCGGCCTGCACTTCGACGACATCGCCAAGCTCATGCGCGCATTGCGCAAGCTGCTGGACGCGGGGCACTCGCTCATCGTCATCGAGCACAACCTGGACGTGATCCGCGCCAGCGACTGGCTCATCGACCTGGGGCCCGAAGGCGGCGACGCCGGCGGCCAGGTGGTGGCCGAGGGCGCACCCGAGGAGGTGCGCCAGCACCCCACGTCGCACACCGCGCAAGCGCTGCGCGAGTACGAACTGGCGCTGGGCGAGGGCGGCCATTCGGTGCACGAGCAGCAGGCGGTGCTACGAAAAGAGAAGCTGCTCGCGCTGGATGGAAAAGCGCCAGAGGCCAAAAACGCCATAGAGATCGTGAACGCGCGTGAGCACAACCTGCGGCACCTCACGCTGGACATTCCTCGCGGCCGGTTCAACGTGATCACCGGCGTGAGCGGCTCGGGCAAGTCCACGCTGGCGTTCGACATCCTGTTCAACGAGGGCCAGCGCCGCTACCTGGAGAGCCTGAACGCCTACGCCCGCAGCATCGTGCAGCCGGCCGGCCGGCCCGAGGTGGACGCGGTGTACGGCATTCCGCCCACCGTGGCCATCGAGCAGCGTCTGTCGCGCGGCGGGCGCAAGAGCACCGTGGGCACGACCACCGAGGTGTGGCACTTCCTGCGCCTGCTGTATGTGAAGCTGGGCGTGCAGCACTGCGTGCACGACGGCGCGGCGGTGCAGCCACAGACGGCCGAGAGCATCGCCGCGCAGCTGCTGCGCGACTACCGCGGCCAGCACATTGGGCTGCTCGCGCCGCTGGTCGTGAACCGCAAGGGCGTCTATACCGAACTGGCCGACTGGGCGCGCCCGCGTGGCTACACCCACCTGCGCGTGGACGGCCACTTCCTGCCGACCGCGGGCTTTCCGCGCATCGACCGCTTCAAGGAGCACACCATCGAGCTGCCCGTGGCCAGCGTGGACGTGTCGCCGGAGCATGAAGACACGCTGCGCACGCAACTGTCCAAGGCGCTGGAGCTGGGCAAGGGCGTGGTGCATGTGCTGAGCGGCCTGGACGGCCTGCAGCAGGCGCTGCAGGAGGGCACGCCTACGGCGCACATCGGGCGGTTGCAGGTGTTTTCCACCAAGCGCGCCTGCCCCGTGTGCGCCACCAGCTATGCCGAGCTGGACCCGCGCCTGTTCTCCTACAACAGCAAGCATGGCTGGTGCCCCGACTGTGTGGGCACGGGCGTCAAGCTGACATCGGCGCAGAGAAAGGTGTTGGACGACTCCGTGCAGTCGGAGGACAACCGCGGCCGCGAGCAAACCTTTGCCGAGCCCGAGATGGAGGACGTGGCCGACGCCGCCTGTCCCACCTGCCAGGGCACGCGCCTGAACCCGGTGGCGCGCGCCGTGCGGTTCGCCGGCACGCCGATCACCGAGGTGGCGCGCCTGTCGGTGGCCGAGGTGCGGCAGTGGATCGCCGGGCTGCAGCTGTCGGGGCGCGAGGCGGAGATTGCGCGCGACCTTGTGCCCGAGATCCAGAGCCGGCTGGAATTCCTGGAGGAAGTCGGGCTGTCCTACCTCACGCTGGACCGCGGCGCGCCCACGCTCAGTGGCGGCGAGGCGCAGCGCATCCGCCTGGCGGCGCAGCTGGGCAGCAACCTGCAGGGCGTGTGCTATGTGCTGGACGAGCCGACCATCGGCCTGCACGCGCGCGACAACCAGATCCTGCTGAACGCCCTGCACAAGCTCGGCGACAAGGGCAACACCCTGGTGGTGGTGGAGCACGACGAGGACACCATCCGCCGCGCCGACCACATCATCGACATCGGCCCCAGCGCGGGCAAGCGCGGCGGGCGCCTGGTGGCCCAGGGCACGGTGGCCGACGTGCAGGCGGCTGCGGACTCGCAGACCGGCCGCTACCTGCTGCATGCCATGCGCCACCCGCTGCAGGCGCGTCGTCCGGTAGATGCTATTGAAAAAGTAGCTGATGGCGCCCATCCGGCGAGCGCTGGAGGCCAAAAGGATGCGGAACCCCTGCGCTGGCTCACCGTGCACGGCGCGCACCTGCACAACCTGCAGCAGGTCACTGCACGCGTGCCGCTGCAGCGGCTGGTGGCCGTCACGGGCGTGAGCGGCTCGGGCAAGTCCACGCTGGCGCGCGACGTGTTGCTGGCCAACGTGGCCGCCTGGGTGCAGCAACGCAGTACCAAGGCCGGGCGCGACGCCATGGATGCGGGCAAGGCGCCGCCGCTGGCCGGCTGCAGCGGCCTGTCGGGCTTCGAGACCATCGACCGCGTGCTGGAGGTGGACCAGACGCCCATCGGCAAGACGCCGCGCAGCTGCCCCGCCACCTACATCGGCTTCTGGGACACCATCCGCAAGCTGTTCGCCGAGACGCTGGAGGCCAAGGCGCGCGGCTATGCGCCCGGGCGCTTCAGCTTCAACACCGGCGAGGGGCGCTGCCCGGCCTGCGAAGGGCAAGGCGTGCGCACCATCGAGATGAGCTTCCTGCCCGATGTGAAGGTGCCCTGCGAGGTCTGCCACGGCGCGCGCTTCAACCCCGAGACGCTGGCCGTCACCTGGCGCGGCAAAAGCATCGGCGACGTGCTGCAGATGGAGGTGGACGAGGCCGTGGAGTTCTTCGCCAGCATGCCCGGCATAGCCCACCCACTGCAGCTCTTGAAGGACGTGGGCCTGGGCTACCTCACACTGGGCCAGCCCAGCCCCACGCTGTCCGGCGGCGAGGCACAGCGCATCAAGCTGGTGACCGAGCTCACCAAGGTGCGCGACGACGTAGGCCGGCGCGGGCAGAAAAGCCCGCACACGCTCTACGTGCTGGATGAGCCTACCGTGGGCCTGCACATGGCCGACGTGCACAAGCTCATCCAGGTGCTGCACCGGCTGGTCAACGGCGGCCACAGCGTGGTCGTGATCGAGCACGACCTGGACGTGATTGCCGAGGCCGACTGGATCATTGACCTGGGCCCCGAAGGCGGCAAGGACGGCGGGCACATCGTGGCCGCGGCCACGCCTGAGGACGTGGTGCGCCAGGGCACGCACACCGGCAAGGCGCTGGCACCGGTGTTGGCGCGCTGACCGGGCCGCGGGGGCTTTTCCTACAGGGTGCGGCGTGCGTGGCTCACACGCCGCCCCTGGGCGCGCTTTCTAGGATCGAACCCATGTTGCCAGCACGCGTTGCTGGCGGTGTTCAACCCCCAACAGCACACAGCGCCATGAATACCTTTGTCAGAACCTCCTGCGCCGCGGCGGTGGCCGCCACTGCCCTTCTTCTCAGCGCCTGCGGCGGAGGCAACGACGACGATCCCACGCCCAGCGACCAACTGGGCGTGTTGACCGTCACCGGCTCCACCGTGGACGGCCTCAACGGGGTGTATGGCGACGGCAACATCAACCTTACCGATGTGGACAAGAAGAACCCCATCGGCTCCTACCCCGAGGTGTGCACCTTCCGCTTCGACGGTGCCAACCGCGTGGGCGGCAGCGGCCAGGCGTTTGGCGACATCCGCTACCAGCCCGATGCCACATCGGTGTACGAGGCCTTCTTCACCTTCATGGACCGCGAGTTCCGCGCCGACGACGGCTGGAGCGACGTGGCCGTGGTGCGCGACACCGATCGCATCCGCCTGGTCAACAAGACGCTGACGGCCACCGACGGCTCGGGCGCCCGGGTGACGGTTTCAGGCGTGATCCCCATGCGGCCCAACCGCCCGTCGGGCTGCTGAGTACCGCTTCCTCCCGCTCTTTTACGGCTCTCTTTTGCTTACCCCTCGCCCCTACTACGGGGTTTGCCCCGGCCCGCTACGGCGCCGGGGCTCTTTTTTGCGCGTGTTGCGCACGTAGTGGATGGGACAATGCGGTCCATGACCGCCACCACCGACACCCTCACGATCACCCGCCCCGACGACTGGCACCTGCACGTGCGCGACGGGGAGCCGCTGCGCACCGTGGTGCCGCACACGGCCGCGCAGTTCGGCCGCGCCATCATCATGCCCAACCTGCGACCGCCGGTGACCACGGCGCAGCAGGCCGCTGAGTACAAGCAGCGCATCCTCGCCGCCGTCCCCGAGGGGGTGGCCTTCGAGCCGTTGATGACGCTCTACCTCACCGACAACCTGCCGCCCGACGAGATCGCGCGTGCCAAGGATGCGGGCGTGGTCGCCGCCAAGCTCTACCCCGCAGGCGCCACCACCAACAGCGACGCGGGCGTGACCGATCTGCGCAAGACCTACAAGACGCTGGAGGCCATGCAGAAGGCGGGTCTGCTGCTGCTGGTGCATGGCGAGGTCACCAGCAGCGACATCGACCTGTTCGACCGCGAGGCGGTGTTCATCGAGAAGCAACTCATTCCGCTGCGCCGCGACTTCCCCGAACTGAAGATCGTCTTCGAGCACATCACCACGAAAGAGGCGGCGCAGTACGTGCAGGAGGCCGGCCGCTTCACGGCCGCCACCATCACCGCGCACCACCTGCTGTACAACCGCAACGCCATCTTCACCGGCGGCATCCGCCCGCACTACTACTGCCTGCCCGTGCTCAAGCGCGAGGTGCACCGCCAGGCGCTGGTGCAAGCGGCCACCAGCGGCAGCGACAAGTTCTTCCTGGGCACCGACAGCGCGCCGCACCCCGCGCACCTGAAGGAGCATGCCACCGGCTGCGCGGGCTGCTATACCGCGCACGCCGCCATCGAGATGTACGCCGAGGCCTTCGACAACGCGGGCGCGCTGGACAAGTTGGAAGGCTTTGCCAGCTTCCACGGCCCGGCGTTCTACGGTCTGCCGCGCAATACGGGCACGGTCACGCTGCGCCGCGAGAGCTGGACGCCGCCCGACAGCTTCGCCTTCGGCGAAGCCGCGCTCAAGCCGCTGCGCGCGGGCGAGGCGCTGCCCTGGCGCCTGGTGGCATAAAAAACGTCACAACCCACACAGGGGGGAGGTCACCCATGGCGGAACGCCAATTGCGCATTGCGCTGCTGATCGACGCCGACAACGCGCCGGCCGACAAGATCGACGAGATCCTCACCGAACTGTCCACGCTGGGCGAAATCAACGTGCGCCGCGCCTACGGCAACTGGACCAAGTCCGGCCTGGGCGGCTGGCAGCAGCGGCTGCTGGAGTTCGCCATCCGGCCGATCCAGCAGTTCGACTATTCCAAGCGCAAGAACGCCACCGACATGGCGATGACGGTGGACGCGATGGAACTGCTCTATTCAGAGCGGCCCGACGCGTTCGGCATCGTGTCGTCCGACGCCGACTTCACCCCCTTGGTCATGCACCTGCGGGCCAAGGGCTCGGCGGTGTACGGCTTTGGCGCCGCGCAGACGCCCAAGCCTTTCGTGAACGCCTGCTCGCGTTTCCTGTACCTGGAGTCGCTGGTCAGCGAGGAAGACGCCGAGGGCGCAGCCTTGCCGGCCCAGCCCGAGGCCACGGCCGCGCCCGCGCCCGCGCAACCCGCCCCCGCCAAGACCGAGGACGTGCCCGCCCCCGGCGTGCCGCTGTGCCCCTCCACGCTGCGCGTGCCCACGGCCCAACTGCGCCAGGACACGCGCCTCATGAACCTGCTGCGTGATGCCGTGCAGGCGTGCGCGGACGAAACCGGCTGGGCCCGCGTGGGTGCGGTGGGCACACAGATTGGCAACAAGACCTCGTTCGATGCCCGCAACTACGGCTATGCCTCGCTGTCCAAGCTGCTGGCGGCCACGCAGGCCTTCGAGTTCCGCGACGAGGGCACCTCGCGCGTGGCCGTGCGCGACAAGCGCGCGGCGCGTGCTCCGGCCCCGCCCGCCGGTGGGCTGGCCAGCACGTGAGCGAACCCTCCGCCGCGCAGGCGTTGGCGGCCATCGACTGGCAACGCCCCTGGCTTGCGCCGCTGGCGGTCCTGGGGCCACAGGTGGCGGCACGCGTGCAGGCCGGCGCCTGCGTGGCCGACGCGCTCAACGCCGCCATGGACTGCGCGGGGCTGGCGCCGGGTATTCGCTTCGCGCCGCAGCAGGCACTCCCAGCGGGCGAGGCTTATGAGCAGTTCGTCCATGGCCAGCGCCGCGTGCCCACGCGCGACAACCTGCATGACTTCTTCAACGGCCTGATCTGGCTGCACTACCCGGCTACCAAGCGGCGTCTCAACGACTTGCAGGCCCGCGCCATCGCTGCGCAGGGCGTGGGCGCGGTGCGCGGGCCGCTGCGTGACGCGGTCACGGTGTTCGACGAGAACGGCGCCGTGCTGCTGGCGCCGCAACCTCTGTATGAAGCCCTGGCCGCGCGCGAGTGGCGCCGGCTGTGCGTGGAACTGCGCCCGCTGTGGCGGCAGGCGCGGCTGCTGGTCCTGGGCCATGCCCTGCTGGAAAAGCTGGTGTCACCCCGAAAATCGATCACAGCGCACGTTTATCAAGCGCAGGCAGCTATCAAAATAGAAGCAATGGTGGACCAGGCGCTGGCGCGAGACCTCAGCGCGCCATGGCTCGCGGCCAAGCCGTTCAATCCCCTGCCGGTTCTGGGTGTGCCGGGCTGGTGGCCCGAGAACGAGAACTTTTGCTTCTATGATGACTCCCTCGTTTTCCGCAGCGCGCGCGTCGCATAACGCAACCACAACAGGCGCACCCTTCGCTGCCCGCGCGGCTTGAAGCGCCGCGCTCCATCCCCAACTTGTTTTCTGCCCGCCGCGCCTGTCCGCGGCCTTACCGTCGCTTTCCACGGAGAAGCCATCGATGAAACGCATTGCGCTCTTTTTGCTGACCAACGTCGCCGTCGTGGTGGTGCTGGGCATCGTTGCCAGCCTGCTGGGCGTGAACCGCTACCTGACGGCCAACGGCCTGAACCTGGGCGCCCTGCTGGGCTTTGCCTTCATCATGGGTTTTGGCGGCGCCATCATCTCGCTCCTGATGAGCAAGCCCATCGCCAAGATGAGCATGGGCGTCACCATCATCAACGCGCCGCGCAACGGGGATGAGGCCTGGATCGTGGAGACCGTGCGTGCCTTCTCCGAAAAGGCCGGCATCCAGATGCCCGAGGTCGGCATCTACGAGGGCGAGCCCAATGCCTTCGCCACGGGCGCGTTCAAGAACTCGGCCCTGGTCGCCGTCTCCACGGGTCTCTTGCAGGGCATGACGCGCGAGGAAGTCGAGGCCGTGATCGGCCACGAGGTCGCGCACGTGGCCAATGGAGACATGGTCACCATGGCGCTGATCCAGGGCGTGATGAACACCTTCGTGGTGTTCCTGTCGCGCGTGATCGGCTACGCGGTGGACAGCTTCCTGCGCAGGAACGACGAGAACAGCTCGGGCCCCGGCATCGGCTACATGATCACTACCATCGTGCTGGACATCGTGCTGGGCTTCTTGGCTGCCATCATCGTGGCCTGGTTCTCGCGCCAGCGCGAGTTCCGCGCCGACGCCGGCGCCGCCCAGCTCATGGGGCGCAAGCAGCCCATGATCAACGCGCTGCACCGTCTGGGCGGCATGCACCCGGGCGCTATGCCCCAGAGCCTGCAGGCCATGGGCATCACGGGCAACATCGGCAAGCTGTTCAGCTCGCACCCGCCCATCGAGGAGCGCGTGGCCGCACTGCAAAACAGCCAGAGCGCCTGATCCAGCGCACGGTCTTTACCTTCGCTTCACAAGCCCCTGTCAACAACCGGCAGGGGCTTTTGCGTTGTAAAGGCATGACTGCCAGGAATGCGCCATGACGATGAACTTCCCTGTTTCTCTGGGCATGCGCCGCGTGCTGCCAGCCGTGGCGCTGGCCAGCGCCATCGCGGCACTGACCGGCTGCGTGGTGGCGCCAGCGTATCCCGTCGTGCCGCAGGGCGAGGTGGTGTATGCGCCGGCGCCCCCGCCGCCGCTGCGCACCGAGGTGATTCCTGTCGCGCCCTCGCCGGTGCATGTGTGGATCAACGGTTACTGGGGCTGGGGTGGCGGGCGCTATGCATGGACGCCGGGCTACTGGGCCGTGCCGCCGCACCGCGGCCACGTGTGGCACCCCTACCGCTGGCAACAGGGCCCGCAGGGCTGGTACCGCGGTGGCGGGCGCTGGGGGCCGCGCTGAACCCGACCGGCGATCAACCGCCGGTCGCGGCTGCCTCTGGCGCCGCCTGCGGGGCGGGCGGCAGCGCACTGCGGCCTGCCTTGGCCAACAGGAAGTCGATGCAGGTGCGTACCGCGCGCGTCTGGTGCCGGTTGGGCATGTACAGCAGGTACATGTGGGTGCCGAAGATGCTCAGGCGGTAGTCCTGCAGCGTGGTCAGCACCTCGCCGCTGGCGATCTTGTCCTGCACCACATAGTCCGGCACCACGCCCACGCCCAAGCCCGCCAGCACACCCTGGCGCAGGAAGGGAAAGTGCTCTGAGATCAGTGTGGGCTCCAGCATCACCTCTTGCCGCTCCAGCCCCTGGTAGGCCGCCAGGCGCAACTGGCGCCCCATCACGCCGGCCGTGATCACCGGGGCATTGCGCAGCTCCAGCAGCGTGCGCGGCAGGCCGTGGCGGGCGGCGTAGTCCAGCGATGCGCAGGCCACATAGCGCACGTCGCCCAGGCTGCGCGCCACCACCGACAGCGGCGGCTCCTGGATCACGCGGATGGCGATGTCCACCTCGTCGCGCAGGTTGTCGGCGCGGTTCTCGAACAGCACGTCCAGCACGATGCCCGGGTACAGCTGCTTGAACTCGATCAGCCAGTCGCTCATCACCATCTGGCCGTAGCCGCTGGGCACGCTGATGCCCACGCGCCCGCGCAGTTCCTGGCCCAGGCTGGTGATGGTCTCCTGTGCGGCGGCCAACTCGTTGCGCACATTGCGGCCATGTTCATACAGGCGCAGCCCCACCTCGGTGGGCTCCACGCGGCGCGTGGTGCGCTTGACGAGCTGCACGCCCAGCGACTTCTCCAGCTGCGCCAGGTGGTAGCTGACGTTGGCGCGGGTCATCTTCAGCTTGCGCGCGGCCTGGCTCAGGTTGCCGCTGTCCACGATCTCCACCAGCAGGGTCAGGGCATTCAGGTCCATGTCAGGCTCCGGTGGAAGGTAGGTATTTGTTCAAAAAGATTTGACGCTCTGTCAATTTGACTGTGGATTGTAAAGAACCATTATCAGAACAAGAATGCGACTTTTCCGTTACGAGACACCGGAGACGTACGCATGAGCCCTGCCGCCCAGGCCCCTGAAGTCCAGACCCGCCGCGAAGGCGCGGTGCTGGTGGTCAGCATCAACAACCCGCCCGTCAATGCCCTGGGGCATGCTGTGCGCGCCGGCCTGCTGGCCGCGGTGGAGCAGGCCGAGGGCGACGCCGCCGTGCGCGCCCTGCTGATCGTGGGCGAGGGCAAGGCCTTCATCGCCGGTGCCGACATCCGCGAGTTCGGCAAGCCCCCGGTGCCGCCGTCGCTGCCCGAGGTGTGCAACCGCCTGGAGTCCTGCGGCAAGCTGGTGGTCGCCGCCATCCACGGCGCCGCGCTGGGCGGCGGGCTGGAAGTGGCGCTGTCTGCGCACTACCGCCTGGCCTTGCCCGCGGCCAGCCTGGGCCTGCCCGAGGTGAACCTGGGCCTGCTGCCCGGCGCCGGCGGCACCCAGCGCGCGCCGCGCCTGATGGGCGTGAAGGCGGCAGCCGAGCTGATGCTCAGCGGCAAGCATTTGAGCGCCAAGGCCGCCGCCGCGGCGGGCCTGGTGGACCAGCTGGTGGAGGGCACCGACCCCGTGGCCGCCGGCCTGGCCTACGCCAACGAGCTGCTGGCCCAGGGCGCGCAACCGCGCCGCACGCGGGACCTGAAGATTGCCGACCAGGCCGCCGCGCTGGCCGAGCTGGACGCGCTGGCGCTTGAGACCGCCAAGAAGACACGCGGCCTGTTTTCGCCCGGCAAGATCGTGGAATGCGTGCGAGCCGCTGTGGAGCTGCCGTTCGACGAGGGCATCGCCAAGGAGCGCGCGCTGTTCGTCGAATGCCTGAACAGCCCGCAGCGCCAGGGCCTGGTGCACGCGTTCTTCGCCGAGCGCGAGACCGCCAAGATCCCCGAGGCGCAGGCCGCCGCGCCGCGCCACTTCGCCAAGATCGCCATCATCGGCGGCGGCACCATGGGCGCGGGCATCACCGTGGCCGCGCTGGACGCCGGCCTCACCGTGACCATGATCGAGCGCGACGCCGAATCCATCGCGCGCGGCCAGAAGAACGTCGAGAAGGTCTACGACGGCCTGATCGCCAAGGGCCGCATGACCGCGGAAGGCAAGGCCGCCATCCTGGCGCGCTACACGCCCAGCACCCGCTACGACGATATCGCCGATGTGGACCTGGTGATCGAGGCCGTATTCGAGGACCTGGAGGTCAAGAAGGCCGTGTTCAAGGAGCTGGACCGCGTCTGCAAGCCGGGCGCGGTGCTGGCCACCAACACCTCGTACCTGGACATCGACGCGATTGCCGCCGTCACCTCGCGCCCGCAGGACGTGATCGGCCTGCATTTCTTCAGCCCGGCGAACATCATGAAGCTGCTGGAGATCGTGGTGCCCGCCAAGGTGGCGCCCGACGTGGTGACCACCGCCTTCGCGCTGGCCAAGAAGATGAAGAAGGTGCCCGTGCGCGCCGGCGTGTGCGACGGCTTCATCGGCAACCGCATCCTGGCCGTGTACAAGCAGGCAGCTGACTACCTGATGGAAGACGGCGCCAGCCCCTACGAGATCGACGAGGCCGTGCGCGGCTTCGGCTTTGCGATGGGCCCGTTCCAGGTGACCGACCTGGCCGGTGGCGACATCGGCTGGGCCACGCGCAAGCGGCGCGCCGCCACGCGCGACCCCCAGGCCCGCTACGTCGAGGTGGCCGACCGCGTCTGCGAGCGCGGCTGGTTCGGCCAGAAGACCGGCCGGGGCTTTTACCTCTACCCGCAGGGCGCCCGCGTGGGCCAGCCCGACCCCGAGGTGCTGGCCATCGTGGACGCCGAGCGCGCCAAGAAGGGCATCACGCCGCGCCAATTCACGGCCGACGAGATCATGCGCCGCTACATGGCCGCCATGGTCAACGAAGGCGCCAAGGTGGTGCAAGAGGGCATTGCCCTGCGCCCGCTGGATGTGGACGTGACCTTCCTGTCCGGCTACGGTTTTCCGCGCTGGCGCGGCGGCCCGATGAAGTGGGCCGACATGACGGGCCTGGACAAGGTGCTGGCCGACATCCGCGCCTTCGAGAAGGAAGACCCGCTGTTCTGGAAGCCCGCGCCGCTGCTGGAACAGCTGGTGGCCGAGGGCCGCAACTTCGACAGCCTGAACAAGGCAGCTTGATTCTCTGGCCGATTATCAAAAACAGGAGCTGCCAGCGCTTGTCATTCAAAGGTTTCAAGGGGTTTTCATGCTTGAGGGCCCGTTGAACAAGCGCTAGCAGCTATCAAAAACACAGCATCCCGAGACACCCAGGAGACCCGCCATGCGCGAAGCCGTCATCGTTTCCACCGCCCGCACGCCGCTGACCAAGTCGCACCGCGGCGAATTCAACCAAACCCCGGGCGCCCAGCTGGGGGCCTTCTCGGTGCAGGCTGCCGTGCAGCGCGCCGGCATCGACCCCGGCCTGATCGAAGACCTGGTCTGGGGCTGTGGCTACCCCGAGGGCACCACCGGCCGCAACATCGGCCGCCAGACTGCGCTGCGCGCCGGCCTGCCGGTGACGGTGGGCGGCACGGTGATCAACCGCTTCTGCTCCTCGGGCCTGCAGGCGATCGCCGTGGCCGCGGGGCGCATCGTGCTGGAGGGCGTGCCCGCCATGGTCGCCGGCGGCGTGGAGAGCATCTCGCTCATGAACCCCGCCGGCCGCAGCGGCGCTTCGCACCTGGACCCCTGGCTGGTGGAGCACAAGCCCGCGCTGTTCATGGAGATGATCGACACCGCCGACGTGGTGGCCCAGCGCTACGGCATCACGCGCGAGGACCAGGACGCGTTTTCGCTGCAAAGCCAGCAGCGCACGGCGGCCGCGCAGGCCAGTGGCGTGTTCGACAACGAGATCGTGCCCTGCGCCACCACCATGGCCGAGAAGAACAAGGAAACCGGCGAGGTGACCTACCGCGAGGTGGTCGCCACCATGGACAACTGCAACCGCCCCGGCACCACGCTCGAAGGCCTGGCCAAGCTGGAGCCCGTGAAGGGCGCGGGCAAGTTCGTCACTGCGGGCAATGCCTCGCAGTTGTCCGACGGCTCGGCCGCTTGCGTGATGATGGAAGCCAAGGAGGCCGAGCGCCGCGGCCTGCAGGCCCTGGGCGCCTTCCGCGGATTTGCGGTGGCGGGCTGCGAGCCCGACGAGATGGGCATCGGCCCCGTGTTCGCCGTGCCGCGCCTGCTGGAGCGCGCGGGCCTGAAGGTCGAAGACATCGCCCTGTGGGAGCTGAACGAGGCCTTTGCCTCGCAGGCCCTGTATTGCCAGCGGCAACTGGGCATTCCCATGGAGCGGCTGAACGTCAACGGCGGCGCGATTTCCATCGGCCACCCGTTCGGTATGACGGGCGCGCGGCTGGCCGGCCACGTCTTGCTGGAAGGCCAGCGCCGCAAGGCCAAGGACCCGTCCGTGAAATGGGCCGTGGTGACCATGTGCATCGGCGGCGGCCAGGGCGCGGCCGGGCTGTTTGAAATTTTCTGAAGAGACTCCCATGGATCTGCAATTCACCCCCGAGGAGCAGGCATTTCGCGACGAAGTGCGTGCGTTCCTGAAAGACAAGCTGCCCGCGCGCATCGCCGCCAAGGTCAAGGCCGGCCAGCGCCTGACCAAGGAAGACCAGGAGGAATGGCACGCCATCCTCAACGAGCGCGGCTGGCTGGCCAACCATTGGCCCCAGGAGCACGGCGGCCCCGGCTGGGGCGCGGTGCAGAAGTTCATCTTCGACACCGAATGCGCGCTGGCCGGCGGCCCGCGCATCGTGCCGTTTGGCGTGAACATGCTCGGCCCGGTGCTGATCAAGTACGGCAACGAGCAGCAAAAGAAGTACTGGCTGCCCCGCATCCTGAACGGCGATGACTGGTGGTGCCAGGGCTATTCGGAGCCTGGCGCGGGCTCGGATCTGGCCTCGGTCAAGACCACGGCCGTGCGCGACGGCGACCACTACATCGTCAACGGGCAAAAGACCTGGACCACCCAGGGCCAGCACGCCAACATGATCTTCTGCCTGGTGCGCACCAACAAGGAAGCCAAGGCGCAGGCCGGTATCAGCTTCCTGCTGGTGGACATGACGGCGCCCGGCGTGGAGCTGCGCCCCATCCGCACGCTGGACGGCGACAAGGAAGTCAACGAGGTGTTCTTCACCGACGTGAAGGTGCCCGTGGAAAACCTGGTCGGCGAAGAGAACAAGGGCTGGACCTACGCCAAGTACCTGCTGACGTATGAGCGCACCGGTATCGCCGGCGTGGGCTTTTGCATCTCGGCGCTGGCCAAGCTCAAGGTCATCGCCGCCAAGGTACATAAGAACGGCAAGCCTTTGAGCCAGGACCCGCTGTTCGCCGCGCGCATGGCGCGCGTGGAGATCGACCTGGAAAACATGAAGACCACCAACCTGCGCGTGATCGCCGCCGTGGCCGGCGGCGGCGTGCCCGGTGCGGAAAGCTCCATGCTGAAGATCCGCGGCACCGAGATCCGCCAGGAAATCCTGTCGCTGATCCGCCGCGCCATGGGGCCGTATGCCGTGCCCTACATCGACGAGGCCCAGTACGAGGGCTGGAACGAGGCGCCCGTGGGCGGCATCGACGAGGCCGCCACCGCCGCGGCCAGCTACTTCAACTACCGCAAGCTGTCGATCTTCGGCGGCTCCAACGAAATCCAGAAGAACATCATCTCCAAGATGATCCTGGGCCTGTGACCTGATCGCGCGGGAAGAAAAGCACATGAACTTCGCACACACCGAAGACCGCCGCATGCTGGCGGACACGCTCGGCCGCTTCGTCTCCGAGCAGTACGCCATCGAGGCGCGCAACCGCATCGCCTATGGCGACGAGGGCCACAGCCCGCAGCTGTATGCGCAGTTGGCCGAACTGGGCGCCATCGGCGCGCTGTTTCCCGAGTCCGAAGGCGGCTTTGGCGGCGCGGGCTTTGACATCAGCGTGGTGTTCGAGAGCCTGGGCCGCGGCCTGGTGGCCGAACCCCTGCTGGGCGCGCTGGTGGTGGGCCAGGCGCTGATCGCCGCGGGCAGCGACGCGCAGAAGGCGCGGCTGGAAGACCTCGTGGCCGGCACCGCCATCGCCGCGCTGGCGCATGACGAGCCCGGCGGCCACTACGAGCTGAACCGCGTGACCGCCACTGCCGCACGCACGGCCGGCGGTTGGGAGCTGAACGGCGCCAAGGGCGTGGTGGCCTTCGGCGAAAAGGCCGACCTGCTGCTGGTCTCGGCACGCACGGCCTGCGGGCCGCTGGACGAGGCCGGCATCAGCCTGTTCCTGGTCGATGGCAACGCGGCCGGCATCGCCAAGCGCGCCTACAACCGCTTCGAGGGCGGCCGTGCGGCCGAACTCACCTTCAACAATGTGCAACTGCCGGCCGATGCGCTGCTGGGCGCCGAGGGCGAGGGCCACGCCGTGCTGCAGCACATCGCGGGCTATGCGCTGCTGGCGCTGTCCGCCGAGTCGCTGGGCGCGATGGACGTGGCCAAGGACCAGACGCTGGAATACCTGCGCACGCGCAAGCAGTTCGGCGTGGCCATCGGCACCTTCCAGGCCCTGCAGCACCGCATGGCCGACCTGCTGCTGGAAGTCGAGCAGGCGCGCTCGGCCGTGATCAACGCCGCCGACGCCATCGACAACGCCCAGGGGGCCGCGCGCGACCGGGCGCTGTCCGCCGCCAAGTACACCGTGGGCTACGTGGGCACGCTGGTGGCCGAGGAGAGCATCCAGCTGCACGGCGGCATCGGCATGACCTGGGAACTGCCGCTGGCGCACTACGCCAAGCGCCTGGTGATGATCGACCACCAGTTTGGCGACGAGGACCACCACCTGCAGCGCTTCATGGCCCTGGCGGCCTGAGGCGGTTCTCTGGAGCCCCTTCTTCGTTGGAAGAGGGGGTTAAGCATAAAAATAGCCACGAGCCATTGCGCATCAAGCGCGGATAGCTACAAAATAAATAGCATAGGAGATGCCCGTGACCGACAAAGCCCTGGATGGCGCGCCAGACGGCGTCCTGCGCACCCGCCGCGAAGGCGCCGTGCTCGTGTTGTCCCACAACAATGTGGCGGCGCGCAATGCGTTGTCGCCCGCGTTCTATGCCGCCGTCACCCAGGCCTTGGTGGACGCCGTGGCAGACCCCACCATCGGCGCCGTGGTGCTGACCGGTGAGGGCGGGCACTTCTGCGCAGGGGGCGACCTGCGCCAGCTGGCCAAGCGCCGCGAGCTGCCCATCGCGGAGCGCCGCGCCAAGCTGGAAGGCCTGCACGACCTGATCCGCGCCGTGCGCGACTGCCCCAAGCCCGTGATCGCCGCGGTGGAGGGCGCGGCCGCGGGCGCCGGCCTGTCGCTGGCGCTGGCCTGCGACATGCTGGTGGCGGCAAAGAACGCGGTGTTCTCCGTGGCCTACGTCAAGGTGGGCCTCACGCCCGACGGCGGCGCCACGGCTTTCCTGGCCGAGTTCGTCTCGCGCCAGGTGCTGACCGAGCTGTGCCTGACGGGTGAGCGCATCAGCGGCGAGCGCCTGCACCAGCTCGGCCCGGTGAACCGGCTGTCCGAGCCCGGGCACGCACTGGCCGATGCGGTGGCGCTGGCCGCGCAGGTGGCCAGCGGCCCCGCGTGGACCATGGCCCGCATCAAGGAGCTGTGCCGCGCCGCGCCGCGCACCACGCTGGAGCAGCAGCTGGAGCTGGAGGCGCAGTGCATGGTGCGCGCGCAGGAGACCGCCGAATCGCGCGAGGGCATCGGGGCCTTTCTGGAAAAGCGCGCACCCGACTACACGAAACTGCGCGGCGCGCACTGATTTTCGTATTGGCCGATATCCAAGGAGACAAGCCCATGGCATCCAACGCACCGACCCACGACATCGACTTTCCGCTCGACGGCGTGAGGGTGCTTGATCTTTCCCGCGTGTTCGCCGGGCCGCTGTGCGGCCAGGTACTGGCGGACCTGGGGGCCGAGGTCATCAAGGTGGAGCACCCGGGCCGCGGCGACGATACCCGCGACTGGGGCATGCGCATCGGCAAGACCGAGACCACCTACTACAACAGCATGAACCGCAACAAGCGGTCCATCACCCTCGACCTGCAAAGCCCCGAGGGGCTGAAGATCGTCCACGAGCTGCTGCCGCAGTGCGACGTGGTGATCCACAACTTCAAGACCGGCGGCGCCGAGAAGCTGGGCCTGGGCTACGAGCAGCTCAAGGCGATCAAGCCGGATCTGATTTACTGCGCCGTGGCCGGCTACGACACCAGCGGCCCCGAGGCCAAGCGCCCCGGCTACGACCTGGTGATCCAGGGCGAGACCGGCCTCATGGCGCTCAACGGCGAGGCGGGCACGCCGCCGCTGAAGTTCGGTGTCGCCGTGGTGGACCTGATGACCGGCATGTACGCCGGCCAGGCCGTGCTGGCGGCGCTGTTCCAGCGCAGCAGAACGGGGCGCGGGCGCCTGATCGAGATGGCGCTGTACGACTGCGGCCTCACCATCACCGGCTACTACGGCCTGGACGCGCTCAAGCTCGGTCACGACCCCGAGCGCTACGGCAACGCGCACCCGTCCATCGTGCCGTACGGCATGTACGAGTCCGCTGACGGCCCGCTGATCATTGCGGTGGGCAACAACGCGCAGTTCGACAAGTTCTGCCGCCAGGTGATCGAGCGGCCCGACATCGTCGAGGACCCGCGCTTCGCCACCAACGTGAACCGTGCCAAGCACCGGCTGGAGCTGGGTCCCATGCTCAAGGAGCTGATCGCCACCTTCCCGCGCGACCTGCTGCTGCAGCGCCTGACCGCGGCCGGCATCCCCTGCGGCAAGGTGGCAGGCCTGCACGAAGCGCTGACCAGCGAGCGCACGCGCCGCGGCCGCCTGGTGCAGGACATGCCGCACCCCGTCGAGGGCACCACACCGGTGTTCGCACCGCCGTACCGGCTGGACGGCCAGCGCCTGCCGATCCGCAATGCCCCGCCCACGCTGGGAGAGGGCACGCGTGAGGTCTTGCACCGGCTGCTGGCGCTCAGCGATGAGCAGTTGCAGGCCTTGCAGGCGCAGGGCGTGCTGACGCTGCCACCGCAGTGAGCTATCTAAAAGATAGCTGCCAGCGCTTGATGGGTCAGCGCTGGAACCATTTTTTATTCTAGGAGACGTCATGAAATTTTCTGCAATCACCCGCCGCACCGCACTGGCCCTGGCCGCCGCGCCCCTGCTCGCCAGTGTGGCCGGCGGAGCCATGGCGCAGGCCGCCTGGCCCGACAAGATGGTCAAGCTGATCGTCCCCTTCCCGGCGGGCGGACCTACCGACACGGCCTCGCGCATCGTGGGCCAGAAGCTGGCCGACCGCCTCAAGCAGCCCGTGGTGGTGGAGAACCGCGCGGGGGCCTCCGGCTCGATCGCTGCCGCACAGGTCGCCAAGAGCCCGGCCGACGGCTACACGCTGATGATGCTGGCCACCCCCACGCTGCTGGCGCCTCACCTGTACAAGAAGGCGGGCTACGACACGGTGAAGGACTTCACCCCCGTGGCCATGGTGTACGACCTGCCCATCGTGGTCGTGGTGAACCCCACGCAGCTGCCTAACGTGACCGACCTGGGCTCGCTCATCCAGCATGCCAAGGCGCAGAAGGTGCCGATGAACTACACCAGCTCGGGCACGGGCAGCTTCGGCCACCTGAGCATGGAACTGCTCAAGCAGATGGGCGGCTTCGACATGCAGCACGTGCCCTACAAGGGCAGCGCCCCTGCCATCACCGACACCATCGGCGGCCAGGTGCCCGTGATGTACTCGGACCTCATCGCCGCGCTGCCGCACATCCAGGCCGGCAAGCTGCGCGCCATCGCCGTGGGATCGCCCCAGCGCGTGGGCGTGGTGCCCGATGTGAAGACCATTGCCGAGCAAGGCTTCAAGGGCTACGAGGCCGTATCCTGGGGCGGCTTGGTGGCGCCCTCGGGCACGCCCAAGGCCGTCGTGGACCGCGTGGCCCATGAGGTGCGCCAGATCCTGGCCGAGAAGGAAGTGCAGGACCGCCTGCTGGGCGCCGGGGCCATTGCCCATTTCATGGACCCCGCCCAGATGGGCCAGCGCGTGCAGCAGGACTACACCCGCTGGGGCCAGGTGATCCGCGACAAGGGCATCGCCAACGACTGAGCGAGCGCGCCATGAAGACCCGCATCACCGAGCTCTTCGGCATAGAGCACCCGATCCTCCAGGGCGGCATGCACCACGTGGGGTATGCCGAGCTGGCCGCAGCCGTCTCCAATGCCGGCGGGCTGGGCATCATCACCGGCCTGACGCAGAAGACGCCCGAGTTGCTGGCGCAGGAGATCGCACGCTGCCGCACGATGACCGACAAACCGTTTGGCGTGAACCTCACGTTCCTGCCGTCGGTGAATCCGCCCGACTACCCGGGCTATGTGAAGGCGATCATCGAGGGCGGCGTGAAGATCGTCGAGACGGCAGGCAACAACCCGCAGAAGTGGATGCCCGCGCTGAAGGAGGCCGGCATCAAGGTCATCCACAAGTGCACCTCGGTGCGCCACGCGCTCAAGGCCGAGTCCATCGGCTGCGACGCGATCAGCGTGGACGGCTTTGAATGCGGCGGCCACCCGGGCGAGGACGACATTCCCAACTTCATCCTGCTGCCGCGCGCTGCCGAAGAACTCAAGATCCCCTTCGTCGCCTCGGGCGGCATGGCCGATGGGCGCAGCCTGGTGGCTGCGCTGGCGCTTGGCGCTGACGGCATCAACATGGGCACGCGTTTCATCGCCACCCAGGAAGCGCCGGTGCACGAGAACGTCAAGCAGGCGATCGTTGCGGCCTCCGAACTGGATACGCGGCTCATCATGCGCCCGCTGCGCAATACCGAGCGCGTGCTCACCAACAGCGCCACCGAGCGCGTGCTGGACAAGGAGCGCGCACTGGGCGCCGCCATCACCTTCGCGGACATTGCGCCCGAGGTGGCCGGCGTCTACCCGCGCATCATGCAGCAGGGCGACATGCAGGCCGGCGTGTGGTCCTGCGGCATGGTTGCCGGGCTGATCCATGACGTGCCCACCGTGCAGCAGCTCATCGACTCCATCATGTCCCAGGCCGAAGCGCTGATCTCCCAGCGCCTGGCGGGCATGCTCCGATAACCCAGCAGAAAGAGACTTGTTATGAAAATCCTCGTCCCCGTCAAGCGCGTGGTGGACTACAACGTGAAGGTCCGGGTGAAGTCGGACGGCACGGGCGTAGACATCGCGAACGTGAAGATGAGCATGAACCCCTTTGACGAAATCGCCGTGGAAGAGGCGGTGCGGCTCAAAGAAAAAGGCGTGGCCACGGAAGTCATCGCGGTGAGCTGCGGCGTGGCGCAATGCCAGGAAACGCTGCGCACGGCGATGGCCATTGGCGCCGACCGCGGCATCCTGGTGGAGACCGATGCCGAGCTGCAACCCCTGGCCGTGGCCAAGCTGCTCAAGGCCCTGGTGGACAAAGAGCAACCGGGCCTGATCATCCTGGGCAAGCAAGCCATCGACGACGACGCCAACCAGACCGGCCAGATGCTGGCGGCCCTGGCCGACCTGCCCCAGGCCACCTTCGCCAGCAAGGTCGAAGTGGCCGGCGACAAGGTCAGCGTCACACGCGAAGTCGACGGCGGCCTGGAAACCCTGCAGCTGACCACCCCGGCCGTCATCACCACCGACCTGCGCCTGAACGAGCCGCGCTACGTCACGCTGCCCAACATCATGAAGGCCAAGAAAAAGCCGCTGGACACCGTCAAACCCGAAGACCTCGGCGTGGACGTGGCCCCGCGCCTCAAGACCCTCAAGGTGGCCGAACCCCCGAAGCGCGGCGCCGGCGTGAAAGTGCCCGATGTCGCCACGCTGGTGGACAAGCTCAAGAACGAAGCCAAGGTCATCTAAAGGCAGGACAGGAGAAACAACATGACCGTACTCGTCATTGCAGAACACGACAACGCCAGCCTCAAGGCCGCCACCCTGAACACCGTCACCGCCGCACTCGCCTGCGGGGGCGACGTGCACGTGCTCGTCGCCGGTGAAGGCGCGCAGGCCGCCGCCCAGGCCGCCTCCCAAATCGCCGGCGTCGCCAAAGTCCTGCACGCCGACGGCGCCAGCCTGAAGGACGGCCTGGCCGAGAACCTGGCCGCCCAGGTGCTGGCCATCGCCGGCAACTACAGCCACATCCTGTTCCCGGCCACCGCCAGCGGCAAGAACGTCGCCCCGCGCGTGGCCGCCAAGCTGGACGTGGCGCAGATCAGCGACATCACCAAAGTGATCTCCGCCGACACCTTCGAGCGCCCCATCTACGCGGGCAACGCCATCGCCACCGTGCAAAGCGCGGACAGCGTCAAGGTCATCACCGTGCGCGGCACCGGCTTTGACGCGGCGCCCGCCACGGGCGGCAGCGCCGCGGTGGAAACCACCGCCGCCGTGCCCGACGCCGGCAAGAGCAGCTTTGCCGGACGTGAAGTCACCAAGAGCGACCGGCCCGAGCTCACCGCCGCCAAGATCATCGTCTCGGGCGGCCGGGCGCTGGGCAGCAGCGAGAAGTTCAACGAAGTCATGACCCCGCTGGCGGACAAGCTGGGCGCGGCCATTGGCGCCAGCCGCGCAGCGGTGGACGCGGGCTACGCTCCGAACGACCTGCAGGTGGGGCAAACGGGCAAGATCGTGGCGCCGCAGCTGTACATCGCGGCGGGGATCTCGGGGGCGATCCAGCACCTGGCAGGGATGAAGGACAGCAAGGTGATCGTGGCGATCAACAAGGACCCGGAGGCACCGATCTTTGCGGTGGCCGACTATGGGCTGGAGGCCGATCTGTTCCAGGCCGTGCCGGAGATGGCCTCTCGGTTGTAACCGGGCGCACCCGCACGGCACTGGGGTGCCGTGCGGGATCGCACCTCTCGTCCTTCCTCAGGCTCCTGAGCGACGATCCGCGGCACCTTCTTGATCCCTCAGCTTGGCGTCGGAGCGGGCATTTCCAGCCGCATCGCGCTGCGCCGCCTGCCTCCAGCGGCATTCGTGTGCTGCCAGTAGTGTTTTGCGTATCGGCCTCGGACGGTGGTGTCGTGCGGAGACAGAATGCGGCACAGTTGCACACGCACACCAAGCCGGGAGCCGTCCATGAACCCACTCGCCGAGGCACTCAGGAGCCGCAGCGGCCCGCTGCTGGCGGAGCTGGAAGGCATCTACAAGGATCTGCACCAGCATCCCCAGCTTTCCATGCAGGAGGTGTGCACCGCGGGCATCGCGGCAGATTACCTGGAGGCGCTCGGCTATGAGGTTGCGCGAGACATCGGCGTCACCGGTGTCGTGGGAGTGCTGCGCAATGGCACCGGCGCTACTGTGATGCTGCGCGCCGACATGGATGCGCTGCCCATGGCTGAGAACACGGGCCTGCCCTATGCCAGCACCGTGCGTGCTGCCGATGAGGACGGTGCGGAGGTGGGTGTGGCCCATTCCTGTGGCCATTGACCTGCACGTGACCTGGCTGATGGGTGCCGCCCGCGTGCTGGCTGAGCACCGCGACGCATGGACGGGCACCGTACTGGTGGTCTTTCAGCCGGGCGAGGAAGTGGGCCGGGGCGCCAGCAGCATGGTTGCCGATTGGGATGATGCGCGCTTTCCCCGGCCGGACATCATCCTGGGGCAACACGTCATGGTGGGGGCCAGCGGTACCGTGAGCTACCGGCCGGGCGTCATCCTGTCGGCGGGCGACAGCCTGAAGATCCGGCTGTTCGGACGCGGCTCGCACGGCTCGCAGCCGCAGACGTCCATCGACCCAGTCATCATGGCCGCGTCCACGACGCTGCGCCTGCAGACCATCGTTTCGCGCGAGATCTCACCCATGGACAACGCGGTGCTTACCATCGGGTCGGGGCCCACAAGGCACTGCTCCACGGCCACAACGCCGAGCTGGCCATCCTCCTGGGGATGGTGACGGCCGTCGGCGGCGGCGTGGTGCGCGACGTGCTGCTCAACCGCGTACCGATCATCCTGCACAAGGAGATCTACGCGCTTCCGGCATTGCTGGCGGCGGCGATCCAGGTGATGGGGCAGCGTATGGAATGGTGGGTGACGCTGACGCCCTGGTTTGCTGCGTCGGTCTGCCTGGCCGTGCGTCTTCTGGCGTTGCGGTATTCGTGGAGCCTTCCGCCGGTCTGGAGAAAGGCGCCGCCGCAGTGAACTGGCCCCGGCTCAGGCCGCCCCACCCGAACCGCGCGTGCCCGAGGAGGGCAGCGGCAGGCCCAGCATCGCACAGGCCACGGCCTCGCCGACCTTGATGCCGTCCACGCCGGCCGAGAGGATGCCGCCCGCGTAGCCCGCGCCCTCGCCGGCGGGGTACAGGCCGGCGGTGTTCAGGCTCTGGAAGTTGTCGCCGCGGCCGATGCGCAGCGGCGACGAGGTGCGCGTTTCCACGCCCGTCAGCACCGCGTCGTGCATGTCGTAGCCACGGATCTTGCGGCCGAAGGCGGGCAGGGCCTCGCGCATGGCCTCGGTGGCGAAGGCGGGCAGGGCGTCGTCCATGCCGACCAGTGTGACGCCGGGCTTGTACGACGGCTGCACGTCCCCCAGCGCGGTGGACGCGCGGCGCGCCAGAAAATCGCCCACGCGCTGCGCCGGGGCGTTGTAGTTGCCGCCGCCCAGGCGATAGGCGTTCGACTCCAGCTGGCGCTGCAGCACGATACCGGCCAGCGGATGCACCTGCCCGGTGGGCAACGTGTCCACGCCGTGGGCTGCGCCCAGCGCGGCCTCGAAGGCCGCGGGGTCGCGCGGATAGTCCTGCGGGTCTACACCCACCACCATGCCGGCGTTGGCGTTGCGCTCGGCGCGCGAATACTGGCTCATGCCGTTGGTGACCACGCGCCCGGGCTCGCTGGTGGCGGCCACCACGGTGCCGCCGGGGCACATGCAGAAGCTGTACACGGTGCGCCCATGGCTGGCGTGGTGCACCAGCTTGTAGTCGGCCGCGCCCAGCAGCGGGTGGCCCGCATGCTTGCCCCAGCGCGCGCGGTCGATCACGCTCTGCGGATGCTCGATGCGCACGCCCACGGAGAACGGCTTGGCCTCCATGGCCACACCGTGCGTGTGCAGCATGGCGAAGCTGTCGCGCGCGCTGTGGCCCAGGGCCATGACCACGTGATCGGCGCGCAGCTCCTGCACTGCGCCGCTGGCCAGATCGCGCACGCGCAGGCCGCGCAGGTGGCGCCGGCCGGCGGTGTCGGTTTCGATGATCACGTCGTCCACACGCTGCTCGAAGCGCACTTCGCCGCCCAGCGCGATGATCTGCGCGCGCAGCGACTCCACCACTTTCACCAGCTTGAAGGTGCCGATGTGCGGGTGGGCCACGTACAGAATCTCGGGCGGGGCGCCCGCTGCGACGAATTCCTCCATCACCTTGCGGCCCAGGTGGCGCGGGTCCTTGATCTGGCTGTAGAGCTTGCCGTCGCTGAAGGTGCCGGCGCCGCCTTCGCCGAACTGCACGTTGGACTCGGGGTTCAGTTCGCGCTTGCGCCACAGGCCCCAGGTGTCTTTGGTGCGCTCGCGCACGGGCTTGCCGCGCTCCAGCACGATGGGCCGGAACCCCATCTGCGCCAGCACCAGCGCCGCGAAGATGCCGCAGGGCCCGAAGCCCACCACCACCGGGCGCTGTGCGGGCGCTTTGCCAGCGCAGCCCACCGGGCGCCAGGCCATGTCGGGCGTGGGCTGGATGTGCGGGTGGCCGGTATGGCGTGCCAGCAGGGCGCCGGCCTGGGACGCATCCGCGAGCTGCAGGTCCAGGATGTACACCGCCATCAGGTCGGCCTTGCGCGCGTCGAAGCTGCGTTTGTGCACGTGCAGGGCGGCGATGGCGGACTCGGGCACGCCCAGCACCTGTGCGGCCTGGGCGCGCAGCAGGGCGTCGGGGTGGGTGTCGGCGTCGTAGGCGCCGGCGGGCAGGGCTGCCAGCGGCAGCTTGATTTCGGAGAGGCGGATCATGGGGTGCGGCCCGTGACTATCGGGCGGTGCCAAAGAGGAGGGCGATCATAAGGGAGCGCCGCACGGCCATGACCGGTGCGGAGAACTCAATTTGCTATTGTATTAATAGCGACTTGCGCTTGTCTGAAAAGCGCTAGGGGCTGATTTTGCTTGAGAACTGGTGGTCGGCTGATGCCGCCGCCACCACAGCTCGGTCGCCAGCAGGGCCAGCGCCGCGGGCGCGAGCGGCGCGAAGTAGTACACCGCGCGGAAGGCCAGCACCACGGCCAGCGCCTGGCTCACGGGCAGGTGCACGGCCAGCACGGCCGTGCCCACGGCCTCCAGCACACCCAGGCCGGCGGGGATGCGCGAGACCAGCCCGGCCACCGCGCCCAGCAGCACCGTGGCCAGCGCCGCGGCGTAGGGCACCTGCTGGCGCGCCAGCACCCACACGGACGCGGCCATCAACGCCCAGTGGGTGCACGACAGCACCAACTGCAGCAGCGCCACGCGCCAGGTCGGTAGCGGCAGGCGTCGCCCGCGCAGCATCAGCGGTCGGTGCCCGCCGCGCCGCGCGCACAGCGCCAGGTAGCCCAGCGCGACGCAGGCCAGCACCGTGCCCAACCAAGGGAGCTGGCCGCTGCCCATACGCCAACCCTCGGGCAGCGGCGGTGTCCAGGCCCAGAACAGCGCACAGGCCAGCACGCAGTAGCCCAGCCAGTTGGTGGCGATGGACAGGCTGATCACCTGCGCGATCTGGCCCACGTCCAAGCCCTGGCGCGAATACAACCGGTAGCGCACCGAAGCGCCGCCGATCAGCGAGCCCAGGTTGAGCGTGAAGGGGTAGGCGATCAGCGTGACGCCCATGGTGCGGGCGGCGCCCAGCCCGTGGCGTACCACGTGGCGACCGAACAGGTCGAAGCACCCGTACACCAGGTGGCCGGCCCAGGCCAGGGCCGCGGCTGCAGCCAGCGTGGGCACAGGCAGCGCGCGCAGCGCCTGCCATACGCTGGGCCAGTCCACCTGCAGGCCCTGGCGCACCAGCAGCCACACCACCAGAGCGGCCACCGCTGCCATGGCCACGCCGGCCAGCCAGCGCCAGCCCCGTAAGCGGCGCCACCCGCTGCGGCGACGGCGGTGCGCGGTGTGGACAGGCGAAGTGGCAGGGCCGTGCATGGGCTGCCTTGCCTCAGGACGCGCGCGCCGTTTGGTCAGCGGGCGGCTCGGCCTGCATGACGGCGATGGCGGGCTCGTGTCGCGGCAGCCAGCCCGCCCAGGCGGGAAACCAGCGCATGAGGTGGTACACGCAGTAGCCGCGCAGCAGGCGCAGTGCCTCCCAGGCGCCGCGCGGAGCGGGCTCCACCTGGCGGCAGTGCCGCTGCATCAGGCGCGACAGGCGCTGATACAGCAGCGCATTGAAGGAGGCATCGCGGATGACGACGTTCGCCTCCAGGTTGAGCGACAGGCTGAGGGGGTCGAGGTTGCTGGAGCCCACGGTGGACCACTCGCGGTCCACCAGCGCCACCTTGCCGTGCAGCGGGCGCTCGCAGTACTCGTAGATGCGCACCCCCGCGCGCAGCAGGTGGTCGTACAGCAGGCCGGCCGCGGTCTTCACGATGGGCATGTCGGGTTCGCCCTGCAGGATCAGGCGCACGTCCACCCCGCGCCGCGCGGCGCGGCGCAGTTCGCGCACCAGCCGGTAGCCGGGGAAGAAATACGCGTTGGCGATCACCACTCGCTCGCGCGCGGCGCGCAGGGCGATACGGTAGTGGCGCTCGATGTCGTTGGTATGCCGGTGGTTGTCGCGCGTGACGAACATGGCGTGGGCTGAGCCCGCTGCGGGCAGCTGCGGCAGCGGTTCGTGGCGGTGGGTGCGCTGGACAGACGGGGGCAGGACCGCCGTGCGGGTGAAGCGGTGCATGTGCGCCACGATGGGGCCATGCACCTCGACGGCATAGTCTTGCTTGGCCTGCGGGCCGAAGTCCGCCACATGGTCCGCCGAGTAGTTGATGCCGCCGATGAAGCCCAGCGTGCCGTCCACCACCACAATCTTGCGGTGCATGCGCCGCAGCAGGTTCAGGCGCTGGCCGAAGAGGCGCCGCCCTGGGTCGAACACACGAAAACGCACGCCCGCCTGCACCAGGCTGTCGACAAAATGATCAGGCAGGTCGGGCGAGCCAAAGCCGTCCACCAGCAGGTTCACCGACACGCCGCGCCGCGCGGCCTGCAGCAGCGCCGCGTGCAGCCCCTGGCCGATGTGGTCGTCGAACAGGATGAAGGTCTCCACCATCACCTCGCGCTGCGCCTGGGCAATGGCCTCGAACACGCGCGGGAAGAACTCCTCGCCGTTCTCCAGCAGGCGAAAGTGGTTGCCGGGTATCCAGCGCGAGGACGGGCGCGGGCGCATCACAGGAGGATCTCCGCGGCCAGCGGCGCATGGTCCGACAGGCGGTTCCAGGGCCTGCGCGGCAGGCTCATCGGCGTGTGCACCGAGGTGCCGCGCACATAGATGCGGTCCAGCGGCAGCAGCGGCAGCGATGCGGGAAAGGTGCGCACGGCACGCCCGCAGGCTTGCACGAACACTTCATGCAGGCCGGCTTCGCGCTGCAGCACGTCGTGCGCGCGGCCGCGCCAGTCGTTGAAGTCACCCGCGACGATCACCGGGTCCTGCGTGGGAAACGAATGCACCAGCGCGGACACGCGGCGCAACTGCTGCTGGCGGTGCGCCTCCTGCAGGCCCAGGTGTACGCAGATGGCATGGACCGGCCGTGAATGCTGGGGCGGCTGCAGCACGCAGTGCAGCATGCCGCGGCGCTCCGGGCCGCTGACCGAGATGTCGTGGTTCTCGTAGTGCACGATCGGGAACTTGGACAGCAATGCGTTGCCGTGGTGGCCATCGGTGTAGACCGCATTGCGGCCATAGGCGTACTGCGTCCAGATGGAGTCGGCCAGGAACTCGTAGTGCGGCTCCTGTGGGAAATTGGTCACGCGCCCCGCATGGCGCTGGTGCGTGCCCAGCACCTCCTGCAGGAACACGAGGTCGGCCGATACCTGGCGCACCGCCTCGCGCAACTCGTGCAACATGAAGCGGCGGTTGAAGGACGTGAACCCCTTGTGCACGTTCACGGTCAGCACCTTGAACGCGACGGGGGAGGAAGAAGGCGGGTTCTGAGTCATGGGGAAATCCAATGCCGGCCCGCTGCCGGGGGGCGCACCGCAGCGCGGCAGCGGAGGGCGATGGGGCATTGTTTCCCTGGCGGTCGGCACGCGGCTGTAGGACGGTGGACCATGCCGGTGCGTGAACATGCCGCGTCGTTGCGTTGGCGGCAAGGCATAAAAAAGGCCCCTTGCGGGGCCTTGTCAAAAAGGTGCGTCAGGCGGGCAGGAAACCCTCGACCGACAGATAGCGTTCGCCGGTGTCGTAGTTGAAGCCCAGCACCCGCGCGCCCGCGGGCAACTCGGGCAGCTTCTGGGCAATGGCGGCCAGTGTGGCGCCGGAGGAAATGCCCACCAGCAGCCCTTCCTCGCGCGCGGCGCGGCGGGCGTATTCACGCGCGGGCTCGGCCTCGACCTGGATCACGCCGTCCAGCAGGCTGGTGTCCATGATCTGCGGCACGAAGCCCGCGCCCAGGCCCTGGATGGGGTGCGGGCCGGGCTGGCCGCCCGACAGCACGGGCGATTGCGAAGGCTCCACCGCGAACACCTTGAGTTGCGGAAACTGCGCCTTGAGCACGCGCGCCACGCCCGTGATGTGCCCGCCCGTGCCCACACCGGTGACGAGTGCGTCCAGCCCGTCGGGGAAGTCGGCGGCGATTTCCTGCGCCGTGGTGCGCATGTGCACTTCGACGTTGGCCGGGTTTTCGAACTGTTGGGGCATCCAGCTGCCGGGTGTCGCGGCCACCAGTTCCTGCGCGCGGGCGATGGCGCCTTTCATGCCCTTTTCCTTGGGCGTGAGGTCGAAGCGGGCGCCGTAGGCCAGCATCAGGCGGCGGCGTTCGATGGACATGCTGTCAGGCATCACCAGCACCAGCTGGTAGCCCTTGACGGCCGCTACCAGCGCCAAGCCAATGCCGGTGTTGCCCGAGGTGGGCTCGATGATGGTGCCGCCGGGCTGCAGAGCGCCACTGCGCTCGGCCGCCTCGACCATCGCCAGGGCGATGCGGTCCTTGATGGAACCGCCGGGGTTGGCGCGCTCGGACTTCACCCACACGTTGGCACCCGCGCCGAACAGGCGATTGATGCGCACATGGGGAGTGTTGCCGATGGTGTGCAGGATGTTGTCGACTCGCATGGTGTCTCCAGGGTAGAGGGTGGGAATCCGGCAAAGCGGGAGAGGCGTCCATTGTGGGGGAGTCGTTCAGCGGCGTCGCGATATGGATATTCCCGCTGTGGATATGGCGCCGGCGTGAATCGTCCGCCTGCGGGCCGGCTCGATTGATATGCATCAAGATTTGCCGGCGCGTGCGCGCCTGCCTGCGCCATCGGTCGGGTGCGCGCGCGACAATGGTCTCGTCTTCACTTTCCCTCCTGCGCCATGACCTTGCTGCACACCACCATGCTCATGCTCACCGCGAGCTGTGCGCTGATGCTGATCGGTTTCTCGGCGCGCGAGTCGCGCTGGGGCCCGGCGCTGATGATGGTGGGCATCGTGGGCGCGCTGCTGCTCATCGCCTACAACATCTTCCAGTTGTTGCCCGCGCATTGAGCGCGCCGGCCGCGCGCCGCAGCGGAGAAACGCGGATAATTGCGCCCGTGAAGCACGCCAGACCGCCGCTGGTGCAATCTGGGAAACCAGGCACTGGAGGAACGTCCGGACTGCACAGGACAGCGTAGCAGCTAACGGCTGCCCACCGTGAGGTGAGGATCAGAGCAACAGAGACGAGTCCCGGGGGAGTGCCTGCGAAGGCAGACCACTGGGGGTGAAACGGGCAATCTCTACGCGCAGCAATACCAAGTAGGCCAGCGTTGACGTGGTTCCGCGGAGCTGGCGGGTAGGTAGCACCGAGCCGTGGTGGTGACACCCGGCCCAGATTAATGGCGGTCACGCTGCGGGCAACCGCAGTGCACAGAATCCGGCTTATCGGCGCGCTTCACACTTTTATGCCAAAAAAGCTGCCAGCCCTTGCCAGTCAAGCGCTGGCAGCTCTTTTTTCAGGAGCGCTCAGGAGCAATACGGCGCACGGCCGGCGCGCAGCGCGGTGGCGCGCTCCAGCGTGTCCGGATGGGTGCTCAGCAGCGTCCACAGGCCGTGGGATTGCGGCGGGTCCTCGGGCGTGGGAGGGGCCTTGCCGGCCTGCGGGGAGGGGGTTGTGGAATCCTCGTCCCGCAGCATGGCCAACAGCAGGTCGCCCATCGGTGCGGTGGGCAGGCCGGCATGGCGCATCAGTGCGAGCGCGTGGCAGTCGGCCTCGCGCTCATGGCTGCGGCTGTAGGCCAGGCCCGTGAGCAACGAACTGCCCGTGGCCACCAGGCCGGACACGTCACCCAGCGCCAGCCCCAGACCCACCTGCAGCACCCCCTGCTCGACGAGCATGCGCGTGGTATGCCGGTGGGCCACATGGCCGATCTCGTGTGCCAGCACGCCCACCAGCGCGTCGTCGTCCAGGCGTTGCGCGCGGGCGGTTTCCACCAGCGCATCGGTCATCACCACCGTGCCGCCGGGCAAGGCGAAGGCATTGGGCCCCAGGCCGGAGCGGAACGCGAGCGTGTAGTGCGGCGCGTAACCGCCATAGCGCTGCAGCGCCGCGGGCGAAGCGGCCAGCAGCGCATCGAAACGTGCACGCAGCGCGGCTTGGCGCGCAGGCGTGAGCGTGGTGGGTTTGAGCGTGCCCGCGTCCATCTGCGCCAGCGCGCTCTGGGCCAGCGCCACCTCCCAGGCCAGCGGCACATGGCGCGTGAGCTGCGCGGCCAGCCAGGGCGTGCCGTGGCGGTAGAACGCGAACAACCCGGCCACGGCCAGCACCAGGACGACGGCAAACACGCCCCAGCGCGTCTGCATGCGCTGCGCCAACCCCGGCCGGTGGCCGGCCGCATCCAGCGCGGCCTGCCAGGCGGCGGGGTCGTCGATCTCCAGGCTGCCGTCGTCGCCCAGATCGGCCACGAGTTTTGGTTGCGGACGCCGGGCGTTCCAGGCCTCGGGCCAGGTCACGGCGCGGTGGGCAAAGCGGCGCGGCGGCGCACCGGGCACATGCAGTTCCAGCGCGGGGCCGTCGGGCGCGGGCAGCAGCCGCACCTGCACCGCGCGCGGTCGGCTGCTGCGCCCGTCGAACCAATGGGCGAGCACCATGCCCGTCAATCGCGTCTCCGCGAGGGGGCGCTGGGCGAAGGTGTTTTGGGGCGACCGGTCATCCGATAAGGTCCAGGCCCGCCGCGTCAGCCAGCGCATCGCCGATGCCGCCCGGCTGCTGCCGGCCCAGGTGCCCCGCCACCTGGTCCACGCCGCCCTTGACATGGACGGTGACGGATTCGAGCTTCATGCGGTATTCGCTCACCATGGCGAATGGGCGGAAGAACCCCAGCGTCAGTACCGTGAGCAGCATGTTGCGCAGCCGCAGCAGCACATAGCCGCCCGTGCTGAGGTTGCACTTGAAGCGCGCGATGCGGCTCACACCGATGTTGCTCCAGGTCAGGCGAAACAGCGCGGCCTCGCGATAGGCGCGTGCCGGCGCGGTGGCCAGCATCATCGCCAGCAGCGCGCCCACGAAGGCCGCCATGATCAGCACGAAGATGCCCAGCCCCATCCCGCCCTTGCCCAGCTTGGAAACGAGTCCGAGCGAGCCCGTGAAGAGGCCCGCGACCAGCGCGACGAGCACCAGCAGCGAGACGAGAAACACCGCCAGCGTGGCCAGCCACAGCTTCACGAAATCCATGTACACGGGCTTCCAGCGGCCGGCCTCGTTGCCGATGCGTGAGCGCAGCACCAGGAGGCTGCGGTAGTTGAACTCCAGCCGGATGATGCACAGCACCGTGAGCAGCAGGCCCAGCGCCACCAGACCTATCAGCGGCGCGGTGACCTCGGGCAGCTTGCGGCCGGTTTCTTCGTTCACCACCGCGGCCGGGGCCAGGGACTGCAGGCCCCAGAACACGCCCAGCCACACCAGTGCCAGAGCGAACACGGGCCAGCTTGCGGTGTAGACCTCGCGCCAGCTCGCCACGAACTGCAGACGCAGCCCGCGCCAGCGCGTGTTGGCCAGGCGAAAGCGCATAGCGCTGCCCCAGATCAGCGGCGACAGGGCCGCGCCGCCGAGGATGAAAAGGCCCACGGCCGTGTCCTGCCCCGTGTTGACGGCCAACTGGTAGGCCACCGTGAGCAGCAGCAGCACGACGAAGCCCACCACCATGCGCCGCTGCTGCGCGGTGAATTCCAGGGGGCTGCCCGCCACCAGCGTGTGGCCGTAGAAGTACTGAGCCGTACGCCGCCGCGCCCAGGGGGTGTACAGGCCCAGCGTCAGAATGCTCAGCAGTACGTTCACGATCCACACGCGGAAGTACTCGCCGCCGCTGCCCGTGAAGCGCATGGTGTGTGGCTCGATGTCCTGTGACTCGAAGGACGAGCGCAGCCCAGAGCGCGCCCGCGCGCGCTCGGACGATACCTGGACGTCCATGGTTTTTCCCTCTCTGGTGGTTGTTGGCGCGCAGTGTAGCGCAGCACTAGGAGTGCTGTATCTTCTTGTTAAGAATGGCTGTATCGGTTGTCAATAAAGCGCTAGCAGCTATGTTTAGAGTAGCAATTCAGGCTTGGGCCACGGACCTCAGAACCGCTCCCACGGCTGCAGGTAGCGCCACTGCCCCTCGGGCACCTTGGCCAGGGGCACGCGGCCGATGCGGATGCGCTTGATGGCCCGCACGGACAGGCCCACGGCTTCGCACATGGCCGGGATCTGGCCGGGGCGGATGCCCTTGAGCGCGAAGCGCAGGCGTGTCTCGCTTTGCCAGCTGACCTTGATGGGCGGCAGCGGCCGGCCGTTGAAGCTCAGGCCGTGGCAGAGCTTTTGCAGGCCGCCGTCCGCGATCTGGCCTGCCACCTCCACGATGCACTCCTGTTCCAGCGTTTCGATGTCTTCCTGCAGCTTGCGGGCCACGCGCCGGTCCTGCGTGTAGACCACCAGGCCGCTGGCCTCGGTGGGCAGCGGCGTGAAGCATTCGAGCTGTTTGAAATGGCGCAGCAGCACGCGCGTGCCGGCGGCATCTTCGGGCAGGTGCGACTGCGCGTTGAGCAGCGCGACGGCTTGCGGCGCGCCCTGGCTGCGGCTGCCGTGCGCGCCCGGGGCGCCGTGTGTCGCGCCAGTGACCAGGCCCAGCCCCGCCTCGTAGCCCGGCGGCTTGTGCAGCAGCAGGGTGACGGGGGTGAGCTCCATCGGGTTGGCGTCTGGCGCCAGCACCACGCTTTGCGCGGACGCCACGCGCGCACCGGGCAGCTCGACCACCTGGCCGTCCACCGACACCCATCCCCCTCGATGTACTGCTCTGCCGTGGTGCGCGAGCACTGGAACTGCTGCGCCACGCGCTTGGACAGGCGCACCGCGTCCGTTGGATGGCTGGACTCAGTCATTGCCGGGCTCCAGCATGCGGATGCGCTCCACATGCGCGAGCAGCGAGCGCTGCGCGATGGGCCACATGCGCGGCGGCACGTCGTCGTAGGCCAGGCGCACCCAGTCGTCCATGCTGCCTTCGGGCTGGGCCTGCATGGCGGCCAGCACCTTGGCTTCGCGCGCCAGGCGGTGGGCCTTCAGGCGCGCGATGGCGGTGCGCGCCCCATCTTCCGGGCCTCCCAGCACGTAGCCGTGCGCGGGCAGGATGAATTCGGCGCCGTGCTCGGCGCACAGCGCGTCCAGCCGGTCCAGCGAATCCAGGTAGTCCGCCATGTTGCCGTCGGGCGGGTCGATGACGGTGGTGCTGCCGTTCAGGATGTGGTCGCCCGAGAACAGCAGCCCGTCCTCGCGCAGCAGCAGGCACAGATGGTTGGCCGCGTGGCCGGGCGTGTGGATGGCCTGCAGGGTATGGGTGATTTCGCCGTCCGGCCCTTGTCCAGCAAGCGTGAGCAGCTCATTATCTTGTAGCGAGCGATCGGGCGTGAATTGGCTGGCTGCACGCGCCGTGGGCGCCGAGGGCAGTCCCAGAATGGGCGGTGCGGCGCGCCCGCCGCGCACGCACATCGCCTGCAGCGGCGCGGCGCCGGGTGAGTGGTCGGGGTGCGAATGGGTGCACACGATCATGCGGATGTCCCCGCCCGCGGCGCGCCAGAGCTTGTCCAGGTGCTCGGTGTCGGCCGGACCGGGGTCGATGGCGATGTAGCCCGTGGCCGGGTCGCCCACCAGGTAGCTGTTGGTGCCGGGGCCGGTCATCACGCCGGGGTTGGGGGCGGTGAGGCGCTGCACGTTCTTCAGCAGCGGCACGGGCGTCTCGCTCTGCCAGTCCAGCGCATGCTCGCCGCGGCCCGTGGGCGTGACCAGCGCCAGCTCGCCGAAAGGCGCCTCGTCCTCCATGAAGCGCGCCTCCTTGCCGCCCAGCAGGCCCGAGCGCGGGCTGCTCACCCACAGGGGCTGCTCGTGCGCGACGGCGGCGAGCACGGCGTCCACGTCCGCAAACTGCGCCAGGCGCTGCAGCGTGCGGATGGTGGGGAAGATCATGAAGAACTGCCCCGCCTCGTGGCGCGCCAGCGCGTCGGCCGGGCTTACCCACACGGGCTCGAACTGCTCGGACTCGTCGGCCACGGGCTCCTGCCCCTCGGGCATGCGCGCGACGAGAAAGGGCACGGCGAAGCGCTTCGGTAAATTGCGGTCGGCCGTCCAGTGGGCCAGCCAGTACACGCGGTCGGCCGCCAGGCGCAGGCCGCGCGCGGCGCATTGCGCGGCGAACGTGGTGCCGGCCGGTGCTTGGCGTGCGATGGCGGCGATGTCGTCGGCCCCGGCCCAGCGGCCGTCGCCGTGGCGCGCCAGCAGCACGCCCAGCTCCTCGAAGCTTTCGCGGATGGCGGCCAGCGCGTCGGTCAGGCGCGCGGCGGTCTGCGCCGGGCGGTGGTCGGCCAGGGCGTGGGTGGCGGGGTCGGCGTCCTGCGTCTCGATGCCGCCGCCGGGGAACACGTAGGCGCCGGGCACGAAGCTGGCCTTGTCCGAGCGGCGCGTCATCAGCACCTGCAGCGTGCTGCCGCCGCCGGGTTGGGGCGCATCGCGCAGCAGCAGCACGGTGGCCGCGTGAAGGGGGGTGACCGGCTCGCGGTGGGGGTGTAGTTGTTGGCTCAGGCGTGGCATCGGCGCATTATCGGCAGGCGCACGCCGCCCGCCATCAGCCCTGCAGCGGGCGCAGCTGGGACAGGCGCTCCAGCACCGGGCCGATCAGCGGCTTGGCGCGCGGGATGCCCACGCTCCAGAGCATCTCCAGCAGCTCGATCAGCGCGGCGCCGTCGGCGCTGCGTTGCACGAGATGGGTGGCGGTGGCAACGTCTTCGGCATGCAGCCGGTCAAGTACGTCAACGGTCAGAGTCATGGTGGCCTCGCTATCTCTTTTCTGGGGGCGATCAAAGGGACAACCTGCCCATGCCGGCCGAACCGCACCCGCGGCGGACGTGTTCAATCCGTGGGACGCAGCTGCAGCAGCCGCTGGAGCACGGGCTCCAGCAACTGCGGCGCGCGCGGAATGCCACAGTTCCACAGCATCTCCAGCAGTTCGATGAGCGCCACGGCGTCGGCGCTGTCTTGCACCAGTTCCGTCGCGGCATTCGGGTCGGCGGCATGCAGCCGGTCGAGTACATCCATCGTCAGGGTCATCGCACCTCCGTTGTCGTTATCGTGGCCCGCCGCGGCCGGCAGGGCGGCGCGGCGGGAACCCCGGATGCTCCCCATGCAGCCCAGGGGCGGGCTGATCGAAATCAATAGCCGAGCAAAAAACTCGGATGTCAGCCGTGCGGGGTTTCCCCGTGGTTGCACCCAGGCGACGCGCGCATGCGGCGGATAATCGCGCCATGCACATCCGCTTCACCAAGATGCAGGGCGCGGGCAACGACTTCGTGGTGCTCGACGAGACGCAGGGACGCCTGGGGCTCACGCCCGCGCAGTACCGCTTTCTGGCCGACCGCCACTTCGGCGTGGGCGCCGACCAGATCCTCACCGTGCGCCCCTCGCCCGGCGCGGGCATCGACTTCGAATACGTGATCCACAACGCCGACGGCGGCCAGGTGGAGCAGTGCGGCAACGGCGCGCGCTGTTTCGCGCGCTATGTGCGCGACAAGGGCCTCACCGCGCAGGACACGATCCGCGTGCAGACCATGGCCGGCGTGATCGCCCCGCACCTGACCGCCGACGGCCGTGTGACGGTGGACATGGGCCGCCCCGAGCTGGAGCCGGCGCGCGTGCCGTTCGACACCACGGGCCTCGCGCCCGTGTCGCAAGGTTCGGGCCAAAAATGGCCTCTGGCGCTTGATGGACAGGCGTCAGCAGCTACGCTATTAGTAGCAGTAGTGTCCATGGGCAACCCGCACGCCGTCCAGTTGGTCGACGATGTGGACACTGCCCCCGTGGCGCAGACCGGCCCCTTGATCGAAAGCCACCCGCGCTTTCCCCAGCGCGTGAACGCGGGCTACCTGCAGATCGTGAACCGTGGTGAAGTGCGCCTGCGCGTGTACGAGCGCGGCGCGGGCGAGACGCTGGCCTGCGGCACGGGCGCCTGCGCCGCCGTGGTGGCCGGCATCCGCCTGGGGCTGCTGGATGCGCGCGTGCAGGTGCACACGCGGGGCGGCCTGCTCACCATCGACTGGGCCGGCGGCTTGCAAGACCCCGTATTCATGACCGGCCCCGCTACCACCGTCTTCGAAGGCGAGATCGACATTCCGGACGCTTTATGACCTCTTCCTCTCCCGTATCCCCCATCACCGAAGACGACATCGCGCACTTCCTGGCGAACACGCCGGGCTTCTTCGAGCGCCATGCCGAGTTGCTGGCCAGTGTCACCATCGCCAGCCCCCACGGCCAGCGCGCCGTGAGCCTGCACGAGCGCCAGGCCGAAATGCTGCGCGAGAAGATCAAGGGCCTGGAACACCGCGTGATGGAGATGGTGCGCCACGGTACCGAGAACGCCGCCATCACTCAGAAGATCCACCAGTGGACGCGCGAGGTGGCCGCCGTGCGCGATGCGGCCCGCCTGCCGCGCGCCGTGGAGAACGGCCTGCGCACGCTGTTCGACGTGCCACAGGTCGCGCTGCGGGTGTGGAACGTCGCGCCCGAGCACGCGGGCCTCGTCGCCACCCAGCCGGTGAGCGAGGACCTGCGCCTGTTCGCCTCGTCGCTGACCATGCCGTTCTGCGGGCCCAACCTGGGTTTCGAGGCCACGGCCTGGCTGCCCCAGGCGGGCGAGGTGCAGTCGCTGGCGCTGCTGCCGCTGCGCGAAGGCGCGATCGACAGCGCCGACCAGCCGGCCTTCGGCCTGATCGTGCTGGGCTCGCACGACCCGCACCGCTTCGAGGCCACCATGGGCACCGAATTCCTCTCGCGCATGGCCGAGCTGGCCAGCTCGGCACTGTCGCGCATGCGATGAAAAAGTGAGCGGCTTGCGCTGAGTGGATAAGGGTTTGCGTAGGTTTTTTGCCTGAGATCACCACGCATCAAGCGCAAGAAGCTCCTTATTCAGTAGCAAATGAACGACACGCCAGTTGCCCTGCACCTGCCGCCTGAGGCGTTGCAGTACCTGGAGCATGTGCGCGTGGAAAAGCGCCTGGCCGCGCGTACCCTCACGCTCTACACGCTGGACCTGCAGCGCCTGGCCGCCATGGCCGCGGGCGTGGATCTGCCGCTGCTGCGCCTGACCAGCGCGCACATCCGCCGCTTCGTGGCGCAGATGCATGCCAGCGGGCGCAGCGGGCGCGGCATCGCGCTCATCCTCTCGGGCTGGCGGGGGTTCTACACCTGGGCCGCGCGCCAGGGGCTGGTGCCGCACAACCCCGTGCAGGACGTGCGCGCGCCCAAGGCGCCCAAGCCCCTACCTAAGGCCCTGCCCGTGGACGAAGCGGTGCGCCTGGCCGAGCACCAAGAGACGGGCGCCGACCCCTGGCTGGAGGCGCGCGACGCGGCCATCGTCGAGCTGCTCTACGGCTGCGGCCTGCGTGTGGGCGAACTGGTGGGCCTGGACGTGGCGCCCAGCCCCGCCGCGCACCAGCAGGGGCGCGGTTGGGTGGACCTGCAGGCGGGCGAGGCGCATGTCTTCGGCAAGGGCTCCAAGCGACGCAGCGTGCCCGTGGGCCGCGCCGCGGCCGAGGCGCTGCAGGCCTGGCTGGCGCAGCGCGCGCTGCCGTTGGGTGCCGCGGGCGCGGCGCGGCTGGAGCCGGCGCTGTTCATCGGCCGGCGCGGCGCGCGGCTCACGGCGCAGTCCGTCTGGTCGCGCCTGCGCCAGCGCAGCCAGGTGGCGGGCCTGACCACGCCCGTGCACCCGCACATGCTGCGCCACTCGTTCGCCAGCCACCTGCTGCAGTCCAGCGGCGACCTGCGCGCCGTGCAGGAGCTGCTGGGCCACGCCAACATCACCACCACCCAGGTCTACACGCGGCTGGATTTCCAGCACCTGGCGCGGGTGTACGACGCGGCGCACCCGCGCGCACGGCGCAAGCCCTAGGTGGCGGGCGGCGGGCGGTAGCCTGGTCCCGCACGCTCTGCGTCCGGCCGGGTGCGACAAAAGCGCTCACCCGCGCGCGCACAATCCAGGGATGAAAACCATTCGACTGAAACCCGGCAAGGAGCGTTCGCTGCAGCGCCGCCATCCCTGGATTTTTGAAGGTGCCATCGCCAAGGGCGGCGGCGACAGCGGCGAGACGGTGCGGGTGGAGTCGGCGGAGGGCCAGTTTCTTGCCTGGGCGGCGTTCAGCCCCCAGTCGCGCATCCGTGCCCGGGTGTGGAGCTTTGACGAGAAGCAGCGCATCGATGCTTCTTTTTTTATAGCTGCTTGCGCCCGATCCATAAGCGCTAGAGGCCGTTTTTCTATTGAGAGCAATGGCGTGCGGCTGGTCCATGGCGAATCCGATGGGCTGCCGGGGCTGATCGTGGACCGCTACGAGGACACGCTGGTGGCCCAGTTCACCAGCGCGGGCACGGAGCGCTGGAAGGCCGTCATCGCCGATGCGTTGCTTCAGGCGACAGGCCTGTCGCGCCTGTACGAGCGCTCCGACGCCAGCGTGCGCCAGTTGGAAGGCCTGGCGCCGGCCACCGGCTGGCTGCGCGGGCAGGGGCCGCAGGAGCTGACGATCCGCGAGCATCGCTGGCGGCTCACGCTCGATATTGCCGAAGGGCACAAGACGGGCTTCTACCTCGACCAGCGCGACAGCCGGCACCATTTCTTTGGCACGGTGCAGCGCCTGGGCCTGCAGCGTGTACTCAACTGCTATTGCTATACGGGCGGCTTCACGGTGGCGGCGCTGGCCGGCGGCGCGGGGCAGGTCACGTCCATCGATTCTTCCGGCCCCGCGCTGGAGCGTGCGCGGGCGCACGTGCAATTGAACGGGTTTGACGCGGCGCGGGCCGAATTTCTGGATGCCGACGTGAATGGATCCCTGCGCCGCTTCCTGGCCGAAGGGCGGCGCTTTGACGCCATCGTGCTCGACCCGCCGAAGTTCGCCCCCACGGCGGCGCATGCCGAGCGTGCGGCGCGCGCGTACAAGGACATCAACCGCCTCGCGCTGCAACTGCTGGAGCCGGGCGGCGTGCTGTATACCTTTTCCTGCTCGGGCGGCATCAGCGCCGACCTGTTTCACAAGATCGTGGCCTCGGCGGGTGCGGATGCGGGCGTGGACGGCTACGTGCTGGGGCGCCTGGCCGGCGCGCCCGACCACCCGATGACGCTGGAGTTCCCCGAGGGCGAGTACCTCAAGGGTCTGGCCATCATGCGCAAGCCGGCATGACGCTGCGGGCGCGAAGGTCTTGACAGGCTCTGTACACTGAAATTCGATTCCCATGCGGCGGTCGTCCAGGCCGCCGTTTTGCGTTTGCACTCCACGGAAAGCGACCCATGGCCCTGATTCCCGTCACCATCCTCACCGGCTTCCTCGGCTCCGGCAAGACCACGCTGCTCAAGCGCGTGCTGTCCGAAATGCACGGCCAGAAGATCGCCGTGATCGAAAACGAGTTCGGCGAGGAAAACATCGACACCGACATCCTCAAGACCGAATCCAAAGAGCAGATTCTGCAGATGAGCAACGGCTGTATCTGCTGCACCATCCGGGAGGATCTGCGCGAAACCCTGCAGCTGTTGGCCGCCAAGCGCCGCAAGGGGCTGGTGGCGTTCGACCGCGTGGTGATCGAGACCACGGGGCTTGCCGACCCCGGCCCCGTGGCGCAGACTTTTTTCATGGACGATGAGATCGCCGAGACCTATCTCATCGATTCCATCATTACTTTGGTGGACGCCAAGCACGCCCAGCAGCAGCTGGACGACCGCCAGGAGGCACGCCGGCAGGTGGGCTTTGCCGACCAGATCTTCCTGTCCAAGACCGACCTGGTGAGCGAGGAGGAAAAGAACGACCTGATCCACCGCCTCAAGCACATGAACCCGCGCGCGCCCATCCGCGCGGTGCATTTTGGCGATGTGCCGCTGGCCGAGGTGCTGGACCTGCGTGGCTTCAATCTCAATGCCAAGCTGGACATCGACCCGGACTTCTTGAAGGAAGAAGACGCGCACGACCACAGCCATTGCGACCATGACCACGGGCACTGCGAACACGAGCACGACCATGGTCATGAGCACAAGCATGACGAGCACTGCAAGCACCCGCATCACCACCACCATGACGACGACGTCAAGAGCTTTGTCTACCGCGCCGACCGTGCCTTCGATCCGGCCAAGCTGGAGGACTTCCTGGGCGCCATCGTCAATATCTACGGCCCGCGCATGCTGCGCTACAAGGGCGTGCTGAATATGAAAGGCACCGACCGCAAGGTGATCTTCCAGGGCGTGCACCAGCTCATGGGCAGCGACCTGGGTCCCCAGTGGGCCGAAGGCGAGGCGCGCCAGAGCAAGATGGTGTTCATCGGCATCGACCTGCCGCAGGATATCCTGCAACAGGGGCTGGAGCAGTGCCTGGTGTGAGACCCGTGGTGGCTGGCGGTAAAGTGCACTACGCCTGTGTGGTATCCACAACGTTTTGCGCTCGGCCAGCGCAGGTCTATACAATCGCGCCCCGGCAAAAACGCCCCCTGGGGCGCGTGCCATTCGCACCGTGCTGCACGAGGGGCCCTGGGCCCCGCACGCAGGCGGAAAAAGCCCGAACTGCGAGGAGACAGGAAGTGAAAGCCCAGTCCAGCAAAGCCCAGGCTGCGGCCCAGGCCAAGCGCGCGGGCGACGAACCCGCGCCGGTAACCGCGCGGCGCCTCCGGCCTTCTCCTTCCGGTTCCGGGCAATTGACCGTACCATCCAAGGCCACCGCGGCGGCGCCCGGCGCCCCCGAAGCCAGCTTTACCCAAACTATGCCTACGACCCTGCAAACCCCTGTGGCGGCCGCCAAGAAAGATCCCAAGCTGGCCAACAACTGGAAGACCAAGTCTGCCGAAGACCTGACGGATGCCGAAGTGCTGGCCATGCCCGAGAGCGAGTACATGAATGAGAAGCAGCTGGCGTTCTTCCGCCACAAGCTGGCTCAGCTCAAGCAGGACATGCACAACAACGCGGGCGAAACCACCGAGCACCTGCGCGAGGACACCGTGGTGGTCCCTGATCCGGCCGACCGCGCGACGATCGAGGAAGAGCACGCGCTGGAACTGCGCACGCGCGACCGCGAGCGCAAGCTGCTCAAGAAGATCGAGCAGTCCATCGCGCGCATCGACGCCGGCGACTACGGTTATTGCGACGAGACGGGCGAGCCCATCGGCGTAGGCCGCCTGCTGGCACGCCCCACGGCCACGCTGTCGCTGGAGGCGCAGCAGCGCCGCGAACTCAAGCAGAAAATGTTTGGCGACTGATCCAGCGGTCGATTGCCGCAAGACACCCGCACTGCGCACGCCCATTTGCATCCATGAGCAAGGAAGACACCACCACATCCGGCGGCCTGCTGTCCAAGATGGTGCGGTTCGTGCGCAATCCCACCGTCAACTGGTCCGATCTCGATGCGGTCGAGGCGGACCGCGAGAGCCAGTACAGCAAGCAGATGCTCAAGGAGATGATCGAGCGCAAGCGGCGCAACGATTTCGTGCGCCGCCGCGAGTTCGATCAACTGCGCAAGCTGCGCCAGCGCGAGGCCTTGCACGGCCAGCGCCCTGAAGACATCACTGCGCGCACGTCGTTCTTCCAGACCAGCATGACCTCGCCCGATGAGCGGGCCGTCACGCTCAAGAAGATCGACGAGATCGAGGCGCAGATGTCGCAGCAATGGTGGAAGGGCAAAGGGTCGGCAGAAACCCCGGCCCCAACCCCTGCGGCGCCCGCGCCTGACGGTGCGGCGCTGCCCGCAGCGTCCGCAGCCCCCGCGCCGCGACCCGCACCGGTGGCTGCCGCGGCTTTTGCCGCTGCACCCATCGCAGGACAACCGTCGCCTGCGGCCGCGGCCATGGCGGCGGCGCTGGCCTCCAGCGGGCTGGCCGGCGACCCCGCGCGCGCCTTTGCGCCGACGGCGCCGCTGAGCCTGCCGCCGACGCTCGACAAGGCGCCCGCCGTCGAGCCGATGTTCCACGACGCGAGCCCGGTGGTCGTACCCCCGCCGCTCGCGGAGGACGCGCCGCAGCCCGCGCCGTCCCAACCGGAGAAGTTCGTGCACGAACCCGACCTGGAAGAGGCCGCGATCCGCTTTGCCAATGGCGACTATGCCGGCGCGGAGTCGGGCCTGAAGGAAGTGCTGGTCCAACACCAGCACAGTGACCCCCAGCAACAGCATGACATCTGGATGACCCTGTTTGACCTGTACCGGGCTACGGGCCAGCAGGAGCCTTTCGACGCGCTGGCCATTGACTATGCCGCTCGTTTCGGTCGCTCGGCGCCGCTGTGGTTCTCGTTGCCCGAACAGCTGGGTTTGAAGGCCATGACGCCTGACGTGGGTGCACCCGCCATCCCGCAGAGGGAACTGAGCTGGAGTGCGCAATCCACCCTCACGCAGCAATCGATTGCGGCGCTGCAGGCCTCGCTGGCGCGTTCCGCGCCGCCCTGGACCCTGAACTGGACGCGGCTGACCGCGATCGATCTGCCGGCGGTCACCGCGCTGGCCGAGCTGTTCGAGGCCTGCGCGGAGCGGGATGTGCAGATCCACTTCGTCGGCACCGCCGCGCTGCAGGGGGTCCTGCAGGCCCACACCCAGTCGGGGGACCGCGGCGCCGATCCACAGTGGTGGCGGCTGCGCATGGCGGCGCTACGGCTCATGGGGCTGCCCGATGAATTCGAACTCGTCGCGCTGGACTACTGCGTCACCTACGAGGTCTCGCCGCCATCGTGGGTGCCTCCGCGCTGCGGCTACAGCGGCGACGACGGTGCGCAGCCACCGGCCACGCCCGAGGCGGCCGACAGCACGCTGTACGCGTCGGGGTTCGCGCTGTCGCAGCCGGGCGGCGTGGACGAGGGGCCTGCCGCCACGCTCGAAGGCCACATCGAGGGGGATGCGGCCTCCGTCCTGGAGCCGCTGGAGCCTCTCGTGCGCCCCGGTGTGCCGCTGAACGTGGCCTGCGACCGGCTGATACGCATCGATTTCGCTGCCGTGGGCTCGGTGCTGAACTGGGCGGCCACCCAGCAGGCGCAAGGGCATGTGGTGCAGTTCACCAACCTGCACCGGTTGGTCGCCGTGTTCTTCAACGTGATCGGCGTGAACGAGCACGCCTGGGTGGTGCCCCGCAAGAACTGAGGCCGCACCGGCTATTTGCCACTCCGGGGCCGTTGCCGAGAAGGTGCTCTGCCGTGCTTGCAAGGCGGCGTGGCGCCCCCATATGCACGAGCTATGGAACAGTACCACGGCACCACCATCCTCAGCGTCCGACGCCAGACGGCAGACGGCATCCAGGTCGCCCTTGGCGGCGACGGACAGGTCACCCTGGGCAACATCGTTGTCAAGGGCACGGCGCGCAAGGTGCGCAAGCTCTACCAGGGGCGGGTCCTGGCAGGCTTTGCCGGCGCCACGGCCGATGCGTTCACGCTGTTTGAGCGTTTCGAGGCCAAGCTGGAAAAGCACCATGGCCAACTGACGCGCGCGGCCATCGAACTCACCAAGGATTGGCGTACCGACCGCGTGCTGCGCCGCCTGGAGGCCATGCTGGCCGTAGCGGACCATTCCGCGTCCCTCATCATCACCGGCAACGGCGACGTGCTGGAACCCGAGCAGGGCATCGTCGCCATCGGCTCGGGCGGCGCCTACGCCCACTCGGCCGCCAAGGCGCTCTTGAGCAACACCGACCTGCCCGCGGCCGAGATCGTCAAGAAGTCGCTGGAGATCGCGGGCGAGCTGTGCATCTACACCAACATGCACCACACCATCGAGACGTTGTAGGCGTCGTGTGGTGGGCTATCTTTTTTGTAGCTGTTTGCGCTTGTCTATCAAGCGCCAGCGGCTCATTTGACTCATAAAGACAGGCAGGCTGCAGCATGTCCTCCATGACTCCCCAGGAAATCGTCTCCGAACTCGACCGCCACATCGTCGGCCAGAACGGCGCCAAGCGCGCCGTGGCCATTGCACTGCGCAACCGCTGGCGCCGCCAGCAGGTGGACGCCAGCCTGCGGCACGAGATCACGCCCAAGAACATCCTCATGATCGGCCCCACGGGCGTGGGCAAGACCGAGATCGCGCGGCGCCTGGCGCGCCTGGCGGACGCGCCGTTCATCAAGGTCGAGGCCACCAAGTTCACCGAGGTGGGCTACGTGGGCAAGGACGTGGATTCCATCGTCCGCGATCTGGTGGAAGTGGCCGTGAAACAGACGCGCGAAGCCGACATGAAGAAGGTGCGCGTGCGTGCCGAAGACGCCGCCGAGGACCGCATCCTGGATGTGCTCATTCCTCCGGCGCGCGGCGCCAGCGTCGATACCGCGCGCACCGGCGAGCCCGCGGGTGACAGCACGGCGCGCCAGGTGTTCCGCAAGAAGCTGCGCGAGGGCCAGCTGGATGACAAGGAGATCGAGATCGACCTGGCGGATGCGCGGCCGCAGTTCGAAATCATGAGCCCGGCCGGCATGGAGGAGATGACCGAGCAGTTGCGTGGCATGTTCAGCCAGATGGGCCAGGAGCGGCGTCGCGCGCGCAAGCTCAAGATCGCCGAGGCCATGAAGCTGCTGGTCGAGGAAGAGGCCGCCAAGCTGGTCAATGAGGAAGAGGTCAAGACGCGGGCGCTGGCCAACGCCGAGCAGAACGGTATTGTTTTCATCGACGAGATCGACAAGGTCGCGTCGCGCCAGGAGGCCGGCGGCGCCGACGTCTCACGCCAGGGCGTGCAGCGCGACCTGCTGCCGCTGGTGGAGGGCACCACAGTGTCCACCAAGTACGGCATGGTCAAGACCGACCACATCCTGTTCATCGCCTCGGGGGCATTCCACCTCGCCAAGCCGAGCGACCTGATCCCCGAGTTGCAGGGGCGCTTCCCCATCCGCGTGGAACTCACCTCCCTGTCGGTGCAGGACTTCGAGGCCATCCTCACGCAGACCCATGCGTCGCTGGTCAAGCAGTACCAGGCGCTGCTGGAGACGGAAGGCGTCACCCTGGATTTCACGCCCGAGGGCATCACCCGCCTGGCCCACATTGCCTTCGAGGTGAATGAGCGCACCGAAAACATCGGCGCGCGCCGCCTGTCCACGGTGATGGAGCGGCTGCTGGACGAGGTGAGTTATGACGCCACGCGCCTGTCGGGGCAGACCGTGGTGGTGGATGCCGGCTACGTGAATGCGCGGCTGCAATCGCTGAGCCAGGACGAAGACTTGTCCCGATACATCCTGTGATGCCTGGTTGCGTGGGGCGTCAAGCCTTCATAAACCACTTGCATACCTGCAGCTAAGTGCTTAATCAATAAGGACATTTGCCTGATTTTCACCTTGGAAATCGGCGCTAAGTCCTTGATTTCATTGCAAAATTTTGTTGCGGCGCCTCTTGCCTGGTGTTCTTTTCCTGCTACAGTGCAAAAAAGTGCAATTAAGTGGTGAAAAGTGCCCTTTGCGCCCTCTCTCGGGGTGGAAAGCGGCAGTAGCGGGCAAGGGGTTCCATCGGTGTTTCAAGGGGCGTCATCGCTGAGTCTGGATGCAAAGGGGCGGCTGTCCGTGCCGACCCGGCATCGTGACGCCCTCACGGCGCAGGCGGGCGGCCAGCTCACGCTCACCAAGCACCCCGATGGCTGCCTGATGGTCTTCCCGCGTCCCGAGTGGGAGAAGTTCCGCGAGCGCATTGCCCAGCTGCCCATGTCCGCGCAATGGTGGAAGCGCATCTTCCTCGGCAACGCGATGGACGTGGAGATGGACGGCACCGGCCGGGTGCTGGTCTCGCCCGAATTGCGCGAGGCGGCCGGCCTGTCCAAGGACGCCATCCTGCTGGGCATGGGCAACCACTTCGAGCTGTGGGACAAGGCCACCTACGAGGCCAAGGAAGCCGCGGCCATGCAGGCCGAGATGCCCGATGTCTTCAAGGATTTCTCTTTCTAGGGGCCGCGTGTGAACCAGCCCCTGCAACACACCACGGTCCTGCTCGACGAGGCGGTGCACGCCTTGCTGGGCGAGGGCGATGCGCCTGCGGGCACCTTCGTGGACGGCACCTTTGGCAGGGGAGGGCATTCGCGGCTCATCCTGCAGCGGTTGGGGCCGCAAGGCCGGCTGGTGGCGTTCGACAAGGACACCGAAGCCATTCAAGCAGCGGCGCGCATCACGGATGCGCGCTTTTCCATTCGGCACCAGGGGTTCAGCCATCTCGGGGAACTGCCCGCCGCCAGCGTGTCCGGTGTGCTGCTGGACCTGGGCGTGAGCTCCCCGCAGATCGACGACCCCCAGCGCGGGTTCAGTTTTCGTTCCGATGGTCCGCTGGACATGCGCATGGACACCACGCGTGGCCAGAGCGTGGCCGAGTGGCTGGCAGATGCCGAAGCGGCACAGATTGCGGAGGTGATACGTGACTACGGTGAAGAACGGTTTGCTGGCCCCATTGCAAAGGCGATTGTTGCTCGGCGCACGGAACGCGGCCCCATTGCAAGCACCGCCGAACTGGCCGACATCGTGGCTGGCGCGGTCAAGACCCGCGAGCCGGGCCAGAACCCTGCAACGCGCACATTTCAGGCTCTTCGGATTTTCATCAACGCCGAGCTTGAGGAGCTGCAGCAGGCGCTAGAGGGCAGCCTGCACGTGCTGCGGCCCGGTGGCCGGCTGGTGGTCATCAGCTTCCACTCGCTGGAAGACCGCATCGTCAAGCAGTTCATCGCACAGCACTCCAAGGAGGTCTACGACCGCCGTGCGCCGTTCGCGCCGCCCCAGCCGATGCGGCTCAGGGCGCTGGAGCGCATCAAGCCGAGCACGGACGAGGTGGCCGCCAACGCGCGTGCGCGCAGCGCCGTGATGCGCGTGGCGGAACGCACGGAGGTGCCCGCATGAGCGACGCGCGGATGTGCCATGTCGCCACGCCGCTGCACGCGCATGCGCGGGGCGCGCTCGCTCCGCGGCACAGTCCTTCGAGCGTTGCAGGGCACACGGGAGGCGGGCGATGACGCGCATCAGCCTTGTGCTGCTGCTGGCGGTGATGGCCAGCGCGCTATACCTCGTGCATACGCAATACCAGTCGCGAAGGCTGTTCACCGAACTCGATCGCGCGGTGGCTGAGTCGCGCCGCCTGGAGACCGAGCACCAGCGTCTGCAGGTGGAAAAGCGCGCGCAGGCCACGCCGCTGCGCGTGGAGCGCCTGGCGCGCGACCGGCTGCAGATGCGTACCGCCACGCCGGCCATTACCGAATACGTGACCGACGGCGGTAACGTCGTCGTGCCAGCCGGCGAGGGGCGCGCGCCGTGAGCAGCCGCAGCGTCAACTACACCTCCAGCCCTCTGCTGGCCAGCAAGACACCTGTCTGGCGCAGCAAGTTCATCGTCGCCCTGGTGGCGCTGGGTTTCGTGGGCCTGGCGGGGCGCGCCGCCTACGTGCAGGTGATCGGCAACGACTTCTTTCAGCGTCAGGGCGAGGTGCGCTTTGCGCGCACGCTGGAGCTGCCGGCCAACCGGGGCCGCATCCTCGACCGCAATGGCCTGATCCTCGCTTCCAGCGTTCCGGCGGCCAGCATCTGGGCCATCCCTGAAGATGTGGAAATGGCCAAACCCGAGGTGCGCGCCAAGCTCAAGGACCTGGCGCGTCTCATGGACATGCCGCTGTCCACGCTGCAGGGCAAGCTGGCCGACGAGGACAAGACCTTCGTCTGGATCAAGCGCCAGCTCGACTGGGACGTGGGCCAGCAGATCACCGCCCTGGGGCTGAAGGGCATCTACCTGCGCAAGGAATACAAGCGCCAGTATCCCGAGGGCGAAGCCGCCGCGCACGTGGTGGGCTTCACGAACGTGGAAGACCATGGTCAGGAAGGCATGGAGCTGGCCTTCGACAAGGATCTGGCGGGCAAGCCAGGGTCGCGCCGCGTCATCAAAGATCGCCTGGGCCGCGTGGTGGAGGGCGTAGGCGCCGAGGTGCCGCCCGTGGATGGCAAGGACATGCAGCTGTCCATCGACAGCAAGGTGCAGTTCTTCGCCTACCAGAAGCTGCGCGACACCGTGCAGGCGCACAAGGCCAAGGCCGGCAGCGTGGTGGTGCTGGATGCGCGCACGGGCGAGGTGCTGGCCTTGGCCAACTACCCCAGCTATGTGCCCGACAAGCGCCAGAACCTGACGGGCGAGCAACTGCGCAACCGCGCGCTCACCGACGTGTTCGAACCCGGCTCCACCATCAAGCCCATCACGGTGGGGCTGGCGCTGGAGAGCGGCCGCTTCAAGCCCGAAACCAGCGTGGACACCACGCCAGGCCGCCTGACCATCACCGGCTCGACGATCAGCGACACGCACAACTACGGGCTGTTGACCGTGGAGGGCGTGATCCAGAAGTCCAGCAACGTGGGTACCACGAAGATCGCGATGCAGCTGCCGGCGCAGGAAATGTGGGAAACCTTCTCTGCCGTCGGCTTCGGGCAAAAGCCGCAGATCGCCTTTCCGGGGGTGGCGAGCGGGCGGCTGCGCCCCTACAAAAGCTGGCGGCCTATCGAGCAGGCCACCATGTCCTACGGCTACGGGCTGTCGGCCAGCCTGTTCCAGATGGCGCGCTCCTATACCGTGTTTTCCAACGGCGGCAAGGTGATTCCCGCCACCATGCTGAAGACCCACGAAGCGCCCGTGGGCGTGCCCGTGTTCTCCGAACGCACCGCCAACCAGGTGCGCAAGATGCTGCAGATGGCCGCGGGGCCCGGCGGCACGGGCCAGAAGGCGCAGACGGTGGGCTATTCCGTGGGCGGCAAGTCCGGCACGGCGCGCAAACAGGTGGGCAAGAGCTACGCCTCGGGCAAGTACCGCGCCTGGTTCACCGGGCTTGCGCCCATCGACCACCCGCGCATCATCGTGGCCGTGATGGTCGACGAGCCCAGCAACGGCGTGATCTACGGCGGTGCGGTTGCGGCACCAGTGTTCAGTGAAGTGGTGCAGCAGACCCTGCGCATGATGGGCGTGGCGCCCGACATGGCTGTCAAGCCGCTCATCGTCTCCAACGGTGTGGAGGAATCGCTGTGAACGCACTGCACACGCTCACCACCCTGCAGGAGGCCGTGGACTGGCTGCGCCAGCGCGTCACGGGCACGCTGCAGACGGACAGCCGCCTGATCCAGCCGGGCGATGGGTTCATCGCGTGGCCCGGCGCGGCTACGGACGGGCGCGCCCACGTGGGCGACGCCGTGGCGCGCGGCGCTGCCGCCTGCCTGGTGGAGTGCGAGGGCGTGGAGCCCTTCGCCCTCGCGGGAGACCACATCGCGGCCCTGCGCGGCCTCAAGGCCGCGACCGGCATGATTGCTTCCGAATGGTTCGGCCACCCCACCCAGCGCCTGCAGGTGTTGGCCGTGACCGGCACCAACGGCAAGACCAGCACGGCCTGGTGGCTGGCGGATGCGCTCAATCAGCTATCAAAAGAAGAGCTGTCAGCGCTTGCTGGATGCGCGCTGGTGGGTACTTTGGGCATGGGCGTGCCGCCAGCGTTGCAGACCACGGGCATGACGACCCCCGACCCCGTGCGCCTGCAGCGCGCCTTCGCGCAGTTTGCGGACGCGGGCCACCGTGCCTGCGCCATCGAGGCATCGTCTATCGGCCTGGCCGAGCACCGCCTGGACGGCACACGCATTCACGTGGCGCTGTTCACCAACTTCACGCAGGACCACCTGGACTACCACCCGGGCATGGCCGCCTACTGGCAGGCCAAGCGCGCACTGTTCGACTGGCCGGGGCTGCGCGCATCTGTGGTGAATGTGGACGACCCGCAGGGCGCCGCTCTGCATGCCGAGCTGCAGGGCAGTGACCTGGATCTGTGGAGCGTCTCCCTGCAGGGCCCCGCCCGCCTGCAGGCCAAGCACATCGTGCACACGGGTGCCGGCCTGGCCTTCACGGTGGCCGAAGGCGCGCATACCGAGGTGCTGCAAACGCAGGTCATCGGCCTGTACAACGTGTCCAACCTGTTGGGCGTGATTGCAGGCATGCGTGCGCTGGGGGTGCCCCTGGCGCAGGCGCTCCAGGCCTGTGCGCGCCTGCGGCCCGTGCCCGGACGCATGGAGCAGTTGGCGGCCGCTGGCCAGCCGCTGGTGGCTGTGGACTATGCCCACACGCCCGATGCGCTGCACCAGGCGCTGGCCGCGCTCAAGCCCGTGGCGGCGCAGCGCGGAGGGCGGCTGTGGTGCGTGTTCGGCTGCGGTGGCAACCGCGACGCCGGCAAGCGCCCGCTGATGGGAGCCGTGGCACAGCGCGAGGCCGACGAGGTCATCGTCACCAGCGATAACCCGCGGGGTGAGGAGCCGCAATCCATCATCCACCAGATCCTGCTGGGCACGATTGCAGGCACCAGCGTGCGTGCCAAGGTCGACCGTGCCGCGGCCATCGCGCAAGCGCTGGCCGATGCCGGCGCCAACGATGTGGTGCTGATTGCCGGCAAGGGCCATGAGGACTACCAGGAGACGGCGGGCCAGCGTGTGCCGTTCTCCGACATGGCGCACGCACGTGCAGCGCTCGCGCGCCGAGGAGGCGTGGCATGAGCCACCACCAGAACAACTCCCCCATGATGACGCTGCAACAGGCGTTTGATCTGCTGCGCGCCCGCATTCCTGGTGCGCGACTGATCGGCGAAGGTGCCACGCCGCTCGCGCGCGTGCACACCGATACCCGCACGCTGGCCGCAGGTGACCTGTTCGTGGCGCTCAAGGGTGAGCGTTTCGATGCGCACCAGTTTCTGTCCCAAGCGCGAACGGCCGGCGCCGCGGCGGCCATTGCGCATGCGGGCCTGGCCGACGCCGGCCTGCCCGGCATCGAGGTTCCCGACACCCTGGCCGCCCTGGGTGCGCTGGCCGCTGGCTGGCGCGCGCAGCAGGACCTGCCGCTGATCGCCGTGACCGGCAGCAACGGCAAGACCACGGTCACGCAAATGATCGCGGCGGTGCTGCGGGCCTGGAAAGGCGACGCCGCGCTGGCCACGCAGGGCAACTTCAATAACGACGTGGGCGTACCCCTCACGCTGCTGCGCCTGCGGCCGGGCCATGAGGCTGCGGTGGTCGAGTTGGGCATGAACCATCCCGGCGAGATCGCGAATCTGGCGGACATTGCCCGGCCCACCGTGGCCCTGGTCAACAACGCCCAGCGCGAGCACCTGGAATTCATGCACACGGTCGAGGCCGTGGCGCGCGAGAACGGCAGCGTGCTGTCTGCCCTGCCGGCTGATGGCACGGCTGTGTTCCCGGCGGCAGATGCCTTCACGCCCTTGTGGCGCGAGCTGGCCGGCACGCGGCACTGCCTGACCTTTGGCGAGGCCGCGGGCGAGGTGCGCTGCGCCGCAGCGCAATGGGGCGACGGCGCATGGCAGGTGCGCATTGACACCCCCAACGGCGCGTTCGATACGCGGCTGGCCATCGCAGGGCGCCACAACGTCACCAATGCCCTGGCCGCCACGGCCTGCGCGCTGGCGGCGGGGGTGCCTCTGGCGGGCATTGCGCAAGGGCTGGCGGCTTTCGCGCCGGTCAACGGGCGCTCGCGCGCACTGGCCGTGCGTTGCGGGGGACGTTCCATCACGGTGGTGGACGACAGCTACAACGCCAACCCCGACTCGGTGCACGCGGCCATCGAGGTGTTGGCCGCACTGCCTGGCCCGCGCCTACTGGTGCTGGGAGACATGGGCGAGGTGGGCGACCAGGGGTCGCAGTTCCACGCCGAGGCCGGTGCGCACGCCCGTGCGCGCGGCATCGAGCAGCTGTTTGCGCTGGGCGACCTAAGCGCCCACGCCGTGCAGGCCTGTGGGACGGCCGCACGCCATTTCAAGGACATGGCCACGCTGCAGGCCGCAGTGGGGCAGGCCCTGCCCACGGTGGGCAGCGTGCTGGTGAAGGGATCGCGATTCATGAAGATGGAACAGGTCGTGCAGGCGCTGCAGGCACTGCATGAGGACGGCGCCGCAGGCGCTGCCGCGCAAGGGGGAGCCGCATGCTGCTGATGCTGACCCAATGGCTGCAAGGCCTGTCGCCCGAGCTGAGCTTTCTGCGGGTGTTCCAGTACCTCACGCTGCGGGCGGTGATGGCGGCGCTGACGGCGCTGCTCATCGGCCTGATCGCGGGGCCGAAGGTCATCCGTATGCTGACCTCGCTCAAGATCGGCCAACCGATCCGCGGCTACGCCATGCAGACGCACCTGTCCAAGAGCGGCACGCCCACCATGGGCGGCGTGTTAATTCTGGGCTCCATTGCCATCTCCACGCTGCTGTGGTTCGACCTGTCGAATCGTTTCGTGTGGATCGTGCTGGCCGTGACGCTGGGGTTTGGCGCCATTGGCTGGGTGGACGACTGGCGCAAGGTGGTCAACAAGGATCCCGAGGGCATGCGTTCGCGCGAGAAGTATTTCTGGCAATCGGTGATCGGCCTGCTGGCCGCGCTGTACCTGGTGTTCAGCATTTCCGAGAACTCCAACACGCGTGTGTTCGAACTGTTCATCACCTGGGTGCAGTCCGGCTTTTCGATGGACCTGCCGCCCAAGGCCGGCCTGCTGGTGCCGTTCTTCAAGGAAGTGAGCTACCCGCTGGGGGTGCTGGGCTTCGTGATCCTGACCTACCTGGTGATCGTGGGCTCCAGCAACGCCGTGAACCTGACCGACGGCCTGGATGGCCTGGCCATCATGCCCGTGATCATGGTGGGCGCCTCGCTGGGGATCTTCGCCTACGTGACCGGTAACGCGGGCTATGCGAAATACCTGCTGTTCCCTTATATCGCCGGCTCGGGCGAGCTGTTGATCTTCTGCGCCGCCATGGCGGGCGCGGGCCTCGCCTTCCTGTGGTTCAACACCCACCCGGCCCAGGTCTTCATGGGCGACGTCGGCGCGCTGGCTTTGGGCGCTGCGTTGGGCACGATCGCGGTCATCGTGCGCCAGGAGATCGTGCTGGCCATCATGGGCGGCATCTTCGTGGTGGAAGCGCTGTCGGTGATGCTGCAGGTGACCTGGTTCAAGTACACCAAGCGCAAGTATGGCGAGGGCCGGCGCCTCCTCAAGATGGCGCCGCTGCACCACCACTTTGAGAAGAGCGGCTGGAAGGAGACGCAGGTCGTCGTGCGCTTTTGGATCATCACCATGCTGTTGTGCCTCGTGGGTCTGACCACGCTGAAGCTGCGATGAACACTGGCCACCACGATCCCCTGCACCCCGACGCACTCGGCGCCGCAGCGACGACTGTGCCCCCGGCGCCCCCGTCCACGCCCACGCCCACGCCCGGAGAGCGGGACGACGCGTTGCTGGAGGATGCGGCGCACGACAGTCCGCCGCAGGATCTATCGCCCTTGCCAGCGCCCGCGCAAGATGCAGCGGCGCGCTATGACTACACCGCACCCGCGGTGTCAGCCGCGGCCGCCGCGGCCGAGTTCGTGGCGCGCATCTTTGCCGACGCGGCTCCGGCGGACGGTGGCGCTGGCGCGTCTGCTGAAGACACACCCGTTTCTCCGGCTGCGGACCACGCCGTTGAGGAGCCTGCCGTCGCGTCCGAGGAGGCCCCGCAGGCGCCGCCCGCGCTTGCCGGCAAGCAGGTGCTGGTGCTGGGTCTGGGCGCCTCGGGCCTGGCCATGGCGCGCTGGTGTGTGCGCTGTGGTGCGCAGGTCACCGTGGCCGACACGCGCAGCAGTCCGCCGCAGCTGGCGGTGCTGCGCGCAGAACTGCCGCAGGTGGAGTTCGTCGCCGGCGCCTTCGATGAGACCCTGGTGCAGGGGCGCGCGCTGCACGCGGTATACCGCTCGCCAGGTCTGAGTCCGAATGAGATTGCTCCTGTTGTTATAGCTGCTCGCGCTCGCCAGATAAGCGTGGAAGGCGAATTGGGCTTATATGCGCAGGCGCTGCGCGAGCTGCGCGCCGGTCAGGGCTACGCGCCCGCTGTGCTGGCCATCACCGGCACCAATGGCAAGACCACCGTGACCTCGCTCACGGGGCTGCTGGTGGAGTGCGCGGACAAGCGCGTGGCGGTGGCCGGCAACATCGGCCCCACGCTGCTGGATACGCTGGCGCAGCACATCGACGCGGGCACGCTGCCCGAGGTGTGGGTGCTGGAGCTGTCGAGCTTTCAGCTCGATGGCGTGCAGGGCTTCGAGCCCACAGCCGCGGCCGTGCTCAACATCACGCAGGACCACCTGGACTGGCACGGCAGCCTGCAGGCCTACGCACAGGCCAAGGGGCGCATCTTCGGCGAAACCGGCCTCATGGTGCTCAACCGCGAGGACGCGGAAGTCATGGCCCTGCTGCCGCCGCCAGTGCGCGTGAAGCTGCAAAAGCCCCAGTTGCGCGCACACGTGACCTTCGGTGGCGACATGCCGCAGCGCCCGGGGGACTTCGGCATCGAGGTGGTCAGCGGCATGGCCTGGCTGGTGCGTGCACACGAGGCAGACGAAACGGCCAAGCGCGGCAAGGCGCAGGACGCCGAGCTGCACATCCAGCGCCTGATGCCCGCCGACGCGCTGCGCATCCGCGGGCGGCACAACGCCATCAATGCTCTGGCTGCGCTGGCGTTGGCCCAGGCTGCGGGGTGCCCGCTCGCGCCCATGCTCTACGGCCTGCGCGAATACCGCGGTGAGCCGCACCGCGTGGAACCCGTGGGCATCGTGCGCGAGGTGGAGTACTTCGACGACAGCAAGGGCACCAACGTGGGCGCCACGGTGGCTGCGCTGACCGGGCTGGGCGCCGACCGGCGCCTGGTGGTGATCCTGGGTGGCGACGGCAAGGGTCAGGACTTCTCGCCGCTGGCCGCGCCCGTGGCGCGCTATGCGCGCGCGGTGGTGTTGATCGGGCGCGACGCGCCGCAGATCCGCGCCGCGCTGCAGGGCTGCGGCGTGCCGCTGCAGGACGCCGCCACGCTGCCCGAGGCCGTGCAGTTGGCCACACAGCGCGCCCATGTGGGCGACGCCGTGCTGCTGTCGCCCGCCTGCGCCAGCCTGGACATGTTCGACAACTACGCGCACCGCGCTCGCGTTTTCTGCGAAGCCGTGCAGGCGCTGGCCGAAGACGCCGGCCAGACGCTGGAAGGAGGGACGGCATGACCGCCGCGACCGCCGCTTCCCGTCCCTCGTTGTGGCAGCGCATGCGGGCCTGGGCGGGTGCCGCGCCGGCCGCAAACGCCGACGTCCTGCCCGTGCGCGTGGGCGGCACCGAATACCGTCGCACGGCCGCCACGCCCGCGCGCGTGCTGGGCTTCGACCAGGCGCTGTTGTGGGTGGTGGTCCTGCTGCTGGCCTTCAGCGTGGTGATGGTGTATTCGGCCTCGATCGCCATGCCGGACAACCCGCGCTTTGGCAACATCGCGCCCACGCACTTCCTGCTGCGCCACGCAATTGCCATCGGCGTGGGGTTCGTCGCGGCACTGATCGCGTTCCAGGTATCGATGGACACCTGGGAGCGCATGGCGCCGTGGTTGTTCGTGGCCTCCATCGTGCTGTTGATCGCGGTGCTGATCCCGCACGTGGGCACCATGGTGAACGGCGCGCGGCGCTGGCTCAGCCTGGGGTTCATGAACTTCCAGCCGTCCGAGCTGGCGAAGTTCGCGGTGCTGATCTACGCCTCGGACTACATGGTGCGCAAGATGGAGGTCAAGGAGCGGTTCTTTCGCGCCGTGCTGCCCATGGCCGCCGCCGTGGCGGTGGTGGGTGCGCTGCTGCTGGCAGAGCCCGACATGGGCGCCTTCATGGTGATCGCGGTGATCGCCATGGGCATCCTGTTCCTGGGGGGCGTGAACGCGCGCATGTTCTTCCTGATTGCGGGTGTGCTGGTGGCGGCCTTCGCCATCATGATCGCCAGCTCACCCTGGCGGCGCGAGCGCGTGTTTGCCTACCTCGATCCGTTCAGCGAGCAACACGCCCTGGGCAAGGGCTACCAGCTCTCGCATGCGCTGATCGCCATCGGCCGCGGCGAGATCTTCGGTGTGGGGCTGGGTGGCAGCGTCGAGAAGCTGCACTGGCTGCCCGAGGCGCATACCGACTTCCTGCTGGCGGTGATCGGCGAAGAATTTGGCCTGGTGGGTGTGCTCACGCTGATCGTCGCCTTCCTGTGGATGACGCGGCGCATCATGCACATCGGCCGCCAGGCCATCGCGCTGGACCGCGTGTTCTCGGGCCTCGTGGCCCAGGGCGTGGCGATCTGGGTGGGCTTTCAGGCCTTCATCAACATGGGAGTGAACCTGGGGGCGCTGCCCACCAAGGGGCTGACGCTGCCGCTGATGAGCTTTGGCGGGTCGGCCATCCTGATGAACCTGGTCGCCATCGCGGTGGTCCTGCGTGTGGATTACGAAAACAAGCTGCTCATGCGCGGAGGCCGTGCATGAGGAACCTTATTCACCACCTCGGGCTTGTGGCAGTGCGTCGGTACTGCCGGCTTGCCATGCCCCTGCGCGCGCACCGCGCACCAGGAGCGCCGACATGACGTCACGTTTCGGCCACAGCCAGCACCCCCGCCGTGGGCGATCCGCGCGCGCGCGGGCCGGACGGCGCGAGGGCGTTCAGTCCAACTTTCCCGCGACGCAGGTCCTGGAGCGCTCTGCGCACTCCCTTCCCGCGCGCCAACGCACGGCGCTGGTCATGGCCGGTGGAACGGGTGGACATATCTTTCCTGGCCTGGCACTGGCTGAGGCGCTGCGCGAACGTGGCTGGCAGGTGCATTGGCTGGGCACGCCCGGCAGCATGGAAGAGCGCCTGGTGCCGCCGCGCGGTTTCGCGTTCGAGCCCATCGACTTCTCCGGCGTGCGCGGCAAGGGTCTGAAGACGCTGCTGGCCTTGCCGCTGCGGCTGGCACGCGCATGCCTGCAGGCGCGCGCGGTCGTGCGCCGGTTGCAGCCGGACGTGGTGATCGGTCTGGGCGGGTACGTCACCTTCCCTGGCGGCATTGCCGCGCGCCTGGCGCGCAAGCCGCTGCTGCTGCACGAGCAGAACTCCGTGCCCGGAATGGCCAACAAGCTGCTGTCGCGGCTGGCCACGCGGGTCTACACGGCCTTTCCCAATGTGCTGCCCGATGCGCAGTGGGTGGGCAACCCCATGCGGCGCGCCTTCACGCGCCAGCCCCGTCCCGAGCGGCGCCTTGCCGGGCGCGAAGGTCCGCTGCGCCTGCTGGTGGTGGGCGGCAGCCTGGGCGCCAAGGCGCTCAACGACATCGTGCCCCAGGCGCTGGCATGGATCCATGAGCAGGACCGCCCCATCGTCACCCACCAGAGCGGAGAGTCCCAGATCGAGGCGCTGCGCCGCAGCTACGCGGCGGCGGGCGTCGAGGCCACGCTCACGCCGTTCATCGAGGACACCGCAGCCGCGTTCGCCGAAGCGGACCTGGTGCTGTGCCGCGCGGGCGCCAGCACGGTGACGGAGATTGCGGCCGTGGGGGCTGCGGCGGTGTTCGTGCCATTCCCGCACGCGGTGGACGACCACCAGACCACCAACGCGCAGTACCTGGTGAAGGTGGGCGGGGGCTGGCTGGTGCAGCAGGCCGACCTGACCGCCCACGGCCTGGCCGAGATGCTGCAGAACATGAAGCGCCAGGAGCTGCTGGCCAAGGCGCAAAAGGCACGCACGATGCGAAAGATCAACGCAACCCGCGACATCGTCGCGGCATGTGAAAGGCTGGCACGATGAAGCAGGCCATTCGCCACATCCACTTCGTCGGCATCGGTGGCTCCGGCATGTGCGGCATTGCCGAGGTGCTGCACAACCTGGGCTATGTGGTTTCCGGCTCCGACCTGGCCGACAGCCCCACGCTGCGCCGCCTGCAGTCATTGGGCGTGGCCACCCATGTGGGCCACGCGGCGGCGCACATCGCTGGTGCGGACGCCGTGGTGACCTCCACCGCTGTGCAGGCCGACAACCCCGAGGTGCTGGCCGCGCGTGAGCGCAAGATTCCCGTGGTGCCGCGCGCGTTGATGCTGACCGAGCTGATGCGCCTGCGCAAGGGCATCGCCATTGCCGGCGCACACGGCAAGACCACCACCACCAGCCTGGTGGCCAGCGTGCTGGGGGAGGCGGGGCTGGACCCGACCTTCGTGATCGGCGGGCGGCTGAACAGCGCGGGCACCAATGCCAAGCTGGGCCAGGGCGAGTACATCGTGGTCGAGGCCGACGAGTCGGATGGCTCGTTCCTCAACCTGCTGCCCGTGATGGCGGTGGTCACCAACATCGATGCCGATCACATGGAGACCTACGGCCACGACTTCGGCCGGCTCAAGCAGGCGTTCGTGGACTTCCTGCACCGCATGCCGTTTTACGGCACGGCCATCCTGTGCATCGACAACCCAGCGGTGCGCGACATCCTGCCGCTGGTGACCTGCCCGGTGACGAGCTACGGCCTGTCCGAAGATGCCGAGGTGCGCGCCGTAGATGTGCGTGCCGTGGGCACGCAGATGCATTTCACCGTGCAGCGGCGCAACGGCGTGACGCTGCCGGACCTGCAGGTCGTGCTCAACCTGGCCGGCGAGCACAACGTGCTCAACGCCCTGGCGGTGATCGCCGTGGCGGCCGAGCTGAACCTGCCCGACGAGGCCCTGCTGCGCGCACTCGCCGGTTTCACCGGGGTGGGTCGGCGCTTCCAGCGCCACGGCGACCTGCCCGCGCAGGGCGGGGGGCACTTCACGCTCATCGAGGACTACGGGCACCACCCTGTGGAGATGGCGGCCACGCTTGCGGCCGCGCGCGGGGCGTATCCGGGGCGGCGCCTGGTGCTGGCCTTCCAGCCGCACCGCTACAGCCGCACGCGCGACTGCTTCGAGGACTTCGTCAAGGTGCTGGGCACAGCCGACGCGGTGCTGCTGACCGAGGTCTATGCCGCGGGCGAGGCGCCCATCGTGGCGGCCGACGGCCGGTCGCTGGCGCGCGCACTGCGCGTGGCCGGCACGGTGGAGCCGGTGTTCATCGACAACGTGGCCGACATGCCGCAGCGCATTGCCGCGGGCGCCCGGGATGGCGATGTGGTGCTGTGCATGGGGGCGGGCTCGATCGGTGGCGTACCCGCCAAGGTGGTTGATTTGCTACAAAAAAATGAGCTGCTAGCGCAGGAAGGACGGGCGCAATGAGCCAAAATGACCCCAAGATTGATGTGAAGGCGCTGGGCAAAGTGGCCGTGCTCATGGGGGGCACGTCGGCCGAGCGTGAGGTGTCGCTGATGTCGGGCGGCGGCGTGCTGCAGGCGCTGCGCTCGCGCGGCGTGGACGCGCATGCGTTCGACCCCGCGCACAGTGATCTGTCGGAGCTCAAGGCCCACGGCTACAGCCGCTGCTTCATCGCGCTGCACGGCCGCCATGGCGAGGACGGTACGGTGCAGGGCGCGCTGGAGCTGCTGGGCATTCCGTACACCGGTCCCGGCGTGATGGCGTCCAGCATCGCCATGGACAAGATCATGACCAAGCGCATCTGGCGCGCGGACGGCCTGCCCACGCCAGACTGGCGCCTGGTGTCCAGCAGTGCGGAGACGGCCCAGGCCTTCCAGGAGCTGGGCGCGCCGATGATCGTCAAGCCCTCGCGCGAGGGCTCCACCATCGGCCTGACCAAGGTCACTTCGCTGGGGCAGTGCGAACAGGCGTATCGGCTGGCCGCGCAGCATGACCCCGAGGTGCTGTGCGAGCAGTTCATCGATGGTGACGAGACCACCTGTCCCATACTGGGCCAAGGCGCCGAGGCGCGCGCGCTGCCGGTGATCCGCATCGAGGCGCCGCAAGGCAACTACGACTACCAGAACAAGTACTTCACCGACGTCACGCAGTACCACTGCCCGAGCGGCCTGCCCGAGGCCGAGGAGCGCGAGATCCAGCGCATCGTCGTGCAGGCTTACCGTACGCTGGGTTGCCGCGGCTGGGCGCGCGCCGACATCATGATCCGCGCGAGCGACCGCAAGCCCTTCCTGCTGGAAATCAACACCTCGCCCGGCATGACCGGTCACTCGCTGGTGCCGATGTCGGCCAATGCCAGCGGCATCAGCTACCCCGACCTGTGCCTGCGCATCCTGGCGAGCGCGTCGCTGGACGCGCTGCAGGGCCGGGCCGGTGCGGCAGGAGGACGGGAGCCGGTATGAACAACACGCTGCCCGCACCGCTGGACGTTCGCCTCATGAACATGACCGCTACGGTCCTGTTCCTGGGCTGCGCCCTGGCCGTGCTGGCGGTGGGCGGAGGCTGGCTGCTGCGCCATCCTGCGTTTTCGATCGGGCGCATCGTGGTGGAGGGCGACCTCGTGCACACCAGCGCGTTGAGCCTGCGTGCCAACGTTGCGCCGCAACTCGTGGGCAACTTCTTCACCATCGACTTGCAGGCCGCGCGCCGCGCCTTCGAGCAGGTGCCCTGGGTGCGGCAGGCCTATGTGCGACGCGAGTTCCCCAGTGGCCTGCGCGTGCAGCTGCAGGAGCACGACGTGGTCGCCTACTGGGGCGCCGAAGGCAGCGACACCCTGGTCAATAGCCGGGGCGAGGTCTTTGAAGCCGACGCGGGCGACCTGGAGCAAGACAACCTGCCGCGCCTGATGGGCACGCCCGAGCGCTCCGCGGAGTTGCTGCAGATGTACCGCCAGCTGGCGCCCGCGTTGGCGCCGCTGGGTTCCGGCATCGACTCGTTGCAGCTCACGGGGAATGGAGGCTGGCGGGTCACGCTGGACAGCGGTGCGGTGCTGGAGCTGGGGAGTGGCTCGACGCAATTGCTGATGCAGCGCGTGTCGCGTTTGGTGCACACGCTGCCGGACGTGGCGCAACGGCAGGGGCGTCGCGTGGATGCGCTGGAGTACGCCGACTTGCGGCATGAAAGCGGCTATGCGCTGCGCCTGCGCGGCGTCACCACCGTGAGTACGGACGCACAGAAGGCGGCTGCGCTGCGCGCGGCGTCGCGTGCGCGCAGGGCGGGGCAGAACAACTGAGGGCAGGACAAAGAACTATGGCAAGAGAATACAAAGACGTGGTCGTGGGGCTGGACATCGGCACCGCCAAGGTCATGGCAGTCGTCGCTGAAGTGCTGCCCGGGGGCGAGCTGAAGCTGGCCGGCCTGGGCGTAGCCCCCAGCAATGGCTTGAAGCGCGGCGTGGTGGTGAACATCGACGCCACGGTGCAGAGCATCCAGCAGGCGCTGAAGGAGGCCGAGTTGATGGCCGACTGCAAGATCCAGCGCGTCTATACCGGCATCACGGGCAGCCATATCCGCGGCCTCAACTCCAGCGGCATGGTGGCGGTGAAGGACAAGGAGGTCACGCCGGCGGACGTGGCGCGCGTGGTGGAAACGGCCAAGGCCATCAACATCTCCAGCGATCAGCGGCTGCTGCTGGTGGAGCCGCAGGAATTCGTGATCGACGGGCAGGATGTCAAAGAGCCCATCGGCATGAGCGGCATCCGCCTGGAGGCCAAGATCCACATCGTGACCGGCGCGCAGAGCGCGGCCGAGAACATCATCAAGTGCGTGCGCCGCTGCGGCCTGGAAGTGGAGCAGCTGATGCTGAACCCGCTGGCGAGCAGCCAGGCCGTCCTTACCGATGACGAGCGCGAACTGGGCGTGGCCGTGGTGGACATTGGCGCGGGCACCACCGATGTGGCCATCTTCACCGGGGGGGCGATCCGCCACACGGCGGTGATCCCGATCGCGGGCGACCTGATCACCAGCGATATCGCGATGGCGCTGCGCACACCCACCAAGGACGCCGAGGACATCAAGGTGGAGAGCGGCTACGCCAAGCAGTTGCTCGCCGACCCTGAGGCGCAGGTCGAGGTGCCGGGCCTGGGCGACCGCAGCCCGCGCATGCTGTCCAAGCAGGCGCTGGCGGGTGTGATCGAACCGCGCGTGGAGGAGATCTTCTCGCTGGTGCAGCAGGTGATCCGCGAGTCCGGCTATGAGGAGGTGCTGTCCTCGGGCATCGTGATCACGGGCGGCAGCTCCGTCATGCCGGGCATGGTGGAGCTGGGCGAGGACATCTTCCTCAAGCCCGTGCGCCGCGGCATCCCGAAGTACTCCAGCGCGCTGGCCGACATGATTGCCCAGCCGCGCGCCGCTACCGTCATGGGCCTGCTGGAAGAGGCGCGCCTGGCGCGCCTGCGCGGCTTCAAGGTGGCAGCCAAGAGCGGGTCGGTGAAGACCGCATTTGGCCGGTTCAAGGACTTCATCGTGGGGAACTTCTGACATGACCTTCCCCCCGCTCTGGATGGCACGCGCCAGTCCGCCGCCGCGGCGCCGCGGGCGATGGCGAAGTACCGCGCCTCCGCCCGACGGCAATGACCGTCCCCTAACAAACACCAACCTACGGCAATTGCAAATCACAACCCAAGTTTCAGGAGCACCATCATGACCATCGAAATGATCGAGTCCGAAGAGTTCAACCAGGGCACGCAGATCAAGGTGATCGGTGTCGGCGGGGGCGGCGGCAACGCCGTCGAGCACATGATCTCGCGCAACGTGCAGGGCGTGGAGTTCGTCACGGCCAACACCGACGCGCAGGCGCTCACCCGCAGCACGGCGCATCGCACCATCCAACTGGGCGCAAGCGGCTTGGGCGCGGGCAGCAAGCCCGACAAGGGCCGCGAGGCCGCCGAGGCTGCGCAGGAGGACATCCGCCAGGCCATCCAGGGCTCGCACATGCTGTTCATTACCGCCGGCATGGGCGGCGGCACGGGCACGGGCGCTGCGCCCGTGATCGCGCGCGTGGCCAAGGAGATGGGCATCCTCACGGTGGGCGTGGTCACCAAGCCCTTCGACTGGGAGGGCGGGCGCCGCATGAAGAACGCCGACGATGGACTGGCCGAGCTCGAAGCCAACGTCGACTCGCTGATCGTCGTGCTCAACGAGAAGCTGCTGGAGGTGCTGGGCGATGACATCACCCAGGAAGAAGCCTTCGCGCACGCCAACGATGTGCTCAAGAACGCGGTCGGCGGTATCGCCGAGATCATCAATGAGTACGGCCAGGTGAACGTGGACTTCGAGGACGTGCGCACCGTGATGGGCGAGCCCGGCAAGGCGATGATGGGCACGGCCACGGCCAGCGGCCCGGATCGCGCGCGCATTGCAGCCGAGCAGGCCATCGCCTGCCCGCTGCTCGAAGGTATCGACCTGTCGGGCGCCAAGGGCGTGCTGGTGCTGGTCACGGCCAGCAAGGGCAGCCTCAAGCTGGCCGAATCGCGGCTGGCAATGAACACCATCAACGCCTACGCCTCGCCGGACGCGCATGTGATCTTCGGTGCGGCATACGACGACACGCTGGGTGACGAGATCCGCGTGACCGTGGTGGCCACGGGCCTGTCGCGCCAGAACGCGCGCCGCCAGCCCATGCAGGTGGTGCAGGGCAGCCTGCGCACCGGCACGGACAACGTGGCGTACCAGATGCCCATGGCCGGCGCAGCGGTCGGAGTTTCCGCCGGCATGGTGGGCGGTGCGGCCCAGGCCGACTACGGCAGCATGGCCGTGCCGAGCGTCTGGCGCACCAACCGTTCCGTGGCCACGGCGCGCGTGGATGCGCTGTCTTCGGGCGGCATGGATGAACTGGAGATTCCGGCCTTCCTGCGCAAGCAGGCGGACTGAAGCTCCACCGGCGCCACGACCAAGGTGCCTGAATGAAAAAGCCGCTGGCGTGCCAGCGGCTTTTTCATGTGTGGTCGCTCATCCGCATGACGTGCGCTACACGGCGCGCGCAGGCGCCTGCGGGCGCCGCTCGGATAGGCGTCAGAACGACTCCCAGTCGCCGTCGTCCGGGCCGGCGCCGGGCGCCTTGGCGGGCTTGGCCTGTAGCGCGGGTGCCGCGGGAGTGGACAAAGCGCGAGGTGCGCTTGCGGCCGGGCGCGCCGCGGGGGGTGCAGCACGCGTGGTTGCCGTGGCGGGGCGGGGCCGCTGTACCTCGCCTGCCTGCACGCGGAACAGCGCCACCACGTCCGTCAGCTTCATGGCCTGCTCGCGCAGGCTGGCCGCCGCGGCGGTGGATTCCTCCACCAGCGCGGAGTTCTGCTGCGTCATCTGGTCAAGCTGGTGCATGGCGGTGCTGACCTGGGCAATGCCCTGGCTTTGCTCGGAGGTGGCGGCGCGCACTTCGCCAATGATGTCCGTCACCCGCTGAACGCTGCTGACGATCTCGGTCATGGTGCTGCCGGCGCTGTCCACCAGTGTCGTGCCGGAGCGGACCTTTTCCACCGAATCGTTGATCAACGCCTTGATCTCCTTGGCGGCTTGCGCACTGCGCTGCGCGAGCGTGCGGACTTCTCCGGCCACCACGGCAAAGCCCCGGCCTTGTTCGCCGGCGCGTGCGGCCTCCACGGCAGCGTTGAGCGCCAGGATGTTGGTCTGGAAGGCGATACCGTCGATCACGCCGATGATGTCGCTGATCTTGCCGCTGCTGGCGTTGATGCCTTCCATGGTGCTCACCACCTGGGATACCACGTCCCCGCCGCGTGCCGCCACCTGCGCGGCCGATGCGGCCAGTTGGTTGGCGGTCTGGGTGGCGTCGGAGGTCTGGCGCACCGTGCTGGAGAGCTCTTCCATGCTGCTGGCCGTGGCCTGCAGGTTGCTGGCCGTGTCCTCGGTGCGATGGGCCAGGTCGTTGTTGCCCTGCGCGATCTCGCTGGCCGCGGTGGCAATGCTGTCTGAGGCGCTGCGCACCTCGACCACGAGGCGGCGCAGCGAGGCCACCATCTGCGACAGTCCATCCATCAGCGATCCCGCGGGCGCGGGAGGGATAGCGGTGTCCAGATGGCCCTGCGCGACTTCCGACATGACGCTCATGGCGTGGGCAGGTTCGCCGCCGATCTGGCGCACCACCGAGCGGAACACCGCAAAACCGACCACTCCCACGGCAAGGGTGACGAGCGCGACCACCAGCAGGTCGGTCAGCAGCGCCTGGTGCACTGCGGCATCGATATCGTCGGTGTACAGGCCGGAGCCCACCATCCAGTTCCATCCATCGATGCGCACGGCGTATTGCAGCTTGGGTGCGAGCGTCTGCTCGCCAGGGCGCATGAACCTGGCAGAGACATACGCCTTGCCATCCTTGCTGCGCTGCAGTGCGTCCGTGATCTGTTTGAGCAGGTCGTTGCCATCGCCGTCCTTGAGCTTGCCGGCCATGTCCTGGCCTTCCCACTCGGGCTTGATGGGATGCATCACGCCGCGGCTGTCCATGGTCCAGATGTAGAAATACTCGGTCTTGCCTTCCGCGCCGCCGTAGCGCGACAGGCGCAGGGCTTCCTTGGCGGCCTTCTGCGCGTCCGCTACGCTCATCGCGCCCTTGTCGGCCGCTTCCTTGTAAGCGGCGACGATGCTGTGCGCCGTCTGCACGGCGGTGGTCAGGGTTTCCTTGCGGGCGTCGATGATGAGCTTGCGCTCCTGCAGCAACGACAGGGTAGACATCACGATCAGCGCGAGCAGCGCCGTTCCCAGCATGGCAAGAATCTTCATCTTGAGGCTGAGCTTGGTCATGGGGGGGCTTCTCCGAAATTCGCCAAAATGGCGAGTTTTGTAAACATTTATTAACATAATTATCGCATTTGTTCCAATTTTGTTCGGCGACGCGCTCGTTGTCCTATGTGAGAGCTTCTGCAGATCGACGCGCAGCGCAGGCGGCAGAACGTTTCGCTGCTATCAACGTCATAGAAAAGGGGTACTGCCGGCCCGTGTCTGGCGGCCTAAAATCGGCGGATGCTTCAGCAACGTACCATCAAGACCCTGACCCGCGCCGTGGGCGTAGGCCTGCACAGCGGCCAGCGGGTCGAGTTGACGTTGCGCCCGGCACAGCCGGACACGGGGATCGTGTTCCGCCGCGTGGATCTGCCGGAGCCGGTGGATATTCCCATTACCGCCACGGCCGTCGTGGATACGCGCATGGCCTCGACCATTGGCGCTGGTGGTGCGAAGGTGCATACCGTGGAGCACCTCATGTCGGCCTGCGCAGGGCTGGGGCTGGACAACCTCTACATCGACATCACGGCGGAGGAGGTGCCGATCCTCGACGGATCGTCTGCTTCCTTCGTGTTCCTGCTGCAAAGCGCGGGGGTGGAGTTGCAGAATGCGCCCAAGCGCTTCATACGGGTCAAGCGCCCCGTGGAAGTGCGTGAAGGCACGGGCCAGCAGCTCAAGTGGGCGCGGCTGGAGCCGTACCATGGTTTCAAGCTGCGCTTCGACATCGACTTCGCCCACCCCGCCGTGGACTCCACGGGACAGAGCGTGGAGTTCGATCTGGGCGAAGGCAACTACGCGCGCGACATTGCGCGCGCCCGCACCTTCGGCTTCACGAAGGACGTAGAGATGCTGCGCTCCAGTGGCCTGGCGCTGGGTGGCGGGCTGGACAACGCCATCGTCATGGACGACTACAAGGTGCTCAACGCCGATGGCCTGCGCTACGACGCCGAGTTCGCCCGCCACAAGATCCTCGATGCCATGGGCGACCTGTACCTCGTGGGCAAGCCTCTGCTGGCGGCCTATAGTGCCTTCCGCTCGGGCCACGCCATGAACAATCTGCTGTTGCGCGAACTGTTGGCCCATGAGGATGCGTGGGAGATCGTGACCTTCGAGAATGAGCGCCAGGCGCCCGCAGGTTTCACACAGCCGGTGCGTGCCTGGTAACGGACGAGGGACGCGCGCATGTTGATCTTCCGATGGGCTGTCCTTCTGCTGCTGCTGGCTGCCGGCGTGTCGTTTGCCTTTTTCGCCGCTACGGGACAGCAGCGCTACAAGCGTTTTGGACTGGTCATCGTCAAATGGACCGTCATCGCGGCGTCCATGTTCTTCCTGGTGCTGATCCTCGAGCGTCTGCTGTAAGGCGCCTTGCTGGCGGTCAAGTCGCCTATACTCGGCCCCGCTCCGGGGTGCACGTAACGGCGTGCTGAGATGGCGGACCTGACCGCCGGAACCGCGAACTTGATCTGGTTCATACCAGCGTAAGAAGAGCTGCAGTTGGATAGGGGGGAACGGGTACACCCGCAAGAAGGGTCGTGCTCCGTCCGTCCATCCGATCGATAGCGGAGCACTTCCATCCATCCCACCGATGAAGGAGCTGCCCGCCATGAATGCCCCCGACAAGTTCGCCAGCCTGCTTGCGCTCACGCGCGAACCCTTTCCCGCTTCCACCAAGTCCTACCTCGCCGGCAGCCAGCCCGGGCTGCGCGTGCCGGTGCGCGACATTCAGCTCACCAACGGCGAAGTGGTGAGCGTGTACGACACGTCCGGCCCCTATACCGATCCTGCCGTGCAGATCGACGTGCGCAAGGGCCTGGCGAGCGTGCGGGGCGAATGGATTGCCGCGCGCGGTGACACCGAGGGCTATGAGGGTCGCGTGCGCAAGGCGCTGGACGACGGCCAGAAGGCCGAGGATGGCGACCGACTGGCCCAGCTGCGCGCCGAGGCTGCGGCGCTGCAGCGCCAGCCGCTGCGCGCCAGGATCGGCGCCAACGTCACGCAGATGCACTACGCGAAGAAGGGCATCGTCACTCCCGAGATGGAATACGTGGCCTTGCGCGAGAACGGTCGCCGTGAGTGGATGCAGCAGTACATGCAGGACGCCGCACGTGAGCAGCGCCTGGCCGGCAACCCACTGGGTGCGAGCATTCCGAAAATCATCACGCCCGAGTTCGTGCGCGACGAGGTCGCCCGTGGCCGCGCCATCATTCCCGCCAACATCAACCACCCCGAAGTGGAGCCCATGGCCATCGGGCGCAACTTCAAGGTGAAGATCAACGCCAACATCGGCAACTCCGCCGTCACGTCGAGCATCGAGGAAGAGGTGGAGAAGCTCGTCTGGGCCATCCGCTGGGGCGCCGACAACGTGATGGACCTGTCCACCGGCAAGAACATACACACCACGCGCGACTGGATCGTGCGCAACTCGCCCGTGCCCATCGGCACGGTGCCTATCTACCAGGCGCTGGAAAAGGTCGGCGGCATTGCCGAGGACCTGACCTGGGAGATCTTCCGCGACACGCTGATCGAGCAGGCCGAGCAGGGCGTGGACTATTTCACCATCCACGCGGGCGTGCGCCTGGCCTACATCCAGCTCACCGCCGCGCGCCGCACGGGCATCGTGTCGCGTGGCGGCTCCATCATGGCCAAGTGGTGCATGGCGCACCACAAGGAGAGCTTCCTCTACACGCACTTTGAGGACATTTGCGACATCATGAAGGCGTACGACGTGTCGTTCAGCCTGGGCGACGGCCTGCGTCCGGGCTGCGCCTCGGACGCCAACGACGAAGCCCAGTTTGCCGAGCTGCACACGCTGGGCGAGCTGACGCAGATTGCCTGGAAGCACGACGTGCAGACCATGATCGAAGGCCCCGGCCACGTGCCCATGCACATGATCCAGGCCAACATGACGGAGCAGCTCAAGACCTGCCACGAGGCGCCGTTCTACACCCTGGGCCCGCTGACCATCGACATCGCCCCCGGCTACGACCACATCGCCAGCGCCATCGGTGCCGCCATGATCGGCTGGATGGGCACGGCCATGCTGTGCTACGTGACGCCCAAGGAGCACCTGGGCCTGCCCGACCGCGACGATGTCAAGCAGGGCATCATTGCCTACAAGATCGCGGCCCACGCGGCCGACGTCGCCAAGGGGCATCCGGGTGCCCGTGCGCGCGACGACGCGCTGAGCCAGGCGCGGTTCGACTTCCGCTGGCAGGACCAGTTCAACCTGGGCCTGGACCCCGATACGGCCAAGGAGTACCACGACGAGACCCTGCCCAAGGACAGCGCCAAGGTAGCGCACTTCTGCTCCATGTGCGGGCCGAAGTTCTGCTCGATGAAGATCACGCAGGAAGTGCGCGAATTCGCCCAACAGGGCCTGCAGTCCAAGGCAGAGGAGTTCAACCGCACGGGCGGCGAGCTCTACGTGCCCATCCACCGCGCCGACTGACCCACGCAAAGCCGCCGGCCTGTCATGCCAGGCCGGCTCCAAGTGGCCGTATCAGGCCGCGGCCAGCAGCCGGGTGGGCATGGGCGACGGCAGTGCGTGCGCCAGTTCACCCGGCAGGCGGAAGCGGCTGACCTGCGCCGCCAGCTCATGGGCCTGGCCGCGCAAGCTCTCGGTGGCGGCCGCGGACTCTTCCACGAGGGCAGCGTTCTGCTGGGTCATCTGGTCCAGCCGGGACAGGGCCGAGTGGATGGAGAGGATGTCCTGCTGCTGCGCATGGTGGCTGGAGCGTATGTCGGCCATCGTGCGTGCGGCGTCCTGGATGGCCGCTACCACCTGCTCCATGGTCCGCCCCGCATCAGCGGCCAGGGTGGCGCCGGCATCCACCTGCTGCACGGACGCCTGGATCAATGCCTTGATCTCGCGCGCGGCCTCGGCCGAGCGGTTCGCCAGGCTGCGCACTTCGCTGGCCACTACCGCGAAACCGCGGCCCTGTTCGCCGGCACGTGCGGCTTCCACCGCGGCGTTCAACGCCAGGATGTTGGTCTGGAACGCGATCGAGTCGATCATGCCCGTGATGTCGCCGATCTGGTGCGCGCTGTGGGCCACTTGCTGCATGGTCTGCTCCATGCGCGTCACCACGTTGCTGCCTTCGTGCGCGGTGGCTGCCGCCTGTGCGGCGCGTGCCTCGGCATGCTCGGCGGTCTCGGCCGATTGTTGAACGGCGCGTGTCACATGCTCCAGCGCGGCGGCCGTTTCCTGCAGGCTGGCTGCGGCCTCCTCGGTGCGGGTGGACAGGTGGGCGTTGCCGTTGGCCATCTCGGACGAAGCCGTGTGCAGGCTGTGCACGGAGGTGCTCACCTGTCCCGCCAGGCTGCGTAGCGCGGACTGCATGACCGACAGGGACGTCAGCATGTGCCCGGTTTCATCCCGGTCGTGGCCCACGATGTCCTGGCGCAGGTCCAGCCCCGCAACACGCTGCGCGGTGTCGCTGGCCAGTGCAATGGGCCGCGTGATGCTGCGCACCAGCCACAGCGCGAGCAGGGTGCCCATCACCAGGGACAGGCTGCCGAACGCCAGCAGCGACCAGCGCGCCCGCAGGCTCCAGCCGCCCACGGCCAGGGCGGCCGTGTCGATGGACTGGCGCTGCGACTGCGTGAGCGCCTCCAGCGACCCCAGCAATGCCTGGGACGCGGGCAGGAAGCGCTCGCCATACACCTGCTGAATGCGTGACGTGAGGCCGAAGTCGCGTGCCTGCACCAGTGCGGCCTGGGCCTCGTGGAAGTCGGCGGCCCGCGCCTTCACGCGGGACAGCAGTTCCTCGTCGGCTGTGCCGGCCAGCCGCTGTGCCAGGGTGGCTACCAGCCTGTCGTACTGCTGCTGCGTAGCGGCAATGTCGGCGCCGATGGCTTGCCCCACCTCGGGTTCTGAACTCAAGGCCACGGCCTTGTAGCGCTCGGCATTGATGGCCTGCAGCCGATAGGCGTCGGCTACCAGTCGTTCGTTGGCCACGCTGTGCTGAACCATATCGTCCGTCGACTGGCCGATGTGCCGCAGCGACCACACGCCGATGGCCGAGCCGACCAGACTCAGCGCCAGCACCGTCATGAACAGGCCCAGCAGCCGGCGACCCAGCGGGCCGATGGAAAGAGAGCGGGTAGGGGAAGAAGAGAAGGACATGCGCGTGTTCGGGGTGACCAAAGCCCTAGGGCCGAACCGCACTATGGACAAAGATTGTGACAATATGTTTTCCGACCATGCCTTGCCGCGCTGCCTAAGCCCCGTCTCTCCAGAGACAACGGGGCCGTGAATACCCTGCCATGGAATGGAGCGCTTGCAACATACAGTTGCATTCCGGTCCGCCCACGAGGCGGTATCTCTGCCATGGCGTGGAACTTGCACACGCCGGTCATCATGTTCAGCAAAGGAATGCCATGAGGGTTCTGGGGCAGCTTTCCATTCGCGCGCGGCTGTATTTCGCCACGACTTTTTCCCTGGTCCTGCTGACTGCAGTGGGCGCTCTGGGCTACGTTGCGCTCGACCGCTCGCGCAGCACGCTGCAAGAGCTGTTTGCGCGGCAGGTGCAAACGCTCACCGACATGGCCGAACTTCGCACCGGCTTGGGGCACCTGCGCCGTGCCGAGAAGGACATCATCATCAACTTCAACAACGCCGTGGAGGTACAGGCGCTGCGTGAGGGCTGGAGCCGCCAGTTGGATGCGCTGCGCAAGAGCATGGCGCAGGTGCGCGAGGTGCAGGCCGGCAACGCGGAATTCACGGGTGCACTGGACAAGGCGCTGGCCGAGGTCGGGCAGTACGAAGGCGGGCTCGTGCCGATCTTCGACCAGATCGAGCGTGCCCTGCTCGACGGCGCGGGCGCGGGGGCGTATGCCGAACGTTTCAAGGCCCACATGGACACCACCGATGCCCTGCTGGCCAGCCTGGCCACGCAGGCGCGCGGCCACATGGAAGAGGCGCGCGCCGCCCTGGACCAGCGCACCGCCACCATGTCCACGCTGATTGCTGCAGCCGTGCTGTTGGGGTTGGCGGTGCTGGTGCCGCTGACGTTGTTCAGCGTGCGTTCCATCACGCAATCGCTGGAGCAGGCGCGCGCGCTGGCCGAGCGTATTGCCGCGGGCGACCTGTCGCATGCGGTGCAGTCCCGCCAACGTGACGAGATCGGCAGCCTCGTCGCTGCCATGGGCCGCATGCAGGATGCGCTGCGCACCCTGGTGGGCCAGGTGCAGCAGGCTGCGGGCAGCATCGCCACGGCCAGTGACGAGATAGCCCTGGGCAACCAGGACCTGAGCCAGCGCACCGAGCAGACCGCCGCCAGCCTGCAGCAGACCGCCTCGTCCATGGAGTTGCTCACCGGCACGGTGCAGCACAGTGCCGAATCGTCCCGCCAGGCCAGCGGGCTGGCGGCCAACGCGGCCGAGGTGGCGGTGCGCGGCGGCGCGGTGGTTGCGAAGGTGGTGCAGACCATGGGCGAGATTTCCGACAGCTCGCGGCGCATCGGCGACATCACGGGCGTGATCGACTCCATCGCGTTCCAGACCAACATCCTGGCACTCAATGCCGCCGTGGAGGCCGCGCGCGCCGGCGAACAGGGCCGGGGCTTCGCCGTCGTGGCCAGCGAGGTGCGCAGCCTGGCGCAACGTAGCGCCGACGCCGCCAAGGAAATCAAGGCGCTGATCGGCGCCTCTGTCGAGCGGGTGGAGGGCGGCTCGCGCCTGGTGGCGCAGGCGGGCGAGACCATGACCGAGATCGTGGCCAGCGTGCGCCGGGTTTCCGACATCGTGGCCGAGATCACCAGCGCGGCCGCCGAGCAGGCGGGCAGCATTGGCCAGGTAGGCCAATCGGTCAGCCACCTGGATCAGATGACGCAGCAGAACGCCGCGCTGGTGGAAGAGTCCGCAGCCGCGTCGCAGTCGCTGCGCGACCAGGCCGGCCGACTGACCGAGGCGGTCAGCCGCTTCAAGCTGCAGGGCAGCGCGCCGCAGCCGGGGGCCGTGGCGTTGGCGCGCGCAACCGCCGCGCGGGAAATGGCGGAGAAGGACGTTGGCTTGCCCGCGCTTGCTGCGTAGGGAAAGGCCCCAGAGGCAAGGGCCGCGTTCAGTCGTTCAGTAACTGCGCCCGGCCTTGTACATGGCGTGCTGGCGCCGCGTGAGCTGCGCGACCTCGCCCACGCGGGCCATGGCCGCGCCGGCATGCGCGTGGGTGATGGCCAGGCCCAGGGCGTCGGCGGCGTCGGTGCCCGGCAGGCCGGGCAACTCCAGCAGACGGCGCACCATCTCCTGCACCTGCGACTTGGCCGCGCGGCCGTGGCCTACCACGGCCTTCTTCATCTGCAGCGCGGTGTATTCGGCCACGGGCAGATTGGCATTCACCAGCGCGGTGAGCGCCGCGCCGCGCGCCTGGCCCAACAGCAGCGTGGACTGCGGGTTGACGTTGACGAAGATGATTTCCACCGCCGCCGTGCTGGGCTGGTAGCGCGCGGCCACCTCGCTCACGCCGTCGAACAGCACCTTGAGCCGGCCCGGCAGATCCCCCAGCGCGAGGCCCGTGGCGCGCCCCGTGGTGCGGATGGTGCCGCTGGCCACGTAGCGCAGGCGATGGCCGTCCACGTCCACCACGCCGAAGCCCGTGGTCTGCAGTCCGGGGTCGATGCCAAGGATTCTCATGGACTATTAAATTTATAGCTGTTCGCGCTTGCTGCTATTGGCCTGGAGGCCGATATTGCTTGTATAAATGACACGTGGTTCAGGGCAACTCGCTGCGCCCCATGCGCGCCAGCAGCGCGCGCGTGCGCCCGGCCAGGTAGGCCGAGCCGGGCGCCTTCTCGAAGCGTTTGGGCGCCGGCAGCATCACGGCCAGGCGCGCGGCCTCGGGCGCGGTGAGCTGGCGTGCGCTCTTGCCGAAGTAGCGCTGCGCGGCGGCCTCGGCGCCGAACACGCCTGCCCCCCATTCCACGTTGTTCAGGTAGATCTCCAGGATGCGCTGCTTGGGCAGGAGCTGCTCCAGCGCCAGGGTGAGCACGAATTCCTGCCCCTTGCGCACCAGGTTGCGCTCGCCCGACAGCAGCAGGTTCTTGGCCAGTTGCTGGGTGATGGTGGAGCCGCCGCGGATCTTGGGCGCGCGCCCTGTGGCCGACGGCCGGGCGGCCAGCTGCGCCTCGATGCGCGCATTGCGCTCCCAGGCCTTTTCGATGGCATCCCAGTCCACGCCGTCGTGGTTGACGAAGTTGTCGTCCTCCGATGCGACCACCGCGCGCTTGAGGTGGTCGGATATCTGTGCGTACGGCACCCATTGCTGGCGCCAGCGCACGCCGCTGTCTTGGGACCATTGCGCCCAGGCCTCGGACCGCTGGAGGGTGGTGGATTCCGGGTCGATCACCGCCATGGCCGCGATGCGCGCCACGAAGAACAGCTGCAGCGCCAGCAGTGCCAGCAGCACCAGCATGCACCAGCGCAGTGCGCCCCGCATGCCTCAGGCCCCCGCGGCGATGGCCGCGCGCAGCTCCTGCAGCACCGGGGCCGACGGCGGGCGCACGCCGCGCCAGAGCAGGAACGCTTCGGCCGCCTGCTCCACCAGCATGCCCAGCCCGTCGCGCGCGGTGGCGCCGTGGGCCGTGGCCCAGTCCAGAAAGGGCTGCGCCGCCGGGCCGTACATCATGTCGTAGGCCAGGCTGCCGGGGCGCAGCACGCTGGCGGGCACGGGCACCGGGCCGCCTTCCAGGCTGCTGGCCGTGGCGTTGATGATCACATCGAAATCGGCCCCTGGCGCTTGCATGTCCAGCGCCAGTAGCTCTGTTTTTTGTAGCGCTGCGAGCGCGGCGTGGCTGTCCACCAGTGCCTGGGCGCGCGCGGGCGTGCGGTTCACGACGGCGATGCGCCGGGGTTGCTGCCGCAGCAGCGGGCCCAGCACGCCGGCGGCCGCGCCGCCCGCGCCCACCAGCAACACGTCGCGCCCGGCGAGTGGAACGCCCGCGCCTTGCGTGATGTCGGCCACCAGACCCAGGCCGTCGGTGTTGTCGGCATGGATGTTGCCGCCGTCGAACACGAGGGTATTGGCCGCGCCGGCCAACTGCACGCGCTCGCTGCGCGTGGTGGCCAGCTGCGCGGCCTCCAGCTTGAACGGCACGGTGATGTTGCAGCCGCGCCCGCCTTCGGCGGCGAAGCTCTGCAGCGCCTGGGCGAAGCCGTCCAGTGGAACCAGGCGGCGCTCGTAGTGCAGCGACTGGCCCGTCAGTTGGGCAAAGCGCGCGTGGATCCACGGCGAGCGGCTATGGGCGATGGGGTTGCCCATCACGCAGTAGAGGTCGGCGGCGGCGGTCATCAGCGCAGGTCGGTTTCCAGGGTCTGGTCGCGCGTGAACTTGAAGCGCGAGACCACGGCGATCTGATCGGCCTTGGCGCGCATCGCCGGGCCGAAGTGGCCAAAGGGCCCCGCGGCGCGGGCGATGGCCTCGGCGCGGCGGTCCAGCAGGCGGTTGCCCGAGCCCTGCACCACCTCGGTGGCCAGCACGCGGCCGTCATGGTTCACGGTCAGGATCATGATCAGCTCGCCGTAGAGCTTCTTGCCGCCCTGCTCGGGGAAGTTCTGCGTGCCCTTGTCCTCGACCTTGCGGCGCAGCGCGTCGTAGTACACGGCATACACCTCCTCGCGCGTGGCGGGGCTGATGTAGCGCTTGCGCGGGCGGGCGTTTTCCTCGTTGATGCGCTTTTCGATCTCGGCCAGCAGCTTCACCAGCTGGCGGCGCTTTTCGTCCTGGGCCTGGCTGTCGGTGCTCTGGCTGGGCTTGCGCGGGTCGGGCTCGGGCAGCACGGCGAGCTGCTTGCGCAGCTGGGCCAGCATCTGGGTCTGCTGCTCCAGCATTTGGTCCATCTTGCGCTGGGCTTCTTCCAGGTCGTCGCCGATCGTGGTGAGGGCCGAGTAGGGCAGGGGGCTGGTGGCGCGTCCCTTGGCGGCCTCGCCGCCACCGGCCAGCGACGCCTGCGCGATGGCCTGCGCCTTGTCGGGGCGCTCGTTGGACTGCGCGTTGACCAGGATCACCTCCAGCGGCGTGTCCTGGAACACGCGGTTGAAGCTCTCGGGGTCCACGAAGCGCACCGTGAGCAGTGCGGCATGCACGGCGATGGAGACGCCCAGCGCGATCTGCAGCGTCGTCAGGCGTTGAAGCAGGGTGGAGATTTTCATCGTCGGGCCGCCATCACTGCAGGCCGCGGCGCCCCTGTAGGGCGGCGCGCTGCATGGCGGTGGAGCAAGGGAGCGGTTGTCACGGCGCCCGATTATCAGCGGTGCCGCCGGCGCCCTCGCCCTCGGCCTCGTTGACATCGACCGCGATGGCGATCGGGCCGGCCACGGCCTCCTCGTCGCCCTCGTCCTCGTCCACCGGGCCGTCGTCGCTGGCATCCAGCGGGTCGTCCAGGCGCGCCACCAGGGTGCCCGCCACGTCCAGCGTGATCTCGTCGATCTCGCCGAGCTTGACGCGCACGCGTGCGCCGCGCGGCAGTTGCTGCGCGCCCAGCACGGGCAGCACCAGTGGCAGGGTGTCGGCGCGCACCAGGAAGCTGCCGTTCGGCCCTTCCTTGAACACGGTGGCGTCCAGCTCGGTGATCTGGTTCTGCTGCAGGTACTTGAGCGTCCAGAAGCGCTCCATGCCGGCCTGGTAGCCGTTGTAGGCGCTGTAGGCGGCATCGAAGCTGCTGATGATGGAGAACAGCTCCGCGTCCTTGGGCTTGAACGGTGCGGCCAGTGCAGCTGTCTTGCCGTGGCGCGCGCAGGCAATGATCTGCCACTGGTTCACCAGGTCCACGTAGCGGCGCAGCGGCGAGGTGGCCCAGGCGTAGCTCTTCACGCCGATGCCGGCGTGCGGCAGCGCCTTCGTGGACATGCGCACCTTGACCCCCGGCGCCAGGCTGGCCTGGCTGCGGTAGATGCCGGGCACGCCGTGCTCGGCCAGCATGTTGCCCCAGGTGCTGTTGGCGACGATGGCGGCCTCGGCCACGATCAGGTCCAGCGGCGCGCCGCGCTTGCGGGTGGTGATGTCCACCGTTTCGCTGCCGTTGGGCTCGGCGCCGTCGTTGCGGGGCTTGTGGGCCCCCACGCTTGCCGCTTCGCTGGCTGCGCTGCCCCCCGCGGGGGCGTTCGCGCCTTCGGGCGGCCGGGCGGCGCTCAGCCGGAAGGTGTAGTCGGGGCGGTTGAAGGTTTCGGGCTTGCCGCGCACGACTTCGCGCTGGGCCTTGAGCTGCTTGGCCAGTCGGTGCAAAAAGGAGAGCTGCTCGCGCAGATCCAGCAAGGCCTGTGGCGTGTTTTCATGTTGAATGGTTGGGTCGGCCAACCACTCTTCCGTCACGATGTGGTCCAGCTGGTCGTGGCGCAGGTTCACCGTTACGGGCACGCGCTCCAGGCGCGTCTCGGTGGCGGTGATGGCCAGCGTGGCCTCGTCGATCGTCACATACAGCGACACGGCCGGGTTGGCGCGGCCCTCGTCCAGCGTGTAGATCTGCACCACCTCGTCGGGCAGCATGGTGATCTTGTAGCCCGGCATGTAGACGGTGGACAGGCGCGTGCGCCCCAGCTTGTCCAGGTCGCCCCCGGGTTGGATCGCCAGGCCCGGCGCGGCAATGTGGATGCCCAGCGTCACGGTGCCGGTGCCCAGGCCCTGTACCGACAGGGCGTCGTCGATCTCGGTGGTGGCCGAATCGTCGATGGAATAGGCCTGCACATCCGCCAGCGGCAGGTCGGCCGGCGGCTGGGGTGCCGCCAGCTGGGGAAAGCCCGTGCCCTTGGGGAAGTTGTCGAACAAAAACCGCTTCCAGTGGAACTGGTAGCTGGAGTCGATCGCACCCGCGGCCTGCAACAGGTCCAGCGGAGCCTTCTGCGCGCTGCGGCTGGCCTCGACCACGGCCTTGTACTCGGGCGCGTTCTTGTCGGGGCGGAACAGAATTTTGTAGAGCTGCTCGCGCACGGGCTGCGGGCAGGTGCCGGCGACGAGCTCGGCGGCCCAGGCGTCGATCTGCGCCTGGATCTGCTTTTTCTTCTCGATGGCGGCGAGGGCCTGCTGCAGCACCTCGGCCGACGCCTTGCGAAAACGCCCCTTGCCCGCGCGGCGGAAGTAGTGCGGCGCCTCGAACAGCGCCACCAGCATGCCGGCTTGCTCGGTCACCGGCGCCTGGGCAGAAAAATAGTCGCGCGCCAACTCGGCGAAGCCGAACTCCTCCTCGGGCGCGAACTCCCAGGCCAGCGGAAGCTCCACGCCGGCGGCGATCTCGCGCGCCTGCGCCAGCAGCTCGGCCGGGGCGGGCTTGTCGAACTTCAACAGGATGTTGGCGGCCTTGACCTTGACGCGTTTACCCGAGTCGAGCTCAATCTGTGCCGAGCTTTCGGCTTCGGAGAGGATGCGGCCGGCCAGGAACTTGCCGGCTTCGTCGAACAGTGCATGCATAGGGGCGCGATTTTCCCATGGCGGCGGGCAGCGCCCCTGTTCGCGGCAGGTGATTGCGGGTGTTTGTCACGCCAGGCCTTCGGCGTGCGTCCAATGGGCAAAGGGTCTCAACGAAAGCGAGGCGAGCCATGCACCCATCCGAGGACTTACCGCAGGCGGCGGTTGTCACTGCCATCCCCATCGCCGACCGTGCGGCGGACGCGGCCTTGGTGACACGCGCCCTCGCCGGCGAGGCGGGAGCCTTCGCCGCCATCATGCGGCGCCACAACCGGCTGATGTTTCGCGCCGCGCGCGGCGTGGTGCATGACGACGCCGAGGCGCAGGACGTGGTGCAGGAGGCCTATTTGCGCGCCTTCACGCGGCTGCGGGCCTTCCGCGGCGATGCCGCGCTGGGCACCTGGCTGGCGCGCATCTGCCTGCGCACGGCCTTGGACGTCTTGCGCCGGCGTGCGCGCAGCGTGGCCATCGACCCCGCGCAGGCCAGCGACCAGGAGCCGCAGCCGGAGGATGCCATGTCCTATTTCGCCCCGCCCGACGACGCACCCGACCAGGCATTTGCGCGTGCCCAGTTGCGCGCCCTGCTGGAGTCGGCCGTGCACAGCCTGCCGCCGCTGTACCGCAGCGTGTTCCTCCTGCGTGCCGTGCAGGAGATGAGCGTGCAGGAGGCGGCCTTTTGCCTGGACATCAGCGAAGAGCTGGTGCGTACCCGCTACCTGCGCTCGCGCGCCATGTTGCGCGACGCGCTGGGCGCGCGGGCGGAGGCCTGCGCCGACAGCGTCTTTCCGTTTGCGGGCGCGCGCTGCGACCAGGTCGTGCAGCAGGTGCTGGACGCACTGGCGCGGCGCGGGCTGCTGGCCTGACGGGCCGGCGCCACCCCGCCCACGCCTATGGCCCGTGCGCCGCTGTGCGCCGCGCCGATTACCCGCGCCGCCGGCGCGGCCCTTGTCCCTTTTCTTCAAGGAGATGACCATGAACCGCTCTTCCTTCTTCCTGCCTCCTTCTACTTCTGCGCTGCTCGCGCGCCGTCGCACGTTGGGCGCGGCCGTGCTCTCGGCCTCGGCCGTGGCGTTGCTGGGTGGGCGCGACGCGCTTGCCGCCGCTGCCAAGACCGATGCGCGGCAGCATGAGGCCGACGTGCGCATCCTCAACACCGCACTGGCGGCGGAGTACGAGGCCGTGGCCGCCTACCAGGTGGGCGCCGAGAGCGGTCTGCTCACCTCCGGCGTGCTGCCCCTGGCGCAGCAGTTCCAGGGCCACCACAAGGAGCATGCCGACGCGATCGCCGGCGCCGTGCAGAAGATGGGCGGCAAGCCTGTGCAGGCCAAGGCGCAGTACGGCTTCCCGACCGACAAGCTCAAGGCCGAAGCCGACGTGCTGCGCTTTGCCGCCGGACTGGAGCGCGGCGCCGTGTCGGCCTACCTGGGCGCGGTGCCGCTGTTTGCCGACCGTGCCCTGGCGCAGGTGGCCGCCAGCATCTTGGGCGATGAGGCCATGCACTGGGCCGTACTGCGCCAGGCCCTGGCTGAGGCGCCGGTGCCCTCGGCGTTCCTGTCGTGACCCGCGTCCAGGCGGGTGGGGGCATGCGGGCCTGGGCATTGGTGGGCGGATTGGCGCTTGGAGCTGCGGGCATGGCGGTCGCCGGGCCCGCGCCGGCAACGCAAGCGCCGGCCGCGCCCCAGCCCATGGCGCCTGACGCGGCCCAACTGGCACGCGGCCAGCAGATCTACGCGCGCTGCGCGGGCTGCCACGCCATCGAGGGCCACCGCACGGGGCCTCAGCACTGCGGCCTGTTCGGCCGCCGCGCGGGCACGGCGCCGGGTTTCGAGGGCTATTCCCCAGCCATGCGGGCCAGCGGCATCGTCTGGGACGAGCGCACGCTGCAGCGCTTTCTGAAGGACCCGCCAGCCACCGTGCCCGGCACGTCCATGGGCTACGCGGGCGTGAAGGACGATGGCGAGCGTGCGGCGCTCATCGCCTGGCTGCGCCAGGCCACGCAGCCGGGGAGCGCCTGCACCCTCAGGTAGTCCATTGCTCTGCCTTTGATAGCTGCCAGCGCTTGCTACAAAAGCGCTGGAGGCATTTTTGGCTTGAAGTGCGGCTGGTGCCATGGCGGCGCCTATGATGGGCGCCACCATGACGTCCACGATCGCATTTGCACCACCGCCCCGCCATGCGTCCTGATTTCGCGCCGCTGGCGGTCCTGGCGATGGCGCTGCCCTTCGTCTTTGGCATTACCGAGGCTCCGTATTCCAACTTTTGGCCGCTGCTGGCCAGCGGCGCCTGCGCCTGGCTGCTGGCGGCGCTGGCCTGGTGCGGCGCCTGGCGTCCCAGTGCCGCGCGCCTGGGCGCCCATCTGGCGGCGGGTCTGCTGCTGGCGGCGCTGGTGGCCGCGGCCATCGGCCTGGTGCAGTTCTTCATGGGCGACCCGGGGTGGGCGCCGTGGGTGCATGCCTCCAGCCCGGGCCTGGCCTTCGGCAACTTGCGCCAGCGCAACCAGCAGGCCACGTTGCTGGCGCTGGGCGTGTGGGCGCTGCTGTGGTGGGTGGCGCGCCTGCAGGAGCAGGTGGACGGCAACCCGGTGCTGGGAGGGCGCGGCGCGCGCTGGCCGGTGCTGGCGGCGGTCGCGGTGCCCTGGGCCATGGTGCTGCTGGCCACTGCGGGCGCGGCCACGGCTTCGCGCACGGGGGCGCTGGAGTGGCTGGTGGTATTGGCGCTGCTCGCCGTGTGGCGGCGCAGCAGCGGCGCACTGGCGCTGGGCATGGCCGGCGTGGGGCTGGCGGTTTATGCGGTGGCGGCGTGGGGCTTGCCGCAGCTGCTGCTGCGGTGGACGGGCATGCGCATGGACGGCCTGTTCATGCGGATGGCCGATGGCTCCCAGACCTGCGTCGGCCGCGCTACGCTGTGGTCCAACGTGCTGGAGCTGATCGCCCAGCGGCCCTGGGCCGGCTGGGGCTGGGGCGAGCTGGACTACGCGCACTACATCCACCCGTTTGCGGGAGAGCGTTTTTGCGTGCTGCTGGACAACGCCCACAACCTGCCGCTGCATCTGGCGGTGGAACTGGGCCTGCCGGCTGCGCTGCTGCTGTGCGGCGTGCCGCTGTGGGCCGCGCTGCGCGCGCGCCCCTGGCGCGAGGCGCAGCCCCACCGCCAACTGGCCTGGGGCGTGCTGGCCCTTGTGGGCGTGCACAGCCTGCTGGAGTTCCCGCTGTGGTACGGGCCGTTCCAACTGGCCACCGCGCTGGCCGTGCTGGTGCTGCTGGCGCCCTGGCTGTCGCGTGCGGCGCGCTGGCGCCCCGTGGGTGCGGTGGTGGCGGGCGTGGCACTGCTGGCGGCACCGGCCATGGGGTTCGTACTGGTACGGGACTACGCGCGCGTGAGCGCGCTGTACCGTCCCACGGCCGAGCGGCCCGCGGCGCTGCGCGCGCTGACGGCTGCCGACGCAGCGCGGCAGGTGTGGCTCTTCCGTGCGCCAGCGCAGTTCGCGCAACTCACCACTGCGGTGGTCACGCCCGCCAATGCGGCCGAGATGCATGCCCTGGCGCTGCAACTGCTGCACTACTCGCCCGAGCCGCGCGTGATCGAGAAGCTCATCGCCAGCGCGCGGCTGCTGGGCCGCGAGGACGAGGTGGCGCTGCACACCGACCGCTACCGCCGCGCCTATCCGTACGACTTCGGGCGCTGGCAGCGCGGCCAGCCTTCCGGTGGCCCGCCGCTGGAGCGCTGATCAGACCAGGTCGCAGAACGCCAGCACCTCGGGCAGGTGCTGGGCGAAGTCGCTCAGCGCGTGGTCGCCGCCGGGCAGTACGCGCTGGGTGGCTTGCGGGTAGCGCGCGACCATCTCGCGCCAGTCCAGCAGTTCGTCACCCTGCGCGGCGATCAGCAGCTCCGGCCCCGCGGGCGGCAGGTGGCGCACGTCCAGCGCCTGCAGCTCGGCGATGTACTCGGGGCGGAAGAAGAACCGCTCTTCGGGGTTGTGCCACGCGGTCTGCTCGCCGATGTAGCGTTCCAGGTCGCGCGCGGGGTGGACGGCGGGGTTGAGCAGCACGCTGGTACAGCGCGCCTGTTGCGCCACCCAGCTGGCGTAGTAGCCGCCGAGCGACGAGCCGACCACCGCCATGCCCGGTCCCTGTGGCCAGGTGGCGATGCCGCCTGCGACCAGCGCCATCGCCGCGCGCGGCGAAGGGGGCAGCTGTGGGCACCAGAACGTTACGCCCGGGTGGTGCTGGGCCACGTGCGCGGCCACCTGGCGGGCCTTGGTGGACTGGGGCGAGGAGCGAAAGCCGTGCAGGTACAGCAGGTGGGTGGTGGGCATGGCTGTCAGCGTCGGCGCTGTCGAAAGGCAAGTGCCGGTCCGGCAACGGTTTTTGGTGGATGATGCGTGGATCTTGTAGCCAGCTTACGCCATGCCCGATTCCGTTTCCCGTCCGGCCACCCTGGGCGCTGCAGCGGGCGCCATGCCCGCTCGCCAGCGCCTGGGGCGATTCGAGTTGCAGCACGTGCTGGGCCGGGGCGCGCAGGCGACCGTGTGGCTGGCGCGGGACACGCGCCTGCACCGCGAGGTCGCGGTCAAGTGGCTGGCCGACGGCGGCGACGCGCAGGCGCAGGAGCAGTGGCTGCGCGAGGCGCGCCATGTGGGCCGGCTGTCGCACCCGCGCATCGTGCCGGTGTTCGAGGCCGACGTGCACGAAGGCCAGCCCTACCTGGTGTTCGAATATGTGCCAGGCTGCACGCTGGCCGAGCATCTGGCGCATCAGGGCCGCTGTGCGGTGCACGACGCGGTGGAGCTGATGGTGGACGTGCTCGAAGGGCTGCAGGCGGCGCATGAGGCCGGCATCGTGCACTGCGACCTGAAGCCGTCGAACGTGATGGTGGATGTCCAGCGCCATGCGCGGATCATGGATTTCGGCATCGCCGCGGCCATGGCCAGCCCTGGGGGCGGCCCCATTGCGCGCGGCACGCCGGCCTACATGGCGCCAGAAGCGGTGGCGGGCGCGGCGCCCGCGCCCGCGTCGGACATCTACGCCGCTGCGCTGGTGCTCGTGGAACTGCTCACCGGCAGGCGCTTGATTACTGAGCGCGATCGGGCGCAGGCGCTCGCGCATGTCGCCCGCCACGCGCCGCAGCTGCCCGAGGATCTGGGGGCGGGCGTGGACGATGGCCTGCGCTCCATCCTGCGCCGGGCCCTGGCGCGCGACCCTGCCGAGCGCTACGCCAGCGCGCAGGAAATGTGCGATGCCTTGCGTGCCTGGGCGGCGCCGGTGAGCGCCCCTACCGCGGCAAGCAATGCCGCGCTGGACTTCCTGCTGCGGCGCATGCGCCACAAGAGTGACTTTCCGGCGCTGTCCGATTCGGTGGCGCGCATCCAGCGCATGACCCACTCGGAGGACGACAGCATTGCCGATCTGACCAACGAGATCCTCAAGAGCGTTGCCCTCACCAACAAGCTGCTGCGATTGGTCAACAGCGCCCCCTTTTCCCACCTGGGGGGCGGCATCGGCACGGTCTCGCGCGCGGTGAGCCTGGTGGGCTTCAATGCGGTGCGCAACATGGCGCTGTCGCTGGTGCTGCTGGAGCACATGCAGGACCGGGGGCATGCCAAGCAGATGCGCGAGGAATTCTTGCGCACCATGATGGCCGGCGCCGTGGCGGCGCAGCTGTGCGGGCCGAGCGACCAGCGCGAGGAAGCGTTTCTCGGCGCGATGTTCCAGGGCCTGGGGCGCATGCTGTGCTCGTTTTATTTCCCGGAGGAGGCGGCCCAGATCCGTGCGCTGGTGGCCTCTGACCGGCCGTCGGGGGGCGATGAGGCCGCGGCTTTGCAGGTGTTGGGACTGAGCCTGGAAGACCTGGGTGTCGGCGTGGCGCGTGTGTGGAGCCTGCCCGATTCCCTGCAGCGCTGCATACGACCGCCGCAGGGGCGGCCGCCGCAGCGCCCGCCCGAGGGCGTGGAGCGGTTGCGCTGGGTGGGACGTGCCGCGAACGAGGCGGCCACCATCATGCTGCAGCATGAGCCGGAACCCGCTGGCGCCCGCCTGCAGCAGCTGGCGGCGCACTATGCGGTCGCTTTCTCCATGACGCAGCAGGAGTTCGTCAAGGCCACGGTGCTGGCACGCGAGCAGCTCATCGCCATGGCCGACGCCCTGGACTTGCGCGTGGACAAGGGCTCGCCCGCGGCGCGACTGCTGGCTCCGCCCGCCGCCCTGGATGCGCCGCCGGTATTGGCCGACCCGGCCACGGGCCATGAGCTGCATTACGACGCCCTGCAGACCCTGCCCCTGACGCTGGCGCAGTCCACTGATGCGGCGTCTTCCGTCAGCCAGGCGGCCGAGGTGCTGGCCGCTGGCATCCAGGAGGTCAGCAACGCCATGGTGGAGGACTTCCGCCTGAATGACATCGTGCGCATGGTGCTGGAAACCATGCTGCGTGCCCTGGGCGCGCGGCGCATCGTGTTCTGCCTGCGCGAGGTCAAGACCGAGCGCATGACCGGGCGTTTCGGACTGGGCGAGGGCAGCGCAGACGCCGTGCGCGCCCTGGCCGTGCCCCTGAAGGACGCGGATGACCTGTTTGCCGCCGTGTGCCAGCGGGGCGCCGATACCCTGATTGCCGACGCCACCGAGGAGCGTGTGCGAGCGCGTCTGCCGGCATGGTTCCTCGGCAGCTTCGATGCCACCAGCTTTCTGCTGCTGCCGCTGTCGATCAAGCAGCGTCCCTTTGCTCTCATCTATGCCGACCATGAGCGCCCTGGCGGCCTGGTGGTGGACGACAAGGTGCAGGGGCAGCTGCGCACGCTGCGCAACCAGCTGGTGCTGGCGTTTCGCCAGGCCGACTGATGCCTAGTCCTGGAATCACGCAGGGGGCTTGGCCTAGCGCCCGATAATCGCGCCCCATGGCCGCCGCTTTCGACAAACCTTCCCTGCCGCAACGCCTCCTGCCGCTGCTGCGCGGCTTTGACTGGCCGCTCATCGCGCTGCTGCTGGCGTTGTCATCCATCGGCCTGGTGGCCATGTATTCGTCGGGTTTCGATCACGGCACGCGCTTTTACGACCATGGCCGCAACATGCTGCTGGCCGCAGGCATCCTGTTCGTGGTGGCCCAGGTGCCGCCGCAGCGGCTGATGATGCTGGCCGTGCCGTTGTACACGCTGGGCGTGGCGCTGCTGGTGGGCGTGGCGCTGTTCGGCATCACCAAGAAGGGGGCGCAGCGCTGGATCAACGTGGGTGTGGTGATCCAGCCCAGCGAGCTGCTGAAGATCGCCACCCCACTGATGCTGGCCTGGTGGTTTCAGAAGCGCGAAGGCCAGCTGCGTGCGCTGGACTTCGTGGTGGCGGGGGCGCTGCTCATGGTGCCCGTGGGCCTGATCATGAAACAGCCCGACCTGGGCACCTCGCTGCTGGTGATGGCCGCGGGGCTGTCGGTGATTTTCTTTGCGGGCCTGCCCTGGAAGCTGGTGGTGCCGCCGGTGCTGCTGGGCGCGGTGGGCATTGCGCTCATCGTCTGGTTCGAGCCGCAACTGTGCGCCGAGGGCGTGCGCTGGCCGGTGCTGCACGACTATCAGCAGCAGCGCATCTGCACGCTGCTGGACCCCACGCGCGATCCGCTGGGCAAGGGCTTTCACATCATCCAGGGCATGATCGCCATCGGCTCGGGCGGCGTGTGGGGCAAGGGCTTCATGGCCGGCACGCAGACGCACCTGGAGTTCATCCCCGAGCGCACGACCGACTTCATCTTCGCCGCGTTCTCCGAGGAGTTCGGCCTGGTGGGCAACCTCACCCTGATCGTCTGCTTTGTGCTGCTGGTCTGGCGCGGGCTGGCGATTGCGGCCAACGCCAATACGCTGTTCGGGCGCCTCATGGCGAGTGCCGTGGCGATGATCTTCTTCACCTATGCCTTCGTGAACATGGGCATGGTCAGCGGCATCCTGCCCGTGGTGGGGGTGCCGCTGCCGTTCGTCAGCTACGGCGGCACGGCCATGGTCACGCTGGGGCTGGCGCTGGGGGTGCTGATGTCGGTGGCACGCGCACAGCACCAGCCCGAGCAGGGGCCGCCGCGGGCGCGGTAGCGGGGCTGCGGAGGGAACCTGCGTGCACGCAGGGTCTAGGGCGCCTGCCTACAATCGGCCGATGATTTCCCGCGAACCCACCATCGAACGCCTGGGCCTGGCCCGTGAGCTGCTGCTCACCCCCTTCGGCCTGGACGAGTCCCACCTCTCCCGCGCCCTGGCGGAGATCCGCGCGCACCGCGTGGACGACGCCGACCTGTACTTCCAGTACACGCGCAGCGAAGGCTGGAGCCTGGAGGAGGGCATCGTCAAGACGGGCTCGTTCTCCATCGACCAGGGCGTGGGCGTGCGCGCGGTGAGCGGCGAGAAGACGGCCTTCGCCTACTCGGACGATATTTCCGAGGCCTCGCTGCTCGACGCGGCCCGTACCGTGCGGTCTATTTCGGCCGCGGATAAGGTGGGACGCGCGCGAATAGCTTCCAAAAAGATAGCAAACAGCCGTTCGCTGTACCCGCACATCGACCCCATCGCCTCGATGGACAGCACCGACAAGGTGCGCCTGCTGGAGCGCGCCGAGCAATGCGCCCGCGCCAAGGACCCGCGCGTGGTGCAGGTCATGGCGGGCCTGGCCAGCGAGTACGACGTGGTGCTGGTGGCGCGTGCCGATGGGCTGATGGCCGCCGACGTGCGCCCGCTGGTGCGCCTGTCGATCACCGTCATCGCCGAGCAGAACGGCCGCCGCGAGGTGGGCTCGGCCGGCGGGGGCGGGCGCTTCGGTCTGGCCTATTTCACCGACGAGCAGATCGGGCAGTATGTCCATGAAGCCGTGAATGCTGCGTTGGTCAACCTCGAGTCGCGCCCCGCGCCCGCGGGCGAGATGACCGTGGTGCTGGGCCCCGGTTGGCCCGGTGTGCTGCTGCACGAGGCCGTGGGCCACGGGCTGGAGGGCGACTTCAACCGCAAGGGGTCGAGTGCCTTCAGCGGCCGCATCGGGCAGCGCGTGGCGGCCAAGGGCGTCACCGTGCTGGACGATGGCACGCTGGCCGACCGCCGCGGCTCGCTCAACGTGGACGATGAGGGCCACGCCACGCAGCGCAACGTGCTCATCGAGGACGGCATATTGAAGGGCTACATCCAGGACGCGATGAATGCGCGCCTCATGGGTGTCAAGCCCACGGGCAACGGCCGGCGAGAGAGCTATGCCCACATCCCCATGCCGCGCATGACCAATACCTACATGCTGGGCGGCGACAAGGACCCGCAGGAAATCGTCGCCAGCATCAAGAAGGGCCTGTACGCCACCAACTTTGGCGGCGGACAGGTGGACATCACCAGCGGCAAGTTCGTGTTCTCCGCGAGCGAGGCCTACTGGGTGGAAAACGGCAAGATCCAGTACCCCGTGAAGGGCGCGACCATCGTCGGCAGCGGCCCGGAGTCGCTCAAGAAGGTGACCATGATCGGCAACGACATGCGCCTGGACAGCGGTGTGGGCACCTGCGGCAAGGAAGGCCAGAGCGTGCCCGTGGGAGTGGGCCAGCCCACCATGCGCATCGATGGCCTGACGGTGGGCGGCACGGCCTGAGCGCCGCGGCCGGTTGTGTGCCATGCCCACGCCACTCTCCAGCCGCCCGCAGACTTTCACCGATCCGGACCGTAATCCGCACGGCGGCGAGGCGGACGAGGACGCGCGTGCGCTGCGCGACAGCCTGGGCGAGCTGGCCCAGCATATCGAGGCCGCCACGCGCGCGCGCCGGGGGCAGCTGGGGCCCGAGGCCGTGCGGCGCAGCGCCGAGGCGCTGGCGTATTGCGCAAGGCGCCACCAGTTGCACCTCACAGGCATGGGGTCGGCCTGGCATGCGCTGTATGAATTCGGTGTCTACCAGCGCGCGTTGCGCGAATTGCGCGATGCCCTGGCGCAATGGCAGCAGGCCTTGCAGCAGCGCAGCCCCTCTGAGGCCGAGCGCTTCGGCGCGTTCGAGCGGCAGGCGTGGCGCACGCTGGGAGAGGCGCGGCTGGTGCTCGACATCTATATGCAGGGCGACCCTTGCATGGAGCGATCGGCGCCCGACACCCGGCCTGTCGCGGAGCTTCCACCGCGTGCGCCACTGCTGGCGCGCCTGCGCCGGTGGTGGTTCGAGGGACGGCATCCGTAAGCGGTTGTAGCGCGACGGCAACACGGTGCCTATGTTGCGGTGCCGCAATACGTGCTACATTGGTTCGCATGTCAGTTCACAGCGCGTTTTACTTTTACTTTTGGTTCTCTGTCCCTGGCGGATGAGAGGTACGCGCGCACCCAGACTGAGCCCCCTTCTCTAAGAAACCGCCGAAGCTGAAAAGCCCGGCGGTTTTTTGTTATCTGTTCTCCGTTTTCCATCTTCACCCCCCACACACCCGAGAGGAAGCACCCATGAACGCCCATGTCTCCAGCAGCGATGCCTGGTATCCCAACGTCGAGAAAACCAGCGAAACCGACGACCAACGCATCAAGGACATCACCGTGCTTCCTCCTCCAGACCACCTGATTCGCTTCTTCCCGATCCGCGGGTCGGAGGTGGAGTCGCTGATTGCCAACACACGCCGCAGCATCCAACGCATCATGAGCGGCGAGGACGACCGGCTGCTCGTCATCATCGGCCCCTGTTCGATCCACGACCCGCACGCCGCGGTGGACTATGCGCGCAAGCTCAAGGCCGTGCGTGAGCAGTACAAGGACCAGCTGGAAGTGGTGATGCGCGTGTACTTCGAGAAGCCCCGCACCACCGTGGGCTGGAAGGGCCTGATCAACGACCCCTACCTGGACGGCAGCTACCGCATCGACGAGGGCCTGCGCATCGCGCGCCAGCTGCTCATCGACATCAACCGCCTGGGCGTGCCGGCGGGCAGCGAGTTCCTGGACGTGATCTCGCCCCAGTACATCGGCGACCTGATCAGCTGGGGCGCCATCGGCGCGCGCACCACCGAAAGCCAGGTACACCGCGAACTGGCCTCCGGCATTTCGGCCCCCATCGGCTTCAAGAACGGCACCGACGGCAACATCCGCATCGCCACCGATGCCATCCAGTCCGCCAGCCGCGGCCACCACTTCCTGTCGGTGCACAAGAACGGCCAGGTGGCCATCGTGCATACCGCGGGTAACAAGGATTGCCACGTGATCCTGCGCGGCGGCAAGGCGCCCAACTACGACGCCGCCAGCGTTGCCGCGGCCTGCAAGGACCTGGAGGCCGCCGGCCTGCCGGCGTCGCTGATGGTGGACTGCAGCCATGCCAATAGCAGCAAGCAGCACGAGAAGCAGCGCGATGTGGCGCGCGACATCGCCGCGCAGATCGCAGGCGGCTCGCGCAGCGTGTTCGGCGTGATGGTGGAAAGCCACCTGCAGCCCGGAGCGCAGAAGTTCACGCCGGGCAAGGACGATGCCACGGCGCTGGAATACGGCAAGAGCATCACCGATGCCTGCCTGGGCTGGGACGACTCCGTTGCCTGCCTGGCCGAGCTGGCGGCCGCCGTGCAAGCGCGGCGCGCGCGCTGAAGCGGGCGCGGTGTAAGCTCGCGGCACGGGAATGGCGCGGCCGCGCCGTCCCGTTCACCCGTCAACACTATTCCATCAAGAGGCGAGACAGCTCATGCACAGCGAAGTATTGGTCACCCTGAGCCCCGATCAGGAATTCCGTCTGGACGCGCAGGGGGGACAGCCCCTGTCGCACGAGGACGCGCGCCGCTGGCTGGACGATGAATTTCTACGCCTGGAATGCGAGCCGCTGCGCGCCAGCGGCAAGGTGCTGCTGGCCGACAAGGTGCTGACCGTGGCCCGCGCCGCGGGGGCGACGCTGCTGGCCGATCCTGCATGGTCCGGCCAGTTTGCCCGCGCCACCGTCGCTGCGCTTGCCAGGCCCGTCGTGCGCGTGGACGTGCCGGGCATGGCTGTCAGCTTCTAAGTCTCAAGCCAAAAAGGCTGCTAGCGCTTATTAATCAAGCGCTAGAAGCTATTGTTTTGATAGTTCTGCGAGCAGTTGGGCGTGCACTCCGCCAAAGCTGCCGTTGCTCATGCAGACGATGTGGTCGCCCGGCTGCACCGCCGCGCGGATCTGGCCCACCAGCGTGGGCAGGTCGGCCGCCGTCTGCGCGCGCGCACCCATGGGGGCCAGCGCCGCAGCGGCGTCCCAGTCCAGGCCGGCGGTATGGCAGAAGGCCAGGTCGGCCGGCTCCAGCGCCCAGGGCAACTGCGCCTTCATGGTGCCCAGCTTCATGGTGTTGCTGCGCGGCTCGAACACCGCCAGGATGCGCCCGCGGCCTTCGCCCTTGGGGCCCACGCGCCGGCGCAGTCCGTCCAGCGTGGTGCGCAGCGCCGTGGGATGGTGCGCAAAGTCGTCATAGACAGCGATGCCCCGCACCATGCCGCGCAGCTCCATGCGGCGCTTGACGTTCTCGAAGCGCGCCAGCGCCTCGGCCGCCTGGGCCGGCGTCACGCCCACATGCTCGGCGGCCGCGATGGCAGCCAGGGCATTGAGCTGGTTGTGCACGCCCGTCAGCGACCACTGCACGCGTGCCACTGTGCGGCCCCGCTGCAGCACCTCGAAATCGTGCGGCTCGCCTTGCGCGCCAAAGTCGCTCACCGCGGTGCCAAAGTTGGCCACGCCGCTCCAGCAGCCGGCGTGCAGTACGCGTGCCAGGCTCTCCTCCAGCCCGTTGACCACCACGCGGCCCGAGGGCGGCACCGTGCGCACCAAGTGGTGGAACTGCCGTTCGATCTGGCCCAGGTCGTCAAAGATGTCGGCGTGATCGAACTCCAGGTTGTTCAGCACGGCGGTGCGGGGGCGGTAGTGCACGAATTTGCTGCGCTTGTCGAAGAACGCGGTGTCATATTCATCGGCCTCGATCACGAACAGCGGCGCCGTGGCGAGCGGTCCTGGCCCGGCCAGGGGCCGTACGGGTGCGCCCAGACGCGCGGATACGCCGAAGTTCATCGGCACACCGCCCACCAGGAAGCCGGGCGCCAGGCCCGCGCATTCCAGAATCCAGGCCAGCATGGACGTGGTGGTCGTCTTGCCGTGCGTGCCGGCGACGGCCAGCACATGGCGGCCCTGTAGCACATGCTCGGCCAGCCATTGCGGCCCGCTGGTATAGGGCGCGCCCGCGTCGAGGATGGCCTCCATCAGCGGAAACTTCGGCGTGCCGTCCGCCAGCCGCGCGCGGCTGACCACGTTGCCCACCACGAACATGTCAGGCTTCAGCGCGAGCTGGTCGGCGCCATAGCCTTCGATCAACTCTATTCCCAAGGCGCGCAACTGGTCGCTCATGGGAGGGTAGACGCCGGCGTCGCAGCCGGTGACACGGTGGCCCGCCTCGCGCGCCAGCGCGGCCAGGCCGCCCATGAACGTGCCGCAGATGCCCAGGATGTGTATATGCATGGCTCCCGATTCTATGGACCTCGGTGGAACCTCCAGGATTTATGAGTAAAATGGGTCTAACGCCCGTTGATCAAGCGCGAACAGCTATCGAATAAGGAGCAAATGGCGGATGCATGGTGCATTGCCCCTGCGGCGGGTGCGCCGTCACGGTTGCGTCGACGGTATTGCGGGGCATTGGGGCGACAATGGACGTCCTGCGTTCTGGACCGTGCCGCCATGCAAAACGCCCTTGCCATCGAAATCGCCAATGCCGCAGCCCGCCTGGTGGTCGAGGAGGGGCTGGAGTGGGGGGCGGCCAAGCGCCGCGCGGTCAAGGAACTGGGGCTGCCCCAGCGCACGCCGCTGCCCGACAACGACCTCGTCGAGGACGCCGTGCGGGAGTACATCGGCCTGTTTTGCGCCGATACCCAACCCTCCGAATTGCGGGCGCTGCGCGAATTGGCACTGGTGTGGATGCAACGCATGCAGGACTTCCGCCCCTACCTGGGCGGTGCGGTCTGGCACGGCACGGCCACACGGCTGTCCGACATCTACCTGGCGCTGTTCTGCGACGATCCCAAATCGGCCGAGATTGCCCTCATCGACCACCATGTGAATTACGAGCCGCGCACCGTCATGGGTTTGCGGGGCGAGCCGGTCGATGCTTTGAGTCTGAGCAGCCGATCCGCCGCGTTGCACGAAGAGATCGGCGTGCATCTGCTGATCTATGACCTGGACGACCTGCGTGGCGCGCTGCGCCCCGACGCCCGGGGGCGCGCGCCCCGGGGTGATCTGCAAGCCGTGCGCCGGTTGCTGCAGGAAATGCCTACTTCCACCCTGTCTTCATGAACGAGCCCACTCTTTCCTCTTCGGCGTCTGCCGATTCCGCAAAGGCGCCGAGCGCCCATCCGCTCCGCCGCCGCCGCTGGCTGCTGGTGGGGGCCGGTGCCCTTGCCGCCCTGGGAGGAGCGGGCCTGGCGGCCTGGCGGCTGCGGCCGGGCCCGGTGCAGGAGGGCGTGTCCGACGCCGTCTGGGACGCGCAGTTTGAAGGCCCGGCGGGCGAAGTGCTGTCCATGGCCGCCTTGCGGGGTCGCCCCCTGCTGTTGAATTTTTGGGCCACCTGGTGCCCCCCGTGCGTGGAAGAACTGCCGCTGCTCAATGCCTTTTATGGGGAACACCGCGCCAAAGGGTGGCAGGTTGTGGGCTTGGCGATCGATCAGCCTTCCAACGTGCGCAAATTTCTAGAGCGCATGCCTCTCGATTTCCCAATCGCCTTGGGGGGGCTGGGCGGCACCGACCTGGCACGCGGGCTGGGCAACGAAAAGGGCGGGCTGCCCTTTACCGTACTGTTTGGCGCAAATGGCAGCATTTTGAAGCGTAAAATGGGCCAACTAACGGCGCAGGATCTCCAAGGCTGGTCCACAACGTGGTGAGCGCCTGTGTTTCCTCAATGGAGATGGTGGCAATTGGGGTCGTTTCGGTGAAATAGTCCGAAATTAGGGTAAATTCGCTCCCCATTCCGTTTCTAGCCGTTGGAGCCCCCATGGATTTGCGAAAACTCAAGACCCTCATCGATCTGGTCTCCGAGTCGAATGTTTCTGAACTCGAGATCACCGAAGCCGAGGGCAAGGTCCGCATCGTGAAGAGCGGCGGGGCCGTGGTGCAGCAGTTCGTCGCCGCTCCCGTCCAAACACCCATGGCCGCCGCGCCCGTAGCGGCCGCGCCCACCGCGCCCACCGCGCCCGTCGCTGAATTGCCTGCCCCCGCGGCGGCGGCCCCTTCTGGCCATATCGTCAAGTCGCCCATGGTGGGTACGTTCTATCGCGCGTCCAGCCCGGGCGCGAAGCCGTTTGTCGAGGTGGGCAGCAAGGTCAAGGAAGGTGACACGGTGTGCATCGTCGAAGCCATGAAGATCCTGAACGAGATCGAGGCCGACAAGTCCGGCACGGTGACCCGCATCCTGGGTGAGAACGGGCAGGCGGTGGAATACGGGCAGCCGCTGTTCGTCATCGAGTAAGCCGCGCATGAGCGCTTCAGCCCCCGCCGCATGCGCTCGTTGCGCGTGCCTGGCAGCACCAGGCGCTGGCGCGGGTTTTTGTCTGCATGCGGCCTTGAGCCGCGAGGCCAACCATGTTTAAGAAGATTTTGGTCGCCAATCGCGGCGAGATTGCCCTGCGAATCCAGCGTGCCTGCCACGAACTGGGCGTGAAGGCCGTGATGGTCTATTCCGAGGCCGACCGCGACGCCAAATATGTCAAGCTGGCGGAGGAGGCTGTGTGCATCGGCCCCGCGCCCTCGCCGCTGTCCTACCTCAACATGCCTGCCATCATTTCGGCGGCCGAGGTGACGGACGCCGAGGCCATTCACCCGGGGTATGGCTTCCTGTCGGAAAATGCCGATTTCGCCGAACGGGTCGAAAAGAGCGGGTTCCAGTTCATCGGCCCGACGCCCGACTCCATCCGCATGATGGGTGACAAGGTGTCGGCCAAGCAGGCCATGATCCGCGCGGGCGTACCCTGCGTGCCGGGCTCCGATGGCGAGTTGCCGGATGATCCGGTGCAGATCCGCCGCATTGCCAAGAGCATCGGTTACCCGGTCATCATCAAGGCCGCTGGCGGTGGTGGCGGCCGTGGCATGCGGGTGGTGCACACCGAGGCGGCGCTGGTTAATGCGGTGCAGATGACCAAGGCCGAGGCGCAGGCCGCCTTTGGCAACCCGGCCGTGTACATGGAGAAATTCCTCCAGAACCCGCGCCATATAGAGATCCAGATACTGGCCGACAAGTACCGCAATGCCGTGTACTTGGGCGAGCGCGACTGCTCCATGCAGCGTCGCCACCAGAAGGTGATCGAGGAAGCGCCGGCACCGGGTATTCCGCGCAAGCTGATCGAGAAGATTGGCGAACGCTGCGTGGCTGCCTGCAAGAAGATCGGCTACCGCGGTGCGGGTACGTTCGAGTTCCTGTACGAGAACGGCGAGTTCTACTTCATCGAGATGAACACCCGCGTGCAGGTGGAGCACCCGGTGACCGAGTGGATCACGGGCGTGGACATCGTGCGCACGCAAATCATGGTGGCTGCGGGCGAAAAACTGCCGTTCACTCAGCGCCAGGTTCAGATCCATGGCCATGCGATCGAATGCCGGGTGAACGCCGAGGACCCCTACAAGTTCATCCCGTCGCCGGGGCGCATCACGATGTGGCACGCGCCTGGCGGCCCGGGCGTGCGCGTGGACTCGCACGCCTATACGAACTACTACGTGCCGCCGAATTACGACTCCATGATCGGCAAGATCATCGTGCACGGCGATACGCGCGAGCAAGCCCTGGCGCGCATGCGCACGGCACTGTCGGAAACGGTGATCGAAGGCATCAATACCAACGTGGCGCTGCACCGCGAACTCATGGTGGACGCCAAGTTCGTAGCGGGCGGCACCAACATCCACTACTTGGAGGAGTGGCTGTCGCAGCGCCAGCGCTGATCGTCAGCACTTCTGACCTGCCCGCTGGCATCCGGAAACGGATGCCAGCTTTTTTCATGGATCGCGTGCAAGGAGGTTGATCCCATGTTCGAGCTGAACCTGTTGTGTCCCGAGGAACGGGTGGAGACCGTGAGCGACGCGCTCGATGCGCTGGAAGCCTTGAGCGTGTCCGTGGAAGATGCCGACGCGCACACCGATGCCGAGCAGGCGCTTTTTGGAGAACCTGGCATGCCGGCCCCGCGTGAGGGTTGGCAGCGTAGCCGCATCACTGCCCTGTTTCCTACGCAAGAGGCGGCCGAGGAGGCGCGGCAACTGTTGCAGGCCCAGGATTTCTTCGAGGGCTGCATCGTGCAGGGGGTGAGTGTGGTGCAGGAGCAGGACTGGGTCCGGCTCACGCAATCCCAGTTCGCGCCGGTGGACATCACGCCCGATTTCTGGATCGTGCCGACGTGGCACGAGATGCCCGCGGCTGCGCGCCGTAGCATCCGCCTGGATCCAGGGCTGGCCTTTGGCACGGGAACCCACCCAACCACGCGCATGTGCCTGCGCTGGATTGCCAAACATGGCGACGCGGCCGGGCAGGCGCTGGGGCGCGTGCTCGACTATGGCTGCGGCTCCGGCATCCTGGCGATCGGCGCCGCGAAATTTGGCGCCACAGAGATCGACGCGGTGGACATTGACACGGCAGCCGTGGAATCCACGCGACAAAATGCGCAAGCCAACGGCGTGCAGGTGAACGCGGGTCTGCCCGAGCGGGCGCAAGGGCAATACCAGACCGTGTTGGCGAATATTCTGGCGACGCCGCTGAAGGTGCTGGCGCCCTTGCTCAGCGGCCATGTTGCGCAGGGCGGGCACCTTGTGCTGGCCGGCATCCTGGAGCGGCAGGCGGAGGAGCTGCAGGAGGCCTATGCGCCGTGGCTGCAGCTGCAGGTGTCGGACCGTGAGGATGGCTGGATCCTGATGACCGCGCGTCGCTAACCGCGCGGGCTGCGCGGGGCCGTAGAGGGGCCCCTACAATCCACAGCCGATGAGCCAGATCACCCGCTGCCCCCACTGCTCCACCACCTTTCGGGTGGTTGCCGATCAGCTGCGGATATCGGAAGGCTGGGTGCGATGCGGGCACTGCAAGGAAGTGTTCGATGCATCGCAGCACTTGAAGGTGCAGGAGGCGGAGCCGTTGCTTTCCGACCTGCTTCTGGATGCGCTCAAGCCTCCGCCACAGCCCGTCGGTAAAGCCTCGGAAGGCATTCAGGTCTGGGGCAGTGCGCGGCATGTGGAGGCTCCAACATCGCTTGCGCCGGACCCGGTGATGTCTGCAGCGGCCGCGTGTGCACCGCAGGAAGTGGTTCCCGCGGTGGATGAAGGCCTGCGTACGGAAAGCGAACCTCCACCATGGGTTCCCCCACCGCCCCCGGTCCCTGCCTTTCTGCTGGCGAATCCGGAGGGCGCAGCGCCTGCAAAGACGTCGAAAGCAATGGCCACGCCCCCGGTGGATGCCGATGCGGCGCCGCTCTCTCCAGCCGCGCGCGATATTCCCGCCCCGCCAGTCCATACGCTCCCGCAGGGTTACGAGTTACCGGCGGCGCCTCTTGAGGACGATGCGGAATCGGAGGAACCCAGCAGCCACGAATCCGCGGAAGCCCCTGCCGTTCTGGTTTCACCGATGCCCACAGAGGAGGGGGGCACGTCCGCTACGGGGAGGGCCGCGCAGGAGACCATCGAATCACCAGAGATGGCGCCCAGTCCGGCTGAACCGCTGGAGTCCCTGGCGCCATCGGAGGATGCAGGCGCGCCATCGCTGGCGCGGGAAGAAGGGCACGCCGACGACCGCACGGACCCCGTCATTGAACCTGGCTTCGTGAAGGCTGCGCGCCGCAACGCGTTCTGGCGCAGGCCCTCCGTGCGTGTGGGCCTGTTCTTGGTCGGCTTGACGTTGGTGGTGGCCTTGCTTCTCCAAATAGCCATCCAGGAAAGGGACGACATCGCATCGCGTCATCCCGTGGCCCGCGCCTGGATGGAACGACTGTGCGGGCGCTTGCAGTGCGTGCTGCAACCTCCACGGCACATCACGGCAGTGGTCATCGACAGCTCATCGTTTCTGAAGGCGCGCCACGATCCGTCCGGGTACCAGTTGCAGATGAGCGTGAAGAATACGTCGACCCAGGCCGTTGCGATGCCGGCGCTGGAACTCACGCTGACGGATGCGCAAGACCAACCCATTGTGCGGCGCGTATTGCTGCGTGACGAACTGGGGGCCCCCCTGGAATTGGCACCAGGTTTCGTGTGGAGCGGTGCACTGCCGTTGCAGGTGATCCAGGGCGCTGCGCAGGTGGCCGGCTATCGGCTGGTGGCCTTCTATCCCTGATTTTTTACTCTTGAGCTTTGACCCTATGGCTGCGCTGATTTGCGGTTCCCTGGCCTTCGACACCATCATGACGTTCGATGGGCGTTTTGCAGAGCAAATATTGCCCGAGCAACTGCATATCCTGAATGTGTCGTTTCTCGTTCCCACATTGCGCCGCGATTTTGGTGGATGCGCTGGCAATATCGCATACAGCCTCAAGCTGTTGGGAGGCAACCCGCTGCCCATGGCCATGCTGGGCGCTGATGGCGGCGAATACTTGGCGCGACTGCAGCAACTCGGCGTCGACACCCGCTTTGTCGGCCGCGTGGAGGATACGTACACCGCCCAGGCGATGATCATGACCGATCGGGACAACAACCAGATCACGGCGTTCCACCCCGGTGCCATGATGCAGGCCCACCTGCACCGCATCCCAACCGACGCGGGTGCGCACGTGGGCATCATCGCGCCGGACGGCCGTGAGGCCATGCTGCAGCACGCGGTGCAATTCGTCGAGGCAGGCATTCCGTTCGTGTTCGATCCGGGACAGGGATTGCCCATGTTCGATGGCGCAGACCTGCGTCGATTCATCGAGCAGGCGAGCTGGATCGCCGTCAATGACTACGAAGGCAAGATGTTGTGCGACCGTACGGGCTGGAGCCTGGCAGAGATCTCGCATCGGGTCCGCGGCCTGATCGTCACACTGGGAGCACAGGGATGTGAAATTTGGGAACAGGGTGTCAGGACGCATGTTCCCCCTGTTCAACCGGCGCAGGTGGTAGACCCCACGGGCTGCGGGGATGCCTGGCGTGGCGGTTTGCTCTACGGCCTGGAGAAGGGGTGGACCCTGGCACGTTGCGCTCAGTTGGGCAACCGGCTGGGCGCCCTCAAGATCGCACAACGTGGTCCGCAGAATTACCAACTGGACTTCCAACCCGACTGAGCGAGTGGCTGGGATTGAAGAAGCGTTTCTGACTGCGGATTCGCCATAAAAAAACCCGGTGCAAGCACCGGGTCGTAGGCTGGACTGTCCCGTAGCCTTATGGCTTGCCACCCGTAGGGAAGGGCCATGCGGCTTGCGGGTTCAGCGTTGTTTGCGCGACAGGAGCAGGCGCTGCGGCAGGAGCCTTAGCCTTCTTCGCGGGCGCGGCTGCCTTCTTGGCGGGCGCTGCCTTCTTGGCTGCTACGGCCTTTTTGGCGGGCGCGGCTGCCTTCTTGGCGGGCGCTGCCTTCTTGGCTGCTACGGCCTTTTTGGCGGGCGCGGCTGCCTTCTTGGCGGGCGCTGCCTTCTTGGCTGCTACGGCCTTTTTGGCGGGCGCGGCTGCCTTCTTGGCGGGCGCTGCCTTCTTGGCTGCTACGGCCTTTTTGGCAGGAGCGGCTGCCTTCTTGGCGGGTGCTGCCTTCTTGGCTGCTACGGCCTTTTTGGCAGGAGCGGCTGCCTTCTTGGCGGGTGCTGCCTTCTTGGCTGCTACGGCCTTTTTGGCAGGAGCGGCTGCCTTCTTGGCGGGTGCTGCCTTCTTGGCTGCTACGGCCTTTTTGGCAGGAGCGGCTGCCTTCTTGGCTGCTACGGCGTTTTTGGCAGGAGCGGCTGCCTTCTTTACCGGCGCTGCCTTCTTGGCTGCTACGGCCTTTTTGGCGGGCGCTGCAGCCTTCTTGGCTGGAGCCGTCTTCTTAGCGGGAGCTGCTTTCTTTGCAGCGGGTTTCTTCGCAGTTGCCATCATTTTCTCCTTGGGTCGATTTGCAAAGAGCACCCCACGCCTGCATTGGGCGTGGAGCGATCCATGGCGACGACTGAATATGCGTCACCACGAATGCGGAAACGCCCCAAGGCCGCAGCGCCGAACGGTGCTGTGTGCGCGGAGCGTGGTTGAAAAATCATGGCCTGGTCTACGAAGATGTCAGTCCCAGGACAAGGCGCCGCCCGACTGGTACTCGATGACGCGCGTCTCGAAGAAGTTGCGTTCCTTCTTCAGATCAATCATCTCGCTCATCCAGGGGAATGGATTCTCTTCATTCGGAAAGAGCGCTTCCAGCCCGATCTGTGTGGCGCGGCGGTTCGCGATGTAGCGCAGGTAGCCCTTGAACATGGAGGCGTTCATACCCAGCACGCCACGCGGCATGGTGTCTTCGGCATAACGGTATTCCAGTTCCACTGCCTTGATGAACAGGGCCTTGATCTCGTCCTTGAACTCGGCCGTCCACAGATGCGGGTTTTCGAGCTTGAGCTGGTTGATCAGGTCGATGCCGAAGTTGCAGTGCATGGACTCGTCGCGCAGGATGTACTGGTACTGCTCGGCAGCGCCGGTCATCTTGTTCTGGCGGCCGAGTGCCAGGATTTGCGTGAAACCCACGTAGAAGAACAGACCTTCCATCAGGCAGGCAAAAACGATCAGCGACTTGAGTAGTGTCTGGTCGCTCTCGGGTGTGCCGGTCGTGAAGCGCGGATCCATGATCGCTTCGATGAAGGGGATCAGGAACTCGTCCTTGTCGCGGATGGACTGGACCTCGTTGTAGGCATTGAAAATTTCGCCTTCGTCCAAGCCCAGTGACTCCACGATGTACTGGTACGCATGGGTGTGGATGGCTTCCTCGAACGCCTGGCGCAACAGGAACTGCCGGCATTCCGGCGCCGTGATGTGGCGGTAGGTGCCCAGCACGATGTTGTTGGCGGCCAGCGAGTCGGCCGTGACGAAGAAGCCCAGGTTGCGCTTGACGATGCGCCGTTCGTCCTCGGTCAGGCCGTTCGGGTCCTTCCAGAGTGCGATGTCCCGCGTCATGTTCACTTCCTGCGGCATCCAGTGGTTGGCGCAGGTGGCGAGGTATTTCTCCCACGCCCACTTGTACTTGAACGGCACCAGCTGGTTGACGTCGGTCTGGCCATTGATGATGCGTTTGTCGACCGCAGACACGCGGCGGTGTTGGGGTGCTGCAGACGTAGTAGGGGCAGTGCGCGTCGAAGTGCTGGCGACGGACTGCAACACGGGTGCTTGGAAACCGTTTGGCGGAGGCTCCACAGGGCGGTCGTTGGAGTGACTGCCGTCCAAGAGTTTTTGCGATGAGGGCTTGACTTCGTCGTCCCAGGTGAGCATAGGTTTTCCAGTGGTCGGATTATGGAAGCAGTGCTTCAAAATGAAAAGCACCGAAGCGTTGCCAGGCGTGATCTGTTGCTTCACGACACATGCGAACGAGGCGACGGAGTGTCGCGCTGCGCCCGCATGCGCACGGCATCACTGGCAGGCTTCGCAGCCGGGGTCGTCAATGGCGCAGAACTTCACGTCGGTCGCAGGGATGGCAGCAGCCTGCGCCTGCGCTGCGGCCACGGCAGCGTTCAGTGCCGAGCTTGGTGCCATCGTTCCCTCCCCCGTGTCGCTTGCGCCGGACGCGACGGCATTGAGCTGGCGTGTGTTCACGGTGCTCATCTCCACATGCGTCGCGCTCTGCGTGCGCAGGTAGTAAGTGGTCTTCAGACCGCGTATCCACGCAAGCTTGTATGTCTCGTCGAGCTTCTTGCCTGAGGCGCCGGCCATGTAGATGTTCAGGCTCTGCGCCTGGTCGATCCATTTCTGTCGACGCGCCGCCGCTTCGACGAGCCAGGTGGGAGCGACTTCAAAGGCCGTGGCATACAGTGCCTTGACGGTGAGGGGAACGCGGTCGATCGCGTGCAGCGACCCCTTGAAGTGCTTGAGGTCCATGAGCATCACGTCGTCCCACAGGCCCAGCTGCTTCAGGTCGCGTACCAGGTACTGGTTGATGACCGTGAACTCTCCCGACAGGTTGGATTTGACGGAGAGATTGCCGAAGGAGGGCTCGATGGAGGCGTCCACGCCAACGATGTTAGAGATGGTGGCCGTGGGCGCAATGGCGATGCAGTTGGAGTTGCGCATGCCGTCTTGCGCGATCTTGGCGCGCAGCATGTCCCAGTCCAGACGGGTCGTACGGTCCACCTCCACGTACCCGCCACGTTCCTGCTCCAGCAACTGCAGTGAATCCAGCGGCAGGATGCCCTGGGACCACAGAGAACCCTGGTAACTGGAGTATTGGCCTCGTTCTTGGGCGAGATCGGTTGAGGCCCAGTAGGCGTAATAGCAGAGAGCCTCCATGGAGGTATCGGCAAACTCCACTGCGGCGTCGCTTGCGTAGGGGATGCGCAGTTCATACAGCGCGTCCTGGAACCCCATCAGGCCCAGGCCGACGGGGCGGTGGCGCAGGTTGGAGTCCTTGGCCTTCTGTACGGCGTAGTAGTTGATGTCAATCACGTTGTCCAGCATGCGCATGGCCGTGCTCACGGTTTTGCGCAGCTTGTCGTGGTCGACGCCTCCGTCCTTGAGATGGCGCGCGAGGTTCACCGATCCCAGGTTGCACACGGCCGTCTCTGCATCGCTGGTGTTGAGCGTGATCTCGGTACAGAGATTGGAACTGTGCACTACGCCTACATGCTGCTGGGGAGAGCGGATGTTGCACGGGTCCTTGAAGGTGATCCAGGGATGGCCGGTCTCGAACAGCATGGACAGCATCTTGCGCCAGAGGTCGACGGCCGGTACGCGTTTGAACAGGGGCAGCTCGCCGCTCTCGGCCTTGGCCTCGTAGGCGATGTAGGCTTTCTCGAAGGCCTGTCCGTACAGGTCGTGCAGGTCAGGGACATCCGAGGGGGAAAACAGTGTCCACAGGCCCTTTTCCATTACGCGTTTCATGAACAGGTCGGGAATCCAGTTGGCCGTGTTCATGTCGTGGGTCCGTCGCCGGTCGTCGCCAGTGTTCTTGCGCAGCTCCAGGAATTCTTCGATGTCCAGGTGCCAGCTTTCCAGGTAGGTGCAGACGGCACCCTTGCGCTTGCCGCCCTGGTTCACGGCCACGGCCGTGTCGTTGACCACCTTGAGGAACGGCACCACGCCTTGCGACTCGCCGTTCGTGCCCTTGATGCGTGCACCGAGGGCGCGTACGCGTGTCCAGTCGTTACCCAGGCCGCCCGCGAACTTGGACAGCAGGGCGTTTTCCTTGATGGATTCGTAGATGCCCTCCAGCTCGTCGGGCACCGTCGTCAGGTAGCAGCTGGACAGCTGCGAGCGCAATGTGCCGCTGTTGAACAGCGTGGGCGTGCTGCTCATGAAATCGAAGGAGCTGAGCAGTTCGTAGAACTCGATGGCGCGGGCGTTGCGGTCGTCCTCGCGCAGCGCCAGGCCCATGGCCACGCGCATGAAAAAGGTCTGAGGCAGCTCGATGCGCGTTTTGCGCACATGCAGGAAGTAGCGGTCGTACAGCGTCTGTAGGCCAAGATAGTCGAACTGCAGGTCGCGCTCGGCCTTCAGTGCGCTTCCCAGGCGCTGCAGGTCGAATTCCATCAGGCGCGGGTCGAGCAACTCGTTGTCCACGCCCTGGCGGATGAACTGTGGAAAATTTTCGGCGTAGGCCAGGGCCATGTCGGCGGGATTCACGTCGCGGCCTAACACCTCGCGCACGATGGTGTGCAGCAACAGTCGTGCCGTCGCGTAGGTGTAGCCGGGATCTTTCTCGATCAGGGTGCGCGCCGCGAGGATGGATGCCTTGTACACCTCGTCCATGGGTACGCCGTCGTACAGGTTGCGCATGGTCTCCGCGATGATGGGCGCGGCCTGGACGTCCGATCCCAGGCCCGTGCATGCGGCTTCTACCAGGCTCTGCAGGCGCAGAATGTCAAGCTCCACGCGCTGACCTTGGTCCTGTACATACAGGGCCGGCATCTGGGGTAGCAGTTGTTCCTTCTTCTGTGCGCGTTCTTGCGCGCGGCGCTCGCGGTAGAGCACGTAGGCGCGTGCCACCTCATGATGGCTGCCTCGCATCAAGCCCAGCTCCACCTGGTCCTGCACGTCCTCAATGTGGAACGTTCCTCCTGCGGGGCGCGAGCGCATCAGCGCGCGCACGACTGCCTGGGTCAGCTGATCGACCACTTCGCGCACGCTCGCCGAGGCTGCTCCCTGTGCCCCGTGAACGGCCAGGAATGCTTTCATCATCGCCACGGCGATTTTTTGCGGCTCGAAGGGCACCACGGCGCCGTTGCGGCGGATGATCTGGTAGTGCATCAGTGGATGGGCCCCGGTCGGCGTGGCCGACGGGGTGGCCCGTGCAGGCGATGGGGTGTCAACAGGAACGGATAGGGGCGCAGCGTGCATGGAGGTCCTCGGAGGTGTTCGGAGAAATGGCCAGGCGGACGGGCAGTCACCTTCGGCCGGCGAAACGGCGGCGTAGACTGTCGCCGCACACTATATCTAGTGTGTGTTGATGGTTCAAGACACTAGGGGTAGTGTATCCCCGTAAGAGGCTGGCAAGATCGTTTCGTCGTGATTGAACGCCCGGGCCTTCTACTGCCGTCGCAACCCCCGTAGGATCAGGCCCGCATCCGACGGCTTGAGCCATGGTGCGGCATGCTGGCCGATCTTGCGCGCAAACGCGCGTGCAACTTCATCCTGAGCAGTGAAGGCGAGGCGAAGGCGCAAAGTGCGGCAATGCGTCCGGGTGCCTGGGGGATCAACACCCTGGCGGAAAAAGAACACCCGCGCCGGCGAAGGCTCCATGAAGTACACGCCAGTCAAACCCAGGGCCTGGGTCGTGTTTGCGTTCAGGGGCGATGTGCTCATGTCCCGCGATGTAGCGCACGGGGTAGCGCTGCCGCAGCGCCTTGCAAAGGGTCACAAGGGTGGCGTACTGCGCCTGCTCGAAGCTCCCACCTTCCAGCCCCTCGAGCTCAACGCCGATCGAGTCGTCGTTGCAGGCATCGCGCCCCCGGTAGTGGGAACGGCCCGCGTGCCAGGCGCGTCGGCCCACGTCCACGAACTGCCACAGCACACCTGCGCGCGTGATGAAGAAATGCGTCGACACTTCCAGGCCGCGAATCTGCTGGAAATAAGGATGGGCGTCCCAGTTCAGCCGGTTCATGAAAAGCCGGTGCACATGACCCCCGCCGAACTCTCCGGGGGGAAGGCTGATGGAATGCACCACGATGAGGTCCACGCTGGCCTGCGGGGGGCGTGGCCCGTGGTTGGGCGAGTCCATGCGTCTCGCATTCGCGTACCAGCCGCCATGCCAGGCAGGCCGCCGGGTCGCAGGCTCAGGGCTGCGCGTCGCCATGGCTGTCGCCGTCTTGCGGTACCTCGATGTGCAGCCGGGCAATCCGGTAACGGATTTGGCGCAGGCTGATGCCCAGGCGGGCTGCGGTGGCCGTGCGGTTGAAACCCGCCTCGCGCAGGGCGCGCACGAGTATTTCCCGTTCCTGCTGGTCGAGCCAGGCTTGCAGATCGTTGGGCAGGGGCATGCCTTCGCTGATGCCGGACCAACGAGGGGGCGCGTGCGGCTCAGCGGGCTGCGCGATGGCTGGTGCGGACGGTACGGGCTGCGGTAGGGGTGGCGGTGCCTCCACGGTGGGGGCTGGCGCGCCTTCAACGTGCAGCTCATGGCCATCGCTGAGGGCTACCGCGCGGTGCAGCAGGTTTTCCAGCTCGCGCACATTGCCGGTGAGCGGGTGCTGTGCAATGCACTGCAGCGCTTCCTCTGTCAGGTGGGGAACGGCCACCCCCGATTCTTGCTCGATACGGGCCAGCAAGGCCTCGCACAGCGCGGGCAGGTCCTCTCGCCGCTCGCGCAACGGTGGGATCAACAGTTCGATGACATTCAGCCGGTAATACAGATCCTGGCGGAAGCGCCCCGCCTGCACGTCGGCGGCCAGGTCTCGGTGCGTGGCGCTGACGATGCGCACGTCCACGGCTTCTTCCTGCGTGGAGCCCAGGGGCCGTACCGTGCGCTCCTGGATCGCACGCAGCAGTTTGGATTGCATGGGCAGCGGCAGGTCGCCAATTTCGTCAAGGAACAGCGTGCCTCCACGGGCTGCCTGGAAGTAGCCCTCCCGGTCGTGCGTAGAGCCGGTGTAGGAACCCTTGCGCGCGCCAAAGAACTCTGCCTCCAGCAGGTTCTCGGGAATCGCGCCGCAGTTGACGGCGATCAGCGGGCCTTCGGAGCGCTGGCTGCTGGCGTGCAGCGCGCGGGCCACCAGTTCCTTGCCCGTGCCTGACTCGCCACGCACCAGCACGGGGGCCATGCTGCGCGCCACCTTGGCGATGCGCTGCTTCACATTGCGCATGGCTTCGGAGTCGCCGATCAGGCGATCCAGCACAGGATCTTGCATGTCCGGCCACTGCGTGACGTTGCGTGCGCCGGGGCGGGTGGCTTTGGGCGCCGCCAGTACGGCGCCAATACCCTGCACCGCCGAAGCCACCACGGCACGGAATTGCTTCAGGTCCACGGGCTTGGTCAGGTAGTCGAACGCGCCCGCGCGCAGCGCCTCCACCGCGTTCTCGGCCGATCCATAGGCCGTCATGACCACGCAGCGTTCACGCCGCTGCTGGCTGCGCAGGTCGTGCAGCAAGTCCATGCCGAAGCCGTCGGGCAGCCGCATGTCGGTGATCACGACGTCGAACTTCTGCGTCTGCAGCTGTTGGCGCGCGTCGTCCACGCTGGCGGCGGTCTCCACGCGGTAGCCTTCGCGCAGCAGGGTCAGCTCATAGAGGGTGCGCAGATCGGGTTCGTCATCGACGACAAGAATGGAGGCGGTGGATGCATTCATGGTCTGTGGGCCGTGTCAGACCACGATTGTGTCAAACAGTGATGCGCTGTCCGTAGGGCGCGAAAGGCTGCGAAAGGTCACAGTGAAGGCGTTTCCCGCCACCTCGCCGCGCGCCAGGCTGCGAGTGGTGCGCTGGTGACCGATGGCCGCCCCGTGGCGCTGGCACAGCTCGCGGCAGATGTACAAGCCCAGCCCGCTGGAGCGGCTTTCGGATGAGAAGAAAGGCTCGAACAGATGCCGCTCCACCGATTTGTCCAGCGGTGCGCCATCGCTCCACACCTGCACGCCGGCCTTCCCGCCGGGGGTGGCGCGCGTCGCGAGGCACAGCGAATCGGGTTCGGGCCCCTTGTAGCGCAATGCGTTGTCCAGCAGGTTCACCAGCACACGCCGCAGGTGCTCGGCGTCGAACTCCACCTGCGCCGCGCCCGCGTCCAGTACCAATTGGCCCTGGCGGCGTGCGGGGTCCTGCGCCGTCCAGTCGTTCCACACCTGCTGCACCGTGGCATCCAGTGCCACGGTGGAGGAGCTGGCCTGGTTGATCTGGTGCTGCACGCGCGCAATGTCCAGTACGTCCTCCGTGATGCGCACCAGCCGGTCGGCGTTTTGGCGCACCATGTGTGTCAGGCGCTTCTGTGTGGGGTCGTCCAGGTCTTCGTCCAGCAGTTCGTTGGCCTGCACGATCGCTGCCAGCGGGTTGCGGATCTCATGTGCCACGGCGGCCGACATGCGCCCCATGGCGGCCAGCTTCTCCGTGCGCAGGCGCGCTTCCATTTCGCGCAGGTCGTGCAGGAACATCACGCACAGCGGCTCCCCCGAAGAGTCGTCCGGGGCGTCCTGCGTGTGGGTGAGCCATGCGCGCACGCGCAGGGCCATGGGGATCTGGCCATCGTGCAGGACGTTGACATCGGCATGCTGGGGACGCTCCATCTGGAAAGTGGCGCACGCCAGATCCATGAGGGGTTTGAAGGCCGCCGTGTGGGTGAGCGTCAGGGAGGAATCTCCGGAGATCTTGTGGCCGAGCATCAGCAACGCCGCAGGGTTGGCCAGGCGGACCTGGCCATGCAGGTCCAGCACCAGCACGCCATCGGCCACGTGCTGCATCACCAGGGCACTGACCGCGCGGTGGGTGCGCGCATCCATCTGGCTGCGCCGGGCCATCTGCTGCTCGCTGGTGAGCTTGGCGGCCAGCAGGTGCACCAGATAGGCGACGATGAAGTAGCCGGTGCCTGTCAACGCCGCCTGCAGGTAGCGCTGCGTGCCGTCTCCGGCGCCGCCGTATGTGCCTAGCCACCAGGCCCAGGCCAGCAGCAGCAGCGTGGCGCCGGCCGTGGTTGCCAGAGCCAGAGTCAAGGATCCCAGCACGCCTGCCATCAGGACCGGAAGCCCGAACAACGGCGTGAAATTCAAGCCGCCCGACTGCTGCAGCGCCTGCAGCACGCTGACCAGCAACAGATCCAGCCCGATGGACGGCAACCACTGGATGCCGGGGCGCGGGTCGGGCACCGCGCCGTGCCCCCACACCCGCAGCGCCACCGTGGCCACCAGGTAGCCCAGGCAGATGCTGAACAGCAGCGGTTCGCCGGCCTGGTTGAGTGCAATGCCCAGCAACTGCAGCAGCAGCAGCGCCAGCGCCACCATCACGCGCGCTGTGAGGAAGGCATTCCACAGGCGATGAAAGGGCAGGGGAGAGGCGGCGGCTGCCAGCTTGGAGGGCATTGGCTCAGGCGGGCCCACGGTCCCGGTGGGCGGCGCTGCAGTACATATGCGCCCCCCCGGGCACGGCATCGCCACGTGGCAGGTGCACGCCGCAGTGGGCGCAGCGCACCATGTCCTGTGTCGGTGCGATGGACGGGCGCTGGGTGTTGCCTTGCCGCGGCGCAGACGCACGGCGCTGCGCGCGCCACACCGCGTAGACCACGGCCAGCACAGCGAACAGGACCAGGTATTTCATGCCGCCCGCCCCAGCACCACTTCCATTACGAAGCGCGAGCCCACGTAGGCCAGCAGCAGCAGTGCCGTGCCTGCATACAGCACGCGCACGGCGCTGCGGCCGCGCCAGCCAAAGCGCGAGCGGCCCAGCAGCAGCACTGCGAAGGTGATCCAGGCCAGCAGCGAGAACACGGCCTTGTGGTCCCACAGCCAGGCGCGGCCGTAGAGCTGCTCGCTGAACAGCCAGCCCGCCACCAGCGTGGCCGAGAGCAGCACAAAGCCCGCCGTCACGAAGCGGAACGTGAGCCGCTCCAGCGTCAGCAGCGGCATGCCGCTGTGCGAATCGGCTGCCAGGCGCATTTGGCGCTCGGCACGGCTCATGAGCCAGGCGTGCACCACGGCTGCGGCAAACAGGCCATAGCAGGCAATGCCCAGCGTGAGGTGCAGCGGCAGCCAGGGCGAGGCGGATACGTGCAGTGGCCGGCCCGGAAACAGCGCCGCCACCAGTACGGCCGCGCCGCCCAGCGCGCACAGCACCCAGCGCGCGCGCATCTGCGGAAACAGCTGCCGCTCAACGGCGTAGGTGGTCAGTACCAGCCAGGCCGTCATCGACAGGGCGGCGGCAAAGCCGAAATGCGGCGTGCTGCCCAGCAGGCCCCAGACCAGCGCAGCGCCATGCAGCATCCAGGCAGGGGCCATGATGGCCAATTGGCCGCGGCCTGTGTGAGTGCGCGGCGCCAGGGCCGCCGCCAGCGCGTAGGCGGCCGCGGTGGCCAGGGCGAGCAGCCAGCCGAGCGGGGAAGCACTGGGTAAAATCATGGGTTCGCAGTTTAGCCTTTCGCCCCTGGTCGTCGGGGCTGTGCCATCGGCCGGCATTACGCCCGGGCCGGTGCATCTGGAGCATTTGGCCATGGCCTCCGCACTCACCGAAAAACTCACCCGTCTCGTCAAGGAGATGCGCGGCCAGGCCCGCATCACCGAAGCCAACGTGCAGGACATGCTGCGCGAGGTGCGCATGGCCCTGCTGGAGGCCGACGTGGCGCTGCCCGTGGTGCGCGACTTCATCGCCCGCGTGAAGGAAAAGCCCTCGGCCAAGAGGTACTGGGCAGCCTGAAGCCCGGCCAGGCGCTGGTGGGCATCGTGAACAAGGAGCTGGCCGCGACCATGGGCGAGGGCGTGGCGGACATCAATCTCAACGCGCAGCCGCCGGCGGTGATCCTGATGGCCGGCCTGCAGGGCGCGGGCAAGACCACCACCACGGCCAAGCTGGCCAAGCACCTGATCGAAAAGCGCAAGAAGAAGGTGCTGACCGTCTCGGGCGACGTGTACCGCCCCGCCGCCATCGAGCAGCTCAAGACCGTGACCAAGCAGGCCGGCGCCGAGTGGTTCCCCAGCACGCCCGACCAGAAGCCGCGCGACATCGCCCTTGGAGCGCTGGACTACGCCAAGAAGCACTTCTTCGACGTGCTGTTGGTGGACACTGCCGGCCGCCTGGCCATCGACGAGGTGCTGATGCAGGAAATCAAGGACCTGCATGCCGTGCTGACCCCGGTGGAGACGCTGTTTGTCGTCGATGCCATGCAGGGCCAGGACGCGGTGAACACCGCCAAGGCTTTCAAGGAAGCGCTGCCGCTCACGGGCATCGTGCTCACAAAATTGGACGGTGACTCGCGCGGCGGTGCGGCGCTGTCGGTGCGCCAGGTGACGGGCGCGCCGATCAAGTTTGCCGGCGTGTCCGAAAAGATCGACGGCCTGGAGGTGTTCGACGCCGAGCGCCACGCGGGCCGCATCCTGGGCATGGGCGACATCGTCGCGCTGGTCGAGCAGGTCACGGCCGGCGTGGACATGGAGGCGGCGCAAAAGCTCGCCGCCAAGGTCAAGAGCGGCGACGGGTTCGATCTGAACGACTTCCTGGCCCAGTTGCAGCAGATGAAGCAGATGGGCGGCCTGTCCAGCCTCATGGACAAGCTGCCCGCGCAGCTCACGGCCAAGGCTGGTCAGGTAGACATGGACAAGGCCGAGCGCGACATCCGCCGCAAGGAGGGCATCATCTGCAGCATGACGGCGCTGGAGCGCCGCAAGCCCGAGCTCATCAAGGCCACACGCAAGAAGCGCATCGCCCAGGGCGCCGGCGTGCAGGTGCAGGAGGTCAACCGCCTGCTCAACGAGTTCGAGCAGATGCAGGGCATGATGAAGAAGATGAAGGGCGGCGGCCTCATGAAGCTCATGAAGAAGATGGGCGGCATGAAGGGCGGCCTGCCGGGCATGGGGGGCATGCCCCGCTTCTGAGCAGGGAGCGGTGACCGCTCCTATAAATAGAGCTGCTCGCGCTGGTATTTCAAGGGTTTCAGGCGGAAAAACATTGGAAATCCAGAGGTAGCAAGCGCTGGTAGCTATGGTTTTTGAGGGTCATCCGACCGCGGTCGTGACCTCGCCCATCACCACCTCGCCGCGCAGCGTGTAGGTACGCGCCTCGGTGATCTTCACGTCGATCATCTGGCCTATCAAGCGCTCGTGGCCGGGGAAGTTGACGACGCGGTTGCACTCGGTGCGCCCCATCAGCTCGCTGCCGTCGCGCTTGGACACGCCCTCCACCAGCAGACGCTGCACCGTGCCAACGCGCTCCTGGCTGATCTCCAGGATGTTGCGGTTGATCACGGCCTGCAGTTCCTGCAGGCGGCGCAGTTTCACCTCATGCGGCGTGTCGTCGTGCAGGTTGGCGGCGGGCGTGCCGGGGCGCGGGCTGAAGATGAAGCTGAAGGAATTGTCGAAGCGCACGTCGTCGATCAGCTTCATCATCTTCTGGAAGTCTTCCTCGGTCTCGCCGGGAAATCCCACGATGAAGTCGCTGCTCATCGCCATGTCGGGGCGGATGGCGCGCAGCTTGCGGATGGTGCTCTTGTATTCCATGGCCGTGTAGCCACGCTTCATGGCCATCAGAATGCGGTCGCTGCCGTGCTGCACGGGCAGGTGCAGGTGGCTCACCAGCTTCGGGATCTTGGCGTAGGCCTCGATCAGGCGCGGCGTGAACTCGTTGGGATGGCTGGTGGTGAAGCGGATGCGCTCGATACCGGGGATCTCGGCCACGTACTCCAGCAGCAGCGCAAAGTCGGCTTTCTCCGCCGTGTCGCCCATGGCGCCCAGATAGGCGTTCACGTTCTGGCCCAGCAGCGTGACTTCGCGCACGCCCTGGTCGGCCAGGCCGGCCACTTCCACCAGCACGTCCTCGAACGGGCGGCTGACCTCTTCGCCGCGCGTGTAGGGCACCACGCAGTAGCTGCAGTACTTGGAGCAGCCTTCCATGATCGACACGAACGCGCTGGCGCCCTCCACGCGCGCGGGCGGCAGGTGGTCGAACTTCTCGATCTCAGGGAAGGAAATATCCACCTGCGGCCTGGCCTTGGCGGCACGGGCGTTGAGCAGATCGGGCAGGCGGTGCAGCGTCTGCGGGCCGAAGACCACATCCACGAACGGGGCGCGCTTGATGATCTCCTCGCCCTCCTGGCTGGCCACGCAGCCGCCCACGCCGATGAGCACGCCCTTGTCCTTGAGGTGCTTGACGCGGCCGAGGTCGCTGAACACCTTCTCCTGCGCTTTCTCGCGCACCGAGCAGGTGTTGAACAGGATCAGGTCGGCTTGCTCCGGGTCGTCGGTGGGCTCATAGCCCTGGGCGGCGCCCAGCACATCGGCCATCTTGTCCGAGTCGTACTCGTTCATTTGGCAGCCGAAGGTCTTGATGAAAACTTTCTTGGACATGGCTTGTGTCTCTTCAATCTCGCGAAAGACCAGCCGCCGCGGCGCAGGCGGCAGCGGGGCGGTTGCGGGCTGGCCAGCGGGGCCGGCGAAACGCGAACGCGCGCCAGGCTTCAGCGCGGTGGATCAGCGCGGGTGTGTCAGCGCAGCGCGGCGGGCTTGGTGTCCCACTCGAAACGCACGTTGGTTTCGGTATCGCTGCCCTTGCGGGGCAAGGCGGCCTCGGCGGGCGTGAGGATCCAGGCGGTGAGCAGCATGCCCGTGCTGGCCTCTGTCACGTAGTTCACCTTCAGCGGCTTGCCCTGCACGGTGTGGGTCATGACCAGCGCGTTCTGCGGGCTGAACAGGCGCATGCCCGGCGCCACCTGGATGGCATTGCCGTTGAGCAGGGCCGTCGTGCGGTCTTGGAAGTTCAGCGTGCCGCGCAGCGCATTGGCGGGGAAGGTGCGCGCAAGGCCGGTGGCCGCCACCGTCTGGGCCGTGGCGGCCGTGGACGCGGCGCCGCCCAGCAGTGCCAGGCATGCGAGGGTCGCCAGCCAGGCGCCGCGGGTGCGGGTGGACGCGAAGGTGCGGGTGTTGCAGCGATTCATGGTGTACATCCAGGGGCTGAAACGAAAATTCTAGTGGCAGGCGCCGGCCCGCCACGCGGCTAAAGAAAAACCCGCAGCACCTGGGGCACTGCGGGTTGTATCTGGTGGTGGTACCGGGACTTGAACCTGGGACATCAGCATTATGAATGCTGCGCTCTAACCAACTGAGCTATACCACCGAAGCCCCGAATTATAGAACAAAAATTTATTGGTGCGTGAAGACTGCTGCGCGCTTGTTCACGAAGGCGTCCATGCCTTCCTTCTGGTCCTGGGTGGCGAACAGCGCATGGAACAGGCGGCGCTCGAACATCACGCCATCGCTCAAAGTCCCTTCGAACGCGCGGTTCACCGATTCCTTGGCGGCCATCACGGCGATCTGCGAGAAACCGCTGATGACGAGGGCCGCACCCAGGGCTTCTTCCATCAGCTTGTCCAGCGGCACCACGCGGCTGACGAGGCCGGAGCGCTCGGCTTCCGTGGCGTCCATCATGCGGCCGGTGAGGGCCATGTCCATGGCCTTGGCCTTGCCCACGGCGCGCGGCAGGCGCTGCGTGCCGCCCGCGCCGGGGATCACGCCCAGCTTGATTTCGGGCTGTCCGAACTTGGCATTGTCCGCCGCGATGATGAAGTCGCACATCATCGCCAGCTCGCAGCCGCCGCCCAGCGCGTAGCCGCTCACCGCCGCGATGACGGGCTTGCGGATGCTGCGGATCTGCTCCCAGTTGCGCGTGATGTAGTCACCCTTGTACGCATCGGCAAAGCTGTACTTGGCCATGGCGCCGATGTCGGCGCCCGCGGCGAAGGCCTTCTCGCTGCCCGTCAGGATGATGCAGCCGATCTTGTCGTCGGCGTCGAATGCCTTGAGGGCCTCGCCCAGCTCGGTCATGAGCTGGTCGTTGAGCGCGTTGAGCTGCTTGGGACGGGCGAGCGTGATGATGCCGACCTTGTCCGCTTCGGTGCGGACTTCGATGCATTCGTAGGCCAAGGTGATCTCCTGTTTGTAGTGGGTGGGATGCCGGGAATATACCCAAGCCCTCATGCCTGAGGGCCCGGCTGGGCCGGCCCCAGCCAGCGCTGGGCCGCGGCGGCGTCCTGCACGTCCAGGCGCACCGTGTCAGAGGCCGCGCCGGCGCCTGGCAGAGTGAGCGCCAGGCGCATCAGACGCTGGTCGCGCGCCACCAGGGCCGTGATCTGGGTGGCGCTGGCGGCGTACAGCGGCACATCGTCCAACTTGTGCAGGCGCCAGGCCTGGCCCGGCGTTTCCAGCGCCAGCCATTCGTCGCCGGCCATGAAGCCGGCCGCCTCTGCCGCACCGCCGCGCAGCACGGTCTTGATGTGCACGCCGTGGTTCTCGTTCACGCGCAGGCCCAGGCGCTGGGCGATCTGCGCGGGCTCCGCCTGCAGCCGGATGCCATGGGCGGCCAGCAGCTCGGCCAGCGGCAGCTCCGCCGTGCCGTGCGCCCACTGCCCGATCTCGCCGGACCAGTCGCGCCCCGACAACTCCTGCAAAACGGCCAGCAGGTCGGTCTCGGCCATGGGGCCGCCGCCCGTGCGCTGCCACAACGCGCGCATCACGTCGTCCAGCGTGGTGCGGCCTTCGCGGCGCAGCGCGAGGTCCAGGCACAGGCCCACCAGCGCGCCCTTGGTGTAGTAGCTCACGGTGCTGTTGGGCGTGTTCTCATCCTGGCGGTAGTACTTGACCCAGGCGTCGAAGCTGGCCTGCGCCACCGACTGCACCTGGCGGCCCGGCGTCTGCAGCATCTGGTTGATGTTCTTGGTCAGCAGACGCAGGTAGGTGGCGTGGTCCACCAGGCCCGCGCGGCGCAGCAGCAGGTCGTCGTAATAGCTGGTGAAGCCTTCGAAAAACCACAGCAGCTCGGTGTAGTTCTCGCACGCGTAGTCGTAGCGCGCGAACTCGGCGGGGCGCAGGCGCTTGACGTTCCAGGTATGGAAGTACTCGTGGCTGATGAGGCCGAGCAGGGTGGTGTAGCCCTCGGGCGTGGCGGCGTCGCCCACGCGCGGCAGGTCGCGCCGGCCGCAGATGAGGGCGGTGGAGTTGCCGTGTTCCAGCCCGCCGTAGCCGTCGTGCACCACGTTGAGCAGGAACACGTAGCGCGTGAACGGCGGCTGCTGCGCGCCATGCCAAAAGCGGATGGCCTCCTCGCAGATGCGCTGCACGTCGCGCAGCAGGCGTTCGCCATCCAACGACGGCGCGGCGCCCGCCACCACCAATTGGTGCGCCACGCCGCAGGCGGTGAACTGGGCGCTCCAGAACGGGCCCATCTCCACGGGGCAGTCGACCAGTTCGTCATAGTTGCGTGCGCGGTACAGCCCGAAGCCGGACGGTGCGACCGCCACCGGCTCCAGCCCCGTGGCCAGCGACCAGCCGGCCAGCGCGGGCGGGCACGCGACCTCCAGCGTGTGCGGCGCGTCCTCTTGCCCGTGCACGCGCAGGCACAGGCTGGTGCCGTTGAAGAAGCCCCGCGTGGCGTCCAGCCAGGCGGTGCGCACCGAGGTGTCGTAGGCGGCCACCTCGTAACTCAGCACCAGCGGCGTGCCCGCCGTGCACTGCGCGCGCCAGCGGTGCTTGTCCAGCTGCTGCACGGGCACGGGGGCGCCGCCCTGCTGCGCCTGCAGCGACTGCAGGTTCTTGGAGAACTCGCGCACCAGGTAGCTGCCCGGAATCCACACCGGCAGCGACAGCTCCTGCTGCGCCGCCGGCACCGCCACGGTGAGCGTGACGCGGTACAGGTGGGCGTGGGTCTGCGTGGGGTCGATGCGGTAGTGGACGGCGGCGGTGCTGGCGGCAAGAGACATGGCGGGATGCAGTGAGAGGGGTGATGTCAAAAAAAAATAGCTGCTTGCGCTTACTACACAAGGGTTTCAATATGAAATGTATTGAAAGTCCTCAGTGAGCAAGCGCTAGCAGCTCTCATATTTGCAGCGCATGCCGGTGAAGGATGCGCGGTGGGCGGCAGTGGCGCCTTACTTCCCGGCAGCGGCCAGGCGCTTTTCCACGTCCTGCGCGCCGATGGCGCCGGGCACGCGCGAGCCGTCGGCAAAGATCAGCGTGGGCGTGCCGGTGATCTTGTGCTTGCGCCCGAACGCCAGGTTGCGCTGCAGCGCTGCCGTGTCGCAGCTGGCCGCTGCGGGCGTCTTGTCGCGCAGCATGTGGTCGTCCCACGCGGCCGCGCGGTCCTTGGCGCACCAGATGTTGCGCGACTTCTCGGCCGAGTCGGGGCTGAGGATGGGGTAGAGGAACAGGTACACCGTCACGTTGTCCACGTTCTGCATGTCCTTCTCGAAGCGCTTGCAGTAGCCGCAGTTCGGGTCCTCGAACACCGCCAGCTTGCGCTCGCCGTTGCCACGCACCAGGGTGAAGGCGTCCTGCAGCGGCAGGGCCTTGAAGTCCACCGCCGTCAGCTTGTTAATGCGGTCCTCTGTCAGGTTGCGCCGCGCCTTGGTGTCGATCAGCTCGCCCTGGATCAGGTAGTTGCCCTGGGCGTCGGTGTAGAACAGGTCGGTGCCGATGCGCACCTCGTACAGCCCCTTCATGGGCGTGGAGCGCACTTCGTCGATCTGCTGCAGCTGCGGGATGCGCTCGGCCAGCGCCTTGCGGATCGCGGCGTCCTGTGCCGATGCGTTCAGGCCCAGGCACAGGGCAGTGGCGGCCAGCAAGGTGGGGAGGAGTTTCATTGCGTTGGTTTCCGTTCTACTCAGAAAAAGGGGGCTCGTCGTATCAGTCAGCGCCCATGGCCTGGCGGGCCACCCAGGCCTTGAGCGGGCCGCTGCGCTCGAAGCCCTTCATGCCCCAGTTGCGCAGCGCGGCCAGCGCGCCCTCGCGCCGGGTGAAGAGTTGCTGCAGGCCGTCCATGGCCATGCCCATCGGCAGCAGCGCGGCCTTGCGTTCGCGCTCGTAGCTGCGCAGCAGGCGCAGATCGCCCACGCTGCGCCAGGCCGCGCGCTCGTGCAGCACACGCGCCAGCGTGCGCGCGTCGCCCAGGCCCAGGTTCAGGCCCTGGCCGGCCAGGGGGTGCACGTTGTGTGCGGCGTCGCCGGCCAGTGCCCAGCTACGGCGCGCACCCAGGGCAGGCTGGCCGGGCAGGGCGCCGCACCAGTGGCGCGCCTGGGCCTGCTGCAGCGGCCAGCTCGCGCGCGGGCCCGCGAGCTGCAAAGCGCCCAGCGCATCGCGGCTGGCTTCGCGCAGGCGCTGGGTGAAGCTGCCTTCGTCGGCCTGCAGCCAGTGCGGAGCCTGCTCCTGCGGCACCGACCACACCACGGCCACGGTGCGCCCCTGGGCGCCGTCCAGCGGCAGGAAGGCGAGGATGCCGCCGTCGGGCAGGAACCACTGGCGCGCCACCTGGCCGTGGGGCCGCTCGCACACCAGCCGCGTGGCGATCGCGTGTTGGGCGTAGGGGGTGATGTCGAATTCGGCACCGAACTCGGCGCGCGTGCGGCTGGCGCGGCCTTCGCACACCACGGTGAGCGCGGCGTCCACGGGCGCGGCGACCGGCTCCACCAGCGGCTGAAAGCGCACGGCATCTGCCAGGCGCGCCTCCAGCGCGGGCACGTCCACGATCCAGGCCAGCGCGTCGTGGCCCTGCTGGGCTGCGTCAAAGCGCACCTGGCCGTCCTGGTCGGCGTGCACCTGCATCTGCAGCACGGCCGTCGCATGCTGCGCGTCGGGCCAGCCGCGCACGGATTCCAGCAGCGCGCGCGAGGCGGCGTTGAGCGCGTAGGCGCGCACGTCGCCGTCGGAGGGGGAGCCCTCCGGCGGGCCCACCAGCGCCACGCGCAGGCGGTCGCGCGCCAACAAGAGTGCCAAGGTGCGGCCCACCACGCCCGCGCCGCGGATACATACGTCAAATGTCTGCGCCATCCCGGGATTGTAGGAGCCGCGCTACGCCCCTGCGCCGGGTGGGGCGGCGGCACAATCGCGGGCCAGTCCCCTCATCCATCGACAGCGACAGGAGCAGCAGCGTGAGCTTTCGTGCAGACCATGACTTGACCGGTACCGTGGCCCGGCTGTTCATCCATCCCGTGAAGTCCTGCGCGGGCATCGAGGTGCAGCAGGCTTTGCTGACCGATACCGGGCTGGACCTGGACCGCGCCTGGATGGTGGTCGACGCGCAGGGCGTGTTCCTGTCGCAGCGCACGCTGCCGCGCATGGCGCTGATTCGCCCGCAGTTGCGCAGCGACGACCTGGTGCTGCGCGCACCCGGCATGCTGGCGCTGCATGTGGCGCTGGACCGGGTGGAGCAGCCGGCCACCGTGCAGGTGTGGGACGACACCGTGCCCGCCTGGGACATGGGCGACCTGGCCGCGCAGTGGTTTTCGGACTTTTTGGGGCTGCGCTGCCGGCTGGTGCGGTTTGACCCGGAGCACCGCCGGCTGTCCAGTCTGCGGTGGACCGGCGGCATCGAGGCGCCCACCCAGTTCGCGGACGGCTTTCCGCTGCTGGTGGCGAGCCAGGGGTCGCTGGACGGCCTCAACGAGCGGCTGCTGGCCGCGGGCGAGGGGGCGGTGGGCATGGAGCGCTTTCGGCCCAACCTGGTGATTGCCGGGGTCGAGGCGCACGACGAAGACCGCATCGACGAGCTGTTCATCGGCACGGGCGAAGGCGAGGTGCGGCTGCAGCTCGTCAAGCCGTGCACGCGCTGCCCCATCCCCAACATCGACCCCGCCACGGCCGAGAGCACCCCGGCCGTCAGCACGGCCCTGCGCCGTTACCGCCAGGACCCGCGCATGGATGGCGCGATCACCTTCGCCATGAATGCCATCGTGCGCGAGGGCTCGGGCACGGTGCTGCGCGTGGGCCAGCCCGTGGCGGCCAACCTGCGGTTCGACTGAGGGGGCCCTGCGGGGGCGCCTGGCGAGGGGAGCGCCTGCGGGGCATTGGCGCGCGCGCTTCGCTTCATACCCCCTCCCGTAAAATGGCGGGTTTGTCTCCCGAACCTACGAAAGCCCTGCCATGAGCCTGAAATGCGGCATCGTGGGCCTGCCCAACGTCGGCAAGTCCACCCTCTTTAACGCCCTCACCAAGGCCGGCATTGCCGCCGAGAACTACCCTTTTTGTACCATCGAGCCCAACACCGGCGTGGTGGAGGTGCCCGATCCGCGCCTGCAGCAGCTGGCAGAGATCATCAATCCCGAGCGCATCGTGCCCGCCATCGTCGAGTTCGTCGACATCGCGGGCCTGGTGGCTGGTGCCTCCAAGGGCGAAGGCCTGGGTAACCAGTTCCTGGCGCACATCCGCGAGACCGATGCCATCGTCAACGTGGTGCGTTGCTTCGAGGACCCGAACGTGATCCACGTGGCCGGCCGCGTGGACCCCATCGCCGACATCGAGGTCATCCAGACCGAGCTGTGCCTGGCCGACCTGGCCACCGTCGAGAAGGCCCTGCAGCGCTACAGCAAGGCGGCCAAGAGCGGCAACGACAAGGAAGCCGCCAAGCTGGTGCAACTGCTCACGCCCATCCAGGCTGCGCTGGATGAGGGCAAGCCGGCGCGCACCGTGCCCGTGTCCAAGGAAGACGCGCCGCTGCTCAAGCAGTTCTGCCTGATCACCGCCAAGCCGGCGATGTTCGTGGGCAACGTGGCCGAAGACGGCTTCGAGAACAACCCCCTGCTGGACAAGCTCAAGGCCTATGCCGAGGCCCAGGGCGCGCCCGTGGTCGCCATCTGCGCCAAGATCGAGGCCGAGATGGCCGAGATGGGCGACGAGGACCGCGACATGTTCCTGCAGGAAATGGGGCTGGAGGAGCCGGGCCTGAACCGCCTGATCCGCGCGGGCTTCAAGCTGCTGGGCCTGCAGACCTACTTCACCGCCGGCGTGAAGGAAGTGCGCGCCTGGACCATCCACGTGGGCGATACCGCGCCGCAGGCGGCCGGCGTGATTCACGGCGACTTCGAGCGCGGCTTCATCCGCGCGCAGACCATCGCGTTCGAGGATTTCATCCAGTACAAGGGCGAGCAGGGCGCCAAGGACGCGGGCAAGATGCGCGCCGAAGGCAAGGAATACATCGTCAAGGATGGCGATGTGATGAACTTCCTGTTCAACGTCTGACCACCGGGGCCGGTCCCGCAGCCTCTGCGGGACAGACCGGAACGGCGCCGCAGGCCATGGCGGCGGCCGGGGTGCGCACCGGCGGCGAGCGCCGCGGGGTCTGGCGCTCTGGGCAGGGTGCGGAGCCTGCCGGCAATCGCACGAACCGCAGAGAGGAGTCCAGGCATGGGGGCTGCAAAGCCGTCGCCGCACGCCGTGATGGAGGTGCGGCGCTTTCAGGCAGGGGACTTTGCCGCCTACCGGCGCTGGTACGCGGACCCGCTGCTGGACCGGCATCTGGGCCCCATGGATGACGAGTGGCTGGCGGATGTGCTGGCCGACACCAATGGCGAGGAATGGGCGGTACTGGCCGATGGCGTGCTGCTGGCCGTCGTCGGGCTCACGCCCGACCCGGAGGTGGGTTGCTGGGTGATCACCGATTTCGCCGTCGATCCCCGGCGTCGTGGCCAGGGCTGGGGGCGGCGCGCCTGGCAGGCGCTGTGCGCGCTGCCCGCCCTGAAAGCACGACCGCACTGGCGCGCCTACGTGGCCGACGACAACCCGCAGGCGCAGGCCTTTTTCGAGGCGCAGGGCTGGCGGCGGCTGGAGGCGCTGGGCATCGAGGATGGCCTCTGGACCTACTGCTGGCAACGCGCCGGGGCCTTGGCCGGGTGCGGTACGGCTCCGGCATAGGGCGCGCGAAAGCAGGAGCCGGCCTGGCGCAAGTGGGGTGCCGGCGACGGTACCCGCCGGGAGGCGCCTGGCGGCCGCACCACCAGCCTGCGGCTTGAGAATTCAAGCCAAAAGCGGCTCTGGCGCCCTGTGTATAAGCGCTGGAAGCTATCAAATTTGAAGTGATTTCGCACGGCGTCATCGTGGACGCCGTGTGCCTATGGGCGCAGAAAGGGCAGCGGCACCTCGGCCGGGATCGGGCAGGTGTAGGGCTGGCCCTGCCGGCGCTCCAGCAGCTCCGCCTTGGCCTGGGCGATCAGTCCGGGTTGCTGTACCAGCTCGATGGCCGTCGCCGTGAGCACCCTGGCGGCGCGCACCATGCCGGCGTGCGCCAGGGAGGACTTGCCCTGCGACACCATCTGCCATGAGTGCAGCGGCGTTCCGAAGGCATAGCAGGCCACCCAGGCCTGCACGGTGGGGGTGATCCAGCTCACGTCGGCCACGTCGGTCGAGCCGAACATGGTCTCGTTGGCCGCAGGGTCGTAGGGCGCCACACCTTCGAACACGGCGGGCACCTGGCCGCGCAGCACGCTGGCCAGCGGGCGGCTGACGGCGTCGATGTCGCCCGGGCTGAGCGTGGCCTGGAAGTCCGCCGCCCGGCCCCGTTCGCGGGCATCCACGGCCAGCGCGCCCTCGGCCTGCAGTCTGGCGTAGAGCACCTGGTTCAGCGTGGTGTTTTGCAGCAGGTTGGAGCAGGCCTTGTCGAACACGATCTCCACGCGGCAGTCGGTCATCAGTGCCGCGCCGCGCGCCACGTTCTGCACGCGCTCGTAGAGCTCGGCGGCCTCGTGGTTGCGCGCCGCGCGGATCAGGTACAGCACCTCGGCGCGGGCCTGCACCACGTTGGGCGACAGGCCGCCCGAGTCCGTCACGGCGTAGTGCACACGGGCGTCCGAAGGCATGTGCTCGCGCAGGTAGTTCACGCCCACGTTCATGAGTTCCACCGCGTCGAGCGCACTGCGGCCCAGGTGGGGCGAGTGCGCGGCATGCGAGGCCTTGCCGTGGAAGATGAACCTGGCCTGGATGTTGGCAAGCGTGCTCTGGCTGAAGACGCCCGTGAAGCTGGCCGGGTGCCAGGTAAGCGCGGCGTCCACGTCATCGAACGCGCCTTCGCGCGCCATGAAGGTCTTGCCCGAGCCGCCTTCCTCGGCCGGACAGCCGTAGAAGCGCACGCGCGCCTTCGCGCCCGTGGCCTGCAGGTGCGCCTGCAGCGCAATCGCGGCGAAGTGGGCCGAGGTGCCCAGCAGGTGGTGCCCGCAGCCGTGCCCGGCCAGGCCGGGGCTGTCCACGGACGGCGTGCACACCAGGGCGCCGCTTTGCTGGTTCATGCCCGAGAGGGCGTCGTACTCGCCCAGGAAGGCGATCACCGGCCCCTCGTCGCCCCACTCGGCCATGAAGGCGGTGGGGATGCCGGCCACGTTGCGCGTGACGCGAAAGCCCACACCGGCCAGGGCATCGATGTGCAGCTGGGCGGACGCCGTCTCGGCATAGCGCAGCTCGGCCAGCGACCAGATCTGGTCCGCCAGCGCATGCATGCGCGGTGTTTCGCGTGTGAAGAAGTCCTGCAGTGAGCGCATGGGAATCGGCCTGCTTACTCGGGCTTCACGCCGGCCTTGTCCAGCAGCACCTTGTGGCGTTGTGTCTGCGCGGTGATCTGGGCTGCGAACTGGCTCTGGTCCATGTCGGTGGGGGTGGCGCCCAGGGTCTTGAGGCGCTTTTGCACGTCGGGCAGGTGCGCCGCCTTGACAGCCGCCTCCTGCAGCCGCTTGACGATGGCGGCGGGCGTGTTCTTGGGCGCGACGATGCCGAACCAGCTGATGCCCAGCTGGTTCAGGTCGTTGTAGCCTAGTTCCTTGAAGGTGGGCACGTTCGGCAGTTCGGGCGAGCGGCTTTCGGAGGCCAGCGCCACCGCAATCAGCTTGCCGCTCTTGATGTGGGGCAGGGACGAGGGCAGCTGGTCGGGCATCACCTGCACCATGCCGGCCAGCGCATCGTTGAGCGCAGGGCCGTTGCCGCGGTAGGGCACGACCAGGATGTCGGTCTTCAGTGTCTCGTTGAACGACGCCAGCATCAGGTGGCCCAGCGTGCCCGGCCCCGGTACGGCGCCGCTGATCTGCTTGGGCTGTGCCTTGGCCTTGGCCACGAAGGCCTCGAAACTGTTCACGCCCAGGCTGGGGTGCACCATGTAGACGGAGGGCATGGTGACCAGGTTGGCCACGGGGGTGAGCTTGGCGCCCAGGTTGGCCGCGCGGGTGTACAGCAGCGGGTTGATGGTCATGGTGCTCACCGTGGCCATGCCGATGGTGTAGCCGTCGGCTGCCGCGTTGGCCAGGGCCTCCGTGCCGAGCAGGCCGCCCGCGCCGGCCTTGTTGTCCACCACGATGGACTGGCCCAGCGTCTGGCGCATGCCTTCGGCCAGCACGCGGGCCACGATGTCGGTCGAACCGCCGGCCGCGAACGGCACGATCAGCTTGACGGGCTTGCTGGGATAGGCGTCGGCGGCCCGTGCGGCAGGGGACAGTGCGAGGGCGGCGCCCGCGGCGAGGGTGGAGAGGGTGAGTGACTTGAGGCTCAGGCGTCGGGCGGGCACAGGGGTGTTGCGCATGGGAGGTGTCCTTCAGGTTCAAGCGTCGAAAAACCAGACGCCGGGGTATGCGTGAATCGTTGCTGCTCATGCACGCATTGCATGTGCCGCGAATATAGAAAAAACCGGTTGCCCGCGGGCACCGTTTTGACAGGAAGGTATAAGCAGGACCGATGGCTGCATACTGGAGCATCCGAGTCTCTAAGGACAACCTGGAGAACCTATGCGCGAATCCGATAGCTTCCCCGAAGGCCGCGTGCTGTTCTCACGCCTGGCCAAGCATGTACGCCTGCGCCAGTTGCAACTGCTGCTGGCCCTGCAGCAGTGCTGCTCAATCGCGAAGGCGGCCGCCCATCTGGACATGAGCCAGTCCGCCGCCACCCAGGCGCTGGCGGAGCTGGAACGGGTGCTGGATCTGCGGCTGTTCGAGCGGCACTCGCGCGGCATCCGCCCCACCCAGGCTGGGCAGGCGCTGATCGACGCCGTGCGCAGCGTGATGAACCAACTGGAGGACGTGTCGGAAACACTGGCCGCGATCCGCATGGGCGCGTCGGCCGCGCTGCGGCTGGGCTCCATCCCCGCAGCCGCGCACGCCATCCTCGCGCAGTTGCTGGCGCAGTTCTATGCGCTGCGGCCCCAGGTGCATGTGGATGTGCAGGAGGGCGAGGGGCCGCGCCTGCTGTCGCTTTTGATCAGTGGCGGGCTGGACGCCGTGTTCTGCCGACGTCCTGCGCTGTTGCCCGAGAGCTTTGTGTTCGAGCCGCTGCTGCGCGACGAGGCAGTGGTTGTCGCAGCCGGCACCCATCCGCTGGCGGTGCGTCAGGCCGTGCCGCTGGCGGCGCTCGGGGACGCGCGCTGGGTGCTGCCGACTTCCAACATCGCTGTGCGCGACATCTTCGAGCACACGGTGCTGGCGCAGCTGCCGCAGGCGCAGTGGTTTCCGGTGTCCACCGTGTCGCTGCCGGTGCTGGAAGGGCTGCTCGGCCACCCGCGCGCCGTGGCCCTGGTGCCGCGCAGCATCGTGCCCGGCCTGGCGCATGACCGCCCGGCGGGCGGAATCCGCATTCTGGACATGGCGGTGGACCGCGCGGCCTTGGCGCTGGCCGACCTGGGGGTGATGCATGCGCGGGAGCCGGGTCCCCCGTTGCTGCAGGACCTGCTGAAGCTGTGGCGTGCCGCGCATCCCCTGGGGTGAGGCGCTCAGCCGGGCGCGGGGGTCAGGCGTGCAGCCAGCGTACCCAGTCGCCCGGCACCAGGTACAGCAGGCCGACCGTCATGCTGGCATAGCGGAAGAACTTGCCAATCGCCATGTAGAGCAGGCAGGGCCAGAACGGCATGCGCAGCCAGCCGGCCACGGCGCACAGCGGGTCGCCCACCACGGGCAGCCAGCTCAGCAGGCAGGTCTTGGGCCCCCAGCGGCGCAGCCACACGCGGGCGCGCCGTTCGGTGCGGCTCAGTTCGCGGGCGGGCTTGGCGGGGGCCTGCGCATGGCCCGCATGGCGGTGCCGGCGGGCGGCGTCCCAGGCGCGGTGCGCGCCCAGGCCCATCCACCAACTGACCGCGCCGCCCAGCGTGTTGCCGGCCGTGGCCACCAGGATCGCGGGCCAGAGCAGTTCGGGGTTCAGCTTGACCAGGCCGAACACCGCCGGCTCCGAGCCCACGGGCAGCAGCGTGGCGGAGATGAAGGCCACGATGAACACCGTGCTCAGGCCGAATTGGGGCAGAGCCAGCAGGTCCAGCAGTTGGTGCATCCAGATTTCCATAGCAGGGCTGCGAGTGTAGGGGCAGCGGTGCGCTGGCTGCGTCGCCACCCTCGGGCGCAACATGCGCAATCCCAGTGCTGGCTTTTCGGTTGCTGAAATTTTGGGCAGGTAGAATCCGCCCCTTCGCCCACACACCCCCAGCCCGCCCGTACCGTCCATGCAGATCGGCCCCATTCCCTTGGCCAACCGCCTGTTCGTCGCCCCCATGGCGGGCGTGACGGACCGGCCGTTTCGCCAGCTGTGCAAGCGGCTGGGCGCGGGCTATGCGGTGAGCGAGATGGTGACCTCGCGCAAGGACCTGTGGAACAGCCTCAAGACCAGCCGCCGCGCCAACCACGAGGGCGAGCCCGGCCCGATCGCGGTGCAGATCGCCGGCACCGACGCGGCCATGATGGCCGAGGCCGCGCTCTACAACATCGACCGCGGCGCACAGATCATCGACATCAACATGGGCTGCCCCGCCAAGAAGGTCTGCAACAAGTGGGCGGGCTCCGCCCTGATGCAGAACGAAGCCCTGGCCGTGGAGATCGCCGAGGCCGTGGTGGCCGCCTGCGCACCGCGCGGCGTGCCGGTCACGCTGAAGATGCGCACCGGCTGGTGCCAGCAGCACAGGAACGCCGTGGTGCTGGCGCGCCGCTTCGAGGACGTGGGCATCCAGATGCTGACCGTGCACGGCCGCACGCGCGAGCAGGGGTACAAGGGCCAGGCGGAGTACGACACCATCGCTGCCGTGAAGGCCGCGGTGCGCGTGCCCGTGGTGGCCAATGGCGACATCACGTCGCCCGAGAAAGCCCGGGCGGTGCTGGCCGCCACAGGCGCCGACGCGGTCATGATCGGGCGCGCGGCCCAGGGCCGGCCGTGGATCTTCCGCGAGATCGGCCACTACCTCGCCACTGGCGAGCACCTCGCGCCACCGCTGGTGGCCGAGGTGCGCCGCCTGCTGCTGGAGCACCTGCAGGACCACTACGGCCTGTACGGCGAGGCCAGCGGCGTGCGCAGCGCGCGCAAGCACATCGCCTGGTATGTGCGCGCGCTGCCGGGCGGCGAGGCACTGCGACAACACATCAACACCATCGAGGACTGCGCGGCGCAGTGGCAGGCGGTGGCCGATTTCTTCAGCGCGCTGGGCGCGCAGATGGACCGGCTGCCGTCCGCACACGACGGCGCCGACGCGGTCCCGCCCGTGAGGGAAACAGAGCATGAGCCGGAACAACATTGAACAATGCGTGCGCGAGAGCCTGCAGGGCTACTTTCGCGACCTGGGCGGCGAGACGCCCGACGGCGTGTACGACATGGTCGTGCGCCTGGTGGAAAAGCCGCTGCTGGAGGTGGTGATGAGCCACGCCGACAACAACCAGTCCCGCGCCGCCGAATGGCTGGGGCTGAACCGCAACACGCTGCGCAAGAAGCTGGTGGAGCACAAGCTGCTCTGATGTTGCTTCTAAAAGAATAGCTGGTGGCGCTTTCCCATCAAGCGCTACAGCCCGATTTCATCAAAATCATCACGAGTCCCCCATGAACGCACTCCTTTCCGTCTCCGACAAGACCGGCATCGTCGAATTTGCCCAGGCACTGCATGCGCTGGGCATCCGCCTGCTGTCCACCGGCGGCACCGCCAAGCTGCTGGCCGAGAGCGGCCTGCCCGTCACCGAGGTGGCCGAGGTCACGCAGTTCCCCGAGATGCTGGACGGCCGCGTGAAGACGCTGCACCCCAAGGTGCATGGCGGCCTGCTGGCGCGCCGCGAGCTGCCTGCGCACATGGCGGCGCTGAAGGAGCACGGCATCGACACCATCGACCTGCTGGTGGTCAACCTCTACCCGTTCGAGGCCACGGTGGCCAAGGCCGGCTGCACGCTGGCCGACGCCATCGAGAACATCGACATCGGCGGCCCCGCCATGGTGCGCAGCGCTGCCAAGAACTGGAAGGACGTGGGCGTGGTCACCTCGGCCGACCAGTACGACGCGGTGCTGGGCGAGTTGAAGGCCGCGGGCAAGCTGTCCGACAAGCTGCGCTTCGCGCTGTCGGTGGCGGCGTTCAACCGCATCGCGCAGTACGACGGCGCCATCAGCGACTACCTGTCGTCCATCCAGTTCGACGAGGCCAAGCTGTCCGAGAGCTACGTGCCCGAACGCGCGCTGTTCCCCGGCCAGAGCAACGGCATCTTCACCAAGATCCAGGACCTGCGCTACGGCGAGAACAGCCACCAGCAGGCCGCGCTGTACCGCGACCTGCACCCCGCGCCCGGCTCCATCGTCACCGGCGTGCAGCTGCAGGGCAAGGAACTCTCGTACAACAACATCGCCGACGCCGACGCGGCCTGGGAATGCGTCAAGAGTTTCAAGCTGCCGGCCTGCGTGATCGTCAAGCATGCCAACCCCTGCGGCGTGGCCGTGGGTACGAGCGCGCTGGAGGCCTACAGCAAGGCCTTCCAGACCGACCCGACGAGCGCCTTCGGCGGCATCATCGCGCTGAACCGCCCCGTGGACGGCGCGGCCGCGCAGCAGATCGCCAAGCAGTTCGTCGAAGTGCTGATGGCGCCCGACTTCACGCCCGAGGCGCTGGAGGTGTTCAAGGCCAAGGCCAACGTGCGCCTGATGAAGATCGCGTTGCCTGCCTCCGGCGGTGCCACGGCGTGGGAGCAGGGGCGCAACCTGATGGACGCCAAGCGCGTGGGCTCGGGCCTGCTGCTGCAGACGGCCGACAACCATGAGCTGCAACTGCCCGATGTGAAGGTGGTGACCCTCAAGCAGCCCACGCAGGAAGAGATGCAGGACCTGCTGTTCGCCTGGAAGGTGGCCAAGTACGTCAAGAGCAACGCCATCGTGTTCGTGAAGGGCGGCATGACCATGGGCGTGGGTGCGGGCCAGATGAGCCGGCTGGATTCGGCGCGCATCGCCAGCATCAAGGCGCAGGCCGCGGGCCTGTCCCTGCAGAACACCGTGGTGGCCAGCGACGCCTTCTTCCCGTTCCGCGATGGGCTGGACGTGGTGGTCGACGCGGGCGCGACCTGCGTGGCTCAGCCCGGCGGTTCCATGCGCGACCAGGAGGTCATCGACGCGGCCAACGAGCGCGGCGTGGCCATGGTCTTCACGGGCGTGCGCCACTTCCGCCACTGACACGCGCTGACCACGCCGCATGCCGGTGGACCCAGACCCGCTGCACGACGACACACCGCCGCCCCGGCCCCGCTGGCTGGGCTGGGCGCTGGTGGTGTTCATGGTGCTGGTGGTGCTGGGCGTGCTCAACGTGGGCTGGCGCATCCTGCAGCCGGGGCCCGCAGCCCAGGCGCTGGACGCCGCCCAGCAGGCGCACCCGGAACGGGCCGCGGGCCGCGCGCTGGTCGAGGCATCGGATTGCCTGCGTTGCCATGGCCTGGAGCGGCACGCCGTAGGCCCGGGCTTTCGCCAGATCGCCGCGCGCTACGCCGGCCGCAGTGATGCGGCCGCGTACCTGGCCGGCAGGATCCGCGAGGGCAGCGTGGGCGTATGGGGCCGCACGCTGATGCCGCGCCATCCCCAGATCACCGAGGCGCAGGCCCTGCAGATGGCGCAGTGGCTGTTGGCGCTGCCGCCCGCCGAGGGTGGTGTGCTATTGAATCAATAGCTGTTAGCGCTTATTAGACGGGCGTTAGAGTCAGAAAACGCTGTAAACCACTCGCGTGGACGGCGGCACCGCTTGCGCCGTCCCGCTCACACCTTCCGCAGGCGGCCCGGCGTGCCGGCCTGTACGGCCAGTGTGGTCTCGGCGCTGGTGGTGAACTGGCGGCTGGTGATGGTGCTCACGTACACCCACTGCGCACGGCATTCGGTGGCCGTGGCGGTCACCACCATGTAGCCGCGGCGCGCGGTGTCGCAGTACTTGAGTGGCTCCACCAGCTGCAGCAGCGCCGCCGACAGCGTGGCCGGGTTTTCATTGGGCAGGTATTCCTCGAAGCCGGGCGAGCTCACCGACGAGGTGGCGAACTCCACGCCCACGGGGTTGCCGTTCATGTCGTTCAGCTCGCTGGCCCAGGCGTTGTGCGTGTCGCCCGCCAGCACCACCAGGTTCTTGTTCATGGCGCGGGCCATGCCCAGCACCGTCTCGCGGGCGGCCTGGTAGCCGTCCCACGCATCCAGGTTGTAGGGGATGGAGGGCTGCGCCAAGATGGCCTGCTCTTCGGGCGTGAGCGTGGCGGGCGCCGTGCGCGCCTTGGCGACGATGGCCGCGTAGCGCGACACCGTCACGCCGCTGCCCGGCTGCAGCGTTTCCATGAGGATGGGCGCGGGGATGTTCATGCGGCCCATCAGCACCTGCTGGCCCAGCATCTGCCAGGTGGCGCTGGAGGCGGCCATCTGCTGCTGCAGCCATTGCGTCTGCGCGGTGCCCAGCAACTGGCGCGCGGGGTTGCCGACGGCTGCGGTGAAGCCCGCTGCGTCGAAGCCGCCGGGCTTGAAGAAGGCGGCGTAGTCGACCTGCGCATCGCGTCCCACCACGCGCGTGTCCAGCATGTGCAGCGCCAGCAGGTTGCCGAAGGCGAAGCTGCGGTAAATGACGTCCGGCTGCGCGTTGCGTGTGGGCATCCACTCGTGGTACGCCTGCAGCGCCACGGCCTTGCGCGCGGCGAAGCTGCCTTCGGCGGCTTGGTGGTTTTCCGCGCCGTTCATCCAGGTGTCGTTGGCGATCTCGTGGTCGTCCCACACGGCGATCATGGGCGCGGCGGCGTGCAGCGCCTGCAGGTCGGCATCGGTCCGGTACTGGGCATGGCGCGTGCGGTAGTCGGCCAGGCTCAGGATCTCGTTGGCCGGCTGGGACAGGCGGCTCAGCGCCGCCGCGTTGCCCGAGGCGTAGCCGCCCTGGCCGTATTCGTAGAGGTAGTCGCCCAGGTGCACGGTGGCGTCCAGGTCGCCGCGCCGGGCGGCATCGGCGTACACGTTGAAGTAGCCGGCCGGGTAGTTGGCGCACGAGAACACGGCCAGCTTCACCTGGGCCACGCTGCCCGTGGGCAGGGTGCGGGTGCGTCCCGTGGGCGAGGTGGCCTCGAAAGCCTTGAAGCGGTAGTGGTAGGCGGTGGCGGGCTTCAGGCCCGTGGCGTCCACCTTGACCGTGTAGTCGCGCGCGGCGCTGGTGCGCACCTCGCCGCGCGCCACGATGCTGGCGAAGGCGGCGTCGCTGGCCACCTCCCACTGCACGGGGATCTCGGCGCTGAAGTCGGCGGGCGGCGTGACGCGCGTCCAGAGCATGACGCGGTCGGCCAGCGGGTCGCCGCTGGCCACGCCGTGCGTGAACTGTACGGCGGGTGCGTCATCGTCGCCGCCGCCGCAGGCCGCCAGGGGCAGGGTGCCCAGCGCGGCGGCGCCCAGCGTGATCTGCCGCACGAAACGGCGGCGCCCGCCGTCTGCGGCGGGCGGGGTGCTGGCGTGCGCAGCCTGCAGGAGGTTGGTGAGGGGCTTGGAATCGTCGTGTCGCTGCATGGCGGGCGGGTGAAAGGTGATGAACCCGCCAAGGCTCGCAGCAAGGGATGACGGTTTCATGAACCACCGTCGCGCACGCGTCAGTGCGCCCATCCGCCGGTCACCCGCAAGGATGGGTGCGGGTGAGTAGGCACGTTTTATGCCTCCAGCGCTCTCCCATCAAACGCTGGAAGCTATGAAAACTATAGCTTCTGGAACACGTCGCGCGCCACGGCCACGGTGTCGGCGATGTCCTGCTCGGTGTGGGCGGCACTCACAAAGCCGGCTTCGTAGAGCGCTGGGGCAATGTAGACGCCGCCGTCCAGCAGGCCGTGGAACAGCGTGTTGAAGCGCATGCCGTCGGTGTTGAGCACCTCGGGGTAGTTCTGCGGCAGTTGCGGCAGCAGGAAGAAGCCGAACATGCCGCCCTGGGTGTCGCCGCAGAACGGCACACCCGCAGCGCTGGCCGCGCCCGCGAGGCCGTCGATCAGGGCGCGGGTTCGGGCGCCCAGGGCGTCGTAGAAACCGGGCTTGGCGATCTCGCGCAGCGTGGCCAGTCCGCAGGCCGTGGCCACCGGGTTGCCCGACAGCGTGCCCGCCTGGTAGACCGGACCCAGCGGTGCAAGCTGCTCCATCACGGCGCGCGAGCCGCCGAAGGCCGCCAGCGGCATGCCGCCGCCGATGACCTTGCCGAGCACGGTGATGTCCGGCTTGAAGCCCGGGATGGCCTGGGCGTACAGGCTTTGCGCCCCGCCCAGCGCCACGCGAAAGCCGGTCATCACCTCGTCGATGACCAGCAACGCGCTGTGCTGCGTGCACAGCTCGCGCGCGCGGCGCATGAAGGGCACGCTGGCGCGCACGAAGTTCATGTTGCCGGCGATGGGCTCCATGATCACGCAGGCCACGTCGGGGCCGTGCAGCGTGAAGGCCTCCTCCAGTTGGGCCACGTCGTTGTATTCCAGCACCAGGGTGTGCTGCACCACCTCTTGCGGCACGCCGGCGCTGGTGGCGTGGCCGAAGGTGGCCAGGCCCGAGCCGGCCTTGACCAGCAGCGAGTCGGCATGGCCGTGGTAGCAGCCGTTGAACTTGATGATCTTGTTGCGCCGGGTGGCGCCGCGCGCGAGGCGGATGGCGCTCATGCCGGCCTCGGTGCCCGAGCTGACCAGGCGGATCATCTCCATGGAAGGCACGTGGCGGATGATCTCCTCGGCCAGCTCCACTTCACGCTCGGTCGGCGCGCCGAAGCTGAAGCCCTCCAGGGCTGCTTTCTGCACGGCCTCCAGCACGGCCGGGTGGCCATGGCCCAGGATCATGGGTCCCCAGGAGCCGATGTAGTCGATGAAGCGCTGGCCGTTGGCGTCCCACATGTAGGCGCCCTGGGCACGCGTGATAAAGCGGGGCGTGCCGCCCACGGCGCGGAAGGCGCGCACCGGCGAATTCACGCCGCCGGGGATGAGCGCCTTGGCGCGTTCGAAAAGGGGGAGATTGAGGTCAGTGTTGTGTGTCATGGGGTGGCAAATCGAAGCCCTCCACGACCGCGGAGGGAGATACGTCGTCGTCGGTGTCCTCGTCGTCGGGCTGGGCCCAGAACATGCGGTCGGGCAGCACATGGCCCATGCCGGGGCGGAATCCGTGCTGCAGGCAGCCGTCCAGGTAAGTGAGCGCTTCGCTCGTGGCCTCGCCCAGGTCGCTGCCGGTGGCAATGAGCGCCGCCAGGGTGGCCGACAGGGTTTCGCCCGCTCCGATGAAAGTCACTTCAAAGCGTTCGAAGCGCCCGCTGCCCAGCACCGTCTGCGGTGAGGCGAGCACATTGTCGATATGCCGCTCCGCCGCGGGAATGCCGGTCACCAATAGATAGGGCACGCCTATCTCCGCGACTGCCATGGCCAGGTCGCGTGCCGAGGGTGGGCGCTCACTGCCCCAGTCCGGCAGCAGCCAGCGCCACAGGGTGCTGTGGTTTCCAACCAACACCGATGTCTGCGGCAGCAACAGCTCGCGGAAGGCGTCGTGGTACTGGTCGATGAGATCGTCCTGCCACCACGACAGGTCCGGCATGAAGGCGATGACGGGCACGTCCGCATAGTCGGCGGCGATCTCGGAGATGGCGCTCAGGTTCTCGGGGCTCCCCACGAAGCCGACCTTGATCGCGTGCAGCGGCATGTCTTCCAGCACGGCACGGGCCTGCTCGGCGACCGTCTCGTCTTCGAAGGCGTAATGGTCGAATATCTCGGCGCTGTCACGCACATAGGTCCCGGTCACCACTGGCGCGACATGCCCCCCGACCGAGGACACCGCCGAAATATCGGCCGCCAATCCTCCCGCGCCGCTGGGGTCGTTTGCATTGAAAACCATCACGCAGATGGTGGGGGCGGTGGATTCGCTGTCATCCGCCGTCAAGCTTTGGCTGTCGGGTGCTGAAGGGGTATTCGATTGCATGGGTGGGTGCCAGCGTAACCGGTGGCACGAAAGCTGCATCCGGCAGTGATGACTAGATACAATCGTTGCATTCTATGTGAAGGCCCCTTAAGCTGTGACGGACCCAAAAACTTGGATGTGTTTGATTTGCGGTTGGATATATGACGAAGCTGCGGGCTGCCCCGAGCACGGCATTGCCCCCAACACCCGCTGGGCAGACGTTCCCATGAACTGGACCTGTCCCGAATGCGGCGCCCGCAAGGAAGACTTCGAGATGGTCGAGATTTGAGGCGCGGCTCCTGCCAGCGTTGTTTTTTCGTTCCTCAGGAGCAGTGAGAAATTGGCTACGACGACGACCGGTCCCACCTTCCGTGTCCTGGTGGTGGACGACAGCAATACCATACGGCGCAGCGCCGAAATTTTCCTCAAGCAGGGAGGGCACGAGGTTTTATTGGCCGACGATGGTTTCGATGCCTTGGCCAAAGTCAATGATTACCAGCCTCAGCTGATTTTCTGCGACATCCTCATGCCCAAGCTGGATGGTTATCAGACCTGCGCCATCATCAAACGCAACGCGCGTTTTGCTGATACGCCCGTGGTAATGCTTTCATCCAAGGACGGGGTTTTCGATAAGGCGCGCGGCCGCATGGTCGGTTGCCAGGAATATCTGACCAAACCATTTACCAAAGACCAGTTGCTGCAGGCTGTGCAGCAATTTGGAAATGCCCAATAAGGAGTTTTGTAATGCCGATTCAGAAAGTTTTGGTCGTGGACGACTCGAAGACCGAGTTGATGTTTCTGACCGACTTGCTGCAGAAAAAGGGCATGCAAGTGCGTACCGCCGAGAATGCCGAAGAGGCATTTCGCCGTCTGGCCGAGGAAAAGCCGGACCTGATCCTGATGGACGTGGTCATGCCCGGCCAAAACGGTTTCCAACTGACCCGTGCCATTACCCGCGATCCGCAGTATGCGGATGTGCCCATCATCATGTGCACGAGCAAGAACCAGGAAACCGATCGCGTGTGGGGCATGCGCCAGGGCGCGCGCGGCTACATCACCAAGCCAGTCGATCCTGCAGAACTGCAGGCCAAGATCGACGCGCTGAACTGAGGCCGGCTGCATACCCATGGCTAACCGCGAAGCCCTGAAAGAGCTACAGACACGACTTGCCGCCCGGCTGCAGGCTGCCAGAGGCGAGGGTGTGTCCGTGTCGTCCTGGTTGGCCGTGGAGTCTGCCGGACGCTATTTCCTTCTCCCTCTTGGACAGTCGGGGGAGATCTTCCCCTGGGGCGGGGTGCAGCCCGTTCCGTATACCCAACCGTGGTTCCTGGGCGTGGCCAACCTGCGTGGCGCGCTCACCGGCGTGGTGGATCTGGCGGGCCTCCTTGGCGCCGCGCAGATGCGCACGGAGCAGGCCTTGGCAGAATCCAGCCTGCTGGCCTTCAATGGTGCGCTGGACGTGAATGCCGCCTTGCTCGTGGACCGGCTGTCCGGCCTGCGGGGAATGGAGGCCTTCGTCGCCTCCGAGCCGCCGGAGGCCGATGCGCCCCCCTATTTCGGCACCACCTATCTTGATGCACAGGGCACGCGTTGGCAGGAATTGAACCTGCACGCTCTTTCCCAGCATCCCGCTTTTCTCAGCATCAGCGCTTGATTATTTCTGTAAGGCAGCACCATGTCCGTCGTCAATCCATTTGGAAAATTGTTTAACCGCAAGCCCGCCGACCCGGATGCTGAGCTGAACCCCACTGACTTGGCGCAGCACCCGGCGGGCGGACTGCTTGCCGATGCGTACCAGACCGATGGCATGGCCAGCGTGCAGGGCGATCCCGGCGATGCGGCGCAATATCCCGAAGGGGAGTTTGCGGATGAAGACTTGGTCTCGCTGCCTCTGCTGGGCCGCGCAACCACTGCCGTCCACCAGCGCCGCCTGCTGATGCTGCTGGGTGTTGGCTTGGTGGTGCTCGCCTTGATTGCCGGCTGGGTTCTGCAGCAAGCCAACCGCTCGGCGCAGCAGCTGACGGCGACCGGCCAGTCGCTGATGCAGTCGCAGCGGCTTGCAAAGTCCGTGTCGCAGGCCTTGGTGGGCAGCCCCCAGGCCTTCCCCGACGTGGTGGAGAGCTCGGGCGTGCTGGCGCGCAACGTGCGCGCACTCAACGGTGGCGACAACGAACTGGATGTGCAGGCACTGGGTGAGCCTTTCCGCCCCGAACTGGATGCCATCACGCCGCTTGTGGAGCGTGCCGAGCGCAACGCGGGCGTGGTGATGGGTCAGCAAAAGATCCTGACGCAGGTGGGCGACGCTCTGCGTACCATCAACCGCCAGTCCTCGGACCTGCTGGAGATCGCGGAGACGGTCTCGTCCCTGAAGCTTCAGCAAAATGCGCCCGCCTCCGAGATTTCTGCCGCAGGCCAGCTCGTGATGTTGACCCAGCGTATCGGCAAGTCGGCTAACGAGTTCCAAACGACGGAGGGCGTGAGCCCCGAGGCGGTGTTCCTGCTGGGCAAGGACTTGAACTCCTTCAAGGAAATCGCACAGGGCATGCTGGACGGTAGCGCCGACCTCCGCCTGGCAGCCACCCGCGACGCCCAAACCCGCGAGCAACTGGAGTCGCTCATCAAGCTGTATGAGCAGACGCGTACGCAAGCCGGCGCCATCCTGGGCAACCTCCAGGGTCTGGTGTCCGCACGTGAGGCGCAGTCGGCCATCCTGGCAGACAGCGAACCGCTGCGCCGTCAACTGGAAGGCCTGCAAAGCAAGCTGTCGGCACAATCGGGCATGGGTGCGGGCCAGTTCGCCGCGCTCGCCGTGGCCGGCATCTTCGTGCTGCTGTGCGGCGTGGGTATTTCGCGCGTGCAGCTGCTGGACAGCCGCAGCCGCCAAGCCACGGCCGAAGCACAGCAGCGTGATGCCAAGCGCCAGGAACAGGAAGCCAAGCGCATCAACGACGCCAACCAGGCGGCCATTCTGCGACTGATGAACGAACTGCAATCGGTCGCTGAAGGGGACCTGACGCAGGAAGCCACCGTGACGGAGGACATCACGGGCGCCATCGCCGACTCGGTGAACTACACGGTGGAAGAGCTCCGCCAGCTGGTGGGCAACGTGCAGAACACCGCGGCCCGGATGGCCCAGACCACCGCGCAGGTGGACAGCACCTCTACGGAACTGCTGGCGGCTTCGACCGAGCAGCTGCGTGAAATCCGTGAAACGGGCCGTTCGGTGCTCGAGATGGCAACGCGTATTAACGACGTGTCTTCGCAAGCGCAGGAATCCGCCTCGGTGGCCCGCCAGTCGCTGCAGGCCGCCGACCAGGGTCTGCAGGCCGTGCAAAACGCCATCGGTGGTATGAACGCCATCCGCGACCAGATCCAGGATACGTCCAAGCGCATCAAGCGCCTGGGCGAGTCATCCCAGGAGATTGGCGAAATCACCGAGCTGATCTCGGACATTACCGAGCAGACCAACGTGCTGGCTCTGAACGCGGCCATCCAGGCTGCCTCCGCCGGTGAAGCCGGTCGCGGCTTCTCGGTGGTGGCGGAAGAAGTGCAGCGTCTCGCGGAGCGCTCCGCAGACGCCACGCGCCAGATCTCGGCGCTCGTGAAGGCCATTCAGACCGACACCCAGGACGCGGTGGCCGCTATGGAGCGTTCCACCCAGGGCGTGGTGGAAGGAGCGCGTCTGTCGGACAGCGCAGGAACGGCGCTTTCGGAGATCGACCGCGTGTCACGGCGCCTGGCCGAGCTGATTGAGCAGATCTCATCGTCAGCCTCCCGCGAAGCGGACCTCGCCAACGGCGTGGCAGACAACATCCAGCATATTTTTGCGGTGACGGAGCAGACCGGAGAAGGTACCCGTACGACTGCGCAGCAGGTGCGTGAACTGTCTCACGTGGCCGAGGAACTGCGCCAGTCGGTGGCGCGATTCAAGATTGCCTGACGTCTTCCATTAACGAACTTGCTCCGGATCAGCCGGGGACGAATCCATGTCATCTGTTGACGCCGCAAACGCACAGGGCGCCGATTGGGCCCAGGGCGAGCAGGATCTTGGGCCGCTCGCATGGGTGCTCGATGAACTGCGCAAATCCTTGGATGGTGCCGTCAAGGCCATGCGCCGTTTCGTGCGCGATGCCGAGATAGCGCGGGAGTCCGATCTCGCCTCACTGGACGCGGGGCCCTTGCGCATCGCACGCCAGCAACTCCACCAGGCCAGCGGCGCGCTGGAGATGGTGGGCATGGCGCCTCCGGCACTGGTGTTGCGCGCCATGGAAACGGCGGTCCAGCGGTTCGTTCAGCGGCCGGAGACCTGCAGCGATGATGCAGCGGCCGTCATCGAGCGCGCCAGCTTTGCCTTGATCGAATACCTGGAGCATGTGCTCGCAGGCAAGTCCGTGTCGCCGGTGGCGCTGTTTCCCCAGTACCGCGAGGCGCAGACGCTGGCGGGGGGCGAGCGGGTGCATCCGGCGGACTTGTGGCCCGTGGAGCGGCGTTTCCATGATCCTGACGTGCCGGTTGCCGCTGCGCCGCTGCCCTATGGCTCGGAAGCGCGTGCGCGGCTGGACAGCGCGGTACTGCGGCTAGTGAAGAATGCGGACCCGGGCGCCGCTGCAGACATGCAGACAACCTGCCTGGGCTTCGCCGCGGCGCAGACCGACCGCCAGGCCCGCGCTTTCTGGAAGATCTGTGCAGGCTTTTTCGAGGCGCTGGCGCAGCAGGCACTCAATCCGGACCTGTATGCCAAGCGCGTCGCTTCGCGCGTGCTGATGCAATACGCCACCTTGGCCAAGGGGGACACGGCGATCAGCGACCGTCTGGTGCAGGATCTTCTGTTCTTCTGCGCCCAGGCCGTGGTGCCTGCGACGGCGGAAGCAGCTTCCCGCATGCCGGTACTGACGGCCGTACGGCGCGCGTTTGATTTGAATCGTTATCAGCCGGTGGACTATGACCAGCCGCGCTTCGGTCTTTTCGACCCTGCCATTCTTGCGCAGGCGCGCAAGCGCATTGCCGCGGCCACGGAAACCTGGTCCGCACTTGCGGGTGGAGACCGCAACAAGCTCAAACCGGCAGCGGACCAGTTCAGCCTGGTGTGCGATTCATTGCGCAAACTGCACCCGGACAGCGAAAGCCTGGCACTGGCCCTGACGCGTGCCCTGGAGGCCACCACACGGTCGGGCGAGCCTCCTTCGGCAGCGCTGGCCATGGAAGTGGCCACCTCTGTGCTGTATCTGCAGGCGTCCTTCGAGGAACTGGATGCCGCCCAGCAGTACATGGCGGAGCGAGCTGCGCGGCTGTCCGAGCGACTGGACAGCGTGGTTGCCGGCGGGGAATCGCAGCCTCTTGAACCCTGGATGGAAGAGCTGTATCGCCGCGTCAGTGACCACCAGACCATGGGTAGCGTGGTCGGTGAACTGCGTGCGACTCTGGCAGAGGCAGAGAAGTCCATGGACCAGTTCTTCCGCAGCCCGGAAGACATGACCCTGCTTGCCTCCGTGCCTGGCAGCCTGCAGCAGATGCGTGGCGTGCTGTCCGTGCTGGGACTGGATCAGGCCTCCTTGGCCGTGGTGCGCATGCGCGACACGGTCGAGCGCATGCTGACCAACGACCTGCCCGAGGAAGAGCGCCCGCAGGTTTTCGAGAAACTGGGCAACAGCCTGGGAGCGCTGGGCTTTCTCATCGACATGCTGAGCTACCAGCGTGCCATGGCGCGCAAGCTCTTCGTTTACGACGAAGAGCTGGGCGAGTTGCGTGTCCTCATGGGGCGGGCGCGTGCGCAACTGCCTCATCCGGGCGCGCATGATCAGGAAGCGCCTGCCGTACCCGCGTTGGAGCTCCCATTCCCCGACGCACCCGAACCCGCGGCTGCGGCTGTGGTCGAGAGCGCCACGCCGTCTGCACTGGCGGACATTGATTTTTCGCTGCTTGACGTGGACGCGGCGACGTCGCAAGGCGCCGTTTCGGCGGTGGCCGCTCCGGAAGAGCCCGCGCTTCCAGTGGTTCCTTCGAGCAACGTCGCTGCCGCAGCCCTGCCGGAGGACGATGGCGAGGATGAACTGCTCGACATCTTCCTGGAAGAGGCGCGCGAAGTTGTCGCCACCGGCTTGTCGGCCATTGACGCGCTGCGTGCTGCACCGGGTGACCTGAGCGAGCAGACCACGCTGCGGCGGGCCTTCCATACCCTCAAGGGTAGCTCGCGCATGGTGGGACTGAACGAATTTGGTGAAGCCGCGTGGTCCATGGAGCAGACGCTCAATGCCTGGCTGGCCGAGCAAAAACCCATCAAGGAAGCGCTGCTGCAACTCTCCTCCGAGGCGTTGGGCGCCTTTGGTCGATGGGCCGATGACATCGCAGCAGGAGCTGCCGACCCGTGGAAGGCCGAAGCCTTCCGGGTTGCGGCGGATGCGATGCGCACGGATGGCACGTTGCTGCCACTGGGCGTGCCCTCCCCCGATTCCGCGGACACCACTGCGGCCTTGGCGCCGCAAGTGCCCGCAGAACCGCTGCTGCCTGACGAGCCCGTGTTGTCGGTGCCAGACCTTCCGGAGCCCGCGGCCGAACCACAAGCATTTGCCATTGAACCGCCTGCACCGCTCGAAGTGGTTGACGCCCACGCCAACGCTGCCGCGCTGGAGTTTGATCTGGTGCTGCCGGATGTCGACGTGCCGTCTCAGGACGCGACGGCGGGCCATGAGGAAGTGGGCGGCGACTTTGTCGACACCTTCATCGATGCGGATGAGGCCGACCAGGCCGTGTTGCCGGTGGAGGAGGTGCCCGCAGCTCCCGAGACGGCGACGGAGGAGGTGGATTTCTCCCTGTTCGAGGCTGCGCTGCAAGCCACCGATGCGCCAGTACAGGAGGTCGGCGAACCCGCTTCAACAGTAGCGGCTGACACGGTGGCGGAGCCGGCGGATAACGCATCCGCGGTGCGGCAGGACGAGACATTCTTTATCGGCACGGATGGCGTCCAACCCGAGTTCATCCTGGACGAGGAGCCAGCGGCGGACGTACCGGCTGCGCAAGCCGCTGAAACCGCGGCCGGGACGGACGGTCCGGCGGAGGAAGCGGTCGACGAAGCGGTCAAGGTCATCGAGCACCTGCGCATCGGCATACCGCTGTACAACGTGTACCTCAACGAGGCCGACGAATGGTCGCGCCGCCTCGTGACTGCGTTGCAGGAATGGTCGCTGGAATTGCACCAGCCGCTGCCGGACAGCGCGGTGGCGCTGGCGCACTCGCTGGCAGGCAGCTCTGCCACTGTCGGGTTCTCGGCACTGTCCAATCTTGCGCGTACCCTGGAACATACGCTGCAGCATGTTCAACTGCTGCAGCAGGGTCTCCCCGAGCATGCGCAGGCATTCAACGCCGCTGCCGAGGACATCCGGAGGTTGCTGCACCAATTCGCCGCAGGCTTCCTGAAGGAGCCCAGCGCCTCGGTGCTGGAACAGCTCAACGAGATCCTGCAGACCGAAGTGATCAGCGGCATGGTGTCGCTCGAAGACCGTGCTTTCGCCGAGGCAGAGGCCCAGGCATTCGAGACGCTGGAGCCGGCGCCGGCAACGCCTCAGGGCACCGCGCATGCGACGGCCGTCGACGAGCCGGCTGCCCCATCGCCCGTGGTGGCGCCTACGCTCCCCGTAGGCCGCGACCGCGTGATTGGCGATACTGTCGCGCCTGCCGTGTCGACCACCGTCGATATCGATGACGACATCGATGCGCTGGACAACATCGACCCCGATCTGTTCCCCATTTTCGAGGAAGAAGCAGTCGAACTGCTGCCCACGCTGGGTGGGGCGTTGCGCCAGTGGTCGTCCCGGCCGGAGAACCTGGGCGCACGCAGCGAACTGCTGCGCGCCCTGCACACCCTCAAGGGCAGTGCGCGCCTGGCTGGCGCGATGCGGCTTGGCGAAATGGCGCACCGCATGGAAACGGCCGTGGAGCAGATCGACACGGAAACCGTGGCGGCCGCAGACATTGAGCCCTTGCTGGTCAACTTCGACGCATTGCAGGCGAGTTTCGACGCGCTGCGCGCAACTGGAGCGGAGCCGGCGGTACCGGCCGCTGAGCATGGACAGGACGCACAGGTGGTCCAATCCGCTCCCGCGCCAGGGCTTTCCCAGCCGCTCGCTCCGCCCGTTGCGTTGCGTGCGCCGTTGGGTGCAGCCCCTGCGCCGGCCCCCCTGCGTGCGGCAGGTGGGCATTCCGTGCGCGTGCGTTCGCAGTTGCTCGACCGGCTGGTGAACCAGGCGGGCGAAGTGATGATCGCGCGTTCGCGGCTGGACGTGCGCATGTCGCAACTGCGCAGTTCGCTGACCGATTTGTCGGGCAACCTGGAGCGCCTGCGCCAGCAGTTGCGTGACATCGAGGTACAGGCGGAATCGCAGATGCAGTCCCGCTTGGCCCTGTCCAAGGACATGGCGGCGGGCTTCGACCCGCTGGAATTCGACCGCTTCACCCGCGTTCAGGAACTGACGCGCATGATGGCGGAGTCGGTCAACGACGTGGCCACCGTGCAGCGCAACATGCAGCGTGCGATGGAAGACGCCGAAGACGATCTGATCGCCCAGGGCCGGCAGGCACGTGAGTTGCAGCGCGACCTGCTGCGCACGCGCATGGTGGAGTTCGAGGGCATCTCGGAACGCCTCTATGCGGTGGTGCGCCAGGCATCCAAGGAAACCGGCAAGCAGATCAAGCTGGACATTTCGGGTGGTTCCATCGAAATGGACCGCGGCGTGCTGGACCGCATGACCCCTGCGTTCGAACACCTGCTGCGCAACTGCGTGGGGCACGGCATCGAGGAACCCGAGACGCGCACTGCTGCCGGCAAGGCTCCTGTGGGCTCGATCTCCATCGACTTGCGGCACGAGGGCAACGACGTGTCGGTGGCGTTCCGCGACGACGGGGCAGGCCTGAACATCGCCCGCATCCGGGACAAGGCCGTGGCGCAAGGGTTGATTGCCCCCGATGTGCAGCTGAGCGATGGCGAGGCGGCCAACCTGATCTTCATGCCGGGCTTCTCCACGGCGTCGGAGATCACGGGCCTTTCCGGCCGTGGTATCGGCATGGACGTGGTGCGCTCGGAGGTGAATGCCCTGGGTGGCCGTATCGAGACCTCTACCGAGGCGGGCAAGGGAACGTCCTTCCGCATGGTGCTGCCGCTCACGACAGCGGTGACCCAGGTGGTGATGCTGCGCGCGGGCAACCTGACCATCGGCGTGCCAGCCAACCTGGTGGAGATCGTGCGCCGTAGTTCCGGCACGGAGCTCGACGCTGCCTACGCCAGCCATACCTTCTCGGATGGCCTGGAGGATCTGCCCTTCTACTGGGCGGGTGCATTGCTCCAGTCGTCCTCGCGCAGCACGGAGGTCACGGGCAAGAGCCGCCCCGTGGTGATCCTGCGCAGCGCGTCTCAGCGCATCGCGATGCACGTGGACGAAGTGCTGGGCAACCAGGAAGTCGTGGTGAAGAACCTGGGGCCGCAGCTGTCGCGTCTGCCAGGCCTCGCGGGCATGTCCGTGCTGGCTTCGGGCGCCGTGGTGCTGATCTACAACCCGGTGGCGCTGGCCACGGTGTACGGCGACCAGGTGCGCGCGGCCACGCACGCACCGGCGGTGGACCAAGCCGGCGCGGTGGTGGCTGCCGAGGGCGGCACGCCCGCCGCTTCGCTGCTGGTGCCGGTGCAGCAGGTGCCGTTGATCCTGGTGGTGGACGACTCGATCACCGTGCGCCGCGTCACGCAGCGCCTGCTGCAGCGCGAAGGCTACCGAGTGGCCCTGGCGGCCGACGGCCTGCAGGCGCTGGAGCGCCTGCAGGAAGAGCGCCCCGCGGTCGTGTTGTCCGACATCGAGATGCCGCGCATGGACGGTTTTGACCTCGCGCGCAACATCCGCTCCGACGCTGCGCTGCAGGACCTGCCGATCATCATGATCACTTCGCGCATTGCGCAGAAGCACCGCGACCATGCGATGGAACTCGGCGTGAACCACTACCTGGGCAAGCCCTACTCCGACGAGGAGCTGATGAGCCTGGTGCGCCACTACGCCAGCCTGAACACGGAGGCAGTGACCGCCTGACCGCGACGCAGTCCAGTGTCACCCAGGCCCGGCAGGCTGCACGCCTGCCGGGCCTTGTCTTTTGTGCGCCGGGGCGATGCCCTCGGATAACGGGGCGATGCGGTGGTTGGCCGTAAAATTGCCGCATGCCTGCCGATACCGCGCCCATGAATCTGACGCACCACTTCCTGATCGCCATGCCGGGCGTGGAAGATGCCTCTTTTTCGCGCAGTGTGGTGTATTTGTGTGAGCACAGCGAGCGCGGCGCGCTGGGGTTGATCATCAACAAACCCACGCCTATCAGCCTGGAAGGGCTGTTCGAGAAGGTGGACCTGTCCCTCGGGCGAGAGGATCTCACGCTGCAGCCGGTGTTCCAGGGCGGCCCCGTGCAGACCGAGCGCGGCTTCGTGCTGCACGAGGCCATGCGCGGCCCGCAAGAGAGCGAGGACGAGTCGCCCTACGCCTCCACGATGACCATCCCCGGCGGGCTGGAAATGACCACTTCCAAGGATGTGCTGGAGGCGCTGGCCCATGGTGCGGGCCCACGGCGCGTCCTCGTGACGCTGGGCTACTCGGCCTGGGGCGAAGGCCAACTGGAGTCCGAATTGGCCGAAAACAGCTGGCTCACCGTGGGTGCGGACGTGTCGGTCATCTTCGAAACGCCTGTGCAAGAGCGCTATGACCGTGCACTGGGGTTGCTGGGCCTGCAGTCGTGGATGCTGTCGCCCGAAGCGGGGCATGCATGAGCGGCCAGCCTGCTCCAGCCGTCGTCCCCGCGCATTTCCAATCCTTTCTGGCTTTCGATTACGGGCTCAAGCGCACCGGCGTCGCCGTGGGTACGCGCATGCTGCGCAGCGCCACGCCCCAGGGCACGATCCGCGCGGAGGGCGATGCCCGCTTCGCCCAGGTGGCCGAGCGCATCCGCGAGTGGCAGCCCGATGCCCTGGTGGTGGGCGTGCCGCTGCATCCCGACGGGGCTGCCCATGAGAACACCGCCCGCGCGCTCAAGTTCGCGCGCCAGCTGCGCGGGCGCTTCGGCCTGCCGGTCTTCGAGGTGGACGAGCGCTACAGCACCACCGAGGCCCTTTCTGCGGGCGCGGCTGATGCCGACGCCGCGTCGGCCTGCATCATCCTGGAACAGTTTTTGAGGAACCTGCCATGAGTTCTGCCACGACCCCGCCGGGTGCCACGCGCCCGGGCCATCTCACGCTGGATGCCGAGGCGCTGTACGCCGAGCTGCTGCGCGGCGTGCGCATGCTGCGCGAATCTGACACTTACTTGGCGGGCATCGCCTCGGGCGGCGCTTGGCTGGCCGAGCGTCTGCAAAAAGACCTGGGCTTGCCGGGCCAGGCCGGGGTGCTGTCGTCCGTCATGCACCGCGACGATTTCTCCCAGCGGGGCCTGGCCTCCAGCGCGCAGACCACGCTGCCGTTCGACGTGAATGGTGCGGACATCCTGGTGCTGGACGATGTGCTCTACACCGGCCGCACCATCCGCGCCGTACTCAATGAGCTGTTCGACTACGGCCGCCCGTCGCGCGTGCGCCTGGCGGTGCTGGTGGACCGCGGCGGCCGCGAGCTGCCGGTGGCCGCCGAGTTCGCTGCGGCGCGCGTGGCGCTGCCGCCCACTCAATCGCTGGCACTGGCCCGCAACGAGGCCGGCGCTTTCCATTTCGACGTCAAAGAGGTCTGACGGTGCTGTACAAGCGCAACCCCCAACTCAACAAGAACGGCGAGCTGATCCACCTGCTGTCGATCGAGGGCCTGCCCAAGGACATCGTCACGCACATCCTGGACACGGCCACCAACTTCGTCAGCGTCCAGGAACGCGAGGTCAAGAAGGTGCCGCTGCTGCGCGGCAAGAGCGTGTTCAACCTGTTCTTCGAGAACAGCACGCGCACGCGCACCACGTTCGAGATCGCGGCCAAGCGCCTGTCGGCCGACGTGTTCAATCTGGATATCGCGCGCAGCTCCACCGCCAAGGGCGAGACGCTGCTGGACACCATCGACAACCTGAGCGCCATGGCGGCGGACATCTTCGTCGTGCGCCACAGCGAATCGGGCGCGCCCTACCTGATCGCACAGCATGTGGCACCGCACGTGCACGTGGTGAACGCCGGGGACGGCCGGCACTCGCACCCCACGCAGGGGCTGCTGGACATGTACACCATCCGCCATTACAAGAAGGACTTCTCCAACCTCACGGTGGCCATCGTGGGCGACGTGCTGCATTCGCGCGTGGCGCGATCGGACATCCATGCCCTGACCACTCTGGGCGCAGCCGAGGTGCGCGTGGTGGGCCCACGCACGCTGGTGCCTTCCGACATGGCGCAGATGGGCGTGCGGGTGTTCCACAACCTGGAGGAAGGCATCAAAGGCTGCGACGTGGTCATCACACTGCGCCTGCAGAACGAGCGCATGAGCGGTGCGCTGCTGCCTTCCAGCCAAGAGTACTTCAAGAGCTTCGGACTCACGCCCGAGAAGCTGCGGCTGGCCAAACCCGATGCCATCGTCATGCACCCGGGCCCCATCAACCGCGGCGTGGAGATCGACTCCGCCGTGGTGGACGGTCCGCAGGCCGTGATCCTGCCGCAGGTCACCTTCGGCATCGCGGTGCGCATGGCGGTCATGTCCATCGTGGCAGGGAATGAAGCATGACCTCGCTGAGCCGCTTCGCGCCTTCCCCCCAGGGGGACGCCGCGAACGCGACGGGGCGGCCCTTGCACGGCGGCCCCGACCTGGGTTGCCCCAGTTTCATGGGGTGTGGGTGGCGCACGGCGCCATGGATCACCAGCATGACTCATTTGCTATTGTGTTGATAGCTGCTAGCGCTTGTGGGACGGGCGTTAGCGGCCAATTTGGCTTAGAACCATGAAAATCCTCATCCAGAACGGCCGCGTCATCGACCCGGCCAGCGGCCTCGACAAGGTGTGCAACGTGGCGCTGGCGGCGGGCCGCATCATCGCGGTGGACCGCGAGCCCCAGGGTTTCACGCCCACCCGCGTGATCGATGCCAGCGGCTGCCTGGTGCTGCCGGGTCTGGTGGACCTGGCGGCGCGCCTGCGGGAGCCGGGGCATGAGCATGAGGGCATGCTGGAGTCCGAGATGGCGGCGGCCGTCGCGGGTGGCGTGACCAGCCTGGTCTGCCCGCCCGACACCGACCCGGTGCTCGACGAGCCTGGCCTGGTGCAGATGCTCAAGTTCCGCGCCGAGAAGCTGCACCAGGCGCGGCTGTTCCCCTTGGGCGCAGTCACGCGCGGGCTGGCCGGCGAGGTGCTGACCGAGATGGCCGAGCTGACGGAGTCCGGCTGCGTGGGCTTCAGCCAGGCCGAGGTGCCGCTGACCAGCACCCAGGTGCTGCAGCGCGCGCTGCAGTACGCCGCGACCTACGGGTACACCGTCTGGCTGCGCCCGCAGGAACTGCACCTGGGCAAGGGCGTGGCCGCCAGCGGCCCCCTGGCCACACGGTTGGGCCTGTCGGGCGTGCCCGTGGCGGCGGAGACGATCGCACTGCACACCATCTTCGAGCTGCTCAAAACCACGGGCGCGCGCGTGCACCTGTGCCGCCTGTCCAGCAGCGCGGGCGTGGATCTGGTGCGTCAGGCCAAGGCGGCCGGCCTGCCGGTGAGCTGCGACGTGAGCATCAACTCGCTCATGCTCACCGATGCGGACATCGGCTACTTCGACAGCCGCGCGCGCCTCACGCCGCCGCTGCGCCAGCAGCGCGACCGCGATGCGCTGGCCGCGGCGCTGCTGGATGGCACCATCGACGCGTTGGTGTCCGACCACACGCCGGTGGACGAGGATGCCAAAGCTTTGCCATTTGCCGAGGCCGAGCCCGGCGCGACGGGGCTGGAGTTGCTCCTGTCCGTGGCTCTCAAGTGGTCGCAGGAAGGCGGCGCGCCGCTGCAGCGTGCGCTGGCCGTGGTCACCGCAGAGCCCGCACGGGTGCTGGGCACGTCGCTGGGTACGCTGCAGGCCAGCGTGGGCCGCATTATCGAAGGCGGTGTGGGCGACCTGTGCGTGCTGGACCCTGCGGCGCATTGGACCGTACAGGCCGACGCACTGGCCAGCCAGGGCAAACACACGCCGTTCTCGACCTATGAGTTGCCGGGCCAAGTGCGCTGCACGCTGGTGGGCGGCCAGGTCGCGTTCGAGCGCGGCTGAGCGACGCCGGCACACGCACATGCTGCGGGGATTACGGGCCTGCTGGCGGGTGTTGCGGCTGGTGCTGCACGCTGCACAGGGGTTGCTGGTGGTGGCGTGGCGCTTCCCCCGCCTATCGGTGGAGCAGCAGCAGGCGCGGGTGCAGGCGTGGGCGCTGGGCCTGCTGGCCTGCGCTGGGGTCACGCTGGAGGTGCGCGGCACCCCGCCGAGCCAGGGGCCGGTGCTGCTGGTGGCCAACCATCTGTCCTGGCTCGACATCCCGGTGATGCATGCGGCGCGCTACTGCCGCTTCATCTCCAAGTCCGACGTGCAGGCTTGGCCCATCGTCGGCACGCTCGCCACGGCAGCGGGCACGCTGTACATCGAGCGCGCGTCGCGGCGCGATGCCCTGCGCATGGTGGGCAGCATGCGGGATGCCCTGTTGCGGGGCGAAATACTCGCGGTGTTTCCCGAAGGCACGACCGGCGACGGTCGCACGCTGCTGCCCTTTCACCCCAACCTGCTGCAGGCTGCGCTGCAGGCGGACGTGCCCGTGCAGCCCATCGGCCTGCGCTTCGTGGACCGCGCAAGCGGCCAGACCACCCACGCCCCGAGCTACATCGGCGACGAAACGCTGGTGGGCTCCATCTGGCGCACGCTCACCGCGCCGCCCATCACGGCGGTGGCGCATTTCGGCATGCCCGAGCGTGCGCAGGGGCGCGACCGCCGGGTGTGGGGCCAAGCATTGCATGCCGCAGTGGACGATCTGCGCCAACGCTGAATATCCTCCTGCTGTCGCCAAAAGTGCACATGTGTGTGCAACGGGGCTGTAACGGTCTGTTTACATCCATCGCATCGACATGCGCCTGCAGTATGGTGCGCCTCTTTGCCAATAACCGAGGGAGGGATGCATGCAACTGATGGAGCGCGTGAAGGGGATTTTGCTCAAGCCCCGCGAGACCTGGGCCGCCATTGATGGGGAGCCTGTCGATACGGCCCGCCTGTTCACGGGCTACCTGATGATCCTCGCGGCCATTCCGGCCGTCTGCGGATTCATCGGCATGTCGCTGATCGGCATGGGAGGCTTTGGCTTCAGCATGCGCGTACCGGTGCTCGCCGGGCTGGCCAACATGGCCGTGTCCTATGTGTTGAGCCTGGTCGGCGTGTATGTGCTGGCCCTGGTCATCAATGCGTTGGCACCCACGTTCGGCGGCACCCAGAACCAGGGACAGGCGCTCAAGGTCGCGGTCTACGCCAGCACGGCCGCCATGCTGGGCGGCGTGTTCAGCCTGTTGCCGGCGCTGGCCATCCTGGGCCTGGTGGCGGCGCTGTATTCGCTGTACCTGCTGTACCTGGGCCTGCCGCTGCTGATGCGCAGCCCGGCTGCGCGCGCCGTGCCCTATACGGCGGTGGTCGTGGTGGTGGCCATCGTGCTGGGCATCGTCATTGCGGCCATCGGTTCGCTGTTCATGCCGCATGGCCCCGCCATGTGGGGCAGTGCGGGCGGCCCGGCCGTGGTCATCGACACGCCGCGTGGGCAGGTCACGCTGGATACCGCCAAGCTGGAAGAGGCCGGCAAGAAGATGGAAGAGGCTGCCCGCCGTATGGAGCAGGCGCACAAGAGCGGCGATACCCAACAGATGACCGAAGCCGCAGGCCAGGCGATGGCGGCGGCCATGGGAAGTGCCAAGCACCAGACGGTGGGGGTCGATGCGCTCAAGGCCGCGCTGCCCGCCAAGCTGGGATCGCTGGAACGCACCAGCTATGAGGTCCACGACGGCGCTGCCACAGGCCTGCCGACCAGCCAGGCGGAGGCCGAGTACGGCAACGGTGACAAGGTTGTGCGCATTTCGGTCGTGGATGCGGGTGCATTCGGCCAGTTGGCCCAACTGGCAGGCATGGTGCAGGGCGAGCGCGAGAGCGACGGCATCGTGGAAAAGACCTGGCAGGAGAATGGCCGCACGTTGCACCACAGCTACGCCAAGGACGGCAGCCAGGCGGAACTGCGCGCGGTGCTCAAGAACGGCGTGGTGGTCACGGTGGAGGCCGAGAACCTGCCGTTGAAGGACGTACAGGGCTTCATGGGCCAGATCGACCTGGCCGCGCTGGAGAACCTGCCGCGCAAGGACAAGTCCTGATCCTGCCGCCCCGCGACGGCAGGGGCGCCTGAGGGAGCCGCGGTCAGGGTGCGGCGTTCTCCCGTGCGAACGCCACCACGTGGTCGACCTGCGTGCGAATGCCGATCCATTCGCCCATGGCATGGTCATGGTGGCTGGGCACGTGGGCCATCACGGTGAGGCCGTTGGCCAGTTCCAGCGTGTACAGAAATTCCGAACCGCGAAAGGCCTTGCGCACGATGCGCGCCCGCACGGGTGAGCTGTCGTCATGCACCACGTCGTCGGCACGCAGCAGCACGTCGCATTCGCCGCCGGGGTAGCTTGCCGGCAGCAGGCAGCCGTCGATGTCGGTCAGGTCGCCCAGCGGGGTGCGCGCCACCACATGGCTGCCCTGCTGCACCAGCGTGGCGGGGGCGAACACGCCATGGCCGATGAAGTCGGCCACGAAGCGCGTGGCAGGGCGGTGGTAGAGGGAGTAGGCATCGTCCCACTGGTGCAGGTGGCCGCCCTCCAGCACGCCGATGCGGTCGCCGATGGCGAAGGCCTCCAACTGGTCGTGCGTGACGAACAGTGCCGTGGCGCCGGCGGTCTTGAGGATGCTGCGCACCTCGTGGGCCAGTCGCTCGCGCAAGTCCACATCCAGATTGGAAAACGGCTCGTCCAGCAGCATCAGCCGCGGGCGCGGTGCCAACGCGCGCGCCAATGCCACGCGCTGCTGCTGGCCGCCCGAGAGCTCGTGCGGAAAGCGCGCCTCGCTGCCCTCCAGACCCACCAGGGCCAGGGACTCGCGCACGCGTTCGGCCTGCTCCGCGCGGGGGAGTGCGTGGATGCCGAAAGCCACGTTGCGCCCGACGCTGAGGTGCGGAAACAGCGCATAGTCCTGGAACACCATGCCCATGCGCCGCTGCTCGGGGGGCATGCTGCGCCCCGGCGCGCCCACCACCTCGCCCCCCAGGCGGATGGCTCCTTCGGCGACGGGTTCCAGCCCCGCCACCGCGCGCAGCAGGGTGGTCTTGCCGCAGCCCGAGGGGCCGATGAGCACACCGATCTCGCCGGCGGCCAAGCCCAGGGTCACGCCGCGCACGGCGGCTTGCGGGCGGTTGGCGTACCGCACGTCCAATTGAGACACTTCCAGAAACATGGCGTGAGTTTAGGGCGTGTCCTGCCCTGAATGACCCCACGCCACAGCGCCGTACTGCGCAGGCGTGGCCCCGCGCTGCGCCGCCGCCCCGGGGCCCGCATGCCGGCGGGGCGCGGCCGACCAGCGGCCCGCGGTTGCGTAGAATTGTTCCCATTTGCATCACAGCCGCCAGGGGTTCACCAGGCAGGCGGTGGATGCGCTCTCTTCGCCTCGCACCTCGCTACCGGCCGTCCCTTGCTGCCACGAATCCGCCGCGCCCTGCGCTCCACTTCACTGATCCTGTTGGCCTTGCTGCTCACGCTGCCCCTGCTGGCTGTGCTGGGGGCGTGGCTGCCTTGGGGCGAGGGCGGCGCGCAGTCCGGCGCCATCCTGCGCGCCATGGCCACCACGGTGCTGCCAGGGTACCTGTGGACCACGCTGTGGCTGGGTCTCGCCGTGGCCGTGGGCGCGGCCGTGGTGGGCACGGCCTGCGCCGCGGCGGTCACGCTGTTCGACTTCCGTGGCCGGCGCTCGCTGGAGTGGCTGCTGCTGCTGCCCCTGGCCATGCCGGCCTATGTGACGGCCTACGCCTATACCGACTTCCTGCAGTTCAGCGGCCCGCTGCAGGTCGGGCTGCGCGCCACGTTCGGCCTGGAGGGCCGCCTGCTGCCCGAGGTGCGCAGCCTGGGCGGTGCGGTGTGGGTGTTCATCTTCTCGCTTTACCCCTACGTGTACCTGCTGGCACGCACGGCGCTGGGCGAGCGTGCGGCGCACCTCATGGAGGCGGCGCGCCTGCTGGGCGCATCGCCCGCGCGGCGCATCCGCAGCGTGGCGCTGCCGCTGGCACGCCCGGCGGTGGCCGCGGGCGTGGCGCTGGTGCTCATGGAGACGCTGGCCGACTTCGGCGTCGCGGCGTACTTCGGCATCCAGACCTTCACCACGGGCATCTACAAGGCCTGGCTGTCCATGGACGACCGGCTCGCCGCGGCGCAGTTGGCCACCGTGCTGCTGGTGCTGGTGGTGCTGCTGCTGCAGCTGGAGCTGCGCGCGCAGCGGCGCATGCGCTTTGCCACGGGCGGCGTGGGCCGCGCCGGCTCGACCGAGGCGCAGCCCACGCGGCTGCACGGTGCAAGCGCCGTGGCGGCGTGGCTGGTGTGCGCCCTGCCAGTACTGATGGGCTTCGTGGCGCCGGTGCTGTTCATGCTGCGGCCGCTGGCGGCCGACTGGTCGGTGCTGCCCTGGTCGCGTTTCATCGAATGGGCGGGCAACAGCGTGCGGCTGGGGGGCATTACGGCCGTGCTGGCCGTGGGCATTGCCCTGGTGCTGGCGTTTGCCGTGCGCCGCCGGCGCGATGCGCTCACGCGTGGCGTGGTGCAGCTGGTCAGCCTGGGCTACGCCGTGCCCGGGGCGGTGATCGTCGTGGGTCTGCTGCTGCCCGTGGGCTGGATGCAGGCCGCGGCGCCCGGCTGGGGGCTGCCCGCGATCATCACCGCCACGGCCGTGGGCATCGTCTGGGCCTACCTGGTGCGTTTTTGCGCGGTAGCGCTGCAGTCGGTGCAAAGCGGCTACGCGCGCGTCTCGCCCAGCCTGGACGACTCGGCGCGCATGCTGGGCGTGGGCAGCCTGGGCGTGCTCACGCGCGTGCATTGGCCGCTGCTCAAGCGCTCCACCGCGGCGGCGGCGTTGCTGGTGTTTGTGGACGTGATGAAGGAGCTGCCGGCCACCATGGTGCTGCGCCCCTTCAACAGCGACACCCTGGCCGTGGTGGCCTACCAGCTGGCCCGCGACGAGCGCCTGGGCGAGGCCGCGCTGCCCTCGCTGGCGCTGGTGGCCGTGGGGCTGGTGCCAGTGATCCTGCTGAGCCGCACGCTGCGCGCGTCGTCGCGCTGACCAGGCGCCGCCTCATTGGGCACCGAGGTGGCCCCGGTACGGCCCAGCGTGGCGGCCTACACTGCGCGTATGACCTCTGCCGCCATCACCATCTACCACAACGCCCGCTGCAGCAATTCGCGCGGCGCCTTGGCGCTGCTGCGCGAGCGCGGAATCGAGCCCACCGTCGTGGACTATCTCGCCCAGCCGCTGGATGCCGTCCAGCTCACCGCCTTGGTGGCGCGCCTGGGCGTGCCCGTGCGCGAAGTCATGCGCACCAAGGAGGCCGCCTACACCGCGCTGGATCTGGCCGACCCGGGCCGCACCGATGCCGAGCTCATTGCCGCCATCGCCGCGCACCCGGTGCTGCTCAACCGCCCCATCGTCGTGACGCCGCGCGGTGCCCTGCTGTGCCGCCCGCCCGAGCGGGTGCTGGAGTTGCTCTGATACCGGGCCATCGGAATTTCGGGTATTTCGGTTAAATTGGCCTGTAACGCTTATGTTTAAAGCGCTAATAGCTATTAAATAAATAGCAAAAAGGCGCATTCCCTGGCGCCGCGCCGCTTTCCTACAGTCGCGCGCAGCGCCGGGCCGATATGCTGGGCGGCATGCTGCCTGTTCCGGGCCGTGGGAGAGCGCCATGACACCACCCGTACCGCCAGAAGAATGCGCCCCGCATGCGGGGCCCATGCATGCGGTCGCTGGCCGTGCGGCCGCGGCGCGCGCTGTGCAGCAACGGTCGTCGGCGGGCCCTCGCCGCGTGCTCCACCCCCGCGCATGATCCGCGTGGCCGTGCTCTCGGGCCTGGGCCACGCGATCTTCGTGGCCGTGGGGCTGCTGGTGTACGTGATGGGCACGCGCATCGGCCACCAGCGCCGCCATCCCTCGGCCGCCATGGGCTGGGTGCTGGGCATCGTCACGTTTCCCTATCTGGTCGTACCGCTGTTCCTCTTGTTCGGCACGCGCAAGTTCGCGCGGCCCGCGCGTCGCCCGCACGGCCCGCCGCTGGAGGCAACGGAAGGCGGGCCGCCCTGGGCAACGCGGCTGCTGGCCAGCCTGGAGCTGGCGCCCGCCGTGCGCAATGCGCAGGTGGTGCTGCATGCCGACGGCACGCAGGCGCTGCAGGGGCTGCTGGCCACCATTGCGTCGGCCCGCCACCGGCTGGACCTGTGCACCTACGTGTTTGCCTACGACGAGGTGGGGCGCGAGGTGGCGCGCGCGCTGCTGGACTGCGTGCACCGCGGCGTGCGCGTGCGCCTGCTGGTGGACGCCTTGGGCAGCATGCGCACGCCGCCCGGCATGCTGCGCGCGCTGCGGCGCCAAGGCCTGCAGGTGCGCCGCTTCATGCCGCTGTTGCACAACCCGCTGCACGGGCGCACCAACCTGCGCAACCACCGCAAGCTGGTCGTGGCCGACGGCGAGCGGCTGTGGAGCGGCGGGCGCAACCTGGCCTGCGAGTACTTCATCGACCGGCCGGGCCACCCCGCCTGGGCGGACTTGAGCTACGAGGTCCATGGCCCGCTGGCCGCGCAGGCGCAGGCCCAGTTCGCCACCGACTGGCGTGTGGCGCGCGGCCTGGTGCTGCGCCGCCGCCGCAAGGCACGTAGCACCGCCGCGCCGGCGCTGCCCGCGCCGCCTGCCCACGGCCCGTTGGCGCAGTGGCTGCCCAGCGGCCCCGACCATGCCGACGACACCGTGCATGCGCTGCTGCTGGCGGCTGCCTACCATGCCCAGCGGCGCATCGTGGCCGTCACGCCGTACTTCGTGCCCGACGACGCGCTGCTGGACGCCTGGTGCCTGGCCTGCCGGCGCGGCGTGCAGGTCAGCGTGGTGGTGCCGGCGCGCTCCAACCACCGCCTGGCGGACCTGGCCCGCGAGCGCGCGCTGCGCCAGCTGGCCGCCGCGGGTGCGCGGGTATGGCTGTCCCCGGCCATGGTGCATGCCAAGGCGGTGCTCATCGACGACGAACTGGCTCTCGTCGGCTCGCTCAACCTGGACGCGCGCAGCCTGTTCCTGAACTACGAGGCCATGACCGTGTTCTACGGCCCGCAGGAACTGCACTGGCTGGCGCAGTGGAGCGACCAGCTGCTGGCCAGCGCGCGCCCCTACCACGCGCGTGCGCCCTCCTGGCTGCGCGACGTCATCGAAGGCGTGGTGCGCTCGGTGGGTTTTCAGCTCTAGGTGGCTGCCGCGCCCGTACAGGGCGAAGGGTAGGCCGGCGCGTTCGCTGTTGGGCGGCGCGGCTGCGATGGGTAGTCGTGGTGCCCGGGTTGCCCCGCACAGGTGCGCCGCACGTCCCTTCGGACCCATGGGGCGTGGGATGCGCGATCGGGGCCGTGCAGTGATGCGATGGCGCCCTCGTCCGACACGCCTGCGGCCGGCTGGCGGGCACGCCCGCAGCCACCGCCACACTACAACGGGGGTATCGGGCGCACGCAGCGTGCGTCCACCACTGTTTTAAGGAGAGCGCCATGAACGCCACCGATCCGCGATTTCCCCAGAACCCACCCATCGACCCCGACCTGGCCGAACAGGCACGACCCGGCCACGGCGTGCCGTCGCAAGACCCGGAGCCGCAGGCACAGCAGCCCCTGCCGCCCGAAGACCAGGAGCGTGAATCCAAATCGGTGCTGATGGGCGGCGGCGCGATGGCGGGCGCAGCTGCCGGCGCGGCCGTAGGCGCTGCCACGGTGGGGCCGGTGGGCGTCTTTGTGGGCACCCTGGCGGGCAGTGTGGCGGGGGCGCTGGGCGGCGCTGCGGCGGGCCGGCTGGTGGACACCGACCCCACCGCACCTGAAACCAACCCCAAGGCTGGGACGGACGGCGAGCACTAGATCCTGCGCCGGCATCTGCCCGGAAAGTGGTCCCTCCGACAGGAATCGAACCTGTATCTAGCGCTTAGGAGGCGCTCGTTCTATCCATTGAACTACGGAGAGGGAGGCAAGATTGTAAGGGCGGTGCCAAACCGCCCTTTTGCTATTGAGTTAATAGCTGCTTGCGCTTGAAGGGAAAGCGTTACGGCCCGATTTCCGGCATAGAACTTCAGTCGTAGCGCACCGTGTAGATCAGGTCCACCGCGCTTTGCATGCCCGTCTGGCCGCGCAGGGTAAGGTGCTGCGACAGGTCGTAAAAGATGTACAGCGTGCCCAGCACGCCCGAGAGGCTGCGCTCGTAGGTCACGTACAGGTCCTTGGACAGGCGCTTGCCGAAGGTGAGGGCGGCGGCGCTCGCGTCCTCGCCCGTGCCGGGGCCCTTGAAGCCGATCTCGTCCAGACCTACGCGCTTGGCGATACCGCCGGTGCCACTGCCGGAGCCCCCGCCCAGCAGGGCCAGCGCGGCCTGCTGCAGCAGCGCGGCCTCGGCGCCTCCGCTGGCGGCGCTGCGGCCCAGCACCACCCACGAGAGCTTCTCGGCGTCCGGCAGGTCGGGGTCGGCATACAGGCGCACGCGCGGCGACTGGGCCGTGCCGGTGACCTGCACGCCGGCGCGCACGCTGATGTTGGGCCGGATGGCCAGCACGTCCAGCGACGGGTTGTCGTAGGGGCCGTTGAAGCGCAGCAAGCCCGTTTCCACGTCCAGCGCCTGGCCCCAGGCGCGGTAGCGGCCCTGCACGGTGCGCACCTCGCCGGTCACGCGCGGCGGGGCGCCGGCCGTGCCGCTGCTGCGGATGTCCAGCTGCCCCGTCAGGCGTGTGGTGATGCCGTGGCCCTGCAGGGCGAAGTCGTTGCCCAGGTCCAGCGTGACGGCGATGTCGGGCGGGCGCGCGGCCTGCACCTGCCCGCCGGCCTCGGCCTTCTGGGCCTGCTGCGCGTCGCGCGCGGCCTTGGCGGCGGCTTCTTTGTCCAATGCGGCGGAGCGCACCACCACGTCGCTGCCCAGCGTGGGCGCGCCCGCCTCGGGCAGGATGATGGTGGCGCGGTCGGTGGTGAACTGGCCGCGCAGCGTGAATTGCCCGCCCTGCAGCCGCGCCGTGAGGTCGCCCGAGACGCTGACCTGCCGGTCGGCGCGCACCAGCAGCTGCAACGCCCGTGCCTGTGCGCGCAGGTCCATGCGGATACCGGCGCCGCCTGCGCCTGCCGCGCCCCACGATACGGTGCCGCCGCCGGTGAGCGTGCCGCCGTCCTGCGGCGCCGCGGTGCGGTTGCCGCTGTAGCCCGCGATGCGTGCGCGGCTGCCCTGGCCACCGTGCAGGCTCAGCTCGGTGATGGTGAGCCGGTCGCCCTGCAGCGCGGCGCGCAGGCGCCCGTCTTGCAGGTCCACGCCGTCCAGCAGCGAGCGGATGGCGAACTGGTCCGCCGCCAGTTGTCCGCTCCACTGCGGCGCGGTGCGCGTGCCGGACAGGCGTGCGTCGGCGCTCAGCGTGCCACGCACGCGCCAGCCCGGCGGCGCCAGGGCGGACCACACGCCCACGTCGGGCAGTTCGGCACGCACGGTGGCGGCCAGTGGGGCCTCGGCGGGCCAGGTCCAGCCGTCGGGCGTGCGTGCCAGTTGGGTGCTGCCTTCGGCGTGCAATTGGCCGGCGCGCTCACTGTCCCAATCCAGTCGGGCGCGCAACGCCGGGCCTTCGGCGCTGACCGTGAGTTCGGCCTGGCGCACGCCGGCGGGTGTGCCGCGCGTGGGCGTGGCTTGGGCCGCCTGGGCACCCTTGCCCTGGCCGCTGCTGTGCACCACGGTGGTCGGCGTGGCATCCAGCGTGAGGATGCGCAGGTCGCCGCCGCTGCGTCGCAGGCTGGCGCTGGCGCGCAGCGTGTCGCCGGCGTCGATGTTCCAGGTGCCGTCCAGCAGCAGGTCGCCCGCCAGGCCCGCCCGCTCCAGCATGCCGTCGCCGTCCATGCGCCAGGCGTTGGCCCAGTCCAGCGGCAGGCCCTTCAGTTCGCCCTGGCTGCGCAGCTGCAGGGCACCCTGCGCGCCCTGGGCATAGCGCAGGGGTTGCCAGCGCAGTTGCAGATGACCGGGCCGCGGCCCTTCGACGAAGGCCTGGCCGGCGCCGGCCTCCACCACCAGCTGGGGGGACTGGCGCAGCTGGATGGCCACCGGCTCGGCCAGGCGCAGCTTCCACGGGCCGGGCTGGCCGGCCGCGTCGGCCTGCATCTGCAGGGATTCCAATTGGGCCTGCCATTGGCCCGCGCCGCGGCTGGCCGCCGTGGCGCGCAGGCGCAACTGGGCACGCTGGCCCGTGAGGGTGGCGCTGCGGGCGGAAGTGCCCTCGTCAGGCTGCGGGCCGTGGCGCAGCTCGCCATCCCAGTCGAGCGCGGCGCGCGCCAACGAGCCCTGCAGCGTGGCGGTGGTGCGCCGCAGTTCCAGCGTGAGAGGGCCCGCGTCCGTGCCGGGCTGGGGTGCGCGCGCGATCTGCAGGCGCGGCGTGGACAGCTGGGCCTGCAGGTCAAAGCGCTGCGGTGCGGCTGCGGCGGCCACGGCCGTGCCTGCCGGCAGGCCCGCGGCCTGCAGTTGGCGCTGCAGGTCGTGCCAGCCGCCGCGCCAAGTGGCGGTCAGCGTGGCGTTGCCGTCCAGGCTCCAGCCCGCCAATGCAGCGGGCACGCCCGGCAGGCCCTGCAGCCAGCGCTGCGCGCGTTGCGTGTCCGTCATGTGCAGGGCCAGCGTGCCGTTGCCGCGCTGGGGTGCGAGTTGCCCGTCGAACTGCGCGCTGGCGCCGGGCAGCGTGGCCTGTAGCGCGCCTTGCACGGCCGGTCCCGCCAGGTCGATGCGCAGCGCCTGGGCGCGCACTTGCGCCCGCAGGGCGTCCAACTGCAGGCGGGCGATGTCGATCCGATCGCCCTGCCACTGGCCCTGCACGGTCAACTGGTCCAGGCGCAGCGGCGCGGGGGTGCCCGCCTTCGCCGCGGCCGTGGGGGCGGGGCGGCCGGCGGCGCGCAGGTCGGCGCTGAAGCGCACGGCGCCGCCCTCGGCAGCGTCGCGGCTTTCGGCGCTGGCGGTGCCGTTCACGGGCGCAGCGTCCAGCAGGGTGTGCAGCGCCGCAGGGTTGAGGGCGCGCACCTCGGCTTGGCCCTGCAGCGCGCGCGTGGCGGGCGTGTAGGCGCCCTGCAGCGTGACGCTGCCGCTGCCCACCCGCGCCAGCGATTCGGACACGGTCCAGGTGGTGCCGTCGAACGCGGCGCGGGCCTGCAGTGTGTCGACAGGCAGGCGCTGCTTGTCCCACGGGCCGGGCAGGGCGTTGCGCAGCGCGGCCTGAATCTGCCAGCCGGGCGCGTCGGCCTCGGCGGGCTCCAGCGCGGCGGTGCCGCTGAGCTGGGTGGCGGGCGCCTGCGGCCACAGCGCGGCGAGGTCCAGGGCCTGCACCTCGGCCGCGGCCTGCAGCAGCGGTTGACCGGCCCAGGGGGCGATGCGCGCTTGCAGGTCGGCGCGCAGCGGTGGATGGGTGGGGCCTGCGCCATCCGTGCCGCGCAGCTGGGCCGTGAGCTGGATCTGTGCGCCCGCGCCGGCCAGCGTGCCCTGCGCGCTGGCCTGGGCCAGGGCCTGCAAGGGTTGCGCGCTGCCGGGCACTGGCGTGCGCAGCGTGCCGTTGAGCGTGGCGGTGAGCGCCATGGGTGCCTGGGCCTGCAACGTGGCCAGCAGCGCGTAGCGGCCCTGGGCCAGCGTGACCTGGTCCACCGCCAAGCGGTGCTGCTCGCCGTCGTAGCGGTAGGTGCCCTCCAGTTGCTCGGCGACGGTGTTGCCGGCCCAGTCGATGCGGTCCGCGTGGAAGGGCAACTCGATCCGCAGCGGCAGCACCAGTTGCTGCAGCGGCGGGGTGGGCGGCTCCTGCGGGCCGGGCGCATCCTGCGGCGTGATGAGCACCTGCGCGGCCCGCACCTCGCCCAGACGCAGTTGGCGGCGCAGCAGCGGCGCGACGCTCCAGGCGATGCGCGCGTCGTGCACCTCCACGGCCAGCGTGGGGCTGCTCCAGCGCAGCCAGCCAATCGTGCCGCCCGAGCGCAGCGAGCCGCTCACGTCGCGCGCCTGCAGGCTCTGCCCCTCGGGCAGGTATTGCGCCGCGCGCGCCAGTGCGCTGGCCAGCGAGGTGTTGCTGCCGGCCCACCACCACAGCCCGCCCAGCAGCACCAGCGCCGCCATGAGCAGGCCCCCCAGCGTGGCCAGCACCCAGCGCCCGGCGCTGCGGCGCGGCGGCGGCCGCGGCGTGGGCGTCGCGCCTGCGGCGTAGGGCTGGTGGCTGGAGGGGTGGGTCATGGAGGTTTAAAAACAATAGCTGCTAGCGCTTGCCAGCAAAGGAATTCGAAATGAAAACCATCAGAATCCCTTGTGTATCAAGCGCTGGCAGCTCACTTTTTTGCATGTCAGAACGTGTAGCCCAGCCGCAGGTGCAGCCGTACCTGGTGCGTGTGCAGGCCATAGGCCAGGTCGGCCTGCAGCGGGCCCACCGGGCTTTGCCAGCGCAGGCCTGCACCCACGCCCACGCGCGCGGTCAGCTCACCGGGCTTGTCCGCCACGGCGCCGGCGTCGATGAACAGCGCGCTTTCAAAGTCGGTGCGGTTGCCGCGCACGGTGATGGGGCGCTGCCATTCGGCGCTGCCCACGGCCATGTAGCGCCCGCCGAAGAGCTTGTCCGCGTCGGTGCGCGCGCCGATGCTGCGGTAGCCGTAGCCGCGCACCGTGGTGTCGCCGCCGGTCAGGAACAGCTGGGTGACGGGGATGTCGGCGCCGTCGCGCGCCAGCACCGCGCCGCCCTCCAGGCGCAGCGACAGGCGGCTGCCGCGGCGCACGTTGTTCCCCAGGTCCACGCGGCCCAGGCCGACGAAGGACTGCCAGCGCAGCAGCGTACGCACGAAGGGGTAGCGCTCCGGGCGCAGCGTGGTGCCCACGCCCAGCTCGGCCGCCAGGCCCCAGCCGCGCGTGGGGTTGGTGTTGTTGTTGAAGTAGCGCCCCGTCCAGCCGTAGTTGGCGGAGATCGCGCTGCTGGACGGCGGTGCGTCCTCGCCGCGGTTCTTGGCCGTGTCGTGCTGCAGGAAGTAGCTGCGGTCGATGCGGTCCGTGCTCTTGGTGCGCCCGGCGCGCAGCCGCGAGCTGTCCACGTCGTAGCTGCCCGTGGCCTCGCGCTGCAGCTGCAGGCCCGTGAACCAGCGCCAGCCGTTCGCATGCGGCAGCCCGGTCCAGTCGGTGGACAGCAGCTTGCGCTTGTTGTCCACCGCCACCTTGCTCACGGCGCGCCAGCCCAAGCCCGGCAGGCGGTTGTGCGTGTGGTCCATGGACAGGCGCGGCCCGCTGTCGGTGGAGATGCCTACACCGAAGACGAGCTTTTGCAGCGGTGCGTCGCGCACCTGGGCGATCACGGGCGCGGCCTGCGGATCGCCGTGCTCGGTGTCCAGCGTGAGGAACACCGCGTCGTAATAACCGCTGCTGGCCAGGCGCTGCTGGGTGTCCAGCAGGCGCGCCTCGCTGTAGTCCTCGCCCGTGGGCAGGCGCGCAATGCGGCGCATGCCCTCGTTGTCGTAACGCTCGCCACCCTGGATCTGCAGGGTGCCAAAACGGTAGGCCGGGCCAGGCGCGTAGGCCACCTGCAGCTTGGCCTCGGCGCGGTCGGCGTCCACCTCGGCGCGGCTGCTGGCGATGCGCGCCGTGGGGTAGCGGCGCGCCTGCAGATCGCGCAGGCCCTGGTTCTTGGCACTGTCCCAGCCCTCCTGCGTGAACGGCTCGCCGGGCGGCAGCGACCAGCCGCGCTGCAACCGGGCCTGGCGGCGCGCGAGCTCGGTCGCGTCGGCACCGTGGCCGTCCTCGCCCATCAGCGTGATGTCGGCGCTGGCGATGTGCGTGCGCGGGCCGGGCGACACGCTGACCAGCACGGTGCGCGGTGGCGCGTCGGCGTCGGTGGCCTGCTCGCGCAGCTCGATGGTGATCTCGGGACTGAAGTAGCCCTGCGTGGCCAGCAGGTCGCGGGCGTTCGCGTCGGCCGAACCCAGCAGCCGCGTGAGTTCATGCGCCTGCAGGTCGGGCAGTTGGCGAAAGCGCTGCAGCTCCAGATGGCGCGTGAGGTACTCGCGCAGGGTGTCGTCCTCCACCTGCACATCCAGCGCGAACGCATCGGGGCCGGAGTCCGGGCCCGCCTCGGAGGTGATGGAAGAGGGCGCGTCGTGCGGCGCGGGGGAGGGGCGCTGCAGCAGGCTGCAGCCCTGCAAGAGGGCCAGGCCGATCAGCAGAAACAGCAACGCCGGCCACCGGGCCGGCGCTGAGCTTGGCTTGGTCATGCGGGCTATTTTGACAAAAGCCGCATCGTTTCTTCGAGGCCTTTGAGTGACAAAGGGTACATGCGGTTGCCCATGAGCTGCTGGATGATGCTGATGCTCTGGCGGTACTGCCACACGCCCTGGGGTTCGGGGTTGATCCACGCGAACCTGGGGAAGGCGTGCGTGAGGCGCTGCAACCACTCGGCGCCGGGCTCCTCGTTGTTGTATTCCACGCTGCCACCGGGCTGCAGGATCTCGTACGGGCTCATGGTGGCGTCGCCCACAAAGATGAGTTTGTAGTCCTTGTTGTACTTGCGGATGATGTCCCAGGTCGGGAACTTCTCGGCAAAGCGGCGGCGGTTGTTCTTCCACATGAAGTCGTAAACGCAGTTGTGGAAGTAGTAGAACTCCAGGTGCTTGAACTCGCTCTTCACGGCAGAAAAGAGTTCCTCCACGCGCTGGATGTGTTCGTCCATGGTGCCGCCCACGTCCATCAGCAGCAGCACCTTCACGTTGTTGTGGCGCTCGGGCACCATCTTGATGTCCAGCCAGCCCGCGTTGGCCGCCGTGGCGCGGATGGTGTCCGGCAGGTCCAGCTCCAGCTCATGCCCCTCGCGTGCGAACTTGCGCAGGCGGCGCAGCGCCACCTTGATGTTGCGCGTGCCCAGCTCCTGCGTGTCGTCGTAGTCGCGGTAGGCGCGCTGCTCCCACACCTTCACGGCGCTCTTGTTCTTGCCCGCGCCGCCGATGCGGATGCCCTGCGGGTTGTAGCCGCCGTGGCCGAAGGGGCTGGTGCCGCCCGTGCCGATCCACTTGTTGCCGCCTTCGTGGCGCTCCTTCTGCTCCTCCAGGCGCTTCCTGAGCGTCTCCATCAGCTCGTCCCAGCCCATCTTCTCGATGGCGGCCTTCTGCTCGGGCGTCAGCTCGCGCTCCAGCATCTTGCGCAGCCAGTCGGCGGGGATCTCCTTGCGGAAGTCGGCCAGCATCTCCACGCCCTTGAAGTAGGCCGCGAACGCGCGGTCGAACTTGTCGAAGTGCTTTTCGTCCTTCACCAGCGCGGTGCGCGCGAGGTAGTAGAAGTCGTCCAGGCTCCAGGCATCGTCGGACTTGGGGCCGACCACGCCGGCCTGCAGCGCCTCCAGCAGCGTGAGGAATTCCTTCACGGACACCGGCAGCTTGCCGGCGCGCAGGGTGTAGAAGAAGTCGATCAACATGAAACAGGCCTCCAGCGCTTATTCAGCGGGCGCATGGCGCTGCAGAAGGTATAGCAACTGCGCGCGCGCTTCGGGCCATTCGCCGCTGCGCATGCTGTACATCACCGTGTCGCGGATGGTGCCGTCGCGGCGCAGCGCATGGCCGCGGATCACGCCGTCCTTCTTCGCGCCCAGGCGCTCGATGGCGCGTTGCGATGCAAAGTTGAAGTTGTCGGTGCGCCAGCCCACGACATGGCATTGCAGCGTGTCGAAGGCATGGCCCATCATCAGCAGCTTGGCAGTGGTGTTCACATGCGTGCGCTGCACGCTCTGGCGATACCAGGTGTAGCCGATCTCCACCCGCTTCACGGCGGGCAGGATGTCGTGGTAGCTCGTCGTGCCCAGCACGCGGCCTGTGGCATCGTCGAGCACGGCAAACGCGAAACGGTTGCCCTCGTCGCGCATGCGCAGCGCCGTCTCGATGTAGGCGCGCGTGTCCTGCGGCTCGGGCACGCTGGTGACGCGCAGTCTCCACAGCTCGCCGTCGGCCGCGGCGGCGGCGAGGCCGGCTTCATGCGCCAGGGCCAGGGGCTCCAGCCGCAGGCCGCTCTGGCGCAGGGTGACGGGCTCGACGAAGGCCATGGACTGTCGCTCCTTGCTCATTCTTTCCGCGCGCTGCGGGCCGCGCGCCAGCGCCGCGCCAGGTGCAGGCCCAGCCCGCCCCCGATGCCCACCAGGGCGATGCCTGCAATGCTGGCCGCCCCGTAGCCCTCGTTGAAGATGTCCATCCCCAGCAGCAGGCCCACGCCATAGCCCGCGAGCGCGCCGCCCACGAACCCTATCGCGTCGGACGCACCTTCCATCAAAAGCCGCTGTGCAGTGCTCATGACGGGCTCCGGCTCAGCGGTTGCGCTGGTTCATGAAGACCAGCTTCTCGAACAGGCTCACGTCCTGCTCGTTCTTGAGCAGCGCGCCCACCAGTGGCGGCACGGCCACCTTGTTGTCGGCGCTTTGCAGGGCTTCGAGCGGGATCTCCTCGGCCACCAGCAGCTTGAGCCAGTCGATGAGCTCACTGGTCGAGGGCTTCTTCTTCAGGCCGGGCAGGTTGCGCACGTCGTAGAAGGTCTTCATCGCCACGGTGAGCAGTTCGCTCTTGAGCGTGGGGAAGTGCACGTCGACGATCTTCTTCATCGTCTCGGCCTCGGGGAACTTGATGTAGTGGAAGAAGCAGCGGCGCAGGAAAGCGTCGGGCAGCTCCTTCTCGTTGTTGGAGGTGATGAACACCAGCGGGCGGTGCTTGGCCCGGATCATCTCGCGCGTTTCGTAGCAGTAGAACTCCATGCGGTCGAGTTCGCGCAGCAGGTCGTTGGGGAATTCGATGTCGGCCTTGTCGATCTCGTCGATCAAGAGCGCCACCGGCTTGTCGGCCGTGAAGGCCTGCCACAGCACGCCCTTGACGATGTAGTTGTGGATGTCCTTGACGCGCTCGTCGCCCAGTTGCGAGTCGCGCAGGCGGCTCACCGCGTCATATTCGTACAGGCCCTGCTGCGCCTTGGTGGTGGACTTGATGTGCCACTGCAGGAGCGGCATGTCCAGCGCCTGGGCCACTTCCTCGGCCAGCATGGTCTTGCCCGTGCCGGGCTCGCCCTTGACCAGCAGTGGGCGCTGCAGTGTGATGGCTGCATTCACCGCGAGCATCAGGTCCTGGGTGGCAACGTAATTCTGGGATCCTTGGAATTTCATGGGCCTGGGAATAGGGAAATCGTTGATGAAAGGGCTTGACAAGCGCTGGCTATAATCGTCCACGAACTAGAACGCGGAGACAACCAATCGCCTGATTGTGCGCGCAAAATGAAGAAGACACTGACCACGATATTCGGCCTGTCTGTCGCTTGTGCGACCGGTTTTCTCCATGCCGAGGAGATCAAGGGAGATGCCAAAGCTGGGGCGCAAAAGATCGCCATGTGCATCGGGTGCCACGGCATCCCGGGCTACCAGGCCAGCTTCCCCGAAGTGCACAAGGTGCCGATGATTTCCGGCCAGGGTGCCAAGTACATCGCCTCCGCACTCGACGCCTACAAGAAGGGCGATCGCAAGCATCCCACCATGCGCGGCATCGCCGATTCGCTGTCGGAGCAGGACATTGCCGATGTGTCGGCCTACTATGCCGAGCACGGCACGAGCGCCGGGGCACCCGCCAAGCCCTCGCGCGAACCCAATGCCCAGGTGGCGCAGCTGCTGCAAAAGGGCGCTTGCGTGTCCTGCCACGGCGAGAACTTCGCCAAGCCCATCGACCCGTCCTATCCCAAGATCGCGGGCCAGCATGCGGACTACCTGTTCGTGGCGCTCAAGTCATACAAGACCGACAAGGGCGCGTACGTGGGCCGCAGCAACGGCGTGATGGCCGGCATCGCCAAGCAGTTTTCCAACACTGAGCTGAAGGCGCTGGCGGGTTACCTGGGTTCGCTCGATGGAGACCTGCAGGTCGTTCCACAGCCGCGCTTTCGCTGACCGTGTCACGCACCCGAAGAAGCCCGCAAACGCGGGTTTTTTTACGCCCGGTTGAGGCAAGCGGGCTGGGTTCCTTATCTGGCACGCCCAGGTGCGGAATGGTTGCCCCGGAGAGAGGGACTTCCTACAATCGGCCCCATGCGTTTCCTGGTTTCCACCCCGTGCGTCCGTATCGCGCGGCTTGCATCTGCAGCCGTCGAGATGGCGCGCGCCATGCGCAGGATGGGTGTTCTGAAACCAGCTTCGCCGGCCGCAGATCACTAGGCCCGGCGGTTCTCCACTCCTTTCATCCAAGCGTCACGCGTACCGCCGGGCAGCCAGCTCCGGTGCGCTGGGGCCTGCTTGCCGCGCGCCCCGCCGTTCGGCACCCCGGATGCGCACCTTCTCCCCACCGATGACGCGCCGCTGACGGTCGCTTTGTGCGCCGTTGTTCCCGCTTGTTGACCAGGAGTTTTGACCATGCGCCTTCAGACCATTGTGGCCCTCACCGATTTCTCGACCGCGGCGGAGCATGCGCTTGACCGTGCCGCGCTGTTGGCTGCCGAGCACAAGGCGCGCCTGCATCTTCTGTTTGGTGCGGAGCAGCCGGACCCGAAGTTCGTCGACCCGCAGGCGCGGCTGGAGCAGCGCGCGCGCCAACTGGCGCGCCGCCACGACCTGCCGGTCAAGGCCCTGGCGTACCGCGGCGCCGGCGTGGTGGATGAGGTCTTGCGCGCGGCCGTGGGCGCCGACCTGCTGGTGCTGGACAAGCGCGCGCACCAGGGCGTGGAGCAGTTGTGGCGCGGTGGCACGTTGAGCCAGATCCTGCGGCGCAGTCCGTGCCCCGTGCTGGTGGTGCAGCGTGCGGCGCGCGAGGCTTATGCGCATGTGCTGCTGGCCGTGGATTTTTCGCCGGCGGCCGATGCCATGGTGCGCTACGCGAGCGGGCTGGATACTGCCGCTGCGGTGGAGCTGTTCCATGCCGTGGACCTGCGCGATGAGGCCAAGCTGCGCAGTGCGGAGGCATCGGCCCAGGCCGTGCGCGCGTGGCGCGCGCAAATGCAGCGGCATGCGCACGACCGGCTGGTGCGGCTGTCCGATGCCTTCGAGGCGCGGCGCAATCGTGTGGGAATGACCGTCGGCATGGGCGATGTGGCGCGGCAGGTGGCCGTGCAGCAGGAGCGCTCGGGCGCGGAGCTGGTGGCGCTGATGCACCGGCGCCGGGGATGGATGCTGGATCTGCTGCTGGGCAGCGTAGCCCAGCGGCTGCTGGGGGGCGTGGGCTGCGACGTGCTGGTGTACCCGCACGACTACGCGGGCGCCGCACCGCGCGGCACCACGGCTCAGCCCCGCGTGGCGCGCCGCTGGACGCAGGCGATATAGGCGTCGCCGTCGGGTGCCCGGCCCGCGCGCTGGGCCTCCCACAGCATGGTGCCCAGGCATTCCATGGCGGCGTGGTGCGCGTCGTGCAACGATCCCAGGCGCGCGGCCAGCAGTTCCACGGCCTGGCGGATGCCGCGCGGCTGGTCGATGCTGCACTGCTCGCTGATCGAGAGGTGCATCGACAGGTGCAGGAAGGGGTTGGTGCGGTCCGGCGTCTCGTCGTAGTTGCGCGCCAGGGCCGTGTCCACATCGGCCAGCTCGGGCTGGTACTCAGGATGCTCCGCGATCCACAGGCCGGCCAGCGTCTCGATGGCCTCCATGGGCTGGCCGGCCTGCTGCTTGGCATGCGTGGCGCAGAAGAAGCGGCGTACGTCGGCTTGGGTGGGATTGAACATGGATTCCAGAGTAGCATGCAACGCGGAGGCTCTGCCGCGGGATGTCGCGGTGGCCTCCTACGACGGCGGGGTTACGCCGGCTCTACAGTAGCGGCGGGCGCCGCTGGCGGCTGCCGACCCTACGACCAACATAAAAAAGAGGTGGACACCATGACGGGCATGCGCATTCTGGGCGTGATCTTGCTGATCCTGGGCCTGGCCGGGTTCTTCACCGGGGGCTTCAGCTTCACCAAGGAAACCACGCAGGCCCGCATCGGGCCGCTGGAGCTGTCGGTGAAGGAAAAGGAATCCGTCAATGTGCCGCAATGGCTCAGCATTGGCGCGATCGCCGTGGGCGCCCTGGTGCTGGTGCTCAGCATGCGCAAGCCCTGACGCAGGTTCCATTGCTGCGCACGGTTTGCGCCGTGCGCGCGGGCGTTGGCCCAGGTCCTACGTGCGTCAGGGCCGGTGCGTGCCCAGCATGCGCGAGATGGTCTGGGCCGTGGCCAGCAGTTCGGGCAGCAACTGCTCGCGCAGCATTTCGGTGCTGGTGCGATTGGCCTGGCCGCTGATGTTCAGGGCCGCCACCACCTGGCCCGCCCGGTTCTTGAGCGGCGCGGCCACCGAAATCAAACCCTCTTCCAGTTCCTGATCCACCAGGCACCAGCCCTGGGCGCGTGCCTGGGCGATGCGCGCGAGCAGCGTCGCATCGTCCAGCACCGTGTGGCGCGTGAACTGCTGGCGCGGCAGCGCGGCCAGTCGGGCGCGCAGGTCCTGCTCGGGCAGCTCGGCCAGCAGCACGCGGCCCAGCGACGTCCAGAACGCCGGCAGGCGTGAGCCCACGGCCAGGTTGGTGCTCATGATCTTGTGGGTGTGCACGCGCAGCACATAGACGATGTCCAGCCCGTCCAGCACGGCGGCGGAGCAGGACTCGTGCACGCGGTCGGTGAGGGCCTCCATCAGCGGCTCGGCCAGGTCCCAGATGGGCATGGAACTCAGGTAGGCAAAGCCCAGGTCCAGGATGCGCGGCGTGAGGCGGAACAGCCGGCCATCGCTCTCCAGATACCCGAGCGTCTGCAGCGTCAGCAAGATGCGGCGCGCGCCTGCGCGCGTCAGGCCGGTGCGTGCCGCGACTTCGCTCAGGGTCTGCTGCGGCGCCGCCGCGCTGAAGGAACGGATCACCTCCAGCCCGCGTGCAAACGACTGCACGTAGCTATCCCCCGGCTTGTGGGTATTACTTACGGAAAGGGGGGTGTCATCCATGGCAGTTCGTCCTAAAATTCATTATACGAACATTTGTTCTATATGCGAACAAAGTGACACGATCACGACAGCCGGCCCGGGCCGGCTCCTTTTCCCTCACTGGACCAGCAACACATGATCAACAAGATTGCGGATTCCGTTGCCGAGGCGCTCGCGGGCGTGCAGGACGGCGCCACCGTACTGATTGGCGGCTTTGGCACTTCGGGCAACCCCATTGAACTGATCAACGGCCTGATCGCCCAAGGCGCGCGCGACCTCACCGTGGTCAACAACAACGCCGGCAACGGCGATGCCGGCCTGGCCGCGCTGCTCAAGAGCGGGCAGGTGCGCAAGATCATCTGCAGCTTCCCGCGCCAGGTGGACAGCTATGTGTTCGACGAGCTGTACCGCAGCGGCAAGATCGAACTGGAACTGGTGCCCCAGGGCAACCTGGCCGAGCGCATGCGCGCCGCGGGCGCCGGCATCGGCGCCTTCTTCTGCCCCACGGCCTATGGCACGCAGCTGGCCGAAGGCAAGGAAACCCGCGAGATCAACGGCAAGCACTACGTGCTGGAGTACCCCATCTACGGCGATGTGGCCTTGGTCAAGGCCGAGAAGGGCGACCGCTGGGGCAACCTGACCTACCGCATGTCGGCGCGCAACTTCGGCCCCGTGTGCGCCATGGCGGCCAAGTACACCGTGGCCACCGTGCATGAACTGGTGGAGCTGGGCGAGATGGACCCCGAGGCCGTGGTCACCCCCGGCATCTACGTGAGCAAGGTCGTCCAGGTGCCGCGCGTGGCCACCCAGGCCGGTGGATTCAAGAAGTAAAGCCCGTTCAGCCCAAGGAGATACAGCGTGAGCAGCTATCAAAAACGAACCAAGGACGAACTGGCCGCACGAGTGGCCCAGGACATCTTCGACGGTGCCTATGTGAACCTGGGCATCGGCCAGCCGACCCTGGTGGCCAACCACATCCCCGCAGGCCGCGAGGTGGTGCTGCATTCCGAGAACGGCATCCTGGGCATGGGCCCCGCGCCCGCCAAGGGCCAGGAGGACTATGACCTGACCAACGCCGGCAAGCAGCCCGTGACGCTGCTGCCCGGTGGCTGCTACTTCCACCATGCCGACAGCTTCGCGATGATGCGCGGCGGCCACCTGGACATCTGCGTGCTGGGCGCCTTCCAGGTGTCGGCCACGGGCGACCTGGCCAACTGGAGCACTGGCGAGCCCGGCGCCATTCCTGCCGTGGGCGGCGCCATGGACCTGGCCGTGGGCGCCAAGTCCACCTGGGTGATGATGGATCTGGTCAGCAAGACCGGCGAATGCAAGGTGGTCCAGGCCTGCAGCTACCCCCTGACGGGCCTGGCCTGCGTCAAGCGCATCTACACCGACCTGTGCACGCTGGAATGCACGCCCCAGGGCCTGCGCCTGATCGACACCGTGCCCGGCCTCTCGCACGAGGAGCTGGAGCGCATCGTCGGCCTGCCGATCCAGCCCGCACAGCAATAAGTACCAAAACGGCCTCCAGCGCTTGATGGACAAGCGCTGGCAGCTCACCTTTTTGATATTCCCCTCGGAGACACCATGAGCAACGCCCGCCAAGCCTTCATCTGCGACGCGATCCGCACCCCCTTCGGCCGCTACGGCGGCGCCCTCTCCAGCGTGCGCACCGACGACCTGGGCGCGTTGCCCATCAAGGCGCTGATGGAGCGCAACCCCGGCGTGGACTGGGCAGCGGTGGATGACGTGCTGTATGGCAACGCCAACCAGGCCGGCGAGGACAACCGCAACGTGGCGCGCATGTCCAGCCTGCTGGCCGGCCTGCCCATCGACGTGCCCGGCGCCACCATCAACCGCCTGTGCGGCTCGGGCCTGGACGCCGTGGGCTCCGCCGCGCGCGCCATCAAGTCGGGCGAGGCGCGCCTGATGATCGCTGGCGGCGTCGAGTCCATGAGCCGCGCGCCCTTCGTGATGCCCAAGGCGGAAAGCGCCTTCAGCCGTAGCAACGCGGTGTACGACACCACCATCGGCTGGCGCTTCATCAACAAGCTGATGAAGGCTCAATACGGCGTGGACTCCATGCCCGAGACGGCCGAGAACGTGGCCGACGATTTCAAGATCGAGCGCGAGGCCCAGGACCGCATGGCCCTGGCCAGCCAGCAAAAGGCCGCCGCCGCGATGGCCGCCGGCTACCTGGCCAAGGAAATCGTCAACGTCGTCATTCCCCAGAAGAAGGGCGACGCCGTCGTGGTCAGCCAGGACGAGCATCCGCGCGCCACCACGCTGGAGGCGCTGGCCAAGCTCAAGGGCGTGGTGCGCGAGGGCGGCACCGTCACGGCCGGCAACGCCAGCGGCGTGAACGACGGCGCCTGCGCGCTGCTGCTGGCCGATGAGGCGGCCGCCCAGCAATACAACCTGGTGCCCCGCGCCCGCGTGGTGGGCATGGCCGTGGCCGGTGTGGCGCCGCGCATCATGGGCTTTGGCCCCGCGCCCGCCGTGCGCAAGGTGCTGGCCCAGACCGGCCTGACGCTGGACCAGATGGACGTGATCGAGCTGAACGAAGCCTTCGCCGCACAGGGCCTGGCCGTGCTGCGCGACCTGGGTGTTGCCGATGACGACAAGCGCGTCAACCAGTGGGGCGGCGCCATCGCCCTGGGCCACCCGCTGGGGGCCTCGGGCGCGCGCCTGGCCACCACCGCCGTGAACCAGCTGCACACGCTGGGCGGCCGCTACGCGCTGTGCACCATGTGCATCGGCGTGGGCCAGGGCATCGCCGTGGTGCTGGAGCGCGTGTAAGCGCGCGGCGTGACCCGAGGAGCGAGCATGAAAAAGCAAGAACGCTGGGTGGACGTGCAAGGCGGGCGCCTGCGCGTGTGCGTGCAAGGCCCCGAGGGCGCGCCGGCCCTGGTGTTTTCCAACTCCCTGGGCACCACGCTGGAGATGTGGGACGCGCAGGCCGCGCGCTTCGCCCAGGACTTCCGCGTGGTGCGCTACGACACGCGCGGCCACGGCGCGAGCGTGGTGACACCCGGCCCATACACCTTCGAACTGCTGGGCGGCGACGTGGTCGCGGTGCTGGATGCGCTGCGGATCGAGCGTGCGCACTTCTGCGGCATCTCCATGGGCGGCTTCACGGGCCTGTGGCTGGGCGTGCACCAGCCCCAGCGCTTGCTGAGCCTGGCCGTGTGCAACAGCGCCGCCAAGATCGGCACGGCCGAAGGCTGGCAGGCCCGCGCCGCGCTGGTGCGCGAAAAAGGCCGTGACGCCATGGCGGAGCTGGCCGCATCGTCACCCGCGCGCTGGTTCACCCCAGCCTTCTGCGCGGCCGAGCCGGACGTGGTGCTGCGCGCGCAGAGCTGGATTGCCGGCATTTCCCCCGAGGGCTATGCCGCCTGCTGCGAAGCCCTGGCGCTGGCCGACCTGCGCTCGCAGATGGGTGGCATCGACGTGCCCACGCTGATCGTGGCTGGCAGCGCCGACCCCGTGACCACCGTGGCCGACGGCCGCTTCATGCAGGCGGCCATTGCCGGTGCGCGGCTGGCCGAAGTGCCGGCTTCGCACCTGTCCAACCTGGAAGCGCCGCAGGCCTTTGACGAGGCCCTGGCGCAGTTCCTGCGCGGCTGAGACCGCAGGTGGCGATGCAGTGCGGCTTGCTGCGCTGCCCACGCCGCTCCCTTCCATTCATCCAATCCTAGAGAAAGAGGAAACAAGCATGACCAACCTTCATCACACCACCCGCCGCACGCTGCTGGCCTCCCTGGCCGTGGCCGCCGCCGGCGCGCTGCCCCTGGGCGCCCTGGCGCAGAACTTCCCCACCAAGCCCATCACCATCATCGTGCCGTTCTCGGCCGGCGGCACCACCGACATCCTGGCGCGCATCGTGGGCCAGGGCCTCACCACCGAGCTGGGCCAGTCCGTCGTGGTGGACAACAAGCCCGGCGCGGGCGGCAACATTGGCGGATCGCTGGCCGCCAAGGCCGCAGCCGACGGCTACACCCTGTTCATGGGCACGGTGGGCACGCACGCCATCAACCAGTCGCTGTACAAGAAGATGCCCTTCGACCCGGTGAAGGACTTTGCGCCGCTGTCGCGCGTGGCCACGGTGCCCAACCTGCTGGTGGCCCACCCCAGCCAGCCGTTCAAGACCGTGAAGGAAATGATCGCCTACGCCAAGGCCAACCCCGGCAAGATCACGTTTGGCTCGCCCGGCAGCGGCGCGTCACCCCACGTATCGGGCGAGCTCTTCAAGAGCATGACCGGCACCGACCTGCTGCACATCCCCTACAAGGGCAGCGCCCCCGCCATGACCGACCTGCTGGGCGGCCAGACCTCCGTCATGTTCGACAACATGCCCTCGGCCATCCAGCACGTGCGCTCGGGCAAGCTGCGCCCCATCGCCGTGACCACCGCCAAGCGCTCGCCCGAGCTGCCTGACGTGCCGACCATCGCCGAAGCCGGCGTGCCCGGCTACGAGGCAACCTCCTGGTTCGGCATGTTTGCCCCGGCCGGCACGCCCAAGCCGGTGCTGGACAAGCTGCACGCCGCGCTGATCAAGGTGCTGAACCAGGCCGACGTGAAGAAGAAGATCGCCGAGCAGGGCGGTGACGTGGTGGCCGAGACTCCCGCGCAGTTCGCCGCCTTCATCCAGGCCGAAAGCGTGAAGTGGGGCAAGGTGGTGAAGGAGTCCGGCGCGACGGCCGACTGACCCTTCGCTGAGCGGTTCAGCCCCTTACCCTCCCTCACACGGCGGGTGGAGGGGTAGCGGTAATCTGCTATTGATACGAGAGCTTGTAGCGCTTGATGGACGGGCGCTACAGGCTCTTTTGTTATGGAGCCTTGGGTGCCTGGGGCGCATCGGGCGGCAGGCCGGCGCCAGCCTCCGCCGCGGCCAGGCGTTCCTGGCGCTCCTTGGCCATCTGCTCCACCAGTTGGGCGCGGCCCTGCTTGGCGACGGCGATCATGGCCTCGCGGTCGTTGTGGTGCTCGTACATGCGGTTGGACAGCGCCATGTTGTGCGCGCGGAAGCGCTCGGCCAAGGTGTCGGCCTCTTGCGGCGACAGGCCGTTGAGCTCCAGCACCGTGCGCGCGGTGCGCAGGCTGGACTCGAACACCTCGCGCTCCACGTGCTCCACGCCCAGATCGCGCAGCGCGTGCCAGTGCGTCACGTCGCGCGCACGCGCCACGATCTGCAACTGGGGAAAGTGCTTCTTCGCCAGTTGTACGATCTTGAGCGACTGCTCCGGCGCGTCCACCGCCACCACCAGGATGCGCGCATGCTCGGCGCCGGCCATGCGCAGCAGGTTCACGCGCGTGGCGTCGCCATAGAACACACGGTAGCCAAAGGTGTGGGCCACCTCCAGCATCTCCACGCTGTGGTCCAGCACCGTGGCGGGCACGCCCTGCGCCAGCATCATGCGCGCCACGATCTGCCCATAGCGCCCGAAGCCGGCAATGATCACCGGGGCCGACTGCGGCTCGGAGATCTCCTGCGCCTGCGGGGCGGTCTTCAGCGTGGCAAAGCGCTTGAGCAGCACCCGGTCCAGCAGCACCAGCAGCAGCGGGCTGATCAGCATGGACAAGGCTACCGCGCCGATCAGCAGCGACGCCATCTCGGCCGGAATCGCGCGAAAGCCCGCGCCGGCCTGGAACACCACGAAGGCGAACTCGCCGCCCTGCGCCAGCAGCAGCGTGAACACAGGCCGCTCCTGGTAGGGCATGGCGGTCACGCGCGCCAGCGTCCAGATCACCAGTGCCTTGATGCCCAGGAAGCCCAGCAGCAGCGCCAGCATGCCCCAGGGCGTGCGCAGGATCACGCCGAAGTCGATGCTCATGCCCACCGCGATGAAGAACAGGCCGAGCAGCAGGCCCTTGAAGGGCTCGATGTCGGTCTCCAGCTCGCGGCGGAACTCGCTGTCGGCCAGCAGCACGCCGGCAAGGAACGCGCCCAGCGCCATCGACAGGCCCACCGACAGCATCAGCATGGCGATGCCCACCACCAGGAACAGCGAGGTGGCGGTGAAGATCTCGGGCGTCTTGCTCTTGGCGATCCAGCGCAGCAGCGGGCGCAGCGCGAGCCGCCCGCCGAGCACGATGGCGCCCACCACGCCCAGGATCTTGGCCGCCTCCAGCAGCAGCCCCCGCACTTCGTGCGGATGGTCCAGCTCGGCCGCGCGCGCGGCCACGCCCAGCAGCGGCAGCAGCGCCAGGATGGGGATCGCCGCCACGTCCTGGAACAGCAGGATCGAGAAGGCCTTCTGCCCGCTGTCCGTGCGCATCAGGTTGCGCTCGTTGATCACCTGCAGCGCGATGGCGGTGGACGACAGCGCCAGCCCCAGCGCGCCCACCAGCCCCACACGCCATGGCAGCCCGAACGCCCAGGCCGCGGCCCACAGCAGTGCGGCGCAGCCCACCATCTGCGCCGTGCCCAGGCCGAAGATGGGGCGGCGCAGGCTCCACAGGCGGCTGGGTTGCAGCTCCAGCCCCACCAGAAACAGCATCAGCACCACGCCGAACTCCGCGAAATGCAGGATGTCCTGCACATTGCTCACCAGCGCCAGGCCCCAGGGGCCGATGGCGATGCCCGCGGCCAGGTAGCCGATGATGGCGCCCAGCCCCAGCGCGCGGGCGATGGGGACGGCGATCACAGCCGCGGCGAGATAGGTGAATCCGTAGGTGAGCCAGACGGGGGCTTGGGCCATGGTGTGCAGGAAGAGGGCGCGAAAAGTGATGCGGGGAAGTGCGTGCGCCGCACTCGGGCGCGGGCAGAAATTGTGCACCCGGCCCGCGGGCGGCGCAGGCGCGGGGGGCCGCCGGGCGGGCAAGGTGCCGTGAATGCTCTGGTTTTGATAGCTGTTAGCACTGGATGGAAAAGCGCTAGGCCGCGTTTTCATGCCGGACGCCCGAGGACCGCCGCGCAGCGTGCCGGCTGCGTCGGCCGATAGAATCGCCGCATTCCTTCCCCCTCATTTCCCGACGGACCACGACATGGACTGGCATACCTGGATGGCTTTTTTTGCGGCGTCGTGGGTGATCGCCATCTCGCCGGGCTCGGGCGCCGTGCTGTCCATGAGCCACGGGCTGTCCTACGGCGTGCGCAAGGCGGGCGCCACGATCCTGGGGCTGGAGCTGGGCCTGCTGCTGATCCTGGTGGTGGCCGGCGCGGGCGTGGGCTCGCTGCTGGTGGCGTCGGAACTGGCCTTCAGCATCGTCAAGGTGCTGGGTGCGTGCTACCTGATCTACCTGGGCTTCATGCAGTGGCGCGCGGGCGCCGCCGGCACGCTGCAGGGCGACCTGCAGGCGCAGCCCGCGAGCTGGCGCCGCCGCGTGCTCACCGGCCTGCTGACCAATGCCACCAACCCCAAGGGCATCATCTTCATGGTGGCCGTGCTGCCGCAGTTCATGACCGACACGCGCCCGCTGTGGAGCCAGCTGCTGGTGATGGCCGTCACCATGCTCTCGGTGGACCTGATCGTGATGAACGGCTACGCCGCCAGCGCCAGCGCGCTGCGCACGCTGATGCGCAGCGGCCGCGCCATGCGCACGCAGAACCGCGTGTTTGGCGGCCTGCTGATGCTGGTGGGTGCAGGGCTGTTTTTCGTCAAGCGCGGCACACAGCACGGGTAGTCGCTGGTTTGCTATTTTTATAATAGCTATTAGCGCTTGACGGACGGGCGCTAAGGCCTGTTTTTGCTTATGTGGAGCCAGCGGCCGCGACCGCCGGCACTACGATGCGGGCTGGCCCCGCGCGGGTACGGAACACAGGAGGCAGGCATGACCGTGGTCGCAGTTGCAAATCCCAAGGGCGGCGTGGGCAAGTCCACGCTGGCCACCAACATCGCCGGCTACTACGCCAGCCGCGGGCATGCGGTGGTGCTGGGCGATCTGGACCGCCAGCAGTCCGCGCGGCTGTGGCTGCAGCAACGCCCGGCCGCGGCGCGCCCCATCGGCGCGTGGGATGTGGAGCCCGATCGCTTTGACAAGCCGCCCAAGCATGCCGCCCACGCCGTGCTCGACACGCCCGCGGGCCTGCACGGATGGCGGTTGAAGGACATGCTCAAGCTGGCCGACCGCATCATCGTGCCGCTGCAGCCCAGCGTGTTCGACATCTTCGCCACGCGCCAGTTTCTGGACGAGCTGGCCGCGCACCGTCGCAGCGCGGGCGTGCCGATCGGCATCGTGGGCATGCGCGTGGACGCGCGCACCATCGCGGCGGACAAGCTGCATGCCTTCGTGGACAGCCTGGGCCTGCCGGTGCTGGGCTACCTGCGCGACACGCAGAACTACATCCACCTGGCGGCGCACGGCCTGTCGCTGTTCGATCTGTCGCCCGGTCGCGTGGCGCGCGACCTGGAGCAGTGGCAGGGCATCTGCGCCTGGCTGGACGGCGCCTGACGCGCGCGCTGGCCGAGTTCCAGCGCCAGGGCTGTCGCGGTGCCGACAGGCGCCCGCGCGCGCAGGCCGCTACAGTGGCCGCATGAAAACCTTCCGCAGCTATTCCGAAGTGGCCTCCTGCGTCGGGCAGGAAGTGGCCGTCACCGACTGGGTGGAAGTCACCCAGGCGCAGATCGACCGGTTTGCCGACGCCACGGGCGACCACCAGTGGATCCATGTGGACCCGCAGCGCGCAGCGCAGGGGCCGTTCGGCACCACCATTGCGCACGGCTTTCTGACACTGTCGCTGCTGCCGCGCTTCATGGAGGCATCGTTTGCCATCGCCGGCGCGCGCATGGGCGTGAACTACGGGCTCAACCGGGTGCGCTTCCCCGCTCCCGTGCCCGTGGGCAGCCGGCTGCGCGCGCGGATGGTGCTGGCAGCGGCCGAGCCCGTCGCGCCCGACGGCATGCAGATGACCTGGGAGGTGACCCTGGAGCGCGAGGGTGGCGACAAGCCCGTGTGCGTGGCCGAGGCGCTGGTGCGCAGCTACGGCGCACCCGCCTGACGGGGCTGCGCCGGGGGCCTGCCGGTCCGGTTCAGGCAGGCTGGGTCTGCGTGGGCGGAGTGAGAAAGCTGTTTTGCCGCCACGCCTCGTAGACCGTCACGGCCACGGCGTTGGACAGGTTCAGGCTGCGCTGGTTGGGCAGCATCGGCAGGCGCAGGCGCTGCGCGGGGGGGAACGTCTCGCGCAGTTCCGGCGGCAGGCCGCGCGATTCGGCGCCGAACACGAACCAGTCGCCCGGCAGGAAGCCCGTGTCGTACACCGACTGCGTGCCATGGGTGGTCAGCGCGAACATGCGCGACAGGTCGGGCTGCATGTCGCGCAGCAGGGCCGTCCAGCCCGGGTGGCGGCGCACCTCGGCGTACTCGTGGTAGTCCAGCCCCGCGCGGCGCATGAGAGGGTCTTCCATGGAGAAGCCCAGCGGTTCCACCAGATGCAGCATGCAGCCGGTATTGGCGGCCAGGCGGATCACGTTGCCGGTGTTGGGCGGAATCTCAGGCTCGACGAGGACGATGTGAAACATGGTGGCTATTGTCGGCGGCCCGCGGGTGGCGGGCTGACGGATGAGGCGGCAGATGGTAATGAATCGTATACCGGCGGCCATGCCCGCGCGTCACGGCGTGCGGGCCAGCACCAGCGCGCAGACCTGCAGCGCACCCGCATCGCGCAGGGGCGCTGCGGCCGCATGCAGCGTGGCGCCGGTGGTCATCACGTCGTCCACCAGCAGCACCCGCTTGCCGGCCAGTTGCGCGGCCCGCAGCGGGTCGGGCACGAAGGCGCCGCGCAGGTTGCGCAGCCGTTCGGCACGCGCCAGGTGGCTCTGCGCCTCGGTATCGCGCACGCGCAGCAGCATCCGCGCGTGCACCTGTGGATGGCCCAGCGCGCGCGCCAGCAGCAGGGCCTGGTTGTAGCCGCGCTGGCGCAATCGCTCGGGTGACAGCGGCACGGGCAACACCAGGTCGGCCTGGGCCAGCGCTGCCTGCGCGCCTGGGGCACGCGCCATCAGTTGCGCCAGGGCGCCGGCCCAGCCGGGCTCCGCATGGAACTTGAACTGGGCCAGCAGGTCGGCCCATGGAAAGGCGTAGCTCACTGCGGCCACGCAGGCATCCAGCGGCGGTGGGTGGCGCAGGCAGTCGCCGCACTGCGCGACGCCGTGGGGCAGCAACCGCGCGCAGGTGGCGCAGCGCGGGAGCGGCGGAGCAAACTGCATGCGGCAGGCGTCGCACACGGGGCGTGCGGGCCAGGCATGGCAGACCGCGCAGCGGCTGGGCACTGCCGCGCCCATGCGGGCCAGGCCGCGCGATATCCCTGCCAGGTGCGTGGCCAGATGCGTGAACAGCATGGGCTCAATATACTCGCGGCCATTTGCGGCCCGCCATGTCCGAACACCTTCCGCCCACCATCGACCCGGTCGCCGCTGCACGCTGGCATGCCATGGTGCCCGAGGTCTCGCCCTGGTTGCACGAAGAGGTGGCGCAGCGCATGCAGGAACGGCTGCAGTGGATCGTGCAGGCGCCGCAGGCCTGGTGCGACTGGGATCCGCTGCGCGGCGGCGTGCAGGGCCATGGCCTGGTGGGCCAGCATTTCGAACAAGCCGCCAGCCATATCACCGAGACTTCATCACCCGCGGGGGAGGCGCTGGCGCGCGTGCGCTTCGCAAAGCCCTGGTGGAGCCCCGCGCGCTGGTCCGCGGCGGCGCCGCGCTTCGGGGTGCCGCCCGAGGGCAGCGTGCAGATGCTGTGGTCCAACATGGCCCTGCACATGGCAGCGGACCCGCAGGCGCTGATCACCCAGTGGCATCGGGCACTGGCGGTGGACGGTTATCTGATGTTCTCGTGCCTGGGCCCTGACACGCTGCGCGAGCTGCACGCGCTGTATGCCGAGCTGGGCTGGCCCGCCGCCGGCCACGCCATGACCGACATGCACGACTGGGGCGACATGCTGGTGCATGCGGGGTTTGCCGAGCCTGTCATGGACATGGAACGCATCACGCTCACCTTTGCCACGCCCGAGCGGCTGCTGCAGGAGCTGCGCGGCCTGGGGCGCAACCTGCATCCGCAGCGCTTTCCCGCGTTGCGCGGGCGCCACTGGCGCCAGCGACTGGAAGAGGCGCTGGCCCAGCGGCTGGCCGATCCTCGCCATGAGGGGCAGCTTGCATTGACCTTCGAGGTCGTCTACGGCCATGCCTTCAAGCCCGCTCCCCGCGTGCGCGTGGAGGGCAGCAGCGCGGTGTCGCTGCAGGATATGCGCGCCATGCTCCACGCAGGACGCACGCTGCCGCGCTGAGGGGTGCAGCGCAATTTGCGCTGTCAATGACCTCAATCAATGCAGGCTACAATTCTTTAAGATTGCAGATTCGGAACTCTCTTGGCGCGCCTGCATCGGGTGGTCGCCCGCGGCCGGCGTCGCGTCTTCTGGAGTTCTGATGGCGCCGCGCGGCGCTCTCAGGCCTCCTTTCTGCGTCACTTCTTGGCAGTGTTCTCTCGGGACTAACGTGTATTGCAGCCATGTCCCGTGCTGGGCATGCTGAATGCGATCAAGAGAGTCCGTGTTGGATTGCGGAGACAACAGGCTGCCAGGAAAGCGGTCTGGACTGATTGGTGAAAGCGGGTGCACGGCATGCCCGCATGGCTTTGTGCGCCGCCTGACCCCACGCAGGCGCGCACCGAGGGATTGGTCAATTGGAGCTTAGAAGTAAGTGAGAACTATGAAGAGCATTTCCAACAAGCTGGCTTCTGGGCTGCTGATGGCCGGAGCATGGGTGGGCACGGCGGCCCATGCGGTTCAGAGCCTGCCCGGCGGCCCGGCGGTGAACCAGCTGAACTTGCACCCCCCCGTGACCAAGATCGCCGAGGAGCAGCACTTCCTGCATTGGATGATGCTCATCATCTGCACGGTGATCTTCGTCGGCGTGTTCTCGGTGATGTTCTATTCGATCTGGAAGCACCGCAAGTCGCGCGGCGCCCAGGCCGCCAATTTCCACGAGTCCGTCACCGTCGAGGTGGTCTGGACGGTGATCCCCTTCATCATCGTGGTTCTCATGGCCCTGCCGGCCACCAAGGTGCTGGTGGCGCAAAAGGACACGACCAATGCCGACCTCACGGTGAAGGTGACCGGCTACCAGTGGAAGTGGGGCTACGACTATCTGTCGGGCGAGGGCGAGGGCCTGTCTTTCATCTCCACGCTGGACAGCAGCCATCGCCGGATGTCCGACAGCGGCAACGTGGCCAATGCACCAGCCGACTACCTGCTGAAGGTGGACGCCCCCCTGGTGGTGCCGGTGGGCAAGAAGGTGCGCGTGATCACCACGGCCAACGACGTGATCCACGCCTTCATGGTGCCGGCATTCGGCATCAAGCAGGACGCGATCCCCGGCTTCGTGCGCGACACGTGGTTCCGCGCGGAAAAGGTGGGCGACTACTACGGCCAGTGCGCCGAGTTGTGCGGCAAGGAGCACGCCTACATGCCGATCCACGTCAAGGTAGTGTCCGCACAGGACTACACGCAGTGGGTGGATGGCGAGAAGAAGAAGGCCGCCGCTAAGCTGGACGACCCCAGCAAGGTCTGGACGCTGGACGCGCTGCTGCCGCGCGGCGAGAAGGTTTACGCCGCCAACTGTGCCGCCTGTCACCAGGCCAACGGCAAGGGGGCCGGCCCCATCAAGCCGCTGGACGGTTCGGCCATCGTCACCGACGCCGACCACGCCAAGCAGATCCAGGTGGTGCTCAAGGGCGCTGCCAACGGCGCCATGCCCGCCTGGGCGCAGCTCAGCGACACCGATCTGGCCGCCGTGGTGACCTACACCAAGAACGCCTGGTCCAACAAGACGGGTCAGCTGGTGCAGCCGTCTGAAATCGTGGCCCAGCGCGGCAAGTGAACCGCAACGCCCAACGCATTGAGGAATCGAACATGAGCGCAGTTCTGGACAATCACGGGCACGCCGGCGGCCACGCACACGACCACGGTGACCACCATCACGGCCCCACCGGCTGGCGCCGTTGGGTGTTTGCCACCAACCACAAGGACATCGGGACGCTGTACCTGCTGTTCTCGTTCACCATGCTGATGATCGGCGGCGTGCTCGCGCTGCTGATCCGTGCCGAGCTGTTCCAGCCCGGGCTGCAGGTGGTGAACCCCGAGCTGTTCAACCAACTCACCACCATGCACGGGCTGATCATGGTGTTCGGCGCCATCATGCCGGCCTTCGTGGGTTTCGCGAACTGGATGATCCCGCTGCAGATCGGCGCGTCCGACATGGCGTTCGCGCGCATGAACAACTTCAGCTTCTGGCTGATGATCCCTGCGGCCATCATGCTGGTGTCGTCGTTCTTCATGCCCGGTGGCGCGCCTGCCGCGGGTTGGACGCTGTATGCGCCGCTGACCCTGCAGATGGGGCCGTCCATGGACGTGGGTATCTTCGCCATGCACATCCTGGGCGCCAGTTCCATCATGGGGTCGATCAACATCATCGTGACCATCCTGAACATGCGCGCGCCGGGCATGACGCTCATGAAGATGCCCATGTTCGCCTGGACCTGGCTGATCACGGCCTACCTGCTGATCGCCGTGATGCCTGTGCTGGCCGGCGCGATCACCATGACGCTGACCGACCGCCACTTCGGCACCAGCTTCTTCAACCCGGCTGGCGGCGGCGACCCGGTGATGTACCAGCACATCTTCTGGTTCTTCGGCCACCCCGAGGTGTACATCATGATCCTGCCGGCCTTCGGCATCATCAGCCAGGTCGTTCCCGCCTTCAGCCGCAAGAAGCTGTTCGGCTACGCCTCCATGGTGTACGCCACCTCGTCTATCGCGATCCTGTCGTTCATCGTGTGGGCGCACCACATGTTCACCACAGGCATGCCAGTCACGGGCCAGCTGTTCTTCATGTACGCCACGATGCTGATCTCCGTGCCCACCGCCGTGAAGATCTTCAACTGGACGGCGACCATGTGGCGCGGCTCCATGACCTTCGAAACGCCCATGCTCTGGGCCGTGGGCTTCATCTTCGTGTTCACCATCGGCGGCTTCACGGGCCTGATCCTGGCCATGGCGCCGATCGATATCCAGCTGCAGGATACCTACTACGTGGTGGCCCACTTCCACTACGTGCTGGTGGCCGGTTCGTTGTTCGCCATGTTCTCGGCCTACTACTACTGGAGCCCCAAGTGGACGGGCATCATGTACTCGGAGACGCGCGGCAAGATCCACTTCTGGGGCTCGCTGATCACCTTCAACATCACCTTCTTCCCCATGCACTTTCTGGGGTTGGCGGGCATGCCGCGCCGCTATGCCGACTACCCCATGCAGTTTGCCGACTTCAACGCGCTGGCGTCCGTCGGGGCACTGGGCTTTGGACTGATGCAGGTGTACTTCTTCCTGTTCGTCGTGCTGCCGGCCATGCGCGGGCGGGGCGTGAAGGCGCCGCAAAAGCCCTGGGAAGCCGCTGAAGGCCTCGAATGGGAAGTGCCGTCGCCCGCGCCGTTCCACACCTTTGAAGTGCCGCCCAAGCTGGACGCTACGGCCACGCGGGTGATCGGCTGACATTCCGGGAGATCGCCATGACCACGCCGGAGCAAAGAAAGTCCAACCTGCGCATGGCGCTGATCCTGGCGTCGGTGGCGGCGGTGTTCTTCATCGGCTTCATGGTGAAGATCGCCTGGCTGCATTGACGAAAGGGCGGGACCATGGGTGCGCGTAGCGAGAACCTGAAGATGGTGGGCAAGCTGGCCGTGGTGACGGTCGGCATGTTCGCCTTCGGCTACGTGCTGATCCCGATCTACAAGCACATTTGCGAGATGACGGGCATCAACATCTTGTCGCTGTCGGAGCGGCAGGTGCCCGGCAACGGCACGGCCGGCCGCAACGCCCAGGTGCCCGCCAACAGCCAGGTGGACAAGACCCGCCTCATCACTGTGGAGTTCGATGCGAACGCGCGTGGTCCGTGGCAGTTCCGGCCCGCGCAGCGCTCCGTGCAGGTGCACCCGGGCGAGCTGGCCACGGTGATGTACGAGTTCCAGAACGTGCAGGACCGCCGCATGGCCGCGCAGGCCATCCCCAGCTATGCGCCGCGCCAGGCGGCCGCCCACTTCACCAAGCTGGAGTGCTTCTGCTTCAACCAATACACCCTGGAGCCGGGCGAGAAGAAGGAATGGCCCGTGGCCTTCGTGATCGACCCGCGCCTGTCCAAGGACGTCACCACGATCACGCTGTCCTACACCTTCTTCGAAGTCGGCGGCAAGACGCCGGCCGCGCCCCAGTCCACGGCCGCCGCACTGCCGGCGACTTCCGCGGAGGCCGGTTCATGAGCCCCACGCCCCCGCGTCCGCCGCGCAAGGGATCGCTGTTGCGCACCCTGCGTGCCGTGGCATGGTCGCTGATCGGGTTGCGCAAGGGGGAGCAATACCAGCGCGACCAGGAGACGCTGCAGCCGCTGCACATCGTGTTCGTGGGATTGGTCGCTCTGTTTGTGCTGGTGCTGCTGCTGATCGGGCTGGTGAACTGGATTGCTTGAGGCCTGCCGCCGCTGATAACAACGAGACAACCGAGAACTTTGAGAACGAGGAGCTGAAATGAGTGCATCTACCCACGGCACGACGCCTTACTACTACGTCCCCGCGGAGTCTCGCCACCCCGTGCTGGCGGCGGCGGGGTTGTTCTTTGTCCTCCTCGGCGCGAGCCAGTGGATCAACGGCCATGACTGGGGCAAGTATTCGCTGGCCTTCGGCCTGGCGTGGTGGCTGTTCGTGCTGTACCAGTGGTTCCGCGATGCCGCGCGCGAGAGCGAGGGCGGGCTGTATGGCCGCAAGATCGACATCTCGTACCGCTGGAGCATGAGCTGGTTCATCTTCTCGGAGGTGATGTTCTTCGGCGCTTTCTTCACCGCGCTGTGGTGGGCGCGTGCGCATTCCGTGCCGGCCCTGGGCAGCCTGGACAACGCGCTGCTGTGGCCCGACTTCAAGGCGGTCTGGCCCAGCCTGGCGGCCGGGGTGACCGCCTCGCCGGCCAACACCGTGGAGCCGTTCCAGACCGTGGGGCCATTCTGGCTGCCCACCATCAACACCGCGCTGCTGCTGACGTCGGGCGTCACGCTCACCATCGCCCACCACGCGCTGCGTGAAGGCCAACGCGCCAAGACGATTGGCTTCATGTGGATCACGGTGCTGCTGGGCTTCGTGTTCCTGTGCGTGCAGGGCTACGAGTACTTCCACCTCTACACCGACCTGAACCTCAAGCTCACCTCGGGCGTGTTCGGCTCCACCTTCTTCATGCTCACAGGCTTCCACGGTTTCCACGTGTTCGTGGGCATGCTGATGCTGCTGTTCATCACGCTGCGCCTGCACAGCGGCCACTTCACGGCCGAGCGCCACTTCGGCTTCGAGGGCGCGGCCTGGTACTGGCACTTCGTGGACGTGGTCTGGCTGGGCCTGTACATCCTGGTGTATTGGATGTAATCCCGTCTCCGGATCGGGAAAAAGCGCCGCAAGGCGCTTTTTTTACGCGGAGGTGGTTGCTTCAAAAACAGGAGCTGCCTGCGCTTGATAGATAAGCACTTTGGATATAAATACTATTGAAAGCCCTGTGCACCAAGCGCGGGGCGCTCACTTTTTTGATGGCCATCGGCGTGCGCCTCAGCGCACTGCGGCGGGCAGCCCGGTTGGCTGGATGTACCCCAGCTTCCAGGCCAGCAGCAGGCACAGGAACAGCACGATGGACAGCCCCACGCGCAGCCCCAGCGCGCGGGCCATGCGCTTGCCCTGCTGCTGGTCGTCGCCCTTGCCGCGCATCATGAAAAACAGCGCCGAGCCCAGGCTTGCGATGATGGCGAGAAACGCCAATGCCACCAGAATCTTCATAAGGCCCATTATCCGGTGAACCCTGCCCGACAACCCTTCGGCCTGCGCTTCTGGCTGGTGACCCTCGCGGCGCTGGTCGCCATGGTGGTGACCGCGTCCCTGGGCCGCTGGCAACTGTCGCGTGCCGCGCAGAAGACCGCGCTGCAGGCGGCCATGGACGAACGCCAGTCCCGCGCACCGCTGCAGGGTGCCGAACTGGCACAGGCGCTGCAGTCGGCATCGCAGGAGGCCACCGCGCCGCTGCTGCACCGCCGCGCCGAGCTGCGCGGCCAGTGGCTGCCCGAGGCCACGGTGTTCCTGGAGAACCGCCAGATGTACGGGCGTCCGGGCTTTTTCGTGTTCACGCCCCTGCAACTGGCGGACAGCCCGCGCGTGGTGCTGGTACAGCGCGGCTGGGCGCCGCGCAACTTCCTGGAGCGCACGCGCCTGCCGGAGATCACCACCCCTGCCGGACCAGTGCAGTTGGAGGGGCGGCTCGCCGGACCGCCGGCGCGGTTGTATGAGTTCGCACCCACCGCCCAGGGCGAGGGGTCTTCGCGCATCCGGCAGAATCTGGACCTGGCCGCCTATGGGGCCGAGACCGGCCTGGCGCTGGCGCCCCTGACCGTCGTGCAGACCGGCGCCGCCAGCGACGGGCTGCAGCGCGACTGGGCGCCCATCGACAGCGGCGTCGACAAGCATTACGGCTACGCATTCCAATGGTTCGGGCTTTGCGGCCTGGTGGCAATCCTCTATGTCTGGTTCCAATTCGTCCGACGCTTCCTTCGCCCAGGCCGCCAGCGTGGTGCCTGAGACCGGCGGCCAGCAGCCGCTGGGCCTCACGGTGCACAGCCTGCCCCAGGCCGGCGATGCCATGGCGGCGCTGCAGCGCTCGCGCAGCGGCCGCTGGCAGATGCTGGGGCTGTTGCTGGTGTGCGCGGCGCCCGTGATCGCTTCGTACTTCACCTATTACGTGCTGCGTCCCGAGGGCCGGCGCAACTTTGGTGAGCTCATCGAACCCCAGCGCGCCTTGCCCGCGCAGGCCGCAGCCACCGCATTGGACGGCACGGCGCATACGCTGGGCGAGCTGCGTGGCCAGTGGCTGCTGGTGAGCGTGGCACCCGGCGCCTGCGACGACGGCTGCCGCAACAACCTGTACCTGCAGCGCCAGTTGCGCGAAACCATGGGCCGCGAGAAGGAGCGCATGGACTGGGTCTGGCTGGTGTCCGACGGCGCTGTGCCCCCGGCGGAGATCGCCCCCGGCCTGCAGGGCGCCACCGTGCGCCGCGTGGATGCCGCCACCTTGGCCACCTGGCTGCAACCCGCGCCCGGCCATACGCTGGAAGAACACCTGTACGTCGTAGACCCGCAGGGCCACTGGATGATGCGCTTTCCCGCGCGGCTGGACCGCGCTGGCGCGGCCAAGGCCAAGCGCGACCTGGATCGGCTGCTGCGCGCCTCAGCATCATGGGACCAGCCGGGCCGCTTGCAGGAGGCCCCGTGACGGACATGCAGCCGCTGTACGACCTGGCGCCGGCCCTGGAGCTGATGGCCCTGGGCATCGTGATCGCCCTGGGCCCGCTGGCCTGGGTGTGGTGGCGCGGGCGGGGCGGCACACCGGTGCGGCGCTTGCAGGCGCTCACCGTGCTCACGCTGTTCCTCACCTTCGACCTGGTGCTGTTCGGCGCCTTCACGCGCCTGACGGACTCCGGCCTGGGCTGCCCTGACTGGCCGGGCTGCTACGGCAACGCCAGCCCGGTGGGCGCGCGTGCGGAGATCTCCGCCGCGCAGGAAGCCATGCCCACCGGCCCCGTCACCCACGGCAAGGCCTGGGTGGAGATGATCCACCGTTACCTTGCCACCGGCGTGGGCGTGCTGATCATCGCGCTCACCGTGGGCGCGTGGCGCCAGCGCCGCGCAGCTGCACAGTTGCCTCAGTTGGCAGGGGCGGCGCCTGCGCTGAGCCCCTGGTGGCCCACCGCCACGCTGGTGTGGGTGTGCCTGCAGGGCGCTTTCGGCGCGCTCACCGTGACCATGAAATTGTTCCCCGCCATCGTCACGCTGCACCTCATCGGCGGGCTGGTGCTGTTGGCGCTGCTGTGCGTGCAGGCCGTGCGCCAGACGCAGATGACGGCACCCGTGGCGCTGCCACGCGGCCTGCGCTGGCTGCTGGGCGTGACGGCGGCGCTGGTGGCGCTGCAGGTCGTGCTGGGCGGCTGGGTCAGCACCAATTACGCGGTGCTGGCCTGCACCACTTTCCCGCAGTGCCAGGGCAGCTGGTGGCCCGACATGGCCTTTGCCGAGGGCTTTCAGGTCTGGCGCGCGCTGGGCCTGCTGCAGGACGGCAGCCACATCAGCTTCGCCGGGCTCACGGCCATCCACTATGTGCACCGGCTCGCGGCCTACCTGGTGCTGGCGGCGCTGGCGCTGCTGGCCTGGCGCCTGCGCCGCGCGGGCGTGTTGCGCGACCTGGCGCGCTGGCTCGCAGGCCTGGCGCTGCTGCAGTTTGTCACCGGCCTGTCCAACGTGGTGCTGGACTGGCCGCTGGTGGCCGCCGTGCTGCACACGGGCGGCGCTGCCGCGCTGGTGGTGGTGCTGACCTGGGCGCTCACGGCCAGCCGCGCCACCGCCGGCGCCACGGCTTCGCAGCCGCGCGCCGGTGCCGATTCCGTCAAGAGAGTTTCCGCATGAGTGCCGCTCCTGCTCCCGCCCCCGCCGCCGCAGCGCCACGCGCTCTGCCGTCGCGGCTGTCCCAGTTCTACGCGCTGACCAAGCCGCGCGTGGTGCAGCTCATCGTGTTCTGCGCCTTCATCGGCATGGTGCTGGCCGTGCCGGGCATGCCCAGCGGCGCGCAGTGGGCGTTGATGGCCGTGGCCAGCGCGGGCATCTGGCTCGTGGCCGGTGCGGCGGCGGCGTTCAACTGCATCGTGGAGCAGGGCATCGACGCCAAGATGAAGCGCACGGCCTGGCGCCCCACGGCCAAGGGCGAGCTGTCCAACACGCAGACGCTGCTGTTCTCGGCGCTGCTGTGCGCGGCGGGCTCGGCGCTGCTGTACTGGTGGGTCAACCCGCTGACCATGTGGCTGACCTTCGCCACGTTTGTCGGCTATGCGGTGATCTACACGGTGATCCTCAAGCCGCTCACGCCGCAGAACATCGTGATCGGCGGCGCCAGCGGCGCCATGCCGCCCGTGCTGGGCTGGGCCGCGATGACCGGCGAGGTGGGCCCCGAGGCACTGATCCTGTTCCTCATCATTTTCCTGTGGACGCCGCCGCACTTCTGGGCACTGGCGCTGTACCGCGTGGAGGACTATCGCAAGTCCGGCCTGCCCATGCTGCCCGTCACCCACGGCAACGAGTTCACGCGCCTGCAGGTGTTTCTCTATACCTTGATCCTGTTCGCAGGCTGCCTCATGCCTTTCGTGTACGGTATGAGTTCGTGGATCTACCTTGCAGCCGCCGTGGTGCTGGGCGCGGGCTTTTGCCTGTACGGCTTCCGGCTGTGGCGCGATTACTCCGACACGCTGGCGCGCAAGACCTTTCGTTTCTCGCTGATCCACCTGAGCCTGCTGTTCGCGGCGCTGCTGGTGGACCACTACCTCCTGTGAGGCAAGCTTATGGATAAACGTGATGCTCTGAAAAAAATAGCTGCTGGCGCTCTCTGGATGGGCGTTGCAGGCACTTTTGCCGCGTGTTCTCCGAAGGCGCCCAAGTTCCAGGGGGTGGACCTCACGGGCGCCGAGTACGCGCGCGACCTGCAGTTGACCGACCACAACGGCCAGCCGCGCAGCCTCAAGGACTTCGCGGGCAAGGTGGTGGTGGTGTTCTTCGGCTACACGCAATGCCCGGACGTTTGCCCCACGTCGATGTCCGAACTGGCCGACGTCAAGCGCGCCCTCGGCGCGGACGGCGACAAGCTGCAAGGCATCTTCGTCAGCGTGGACCCCGAGCGCGACACGCCCGAGGTACTCAAGGCCTACATGGCCAACTTCGATCCCAGCTTCCTCGCGCTGCGCGGCACGCCCGAGCAACTGGCCGCCGTGGCCAAGGACTTCAAGATCTACTACAAGCGCGTGGAGGGCCAGACCCCCACGAGCTACACCATGGACCATTCCGCCGGCAGCTATGTCTATGACCCTGCCGGCCGCCTGCGCGTGTACCACCGCTACGGCAGTGGGGCACAGAGCCTGGCGGCCGACGTGCGCGCGCTGCTGGACGAAACGCGCTGATTCCACGCGCTCCACGCGCCCAGGGGCTGGCGTGTGGCAAAAGCCACATTGCCCGTAGGGCCTGAATTGACGTGTGCGTCACCTTGGGTGGCGATAGGCGCCAGGAGTACGCCGCGCCTGCCTAGAGTGCGCAGTGGCTGGTCGCCATGCGCATCGACGGTGATGGCGCAGGCGCCGGCCACGGCCTCAACCTACCGACGCCCTACCGACGCGCCATGGATTCCTTTGCCCCTGCCGCCCGCCCCCGGTCCGAGGACGGCGTGACGCACCCGCCGCCCCATCGGACCGATGACGCCGCCGACGACAGTGCGGCGGCCTTCCTGCAGCGCATCGGCAGCCTGCGCGCGGGCACGCTGGAGCGCGCTGCCATGGATGCGGCGCCCGACGGCATCGTGCTGGCCGACCGACAGGGCCGCATCCTCATGGTCAACGCCCCCATGGAGACCATCAGCGGCTACACCAACGCGCAGTTGTGCGGCCAGTCCATCGACCTGCTGGTGCCGGTGCACGCGCGGCCCGAGCATGGCCAGCATATGCAGCGCTACCACCAGTCTCCCAGCCGCCGGCCCATGGGCATGGGGCGCGACCTGTGGTTGCAGCGACGCGACGGTAGCCAGGTGCCGGTGGACATCGCCCTCGGCCATTCCTCCGCCCACGGGGGCACGGTGGTGGCTTTTGTGCGCGACGTCTCCGACCTGCGGCGCCTGGAGGCGCGTATGCACTACCAGGCCACGCACGACACGCTGACCGGTCTGCTCAACCGCTGGAAGTTCGGCCAGCGGCTGGAACAGGCGATCGCGGAGCAGGCGGCAGCGCAAAGCCCGCCCTTCGCGCTGCTGCTGCTCGATCTGGACGACTTCAAGGCCATCAACGATGGCTACGGCCATGCCGCCGGCGACCAGGTGCTGCAGGAGGTGGCGCGGCGCCTGCGGGGTGCGCTGGGCACGGGCGACATCCTTGCGCGCCTGGGCGGCGACGAGTTCACCGTGCTGTTGCCCGGGGTGGCCTGCGCCGCGCAGGCCGAGTGCGTGGCCGCGCGGCTGATGCAGGCGCTGTGCGTGCCCTGCCGCGTGCAGGGGTTCGAACTGAACTTCGGCGCCAGCATGGGCATTGCGCTGTGCCCGCAGGATGCGGGCGACGCCGCCACGCTGCTGCGCTATGCCGACATGGCCATGTACCACGCCAAGCACCGCGGGCGCGCCAACTTCGCGTTCTACGCTCCGTCCATGGGCCGCAAGATGGCCGAGAAGATCCAGTTGCACGACCGGCTCAAGCTGGCGCTGGCCTACGGCGGGCTGACGCTGCATTACCAGCCGCAGGTCGAGGTGGCCACCAACCGCATGGTGGGTGTGGAGGCCCTGCTGCGCTGGCACGACCCGCAGCTGGGCGAGGTGTCGCCCGAGCGCTTCGTACCCGTGGCGGAGGCCACGGGACTGATCCTGGAGTTGGGCGCCTGGGTCATGGCCGCGGCCTGTCGCCAGATCGCGGCGTGGGAGCGCCAGGGCATGCGTCTGCGCGTGGCGGTGAACCTGTCCGCCCAGCAGCTGCGGCAGACCGACCTCGTCGAGCAGGTGGCGCGCAACCTGCGCACCCACCATGTCCCGCCCGAGCTGCTGGAACTGGAGGTGACCGAGTCCGAAGCCCTGGCGGACCCCGAGCAGGCCTGCCAGGTGCTGAACGAGCTGCGCGCGCTGGGCGTGGCCGTGGCGCTGGACGACTTCGGCACGGGCCACTCGTCGCTGGCCTACCTCAAGCGCCTGCCGGTGTCGCACATCAAGGTGGACCGGGAATTCATGCGCAACGTGCCTGCCAGCGGAGGCGACACCACGCTGGTGCGCGCCGTGGTCGCGCTGGCGCACACCATGGGGCTGCGGGTCGTCGTGGAGGGGGTGGAAACGCGCGAGCAGCTGCAGTTCTTGCGCGAGATGCAGTGCGCCTGCTACCAGGGCTGGCTGTTTGCCAAGGCGCTGGCGCCCGACGACGTGGCGCTGCTGTACGCGGCCGGTGCCGACGTGGCGGCGGAAGGCGCGCTGGGCTGAGGTGCCGGCAGCGACGCTGGCTTACAGCGCGGCGTGCACCGGCGCTTGCGCCGCAGGGGTGGTGCGCGCAGCCGCACGCGCCTGGTACAGGTTGGCCGCCGAGCGGCGGCCGCCGCGCGTGAGCGCCAGCAGCGGCGCGCGCTGGATCTCGCAGTGCCAGCGGTCGCGCCGCAGCACGCCTTGCTCCTGCGCCAGCAGCGCCAGGGCGCGCGCCACGGACTCGCGCGTGGTGGCGAGCAGGGCAGCCAGCACCGTATGGCTGGGCAGGCGCACCAGCGTGCTGCGCTGCAGCTCGGCCAGTTGCAGCAGCGCGCCCGCCAGTTGGCCCACCACGCCGCGGATGCGGGCGATGCGGCCCCAGTCGGCCAGGCGCGCGTTGGCGTTCAGTTGTTCGCGCGCCAGTTCCAGCAGGAATTCGCCTTGGGACTGGCGGCCCGCCCCCAGCAGGGGCGCCAGGTCCAGTTGGCAGACGCGCCCCGGCGTGACCGCCACGTAGGACAGGTCCGCCGGCTGCTGCAGCAGCGCGGGGGCGCCCAGGGCCTCGCAGCAGCCCGCCATGCCTACGGGGTGCTCCACTCCATCGTCGCCGCGGCGCTGCACCAGCAGCGTACCGATCTTGACCACCTGCACACTGTGGATGCTCTCGCCCTGGCGCTGCAGCATCTCGCCCTTGCGAAAGCGCCGCTCCGTCAGGTGCCCGCGCCAGCCCGCGCGCGTTTGCGGGTCCAGGCGGCCCAGCAGGCACTGCTGCTGGCAGGCGCAGTCGTTGCAGGTATGGCCGCCGGAGGACGGATGGTCGGTCATGAGTACAAGCCAAAATGGGCTTCAGCGCTTGTCTGGCAAGCGGTGGAAGCTATGAATACCGTAGCGTCTCGCAGAGGGCCGGTCAGCGGCCTCGGAGTGCTGGGGATTGGCGGAGAGTGTGCAAGGCGGGGCCGTCCTGCCCCGTGACCTAGGTCAACGTTTGGGACCAAGTGCTTGCACTGCGCGCCGCAGGCCGCGCCCCCGGCCGGCCCTTACCGCCGTGGCCGCCGCGCTGCGACGGTGCGCGGTCAATCGGCGCGGATGCCCTGTTCGCGGATGACGCGGCTCATGGTGGCCGTGTCGGCCTGGATCCGGTTGGCCAGCCCCTCGGCCGAGGAGCCAATGGCCTGCCAGCCCTGCTGGAACAGCTTGGCGCGCACTTCCGGGCTGCGGGCGATCTCGCCGATCACGCGGGACAGCCGTGCGCGCACCGGGGCGGGCATGGACGCGGGTGCGGCAAAGGCGTTCCAGATCTCCAGCTGGAAGTCGCGCACGCCGGCCTCCGCCAGGCTGGGCACCTCGGGCGCCAGCGTGCTGCGGCCCGCGGAGGTCACACCGATCAGGCGCAGCTTGCCCGCCCGTGCCTGGGCCTGCGCGAGCGCGGGCGGCAGCAGCGCCATTTGCAACTGGCCACCGAGCATGGCGGTGGCCACCTGCGGGTAGCCGGGGTAGGGTACGTGCACCGGGGCGATGCCGGTGCGCGCCTTGAGCAGCTCGGTGCCCAGGTGGCCCACGGTGCCCACGCCGGGGGTGCCGTAGCTCCAGCGGTCGCCCCCGGTGCGCGCGGCCTGCAGGAAGGCGCGTGCGTCGGCGCCCGCGGGCACGTCGGGCTGGTTCACGGGAGCGGTCAGGACCAGGGGCGATACGCCGATCAGCGACAGCGGCGCGAAATCCTTCACGGGGTCGTAGGGCACGTGCGCGTTGAGCAGCTTGGCGATCGTCAGGTTGCCGTTGATAAACAGGCCGATGGTGTGGCCGTCCTGCGCCTTGGCGACCGCATCGGCGCCGATGTTGCCGCCCGCACCCACCTTGTTTTCCACGACCACGGGTTGGCCCAGGGCTTGGGACAGTGGCTCGGAGAAGGTGCGCGCCGTCAAGTCGGGCGAAGAACCCGGTGGGAAGCCCACGATGATGCGCAGGGGCTTGGCGGGCCAGCCGGGGGTGGCGGGCGCGGCATCCTTCTGGGCCATGGCGGCGCCGCAGGCCGAAGCCAGGGCCAGTGCCAGCAGGCCGCGGCGGGCGAGGGGGTGGGGGAACATGGGTGGCGATCTCCAGTCTGGGCCGGGCAGCGAAGTGCGGCCCCGCCGGCAAAGAAAAAGGCGCGTAGCCGGTGAGGGCCGCGCGCCTGGATTATCTGCCCGCGATCCGGGCTGCTGGGCGAAGGCTCAGGCGTACTCGGCCAGCGCCTTCTTCATCTTTTTCATGGCGGCCACCTCGATCTGGCGGATGCGCTCCGCGCTCACGCCGTACTCGGCCGCCAACTCGTGCAGTGTCATGCCGCCCGAGCCATCGTCGTTCACCTGCAGCCAGCGCTGCTCCACGATGCGGCGGCTGCGTGCGTCCAGGCTGTCCAGGGCGGTGGCAATACCGTCCGTGGCCAGCGCGTCACGCTGGCGCGACTCGATCATGGCGGTGGGCTCATGGCCCGCGTCGGCGAGGTAGGCGATGGGGCCAAAGGCCTGCTCGCCGTCGTCGCTGGGAGCGGGGTCCAGCAGCACGTCGCCACCGGACAGGCGGGTTTCCATCTCGATGACTTCCTCGCGCTTCACGTTGAGCTGCTCGGCCACCAGGTCGATCTCGTGGTCGGATAAGGTCTCGCGGTGCGTGTCGGCGTCCAGCGCGTCGGCCTTGAAGCCCTGCTTCATGGAGCGCAGGTTGAAGAACAGCTTGCGCTGCGCCTTGGTCGTTGCCACCTTGACCATGCGCCAGTTCTTCAGGATGTACTCGTGGATCTCGGCCTTGATCCAATGCATGGCGTAGCTCACCAGGCGAACGCCCTGGTCAGGGTCAAAGCGCTTGACGGCCTTCATCAGGCCCACGTTGCCTTCCTGGATGAGGTCGCCATGCGGCAGGCCGTAACCCAGGTACTGGCGCGAGATGGACACGACCAGGCGCAGGTGCGACAGCACCAGGCGGCCGGCAGCCTCGACATTGTTGTCATCCTTGAGCTGGCGCGCGTAGCGCTGCTCCTCCTCCTGCGTGAGCAGGGGAAGGCGGTTGACGGCGGAGATATAGGCGTCCAGGTTGCCCAGCGGGGGAACCAGCGCCCACGGGTTCGCGGGCGCGAGGGTCGTCACGGAGGTTGCAGTCTGGAGTGCCATATCGGTAGTCCTTTCTTCCATGCAAATCATATTAGCACTCCATTGGATAGAGTGCTAAAGGCATAGTTCCCCTACGGATGTAGGAAATAACCACCAAGAGGCGCAACGACGGCCTTAGAACGCAGGTGGGGCTGCTTCGCCGCGCGTCAAGGTCCGTTATGCAGTTACGCCTTGTGCCAGACTTCGATCATGACATCTTCCCCAGACGCACAGATCGCCGTTGTGACCACCACCGTGGGCGGCGACGCCGCCGCACACCGACTGGCCAGCGGCGCTGTCCAGGCGCGCCTGGCCGCCTGCGTGCAGGTGGAGGCCATCACCTCGCACTATGTCTGGCAGGGGGTGCAGCAGGCGGAAGCAGAGTGGCGGCTGGTGTGCAAGACGCTGTTGTCTGCCGCGCCCGCCTTGCGGGACTGGCTACGTGCCCAGCACCCCTACGAAGTGCCGCAACTGCTCACCCACGCCGTGCAGGCAGAGCAGGACTATGTGCTGTGGGTGGCGCAGCAGGTGGACCCGGCCTCGATAACCGGGCCTGGTCAAGCGCCGCGTTGAAGCCAATGGCTGGCGGATGCCGCCTGCATCCGCCCACAGAGGGTAACTATCTCAGGTCAGCAGGGCCTGGGCGAATTCGCGTGCGCTGAAGGTCTCCAGGTCTTCCACCTTCTCGCCCACGCCAATGAAGTACACGGGCACGGGCCGCTCCTGCGCGATGGCGGCCAGCACGCCGCCCTTGGCCGTGCCGTCCAGTTTGGTGACGATCAGGCCGGTGAGTTGAAGCGCGTCGTCGAACGCGCGCACCTGCGCCAGGGCGTTCTGGCCGGTGTTGCCGTCGATCACCAGTAGCACCTCGTGCGGGGCGCTGGCATCGGCCTTGGTGACCACGCGGCGGATCTTCTTCAGCTCTTCCATCAGGTGCAGCTGCGTAGGCAGGCGGCCGGCAGTGTCCACCAGCACCACATCTTTGCCGCGCGCGCGGCCGGCGGTAACGGCGTCAAAGCTCACGGCGGCAGGGTCGCCCCCTTCCTGGCTGACGATCTCCACCGTGTTGCGCGTGGCCCAGACACCCAACTGCTCGCGCGCCGCGGCGCGGAAGGTATCGGCGGCGGCCAGCAGCACGCTCTCGCCATGGTCGGCCAGGTGCTTGGTGAGCTTGCCGATGGAGGTGGTCTTGCCCGCGCCGTTCACGCCGGCCACCATGATCACGGTGGGTGTGTGCTCGCCGATCACCAGGGGCTTTTCCAGCGGCCGCAGCAGGTCGGCCAGCGCATCGGCCAGCAGTCCCTTTACGGCAGCAGGCTCGGTGGTCTTGGTTTCTTTCACGCGGCGCTTGAGGTCCTCCAGCAGGTGCTGCGTGGCTTTCACCCCGGTGTCGGCCATGAGCAGGGCTTCCTCCAGCTCGTCGTACAGCGCGTCGTTGATCTGCGTGCCCGTGAAGACGGTCGCGATGCTGCTGCCGGTCTTGCGCAGGCCGGATTTCAGCCGGTCCATCCAGCCCTGGCGTGCGCCCTCGGGCTTCGGGGTGGGCTCGGGGACGGCAAGGGGCGCGTCGATGGCTGCGGGGGCGCCGGCCGAAGGGGCAGCCGGCTCCGCCACGCTGGTGGCGCCTGCGCCAAAGGGCTTGCGCAGCCAGCCGAATGCGCCGCCGCTGGCGGGGGCGTCGGCTGCGGGCGGCGCCGCAGGGCTGGCCACGTCCTCGGGTGCAAGGGCGGGTTCGGTGGGGGCGGGCGGTTTCTTCTTGAAAAAACTGAACATTGGCGGGTTCTTAGAATCGCAGCCATTCTATGAAACGCGCTATCACCCTTGTGGGCCTGCTGGCCTGTCTGCACGCCTGGGCGCAAAACCCGGCGCATGAGTCCCCACCTGCTGCGTCTGCCGCGGCGGCGCACGCCCAGGCCACCTCGGCCAGCGGTGCGCAGCAATTCACCCTGAAGAACGGCATGCAGCTCATCGTGCAGCCCGACCGGCGCGCGCCCACGGCGGTGCACATGGTCTGGCTGCGCGTAGGCGCCATGGACGAGGTGGACGGCACCTCGGGCGTGGCGCATGTGCTGGAGCACATGATGTTCAAGGGCTCGAAGGCCGTGCCGCCGGGCGAGTTCTCGCGCCGCGTGGCGGCGCTGGGCGGGCAGGAGAACGCCTTCACCAGCCGCGACTACACCGGCTATTACCAGCAGATACCGGCCGACCGGCTGGCCGACGTGATGCGGCTGGAATCCGACCGCTTCGCCCACAACCAGTGGCCCGACGCCGAGTTCACCAAGGAGATCGAGGTCGTCAAGGAAGAGCGCCGCATGCGCACCGAGGACCAGCCGCGCGCCGCGCTCATCGAGCAGCTGTTCGCCTCCACCTTCATCGCTTCGCCCTACCGTCGCCCGGTGGTGGGCTGGATGAGCGACCTGGACTCCATGACCCCCGACGACGTGCGCCGCTTTCACCGCGACTGGTACGTGCCCGGCAATGCCGCCGTGGTGGTGGCGGGCGACGTGGACCCGGCGCAGGTGCTGGCCCTGGCGGAGAAGACCTACGGCACCATTCCCGCACGTGCCCTGCCGGCGCGCAAGCCGCGCACCGAGCCGGCGCAGCAGGGCCTACGCCGCATCGCCTTCAAGGCGCCGGCCGAGCAGGCCTACGTGGCGCTGGCCTTCCGCGTGCCGGGTGTCACGCGCCTGGACGACATGACCGATGCCGACCGTGACGGCCTGGCGCTGCTGGTGCTGTCGGCCGTGCTCAGCGGCTACGACGGCGCGCGGCTGGAGCGAGCCCTCACGCAGGGTGCGGACCGTGTGGCCGACGGCGCGGACAGCCAGGCGTCCATCCTCGGGCGCGGACCGGCGCTGTTTCTCATGACCGGCGTGCCCGCCGCGGGCAAGACCTCGGCCCAGGTCGAGGAGGCGCTGCGCGCCGAGGTGGCCCGCGTGGCGCGCGAGGGCGTGAGCGAGGCCGAGCTCTCGCGCGTGAAAACGCAGTGGGCGGCCTCCACCATCTACGCGCGCGATTCGCTTTACAGCCAGGCCAGCGATCTGGGCAGCAACTGGGTGCAGGGCCTGCCGCTGGACGCGGACGAACGCATGCTCAAGCTGCTGCGCGCGGTCACGCCGCAGCAGGTGCAATCCGTGGCGGCGCGTTACTTCGGCGACGATCAGCTCACCGTTGCCACGCTGCTGCCCCAGCCCGTGGCGGCCGGTGCCAAGCGCGCCGCCCCAGCACCCGACGCTGCCGGTGGCCGCGTGCATTGAGCCAAGGTGTCATCGATGTACAGAACTATTAAAACGATAGCTGCTCGCGCTTTGTTGATAAGCGCTGGAGCCATTTTTTATACCCAATCCGCCTGGGCGCTCCTGCCCATCCAGCACTGGACCGAGCCCAGCGGCGCACGCGTGTGGCTGGTGGAAAGCCCGGCCATTCCGATGGTGGACGTGCAGGTGGACTTCGATGCCGGCGCGCGCCGCGACCCTGCGGCCCAGGCGGGCCTGGCCGCGGCGGCCGCGCTCATGAGCTCCAAAGGCGTGACCGCGGGCGGGCCGAACGAGCCCCCGATGGACGAGAACGACCTGGGCGAGGCCTGGGCAGACCTGGGCGCCAGCTTCGAGGCGGGCGCCGAGCGCGACGGCCTGGCGTTCTCGCTGCGCTCGCTGACCGAGCCCGATCTGCTGGACCGTGCCGCGCGCCTGGCCGCGCGTCAACTGGGCCAGCCCAGCTATGCACCGGACGTGTGGCAGCGCGAGCGGGCCCGTTGGAGCGCCGCCATCAAGGAGGCCGACACACGCCCCGGCACGGTCGCCGGCAAGGCCTTCAACGCCGCGGTGTTCGGCAGCCACCCCTACGGCCAGCGCGCCACGGCCGAGACACTGAACAACATCCAGCCGGCCGATCTGCAGGCTTTCCATGCCCAGTACCTGCAGGCCTGCCGTGCGCGGGTGAGCATCGTGGGAGCCCTCACGCGTTCCCAGGCGCAGACGTTGGTGCAGACGCTGCTGTCGCGCCTGCCTGCGCCCCAGGCCGGGGCCTGCGCGCCGTTGCCAGCCGTGGCCGAGGTGCAGCCGCTGGCACGCGCCGTGCAGGAGGATGTGCCCTTCGCTTCGGCCCAAGCCCACGTGCTCATCGGCCAGCCGGGCTTCGTGCGCCGGGATCCGGACTTCCTCGCGCTGCTGGTGGGCAACCACATCCTGGGCGGCGGTGGGTTCACCTCGCGCCTGACCAATGAGGTGCGCGAGAAGCGCGGCCTGTCCTACAGCGTGGGCAGCAGCTTCTCGCCTGGCTTGAACGCCGGGGCCTTCGTCGTCGGCCTGCAGACCCGGCCCGACCAGGCCGCCCAGGCCGTGCAGGTCACGCGCGACGTGCTCGCGCGCTTCGTGGCCGAAGGACCCACCGAGGCCGAACTGCGCGCCGCCAAGGACAACCTCGTCGGCGGCTTTGCGCTGCGCATCGACAGCAACCGCAAGCTGCTGGCCAACGTGGTCAACATCGCCTGGAACGACCTGCCGCTGGACTACCTGGAGCACTGGACCGACCGCGTGGAGGCCCTCACCGTGGCCGACATCCGCGCCGCCCTGCAGCGCAAGCTGCAGCCCGAGCGCATGGTGACCGTCACCGTGGGCGCGCAGCCGGCCGCCACGGCAAAGGCCCGGCCATGAACGGGCGTGCCGCGGCGCCAGCCGCCCCGCGCACAGCCCCACGTACGGCAGTGCGTGCGCCCGCCAAGGGCGCCGGCGAGGTGCGCATCATCGGCGGGCAGTGGAAACGCACGCGCCTGCCGGTGCTGGACAAGCCCGGCCTGCGTCCCACGCCCGATCGCGTGCGCGAGACACTTTTCAACTGGCTGGGCCAGGACCTGACGGGCTGGCGCTGCTTGGATGCCTTCGCCGGCACCGGCGCCTTGGGTTTCGAGGCCGCATCGCGCGGCGCGGCCAGCGTGCTGCTGGTGGAGGGCGACGCCGCACTGGCCGCACAGCTGGAGACGCTGCGCCAGCGCCTGCACACGAGCGCCGTGCGCGTACAGCGTGGCGACGGCGTGGCCGCGCTGCGCCGGTGCGCGCCAGCCAGCATGCACCTGCTGCTCATCGACCCGCCGTTTGGCGGCGAGCTGTTCGCCCCCGCGCTGCAAGCAGCCGCACAGGCCGTGGCGCCCGACGGCTTCATCTACCTGGAGGCGCCCGCAGCCTGGACGCAGGAGCAACTCGGCCCGCTGGGGCTGGCGCTGCACCGGCACCTGAAGGCCGGGGCCGTGCATGCGCACCTGCTCCACAAAGCCTGATTGCTATTGATATAGTAGCTGCTGGCGCTTATTGGTAGGGCGCTGGAAGCTGATTTGGTTTCAATGCCCTTTAGGTGGGCGTGCGCTGCATAATCCGCCCCACGGAGCCTGGGGGCTCCGCCACTGCAAGGAGACCCCACGCCATGGCGCATGTGCTCGCCGTTTATCCCGGAACCTTCGACCCCATCACGCTGGGGCATGAGGATCTGGTGCGCCGCGCGGCAAGACTGTTCGACCGCGTAATCGTGGCCGTGGCCATTGCCCACCACAAGAAAACCCTGTTCAGCCTGGACGAGCGCATGGAGATGGCGCGCCAGGCGCTTGCCGACTGTCCGCAGGTGCAGGTGGAATCCTTCGAGGGGCTGGTGACGGAGTTCACTGCCGCGCGCGGCGGCACGGCCATGGTGCGCGGGCTGCGCTCGGGCACGGACTTCGACTACGAGTTCCAGCTTGCCGGCATGAACCGCGCGCTGGTGCCCGGTGTCGAGACGGTGTTTCTCACACCCGCGAGCCAGTACCAGTTCATCAGCAGCACGCTGGTGCGCGAGATCGGCACGCTGGGCGGCGACGTGGCGCAGTTTGTCTCGCCCGGCGTGCACGAGCGCCTCTTGCACAAGCTGGGCCGCACCGCCGCGGCGTGATCAGCGCCGCGCCACGGTGTCGTGCACGAAGCGCAGCTTGCGCAGCGCGCCCGTGGACAGGGCAAACGGATAGGCATCGCGCTGGCCCATGCTGCGGTTCAGGCTGTTGAGCAGCAGCGTCAGCGGCATCCACGCCGAGACCATGGCATCAAAACCGGGCGCCGGCTGTGCAAACGGGTCGGGCATGGCGTAGTACTGCGCGTGGTCGGGTGTCGTGCCGGGAATGGCCATGCGGGTCTGAAAGCTGGCGGCCGTCTCCAGCAGATCGACCAGGTGCAGGTAATGCGCCCACGTCTCGGCCCAGTCCTCCCAGGGGTGCGCGGCGGCATAGGCGCTGACGTGCTGCGGCTGCCATTGCGCAGCGGGCAGGGGGGCACGCTGGTAGTGCGCCTGCAGCGCCTGGGCGTAGTCGCGCCGCTCGTCGCCGAAGAGTGCGCGGAAGGCCTCCACATGCCCGGCGCGCAGCACCAACTCTTCCCAGTAGTAGTGGCCGGATTCATGCCGCAGGTGACCCAGCAGCGTGCGGTAGGGTTCATGCATGGCCTGGCGCCGGCGCGCGCGCTCGTCGTCATCAGCCTCGGCCACGTTGAGGGTCACGACACCCTGGGCATGCCCCGTCATGACGGGCGGCGCGCCCGTCACGTCCGCCAGGAATTCATACACCGGCCCGGGCTGCTGCGTGCTCAACAGTCCCAGGCGCGCCAGCGTGTAGAACAGGTGCCGCTTGGCGCTCTCTATCTGCGACCAGCGGCGCAGGTTGTCGGGCAGGGACAGGTCCGGCAGCACGCGCGTCCGGCGGCAGGCGGCGCACAGCCCGCCGTGCGCCTGGGCATCTGCGGCCGGTAGCGCAAAGGTGCAGGCGCCGTAGGTGGTGCGGTTGGTGCATAGCTGGTAGTGGGCCGGTGGCGCAGTGCCGTCGCTGCCGCGTGTAGGAACACGCTGCCAGGTGCGCGACAGGGCGTGGTCGCCGTCGTCCGCAGGCGCGAGCGCCAACATGGCCATGTCTTCGGGAGAGAACGCCAGCGTGCAGCCGCAGTGCACGCATTGCACGCTCTCGAAGAACACGAGGGAGCCGCATTGGCCGCAGTGGAACAGTCGCATGCGTAGGGATTCTGACGCAGGTAGTACGCCTCACCTGCCATTGAAAAAAAACGCCGCCCAGAGGGCGGCGTTCCTGCGCAGTCGTGTGCGTCACGGGCGCACGACGATGCTGTTGCGCACCTCGCGCACATGCTTGGTGTTGCGCGCGATGGCTTCGGCGCGGTCCTTCTCGGCCTGGGTCTTGGCAAAGCCCGAGAGCTGGACGGTGCCGTTCAGCGTCTCCACGCTGATGGCGGTGGCAGAGACGCTCTTGTCCTCTGCCATCTTGGCCTTCACGGCGGTGGTGATACCTGCGTCGTCCATGTAGGAGCCCACGGTTTGCTGGTTGCGTGCTACCGAGCAGCCGGTGGAAACGATGGTGGCGCCTGCAAGCAGGGAGAAGGCGATGGCACGTGCGTATTTCATGGTTGTGTCCTTGGGTTATGGTTGAAAACACGGGTGCTGGGATAACCCCGCTGCGGCCTGTTGCACCCTCCGGTGGCCTCAACGGTTGGGAAAGGGAGGCTAGCGGTGCAGCCAGTCCTTCAGTTCATCCGCATGCTCCTCCTCGTCGGCCAAGATGCCTTCGAGCATGCGCCGCGTGGTGGGATCCTTGTCGCCGATCAACTGGATCATCTGGCGATAGGCCTCCACCGCGATGCGCTCCGCCACCAGGTTGGCGCGCACCATGTCTTGCAAATCGGACGACTCATCGTATTGCGCATGGCTGCGCGACAGCAGCGTAGAAGGGGAGAAGTCCGGTGAGCCGCCCAACTGCACGATGCGTTGGGCGAGCAGATCGGCATGGGCTGCCTCCTCGTTGGCGTGCACCAGGAACTCTGCGGCGATCGCCGGCGACTCGCGGCCGTCCGCCGTGAAATAGTGCCGCTTGTAGCGCATCACGCAGACCAACTCGGTCGCCAGAGCGTCGTTGAGCAGGGCAATGATGGCATCGCGGTGTGGGCCGTACGCGGGCGTCACGGCGCCTTCGTCCAGATCCGCGGTGGCTGCCTGGCGCAGCGCGGCTTCGTCAAGCTGAAGCGCGCTGGCGTGGGTATCGCTGTGCATCATCGGGTCGGTTCCTGCGGTGGTCTCAATAACGCTCGCTGCGGTGGCGTGTCCACATCAGCGCAGTGGCAAAGGCGGCGCCCGCGGCTGCGGCGATCAGCAGGGACTTGCCGGGTTGTTCCGCGACGTAGCGGTTCGTGGCGTCCGCAGCCTGGTGAAACTGGCGCCGCGCGCGTTCGCCGGTGTGCGCGCAGTACGAAATGCCGCGCGTGGCCAGGTCCTGCGCCTTGGCGGCCAGGTCGTCGATCATCGGGTCCACGCCCTCTTGCATGCGCTGCATGCGGGTCTCGGCCTTGTCGATGGACTCATTGGTCATCCGGCGGGTGGACTGCAGTGTTTCGGACGCCTTGTCGAACACGCCTTCGGCCACGTTGTGCGCCGTCTCTGCCGCCTTCTGGGTGGTGGTTTGGATCGTCATTGGGGGAGTTCCTTTCTGTGGTGGCATCTGCCTGGCGGACCAGGTTGCTGGGGCGTCAGCCCCTCTTCAACAAGCTGAGCACGAAGGTCACAACCGCCATGATCACGAACACGAAGAACAGGATCTTCGCGATGCCCACGGCGCCGGCGGCGATGCCGCCAAATCCGAACAGGGCGGCCACCAAGGCGATGACCAGGAATACCACTGCGTAATGCAACATAACCAGCTCCTTGTTTTCGGCGCGGTGCGCCGGGTGGTTGCGAATGCGCCTGAGCACATGGCTTGACTGTAGGGAGGCTGGCGTTACATGAGTGCCGGTGGCTGGCGCACCCCGCTGTAGGACGCCACCGATCAGATGAGCAGCCCGGACGCAGGGCTGCGAACGCGTCAGGTGAGCGTGTGCGGCAGCACGGCGCTGACCAGGGTGCCCTCGCCGGGCGTGGACGTGACCGTGAGCTTGCCGCCCGCCGCCTCGACACGGTGGCGCATGCCGAACAGACCATGCGCGTCGGGGGCGATGCTTGAGATGTCGAACCCGTCGCCGTCATCCCGCACCTGTACCGATACATGGTTGGGATAGCTGTGGACCGACACCAGCACCTTGCGCGCGTTGGCGTACTTGCTGATGTTGGTCAGCGACTCCTGCACCAGCCGGTAGACGGTGAGCTGCGCTGCGTCGGACAGCTTGGCGGACTCCAGGCTGGTGTCTATCTGCAGGTTGCTGCGCTGCGCGAAGTCGCGCGTGAGGATTTCCAGCGACGTGGTGAGCCCGAGATTGGAGAGCGACGAAGGGCGCAGGTCCTCGATGATGCGCCGCTTGAGCGCGATGCCGCTGTTGAGCGTCTCGGTGAGGTGCTGCACGCGCTCGGCGTTCTCGGGGGTGTGCAAATCGATGCGCGACTTCAGGCGCGCCACGTCCAGCTTGGCGGCCGTGAGCAAAGCACCCAGCTCGTCGTGCAGCTCGCGCGCCAGGTGTGCGCGCTCTTCCTCGCGCACTTGCTGCAGATGGCTGGCCAACTCGGAGAGCGCGGCAGTGCGTTCACGTACCAACTGCTCCAGTCGGTCGCGTTCGCGCGCCAACACCTCCTGCTCGCGCGCATGCGCAGCCTGCAAGGCGCTGGTCTGGCGCAGGTACAGGTAGAACGCCAGCAGCCCCACCACCGCCACGGCGGCGATGCCGATGCGCGAGAGCATCAGCGAATGCAGGATCTCCTGCGTGCTGTGTTCCGTTTGCTGGGCGCTGCGCGCCACCAGTCGCGCTGCGATCGCCCGGATGGCATCCATGTTCTCCTTGCCCACGTCGGTGGAGAGCACGAACTTCCAGGCGTCGTCGTTGTCCTGGCGGCGCAGCTTGAGGCTGAGGTCGAGTTCGGAAAGCTTGCGCGTGATCTGCTGCGACAGCTGGGAAAAGTCGTCCAGGTCCTGCGGTGCGTGCCGGTAGGTCTGGCGCAGCTCATCAAGGTTGGTATTGATGGTGGCGACCGCCTGCTCGTAGGGCTGCAGATAGCGCTCGTCGCCGGTGAGCAGGTAGCCGCGCAGCCCCGTCTCGGCGTTGAGCATGTTCTGCAGCAGCCGGTCGAGCGCGGCGCGTGTGGCGTGCGAGCGGGCCAGGTCGCCCACGGCCGCGTGCGAGCGCATGTACCCGGTTTCGTTGATGCCGACCAGCAGGGCCACAGCCAGCAATGCCAGCGGCAGACTGACGGCGATCTTGCGCAAACGGGACCAACTCATGCTTGGGCTTCTCCAAGGGGACTGGCAGGGCACGGTTGAAAATGCATATCATCGGCCTGCGCTGCCATGCTAGTGCAATGCAGAGCAGATGGGCAGATCTTCAGACCATACCTTACCGGGGAGCAAGGCGCTCTCCTCTTGAAAGAAGGCTCAATGATCAAGATTGGCATTGTGGATGACCATGCGATAGTCCGTGCCGGGCTGCGCCAATTTCTCTCGGAACATGTGGACCTGCGGGTCGTTGGCGAGGCAAGCAACGGCAGGGAAGCCATCGATCTGGTGCGCGTTCACGAGATCGACGTCCTGGTGATGGACCTGTCCATGCCCGGCCAGAGCGGCTTGGATGCGTTGGCCATGCTGCGCGCCAAGGCGCCTGACATGGGCATTCTTATCCTCAGCGGCTACCCCGAGGAGCACTATGCGATCAATCTGATCCGCCAGGGTGCGAGCGGCTATCTGAACAAGGAATGCGAGCCCAAGGAGATCGTCGAGGCCATCCGCACCATCGCCCTGGGGCGCCGCTACCTGACCCCGTCCGTAGCCGACCTGCTGGCCCAGCAGCTCAACCGCAAGGACGATGCGCCGCCCCACGAGCAGCTGTCGGAGCGCGAGTTCCAGGTGTTCCTCAAGCTGGCCAAGGGCGAGACGGCGGGTGACATCGCCAAGTCGCTGTCGCTGAGCGTGAAGACCGTGAGCACCTACCGCACGCGGCTCATGGAAAAGATGGGGCTGTCCTCCAACAGCGATCTGACGTACTACGCGCTCAAGAACAAGCTCATCGATTGAACGCAAAGCGCACGAAGCACAAGGGCCAGTCACTGACTGGCCCTTGTGCTTTGTGCAGAGGTTTGAGAGTAAGGATGGGCGCGTGTCAAAGTGCAGATGGGCTCGCGCAGCGCGTTCAATTGGTGGCCGCTGAACTGGCGGCTGCCCGCTGCGTGCTGTTGCTGTGTTCGATGCAATAGTCCACCAGCGCCTCGATCTCGTTGGATTTGTCAAACACGGCGTCCACCCCCAACTGCGCACAGCGCATGCGCACGTCGGGTGTCGCATAGTTGCTCAGCACCACCATCTTCTGCGCTGAAAGGCGGTTGCGGCAGGCGGCCAGCACGCCCAGCCCGCTGCCTTGGCGCAGGAACAGGTCCACGATGGCCAGGTCCCACTGGGAGGTGTGCGAGGTAAGCCACTCCTTGCCCTCGTCCTCCGTCTCGGCGATGCCGACGGCTTCCACCTCCGCCAGTTCTTCGAGCGTTCCGATCAGGTTTTCGCGGATGGTGGCGTTGTCTTCGACGATGTACGTGCGCAGTTTCACGGTGCTTCCTGTTCGGCCGGGAACGAAAAATAGGGCATCGGCGCTACTGTATGAAAACAGGCTGGCGGATTCTGCCAGCAGCCGGGTGCAGTGCCCGTAGGTGCATTCCTACCCGGCCGGCGCGTGCAGGGATCCGCACACGGGGCAATCCGGGTCGCGCTGGGTGCGCACTTCGGTCCACTGCATGTCGCGCCCGTCCAGCATCAGCAGCCGGCCAGCGAGCGAGCTTCCGACCCCCACAAGCAGCTTGAGCGCCTCGGCCGCCTGCATGGTGCCGATGATGCCGACCATGGGCGCGAACACGCCCATGGTGGCGCATTGCACCTCCTCAAAACGGGCGGTGGGAGAGAACAGGCAGGCATAGCAGGGCGTGTCATCCCGGCGGGGGTCGTACACGGAAATCTGCCCGTCGAAGCGGATGGCCGCGCCTGCCACCAGGGGCTTGCGTTGGCGTACGCACGCGGCGTTGATGGCCTGGCGCGTCTGGTAGTTGTCCGTGCAGTCGAGCACCACGTCTGCGGCGTTGACCAGCCCATCCAGCGCGGCTGCGTCCACACGCTGGCGCACGGTGCGCACTGAAACCAGGGGGTTGATGGCCTGCACGGCCTGGGCCGCGGAGTCGACCTTGGGCGTGCCGACGCGCGCCGTGGTATGGGCGATCTGGCGCTGCAGGTTCGTGAGGTCCACCACGTCGTCGTCCACCAGCGTCAGGGTCCCCACGCCTGCGGAGCCGAGAAACAGCGCGGCCGGCGAGCCCAGACCGCCGGCACCGATGACGAGTACGTGGGCTGCCAGGATGCGTTCCTGCCCCTCGATACCGATCTCGTCGAGCAGGATGTGGCGGGAATAGCGCAGCAGTTGATCGTCGTTCATGGGGTGGTGGGCGTGAAAAAGGCCGGGCTCCGCGGGAGTCCCGGCCTGGTTGCCAAGAAAGACAGCGTCAGTTGTCCTTCTTCTCTTCCTTGCGTTCCGTGAGGGTCTTGCTGGCCAGCACGGTGCGGCCCTTGAGCTGGTTGAGTGCCTGGCTGAGCTGGAAGTCCTTGTCCGAACCGTACTCGGGCAGCTTGCGCTCGGACACGGGCTTCTTGGCCTCTTCCTCGAGGCGCTTGCGGGCCTCCTCGCGCGCCTTCTCGCGGCCGGCGTCCTTCGCTTCCTCGCCCTGGCCGCTGGTCAGGTGTTTTTCCAGGTCGGCTTCGCGCATGCGCAGCGATGCGTAGATGTCACCCTCGGCGGTCTCGTCGAGCATGACGTCTGGCACGATCCCCTTGGCCTGGATCGATTTGCCCGACGGCGTGTAGTAGCGCGCCGTCGTGAGCTTGATGCCCGTGTCGGGGCCCAGCGGCCGCACGGTTTGCACCGAGCCCTTGCCGAAGGTCTGGCTGCCCATGATGGTGGCGCGCTTGTGGTCTTGCAGCGCCCCCGCGACGATCTCGCTGGCCGAAGCCGAGCCTTCGTTGACCAGCACCACCAGGGGCACGGTCTTGATGGCGGCGGGCAGGCGCTTGAGCGGGTCGCCGCTGCCGCGGCGCAGATAGAACTCGGGCGAGGCCTTGAAGGTGGCCTTGCTCTCGGCCAGCTGGCCGTTGGTGGAGACCACCGTCACGTTCTCCGGCAGGAAGGCAGCCGACACGGCCACGGCCGCATCCAGCAGGCCGCCGGGGTCGTTGCGCAGATCCAGCACCAGCCCCTTGAGGCGGGGATCCTGCTTGTAGACCTCTTCGACCTTGCGCACGAAGTCGTCCACCGTGCGCTCCTGGAACTGCGACAGGCGGATCCAGGCGTAGCCCGGCTCGATGATCTTGCCCTTGACCGATTGGGTCTTGATCTCCTCGCGCGTGATCGTGACAGGAAAGCTGCGGCTCTCGTCGCGGCGCAGGATGGTCAGCGTCACCTGCGTGTTCGGCTCGCCGCGCATGCGCTTGACCGCGTCGTTGAGGGACAGGCCCTTCACGGCCGTATCGTCGATTTTCGTGATGAGGTCGTTGGTCTTGAGCCCCGCGCGGTCGGCGGGGGAGCCCTCAATGGGCGAGACGATCTTGATCAGGCCGTCTTCCTGGGTGATCTCGATGCCCACGCCCACGAAGCGGCCAGTGGTGCCTTCGCGGAATTCCTTGAACGACTTCTTGTCGAAGTACTGCGAATGCGGATCGAGGCTGGCGACCATGCCACCGATGGCATCGGTGATGAGCTTGCGGTCATCGACCGGCTCTACATAGTCGGTCTTGATCAGGCCGAACACGGCCGAGAGCTGCTGAATCTCCTCCAGCGGCAGCGGGGTCATGGCGCCGCGTGCCACGGTCTGCAGCGAGACGGTCGTGAGCGCTCCGGCCACCACGCCCACCGATATCCATCCAGCAATTTTGAGTTTGTGGCCCATAGAACACCTCTACCGATTCAATATACACCTTGGAAGGGCTGCGGCCTGGGCAGTTCCTTCAGGATCTGCCTATTTTTCAAGCAAGACCGCGCTACGCTTTCCAGAAGCGGCGGCTCAGGCCTTGCCCTGCGCGGCCACGGCGGCGGCGGCCTTGGCGGCGGCCTCGGCGTCGCCCAGGTAGTAGTGGCGCAGGGGCTTGAGTTCCGCGTCCAGCTCGTACACCAGCGGAATGCCGTTGGGAATGTTCAGGCCCACGATGTCTTGGTCGGAGATGCCGTCCAGGTACTTGACCAGCGCGCGGATGGAGTTGCCGTGCGCTGCGATCAGCACACGCTTGCCCGAGCGGATCGTTGGCGCGATGGCTTCGTTCCAGTAGGGCAGCACGCGCGCCACCGTGTCCTTGAGGCACTCGGTCAGCGGCACCTGCTCGGGCGCCAGGCCCGCGTAGCGGATGTCGCCGCGCTCGCAGCGCGGGTCGGTGGGCTCCAGGGCCGGCGGCGGCGTGTCGTAGCTGCGGCGCCACACCAGCACTTGCGCGTCGCCGTACTGCTTGGCCATGTCGGCCTTGTTCAGGCCCTGCAGAGCGCCGTAGTGGCGCTCGTTCAGGCGCCAGCTGTGCTCCACGGGCAGCCAGGTGCGGTCCATCTCGTCCAGGCAGTGCCACAGCGTGCGCGTGGCGCGCTTGAGCACACTGGTGTAGGCCAGGTCAAACTCGTAGCCCTCGGCCTTGAGCAGGCGGCCGGCATTCTTGGCCTGCTCGATGCCCGTGGGGGTCAGATCCACATCGGTCCAGCCGGTGAAGCGGTTTTCCAGATTCCACGTGGATTCGCCGTGGCGGATCAGAACGAGTTTGTGCATGGTGTCCCTTGGGGCTTCAGGTCAAAAACCCGACATTCTAGAATTGCGCGGTTTGCATACCCCAAGGAACCCCGTGAATTTCGTTCTCGACAATTGGTATTTGATCTTCCTCGCGCTGGCCTCGGGCGTCATGCTGTTGCTGCCGGCCCTCAAGGGGGCCGGGGCCGGTACCCTGGGCACGGCGCAGGCCGTACAGCTCATCAACCGTGAGAAGGCGGTGGTGATCGACGTGTGCGAGCCTGAGGAGTTCGCCGCGGGCCACGTGGGTGGCGCCAAGAACATCCCGCTGGGGCAGTTGCAGGAGCGCCTGCCGCAGGTGGCCAAGAACAAGGCCGTGCCCATCATCCTCGTCTGTGCCAAGGGCGCCCGCGCCTCGCGGGCTGCAGGCATCGCCAAGGGCCTGGGCTACGAGAAGGCGCAGGCGCTGGCCGGCGGCCTGGCCGCTTGGCGCGAGGCCAACCTGCCGGTTGAAAAGGCCTGAGACGCCCGCATCTACCAGCATTGTTCGTTACGCAGAAAGGTCGCCGTCCCATGCAAGCCGTGAAGATGTACACCACCGCCGTGTGCCCCTATTGCATCCGCGCCAAGCAATTGCTGAAGCTGAAGGGTGTGGAGCAGATCGAGGAAATCCGGGTGGACACCGACCCCGCCGCGCGCCAGCACATGATGGAGATCACCGGCCGGCGCACCGTCCCGCAGATCTTCATTGGTGACACCCACGTCGGCGGACATGACGACCTCGTGGCCTTGGACAGCCGTGGCGGCCTGGTGCCGCTGCTGGGCGCCTGAGCCTTTGCCGCCATTGGCGCGTTGCATAATGCGCCCCATGTTGCCCGCTGCGGGAGCCTCTCCCGGGCGGGCTTTGTTTTGACCGAAAGACCGAGACCACCATGGCCGAAGAAACCCCCGTGTTCCAGATTCAGCGCGTGTACCTGAAGGACCTGTCGCTGGAGCAGCCCAATTCGCCCGCGATCCTGCTGGAGCAGGAGCAGCCCAGCGTGGACATCCAGCTGGGGGTCGAGGCCACACCCGTGGTCGAAGGCATCTTCGAGGTGGCCGTGACCGCCACCGTGCAGACCAAGATCAAGGACAAGACCGTGTTCCTGGTGGAGGCCAAGCAGGCCGGCATCTTCGAGATCCGCAACGTGCCCGAGGACCAGATGGGCGCCATCATCGGCATTGCCTGCCCCCAGATCATCTACCCCTACCTGCGCGGCAACGTGGCCGACACCGTGACGCGTGCGGGCTTTCCGCCCGTGCACCTGGCCGAGATCAACTTCCAGGCCATGTACGAGCAGCAACAGGCCGCAGCCGCCGAGGCTGCCACCAGCACGGCCCAGTAAACGGCTTCTTGGTCGTAACGGGTGTTAGAGCCATTTAAGGCTCTAGCGCTCGCCTGACAAGCGCGAGTAGCTATGAAAATAGTAGTCCTTGGCGCAGGCGCCTGGGGCACTGCCCTGGCCATGAGCGCGGCTGCGCACGCAGCCTGCCATGAGGTGACGCTGTGGGCCCGTGACGCACAGCAGGCGCAGGCCATGCAGGCGAAGCGGCAGAACCAGCGCTACCTGCCCGGCCTTGCGTTCCCGCCCGGCCTGCACGTGGCGTCGGGTGACATGGCTGCGCTGGCCGCGGACGCCGACCTCGTCGTCGTCGGCACGCCCATGGCGGCGCTGCGCGGCATGCTGGAACGGCTGGACGGCTGCGCGGCGCCCATCGCGTGGCTGTGCAAGGGCTTCGAGGCCGGCACGGGGCTGATGGCGCATGAAGTGTGCGCGCAGGTCGCACCGCGGCTGCACAGTGGTGTGTTCAGCGGCCCCAGCTTCGCCCAGGAGGTCGCCACCGCCCAGCCCACGGCCATGGTGGCCGCCAGCCCCCGCGCCACGGTGCGCGATGCGCTGGTGCAGGCCTTCCACGGGCCCGCGTTGCGCGTGTACGCCAGCGAGGACATCGTAGGCGTGGAAGTCGGCGGTGCGGTCAAGAACGTATTGGCGATTGCCACCGGCCTGTGTGACGGGCTGCAACTGGGGATGAATGCGCGTGCGGCATTGATTACCCGCGGCCTGGCGGAAATGACCCGCTTAGGCCTTGCCCTGGGCGCGCGGCCCGAGACCTTCATGGGCCTGTCGGGCCTGGGGGATCTGGTGTTGACTGCTACGGGCGACCTGTCGCGCAACCGCCGTGTGGGGTTGTTGCTGGCCGAGGGGCGGACCTTGGCACAGGCGGTGGAGTCGCTGGGCCATGTGGCTGAGGGGGTGTACAGCGCCCGCACCGTGGTACAGCGCGCGCGCGCGGTGGGCGTTGAGATGCCCATTGCGGAGTGCGTCGTGGCGCTGCTCGACGGTGAACTGCGCGCTGCCGAGGCGGTGGCCCGGCTCATGGAGCGCGAGCCTACCGTCGAGCGCCATTGATGCGTACACATCTCCCGTGAACAGCAAAAAGCGGCCCGCAGGCCGCTTTTTGTCGTGCGCGGTTCAGGGTGCTTGGGTCACACGACACCGAACAGCATCAGCAGCAAAACGATACTCAGCGGGACACCCAGAAGCCAAAGAATGATCGGCATGTACGCCTCCTATAGGGATGGTTGAAACATGCCTTCACCTTAGCGATGGGCCAGACGCCCCGATGTCCGTCCAGGCTGCCACGCCGCGTAGGTCATCGCGGTCCTGTGCTTGTGCGAGTGCGCCTACGCCTACGCACGGACTGCCGCCGCGCGCGGTCTCAGAATTCCAGGTTGTCGATCAGCCGCGTGCTGCCCAGGCGTGCCGCGCCCAGCGCCACCAGCGTACCGGCGGCTGCGCCTGCAGCGGGGGGCTGAAGATTGTGGCGCTGGCGCACAGTGAGGTAGTCGGGCGCCCAACCTTGCTGCGCCAGGGTCTGCAGAGCCTGTTGTTCCAGGGCGGCCAGCGGGGGGGCGCCGGGTGCCTGCGCCGCCTGGGCCAGCGCGCGCAGCGCCGCGGACAGTTGCACGGCCTGGCCGCGCTCGGCGGTGCTCAGGTAGCCGTTGCGTGAGCTGAGGGCCAACCCATCGTCGGCGCGGGCCGTCTCGCCTGCCACCACCTCTACGGGCAGCGCGAACTGCTGCACCATGCGGCGGATCACCATGAGCTGCTGGTAGTCCTTCTTGCCGAACACGGCCGTGCCGCCGCCGCTGGCGAAGAACACTGCGGAAAACAGCTTCATGACCACGGTGCACACGCCCGTGAAGAAGCCTGGGCGGAAATGCCCTTCCAGGATGTCGGCCAGTTGCGGGTCGGGCTGCAGCTTGAAGGTCTGGGGCTCGGGGTAGAGATCGCTCTCGCGCGGCGCGAAGACGATGTCGCAGCCCGCGGCCTCCAGCTTGGCGCAATCGGCCTCCCAGGTGCGGGGGTAGCTGTCGAAGTCCTCGTGCGGGAGGAATTGCAGGCGGTTCACAAAGATGCTGGCGACCAGCACGTCGCCCAGCGGCCGGGCCTGGCGCACCAGGGCGATGTGGCCGTCGTGCAGATTGCCCATGGTGGGCACGAAGGCGGGGCGGCCCTTGCCGGGGCGGCCTGTGCCGGGATGCGCGGCGATGGCGGCGCGCAGTTCGGGAATGGTGCGGACGGTGATCATGGGTGAAGGTGTTTGGTCAGTTCCAGGCGTGCAGTGCGTCGTCGGGAAAGCGCCCTTGCTTGACGGCCTGCACATAGGCCTCGATGGCGCCGCGCACGCTGCCCGCGTCCCGCATGAAGTCGTGCACGAACTTCGGGTTCTTGCCCAGGTTGATGCCCAGCATGTCGTGCATCACCAGCACCTGCCCGGCCGTGCCGCTGCCCGCGCCGATGCCGATGGTGTGGCAGCGTGGCAGGGCCTGCGTGAGGTCGCGTGCCAGGGGAGTCGGCACCATCTCCAGCACCAGCATGGCGGCGCCGGCGTCCTGCAGCTCCAGTGCCTGGCGGCGCAGCTGCTGGGCGGCCTGGTCGCCCTTGCCCTGCACACGGTAGCCGCCCAGGGCGTGCACCGTCTGAGGGGTGAGGCCCAGGTGGGCGCACACTGGCACGCCGCGCTCCACAAGGAACTGCACCGTGGGCGCGGTCCAGCCGCCGCCTTCGAGCTTGACCATGTGGGCGCCCGCCTGCATGAGCTGGCAGGCACTGCGCAGCGCTTGCTCGCGGCTCTCGGCATAGCTGCCGTAGGGCAGGTCGGCGATCAGCCAGGCCGTGCCCTGTACGCGGTGCAGGCCGCGTGCCACGCTGGCCGTGTGGTAGGCCATGTGCTCCAGCGTCACGCCCACGGTGCTGGGCAGGCCCTGGCAGACCATGCCCAGCGAATCGCCCACCAGGATGCACTCCACGCCCGCGGCGTCGGCCACGGCTGCGAAGGTGGCGTCGTAAGCGGTGAGCATGGTGATCTTCTCGCCCGCCTCGCGCATCTGCGCCAGGCGGGGCAGGCTCACGGGGCGCCTCTGGGGCAGCGGCGACGCGGGCGGCAGCGTGCCATAGGGCGTGCCGGCGGTGGGGGAGTCGGTCATGGCGCTTGGGATCCGTCGGGTTGCAAAAGTGCGGCGAGTCTATGCGATGCGGCTATGCTCGCCCCATGACGACGAGAGACTTGTTTGGCGCCGACGCACTCGCGGCGCTGGCCCGTGCCGATGTGGACCGCGCCCTGCTAGAAGACGTGGGCAGCGGCGACCTGACGGCCGGCCTGATCGACCCCGCGCGCCGCGTGCGTGCGCGCATCCTGGCGCGTGAAGCCGCCGTGATCTGCGGCGCTCCTTGGGTCGAGGCTGCGCTGCGTGCGCTGGACCCCGGTGTGACGCTGACCTGGCATGTGGCCGAGGGCGCGCGCTGCGCTACCGACCAGGTGGTATTGGAGATTGAAGGCCAGGCGCGCGCGCTGCTGAGCGCCGAGCGCACGGCGCTCAACTTCCTGCAGCTGCTGTCGGCCGTAGCCACCAAGACGCGCACCTATGTGGATGCCGTGGCCGGCACCCGCGCCCACATCGTGGATACGCGCAAGACGCTGCCGGGCCTGCGCCTGGCGCAGAAGTACGCCGTGCGCAAGGGCGGTGGCACCAACCATCGCATCGGCCTGCACGATGCCGTGCTCATCAAGGAAAACCACATCGCTGCCGCGGGCGGCGTGACGGCGGTGCTGCGGGCCGCCCAGGCGGTGGCTGCGCAGGCTGCATTCATCGAGATCGAGGTGGAAACGCTGGCGCAGCTGCAGGAGGCGCTCGATGCGGGCGCGACGATGGTGCTGCTGGACAACATGCCGCTGGCACAGCTGCGCGAGGCCGTGCGCATCAACGCGGCGCATGCGGGCGGGGGCGCCATCCTGGAGATCTCGGGCGGCGTCACGCTGGAAGGCCTGCGTGCGCTGGCCGAGACGGGCGTGGACCGCATCTCCATCGGCACGCTGACCAAGGATGTGAAGGCCACGGATTTCTCCATGCGCCTGCAGGAATTGGCCTGACACGGCGTAGCGTCTTCCAAGGCGCGACAATCGTTTCCCCCTCGTGAAGCCGTCGCGCCCCGGCGGCGAGAGCATTGCCATGAATACGACCGCCATCAAGGACGTCGAGTACGAACAGCCCCTCGCGGGCGCGGACGGCGCCACCTGCTCCACCAAGCACGCCTGGGCGCGTGTGCCGCCCGAGTTATCGCCCGCCGAGCGTGCGGCGCTCAAGGACAGGATCCGCCGCCTGCTGAAAGAGAAGAACGCGGTGATGGTGTCGCACTACTACGTGCACCCGGACCTGCAGGACCTGGCCGAGGAAACCGGCGGCATCGTCAGCGATTCGCTGGAGATGGCGCGCTTCGGCCGCGACCACGCGGCGCAGACACTGGTGGTGAGCGGCGTGCGCTTCATGGGCGAGACGGCCAAGATCCTCAGCCCCGAGAAGACCGTGCTCATGCCCGACCTGGACGCGACCTGCTCGCTGGACCTGGGCTGCCCCATCGACGAGTTCAGTGCTTTCTGCGACCAGCACCCCGACCGCACGGTGGTGGTCTACGCCAACACCAGCGCCGCCGTGAAGGCGCGTGCCGACTGGCTGGTCACGTCCAGCTGCGCGCTGGACATCGTGCGTGCGCTCAAGGATGCGGGCCACCGAATCCTGTGGGCCCCCGACCGCCACCTGGGCGCCTACATCGAGCGCGAAACGGGCGCCGACATGGTGTTCTGGAACGGTGCATGCATCGTGCACGACGAGTTCAAGGCGCTGGAGCTGGAGTTGCTCAAGAAGGAACACCCGCAAGCCAAGGTGCTCGTGCACCCCGAGAGCCCGCCCGAGGTCGTGGCCCTGGCCGACGCCGTGGGTTCGACGTCCGCCATCCTCCAGGCTGCGCGTGAAATGGACGCGCGCGAGTTCATCGTCGCCACCGACAACGGCATGATGCACAAGCTGCGCAGGCTCAACCCCGGCAAGACCTTCCACGAGGCCCCCACCGCCGGCAACAGCGCCACCTGCAAGAGCTGCGCGCATTGCCCCTGGATGGCCATGAACGGGCTGGCCGACGTGGCGCGCGTGCTGGAGACCGGCGCCAACGCCATCCATGTGGACCCCGCGCTGATCCCGCGCGCGCGCCAACCTATCGACCGCATGCTGGCCTTCACCGCGGCGCTCAAGAGCGGGCAGCCCGCGGGTGCGCTGGTGCCGCATTTCGGGGCGGCCTGACGGGGTGTTTGATTGCTATAAATTGAGTAGCTGTTTGCGCTTGATGGATAAGCGCTACGGCCTGTTTTCATGGGCACCACATCGCTGATCGATTTTGCCGATCCGCGCGACACCGCCGTGCCGCGCCTGCGCCACGCCTTCGCGTCGCCGCGCCAGGTGCTGGTGGCTGCACGTCTGCAAGAAGTGACGGGTGTGTTGCATGCGGTGGAAGCCGCGGCGCGCGCCGGCCACTGGTGCGTGGGCTGGGTGCGCTACGAGGCCGCGCCCGCGTTCGACCCGGCATTGGCGGTGCATGCCGAGGCGCAAGGGGAGGGCGCGCCCGCGCTCGCCTGGTTCGCGGTGTACGACGCCCCCGCGCCCTGGCCCGCGCACGAGGCCGCGGGAACGGCGACCATCGACTGGACGCAGGCGCTGCCACGCGCCGCATTCGATGCAGCGCTGACGCAGATCCAGCAGGGCATCGCGGCGGGGCGCTACTACCAGGTCAACTACACCGCACCGCTCATGGGCACGTGGCAAGGCGACGCACAGGCACTGTTCGCGGCGTTGCGCCGCGCGCAGCCCGGCGGTTACGCGGCGCACCTTGACGACGGCGTCGGCACGCAGGTGCTGTCGGTGTCGCCCGAGCTGTTCTTCGATTGGCGCTCCGGGCCCACGGGCGCGGGTGGCATCCTCACCCGTCCCATGAAGGGCACGGCCGCGCGCGGCGCCACGCCCGAGGCCGATGCGGCGAAGGCCGCAGCGCTGCGCGGCAGCCCCAAGGAACGCGCCGAGAACGTGATGATCGTGGATCTGCTGCGCAACGACCTCTCGCGCATCGCCGCGCCGCACAGCGTGCGCGTGCCGGCGCTGTTCCACACCGAGCAGTTGCCCACCGTCTGGCAGATGACCTCCGACGTGGTGGCGCGCACGCGCACCGGCACGCGGCTGGCCGACGTGTTCGGCGCACTGTTTCCCTGCGGTTCGGTCACGGGTGCGCCCAAGGTGGAGGCCATGCGCGCGATTACCGCGCTGGAGACCGGCCCGCGCGGCGTGTACTGCGGCGCGGTGGGCGTGGTGCGGCCCGATCCGGCGGCGGGCGCGGGCGCCATCGCCGCCACCTTCAACGTCCCTATCCGTACCGTGGAGCTGCGGGGCGGCCACGCGCGCTGCGGCATCGGCAGCGGCATCGTCTGGGGCGCCGACCCGGCGGCCGAGTGGGGCGAGTGGGCGGCCAAGCGCGCCTTCGTGGATCGCGCCAGCGCGCCGTTCGACCTGTTGGAAACGCTGGGGCTGCATGCCGGCGTGCTGCGCCACCGCGCGGAGCACCTGGCGCGCATGCAGGCCGCCGCCGTGCACTTTGGCTATCCCTGGAATGCCGCGCGCGTGCAGGCCTGCCTGGATGCACTGGCCGCTTCCCATGCGCAGGGCGACTGGCGCGTGCGCCTGCTGCTGAACGCACACGGCGTGCCGCGCGCCGAAGCCTTCGCGTTGGCCGCGACGCCCATGCCCGTGCGGCTGGCACTGGCTGATCGCCCCTTCACCGAGGCGCACAGCGAATTCACGCGGCACAAGACCACGCGCCGCGCGCACTACGCCGCTTTCGCACCGGCGGCGGGCGGCGGTGGGTTCGACACCGTGCTCTACAACGCGGCGGGTGAGATCACCGAGGGCACCTTCGGCAACCTGGCGTTGCTGCTGGACGGTCGCTGGGTCACGCCGCCGCTGGCCTGTGGCCTGCTGCCCGGTGTGGGCCGCGCCGTCGCCCTGCGTGAGGGACGCATGGTGGAAGCCGTGGTGCGCTTGCAGGATCTGCCGCGCGTGCAGGGCTGGGCCTTCATCAACAGCCTGCGCGGGTGGCTGGACGCGACGTTGGACGGGGCGCCTTAAGCGGGGCCCCCCTGCTAAGGCGGTGGTTCCGCACCCGCGCATATCGGCGTTTACGGCAAAACCCGCTGAACCCGCTGAACCTGCTGAACCCGCCGGATTTCCCACTTGGTGCAGGATTGCGCGAAGTTGTTTGTTCCATAGGCTCGGCCCCACCGCAGGGACTGGCCGGGTAGTGGGGACGTGCGCACGGAGGCAGCGCGGGGGCGTGCGTAAGCAGCCTGCACATGCCGTGCGCAGTGCCTCGGCGGCGTTCTCCCGGTGAGGAACGGCCGGGCCGGGCAGGCACCCCAACCGCTGTGACTCTCAGAGCACAGCGGTTTCTTTTTTACGTTCCGGATCCCCAGGTGCTTACAGGCGTTCCTTCACGTAGCTCGGCCGGTCCATGTCCACGATCTCCACGCTGAGCTGTACCAGCACGCCCGCAGGGTGCGGGGTGTGGCGGCGCAACACCTCGGCGATGCGCCCCGCCAGGTCTTTCTTGGCTTCGGGGCTGCGGCCGGACAGCAGGCGCAGCTGCGCATGCACGAACGCGCGGTTGGCGGGCTGCGTGCCGATCTGGAAGCTGCCGCTGGTGCGCACGAAACGCGACTTGAGGTCGGCTTCGTCCAGGATCTCAGGGCTGGCGCACAGGGATGCGTTGAGATCGGCCAGTGCCTGGGCCTCGGGATAGCCGGGCAGGTTGCTGGAGTATTCGATGGTCAGGTGGGGCATGGTGTGTTCCCGGGAGTGGAGGGGTGGTGGATCAAAGTGCCTGCGTGGGTACGTGGTGGCGCAGTTCCACCTGGCGGTTCTGGTCGTTCACGAACACCAGTTGCGGCTGGTGTGCGGCCACGTCGGCTTCTGCCACTTGGGCGAAGGCCGCGATGATGAGCAGGTCGCCCACGCAGGCGCGGCGCGCGGCCGATCCGTTCACCGAGATCATGCCGCTGCCACGCTGGCCCTTGATGGCGTAGGTGACGAAGCGTTCGCCGTTGTCCACGTTCCAGATGTGCACCTGTTCGTTCTCGCAGATGTTGGCGGCCTCCAGCAGGTCTTCGTCGATGGCGCACGAGCCTTCGTAGTGCAACTCGCAGTGCGTGGTCTTCACACGGTGGATCTTGGACTTGAGCAGGGTGCGGTACATGGAATCTCCTTGGATTGTGAAAAGGGGTCAGCGTGCGGGCGGCACCAGGATGGTGGGCGCGGCGGGGGCGGCCATGTCGGGCCAGTCGCGGCTGAAGTGCAGGCCGCGGCTTTCATGGCGCATCTGCGCGCTTTTCACGATCAGGTCGGCCACCTGCACCAGGTTGCGCAGTTCCAGCAGGTCGCGCGTGACGTGGAAGTTGGCATAGAACTCCTGGATCTCGCCCTGCAGCAGCGCGATGCGGTGCGCCGCGCGCTCCAGCCGCTTGGTGGTACGCACGATGCCCACGTAATCCCACATGAAGCGGCGCAGCTCGTCCCAGTTGTGGGAGATGACCACGCACTCGTCGGCGTCGGTCACGCGGCTGTCGTCCCACGCGGGCAGCGCGGGCAGGTCCGCGCGCTGCGCCTGCTGGATGTGCGCGGCCGCGGCGCGCGCGAACACCATGCATTCCAGCAGAGAGTTGCTGGCCAGGCGGTTGGCGCCGTGCAGGCCGGTGCAGGCGGTCTCGCCAATGGCGAAGAGGCCGTGCAGGTCGGTGCGGCCCGCCAGGTCGGTCAGCACGCCGCCACACGTGTAGTGCGCGGCGGGCACCACGGGGATGGGCTCGCGCGTGATGTCGATGCCCAGCTCCGCGCAGCGCGCGAGGATGGTGGGAAAGTGCTCCTGCAGGAACGCGGGGCTTTGGTGCGAGATGTCCAGGTGCACGCAGTCCAGGCCGTGCTTCTTCATCTCGAAGTCGATGGCGCGCGCCACGATGTCGCGCGGCGCCAGCTCGGCGCGCGCGTCGTGCTGGGGCATGAAGCGCGTGCCGCCGGCCTGCGGCGGCAGCTTGAGTTGCCCGCCCTCGCCACGCACGGCCTCGGTGATGAGGAAGCTCTTGACGTGCGGGTGGTACAGGCACGTGGGGTGGAACTGGATGAACTCCAGGTTGGACACGCGGCAGCCCGCGCGCCAGGCCGCGGCAATGCCGTCGCCCGTGGCCGTGTCGGGGTTGGTGGTGTACAGGTACACCTTGCCCGCGCCGCCCGTGGCCAGGATGGTGTGCGGTGCGCGAAAGGTGAGCACCTCGTCGGTGGCCTCGTCCAGCGCGTACAAGCCCAGGCAGCGCTGCGCGCCAGCCAGTCCCAGCTTGGCGCTGGTGATCAGGTCCACCAGGGTGTGGTGTTCGAACAGCGTGATGCCGGGCGTGGCGCGCACCACGTCGATCAGCGTGCGCTGCACGGCCGCGCCCGTGGCGTCGGTGGCGTGCACGATGCGCCGCGCGCTGTGGCCGCCTTCGCGCGTGAGGTGCAGGGCGCCCTCTTCCTGCGAGAACGGCACGCCCAGGCCCTGCAGCCAGCGGATGGCCTGCGGCGCGTTCTCCACCACGAAGCGTGTGGCCGCCAGATCGCACAGGCCGGCGCCGGCCACCAGCGTGTCCTGCACGTGCGACTCGAAGCTGTCGCCCTCCGCCAGCACCGCGGCGATGCCGCCTTGGGCCCAGCCGCTGGCGCCGTCGGCCAGTTGGCGCTTGGTGAGGACGGCCACGCGGTGGGTGGGCGCCAGCTGCAGCGCGGCGGTCAGCCCCGCGAGGCCGCTGCCTACGATGAGTACGTCGAAGTCGTGTGAGGTCATGGCAATGTGCGCCGCAGCCACCCGGCCGTGGCGAGGGGGATGGGGGCGATCAGACAGGCGTATAGGCCAGGCGCACGTAGATGGGTGCGAACGCCTCGGCCTGGGTGATCTCGATCAGGGTTTCCTTGGCCAGCTCCAGCAGCGCGATGAAGGTCACCACGAGCACGGTGCCGCCCTTCTCGGGCTGGAACAGTTCCTCGAATTCCACGAAGCGCCGGCCCTGCAGCGCCTTGAGCACATGGCTCATGTATTCGCGCACCGAGAGTTCCTCGCGCGTGATCTTGTGGTGCTGCACCAGCTTGGCGCGCTTCAAGATGTCGCGCCAGGCTTCCTGCAGGTCGGTCAGGCTCACGTCCGGAAAGCGCGGCTGCAGGCTCTGCTCGATGGTGACCTGCGCGCGGAGGAAGTCGCGGCCGTACTGCGGCACCTGGTTCAGGCGCATGGCGGCCAGCTTGATCTGCTCGTACTCCAGCAGGCGGCGTACCAGTTCGGCGCGCGGGTCCTCGGGCTCGGCGCTGCCTTCCTGCTTCTTGGGCGGCAGCAGCATGCGCGACTTGATCTCGATGAGCATCGCCGCCATCAGCAGGTACTCGGCCGCCAGCTCCAGGTTGCGGCTGCGGATCTCCTCCACGTAGCCCAGGTACTGGCGCGTGACATCCAGCATGGGGATGTCCAGGATGTTGAAGTTCTGCTTGCGAATCAGGTACAGCAGCAGATCCAGCGGGCCTTCGAAGGCCTCCAGGAACACCTCCAGCGCGTCGGGCGGGATGTACAGGTCCTGCGGCAGCGCGAACAGGGGCTCGCCATACAGGCGCGCCAGCGCCACCTGGTCCACCACCTGCGGCAGGCCGTCGCCAGAGGCCGGCGGCGCACCGTCGTCGGCAGTCGCGGCGAGACGCGGAGCGGCCATGGAGCTTACTATTTATTCAATAGCTGCCAGCGCTTGCTGCATGGGCGCTGGAGCCTGATTTGATGTGTGGCGCGCTCAGGAGCGCGACTGGTACACGTAGGGCTGCTGGGGGATGCGCCCGGCGTTGTAGTCCTGCCAGGCATCGCGGTCCACCTGCTTGTCCCACAGCAGGGCGCGGCCGGCCTGCTGCTGGGCATCCAGCTCGGGCTTCTGGGCCTTGAGCTGCTTGATGAACTGGGTGGTGTCGGATTCGTAGTCGGGGCGGCGAAAGAAGGACATGGTGCGGTGCGTGAGCCTCTTGGTAACCGCGCATTTTAGCCCCGGCCCCTGGGCGACGGCCCGTGCGGCAGGCCCGTAGACGCTCTACAGTGCAGCCTGTGCGCCGCGACCGGGCGGCCGATCACCATGAGGATGGACCTACCGATGGCTTTTCACCACTGGCTCAAGGGCGCGGGCGCCTCCCTGCTGGCCGTGCTCACCCTGCTGGCGGGCTGCGACGAGCAGCGCATCCGCGAACTGGAAGAAGGCGTCTCCACCGAGCAGGACGTGCGTGCGCGCTTTGGCGAGCCCGAGCAGGTCTGGCAGGAGGCCGACGGTTCGCGAACCCTGGAGTACAACCGCCAGCCGGCCGGGCGGCGCAACTACATGATCACCATCGGCACCGACGGCAAGATGAGTGCGCTGCGCCAGGTGCTGGCGCCGCACCACTTCGCCAAGGTGCAGCCCGGCATGACGCAGGAGCAGGTGCGCCGCCTGCTGGGCAAGCCCGGCAAGCAGGTGACCTACGAGCTCAAGCAGGAGACCGAGTGGGACTGGCACTGGACCGACGCTCCCGCGCAGGAGAAGCTGTTCACCGTGGTGTTCGGCGCCGACGGGCGCGTGCTGCGTGCGGCCAGCACCGAGAAGCTGCACGACGGTCCTTGATCCGATCCTGGGCCGCTTCCTGAAGCCGCCCTGAAATGCGCGGGCGGGGAGGGACGGGCGCGGGTGTCCAGCAGACCTAGGGTTTTCCATGAGATGATTGCGCCCCGGCGCCACCAGCGCCGACCCGCAGGATGCTCAGGAACCACACCATGGCCAGCCGCACCGCACACACTTTGCACGCCCAATCGTCTCTTTCCGCACTCGCGCCCGCTGGCGGGGCGCACGTTCCCTCTTCCAACGCCACCCTGCGCCACGGCCCGTTCGAGGACGCCCAGGCGCTGTTCGCCGGCTCGCTGTTCGTCGGACTGGCCATGCTCATGTACGCCCAGGCCGGGCTGCTCACGGGCAGCACGGCGGGGCTGGCGTTCGTGCTGCACTACGCCACGGGCTGGTCGTTCGGCGCGGTGTACTTCCTCATCAACCTGCCGTTCTACTGGTTTGCCTGGCGCCACCTGGGGCGCGCCTTCACGCTCAAGACCTTCGTCTGCGTGGCCATGCTGTCGCTGGTGATGGTGCTGGCGCCGCGCGTGTTCCACATCGACTACCTGCACCCGGCGTTCGCTGCGGTGGCCGGAGGGTTGCTGATGGGCACGGGCGTGCTGTTCCTGGCGCGCCACCAGTCCAGCCTGGGCGGCGCGACCATCGTGTCGCTTTACGCGCAGCAGCGCCACGGCATCCGCGCGGGCAAGGTGCAGTTGGCCATCGACTGCTGCGTAGTGCTGCTGGCGCTGTGCGTGGTGCCGTGGCAGCGCGTGGCCTGGTCGGTGCTCGCCACGGTGGTGATGTGCGTGTTCCTGTGGGTCAGCCACCGGCCGGGACGCTACCAGGGCGGTTGATGCAGTTGATATGAAAAAGTGAGCTGCTCGCGCTTGTCTGGAAAGCGCTAGAGGCCAAAATCATTCATATAAAGAAAGCCCCGCGGTGCGGGGCTTTCTTGCGTGGGGCTCTCGGCCGCCTCACGGCGCGATCTTGCGCTTGAGCGCGCGCGCCACCTGCGGCGGCAGGCTGGGCAGGGCGCGCAGCAGCCAGGGCAGCACCTTGCGCTTCGGGCCGGCCAGCGACTCGGGCACCAGCGCCTCGATCAGGTGCGGCCCGGGGTGCGCCAGCGCGTATTCCAGTGCCTGGCAAAAGTCCTCGGCCGTGCTGGCGCGCACCGCATGCACGCCCATGCCCTGCGCGAGCTGGGCGAAGTTGAGTACCGGGCCCTTCAGGTCGAGCTGCGACTTGGCCTTGGGGCCCGCTTGCTCAGCGCCCACGCGCTCCAGCTCCACGTTCAGCACCGAGTAGCTGGCGTTGTTGAAGATCACGGACACCACATGCAGGTTCTCACGCGCCATGCTCCACAGCGCCTGGAGGGTGTACATCGCCGTGCCATCGCCGATCAGTGCGATCACCGGGCGGTCGGGGCAGGCGATGGCCGCGCCCACGGCATTGGGCAGGCCCTGGCCGATGGCGCCGCCGGTCAGCGTGATCAGGTCGTGGCGCGGGCAGCCCGCCGTCATCACGCCCAGCATCAGGCCGGAGGTGATGGCCTCGTCGATGAGGATGGCGTTCTCGGGCAGCAGGTGGCCCACGGCCTTGCACACCTTGGGCGCGGTGAGCGGCCCGCGCGGGCGGTCGGGGCGCTGCGCCAGGGTAAGGGGCGGCTGCGTGGCGCTGGCGCCCAGCGCGGCGGCCAGTTTGTCCAGGCTCGCCGCCGCGTCCTGCGCCGGGCTGCACAGGGTGTGCACCGTGCAGCCCGCGGGCACCAGGTCGCTGGCCTTGCCGGGGTAGGCGAAGAACGAGACGGGCGACTTCGCATCGACCAGCACCAGGTGCCGTGCGCCCGCCAGTTGCACGCCGGCCAACTCGGCCAGGTAGGCCACGCGCTCCACGGCGGGCAGGCCCGCGCCGCGCTCCATGCGGGTGGGAAACACCTCGGCGAGCAACTGCACGCCGCTGTGGGCCGCAATGCGCGCGGCGCTGCGCAGCGCCCCCTCGCGCAGCGCGTGGCCGCCCAGCAGCACGATGGTCTTCTCGCCCGAGCGTATGGCCTGTGCGGCGGCCTGCACGGCTTCGTCGCTGGCGGCGGCGGGCGCGGGCAACGCCGGCGGCGGGCAGGGCTGGCCGCCCTCGCCCCACGACACGTCGGCGGGCAGGACCAGCGTGGCCACCTGGCCCGGCAGGCCGCGCGCGGCAGCAATGGCGTCTGCCGCGTCCTGGCACAGGGCCGCAGTGCTTTGCGCGGTGCGCACGAAGCCGGGCGAGACGTTGCGCGCCACGGTCTCGATGTCGGACTGCAGCTGCGCGTCGTACTGCGTGTGGTACGTGGCATGGTCGCCCACGATGTTGACCACCGGCACCTTGCCCTTGCGTGCGTTGTGCAGGTTGGCCAGGCCGTTGCCCAGGCCGCAGCCCAAGTGCAGCAGCGTGGCGGCGGGCTTGTCCGCCATGCGTGCGTAGCCGTCGGCCGCGCCAGTGGCCACGCCCTCGAACAGCGCCAGCACGGCGCGCATGCGCGGCTCGCTGTCCAGCGCGGCGACGAAGTGCATCTCGCTCGTGCCAGGGTTGGTGAAGCAGACCTCGATACCGGCATCGGCCAGGGTTTTCAGCAGGGCTTGTGCGCCGTTCATGGGAATCTCCTTGCTTCTCTATTGATAGCTTCTAGCGCTTGATGGGTAAGCGCTGGAGCCGTTTTTATTACCAATCCGTGTCGAGGTGCTGGGGGCCGATGTCGGCCACGCGCGTCACGCCCGCCAGCGTCATCGCCAGCAGCAGCTCGCGCTTCCACTGGGCCAGCAGGGTGCGCACGCCCGCCTCGCCCTGCGCCGCCAGCGCCCACACCCAGGGGCGGCCGATGAGCACGCCGCGCGCGCCCAGCGCCAGGGCCTTGAACACATCCACGCCGCTGCGCACGCCGCCGTCCACCAGCACCTCGGTCTGCGCGCCCACGGCCTGGGCGATGGCGGGCAGCTTGGCGGCGGTCGAGGCCACGCTGTCGAGCTGGCGCCCGCCGTGGTTGGAGACGACGATGCCGTCCGCGCCCACCTGCACGGCGGCCTGGGCGTCGTGCACGTCCAAGATGCCTTTGAGCAGCAGGCGGCCCTGCCACTGGCCACGCAGCCAGTCGATGTCGCGCCACGTCACGCTGGGGTCGAACTGCGCGTCCACCCAGGCCTTGAAGGCGCCCAGGTCGCGCGCGCCGGGCACCTGCGCGGTCAGGTTGCCAAAGCGCAGCGGCTGGCCGCGCAGCGCCACGTCCCGCACCCAGCCGGGGCGCGCCAGCACCTGTGCGGCGCGGATGAGCGCCGGGCGCGCGCCGCTCGCGGCCATGCCGTGGCGGATGTCGCGCAGGCGCATGCCGGGCAGCGGCAGATCGACCGTGAAGACCAGCGTGCGGCAGCCGGCGGCCCAGGCACCGTCCAGCAGCGCGCGCACGGCGCCGCGGTCGCGCAGCATGTAGAGCTGGAACCAGGGCGGCGCGCCGGCGGCGGCCGCCACCTCGGAGATGGGGCAGATGCCCACGGTGGAGAGCGTGAATGGCACGCCCGCGGCTTGCGCCGCGCGCGCGGCCTGCGCCTCGCCCCGGCGCGCGGCCATGCCCGCCAGACCGATGGGTGCCAGCGCCAGCGGCAGCGCGCAGGGCTGGCCGGCCAGGGGGGCGCGGGTGTCCACCTGGGCCACGTCCACCAGCACGCGCTGGCGCAGGCGCAGGGCGGCGAAGTCCTGCACGTTGGCGGCCAGCGTGCGCTCGTCGCTGGCGCCGCCGTCGATGTAGTCGAACAGGAAGCGTGGCAGGCGCCTTGCCGCCATGCGGCGCCAGTCCTCGGTGGAGGCGGGGTAGGACAGGTCAGGCAGCATGGGCGGCCTCCGTGGCGCGGCCGTGGCCGAAGCGCCGCATGGCCAGCGCGAAGACCAGCCCGCCGGCATACATCAGCACGCCGTAGAGCGCGCCGGGGATGGCCATGGCGTCGTCCTTGAGCACGGTGCTGGCGATCACCAGCGCCAGCGCGGCGTTCTGCACCGCCGTCTCGATGCCCAGCGTGACCGATTGCCGGTAGGACAGCCGCGCGGCCCAGGCCACGGCGAAACCCAGCGTGAGCATGCTGAGGTTGAGCGCCACGGCGAAAGGCGCCAGCGAGCCGAAGTTGTCCACCAGCAACGCCCAGTTCTTGGCCACGGCCAGCACCACGATGAGCACGAACAGCACCGTGGCCACCTTCGTGGCGCGCGGCTCGAAGCGCAGCGCCCAGGCGGTGAACCGCCGGCGCGCCCACATGCCCAGGCTGACAGGCACGCCCAGCACCAGCGCCACCTGACCCATCATCAGGCCCACGGGCACGTCCACGGCGCGCGCCGCGCCGAGGAAGTGGCCCAGCGCCCAGGTGACGACCAGGGGCAGCGTGAAGATGGTGAGCACGCTGGCCACGGCGGTGAAGCTCAGCGCCAGCGCCACGTCGCCGCGCGCCAGGTAGGTCAGCAGATTCGACGTGCTGCCCGTGGGGCAGGCGGCCAGGATCATGAAGCCCACGGCAAACACGCCGCCCATGCCGAGCAGCGTGAGCATGAGGTAGCAGACCAGCGGCAGCAGCACGAAGTGACAGGCCACGCCCACCAGCAGCGCGCGTGGCTGCGCCAGGATGCGCCGGAAGTCGGCCGGCGTGAGCCCCAGGCCGAGCGAGAACATGATGAACGCCAGGATGAGCGGCAGCAGCACGCCCGAAACGATGTCTCCCTGCATGGTGTCGTTTCCTTTCGCTGTGGTTGTCTCAGCCGCCCGCCGCGATGGCGCGCGCTGCCGCCCGGCCCGTGAGGATGCAGCCGGGCAAAAAGGTGCCTTCCAACGAGCGCTTGCCGTTCGCACCGCCGCCGCCAAAACCCGCCGCCTCGCCCACGCAGTACAGGCCGTCGATGGGCTGGCCTGCGCCGTCGAGCACGCGGCTGTGCAGGTCCGTCTGCAGCCCGCCCAGGCTCTTGCGCGTGATGAGCTGCATCTGGATGGCGATGAAGGGCCCCGCGCCGGGTTGTTGCAGCGGCGCGGGCGCGCAGGTGCGCAGCCGGTCGGGGCCCCACTGGCGCGCGTGCAGGATGCGGCGGATCTGGTCGTCGTTGTGCAGCTTGGCGCCGTGGGCAAAGTTGGCGTCGAAGGCGTCGGCCGTGGCCTGCAGTACCTCAGGCGCCACATCGAGCGAGGCGGTGAGTGCGTTCATCTTCCCGGCCAGCCCGGCCAGGGTGTCGTCCACCAGGAAATGCGGGCTTTGCCGCTGCATCTGGCGCACCAGGCGGTGGTTGCCCAGCAGCGTTTCCTTGAGGAACTGGGGGAACTGCATGTCGCGGATGCGCTGGTTGTGCTCCGCGCCCGAGATGGCGAACTCCTTGGCCGCGATGCGCCAGTTGAGCAGGTGCCAGGTCCAGGGCTTTTCTTGTGCGGCCACACGCTGGCACAGCCAGTGCGTGTCGAAGCCGGTGACCAGCGGCGCGGGGCCGATGCGCTCGCCCCGGTGGTTCAGCCACAGCGCCGACTTGCAGGGAATAGCCGACAGGCCATGCCCGTCGAAATGCGGAAACGGGTGCGGAAAGCCGGCGGCGTAGTTCCACATCTCGCCCGCGTGCGTGATCTGCGCGCCCAGGCGGGCGGCGTGGCGGTGCAATTTGCCATCCGCGAAGGGGTGTGCGCCGTTGAGCATGGCGGCGGGGCGCGGCCGGCCCTGGGGCCAGTTGGCGCGGGTCTCCTCGTGCCCGCCGTTGATGCCGCCCATGGCCAGCACTACCACCGGGGCTTGCAGGCGTACTTCCTCGCCCGTGGCTTCGTTCACCGCCACGGCGCCGGCGATCCGTCCGTCCTGGTGGTCCAGTGCCGTGACGCGGTGGCCGTGCAGCAGTGTGAGCCTGCTGCCTTCACCCGCACGCCGCAGTGCCGCGATCAGGCACCGCGTGAGTTCGCGCGAGGTGCCCCAGACGATGTGGTAACGCGGCAGGCTGTTGCCGTCGCCGTGCAGCCCGCGCTCCACCCAGTTCACCGCGGGCATGAACTTCACGCCCTCCTGCAACAGCCAGTCGTGCACCTGCGCGCGCGAATGCTCCACGTAGTGCCGCGCCCAGGCGTGGGGCCAGTGGTCGTCAGCGTCCAGCTCGCCAAAGCGCAGCCAGTCGGCCAGCGCACGCTCGGGCGTGTCGGGGATCTTCATCTTTGCCTGCAGCGGCGTGCCCACCAGGGCCATGCCGCCGAAGGCCCACAGCGCCAGGCCGCCGAAGCGTTCAGGCGTGTCGCGGTCCACCAGGGTGACGCGCTGGCCCGCGCGCAGCAGCTCCAGCGCGGCCACGATGCCGGCCAGGCCGCCGCCAATGACGACGGTGTCGGAATGTTGGATTGCCATGCGGCTGTCTCCTTGCGCGCTCTGTGTGGCGCACTGCCGGCCAAGATAGCGGCATATCATGGCGCGGCATAGACTTTGGAGGCCATAGAAATTGACCTTGCAGGCCAGCGTTTCGATGAGTTGGGTGAACACCGTGCTGGCCGCCGCCGAGCGCGCGGGCGTGGCGCGCGAGCGCCTGCTGGCGCGGGCGGGCATCGCACCGGCCGAGCTGGCGCACGAGCGCTGGCCCATTGACCACATCACGCGGCTGTGGCGCGCAGCCGTGCACTGCACGCAAGATTCGGGTTTTGGCCTCAAGGTGGGGGCACAGGTGGGGCCGGGCAGTTTCAATGTGGTGAGCTACCTGCTGCAGTCCGCGTCCAGCCTGCGCGCGGCCATTGCCGCGGTGCAGCAGTACCAGCGCCTCATCAGCGACGGCGGGCGTTTCCAGACGATCGCGGGCGAAACCGCCAGCTGGGTGGTGTACCACCCGCGCCAGGGCGCGCTGGCATTCAGCCCGCACCAGATCGAGGCGGTGCTGGCCGCGGTCGTGGCGTTTGCGCGGTGGGTCACGGGACAGGTGGTGCGTCCGCGGCAGGTGCAGTTCAGCCAGGCACGCATCGGGCCGCTGGCGGGCTACCGCGAGGCCTTCGGCTGCGCCGTGGAATTCGAGCAGGCCTTCAGCGGCGTGCTGCTGGACAACGCGCTGCTGGACGCGCCGCTGCCCCAGGCCGACGAGCAGCTCGCGCGCCTGCACCGCGAACATGCGACGACACGGCTGGCGGCACTGTCAGCGCCGGCCGACCTTGCACAGGCGCTGCACGCATGGATGGCCGATCAATTGCAAGCGCCGCTGCAAGGCAAGGCCCCCGAGCGCGCCCAGGCCGCGGCAGCGCTGGGACTGAGCGAGCGCACCCTGGCGCGACGCATGCAGGCGCTGGGCTTGAGCTACACCGCCGTACTGGACGCGGCGCGGCACCAGGCCGCACTGCACGCGCTGGCGCAGGCGGACCGCCCGCTGGGGGAGATCAGCCAGTCGCTGGGGTTCGCGGAGCCCAGCGTGTTCAACCGGGCCTTTCGCCGCTGGACAGGCTGCACACCGGGGCAGTGGCGGCAGGCCGCGCGGCCACCGGGCGAACCCTCGGCGTGACCATGCGTATGTCCTGTGGCGGGTGCCGCCAGGCAACGCGCGCAGAGGCTACGGCAGCGCCTCAGGCGTGGGTGCCGCCTGCTCCCGCGGCGGGGCATCCGGCAGCGGCTGCGGTGTGCCGCCTTCGCGGTAGCGGATGGTGATGCCGCTGTGGTCTTCTTCGTCGGTCATCGCGTCATAGGCCTTGCCCACGCCTTTGCCCACGACCTTCGCCGTGCCCACGGCGGCGTCGGCCGCGAGCCCCACGGCGGTCGCCGTGACACTGACGGCGGCTGCACCCACCGCCACCACCGTGCACCCCGAAAGCAAGGCGCACAAAAAAACCCCTGCCGCCGCAAGGCGCAGGGGCTGGCGTGATCGCCCGGGGCGGGCCATCAGTGGATACGCATGCCCGGCTGCGCGCCGGGGAAGGGCTCCAGTACGAAGATGCCGGGGTGCGCCTTCTCGTCGGCGTGGCTGGCGGCCAGCACCATGCCCTCGCTCAGGCCGAACTTCATCTTGCGCGGTGCCAGATTGGCCACCATCACCGTGAGCTTGCCCTGCAGGTCCTCGGGCTTGTACATGCTGGCGATGCCGCTGAAGACGTTGCGTGTCTGCCCTTCGCCCACATCCAGTGTCAGGCGCAGCAGCTTGGTGGAGCCTTCCACGGCCTCGCATTTCACGATCTTGGCGATGCGCAGGTCCACCTTGGCAAAGTCGTCGATGGTGATCGTCGGGGCGATTTCCTCTCCGCCGGGGATGACCTTTTCGACCACGGGAGCAGGGGGTTCGAACAGCGCGTCCAGTTGCTCCTGCGTCACGCGCTGCATCAGGTGCTGGTACTGGCCGATCTGGTGGCCGGCGCCCAGGGGCTGGGCCACTTCGGCAAACTGCTCGGGCGGCACGATGAGAAAGCGGGCCACCTCGGCAGCCACCTGCGGCAGGATGGGCTTGAGGTAGATCGTCAGGATGCGGAAGGCCTCGATGCAGGTGGTGCAGACGTCCTGCAGGCGCGCCTCCATGCCTTCCTGCTTGGCCAGCTCCCAGGGCTTGTTGGCGTCCACGTAGCTGTTCACGCGGTCGCACAGCAGCATGGTCTCGCGCACGGCGCGGGCCGTGTCGCGCGCCTCGTAGGCCGCAACGATGGGACCGGCCTGTTCGCGCAGCTGCGCCAGCAGCGCCTGGCCATCGGCGCTGACTTCGCCCAGCTTGCCGCCGAAGCGCTTGAAGATGAAGCCCGCGGCACGGCTGGCGATGTTCACGTACTTGCCGATCAGGTCGGCATTCACGCGGGCCATGAAGTCTTCGGGGTTGAAGTCGATGTCTTCGTTCTTGCCGTTGAGCTTGGCGCCCAGGTAGTAGCGCAGCCACTCGGGGTTCATGCCCAGGGCCAGGTATTTGAGCGGGTCCAGCCCCGTGCCGCGGCTTTTGCTCATCTTCTCGCCGTTGTTCACGGTCATGAAGCCGTGCACGCAGATCTTCGTGGGCGTCTTGCGGCCGCTGAACTTCAGCATGGCGGGCCAGAACAGCGTGTGGAAGGTGATGATGTCCTTGCCGATGAAGTGGTACTGCTCCAGCTGCGGGTCGGCCATGTAGGCGTCGTAGTCCTCGCCGCGCTTGTTCAAGAGATTCTTGAGCGAGGCCAGGTAGCCCACGGGGGCGTCCAGCCACACGTAGAAGTACTTGCCCGGCGCATCGGGGATCTCGATGCCGAAATAGGGGGCGTCGCGGGAGATGTCCCAGTCGTCCAGACCTTCGCTGGTCGTGCCGTCGGGATTGGTGCGCGTGCCGAACCATTCCTTGATCTTGGCGGCCACTTCGGGCTGCACATGCTGGCCGTTCTGCGTCCACTCGGTCAGGAACTCCACCGCGCGCGGGTCGGAGAGCTTGAAGAAGAAGTGCTCGGAGGTCTTGAGCACCGGCTTGGCGCCCGACAGCGCCGAGTAGGGGTTGATCAGGTCGGTGGGCGCGTAGACCGAACTGCAGACCTCGCAGTTGTCGCCGTACTGGTCCTTGGCATGGCAGCGCGGGCACTCGCCCTTGATGAAGCGGTCGGGCAGGAACATGTTCTTCTCGGGGTCGAAGAACTGCTCGATGGTGCGCGTCTCAATGAAGCCGGCGGCCTTCAGGTCCAGGTAGATCTGCTGGGACAGCTCGTGGTTTTCCGGGCTGTCGGTGTTGCTCCAGTTGTCGAAGGCGATGTGAAAGCCATCCAGGTATTGCTTGCGCCCGGCGGCGATGTCGGCCACGAACTGCTGGGGCGTCTTGCCCGCCTTCTCGGCGGCAATCATGATGGGCGCGCCATGGGCGTCGTCCGCGCCGACGAAATTGACCGCGTTGCCCTGCATGCGCTGCGCGCGCACCCAGGTGTCGGCCTGGATGTACTCCATGATGTGGCCGATGTGGAAATTGCCGTTGGCATACGGCAGGGCGGTGGTGACGAAGATCTTGCGTGCGGTCATCGGGGGCGGCTCTCCAGTCGCCTCGGGTTTCGAGGCGCAACCCTCGATTTTAGGGCGTGTCAGTTCCGCGGCGCCCGCACGGGATTGCCGTGGTCCTGCCAGCCGAAGAAGGCGCAGATCTCGCTGCGCCGCGCCAGCGCGTCCCCGTGGCCCAGTGCCATGAGCTCTTGCGTGTAACCCCGCTCGAACAGCAAATAGCTGGCCAGCGCGCCGGTGCCCGCGTCAGGCCGGTCGGCGCGCACGCCCAGCGCGCTGAGCAGGGTGCGGATGGTCCCCGGCAGATCGCACACATGCCGTGCCGCCATCTCGTCCAGGTTGCGCGAGGGGGCGAACACCAGCAGCTCCAGCGGCCGCAGCGGGCTGTGGCTGCGGGCCTCGGGCGGAATCAGCGCCAGCGTCTGGTTGATGCGCTGAGCGCGCTCGATATCCACCGACAGCGCATCCAGAAAGATGTTGGATAGCGTGTGGCCCGCCACCTGGGCCAGCGCCGGGTAGGGCTGCTGCGTGCCAGCCATGCAGGGGCGCGGCGGCTCATAGGTGCGGCTGGTGCCCACCACCAGCAGGCGCTGCGCACCCAGGTGGATGGCGGGCGCCAGCGGCGCGGTCTGGCGCATGGAGCCGTCGCCGAAGTATTCGGTGTGCCCGTCGATGGCCAGTGGCGCTGCCGGGAACATGAACGGAATGGCCGACGAGGCCAGCAGGTGGTTGCGCGTGATGGGGCCGCGCGCGGATTTGCGCAATGAGCGTACCCAGGGCTCCTGGGCGTCTCCGGCGTCAAAGAACGCCACGTGCTGGCCCGAGCTGTAGCTGGACGCGGTCACCGCCAGGGCGCGCAGATGGCCCGCGCGGATCAGCCGCGGCACGCGCGCCAGCGGCACCAACTGGTCCAGCAGCTGCGCGAGCGGCGCGTTGTCCAGCAGCGAGTGCGGGCGCATGCGGCTCCAGCGGGTGAGAGCCCAGCCCAGCGACAGCAGCGTGAGCCAGCGCGCGCCGCTGCGCATCACGCTCAGGGAGTCGGCGCGGTACACCTGTCGGGCATGGAACTGGGTCCACACGCGCGCCAGGCGCCGCACCGTGCGGTCGAACTGGTCCGCGCCACAGGCCAGGGCCGCCGCGTTGATGGCGCCGGCCGAGGTGCCGGTGAGGATGCCGAATGGCCCCGGCCCGCGCCGCTCGCCGCAAGCCAGCCGCAGGTCGGCAATCGCCTGCAGCACGCCCACCTGGTAGGCGGCGCGCGCGCCGCCGCCCATCAGCACCAGGCCGGTGTGCGCAGGGGCAGGGGAGTGGGTCATGGAGCCACGCGGCTTGGGTTGCGTTTTTTTTAACCTGCGGGCGTGGCCTTGAGCAGCAGGGCAGCCAGGGCATCGCCCTCCAGCAGCACCACGCCATGCTCGCGCGCAAAGCTGCGTGCGGTCTCGCTCACGGTGCCGGTCAGCGCCACGTACACGGCCTGCGCGCCTTGCTGCTGCGCTTGGGCGTGCAGTTCACGCAGGGGTTCCACACCATGGGTGGCGGCCTTCCAGCGGCGTGCGGCCACCAGCACCGCGCGGTCGCCCCGCGTGATGCGCAAGTCCGCGTGCAGGCCGGTCAGGCGTTGCACCTCGTGCCCCTCGGTGCGCCATGCGCGCTCCAGCGTGTTGGCGAAATCCTTCCACGGCATGGCGGCAGCGGCCTGCAGGGCACCCTGAACGCGCGCGGCGCTGGGGGCGCGCCACTGGCGCCACGCGGCGATGCAGCCGATCACGGCGATCGGCAGCGCGCCCATGGCGGCGAACGGGGCGATGTCCCTCGGCAGCAGTGCGCCGCAGACGAGCACGATGGCGGCGGCGATGGCAAAGCTCACCCACCAGGGCGAGCGCAGCAGGATTGCGAAGCCCGAGTTCGGGGCCATCTTCAGTTTCACAAAGGAGTCCTTGAGGAATGAGGTGGGTTTGAGCCTAGCCGAAGGCGGCGTGTTCCCGCACGAATCGCCGGGATTTCATCTGCGCGAGAGGGTTTCAAAAATGATAGCTGCTTGCGCTTATCCATAAAGCGCTACAGCCTGATTTGACGCCGAACTATTCCAGCGCCAGCACGGCCTGCGCCACACCGGCGATGCCCTCGGGCGACAGGTCCGGCGCGCCCACGCGCTGGCGTGTCTCCCAGTGCGTGAAGTTGCGCGCCTGCGAGCGTCCGTAGTGCGGGTCGTAGTGCAGCAGCATCAGCTCGGCGAACAGCGCGGACAGCTCCCCCGCCCGGGCCCAGGCCTGCCAGCGCTGCACGACTTCCTTGCCCTGCAGCTCGGTGAGCGTGCCCAGGCGCTTGGCCAGTGCATCGGGGTCGTCGCCCAGGTAAGCGTAGTCGCGCAGCAGGTAGGCCAGGCGCTCTTCGGGCGTGGCTTCGATCTCGATGCACGCGGCGGCGCGCAGGCGTTGCACCAGCGGCACGGGTACCGTGAGGCGGCCGATGCGCGCGCTCTCACCCTCCACATACACGGGGCGGGACAGGTCCAGCGCCTCCAGTGCGGTGGCGATCTGTGTCTCGAAATTCTTTTGCGACGGCTGGGGCACGCCCGGCAGCGCGCCGAGCAGCGAGCCCTTGTGGCGGGCGCAGTGCTCCAGGTCCAGCACCTGCGCGCCCATGCCGGCCAGCTGCTGCAGCACGCGCGTCTTGGCACTGCCGGTGGCGCCCACCAGCACGCGCAGCTCCAGCTGCGGCACCAGGGTCTCGATCTGCGTCATCACATGGCGGCGAAAGGACTTGTAGCCGCCGGCGAGCTGCTGCGCGTCCCAGCCCACCAGGCGCATCCACTGCACCATGGAGCCGCTGCGCATGCCGCCGCGCCAGCAGTAGACCAGCGGGCGCCAGTGCGCAGGCTTGTCGGCGAAATGCGTGCGCAGGTGGTGCGCCAGGTTGGCCGCCACCATGGCCCCGCCCACGCGGCGCGCCTCGAAGGCGCTTTGCTGCACGTAGATGGTGCCGACGATGGCGCGCTCCTCGTCGTTCAGCACCGGGCAGTTGATCGCGCCGGGGATGTGGTCCTCGGCGTATTCGGCGGGCGAGCGCGCGTCGATGAGGGCGTCGAACTGGTGGCGGTCTTCGGGACGGATGGGGCGGTGGTGGGACACGGGAATGCGGTGCTGAACAAAGCCGGGCAGGTGCGAATCTGGGATGATGCGCGCGGCGCGCCCGCGGCACACTTTTGTGCGTCGGGGCAGGCGCCATTGTCCGTCACCGCGCTTTTTCCCTGTTTGCCATGAATGCTTCAGCACCCACCGCCGCCCCTTCCCATCCGCGCCTGACCTCGCTGTCGCATGGCGGCGGCTGCGGCTGCAAGATCGCGCCGGGCGTGCTGTCGCAGATCCTGCAGCAAAGCGGCGCGGGCGCCGTCATGCCGCCCGAGTTGATGGTGGGCATCGAGACCTCGGACGACGCGGCCGTGTACCGCCTGAACGAGAGCCAGGCGCTGGTGGCTACCACGGACTTCTTCATGCCCATCGTGGACGACCCATACGAGTTCGGCCGCATCGCTGCCACCAACGCGCTGTCCGACGTGTACGCCATGGGCGGCAAGCCCATCATGGCGCTGGCGCTGGTGGCCATGCCGGTGAACACGCTGCCGCTGGACGTGATCGGCGCCATCGTGCGCGGCGGGCAGGACGTGTGCCGCGCGGCGGGCATCCCGATCGCGGGCGGCCACACCATCGACTCGGTCGAGCCCATCTACGGCCTGGTGGCCATGGGCCTGGTGCACCCGGACCGGGTGCGCCGCAACGCCGGCGCCCAGCCGGGCGACGTGCTGGTGCTGGGCAAACCGCTGGGCGTGGGCGTGTATTCGGCCGCGCTGAAGAAGGAGCAACTGGCCGACGCCCACTACCGCGAGATGATTGCCGCCACCACGCGCCTGAACACCCCCGGCCCGCTGCTGGCCGAGCTGCCCGGCGTGCACGCCATCACCGACGTGACGGGCTTCGGCCTGGCCGGCCATGCGCTGGAGGTGGCGCGCGGCGCGGGCGTCACGGTGCAGATCGACTGGTCGCGCGTGCCGCTGCTGCCCGGCGTGGCGGACCTGGCCGCGGCGGGCTTCGTGACCGGCGCCAGCGGCCGCAACTGGGCCGGCTATGGCGAGGGCGTGGCGCTGTCCGCCGGCCTGCCAGCCACCGCACAGGCGTTGGTGACGGACCCGCAGACCTCGGGCGGCCTACTGGTGGCCTGCGCGCCGGACAGCGTGCAGGACGTGCTCGCGGTGTTCGCGCGCGAGGGCTTCGCGCAGGCGGCGGTGATTGGCAGCGTGCAGGCGGGGCCGGCACGGCTGGAGCTGCGTTGAACACGCCGCCGGGGTCGCCGCCGCAGCTGGCTACTCCGGCGGGGCAGGGGGGATTGCGCGAGCTGTCGCCTGCCTACTTTGGCCTGGTCATGGCCACAGGCATCGTTTCACTGGCTGCGGACATGCTGGGCCATCCCCTGCTGGCGCGCGCGTTGCTGGTCCTGAATGCCGTGCAGTACGTGGTGCTGTGGGGCTTGTATGTACTGCGGGCCTGGCGCTATCCCCGGCGTTTCTTTGGCGACATGGTGGACCACGCGCGCGGGACCGGCTACTTCACCATGGTGGCTGCCACGGGCATCCTGGCCAGCCAGTGCATCGTGCTGCTGGGCCATGTGCCGCTGGGCTTCGCGCTATGGGCGCTGGCGGCGCTGCTGTGGCTGGTGTTGACCTACACCATTTTCACGGCCTTCACCATCCGCCGGGACAAACCTCCGCTGGACCGGGGCATCAGCGGTGCCTGGCTGCTGGCCGTGGTGTCCACGCAGGCGCTGGCCGTGTCCAGCGCCCTGCTGGCCGCGCGCATCGGCCAGCCGCTGCGGCTGGAGCTCAACCTGCTGGCGCTGTCCATGTGGCTGTGGGGCGGCATGCTCTACATCTGGATGATGGCGCTGATCTTCTACCGCTACCTGTTCTTTCCCTTCTCGCCGGGCGACTTGTCGCCGCCGTACTGGATCAACATGGGGGCCATGGCCATTTCCACGCTGGCCGGCTCGCTGCTGATCCTGAATGCGCCGCAGGCGCCGTTCCTGGTGTCGCTGCTGCCGTTCCTCAAGGGCTTCACCGTGTTCTACTGGGCCGCGGGCACCTGGTGGATTCCCATGCTGGTGCTGCTGGGCATCTGGCGCCACGGCGTGCGCCGCTTTCCGCTGCGCTACGACCCGCTGTACTGGGGCGCGGTGTTTCCGCTGGGCATGTACGCGGCCTGCACCTGGCAGATGGACCAGGCCATGGCCTTTGGCTTTCTGGATGCGCTGCCCCGGCTGTTCTTTGCCGTGGCGCTGCTGGCCTGGCTGCTGGCGTTCATCGGCATGCTGCGCAGCGTGGCGCGCCAGCTGCGTGGGCTGTAGGCAAACAAAGGCACAGGCGCGCCAGTGCCAAGGCCGCTTGGCTAGACTCCGGCTTTCTCTTCAGCAAACCACACAACCATGGCACTCACAGAACAGGCATTGTTGGCGGCGATCGCCGGCGTCCAGGATCCGCACACGGGCAAGGACTTCGTGAGCACGCGCGCGGTGCGCAATGTGCAGATCAACGGCGGCGATGTCGCCTTCGACGTGGAGCTGGGCTACCCCGCCAAGAGCCTGGTGCCCGAGTTGCGCCGCCAGTTCATCGCCGTTGCCAAGGCAGTGGCGGGTGTGGAGAACGTGTCGGTCAACATCAACACCAAGGTGATCGCACACGCGGTGCAGCGGGGCGTACAGCTGCTGCCGCAGGTGAAGAACATCATCGCCGTGGCCTCGGGCAAGGGCGGCGTGGGCAAGAGCACCACGGCCGCCAACCTGGCCCTGGCGCTGGCCGCTGAAGGCGCCCGCGTGGGCGTGCTGGATGCCGACATCTACGGCCCCAGCCAGCCCATGATGCTGGGCATCAGCCGCCGCCCGGAGAGCGAGGACGGCAAGACCATGGAGCCGCTCGAGAATTACGGCGTGCAGGTCATGTCCATCGGCTTCCTGGTGGATCAGGACGAGGCCATGATCTGGCGCGGCCCCATGGCCACGCAGGCGCTGGAGCAGCTGCTGCGACAGACCAACTGGAAGGACCTGGATTACCTCATCATCGACATGCCGCCGGGCACGGGCGACATCCAGCTCACGCTCTCCCAGCGCGTACCCATGACCGGCGCGGTGATCGTCACCACGCCACAGGACATTGCGCTGCTGGACGCCAAGAAGGGCATCAAGATGTTCGAGAAGGTGGGCGTGCCCATCCTGGGCATCGTGGAGAACATGGCCGTGCACGTGTGCAGCAACTGCGGCCATGTGGAGCACATCTTCGGCGCCGACGGCGGCAAGAAGATGGCCGCCGACTATGGCATGGACTACCTGGGCGCGCTGCCGCTGGACATGCACATCCGCCTGCAAGCCGACAGCGGCAAGCCCACCGTGGTGGCCGACCCTGACGGCGAGGTCGCGCAGATCTACAAGAAGGTGGCGCGCGATGTGGCCGTGAAGATCGCGCAGCAGGCCAAGGACTTCTCCAGCAAGTTCCCCACCATCTCGATCAGCAAGAACACCTGATCTGCCAGGGCGCGTTGCGGCTCAGCGCAGCGCGAGCCGCGCGCCCGCGCCTTCCTCTGCTCCGCCCATCACGGGCAGCGGCTTGCCGTCCGGTGCGCGCACCGTGCTCAGCAGCGCCACCACGCGGGCCTGCGTCTCGGCGGGCAGTGGCGCAAAGCCGGTGCCGGCCACCGCGCGGTCGCCCATCAGGAACGAGCGATAGAAGAAGTTGAGCGCGCGTGCCGTGCGCTCGGGCGCGGCGGGCTTGCTGTCGATCACGATGTAGGTGGCCGACACGATGGGCCAGGCCATGGGGCTGTCCACGTCCACCAGCGGCGGCGCGTTCAGGCCGTCACGAAACAGGTTGGCGCCGCGCACGGCGGCGCGGTAACTCGCCACCGAAGGGGTCACCCATTCACCGCGCCGGTTGCGCAGCGCGACGGCGGCGGGGCCGTCGCCCACCACATAGTCCGATGAGACGTAGCCCAGGGCACCGGCGGTGGCCTGCACCGCTGCCACCATCTTGCTGGAACCCTCCACGGCCTGGATCGCGCCGCCGGCGGGCCAATTCGCACGTCCGTCCTTGAGGGGGATGGCGCTGTCGTCCGCGGCCGCGGCCTGCCGCAGGTAGGCGAGCAGCACTTGCGTGGTGCCCGAGCCGTCGGCCCGCACAACGCGCGTGATCGGCAGGTTGGGCAGCTTCAATTCAGGGTTCAGCGCGGCAATCGCCTTGTCGTTCCAATGGTCGATGCGTGCGGCGAAGATGGCGGCTAGCACGTGCGCATCCAGGCGCAGCTGGCCGCTGGCTACGCCCGGCAGGTTCACGACCGGCACCACACCGCCGACCATCGTGGGGAACTGGATCAGGTGATGCTGGGCCAGCTCCTGCTGCGACAGGGGAATGTCGGTGGCGCCGAAGTCGACCTGCTGCGCCTTGATCTGCTGCACGCCTTGGGTAGAGCCGACGGCTGCGTACTGGACCTTGGTGCCGCGCTCCTGCGCATAGTGGCTGGCCCACTGGGCATACACCTTGGCGGGAAAGGAAGCGCCCGCGCCACGCAGGGTGAGGTCTTGGGCCAGTGCGGGTGCGGCCAGGACCAGGCTGACCAGCGCGGGGGCGGCGATCAGCGCGATACGCGATCGGAAAGTCGTTTGCATAGCGAGAAAGCGTCGGAAAGAGTGGTAGGGCAGGGCCCGCATGCGCCGCAATCCAGGGGTGCGGCGGCGGGGGGGCTGCAGGGCCGGGCGGGAGCCAGGAGCGGAGCGCGGCTTTGAAGGGCGCGCATCTTACCGGCCTTTGCAAGGAGGCAGGACGGCTGGATGAGATGCCATGCAGAGGGAGCGGTATGGGAACAAGGTGCCGAGGGCAAGCGAAGTGCGCGCAGGCAAGCGCGGGGCGGCGTGCCGGACAGCAGGGCCCGGCCTTAGTCCTGCCCGGTGGGACCGCGTGCATTGACGCCGCGGGGGGCGCGGCGCACACTGCCTGCGCTTCCTTTTCCCCGCGATTCCATGATCTCCCGACCCGAATTCACCGCCGTGCCCGTGGCCACGGCAGACGATCTGCGCGAGCGCCTGCGCCGCAAGGCCCACCTCAAGGGCCGCCAGCCCGAGGCCTCTGCCTTGACCGAGGTGCAGGCGCTGATCGGCGCGCGCCCGCCCGAGGGCTATGCGCGCGACCGGCTTATCGAGTACCTGCACCTGATCAACGATCGCCACGGTGCGCTGTACGAGCGGCACCTGGTGGCGCTGGCGCGCCTGATGAACATGCCCATGGCCGAGGTGTACGAGGTGGCAAGCTTCTACCACCACTTCGAGGTGCTGCGCGACGCCGACGGGCCGCCGCGCCTGGTGCTGCGCGTGTGCAACGGGCTGTCCTGCTGCATGGCCGGGGCCGACGCGTTGCTGGCCGAACTGCCCGGGCGGCTGAGCGCCGCGGGCCATGGCGACGTGCGTGTGCAGGCCGCGCCGTGTGTGGGCCGCTGTGAGCAGGCGCCTGTGGCCGTGGTGCACCAGTGCCCGGTGCCGCGTGCCACGCTGGGGGCGGTGCTGGAGCGGGTCGATTTGATGCCGGATCGGGCTCAGGCCCAGCACCCTCAAGCGCCGACAGCTCCTGTTTTTGAAGCGCTGCCGCAAACGGCCATCACGCGCGGGCCGGAGGCGGTCGCGCCGCCGTGGGTGGGATTGGCCGCCTATCGGGCGCGCGGCGGCTATGCGTTGGCCGCCGGCCTGGGCCAGGGGCGCGTGCCGGCCGACGGCGTGCTTGCGGCCATGGAGGACTCGGGCCTGCGCGGCCTGGGCGGTGCGGGTTTTCCGGCGGGGCGCAAGTGGCGCATCGTGCGCGAGCAGGCGGCCCTTGCCGGGCGCCAGGCCGCCCCGAGCGAGGCAACGGCCCCCTCGGCGGGCAGCGGACCACGCGAAGCCGGGGAGCGTGGGGGCGTGGCCCTCATGGCGGTGAACATCGACGAGGGTGAGCCCGGCACGTTCAAGGACCGCACTTACCTAGAGCGCGACCCGCACCGCTTCCTGGAGGGTGTGCTGGTGGCTGCACAGGTCGTGGGTACCGCGGAGGTGTACATCTACCTGCGCGACGAATACCACGGCTGCCGCGCCCTCCTGCAGGCAGCGATTGCCGAACTGCAAGCCGACCCGCCGTGCGCCTTGCCGCGCATCGAGTTGCGCCGCGGGGCAGGCGCCTACATCTGCGGCGAGGAGTCCGCGATGATCGAGAGCATCGAAGGCAAGCGCGGCGAGCCGCGTATGCGCCCGCCCTATATCGCCCAGGTGGGGTTGTTCGGCCGGCCCACGCTGGAGCACAACTTCGAGACGCTGTACTGGGTGCGCGACATCGTGGAAAAGGGCCCCCAGTGGTTTGCCAGCTTCGGCCGCCACGGGCGCAGGGGGCTGCGCAGCTTCAGCGTGAGCGGGCGGGTGAAGGAACCCGGCGTGAAGCTGGCGCCCGCGGGCATCACGCTGCGTGAACTGGTGGATGAATACTGCGGCGGCATGGCCGACGGGCACGTGCTGTATGCCTACCTGCCCGGTGGCGCGTCGGGCGGCATCCTGCCGGCGCGGCTGGCCGATGTGCCGCTGGACTTCGACACGCTGCAGCCGCACGGCTGCTTCATCGGATCGGCGGCCGTGATCGTGCTCAGCCAGCACGACCGCGCGCGCGATGCGGCGCTGAACATGATGCGTTTTTTTGCGCACGAGAGCTGCGGCCAGTGCACGCCGTGCCGCGTGGGCACGGCCAAGGCGGCGCAGCTCATGCAGGCGCCGCTGTGGGACGAGGACACGCTGGACGACCTGGCGCAGGTGATGGCCGACGCTTCCATCTGCGGGCTGGGGCAGGCGGCACCCAACCCGATCCGCTGCATCCACAAGTACTTTGCGCATGAGGTGGGCGAGGGCCCCTGGCCCGGCGACCTGCCGCTGCCGCGCGGCGGCGTGCGCACCGAGCGCATCCCTCCCGCCGCTGTGCCGGAGGATCGCCCATGAGCGCCGCACCGCACACCGGCGCCGTGCCGTTCGAGCTCGACGGCGAACTCTTGCAGGCCCTTCCGGGCGAAACCCTGTGGCAGGCCGCGCGCCGCCACGGCGTGCAGATTCCCCACCTGTGCCACACCGATGGCCTGCGGCCCGACGGTAACTGCCGCGCCTGCGTGGTGGAGATCGAAGGCGAGCGCACGCTGGCGCCCAGCTGCTGCCGCGCGCCCACGCCCGGCATGCGCGTGCGCGCCCAGAGCCCCCGCGCGCTCAAGAGCCAGCAGATGGTGCTGGAGCTGCTGCTGTCCGACATGCCGGAGACCGGCCACAAGTGGAACGACGCTGCAAAAACAATAGCTGGTAGCGCTTGCCAGGAAAGCGCTGTAGCACAATTTGACCAAGTACCAACGCCCCCGGGGCAGCACGGCGAGTTGAGCGCCTGGGCCGATGCGCTGGGCGTGGCCGTGCGTCCCGCGCTGGCCGCGCTGCGCCGCGCGCAGCCCGCGCCCGACCTGAGCCACCCGGCCATGGCCGTGCACCTGGACGCGTGCATCCAGTGCAACCGCTGCGTGCGTGCCTGCCGCGAGGAACAGGTCAACGACGTGATCGGCTATGCACTGCGCGGAGCCGACAGCAAGATCGTCTTCGACCTGGACGACCCTATGGGCGCCAGCACCTGTGTGGCCTGCGGCGAATGCGTGCAGGCCTGCCCCACGGGCGCGCTGAGTCCCAAGACTCACATCGGCCCGCAGAAGGTGGACCGCACGGTGGACTCGGTCTGCCCGTTCTGCGGCGTGGGCTGCCTCGTCACCTACCACGTGAAGGACGAAAAAATCGTGCGCGTGGACGGCCGTGACGGCCCGGCCAACCGGGGCCGCCTGTGCGTGAAGGGGCGCTTCGGCGTTGACTACGCGCACCACCCGCAGCGCCTCACGGTGCCGCTGGTGCGCAAACCTGGCGTTCCCAAGGACTGGCAGGGCGCTGTGAGGCCCGAGGACTGGCGCGAGGTCTTCCGCGAGGCGACCTGGGACGAGGCGCTGCAGCGCGCCGCAGGCGGACTGCGTGCGCTGCGCGATGCGCACGGCCCCAAGGCGCTGGCGGGGTTTGGATCGGCCAAGGGCAGCAACGAAGAGGCCTACCTGTTCCAGAAGCTGGTGCGCACCGGCTTTGGCAGCAACAACGTGGACCATTGCACGCGCCTGTGCCACGCCTCCAGCGTGGCGGCGCTGCTGGAGGGCGTGGGCTCGGGCGCGGTGAGCAACCCGGTGAGCGACGTGGCGCATGCCGAGGTCATTCTGGTGATCGGCTCCAACCCCACATCCAACCACCCCGTGGCCGCCACATGGATGAAGAATGCCGCCCGGCGGGGTGCAAAGATCGTGCTGGCCGACCCGCGCGTGACCGACATCGGGCGCCACGCCTGGCGCGTGCTGCAGTTCCGGCCCGACACCGATGTGGCCGTGCTCAACGCGCTGATCCACACGGTGATCGAGGAGGGCCTGGCCGACGAGGCCTTCATCCGTGACCGTGCGCTCAACTACGAGGCCCTGCGAGAGAACGTGCGCGCCTACAGCCCTGAGGCCATGGCGCCGCTCTGCGGCATTCCCGCGGACACGCTGCGCGAGGTGGCGCGCGCGTTCGCCACGGCCAAGGCGTCGATGGTCCTCTGGGGCATGGGCGTGAGCCAGCATGTGCATGGCACCGACAACGTGCGCTGCCTGATTGCCCTCGCCACCGTCACCGGGCAGATCGGCCGGCCCGGCACGGGCTTGCATCCGCTGCGCGGCCAGAACAACGTGCAGGGCGCAAGCGACGCGGGCCTGATCCCGATGATGTTCCCCAACTACCAGCGCGTGGACAACGCCGAGGCGCGCGCGTGGTTCGAGCAGTTCTGGGGCTTGCCGCTGGACGACGCGCCGGGTTACACCGTGGTCGAGATCATGCACAAGGCCCTGGCCGATGAGGCCGACCCGCACAAGGTGCGCGGCATGTACATCATGGGCGAGAACCCGGCCATGAGCGACCCTGACCTGAACCATGCGCGCCAGGCGCTCGCGAGCCTGTCGCACCTCGTGGTGCAGGACATCTTCCTGACCGAAACCGCCTGGCTGGCCGACGTGGTGCTGCCCGCCAGCGCCTGGCCCGAGAAGACCGGCAGCGTGAGCAACACCGACCGCATGGTGCAGCTGGGCCGGCGCGCGCTCACGCCACCGGGTGACGCGCGGCCCGACCTGTGGATCGTGCAGCAGATGGCGAAGGGCATGGGCCTGGCCTGGGACTACGAGGGCGCAGAAGCTGGCGTGGCTGCCGTCTACGAGGAAATGCGCCAGGCCATGGCCGGCGCCATCGCGGGTATCAGCTGGGACCGGCTGGAGCGCGAGTCCAGCGTGACCTACCCCTGCCTCTCGGTCGAAGATCCGGGCCAGCCCATCGTATTCACCGAGCGCTTTCCCACCCCCACGGGCCGTGTGACGCTGGTGCCGGCCGACATCATCCCGGCCGACGAGCGGCCTGATGCCGACTACCCGCTGGTGCTCATCACGGGCCGCCAGCTGGAGCATTGGCACACGGGCAGCATGACGCGGCGATCGGCCGTGCTGGACGCCATCGAGCCGCACGCTACGGCCTCGCTGCACGGCGACGAACTGGCGCGCCTAGGGCTGGCGCCGGGCGACTGGGCGGCGATCCGCTCGCGCCGTGGTGCCGTGCAGGTGCGTGTGCGCCGCGACGACGGCACGCCGCGCGGTGCGGTGTTCATGCCGTTTGCCTATGTGGAAGCGGCGGCCAACCTGCTCACCAATGCGGCGCTGGACCCGTTCGGGAAGATTCCCGAGTTCAAGTATTGCGCCGTGGCCGTGCGGGGCATTGCGCCGCCGCAGGGGCAGGGCGGCTGACTCCGGCGTACAGTGGCGCGCATGTCCTCCCGCCCCTTTATCTCCGTTGCTGTGGTCATGCGCCGCGAGCACCTGAACAACCGCTGGCAGCCCTGGCGCTGGTCCCTGGGCGAGGTCGTGCCGCATGAAGACGTGTTTGGCACCACACCCCGCCTGTTGCGCCAGAGCGAGGCCGAGGAGCACTGGCTGTTCCCCGGCTTCGCCGTGGAGCTGTTCCGCGACGATGTCGAGGGCTACCACCTCAATCTGAGCGCGCCCGAGCCCTGTTGGTTCGTGCACTGGCGCATGGACGAGGAGCCCGGCGCGGACGGGCACCAGCTGGCGCGTCCGGTCGATGTGAGCCTGAGCTACCACGATGCGGGCCGATGGCTGGATGCGCAGGAAAACGTGGACCAGGTGCCCGCGCCCGGCCCGGTGCGCGAATGGCTTCAGGCCTTCGTGACGGAGCACTACCAGCCCGAGCCCAAGCGCCGCCGCCGGCCTGAGAGCTTCCGCCCACTGACCGACCGGTTCGGCAACCCCGCTTCCATCTCCACGGGCAAGACGCGCGGCGGCGGCGGTGGCGGTGGTGCGCCGGCAGAAGGCGAGGGCGGTCATGGCTGAGGGCTTCCTGGGCAGGTGGTCGCGGCGCAAGCAGGAGGCGCGAGACCCCGAAACCGCTTCCCAAACCGAGGTGGAGGTTGCTGCGGCGCCCGATCTGCCGCCGCAGCGTGAAGCACCTGTGGCACCTGTGCAGCAACTCACCGCACAGCCAGCAGCGCAACCGGCAGCCGCGGCGCGGCCGTTGCCCACGCTGCAGGACGTGCAGGCACTCACGCCAGAGTCCGACTTCTCCAGTTTCGTGACGCGCGGCGTGGCGCCGGAGGTTCGCAACGCCGCCATGAAGAAGCTGTTCAGCGACCCGCATTTCAATGTGATGGACGGGCTGGATGTCTATATCGACGACTACACCCAGCCCACGCCGCTGCCGCTGAGCACGCTGCGCCAGCTCGCCAGCGCCAAGGTGCTGGGGCTGGTGCAGGAGGACGCGCCGCAGGAGCGCTCCAGCACGGCAAAGGCCGGCCAGGGTGCTGGGGTGATCGAGCCGCAGCAGGCCGCGGGCGACCTCGATGTGGCACAGTCCGGCGTATGCAACGCCATTCCTAGCCCGCAGGCGCCGGATGCTGCACCGCAGCAGACCGCGCCCGCCAGCCACCTACCCGATGCCCAAGACGCTGATATGCGATTGCAACCGGACCATGCCTCTGGACCCCAGGGCACTGGGAACGGCTCTGCATGAGGAGCTGACGCTCCACTCCACCCTGTGCCGCCGCGAGGCCGGCGCCTTCCAGCAGGCCGTGCGCAGCGGCGAGACGGTGCTTGTCGCCTGCACCCAGGAACAACGCCTGTTCACCGAACTGGCCGAGCAGACCGAAGGGGCCACTTCGCCCCTGCGCTTCGTCAACATTCGCGAGACCGGCGGCTGGAGCCGCGATGCGCGCCAGGCCGGCCCCAAGATCGCTGCGTTGCTGGCGGCGGCCCATCTGCCAGAGCCCGAGCCTGTGCCCACCGTGAGCTTTCGCAGTGGTGGCCGCCTCTTGATCATCGGCGCGCTGGATGCCGCCGAGCGTGCGGCCACGCTGCTGGCCGACGTGCTGGACGTGACGCTGTTCGCGCAAGGCCCCGGTGATGCCGGTGGCTGGCAGGAGCGGCGCTTTCCCGTGCTGGGCGGGCGCGTTGTGTCACTCAAGGGTTGGCTGGGGCGATTTGCGCTGCAATGGACGGCGGACAACCCCATCGACCTGGACCTGTGCACGCGCTGCAATGCCTGCGTGACCGCCTGCCCCGAGAACGCCATCGGGCTCGATTACCAGATTGACATGACGGCCTGTACCGGCCACCGCGATTGCGTGAAGGCCTGCGCGGTGGCGGGTGCCATCCGCTTCGAGCGCGAGGCCGAGGTGCAGTCGCAGGACTTTGATCTGGTGCTGGACCTGCGCCCTGCCGGCGCCGGGCCCACCTTTTTGCAGCACGCGCTGCCGCAGGGGTACTTCCGCTGGGACGGGCAGGACCTGCAGGCGCTGCTGCGCCTGCGCGACCTGGTGGGTGAATTCGAGAAGCCCAAGTTTTTCAGCTACCGCCAGAAGCTCTGCGCCCACAGCCGCAACCGTGGGGTGGGCTGCAATGCCTGCGTGGACATTTGCTCGGCCGAGGCCATCAGCAGCGACCCCGTGCGCCAGCAGGTGGTGGTCAATCCACACCTGTGCGTGGGCTGCGGCGCCTGCACCACGGTCTGTCCCACGGGCGCCATGGGCTATGCCTACCCGTCCGCGCAGGACATGGGCACGCGCATCCGTACCCTGCTGTCCACTTACGCCCAGGCCGGCGGCCGACAGCCCAGCCTGCTGCTGCACAGCCAGGAGAGCGGGCAGCAGCTCGTGCATGAACTGGGACGCGCGGCCCAGTTGGGCGTGGCCCAGGGCGTGCCCGCGCACATGATCCCCGTGGCGCTGTGGCATACAGCCAGTGTCGGTATCGATCTGTGGCTCAGCGCTATCGCGCAGGGGGCGACACAGGTGGCGGTGCTGTTCACGGGAGACGAGGCACCGCAGTACGTGGAAGGCCTGCAGTCGCAGATGGCGGTGGCGCAGGCGTTGTTGCACGGCCTGGGCTATACGGGCACGCATCTGCATTGCGTGCATGCGCGCTCCGCGACCGATCTGGATGCGGGGCTGCGCGCGATCGGCGGCGCGTGCGGCAGCGTACCGGCGCAGGCCGCCCGCTTCACGCCGACCAATGACAAGCGCGCCACGCTGGAGCTGGCGCTGGATCATCTGGTGACCAATGCCCCCGCGCGCGAGTTGCCCGAGGCCATTGCGCTACCCAAGGGGCCATCTCCGTGGGGTACGGTGGTCGTGGACAAGGACCGCTGTACGTTGTGCCTGAGCTGCGTGAGCGCCTGCCCCGCCGGCGCGCTGCAAGACAATCCGCAGGCACCGCAGCTGCGCTTCACTGAGCAGAATTGCGTGCAATGCGGCCTGTGCGAGCGCACTTGCCCTGAGAACGCCATCGCGCTGCAGCCGCGCATGCTGCTGACACCGGAGCGCGGCCAGCCGCGCGTGCTGAACGAGACCCAGCCCTACGGCTGCATCCGCTGCGGTAAGCCTTTCGGCACGCTGCAGGCCATCGAGGCCATGCTGGGCAGGCTGGCCGACCACCCGATGTTCCAGGGCGAGGCGCTGGAACGCCTCAAGATGTGCGGCGACTGCCGCGTGATTGACCTGTACTCCGCCCAGAACGAAGCGAAAGTGACCGACCTGTGAGCAGTCCCACCACAGCCCACCTCACCGCCCCGGCCACCACCTCCGCGCTGGACGAGGAAACCGCGCGCGCAGAGTTGTACGGCCTGTTGGCCCAGCTGTACTACGCCTCGCCCGATCCGGCCCTGCTGGATGCGTTGCGCGTCGCGGTGACCGAGGCGCCCGCCAGCGGCGCCTTTTTGCAGGAGCCTTGGCAGCAGCTCGTGGCCGTGGCACGCGAGCTGACGGACGGCGCGGTGGCCGACGAGTACGACGCGCTCTTTGGCGGCGTGGGCAAGCCCGAGGTATTGCTGTACGGCTCGCACTACCTGAGCGGCTTTCTGAACGAAAAGCCCCTGGCGCGGCTGCGCACCGACCTGCAGCGCTTGGGCCTGGCCGCCCCGGAGGACATGCCCGATACCGAGGATCACATCGCCTACCTGTGCGAGGTGATGCGCTACCTGATCGCTGGTGACGATGGGGGCGTGTGCCACCTGGAGTCACAGCGCACCTTCTTTGCCGCGCATATCCAGCCCTGGGTGCTGCAGTTGTGTGATGTGCTGGAGCAGCAGCCGCGGGCGCGTTTTTACGCCGTCCTGGCGCGGTTCACGCGCGCCTTCGTGGCTGTGGAGTCGCAGGGCTTCGACATGCTCGAGTAAGCGCGGCGCCGCATCTAGCGCGGAACGTACAACGGTGCAGCACGCCCATCGCCAAAGGCGAGCCCGGTCCTCGGGTGACGTTGCCGCATTGTGACCAATGTCATAGACTGTATGAATGCGGCTTCATACGCCGCGATTTTTCCGTTTTCTTGCCAGCATTCCTGGAGACAAAAATGCAGGACCGCCAGCCCACCCCTTCCCGTCGTCGTTTCTTTGCAGGTGCTGCCACCGTCGGTGCCGCAGCTGCTTCCGTGGCCGTGCTTCCGCGCATGGTGACCACCCCGCAGGCTGTGGTGGAACAGGCCCCGCGCCCTACCCCCGAGCGGGGCGGCGGCTACCATGAATCGGACCATGTCCGCCACTACTACAACACCACCCGCATCTGATGCGGCACAGCGGGGTTTGCCATGTTGCTGACTAAAAAATCTTCCCATGCGCCGCAAGGTGCACAGGCCTCTTCCCCTTTCGTGCACAGCCTGCGGCGCGGACTCTCGCAGGCGCTGCCCACCATGGATCGCCGCGCGTTCCTGCGCCGCTCGGGCCTGGGGGTGGGGGTGGGCATTGCCGCTTCGCAGCTCACGCTGGTGCGCAAATCCCAGGCAGCCGAGGGTGCCAAGGTCGCCATCGGCGATACCAAGGTCGAGGTGCGCCGCACCGTGTGCACGCACTGCTCGGTGGGCTGCGCGGTGGACGCCGTGGTGGAAAACGGCGTATGGGTGCGCCAGGAGCCGGTGTTCGATTCGCCCATCAACCTGGGGGCGCATTGCGCCAAGGGCGCTTCCGTGCGCGAACATGGCCACGGCGAGTACCGCCTGCGCTATCCGATGAAGCTGGTCAACGGCAAGTACGAGCGCATCAGTTGGGATACCGCCCTCGACGAAATCACCGCCCGCATGAAGGAACTGCGCGAGTCCAGCGGCCCCGACAGCGTGTACTTCATCGGTTCGTCCAAGCACAGCAACGAGCAATCCTATCTGCTGCGCAAGTTTGTGAGCTTCTGGGGCTCCAACAACTGCGATCACCAGGCGCGCATCTGCCACTCGACCACGGTCGCGGGCGTGGCCAATACCTGGGGTTACGGTGCGATGACCAACTCGTACAACGACATGCAGAACAGCAAGTGTGCGTTGTACATCGGCTCGAATGCCGCCGAGGCCCACCCGGTGAGCATGCTGCACATGCTGCATGCCAAGGAAAACGGCTGCAAGATGATCGTGGTGGACCCGCGCTTCACCCGCACGGCCGCCAAGGCTGACGAATACGTGCGCATTCGCTCCGGCACGGACATTCCGTTCCTGTTCGGCCTGCTGTACCACATCTTCAAGAACGGCTGGGAAGACAAGAAGTACATCAACGACCGCGTCTACGGAATGGACAAGGTGCGCGAGGAGGTGCTGGCCAAGTGGACGCCCGACAAGGTCGAGGAGGCCTGTGGCGTGGGCGAGGCGCAGATGTACAAAGTGGCCGAGATGATGGCCAAGAACAGCCCGGCTACATTGGTGTGGTGCATGGGCCAGACGCAGCACAGTATCGGCAACGCCATGGTGCGTGCCTCGTGCATCGTGCAACTGGCGCTCGGCAACGTCGGCAAGAGCGGCGGCGGGGCCAACATCTTCCGTGGCCACGACAACGTGCAGGGCGCGACGGACGTCGGCCCCAACCCCGATTCACTGCCCGGCTACTACGGCCTGGCCGAAGGCTCGTGGAAGCACTTCGCCAACGCCTGGGGGGTCGACTTCGAGTGGATCAAGGGCCGCTACGCATCGCCCGCCATGATGAGCAAGAACGGCATCACCGTCTCGCGCTGGATCGACGGCGTGTTGGAGAAGAACGAGCTCATCGACCAGGATTCCAACCTGCGCGGTGTCTTCTACTGGGGTCATGCGCCCAACTCGCAGACGCGCGGCCTGGAGATGAAGCGCGCGATGGACAAGCTGGACCTGCTGGTGGTGGTTGATCCCTATCCGTCGGCCACGGCGGCCATGGCGGCCATGCCCGGCAAGCCAGAGGATCTGAATCCCAACCGGGCCGTGTACCTGCTGCCGGCCTGCACCCAGTTTGAAACCAGTGGTTCGGCCACGGCGTCCAACCGCTCGCTGCAGTGGCGCGAAAAGGTCATCGAGCCGCTGTGGGAGAGCCGCAGCGACCACATGATCATGTACCAGTTTGCACAGAAGCTTGGCTTCGACAAGGAACTGGTCAAGAACTACCAGATGCAGAAGGTCAAGGGCATGGACGAACCCGTGCCCGAGGACATCCTGCGTGAGATCAACCGCTGTGTCTGGACCATTGGCTACACCGGCCAGAGTCCGGAGCGCCTGAAGGCGCACATGAAGAACATGCACATGTTCGACGTGAAGACGCTCAAGGCCAAGGGCGGCAAGGACAAGGAAACCGGCTACGACTTTACGGGCGACTACTTTGGCCTGCCCTGGCCGTGTTTTGGCACGCCCGAGATGAAGCACCCGGGCTCGCCCAACCTGTACGACACCAGCAAGCATGTGATGGATGGCGGCGGCAACTTCCGCGCCAACTTCGGCGTGGAACGCGACGGCGTCAACCTGCTGGCCGAAGATGGCTCGCACTCGGTGGGCGCCGATCTCACCACCGGCTACCCCGAATTCGACCATGTGCTGCTCAAGAAGCTGGGCTGGTGGGCCGACCTCACCGAGGCGGAGCAGAAGGCGGCCGAGGGCAAGAACTGGAAGACCGACCCCTCTGGCGGCATCATCCGCGTGGCGATGAAGGTGCATGGTTGCCACCCGTTCGGCAACGCCAAGGCGCGCGCGGTGGTCTGGAACTTCCCCGACCCCATTCCGCAGCACCGCGAGCCCATCTACGGCACGCGTCCGGATCTCGTGGCCAAGTACCCCACGCACGATGACAAGAACGCGTTCTGGCGGCTGCCCACGCTCTACAAGAGCCTGCAGCAGAAGAACGTGGCCGACAAGGTGTACGAGAAATATCCGCTGATCCTTTCGTCCGGCCGTCTGGTCGAGTACGAGGGTGGTGGCGAGGAAACCCGCTCCAACCCCTGGCTGGCCGAGCTGCAGCAGGAGTCGTTCGTCGAGATCAACCCCAAGACGGCGGCCGATCGCGGCATCCGCAACGGTGAGCGCGTTTGGCTCAGCACCCCCACGGGCGCGCGCCTGAATGTGCAGGCGCTGGTGACCGAGCGCGTGGCGCCGGATACCTGCTGGATGCCCTTCCACTTCTCGGGCCGCTGGCAGGGCCAGGACATGCTGGCCTATTACCCCAAGGGTGCGGCCCCCGTGGTGCGCGGCGAGGCGGTCAACACCGCCACCACCTATGGCTACGACAGCGTGACCATGATGCAAGAAACCAAGACCACGATCTGCAACGTGGAACGCGCATAAGGAGGCAGCGATGGCACGGATGAAATTCATTTGCGACGCGGAGCGTTGCATCGAGTGCAACAGCTGCGTGACGGCGTGCAAGAACGAGCACGAGGTGCCCTGGGGCGTGAACCGCCGCCGCGTGGTCACGCTCAACGACGGCGTGCCCGGCGAGAAGTCCATCTCGGTGGCCTGCATGCACTGCAGCGACGCCCCTTGCATGGCCGTGTGCCCCGTCAACTGCTTCTACCGCACGGAAGAGGGTGTGGTGCTGCATGACAAAGACGTATGCATTGGCTGCGGCTATTGCAGCTACGCCTGCCCGTTCGGTGCGCCGCAGTTCCCCTCGCAGGGCACTTTTGGTGTGCGCGGCAAGATGGACAAGTGCACCTTCTGTGCCGGTGGCCCCGAGGAGCACGGCAGCCAGGCCGAGTTCGAGAAGTACGGACGCAACCGTCTGGCCGAGGGCAAGCTGCCCGCCTGTGCCGAAATGTGCTCTACCAAGGCGCTGCTGGCCGGTGACGGCGACGTGGTCGCCGACATCTTCCGCACCCGCGTGGTCCAGCGGGGCAAGGGCGCCGAGGTCTGGGGCTGGGGCACGGCCTATGGTTCCAAGCAGGCCGGCCAGCCGCCGGCGGGAGCAAAGTCATGAAGACGCGTGCATGGCATGTTCTGGGCGCCCTGGGCGCAGCCGTGGCCCTGACGGCCTGCGGCGAAAAACCGCAGACCGGCGGCGGTGTGAAGTACGACGCACCGCCCTACGCGGGCACGGGCAGCAACTTCACTTCTCCCGACTGGAAGGCGGGCGATGCGGGCAGCTGGGAGCAAAAGCTCAAGGCCCGCATGCAATACGGCCAAAACGAATACAACCGCGTACGGTGATGCGAGGTCTGCCATGAAACACCTCTTGTGTGCATTGCTGCTTGCCAGCGGTGCCGCGTGGGCGCAGGCCCCGGCGGCGCCCGCCAGCGACGCGGCAGCGCCCGCGGCGGCAGACGCTGCCCCTGTGCCGGCGGCGGTTGGTGCCGTCAAAAGCCAGAACATCTTCGACGTGAAGCCCGATGCCAGTGAGGAGCCGGGCTACGCCCAGCAGACCAACGGTGAGCGTGCCAAGGTTCAGCCGGGCAACAACGCGCCCATGTGGCGGCAGGTGCGAGATGGGGTGACGGGCTACAGCAGCCTGCCGGCGAGCCAGGCCCCTGAGGCCGGCAACCTGATCCAGCCGTTCGCGCAATACCCCGGCTCGCGCTACACCACGGCAGGCCAGGCGTGGCGCGAGGTGCGCAATAACTGGATCATTCCCTACGGCGCGGCCTTGTTGGGCATCACCGTGCTGGCGCTGGCCATCTTCTTCGTGACCAAGGGCACCCTCGGCCACGCGGATGCCGAGGCTGGCGGTCGCCGGATCGAGCGCTTCACGCCCTTCGAGCGCGCGGCGCACTGGTCCAATGCGATTGCCTTCGTCACGCTGGCCATCACGGGCATCCTGATGGCGTTCGGCAAGTTCTTCCTGCTGCCCGTGCTGGGTGCACAGCTCTTCGGCTGGCTGGCGTACGCGGCGAAGAACGTGCACAACTTCATGGGCCCGCTGTTCGCCGTGTCGCTCACGGTGATCATCATCACTTTCATCAAGGACAACATCGCCAACCGCGCGGACTTCGTCTGGCTGTCCAAGGCAGGTGGCATGTTCACCAACAAGGAAGTGCCATCGCACCGCTTCAACGCAGGCGAGAAGGGCATGTTCTGGTGGGGCATCACTATTCCCGGCGTGTTCGTCGTGCTGTCGGGCCTGGTGCTCGACAAGTTGATCCCCGGCTGGGGCCTGCTGCGCGGAGAGATGCAGATTGCCCACATGGTGCACGCCACGCTGGCCCTCTGGATGATGGCGCTGCTGCTGGGCCACATCTACATGGGCACGATCGGCATGCGCGGGGCCTACAAGGCCATGAAGACCGGTTACGTGAGCGAGGCCTGGGCGCGCGAGCACCATGAGCTGTGGGCCGACGATGTCCGCAGCGGCAAGATTCCCGCACAGCGCAGTGGTGCGGCTACCGCCGCGCAAACCACGCCTTCCCACCCCGCCGTAGGAGGAACCTCATGATTTTTGCAGCAACTCTCGTGCGCCGCTGCACAGCGGGTCTGGCGCTGGCGTCGTTGGCCGGCGTGGCAGCCGCCAAGCTGCCGCCCCTGTCGCCCGAGGCACAGGCCAAGGCGGCAGAGACCGCCGCCAAGGCCGCATGGTCCGGCAAGGTGGATGCCTATAAGCTGTGTCAGGCACAGGACCGCGTGGTGGCGCACTACCGCCGCACCGCGCCGAACGCCGCGCCTGCGGTTTCTGCCCCCGCGTGCCTTGATCCGGGTCCTTTCAGCTACACACCGCCGGAGGCCAAGCCACTAGAGGCCGCGGGTGCTCACTCGCCTGCGGGCACTGCCACCAGCCCCCCCAACACGGCCGTGCCGGCCGCCGCCGCGTCTGCCCCCAAGAGCTGACCGAGCCGCCAGTCCGCGGTGCCTGGAGGCCCGTGGGCCGGTGACCGTGGCCTCTGTCCTGCACGCCCCGCCGCGCTCTGCGCGCCGGGGCGTCGTTACGTGTACGCTGCACCCATGACGCCAACGTCCCAACCACAGACCCTCTCTCGCCATGCCAGTGTGCCGCGGCTCACGCAGGCGGTTGCGCCGCTCACCCATGCGGTGCAAGCCATCAACGAAAGAGGCGAGCGCGAAGAGCTGCACATTCCCGCCGAACGCCCGCTCACGGTGTACGTGGATCGGCGCGAGCTGGTCACGCTGATGACGCTGGGCGCACACCCCGAGCTGCTGGTGTTGGGATACCTGCGCAACCAGCGGTTGGTGGATTCCGTGGAGGAGATCGAGTCCATCACCGTGGACTGGGAGGTCAACGCCGCCGCCGTCGCCACGCGCCGCGGCATCGCACGCATCGAAGAGCGCACCGCGCGCAAGGTCGTCACCACCGGCTGTGGCCAGGGCAGCGTGTTCGGCGGCTTGATGGACGAGGTGGCCGGCATACGCCTGCCTCCCGCGCAACTGACGCAGGCCGAGCTGTACGGCATCGTCAACGCCATCCGACTTCAGGAATCCACCTACAAATCCGCCGGCTCGGTGCACGGCTGCGCCCTGTTCCAGGGGCCGCAGATGCTCGTCTTTGTGGAGGACGTGGGACGCCACAATGCCATTGACACCATTGCGGGCTGGATGTGGATGCAGCAGCCTGCCGAGGCCATGCAGGGCAGCGACAAAGTGTTCTACACCACGGGTCGCCTCACGAGCGAGATGGTCATCAAATCCGCCCAGATGGGGGTGCCCATCGTGGTGTCGCGCAGCGGCATGACGCAAATGGGGCATGCCATGGCCAGCCAACTGGGGCTGTGCGCCATCGGACGTGCGACCAATCGGCGCTTTCTCTGCTACAGCGGGGCGGATCGGCTGGTGCTGCAGCCAGAGCTGGCACAGGCACCGCCTGTACCCGCTGCGTAGCGGCGCAAGGGGCCCTATGTGGCCAATGGCGGTCACTGAGGCACACATAGTGCCGGTGGCATGATGCACGCCATGCCCGCATCCCCAGCCTCCGCATCTTCGCAAGACTCGCCAACCGGCCGCATCGCTGTGCCATGGGCTCGCCTGGGCTGGCGCACGCTCTGGCGTGATCTGCGCGCGGGCGAGTTGCGCCTGCTTATGGTCGCTGTGACGCTGGCCGTGGCAGCGCTCACCTCGGTGGGTTTCTTTGCAGATCGACTTCAGGGTGGCCTGGCGCGCGACGCGCTGCAACTGCTGGGTGGCGACGCAGTGGTGGCCAGCGACAACCCCACGCCCGTCGCGTTTGTGGAGCAGGCACGGGCGCTGGGTTTGACGGGCGTGACCACCCTGAGCTTTCCCACCATGGGGCGCGCGCCCGACCTGCAGGGCGGCGCCAGCCGGCTGGTGGCGCTCAAGAGCGTGGAGCCGGGCTACCCGTTGCGCGGCCGCCTGCAGGTGGCGGACGCCCCTCAGCGCCCCGGCATTCCCACACAAAGCATTCCAGCGCAGGGCGAGGTCTGGGTGGACGCTCCGCTATTGGAGTCGTTGGCGCTCCAGTTGGGCGACTTCCTGCTGCTGGGGGACACGCAACTGCGCATCACGCGCATCATCACGCTGGAGCCCGACCGTGGGGCGGGCTTCATGAACTTTGCCCCGCGCGTGATGCTCAATGCGATGGATCTGCCCGCTACCGGGCTGGTGCAGCCCGCCAGCCGCATCACTTACCGCTTTGCGGTGGCCGGCACACCGGACGCCGTCAAGCGCTTCACCGCCTGGGCCAGTGCGGCGGCGGCCGAGCCGGGCATGCGCGGCGTGCGTGTGGAGTCGCTGGACAGCGGCAGGCCTGAGATGCGCCAGACGCTGGACCGCGCGCAGAAGTTCCTGAACCTCGTGGCGTTGCTGGCGGCGTTGCTCTCGGCCGTGGCCGTGGCGCTGGCCGCCCGCGGCTTCGCCAACGAGCATCTGGACGCCGCCGCGCTGCTGCGCGTGCTGGGCCAGAGCCAGCGCACGATCGCCGGCGCCTACGTGATGGAGTTTGCGCTGGTCGGCCTGTTCGCCAGCGCGTTGGGTGTGCTGCTGGGCTTTGCGGTGCACCATGTGTTCGTGTTGCTGCTTGCGGGGCTAGTGGAATCGGCACTGCCTGCGGCCAGCCTCTGGCCCGTGGCCTTCGGCGTGGGCGTGGGCCTCACGCTGATGTGCGCCTTCGGCCTGCCGCCGGTGCTGCAGCTGGCGCAGGTGCCGCCGCTGCGCGTGATCCGGCGTGACCTGGGGAATGTGCGGCCCACGTCCCTGGCTGTGCTGGGCCTGGGCGTGGCGGGGTTTGCGGCGCTGCTGCTGGTGGTCAGCCGCGACTGGAAGCTCGGCGCGATCGCCGTGGGTGGTTTTGCCGTAGCCGCGCTGCTGTTTGCCGCGCTGGCCTGGGCGGCTGTGGGGCTGCTGCGCAAGAGTGTGCGCGAGACCACGGCTCCGCGCTGGCTGGTACTGGCCACGCGCCAGATCGCCGCGCGCCCCGCCTATGCCGTGGTGCAGGTCAGCAGTCTGGCGGTGGGGCTGCTGGCGCTGGTGCTGCTGGTGCTGCTGCGCACGGACCTCATCGCCAGCTGGCAGCGTGCCACGCCGGCCACGGCGCCCAACCGTTTCGTGATCAACATCCTGCCGGACCAGGCCGAGGCCTTTCGCCAGATGCTGCAGCGGGCGGGCGTGGCGCAGTACGACTGGTACCCCATGTTCCGCGGCCGGCTGGTGGCCATCAACGACCGCCCGGTGGGCATGGACGACTATGAGGACGACCGCGCCAAGCGCCTGGTGGACCGTGAGTTCAACCTCTCCAACGCCCACGACGCGCCGGAGCACAACCCCATCGTGGGCGGGCGCTGGACCCCTGACGAGCACGGCGCCGTGAGCGTGGAGGAGGGTATCGCCAAGACGCTGGGCCTCCAGCTGGGCGATCGACTGCGCTTTGACATCGCCGGCGTGCAGAGCGAGGCGCGCATCACCAGCCTGCGTCAGGTGGACTGGAGTTCCATGCGTGCCAATTTCTTCGTGATGTACCCGGTGGCGCAGATGCCCGACGTGCCCTACACCTACCTGGCCGCCTACCGCGCGCCGCAGCAGCCGGGCTTTGACAACGCGCTGGTGCATGCCTTCCCCAACATCACCAACGTGGACATGAGCGCCACGCTGGCCCAGGTGCAAGGGGTGCTGGCGCAGGTGATCCGCGCAGTGGAGTTTCTGTTTGCCTTCACGCTGGCGGCTGGGCTGGTGGTGCTGTTCGCGGCCGTCACCGCCACGCGCGAGGAGCGCGCACGCGAATTCGCCATCATGCGTGCCGTGGGCGCGCGTGCCAGCCTGCTGCGACAGGTGCAGCGTGCCGAACTGGCCGGCGTGGGCCTGCTGGCGGGCTTCCTGGCCAGCTGCGTGGCCGTGGCCGTGGGCTGGGCGCTGGCGCGCTATGTGTTCGACTTCAGCTGGACGGCCCAGTTCTGGGTGCCGATCGCCGGTGCGCTGGCGGGTGCGCTGCTGGCGCTGGCGGCGGGTTGGTGGGGTTTGCGCGAGGTGCTGCGCCGCCCCGTGGTACAGACGTTGCGCAGCGCAGCGCAGGAGTGAGGAGGGCCATGCCGCAACACGACACGCCGCATTGGGAACCCGACTGGTCGCAGGCGCCCGAGGGCTGGGATTGGCTGGCGCAGGACGAAGACGGGCGCTGGTACTGGTACCGCACGCAGCCGCAGGTGGGCGTGGGCGGCGGCGTGTGGCGCTCCAACTCGCGCAACCAGCAGTACGCCGGCCAGGGCCTGCCCAACCCGGCCTGGGACGCCTCGCTGCGCCATCGTCAACAATGATTTTGATAGCTGCCAGCGCTTGCTGGTATTGCGCTGGAGGCCAATTTGCTTATTGACGCAGACGAGAGTGCCGATCTGGCTGCCGCGCTGTGTCGGGCCCTGGGCGTGGCCGAGGGGGGGCCGGTAGAGCATGTGCAGACGCACCTGTCGCATCTGCTGCTGACCCCTACGCATGCCTACAAGCTCAAGAAGCCGCTGCACCTGCCCTTTGCCGATTTCCGCACGCTGCAGGCGCGGCGCCATTTCTGCGGCGAGGAACTGCGGCTGAACCAGCGCCTGGCGCCCATGCTCTACCGGGACATACTGCCGGTGGTGGGCAGCGCCAAGGCGCCGCGCCTGGGGAGCGTGGAGCAAGCCGGCAACGCTATCGACTGGGTGCTGCGCATGCGCCGCTTTCCCAAGGGCAGCGAGGCCGATGCCCTGGTGCGCGCCGGCGCGCTGCTGCCCGCGCAGGTGGACGCGTTTGCCGTGCATCTCGCGCGCTTTCACGTCGGCGCGCCGGTGGCGCCGCCGGATGGCGGCTGGGGCACGGCCGTGCAGGTGGAGCAGGCCATCACCGGCGTGCTGGACACGCTGGCGCCGCTGCTCGGCGAAGCCGAGCGCGCGCGGCTGGCGGCGCTGCGCATGTGGTTCAGCGCGCGCCAGTCCCTGCTGGCCCAGTGCTGGGCCGTGCGCCACGCCACGGGCCATGTGCGCGAAGGCCATGGGGACCTGCACCTAGGCAACGTGGTGCTGCTGGCGGGTGCGCTCACTGCCTTCGACTGCATCGAGTTCAGCCCGCCGCTGCGCTGGATCGACACGCTGGCCGACGCGGGTTTCTTCAGCATGGACCTGCATGCCCATGGCCGGTCGGACCTGGCCTGGCGTTTCCTGGACGGCTACCTGGCGGTCACGGGCGACTATGCCGGCCTGGCCGTGCTGCGCCCCTACGAGGTCTACCGCGCGCTGGTGCGGGCCATGGCCGCGCGCCTGCGTGCCGCGCAGGGTCTGGCGGGGACATCGGGGCCGGACTATCTGGCTTGCGCCGAACGCCTGGCCGCGCCGCTGGCCCCCCGCCTGCTGATCACCTACGGACTGTCGGGGTCTGGCAAGTCCACCCTCGCCGCCGCGCTGCTGGAGCAAGGTGCCGTGCGCCTGCGCTCGGATGTAGAGCGCAAGCGCCTGTATGGCCTGGCGGCGCTGGACAGCTCCGCCGCGCGGGGTGTGGACATCTATACCTCCGAGGCCTCGCGGCGCACCTTCGCGCACCTGCGCCAGCAGGCCCGCGCCGTGCTGCAGGCAGGCTACCCGGTGATCGTGGACGCGGCCTTCCTGCACCGGCGCGAGCGCGACGCCTTTCGCGCGCTGGCAAGCGAATTGGACGTTCCGTTCACCATCCTGCATTGCCATGCGGACCCACAGCAACTGCGCGAGCGCGTGCTGCGCCGCAGCGCGGCCGGCACCGACCCGTCGGAGGCTAGCCTGGCCGTGCTCGCGCGCCAGCAGGACAGCGCCGAGCCACTGGCGCCCGACGAGCAGGCACAGGTGCTGGACGTGGCCACCGACCGGGCATGGGATGCGGTGGCGCTGTGCGGCCGTTGGCAGGCGGCGGGCCGTGGCGCGGAGGGTGGTGCTTGATGTGTGTCAACATGTCCCGTATCGCCAGTGGCATGCTGAAACCATGAACACCACCCCTCTCTCCGATTCCCAACGCGAACAGCTGCGCGGTGTGCTGGAGCAGCGCAAGCAGCAATTGCTGGCCGAACTGGGCGAGGCCCAGCGCGACACGCTGGCCGTGGCCACCAACCGCGCCGATGCCGAGCGGCTGGACGACCGCAAGGACCAGGCCGACCGCATGGCGCAAGCCACCGTGCGCGACGCCGAGGCCACGCGCGACCACGACGAGCTGGTGGCGGTGCGCGCGGCCCTGGCACGCCTGGCCGACGGCAGCTATGGCGAGTGCACCGACTGCGGCCAGCCCGTGGGCGTGGCCCGCCTGCTGGCCCAGCCCGCGGCGGCGCGCTGCATTGCCTGCCAGTCCAAGGCCGAGGCGCGCGGCGAGCGTTGACAGCCCTGAGGAAGCGGCGCCGGCGCCGGCCCGCTTTCTACAATGGCGCGTATGTCAGCACCTGATTCCGCGCCGTCCGCCCCCACGCCTGCCACACCGTTCGAGCGGATCGGCGGTGAGCCGCGCATCCGCCAACTGGTGGACCGTTTCTACGACCTCATGGACCTGGAGCCCGGCTACGCCGAGCTGCGTGCCAGCCACGGCACTACGCTGGATGACGCGCGCGACAAGCTGTTCTGGTTCCTCTGCGGTTGGCTCGGCGGGCCCGACCATTACCAGAGCCGCTTCGGCCACCCGCGCCTGCGTGCGCGCCACATGCCGTTTTCCATCGGCATCCTGGAGCGGGACCAGTGGGTCGCCTGCATGGACCAGGCCATGGGGGAAGTGGACGTGCCCGACGACCTGCGCGCGCGCCTGAACGAGAGCTTCATGGGCACGGCCGACTGGATGCGCAACCGCGGCGGTTGAAATAGCTATTGATTCAATAGCTATCGGCGCTGGTGGCAAGCGCGGTGAAGACGGATGCGACATGTGGAACCGCGGCGTCACATGCCTGTCAAACCCGCCCTACAGACTCTGGCGTTTTATCCACCACCAGGGTCTTCCATGCAGGACACTTTCTTGCGCGGCCAGCCATTTGCCGCGCGCCTTGCCTTTGTTTCCCCCCGTCGCCATGCGCTGGGCGCGCTGGCCTGTGCCGCGCTGCTGGCCGCCTGCGGCGGCAACGACGACGATGGCGACAGCTCCGCCGCCACGCCCGCCACGGCCACGCTGGCCGTGCTGGAAACCACCGATCTGCACTTCAACGTGCGCAGCTTCGACTACTTCAAGCTGGCTGAGGACAAGACCTACGGCTTCGAGCGCACGGCCACGCTGGTGCGCGCCGCGCGCAAGGAGTTCGCCAACACCCTGCTGGTGGACAACGGCGACACCATCCAGGGCACGGCTCTGGCCGACTACGAGGCCACGGTCAGCCCCATCCCGTGCACGCAGCAGCTGTCCATGTACAAGGCCATGGGCGCTTTAGGCTTTGACGCGGGCACGCTGGGCAACCATGAGTTCAACTACGGCCTGCCGTTCCTGAACCAGGTGCTGGGCGGCGGCCTGGAGGTGGACGGCGTGGACGCCACCAAGAAATGTGCGGGCAACGGCTATCCCGCCGTGCTGGCCAACGTGTACAGCAGCAAGACCAAGAAGCCCCTGGTGCAGCCCTACACGGTGCTGGAGCGCACGCTGGTGGCCAAGTCCAGCGACGGCAAGGAGGTCCAGCTGCCCATCAAGATCGGCGTGATCGGTTTCACCACGCCGGGCATCATGAACTGGGACAAGCGCTTCCTGGAGGGCAAGGTCTACACCGAAGGCGCCGTCGAGGCCGCGCAAAAGTACGTGCCCGAGCTGCGTGCCAAGGGTGCCCAGCTGGTCGTCGCGCTGCTGCACGGCGGCCTGGACGCCAGCAGCTATTCGCCCACCATGGAGAACCCGGGCCTGCACCTGTCCAAGGTGCCGGGCATCGACGCCATGGTCATGGGCCACCAGCACAGCGTGTTCCCGGACCTGTCGGCCAAGCCCGCCTTCACGCAGGCTGGCGTGGACAACAAGGCCGGCACCATCAATGGCGTGCCTGCTGTGATGGCCAGCTCCTGGGGCAAGTCGCTGGGCGTGATCCAGCTTGCGCTGAAGTGGGACGGCAAGGCCTGGAGCGTGGACAAGGCCGCCAGCAAGAGCGAGCTGCGCAACATCCAGACCAAGGACGCCGCAGGCGCCAACGTATTCGTGGCCGCCGACCCCGCCGTGGCACCGCTGATCGAGAGCCAGCACCAGGCCGCCATCAACTACGTGAAGACGCCGATCGGCAACACCGACTTCCGCATGAGCACGCTGTTTGCCGACGTGGGCGACCCCGGCGCGATCCAGATCGTCAACCAGGCGCAGCAGGCCTACGTGGCGGCCTACATCCAGGCCAACCTGCCGCAGTACGCGCAATTGCCCGTGCTGTCGGTGAGCGCGCCGTTCAAGTCGGGCTTCCAGGGCGGCAAGGACTTCACCGACGTCGCGGCCGGCCCGCTGGCCATCTACAACGCGGCCGACCTGTACCTGTACCCCAACACCGTGTACGCAGTGAAGGTGAACGGCGCCGACATCAAGGACTGGCTGGAGGCCGCCGCCAAGCGCTTCAACCAGATCGACCCCGCCAAGGCCGGCGAGCAGGCGCTCATCAGCACCTTCCCCGGCTACAACTTCGACATGTTCACCACCGCGGACGTGCAGTACGAGATCGACGTGACGCAGCCCGTGGGCAGCCGCATCAAGGGCCTGACCTACAAGGGCCAGCCCATCGATCCGGCGCAGGAGTTCGTGATCGCCACCAACAACTACCGCGCCACCAGCGGCAAGAGCTTCATCCCGAAGCTGGACGGCTCGGCCACCATCTGGGCCTCGCCGGATGCCAACCGTGATGTGGTCATCGAGTACGTGCGCAAGAACCCGCAGGTCACGCGCGTGGCCAACGGAGCGGCCAAGAGCTGGCGCTTCACCCAGGTGACGACCGCGGGCGACGTGGTGTTCAGCTCCGGCGCGGACGCGCTGCCCGTGGCCCAGGCCGCGGGGCTGGCCGGTGTGTCGCTGCTCGCGGCAGATGACGGCTCGGGCAAGGGCATGGCCAAGTACAAGATCGACCTGTCCAAGTAAGCGCTGCGCGTCCCCCCGCACGGGGGCTGGCCCACGGTGGTGCACGCCCCCGTGGGCCTTTTGCTTCTAAAACAATAGCTGCTGGCGCTTGATGGATAAGCGCTGAAGGCTGTTTTGGCTTGAAGTGCTGGTCGTCAGCCGCCCGGCCTGCGCCGCCCGGGCTGCAGCAGCACCACCAGCGCGCCCGCGCCGCCGTCCAGCGGCCGCGCCTGCACGAAGGCCAGCACCTCTTTCTTTTGCACCAGCCAGCGTTGCACCCGGCCCTTGAGCACCGGTGTGCGGCCCGGCGACCCCAACCCCTTGCCATGCACCACGCGCACGCAGCGCAGGCCCGTGCGGTGCGCCAGGCGGATGAAATCGCCCAGCGCCTCGCGCGCCTCGTCGGTGCGCAGGCCGTGCAGGTCCAACTGGCGCTGGATGCTCCAGTGCCCTCCGCGCAGCTTGCGCGTCACGTCCAGCCCGATGCCCGGGCGGCGAAAGCTGAGCTGGTCGTCCACGTCCAGCAGCGTGGTCACGTCGAACTCGTCGCTCAGCGACTCGCGCAGCACGCGCTCTTCGTCCAGTGCGCGCTGCACGGGCAGGGGCTCGGGCGGCTCGGGCGTGGACCAGCGCCGCTCCTGTCCCCGCTTGAGCGGCTGCACGGGGCCCACTGCGTCGGCGAACAGGTGGCGCTCGGCGCGGGCGCGCCGCTCGGCCTCGCGGCGCAGGCGCTCGCGCTCGGCCCGCTGCTGCGCGGCCTCCTGCAACGCACGGCGCAGGGGCTTGAGGTCGGCGAAGGAACGGGCGGTGAGGGCGGCGTTCATGGGCTGGGGGCGGTTGTACCGCATCGTCCATGTCCGCCCTGGGGGTCCAGGTATTCGGCGGCAATGAACTGCGTGACCTGCGCGGGGTTGAAGTTGTCGTCGCTCACGAAGACCAGCACGCAGCTGCCCGCCGTGCTGCCGCCTGCGCCACCGCCGGGCAGGGACGGGCCCCAGGTCATGCCCTCCAGGTTGTCCACATCCAGGCCCAGTGCGGCGAAGTCGGCCACCAGGGTCTTGGGGGGGCTGTGGTGGTTGGCAGGGGTGAGCGCATCCAGCGCCAGCGTGTCGCTGCCCGCGCGCGTGTCGATGCGGTACAGCCGCGCGGCAAAGCCGGCGCCGGCGCTGTAGGAGCGCTCCAGCACCAGCAGGTGGTGCGCACCGTCGGCCAGGATCTCGCTCACCCCGTTCATCTGCGGCCCCCAGGGCAGGCGGCGGGCCTGCGGCACGGCGTCGGGCGGGTAGGCGATCTGGCGCAGCGCTTGGCCGCTGACCAGGTCGATGGCTGTGATGCGCACCGGTGCGCCGCCCGACGCGGGCGTGGCCGGGGGGCCGTCCTGGCGCCAGGGCAGTTCCATGGACAGCCACGCGGTGCGGCCATCGGGCGCCAGGGCGAGGCCCTCCAACGTGCCGTTGCTGCGCGGTCCGCTGCCGGCCTGCGGCGTGAAGCGGGCGGGCAGGGCGACATCGCGCACGGCCGCGCCGTCGGCGCGGCTTACGCGCAGTTGCGGGCCGAAGCCGCGGCTGAAGTCGCCCTCGCTGGTCCACACGAACTGCGCGCCGCCGGGCAGCCAGCGCACGGCCTCTGCGTCGGGCACGTCCACGCCGGGGTGCGCCCTCAGCCACGGCGCATAGGGCCGGCCGCCGGCATGCAGCAGCGTATGCACGCCGGTGAATTCGGGCGGGGCGAGGGCGGTGGCGTCGTAGCGCAGCCGGGCGGTGTAGATGCGCGCCGGGTCATGGGTGGAGCGGTCATCGCTGATGAGCAGGTAGGTGTCTTGCGCGGCGTTGTAGTCGATGCCGGAGAGGCCGCCCACCGTGGTGCCGCCATAGCGGGTGAGCGGCGGCACGGTGGCGGTGCCGATGAGCCGCAGCAGCGGGGCCTGGGCCGGCGGCTGCGGGGGCGGCAGGCGCGTGGCCAGCGGGGCGCAACCCGCCATGGCCAGCAGCAGCGCCTGGGCCAGTACGCGCCGCGCGCGCCCCGGTGCGCTCACACCAGCCCTTGCTCGGCCATGGACAGGGCCGCGCCTGGCGCCACGATCACATGGTCGAGCACGCGCACGTCCACCAGCGCCAGCGCAGCCTTCAAGGTCTGGGTCAGCGCCTCGTCGGCGCGGCTGGGCTGCACGCTGCCGCTGGGGTGGTTGTGCGCCAGCACCACGGCGGCGGCATGGTGGTGCAGGGCGCGCAGCACCACTTCACGGGGGTAGACCGAGGTCTGCGTGAGCGTGCCCCGGAACAGCTCTTCCATGGCGATCAGGCGGTTGCCGCTGTCCAGGAACAGCACGGCGAACACCTCGTGCGTGCGCCCCGCCAGGTGCAACTGCAGGTAGTGCTGGACGGCCTGCGGCGAGTCGAACACCTCGCGCTCGCGCAGCTGCTGGGCCATGGCGCGGCGGGCGAGTTCCAGCACGGCCATCAGCTCGGCGCGCTTGGCGGGGCCCAGGCCCTTGATGCGCTGCAGGTCCTGGCTACTGGCGTGCAGCAGCCCGGCAATGCCACCAAAGCCGCCGCCGGCGCTGCGGCCCGTGGCGGGGTCGCGCACGGGATCATCCAGCAGCTCCTGGGCCAGCTGCAGCACGCCCTTGCCCGCCAGGCCCGTGCGCAGCAGGATGGCCAGCAGCTCGGCGTCGGACAGCGCGGCGGGGCCGCGTGCGAGCAGCTTTTCGCGGGGCTGGGCATCCAGCGGCAGGTCTTTGAGGGGCATGGCGCGGTGGGCGCCGCCCCGGCATACGGCCGTGGGGGCTTGCCCGGTTTTCTACAATGCCGGCAGTTTATCGAGAGCTTTCATGACCGCAGACGCCTTCGCATCCTCGTCCTCCGTGCCCACTGTGCAACAGGGCTCGTTCCTCACGCTGCACTACCGCCTGGCCGGCCCGGCGGGTGACGTGATCAATACCTTCGAGGACAAGCCCGCCACGCTGTCGGTCGGCACGGGCGAGCTCTCGCCCGCGCTGGAGCAGCGCCTGATCGACCTGCCCGAGGGCGCGCGCGCCACGTTCGAGCTGGCCGCGGGCGAGGCTTTCGGCGAGCGCAACCCCGACATGCAGCAATGGGTGGCCAAGAAGCTGCTGAACGAGCTGGGCGACCCCCACGAGGAATACACCGTGGGCGACGTGGTGCAGTTCCCCACGCCCGACGGCACGGGCCAGTACGCCGGCGTGGTGCTGGAGGTGCGCGAAGACGGCGCCGTGCGCTTTGACTTCAACCACCCGTTGGCGGGCGTGCCCGTCACCTTCGAAGTGCTGCTCATCGGCGTGCTCTGAACGGGACGCCGCCATGCAAAAACCCCAGGAAATCGTTCTGGCCGAGCCGCGCGGCTTTTGCGCGGGGGTGGACCGGGCCATCGAGATCGTCGAGCGCGCCATTGCCAAGTTCGGCGCGCCCATCTACGTGCGCCACGAGATCGTGCACAACACCTACGTGGTGAACGACCTGAAGGCCAAGGGCGCGATCTTCATCGAGGACCTGGACGAGGTGCCGCCCGGCGCCACGCTGATCTTCTCGGCCCACGGCGTGAGCCGCGCTGTTCAGGACGAGGCGCGCGCGCGGGGTTTCACCATCTTCGACGCCACCTGTCCGCTGGTGACCAAGGTGCACGTCGAAGTAGCCAAGCTGGCCAAGGAAGGCTACGAGTTCATCATGATCGGCCACAAGGGGCACCCCGAGGTCGAGGGCACCATGGGCCAGCTGGACCATGGCATCCACCTGGTGGAAGACGTGGCCGACGTGGCCCGTGTGCAGCCCGCGCAGACCGAGAAGCTGGCCGTGGTCACGCAGACCACGCTCAGCGTGGACGACGCGGCCGAGATCACCGCCGCCGTGCGCGAGCGCTTTCCGTCGATCCGCGAGCCCAAGCAGCAGGACATCTGCTACGCCACGCAGAACCGCCAGGACGCGGTGAAGCTGCTCAGCCCGCAGGTGGACCTGGTGGTCGTGGTGGGCAGCCCCACCAGCTCCAACAGCAACCGCCTGCGCGAGCTGGCAGCGCGCCTGGGTACGCCGGCCTACATGATCGACAGCGTGGACGAGCTGCGCCACGAGTGGTTTGACGGCATCTCCCGCGTGGGCCTCACGGCCGGTGCGTCGGCACCCGAGGTGCTGGTGCAGGCCGTGATCACGCGCATCAAGGAACTGGGCGCGGTGGCCGTGCGCAAGCTGGACGGCATCGAGGAAACCGTGAAATTCCCGCTGCCCAAGGGCCTGAAGCTGGACACTGCGACGGGCCTGGAGATCACCGAGCGCACGCCCGAAACCGGCCCGGGCGGACACTGAACGCACTTCTTCGCCCGCTAAAGCCCGGGCGTCGCGGGGCTGTGCGCACCCTGTGTGCGACATTATTGCTTCAATATTTATAGCTGTTTGCGCTTGATGGATAAGCGCTGGAGGCATATTTGGCATCTATGTGGCAATGCCTGCGCGTGGGTGGGGCATGTGGCACCGGATGGCCAATCCCCCGCAGAATGTGGGCCTCTTTACAATTTCCGCTTCTTCACACCGTGGGGGCACGCTGGGCCCCCTGCATATGGAAATAGCAATACTGTTCGCCCTCATCCTGCTCAATGGCGTGTTCGCCATGTCCGAGCTGGCTCTGGTCTCCGCGCGCAAGACGCGCCTGCAGAAGCTGATCGATGAGGGCGATAGCGGGGCGATCGCCGCGGCCAAGCTGGGCGAGAACCCCACGCGCTTTCTCTCCACCATCCAGATCGGCATCACTTCGATCGGCGTGCTCAACGGCATCGTGGGCGAGTCGGCCCTGGCCAAGCCGCTGGGCGAGTGGCTGCTGGGCCTGGGGGTGGAGCCGCAACTGGCCGGCTACCTGGCTACGGGCCTGGTGGTGGTGCTGATCACCTACTTCTCGATCGTCGTGGGCGAGCTGGTGCCCAAGCGGCTGGGCCAGAGCTACCCCGAGACGCTGGCGCGCGTCGTGGCGCGCCCCATCAACTGGCTGGCGCTCGCCACCAAGCCCTTCGTGCGCCTGCTGTCGATCTCCACCGAGGGGCTGCTGCGCGCCCTGGGGGTGAAGGAGTATTCCGCCAGTGCCGTGACCGAGGACGAGATCCACGCCGTGCTGGCCGAGGGCACGAGTGCCGGCGTGATCGAGTCGCACGAGCACCAGATGGTGCGCAACGTGTTCCGCCTGGACGACCGGCAGATCGGCTCGCTGATGGTGCCGCGCGCGGACGTGGTGTTCCTCGATGTGGAGGAGCCTTTCGAGGAGAACCTGCGGCGCATCGAGGAGTCCGACCATGCGCGCTTCCCGGTGGTGCGCGGCGGCATGGAGAACATCCTGGGCGTGCTCAACGCGCGCCAGTGGCTGTCGCGCACGGTGCGCGATGCCCAGGCGCGCGACCTGACGACCCAGCCGCTGCAGACGGCGCTGTACGTTCCCGAGACCATCAATGCCATGGAACTGCTGGACAACTTCCGGCAGTCCGACGTACAGATGGCCTTCGTTATCGACGAATACGGCGAGGTGCAGGGCATCGTGACCGTGCAGGACATCATCGAGGCCATCACGGGCGAGTTTCAGCCGCGCGACCCCGAAACCTCCTGGGCCATGGAGCGCGAGGACGGCAGTTGGCTGCTGGACGGCCACATCCCGGTGCCCGAGCTCAAGGACCGGCTGCAGTTGGCCACCGTGCCCGAAGAAGACCGCGGCCGTTACCACACGCTCAGCGGCATGGTCATGCTGCTCACCGGCAAGCTGCCCAAGGTCACTGACACGGTGCAGTGGGAACGCTGGCGCTTCGAGGTGGTGGACATGGACGGCAAGACCATCGACAAGGTGCTGGCCTCCCGCCTGCCCGATGAGGAGGCCAGCGCCGATCCCGCGAGCGGCGACTGAGGCTCAACTCCACAGGTCCAGTGGCGGGTCCGCCGCCACCGCGCGCAGGATGTCGGTGCGCGAGATGAAACCCGCGAGCAATCCGCGCTCATCCGTCACCGGCAGGCCGGGCAGGCCGGTGTCCAGCAGCACGCCCGCCACGCGGCGCAGTTCCGTGTCCGCCGCCACCGTGGGTACGGGACTCACCATCACTTCGGAGACCGGCCGGCGTGCGAGCTCAATGGCCTGCTTGACCGCGCCGGGCTCGGGCAGCAGGTCCAGGGGCGCCATGTCGGCGCGCAGCAGCAGGCCCACCACTTGGCCCTGATCATTCACCACGGGGGCCTGTGCGATTTCGTGCTCGGCCAGCGTCTGCCACGCATCGTTCACGCGCTGATCGGGGGCCACCGTGAGCGCGCCCCTGGTCATCACGTCGCCCACGCGCGACAGCGGCTGACGCGGTTGGACGGGCCCCTGCTCGGTCTGCACATAGGCCGATACGGCCTCCAGCAGGCGCAGGGGCTTGGGCGTCGCCGTCTGCGCCGTGGCGGGAGGGGCTGCGGTCGCAACAGGTGCCGCGTCGCTGTCCAGGGCGCGCGTGCGCAGGGCCTGGGGGCGGTGCACGCGCCGCACCGGCGCCACCTGCGCCAGCTTGTCCGGTCCACCCCGGTAGATTTGCCCCGAAGGGCCGAACACGAAAAACATGGCTTTGCCTCCTGACCCCTGGCCAATGCACCCGCATTGGTGGTGCATTGCCATGTTATCGGCGCGAAACGCCGCGGCTTTCGCCCCAGTACGCTCTTAGCATGCCGGGCTGCGCCACTAAAATCGTCGCCTATGCTAGACATCCTCCTCCTTCGCAAAGACCTCGCATCGGCCGTCGCACGGCTGGAAACCCGCAAGAAGCCCCAGGCCTTCCTGAATGTGGAGGCGTTCCAGGCCCTGGAGTCCGAGCGCAAGACCATCCAGATGCGCACCGAGGAGTTGCAGTCGCAGCGCAACCAGCTGTCCAAGCAGATCGGCATGCTCATGGGCAAGGGTGAGAAGGACGCCGCCGAGGCTGCGAAAGCCCAGGTGGCCGCGATCAAGGCGGAACTGGACGGTTCTGCCACCCGGCTGGATCAGATCCAGGGCGAACTGCAAACGATGCTGGCCGCCGTCCCGAATCTGCCGCACGAGAGCGTGCCCGTGGGCTCGGACGAGAGCGCCAACGTGGAGGTGCGCCGCTGGAGCCCGGATGGCCAACAGCCGCGCAGCCTGGGCTTCACCCCCAAGGACCATGTGGACCTGGGCGAGCCGCTGGGCCTGGACTTCGACATGGGCGTGAAGCTCTCGGGATCGCGCTTCACGGTGATGAAGGGGGGCATCGCGCGCCTGCACCGGGCCCTTGCGCAGTTCATGCTGGACGTGCAGACCCAGGAGCACGGCTACACCGAGTGCTACGTGCCCTACGTCGTCAATGCGGACTCGCTCAAGGGCACGGGCCAATTGCCCAAGTTCGAGGGCGACCTCTTCGCGGCCCAGAAGGGCGGTCAGGATGCCGAGCCCGTACCCGACAACGCGCAGCTGTACCTCATCCCCACGAGCGAGGTGCCCCTGACCAACTTCGTGCGCGACGAAGTCTTGGCCGAGGCCCAGCTGCCGCTCAAGCTCACGGCCCATACGCCCTGCTTTCGGTCGGAAGCCGGCAGCTACGGCCGGGACACGCGCGGCATGATCCGCCAGCACCAGTTCGACAAGGTCGAGATGGTGCAGATCGTGCATCCCGACAAGAGCTACGAGGCGCTGGAGGAAATGACCCGCCATGCTGAGGCTGTGCTGCAGAAGCTGGGCCTGCCCTACCGCGTGATGAGCCTGTGTACCGGCGACATGGGCTTTGGCGCCGCCAAGACCTACGACCTGGAAGTGTGGCTGCCCGCCCAGAACACCTACCGTGAGATCAGTTCGGTGAGCAACTGCGAAGCCTTCCAGGCCCGCCGCCTGCAGGCGCGCTTCAAGAACGCGCAGGGCAAGAACGAGCTGGTGCACACCCTCAACGGGTCTGGCCTGGCCGTGGGCCGCACGCTGGTGGCGGTGCTGGAGAACTACCAGAACGAGGACGGCAGCGTGACCATTCCTGAGGTGCTGCGCCCCTACATGGGCGGTCAAGCGACGCTGCCGGTCTGAAATTTCCTGTTAGAATCGCGGGCTTCGACACACAGGAGAGGTGGCAGAGTGGTCGAATGTACCTGACTCGAAATCAGGCGTAGTGGCAACACTACCGTGGGTTCGAATCCCACCCTCTCCGCCAAACTAAAAAGCCTTGCAAGCCAGTCGCTTGCAAGGCTTTTTTCTTGGTGCGTCCCTTCTGGGGCCAGCTCTTGTGACCAAATTTCGAGCGATTCTGCCCCCGGGGCCTTGCTGAGCTAGCGCCGGCAGCTATGTAAATAATAGCAACGGGCGCCGGGATTCATTCCTGCGCAGCTGCCAGAGCCAGCAGCGCTGCCTCCACCTCTGATGCTGGCACGCCGTCCACCGGCGTCAACAGGGGGGCCAGGGCCTGCAGTGCGCCGGCTTCCTTTTGCAGCCGAGCGATGGACTGGCCGGCGTCGCGCGGGGCGTCGAAACCCGTGCTTTGCAGCAGCAAGCGGCCGTCGGCAGCCACCAGCTTGAAGTAAAACTTGCCGTCGGCCTCGCGGTATTGCTTGAACGCGGGCAGGGCGGCTTTGCTGGTCTTCTGTGTGGCCGGTGCGGGGTGTGCGACGGCGCTCAGGCTGCGCAGGCCTACGGCGGCGCGCAGGCGCTGCAGGAAGGGGGCAGCGATGGCGCGGGCGCGCTTGGCGCCGATTTGTAGGGCGGCCTCCACCTTCTCGGGATGGGCCATCAGGTCGTCATAGCGCGCGCGCATGGGCGCGATTTCGCGGTCGATCCGATCGAACAGCATCTGCTTGGCGTCGCCCCAGGCGATGCCGTCCGCATAGGCGCGCCGCATGGCGGCGGTCTCTTCGGGGGTGGCGAAGGCCTGGTAGATCTGGAACAGAGCCGAGCCCTCCACCTGCTTGGGCTCGCCAGGGGCGCGCGAGTCGGTGACGATGGAGCCGATGAGCTTCCTCAACTGTTCGCGCGTCGAGAACAGCGGAATGGTGTTGTCGTAGCTCTTGCTCATCTTGCGCCCGTCCAGGCCCAGCAGCAACGCCACGTTGTCCTCGACGGCCGCCTCGGGCAGCGTGAAGTGTTCGCCGTAGAGGTGGTTGAAGCTGGCCGCCATGTCGCGGGCCATCTCGATGTGCTGGATCTGGTCGCGGCCCACGGGCACCTTGTGGGCGTTGAACATCAGGATGTCGGCCGCCATCAGCACGGGGTACATGAACAGCCCTGCGCTCACGCCGTCGTCCAGGTCGCGGCCGGCTTCCTGGTTCTTGTCCTGTGCGGCCTTGTAGGCGTGGGCGCGGTTGAGCAACCCCTTGCCGGTCACGCAGGTCAGCAACCAGTGCAGCTCAGGAATTTCAGGGATGTCGGACTGACGGTAGAAGGTGACCTGCTGCGGGTCCAGTCCGGCGGCGAGCCAGCTGGCGGCGATCTCCAGCGTGGAGCGGTGCACGCGCTCGGGCTCCTGGCACTTGATGAGGGCGTGGTAGTCGGCCAGGAAGTAGAAGCTCTCTACGCCTGCGTTGCGGCTGGCGGCCACGGAGGGGCGGATGGAGCCCACGAAGTTGCCCAGGTGCGGCGTGCCCGAGGGGGTGATGCCGGTGAGGAAGCGGATGGTCTTTGGCATGAGGGGAATCAGAGAAGGAGCCGGTCAGCGCAGCAGCGCGACCAGTGGCGACAGCATGAGGTTGATGGCGCTGTAGCCCAACGCCATCAGGGGGCGCAGCCACAGCGCGCCCACGACGCCCGCCACCACCAGTGCGAGCACGATGAAGAAGCCGTAGGGTTCGATGCGCGAGAGAAAATGGGCTTGTTTCCACGGCAGCAGGCCGACGAGGATGCGACCCCCGTCCAGGGGTGGCAGCGGAAACAGGTTGAACGCCCACATCACGAGGTTGACGGCAATGCCGGCGCGCGCCATCTCCAGAAAGAAGCGCTCCTGTGTGCCGGTGGCGACCAGCGCGACCAACAGCAGCGCCCAGCCGATGGCCTGGATGAAGTTGGATGCCGGACCCGCCAGCGCCACCCAGATCATGTCGCGCTTGGGGTGGCGCAATTGGCTGAAGTTCACCGGCACGGGCTTGGCATAGCCAAACAGAAACGCCCCCGAGGTGGCGAAATACAGCAGCAGCGGCATGAGCACGGTGCCCACCGGGTCGATGTGCTTGAGGGGGTTGAGCGTGATACGGCCCATCATCAGCGCGGTGTTGTCGCCAAAGTGCCGGGCGGCATAGCCGTGCGCGGCTTCGTGCACGGTGATGGCAAACAGCACCGGCAGGGCGTAGATGAGGACGGTCTGGATAAGGTCGGTCATGGGCACCCGCCGATTGTCGCCCATGCGCGCCGCGGCTTCCTGTCTGACAGCGCACGGGCAGTTGTCCGACAGCCGCATGCTGGACAGGCCGTCACCATGCACGGCAGTGGCGCGCGTTCCCACGGCGCGTCGGCCCAAACAACAAGCTAGAGGAGGCCACCCCCATGCATGCCTGGTATCTGCCTGTGAAGGTGTTTGCGCTCGTCGTGGTGCTGCTGATGGTCGTGGCCATGGTCTACGCCGGCACCATGGCCGTTATGTACTGGTCTGGCATCGGCGTGTGAAAGGGAGAACCCCATGAACAAGCGCCAGACGCGTCTTTTCGCCATCGTCGCCACGGGCATCTCGGCGGCGGTGTTCCTCCTCCTCACTTTTGACAGCCACCGCAAGTTCGATGCGCTGACCAATGCCGAGTCCATTACTCCCGCGGTTGTGCACGGCAAGGATGTCTGGCACAAGAACAACTGCATCAACTGCCACACCATCTTTGGCGAAGGCGCCTACTACGCGCCCGATCTGACCAAGATCACCAAGCTGCGCGGCGAGGCTTATCTGAAGGCTTACCTGAAGGATCCTTCCAAGTTCTACGACGAGCAGCGTCACCGTCGTCTGATGCCCAAGCAAGACCTGAGCGACGAGGACATTGCCGGACTCATCGCCTTCTTCGACTGGGTCAGCAACGTGGACAACCAGGGATGGCCGCCGCGGCCCATCCTCGTGACGGGCTCCACACTGCCGGGGGCTGACCGCAGCGCCGCGCAGCAGGCGGACGACGCAAAGATCGAACGGGGCGGCATCGCTGCGCCCCCCGGTGCGCGCCCGCTGTCGGGCAACGAAGACCCGATTGCCCTGGGCGAGCGGGTATTCCGCACGGCCACGCCCGCCTGCACTGCGTGTCACTCCACCGCGCCTGGCGTGAACATGGCCGGGCCGTCCCTCGCAGGTGTGAAGGGCCGCACCGAGGCACTGCTGGGCTCGGCCGACTACAAGGGTCAGGCCAAGGATGTGGCGGCCTACTTGCATGAGTCGATCGTTTCGCCCAGTGCGCACCTGGTGCCCGGGCCCATGTACTCGGCTGATGGGACCTCTTTCATGCCCACGACCTACGCCAAGGACCTCACGGCCGAGCAGATTGACCAGCTCGTGGCCTACCTGATGTCCATGAAGTAAGCACGCCCGCAGCCATCGCCGGAGTCCGCCATGAGATACAAGTCCCAATCCGTCGCCTACTGGTACTTCGCCGTGGCTGTGGCCCTGTTCGGGCTGCAGCTGGTGTTCGGCCTGCTGTCGGCCACCAAGTACCTGGGGCCGGATCCGCTGCTGTACATCCTGCCGTTCGACGTGACCAAGATGATCCATACCAACATCCTGATCGTCTGGGTGTTGTGCGGCTTCATGGGGGCCACGTATTGGATGGTGCCCGACGAGTCGCGCACCGAACTGCACAGCACACGGCTGGCCTACATCCAGCTCGTGCTGTGGACGGTGATGGGCGTGGCCACGGTGGTGGGCTACCTGTTCCGCTGGGGCACGGGCAACAAGCTGCTGGAGCAGCCGCTGCCCTCCAAGATCGTGATCGTGATCGTGATGCTCATGTTCCTCTACAACGTCGGCATGACGATCCGCAAGTCCGGCCGTTTCACGACACCGGAGGGTGTGCTGCTGGGCGGCCTGGGCCTGGCGGCGGTGCTGTACCTACCGGCGTTGCTGGAGTTTCACAACTACACCGTGGCCATCTTCTACCGGTGGTGGACCATCCACCTGTGGGTGGAGGGCGTGTGGGAGATGATCCAGGGCGGCTTCCTCGCGTACCTGCTGATCCGCCTGTCGGGTGCAGACCGCGAGGTGATGGAAAAGTGGCTCTATGTCATCGTGGGGCTTGTGTTCATTGCCGGCATCCTGGGTACGGCGCACCACTATTACTGGGTGGGCGTGCCGCAGTACTGGCTGCCCATCGGGGGCTTCTTCAGCGCACTGGAGCCCGTGGCCCTGGTGGGCATGGCCATGTATGCCTACTTCGCCATGCGCCGCTCGGGCATGGCCCACCCCAACAAGCTGGCGCTGCACTGGACGGTGGGCAGCGCCGTGTTCACGCTGTTCGGTGCCGGCCTGCTGGGCCTGGCCCACACTTTCCCCAGCGTGAACAAGTGGACGCACGGCACCCTCATTACCGCCATGCACGGGCACGCGGCGTTCTACGGGGCCTACGCGATGATCGTGATGGCCATGATCAGCTATGCGCAGCCAGCCCTCACACGCAGGCCCGAGGAAGGCACCGCCATGGGCTACCTGTCGTTCTGGATGCAGCTGGCGGGCATGTTCGGCATGACGCTGTCGTTCGCCACCGCGGGCATTGGGCAGGTGTACCTGGAGCGCATCATGGGCATGGGCTACCTGGATGCGCAGCTCAAGATACAGGTGCACTTTGTCATGCTGGTCATCACCGCGTCCATCTTCGCGATTGGCGTTGCGTTGTTCATCATCGATTTCTTCCGCCACCCGCTGCGGCTGGAGGTCAGCGCCAGCGATCCGGTGGACCGTCCCCTCGATACGCACCGTGCTGCAGCGATTTGATCTACAGGGCGGGGCGGGAATGGCCCGCCCGGCAACGTCCCCTGCGCCGGAGCCTCCCTATTACCTGCCCAGCGGCGACGAGATCGAGGTCTTCGCGCAGTGCCACGCGCAGGGCTTGGCCATCATGCTCAAGGGACCCACAGGTTGCGGCAAGACGCGCTTCGTAGAGCACATGGCCTGGCGCCTGAAGCGCCCGCTCATCACCATCGCCTGCCATGACGACCTGAGCGCCAGCGACCTGATCGGCCGCTTCCTCATCCAGGGCAGCGGCACCGTGTGGCACGACGGGCCGCTGACCCGCGCCGTGCGCGAGGGCGCGCTGTGCTACTTGGACGAAGTGGTGGAGGCACGGCAGGACACGGTAGTGGTATTGCACCCGCTCACCGACCACCGGCGCATCCTGCCCATCGACAAGACGGGCGAGGTGGTCGAGGCCGCGCCCGGCTTCGGGCTCATCGTGTCGTACAACCCCGGCTACCAGCGCATGCTCAAGGACCTGAAACCCAGCACGCGCCAGCGCTTCGTGGCACTGGACTTCGGCTTTCCCGCGCCCGAGGCAGAGGCGCGCATCGTCGCGCAGGAAAGCGGCATCGCCGAGCCCGAGGCGCGGGCGCTGGTGCAGCTCGCCACGCGGCTGCGCGCACTGCAGGACCGTGGCCTGGCCGAGGTGCCCAGTACGCGGCTGCTGGTGGCGGCAGCGCAGCTGGCGGTGCGCGGCGTGGACCTGCGCCGCGCCTGCCTGCACGCCATCGTGGCGCCGCTGTCGGACGAGGCATCGCTGGTGGGCGCCATGCGCGACCTTGTCGACGCCACCTTCGTCTGACCATGGCCGAGGCCGAGGACGTCATCACCGACGCAGCGCGACATGCCACGATCTATGCCCAGGCGCTGTGGCGCCGCCACCGTCCCCCGCCGGCCGGCCCACCCCGGCTGCATCTGGCTGATGTGGCGCCGCGCCTGGACCTGCTGGTAAGCGCCGCGCTGGGCATCCGCCTGCAACTGCGCGCGGCGCAACCGCCTGCGCCGCCCACCTTCCTCTCGCGCTGGATGCAGCGTGCAGAAGCCCCCAGCCAGCGCGACGCCGTGCCCGCCACCGACGGTGCCAACCTGTGGCTGCCCTCCGCGCTGACGGACATACCCGGTGCGCAAGCGGGGAAGGAAGGCGCGCTCCCCGCCGACGAGCGCTACCGCACGCTCGCGCTGGTGCACGGTATGCGCGCAGTGCGGGGGGCGCCGGCATACGCTGCCCAGGCGGTGGACGGTTTCGAGCGGGCCTTGTTTGCACTGCTTGAAGCCCATGCCGCCGACCACGCGCTGGCCCTGCGCCTGCCGGGCATGGCCGCGCCACTGGCGCGCCTGCGGCAGGCCATGCTGGCTGCGCGCCCGGCCGTGGCAGCGCTGCCGCCGCACCTGCAACCGCTGGAGTCGCTGGCGCACGCTCTGCTGACCGGCCCCCCCGCGGGCGCCGGGCCTCCCGGCCTGATGCCATCGCTGCCGGCCCAGGCGCCACAGGTGCTGGCGCATGCACGTGCCCTCGCTTCGCGCCTGCGCCCGGCCGCGGCCCCCGCGCGCCAGCAGCGCTGGTGCATGGTCGACGCGTGGCTGGGCGAGCTGCGCACGCCGGCTACCCCCGCGCCTGCGCACGCCACGGCGGACGGCGCAGAGGATGCCTCTGGGACGACCCATGCTGCCCGTCTGGCGCGCCGTCCGCAGGTGCGCCAGGCGCTTCCCGATGAGGACGACGCGAACGGTCCCGGTGCATGGATGGTGCAGACCGCCCAGCCGCACGAGCAGGCCGCGGACCCCATGGGCATGCAGCGCCCGAGCGACCGCGACGCCAGCACGGCGGCCGAGGAGTTCGCCGATGCGCTGTCCGAACTGCCCGAGGCGCGCCTCGTGGCCACGCCCGGCCGTCCCAAGGAGGTGCTGCTGTCCGATGACCCGCCGGAGCATCTGGCGCGCCAGGCGCGGGCGGGCGGCGGTGCGGGCGCCGGGCCGGGCGTCGACGTTCTGTACTACCCCGAGTGGGACGGCGCCAGCGGCAGCTACCGCCGCCCCGGCGCCGCCGTGTGGGTGCACGACGCAGCCCCGGGCGCGCCCGATTGGTTGGAAGCCACGCTGCATGAGCGCCGGGCCATGCTGCACGCCGTGCGCAGGCGGTTCGAGCTATTGCGCAGCCGCCGCGTGGCCGTGCGCCGCCAGCTCGACGGCGACGAGATCGATCTGGAGGCTTGCATCGAGGCGCGCGCAGACTTTGCCGCGGGCCTGCCGCTGCCCCAGCGCCTGTACCGCAACGAGCGCCGCCTGCACCGCGACCTGGCGGTGCTGGTGCTCATGGATGTGAGCGGCTCCACCGACGCCTGGGTGGCGCCGGGCCGGCGCGTGGTGGACGTAGCGCGTGAGGCGCTGCTGCTGGTGAGCATGGCGCTGGACGGCATGGGCGCGCCGTTTGCGGTGCAGGCGTTCTCCGGTGAGGGGCCGCAGGGGGTGGCGGTGCGCAACGTCAAGCGTTTTGACCAGCCCTACGGGCGGGACGCTGCGCTGCGCATCGCCGGTCTGGAGCCCGAGCACTACACGCGCGCCGGCGCCGCGCTGCGCCATGCCACCAGCACGCTGATGCGCCAGCCGGCCGCGCACCGCCTGCTGTTGCTGCTGTCCGATGGCAAGCCCAACGACATCGACGCCTATGAAGGCCGCTATGGCCTGGAGGACATGCGCCAGGCCGTGACCGAGGCGCGGCTGCAAGGCATTGCGCCGTTTTGCCTGACCATCGATCGCCAGGCGGCCCGCTATCTGCCCATGGTGTTCGGTGCCCATCACTACGCGCTGCTGCCCCGGCCCGAGGAACTGCCGCAGGTGCTGCTGCAATGGCTGCGCCGGCTGGTGGTGGTGTGACTGATTGCTACTATTTTGGTAGCTGTTGGCGCTTGCTGGATGGGCGCTAGAGGCCTGAAACGTTCTGATTCTTTCGTCGGGCGTATTTCGCCGCTGTGGCACGCACCAAGCCCGGGCGCGTGCCCTTAAAGCCCCAGCTTGGCCAGGCTGCCACCACCTTCGCGCACCACGATGGGGTCGCCGCCGGTATTCATGGGCGTGAGGTCCAGCACCGTGGTGGGCTCCAGCGGGCAGCCGCCCGCGTCGAGGATGCCATCGAGCTGCTTTTCAAAGCGCTCGCGGATCTCCTGCGGGTCGTTCAGCGGGTCGCTTTCGCCCGCCGGGATCAGTGTGGTGGCCAGCAGCGGCGCGCCGTGCAGCTCCAGCAGCATCTGCAGGCCCTTGCGGTCGGGCACGCGCAGACCGATGGTCTTGCGCTGCGGATGGCTCACGCGGCGCGGCACTTCCTTGGTGGCGTCCAGGATGAAGGTGTAAGGCCCGGGCGTGGCCAACTTCAGCAGGCGATATTGGCGGTTGTCCACATGCGCGTAATTGGCCAGCTCCGACAGGTCGCGGCACAGCAGCGTGAGGTGGTGCTTGTCGTTGATCTGCCGAATACGACGAATCCGGTCTACGGCGTCCTTGTCGTCCAGGCGGCAGACCAGCGCGTAGCTGGAGTCGGTGGGCACGGCCAGGATGCCGCCGCTCGACAGCAGCGTGGCGGCCTGCTTGAGCAGGCGCGGCTGCGGGTTGTCGGCGTAGATCTCGAAATATTGGGCCATGGAGGGGCGCGGCGGTCAGCCGGCAGTGGTGCGGGGGGCGCGCAGGATGCGATCGGACAACAGTTCCCACACGGGGGTGAGCTGGCCTGGCAAATCCGGCAGGGCGCCCAGATCGGTGTGTGATTCGTTCGGGCTGTGGAAGTCGCTGCCGCGCGAGGCGGCCATGCCGAACTCCTGCGCCATGGCGGCGTACACGGGATATTCGGATGGCGTATGGCTGCCGGTCACCACTTCCACGCCCTGGCCGCCGTGCTGCTTGAACTCGGAAAACAAGGCGTATTCCTCATTCGCCGTGAATCGGTAGCGTGCAGGATGGGCGATCACGGCCATGCCGCCGGCCTCGCGGATCCAGCGCACCGCATTGCCCAGCGTGGCCCAGCGGTGGGGTACGTAGCCGGGGTTGCCCTCGGTGAGAAAGCGCCGGAACACTTCGGAGGTGTCGTGGCACACGCCAGTCTCCACGAGGAAGCGGGCAAAGTGCGTGCGCGAGACCAGTTCGGGGTTGCCCGCGTAGCGCAACGCCCCTTCGAATGCGCCGCGGATACCCACGTGAGCGAGTTGCTGCGCCATCTCCTGTGCCCGTTCGCTGCGCCCGCCGCGCGTGGCCGCGAGGCCCTGGGCGAGTTGTGCATTGTCCGGGTCGAACCCCAGTCCCACGATATGCACCGTGGTGTCGGCGAAGGTGACCGAGATCTCTGTGCCCGTGAGGTAGTCCATGCCCAGCGCGTGCGCGGCGGCGGCGGCGCGGTGCTGGCCGCCGATCTCGTCATGATCCGTCAGCGCCCACAGCGCTACACCGTTGGCATGCGCACGGGCTGCCAGCGCTTCGGGTGTAAGGGTGCCGTCGGACACCACGGAGTGGCAGTGAAGGTCGGCATTGAGGAGGATGGACACGATTTCATTTTAGGGGGAGCCCGCAGGGCATGTTGTCGTGGTGGTTACAACACAGTGACAAACGGGTCGGGCTGCAGGCAGCGACGAATATTTGTAATCAAATGTGCATAAATGCGACAATATGAGCCCCTTTTTGTCCAGGCTGCCGGGTTGTTGCGCCCGTGTGCCTCCTTCCACCGCTATGGCGCCACGACGCCCCTGATTGCGTAGAACATGAACTTCAACCATTTGCCCGTCGCCCGCAAACTGTGGGGACTCGTCCTGGGGCTGCTGGTCTCCATGCTGCTTTTGCTGGCGGGCCTGTTGGCCTACTCCGCCCAGCTCGATGATGAGGCGGCGCGCATCGTGCAGGCCAACGAAGACCGCATCAGCCTGGCCCTGCGCTGGAAAGGGCTGACCACGCTGGCCGTGGACCAGTCCGTGAGCGCGCTGGCCTCGGCCGACGAGACCCTGGCGTCGGGCCTGCAGAAGAAAGCCAAGCAGGGGATCGAGGCCATCAACGCCCTGCAAAAACAGGTGGAGGCTGTGGCCTTCTCTGCGGAGGACAAGGCCCAGATGGAACGCGTGGCCGCCGCCCGCAAGGTGGTGCTGGACGCGCTGGCGGAAGCCACCAAGGCCCGGGCCGAAGGCGACTTCGCCCGCACGCTGACCCTGGTGGACAGCAAACTGCTGCCCGCCGTGGAGCGCTACGTGGGCGAACAGGACGCCTTCGTCCAACTGCAAGAACGCCAGCGCGACGCCGCCAAGCAAGAGGCCCAGGCCTTGCGCCAGCGCGCCATGTGGATGGGCGCGGGCATCGCCGCGGTGGTGGTGGTCTTGGGCCTGGTGCTGGCGAATCTGCTCGTGGGCTCCATCACGCATCCACTGGAGCGGGCCGTGGGGCTGGCTGACGCGATTGCCGGTGGCGACTTGACGCAAGACGTGCACGATGACCGTCGTGACGAACTGGGCCACCTGCTGCGCTCGCTGTCGGCCATGGGAGCACGTCTGCGCGGTGTGGTGGGCGAAGTGCGCTCGGGCGTGGAATCGGTCTCGGCGGCGTCCAGCCAGATCGCCACGGGCAACCACGACCTGTCTGCGCGAACCGAGCAGACCGCGGCCAACCTCGAAGAGACGGCCGCCAGCATGGAAGAGCTCACCGCCACCGTCACCCAGTCGGCGGACACCGCGCGCCAGGCCAACCAACTCGCCGCCAACGCCGCGCAGGCCGCAGAGCGTGGCGGCGAAGTGGTGGGCCAGGTGGTCACCAGCATGCAGCAGATCACCGAATCCAGCCGCAAGATCGCCGACATCATCGGTGTGATCGATGGCATTGCCTTCCAGACCAACATCCTGGCGCTGAACGCCGCCGTGGAAGCCGCTCGCGCGGGCGAGCAGGGCCGCGGCTTTGCCGTGGTGGCAGGCGAAGTGCGCAGCCTGGCGCAGCGCAGCGCCGAGGCCGCCAAGGAGATCAAGCAGCTCATCACCACCAGCGTGGACAACGTGCAATCGGGCTCGGCCCAGGTGGAGCAGGCCGGCCAGAGCATGCAGGACATCGTGCACAGCGTGCGCCGCGTGAGCGACCTGATCGGCGAGATCACCGCTTCGTCCACCGAGCAGCGCGACGGCATCGGCCAGGTGAACCAGGCCGTGGCGAACCTGGACCAGATGACGCAGCAAAATGCCGCGCTGGTGGAAGAGTCCAGCGCCGCCGCCGCCGCGATGCATGAACAGGCGCAGCGCCTGGCGCAGGTAGTGGCCGTGTTCAACGTGGGCAATGGCGCCGTCGCGGCGCCCCGCAGCCCGGCCCGCGTGGCGCCGCCAGCGGTAGCGCCCGCCCCGGTCAAGACACCGGCCGCAACGCCGGCGCGCGCGACGCTGGCCAAGCCCACACCGACAAAGGCTGCCGCCAAGGTGTCCGCCCCCCAGATCGCGCCGGCCAAGACGCCTGCGGCATCGGATGCGGATGGCGAATGGGAGAGCTTCTAAGCTCTAAAAAATAGCGTCATTGGTACGTCCCGTCCCCAGTCGGGACAAAAAAGCGCGGCCTGTGCCGCGCCTTTCGCCATCCATACGCCGCTTAGGACGTTACGTGGTCATGGCTTGCTGTCTGCTCCGTACTTGGGAGAGCGAGGCCCATGCAGTAGTCCTCCCGGACGGCCGGCATACAGCAGTCGGCCGTTTGCGACCTCGGCGATCTGCACACTGCGGTCTGACAAGGTTTCCACAATCTGGTCAATGAGCGCAGACACCAGCATGCCCACCAAGCCGCCGCTTGAACTCTTGTTTTCTGCGCTCGAGGCTGTTGCCTCCCCGGACCACAGTTGCTCGCCCGTTCACATTGCAGGCGACTCCAGTCCCTCCACCAGAAACTGCACCCGCCGCTCGCCCCGCCACTCGTTCACGTCCAGCCGGAAGGCCAGCAACGCCCGTTCGGGCAGCGGGTCGGTGTGGCCGAACCAGATGGCGTCCACGGGCTGGCCCTGGTGCAGCAGCTTGATGGACAGGTGGTTGCGCGCCTCACCCACCAGGCGCTGGCTCAGCACCTGCACTTCCTCGCTGAAGGTGGGCGGGGCAAAGCCCTGGCCCCAGACCTCGCGGTGCAGCGTGTCCACCAGTTCCGCACGACAGTATTCCGGGGCCAGCGGGCCGTCGGTCTCCAGCCGGCGCGTGAGCGTCGCGGCATCCAGCCATTCCTGTGCGACCTGGGCGAAGGCCTGCTCGAAGAGGTCGAAATGCTCCTCGGCCACGGTGCAGCCGGCCGCCATGGCGTGGCCGCCGAACTTCAGGATCACGCCGGGGTGGCGCTTGGCTACCAGGTCCAGCGCGTCGCGCAGGTGAAAACCGGGGATGGAGCGCCCTGAACCCTTCAGCTCATGCTCCTTGCCCGGCGCGCTGCTGGCAGCGAACACGAAGGTGGGGCGGTGCAACTTGTCCTTGAGCCGCGAGGCCACGATGCCCACCACGCCCTCATGGAAGTCGGGGTCGAACACGCTGATGGCGGGCGGCGGCTCCTCGCCTTCGTCGAACAGGCTCTCCGCCAGCAGCAGGGCCTGCTCGCGCATGCCGCCCTCCAGTTCGCGCCGTTCGCGGTTGATGGCATCCAGTTGCCGGGCCAGGTCGGCGGCGCGCGCCGGGTCGTCGGTCAGCAGGCATTCGATGCCCAGCGTCATGTCGGCCAGGCGCCCCGCGGCGTTGATGCGGGGCCCAAGGGCAAAGCCGAAGTCGAAGGTGGTGGCGACGGGGGCCTTGCGCCCGGCGGCGTCGAACAGGGCCTGGATGCCGGCCTGCATCTGGCCGGCGCGGATGCGCTTCAAGCCCTGCGCGACCAGGCGGCGGTTGTTGTTGTCCAGGCGCACCACGTCGGCCACGGTGCCCAGGGCCACCAGCGGCAGCAGCGGCTCCAGCTTGGGTTGCGTGGCCTTGTCGAACACGCCGCGCGCGCGCAGCTCGGCGCGCAGCGCCATCAGTACATAGAACATCACGCCCACGCCGGCGATGGATTTGCTCTCGAAGCCGCAGCCGGGCTGGTTGGGGTTGACGATGGCGTCGGCCGCGGGAAGTTCAGGGCCGGGCAGATGGTGGTCGGTGATGAGCACCGTCAGCCCCAGCGCCTTGGCGCGCGCCACGCCCTCAATGCTGGCGATGCCGTTGTCCACGGTGATGAGCACGTCGGCGCCGCGCTCGTGCACGCGCTGCGCGATGGAGGCGGTGAGGCCGTAGCCGTCCACCACGCGGTCGGGCACCAAATACTGAACATGGCGTGCGCCCAGCAGGCGCAGGCCGCGCACCCCCACCGCGCAGGCGGTGGCGCCGTCGCAGTCGTAGTCGGCCACGATGAGCAGGCGCCGGTCCTGGCTGATGGCATCGGCCAGCAGCGCCGCGGCCTGCTGCACGCCCATGAGGGTGTCGGGCGGCAGCAGGCGGGCGAGGGCGTCGTCCAGCTCCTCCTTGGCGCGGATGCCGCGCGCCGCGTACAGGCGTGCCAGCAGCGGGTGCACGCCGGCCTGCTCCAGCGCCCAGACCACGCGCGGTGGGATGTCTCTTGCTACTATTTTCATAGCTGCTCGCGCACGCTGGAAAAGCGCTGGGGCTTGAAAAGACTCTGAATGCGCTGGCCCAGGCTGCGCGGCGCCGTATGCCAGGACTGTGCGCCGCATTCGCCGCACAGCGTGAGGCGCGCCGCGCCGCCGCCCGCCACATGCGCGGCCAGGCGCGCCACGGGGCCGGCGTCCAGCGCGGCCCAGGCCTGGCGCCAGGCGTGCCAGTCCTCGCGCAGCGCAGCGTCCAGCAGGGTGGTGGGCATCTCGGGCGCCGGCACGGGGGCGGGTGGCTGGGGCAGGGCGCCTGCGCCGTGCACCCAGAAGGCATTGACCGGCGGCAGGCCCTGGGCCGCGCGTGCGTCGTTGAAGGGGTGGGTGTACAGCAGCATCTGCATCTCGCTGTGCAGGCGGTGCAGCAGGCGCGCGCGAGCGGGGTCGGGCATCCAGGCGCGCACGTCGCGCTGGATCACGCGGTCCAGCGACGCGGTGGGCAGGTTGTCGAACACTGCGCCTTGCGCGATCCAGCGCGTCGGCTGGTCGTAGGCGAGCGTGATGCCGTCCTCGGCAAACCAGGGCGCCACGATGGCGAGCAGCGCGCGCGAGGCGGCCTCGTCCAGCTGCAGCCGCGCCGGGTCGCCCAGCGTGACATGGTCGGCACCGACCTGCCAGTGGCAAGGGGTGATGAAGGCCCAGGCGCTGGTGGTTGTGCCGGGCGCACTGAACTGCTGGTGCTGGTGCCACGCGGCCCAGGGCGTGGTGCCCTCGCTGGTGGCGGGCAGGCCGTGGTGGCGGGCCAGGGCGCGTTCGTGGGGCGGGGCGAAGTCCGTCTCGGCGCCGGCGTCCAGGCCGGTGCTGGACAGGCGGGCCAACAGCCGGTCCAACTGGGGCAGTTCCAGGCCTTCAAGCGCCTGCTGGCATCCCTGGGCCGGGCTGGCGGCCAGCGGGATGAGTAAATGGGGCATGTCCGACATAGGGGTGTATTGTCCCGGATGCACCCGATGACGGTGGGCGCAAAACCCACAGCGTCATGCAAGCGTCACAAGTGCAACAGAGACTGGATCGCTCACTTTTACGGCCAAGGATGCCCATGTCTTCTCACCGTCTTCCCTTGATCATTGCGATGAGTGCCTCCCTGCTGGCGACCGCCTGTGGCGGCGGCGACGACCCCGCACCGCTGCCGACGCTGAGCGGCCAGGCTCCGCTGGTGGTGGGGCATCGCGGCGCCTCGGGCTACCGCCCGGACCACACGCTGGAGAGCTATGCGCTGGCCATCCAGATGGGGGCGGATTTCATCGAGCCCGATCTGGTAGCCACCAAGGACGGCCACCTGGTGGCGCGCCATGAACCCAACATCACCAGCACCACCGATGTGGCCAGCCGCCCCGAGTTCGCCAGCCGCAAGACCAAGCGCATGGTCGACGGCGTGGAAGAAGAAGGCTGGTTCGCCACCGACTTCACGCTGGCGGAACTGAAGACCCTGCGCGCCATCCAGCCGCTGGCCGAGCGCGACCAGTCCTATAACGGCAAGTTCCAGATCCCCACGCTGCGCGAGGTGCTGGACCTGGCCAAGACCGAGGGCGGCAAGGTGGGCCGCGTGATCGGCGTCTATCCCGAGACCAAGCACCCCACCTACCATGAAGATGCGGGCCTCAAGCTCGAAGACCGCCTGCTGGCCATCCTGGCCGAGTACGGCTACACCAAGAAGGATTCGCCGGTCATCCTGCAGTCGTTCGAGACGGCCAACCTCAAGTACCTGCGCACCAAGACGCAGGTGCGCCTCATCCAGCTGGTGGATGGCAACGACTACGACTTCAAGACCGGCGCGGTCACCTTCGAGGCGCCATATGACCGCCCCTACGACTGGACACGCGCGGGCCGCAAGGACCTGTTCGGCTCCATGGTCACGCCGGCGGGCCTGGCCGAGATCGCCAAGTACGCCGACGGCGTGGGCCCCTGGAAGCCCTACATCGTGCCGGTCAAGGGCACCTTTGGCGCCGACGGCAAGATGGTCGACGTGAACAAGGATGGCGTGGTCAACTACGCCGACGCTTCCAGCAGCACCCCCACCAGCCTGGTGGCCGACGCACACAAGCTGGGCCTGATGGTCCACACCTGGACCATGCGCAACGAAAACCGCCGCCTGGCCTTCGACTACAAGGGCGATCCCCAGGCCGAGTACCTGCAGTTCTACCGCCTGGGCGTGGATGGCGTGTTTTCCGACTTTGCCGACACCGCGGTGGCTGCGCGCAAGGCCTATCTGACGGAAACGGGCCGCTGAGCCGCGGGCCGGCGCCGCGCAGGGCAGGCGGCCTTGGCGCGTCAGCCCCTGCGGCACCCGGCTTGCGCTGAGGCCGCCGCGCGTTGCTGCCCTGGGCCCGCGCCGCGGGCCCGGGTCGATGACACAATCGCGCTTCCATGCAAATTCCCTACGAACTGGCCCTGGGCTGGCGCTACACCCGGGCAGGCCGGGCCACGCGGCGCAACGGCTTCATCTCCTTCATCTCGGGCGTGTCCATGCTGGGCATCTCTCTGGGGGTGGCGGCACTCATCATCGTTCTGTCCGTGATGAACGGCTTTCAGAAAGAGGTGCGCGACCGCATGCTCAGCGTGGTCTCGCACATCGAGATCTTCGCGCCGGGCGGTGCAGCGCTGCCCGACATGCCGCGCACGCTGGCCGAGGCGCGGGCCAATCCGAACGTGGTGGGCGCCGCGCCCTTCGTCGCCGCCCAGGCGCTGCTGGCGCGTGGCGAGGACATGAAGGGCGCGCTGGTGCGCGGCATCGACCCCGCGCACGAGGCCGAGGTGACCGACCTGGCCGCCGAGAATCTGGAGGGCCTGAAGGCCCTGGTGCCGGGCGAGTTCCGCGTGATCCTGGGCAGCGAACTGGCGCGCCAGTTGGGCGTGCGCGCGGGTGATGCGGTCACGCTGATTGCCCCGGCCGGCCAGGTCACCCCTGCGGGCGTGGTGCCGCGCCTCAAGCAGATGACGGTGGCGGGCACCTTCAATTCGGGCCACTATGAATACGACTCTGCGCTGGTGATGCTGCACCACGAGGATGCCGAGCGCATCTTCCGCCTGGAAGGGCCGACCGGCGTGCGCCTGAAGCTCAAGAACCTGCACGACGCACCCGAAGTCACGCAGCAACTGGCGCACAGCCTCTCGGGCAACCTGTTGATCCGCGACTGGACGCAGCAGAACCGCACCTGGTTCGCGGCCGTGCAGCTGGAAAAGCGCATGATGTTCATCATCCTCACGCTGATCGTTGCGGTGGCGGCATTCAACCTGGTGTCCACGCTGGTGATGACCGTGACCGACAAGCGCGCGGACATCGCCATCCTGCGCACCCTGGGCGCCAGCCCCGCCAGCATCATGGGTGTGTTCATGGTGCAGGGCGCCATGGTGGGCGTGATCGGCACGCTGGCCGGCCTGCTGCTGGGCCTGGGCGTGGCCTTCAACATCGACGTGATCGTGCCCGCCATCGAGCGGGCGCTGAACGCCAGCTTCCTACCCAAGGACATCTACCTCATCAGCAAGATGCCCAGCGACCCGCAAAGCAGCGACATCGCGCCCATTGCCGTCATTTCCCTGATCCTGGCCTTTGTGGCCACCCTGTACCCGAGCTGGCGCGCCAGCCGCGTGAACCCCGCGGAGGCGCTGCGCTATGAGTAATGGGCAAGTGGTGCTGCAGGCGCAAGGCCTGACCAAACGCTTTACCGAGGGCCGGCTGGACGTCACCGTGCTCAAGGGCGTGGACCTGGCAGTGCACGCCGGCGAGACGCTGGCCATCGTGGGGGCGTCGGGCTCGGGCAAGAGCACGCTGCTGCATCTGCTGGGGGGGCTGGACGCGCCCAGCGCCGGCACCGTCACGCTCCAGGGGCAGGCGCTGCAGGCGCTATCGCCCGCGCAACAGGGGCGCCTGCGCAATGCGCACCTGGGCTTCATCTACCAGTTCCACCACCTGTTGCCCGAGTTCAGCGCCCAGGACAACGTGGCCATGCCGCTGCGCATCCGCCGCGAGCCGTACGCGCAGTGCATCGAGCGGGCGGTGCGCATGCTCCAGGCCGTGGGCCTGGGCGAGCGTGTGCACCATCGCCCGGCGGAACTGTCGGGTGGCGAGCGCCAGCGCGTGGCCATTGCCCGGGCGCTGGTCACGCAGCCGGCCTGCGTGCTGGCCGACGAGCCCACCGGCAACCTGGACCGTGCGACCGCCGATGCCGTGTTCGCCCTCATGCTGCAGCTAGCGCGCGAGCAGGGCACTGCCTTCGTGATGGTCACGCACGATGAATCGCTGGCCGCGCGGTGCGACCGCGTCGTGCGCTTGGTCTCCGGTGTTTTGAGCTAAAACGGCCTCCAGCGCTTGTTGGACAAGCGCTGGTAGCTATATTTTCAATAGTAAATCAGGCCGTCGCGGCGGGCGCTTGCGCGGGGGCGCACTCGTCGAACGCGGCCACGGCATTGGCTGCGTACATCAGCGCGGGGCCGCCGCCCATGTACACCGCAATGCCCAGCACCTCGTGCACCTCGGCGCGCGTGGCGCCCAGGCGCGCCAGGGCCTGGGTGTGAAAGCCGATGCAGCCATCGCAGCGCGCGGCCACGCCAATGCCCAGCGCGATCAGCTCCTTGGTCTTGGCGTCGATGGCGCCGCCCGCGAGAGCCGCCTTGCCCAGCGCGTTGAAACCTTGCATCACCTGCGGAACGCTGTTGCGCAGCTCGCTGACGTTGCTAGAGATTTCGCGCGTGAGGGCCTTGTAGTCGGTGGACGAGGTCATGGTGGAACTCCTGGTGGTGAAAGGGATGCGCCTGCTCGGCGCTGTTGACAAGTTTATTAGTATCTACTAAATTAGCATAAGTTAATTTAGATATTTATCAACAAGGAGCGCAGGTGGCCACTACCGCCGACCTGGAATTCATGCAGCAGGGCGCCGCGCGCGCGGCCGCGCTGCTGCGCGCGGTGGGCAACGAGCACCGGTTGCTCGTGCTGTGCCTGCTGATCGAGCAGGGCGAGGCCTCCGTGGGCACGCTGCTGGAGCAGGTGCGCCTGAGCCAGTCCGCGCTGTCGCAGCACCTGGCGCGCATGCGCGACGAGGGGCTGGTGACCTTCCGCCGCGACGCGCAGACTCTGTACTACCGCATTGCCGACCCGGCGGCGGAAAAGCTCGTGGCTGCGCTCAAGGACATCTTCTGCCCCTGAGCGGCCGCGTCGCTGCGCAGAGGTACCGTTTTTTCGTCAACTAGGAGAAGTGTCATGAAACACAACGTTGGGGGTTGGGACCGCGGGCTGCGCATCGCGGTGGGTCTGGTGCTCATCGGCCTGGCGGCCACAGGCACCGTGGGCTGGTGGGGCTGGCTGGGCGTGGTGCCACTGCTGACCGGCCTGGCGGGCACCTGCCCTGCGTACTCGCTGCTGGGCATGAACACCTGCCCGCTGAGCAAGAAGGGCTGATGGGGCACAGCAGCTCTTGCGGCGCCGATGCCGCCGACCGATCCGCAGGGTATTGGCGCTGAAACGCACTGAGACACTGCGGGCCGGCGCTGGGGGCGTGCGGTGGCATGATCCGGCGCATGGACGTCTGGATCGACACCCATTGCCACCTGGATGAATTTGCAGATCACGGCGGCGCAGCGCTCGCAGATGCCGAGCGTGCACGCGCCGCGCAGGCCGGCGTGGCCCACTGCGTGCTGCCCGCGGTGGAACTCGCCAATCTGCAAGCCGTGCGGGACCTGGCGCACCGCCACGGCGACAGCTATGCGCTGGGCATCCATCCCCTGTTCACTCCCGTCGCCGGCGACGAAGACTTGCCCGCCCTGGCGCGCGCGCTGGAGCAGTACCAAGACGACCCGCGCCTGGTGGCCGTCGGTGAAATCGGGCTAGACCTCTTCGTGCCCCATTTGGATTTAGGGCGCCAGCAACACTTCTACCGGGCGCAGCTGCAGTTGGCGCGCCGGTTCGACCTGCCCGTGATCCTGCATGTGCGCCGCTCGGCGGACCAGTTGCTCAAGGCGCTGCGCGAGCTGCCGGTGCGCGGCGGCATCGCCCATGCCTTCAATGGCAGCCTGCAGCAGGCGCAGGCCTTCATCGATCTGGGCTTCAAGCTGGGCTTTGGCGGCGCGGTCACCTTCGACCGTGCGCTGCAGTTGCGCCGCCTGGCCACCGAACTGCCGTTGGACGCGCTGGTGGTGGAGACCGATGCGCCCGACATTCCGCCGCACTGGCTCTACGTGACCGCGGCCGAGCGCGCCGCTGGCCGCCCGCCCGCACGCAACACGCCTGCACAGCTACCGCGCATCGGTGCGGTGGTGGCGCAGCTGCGCGGCATTTCCAGCACAGAACTGGCCCATGCCACGCGCGCCAACGCTTGCGCAGCGTTGCCACGGCTGGCTGAACTGTTGGCACAGGTTTGAGTGCTTTCGGGCTCAAAGGCTTATGCAGCAAGCGCAAGCAGCTATACAAACAATAGTAATGGAGGGCCGGTGGCTGCGCAGAAAAAAACGGTAGTGCTGTCTGCCGGTCGTCTGGTCGGCCTGCCGCCCGTGGTGGGCTCCGGCACGCGGGTGCTGGTGCTGGGCAGCTTCCCCGGTGTGGCATCGCTCGCCGCGCAGCAGTATTACGGCCATCCGCAGAACCACTTCTGGCGCATCCTGGCGGCGCTGTGGCCGCAGCATCCGCTGCCGGGCCGCGACCAGTACGCTGCGCGCTGCGACTGGCTGCTGGCCCGCGGCTTGGGCCTGTGGGACGTGTATGCCGCCTGCGAGCGCGAGGGCAGCCTGGATACCAGCATCCGCAACGCGCAGGTCAACGACTTCGCCGGCCTGCATGCCCGCGCGCCGGGGCTGGCCGCCATCGCCCACAATGGCGGGGAAAGCTTCCGCCACGCCAAGGCCGTGCGCGCCAGCCTGGGGCTGAAGGCAGATGCGCCGATGCCATCGCTGCGCCTGCCCTCCACCAGCCCGGCCAACGCGTCGTGGAGCTTCGAGAAAAAACTGCACGCCTGGGGCGAGGCCCTGGCGACTTTTGGATTGGTATAACGATTTGACCCGCAAGAAAACCGCCGCCACCGAACTGCCCGAGGTGAGCGTCTCCGATGATGGCGAAGTGCGCCACCTGCACCTGGGCACGCCGTGGATCCAGGGCTCCATGCGCATCGCGCAGCCGTTCGAGATCGAACTGGAATACGTGCAACGCATGATGGCCTGGCTGCTGTTCGTGGAGCCCGCCAGCGTGGCTAAGCGCCACGCGATGCAACTGGGCCTGGGGGCCGGCGCCATCACCAAGTTCTGCCGCAAGAAGCTGCGCATGTGCTGCACCGTGGTCGAGCTGAACCCGCGCGTGGAGGCCGTCTGCCGCGCCTGGTTCAAGCTGCCACCCGACGGCCCCATGCAGCGTGTGGTGCTGGCCGACGCGGCCCAGGAAATCAAGAAACCCGAATGGCACGGCACGGTGGACGCGCTGGCGGTGGACCTGTACGACCATGAGGCCGCCGCGCCGGTGCTGGACAGCGCGGAGTTCTATGCCGACTGCCGCGCGCTGCTGACGCTGGACGGCTGCCTCACGGTGAACCTGTTCGGCCGCGCCTCCAGCTACGAGCGCAGCCTGGACAAGCTCGCCGAGGCCTTTGGCGCCGACGCGCTCTGGGCTTTCAAGCCCACGCGCGAGGGCAATACCGTGGTGCTGGCCCAGCGCACGCCCACGCGGCCCAAACGTGCCGAGCTGCTGGCCCGCGCCGAAAGCGTGCAGGCCCGCTGGGACCTGCCGGCCACCAAGTGGCTGCGCGTATTCAAACCGGTCGCCTGACCTCTGCCGCCACTCGCACCATGACTGCCGAAGCATTGCCCGCATCCCCCCCACGGCCGCCGGCGGGCCCACCGGCCCGTTGCAGTGGCGGCTCATCGTCGATTGGCTGCGTGCCGATGGCGTGATCACCGCCGAGCAGGCGCAACGCACCATCGCACGCTGCTCGCAGGCCGAAAGCAGCCAGCACCCGCTGGTGCGGCTGGGCAACGTGGCCATGCTGCGCGCCAGCGATGGCAAGCCGCTGGACGTGGACATCCTCACCGAATACGTGGCCCAGCGCTGCGGCCTGGCGTTTCTGCGCATCGACCCGCTGAAGGTGGACGTGGGCCGTGTGGCCGACGCCATGAGCGCCAGCTACGCCGAGCGCCACAAGGTGCTGCCGGTGCAGGTGACCTCCAAGGAGGTGGTGGTGGCCACGGCCGAGCCCTTCCTGCATGACTGGGTCGCCGAGGTGGAGCGCCAGTCTCGGCGCACGGTGCGGCGCGTGCTGGCCAACCCCCAGCACATCACGCGCTACACGGCGGAGTTCTACGCGCTGGCCAAGTCGGTGCGCGAGGCGCAGAAGGCCGGCGGCGGCGCCGCGGGCAGCAGCTTCGAGCAGCTCGTGGAACTGGGCAAGACCAACAAGCAGCTGGACGCCAACGACCAGGGGGTGGTGCGCGTGGTGGACTGGCTGTGGCAGTACGCCTTCGACCAGCGCGCGAGCGACATCCACCTGGAGCCGCGCCGCGAGCAGGGCGTGATCCGCTTTCGCATCGACGGCGTGTTGCATGCCGTCTACCAGATGCCCATGGGCGTGCTCAATGCCATGGTGGCGCGCGTGAAGCTGCTGGGCCGCATGGACGTGGTGGAAAAGCGCCGCCCGCAGGACGGCCGCATCAAGACGCGCAACCCGCGTGGCGACGAGGTGGAAATGCGCCTGTCCACGCTACCTACCGCTTTCGGCGAGAAGATGGTGATGCGCATCTTCGACCCCGACAACGCCGTGAAGGACCTGGACGCGCTGGGTTTCACTGCGCACGATGCGCAGCGCTGGGAGCAACTCGTCAAGCGCCCGCACGGCATCATCCTGGTGACCGGGCCCACGGGCTCGGGCAAGACCACCACGCTGTACTCCACCCTGAAGCGCGTGGCCACCGAGGAGGTGAACGTGAGCACGGTGGAGGACCCGATCGAGATGATCGAACCCAGCTTCAACCAGACGCAGGTGCAGCCGCAGCTGGACTTCACCTTCGCCGAAGGGCTGCGTGCCCTCATGCGCCAGGACCCGGACGTGATCATGGTGGGCGAGATCCGCGACCTGGCCACCGCGGACATGGCCGTGCAGGCCGCGCTCACCGGCCACCTGGTGTTCTCCACCCTGCACACCAACGACGCGCCCAGCGCCGTCACGCGACTCATGGAGCTGGGCGTGCCGCCGTACCTCATCAACGCCACGCTGCTGGGGGTGCTGGCGCAGCGCCTGGTGCGCACGCTGTGCCGGCACTGCCGGCAGGTGGACGAGGCAGCCGACCCCGAGGCGCTGGCCGACATGATCCGCCCCTGGAAGATCAACGGGGGCTATCGCGCCTATAGGCCCGTGGGGTGCGTGGAGTGCCGTATGACGGGCTTTCGCGGCCGCATGGGGCTTTATGAACTGCTCACCGTGAGCGAGGCGCTCAAGACCCAGGTGAACCAATCGCCCTCCATCGACGCGCTGCGCCGCCAGGCCGTGCAGGACGGCATGCGCCCGCTGCGCCTGGCGGGCGCGCTGCGCGCGGCCGAAGGCGTGACCACGTTCGAGGAAGTCATCGCCGCCACCCCGCCGCTCGAGTAGCACCCACACCTCTGCCATCGCGGCGCAGCAGATGCGCCGTTCCGCCGCATGCATCAGGCGCGCGCCCATCCTTCACAACGCGGTGGAAGGCGGTATTTCCGCGCTCCTGCGGCGCAGGTCCGGCCTGACCAGGGCCCTCGCGCCACCTTCGACGCCGCGCAGCGGTCGGTGCCGTGCTAAGGGCAGTTCCGGGGGTGTTGCCTCTAGGGAAAACTTGTATCTACCGGTAGGTGGAATCCACATCGAGAAACGCTGCCCGACACTCCACAATCGCCCGTCGCGTTCCTTTTGGGAGACATTCGTGAAAATCAAGAGTCAGAAAGATTTCTTTTCCGGCCTCATGTTCCTCGTCGTCGGCGGTGGTTTTGCCTGGGGCGCCACCACCTACAGCGTAGGAACCGGCGCCCGCATGGGCCCGGGCTACTTCCCCCTGCTGCTGGGCATTCTGCTGGGCATCATCGGCGCGGCCATCATGTTCAAGGCCACCGTGGTTGAGACGGTGGACGGCGACAAGATCGGCAAGTGGGCGTGGAAGCAGATCTTCTTCATCATTTCCGCCAACCTGTTGTTCGGCGTGCTGCTGGCGGGCCTGCCCAGCTTCGGCGTGCCGGCCATGGGCCTGATCGTTGCCATCTACGGCCTGACTTTCGTGGCCAGCCTGGCGGGGAACCAGTTCCACTTCAAGGAAGTGTTCATCCTGGCCACCATCCTGGCCGTGGGCAGCTACGTGGCATTCATCTGGGGGCTGGCTCTGCAGTTCCCCGTCTGGCCTAGCTTCATCGTGGGTTGATTCGGAGATCTAGACCATGGAATTGTTTGAACACCTCTCGATGGGTTTTGGCGTCGCGTTTACGTTCCAGAACCTGATCTACTGCTTCATCGGCTGTCTGCTGGGCACGCTGATCGGCGTGCTGCCCGGCGTGGGCCCCGTGGCCACCATCGCCATGCTGCTGCCGGCCACCTACGCGCTGCCGCCCGTGGCCGCGCTGATCATGCTGGCAGGTATCTACTACGGCGCGCAGTACGGTGGCTCCACCACCGCCATCCTGGTGAACCTGCCGGGCGAGTCGTCCTCCGTGGTGACCGTGATCGACGGCTACCAGATGGCGCGCGCGGGCCGTGCGGGCCCGGCACTGGCGGCTGCCGGCATTGGCTCGTTCTTCGCGGGCTGCGTGGGTACGTTGATCCTGGCGGCCTTTGCGCCCCCGCTGACGGAAGTGGCCTTCAAGTTCGGCCCCGCCGAGTACTTCTCGCTGATGGTGCTGGGCCTGATCGGTGCCGTGGTGCTGGCTTCGGGCTCGCTGCTCAAGGCCGTCGCCATGATCGTGCTGGGCCTGTTGATGGGCCTGGTGGGCACGGACGTGAACTCCGGCGTGGCCCGCTACAGCTTTGACATCCCCGAGCTGACCGACGGCATCAGTTTCACCGTGATCGCCATGGGCGTGTTCGGCTACGGCGAAATCATCGCCAACCTGTCCAAGCCCGACGACGAGCGCGAAGTGTTTGCCGCCAAGGTGCACGGCCTGTTCCCCACGGCACAGGACTTCAAGCGCATGCTCCCCGCCATGCTGCGCGGCACGGCCCTGGGGTCGTCCCTGGGCATCCTGCCCGGCGGCGGCGCGCTGCTGTCGGCCTTTGCGGCCTACACGATCGAGAAGAAGACCAAGCTCCATCCCGGGGAGGTTCCGTTCGGCAAGGGCAACATCCGCGGCGTGGCGGCTCCCGAGTCGGCCAACAACGCGGGTTCGCAGACCTCCTTCATCCCGCTGCTGACGCTGGGCATTCCGCCCAACGCCGTGATGGCGCTGATGGTGGGTGCCATGACCATCCACAACATCCAGCCCGGCCCGCAGGTGATGACCAGCAACCCCGAGCTGTTCTGGGGCCTGATCGCCTCGATGTGGATCGGCAACGCCATGCTGGTGATCCTGAACCTGCCGCTGATCGGCATGTGGATCAAGCTGCTCTCCGTGCCTTATCGCTGGCTGTTCCCGTCCATCGTGCTGTTCTGCGCGGTGGGGGTGTACTCCACCAACAACAACACGTTCGACGTGTGGATGGTGGGCGGATTCGGTGTCATCGGCTACCTGTTCTACAAGCTGGGGGTGGAGCCCGCTCCCTTGCTGCTGGGCTTCATCCTGGGCCCGATGATGGAAGAAAACCTGCGCCGCGCGCTGCTGCTGTCGCGTGGCGACTGGAGCGTGTT